>NZ_AP043742.1:0-3154754 GCF_055396225.1 Halorubrum tibetense
CCTCCTCGACACCGACGCTCCGGACGAGATCCGCGGCGCGGTCGAGGCCCGCGACGCCGCCGACCGCGAGTCGCTCGATCTGCGGTACGCGGAGGTCACGGCGGTCGAGCGAACAGGGATGGCCGACCGGGTGTGTATCGACACCGGGTCGCTGATGGACGGCGACGAGGGGATGCTCGTCGGCTCGATGTCGCGCGGTCTCTTTTTCGTCCACGCGGAGACGGCGGAGTCCCCGTACGTCGAGTCGCGCCCGTTCCGCGTGAACGCCGGCGCGGTCCACGCGTACGTCCGGAATCCCGAGGGCGGCACGAACTACCTCGCGGAGCTGTCGAGCGGCGACGAGGTGCAAATCGTGGACACCGCCGGCCACACCCGCGAGGCGATCGTCGGTCGCGTGAAGATCGAGAAGCGGCCGATGTTCCGGGTCCAGGCGGAGGTCGACACCGACGACGGCGTCGACCGCGTCGAAACCCTCATCCAGAACGCCGAGACGGTGAAAGTCGCCACGAGCGAGGGTCGAAAGGCCGTGACGGATCTCGACGTGGGCGACGAGGCGCTCGTCTACTACGAGGACGTCGCTCGCCACTTCGGCGAGGCGGTGGAAGAGAGCATCATCGAGAAGTGACCGTGAGGACCGTGACCGGACCGTCCGCGGAGGTGACGAGGTGGTCGACCCGGCCGAGGAGGGAAGCGAAATGAAGGTACTCGCCGTCGTCGGACCGTCCGACTCGGGGAAGACCACGCTCGTGACGCGGCTGGCGGAACGATTGAGCGAGCGTGGCAGCGTCGCGACGGTCAAACACCTCACTCACGAGCCAGACGTCGACACCGACGGGAAGGACACGGCGCGACATCGGGCAGGGGGCGCGGTACACACCGTCGGCGTCACGGACGAGGGGACGTGGTTCGCGACCGGTGAGGGTCGGAGTCTAGACGGGATCCTCGCCGAGTTCGATCGACACTACGAGTACGCGATCGTTGAGGGGTTCAGCGGGAGCGACCTGCCGAAGGTCGTCCTCGGCGGGCGCGCGGCGGCGGGACCGACCGTTGCGACTGCGGCGGAAGCCGACGCCGTCGACATCGACGCGGTTCTCGCGTCTCTTCGGGACGCAGAGCCCTACCGATAGCGCGAGCCGCGGTGGAGTATATAAATACCCCCAGCATCCAGGGGGATCCGGAACCGATTACCGGGAAATGGCAACTCGCAGGCGAGTATATGTGAACAGGATCTCAACTCGGTGGTGAGGAGAGAACTATGTACCCCACGACACGATCGACGGGCCGTGACACACGGGAGTGTCGGAGTAACCGTGTCGAGAGGCCGTTCACACGCGGTGTCTCACCTCGGAGCGTGGTTCGATGAGCAGTCTCGAAGGCGACCGCGTGCGAGGTCGTATCCGTGACGCCGGGCCGCGCACGTACGCGTGGCTCGGACTGATCGCCCTCGGGCTGCTTATCGGGGCGTACGGTGCCCTGTCGACGCTCATCGAAGGCACGACGGTGCTCGGCCTGAGCGATCAGGTTCCGTGGGGGGTCCTCATCTCCACGTACGTCTTCTTCGCGCTGTTGAGCACCGGTATCTGTATCGGGGTCACGTCGCTGTCGAGCGTCTTCGGCATGAAAACCTTCGACCCGCTCGTGAAGCGGGGAGTGTTGTTGTCGTTGCTCACGCTCGCTGCGGGAGGATTGGTCATCATGGCCGGACTCGGCCAGCCGTTCCGCGCGATCCCACAAATGCTGCTCTCGCCGAACCCGTCGGCCCCGATGTGGTGGATGATCGTCCTCTACTCCGCCTACGGCGGCGCGCTGGTCGCCGAGTTCTACCTGCTCGATCGAGCCGAGAAGCCGAGCCAACGCCTGACGCTCGCGGTCGGGATCGTCGCGCTCGTCGCACCGATCCTCGCCGGCGGGATGCTCGGCGCGATCTTCGGAACGGCCGAAGCCCGCCCATACTACGGCGGGATCTTCGCGTCGGTGTACCTGCTCGTGACGGCGGTGTTCTCGGGCGTCGCGCTGCTCACGGCGGTCACGATCGCCGAGCGACGACTGACCGATGCGACGGCGAGCGCCGTCGACGAGACCCTGCTAACGGGAACGCTCGCGAAGTACCTCGGCGTCCTCGCCGGCGTGACACTGCTTCTCACGGCGTTCAGACACGTGTACGGGCTCGTCGCCACGAACGAAGCGCTCGCGCTCGCACACGAGCACATGCTGTTCGGGGCACATGGCGTGTGGGCGCTCGGCGTGGGCGTCGGGCTCGGCATGGTCGTGCCGTTCGCGCTCCTCTCGCTGCCGCGAACGCGGACGGTCGGCGGCGTGTTCACCGCCTCGGTCCTCGCGCTCGTCGGGCTCTTCGCGAGCCGCCTCGAGTTCGTTCTCGGCGGCCAGGTCGTCGCGCTGACGAACGACCCTTCACACCAGTTCCCGCTGGTGAGTTACGCGCCGTCAGCCGCGGAGATCGCGATCGTCGTGTTCGGCTTCGCGCTGTTCGCGCTGCTGTACACGGGGGGGAGACTCGTCTTCGACCTCGACGAGCACCCGGACCACGGAGCCACCGAAATGACACACCCGAACTCGGCCGCGACCACGGAGGTGACCGACGATGA
Source organism: Halorubrum tibetense (assembly GCF_055396225.1). NCBI lineage: Archaea > Methanobacteriati > Methanobacteriota > Halobacteria > Halobacteriales > Haloferacaceae > Halorubrum > Halorubrum tibetense. Next base: position 2,607 of record NZ_AP043742.1, read on the forward strand.
CTGAGGCCGCGGAGTCGCTCGACGACCGGATGGTCGCCGAGCTCGACGAGACCGACCTGCAAGACGAGGGTGTCGACCTGAGCATGGTCATCGACCTACAGCGCTGTACCGGCTGTGCGGCCTGTAACATCGGCTGTGCACAGGAGAATAACCTCCAGGAGGGGCAGGCGTACTCCAGCCGGATCATCGAGACCGAGGGCGAGTTCCCCGACGTCAGCTACGAGTACACGCCGACGCTGTGTAACCAGTGCGAGGACGCCCCGTGTGCGGAGGGCTGTCCGACCTCGGCGCTGTACAAGGGTGACGGCGACATCACGATGCACGATCACGAGAAGTGTATCGGCTGTAAGGCGTGTATGGTCAACTGTCCGTACGACGAGATAACGCTGAACAAGGAGGACCCACACCCGCGTTGGGAGCGCGACGAGGCGGTCATCGAGAACGGAACGGCGTCGCCGAAGCAAGTCAAAGAGCGGGCCGACGTCGACGAGGACGCGCCCGCCTACTACAACCCGAACCGCGAGGCCGGCGAGCACGAGCACCCGACCAGATACAAGGGCGTCGTCGAGAAGTGCAACTTCTGTGTTCACCGGCTCAACGAGGGCGAGCTCCCGCGGTGCGTCGAGGAGTGCCCCTGTGAGGCGCGGATATTCGGTGATCTCAACGACCCGGACAGCAAGGTGAACGAGGTCCTCGGGAAGTACAACCCCGACGTGCTGAAGGAAGACGAGGGGACGAAGCCGAAGGTGAAGTACGTCAGAGAGTACAACGGCGGCGGCTACGAGCGAGGGGGCGGCGAGCCCGGACTGAGCGACTAGACCGATGAGCACAAACGACACCACCACTGAGACGGACGATGGCACCGACGGTTCCGGCCTCTCGTTGGGGCGCAGGAACTTCATGAAGGCGGGCGCGGTCGGCGCAGTCGCGGCCGGGCTCGGTACCGGCCTGACGAGTCTCACGTCGGTCGTCGAGGCCGACGACTACCGCGACGCGTTGGTCGAACACAGCGGCGACTGGAGGCCGAACTGCTGTGCGGGCTGTACGTCCTGGTGTTCGGCGGAGGTGTTGGTCGACGACCGAACTAACCGCGTCATCAGGACGCGAGGCCACGAGGACTCGAAGATCCACGGCACGCACGACTGCCCGCGTCAGGACCTCGCCATCCAGCAGCTGTACGACCCGGATCGGGTCACGCAGCCGATGAAGCGGACGAACCCAGAGAAGGGCCGAGACGTCGACCCGGAGTTCGAGCCGATCAGCTGGGAGGAGGCGATCGACATGCTCGCCGACGAGATCATGGAGCTCCGGGAGAACGAGGAGCCGGAGACGTTCATGGTCACCCGCGGCAGGTACACCTACCTCCGCCCGATCCTCTACAGTTACCTCCCGAAGATCGTCGGCTCGCCGAACAACATCTCCCACAGCGCGATCTGTGCGGAAGCAGAGAAGTTCGGCCCGATGTACACCGAAGGCGAGTGGTCGTACCGTCAGTACGACGTTCAAAACGCCCGGTACGTGCTCGCGTGGGGCGCAGATCCCATCTCGACGAACCGGCAGGTCTCACACTACTCGAACGAGTTCGGCGACCTGCTCGACCGCGCGACGGTCGCGGTCGTCGAGCCGCGGCTCTCCTCGACGGCGACGAAATCCGACGAGTGGCTCCCGGTCGAGCCCGGACAGGACGGCGCGCTCGCGTCGGCGATGGCGCACGTCATCCTGCGTGAGGGCCTGTGGCATCGCGAGTTCGTCGGCGAGTTCGCGGACGGCGAGAACCGCTTCGTCCCCGGTAACCGGGTCGGGCCCGAGACGTTCGAGGAGTCCGCGAACAGCCAGGGGGTCGTCGAGTGGTGGAACGAGGAGCTACACGACAAAGACCCCGAGTGGGCCGCGGAGCGGGCAGGCGTCCCGGCCGAGCAGATCGAGCGGGTCGCGGTCGAGTTCGCTGAGGCCGGACCGCAGGCGATCTCGTGGCTCGGCGGCGGTCCCTGTATGCAGATCCGCGGGAGCTACACCTCGATGGCGATCCACGCACTGAACGGACTCGTCGGGTCGGTCGGCAATCGCGGCGGTACCCTGTACGCGCCGAGCACCGGTGTTGACGACCTACCCGCTCCTGACGGCTACATCGACGAGGTCGCCGAGGCGGGCCTCGACAACGAGAAGATCGACCAGCGCGGGCGGCTGGAGTTCCCGGCCCTCAAAGGTGGCGAGTCGGGCGGGGGCGTCGTCACCAACAACGCGGCTGACGGGATCATCGACGAGGACCCGAACGAGATCAACGTGCTGATCTCCTATTGGAACAACTTCGCCTTCTCGAACCCGGAGAGCCAGCGCTGGGAGGAGGCGCTCTCGAAGATCCCGTTCCACGCGACCATCGAAACCCACGCCAGCGAGACCGCGTGGTTCGCCGACCTGATCCTGCCGGCGACCCACCACCAGTTCGAGCGCTGGGGCCAGCTCCGGAGCACTGGCGCTGGCTACCGGACGATCAACCTGCACACGCCCGTGATGGCCGACGATCCGGACGACCCCGCGGACGTCCTCGACACCGGTCGGCTGTGGGACGTCAAGACCGACGAAACGGAGATCCCGTACCTGCTAGCGGAGGCGCTCGCCGACAAAGGGTTCGAGAACATGCTGGAGTTCTTCGACGAGGAGTACCCCGATCCCGAGACGGGGGAGTCGCTCCGCGAGGAGGTCCCCGGCGACGACTTCCGGTCGCGCGAGCTCCGAGCGCAGGCGTTCTCGCGGAACGCGATCAAGCATCGGACCCGACCGATCTGGGACCCCGACTACCGGGAGAACGAGTTCGATTGGCCCGGCGGCGAGGAGTTCGACGACTGGGTCGCGTTCCGCGAACGCGGCATCTGGCACACGGAGAAGTGGGAGTACCGCCACCGCTGGCCCTCGGAAGGAGGCGAGTTCGGCACCGACTCGGGCGTGTTCGAGTTCGACGGGGAGACGTTACGGAACGCGCTTGAAGGCCACGCCGAGCGCCACGAGACGGACGTCGACGACGTGCTGGAGACGTGCAACTACCAGGGCCGCGTCGACGACCCGGACGCGCCCGACGCGTTCGTTCCCCACTACGAGGAGCCATACGGAATGGGCGAGGAGTCCGAGTACCCGTTCAAGTTCGTCGACTACAAGGACCGACTGAACCGCGAGGGTCGCTCCGCGAACACGACGTGGCTCCACGAGTTCAAGGACGTCAATCCGGGCGACGAGCCGTACAAGGACCTCACCAAGCTCAATCCGCGTGACGCGGAGGCGCTCGGCCTCGAGGACGGGGACGAAATCGTGATCAGATCGCCTGCGGGTGAGATCGAATCCGAGGTCAAACGCTGGGAGGGTGTCCGTCCGGGGACGGTCACCAAGACGTGGGGACAGGGTCACTGGGCCTACGGGCAGGTCGCGTCCGAGGAGTTCGGCGAGGAGGCCCGCGGCGGCTCGAACAACGAGATCATCGGCGCCGAGTACGACCGGTTGAGTGGGAGCTCGGTCTTCTACGGCGACGTCTGGGTGGACATCGAGAAACGGTAACCCGGCACCGGCTCCCATTGGCGAGTACAGTCCGTCGGAGAAACGAAGCGGGGCGGAGCGCACGTACGGGGCGATCGAGGACCATGACACACCAAAACACGAGAGACGAACGACACGATGGGGCGCTCGCCGATGAACAGCGCCGGGCGAACACGTACGGGCTACTGGCGGCGATGTTTCAGCCGCCTGACGAAGGGAGGATGGACCGAATCGCGAACACGACCAACGCGGAAGTCGAGGTGGACGTCAATGCGCTCGCCGACGCCGCGGCGGGAGCCGCGGATCTGACACTCGACCACGCGGGGCTGTTCGTCGGCCCTTTCGAGCTGGAGGCACCGCCCTACGAATCGGTATATGTCGACGATGAGACGCGCGTGATGACGGGGTCGACCGCCGAGGTACAGGCAGAGTACACCGAGGCCGGCGTCGACATCGAGATGGACGAGCCCGCCGACCACGTCGCCGCGGAGCTGGAGTTCACGTTCCTGCTCGTCACGACGGAGGTCGAAGCGCTCGGCGCCGGCGAGTTCGAGGCGGCCGAACACTACCTCGAACGCCAGTACGAGTTCCTCTCGGAGCACCTCGGCCGATGGATCTCGGAACTCGCGGAGGAGATGCGCGAGGGCGCCGACACCGAGTTCTATCGGCTGCTCGCCGACGAGACCCAGTCCTTCGTCGAGTCCGACGGGAAACGACTCGCGGACCGGCTCAACAGACTCGATGGGGCCGACGATGACGTGCTGACGGCTCTCGATGGAGGTGGGGATCGATGACGCCCGATGAAGCGCAGGTTCGTGAACGGCTCCGAGCGGTGGAGGACCCCGAACTCGACGAGGACGTCGCGACGCTCGGACTGATCGACGACGTGCGTGTCGAAGACGGGGTCGTGACCGTCGCCGTAGCCTTCAACGCGCCGTACTCGGGCGACGAGAAGGCGATGGGCGATCGGATCCGCGAGGAGGTCGAGGCGCTCGGGCTGGAGCCGGATGTCACGGTGAGCCTCTCTTGGGAGGACTCGGACAGCCCACTCCCCGATGTTCGGAACGTCGTGCCGGTCGCGTCGGGGAAGGGCGGGGTCGGAAAAACGACGGTGGCGACGAACCTCGCGACCGCGCTCGCGGAGACGGGAGCTCGCGTCGGCCTCCTCGACGCCGATATCTACGGGCCGAACGTTCCGGGGATGATCGGGATCGAAGCCAAGCCGGGTCTGAGTGAGGACGGGAAGATCGTGCCGCCGGAAGCCGACGGTATCAAGCTGATGAGCATGGCGTTCCTCTCCGAGGACGACACCGACCCCGCGATGTTGCGCGGGCCGATGATCGACAAGCTACTCTCGGAGCTCATCGAGGAGACCGACTGGGGGCACCTGGATTATCTGCTCGTGGACCTGCCGCCGGGAACCGGTGACGAGCAGCTCACGCTGTTACAGAGCGTTCCCGTGACCGGGGCCGTCGTCGTGACGACGCCGGAAGACATCGCCCTAGAAGACGTCCGAAAGGGGATCCGGATGTTCCACGACCGCGGGACGCCAGTGCTTGGGGTCGTCGAGAACATGAGCGCGTTCCGGTGTCCGAGCTGTGGCGACGAACACGAGCTGTACGGGAGCGGGGGCGGCGCAGACGTCGCCGCGGAGTTCGACGTGCCGCTGTTGGCTGAGATCCCGATGGACCCGGAGATCCGATCCGGCAGCGACGCCGACAAGCCGGTCACCGTGCTTCAGGGGACGCCAGCCGCCGACCGGTTCTTCGACCTCCGTGACCGGGTGACCGACCGGGTCGGCGCGGTCAACCGCGCCGAGCGTGCGGGACTGGACCCGACAGATCCGAACACGCCGACCGTTCCGTCGGCGGATCCTGACGGCAACAGCGGTAAGGGAGACGCAGGTGGCGGTGGCTGTGGCGACGGCGGTACCGGAAGCGCAGGGGGCGGTGACTGCGGCGACTGAGCGCCGGTCAACCGCTCCAGTCGATCACGTCGATATCGCTCCCGGCGACCTCCTCCGGAAGGTCACCGATCCGGTCCGTCGCCGCCGTCGTCACCGTGTCGGCGACACGGTACCGGTCCGTTCCGTCTGTCGCCGCGTTTCGCACTCGCTTCCACTCGCCAAGGCCTACGTTCATCACGAGGTAGTACGTGTGGCTTCCCTCGATCGCCGAAGCGACCTCGTCGAACGCCGCGATCGGTGGCGCGTCCTGGGCCGCCGCCTCGGCCCCACCGCCCGCGTCCTCCGTATCGACCACGATCGGGACGAGATCAGCGTTGGCGCTCGTGAACGCCGTCGCGAGCGCGGTCTCCGCCCGGTCATCCGGGAACCGGTCGCGGTCGATCGCTTCGACGAGACGCGGCTCGTCGTCGAGGATCACGCCGCCGAAGACGAGACGCGCCGTCCGGACGAGGTCGGTCACCGCCGTTTCGGAACCGTCGGAGTCATCGGCCATTCGACACACCGTTGACGCCGCCGATAGAACCCTCTTTCGTCCCCGCTTGTACCTCCGAGGACCGCTCCGAAACGCGACGGTCGACTGCGCCCCCGACAACGGTTAGCCGCTCGCGCCCGTGGGTCCGTACACGAATGACCACTATCGGTATCGTCGGCGCGGGTGCGGCCGCGGCGGCGGCGACGTACGTCCTCGACACCGCGGTTCCCGACGCGGAGATCACCGTCTTCGAGAAGTCCGGCGGACTCTGTGGCCGGGCCGCGACGCGGCGAAACGACGACCGGAACCTCGTGTACGACTACGGGGCGAACTACCTCAAATCCGACGACGAGCGCGTCGTCGAGCTCGTCACGGAGACGCTGAGCGACGAGGGGATGGTGGACGCGACCGAGCCGATCCACACCTTCGAGGCGGACGGGGAGGTCGAGCCCGGACGCGACGCGGACGAACACAAGTGGAGCTACCGCATGGGGCTCACACAGATCGCGAAACGGCTGTTCGGCGGAACCGACGCGACCGTCCACCGACGAACCCGTGTCGAGACGATCCGACGGGAGCAGGGCAATGGTGACGGGACGGACGGGGACGAGAAGTGGAGCCTCGTCGATGCCGATGGGACCGAGTGGGGACCGTTCGACGTCCTCCTCTGTAACCCGCCCGCACCGCAGACCGCCGAGCTCCTCGCGGACGCCGAGTGGGAGTCGCCCGTCCGGGAGGCGCTCCGAGCGGCCGCCGCCGACGTCCCCTATCGGAGCGTCTGGACCGCGGTGTTACACTACGAGTTCTCGCTCGATCGGCCCTACTACGGGCTCGTCAACACGGACAAGGCGCACGCGGTGGGCTGGATCTCCCGCGAGGAGTGTAAGGCGGGTCACGTCCCCGACGGCGAGTCGCTGCTCGTCGTCCAGGCGGGCGGCGAGTGGTCGACGGCTCACTACGACGACGACCCCCGCGAGAACGTCGCGGCGCTCGCGGGCCACGCCGCCGACATCGTGGGCGACGACCGCCTCGCGGACCCCGACTGGACCGACCACCAGGGGTGGCGTTACGCGATCCCCGAGGACGGGGTGAAACGCGGACCGGTCGATTCGGCCGCGGACGAGGGGTTCTACGTCCTCGGCGACTGGGTCGTCGGCGAGGGACGCCTCCACGCCGCGCTGGCGAACGGGCTCGACACTGGCGAGCGCGTCGCTCACCGACTCTGAGACGGGGGACGCCGCGGAAAACGAGAGCGGAACCGACGGTCGGTTCGTCGACTACAGGTCGTACAGCTCGCCGTACTTCTCCTCCACGTACGCGAGGAACGCGTCCGCGGAGAAATCGTCGCCGGTCGCCCGTTTGACGAGCTCGTTCGTCTCGTACCGGGAGCCGTGGCGATGGACGTTCTCGCCGAGCCAGTCGTGGAGGTCGCCGAACTCGCCCGCGGCGATCGACTCCGCGAGCCCCTCGATCTCGCTCTCGGCGGCCGCGAACAGCTGGGCCGCCATCACGGATCCGAGCGAGTAGGTCGGGAAGTAGCCGAAGTTGCCGTGGCTCCAGTGGATGTCCTGGAGACAGCCTTCGCTGTCGGTTTCCGGTCGGATCCCGAGATACTCCTCGTACTTGTCCTTCCAGGTTTCCGGGACGTCCGCGACGTCCAGGTCGCCACGGACTAGGTCGCGTTCGATCTCGAACCGGACGATGATGTGGAGGTGATAGGTGAGCTCGTCCGCTTCGACGCGGATCAGGTTGTCCTCGTACACCTGGTTGAACGCCTCGTAGGCGTCCTCGACGCTCGCCTCGGCAGTGTCGGGGAACTGCTCTTGGAACGCGGGAAGGAACGTCTCCCAGAACGCCCGGCTCCGGCCGACGTGGTTCTCCCAGAGCCGCGACTGCGACTCGTGAACGGAGAGGTCACGCGACTCGCCGAGCGGGGTCGCCCAGTGCTCCTGCGGGAGCCCGAGGTTGTACTGGGCGTGACCGTACTCGTGGATCGTCGAGCCGATCGCACCCAGCGGGTCGGACTCGTCGAACCGCGTGGTTACGCGGCAGTCGAACTGGTTACCGGAGGTGAACGGGTGCGAGGAAACGTCCAGCCGGCCGCGGTCGAAGTCGTAATCGAGCAGTTCAAGCGTCTCGTGGGCGAGCGCCTCCTGGTCGGACTCGGGGAACTCCCCCTCGAAGGTGTCGACGGCGAGCTCGCGGTCCGACTCGCGGATCGCGTCGATCATGGGGACGAGCGCCTCGCGGAGCTCCTCCAGGATCGACTCCGCACGCTCCATAGAGAGGCACGGCTCGTAGTCCTCGAAGAGCACCTCGTAGGGGTCGCGGTCGGGGTCGACGTGTTCGGCGTACTCGCGTTTGAGCTCGACGTGTTTCTCCAGGTACGGCGCGAACGTCTCGAACTCGTCCTCGGCTTTCGCCTCCTCCCACGCCTGGAGTGCCTCCGAACCGGTCTCGGAGATCTCCTCGACGAGATCGACGGGCACCGCGTCCGCGCGCTCGTAGTCGCGGCGCACCTCGCGAACGACGGCGGCCTGCTCGTCGGTGAGGTCGGCGTCGGCCAGCTCGTCGAGCAGCGCTCCCGTCTCCTCGTCGGTGAGCATGTCGTGGCGGATCGACGAGATGGTCGAGAGCTGTTTCGAGCGGGCGGGCGTGCCGCCCTCGGGCATCATGACCTGCTGGTCCCACCCGAGGACGCCGGCGGCGCTCCCGAGCGTGTTCCAGCGTCGTACGCGGTCGAGGAGGGCGTCGTACGCGTCCGGAGCGTCGGACCCGCTCCCGTCGTCGGCTGCGGCTTCCGTTGCCATAGGGACACGATGTGGCGCGCGTGTTAAGAAGGGACCGGCCGCGGAACCCCCCGCCGGGAGTCGGTCGAGTCCTTGGCTCGTCGGACGACGAAGCGATTCCAGTCGTGTTGCCACCTCGGACGGAGCGCGGGCTATTTGACTCGGGGCGTCGAACGATCGACATCCGATGTCCGCCACCGACGAGTTCATTGACCTGCGCTCCGACACCGTCACCCGACCCTCGACCGCGATGCGCGAGGCGGCCCGCGACGCCGACGTCGGCGACGACGTGTACCGCGACGACCCCACCGTCGCCGAGCTGGAGGCGGAAGCCGCCGAAGCGGTCGGGACGGAGGCGGCGCTGTACGTCCCCTCGGGAACGATGGCCAACCAGATCGCCGTCCACGTCCACACGGAGCCCGGCCAAGAGCTGCTCCTCGAGCGGGAGTCGCACATCTACCGATGGGAGCTCGCGGGCGCGGCGAAGCTCTCGGGCGTCCAGACGCGGACGATCGACGCCGGTGACCGATGTGTCCCGACGCCGGCAGCGGTCGAACGCGAGCTCGTCGTCGAGGACCTCCACCGCCCCGGAACCGGCCTCCTCGCGGTGGAGAACACCCACAACTACCGGGGCGGGGTCGCGGTCCCCGTCGACCGGGTCGCGGACGCCGCGGCCGTCGCTCACGGCGCGGGCGTTCCAGTCCACCTCGACGGCGCGCGCGTGTTCAACGCCGCGGTCGCGCTCGGTGTCGATGCGAGCGAGATCGTCGACCACGTCGACAGCGTCACGTTCTGCCTCTCGAAGGGGCTCGGCGCGCCAGTCGGCTCGATCCTGGCGGGCGACGAGGCGTTCATCGAGGCGGCCCGCCGGGTCCGCAAGCTGTTCGGCGGCGGGATGCGTCAGGCAGGGATGATCGCCGCGCCCGGGCTGCTCGCGCTGGAGAACGTGGACCGGCTCGCGACCGACCACGCGAACGCTACTCGGCTCGCGGCCGATCTCGACGCCCTGGCGGGGGTCCATGCGCCGGAGCCGGACACGAACATCGTCGTGGCCCACACGGAGACCGCGGGGATCCCCGCGTCGGCGCTGGTCGACGCCTGCGCGGACGCCGGGATCGGCTGTGTCGAGTTCGACGAGTACACCACCCGGTTCACGACGCACCTCGATGTCGACGAAGCGGATATCGACGCCGCAACCCACCGGATCGCGGATGTCGTCGACGGACTGTCAGGGTAGTGGTAGCGTGGTAGCGGCGGCGCTGACGCTGCCGACGGGAACTCCGTCGACGCGGACTTCGTGGACGCGGACTTCGTCGACGGTTCGACCTCTATCGACGGGAGACAGATCAGCCGGTCGCGACCCACATCAGCCAGACGTTCGTCGTCGTGAGGAACAGGCCGACGAGCGTCAACAACACCGGCGGGAAGTAGTACAGGAGTCCGTCGCCCTCGCGTGCCCCGTGCACGCTTATCCACAACATGACCAGGTACACCGCGATCTTCAGTCCGACGAGCCCGGCTAGCCCGAAGGCGTCGATCGCCGCGGCGACGACCGGGTTCGCTTCGTCGACCTCGGGGACGTACTGGAGGAAGGCGATCGTGGAGACGATGTCGCCGACCCCGTACGTGGTCGTCGCTGCGATCCACAGCGTGTAGAACTTGCGGGGGCGACGAAGGTACGCGGGGTGGCGGCGAGAGCGGTCGCGAGCGCGGGACACGCGAAAATCTCCGAGTGGATCGACCCTGAAACTACCGGTAGCCGTCGCTCGGGTGGGGACCGGAATCGGATCGGATCGGATCGGATCGGAGCGAACCCAATCGGAACGGATCAGAGCGAACCCAATCGGAACGGATCGGAGCGAACCCAATCGGAGGCGGCCACCGGTTTCGGTTCTTTTTACCTCTCGCGGGCGGTGGAACGCGTATGGGAACGCCGCTGGAGCCACGGTCGGAGCAGGTGACGGAGGTCCTCGATCGACTGTACGAGGAGTACCCCGACTCCACGATCTCGCTGAACTACTCGACCCGCCTCGAGCTGTTGATCGCCGTGATCCTCTCGGCGCAGTGTACCGATGAACGCGTGAACTCGGTGTGTGCCGAACTGTTCGAGACGTACCAAACGCCCGAGGAGTACGCGAACGCACCACAGGAGGAGCTCGCGGAGGCGATCAACTCGATCACTTACTACAACAACAAGGCGAAGTACATCCGGTCGGCCTGTGCGGACATCGCCGAGGAACACGACGGCGAGGTGCCGGACACGATGTCCGAGCTGACCGATCTGGCGGGCGTCGGGCGGAAGACGGCGAACGTCGTGCTCCAGCACGGCCACAACGTCGTCGAGGGGATCGTCGTCGACACCCACGTGCAGCGGATCACTCGCCGATTGGGGATCACGGAGGAGGAACGACCGGAGCGCATCGAGTCGGATCTGGTCGACATCGTTCCCGAGGACGACTGGCAGCAGTTTACACACCTCATGATCGACCACGGGCGGGCGACGTGTACCGCGATCAACCCTGACTGTACGGACTGCGTTCTCGCCGACGTGTGTCCGTCCGCGAAGCCCGACGCCGACATCGACCTGGCGAGCGGCGACCCGTGGTGAATCGGAGCACTGGGCGCGGCAACAGTCGGCGCTACCGACGCTGTCAGCGCGGCGGCACCCGCCGAACGTCGTACCGTCTCCGCGCGTCTCGCCCATTCGAATTCGACGTATGTTAGGTTTGTATTTATTATTCAGTATATAATTTTTGATATAAAGTATATAATAGTCTTTTGCACATCGGATGCTGTCGATCACATATAAAGCCCCCAACGATCGGGGGATCTCACGGGATCCTTCCACGGATCTTGGAACTCCCTCGGCTGCTTATGGCGGTATACGGCGTATCCGTAACTGGAGAGAGACACTATGTCCACACAATCACGCAACGAGTTCGGCGGGGAGTTCGGCGGGGTAACGCTGTTGGGGAAGGCGCACTCGCTGTCGGCGCTGTTCCTGGTCATGCTGCGGGCGGTCATCGGCGGGATGATCCTGTTCGCGGGGCTCGGGAAGTTCGCGTTCGTCAGCGGTGAGGCATTCGACGCGAGCGGCTACCTGGTCCACGGCGTGGCCGACGCCAGCCCCGCGAGCGGGATCTACGCGGCGATGGGCCAGACGGCCTGGTTCGTCGAGATCGTGAACGTGATCGTGCCGCTGACGCAGGTGCTCATCGGCGTGGCGCTCATCGCCGGCGCGTTCGTTCGGCTGGCTGCCCTCGGCGGTGCCATGCAGATGATGATGTTCTACCTCGGCGGCTGGGAGGGTGAGTGGCTCGCCCTCTTCGACTCGACGCTCATCTACGCGGTCGTGTTCCTCACGGTCGCGGCGTTCGGCGCGGGTCGCATCCTCGGGATCGACAAGTACATCGAGAGTATCGAGGTCGGCGGACAGCCCCTCGTCGAGCGGTTCCCGGTCGCCCGCTACCTCCTCGGCTGAGCCGGGGACGCGGGAGGCCACCCACCGACGAACCGAACACCCTCGACCCGTCTCGTTTTGATCCGCATTCGACGCGACCAGCGACGACGCCACGCGTTTCCCGTTCCAATCCTTATAAGGACGCGCGGGCTGAACTGCGGGTAATGGAACGCGGATCGCGGGAGGCGTTCGACCGGATGGGAACTCTCGGTATCGAGGAGGAGTTCTTCATTGTGGACGCCGACGGCCGTCCGACCTCGGGAACGGACGACCTCGTGTACGAACGGCTACCGCCGGCGGCGGTTCCCGACGGCTTCGATCACGAGCTATTTAAATGTACGATCGAGGCGCAGACGCCGCTGATAACGGATCCGAGCGACGCCGAGGCGGAGCTCGAAGCCGTCCGCGGGGCGCTCGTCGAACACGCCGCCGAGAGCGGTTATCGGATCGCCGCGAGCGGGTTGCATCCGGCGGCCCGATGGCGCGAACTCGACCACGCCGAGAAACCCCGCTACCGCTCGCAGCTGGACCGGATCCAGTACCCGCAACACCGCAACACGACGGCCGGACTCCACGTCCACGTCGGCGTCGACGACGCTGACAAGGCCGTGTGGATCGCGAACCGGCTCCGGTGGCACTGTCCGGTGTTGCTCGCGCTGTCGGCGAACTCGCCGTTCTGGAACGGTCACGACACGGGGTTGGCGTCTGGTCGAGCCGTGGTGTTCGAGAACCTCCCGAACACCGGGATCCCGTCGGCGTTCGAGGATTTCGACGCGTTCGACCGCTTCGAGCGGCGGATGGTCGATCACGGCTCGATAGACGACCGAGGGGAGATCTGGTTCGACGTACGACCCCACACCGGTCACGGGACGGTAGAGGTCCGCGCCCCGGACGCCCAGCGCGATCCGGACCGGACGCTGGCGTTCGTCGAGTACGTCCACGCGCTCGTCGTCGACCTCGGGGAACGCTACGCGGACGGCGAGTCGCGCCCGCTCCCCAGGCGGGAACTGCTCGACGAGAACAAGTGGCGGGCCCTGCGTCACGGCCACGACGCGTCGTTCCTGACCCGGGATGGCGAGGGAACGATCGGGTTGGAAGCGGCCGTCGACCGGGCGTGTGACCGGCTCGGGATCGACGGGGTCCGCGAGGTGTACGCGGACGAAAGCGGGAGCGAGCGCCAGCGACGGATCCACGCGACCGACGGTCTCGATGCGCTCTGTCGTGATCTGATGTTGGACACCTGATACGGGTTTTCGTCGGAACAGAGGCGACGAGAAACGCTTTTCCCCGCGTAGTGCCGACTGTCGCGTATGACTACGGACGACGCGGCGGGTGCCGATTCCGGCACGGACGCCGGGGCGAACGCCGAGAACGCCGAGGACGAGTCCCCGACCGAGCGCACCAAAGAGGAGCTCCGGAAGACGAAAGAGCGGATCGGCGAGGGCGCTGACAAGGCGGTCAAGGGGTTCGACGACAACGTCGTCGACCTGTTGGCGTGGCTGCTCGACACCGAGACGCGCGCTCGGATCTACGTGTACCTCCGGGAGCACCCCGAGAGCACGAGCGACGAGGTCGCCGACGGGACCGGGCTGTATCCGAGCACGGTCCGCGAGGCGCTCGCCGAGCTCCACGACGAGGGGACGGTCTCGCGAGGGAAACGGGAGGCCGACGGCGCGGGGAACAACCCGTACGAGTACGAGGCCATCGCGCCGAGCGAGCTCGTCCGGGGCGTCGTCGGCGACGTCCAAGCCGAGCTGAACGCCGTGTTCAATCTCGACCGACGGCTCGGAGGAGAGGACGCGGACGGCGACGACGAACCCGTCCAAATTTCCGTCGCGGGTGACGATGAGACGGCCAGCGACGATGAGACGGCCAGCGACGATGAGACGGCCAGCGACGATGAGACGGCCAGCGACGAGGAACGAGGGCACTGACGGCGACGAGGGCATCCGAGTGAGTCGGTCGTCGCCGCCGGCCCGTTTCCGGCTACGGCGTCGACCGCGGTTCGGGATGATTTAAGTCGCGGCCGCGCAACCAACGGGCATGGACGTCGCGCTTGGCGGCACGTTCGACCCCGTTCACGACGGCCACCGGGCGCTGTTCGAACGGGCCTTCGAGCTGGGCGACGTGACCGTCGGACTGACTTCCGACGAGCTCGCTCCGAAAACCCGCCACGTCGACCGATACGTTCGATCCTTCGATGACCGGAAGCGTGATCTGGAGGCCGAATTAGCCCCGATAGCGGCGGCACACGATCGGGAGTACACGGTCCGGACGCTGGAGGAACCGACCGGTATCGCCGTCGAGCCGGAGTTCGACGCGCTGATCGTCTCCCCCGAGACGAAGGACGGCGGGGAGCGGATCAACGAGATCCGGACGGAACGCGGCCACGACCCGCTCGATATCGTCGTCGTCGATCACGTATCCGCGGTCGACGGGGAGCGCATCTCCTCGACACGGATCGTCGCCGGCGAGATCGACGAACACGGAAACCTCACCCCGAACCGCGACGGTCGGGGCGCGACCCGACCGGAATGACGGGCGCTACGGAGGTCCTCCTCGGCGAGACGGGCGTCGAGCGCGCCGCCGTCTGGAGCGTCGTCGGCTTCGGACTGACTCTCGCCGCGTTTCGGGGAGCCGCTCGACTCGGAGCCCCAGGGGCGTGGTGGGTCGCCGCCGGCTGTACGGCGGTCGCCGCGCTGGGCGTGATCGCGTTTGCCCGCGTCGGCGGCGGTGCGATCCCGGCGGTCTTGCTCGCGTACGGTCCCTTCGCGGCTGCACTCTTCGAGACGGTCGGTCCGGCGGTCACGCTCGCGCCCGGTGGTGGGATCCTCGTCGACGCCGGCACGACCGAGGCGGACGTCGCGGTTGTCTTTTCGATCGTCGAACCGTTCGCCGTCGCGGTCGCCGCCGCCGTCGCGGTCGGGGGCGCGGGATTCGTCGTCGGCCGCGGACTCGGCGCGCTCGGGGCAGGCGTCGAGGTCGACGACGGGATTGGGGATGGGACGGGTGAGGGAACGCCCGACGACACCGAGTCCGACGAGGACTGATCGTGGAGTGGGTCGGGGGTCGGACTACGCCGACTCCAGCGACCCGTTCAGCACCTTCGCGGCGACGAGCAGCGGGTCCCACACCGGGCTGAACGGCGGGGCGTACGCCAGATCGAGCCGTTCGAACTCGGCGACGGTGAGCCCCGACTCCAGCGCCGTCGCGACGGTGTTGATCCGCACGGCCGCGCGGTCGGCCCCGACGATGCTCCCGCCGATGAGCCGTCCCGTGTCGCGGTCGGCGACGAGCGTCACGTCGGTGTCCGACGACCCGGGGTAGTAGCCGGACCGCGAACCCGCGGTGACGGTCTCTCGGACCGGGTCGAACCCCGCCTCGATCGCCTCGTCCTCGTCGAGGATCCCGACCCGGCCACACTCCATGTCGAACGCCTTCACCACCGCCGTCCCGGCGATCTCCCCGACCGGGGTAGGGGTGCCGGCGACGGTCGACCCGATCGCTCGGCCGGCCCGGTTCGCCGTCAACCCCAGTGGGCTCCACGCGTCCTCGCCGGTCACCGCGTGGATCGCGGTCGCACAGTCGCCCGCGGCGTACACCTCGGGGAGGTTCGTCCGCCCGTGCTCGTCGGTCCGGATCGCGCCGCCCGGCCCCGTCTCGACGTCCGTGTCCTCGAGGAGGGCCGTGTTCGGTCGGATCCCGACGCCGACGACGACGAGGTCGGCAGGGAACGTCTCGCCGCTGGCCTCGACCGCTTCAATTCGCGAGTTCGCTCCGACGCCGGGGTCGTCATCGGTGACGAGCGCGTCGACGGGACTCCCCGTGTGGACGGTGACGCCGGTGGCGTCGAGCTCCGCCGCGACGCGCGCGCCGACCGCCTCGCCGAACGGCGGGAGGAGATAGTCGGACCGCTGGAACAGGTGGACGTCGAGCCCGCGGCCGTGGAGCGCCTCCGCCATCTCCACCCCGACGTAGCCGCCGCCGACGATCGCGGCCGTCTCGGGGGCGGGCTGGGCCGCGTTGTGGTCGACCCGCTCGCGGTCGACCGCCGACACGTCGGCTCTCGCGGGGTCGTACTCGTCGGGGGGCGCGATGTAGGCGTCCATCGCCGCGGCGGCGTCCATGTCGTGAAGCGTGAACGCGCCGTCGACCCCCCGCACGTCGAACGGCCCCGTGACGGCTCGGCCGCCCGTTGCCACGAGGAGGTCGCTGTACGGCTGTGTAAGCGACTCTCCCGTGGCCGCCTCCACGGCAACCGTCTTCGCGTCGGAGTCGACTGACACGACCTCGTGACCGCGTCGGAGATCGATCCCCCGCTCCGCGACCTCGCTCGGAGACAACGAGAGCAGGTTCGACAGCCGCTCGACACGCCCCTCGATGAAGTACGGCATCCCGCAGTACGCGAAGGAGATCCACCGCCCCTTCTCGAACACGACCACGTCGCGGTCGGGTGCCTCCCGGCGGAACTTGCTCGCAGCGCTCAACCCGGCTGCATCCGCACCGACGACGACGAAGGGGTCGCTCATGACCGTACCACTCCCAGCCAGCACAAAAAGACACGCCCGTCGTGTCAGTGACCCACGACTGAAGTCGTGGGCTTGTCAGTGGACTCCCCTTCTACCGTCGATTTGACGGAGGCGTGGAAATCGCCGTTCAGGTTCAACGTCCCTGACGTTAGCGCACACTGACAGGGTGCGCCTCCACCCGAAGACGTCTGCCCCGAGTGGAGTTTCTTGAGAAGTTTGCGAGCGATGTTCTTGCTCGCGTTGTAGTCCGCGTTCAGTTCGTACTCGCACTTCTGGCACACGAACTGGTGTTTCGACTGTCGATTTGTCTCGTGCGTAAACCCACACGACGAACATTGCTGACTCGTGTACGCCGGACTCACCTGCTCAACCTCGATACTGAACATCTCGGCTTTGTACTCGACGTAGTGGTACAGGCGTCGGAACGCCCACGCGTGGAAGCGCTTTGCGCCAGCCATCCGATCGCGAATATCCGTCAAATTCTCGAACGCGACGTGGGTACAGCCGTGGTCGCGAGCTTCGTCGAGAATCTGGTTCGAGGCGCGATGGAGTTCGTCCTGTATCCAGCGGTGTTCTCGATCGTCCATCGACTGAATCGACAGGTGTGCCGACCGCGTGCCCGCCTGTTGCATCGACCCGCGGGTCTTCTCGAATTCACGGCGTCGATGATTCATTTCGTCCGCGTTCCCGACGAACGCGCCTGTGGAGGTCACGGCGAGCGAGCCGTCCACGTTCAGGTCAACGCCAAGGACTGTTCTGTGCTTGGCGTCTTCAGAAGCAGTTGCGGACTGCTCTGGCTCGTCTGTGGTTCGGCGCATTCGAGCGTGGAGGTAGAACGACTCTGTGGAACGGTCGTACTGTAACGTGGACATACGGAACTCGTAGTCCTCGTTCAGCAGGTACTCGCCAATTGGCGTTCCCTCTGAGTCGTCGGGGAGCACGTAGTCGCATCCGACACGCCCGTTGACGGTCGAGAGGGAAACGTGGTCTCGATGGAACGTCGCACTTCGCTTGTCGTAGACGACGCTCCACGCATCGAAATACGGTTGACTGGTGTTGTCGCCTTTTTTGAGTCGAGAGACACCGCTTTTCGTGGCCTCGATAGCACGTCGAATCCCTTTCTGAACGAGGTTCGCGGTCAACTCCGTCTCGGTGCGGAGTTGGTCGTAGAGGGCGTTCTCGGCTTTCTGTTTTGAGGTGACGCAGTAGTCGTGTGGGTGTCTCCACGCCCACTCTGCGGTGGTGTTCGCACAGTGGAGAAACTGGTCTTTGGTCTGATGGAGGTCGTCGCACCGCTCTGTGGGTACGTCGAGTTTGACCTTGACGGTGCGAATCACGTCCTCCATCCGTATTTCACATATCAGATTGGCTCTTTATAAATTCTACGACGAGCGTGGGGGAGTCGGCGGGCTATCGCTCGTGGGTTGATTCGAGGCTTGTCGGATTCCTCCCACGGCTAAATCCGTGGGCTTCCTCCTTGTATTCGTGTGACTGCGGTACCCGATCGGTACGGGCCAGGGGCGGATCCGACCAAGGGTCGTTTCCGCCCGATAGGTGCGACCCCGGCCTACGACGAGCCGTTCCCGCCTTCCGTACCGCCTTCGACGCCGAGCGCGTCGAACAGCTTCCGGCGGACGGCCTCCTCGGTGAGGTGGAGCAGCGTGTCGCGGTTCCCGCCGCTCGCCTCGATCCCGGTGAAGATGCCGAGCGGGATCTCGACCGACCCCTGCGTGGAGTGGCCGGCCGCGTCACCCATCTCCGCGAACGCCTCCTGCAGGACGTTACCGATGTTGAGCCGGATGTCCTTCGAGCGGGTGGCGAGGTAGATGTGGTCGTCGGCGATCCCGAGGACAGCCGTCGTCGTGATCCCCTCCAGGTTGAGCAGGTGTTGGGCCGCCTGCGCGAGCGCCTCGCGGTCGCGAATGAATCCGGCAGTCGAGAACAGATGGCTCCCCTGCACCTGCCGGTTCTGGATCGCCTCCGCGAGCACGTCCAACGTCTCGGGGCTCATCGACGGCGACTCCACCTGTTCGAGCGTGTCGTGGTTCGCGAACGGGTGGAGGTAGGCGGCCGCGGTGAGGTCCGCGGGAGTGGTGTCGCGTTTGAAATCCAGCGTCTCGGCGCGGATCCCGTACAACAGCGCAGTCGCGACCGCCTCGCTCGGCGACTGATCGAACTCCTGGAGGTATTTCGTGAGGATCGTCGAGGTCGAGGAGACGTTGGTCCGCACGTCGACGAACCGGGCGTCGGGCGGCGCGTCGGACTCGAGGTGGTCGATGTAGATATCGAGTGCTACGTCGGGGCCCACGTCGTTCTCGGCGGACTTCGCGAGGTCGACGGCGGCGACGGTCTCGTACTCCGACAGCGGCGGGGCGTCCGACCGCGAGAGGAGGTCGATCCCGAGGAGGTTGACGAACGCTCGGTTCTCTTGGTGGCCCACGTCGCCGAAGTAGAGGATATCGGCTTCGACGCCGAACGCCTCGGCGATCGCCTGAAGCGCCGTGGCGGAGGCGATGGAGTCGGGCTCCGGGTTGTCGTGGGTGAGGATCGCCATCCGGCCGCCGCCGTCCTCGATTATCTCCGCGAGTTGGCGAGCCATATACTCCAGCTCGCCGGTTTCGAGCGACTGGAGCGCGCTGTCGGCGATCACCGTCGACGGGTTGATCACGACATCCGCGCCACGCTCGCGGAGCTCGTCCTCGCTCACGGGGTCCGAGGCGCGGACGACGACGTACTGGTCGCCGCCGACCTCGCGGATCGCGGAGACGGCCGCCTTGTTCGCCTCGACGTCGGACGCGAGGATCAACACGATGTCGCGGTCATCGACCACGTCGACGACATCGGGGTCCGAGATGTCCTGTACCCGGGCGTTGAGATCCTGGTCACGGAGTGCCTCGACCCGGCTCTCGTCGCGGTCGAGGATGAGCACGTCCTTGCCACGGTCGGAGAGCGACTCCGCGACCGCGTGGCCGACGCTCCCGCAGCCGAGGATCGCGTACCGCGTTCGTGCCGAACCGGATGCGCCACTCATTACGACTGATTTCCCCGGGACGACACTTAACGAGTGCGCTCTCCTCGCCCACGGTTCGAAGTCGAAACCCCTGCTCAGTGGCGCGATCAGGACGCCGTCGACTCCGAGGCCGATTCGTCGGATGACTCGACTCTGTCGCCGGCGGCGGGCTCTGCGGCAGCCCGTCTGCGGTTACGAACCAACCCGGCGACGAGCATGACACCCCCGACTCCGCGGAGGATCAGGTCGTTAGTCAAGGTGTACAGCGCCACGTCGACCCCGAAGAGGCCAATCCCCGTACTCAGCGGCAGCAGCACCATGCCCGGAACCGACAGCAACACTGCCGCCACCAGCAACAGCGCCCGCGAGACGCGAGAGACATCGGCGTGGTAGTAGCCGATAATCGCGACCCCAAGCGCGTACACGCCCGCGAACATGGCGACGATCGGTGCGACGACCTCGGGGAGGAAGAATCCGAGGTCGGTGATGTCGGCCATCGTGATGATAGACGCGTCCTCTTCTCGCGACCGGAGCAGCAGGATTCCCGGCGCGAACACGAACGCGAACGGAACCAGTATCTTGTTCAGCGAGAGGAGAAACGCCGTCTTTCCGGTCTCGAACGGATCCGACTTCGCTATGCCGGCGGCCGCGTACGCCGCCACCATCACCGGCGGCGTCACGTCGGCCATCAGCCCGAGGTAGAGCACGAACAGGTGCACGGCGAGGATCGCGATCCCGAACTCGGGAAGGACGGGACCGAGCAGCACCACGATGATGATGTACATCACCGTCGTCGGCATTCCCATCCCGACGATGACGGAGGCGATCCCGGCGAGGATCAACAGGAGGACGAGCGACCCGCCACTCACGTCGAGGATGAGCGCCCGGAGGCTCCCGCCCAGTCCCGTGATCCCGATGACGCCGGGGATGATGCCGGCGGCGGCGACTGCAATGACGACGATCGTCGCCGTCCGCGCGCCGTTGTCCATCGATTTGAGGACGAACGCGGCGAACCGACCGGCACGCGAGTCTGCGGCAGTGCGGCCCGTCCGTTCGTCGAACGACGCCGCCGACTCCTCGACGGAGTCGTCGAGGTCGAGGAGCGGGGCGTCACCGCGGGGGTCGAGGACGAGGAAGAGGACGCCGATGGCCGTCGCGACCGTCGGGAGCGAGCCGGCGGCCCCCCGGAGCGCCTCGACGGCGGAGACCGACACCGGGTCCGCGGGCATCCCCGCAAAGAGGATCTCGACGGGGGTAGCGCCCGCGTAGTACAGCGATACCGCGAACAGGACGAACCCGCCGGCGACGCCGCCGACGATCGCCGGCCCGGTCCGCTCGTTGTACGCGGCGACCAGCGCGATCAGCGCGACGGTCGCGGCGATGGTGAGCCATCCCGCACGCCCCACCGAGAGCCGGGCGATCACGAGGTAGTACAGGAGGAGCCCGAGCGGGACCAGATAGAACCAACCCCGGCGCATGTGCGGGCCGATGTCGAGCAGCTCGCTCCGTGCGAGCCCGCCGATCCCCTCCTTGGCCGCCTCGAAGTGGACCATCACCCACATCCCGAAGAAGAACGCGAGCGCCGGCAGCGTCGCCGCGATGACGACCTCCCGGAACGGGGTCGCCGTGTATTCGACGATGAGGAACGCGGCCGCTCCCATCACCGGCGGGAGGATCTGACCGCCCGAGGAGACGGACGACTCCACCGCACCGGCGAACTCCGGCGAGTAGCCGGAGCGTTTCATCAACGGGATCGTCAACGCGCCGGTCGTGACCGTGTTCGCCACCGACGAACCCGACAACATCCCCATGAACCCGGAGGAGACGACACTGGCTTTGGCCGGGCCACCCTTGCGGGTGCCCGTGATCGAGTACGCGAGATCGATGAACCACTTGCCCGCGCCGGACATCTCCAGAAACGCGCCGAAGAGGATGAAGATGTAGATGAACCGGACCGAGACGCCCACGGGCACGCCGAGGATCCCCTCGACGGTGTACCAGAGGTTCTGGACGATCTGATCCCAGCGGAGCTGTGAGGTCGAGAACGTGCCGAGCCCGGGGACGCCACGGGGGATCAGGTAGCCGTACTTGGCGTACAACAGGAACGCAGCGACGAGCAGCGTGAGCAGCAGCCCGAGCGCGCGGCGCGTCGCCTCCAGCACGAGCAGGATGGCGAGAACACCCATCAGATACGCGAGCGGGTACTCGGCGAACGGCCCCAGTTCTAGCGGGGCGAAGACGGGGTACACCTCACCGAGCGTTCCGGCCCCGCCCAGGCCGCGAACCCGGACCACGTTCGTCACTTCGTCGTACCGGGTGACGTAGTAGAACGTCGGCAGCAGCGAGAGCGCGATAAGTGCCAAGTCGGAAGGTGTGATCCGATCGGAATCGCGGTCGACGAACACCCAGCGAACCGCCCTCCGAACCCGGTCGGCCGCCCGCGTGAGCGGCCCGTCGCCGGACCGGTCACGGAGGACCGACGGGAGCGCCTCGATCCGGCGCGTGATCGGTCCGTTCCCGGTCGATCCCGGGAACAGGAGGAACGCGAGGATCAGCGCGAAGTTGACGTGGATCGCCCGGATCTGCAGCTGGGCGAGCGCCCCGATCCGGATCGTGTCGTATCGGGGGATCGGGATCTCGAAGACGAACCCGCGGGCGGCGATCCACAGCTGGAACGCCGAAAACGTGATCCCGATGACCGCGACCGCGACGGCGGCGGCCCCGCGAAGGGTGCGGCGTTTGTCGATCTCCTCGAACACCTCGTCGGCGGCGGTCGAG
The DNA here is from genome assembly GCF_055396225.1 of Halorubrum tibetense. Classification (NCBI taxonomy): domain Archaea; kingdom Methanobacteriati; phylum Methanobacteriota; class Halobacteria; order Halobacteriales; family Haloferacaceae; genus Halorubrum; species Halorubrum tibetense. Next base: position 25,136 of record NZ_AP043742.1, read on the forward strand.
GAATCGGGGTCCGGAAGCGACGCGCTGCCCGCGCTGGGGGTGGTCACGACGGCCACCCGAAGCGGTTCTCGATCGTTACCTCCACGGCACCGCCCCCGCTCAGCGCCGTGATGTCGTACCGGTTCTCGCCAACGATCAGGTCGTGGTCTGCGGTCGAACCGGTCATGATACGTAGTGACTCGTATTCTGAACGGGGCGGGTGATATACGTATCGTCCGTCACGGATCGTCACCTCGGCGTGTGACGGCAACCCCGCGCCGAAGGAGCTGAACTCCATCCGGGTCATCACGAGCCGGCCGTCCTCGTGGACGTACACGTCACGCACGAGCGTTCGCTCGACGCTGTGGGTGTATTCGAGCACGACCTCGTCGCCGTCGTGTATCGGGGCGACTACCAGCTCTTGGCCGTCGGTGTCGGTCACGACGACCGTCGGCTCGCCGGCGAGCGTATCGAGGCCGTCGACAGCGAAAAACGCGATACTCAGGGCCACGAGCAGGACGACGCCGACGCCGACGACCGTCGATGCCCGCGACCGGGGGAGCACGCTACTCGAAGTAGCGGGCCGCGCCCTCGTGGAGGTCGATCGACATCCCGTCCTGTGCGGAGTCGCGGTTGATGAAGTCGGTCTTGATCGACAGCCGGTCGACGTTCTCGAAGATGGCCTCGCTGACGTCCTCGACGATGTCCGCGCTGTACTCCTCGCGGGTCGCGATCATCGCCTGCACGGAGACGGTGTCGACGTCGGCGTCGATCCCCTCGTAGGTGCCGGCCGGGATGGTGTCGTCGGCGAACCATGAGGCGTCCGCACGGGCCGCCTCGCGCTCGTCGGCCGACATGTTCAGGATCTCGATGTCCGCGGTCGTCGCGAGCTCCTCGACCGCGCCGACGGGCCAGCCGCCGACGACGAACGCCGCGTCGACGTCGCCGTCGCGGATCTGGTCGGCCGCCTGTGTGAAGTCGGTGTTCTGCTCGTCGAAGTCGTCGGGGGTGATCCCCGCGACCGATTCGAGGATCTGGAGCGCGTTCACCTGCGTGCCGGAGCCAAGGTCGCCGGTGTTGACCGGCCGCCCTTCCAGGTCCGCGAGGGAGTCGATGCCGGCGTCCGGGTCGATGATCACGTGGATCGTCTCCGGATACAGCGTTGCGACGCCCCGGAGGTTCTCGATCGGCTCGCCCTCGAACGCGTCCAGCCCGGTGCCGTTGGCGGCGAAGAAAGCGACGTCGTTCTGGATCAGCGCGAAGTCGGCGTCACCGTTGCCGAGGCTGCCGACGTTCTCGACGGACGCGCCCGTGGAGGAGACCTCCATATTGTAGTCGGTGACGTCCTCGACGATCCCCTCGAACTCGCCGGAGAGCGGGAAGTACGTCCCGCCTGTGCCGCCGGCGTGCCAGCGGATCGTCTCGGTGTCGTCGGCACAGCCCGCGAGGCCGATCATTCCGGCCGCTGCTGCTCCTTTAAGTACTGTGCGCCGGTCGATCCGACCGTCGATCATGTCGTCTTTCATACGACACACCTTAGCCACGTGTGTTGATAACGATTTCCCCTCTGTCCGAGAGAGGCGTTTTTCGCGGGTTTTGAGGCCTGATATCGTCTTTTCGGGCTGGAGAGGGACCCGAGGGGGCGGGCGAATGAAAAGGCCTTTTACCGTGACCGCGGTACGACACGATGAGGGCCGGTAGCTCAGTTAGGGAGAGCGACGGACTCTTAATCCGTCGGTCGCGTGTTCAAATCGCGCCCGGCCCGTGCAACGAGCCGATGAGCGTAGCGAATCGGCAAGTGAACCGGCAGGCACAGTTTTTCCGAGAGCAGTCGCGAGCACAGCGAGCGACTCGGAAACGGTCGGAGTGAGGCGATAAACCGAGACGACCGCGAGAGTCACGGCTCCGCGCCCGGTGCTAACCGTAACCGGGCTATCAGTCGATACTTCAACCCCTGTGACCGTTAGGAGCGTATGAAAGTACCGCGACCACGACGTCCACGGAAGTTCCGGGTGGCTGACTCGGCCCAGCAGATCGTCGGGGGGTTTCTCCTCGCCGGCCCGTTCGTGGTGACCGAGGAGGTCTGGCTGTTAGCGGAGAACATGAGTCTCCTCCAGGCGATCGCGACGATCGGCGTCGTCTGCGGCATCGGATACGCGACACTATATAAAGCGGACACGAACCGGGACCCGTCCGATGAACAGCGGATCGGCAGGGTACCGGTCAGGTTCCTCTCGTTGATGCTGGTCGCGTTCGGATCGGTGACGATCCTGGCGCTGCTGTTCGATGCGCCGGACACGTTCCTCGGATCCGTCGACTCCAACCGCGAGATAGCACTCATCACGTTTAAAGCGATCAGCGTCGGCTCCGTGTTCAGCGTCGTCGGGGCGGCCACCGCCGATAGCGTCTTCTCACGATAGCGCTCCCGATCGGGACGTGTGCCGACTTCGGCGTGACGGAAGCGACCGGCGCGGACCCGCGGATGCGACCGTCGGCTCACCGACTCACCGACGCACCGACCCACCCGTTCATGCCGACCCACCCACGCACACCGACCCACCCGTTCAGACCGGTATCATAACCGATCCCCGTTACACGGATCGCGGAACGATCCCCGATCACACCCCGTTTCGAAGCCTGAGAGAAATCACTCGAGGTTGTTTTTTCACCAAATAGGAATCGGATACAGTTATACGGAGCGGGGGAGAGACGGATCGTGTATGGAGACGAGCCACGACGACGACGGGCGGTGGATCAGTCGTCGGGGGGCGCTCGCGACGATCGGGGGGCTCGCGGGCGTGGGTACCGTCGCCGGCTATCTCGACGCCGGCGGCGAGTCGGTGCGCGTGCTGTCCGCTGGCAGCCTGGCGACGACGTTCGAGGACCACGTTGCCCCGGCGTTCGAGGCCCAAACCGGGATCGCCGTTCACGGCGAGTACTACGGGGCCAACGCCGTGATGCGCATGGTCGAGGACGGGACGAAACACCCGGACGTCGTCGTCAGCGCCGACGCCACGCTGCTCCGCGACCGCCTCTACGACGGGGTCACCGACTGGGACGTCGAGTTCGCGAGCAACGCGGTCGGCATCGCGTACGCCCCGGACGTCCCGCTCGGCCGCCGGCTGGCGGACGGCGAGCCGTGGTACGCGGTCGCTCGCGACGCCGACCCCGGGGAGATCGCGATCGGGGACCCGGACCTCGACCCGCTCGGCTACCGCGCCGTCCAGGCGTTCGAGCTCGCCGAGCACGAGCACGACCTCGACGGCTTCCGGGACGCGATGCTCGACCGGGTGTACCGGGAACCGGACGAACCCCAGCTGCTGGCGGGGGTTGAAGCCGGCTCCCGCGCCGCGGCCGTCGTCTACCGCAACATGGCCGTGGACCACGACGTCCCCTTCCGGACGTTCCCCGCCGCGTACAGCTTCGCCGACCCCGGGCTGGCCGACCAGTACGCCACGGTCACCTACACCACCGACGAGGAGGGATACACCGCCAGGGGCCGCCCCGTCTTGTACAACGCGACGGTCATCGACCGCGCCGACGCTCCGGAGGCGGGGCATCGACTCGTCCGGTTCCTCGCCGACTCCCCGGACCTGCTGCGTGACGCGGGACTCACCGTGAGCAACGAGCTGCCGCGAGCGAACGGCTCGGTCCCCCCGCCGGTCGAGCGATGACGGACGCGACCCGATCGGACGGCGGCCACGTCGCCTCCCCGCGCGAACACTGGGTGGACCGGTCCGGGCTGTGGCTACCGACGCTGTTCGGCGGGCTGCTGCTCGCCTACTTCCTCCTCCCGTTCGTCGCGTTCCTCGCGCGGACCGGCACTGCGGACGTCCTCGCCGCGCTGTCGACGCCCGCGGCCCGCGAGGCGGTCCGCAACTCGCTTCTCACGGCCCCGATCGCGACGGCGATCGCGACGACGTGCGGGGTGCCGCTCGCGTACGTCCTCGCCCGCCGGTCGTTCCCCGGCAAGCGCCTGGTCGTCGCGCTCGTGATCCTCCCGCTCGTCGTCCCGCCGGTCGTCGGCGGAGCGATGCTGCTGACCGCTGTCGGCCGGTTCACGCCGATCGGTGCCGCGGCCGCCGCCGTGGGTGTTCCGCTCACGGACAGCCTGGTCGGCGTGGTGCTCGCACAAACGTTCGTCGCCGCGCCGTTCGTCGTGATCACCGCTCGCGCCGGCTTCGCGCGGGTGGACGAACGGCTCGAACAGGCCTCCCGGTCGCTCGGACACGGCCCGCTCGCGACGTTCCGCAACGTCTCGCTCCCGATGGCCCGGGGCGCGATCCTCGCCGGGATCACGCTGACGTTCGCGCGGGCGATCGGGGAATTCGGCGCGACGATGATGGTGGCGTACAACCCACGCACGATGCCGACCCGCATCTGGGTCGACTTCATCTCGGGCGGTATCGACGCGGTCGTCCCGCTCGCGCTCGCCCTCCTCGCGATCACGCTCGCCCTCCTCGCGGTCGTCCAGCGCGTCGGCAGCGTGCCGACGGTGGTCGACGCGTGACGACCCACGACGATCGGCGCGTGACGACCGACGGGAGTCGCACGGTGACGGCTGACGGCGGTCGATCCTTGGCGTTGGAGATCGCCGACATCACTCATCAGTACGGTACCGAGCGGGCGCTCGATAGCGTGTCTTTCGGGGTCGAGCCCGGGGAGTTGGTCGCCCTCTTGGGGCCGAGCGGGTGCGGCAAGACGACGCTCGTTCAAGCGATCGCCGGCCACATCGACCCGACCGCGGGCCGGGTGCGCTTGCGGGGCGACGACGTCACCGACGCCCCGCCGGAGTCCCGCCACGTGGGGCTCGTCTTCCAGCAGTCGACGCTGTACCCGCACATGACCGTGGGCGAGAACGTCGCCTACGGGCTCACCGCGTGCGGGACGGGGCGGGCCCGGCGAGATGAGCGGGTCGCCGAGTACCTCGATCTAGTCGATCTGCGGGCGCGGGCGGACGAGTCGCCCGAGGCGTTAAGCGGCGGACAGCGACGCCGCGTCGAGCTCGCTCGGGCACTGGCCCCGGAGCCGGACGTGTTGCTGCTCGACGAGCCGCTCTCCGCGCTCGACAGGACGCTTCGGGACCGGCTCCGCGACGAGATCGACCGGATCCAGCGCGAGACAGACGTGGCGACCTTGTTCGTCACCCACGACCAGGCGGACGCGATGGCGCTCGCCGACCGACTCGTGGTGTTTGACGACGGATCGATATCGGCGGTCGGCGAGCCGCGCGCGCTGTACGAGTCGCCGCCGACACCGTTCGTGGCCTCGTTCCTCGGCCGCTCAAACCGGCTTCGCGCGCGAGTCGTCGACGCCGACTCGACCGCCGACGCGGCCGCCGACGAGCCGCGTGATATCTGTCTCGACAACCGGACGATCGATCGATGTGAGAACAGGGCACGGTTCCAGCCGGGCGATACGGTCGTTTGCCACGTCCGCCCCGAGGCGCTCACGCTCCGGGTCGAGCCCGGCGGATCGGATGCTACGGGCGAACCGACGGACACGGACGGCCCGCCGCGGTCCATCACACTGAGCGGGACGGTTCGGCGGGTCCGCGATGTCGGAACACGCTACGACGTGACCGTCGGAACGGCCGACGGCGCGACGCTCATTGCGGAGCAAGCGACGGATCCACCGGCGGTCGGCGACGCGGTGACCGTCAGGTTCCCGCCGTCGGCGCTAACGGTGTTTCCCGACGACTCCGTGGACGACTCCCGGCTGTGAGGGCGACCTCACTCGTCGTCGACCCGCGCGAAGCGATGGCGGACCACGTCCGCGTCGTCGTCCCAGTCGAACTGGCCACCGTGGGCGCGGACCATCCGCTTTTTGTACGCCTCCAGCGAGGGCGACCCCTCTCGTTTCGCGTCCGCGTCCGTCATGTCGCCGAGGGTTCGTTCCGTCACCTCGGTCAGTTCGAAGGTGACGCCGTCGACCTCGAACGTGTCCCCGGGGTCGCCGTACCGGTTCCCGCGGTGTAGCTGCGTGACGTCGCCGTCGATCGCCGCCTGCTTTACTCGGTCGTTCGGCAGGAGCGCCGCCGGGTCGTTCTCGGTCATGGGTCCTCGTTGTGTCGCCGGCGACTTATACGCACGGAGCGGTCGACCGGCGTCCGCTCGTCTCTGGTCCGCCGTCGCTCACAAGCCCCCACGCCGTAGCCAGCTGCGGATCTCGAAACCGTGCGTGCGGGCCGATCCACGGCCGTGATCAGGGACACGGATCGTCGAGCCGAGGGATTCAAGATACTGCCGGCCCCCTTCTCCGACGATGCGTCAGGACCACCTCATCACCGCGACACAGCTCTCGCGGGATGACATCGAGGCGGTGCTCGACCGGGCGCGCGAGGTCGCCGCCGACCCCGCGGCGTACGCGAACCGGCACGCGGGGACCGTGCTCGCGCTCTGTTTCTTCGAGCCGAGCACGCGCACCCGGATGAGCTTCGACGCCGCCGCCAAGCGGCTGGGGATCGACACCATCGACATGGGCGACGTCGCCTCCTCGTCGGTGTCGAAAGGCGAGTCGCTCGCGGATACCGTCCGCGTCATCGAGGGGTACGCCGACGCCCTCGTCCTCCGTCACCCGAGCGAGGGGGCCGCGACGCTGGCAGCCGAGTTCGTCGACGTGCCGGTGATAAACGCGGGCGACGGCGCGGGCCAGCACCCCTCACAGACGCTGCTCGACCTCCACACGATCCGGGAGGACCACGGGCTCGACGACCTCACGATCGGGATCATGGGCGACCTGAAGTACGGTCGGACGGTCCACTCGCTCGCGGCCGCGCTCACCAACTTCGACGCCCGACAACACTTCATCAGCCCGGAATCGCTCCGGCTCCCGCGGTCGGTACGATTCGACCTCCACGAGACCGGCGCGCAGGTGCGCGAACACGAAGAGTTAGAGACCGTTCTCGACGAGCTCGACGTCCTCTACGTCACCCGGATCCAGAAAGAGCGGTTCCCGGACGAGAACGAGTACCACCGCGTTGCCGGCGAGTACCGGATCGACGCCGACACCCTCACCGACGCGAACGACGACCTGACGGTGATGCACCCGCTGCCGCGTGTCGACGAGATCGCGCCCGACGTCGACGACACCGAACACGCTCGGTACTTCGAACAAGCACACAACGGTATCCCGGTGCGTATGGCGCTCCTGGACACCCTGCTGGAGGCCGACAATGAGTAACCACGAGCTCCGCGTCTCGAAGATCCGCAACGGCACCGTCATCGACCACGTCGAGGGGGGACAGGCGCTCAACGTCCTCGCGATCCTCGGGATCGACGGCTCCGAGGGGTTGGGCGTCTCGATCGGGATGAACGTCCCCTCGGACCGACTCGGTCGCAAGGACGTCGTCAAGGTCGAGGACCGGGAGCTCTCCCAGTCGGAGGTGGACGTGCTCTCGCTCATCGCGCCCGAGGCGACGATCAACATCATCCGCGAGTTCGAGGTCGCGGAGAAGAACCGCGTCACCCGTCCCGACGAGGTCGCTGGCGTGTTATCCTGTCCGAACCGGAACTGTATCACTAACGCCGACGAGCCGGTCGAGACCCGGTTCGACGTGATCGACGACGGCGTCCGGTGTGACTACTGCGCGACGGTCCTGCGCGCGGACATCGCCGACCACATCGACGTCTGATATTCGGTCGGGAGGTATCACCGAACTCACCGACGCCCACGTCGCCGATAGGTTTTAGCCGGGTCCGATCGAACGGTCGGATGACACGTCATGAGCAAGAAACTCAAGCTCCTCCTCGTGCTGTCGCTCGTCGTCCTCGCGTACTTCCTCTTCGCCGGCGATAAGGAGCCGGTCGAAGTCGAGTAGGCGGTCGGACGTGACCACGCGGGCGGGAGCCCGCAGTTTTTACCCCTCACCCGCGTAGCGACTGCCATGTACGGGGTCGTCACGCGAAACGCCGACGAGGTCGAGATGGAGCCGTTCGATCTGGGGTTTTACGAGGTGAAGGACGTCACCGGCCGGGCGGCCGCGCCGCTCCCGAACGCGGTGAACATGGTGTCGTGTTTCGGGGACAACGCGGCCGCGAGCGAGAACCCAGAGCTCGTGCCGGTGGACGAGCGTGGCGAGCCCGCCACCCGCGACCGCGAGTACTTCGACTGGGCGTACGTCTGTCCCACCCACCCGGAGTACCGGGAGGGGTTACTCGAGATCATCGAGGACTGCGCCGCCGAGAACGACGATGTCCGTCTCGACGACGTGGGGTTCCCCCGCGAGGGGTTCTGTCACTGTGAGCGGTGCGAGCGACGGTTCGCCGAGAGCGACCACGACGACTGGAGCGACTGGCGTGCGGACGTGATCACGGAGTTCGTCGCCGAGGCCGCCGACCGGATCCCCGGGCGGACGCTTCTGACTCTCTACCCGGACCCGTATCCGGACCACCTCCGCGAACGTGCGGGTCTGGACATCGGGGCGTTGACCGATCACGTCGACGAGTTCGTCGTGCCCGTCTACGACCTCCACTACGCGACGACCTACTGGCTCGAGTCGATCGCTCGCGGGTTCCGATCGCGACTCGGCGGCGACTACGACGTTCACGGCGCGCCGCCGGAGACGCCGTTCTCGATCGAACTGTACGCCGTGAACGTCGACGTCGACGACCTGATCCACGCCACGGAGGTCACCGAGACGTACGCGAAGGACGTGTTGTTCGGCTACGACGCCAGCAACGCGGCCGCGGCGCTCCGCCGGAAGGACGCCGACACGCGAGACGGTGAAGTCCACCGGCCGGAGTGAGCGGCGTGAACGAGGGTTTATATACGGACGCGGCGGAAACGTACTCGACCGGCCGCCGGTGCGTGGCACACCCGTCGTCGCGCGCTCTGCGCGAGGCGGCGGCCTTTCAACGTCCGCACCGTAGCGGCGGTCGATTTACACGCTTGAGCCGGCGGCTCGTCGCGTGCCTCCGACCCCGCTAGTGAACCGTCCGGTCGTCGTCGGTGTCGATCGGTTCGATCGGGTCCGCGTTCCCGAACGCCGGATCCGGACCGTCGCCCGGAGCCGCCCACTCGACCGCGTTTCGGAGGACCTGCCGGACATTCTCGTCGCGGTAGATCGGATACGTCTCGTGGCCGGGGCGGAAGTAGAACACCCGGCCGTTGCCGCGGCGGTAACAACACCCCGAGCGGAACACCTCGCCGCCCGCGAACCAGGAAGTGAACACGAGCGCGTCCGGCTGCGGGATGTCGAACCGCTCGCCGTACATCTCCGTCTCGTCGAGCTCGATGTACTCGCCGATCCCGTCGGCGATCGGGTGGCCGGGCTCGACGACCCACAGCCGTTCCGTCTCCGCGGCTTCCCGCCACTTGAGCGAGCAGCTGGTCCCCATCAGTCGCGTAAACGGCTTCGAGTAGTGAGCGGAGTGGAGCGGGAGAAACCCCATCCCGTCGAGGACGTGGTCGTGAACACGCGCGGCGACCTCGTCACGGACCTCGTCGTGGGCGGCGTGGCCCCACCACGTGAGGACGTCGGTGTCGGCGAGCACCGACTCGGTGAGCCCGTGGTCGGGACCCTCGTCGAGCGTCGCCGTCCGGACCTCGTGGCCCGCCTCCCGTAGCGCAGCCGCGATGACCGCGTGGATCCCGTCGGGGTACACCGACGCGACCGTGTCGCTCTCGCGCTCGTGCCGATACTCGTTCCAGACCGTGACGCGTGCCATACGCCGCCTCCACGCCGGATCGTGTTATAAACCGGTGTCCGAGGTCGATCCCCGGCGAGGTATATAAGCGAGTTCGATGATCGCGACCCGAGCCCGCAACCGGACCGCAATCGATTTCCCAACTCGACGCGACGGTCCGCCCGTGACGCGGGTGTGTCTCCTCGGCGATCCGGACGTCAACCTGACCTACGAGCTGCTGTCACGGGAGACGGCGCGCGAGGCGCTGGCGACGTACGAGATCGCGGAGCCGTTCGCGAACAGCGTCGCCGTCGACACGGTGAGTCTGGGCGCGGCGGTGTCGCTGTTGAACGACCTCCACTGGTACCTCGTGCGCTTCGTCGACGAGGCGCTGGTGTTGGAGCCGTCCGTCTCCCGCGAGGAGTGGCTCTCGCGTGACCTCGCGCGCGAGGTCCGGGACGGCGAGGTCCCTCCCGAGGAGACCGACCAGCGCCTCAAGGTGTTCGGCCTGGTCGACGGAGAGCCCGTCGAGCCGATGTTCGTCCGCCGGGTCCAAGGTCGGACCCCCGAGTACGACCTGCGGGAGGTCGACGAGACGCTCGTCGTCCGCGTGAGCGAAACCGAGTTCTCGGGGTGACCCGCGGTCGAGAGGGCGGTCACCGAAACGGCCGTCGGATCCGGACCGCTCGCGGCGTGTGACCCCGCGGGCAACGGGCAACGCGGCGATTCTCAAGAGCCCGACACGGCAGTTATATACCAGTTCTACAGGTGGGCTCGTTACTTATATACTATATAAGTAGCCGAGACGATCGGGCTGGCCTATGACGCTGGCCTATTACCCCGTGGAGCACACGACCTCGTCTCGGAGGGGCGCGCCTCCTCACCTCCGCGACCTGCCCGCGACGGATATACGGTCACAGAAAGGCGCACTACCGCTCGAACGACCCCGTGTCCGGAGTGATCCGAACGGGTTCGGTCGCGGTCCCGATCAGAACGTCGAGACGTCGCCGTCGATGACGCGGCGGGTGACCCCGGTCACGTCCGCGAGCTCGGCGTCGATGATCTCGACGACCTGGTCTTCGATGTCGGCGATGTCAACGCCGTCGGCCGTGACGATCTGTGCGTCGGCGACGTGGGGCTCGTCGATCGGGCGGCCGATCTGCGAGAGCAGGCGGACCTGGAGGTCGCGGATCCCGTCGACCTCTTCGGTGACCGATTCGGCGATGTGCGTCGACAGCAGGTTGTAGATCTTCCCGATGTGGTTGACGGGGTTCTTCCCGGAGGTCGCTTCCATCGACATGGGCCGGTTGGGCGTGATGAGCCCGTTCGCGCGGTTGCCGCGGCCGACCGAGCCGTCGTCGCCCTGCTCGGCGGAGGTGCCGGTGACGGTGAGGTAGATCGACCCCTGTTCGTAGTCGTCGGCGGTGTTCACGTCGACGTTGACCTCGCGGTCCGTGTGGTCGCGGGCGAGTCCCTCGACGAACTCGCGGACGTCGGTGACGGCATCGTCGTAGTCGTCGAGGTCGTCGATGTAAGCGTCGACCATCGCGGCGGCGACGGTGATGTCGATCCGGTCGCCCTCGCGTTTCCCCATCACCTTCACGTCGGGACCGAGCTCGGGGTGGTCGGCGTAGTAGGTGGTGTTGAGCTCGCGCTCGGTCTCGTGGACGATCGTCTCCGTCTCGGTGAGCGGCGCGTGACCGACGCCGAAGGAAGTGTCGTTCGCCATCGGGACCTGCTGGGTCTCCTCGCCGAACACGTCCTGCAGGTCGCCGGAGCCCTCACCGAGCTTGACGTCGACGACGACGTCCGTGCCGTACTCCAGCTCGGGGATCGCCTCCGCGAGGTACTCGCGGGCCGCCCGCAGCGCGGTGGAGTCGACCGGGAGTTGCTCGCCGTCGTACTCCTTCGTAGCGCGGCCGACGACGAGGATGTAGATCGGCTCGACGACTTCGCCGCCACCGAACGCGGGGGCCGCACGCCCCGCGACAAGCTGCGTCTCGTCGGTGTTGTAGTGGAGCACCTTCCCGACGCGGTCGAGGTAGAGCTGCGAGAGCGCGCGCGAGACCGACTCGGCGAGACCGTCGCAGATGGAGTCCGGGTGTCCGATACCCTTTCGCTCGACGATCTCGACCTCCTGGTCCTCGACCGCCTGCCGGTCGAGACGACTGACCTGTATGTTCCGATCCATTACGCCGCCGTACTCCGCCGGAGGCGGTATAACTTACGGAAACCTCTCGCGAGCCAATAATGCGTTACGGTTATGTTTTGGCAAGGATTGCGGGACATCGGCAGAGCGGTTTGAGGGATGCACCGCCTCGAACCGACCGACTACTGCACCGCCTCGTACGCCTCGGTCATGGTCGAGATCGCCTCCCGGAGCTCGTCCTCGTCGGTCGCGTACGAGATACGGGCGGAGCCGCGACCCCCCTCGCCGAACGCCTCGCCGGGGACGACGATCACGCCGCGGTCGAGACACTCGTCGACGAACCCCTCGGGGACCCGCGGCATCGCGTAGAACGCCCCCTTCGGGGTGGGGCAGTCGATCCCGGCGTCCGACAGCCCGTCGAGGAGGATATCCCGCCGGCGCTCGAAGGAGTCGGTCATCTCCGTGACGATCCCGCGGTCGCCCCGCAGCGCGGCCTCGGCGGCGTACTGTGCCGGGGCGGAGGCACACGCTTGCGCGTACTGGTGGACGCGCAGCATCCGGTCGACGCGCTCGGCGGAGCCGTACACCCAGCCGAGCCGCCACCCGGTCATCGAGAACAGTTTGGAGGCCGAGTTGACGACCACGACGCTGTCCGTCTCGGCGAACTCCATCGGAGAGTGGTGTTCGCCCTCGAAGACGGTGTACTCGTACACCTCGTCGGAGAGACAGAGCACGTCGTGCTCGTCGGCGATCCGAGCGAACTCCCGGACGTCCGCCTCGGACGAGACCGCGCCGGTCGGGTTTCCGGGGGAGTTGACGACGAACGCCGCCGTGTCCTCGGTTATCGCCGCCTCGACCGCGGCGGGGTCGATCGTGAGGTTCTCACGCAGTGGCACCGGCACCGGTTCGCCGCCCGCCAGCTTCGTCAGCGCGTCGTACGAGACGAACCCCGGGTCGGGAACGATGACCTCCTCGCCCGCGCTCACGTGCGCCTCCAAGGCGATGTGGAGCGCCTCGCTCCCCCCAGCGGTGGCAATGACGTTCGCCGGGTCGAGGCCGATCCCCTGGTCGGTTCGGTGTTTCTCGGCTATCGCCTCCCGGAGCGAGGCGGTCCCTTTGTTCTCAGTGTAGGCGTCCGCCTTCCCGGACTCGATGGCGTCGACGGCGGCCGCACGGGCGTGTGCGGGCGTCGGGAAATCGGGCTGCCCGAGCCCGAGGTTTATCGCGTCGTCGCCGGCCGCCTCGAACACCTCGCGGATCCCGCTTATCGAGATCCGCTCCACCCTGTCGGAGAACTTCGGCATGACCTATCGAGGGTCCCGCCCGGAGTTAGTTCTTGTTACCCGATCGCGTCCGCATGTCGTTCCCGTCTCCGCGTTCTCACCCACCGACAGTTCCTTGCCACAGGCACGTGATCCGATGGCATGGACACCCTCGTCACGGACACGCTGCTCGTCACGATGGACCCGACGGTCCCCGGCGCGACCGGCGATCTCGGGATCGTCGACGACGGCGCGGTCGGGTGGACCGACGGCGAGATAACCTACGTCGGCCCCGCGGCGGAGGTCGAGACGGCCGACGCCGACCGCACCGTGAACGGCGACGGCTGCCTCACGCTTCCCGGCTTCGTCAACGCCCACGTCCACGGCCGGCACACCCTGCTTCGCGGGGCGGCCCAGGACGTCCCCGAGATCGAGTGGATGACCCGAGCGCTCGGGCCGGTCGCGAGCCACGCGACGCCGGAGGACGGGGTCGTCGGCGCGAAACTGACGGCGATCGAGGCGCTCGCGTCCGGCACGACGACGCTCGGCGAGTACGCCGAGGGGGTCGCGACGCTCGTCGAGCGGGTGTATCGCCCCCTTGGACTCCGTGTCGTCGCCACCGAGACGATCAACGAGGTCCCCGACGACCGCACGGACGGCGGCCCCGACGAGCCGTACTCGTTCGACCGCGGGGCCGGGGAGACGGCGCTCGAACGCGCCGAGGCGCTGTTCGAGCGGTTCGCCGACGACTCGCTCGTTACGCCGGCGTACGGCCCGCAGGCGCTCGATATGGTGTCGCTCGACCTGCTCGAAACGATCACCGACCGGGCGCGACGGGGGGACCGAACCGTACACATGCACGTCGCCCAGGGCGACCGCGAGCGTAGACAGATCGCCGCCCGGTACGGCGAGGGAGCGACCACGGTCGGCGTGCTCCACGACGAGAGACTGCTCGGCGACCATCTGCTCGCGGCCCACCTCCACGGCGCGACCCCGGGCGAACGCGAGCGGCTCGCGGACGCCGGAGTACGGATGGTCGGGTGCCCCTCGTCGATCGTCGCCATCGACGGAATCGTCCCCCCGATCGTCGAGTACCGCGAGCACGGCGGCGTCGTCGCGTTCGGCACCGACCAAGCACCGGGACCCGGGGGACACGACGCGCTCCGGGAGCTCCGAACGACCTCGATGGTGTCGAAAGCCGAGCGTGGGGACCCGACCGCGATCGACGCGGCCGCCGCACTCGAGCTCGCCACGATCGGCGGGGCGCGGGCGCTCGGGATCGCCGACCGAGTCGGGTCGCTCTCGCCCGGGAAGCGTGCCGACGTCGTGGTGTGTGACCTGGGTCGGCCGAGCGTGGCACCCACGGTCCGATCGCCGTTTCACACCGCGATCCCGAACCTGGTGTACGGTGCCGGCAGCGATGTCGTCAGGGACGTGTTCGTCGACGGCGTCCAGCTCGTCTCTCCGGGCGGTATCGTCGGTGTCGACGTCGGTGATGTCGTCTCGGAGGCGAGACGCCGTGCCGAGCGCGTCTTCGCCGACGCGGAGACGGACTGGCGGGCGGCCGGGTCGACGATGGTCGACGCGGTGGATAACGGGCGGCTCTGAGCGGTCGGCCCCACCGGATCAGCGACGCCGATCCCAGACCGGCCGGTCGTCGTCCCGATAGTCGATCCCCGTCCGACTCCCCGACTCCGGGCCGTTCGTCGGGCTCCGCGCCCCCACGCACTCGTGAACCGCTCGAAGGAACGCGGCCGGGTCGACCGTGAGCAGCGTGTCGTCGGCCGCGCGAAGCCGGTTGTTCGGTCGGCCGTTCCCGATCGGAACCCTGACTGACTCGACGAGTCCGCGGGATTCGAGCGTCCGTCGGGCGTCGGCGAACCGCTGTGCCTCCACGACGTTCAGGTCGTTCGCCCACTGTCGAACGTCGGTAAACAGGAGGTCGTGGCGCGCACCGAGGGCGACGAACAGCGTCCGGTCGTCGACCGCCTGCGATCTGTCGAGTGCGTGGGGGTCGAGATCCACCGTTTCGAGAACCGTTTCGAGGTCGTCGCCGAACCGTCTGCTCAGTCGCTGACGGGCAGCCGCGACCACCGCCGTCCGGTGGGGCATGTCGACCCGCGCTGGCTCGGCACGCTCGAACCGCGCCTCGACCGCGCCGTGGGCGGCCGCCGATCGCTCCGAGTCGGTCTCGGTCACGAGCGTTCGCGCCCCGTCGGGCCCGGCGAGCGCGTCCGTCCGGTCCGGGGTCGCGAACAGCGTCCGGTCGGGACGCGGACCGGTCGCGGTCCGGACCGCTAGCTCACCGCGTGCTCGGGCCTCCGCGACCGCCGTACCGAGCCCGAACGTTCGCCCGAGCTCGTCGACGAGGCCCGGCCGACACGCGATCCGCCAGCATCCCCCGTCGGTTCGACGGCGGGCAGCGAGCACCGCGGGGACGACGTCGAGGTCGACGCCGACGGCGACCACGTTCCGACGGCCGGCGAGCGTATCCGCGAGGTCGTTCCGGAGTCCGCCGTCACGTTCGCTAGCACCCTCGGTGTCGACATCGGCGGCAGCGTCGCTATTGGCGTCGCTGTCGACATCGGTGGTAGCGTCGTCGCCGTCTGCACCGGGCATACGCCAGCTGGCGGACGAACCCGAATGAACGTTCCGGCGGTTATGGACCGAGACGGAAGTCGAGAAGAGGCCGCTGAACCGTCCACGACGCGCCCGGTCAGGGGGCCCGGGCGATCACGAGGTACCCGGTGTGACCGACGCCGCCCGTCGACGGGCGGGAGCCGCGATCGGAGAAGTCCATCTCCCGCTGGATCGTCTCGCGCGTCTCGATCTCGACGAGGCCGGCCTCGCGGGCGGCACGCACGGCCTCGCGAGTGCCCTCGACGAACGGAGAGTAGACGGCGACGTACCCGCCGGAAACGAGCAGCGCTCCGGCCCGTTCGACGACCGCCGGCGCGTCCCCGGTATCGAGCGTGAGCACGTCGAACGGGTCGTCCGCCGCGAGCGCGTCCAGGTGCGCCGTGAGGTCGCCCGTCCGGACCTCGACGCGGTCGTCGACACCCGCGATCCGCATGTTCTCGCGGGCGACCTCGGCGAACTCGGGGTCGATCTCGTAGGAGGTCACGTCCGCGTCGACGCGTCCGAGGTGTGCCGCGAGGATCCCCGTTCCGGTGCCCGCATCGAGGACGCGATCGCCACGGCTCACGCCGGTGAGCCCCAACACGAGGCCGATGTCGCGCGGCATCATCGGCGCGCCGGTGCGTTCGAGGTGGTCGAACAGGTCGGGTCCGCGCAGTTCGCGGACCTCGAACACGGTTCCGAGGTGCGTCTCGACGGTGTCGCCGGCGGCGACGTCCTCGGGGACCTCGATCACCCCGAGATCGGTGCCGAACTCCGCGCCCGGTTCGAGGAGGTACTCGCGGTCCTCGTGAACCAACAGGTACGCGGCGTCAGTCGACGGGTCGTCGACGGACGACCCGTCGGCCGATGAGCCGTTGGTCGACGAGCCGTCGGTCACTCGAGGGCGGCGATCGCGGCCGCGAGGTCGCCGTCGTTGTCCTCCAGCGTCTCGCGGGCGGTCGACTTCGGGACGCCGGCCCGCTCGGCGACGAGCTCGACGTCGCCGTCCGGGATCCCCCCGTCGTCCGCCGCATCAGTGGCCGCGTCGCCGGCTGCGTCGCCGCCCTCCACCGCGCCGGCCGTGCCGCCCGCGCCGGCGTTCTCGACCGCCTCCGGCGAGCCGACGATCTGGTAGGTCTCCTGGCCCTGGGCGTCCATCTTCGTGACCTGCGGCCCTTCGAAGACGAGGTCGGCCTCAGCCGTCTCAATGACGACCCGCTCGGCGTCGAGCTCCTCGACATCGATCCCCATCTGTTTCATCATCTGCTTCATCTTCCGCGGGTTCATACCGCCTCCTCCGAACATACGCAGGAATTCGGCCGCACGGCACAAAAAGGGTGACGACACGCGCCGTCGACGACGATGGGTGGGGTTGATACCGATCCCGCACGACGATCGAGCATGTACCTCGCGGATCACACGTGGCCGGCGTTGCAAGCGGAGCTCGACGCCGCTTCCACCGCGATCGTCCCGCTCGGATCGACCGAACAGCACGGCCCGCACCTCCCGCTGGCGACCGACCACCTGATCGCCGAGGCGCTCGCGACCGCGGCCGCCGACGAGACCGGGATCCCCCGAACGCCGACCGTCGACATCGGCGTGAGCCCGCACCACCGACAGTTCCCCGGGACGCTGTGGGTCGACCCCCCGGCGTTCCGTCAGTACGTCGAGAGCGTCACCCGGAACCTCGCATACCACGGGATCGACCGCGTCGTGTACGTCAACGCCCACGGCGGCAACGTCTCGCACCTCCGCGAGGTCGGCCGGCGACTCCACGAGGACGGAACGATCTACGCCGTCGAGTGGATGTGGGACGAATCGATCCCCGAGCTCGTCGACGAGCTGTTCGAACACAACGGCCCCCACGCCGGCCCGAAGGAGACGGCGATGATCTCCCATATCGCGCCCGAGCTCGTCGACGAGACGGCGGTATCGGAGGCCCGTGACGGCGGTCTCGTCGACCTCGAGGAGTCGGACGCCGTCGTTCACGGCGCGAGAACGTACTACGACGCGATCGATAACTCCGCGAACGGCGCGTTCGGCGACCCGACGGACGCGACCGCGGAGAAGGGCGAGCGGCTGTTCGAGGCCGCCACCGAGCAGCTGGTTCACCTGCTGGAGTGGCTGGAGGCGCGAGAACCGGAAGCGCTCCGTCCCGAACCGCGGGTCGAATAGGCGGATCGAGGCGCGACCCTCACCGGAACCGCGCCGGAAGTCGAAACGCCCGCCAGAGCTGGACGAGCGTCACCGCCGCGAACACCGCGAGCGCCCCGCTGGTCCAGAGGATCGGGTCGACCGTGCCGACGAGCGGTGCCTCCAGCTGCGCGGCGAGGACGACGAGCAGGGTGACCACGCCGAGCACCTGATACAGCTCGGTCCACGTGACGCCGTAGCCGGTGACCACCTCCATGTACCGCCCCACGTCCCGTGCGCCCTGACACGTACGGACCTCCTTGCGGCCCCGGTCGTACTCGACAACCCCGAGCTCGTGGAGTCGTGGGAGATGTGTCTGGTGGAGCGAGGCGTACACGCTCTCCCGAACGCACGCCGGTGCGGGACTCGTGCCGGTCTCGTCGGCGGCGATCGCCTCCGACAGCTCCCGGACGGAGATCGCCCCGCCCCTCGTACGCAGCTCCCGAAGCGCGTGTTTTCGGCGGCTGTTTGAGAGCACGTCGTGGATGACGGTCTCCGGAAGGGCGTCGGAACGGATCTGCATTGAACTGTGAAACACCTCGATGAGAGAGGGTCGACGTGTGGGGAGATATGTATGCGCCGCGTACTACCGTGTGCCGTGGTAGCAGTCGTGTGCTGACTGATCCCGGGTTCGACGGTAGGAACACCCACCTGTGTCGTTCAACATCGACGACGAGCACGGTAGGCACTCCCAGAGAGTGCGGTAGGGACTCCGAAGCGAACGGTAGGGACGCCTATCCGGACCGGTAGGCGTCTCATCGGATGCGGAGTTCAGTGATCGCTCGATGGTAGGTGACGCCTTCAAACGGTTGATTTCGGGTGTTTCGAGTCGAACGGCTCGTTAGAACCGTCGATGGTGCGGTTAGGATCCGACGTGTCTGCTCGTAACTATCCCCCCTACCGCTAAGGAGGGGGTACTGGCAGTGCAGCCAGGAGCAATCATGAGCAACAACGACAACAGCGACTTCGGCCTTTCGCGGCGACAGATGCTCGGTGGGCTGGGCATCGTCGGCGTGGCCTCCGCGGGTGCAGGACTCGGAACGACGGCGTATTTCAGTGACTCGGAGAGCTTCGAGGAGAACACCCTCACCGCTGGCGAGCTCGACCTGTTCGTCCACGTGGACTACTCGGAGGACCAGGGCTCGTTCGCACAGTACTCGACGCCCCCGGGAACGTTCATCAACGGTGGCGTGGTTGGAGAGACCGTCGAAGAAGACGGCATAGTTATCGAAAAGGGAACGCCGCTCAGCATCCAGGTAGAGGACCTGAAGCCCGGCGACTCCGGCGAGGGCGATTTCTGCTTCTCCATCGTGAACAACCCCGCGTACATGTGGATGTGTGGGGAGCTGACCGCGAACGACCAGAACGGAACGACCGGACCCGAGGAGACCGCACTCCAAGAGATCTACGGCGAGATCCCCGAGGACGGACAGCTCGCGGACGCGATGCAGGTGACGGTGTCGTACTGCGACGCGGACGGCAACGACGACGAGGAGATCGTCTCCGGGTCGCTCGCCGAGGTCATGGCGGCGCTCCAGACCGGCGTTCCCCTCTACGGCGACGGCGACCCGGACCAGCCGGTCGCGAACCGCCCCGCTTTCGACGGCGTTGAGGCTCCCTTCGACGACAACGGCGACCCCGTCATCGACGAGACGTGCGTCTGCTTCGAGTGGGAGGTTCCCACGACCGTCGGCAACGAGATCCAGACTGATTCCGTCGAGTTCGACTTCGAGTTCTACGCGGAACAGGAGCGGCACAACGACGGGACGACGAACCCGTGTGTGGACGAGTCGTACGCGGCCGACTACGTCAACCCGGACGGGATCAACCAGCCCATCCCGGACGGCGTCGCCCGCGTCGATGTCTCCTACGGCGACGACCAGGTCGTCTACGGGATCACTTTCGACGAACCCGCCGACAGCCAGTACAGCCTCGCCGACCCGAACTTCGCGGTCGCCAACTTCTCGATGCCGTTCGACCTCGACGACAGCGGCAACTACGACTACCAGGTTGCCTGGAATGCGGAGGGCGGAGACGACTTTCTCTACTCCGAGGTGGACGGCACGCCTAACTGGGAGAAGGACGTTGGCTCGTGGTCGCCTGTTCCGTCGACGATCGTCACAGCCAAGTTCGGAAACCAGGCGGTCATCGCGGTCCCGCGATCCGACCTCGAAACCGGCGGCAACGACTACGCCTTCGGCTTCAACGCGAGTGCCGGCGGCGAAGCACCGTCCGTCGGGATCCCGGTCGGTGGTCCCTACTCCGGTACCGACAACTTCACCAGCAGCGAGAACGGGCAGGGCGCGACGCTCCAGTAACCCCCGTTAATCCGTCTGGCTGCGCGTCGCCGCCGGACCGCGGCTTCCCACAGTGGCGTCCGACGGTTCGACTCCGTCGGTGGGAGTTCCCCACAGGGGATGATACACAATGGATAACGACAAAATCGGACTCTCGCGGCGCAAGATGCTGGTCGGACTGGGGGCAGTCGGCGTTGCCTCCGCGGGTGCGGGGCTCGGGACGACGGCGTTCTTCAGCGACGAGGAGAGCTTCCAGGACAACACGATCACGGCCGGACAGTTCGAGCTCATGGTGAGCCAGACGACCCACATGGTCGACCAGGATGGGATCGGCCCCGATGAACAGACATTCGACGACATGGTCGATGACAGCGACCGCGACTTCGCCGAGGGGTTCCTCGACATCACCGACGCGAAACCCGGAGACAGCTACAAGTACTGCTGGGACCCGTGCGTGAAGTACAACCCCGGCTACATCCAGATCACGCTCTCCTCCGAGGAGACCGCGGGCAACGACAACGGTGTCAACCACGTCGACGCGGACGGTCTGCTCGGCGACTTCATGCTCGCGGTGGTCACGCTGGAGGACCAGAACGGCGACACTGAAGTCGTGTTCCAGGGCACGCTCGGCCAACTCGTCGACGAGTTTGCGGCGGGTGGTCTCGTTCACGCCGTGGGCGGCGAGGACCCCGAGTACTGCCACCAGCCGTGCGAGCTGATGGAGGGTGCCGATGGCGAACCCGCGGACGCCGTCGAACTCTGCGTCTACCTCTACCTGCCGAGCCGCGCCGATGTCGGCGAGACCGTGACCGTCGGCAGCGTGGAGTTCGGTCCGCTCGAGGCCTCCGACTCACCCGGTAACGCCGTTCAGGGCGCGATCTTCGAGGGCGACGTGCACTTCGAGGCCGAGCAGTGCCGCCACAACGAGACGCCGTTCCAGAACGACATCGAGGTCGTCGACGGGAGTCCTGAGTAAGTGAACTGCTAGGCCAAGAACCGGACGAACCAACGATTTCGGACACTCATACACAATGACAAACGAAAACCCAAACACACGACTCTCCCGCCGTAAACTACTCGGCGGACTCGGGGCCATCGGCGTCGCGAGCGCCGGCGCAGGGCTCGGAACCACCGCGTTCTTCAGCGACGAGGAGAGCTTCACGGACAACACGATAGAAGCCGGAGCGGTCGAGCTCCGGATGGACTGGCAGCAGAGCTACTACACCGGAATCGACGGACAGGATCCGGACGACCACACGACGTGGGAGCCGATCAACGCCTATCCGGACCTGAACGGCGACAACTTGCAGGACCCGATCTACACGCGGTTCCAACTGCAGGAGGACCCGACGCTGGTCGGCCTTCCGGCTGACGCGGACGACGACGAGATCGAGGCCGGCTACCGCGGCCAGTTCGCGAGCTTCGACGGAACGGAGACTGACGGCACCGGCAACCACGAGTTCGTCGGGCCAGTGATCGACCTCGACGACGTCAAGCCCGGCGACCGCGGCGAGATCACGATCAGCAAACACGTCTTCGACAATCCGGCGTATCTCTGGCTCAACGCGAGCAACTACCAGCACACCGTCGGCGGGTTGAACGACCCCAAACGCGAAGCGCTCACGGAGATCTACGGCGATCTCGATGATGAAGCCCTGATCGCGGCTGCAGAAGAGGAGATGCAGTTCGCCAAGGAGATAGACGCCACGCTCTGGTACGACGACGACTGTGACAACTTCTTCGACGAGGGGGCTGGTGCCTGTATCCAGTTCGTCGTCGACAACACGGACTCGATGGGGAGTCAGGCTCCCGGTTCGCAAGACGAACTGAAAGACGAACTTCTGATCGAGGCACTTGAGGAGTACGTTGGACGGCTCGACACCAAAGACGGCGCGGAGTCTTCCGACGGCGACACCAGTCCGTTCAGCGTTGGGCTGACCAACTGGACGGCGGTGGCGGACACCGTTCTCACTCCGACGAGCGATGTCGGCGATATCATCGGTACTGATGGGGGGAACTACGAGGACTCTACCGGTCTCCAGACGATCGACTACCAGTCACTCGACGGAGACACCGATCTAGTGAACGCGATCGAGACTGGTTCGGACGCGCTCGCGACATGCCCCGAGGACGAAGACCGGATCATGGTCGTCGTAACGAACGGGATCAACGTCGAGACCAGCGACTTCCTCGCGGCAGCGAGCGACAACCTCCGTCAGAACGGCGGTGAAGTTGACCGATACCTCGTCATCGGATTCGGCGTACTCGGCGACAGCATCGACACGCTCGAAGAGATCAGCACGCTTCCGGGCAACCACAAGTTCATGCTCGTCCCCGATCCGGACATCGATCAGGCGATCAACGGTCCGGCGGACCCGAACACGGACCCCGAAACCAGCGTCGCCGAGGAGATCGGCTTCACTGCCGGCGGCGAACAGGCGATCTTCCAGGGGTCGCTGTACGACCTGCTCACGCAGCCCGCGCCAGTTAACCCGGACGGGACAGTCGACGACTACGAAGTCGACGGCATCGCGGGTGGCTACCCGCTCGATTCGGACCGGAACCGCGACGGCCGGCAGTGCTACCCCAACTCCGACACGCGCTGTATCGCGTTGGAATGGCACCTCCCGTTCGAGGTGGGGAACGAGATCCAGGGCGACTCGATCGTCTTCAACCTGGACTTCTACGCCGAGCAGTGCCGGCACAACGACGGGTCGCACAACCCGTTCGAGCAGCAACTCGCGTAGACACCGAGTCGGTTGAGAGAACTGAAACGAGACCACGGTCCCGGAACAGTGCGGCCGGTCGCTCCCAGCTACCGGCCCATCCATCCCATTCGAAGCCCCGGACGGGGCGGTCGACGACGACGGTTCGATCCCGTCGGTGGGCGTTCGCAGATGAAGCGACCTTCACGAGCGATACCCGATCATGACAGACGAAACGAACCACACTGACACCAGCATTGCCGGCCTCTCGCGCCGAAAACTCCTCGGCGGACTCGGGGCCATCGGCGTCGCCTCCGCCGGTGCAGGCCTTGGAACGACCGCGTTCTTCAGCGACGAGGAGTCGTTCCAGGACAACACGCTCACCGCGGGCGAGTTCGACCTGAAGATGGACTACCGCATGACCTACCGTGGCGGCCACGGGCGGCTCGCGGAGCTTCAGGCGAACTACCCGGACGCCACCTTCGTCGACGAGGACATGGAGCCGACTGACGAGGACACCGGGGTTTACCTGCTCGATCAGGTCCCCGGCCTGGAGAACTACCCGGGAGCGGGCGACTGGGTCCGCGGTGCGAACGGTATCTTCGACCCCGAATCGGAGGAAGGAGAGGGGTTCCGCCGCGAGGAACTCATCGACGCGGGCGACCTTGAGGAGGCGCTCATCCGCATCGGCGACGTCAAGCCCGGCGATTACGGCGAGGTCACCTTCAGCACCCACCTGTACGACAACCCCGGCTACATGTGGATCGGCGGCGCGCTGACCGCGAATGACCAGAACGGCTACACGGGTCCCGAGGAAGTCGCGCTCGAAGAGATGGGGATCACCGTCGACGATCCTGACGGGGAGGGCCAGCTCGCGGACGCCATCGAGGCGAAGATCTGGTACGACGACAACTGTGACAACATCCATCAAGAGAGCGGCGGCGAGGATGGTGGAAATGTGGACGTGATGCTCTCGATCGACACCTCGGGATCGATGGGGGGCGGCTCGGGAAGCCGCATGGAGAACGCCAAGGCAGCCGCACTAACGTTCCTCGACAACCTCGGCTCGGACGACCGCGTCGGCCTCGTGACGTTCGACTCGGCCGGCCAGCTACGTCAGGGATTGACCTCCGATCACTCGCTCGTCGCGGCGTTCTTACAGCCGGGACCAGCGGGGATCACGTCCGGCGGCTTCACCATGATGGACGCCGGCGTCGACCTCGCGGCCGACGAACTCACGGCCAACGACCGTGGTGTCGATCAGGCGATCATCCTACTTGGTGACGGCCAACCGAACCGGTCCGCACGTCCGGGTAGCAACCACACGCAGAACGCGATACAGGCCGCACAGGACGCCAAAAATGCCGGTATCACGGTCATCACCGTGGGCCTCGGGGTCACCGGATTCGCACAGAACACCCTCATTCAGATGGCGAGCGGGAGCAACGGAACCACGCTCTACTACGACTCGCCGACAGGCAACGACCTCGACGACATCTACTCACAGATCGCGGCGGTCGTGCTCACCGGCGAGGCGGTCATCGTCGAGGGAACGCTCCGCGAGGTGATGGATGCCCTCGCCGAGGGGATCCCGCTCGACGCGAACCTCTCGGAGGAGGAGCGAACCTGCTTCACGAACTCCGTCACTCGGTGTTTCGGCTTCGAGTGGGAGCTGCCGACCACGGTCGGCAACGAGGTACAGACCGACTCCGTCGAGTTCGCGATCGGCTTCGCCGCGGAACAGTGCCGCCACAACGACGGCGAGGCGAACCCGTACGCGGGGGCGTGAGCGACTGACGACCTCCGGCCGGACGAGAGCGTCCCGAAGGACGCTCTCCCCCATTCGAAGCTCCGTGCGGAGCGGACGACGACGGCTCTCGGCCCGTGTTCCGGACGGCGGGGCACTCCCGTAACTCGTGTCGTCGTGCCCGATAGTCAGCGCCTGCCGTCGCGGTAGGGGGTGACTGCCGGATGGTTCGGCCTCCGAACCGTCCGGGTAGGCTGCGCGTACATACGTAGTGGGAGAGCGTGGAGAGTATCGACGAACCGGCCGTTCGGAGCCGACCACACACACGAATGACGAAACGAGACATACACATCACTCGCCGGGAAGCGCTCGCGGGCGTCGGAGCCGTCGGCTTCGCGACCGCCGGGGTCGCCCGTGGGCGCTCGACCGGGAGTTGGAACGGGTATACGAACTACACCTACGCGGCGTCGACGGGTCCCCGGCTCCTGGTCGGGTGGCGTGGGACGTACAACGGCGACCTCGGTATCGAGGGCCCGACCGACCCGGACGAGTTCGTCGACGGGATCGACGAGCTCGACGGCGAAGTACGCCTCGTCGACGCGGACAACGTCCTCCCGAAGGACCACGGCACCGCGAGCGTCGGACTGATCGCCGAAAACGACCCCGCTCGGGTCTGGATGAAACTGGAGGCCGTGAGCAACGACCTCACGGACCGGATCGAGATCGAGACGCGATACGACACCGGGCTGTTCGGGGTCGGCGGCTGCGTCGGCGCGGAGAACGACCCGCGTGGCGCAACGATCGCCGCGGGACCGCTATCGGCCCCGGAGACCGTCCCGTCCGCGAACGGCGACCTCCTGACGGGGGTCGAGCTCGATCCCGGGATATTCGACAACAGCTGTCTCGGGACGGACGAGAGCCTTTGTCTCGCGTTCACCTGGGACGTACCCACCGGACAGGGGAACGTCGGCAGCGGGGAGTCGGCGGCGTTCGCGCTCCGGTTCCGAGCGACCGACTGTGCGGACCCGAACAACCCGTTCGATCCGGCGGAGAACGGCGACAGTACGGCGGCCGACGACGACGAGGTGACGGCATGACCCGACGAAGCGACGGTGGACGCGGATCCGACGGCGTGGGACGCCTGAGCCGTCGCCGACTCCTCGCCGGCCTCGGCGGCGTTGGGGCCATCGGTGCGGCGAGCGGAGCGGGCACGTTCGCGTTCCTGACGGACGCGGCGGCGCTGCCGAACAACACGATCGGGAGCGGCGAGGTCGCCCTCGACATCTCCTGTGCGGACCACGACGGGACGGCGAACTGCACCGTTTCGGACGGGCTCGTGAGCGTCGGGATCGAGGGCCTCGACCGCGGGAGCTACGGGGCGGAATCGTTCGGGATCTCGGTGCTGACGAACCCGGCACGGCTCTGGTTCGCGACCGTCTGTCCGGATCCCGACCTGGCGGCGTTCGACCCGCTCGGCGACGCGCTGTCGGTGACCCTCGTCGTCGAGAACGGCGGGTCCTCGACGCTGTTCTCCGGGTCGCTATCCGCGCTCCGGGAGGCGTTCGTCGACGGACTGCGGATCGACGACCTCGACGGTGAGGCCTGTCTTTCCCCGGACGAGACGCTCGACGTAACGCTCTACTGGGAGCTCCCGATCGACGCCCCGAGTGTAGCAGCCGGGAGGGAGACCGGGTTCGAGTTCCGGCTGTACACCGAACAGTGCCGACACGTCTCCGAGGACGACGCGGTGGGATCGAACCCCTTCGCTGGCCTCGGGCCGTGTGAGGAGCCGCCCGAGCCGTGTCCGGAGTGCGAGTTCGGCGGGAAAGCGGACGACGTCGAGGGGCAGATATCGATAAGCGATCCGAACGACACCGCGACCTGGCTGTCGATAGACGAGGGCCCGCTCGCGGGCGAGGCGTTCCTGTTCGTCACCGACGTCGAATACAAGGACGGCGACGAGGCCGTGGGTGTACGGTTCGATCTGGTGGACGCCGACGGGAACGCCTTCGGCGACCTCTGTGAGGTGCGTCTCAAGGGCGGGCCGACCACGGAACGCTACCAGATCGAGCCGCCGAGCCCCGACACCGGGGCAGTGCTCCTCGCCCCGGACGGCTCTGGTAACTCCGGACGCCGGGAGATCAGCAACATCGAGATCGACATCTGTGTGGACGAGGAGCGGGGATCCGACGAGCCGGACGACTCCGGCGACCCCGACGAACCGGACTGTATCGAGTGCGTCAACGGGGAACCGACCCTGCTCGGCCTGACGTTCCGGTACCTCGGCTCGGAGCCGGCCCAGATAACTGGCGTTCCCGAACAAGGGGGTGCGTCGACTGGCCTCCTGTTCGAGGGAACGGTCGCCCCCGACGAGCGCTTCACGCTCGACGGGACGAACCTCGACAGGCCGGGGAACCGCGACGACTGGATCGGCCCGAACGTCGAGATCGTCGTCGACGGCGGCACCACCGTCTCCATTCATACCAGCTGCTCCGTCGCCCTCGGGGTCGGCGACGCCTTCGGATCCGACGGCGCCGGAGGGCCGCTGTACGAGCTCGTCGCCGGGACGAGCACCGACGGGGAACCGCTCTGTGACTCGGAGGACCGATCATGACCACAGCTACAAGATTCAAAACTATCGCCAACGTTCTCGGATTACTCCTACTGATCGCGCTCGTCGCGCCGTTCGTAGTGTACGCGGTCCCCGCGGTCGTCGGGGCGGAGTACAGCTTCGTCGTGCTCACCGCGAGCATGACTCCGGCGATCGCGCCGGGCGACGTCGTCATCGTCGACGAACGCGATCCGGCGTCGATCGCGGAGGGGGACGTGATAACGTTCCTCCGCGGCGACAACGAGGTCCCGGTGACACACCGCGTTATCGGCGTCGAATCGGCAGGCGGCGGCGTCGCCTTCGAGACGCAAGGCGACGCGAACGACGTGGCGGACGCATCGCTCGTGCCGGGCGGGAACGTCCTCGGCGTCGTGATGATCACGATCCCCTACATCGGGTACGTGATACAGTTCGCGGCCTCGCCAGCCGGGTTCGTCGCGCTCGTCGTGATCCCGTTCGGGCTGCTCGCGGTCTCGGAGCTCTGGAGCCTCTACCGTGCTCGAACCGGGCACGGGGCTGCGAACGGGGGAGACGCCGAACCGGCTGGGGCAGACGCTGAACCGGACGGTGACCAGGTAACCGATGCCGGCGTCGCGGCCGGTGGCACCGCGGCTGGCGGTGCTGCAGCTACCGGCGGCGCGACCGACGTGGGGGCCGCGACTGACGAGGGGTTCGTCGTGACGGTACGCACCGTCCAGGGGGCGGTCGGCGTGCTCCTCGCGGTCGTTCCGTACGCGGTGTACATCGCGTACACGCTCCGGACCGGCCTGACGATCGGCGTGGCGACCGGCGCGACGATGGGGCTCCTCGCGGGGGTCGTGCTCCTCGTTACGGCCGGCAGCGGTTCCGAAGCGGCGTCCGCGACGACGGACGAACCGGGAGACGGCGGGGACGACCCCGACGACCCCGACTCGGACGTAGCGGAGGTGGTCGCGGGGGATCCGACCGACGTGGACGGGGACTCGAACACGAACGTAAACGCTGGCACGAACACGGATGCCGATGCGGGGGAGAACGCGGGCGCGGGCTCGGAGCCCGCCGTGGACGACTCGTGGCCGTCGGCGTCCGGCCTGTTCGACGACCCGGTGATCGAGCCGGCCGCGGACGGCGGGGCAACGAACGAGGCGGAGCGATGATCCGAACCGCGGCGGTCGTGATGGCCGCCGTCCTCGTGTTGAGCGTCTCCTTCGCCGGAGGATACGGGACGGTCGCGTTCTTCTCGGACGAGGGCGCGATCGACGGGAGCTTCGCCTCCGTCGAGGAATTCGAGGAGTTCGAGTCCGGGACGGACGCATCGGAGGGAGTCAACGGAACGCAGGATATCACCGGAGGGCAGGTGGTTGACGACGGGGAGACGGATCCCGCGGACAGCGGAAACGAGTCCGCTGGATCGACCGATCCGACCGATGGAAACGGCACCAACGTCGGGAACGGGACCGACCTCGGCGACGGTGACGAGGTCGACGACGCCCCTGACGCTGGCAACGAGACGATCGCCGAGAGCGGAACGGGTAACGAGTCAGTTTCCAACCCTGATGGTAACGAGTCCGTCTCCGGCAACGGCAACGGATCCGTCCCCGGCAACGGCAACGGATCCGTCCCCGGCGACGGAAACGAACCTGTCGGTAATCAGTCGGACGTCTCAGAGGACGACGACACCACTGCCGTCGACGGTGACGACGGGAGCGACGATCAGGGGGGTGTGACCGACGACGAAACCGAAAGCACCGAGCCCGACACCGGGAGCGGTGAGGAACCCGACGGCGACATTGAGTCGGACGACGGGACACCGGACACTGACGGCGAAGGAAGCGAATCGGGCGTCGAGGAGGGGGACGAAACCGATGATGCCGACGGAGGGGACGGAGCCGAGAGCGATCAGGAGGAAGACGACGAGGGTGGAGACGACCAGGACGCCGGCGTCGCCGCGGACGAAGGTGACTCGGAAGGAGGCGACGACGATGTGTGATCGGTCGACGAGACCCCGGCCGTCAGTACGACTCGCCCCGGGATCACGATAATGCGCGAGAACGGACACGAGCGGAGGGAACGACCGGACCGGAGCCGCCAGCCGAGACTTCGATGGGTCACGAAACGCCGGGTGCTCACCGGGATGGTTGGCGTGTTGATCGGGCTGTTCGTGTACGGGTTACTCCTGATGCTCTGACCCCCGTCGATCGAAGCGGAACCGGACCGATCGTCGGCGTGGTTTCGCCGGCGTTGGCTCAGTCGCCGAGCAGGTCCTCGAGCTCGCTGTCGACCCGCTCACGACGGTCGTCGAGGACGGTGAACGCCTCGTCGCGTCGCCGTTCGAGCACGCGAAGCAACCGGGCCGCCCACGCCAGTTTTCTCGCCTTCATCGGCCCCACGTCGGGGTCGTCGAACTCCCAGCCGGGGAACGTCAACCGAGCCGCCCCGACGTGGTCGGCGAGGAACGCCGCCCGATCGCCGTCGGTGAAGCCGCCGGTGTTCCGGACGGGGCCAACTGGGGCCGCCTGCGTGGTGGTCAGCGTCCACGCCGCGTCGAACCGGGGGAGCCACTCCCGGACCGCATCGAGGTTGTCGCCGTGGGCGTGCGCCGCGACGGGCACTCCCTCGCGAGTCAACTTCGCCGCAGTCTCCGGGTTCTTGTCCAGATCGGTGACCATGCAGTCGACGTCGATCCCGGCCGAGAGGAGGTCGTCGGCCGCGGTCGAGGCGGCGACGACGACGTCCGCCTCCCGGGCGAGCGAGCGGTCCGCGTCGTCGTCGAGACACGGCGCGGCACCCGCGACGGCGACCGTCGCTCCCTCCCAGTGAGACAGTCGGGAGAGCGGGAACGGGGTGGACAGGTCGGCCGCGACGTCGCGTACCCGCTCGTCGGCGGCGCGGTCGAAGCCGAAGTCCGTCAGTATCGTCTCGTACAGCGGTTCGAACTCGGTGAAGTTCACGTCGACACCCTCCGATCCGATGTTGTTACCCCGGTCGATGTGGCTGATACGGACGGCTCGGTCGATACGGACGGCTCGGCCGATACGGGCGGCTCGGTCGATACGGACGGCTCGGTCGATACGGACGATGTAGTCGCTCCGAGTGCACTGGTCGATCCGAGCGGTTCCAACGGTCCACAGAGCCGCCGCTGGCGAGAAGTGATACGGTATGGGCCGGAGTGGCACAGAGTACCCCTACCCGCGTGCCCTTCCGGCGTCCGGTTGAACAGTTGTCCACACGAGGGCATAAACTTTCTCTTACCTCAAAGCAGTCGATATCTCGTCGAATACGTGGTCGAGGCCGTTCGAAACGTCCGAAACCCGGGATCCCACGGTTTCGATCGCTTCGGGCGTGCCGACGAGGAGTCCCCGGGCCGCCGTCCCGGGGCCGTCCGCCGTCTCACCGACGCCGGCAGCGTCGACGGCGTCTGGACTCGCTGGTTCGCCGAGCGCGAACGCGGCCGGCCCGTCGGCGGTCGCGGCACGGAGGGCCCCGACGGCCGCCTCTGAGAGCCCGCTGATCTCGTAGCTGTGGACGACCGCTCGCTCCGCGACGTCGAGCGGGGCATCGAGCCGGTCGAGGTGGCGCTCCGCTTCCCTGACGGTGGTCACGTCGAGCTCCTCGACAGCCACCTCGGCGTCGGCATCACGGTTCGACGCGGCGGTATCAACATCCGACGCGGCGGCAACGCGGGTTCGATCCCGGCTGAACGCCGCGCCGATCAGCGCCGCGTCGCGCGTCTCGGCCACGTCGTGTGTGCGGATCACGTGTGCGCCGCGTTCGACGGCCATCGAAGTGGCCGCGAGCGACACCGGCAGTGCGGCCTCGGTGCTTCGGCCGGCGAGGTCGCGGAGGAAGTTCTTGCGGTTGATCGAGACGAGCAGCGGCCGGCCGTAGCCGCGGAACTCGCGGAGCCGGCGGAACGTCTCGCGGTCGTCTCCGAGCGTCTTCGCTTCCGACCAGCCGCCGAACGCGGGGTCGAGGATCGTCTTGTCCGTGAACCCGTTCATCGCGAGGGCATCGTAGATGTCGTCGACCGCCTCGATCGCCCCGGGTCGTTCGAGGTCGGGCGGCGACGCCATCTTCGAGACGGCGACATCGTGTTCGCGGCAGACGCGAGGCATCTCCGGGTCGGCGAAGCCGCAGATGTCGTTGACCATGTCGAAGCCGCGCGAGAGGGCGGCGTCCGCGACCTCGTGATAGCGGGTCTCGATCGACCAGACGGCGTCGCCGGCGGTCGACTCCATGGCCTCGACCGCGGTGTCGAGCCGCTCCAGCTCCTCCTCGGCCGAGAGCACGTCCAAGTCCTTGTTCGCGGACTCCAAGCCGACGTCGACGATGTCGGCCCCTTCGTCGATCAGTTCCTCGTCGACGTACGCCGCCGCCTCGCCCGGGTCGTCGTACACGCTCGGGTCGTACGGCGACTCCGCGGAGACGTTCAACACCCCCATGATCCGCGGGGGGTAGTCGTCGCCGATCCCGAGCCCCGCGGCGTCCACGTTTCGCATACGTGATCGACGGTCCCAACCCCTAAAGTGGATGCGAAACCGGCGGTATCGTTTTGTCGTTCCACGGAACAGTTCCGATATGGAATCGTCCTCCTCGCGTTCGCCCTCCCCGCGTGAGCGAGCCAGACGGAACGCGACCGGGATCGTCTCGACGGTCGTGACTGGAACCTGGCTCGCGGCGCTGTTCCTCGGCTTCGACTGGTGGCTGGCGCTGTTGCTGTTCGGTTACATCGTCGTGGTCCCCGTCACCGCGATGCTGTTCGGCGACGAGGACGACTGGGAGGAGTGGGTCGACGAGGGAACGTACGAGGACGTAGTCGGCGAAACCGACACGACCGAAGGGGACGTAGGCGGATCGCGGACGGCAGACACGAACAACGCGGACGCCCTGCAGCGGCTCCGAACCCGATACGCGAACGGCGAACTCACCGACGACCAGTTCGAGCGGAAACTGGACCGGCTCTTGGAGACCGAGACACCCGAATCAGCGGAGGAGTGGCGTCGGCGAGAGCAGGAACGCGATGTCGAGCGAGAGCGGTGAGTGATCACGGATCCGACACCCGTGATCGGAACGGCCGGCGGTCGTGTGTGCTCGGCGGGAACCGCCCATCGGGTTTAAAAGCGTCCGGCCGAAAAGGGGGGGTAATGCCGACCTTCGAACTGAACCTATCGGACGACGTGTACGCCGAGTTCCAGCAGCTTGCGGACCAGGAGTTCGTCACCGAAGAACAGGCCGCCGAGGAGCTGATCGCGTCCGGGATCGAGGCGTACAACGTCAGCGTGGTCGACGACGACCCACGCGACGAGATGCTCGACGGCGCTGAGAACAACATGTTCGACACCGCACAGGATCCCGGAAGTCTCGAAGACGACCGCTTATAAATCGACACCGGAATACTCGACGAGTGGTTATCAGTCGGTAGCGACGCGTGTGGCAGGTATTTATATTTGGGTCGCGGAGTCGCTCCACGACAGCTCGTCTTTCCACCAATCCGGGTCGAATTCGGTGGAGAAAGAGTCCTGTTCCGGCCGGTGCGCGTATATAAGCCGTTCACCGGCGTATATAAGCCGTTCACCGAGTCGATCGGGCGTGGCGTATCCGTCGGGTGCGTCGCATCCGCCGTCGGGTGCGTCGCATCCGCCGAGGCGTGCCGTATCCGCCGGGATGCGACGTGTCTGTCCCGCAGCTCGGTGGCTTCTCTGCAGTCGGTTGTGGCCGTTCCGCACACCGGTCGCGGTCAGTACGCGCCGCCGAGCAGGCGGTTCGCCAGCAACGCGGCCAGCCCTAGCGCCATCACCGCGGCGAGCAACCCGAAGGCAACGGGCCATCCCGCGAGGTCGGAGACGGCCCCCACGACGACGCTGCCGGACGCGCCGAACACCATGTAGACGGTCCGGACGAGCCCGAACCCGGCCCCGCGCTCGGCGTCCGAGAGCAGGTCCATGAACCGCGATTGCAGGGGCGCGCCCCACGACATCGCCAGCCCGACGAGGACGACCCCGGCGATCACGGGAACGACACCTGCCCCGTCGCGGGTGCCGACCACGAGGAGCCCGTAGCCGACGACGCCGACCGCCATCGTGAGCGTGACCGCGGCGTCGCGACCGATCCGGTCCGACAGCGACCCGGTCAGCGGCTGCGTCCCGCCGTGAACGACGAAGTACAGCGAGAAGAGGGCCGCGGCGAGCGCGGTGGAGAGCCCGCCGCCGACCTCGAGGAACGTCGGGAGGAACGACGCGGTCGCCTGCCAAGCGAACGCGCCGAGCGTCGCCAGCGCGGTCGTGTACAGGATCGGCGGCCGCGAGAGCAGCTCGGCGAGCGGGCCGAGCGCGAACCGCTCGCCCATCGGCTGGTCGGGCCGCCGCGGTTCAGTGGGGCGGATCCGCCACGCGAAGAGGACGAACACGGGCGCGGCGACGACCGCCCCGAGTAGGATCCCGACGCGCCAGCCGTACCGAGCCCCGACGAGCGCGGCCGCGGGCGGGGCGACGAGGCCGGCCAGCGGCCCGCCAGCGACGTGGACGCCGATCGCGCGGCCGATATCGTCGAACTGTCGGGTGAGAAACGTCGTCGCGACCGAGTAATGGAGCCCCGCGCCCGCGCCGAGGACGACGGTGAACAGCGCGAAGCCGACGATCGAGGGCGAGACCGCGATGAGCACCGAGGCGAGCAGCGTCGAGCCGACCGCCGTGAGGATCACCGCGCGTTCCCCGTAGCGGTCGCCGAGGACGCCCGACGGGAACTGCGAGAGCGCGTACGCGAGCCACATTCCCGAGAGCGCGAGTCCGACGGTGGTGTTCGTGACGGCGAACGTCTCGGTGATCTGTGGGACGAGCGGGCTGATAGCGAGCCGCGCGACCATCGTGGCGGTGAACGCGAGCGTACAGAGCGCGAGCGTCGTGTGGGCGTACCGCCAGTTCACGGTCGTCGTATCCGGTGGGTGTCAAAGCGGCTTCCGATCGCGGTCAGTCGGGCCGCGAGTTCGATCGGGACCGCGCCGTCACCCCGAGCGTCCGACCCCGGACTCCCGATCAGCCGACGACGAACTCGATCGGGTAGTCGGTCAGGTTCTCGTACCCGTCCTCGGTGACGACGATGAGGTCTTCGATCCGGATACCCCCGACCGCGGGGTCGTAGAGGCCGGGTTCGACGGTGACGACGTGGCCGGGCTCCAGCTCCTCGCCGCCCGAGGAGAGTCCGGGGGACTCGTGAACGTCGAGGCCGATCCCGTGACCGGTGGAGTGGATGAACCCCGTCTCCGTCTCGGGGTCGGTCCGGAACGTCGGCTCGCCGGCCGCCTCGTACACTTCGCAGGCAGCGTCGTGGACGTCCTCGCCGGTCGCACCGGGTGAGATCGCGTCGAGGGCGGCCTCGAACGCCCGCTCGGTGAGATCGTACCACTCCCGGGCGGTGTCGCTCGGCTCGCCCACACAGAACGTGCGGGTCATGTCGCCGTTGTACTTCGTCTCCTTCGACCGCGGGAAGATGTCGACGATTATCGGCTCGTTCGCGCGGAGCGGTCCGGAGCCGCGGTCGTGTGGGTCGGCCGCCTGCGTGCCGCCGGCGACGATCGTCTCGTCGAGCGCGCAGCCGTGTTCGAGCAGCGTCGTCTCGATCGCTGTCGACACGCGCTCGCTGGTGAGCGGGTCGCCGTCGTGAAGCAGGACGCCGGCATCCGCCGCGTCGTCGCTCTCGTCCGCCACGTCGGCGGCGGCGAGCATCGATTCGGCCCGACGCATCGCCGCCTCGTTTGCCGCCTGCGCCGCGCGGATCGCGGACACCTCCTCGTCGGTCTTCACGGCGCGGACTTCTTGGATGCGATCGTCGGCGTCGACGGTCACGTCGATCCCACGGTCACGAAGCGCGTCGGCGGTCCCGACGGGTCCCCGGGGCGGCATCAAGACGGAGTCGACGCCCTTGTCGCGGACGAACGCGGCGTACATGTCGTTCCGTTCCTCGCGGCCCCCGTACTCGTAGTCGTAGTCGGCGTGCCGCTCGACCGTGTCGGCGAGCGCTTCGTTCCGGGCTCGTCCGTACTCAAGGCCGCTGACGAGAACGTGGATCTCGCCGTCGGCGTACAGCGTCACGAACGGGTCCGGGCCCGTGAACCCGGAGAGGTACAGCTGGTTCGCGTCGTCCTGTGAGGCGTCGAGGAGGTAACCGTCGGCCTCGATATCGGAGAGCATCTCGTCGAGTCGGGATCGATGCATACCAGTTCGTGTCCCGCCGGGGACCAAAGCGGTTGTCCTCGCGGATCCCGGGTCGTGCGGGGACCAAGGGCGGTCGCCGTGGTGGAGTCGACACGGCGGTCCAGCCGAGAAACACGTACGAAACCGATTTATACTCGGCCGTTTCCGGGAACCAACACGAACGTTCGTACGCTCTTCTGTAGGAGATTGTTGATACTGCTGAGCTGCTGCTGTCGAGTCGAAGAGGACAAGGACACCGCGTCAGCGGTGTCCGACACGGATGATTCCGCTAGATGCGTTTGGGTCGGAATCGGTCGCAGCGGACCTGCTCCAACAGGTTCGCTGGCGTGACGGCGTTTCCTGTCCTCGCTGCCGTTCTGACCGAACGGTCAGAAACGGCAGCTATGGGCACTTTCAGCGGTATCTCTGTAAGGATTGCGACCGCACGTTCAACGATAAGACCGGCACCATCTTCGCTCACTCGAAGATCGCACTCCGCAAATGGTTGTTCTCGATCTACGCGTTTTTGCGGTTTAACACCAGCCTCAGGCAGTTACAGTGCGAAATCGGTGTCACCTACAAAACGATCCACAGGCGTGTCGAGCGCTTTGCCGAAGCGCTCGACGCGCCGTCACTCGATCTCCGTGGACCGGTCGAAATTGACGAGTTCTACGTTTCTGCCGGCCTGAAAGGCCGCGAGCGCGACCGCTGGTCGCGCTCTCGCGGCCTCGCCCGACGCGGGCGCGGAACATATGAACAGGACAAACCGCCCGTATTCGTACTCGTGGATCGCGGCACCGAGCAACGGTACGTTGTGCCAGCGAAATCCGCAGACGAATCAACGATCCGGCTCCTGCTGGCTGACCGCCAGCAGGAGCCTCTCACCGTCTATACCGACGGATTTCGTGCATACGATCCGCTTACAGAAGACGACCAATTCGACCGCGAATACGTCGTTCACGGAGACGGTGAGTACGCCGACGAGACGATCCACGTGAACACCTGCGAGAGCCACGCGTCGCTGGCGCGACGGTGGCTCTCGCCGCATCGAGGCATCTCAAAAGACCGCCTCACACAGTATCTCCGAGCGTTCCAACTCAGACGAGAACTCTACCGCAAACCCGGACGAAAAGCGCTCAAACACGCCATCAAAGCAACTCTCTGAAATCAACAATGTGCTACACAAGAGCGACGTTCGTATAACTCCGATACAGTTTCGCCCGCGATATCAACGATACGCACGGTGAAGATCGGGTTTAGCGGCCGTTTTCGGATCCGATACCGTCGCACACATTTAAGTATCTTCAGTCCTTACCCGGTAGTGAGGAAACTGATCCGAGACCTATCTGTCGGTCCCCCGGATTCCCTCCATTCAGAAACAACACAATGAGCGATAACGTTCGAACGTATACGGCGGAACACGTCGAGGACAGCACCGAATCGGAAACCGAAACGGCGACCGACGAGGAGCTCCGCTGTCCCGAGTGCGGGGGCCAGCTCGCCACGGACACGGAACACGGTGAGACGGTCTGTGCCGACTGTGGACTCGTCGTCGAAGAAGACGAGATCGACCGCGGGCCGGAGTGGCGCGCGTTCGACTCCGCGGAGAAGGACCAGAAGAGCCGGGTCGGTGCCCCGACCACGAACATGATGCACGACAAGGGGCTTTCGACGAACATCGGCTGGCAGGACAAGGACGCCTACGGCAAGTCGTTGTCGAGCCGCCAGCGGGAGAAGATGCAGCGGCTCCGCACCTGGAACGAGCGGTTCCGCACCCGCGACTCGAAAGAGCGCAACCTCAAGCAGGCGCTCGGCGAGATCGACCGCATGGCGAGCGCGCTCGGCCTCCCGGACAACGTCCGCGAGACCGCCTCGGTCATCTACCGCCGCGCGCTCGACGAGGACCTCCTACCCGGCCGCTCGATCGAGGGCGTGGCGACCGCGTCGCTGTACGCGGCCGCCCGACAGGCGGGAACGCCGCGCAGTCTCGACGAGATCGCTGGCGTCTCCCGGGTCGAAAAGGACGAGATCGCCCGGACGTACCGCTACGTCGTTCGCGAGCTCAAACTGGAGATCCAGCCGGCCGATCCCGAGAGCTACGTCCCCCGGTTCGCCTCCGACCTCGGGCTTTCCGACGAGTCCGAGCGTCGTGCGCGCCAGCTGCTCGATACGGCGAAGTCACAAGGGATCCACTCGGGCAAGTCGCCGGTGGGGCTCGCCGCGGCCGCCGTCTACGCCGCCTCGCTGCTCACCAACGAGAAGGTGACTCAGAGCGAAGTGAGCGAGGTCGCCAACATCAGCGAGGTCACCATCCGCAACCGGTACCACGAACTGTTGGAGGCGGAAGACGAGATCGCCGTCTGAGCGGAGTACACAAGCACCGTCGGTTTCTCGCGTTTCCATCGGGTTTCAGTCATCGACTAGGTCGGCCCGTGGCGCTTTGTTCCGTCCCAACCGAAGGACGATCTCGTCCCGGATCATACAAGCCGACCCGCGCCGAGCCGACGGTATGGAGACGACTCGCCACTTCACGGCCACGACGTACATCGTCAACGACGGGGCAACCGCCCTCCACGAGCACGGGCGGCTCGGGATCCGACTCCCGCCGGGCGGCCACGTCGATCGCGACGAGCTCCCCCACGAAGCCGCGCGTCGGGAGGTGCGAGAGGAGACGGGGTTGGAGGCGCGGCTCGTCGCCGACCGCGCGGACGTCGAGACGCCGAACGGGCGGCCGCTTCCGGAGCCGGCCCACCTGATGCTCCACGACATCAACGTTCACCCGGACGGGTCGGTCGGCCACCAGCACATCGACCACCTCTACTACGCCCGGGTTCCTTCCCGGGATATCGATCCCCTCGGTGACAACGAGGCGGACGCCGACGCGTGGACGTGGTACACCGCCGACCAGCTGGCCGCGGGCGAGTTCGACGCCGACGTGGTCGCGCTCGGGCGGGAGGCGATAGCGGTCGTCGGCGACGCCGACTGACCGGCGGGCGGGGGCGCGCGCAGTCTGGTTGGGGTCGCCGAACCGCAGTAGTCTCCCCGAGGACGCGTCAGACGGCCGTCTCACGGTCCGGAAAGTATTTGGGTCGCTGCGGGCGAGATAATCCAACGAATGGACGCACAGCGAAAGGAGGAGGTCACGGGATGGGACGCCCGGACGTTCTCCGACGGGTTCGACGGGCTCCGCGAGTTCACGGACCGGGGGTTCTCGGGAGCGGCCACCGACGGCACCGGTTGGCTGTTCTTCCTCGACGGTCGGGTCGTCGGGACCGTCGACGCCGACCTGGACGCGTTCACGGACGCCTCCGGGACGGCGTACGAGGCACCGGACGAGGCACTGCCGCTACTGTTCGCTATGCAGGAGCAGGGCGGCGAGAAACGGGCACAGTACTACACGAACGACACCCCGCTGTCGGCGGCCGATCGGAAGCTTTCGGAGGGCGGGTTCACCGGCTACGTCGAGCTCGCCGAGAACGTGCTCTCCGGCGACTACTACGTCGCGTACGCCGCCGGCGAGTCGATGGCGGCCGCGTACGTCGGGAACTCGCGACGGCTCGAAACCGGCGAGAAGGCGTTCGACCTCGCCGACGACGAGGTCGGGATATACACGGTGTACGAGGTCGATCTCGACGTTCGCGAGCTCCCTGCAGGGACGCAAACCGGGTCGGGCGAGGAACAAGCGGACGGTGACGACGGCGAGTCCGCGGACGACGCCGGAAACGACCTCGGGATCGCACCCGCCGAACCGCGAGCCGACGACGCCGACCGCAATGACGCCGGCAGCGACGCTGACAGCGGCACCGACGTGTCGACGGAC
Organism: Halorubrum tibetense; assembly: GCF_055396225.1. Taxonomy (NCBI): domain Archaea; kingdom Methanobacteriati; phylum Methanobacteriota; class Halobacteria; order Halobacteriales; family Haloferacaceae; genus Halorubrum; species Halorubrum tibetense. The sequence continues at coordinate 64,312 of NZ_AP043742.1, forward strand.
AGCGACACCGACGCGGCGACCGACACCGATCCAGGCCGCCGGCGAAACACGGTCGCTGGCTCGAGCGACTCCGACGGACCGGCCAGTGAGGAGGAACCTGTCGTCCCCGGCGAGGAATCCGGAAGTGATCGATCGTCCGAGTCGGTCGACGCCGCGGGCAACACGGCGGGGACGGACGGTGTTTCGTCCGGTCGTGACGGGTCGGGGACCAGAGCGTCGAACCCTACAGAAGCGGGGACGAGCGCGTCGGCAGCGGACGGAGCGGAACGAGACGAATCGACCGCGGGGTCCACCGGCGTGGGCGACGACTCCGACACGGGCGGCGAACGGACCCAGAACCGATCCGTCTCGGCGTCGAGCGGCCGGGAGACGGACGCGTCGACTCGCACGGACTCCGGTGATGGAGGGGCGCCTGTAAACCCGGACGACGACGTGTTTTCCGAAGAGGCGGAGTGGCGGGAGGCCAAATCCATCCCCGCGCTCGACCCCTCGGAGACGAACGTCCGCGGGGAAGGTGGGTCGGATGGGACGGACGGCTCGCGACGGGAGGGGAGACAGCGAGCGAACACGAGCGGCCGAACCCGGACCGGCCCGTCAAGCGAGGGCCGGTCGGGGTCGGATCAGAGACGGTCGGAGGCCGGCGGGGATCGGTCGTCCCCGGAGCCCCGATCGACCGGACGCGGAACGAGTCAGGCTGCCGTATCGAAGTCATCTGGGGGAAGCGAGGCCGCCCGCGAACGGATCGACGAACTGGAGTCCGCGCTCGCTGAGCTGTCCGCGGAGCGCGAGTCGCTCGCGGAGGAGCGGGACGAGCTCGAAGCGGAGCTCGACGCGGCGACGGAGCGTCGGGAGTCGATAGCGGCCGAACGCGACGAGCTCGAGACGGAGCGGAACCGACTGGAGGCCGAAGTCGAAGAGCTCCGTTCGGAGGTCGAGCGCCTGCGCGACCGCCTCGCGGAGGCCGAGTCACAGCTCCCCGACGCGGACCGGACCATCTCGCCGGCGGAGGCACGCGAGGGGACGAACCTGTTCATCAGATACGACTCCAAGGGAGGTGCCACGCTCGACGACGCCCACGACGGCTCGGTCAGCCGCGAGGAGCTGCGGGACAACCTCCGGATCGAACACCACACGAGCTTCGAGACGGACGGGCTCCAAGTCGACGGCCGACCCTACGGGGCGTTCCTCCGGGATACGATGGAGTTCGGGTTCACTCGATGGCTCGTCGAGGAGCTCCCGTTCGAGGTCGGCGAGACCGGGAACGCGAGCGCGCTCCGCGAGCTGTACGACGCGCTGCCGGAGATCGACCGCGCCGAGATCGGCGGGGCCGTCTCGATCGTGAGCGTCGAGGACGGCGAGGAGGTCCGCGAACAGCGGCCGTTCGACCTCGTCCTTCGCGACCGGATGGGGAACCCGCTGTTCGTCGCCGACCTGAACGACACGCGGGCCCCGACGGCAGGGGGAACCCTGGAATCGCTCGTCGCCAACGGAGGGACGATCGCGGAGTCGAACGACGAGTTCGCCGGGGTGTTCGCGGTGACGGCGAGCTTCTTCGAGCCGGACGCGCTGGAGGCCGCGAGCGACGCCGTCGGCGGAGGGTTGTTCAACCGGTCGAAACGCAAGAGCTTCGTGAAACTCTCTCGAAAGCGCGGCTACCACCTGTGTCTGGTCGAGTCGCGCGACGGCGGGTTCCACCTGACCGTGCCGGACCTCTAACGGGTGATCGTTCCGGGCACCGTCGCTCGCGTCGGCCGGGTCGAGTCCAACGAGGGCGTCGTCCTACTGTGACGGCGAAAACACGTCCAATCTCGAAGAGTTAGCTCTCGACTTCGGCGGCGTCGTCGATCCGCATGGATCCGAGCTTCTCGACGGTCTCGTCGAGCTTCTCGTCGAGTTCGTCGACGAACTCGTGGGTCCGTTCCGTCGTGATAGCCCCCTGGCTGGACGGCTCGATGAGGTTCTCCTCCTCGAGGACGCGAAGGGAGTACCGCACTTTGTGATGAGGGTATCCCGTCTCGTTGGACATCTTCACGATACCGATCGGTTCGCTGTCGATGACCATCCGTAACACTTGGAGGTGTCGTTCCAACATGTCTACCTCTTTCTCGAGTCTATCTATCATGCCATATGTTAACTCGTCATGCCCCGTTTTAAAAGTTGCTGTCGACGGGGCGGCTGCTGCTTCCCTTTGCGGTACATCGTGTCAGTAGTTAACGGTTCGGATCTCCGTGTGACCTCGAGGCACGCGGGAGGGGAGAGAGGGAGAGCGGAACGCCAGACGTGGTGGGGGTGTCAGATCCGGTGTGCCGGCGGTATCTCGGCCGATGTCCCGCCGAAGTACGGGCGTTTCGATCCCCATCCGGATACACAAACGACGATACCCACGGAAACAGGACGGCGAATCAGTACACGTTCGTGGAACAACGTCGCCCACGGACCGTAATCTGTTTTACCCCCCGGTCGGAAGGGGGTAGCGGTATGACAGTCACCATCGTCGGCTCCCAGCTTGGAGACGAGGGCAAGGGCGCGCTCGTCGACCGGTGGGGAGGGGACGCGGACGTCGTAGTCCGTTATCAGGGCGGCGATAACGCCGGCCACACCGTCGTCGAAGGCGGCGAGGAGTACAAGCTCTCGTTGGTCCCGAGCGGGGCCGTTCGCGGGACGGTCGGGGTGTTGGGCAACGGCTGCGTCGTCAACCCACGAACGCTGTTCGAGGAGATCGACGCGCTGCGGAAACGCGGGCTCGACCCGGACGTGCGCGTGGCGCGCCGGGCGCACGTCATCCTCCCGTATCACCGCGTGCTCGACGGCATCGAGGAGGCGGGGAAGGCCGAGGACGATTCCGGCGTCGAGGTTGGCACGACCGGCCGCGGGATCGGTCCGACGTACGAAGACAAGGCGGGGCGGCGGGGGATCCGCATCGGCGACCTGCTCGATCCCGAGGTCCTCCGCGACCGCCTCGAGTACGTCGTCGCCCACCAGCGGGCGGTCGCCGAGGAAGTGTACGGTCTCGACGTCGACGAGTCGGAACACGCCGACGCGTTCGATGTCGACGCCCTTCACGAGGAGTTTGCAGGCGTCGGTGAGCGACTCGCGGCCGACGGGATGACGGTCAACTGCAGCGATTTCTTGTACAACCGTCACGCGGCCGGCGACCGGATCCTCTTCGAGGGCGCACAGGGAACGTCGATCGACATCGATCACGGCAACTATCCGTTCGTCACCTCCTCGAACCCGACGGCGGGCGGGGCCGCGGTCGGCTCCGGGCTCGGCGTGACGACCGTCGGTGCCGGCGAGGTCGTCGGCATCGTGAAGGCGTACCTCTCGCGGGTCGGGTCCGGACCGCTCCCAACGGAGCTCGACGGCGACGCCGACGAGGAAGCGCTCGCCGACGAGATCCGCGAGAAGGGCGGAGAGTTCGGCACGGTCACTGGTCGACCACGACGGATCGGCTGGCTCGACCTCCCGATGCTGCGACACGCCGCTCGAGTGTCGGGCTTTACGGGGGTGGCGATCAACCACGTCGACGTGCTGGCCGACCTCCCGGAGCTACAGGTCTGTGTCGGCTACGAGCTCGACGGCGAGCGGATCGACACGGTGCCGACGACGACGGAACGCTGGGAGCGGTGCGAGCCCGTGTACCGTGAGTTCGACACCTGGGAGACGGTGGACTGGGCCGCAGTCGCCGAGACGGGGTACGACGCGCTTCCCGAGGCCACCCGCGAATACGTCGAGTTCGTCGCCGAAGAGGTCGACGCCGCCGTCTACGCGGTCGGCGTCGGCCCCGACCGGGAGGAGACGATCGAGCTCGTCAACCCGTTCGACGAATAAACTAACCGTTCGTTCTTCGTTGTTCCACGAAGGTTATTCGCACGGGCTCCACACGGAGCGTATGGAGCTACTGGACGAGAGTATCGTTCCGGCACACGCCCGGGACGTGAAAGGGGAGGCGCGGGAGTTCGCGGAGGAGTACATCGCCCCGAACGCGGAGGCGTACTACGAGTCGGGCGACTACCCGTGGGAGGTGTTAGAGGCCGGAATGGACGCCGGGCTCGTCGCACAAGACATCGGCGAGGCGTACGGCGGCAAGGGGTACGACCTCGCACAGATCCTCGCGATCGCGGAAGAGTTCTACCGGGCCGACGCGGGGATCGCGTTGACCCTCCAGCTCGCGAGCTTCGGCTGTGAGATGGTCGAACAGTACGGCACCGACGAACAGAAGGAGGAGTACCTCCGGCCGGTCGCCGAAAACGAGCAGATCTCCGGACTGGCGGTCTCCGAACCCGAGACTGGCTCGGACCTCGCGGGGATGACGACCAGCGCCGAGAAAGTCGACGGCGGGTACGAGATCACGGGCGAGAAGTACTGGGTCGGCAACGCTGTCGAGGCCGACTGGCTCACGGTGTACGCCAAGACGGGCGACGGCGAGGACCGCTACTCCAACTACACCCTGTTCATCGTCGAGACCGACTCGGACGGCTACGAGGCCGAACACATCCCGGAGAAGATGGGGATGCGCGCCTCCAAGCAGGGTCATATCGTCTTCGACGACTGTTTCGTCCCCGAAGAGAACGTCGTCGGTAGCGAGGGCGGCGGCTTCTACGTGCTCGCCGACTTCTTCAACCACGGCCGGATCGTCGTCGGCGGCCACGGGCTCGGGTTGGCCGCCGCGGCCATCGAGGAGGCGGAGGAGTTCGTCCACGGCCGCAACGCCTTCGGCCGCACCGTCAACGAGTTCCAGGCGGTCCAACACACGCTCTCGGACATGCGGATCGGCTTCGAGTCCGCCCGCGCGCTCAACTGGCGCGCCTGCGAGAAGGTCGCGAACCACGAGAACGCCGGCTACTGGGCCGCCCTCGCGAAGACCAAATCCACGGAAGTCGCCACGGACTGTGCCGAGAAGGGCATGAAGCTCCACGGCGGCCGTTCGATCCTCACCGACCGACGGATCGCCCGCGTGTACCGCGACGTCCGGATCCCGGTCATCTACGAGGGCGCGAACGACATCCAGCGCAACCTCATCTACCGGCAGTCGCGCTGAGGTCAGCGGTCGGGTATCAGTACCCGCCCACCCGGCGACGGCCATTTATAAACGCATCTCCGGGGCGGTGACGGCCATTTATACGTGGATCCTCCGTTCGATGACGGCTGTTTATACGTACGTCTCCGGTCCGGTGACGGGCGGTTATCAGTAACTCACTCCCGGATCGGGAGTGGTTATAACTAGTGTCGATTCACTCGGGGCTCGATGACACCGCCGCCCGGCGGCGGATCGGCCCGTGAGCGTCAGTCGTCCGCAGGGGCGCTGGCCCCGGTCACCGCCGCCGGTCGGTCGCCGTCGACCGTGTCGACGTAGCCGATCGCGTCGGCGCTCGCGACGGCGACGATCGCGAAGCCGACCTTGGAGACGAAATCCAGGTAGACGAACACGAGCATCTCCGTCGAGGCGGTCAACAGGCCCAGCCCGGTCGGCGCGAGCAGCCAGACGACCGGGTACAGCGTCCACAGGACCACCGTGATGTTCCGGAGCGTTCCGAAAACCGCCCGTACCCGGTCCGGCTGGCTCGCCGCCGAACGCGGAAGTACGGTGAGCAACCCGTAGACGAGTCCGACGTACGCGAGGGTCGCGACGCCGAACGCGGCCCACGAGACGAACCCGGTCGTGACGACGGCGACGGTGCCGCCCGCGATGACGACCACGTCGACCGCGATCAGCGCGACGATGACCCGCCGGGACGGCCGGGCGAGCAACGCGAGGTAGAGGATCAAAAGCGGCGTGGTGAGCAGCCAGTCGACGTATCGCGCGACCGGCAGGACACCGCCTCCCGTGGCGACGTTTCCGGCACCGAACCCCATCACGGCGTATGCGAGCGCCGCGATCCCGGTGACGCCGGCGAGCGTCGCGTAGTACTCCCACTCCGACGGGCGTCGATACCACAACCACAGGGACGGGATCGTTCCCGCGAACATCCCGAGTGCGCCGATCCACGCCCATAGTGTCGCGTCGGCGAGCATCTCAGTTCACCCCGCCGTCGTCGCGGAACTCGAACGCCGACCGCTCCGGCCCCGCGCTTTCCGCTACGTCGGTTCCACCGTCGGACGTCGCGACGGTACCGGACCCGCCTTCGACACTCGCGGACGGACTGTCGGTGCCCGATGGCGTGTCGGTCTCCGCCGCGTCGGCGTCGTACTCGAACCGTCCCACGGTGTCACGAAGCGATCCCGCGCGGTTCGAGAGCGACTCGGCCGCGTTCTCGACCGCGGCGAGGGTCCGCTCCTGCTCGTCGACCGCGCTCGTGACATCGGCGGCGGCGCTGGCGGTCTGCGTGCTGATGGCCGACACGTCCTCGACGTGGCCGACGACGGTGTCCACCGTCCGCGCCTGCGACTCCGTCGCTTCGGTGATCTCCGCCATGCTCGTGTCGGTCCGTTCGGAGGCCTCCGCGAGCCGTTCGAGGGCGTCGATGGAGCGCTCGACCGTCTCGACCCCGGTCTCGATCCGCCGTTCCGTCTCGGCGATAGAGTCGACGCCGGCTTCGGCGCGCGCTTGCACCGCCCCGATACGCTCCTCGATCTCGCCCGCGGACTCCTGTGTGCGTTCGGCGAGGTTTTTCACCTCCTCGGCGACGACCGCGAACCCGGCACCGTCGGCGTCGGATCGAGCCGCTTCGATCGACGCGTTGAGCGCGAGCATGTTGGTCTGTTCGGCGATCTCGGCGATCGTGTCGACCACCTCGCCGATCTCCTCGACCTCCTCGGCGAGCGTCTCGATCTCCGCCGTCGTCTCGGCGGTGACCGTCTCGACCGCGTCCATCTCGTCGAGCGCGGCCTCGGCCGCCTCGCGGCCCTCCTCGCCGACCCGCGCGGCGTGCTCGGCCGTCTCCGCGACCTCGGTGACGGTGGCCGCCACCTCCTCCGCGGAGGAGGCGAGCGACTCGGCCTCGTCGGTCGTCGCCTGTAGATCGTCGCGTTGGGTGCGTGCCCCCTCAGCGATCTCCGTGACTGCACCGGAGACGGTCCCGGTCGTAGAGCGGAGGTCGTCGGTCCGCTCGTTGACCGAACCGGCGACCGCGGCGGTGTCTTCGGCGACAGTCCCGACCGACGCGACGGTCCCCTCCAGCTGTTCGGCCATCTCGTTGAACGCGACGCCGACGCGTCGGATCGGCTCGCTCTCACAGTCGGGGTCGACCCGACGGGTGAGATCTCCGTCGGCCAGCGCGCGCATGGCTTCCTCGTATGCGGTCGCCTTCCGCTCGATCGCCGCGGCGCGTTCGTCCGCTTCCCGCCGAGCCGCTTCGGCGTCCGCGCGGGCCTGCTCAGCCTCGGTAATCTCGCGTGTGAGCGACTCGCGCATCCGGTCGAAGGCGACGAAGAGCCGCCCGATCTCATCGGTTCGGCCGGTCCGGAGGTCCACATCGAGGTCACCGTCAGCCATCCGTTCGGCTTTCCGGGTGAGCTGGCGCAGCGAGATGACGGTGTTCGACCCCACCGTCACGCCGATGAGCGCGATACCGATAACGGCGAGCAGCGTCATTCCGATCAGGCCGGAACGGAGCTCGTCGCCCGCGGGACCCAACTCGGCCGCCTACCCGTACACGACGACCCCGTACGCCACCGAAACACCCATCACCCCGATCAGCGACGACGCGAGCTTCACGCCGTAACTGCTTCTGATCCGGGATACCGGTTGTACCGTCATTTGACGAAGAACTGTACGAATATCTCACATATAAGCGCCAACCCCCGCGTATCAGAAGCGATAACGCGCCGCGTGAGACGGGAGCGACCACGGCCTTGGAACCCCTCGACTGACCCGGCGGGTTCAAGAGACCGGCAAGGAGGGTACGAGAGACCGGCAAGAAGGGTGCGAGAGACCGGCAAGAAGAGCCCGGGAGCGGGAAGTTTAGGCCGACAGACCACCCACGGGAAGTATGAACGAAGCCGTCCTGCTGGTCGAGACCCTCTTTCCGCGGGGGATCACGCAGTACCTGATCGGCGGGGTGCTCATCGGGCTCGGGACCGCGATCATCTACGTCGGAACCGGGATCCACGCCGGCGCGAGCACCTTCCTCGAATCGACGCTGTCGTACGGATCGAAGCTCAAACGGTTTCAGCAGCCGAAATTCGTCGCCTCCCGCGACTGGCGGGTGGTGTTCACGCTCGGTATCGTCGCCGGCGCGGCCGGCTACTCGATCGCCCTCGGCGACTTCGGATGGACGACGGAAGTCCAGCCGTGGCGGCTGTTCCTCGGCGGGGTCCTGATCGGGATCGGGACCCGGTTGGGGAAGGGGTGTACCTCCGGTCACGGCGTCTGTGGCGTCGGCTCCGGCTCGCGGAGCTCGATCCTCAACGTTGGGATCTTCATGCTCGTCGCCATCGGCGTCGCCCAGCTCGTGATGGCCGCGGGGGTGACGCCATGAGCGGTGCTGGCGTCGTCGCCGACCACGAGAGCCACCCGCTGTTCCTCCCGCTCGTCTTCCTCGGCGGGGCGGTGTTCGGAGTCGGGCTCGCGGTCAGTCAGATGGCCCGGCCGGAGATCGTCTTGGAGTTCCTCCAGTTCCGTGATTTCGGGCTGGCGTTCGTGATGGGCGGCGCGAGCGTCGTCGTCGGCGTGACGTTCTGGGCGCTCACGCTGTCGGGTCGAAGCGCCCCGCTCACCGGGAAGCGGTTCGGCCGGCGGCTCAAGTCGCTGGACCGGGACGTCGTCGTCGGCGGCGGCGTCTTCGGCGTCGGCTGGGGACTCTCCGGGATCTGCCCGGGCGCGGCGTACGCCAGCCTCGGGATCGGCAACGTCGTCATCCTCTACGGCGTCGCCGGCATGTTCCTCGGCGCGTATCTCCAGGGGTACCTCCGGGAGTCGCGGACGGAAACGCCCGCCGCGGCTACCGCCGACTGAGTCGCGAGTCCCGAGGCGCCGCGTGGACGAAAACGCCAAGACGCCGGGGCGACACCCCGACGTATGCGACTCGAGGACTACTGGGGGATCGGTCCGAAGACGAGCGAGCTGTTGACGGCCGAGCTCGGCACCGAACGGGCGGTCGAGGCGATCGAGTCGGCCGACGTGCGCGCGCTCGTCGACGCCGGGCTCCACCGCGGCCGCGCCACCCGGATCCTCCGCCGGGCGACCGGCGCGGCCGCGATGGACGTCCTCGCGACGAGCGACACGCGCTCGGTGTACGACGACCTGCTCGGGCTGGCAGCGGGGTACGCGCTCACTGACCACGCCGCCGACCGGATCCGGGTACTCACGCCGTGTCCGGACCGCGCGGATGTCGAAGCACGGCTCGACCGCGTTGTCGCCGCCCGCGACGCTTGGGAGCGACTGAGCGACGCGGATCGGGACCGGGTCGTCGAGGCGTTCGCCGAGTACGACGCGGCCGGCGGGACCGACCGCGCAGCGGTCGAGACCGCGCTCGCGCTCCGCGAGGTCGGCCTCGACGGGTCGACGTTCGACGCCCTCGCCGCCCTCGACGACGACGCGCTCCGCGAGGCGGCCGAAGCCCTCGGCGACATCCGAGGGTCACTCGACGGCGACGTGACGGTGGCGAGCGGCGCGGACGCGGAGCTCGACCGCCGGCGCGACCGGCTCGGCGCGGCCCGTGAGCTCTCGGACTCCGCGTTCGACGTGCTCGAACGGGTCCGAGACGGTGAGCTCCGCGACTTCGAGGCGCTCGAAGCCGCCACTATCGATCACGTCGCGAGCGAGACGGGCGTCGACCCCGCAACAGTACGAGCGGCTGCCCCAGAGGACGCGCTCGACGCCGCCGATTTCGTCTCGGCGACCCTCCGCGAGCTAGTGACCGAGCTGGAGGACGCGGTCGCCGAGCGCGAGGCGACGGTTACCGAAGCGCTCCGTGACCGGATCGGCGACGCCGACGGCGACGTCGTCCGGGCGGTCGAGGCGGTGTCGGACGTCGCCGTCGACCTCTCCCTCGGACGGTTCGCAGCGGCACACGACGCGGTCCGTCCCCGACTCGTCGACGACGGCGTCGCGGTCAGGAACGCCCGAAACCCCTTCATCGACGACCCGGTCCAGCCGGTGTCGTACGCGGTCGGCGATCACGACCTCGACGAGGGCGGGTGGGAGTCGTCCGAGCGCCCGCCGGCCGGCGACCGCGTGAGCGTCCTCACCGGCGCGAACTCCGGCGGGAAGACCACCCTCCTCGAGACCGTCTGTGCTGTCACGCTGCTCGCGTCGATGGGGTTACCCGTGCCCGCGGACGAGGCGGAAATCGGATCGTTCGACCGGATCGTGTTCCATCGCCGACACGCCTCGTTCAACGCGGGGGTGTTGGAGTCGACGCTCCGGTCCGTGGTCCCGCCGCTGGTCGAGGAGGGGCGCACGCTCATGCTCGTCGACGAGTTCGAGGCGATCACGGAGCCGGGGCGGGCGGCCGACCTCCTCAACGGACTCGTCGATCTGACCGTCGAGCGTGGGGCGCTCGGCGTGTACGTCACCCACCTCGCTGAAGACCTGAGCCCGCTACCCGACGCCGCCCGCATAGACGGCATCTTCGCCGAGGGACTCACGAACGACCTCGCGCTCCGGGTCGACTATCAGCCGCGGTTCGGCACGCTCGGCAAGTCGACGCCGGAGTTCATCGTCTCGCGGCTCGTCGCCAACGCCACCGACCGGACCGTCCGCGGCGGCTTCGAACACCTCGCGGCCGCGGTCGGCGAAGAAGCGGTACAGCGAACGCTCTCGGACGCGCGCTGGTCCCCGGACGGTGAGTAACGATGGCGGACGACACGCAGCGGGAATCGGACCCGGCCCGGATCCGATCAGTGGCGGTCCACCGCGAGGACGTCGCGAACGCGCTGGAGGCGAGCCTGCGGAGCGACCGCGTCGTGGTGTTGCGGGTGACGCCGCCGTTCTCCGGGCGGATGCGCGCACGGCTCCACAGCGTCGACGCCGATCCCGAGACGGGGTCGACCGACGGGGCGACACGCCCCGCGGGACCGACGGGGCCGATCCACCTCGACCCCCGCGCGCTCGTCGAGGAGTACCCACCGTACCCGGAGGTCGACGAGACCACGGCGGAAGGTCCGGGCGACGACGTCGAGGCGCGCCGCGAGCGACACGGGGAGCGAGTCGAGGCGTGGCGTGAGACGGTCAGAGACGCGGTCGGCGGAACCGTTTCCGTCCCGGTCGCCGACGGAACACACGAGGTAGCGGTCGTCGCACTCGGCTGAGAAACGGGAGAGCGGGTCGAACGGGTCAGCGACGGATCCGCTCGACCGCGGTGCCGGACTCCGCGAGTGCCTTGTCGGTCGCCGCGGCGACGACGATCGTATGTGCGCCGATCGCGGCGTCGAGCCGTACCTCGAACTCCCCGTCCGTCGGCGTGACCGTGGTGGATCGTCCCTCGAGGGAGACGGCGACCACCGCCCCGTCGGTCTCGCCGGAGACGACGAGCTCGTCGTCGACGACGTCGGCGACGGCCGTGAGCTCCGGCCCGTCCGGCCGGTCGGACTCCACGTAGCGGTCGCGGACGAACGCCGGCGTCTCCACCGGCTCGCCCGCGTCGACCCCGTGCGCCAACCGGATGAACCCGGCCATCGACCAGGCGAGCGGCGTCGCCCCACCGGTCCCTTCGCCGAACTCCCAGCCGTACTCCGTCGGGTGCTCACGGTCCCACACCTGCTCGGGGAGCATCCGACCGTCGTTGCCGAAGCCGGCCATCGTCTCCAACAGCGCGTCGGGCTCTAACGCGTCCTCGTCAGTGCCGCCGAAGCCGTCCGGGCCGTCGGCGCGAGCGCGGAGCTCGTACTCCCCGCGCTCGCCGGTGAAGATCGGCCAGAGCCGACCCTCGCCGTTCCCCATGCCGGCCCACGGCGCACCGGGGTCCTCCGAGCCCAGCTCGCCGTAAGCGTCGCCGACGTAGCGGTACCACGCGGGGCCGTGTGGCGTGTCCACGCGGATCGCGTCGTCGACGACCGCCACCGAGTTGCGGACGACGGGGTCGTCGGCCGGTTTCACGCCCAACCGAACGAGCTCGAGGAAGCCGCCGTCGACGATCTCGCGCTCGTCGTACGTGGGGCCGTCGTTGGCGATGGTGCGGGGACGCCCGGTGTCCGGGTCGCCGTCGGCGGTGATCCGGAGGTAATACGGCGTCTCCGCGTGCCGTTCGGTGCCCGTCTCCGTGGCACACCACTCCTCGATCCGGTCGGTCCAGTCGTCGGCGAGCGCCAGCCACGCGAGCGCGTCGGCGCGGAGTTCGACCGGATTCGGGATTCCCGGACCGTCCGGATCGACATCCGTCGGGTTCCCGGACGCGGTGCCCGTGTCGTCCGCCCCGTCGACCGTGACTCCCGTCCGGCCACCGTCCGCGGTGGCGGGCTCGCCGCCCGTTCCCGCGATCCGATCGGCCTCGGCGAGCGCGAGCGCGGCCCCACAACAGAGCCCGGCGATCTCCGCGGCGATGCTTGACGGCGAGTAGCCGGCCTCCTCCTCCCAGCGCTCCTGAGCGGTCTCCGGCCCGTTTCGCGCGACGTAGCCGAGCGACCGCCGGACCTGGTCGTACGTGTAGTCGGCGTCCGACAGCGACACCCCTGCCTCGTACAGTTGCCAGGCCATCACCGAGGGGTACGCGATGTTGTCCATCTGCTCGCCACCCCACCGCGTCCGCCCGTCGATGTAGGAGTTCTGGGGGAGGAACCCGCTGTCGTCCTGCTGGACGTTGTAGAGGTACGCCAGCGCGTCCGCCCCGCGTTCGACCTCGCCGACCTCGACGAGGGCGGTGAACACCTGATACAGGTCACGCGACCAAACGAAGTTGTAACCGTAGCCGCGGTCCTCCGCGGCGTACTCGGTCTCACCCCACGGCACCGACGGGCTGGCTATCCCCGCGCCGTCCTGTCGTTTGTCCTCGACCGCGGCGAGCGTCATGAGCGCGAACCGGTACTGCGTCAGGAGGTCCTCGTCGCCGGTCACGGACGCGGGAAACTCGCGGCCAGCGAGCCACTCGCGCCACGTGTCGGCGTACGCGGCCGAGACGTCGGCGAACCCCTCGGCGAGCGCGCCCTGTGCCTCCCCGAGCGCGGCCGCAGTGTCGGACTCCTCGGCGAACCCGAGCGCAACGGTGTCGGAGACCGTCGTCCCGCTTCCGACGAGCCCCGCGAGCACCACGTTTCCGGTGGCCTCGGTCGATCCCTGTCCCCGCGCTCCGCCCGCGAACAGCTCGTCCAGTGCTTCGTCGCCTGCCGCCAGCGCGCTCGCCCAGTCGAACCCGTCCGTGGCCGTGAGCGCGAGCGCGACCTCGAACGGTTCGCCGTCGTCGTCGACCAGCTTCCCCGGGGGACGGTCCGTCTCCTCGTTGCGGGCGAGGAGATGGTACCGGTCGTCGCCGACCCGCGACCCGTGATCGTCGGTGCCGACGTTCGTCAGCGTCGTGTCGGCCAGCGCGTACACGTCGTACTCCCGGCCGCCCTCGAATTCGACGTCTGCGAGGATCGCGTTCCCGGTCGTATCGACGGCGTACTCGACGGTCAGCGTCCACGTGTGGCCGTGGCCGTCGCCGGTCTCCCGTATCGTCTGCGTGTAGGCGAGCGCGTCGTCGGCGCTCGGCTCCGTCGTCCGGGTGATCGTCTCCGTTGTCGTCAGGTGGCTCGTCTCGTCGAACGTCCGAACCGTGTATCCCTTCTCGGGGTTAGTGACGAGGAAGTCGAACGTCCGGAGGTTCATCACGTCGATCCGGGGGAATCGGGCCTCCGTCAACGCCCCTTCGGTCAGCGTGAACCAGACCGGCACCGGGTCGGCAGCGTCGTGGTCAGCGGGAGTCCCAACGCCGAACTTCCGACCGGTCGTCCAATGCGGCGCTTCGGGGCCGGTGGGGCGCTCGTGGGGGACCGGTAGCGCGCCGTGTCGCGCCAGCGTCGCGGTCGCGTCGATCCGGAGCCCGTGAGCCCACGCGATGGGGGTCGCGCTGTCGAGGTCACCGTCGTCGAACACCTGTTCGGCGAGCAGCCCCGCCTCGTTGGTGAACGGCCCATCGGGCTCGCAGCGCTCGTAGAGCGCCTTCGCGTCAGCGAACAGCGGGTCGGGATCTCCCCCGTTGTCGTCGAGGAGGCCGCCGACGGTCGCGGCCGCGGTGGCACCCCACAGCGTCGCGATCGACCACACCTTCGCGCCGCCCTGCTCCGCGGTTCGCCAGTCGTCGCCCACGAACCGCACCAACCCCTCGACGTTCGCCGTCTCGCGGGTGAGCGCGTCGATCGTGGTCCGGACGTGCGTCGCGACACGGGAGACGAACGCGTCGAGGTCGACGTCGTCCGGAAGCGGCGGAAGCGCTCCCGTCGAGCCGTCGTCAGTCGCCCGTTCGCTCGCGAGCGCCTCGTACTCGGCGGCCGCCTCGGCGAGCGCGAACGTGCTGGCATCCGCGCGCTCGTCGCGACCCGTCCCGTTCGCCCGCTGCGGGAACCGTTCGAGCTCGGGGATCCAGCGGTCCTCAAGCCCCTCGACGGCCGCGTCCGCCGCGTGGGCAGCCCGCTCGCGGACCGCGTCGTCGTCGATGGGCGACCGTGCGACCGCGGCGAACGCCCGGAGATACGCCGCCCCCGCGTGTGTGAACCGACCGAGGGCGTTCTCCCAGCAGTTCTGACAGCGACGCGGGAGCCCGTCCGCCTCCAGCGTCTCGTGGAGGAACCCCACCCCGTCGACGATGGCGTCGTCGATACGTCCTCGGAGGTCGGCTGGGACGTCCGTCGTCCGGCGGAGCTCGGCAAGGAACGCGATCACCGACGCCGGCTGGTCGAGCTGGTCGTTCGGGCCGGTTCCGTCTGCGGACTCGATCCGGGCGTTCGCCCAGCCGGGAGCGATCTTCCCCGAGTCCGCCCAGACACGGTGGGGCCAGCTCCCGTCGGCGTCCTGTGTGCGACAGAGGAACGCGGCCGAATCGATCAGCTCCTCGGTCGCGTCCAAGCCGAGCTCGCGGCTCGCGTCGAGCAGCGCGCTCGAGGTCTCCGCCTCGTCGCGGAACCAGGTGTAGCCGTACCCACCAGACGTCGCGTAGAACGGGTCGAACTCCGGTCCAGCGAGGCGGCCGCCTCCGTCCGCAGTGAGGAGGTCGAGCGCCCGGAGGTCGCTCTCGACCAGCGCGCGGCGTGGGAGACCTTCCGGGGTGACCGGTGCGAGGTCGGCCGCGGCGTCGCGAACCTCGTCGGCGCTCGGGTAGTCGGCCGCGATCCGCGAGACGGCGTCGATCCGACGGCCCCGGTCCGCGTCCTCCGCGATGCGCTCCCCGGCCGACCGAGCCTCGTCGCCGGAACGACTCCGGTCGTCGACGACGGTCCGACTGACGAGGGTGACTCGTTCGGTCCGCGCATCGCGCTCGAACGGCGCGCGCACGACGACGTCGGGCGTGAGCCGCGAGTCCTCGCGCTCGTCGATCTCCCCGCGGTGCGGGAAGCCGCCGTCGTCCTCGCCGAGCAGCTCGGCGATCGTCTCCTGCCGACGGCCGTGCGCGGCCGAGAGGCCGTTCGAGGCCGCGAGGAAGTCGTGCTCCTGACGATGGTACACCTCGACCACGTCCCCGTCGTTCGGGCCGGCGGCCTCGTGAACCAGGTTGCCGACGCGCCCTTCGACCATGTCCGGCGCGAACGCGCAGGTCGCGACCAGGTCCGCGTTGGCCGGCGGCGCGCCGCGGAGCTCGACGTGCGTGAGGTGGGTGCCGTCGACGACGAGGTCGAACTGGTGGACGGTGTAGCGTCCCGCGTCGTACTCCGTCTCGACGAGCGGTGACCCGCCGTCGTAGTGTTGGCGCGTGGTGTCGAGCTCGTCGAGCCACCGGATCCCCCCACCGCCGGCGATACCGATCCGCAAACGGTCGGTTCCGCCGACGCCCGAGAGCGCGTACGAGCAGTCGTGGCTGGCACCGTCGGGCCCGACGTGCACCAACCGACCGCCGTCACCGGTGAACGCGCCGACGGTCGTGGGGCGTTCCGTCGGGTAGCGTTCCCCGCGGCGGCGTTTGTGTTCCGTGATCGCAGTTCGCAGTCGCATGGCGAATCTCGCGGCCGCGTGGGCAAAAGCCTTGACGGACCGGGCGAACTTACGTAACCGACCGAAATCGGTGTTTTTCAGGGGCTAAAACCGCGGTAGCGTCGATCGGGGCGTCGGACCGGCAGCTTCGCACGGAGAGCAACACCGAAGACCCCGGCTACCGATGTGGCCATCATGCACCACCCTGGACCGCCGCGATTCATGTCGACGGGAGAGACGACACAGCTCGCCCCCCGGGACCCGGACCCTGGGGGCAGCTACGAGTGGCGGGTCGTCACCGCACCGCCGGACAGCGACGCGACCGTCGGGGAGACTCCCGTCACCGAGTTCACGCCGGACGTCCCCGGCCGATACCGGATCGGTCTCGCCGCACCGGACGGCGACCACGCGCTCACGATCCGGGCGTTCCCGGCCGCCTACGAGGGCGTCGACGTCGCCGGCGGAAGCGGGGAGGCCATCCGCGACCGCGACGCCGACCACGCGGAGATCCCGTACACCGCGGACGCGGCCCACGAGGGGGTCGGCCCGCCGCGGGTCCGAGTGGACGCGACGGTCGAGTCGGGCGACGACGTGAGCGAGGGGGTCGGTGGGGCCGGCGACGGCGGCGACGTAGTCGTCCGGGCGACGCCGACGCCGAACCCGGACTCCGATCTCGCGGCCGAGGAGCTCGGCGTGGCGTTCGTCGTCGACGACCGGGACGTCGCGAGCGCGATTGCGGCCGGACGGACGAACCCGCGAGACGCCATGACGACGGACCGAGAGGGCGCGGAGGCGACGCTGCGGGTCCCGGCCGCGACGGTCCCCGACAGGCTGCGGGTCCACGCCGTCGCGGTCGCGCGCGAGCCGGGCCGGGAGGTTCGGATCAGCGTCGCCGACGCGGTCGCGGTCGAGCGCGAGGGCCGATCCGATCCGGTCGCCCACGGATCGACGACCGCCGGCGGGTTCGAGACGGTTCGGCTCAACCAACCTCCCGCGTGGACCGAGGACGCCCGCGTGTACGAGGTGTACGTCCGGACGTTCTCCGACGCTCCGGCCGGAGAGCGGTTCGACGCGATCGCCGACCGGATCCCCGACCTGGCCGACCTCGGCGTTGACACCCTGTGGCTGACTCCCGTCCTCGAACACGACGGGAAGCCGCACGGGTACAACATCACGGACTTCTTCGACGTTGCCGAGGACTTGGGCGATCGAGACGACTACGAGGCGATGGTCGAGGCCGCCCACGACAACGGGATGCGCGTGCTGTTCGACTTCGTGGCGAACCACACCGCCCGCGACCACGAGTGGTTCGAGGACGCGTATCAGAACTCCGAGTCGCCGTACCGCGACCGGTACGAGTGGCAGGAGTCCGGCGAGCCGGGGACGTACTTCGACTGGGAGCTGATAGCGAATCTGAATCACGCGAACCTCCACGTTCGACGCTTCCTGCTCGACGTTATCGACGAGTGGGCCCCGCTCGTGGACGGCTTCCGCTGTGACATGGCGTGGGCGGTGCCGGACTCGTTCTGGCGCGAGCTGCGCGACCGGGTGAAGGATATCGACCGGGAGTTCCTCCTGATGGACGAGACGATCCCGTACATCCCCGGCTTCCACGAGGGGATGTTCGACGTCCACTTCGACGCGACGCTGTACTTCCAGCTCCGGCAGGTCGGCCGCGGGGCGGCCCCCGCCGAGTCGGTGATCGACGCCGTCGAACAGCGCGCGGAGATCGGCTTTCCTGACCACGCCGGTTTCCTCCAGTACATCGAGAACCACGACGAGACGCGCTACCGCGTCGAGTGTGGTGACGCGGCGGCGGCGGCCGCAGGCGCGGCGACGGTCACGCTCCCCGGCGTCCCGATGGTGTACGCGGGCCAGGAGATCGGCCAGCGTGGTCGGCGTGACGCGATCGCGTGGGAGCACGCGCGCGGTGAGGTGCGCGAGCGCTACGAACGATTACTCCGGACTCACGCCGAGCACCCGGCGCTCGGTCCCGAGAGCGATCTCGAACGCGTGGGGTACCACGTCGCCAGCGGAGACCTCACCGAGCGGCCGATCCAGGCGGACGGCGAGGAGGTCCACCCGGACGACGTGGTCGCGTTCCGCCGGGGGCGAGGAACGGAGGCGCTCGTCGTCGTCCTCAACTTCGCGCCGGCCGAGGCCGCCGTCGCGGTCGACGTGGACCACGGAACGACGAACGTCGTCACCGGCGAGGCGTGCGTCGTGACCGACGGCGACGGGACCGAACGGATCGCGGTGACCGACGTCGCTGTCGTCCCGATCGGGGAGGAGTCGTGACTCCGGGGCCGGGAGCCGACGCGGACCCGCCGGCGATCCTCCCGGAGCGGACCGCGCGGCTCCGTGATCGAGCACGGGAGGACCGGGAGGCGGGCGAGGGTCGGTTCGACGCCGCCCGTTCCATCGCGGAACGCCTCGGCGCACGGCCGATCCGTGGCGACGGCGCGGACCCGACCGTCGATCCACCCGAAGGGGTCGAGTTCGGGTTCTGGACCCCGGATATCGTCGGCGCGGGGGTACCGGTCGCGGACGTGGCGCTGGAGGTGTTCACGCCGGTCGCGGAGGGCGACACGGACGAAGCCAGCGACATCGACCCGGGACGCGACGACCTCCGCACTGCGACGTTCCGCGTCGACCGGCTGCCGGTCGAGCGCGACGGCGAGTTCCACTGGGTCGCCGCCGAGAACGTGCGCGTCGGGACCGCGGACCGACTGGGTGCGCTGTACCAGCTCGTATATCGCCGCCCCGCCGCGGAGGGGAGCGATGACGACGGGAAAGAAGGACAAGAGGACGGCGGCGACGCGTGGGGGACGGTCCGCGACCCCCTCGCGTACTCGGTGCCGTTCGGCGTCTTCGCGCCGGCTGAAGTGTACGACTGGGACCGACTGGACGCGACCCGCCCCGACCGAGAGCATTTCGCGTCGCTGGGGACGGACGCCGAGCCGATCCCGACGACGGTCGACGACGGCCTCCCCCGCGTCGATCCGGCGACGAGCATGCTTGAGATCCATCCGGGAACGTCGACGTCCGAGGGATCGCTCGGGGCGCTCGCGGACCGGTTGCGTCGGATCGGGCGGAAGCTCCGGGCCGGCGAGCCGCTCGACCCCCACGAGCGCAACTACGTCGGCTACGACGCGGTCCAGCTGATGCCGGTCGAACCGCTGACGCAAGCGTACGGACGGCAGTGGTACTGGCGACCCGGGGGGACGTACGAGGTGGACGAGTCCGATACCGGTGATGAGTTCGACGGCGCTGGCGAGTTCGACGGCGCTGGCGAGTTCGACGGCGCTGACGGATCCGATCTTGTGCACGACGATCCGTCTGCCCCGGTCGACCCGGTCTCGGTGTTCGACCGCGACCGCGACACGGAGCGCGTGACCGTCGGGATCACGCGCCCGGACCAGACGAACTGGGGCTACGACGTGGTCGTCAGCGGCTTCGGTGCCGCCAACCCGGCGCTGCTCGAAACGGGACGGCCGGACGAGCTGGTCGAGTTCATCGCCGCCTGCCACGCGATGCCCGACCCGATCCGTGTCGTCTTCGATATCGCACTCGGCCACGCCGAGGACGCGGCCGCAGAGCTCCTCCCCGAACCCTTCTTCGAGGGCCCGGGGATGTACGGACTCCATCTGAACTACCGACAGCCCGTCGTCCGGGCGATACTCCTCGAACTGCAACGCCGGAAGGCGAACTTCGGGGCGGACGGGATCCGGATCGACGGCGCACAGGACTTCACGTATCACGACGAGGAGACGGGCGAACAGGTCCATGACGACGCGTTCCTCGCCGAGATGGACCGCGTGGTCCACGAGGTCGGCGGAACCGCGTACCGTCCCTGGATGATCTACGAGGACGGCCGACCGTGGCCCCGAGAGGACTGGGAGCTGGCCTCGACGTATCGCACGCTGATCGACCAGCATCCGCACGCGTTCCAGTGGTCGCCGGTCACGTTCGCGCACAACAAGCCGGCGCTTCTCACCTTCTGGGCCACGAAGTGGTGGCGGATGCGAGAGGTCGGCGAGTTCGGCAGCCAGTGGATCACCGGCGTCGCGAATCACGACACGCTTCGGCGCGGATCCCAGGTGGAAGTAACCGACGACTGGGGCGGCGCGTTGATCAACCCGTACCTCGCCGACAGCCCGCCGGAGACGATCCGGGAGGCGTACGACAGCCCCGCGGCGCTCGTCTGGTTCCACGTCGCGATGCCGGGCGTACCGATGGACTTCCTTCACGCCAACTACCGTGCGCCGTGGGGGTTCGTCCGGGATACCGACCCCGTGTGGAACGTGAAGGTCGTCGCCGAGGAGGCCCCGTGGATCGACTGGCACGTCCCCGAGGGCGCGTTCGCCGACGCGGACGCGTTCCCGCGGTTGAAGTCGCTCGGGTTCGAGACACGGGCGGAGCTGAAGGAGTTCGTGACGACGCTCGCCGCGCTCGTCGACGCGACCGACTACGACGTTGACCTGATCGCGACGCTGCTCTCAGTCCAGGGGACGCCGATGGGCGGAAGCGAAGGTGACGCGGAACTCACCGCGAGCGACCTCCAGACGTTCTCGTTCGCGTGGAGCGCGGACGTGAGCGAGTATCTCGTACTCGACCGCTGGGCGGACGGCCAGGATGACACCCGAACCGCGTTCGACCGGGCCGTCCGCGAGTTCCGTCAGGAACGTCCGTGGCTCCGTGCCGACATCGATCCGGAGACGGGGGAGGCGTTCGGCTACCGACACCCGACCGAGGGGACGGTGCTGTACTACGCGGTCAGACGGTCGCCGGACGGCGAGGAGACGCTCCTCGTCGCTTGTAATGTCGAGGGGGTACCTGTCGACGTGAGCGTCGGGGGGCTGCTCGAGGACGCCGAGAGCGACGAGGGAGATATCCATAGGGGGTCCGACCACGGGTCGGAACGGTGGTCCGTCGCGCTCGCGCCGCCGGAAGCGGACGTCGATCCCGGGTCGGCGGCGACGGAAGCGACGCTCGCGACCGCCGACGCCGTGGTGTGGCGGCTGACCGACGCCGACGCGTCGTGACTGGCGCATCGTGACCGACGCATCGTGACCGGCGCGGGGATCCTGGGGACTCGGAAGTAGCGGGCGTCGCACATTCGGGTCTCCGGCCCGTCGAGACGTTCGCGGACGCAACGCTTGAGTCGATGGGGACTGAGGCGTAGCCATGACCTTCGATCGCTCCGACGGTGTGTTCTGTCACGTCACCTCGCTTCCGGGGCCACACGGAATCGGCGACCTCGGCGAGGGCGCGACCGCCTTCCTCTCGTTCCTTGGCGACGCCGAGGTCGACTACTGGCAGATCTGTCCGATCGGGCCGACGATCGGCGCGGCCGGGGAGTCGCCGTACCAGTCGCCGTCGGCGTTCGCCGGCAACCCGCTGTTGATCGACCTGAACGGCTTGGTCGAGGACGGCCTGCTCACGCGCGACGACATCGAACCGGTGCCCGAGCTCCCGACCGATCGTGTCGACTACGCGGGCGTCCGCGAGTACAAGCAGCCGCTGTTGCGGCGGGCGTTCGAGCGGTTCGAGGCGGGTGACGGGGAGCCGTCGCTGGCGGCCGCCGACCTCGACGCCTTCCGCGAGCGGGAGCCGTGGGTGACGGAGTACGCCCTGTTCCGCGCGATCTCGGCGGCACGGCCGGAGGACACGTGGGTCGAGTGGCCGGATCCGCTTCGAACGCGGGAGCCGGGCGCGCTCGACGCGGCCCGCGAGGAGCACGCGGAGACGGTCCGATACCACGAGTTCGTGCAGTGGACGTTCGACCGCCAGTGGGCCGCGCTCCGCGAGCGGGCGGCGACCGAGGGGGTCGAGCTCGTCGGCGACGTCCCGATCTACGTCGCGCTCGACTCCGCGGACGTGTGGGCGAACCCCGAGGCGTTCCGGCTCGACGAGGACAACCGGCCCACCGTGGTGGCCGGCGTCCCGCCGAACCCGGGCGACGACGGCCAGCGCTGGGGGAACCCGGTGTACGACTGGGACCGGCTCGCGGAGACGGGGTACGACTGGTGGACCCGCCGGTTCCGCCGACTGTTCGACCTCGCCGACGTCGCACGGCTCGATCACTTCCTCGGGTTCGTCCGGTACTGGGGGATCCCGGCTGAATCCGACGACCCCGCCGACGGCGAGTGGTACGACGGACCCGGACGGGAGCTGTTCGAGACGGTCGAACGCGAGTTCGGCGAGGCCCCGTTCATCGCGGAGGACCTCGGGTTCGACGACGCGCGGATGGACGACCTGATGACGGAGTTCGGGTTCCCCGGGATGCGCGTTCCGCAGTACGCGAACTGGTGTGAGGGCGGCAACGAGTACCAGCCGATGAACTACCCCGAAGGCGTCGTCGGCTACACCTCGACACACGACACGGACACGTGGGTCGGCTACTACGCGGACCTCCCCACGGAGCAACGCGACTGCC
Organism: Halorubrum tibetense; assembly: GCF_055396225.1. Classification (NCBI taxonomy): domain Archaea; kingdom Methanobacteriati; phylum Methanobacteriota; class Halobacteria; order Halobacteriales; family Haloferacaceae; genus Halorubrum; species Halorubrum tibetense. Next base: position 86,730 of record NZ_AP043742.1, read on the forward strand.
TCCACTACAACCTCGGCGTCGACGACGATCAACCGATCGAGTGGGGGATCATCGAGGACGTGTGGAGTTCCGAGGCCGTCCTCGCGATGACGACGACACAGGACCTACTGGGGCTCGGCAGCGACGCCCGGTTCAACGAGCCCGGCACGCTCGACGGCAACTGGGAGTGGCGCGTCGAACGGGACGCACTCTCAACCGAGCTAGCGGGTCGACTGCGGGAGCTCGGCGCGTTTCACGTCCGGTAGACGGCCGTGATCAGCGGTCCTCACGGCAGCAGCCCGTGTATCCAGCGTCGGATCCGCTCGAACGGTCCTGCGTCCGTGTCCGTGACCCGGTCGGCCGGGTCACCGAGCGTCCACCCGGCCTTTTCGGCGGCCTCCTCGATCGATCGGTACTCCCAGCCGGTGTCCGTCGCTAATCGACGGTCAGCGTCACTCGTGCCGACGAACACGTGTCGCGGGGTGTCCGTCGCCTCGCGGATCTCGCCGGTCGTCACCGTCTTGTCCCAGTCGCGGAGCGCGTAGTCGTTCTCGATCCCATGTCGGCGACAGAACCGATCCACCGCGTTCGCGTCGTTGGCGATGACGCCGACGTACCGGCTCCACTCTCGGGCGTCGGTGACAGCCGCAGCGGGGTCCGAGAGCGACCGGACGGCCCCGAGCGAGAACAGAAGCGTGAGCTCGCCGCCGGAGTCGGGGTCTGTAGTGACGACTGACATCCCTCGTACTCACGAGTGAGTCGTCGCAGTATATAACCCCGTGCGTCGGTTCAGTACGCGTTTCGGCCGAGGATCCAGTACAGCACGAGCCCGAGGAACGGCGCGAAGAACACGACGAGTGCCCAGAGGAACGCGGGGTGATCGCTCCGCTGTTTGGCATCGTTGTACGTCCAGACGATGATCGCCACGTAGACGACGAACATCAGGAGCCCGAAGAGGAAGGCGATCCCCGACGCCGCCGCCTGTAGCGGGAGGGTGGACAGCATACCCGGGCTGACTCGCCGGTCGGGCAAAGGTCTTGTGACCGCCGCGAGGGCGACCGGGGAAAGAAATAGTGGGGTTCGGTGGAACACCCGCGTATGGGACGGAGACTCCGAGCGGTGGAGGCAGTCGTCGAGCTCCTCTCCGGGCTGGCGTTGGTGGGGTTGACGCGGGTGACGGACGGCGGCGTCGACGTCGAGTACCTCGCCGTCGGCTTCGCCAGCGGGTTCCTCTACAGACACGCACAGACGAGCGTGATCGGTGGCGGGTTCCGGGCGTCGCCGTTGCGGAACGCGGCGCTCACAGCGGTGTGGACACCGATCTGTATCGCGATCGACCGGTCCGCGGGCGATCGCGGCGAGAGGCGGGCGTTCGCGGCCGGGGTCAACCTCGGCTCCGCCGCCTACTGGCTCGCTCGCCGCGAATGAAAGGGTTTCCCGGGAGGCGGCCGACGGGATCCGTATGCGACTTCCCGTCGACGCCGATCGGCTTCGGGCGGATATCGAGGCGAACGCCGCGTTCGGCCGCGTCGAGACCGACGATCCAGAGGCGCACGGCCGGACGAACCGCACCGGCACCGAGGCGAACCGCAAGGCCCGCGACCACCTCGTCGAACGCCTTCGGGACGCCGGCCTCGACGTGACTGTCGACGCCGTCGGCAACGTCGCCGGGAGGTGGGTGCCGAACGGCGCGGACCCCGACGCGGCACCCGTCGCGGCGGGGAGCCATCTCGACAGCGTCCCCGATGGCGGGATCTTCGACGGCCCGCTTGGCGTGTACGCCGCCGTTGAGGCCGTGCGAGCGATGCGTGACGCCGGAATCGAGCCGGACCGGCCGGTTCTCGTCAGCAGTTTCACCGAGGAGGAGGGGTCGACCTTCGGCGACGGTCTGCTCGGGTCGAGCGTCGCAACCGGGGAGACCGACGCAGAGACCGCACTCGCGTTGGAGAACGACGCCGGCGAGACGCTGGCCAACGCCCTCTCACGGATCGGGTATCGGGGCGAGGGACTCCTCGATCCCGCGGGCTGGGATTGCTTCTTCGAGCTCCACGTCGAACAGGATACCGTCTTGGAGTCGGCCGGCGTCGATGTCGGCGTCGTGACGACGATCACGGGAATCACTCATTGTGTCGTCGAGATCATGGGCGAAGCGAACCACGCCGGCGCGACGGCGATGGACGACCGAACCGACGCCCTGGCGGCCGCGAGCGAGTTCGTCCTCGACGTCGAGTCCGCGGCGAACGACATCGTGGAGACCGATTCGGAGACGGCGGTCGGGACCGTGGGATCGCTGTCCGTCTCGCCGAACGCGACGAACGTCGTCCCCGGGCGCGTGGCGTGCGGGGTTGACGTCCGGGACGTCACGCGGGGATCGATGGAGGAGATCGCCTCGGCCGCACACGAATCGCTCGCCCGACTGGAGCGCAACCGTGGGGTAGAGACGACGCTGAACCGCCCCTTCCACGTCGACCCGACGGGGATGAGCGATCGGCTCCGCACCGTCGCTCACGACGCCGCAGCCGACGCGGGCCGGAGCGCGATCGACCTCCATTCGGGGGCAGCACACGACGCGATGCGGGTCGCCGGCGCGACCGACGCCGCGCTGCTGTTCGCCCCTTCACGCGACGGGGTCTCACACAACCCGCGCGAGTGGACCGACTGGGCGGACTGTGCGGCCGCGACCGAAGTGCTCGCCGGGGCGCTCGCGGAGATGGCGGGAGCTGCGGGCGCGACGGGGACCGAAGCCGGCACCACATAAGATGAGTGTCACAACCGTTTTGTCGGTGCCCGGCGAGGACCGGTCGTGAGACGTTCTGTCGCGATCGTCTCCGTCGCGATCGGCCTCGTCGCGGCGGTTGGCGGCGCGTTTGTGACGACCGCGAGCCCGCTCGCGACGTGGCCGATGATCCTCGAGTACCCGGCCGACTTCGTGGTGAGTCGGTCCCTGTTCGTCGCCGCGGTCGTGGGCCTGTCGTTCGGTACGTACCAGCTGCTCGTGGAGGTCCTGATGCGGTCGACGAACAAGCGGCGCGCCCACAACACGCGGAACCTCATGCGGCTCGTGTTCGGTTTCGTTAGCACGATCGCCGTCCTCGCCGTCCTGACGGAGAACTGGCTTGGGCTGCTCCTCTCGCTGGGCGTTATCGGGTTCGCTATCACGTTCGCGCTCCAGCAGCCGCTCTTATCGCTCATCGCGTGGGTGTACATCACGGTGAAACAGCCGTACGGGGTCGGGGACCGGGTCAAGATCGACGACGCCAAAGGCGACGTGATCGAGGTCGACTTCCTCGTGACGACGCTGTGGGAGATAAACGGCGAGCTCGTCACCACCAACCAGCCGTCCGGACGGGTCGTGACAGTGCCCAACAGCGTGGTGCTTTCCTCGAACGTCGTCAACTTCGGGGGCGGCGGCTCGGCGTACGTCTGGAACGAGCTCGGGGTACAGGTCGCCTACGAAACCGATCTCGACTTCGCGCGTGCGGTCATGCGCGAGGAGGCCGCCGCGCTCGTCGGCGACGAGATGGCGGAAGGGATCCGCCGATACCGGGAGGCGCTCTCGGAGACGCCCGTCGAACTGGAGGTGTACGACCACCCGACCGTGAACGTGAGTCAGGGCGAGTCGTGGATGGAGCTGCGTGTCAGGTATCTCACGCACCCGCGACGGGGACAGCGAGTGAAAAACCAACTGTACGAACGGGTCCTCGACCGATTCAACGAGAACCCCGACCGTGTCGCGTTCCCGGTGAGTCGGAGCCGGTAGCACCGGCTCGGGTGGAACGGCACGGGATAGGAGGACGCTCGGCGGAGACGGACGCGCTCGATTGGGGTCGCTTGTGTGCGTGTTGATCGATGCCAGTGTGTTTATATAGTTCAAATCGATACGCCGGTATTTTGGAACCAGTGTAAGCCGACACCGCTGAGCCGTATACGATTCAGACACCGGTAAACACCGTCCTCAGGTGTTCATACACCCGCGGGTAACACAAGATTTATATACTCTTACCACTAACTGTTAGTTAACGAATCGGGCATACCCGGCCCAGCATTTTCGTCGGGAGTTCGATCGGAGAACACCCATGACAGAGACACGCATCCGGAGCTACGACGGCGGCGAAGAGATCGAGCGAACGGCGGCCTCGCGTGAAACCGAGACGGAATCCGCAGCGACCGAACGAACCGACGACGAGCGGACGACGACATGCCCCGAGTGTGGCGGCCGGCTCGCGACGGACACGGAGCACGGCGAGACGGTCTGTACGGACTGCGGACTCGTCGTTGAGGAGGATTCGGTCGACCGCGGGCCGGAGTGGCGCGCGTTCGACTCCGCCGAGCGGGACAGCAAGTCGCGGGTGGGCGCGCCAACGACGAACATGATGCACGACAAGGGGCTCTCGACCAACATCGGCTGGCAGGACCGTGACGGGTACGGCAAGTCGCTGTCGAGCCGCCAGCGCCGACAGATGCAGCGGCTCCGCACCTGGAACGAGCGGTTCCGCACGCGGAACTCGAAGGAGCGCAACCTCAAGCAGGCGCTCGGCGAGATCGACCGCATGGCGAGCGCACTCGGCCTCCCGGAGACCGTACGCGAGACTGCGAGCGTCATTTACCGCCGCGCACTGAGCGAGAACCTCCTACCCGGCCGTTCGATCGAGGGTGTCGCGACCGCCGCGCTGTACGCCGCCGCGCGACAGGCCGGGAACCCGCGTAGCCTCGACGAGTTCACTGCGGTCTCGCGCGTCGACAAGATGGAGCTCACGCGGACGTACCGGTACGTCATTCGCGAACTCGGGCTCGAAGTGCAGCCTGCGGACCCAGAGAGCTACGTGCCACGGTTCGTCTCGCGGCTGGAGCTGTCCGACGAGGTCGAGCGGGTCGCCCGCGAGCTCCTCGTCGGCGCGAAGGAAGCCGGGATCACGAGCGGAAAGTCGCCGGTCGGCCTGGCGGCGTCCGCCGTCTACGCCGCTGCACTTCTGTCGAACCAGAAGGTGACACAGAGTCAGGTGTCAGCAGTCGCCGACATCTCGGAGGTCACGATCCGCAACCGATACAAGGAACTCCTCGAAGCCAACGACCACCTCACCGCCTGATCGCGGTGACGGCCGAGGACACGCGCCCCACGATCCGAGCGAAGTTGTCACATACGTTTTTGTCCCGGTAGTCTGTACACCCGCGCATGGTCGAAGCGTTCGTCAGGTTGGTCTGTCCCGAGTGCGATAAAGAATGGCAGGACACTCCGGCGGAGCTGCCGCAACTACGCACGAATTTCAGTTGTCCTCACTGTCACGCCACCCGGCGGCTTACGGAGTTCATGCGGACCGAACGTGACCTCGAAGCGGTGAAAGCGTTCCAGTGATCGCGGATCGGGCTCGGCGGTGACCCACCATGTCGGGGGACACAGCGGATCACAGTCCATGGTAACGCGACTCAAGATAATAATATAAACCTCCGGTAGCAAAGAACCGTTACTCATGAAGAAACAGGAGCTCATCCATCTTCACGGCCTTCTCGCGGAGGTACGAAAACAGTGCGAGTTCTGGGACGACGACCTCGATCTCGATGCGTATGAAGAACTGGGCGTAAAACCGACATCGATCCACAAGTCGAAGACCGACCACAAGGCCGCCGTTTTCAAGCTGACTGAGGGGATCACCGAGCCGATGGACGAAGCCGAGTCCGAACCGCTGGCCCCCACTGCGGACTAACACTTCCGATCGACGCCGTCACGACCGCGAAGACGAGAGTGGCAACGACGGTACGGCGATGACTCGGGCGAGACGCCGTGAGCAGGGCGATACCGTGAGCGGTTCAGCAACGACTCGAGCGGAGCGATAGCCTTGGTACATTCGGGGGACGGCAGGCCGCGGAGAGGCTATTAACTGTCGTGGTTTTCCTACCCACTGTTCGTCCGCGAGGTTTTTCCATCCGTCTCGTCGGCGTCGATCTCCTCGACGTTGAGCACTTTCAACGGAATGTTCCGGAGCCGCTGGCCGATCTCTTTCCGAACGATCCGACTGGCGTGTTCCTCCCGGTCGACGTTGAACACGTCCATCTGCAGTTCCAGGGCGACGAGCGCCTCGTCGGCGGCGATGAACGCCGGCGGCAGCTCCTTCCCGTCCGGGGACACCCGGCTCCCCATCTCGATCTCCACGTAATTGAGGTCCGGGTTCAGCATCTCGCCGGTCTTCGAGATGGCGATCCGTACCGCCTCGTCGGCGGTCTCCACGTCGTACACCGGAACGGCGGCCTCGACGACGACTCGGCAGTCCATCACGCTACCGCCTACCACGCGAACCACTATGAACTTTTGGCTGACAGGTCTCGTGCCCGAAACGACGCAAGGACGACTGACACAAGGATGACCGACCGAGAGACGACCGATTCGGCGACTACTCGCCACCCGCGCGGAGGTAATAAAACACGTACGTCTGTGCGTATCCGGCGAACTCGCCGCCGAACTGCTCGCGGATCGCGTTCGATGTCGCCGCGTACGACCCCCGATCGCAGTGGGGGTAGTATTCCTCGATGGTCGTGTTGATCCACGTGTCCAGCGGGACTGCCTCCAGAAACCCGAGCGAGAAGAGCGCGACACAGTCCGCGACCTTGTCGCCGACGCCGACGAACCGGGTGAGGAACTCGCGCGCCTCCTCGTACGGTAGGTCGGCCGCCTCCCGGGGGTGAGCCTCGCCGGTCGCTACCATCTCCGCCGTTCGTCGCACATAGGGAGCGCGATATCCCAACGAGAGGTCACGCAGGTCCGACTCGGATCGCGCCGCAAGCGACTCCGGCGTCGGGAACGCGTGATACGTCTCGCCGTCGAGCGTGACCGCGTCCCCGTACGTCTCCCTGAGCCGTCGTTGCATCCCGTGGATCCGGGCGACCCGCATCTGAGCGGAGCAGATAAACGATACGAGACACGGGAAGGCCGGGTCCCGAGTCAGTCGCATTCCCTCATATGTCTCGTACGCCCGCTCCAACAGCGGGAGTTCGGGGGTGGCACGCAAGATCGCGTCGAGGTCGTCGTCGAGACGGAGCAAGTGGGTGAGCAGGGGTACCGCGTCGATCGACGACTCCCATTCGAGGGTTCCCTCGTGGACCCCACCCCGCTGTCTGACCCTGAGCGGGACGCGGTCCTCGGTAACACCCGGGATCGGGTCGACCACCGTCTCGTACCAAGCGTCCCCGCCGTGCGCGTGAAGCTCCTCGTAGGTCCCGCCATCGGCACGGTTCCAGAGATAGCTCTGCCCGCTCTCAACGGTCGCCTGAAGATCGAACGGCCCCGCCAGTTCGCCGACGTCGATCGCGCCTCGTTCCATCCACCGAACAGCAGTACCGAGACGGTATCGGGGTTTCGGTAGCAGCACTCGGAGCGTGGGGGGTTTTTGCCCGCTCGGGTCGTATCACTCGGTATGCCGACGTACCGGCGGACGACCCGGATCCCGGCGCCGATCGAGGACGTGTGGGCGTTTCACTCCACCATCGATGGACTGATCGAACTCACGCCGACGTGGATGAACATGCGGATCGCGAGTGTCGAGGGGCCCGACGGAGAGCCCGATCCGGCGGTGTTGTCCGCAGGGTCACGGATCCGGATGTCCGTCGCCCCCTTCGGTATCGTCCCCCGGCAGCGATGGATCTCCCGGATCGTCGAGCGCGAACCCGACGGGACAGACCCTGTCGAGGGAAGTGCCTACTTCGTCGACGACATGATCGACGGCCCGTTCAGGAAGTGGGAGCACACACACGCCTTCTACGCCGACGGCGACGAGACGCACCTCGTCGATACGGTAGAGTACCGGCTCCCCCTCGGCCCGCTCGGCGACGCTGTGGGTCCGCTTGCGAAGGTCGGGTTCGAAGGAATGTTTCGGGACCGCCACACACGTACCGACCGGCGGTTCGGCGGGGAGTAGCCGGACTGCTACGGCACCTACGGAGCGATGCGGCGACACGACGCGGTTCTTTGCGAGCAGCTGGTGTGCTCGGTCCGAGCGAATACTGGTTCGGGCCCAAGAAGATCCCGCCCGTGGCGTGTACGTTGACCGTCGTGAGACGGAACTATCGGTAGTGAGAACGAGCCTGCCTACGTGGTCCCTGACGTCGTTAGATAGATCCCGATGAGAACGATCCCCCCACCGACGACGGTGAACGTAGTGGGTGCCTCCGAGAGGAGGACGAGCGCGAGTATCGTTGCCCCGACCGGTTCACCCAAAAGCGACACCGAAACCACGCTCGATTCCAGGTGAGCAAGCGCCCAATTGATAACGGTGTGACCGAACAGCCCGGGACCGATCGCCAAGCCGGCGAACACGAGCCACTCCCTCGTCGGATACCCGGTGAGGGGATGTCCCTCGATGATGACGATTGCAAGAAGCGAAACCGTACAGACCCCGTAGACGACCACGACATACGGTATCAGTGCGAGGCGCTGTCGCAGGGACCGCCCGGCGAGAACGTAGCCGGCCGCCATCACCGCACCGAACAGGGCGAGCGAGTTCCCGTACAGCGGGTTCGGTCCGACGAGGACACCGCCGAGGAGGTCCCCGAGGGACATCACCGCCATTCCTCCGACAGCGACCGTTATCCCGACAGCGATCCGGCGGGTGACCCGTTCACTGAGCAGCAGCCACGCGCCCAGCGCAACGAAGACCGGCTGCGCCTGAACGAGCGTGACGCTCGCGGCGACACTCGTCCACTCCAAGCTTTCGAACCACGCTGCGAAATGTAATGCCAATGCGATACCGGACAAGGTCGCGAACACGAGGTCCCGCCGACCGATACGGCGGAACTCCTCTCGGTACCGCCACACTGCGACCGGTATCAACGGCAGCGTCGTGAACAGCACACGATAGAACGCCGCCACCGAGCTCGGAGCGTGGCTCCACCTGACGAGGATCGCCCCCACGCTGACTGCGGCAACCGCCATGACGAGCCCGATTTCGGCCGGCATGTACGGGTCTTCGGTACTCGTCGCCACGAAACCCACTTCGACCCACCGGTGCTTACTGCTTTCGACGCCATAGAAGCGCAACGGCTGGGTCGAGCCAGGGAGTTCGGTGCGGCTTTGAGGTGCGCGCGCGAAGGCGACGCTATGTGTGCGGATACCTTCGGCGTCGGCGTCCACGTCACTGACGCGGAGCTCCGGCTGATCGTCCACGTTCCATCGAACATCGACCCCGGATGGACGGATCCAGAGGCGTTTCAGTCACTCGTTGCGGACGCCATGTGGGAGCGTCTCGACAGGGAAGAGGTCCTATCGGGGATCGCAACGGAGCATGAGGCGGGCGACACCGTGACACTCGGAACGGTCACCTTGGAAACCGACGGAACGATTGTCGAGTACAATCTTGAAGAGGCGTTCGACGACGAGGCACGTCAGTGACCCACCGGATCGGTCATCATCAGTCGGCCCGCTTGAGAACGTTCCTACCCGCCGTCCCGATCCTCGTCGACGATGGCCGTGAAGGCGCTACCGATGGCAGCCAGCCGCGCCCGGTCGTACACGGTGAGGTCGTATCGTGTCGGGCCGACAGTCTCGCCCCACACATCGAGTACGTCGAGCGAGACGAGTCCCGATAGCGTCGCACCGAGCGTACGAGGCGTCGTGTCCGGTTCGGAAAGGGCCGCATGGACTTGCTTCGACTGCGGGTAGTTTCGCGAACACGCCTCGATACCACGCTGTGCCTCCGCCCAGTATCGACGAGTGTACCCGAACGTGGTCGGGTCAGTTTGATGAAGCCGCTCCACCGCTGCTATCGCCTCCGGGTCGGTACCCAGCACCCGATCCGCGACATCTCCCAAGGGAACGAGCGACGACACAGTCTCTGGTGTTAACGAGCAGCCAATAGACAGTGACCCACCGAGTCCCGTCGTCACGTCGGCGACCCTCGCTGCGACCTCTCCTGCAGCCATCGCGCCGATCCGCGCTGCGAACGGTTCGAGGTCGTCGATCAGAACCGTCGGCGCCTCGCCTGGAAACTCCGAGAGAGCCTCCGAAACTGAGGTGAAAACGCGATCTCCGTCGGGGTTCGGTCCAAGAACGGAGTACGCAAGGCCGCGATTCGGGACAACGCCTGTCGAAGTGCCGGCAACGGCGCTACGGGAGTGATCGCTCGCCACAATGATAGTCTCCCGTCTCGGTTCTCCCGCTGCCGCGCTCTGCCAACCACGACGCCACTCTTCGAGATCCGTTCCGAACAACACCGAGACAACGTGCTCCGGCGAGGATCGGTCACGAACGGTCGGGCCACCCTCCGTAGCCACCCGTACCGTCACGTCCACGTTGTCCGTCGAGGGAACGGTCATCTTCGTTATTCACTTCATCGAGAAAAGTGATAAACTTACGGGTAAAGTATCAATATTGAGACCAGGAGACGATAGTGGTCGGTCTGTGGTATGCAGATGTAGTTGGTGATACAGAGACTGAGAAGTGAGTCGCTGCCGAGAGCCGTTGCTCACACGTCGAACGTCTGTCGAATCCGTCGTAACCGACGGATCCGGTGGGAGAATTCTCCCATATGAATGGGTGGGCGGCGAACCGCGGTTCCCAGAGGCTCGCGCACTCCAGTACTTCCCGGTACGCTGGTGGGCTTAACTTCCGTGTTCGGAACGGGTACGGGTGTTTCCCCACCGCTATGGCCGCCCTTACGCCGACTCTCGGAATCGAACCGAGACTCTCCGTCTTGAACAGAGAGACTCCTGTGTCGGTGGTCCCGGTCTCTCGACCGGACTACCGTGTTTACGTGCGATCCAGTTACCGCCTGAACTCATGCGAGTGTGGAAGCCAGTCAACCTATGACTGTGGCTTCGGTCTGTTAGTGCTCGTGGACTCAACGCCTCGTTGCCTCGACGCGTACATCCCGAGTCTATCTAACTCGTCTTCTACGAGTGACCTCTACGGTACTTCTTTTCCATGTGGGTTTCGAGCTTAGATGCGTTCAGCTCTTACCCCGTGTCGCGTGGCTACCCGGCATCTGCGCTCTCGCACAACCGGTACACCAGTGGCGACCAAACGTAGTTCCTCTCGTACTATACGTTCGTTCACGTCAAGTACCACAACACCCCCAATAGATAGCAGCCGACCTGTCTCACGACGGTCTAAACCCAGCTCACGACCTCCTTTAATAGGCGAACAACCTCACCCTTGCCCGCTTCTGCACGGGCAGGATGGAGGGAACCGACATCGAGGTAGCAAGCCACCCGGTCGATATGTGCTCTTGCGGGTGACGACTCTGTTATCCCTAAGGTAGCTTTTCTGTCATCTACGGGCCCCATCTCGGAGCCTCGTAGGTTCGCTAGACCACGCTTTCGCGTCAGCGTCACTCGTTGGGAATGACACTGTCAGACCATCTTGTGCTCTTGCGCTCTTCGCCGGATTCCCGACCCGGCTGAGATGATCTTCGGGCGCGCTCGATATCTTTTCGAGCGCGTACCGCCCCAGTCAAACTGCCCGGCTACCGGTGTACTCCTCCCGGAGTGAGAGTCGCAGTCACCGACGGGTAGTATTTCAATGTTGTCTCGGTGGCGTGCTGGCGCACGTACCTGTGTAGTGACTCCTACCTATGCTGCACATCGGCGACCACGTCTCAGCGACAGCCTGCAGTAAAGCTCTATAGGGTCTTCGCTTCCCCTTGGGGGTCTCCAGACTCCGCACTGGAACGTACAGTTCACCGGGTCCAACGTTGGGACAGTGGCGCTCTCGTTTATCCATTCATGCAAGCCGCTACTGAAGCGGCAAGGTACTACGCTACCTTAAGAGGGTCATAGTTACCCCCGCCGTTGACGGGTCCTTCGTCCTCTTGTACGAGGTGTTCAGATACCCGCACTGGGCAGGATTCAGTGACCGTACGAGTCCTTGCGGATTTGCGGTCACCTGTGTTGTTATTAGACAGTCGGAGCGCCCGAGTCACTGCGACCTGCTCCGTCGAGAGCAGGCATCCCTTCTTCCGAAGGTACGGGACTAACTTGCCGAATTCCCTAACGTCGGTTCTCCCGACAGGCCTTGCCTTGCGCTGGCAGTGTACCTGTGTCGGATCTCGGTACGGACATCGTGCTCGTCTTTTCACGGGCCCTATGTACGGCTGACTTGCGCTATCTCACGTTTCGCTCGCTTCGTGCCGTGACGGCGTCCACGAGCTTCCATGATTTGACCGGGCGAAAGCCCGGCTCAGCGTTCCACACGGCGTCGACTTTTATTGCACGATGGCACTGGAATATTAACCAGTTTCCCGTTGATGCAGTCGAGTTGCGGTGCATCTTAGGACCGGCTGACCCTCGGCTGATTGGCAGTGCCGAGGAACCCTTACACATCAGGCCGTCGAGGTTCTCACCCGACTATCGCTGCTACTGTGACCAGGATTGTCGTTACTGAACGGTCCACACGAGTTCTCACCCGTGCTTCCATCCGGACAGTACGCCGACCTACGCGGTTGCCCTGTTACGGGCACGGCCAGGTCTCGGTGGTAGATTTGAGCCCCGATCATTTTGGGCGCCTCAAACCTCGGCCGGTAAGCTGTTACGCTTTTCTTAGAGGGTAGCTGCTTCTAAGCTCACCTCCCGGCTGTTTAGGGCTTGAGACCACCTTCGAATCGCACTTAATCTACACTTTGGGACCTTAACCCGGCTCTGGGTTGTTCCCCTCACGGTACACAGGCTTACCCCGCGCACCGGACTCCCTTCGTCTACAGCGCCTGCGGGTTTGGAGTTCGACAGGATGGCCGACTCCTCTCGGAGGCGGGTCATCCAATCGGTAGCTCTACCCCGCGGGCTACCTCGGAAGAGGTCATGCTTCGACATGTTTCGGTCGGAACCAGCTGTTGCCAGGCTCGATGGGCCTTTCACCCCTATACACGAGTCACGAGAGGATATTGTAGAATACCAACTCTAACAGGCCTCCACGTGGCTTTCGCCACGCTTCACCTTGCTCGCGTATAGATCGCCTGGTTTCGGGTCGTACCCACATGACTCCCCGCGCTTGAACACGGTGGCCCTCACACAAAGTGCTGCGGCCGTATCGGTTTCCCTGCGCCTTCCTCGGTTCACGAGTTAGACTCGCCATGTAAGTACACTCCCTGGGTCGTTTTTCAAAACGCACGACACGACGCCGGCTCGTCTCTTTTCCTACTAGAGAATCGCTTCTCGGTCGTTTCAAGAGACGCCTTGTACGCCCTGTCGCTCGATCGCCAACTGATTTCAGGCCCTATTGCACCGCCCTTCTCGGGGTGCTTTTCAGCGTTCGCTCACGCTACTTGTTCGCTATCGGTCTCGAGGAGTGTTTAGCCTTCTCAGGGGATGCCTGAGGTGTTCACAGAGGATATCCGACCCCTGCTACTCTGGTATTGACGCCAACGGTACTGTCTCATTCTACGGGGTTGTCACCCTGTTTCACGCTCCGTTCCAGGAGACTTCGAATGAGAGCTCGCGTTTTGATTGTCAACCCGAACACCACATTGGTCCGAAGACCTTCGGTTTGGGCTGTGTCGCGTTTACTCGCGGTTACTGACGACATCGCTGTTGCGTTCTTGTCCTCCCCCTACTGAGATGTTTCAATTCGGGGGGTTCCCTATTGCGCGTGGCAATTGTAGACGGATTCCGATTCGGAGATCTCGTGTTCTTTCCCTCCATGCGGGTCCCACGAGCTTTTCGCAGCTTGGCACGTCCTTCATCGGCTCTCGAGCCGAGCCATTCACCAGCTGGCACAGTAGCCAGTAGTGTGTCAAGTGACATAGTGTCACCCGACTGTATATGGTTTACTGACGTTCCACGAACTCGGATGAGTTCAGTGGACGTCTGGATCGCACGTATACACGGTCGTCATCGAATCACCCTGGCGGGGTGTTCGTCGAACCCTTCCCATCCGCGGTTTCCCGGGATGGTGCATCGGTCGTCGTGTTCGATTGGTTCGTCGCCACCCGTATAAGGGGCGCGTTTCGAACCGACCGAACGGACATGGACTCACTGGGATTCGAACCCAGGGCATCCTCCTTGCAAGGGAGGCACTCTACCGCTGAGCTATGAGCCCACCTCCCCTCGTGGGAAGGAGTTGGTGGTCGGTGTGTGTGTGTCGTGTGTGGTGTGAGCCGTGGTAGTTCGTAGGTGCCCGGAATGGCGGTGACGTGGACGTGGACCGTGCGAATGAGTAGTGACCGTCGTGGTGACGGTCGAAAGGTGAGCTCACCCGTGTGGGTGAGTCTCGGGTCTGTGGAGGTGATCCAGCCGCAGATTCCCCTACGGCTACCTTGTTACGACTTAAGCCCCCTTGCGAAGCCCAGATTCGACGCGTGGAACGCGCCTCATCCGGACCTCACTCGGGTGCTTTGACGGGCGGTGTGTGCAAGGAGCAGGGACGTATTCACCGCGCGCTTGTGACACGCGATTACTACCGAATCCAGCTTCATGTGGGCGAGTTGCAGCCCACAATCCGAACTACGATCGAGTTTCTGAGATTACCGTCTCCTTTCGGAGTAGGAACCCTTTGTCTCGACCATTGTAGCCCGCGTGTTGCCCAGCACATTCGGGGCATACTGACCTACCGTTGCCCGTTCCTTCCTCCGTGTTGGCCACGGCAGTCTCCGTACTGTCCCCAACCACTTCGCAGTGTTGCTGGCAAGTACGGATGCGGGTCTCGCTCGTTGCCTGACTTAACAGGACGCCTCACGGTACGAGCTGACGGCGGCCATGCACCTCCTCTCTGTGGCTCGTGGCGAGGTCATCAACCTGACCGTCATTACCACAGTCGATGCTGGTGAGATGTCCGGCGTTGAGTCCAATTAAACCGCAGGCTCCTCCGGTTGTAGTGCTCCCCCGCCAATTCCTTTAAGTTTCATCCTTGCGGACGTACTTCCCAGGCGGCCTGCTTAGCGGCTTCCCTACGGCACAGCACCCACTCGTAGTGGGAGCCACACCTAGCAGGCATTGTTTACGGCTAGGACTACCCGGGTATCTAATCCGGTTCGAGACCCTAGCTTTCGTCCCTCACTGTCGGATCCGTTCTCGCGACGTGCTTTCGCCATCGGCGGTCCGTCCAGGATTACGGGATTTCACTCCTACCCCGGACGTACCCGTCGCGCCTTCCGGTCCCAAGCCGTGAAGTTTCCACCGGACGTCCACCCGTTGAGCGGGTGGATTTCCCGATGGACTTTCACGGCCAGCTACGGACGCTTTAGGCCCAATAAGATCGGCCATCACTCGGGCTGCCGGTATTACCGCGGCGGCTGGCACCGGTCTTGCCCAGCCCTTATTCGGACACCTCCCTAGGGTGTACAAAAGCGTAGGCTCTATGCCTACGCACTTGGGATCCCCTTATCGCACTGTCGTGCAGTGTAAAGGTTTCGCGCCTGCTGCGCCCCGTAGGGCCCGGAATCTTGTCTCAGATTCCGTCTCCGGGTTCTCACTCTCATGACCCGTACCGATTATCGGCACGGTGGGCCGTTACCCCACCGTCTACCTAATCGGCCGCAGCCACATCCTTCGGCGCCGGAGCGTTTGACACACTCGCCATTCCAGGGTGAGTGTGAGATGCACTATTAGCCTCAGTTTCCCGAGGGTATGGTGCTCCGAAGGGTAGTTTGGCCACGTGTTACTGAGCTATTCGCTACGAGTCTGAACTCGTGCAACTAGCATGGCTAAATCGGATCCCAATAGCAATGGCCTCCGGCAGGATCAACCGGAATGAATACCCTCGTACCTGATTCCCGGTGCGAGGGGGGTTATGTTGGCGGGTGTTGACGTAGTGTCAACACACCATTGCATGGTCCAATATGGTGTCCAGTGTCACCGGCGTTCCGGATGACACCGAACTACCAAGGCTCACATCAGATCACCTCTTACGCCGGAGCGCAGCGGGCGTGATCCTCATTGGTCTGAGTCGACGGCTGCCGACTCAGCGAAACCGAACCGGGTTGAACGGCTCGAGTTCGCGGTGCGTTCTTCGCATTCCATCCGAACGTGCTTATACACTTAAGCACGTCGGAACGCTTTGGCCGGCCGATTTCACGGCCGGCGGTGCCCACCTCGACGGGGGCTCTTCGCATTTCATCGGATGGGAGGTGTACGTTTAACTCCGTCGAACGAGAGCCGCTACGTGAGGCAGTTTCATGGGAATTCGGCGCAATGTAAAATCGTGATGGTTGGGATCATACGCCGAGAGGATTCCAGCCAACGGATCGGGGTCGGTACAGAGGTTCTACGGGACACGCTCTTGCGTAGTACATTGTTGATGTAGAGTCTTCTTGCGGTTTCACGCTCTTCGTAATTGAATGAGATTCCAGACTTCAGGCGCTCAAGCGACTGGTTTCTGTTCCGATTCTTCTGAAGCGAGCAATATCAACAATCTGCTTCACAAGAGCGACGGGACAAGTCGACTGGAAAGTCGAGAAGAACAGGTAGTCGTAGGGACCTGGTAACCCATAGAGCAGCAGTGTAAGCCGGTAGTCGGAACCAGAGTCGTTTATACCACGGGCGTTTATAAGGGAGGGGGACACATATAAAAGCGAACGATGACGAACCCTGCAGATTCGATCGAGATCCAGAACGTAGTTGCATCGACGGGGATCGGCCAGGAACTTGATTTGGAAGCGCTCGCGGAGGACCTTCCGGGCGCGGACTTCAATCCGGACAACTTCCCCGGACTCGTCTACCGGACGCAAGAACCGAAGGCCGCCGCGCTGATCTTCCGGTCGGGGAAGATCGTTTGTACCGGCGCGAAAAGCATCGATGACGTGCACGACGCGCTGGGGATCATTTTCGAGAAGCTCCGTGGGCTGCAGATCCCGGTCGAGGAGGACCCTGAAATCACCGTCCAGAACATCGTGTCGAGCGCCGACCTCGGACACAACCTCAATCTCAACGCGCTCGCGATCGGGCTGGGACTGGAGGACGTTGAGTACGAGCCCGAACAGTTCCCGGGACTCGTCTACCGAATGGACGAGCCCGAAGTCGTGATCCTGTTGTTCGGCAGCGGGAAGATCGTTATCACCGGCGGGAAGCGAACGGACGACGCGGAAGGAGCCGTCGAGGAGATCGTCGAACGCATCGAAGGCCTCGGACTGCTGGGTTAAGTTGGACGGCTGGCCCCGTTTGCGCTTACGTGTTTGTTGAGTCCTCGACGAGCACTTCCTTGACGACGCCCGGATCCTCGAGCAGCTGGTGTTTCGTGTAACTCCCTTCCGCGCTTCCGCCGCTGTGTTTGGACTGTTCGATGATGTCGAGGAACGCGTGTTCTTTGAGCAGATCGCGAACGCGACGCAACGAGAGGCTGTCCGACCCCTCCTGACGGCAGATGTTCTCGTATATCTCGTACACGCGGCTGGTTCGGAACCCGTCTTTCCGCTCGTTCGACAGCGAGAGAAGCGCGAGAGCCTGGAGCACGTATCGGGAGTGTGGTGTCGATCCGCGGATGAGCTCACGGAAGCGATCAGTCTCCGCCCGCTCGCGTGCTTGTGTCACGAACTCCTCACGAACCGTCGGTTCGCCGTTCGCTTGCGCGATCTCGCCGGCGTACCGGAGTATGTCGATCGCTTTTCTGGCGTCCCCGTGTTCCCGTGCAGCGAGCGCTGCAGCGCGAGGGATCGTCGAGGGTTCGAGAACGTCGTCGTGGAACGCGTCCGAACGCGCCTGCATGATCTCTCGGAGCTGGTTGGCATCGTAGGGCGGGAACACGAACTCCCGCTCACAGAGACTGGATTTTACGCGTTCGTCCATGCGGTCTTTATACTGGATCTTGTTACTTATTCCGACGACACCGAGTTTACAGTCGGTGATCTTCCCCGCCTCACCCGCGCGTGAGAGCTGCATCAGGATCGCGTCGTCGTCGAGTTTGTCGATCTCGTCGAGGATGATCAACACCACATCGTATCGCTGATCGAGGATCCGCCACAGACGCTTGTAGTAGGTCGAAGTCGAGAGCCCCTTATCAGGGACGTTGATCCCCGTTAATTCGGGATCGTTGACGCCCTCAGCGATCGTCTGAACCGCCTGTGTTTCGGTCGTGTCCTGCGCACAGTCGACGTATGCGAACGTCGCGTTGACTCCCTCCTCGCCCGCGGTCGACACTAGTCGCTTGGAGACGTATTTCGCACAGAGCGACTTGCCGGTCCCTGTCTTTCCGTACAAAAGGACGTTACTGGGGCTCTGTCCGAATATCGCGGGGTTTACCGCAGTAGCGAGATCGGAGATCTCGTCATCGCGGCCAACGATCCGACCTTCTCCGGGAAGGTGGCTGATCTCGAGGAGCTCCTTGTTGGCGAATATTGGATCCTCTCTCGTGAAGAGGTCGTCCGCTGCGTCCATAGATGAGACACCGGGTTTCCGGTGAAATACGTTCTGCTTCGATCGTCGGAGCTCTGTCGAGAGGTAGTTGAGACACACACCGGGTTTCCGGTGAAACGGGGTCCGTGGTGGGTGGCAGTTCACCGGAAACCCGGTGTGGGATCCGATAAGAGCTGAGCAGGGATGGGCGAGAAGCATCCAGTAGCCGTCAGTCGTGATATCAACCACAATCGGTCACAAAGTCGTGCTATCAACCACAATCGGTCACAAAGTCGTGCTATCAACCACAATCGGTCACAACAACGAATACGCGAGTAGCTGATTGCCTACTAAAGAATAGCCACGGTAAAACGAACAGATACGCAGAATACGTCGGTTTTGTCTAGTCAATACGAGCGGATCGTACTGCTTGAAAGCTCGGGTGTATCGGTCTTCCTATCCTATACACGAACGTGGACGCGATTCTATACACAAATCTGAATACATTCTCATATCTAGTAAAATACGACGAAATGCACCTATTAAAATATTAGCCTGCGTCTGACTTAGTGGTCGGTACACAAACAATGTATTTATCGTTTTCTTTTGCAGTACAGCATATGTCGTGTTACAAGAGTAAGACAAGATAGTGAAGATCCGTCTGTAGGCTACCCAGTTCACACCTAACTACCAGAGACTTACCGCCCAACCCGATTTCACCGGAAACCCGGTGTGTCACTGACCACATCACGATAGATACTAGCGACCTACAATTGTTCGAGATCTAGATATCCGACTCGATTCACGACAGCACATGAAGGCCAACAGCACATGACGACCGACAGCACAGAGAATATTCCACTAAATAACACTATCACAAAGGAATTACTCACGAGCTGGGTCGTGAACCTCATATCGGATTCCCTTCTCGCGGAGCTGTGTCGTATGACGTGAAAGCTCGTCGCTTGACACGACCAACAACACGTCTAGTCCCCGTAATGCCGCCTGTGGTACGCCTGTTACGGTACCGAACTGGAGGTCAGGATCGAGATCACTCGAGAGCGTCAGCGCATACGCCTCTGTTCCTGAAACAGCAAGTAGCCCGTTCGAGTCGAGTCGTTCCTCGATAGGGTCAACATTCGGGGAGTCACCTTCGGTCACGACAGGGACTGGAACCACAGTCACCGTTCCTGGGTCGTACTCAACGACACCATCGAAGTCAGTGACACCAACGACATCTCCCGCTGACCCGTTAGTAACGACGACTGCGGTCGCCGACCCCCCTTCCGGGACTGCGTGAAGCACCCCATCCCGCATAGCTAACCCGACTGTATCACCTTCGGACAGATCCCCTGCTGCGATCGCTGCATCTACGTCGACACTACCGAGAACATCGTCGGAAACGTGTGAAACGAACTCCGACAGCGCATCGGTCCGGTTTATCAGCCAGTCCACGCCTTCTTTTGTCACCTCGTATCGGCCACGACCGCCCTTCTCAACGTAACCGATCTCGACCAGTTCACGAACGTACTCACTAACCGCCTGTGAGGTAACACCCAGTTCATCGGCTACTTCTCCCTGGCTAACGGCAGGTTGTCGGGACGCGATTTCGACGAGTACCCGATACTTGCTCGCGTCGCGCTTGTTGTCGAGAACCCGTGGTGCCACGTTCCCGTCGTCCATACCAACTATATTGGTTTTACGAACAAGTACGTTTTGTGTGGTCGGCCCTTCGCGAACTGTGTGGTCGATCCTTTGTGAACTGTGCGGTCGACCCTTCGCGAACCTATTCCTGAGCGTCGACGACGGCTACCCCGCCGAGGTTGACGATGTCTTTCACTTCATCGCCACGCTGGAGGACGTGAACCGGCTGGTCCATCCCCACCAGCATCGGTCCGATGGCTTCCGCGCCACCGAGCCGCTGAAGGAGCTTGTACCCGATGTTCCCCGCTTCGAGGTTGGGGAAGACGAGCACGTTCGCGGCCTCGTCGAGCTCCGAGAACTCATACGTGCCGTTGAGTATCTCGTCCACGACAGCGGTGTCTGCCTGCATCTCCCCATCGACAGGGAAGTCGACCTCGGAGTCGTCATGAAGGATCTCGACCGCGTTTCGGGGTTTCCGCGTCCCTTCGTTATCGACACTCCCGAAGTTGGAGTACGAGAGGACCGCCGCCCGCGGATCGACGTTAAACCGCCGCGCCAGTTCGGCGGTGTGGCGGGTTATCTCCGCGAGCGTCTCCGCGTCGGGGTCCTGATTGACCGTCGTGTCGGCGCAGAACACCACGCGGTTCTTGAACGTCAGCATGTACACGCCAGCGACGGTATCGGTGTCATCGGCGGATCCGATAACCTGTAACGGCGGTCGTAGCGCGGAGGGATAATGATGCGTGAGGCCTGTCAGCATTGCATCCGCGTCACCGGCTTTTACCATAACGCTCCCGAGATAGTTCGTGTCCCGCTGGACCAGTTCGTGTGCCTCACGCTGGGTAATACCTTTCCGCTTCCGAAGGTCGTACAACCGATCCCCGTACGGTGAAACATCACGTTCGGAGGGGTCGACGATCTCAGGCTGGAAGGACAGACCGAGCTCTGTGGCGGTTCGGGTGATCTCGTCCGCGTCACCCAGAAGGACCGGTTCCGCGATTCCCTGTTCGGAGAGCTGATAGGCCGCACGGATCATCTTCTCGTCGGTCCCCTCTGCGAGTGCGATGCGTTTCGGATCGCTTTTGGCCTTGTTCAACACGACTCGCATCATCTCCCGCGACTTCCCGAGGCGTGCCTCAAGCCGCTCGCGATACCGTTTGATATCGATCTCGGTGCGCGCACACTCAGCGTCCATCGCTGCCTGTGCGACCGCAGGCGCGACCTCGAACAGGACACGGGGATCGAGCGGCTTAGGGATGACGTAGTCGGGACCGAACTGCAGGGGGTCGTCACCATACGCCTTCACGACCGCGTCCGGGACGTCTTTACGCGCGAGCTCAGCGAGCGCCGTCGCCGCGGCTCGCTTCATCTCCTCGTTGATCTCGGTTGCACGAACGTCCAGCGCCCCACGGAACAGGAAGGGGAACCCGAGAACGTTGTTCACCATGTTGGGATAGTCAGAACGTCCGGTCGCCATGATGACCGTGTCATCACGAGCGGTCTTCGCGTCCTCGTAGGTGATCTCAGGGTCGGGGTTCGCCATCGCGAAGATGATCGGGTCCGACGCCATCGAACGGACCATCTCCTGGGAGACGATCCCGCCGATCGAGAGGCCGACGAACACGTCGGCACCGTCCATAGCGTCCGCGAGGTCGCCGCCGTCGACGTCGCTGGCGAACTCCTGTTTATACTCGTTCACTTCACCGGCCTCGGCCCTGTCCGTGGTGACGATCCCGGAGGAGTCACACATCGTGATGTTGTCCCGTTCTGCACCGAGTGAGACGTAGAATCGTGCGGTCGCGATGGCGGACGCACCCGCACCGGAGAACACGATCTCGAGTTCGGACAGATCTTTCCCGGCGATGTCGACCGCGTTCATCAGTGCGGCTCCGGAGATGATCGCGGTCCCGTGTTGGTCGTCGTGGAACACGGGGATATCCATCTCCTTGCGGAGTCGCTCCTCGATCTCGAAGCACTCCGGCGCTTTGATGTCCTCGAGGTTCACCCCCCCGAACGTCGGCTCCATCGCGGAGACCGCTTCACAGAACGGGTCGACCGCGTCGATGTCGAGCTCGATATCGAACACGTCGATATCGGCGAACCGCTTGAACAGGACCCCTTTGCCCTCCATAACGGGTTTCGACGCCGACGGGCCGATATCACCGAGCCCGAGAACTGCCGACCCGTTGGAGACGACGGCGACGAGGTTCCCCTTTGCCGTGTACTCGAAGACGGACTCCGGTGACGCCGCGATGTCGCGGCAGGGCGCGGCAACGCCCGGCGAGTAGGCCAACGAGAGGTCCCGTTGTGTGTTCGTCGGTTTCGTCGTGGATATCTCTATTTTTCCCGGTGGATCCGCGCGGTGGTACTCACGCGCGTCGTCGTCTAATCCCATGGGTGACCCCTTTCGTGAACGGAGTAAAAAACTACCTATGGCCGTCGAAATCCAACTTCGACAGTCGTCTAAGCCACGACGATGTCAGCTGATCCAGGCAGCCCAAACATCCCGCCCCGTCGCGCTAGAACGAACAGGAGTCTGAAGAATAGCATATCGGTCTGAAGGATAGCATATCGGTCTGAAGGATAGCATAACGGTCTGAAGGATAGCATAACGGTCTGAAGGATAGCATAACGGTCTAAAAGAGAGAACGTAGTCTCATACCGGAGTTGGTCGATAGTCGCGGCGGATCGGTCATCGATCCTCAGTCACTGTGTTGTGTCCAACTCATACCGTGCGATCACCCACTCCCGACGTTCGTCAGTACTCACTCCGGCCCGCAGAGTCTATCGCTTTGTGGATGTATCATCTCCCTCCGTTGGACCGGCAGCGTCCGGATCGATCGTTGGGTCCAGCATCGCCAACTCCGGGTCAACCCCGCCGAGGGTGGTGACTTCATAAGCGATCAGGTACGTTCGCGTGACCAACCGTACCGGAAGAAACACGAGCAGCAACGCGATCACGCCGGCCGACACGACCAAGACGAGCGTCACCATCCCGACAGTGGTTCCGGTCACCGCCGAAAGTCCACCCAAGATCCCGGCGGCGATCAGGATCGTGACGCCCCCAAGGACGAGGACCGCCCCACCGGCGAACAGGAACACGACGGTTTCCGCGACCGAGACCCCGACCCCGAGGAAGAAATGGACGACGAGATACAACAGGAACTCGGTCCACGACTCCCGCAAGGTCGACCAGAACCGTGACCACGCCGCCAGCACACCGAGGTCACGATGAACCATCACCGGAACGACGAACTCGTATGTGAATCGAACGACGAGTAGCGCACCCAGCGTGAGGAGCCCCCCGAACAGTACTGCTCCCGCGAGTCCCCAACCCGAGAGTCCAGCGACCGCCTCGCTCACGGCGTCGATCGGCCCCCATCCGACCGTCGTCACCCCCAGAATGGCGAGCAGTAGCGGGAGCACCGTAACGATCCCGGCAACAGTCGAAAAAACGAACAGCCCGAGCGCCTGGCGGAATCGCGCGCGGAACGGTCCCCAGACACGAACCTCGTTAGTCCGGAGGGCATCGTAGAACACGAGCCGGAGCGTAAGCGTCGCTACCGCGATGACGACGCCGATGGCGGTGACGACAGCGACGATCGCGACCACGAGAGCGGTATCGAGCTCCGCGACGACGGCCTCCGGGATCACGCCGTCCGGAAACAGTGTGAACTCCGCGTCCGGGATGAACGAAAACGAGGCGTTCGTGTTCACGGTGCTACCCATCAGGAGGACGAGGAGGGCCAGGACCGTCCAGCGAACCAAGCTGAACGGAAACAGGAACCGACGAGTGGCCTCCACCGCGTCGTCAACGGCGTCGACGGCGTGCCAACTCATACAGAACCCGTAACTCCCTGATCACTTATAAATCAGGTAGTCAACTGAGATCCGGATCGTATCTTATCGTTCGACCGCAGCGCCCAACGACGCCATCGTCTCGAAGAAGCCGGGGAACGAGACGTCGACGTGTTCACGGCCCCGGATCGTCGTCGTCCCTTCGGCTACGAGCGCGGCGACC
This sequence comes from Halorubrum tibetense, assembly GCF_055396225.1. NCBI lineage: Archaea > Methanobacteriati > Methanobacteriota > Halobacteria > Halobacteriales > Haloferacaceae > Halorubrum > Halorubrum tibetense. The sequence continues at coordinate 110,614 of NZ_AP043742.1, forward strand.
GCGAGCGACATCACGATCCGGTGGTCCGCTCTACCGTCGACAGTCGCACCCCGTAGCTCGCTCTCGGAGCCGTGAATGGTGAGGACGTCCGGCTCCTCCGTCGTCTCCGCTCCCAGCGTTTCGAGCTCCTCGGCCATCGCGGACACCCGGTCGGTCTCCTTGTATCTGACGTGTTCGCAGTTCGTGATCCGTGTGTCACCGTCCGCGATCGCTCCGAGGGTCGCGATCGTCGGCAGGAGATCCGGGGTGTCGCCGACATCGATTTCGATCCCCGACAGCGACGACCGCTCGACCGTGATAACGCCCGCCTCGCGGTCCCAGTCGATCGACGCGCCCATCCGTGTCGCGATCTCGACGATCGCGGCGTCACCCTGGGCGCTCGGTTGTGCCCCCTCGATCCGGACGGAGCCGTCCGGGTCGGCCGCTACCGCACCGCCGGCAACCAGATAGGAGATAGACGAGAAGTCCCCGGGAACCTCGTATCGGCCGTCAGGGGGCGCGTACGTCTGCCCACCGGGAACGACGAATCCCTCGGCACCGGCCGCCGTCTCGCTCCCGACCGGCTCGGCGGTGATCCCGAACGCTTCCAGCAGTTCGAGCGTGATGTCGACGTACGGGGCCGATTTGAGCTCCGTCGTCAACGACACCTCGATCCCGTCGTCGGTGACCGCCCCAGCCATCAGCAGGGCGGTAACGTACTGCGAGGAGACGTCGCCAGGAAGTGCGACCGCGCCGCCGGAAAGAGGGCCGAACACGACGAGCGGCGCTTGGCCGTTTCCCCTCGTCGACTCGGCGCGGACGCCCAGCTCGTCGAGGGCATCCAGAAGCGGCCCCTGTGGGCGGGACCGGAGCGACGCGTCCCCCGTCAACACCGTCCCGCCGTCGGCGAGCGCGGCGGTCGCGGTCACGAGCCGAGTCGTCGTCCCGGAGTTCGCACAGTCGAGCACGTCGTTGGGGACATCGGGCCGACCGTCGAACCCGTCGACGACGAGCGCGTCCGCGTCCGGCAGGTCGCTACTGTCGTCGGAAGTACTCTCGCCACCCTCCCGCGGGTCGACGCTGCCGCCGAACGCGGTCACCGCACGGGCAGTCGCCCGAGTGTCCGCAGAGACGAGCGGGGACTCGACGGTCGCGCCGTCGCTGTACCCCGCTGCTAGCAACGCGCGGTGGGTGTAACTCTTCGACGGGGGTGCACGGACGGTTCCGGAGAGGTTCGAGCGAGTTAGGCGGACATCCATACCCGTCCCTGTCGCGCGCGGCGATAAGTGGGTACCGGCTGCGGCACTGCTACGACCGATCTCGGACGAGCCGGATTCGCCTCGCCGAGCCGGATCCACCCTGACAAGCCGGATTCGCCTCGCCGAGCCGGATCCACCCTGACAAGCCGGATTCGCCCCACCGAGCCGGATCCACCCTGACCAGCGGAACCTACCTCGGTGGCATCGACCGTTCAGATCTCGGGCGGAGAACCCCGACCGATAACGATCTCCTGGCCTTCGATGTCCTCCAAGGCCGCTACACGCCCGCCGATCTCGACGGGACCGGTTTCGGTTTCGACCACGAGTGAGGCGACCTCCTCGGTGTCTTCGAACGCGCTGTCGACGACCCGTCCGCGGACGGTGATCGGCTCTCCCGTCTCTATGTCGCGTCCGGAGACGGCCGCATAAAACGTCTCCCCGTCGAATCCACGAACGTCCTTCACCGCGCGTCGGATAGAGGCGTATCGGCGGGGGAACGGCCGGTCCTTCCCGTCCGCGAAGAGCGTCTCCGCCGTCGTCCACAGGACGGTTCCGAAGAAGCCGGACACCAGGAACCCAAGCGCCGACCGGTTGAAGATGACACCGTATCGCTCCCGGTCGTCACGCAGCGCGTCCTGTGTCGCGTATACGGAGTACTCGCCGTCGCCGACGGCAAGGACGGGAGTCGTGATGCCGCGTCGCGCGCGCGCCGTCGTTGAGACGTCGGTGTAATCGAACTCCGCTGGGTCGGGTGCCCGTGAGGCGGGCGTTACCAGGAGTTCGATGCTGACGCCCTCCGCGATTTTCCCCGCCAGATCGTCCCGAAATCGACGCAGGAGGTCGGGAGTGAGCGAGACGGCGAGCTCGTACTCGGCACCGAGAATAACGTCCTCAAGGTATCGGAGGATCGTCGAGCGCGACTTCACCAGCGAAACCGCCTCCGTCTCGCGCGTCGGCGCGGTGTATCGCGCTTCGAGCTCGTCGACCATCTCCGCGAACGACGAGCGGAGGTCGCCGAACGCGTCCGCCGGGTCGACGGCGACGATCTTCATCGGACGGGACTCCCGGAGCTCGACGAGTCCGCGGTCGGAGAGGCTCCGGACGGTGTCGTACACCCGCGGTTGCGGGATGTCCGTCCGGTCCGCGATGTCGCTCGCGGTCAGCTCGCCGTGTGCTAACACTGCGAGATACGCGTCGATCTCGTACTCTCCCAGATTGAACCGGTCCCCGACGTGATCGAGCGTCGCCCGGAGATCGTCAGTCATGGTTGACTCGACACACCCCACCGGTATAGTTTTCACTATAACCCGAGTTGTACGCGTTTTCATATCACAGTCTACTTCTCGGGCAGCAGCTCCGGATCGGTTGGCTCCGGCTGCCGGGTCACATGTACATCCGGTCGTAGGCCCCCTCGGGTTCCCGCGCCTCGATCCGTTCGGCGAGGTCCTCGTAGTATCGCTGTATTTCGGCCGCGAACGCCTCAAGCGGTCCGGCGTCGACGCCCAAGTCGTACACCTCGTCGATGGTTTCGACGAGACGGACCGCGGCCTGTACGTCCGGTGCTTGTGCGTGCACCGGCGTGACGAACACGCCTACGCCAAGCGGCGAGTCGAGTCCGCGCTCCAGCAGCGTCGCGTTCGTGCCGTCGAGGAATCCCGACTCCATCGGAGGAATGTCTGTGTCCTCGATCCGGGCATCCCGGAAGTCGTCCGTCGCGATGTAGAACGTCCGGTGGGCGTCGGGACCGTGGGGGATCGGCACGCCCGAGCACACGGCGATCTCCGAGACGTCGTTGGCGACAGTCCACTCGAGTATCGAGGTCGCGAGCGGTTCTCCGAGCACCGACGGGACGAACTGCTCGCCGACGAGCACGGTGACATCGAGGTCGGGACCGGAGTACAGCCGGGTTGGATGTCGCGGTCGACCCTTCTCGAAGGGGGTGATCGATGGGAGCCCTTCGGTCCTGACGTGACCGTATTCGGTCAGCTCCAGGTGGTCGATGAGGTAATCGACGGCGGTGAGTCCGCCGAGTCCATACGCGGAGAACCCGGCGATCAGCACGTCGCTCGGAGCGGAATCATGTGTAAACTCGAAGGTCGGACGGGGGGTGATGTGCTCTCGCATACGTTGGCTTCTACCGGAAGGGTGTTAGCGTTTGTCCAGCGGGGTGTCGATCGATTCGTTCCCAGTCACCGATCGAAGGAAGCGCGTTCCATCCGTCGATCCGGGAGGAAACGTTTTTTCGGGTGGACGACGCGTGTCCGCTATGACCCCACTGGAGGCGACGACGCCGATTGCCGAGTGGTCCTCGTGGCTAGCGGGGGTCCCCGGGGTACGGTTCTTCATCGTCGTCCTCTCGGTCGTTGCCGGCGCGGTGCTGGCGCGGTTCGTCGTCAGGGTCATCGGCCGCCCGGTCGCCAAACAGTTCTCTCGACAGAGCGTCGCACAGACCGTCGTTCGTGGAGTCCGCGTCGGGACGATCACGCTCGCGTTCCTGTTCGGCCTCTGGGCGGTCGGGTTTCAGTTCACCGACCTGCTGATCGGGACTGCGGTGTTGTCCGCCGTGGTCGGGATCATTCTCGCTCCGCTCGTCGGGAACTTCATCAACGGCCTGTTTATCCTCGCGGACCAGCCGTTCGAGATCGGCGACATGATCGAGCTCGACGACGGCACGCAGGGGTTCATCGAGGACATCACGATCCGGTACACGAAAATATTCACCCTCGACAACACGTTCCTCGTCATCCCTAACGGGAACATGCGCGACCGCGACGTGACGAACTACTCCGCGGAGGACGAGCGAACCCGTCGGAGCACGGACGTCCTCGTCACGTACGAGTCGGACATCGACGAGGGGCGTCGGCGTATCGAACGCGCGGCCCGTGACTGTGAGTCGATCATCAACGGCGGTCCCGATATTCGCGTGGGCGTGGCCCGATACAACGCCAGCCCGGAGTGCCGGATCCAGGAGTTCGGCGACAACGGGATCCTGTTGCGGCTCCGTTACTGGGTGAAAAAGCCCTACAAGCTCGCGAAGGTACAGTCCGAGCTGAACACGCGGATCCGCGATCGACTCTCGGACGCGGACGTCGAGATGGCGTACCCCCATCGTCACCTCGTCTTCGACGACACGTCCGGGGTCGCACAGGTCGGCCTCCGGGAGGACCAGCCCCGGGACGGGGTTGACGCGGCCGGAACCGGCGAAACACCCAGTGGGGAGCAGGAGGTCACGACCGCGGGAGAGACGGGAACAGCCGTTGGCGTCGACGGACGAGGCGAACCCGATAGCGACACCCGAGAAACCCCCGAACCCGATCGCGATACCGACGGAAGTCTCGAACCCGATGTCAACCGAACCACCGAGTCGTCCGGTACCGACGACTCGGTCGATCGGCCCCCCTGATCGCGGACCGTTTCGAGGCCGACTCGGCCGCCACCGGAACGCTGATACGCCGAGATGGTCTGGGATCACGAAGTGAGCGACGAGCCCTCCGAACGCCCGTCAGACTCCGGAGAGCCCGACCATACCGACGACCCCTCCGGAAGCGACGAACACGGCAAAAACGACGGACACATCGGCCCTCCCGACCCGAGCGATAACGACACTGCCGATCCGACCAGCGGTACCCCCGCCGATCGGGCCAACGGTGATATCCCCGCCGATTCGGACGGTGACGACTCCGACGACCCCGACGAGTTGGATGGTTCCGACAGCCCCGACGACGCCCGTGACTCGATCACCGAGGGTAGCCTCGTCCGCCCGCTGTTCCACCTCGCGTGGCCGATCGTCGTCATCCAGCTGTTACAGGTGACGTACAACGTCGTCGACACCCTGTACCTCGGCCGGCTCTCGGCCGAGGCGGTCGGTGCGATCAGCCTCGCGTTCCCGCTCATTTTCCTTCTTATCGCCGTCGCGGGCGGCTTCACGACCGCTGGGGCGATCCTCGTCGCCCAGTACACCGGGGCGGAAGGCGACGACTCCGCCGGGATGGTTGCGGGCCAAACCATAGTTACCGTCGCCGTGCTCTCGGTGTTCATCGGTATCGGCGGGTACTTCTACACCCGGCCGGCGCTGGAACTGCTGCCGAGCGACCCCGACACGGCCGCGACCGTGATCCCGCTTGCGGCCGACTACATGGAGATCATCTTCCTCGGGATCCCGTTGATGTTCGGGTTCTTCGTCTTCTCCGCGCTCATGCGGGGGTACGGTGACACCCGGACGCCGATGGCCGTGATGTTCGTTTCCGTCGTGCTCAACGTCGTGCTCGACCCGTTCCTCATCTTCGGGTTCGAGAACAACCCGCTGTTCGAGTGGCTCGCAGCGATACCGGGTGTAGCGGCGCTCGACCCCGTCGCTGTCGAGGCGTCACTGTTCGCCGCAACCGGGTTCACCGGCTACGGGATCGAGGGTGCCGCGCTGGCGACGATCGGGGCGCGTGGCGTCGCGACTGCTATCGGGTTGTGGGTGCTGTTCGCGACCGACCTCGGCCCGGCGGTCGGGATCGCCGATCTCCGTCCGGATTTCGGGTTTATCGAGGACATCTTCCGACTGGGGCTCCCCTCCAGCGTCGAGCAGACGACGAGCGCGATGGCGATGATCACGCTGACGGCGATGATCGTCACCTTCTCGCCGCCGGTGGTAGCGGCGTACGGACTGGGTAACCGCCTCATCTCGCTCGTGTTCCTGCCGGCGATGGGACTCGGACGCGCGATCGACACGATGGTGGGACAGAACCTCGGTGCCGACCGTGCTGACCGTGCCGCACGCGCGGTCAAGATCGCGGCGACGACGGGGGCCGGAGTGATGTTCCTCGTCGCCGTGATCGCCGTGACGTTCACGGAGCCGATCGTGTCGGTGTTCCTCGGGGATGTCCCCGACGCGCCAGCGACGATCGAGTTCGCGGTCGAGTACGTCCGCATACGATCGGTCGAGTTCGCCTTCATCGGCGTCTCACAGGTGATTCTGGGTGCGTTCCGTGGGGCGGGCAACACCAAGACGGCGATGGTGATATCGATCCTCACGCTGTGGGTCGGCCGTGTCGCCAGCGTGTTCTACCTCGCGTTGACGTGGAGCGTGACGATCCCCCTCGTTGACGTAACCATCTCGGCGCTCGGGTGGGGACCGACCGGCGTCTGGGTCGGGATGGCGCTCGGGAACGTGCTCGGCGCGGCCGTGGGCGTCGCGTGGTTCGCCCGCGGGACGTGGACGGAGCGGTACATCGACGACCCGTCCCCGGACGTCGATCCGGTCGGCGACGACTGACGCGGTCGGCGACGCCCACTTCGGCGAGAAAGCTGGACGGGAACCAGTGTCCTCTCGGCGATGGTGGTTCCGGCGTGTTAGTGCCGAAACAGCTGTATCTCGTCGTTGCCACGCAGGAGGCAGAACCGTGATCCGTCGTTCTCGGGGAACCGAGCCGCCGGGCTCCGGGTGATGAACAGCCGATCGAACGGTTCGTCGCACACGGGACACGTGATCGCCTTTCGGTTCTCCCAGAGGCTCGTCTCGCCGGTGTCACGGAGCTGCTTCAGCGCGTGCCGATGGTCGTGCACGTCGAACCCGGACATACGCACGGGTACGCTCCGGGCTGCTTGAACGTACGCCTCCGAGTATCAGTCGTGATTCGGACTCACCGTTCATTACGGCTCGAACCGACCGCCGACCAGGACCCCCACACCGCTGACCACGGCCCCCACACCGCCGATCACGCACACAGCCGGTCCGCACCGCGATCGATGGATCGGACTGCCCCGTCACGCCTCCGTGTCCGCGAGCCGCGAGCGCGCCCGATCGAGCGCCTCGCCGTCGCCGGTTCGGACGTACTCGCCGACCGCGTTCACCGCTTCGACGAGCGCGTCCGCGGCGGTGGGAGCCACATCCCCGCCAAGCGCGTCGACTCGTTTCGTGCGGTCGCGGACGCGTCCGAGGAGCTGCCGTGCGGGGGCGACGCGCGACTCCGCCTCGTCTCCCGAGACCGACACCGTCGGCGACGAGTCGATGTCGTCGTGTTGGTCCGCCCCCCCGATCGGCTCACCGTCACGTCCCGGCGTGGACGCCAGCTCGTCGAGGAACGTCAGGAGGTCGTCACGGTACTCGCTCACCGCCCGGGCGGCCGCGGCTCCCCGCGCCACACGCATCGATTCGGGGACCTCGGTCGCCTCGGGGCGCTTTCCCTCCTCCGCACCGGCGAGGAGCGCGAGGAGGTACTCGCGGTCGGCGTCGCTCGGGTCGCGGCGACGGTCGTACACGTCGACCGCCTCGAGCAGTTCGCGCGCGGCGAGGACCGTGTCGTCGAGCGTCCGAAGCTCACCACCGTCGATGAACCCGCGCTTGCGCAGGTACGTTCGGAGCTCGTGTTTCAGGGCGTCGACATCATCCGTCGGGAGCGTCCCGCGTGCCTCCCCGAACCGGGTACGGTGAGCGGCCAGATCCAGCGAGACGGGGGAGTCGGTGTGCGTCGCCCGACCCTCGACCCCGACGCTCCGGACGCTTCCGCACGCCGGGCACTCGACGGTCCCGGTCTCGTAGTACGACCAGCGACCGCCGCAGTCACGACACTCCCGCTCGCCGCGAACGTTCATGCCATGGAGGTACTCGCGTCGCGGCTAAAGCCCTGCGGGTCGATCAGCGGCGCGAGATCAGATGACCCGCTTGCCGAACGCGCTGGCGGCGAGCTCGGTGGCGAGCGCGGCCGTCTCGTTGTTCCGGTCGAGCGTCGGGTTGACCTCGACGAGCTCCATCGACCGGAGACAGTCCGCCTCGTCGACGAGCTCCATCGCGCTGTGCGCCTCACGATACGTGACGCCACCGCGGACGGGCGTCCCGACTCCGGGCGCTTCGTTGGGGTCCAGCCAGTCGAGGTCGAGACTGACGTGAACCCCGTCGACGCCGTCGGCAGCGGCCGCCAAGGCCTCCTCCGTGACTTCCGTGATCCCCCGTTCGTCGATGTCCGACATGGTGTATGCGGTGAATCCCCGTTCGCGGATCAGCTCCACCTCGGCATCGTCGACCGACCGGAGTCCGACGAGTGCGATATTGTCGGGTGAGAGCCCCGGCGCGTTCGCCCAGTCGGTGTCGGCGAACTCGTCGATGCCGAGCGCGGCGGCCAACGGCATCCCGTGGACGTTTCCGGAGGGCGTCGTCGAGGGCGTGTTGAGGTCGGCGTGCGCGTCGAACCACACCGCGCCGATCTCCGCCTCGCGGGCAGAGCCGACGAGCGATCCGATCGCGATGGAGTGGTCGCCGCCGAGCGCGAGAGGGACTGCTCCGTCCGCGAGCGCCCCGCTCACCTCGTCCGCGAGCCGCCGACAGACGTCCGCGGTTTCCTTCAGGAACTTCGCATCGCCCGTCGCGGGTGCCTCCGCTTCCGGGTCCCGTTCTTCCGCCCGTGGGACGGTGAGGTCCCCCCCATCAACCACGTCGACACCGGCACCGGCAAGCTCGTCGGCCAACCCGCCGTACCGGATCGCTGACGGTCCCATATCGACACCGCGTCGGTTCGCCCCGTAGTCTGTCGGCGCACCGATGATCCTGACTCGTGTCATACTCGATGGGGAGCTCCCCACGGCTTGAATGGCGGGGATCCGCCGGGCCCGCGGACCGACACGGATCCAGTACCGTCTTCGGGTTCGCGTCCGAAACCCTCGCTATGAGCCGGAGTACAGGCCGATCGGGCACAAGCGAGGAAGCAGACGACGGGCGGGCCGATGACGCTGGGACACACGACGGGCAAGACGACGACCGGCGGAACGACGCCCACGCTCGAATAGATCCGGCCGAGATCGGTCCCGCCGGTGCGCTGATCGCGGTCGCGTTCACGGGAGCACTGATCGGGCTCATCGGTGCCGGCCTCGCGTTCGTCGTCGGCGACGCGGCGCTCGTGCTCGTCGTCCTCGGGATCGCCGTCGTGTTCGCGAGTCCGGTCGCGTACCTCCGGTTCAGGAACGTCGGCCCGTCATGATCGACATGGTCGATCCGTTTATAAGGCACTTCCATCGCATTTATGCGGGGCGGCCATGTATTCGGAGTTATGTCATCGATAGAGCTCACGTCAAGCCAGAAGAGCATCCTCACGGCGCTCATCAACCTGTACGGGCAGGAAGAGGACGCCGTCAAAGGCGAGGCGATCGCCGAGGAAGTCGACCGGAACCCCGGCACGATCCGCAACCAGATGCAGAGCCTCAAGGCACTCCAGCTGGTCGAAGGGGTACCGGGACCGAAAGGCGGGTACAAACCCACGTCGAACGCGTACGAGGCCCTCGATATCCAGCGTATGGACGAGCCGGCCCGCGTTCCGATCGAACACGAGGGCGAGGTCATCGAGGGCGTCAACGTCGACGGGATCGATCTCTCCAGCGTTCACCACCCCGAGCTCTGCCGTGCCGAAATTCACGTACAGGGCTCCGTCCGTGACTTCCACGAGGGTGACTCGGTGACGGTCGGCCCGACACCACTTTCGAAGCTCGTCATCGACGGGACCGTGGACGGGAAAGACGACACCGCGAACGTCCTGATCCTCCGAATCGATGACATGCGTGCGCCAGACGAGGAGCCGGCACACTGAGTCTCTTTTAAGTATCGCGTCGCCGTGAACCGTCCACGCACTGCGCCCTCCGAGTGCCAGATCCGCACACACGAGTAGACGAGCTGGGAACGGACGAACCGACAGAGGGAGAAGCGAACGAGCGGACGAGAGGGGGAAGAGAAGGGACGCGAAGGGAGAACGGCAGTGTATCGTTTCGTCTCGGGATATCCGGTGGGGACCCGTAGACACCACCCTCAGTAGCGATCGACCGGACCGCTGGTCACATATCGCCGAACGCGCTGATCCCGCGTCCGGTCGAGGAGACTTTCGAGATCCATCGCACCGCGATCGACTTCTTTAGCAGCTTCGCCGGAGTCCCGCCGAACGTTTTGATCGGCATTCCCATCACGTCGTGAGCGACCGCTTCCTCGCCGATCGAGATGACCGTTCCCTTGTCCTTGTGCTCGCAAGACTGTAGCGGCGCGCCGCGGGCAGCTCGTGCGAGGTTCTCGCCGGCGACCTCGGCGGCCTGCCAGGCGGCCTGGGCGGTCGGCGGCGCGACGTCGTCGCCACCCTGATCGATAAGCGCGGTGTCACCGATGGCGAACACGCGGTCATCACTCGTGGTGAAGTCGGACTCCGCGAACACGCGGTTCGATCGGTCGTCCTTCTCGACGTCGACTTCCTCGATCTCGGGCTGACCGGTGATACCGCCGGTCCAGACCAGCACGTCGTACGGGAGTTCCTCGAACCCGTCGTCCTCGTCGCCGAAGTACACGGCGTCCGCGTCGGCCTTCGAAATGAAGTCGCCGGTGAGGATCTCGACGCCGGCGTCCTCGAGGCGCTGTCGGAGTGCCCCCTGCAGCTGCGGGTCGTTACCCGGGAATACTTCGTCGAGTCCTTCGACGAGGCTGATGTCGATGGGGGCGCGATGTTCATCGCGGTACTCCGCGATCTCACCGGCCGTCTGGATACCGGAGAGCCCTGCGCCGCCGACAACGACCTGCGCCGGGTCCGACCGTGTCGCGTTCGCGGCCGCCTCGCGGACGTCCTCGTGGATCGCTTTCGCGTCCGCTAATCCCTTCAGTTGATGTGCGTGCTCTTTCAGCCCGTCGATGCCGAAGAAGGCCGTCGTCGAGCCCACGGCGAGAAGTAGGTAGTCGTAGTCGACGGTCTCGCCGCCCTCGGTCTCGACGACGCGCTCGTCGGTGTCGACGTCGACGACGCGGCCTTGGACGAACGCGGACTCCTCGGACAGGATCTCCCCGACCGGGATGGTGATCTTGTCCTCGACCGCGGGCTTCCGGATCGCGCGGTGGACTTCGTGTAACACGAGGTGGTAGTCGTGTTCGGAGATCCAGGTGAGCTCCGCTTCACCCTCACCGATCTCGTCTTCGAACGCTTTTACCGCACCCGCGCCGGCGTATCCGGAGCCGACGACGACGATCTGAGATGTCATACCGGAGGCTCCGCGGCCCGCGCGTAAAGTCACTTTGGAACCGGCCTGCCGGGCCAGTCGGCCGAGAACCGGTGCGGTCTACGGCCAACCCCCCGTACCGTCTACAGAGAGAGTCCCGCGTGCCATCGATCCGCACCCGCCTCGTGCTTGACCTCGTCCATCCGCGCGAGCAGTTTCACGGCGAGGCTCGCGGTCTCGGCGGCACGCGACTCACCTTCCGTCCGGAACTCGCCGGTGACCCGGTTCGCGTACACCGAGCACACTGCTCCCGCACGGAGTCCGTACACGTTGGCGACCGTGAGGATCGCAGACGCCTCCATCTCGACGTTCTTCACGCTCGCGTCCTGTAACTCCTCGACGAGCGCTTCGGAGCCGGCCGCCCGGAACCCCTCGAACCCCGGACGGCCCTGCCCCGCGTAAAACGAGTCGGCGCTCATCGTGATCCCGGTGTGGTAGTCGTGTCCGAGCCGCTCCGCCGCGGCGACGAGCGCGGAGACGACTTCGCCGTCGGCGGTCGCGGGGTAGTCCTCCCGGACGTACTCGTCGCTCGTGCCCTCCTGTCGGACCGCGCCGGTCGTGATCACGAGGTCGCCGACGTCCATCCCCGGCTGGATCGCCCCGCACGACCCGACGCGAATGAACGTGTCGACGCCGACGCGCGCCAGCTCCTCGACGGCGATCGTCGCTGAGGGAGAACCGATCCCGGTCGACGTCACCGATATCGGCGCGTCGTCGTACGTTCCGGTCGCGGTGCGGTACTCACGGTGGTACGCGACCTCCTCGGCGTCGTCCCACAGCGCGGTCACTTTGTCGACGCGTTCCGGGTTGCCGGGAAGGAGCACGGCGTCGGCGACGTCGCCGGGACCGACCTCGACGTGATACTGCCGTTCGTCGTTTGGATCCTCGCTGTCTCCGGTCATGACCGTGACGTTCCGAGGCCCCCGATATAGGTCCTTCGAGCCACGACTGGGGCCCGCAGAGCACTGCTCGGGGACGGCCGTGTCGCCGTTCCGACGTCGCTACTCCTGGTCCGCCGCGTCGTCGAGGGTCCCCTGTGTGATCGCGTTCGGTAGCAACCCGCCGAGCGTGTATTCGGTGACTTCGCCGCCTCCCTCGTCACAGACGATCGGAAGATCGCCGTCGGCGAACTCCGCGAGCGTCTGTCGACACATCCCACACGGAGTGACGCCGTCACGGACGCTCGACGTGACGGCGATCCGGTCGAACTCGCGGTCTCCGTTCTTTACTGCCTCCGCGACGGCGACCTCCTCGGCGTGGAGGCTGTTGGAGTAGTTGGCGTTCTCGATGTTACAGCCGGTGTAGACGGTTCCGTCGGCCGTCTTGAGGGCGGCTCCGACTCGGTAGTCGGAGTACGGAACGTGCGCGTTCGCGAGCGCCTCGCGGGCGGCCTCGATCAGTGGGTCCATACCGAGGGATCGCCGGGGGGTCGGATAAGTGGCGGGTTCGATAGTGCGTGAGATCCTACGCCCGGCTCACCGAGTACAGCACGTCACTGAGCCGAGCCGACCCCCGTCGCTGGTGAGCCGAGCCGACCTCCGTCGCTGGTGAGCCGAGCCGAACGATTGGACTGAACTATCCCGCTTTGCTGTACGTTCATCAAGGCTATCCGAGATAGACTGAAAGGGCGTTCTTATGTTTTCGGAATCCGCGTACGGTCTTACCTATCCGTCTCGCCCATGTCGAGGTAGGAGGAGATCGATATGTCGACACAACCGGCCGAACGGACGCTGCAGTCGGAGCTACTGGGACGTGAGATCGAGTTCAACTACTCGGAGACGTGGTTGGCGTACTCGATGCTGGGACTCCGGGTCGTGATGGCCTGGGTGTTCCTTCAGGCGGGGCTCTCGAAGCTGTTCGAGGGCGGGGTCGGGGACCCGCTGGCGTGGTCGTCGGCGGGGTTTCTCCAGAACGCGATCGCGGAGGCGAACCCGCTGAGCGGGCTATTTGCCTGGTTCGCCAACTACGGGGCGATCGTCGACCCGCTCGTGATCTTCGGGCAGATCCTGATCGGGCTCGCGCTGCTGTTCGGCGTGTTCTTCCGATTTGCCGCGCTGATGGGTGCGATCCAGATGTCGATGTTCTGGACCGCCGCGTGGGAAGGTGGACTCATGCAAGGGTTCCCCATGACGAACGGCTACTTCATCGACAGCTCGTTCGTCTACATGCTCCTACTGTTCGGCCTCGGCGCGTGGGGCGCCGGCCGTATCCTCGGCGTCGACCGCGCGCTCGAACAGACAGCGATCGTTCGGGAGAACCCCTGGCTCCGCTTCTTACTCGGGTGAACCGGCGGGTATCGGCTCACTGCTTTTAACGATTCAGCGCCCGGTATCGTACTTGTACGTCGCCGTGTCGGGGTCGATCCCGAAGTCCTCCGCTGACTCCGTGGGGTCTTCGCCGTCGTCGTTCGGGCCCTGTGCCGCGTTTTTAAACGCATCACGGAGGTGAGACGGCATTTGGAACGCGTCAGTGGCGAGCCGAAGCGGAGTGATGTCGCCGTCGAGGGTTTCGCGTTTCTCCGGGCGGCGCTCGACCAGGGACCCGGGGAGCGCATCGTCGTCGATCGGTTCGAAACCGAACTGCGTGAGGTACTCCGGTTGGTCGGTGAGCACGTACACGTCGTCGAACCCCTCCGCGGCCGCGGTGTCGACGAGCCGTTCCACGACGTGTGCGCCGATACCGCTGCCACGCCACTCGGGGAGCACGCCGATCCCGGTGAGCTCGATCGCCTCCTCGCCGTCCGCCTTGTGGACCCGTAGTCGGCCGAACCCCGCGCGGTCGCCGGACTCCTGATCGACCGCGATCACGTAGTCCCGCGAGCGGAAGGCGACGTCGTCCAGACCGACGTCCTCGATCGCGTCCAGCAACCACGCCTCGTCCCGGTTCTTGGCGTCGCGGACGTACATACCTCGTCGTACGGGGGCCGGGATAAAAACGGTTCGGCGAAACGGCTCAGCGGGCGGACGAACGGTTCACCCGGTCACTGGTTCGCCGAGCGGGCGTCGAGGGCGACGGGGATCGACCGGGCGGCGACGTCGCCGGCAAAGGCCTCGCCGTCCGCTTCGAGTGCTTCGAACGTGTCGTAGTGGATCGGGACGACGATATCCGGGTCCATCCGCTCAGCGAGGTCGGCGGACTCGTGACGGTCGGAAACGATGTCGCCGCCGCCGATGTTCGCGAGGAACACGCCGACGTCGAGCTCGGCGAAGCCCTCCAGTGCATCGCTGTCACCCGGCCAGAACACGGTTCGTTCGCCCGCCGAAAAGAGGAACCCGCAGCCGAACCCCTCGGGGTGGGGCACGTTCCCGTCGGCGTCGGCTCGCGGCCCGTCGGGTTCGTTGTAGGCGGCGACCGTCCAGACGGTGACGGTTCCGGAGGGAGTTTCGACCTCCGTTTCCGTCTCGTCGTCGACCCGTATCACGTCGTAGTCGGCCGCGAGCGAGTCGATCGACTCCACGTCCCGGTCGATCCGCTCCGGGTCCACCGCCTCGTAGACGACGAGCGTTGCCGACTCGTCGGCGACCGAACGGATCCCCTCCGGGTCGTAGTGGTGGTCGTGAGTGACCAACACGACGTCGCCGTCGCGCGCCCAGTACTCGTCGAGCACGCCGTACCGGCCGGGGTCCGTGTACACGACGGGCCCCCCGTCCTCGACGCGGGCGGTCGCGTAGCCGAGCCACTCCACCGTCAGGTCGTCGTATCGAACGGTCATGTCCCGGGATCCGCGCGGCGCGCCCTTGAGGGTGACTATCGTGTCGGAGACTCAGTTCGCATTCGGGCCCGGACCGTCGTTTCCATCCCCGACGACCAACAGGTCCCAGCGGCTCTCGACGCGCGGCGACCCCGCGTTCGACTCGTCCGCGGGGCACGACCCGGTGGCCAGCACGTGTTCCGGCACGAGCGGCATCGGGATCGGGACGAACCCGGCGGCGTGCATCGCCGCGAACCCGCCGACGCTCTCGACGACGGTCCCGTCGTCGCCACGACGCACGCGGAACCGTTTGTCGGACGGGTCGCGTCGGTAGAAGTAGGGGAACGCCGCAGCCGGCGGGGTCCGGAGGCTCTCGACACCGGCGAGCACCGCGATCACGCGCTCACCCGCCTCACAGACGAGGCGCGGAACCGCCGGCGCGCCGTCCGCGTCGACCGCGGCGGCGTCAACTCCCGACACCGCCGAAACCGGACCGACCGGGGTGTCGGTCTCGCGCCAGCGGAACGTCGGGTCCGAACGGATCCCGTCCACGTCGTCGACCCTGACACAGGCGTACCCGCCGGTGTCGACCCGGAGGGCGGTCGTATCGACCGGGATCCGATCGGGACCGGCGTAGAACGTCCGTCGTCCATCCCGTTCGTCGAGGATGAGTGGCGGGTCCTCGAGGACGGACCGGACGGATTCGGCGATCTCGTCGCTTGCGACGACGAACAGCGCACGCCGGTCCCGTTCGATGGCGTGGCCGAGCCGGGAGACGACCGTCGTCGGGGTGACGTCGTCCACCGTCAACGGCTCGACCCCGAACGGCTCGTCCCCCACCGCGTTCCCTGCCCTCGCTCCGCTGAAGGAGGTGGCGTCACCGCTTTCCGCCCCCTTTCGAACGGCGATCGCCGGCGGCTCGGCGCGTGTGTCCGGGCGAACGACCTCGAACCCGGCTGCGGCGAGCCGTGCAGCCGCCGCGTCCGTCAACCGATGGCGCGTCGTGTCGCCGAGCGGGTTCGACATATGCGTCGGTACGGGACGAAGCAGCAAGGAGGTTCCGTCTGTGGGCGGGATGGGGCGTTTCGGCGGGCGAGAGACCCGTCGGAACCGGAGTTCGGAGGGGCGACTCGGCGGACGATCGGCTCACGACCCGGCGAGCCGACGGACTCGATCGAGGGTGTCCGCGTCCGTAACCGATTTGTCCTCGCGGACGCCGACGAACCGCGGGAATCGAAGGGCGTAGCCGGAGTCGTACGTGGGCGAGGACTGGATCGCCTCGTAGCCGACCTCGATGACGACTTCGGGGCGGAGCGACACGTCGGTTCCCGACTCCGCGGTCACGTGTGGCTCTAGCCGCGCGGTCAACGCTTCGAGCTCCGCGTCCGAGAGCCCGGTCGCCACCTTCCCGATGGTCGCGTAGTCGTCCGATCCCTCCTTACGGACCGCGAGCAGGAACGTGCCGAACAGCTCGGCACGGCGACCCTCGCCCCACTCCGCACCGACGACGACCGCGTCGAGCGTCTCCACGTCCGGTTTGCGTTTCAGCCACTCTCGCCCTCGATCGCCGGGTGTGTACGCCGCGTCCGGGTCCTTGAGCATCACCCCCTCGTGGCCCGCCTCCAAGGCGTCGCGTTCGAACGCCTCGACCGCATCGACTTCGTCCGCGAGCCGGAGGTCGGCCGCCGCGTCGGGACAGACGTCCACGAGGCGTTGGTGGCGCGCACGCAGCGGCCGGTCGAGGAGGTCGTCCCCGTCGGCGTGGAGGCAGTCGAACGCGTGGAGCCGGCAGGTGACCGCCTCACGCATCCGCTCGACGTCGTGTTTCCGACGGAACCGACGCAAAACCTCCTGAAACGGCAGTGGGTCGCCGTCGTCGTCGACCGCGATGACCTCGCCGTCGAGGATCGTCGGGACTCCCACACGCGCTTCGACGTACTCGACGATCTCCGGTAAGGCGTCGGTCACGTCGTCCATGTTCCGCGAGTAGAGGCGGGGGCCGAACCCCTCGCTTCCCGCCGCCTCGGTGGTCCGTGTCTCCCGGGCGTCGCCGGTGCTCGCCCATCCTTCCGGCACGTAATGTACCTGCACCCGCGCGCCATCGAACTTGGTCTCGACCGCGACCTCCCCGAACGACTCGACCGCGTCCCTCGCGGTTCCCGCCTGTGCGAGCATCGCTTGAACCGGGCGTCCGACCGCCAGTCGTTCCTCACGCAGCCCCGCGATCCCCCGCTCGCGAGCGAGCACCGCCACGTGGCCGTAGTCGTTCGTCACCTGAAGCGCCCGTGCCACCGCCGCGACCGCCTCGTCGCTCGCGTGGAGAACCGGACCGTTCTCGCCGTCCCCGTCCG
Source organism: Halorubrum tibetense (assembly GCF_055396225.1). Classification (NCBI taxonomy): domain Archaea; kingdom Methanobacteriati; phylum Methanobacteriota; class Halobacteria; order Halobacteriales; family Haloferacaceae; genus Halorubrum; species Halorubrum tibetense. The sequence continues at coordinate 127,896 of NZ_AP043742.1, forward strand.
TGGTGTCGCTCTCGCCGATCCGATCCGCGCTATCCGTCTCCGCGTCACCCATCTCCGTGTCATCCGCTTCCACGCCATCCGCCTCCGCGTCATCTGCCTCCACGTCATCCGCTTCCACGCCATCTGCCTCCACGTCGTCACCGATCGTGTCGCGACCGTCCGCCTCCCCGGCGGTCACTCCATCGTCGACGAGGAACGCTTCGGCGACCGCGTCGCGGACGGTCCCCTCGCCCACCCCGATCCGCATCTCCCCAAGCACGAGGCGGGCGAGCAGCTTCGCCTCCGCGGGTTCACACCGGTTGAACAGGCCGAACAGCGCGTCTACCTTCCGCGACTCGCTTCCCGCTCCTTCGGCGGCGGCCAGCTCCCGTAACGACCGGTCGACCTCGCTGAGCGAGAGCGCGTCGCGACCGCCCGCGAACGCAGCGAGCCCCTGCTGGCCGCCGAACTCGAAGCCGGCGGCGACCGCGCCGATCTCCCCGCGGTCGGCGAGCCGGTCCTCCACGTCCCCGGCGCTCACGTTGGGGCCGGCGGCACGGGCGATCGCCTCGTGGCACGCGGCGGGGCCGATGTCCAGCGTCCGCGTGTCGTGCGCCGGGAAGACGCGTCCGAGGAGGAACCGGGTCGTAACCGCGAGGTCGTCACCGGCGTCGCCAAACAGATCGGCGACTGCGGCGGTCGTGGCGAGATCCCCCGATTCGGTTTCCAACCGCCGACAGCGGTCGGCGAACGCCTCGAACTCCATGAACTGGATCGACTGTCGTCGGGCAAAAGGGCCCCGGTGCGGACCGGCGGTCGAGGTGGGCTGTAGCCCGCGGCGGGGTGGGTGTAGCCCGCTACGGGGTGGGCACTAGCGAGCAGTCGGCGTGAGGATCGGCCAACAGTGGGCCCTAACGGAAACGGGCGCTCGCGGCCGGCGAGCTTTTAGGACAGCGGACCGTCCGCCAACCGCATGAGCATCGAGTCGACCCTCGCTGACGGGGTCCGGGAGGCGCTCGCCGTCGACCCGGAGGCGTTCACGGCCCGCGCCGAAGAGGAGGCGGAGGTCGTCAAACAGGGGTTACACGACGGCGTGTTCGACAACCACCAGTCGATCGTCGGGTTCGAGTACGAGTTCTACGCCGTCGCCGACGGCCGCTGGAGCGAGGAGTCCCGCGCCGGCGAGTACGCCCTGATGCGCGTCCCGCGCCGGCTCCTCGAACTGATGGGGTTCGAAAAGGAGCTCGGCCTCCACAACGCGGAGATGTGTACGAGCCCGCAGCCGCTCTCGGATCACGGCCTCCGTGCGCAGCTCGCCGAGGTCCGCGCCCGACTGGAGGCCGCCGAGAACTGCGCCGGCGTCGAGGGGATGCGCCTCGTTTCCGACGGCGTGTGGACGATCCCGCCCGCCGGCGAAACCGCCCGCGGCTACCTCACCGACAGCGTCGAGGTCGACGGGGTCACCGTGGCGGCCAACATGAGCGACGCCGTCCGGTACCACGCGATGGCCAACGCCGATGGAGCGGGACAGTCAGTCGCGCTGGAGGCACCCGGGGTGTCGCTGGCGGCGGACACCGTGATGCCCGAGAGCCTCATCACGTCGATCCAGCCGCACTACCAGGTCGCGCAAGCGGAGACGCTCCCGGTTCACTTCCGTTACGCGCTCCGGATCGCCGGTCCGCTCTTGGCTCTGGGGGTCAACTCGCCGGTGCTCCCGCCGGACCTGTACGAAGAGGGATGGGACGGCGAGCGCGCCCTCGCTGACGGGGCGACGGAGAACCGAGTCCACGTGTTCGAGTCGGTACTTAACGCTCGGACGGCGGAGAACAAGGTCCGGTTCCCGCGTGACATCCACGACGTGGAGGAGGCGGTCGACCGGATCGCGGGTGACGAGACGCTGATCCCGATGCCGGAGTCGGACGACTCCGACCGGTTCGACGACGCCTTCGCCACGTTTCGAACGAAACACGGCACCTACTGGCGGTGGGTCCGACCGGTGTTCGAAGGGGCGAGCCGGTCGAGCGCGAACGCCCGTATCGAGTTCCGTCCGGTCCCGGCGCAGCCGACCGTCCGCGACTCTATCGCGTTCCAAGCGGCATTCGCGGGGCTGATGGAGGCGCTCCCGCGCCACGAACACCCGGTCATCGGGCTCGACTGGGAGGCCGCCCGCGACAACTTCTACGCGGCGGTCGCGGACGGGATCGACGCCGATATGGAGTGGATCGGGTACGACGGCGAGCACACGACGGGACCGGCCTCCGCTGCTGAAGGGGCGTGGTCGGCGGAGGCGGGTTCAGGGAGTTTCGGGAACGGACCACACGGGATGTACGCCGACCTCCTCGATCACGCCGCGGCCGGGTTGCGTGCTGCGGGGTGCTCGGAGGCGGAGGCCGACTCGTGGCTCGCCCCGCTCCGCTACCGGGCCGAACACGGAACGACACCCGCCGACTGGAAGCGTGAGCGGATCCGCGACCGCCTCGAAGAGGGTGACTCCTTCGCCGAGGCGGTCCACGGTATGCAGCGGGAGTACATCGAGAAACAGTCGGAAACCCTCGTTTCCGGCGGGTTCTCGGCGTGGTAACGGGGGGTGAGAACCGGTAACCTCCCGGTGTCATAGCCAACCGACTTAAATACGGAACGCGCTTTCGGTCGAACGGTTGTTCCAGATGGAGTGGCAGTCGACCCCGTACGTTCTCCTGTTGTTCGTGGCTGCCGCCGTCTCACTGCTGTGGGCCGCGTACGGGATCGATTCGGCGAGACGGAAGGGCTGGACCGCGACCCTCGGCGCGTTCGTCGTGTTGTGTCTCTCGGTGTCGATCTGGGCCGGGACGTTTGCGGTCCAGCTGGCCAGTCCGACACTCGATGCGAAGCTGTTCGCGTACCGGGTTCTTCACGTCGGTGCTGCCGTGACTCCGGCAGCGTGGTTCGCGTTCGCGGTGGCGTACACGGGTAGGGGTGATCGACTGACCCCGGCGGTCGTCGCCGCTCTCGGCGTGGTCCCGGTCGTACTGATCGTCACGCTGGTGACGAACCCGTACTCGCTGGCGCTGACCGACGCGACACTGTCGACATCCGGGTCGCTGGCGCGACTGATGACGACGAACGGGCCGATCTACCAGCTCCATCTCGGCATCTCGTACGTCCTGATCGTCGCGGGGGCCGTACTCGTCTCGGCGCACGCGCTCCGGTCGGGGCGGTCGATCCGACGCGGGGACGTGCTTCTGGTCCTCGGTGCCGCGATCCCGCTCGTCGTCAACGTGTTTCACGTGTTCTCGATCCCACCGATCGACGCGACAGCGGTGAACTTGACACCCGTCTCGCTGTCGCTCTCGACGGTTCTGTTCGGCGTCGCCGTGTTCAGATACCGACTGTTGGACCTGACGCCGATCGCTTCCCGAGTCGTACTCGAGGAGATGAGCGACGGCGTGATCGTCCTCGATAGCCAGGAGACTGTCGTCGACGTCAATCCGGCCGCCGAGCGTGTTCTCGGCGGTCGCGACGAGGTGCTCGGCGGCGACGTCTCGGCGTGGCTCCCGGAGTACGACCGACTCAGTGCGGAGGGGTCGATCCTCATGACGCTACAGGGGGACGACGAGGAACGGTTCCTGCAGTTGAGTCGGTCCCCCATCGGACGTGGTGGTGAGCGATACGGATGGGTGGTCCTGATACAGGACGTGACGACGATCGAGCTCCAGCGACGGGAGCTCGAGGAGCAAAACGAGCGGTTGGACGCGTTCGCTCGGATCGTCTCACACGACCTCCGGAACCCGCTGTCGGTCATCGCGGGCTACGCGGAGATCGCGAGCGAAACGGGCGAGAAGCGACACTTCGACGTGATCCAGCGAACCGTCACGAACATGACGACGTTCCTCGAAGACCTCCTCGAACTCTCCCTACGGGGTGAGACGGTCACGGAGCTCGAACCCGTCTCGCTCGCGGCGGTCGTCGACGAGCTCGACGCCGATATCCGGGACGACGAGCTGACGGCCACCAGCGCCGACGACGCGGTCGTCCTCGCGGATCCGGGGCGGCTGAAACAGGTGTTCGATAACCTGCTTCGGAACGCTCGCGACCACGTCGACGGCCCCGTGTCAGTGACGATCGGGACGCTTCCCGATGGGTTCTACGTGGAGGACGACGGTCCCGGGATCGGGGTTGAGAACCGTGAGGAGGTGTTCGACCTCGGATTCACGACGAGCGGGGCCGGAACCGGGCTTGGACTCGCGATCGTTCGAGATATCGTCGAGGCCCACGGGTGGTCGATAGCAGCAGTCGAGAGCGAGAGCGGGGGTGCGCGCTTCGAGATCACCGGCGTCGAGTTCGTCGAGAGGTGAACCACCGGTTACTGACTGCCGATCGACGGTTCCGGCAGTACGTGAAATACACCTGTTGGCGGACCGACTACTCCTCGCGGACCGACTACCCCTGGCGGACCGACTAGCCCTGGCCGACCGACTACTCCCGACGGAACGTCGTCCCGTCTCGGAGCGCACGCGCCCGGGAGAGCAGCGCGTCGCGATCGGCAGGGAGGTCAGCGGTTTCGTCCGAGGCAGTCACCGTGAGATGGCCCATCTTGCGGAGCGGCCGCGCCTCCGCCTTTCCGTACCAGTGGAGGTCCGCGTCGGGCGCGGCGAGAACGGACTCGACCCCGCGGAGCGTCGCCGGGGTCGGGTCGGACACGTCGCCGAGGAGGTTCGCCGTGACTGCCGGCGCGACGAGATCGGTCGGACCGAGCGGCCAGCCCAGCACGGCCCGGACGTGGTTCTCGAACTGCGAGGTTCGGGCCCCCTCGATGGTCCAGTGGCCGGAGTTGTGCGGACGCGGCGCGATCTCGTTGACGAGCACGTCGCCGTCGCGGGTCTCGAACAGCTCGATCCCGTAGGCCCCGCGCCCGTCGAGAAACGCGAGAACGTCCTCCGCGACAGCCTCGGCACGGTCGAGGACCGCGTCGTCGGCGCGGGCTGGTGAGACGCTCTCGCGGAGGATCTCGTCGCGGTGGACCGTCTCTGTCGGCGGGTAGGTTCGCGTTTCGCCGTCGGCTCCTTTCACACCCATCACGGCGATCTCGCGCTCGAAATCGACGAACCGCTCGGCCATGGCGTCACCCCCGACCGCCGCCAGGGCGTCGGCCGCGTCCGCGGGGTCCGTCACCGGGACGTTCCCACGACCGTCATACCCCCCTTTACGGGCTTTGAGCATGACGCCGCCGAACTCCTGGGCCGCCCGTTCGACCCCGCCTTGGGTCGCGACCGCGACGAACTCCGGTTCGGGGATCCCGGCGTCGGCGAGCGCCTCCGCCTGGACGAGCTTGTCCTGGATCGTTTCCAAGGTCCCCGGGTCGGGGTGGACCGGGACGTCGTGTTCGGCTGCGGCCGCCGCCAACGCCTCGGGATCCGCGAGCTCGATCTCGAAGGTGAGCGCGTCGACGCGCGAGGCGAGCTCGTGGATCCCGTCCGCGTCGTCGAACGCGGCGACGATCTGGTCGCGAACGACCGGTGCGGCCGGACAGTCGGGAGTCGGATCGAGCACGACCACGTCGACGCCGAGCGGTGCGGCCGCCTCCGACAGCATTCGAGCGAGCTGGCCGCCACCGACGACACCGAGCGTCGGCCCGGGCAGGCTGATGGACATGCCGAACGGATCCACGGGGTCCGGAATAAGGGTTGTCAACCGTGGCGTCGGGGAACGCCTCTAGCGACGGACGGCCGAGCGACCACGGCGAGGGATCGGCGGCGACGACACCGGGAGCGGCGGCGACGACGACCGGTTTATACCACCCGCGCGAGTAGCGACTGACAGGAATGTCATCACCGTCCGGGGGCGATTCGCGACGATGACGCTGGACAGGCTTCGTCCGCTGGCGAGTCGGGCGATAACCCCGTTCGTGACCGCGGCCGACCGGGTCGGGGTCACGCCGAACGCGATCACGACGCTATCGGTGTTCACGGCGGCTGCCGGCGGGTACGCGCTCGTTCTCGGCGGGTCGGACCCGATCTGGTACGCGCCCGCCGCCCTCCTCGTGCTCGTCACCGGCTTCTTCGATGTCCTCGACGGCGCGCTCGCACGCGCGACGGACACTGCCTCGGACGCCGGCGATTTCCTCGATCACGTCCTCGACCGTTACGGCGACGTGTTGATCCTTGGCGGGCTGGCGATCGGCGTCGAGCGGTACGTCCTCGGCATGCTGGCGCTCACCGGCGTCCTCCTCACCGCGTACCTCGGGACACAGGCGGAGGCATTGGGGCTTGAACGAATCTACGGCGGCCTGCTCGGGCGGGCGGACATCCTCCTCCTCGTCGGGGCGGTCGCCGCCGTGGCGACCGTCGCGAACCCGGTCGTCTACGGACTCTCGCTCGTCGAGTGGACGCTCGCGTTCCTCGCGGTGTTCACGCACGTGACCGCCGGCCAGCGGTTCGTCTGGTGCTGGCGGGCGATCACTGCGGAGTCGTGACGAGGGGGTGGGTTACTCGGGCTGAAGGCGCCGAGCTGCCGTCAGCGAAGCTCGACCCGCGCCAGGTCGCTCTCGACGCCCGCGACGAACTCGTTGTACGCTTCGACGAACGCCGGGAACCGATCGGCGTACTCCCGGACGTCCGGTGCGGCGGGTGCCGCGTACTGTGAGAGCAGGTAGACGCCGTTCGAACCCCCGACCCGAAGGTACGAGACGCTCCCCTCTTCCCACTTGAGCTCCCACCGATCTCCCGAGACCCGGGCGGTGAACGTGCCGTAGTCGTCCGCCTCGTAGCGATAGATCTCGCCCGCGATCACGCTGCACGTCTCACGGACCGCGTCGAGCACCCGGTCACGCTCGGCCACGACTCCCTCGGTCGAGGCGGGATCGGGGAACTCGGCGATGACGTCGTCGAGGACGCCGGACAGCGACTCGACGTGATCGTTCCACGCGGCAACCATGTTCGCGTAATCGTCCAGGGCGGCGGCGAGCCCGGCCGGATCCGGCGGCTGTTTCGTCGAGACGACGTAGGTGTCGGATCCCCGGTTGGGTGAGAACAGAAGGAACTCCAGCTCGCCCGCCTCGTGTTTGACGGTCCACTCGCCGCCCGGCGTGGACAGCTCGATCCGACCGTAATCACCGCCCTGCAACCGAGCGAGCTGGTAGGCGATCGTGCCGGCGTGGTCGCGGACCGCATCGGCCAGCTCGTCGCGCCGATCGGCGACCGCATCCACGTCGTGGACGTTGAGGCCGAGACCGAGCTCCGCGCTGGCGTCGGAAGGCGTCGTCATGTCTAGAGGCGGGCGACGCGGGCGGTTAACGGGATCGGTCCGATCGTCTCCCGGCTGCCCGCACTGCGGTGTCGCTCAGGCGATCGAGTCGCGGATCTCGCGGAGCCGGTCGGGCTCGTCGATACCGGACCGGACCACGACGGCGAACACCGCCTCGGACCCCGGCGTGGGAGCGTCACCGCTCAGTATCGCGCCGGACCCCGTCTCCTCGGCCAGCCACCGGCGGCCGTCGGCTATCGCCTCGCGGTTCAGCCACGCCGGCGGCCCGCCCACGACGAGCAGGGTCCGGTCCGCCCGTCCGTCCGGGACCTCGATAGTCCCCTTCCCTCGCGTCGCTTTCCGTATCACGGTCTCGATCGCCGACACCGCCGCGCTCGTGTCCACCTTCTCCGGCTCCTTGGACCCGAACAGGCCGAGACCGAACCGCGACTCCGTCTCCGGCGGCTCGACCGGCTGTGTCGCGTACCCGAGCGCCGCGATCTCGCCGTCGTCGCCGACCGCACGGGCGACGTCGCTGGCGTCGAGAACCTGCTGTGGCGTGACGGCGTCGTCGTCACCCTCGCCGGCCCCGAACAGGGCGGCGATCCGCTCGACGACGACCCCGTTCACTCGGTCGTGGGCGTCAACGATCGTTTCGTCGCTCTTGAGCCACGCCGCGTTGTCGAACGGAAAGACCGCGTCGACATCGTCCGAGAGGGCCTCCAGCGTCCGGGCCGCGTTTTTCTCGGCGAGCGGGCGGCGGGGTGCGTCGTCGTTCGCGCCGGCCTCGGTCTCCGTAGGGGTCGGGAGTACCCCGAAGACGTACGTCGGGGCGTCGTACAACCGACCGAGCTCCGCGGCGAGGGCGGGTGCAGCACCCGCGCCCGCGGCCCCCCCGAGGCCGACGACGAGGACGAACGCCTCCGCGATCGAGGGGTTCTCGTCGTCCATCGCCCGGCCGAGCTCGCTCGCGTGGGCGCGTCCGAGCTCGCGACCGGCGTGGAGGTCGCCGTCGAGCCCGTCGCCGCCGGCGGCGTCACCGAACCGGTACCGCCGATCGGGACCGAGCGTCTGCAGCGATTCGAGCGACGCCATATCGGTGTCGAAGGCGGACACTCCCTGCAGGAACCGATCCCCGTGGTGGTCCGCGGCGAGTCGGTCGACGATACGGCCCCCGGCACCACCGAGACCGATGACGTGCACGCGCATACGTCGATCCGGTCGCCCACCGGGGAGTTATCTCCTTCGGCCGAGACGGCGGCCAGTTTCGAGCCCAGTCGGCGACTCAGAACTCGTCGAGGCGACGTTGCCCGGGCGGTACCCGGGCGTCGGCCACGTTCGGGTCCTCGGGTTCGGCACCGAGGAGTCTCGGGAGGGCAGTGTCGGCGAATGTGAGTGCGAGCACCAGCACGATCGGTGCCAGAAACAGGCCGTGGAAACCGAATACGACCGGACCGAAGATGTACGCCAGCATGAGCAGACCGACGTGGGTCGTCTTCCCACTGAAGTACGGTCGCAACACGATATCGGGGATCGTGTCGACGACGACGACCGCGACGAGGAGGAACCCGCCGACGTACACGAGGAGGTCGAGATCACCGCCCATCACTGCCGGAGTCGCGGTCGCGGCGGCAAGGGGGAGGTACACGATCTTCATCCCGATGACGGGGATGAGACTCGCGATCCCGGTGAGCGCCCCGGCCAACGCGGGGTACGGGACCTGTGCGCCCGCCGGCGCGACCAGGTTGTATCCGGTGTACGTCGTGACGGCGATAACCGAGATCGCGATAACGTTGAGCAGGTTCCCGTACAACACCGCTTCCATCTCCGCGTCGGCCGCTTCGAGGTACTCCCGAACGATAGCCTGATCGTCGAAGGCGACAAGCCAGTCGTGGAACTTCGAGCCGTCGAGGAGCAGGTAGTAGGTGACGACGACCGTGATGAGCAGGTTCAACAGGAACCCGGTTATCGTGTTCGTTAGCAACGAGGCGTGTTCGGCGAGGAACTGGATCAACGGGTCGAACTCGCCCGCCCGATACGCCGCGATCAGTCCGTCGAGGGTCAGTTCGGAGAGATCGAGTAACCCCTCGAACCACTCCGCCTCGCCGTCGAGCGTCTCCCCGATCGGGTACCGCTCGATGACCCGCCTGGCCTCCACGACCAGCAGAACGACCGTGGCACTCAACAGCCCGATCAGCGGGATGCCGATGAGCGACAACGAGACGACTGCCCGTACCCGCGCGGGGAGCCGAAACCGCTCCAACCGGTAGTAAAAACGCCGTGTCGAGTAGTAGAGGAACACCGCGACGGTGAGCGCGGCGATGAACCGGTAGGCGATGTAACCGGCGACGACTGCGACCGAGAGACCGAAGAGGGCAACGACGAAACGCTTCTCGTCCATGCACGCCGGTGTCCCGGTGGTGGTATAAACTATGTGGAGGATATCCCGGGAAGAACGTATGTGAGAACCGAAACGCCGCGACGTCGCTGCGTCACCGCTCTCTCACAGTGGATGGGTCCGCGTCGGTCGCGCTGTCGTCGTCGACTCTCGAGTCCGTCTCGCGTTCTCCCCCTACGTCGACGGCGCGGTCGTGGTGGGCCAGCTGCTCGCGGTGTAACGAGAGGATCATGTCGGCGAGGAAGCCGAACACGAGGAGCTGGATCCCGAGGATCGTCGCCCCCGCGGCACCGACGGCGATGATCTCGTGACCGACGCCGTGGACGATCCATCGGTAGAGTACGTAGGCGGCCATCACGGCACCGGCGGTCGTCGAAAGCGCGCCCACGCTGCCGAAGTAAAACAGCGGGTTGTTCGTCTTCGCCTTCCGGTACAGTTCGAGGAATATCACGCCGCCGTCCCGGATCGGGTGGAGGTTCGTCGAGGAGCCACCGGGTCGTGGCCGGTAGGTGATCGGCACGACTGCGACGGGAACCCGGTTCTTGACGCACTCGACCGCCATTTCCGTCTCGATCCCGAATCCGTCCGCCGAGAGATGGAGCTCGAGGAACGACTCGCGAGTGAACGCGCGGTATCCCGAGAGAATGTCGGCGAACCCCTCGCCGTGGATCACTCGGAAGGCGGCGTTGATGAGGCGGTTCCCGATCCGGTTCAGTCGCGTCATCGCGCCGGGACGCATGTCCGCGAACCGGTTCCCGATGACGTGGTCGGCCGCGCCGGTTCGAAGCGGTTCGAGCATCGCTTCGGCGTCCCCGGCGTCGTAGGTCGCGTCCGCGTCCGCCATGAGCACGTACGGGGCCTCGACGTGCTCGCGGACCGCCTCCCGGATCGCTTGTCCCTTGCCGGTTCCGGACTGTTCCACGACGCGAGCACCCGCGTCGCGGGCGAGCTCACGGGTCCCGTCGGTCGACCCACCGTCGATCACGAGGACCCGGCCGAGGCCCGCGTTCCGGAACTCCGACACCACCGTCTCGACGGTTTCGGCCTCCTCGAACGTCGGGAGGAGGACACAGACGTCGTCCTGCTCGCTCATTATCGGAGCGATACGGGGCGCATCCGTAAACGCTCCCCTTTCCATTCGTCACTCGACAGGACTGGGTCGTGTCCGAGACAGTTCGGTAGTCGCATCGGCGACCGGAGCGAGATGGATACAACCCATACGCTCATGTAGGATACTCCTCTATATGGTAGCATGTCACAATCCACCAACAACCACACAGACGAACTGCTCAGCGCGGCACGAACGGCGACGGGGGACGAGCTGCGGAGTCTCACGTACTTCACCGAGGACGACATCGAGCAGCTCTACCTCCGCAGCGACCTGAGCCGAACTGCTGATCTTCTCGGATTTGCCGAAAACGAGCGCAACGGGTTCCACGCACAGTCGCTGTACGCGGACAGTCAGCTCGGAGACTACCTGTTCACCGTTCGTGTCTTCGAGAACGGATATCTCACCCGAGTGATCGCGAACGACCACGGAGTGTGGGTGACCACCGACTCGATGGAGATGGACCGCTTCGAGGAGCTCGCAAGCGCCCTCGCGGCGATACTCCGCTCGTTCGACCCGGCGTGATCGCCGAGGATCGGTCCCCACCGACCGGCGGAACGTCGTTCTCCCGGATCAGCCGAGGTGGTCCTCGAACGCCGAAAGGAGAGCGTCCGCGTCGACTGGTTTCGTCACGTATCCGTCCGCGCCGGCTTTCACCGCCTCGATCATCTTCTCCTGCTGGTCGACGCTCGTACACATCACGACCGTGGTCTCCGGGTCGTGTTCCTTGATCGCGGCAGTCGCCTCGATCCCCGTCATCTCCGGCATCACCACGTCCATCGAGACGGCGTCCGGGGCCGTTTCCTCGAACGCATCGACGGCCTCCACGCCGTTCTCCGCCTCGGCGACGACCTCGAACTCCGGCTCCAGCGCGTCCGTGATCACCGTACGTTGGAAGGCGGAGTCGTCGACGACGAGAACCCGGTTTCCCATGTCCGTCTTACCGAGTGACGCGTATATATATCCGTGGTCGACGGGAGCCTAGTCGACGCCACGGCCGATGAGCCGTAGCCACGAGACGGTCACGACATCCCTCCGACAGAACCGTCCCGATATCTCTGGTATTCCTTGTATATCTGTGCGAGCGTATAATGACCATAGGGACAACGTTAAGGTCTATCCTGTGGTATTCGAGCACATGGAAACGCGGAAGGTCCAGCGGCTCGGCCCCTCGACGCTGGCGATGACGCTCCCCGCCGAATGGGCGAAGGAGCACGGCGTGAACAAAGGTGACGAGGTATCGCTACGGATGGGCGGAAAGGGAACGCTGACGGTGTTACCCGAGTCGGTCAGTACGGAGGAGTCGGAGGCCGTGATCCACGCCGACGGACTCGACGCGCGGTCGCTGGAACGAGCGGTCGTCGCACAGTACGTGCTCGGCCGTCGTGTTATCCACGTGCGGAGCGAGGGGACGCTCGACAGTGAACACATCAACGCGGTGTACAAAGCTGAGACCCAGCTGATGGGTCTCGGCGTGATAGAGGAGACGCCGTCCGATATCTCGATCCGGTGTTCCGTCGACCCCGAGGACTTCACGCTCGACAACCTGCTCGAACGGCTCGAGAACACGGGGTCGACGATGCGCGGCGAGGCGGTGAAGGCGCTCGCACACGGCAATCCGGACCTCGCACAGCGTGCACTCAACCGGGAGCGACAGGCGAACAAGATCTTCGTGCTCCTCTTGCGGCTGATCTTCACCGCCTACCAGAACCCGAACCTCGCACGGGCCGTCGGGTTGGAGGAGGGGTTCCCGCTGATCGGCTACCGGTCCGTCGCGAAGAACCTCGAGCTCACCGCCGACAACGCCGAGGACATCGCCGACATCGTCATGGAGGCGGACGGCCACACCCTCGATGTCGACAGCGCCACGATGCGGCAGATACGCGAGTTCACCGATCAGGTGGACGAGCTCACGGCGCTCGCCGTCAGGGCCGTTGTCGAGCGGGATTACGACCTCACCGTGGAGTGTCGCGACCGGTTCGGCCGGCTCGAGGACCGCGAGCGGGAGATCCTCGACGAGCTCCCCAACGACCTCGACAACGAGACCCTACTGATGACCCGTGAGGTGCTCGTCAGCCTCCAGCACACCGCCGAGTACGCCATGCGAAACGCCGAGATCGCCGCGAATCTCGCGCTCAACGAGGCGTCCGACCACGTCGACATCATCTGAGCGGTAGCAGGGGTACGCGGACCGACCGGACTAGGGTGCCCGCTCCGACGCGGCCGTTTCTTCGTATGAACGTACGTGTTTAGCCCGGGCTGATTTCGTCACTGTCTCGTAGATAGAGACACGCGGGGGACACATGGTCCGTCAGCAGGAATCGGGAATGCCTTCTCAGGGATGGTCTCCGAGCAGCGGAGACCATCCCGTTGGCCCTGCTGTCGCCGTTCCGAGGTGGGATCGATGAGCTGGGACGATCTCACCAAGGATGAACTTCTCTCGCGGTTTCTCCAGATGGAGGAGCGAATCAACGAGTTGGAAGAAAAGCTCAACCAGAAAAATGAGCGGATCGAGGAACAGAACGAACGAATAGAGCAGCAGCAAGAGCGGATCGAAGAACTCGAAACACGCCTCCGAAAGTACGAAAATCCACACACTCCACCCAGCAAGCGACGGTCGGGGACCGACGAGTCCCCGACCTCGCAGGATGACGAAGATGACGATGTCCGAACTGACGGCGGCACTCCCGGTCGGAAGGACGGTCACGATCCGGAGTGGCGTTCTACAGCTGATCCCGACGAAGAAATCGAAGTCACCTGTGACTGTTGTCCTGAGTGTGGCGACCACTTCGACGAGTCGGTGGGCGTCAGCCCCCGACTCGTCGAGGAGATCCCTGATCCGCAGCCCCCAGAAATCACTCGGTACAACCGCCACTACTACCAGTGCGATTCCTGTGGAACAGAGACAGTTGCGGCTCACCCCGACTGCCCCGATGAGGGGCAGTTCGGGGTGAACGTCATCGCTCAATCAGCTCTGTCACGGTACGATCACCGCCTTCCCTACCGGAAGATCGCTGACCGCTTCGAGCAGCTGCATGGACTCAAACTCTCGGGTGCATCTGCGTGGCACGCGACCGAGCGCGCTGCGCGCGCCGGTCGCTGTGAGTACGAGCAGATCCGTCAAGAGATCCGAGATGCCGACGTGGTTCATATCGACGAAACAGGCATCAAACGTGACGGTGAGCAGGCATGGATCTGGACGTTCAAGACCGCTCAGCATACGTTATACGCGGTGAGAGAGAGTCGTGGGAGTGATGTTCCCGCGGAAGTCCTCGGTGAGGACTTCGCGGGAACGGTCATCTGTGACGGGTGGACGGCGTACCCAGCTTTCAGCAGCAACCTCCAGCGGTGTTGGGCGCACATTCTTCGAGAGGCTGAAGACGCCGCCGAAAAGCAGGCAGAAGGTGAACCGATCTACCACGCTCTCAGACAGGTGTACGTCGCTCTCCAGGCCCGGCTGGAGAGCGACCCAAGCCCTCGTGAGAGAGCAGACCTCCAGCGTGTGGCGCGAAGAGAGCTTGAATCGCTGATTGAACGGTCAGTACCCGACGGACCAGTGGCAACACTGCTCGGGAAGATCGAAGGAGGTCTCGACCACTGGCTCACCTTCGTCGGTGAGCCAGCGGTCTCTCCGACGAACAATGCCGCAGAGAACGCACTTCGTGAGCCAGTGGTTCTCCGGAAAATCATCGGAACGCTCCGTAATGACCGAGGAATGTTCGTTCACGAGACGATCTTGTCCCTGCTGGCGACGTGGCGCCAGCAGGGACGCAATCCATACGAAGAGCTTCGTCGAGTCGTCAGCAACAATAAGATTATCTCACGGGCTCACGCTGTGCCGGCTGTCGAGACCTCGGGGTAAACACGTACGTATGAACTAAGTGTCCACCCGCGAAGCGACGCGTATGAGCGAGGCATCCATCGGATCGGACAAGGGGATCGGCGTGACGCTCGCGTTGGCGGCCGTCGCGCTGGTCGGGGCCGTGATCCTGTTCGGCTATCCGACACAGATCGGCCGCGCGTGGGGGTTCGCGGCGGCGTTCGTTTTCGCGCTGCTTTCCGTCGTCGCAGTCCAGCTGTTCGACTGACCGCGCCCGCGATCCGGAGCCCTTGACGAGAAACCGTTAAGAACGTCAGACGCCTACATCGGGTGATGACCGAGTACACCGAGGAGGAACGGCGAATCCTCGCGTACCTCACGGACAGCGTCACTCGCGGCGAGCGGTACGTCCGCTCCCGGACGATCGCGGACGCCATCGGTCTCACCGCCAAACAGGTCGGTACCCGGCTCCCCCGATTGGCCGAGAAGGCGGACGACGTCGAGATCGAGAAGTGGGGCCGTGCGCGCTCGACGACCTGGCGCGTCACTCGCGGGTGACCGTCCGTCGGGTCTGACCGTCGTGTCGGTCGGCCCGCTTTGGTCACCTACCTCCGTCGCCGCCGCACCACCAACGCCCGTGCCGTCCCGACGCTACCGTCGTCGGGCCGGTACCACCGTCCGGACGCCGGTGTCGTCCCGACCGCCGACTCCCGTTCCTTTAATTCTCCTGGGCACCCAACGTGACGTATGACCGTCCGAGTTTCCCGGACGTTCGAGTTCGACGCACCCGCAACCGACGTGTGGGCGTTCATCTCGGACGCCGAGCAACGCGCCGAAGCCATCAGCGTGGTCGACACGTTCGAGGTCCACGGGGCCGGCCGCGCGACCTGGCACGTGTCGTTGCCGATCCCGATGATCCGGTCGACTATCACCGTCGAGACCGAGGAGATCGAGCGCGATCCGCCGAACCGTGTGAAGTTCGTCGGGAAGTCGAAGGCGTTCCGCGTCACCGGCGAACACGTGATCACGGAGACGGCCGACGGGTGTACACTGGCCAACGAGTTCGTCGTCGACGGGAGGCTCCCGGGTGTGGAGTCGTTCTTTAAACGGAACTTCGACGAGGAGCTCGACAACCTCGAAGCCGCGCTCCGGCGGTCGCTCGCACCCGACGTATGAGGATCGCCTGCATCCAGCTCGACATCGATGGGGGTGCCGTCGCCGCCAACGTCGACCGCGCCCTCGACCGGGTACGGGCGGCCGCAACGGACGGCGCGGACCTCGTCGTCCTGCCGGAGCTGTTCGATGTCGGCTACTTCGCGTTCGACGCGTACGGCCGGGCCGCCGAGAGCGTCGCGGGTGACCGCTTGAGTCGGTTCGCCGAGACCGCTGCCTCGGCCGGTGTCGCCGTGCTCGCGGGCACGGTCGTGGAGGACCTCGCCGCCTCCGCCAAAGACGGGGTAGACACGCCAGCGGCGTCGGGGCTCGCCAACACGGCCGTTCTGTTCGACGCCACGGGCGACCGTCGGTTGGTGTACCGGAAACACCACCTGTTCGGATACGGCTCCGAAGAGACGGAGCGGATGGTCCCGGGCGACCGGGTTCCGGTCGTCGATATCGATGGGGTGACGGTCGCCGTGACGACGTGTTACGACCTGCGGTTCCCCGAGCTGTTCCGACGACTGGTCGACGACGGCGTTGAGTGCGTACTCGTCCCCAGCGCGTGGCCGTATCCACGAGTTGAACACTGGCGGACCCTCGGACGCGCTCGCGCTATCGAGAACCTCGCGTACGTCGCCGCGGTCAACGGAACCGGCCGGTTCGACGACGAGGCGCTCTGCGGCCGAACCGCCGTCTACGACCCGTGGGGGACGACGCTCGCCGCCGCGGGCCCGGACCCGACGACGGTGACCGCCGAGGTCGACTCGGATCGTGTCGCGGCCGTTCGCGAGGAGTTCCCGGCGTTGCGCGACCGGCGCTGATCCGTGCCGCTCGGTGGTCTCCGAGCCTGCCCATTCCGATACCTCGTGGTTTTATACGCCGCGAAACCGTAACTATCGTTGCCGAAGTCCGACGCTTTTCTCGTCGGAGTTCGGCGAACAACGATCCACGCCCGTCCCGCCCGCACGGGCGGCGTCTCTGCGACAGCCCGGGGGTCCGCTGTCGCTCGCCGCCCGTTCACCCGCCTCCCGTCCGCTTTCGCACATCCCACCTCTTCGTCGGCTCGGGAGCCATCCGTCTCGGAGTGAACCACGTCGTTCGCCCGGTCAGCGAAGGAATGAATATCAATTCAGATAATTCGGTCGGTGGCTTCTTATTTCCCTTCGGTGTGTCGGTAAACGCCGCGGGCGCGCACTCGCCGACCACCCGTTTCGGGCATGGTCGGCCACCACTCGCTTCCACCGTCCGTCGTCCGTCGGCACCCGGTCCGGGCCCACCCGCTCCCACACCATCCCGGACCGTCTCTCGAACGGAGAGCCGTGCGAAACCTCGGCGATAGGGCTCACAGAACGGCGAGTGAAACGTAAGGACGAAACCCCCGCCGCCTGAACGGACGGTCGAATGTTCCCCCGCGAGTATCGTGGCGTCGCGTTCGCCGTCGGCCTGTTCGTCATCGTCCAGGTGGGGGCGCTGGCGCTGGTCCCGGAGTTCGACGCGAGCGGCTACCAGCCCGTCGAGAACCCACAGGACCCGACGAACAGCCTCCTCTACATCGCCGCTATCGTCGTGATGACCGGCTTCATGCTCGCGGCGTTCCGCTACGAGCTCGACTGGGCGATCCGGCTGTTGATCATCGGTGTCTCCGCGTGGCTCTCGTGGTACGTGTTCGCGGCGTTCGTTCCGCCGCTCGTCGCCGCGATCCCCGCAGTCGCGGTCGCAGTGGGGTTGTTGGTCCATCCGGAGTGGTACGTCATCGACGCCGCCGGAGTGTTGATGGGCGCGGGCGCGGCCGGACTGTTCGGGATCTCGTTCGGGTTGCTTCCGGCGCTCGTGCTCTTGGTCTTTCTCGCCGTGTACGACGCGATCTCGGTGTACGGGACCGAACACATGCTGTCGCTCGCCGAGGGAGTGATGGACCTCAACATCCCCGTCGTCCTGGTGATCCCGTTGTCGCTGTCCTACTCGCTTCTCGACGACGACTTCGCCGGCGCGAACGATGTCCACGAGGGCGATGTGGAGGAGTTCGACACGGACGGGAACGGCACCGGTGAGGATACGGACGAAAGCGACGCGAACGACGACGATGCGGACGGTACCACCGAGGACGGGGACGGTAGCCGTGATGCGTTCTTCATCGGGCTCGGCGACGCCGTGATCCCGGCGGTGCTGGTCGCCAGCGCAGCGCGGTTCTCCCCGGCCGAGGCGCTTCCGTTCGCCGCTCTCGAGATCAACCTCCCTGCGGTGCTCGCGATGCTCGGGACGGTCGTCGGGCTGCTCGTGTTGATGCGCTGGGTGATGAAGGGCCGCGCCCACGCCGGGCTCCCGCTACTAAACGGCGGCGCCATCGGCGGCTACCTGATCGGTTCGTTGCTTGCCGGCGTGTCGCTCGTGGACGCGCTGGGACTCGGCGTCGTGATCTAACTACCGCCCCGAGACGGACCGTCGTCGGACCGCCGGTTTATAAGTGATCGTCCCGCTCGCGACGCGGTGTTTATACCTGACCGATCGGTGTTACTGGGCGTCTCTCGTCCCGTTTCGAACCCCTCCCCCGCACCGATACGGACCGTATCCCGTTTCGCTCCGGATTACAGCCGTGCCTCCGTGAAAACGGATCTCGGGCCGGCAGTAGGGGGATAGTGGGACCGAGTTCGTTTATATATGGCCCCTCGAACAACGTGGCGCACTTATAAATCGTCGGGGAGGGTCTCGGCGGGGACCTCGTGGCCGGCACCGTGACGGACCTTGACCGCGACGCCGGCATCGAACGCGAGCGCCTCCGCGCCGGACAGCTCCGCGCGACCGACCGCGAACAGCGTGTCGTCGGCGTCGACGACGATCGCTTCGTCGCCGGGACGGAGCCCGTCGTCGGCGGCGGTCACGAACTTCGCGAACGCGTTCCGGCCGTCGCGCACGTACGGCTCGCTCTCGGAGCCGACGACGACGCGATGGCTCGGCTCGGGGAACGCGTCCTGTAGCCGGCGTGCGCCCGCGGTTCCGAGCGTGAACCGGCCGTCGGTACCGTACGAGACCAGCCGGTCACCCTCGGGGCTCCCCGGCGTGTCGTCGACGTCGCCGTCGATGATCTGTCGGGGTCGCCCGCCGCTCGACCGGCGGATGGTGATCGGTTCGTCCACCGGGAACAGCGCCTCGCCGGCCCCCGCGCCGAACTGGTAGTCGGCGCCGACGCGCAACTCCGCGAGGTCCTCGCTATCGCTCATGCTCGGGGTTCTCCTGCCGTTCGGAAAGCGATTCCGACACGGTCTCGACCGCGTCGGAGTCGGTCGCGTCGTGGCCGGTCACGTCGTCCCGGTCCTCGTTCCCGCTTTCGGCGCTGTCCCCGATTTCGGTGTCGTTATCACCCCCGATCCGCCACCGTGTCGCGATCCGACGGCAGGTCTCGGCGTCGAGATAGGTTCCGTCACGTAGCGTGAGGTCGTCCGCCGCGCCGGCCGTGACGGCGGGCCCGATGTCTCGGTCCGACAGCAGGTGTGACAACCGCTCCGCCGCGGCGACGATCGCCCGCGCACACTCGAACGCCAGTGCCTCCGTGAGGGCTTCGGTGAGCCGCTCGATGGCGAGGTCGTCGTCGCCCCGCTCCGCGGCGACGGCACCGAGCGCGGCGAGTATCTCGGTCTGTTGTCCAGTGAACCCGCCGGACTCGGCCGCCTCGAGGGCGTCTGTGAGCGACGACTCCGCCTCCGCGAGCATCCCGCGTTCGAGCGATATCGTTCCGCGAACGCGACCGAGCTCGGCGGTCCGTTTCAACCCGGCGTGACCTTCGAGCAGGGCCGCGGCCCGGTCGAGCGTCCGGTCGGCTTCGTCGAGGTTCCCGCGTTCGAGCGCGACCTCGGCGAGCGCGGTGAGCACCATCGCCCGCCGGTGGTCGGCGTCTCCCCCCTCGAAGGCGGCGAGCGCGTCCCGAAGGTGTCGTTCCGCTCGGTCGAGCTCGCCGGCCGCCAGCGCGGCGGAGCCGAGCCCGGTCAGTGCCATCCCCCGGTTCGGCTCGGAGCCGACCCGCTCGGCGAGCGACTCGACCTCACGGTACCGCTGGCGGGCGCGGGAGGCCTGACCGCGCTGCTCGGCGATCGCCCCGAGGTTCAAGAGGACGATCGTCTCCCGGTGTGTGTCGCCGACGGTTCGGTAGCCGTCGAGCGCGCGCCGCCCGGCGCGTCTCGCCGCCGAGAGGTCCCCCCGCCGCCGATACGTCACGCCGAGGTTCGCCGACACGTTCGCCGCCCCGTGGACGTAGTCGTACGCACGGAACAGCTCGCGCGCGTACCGGTAGTGAGCGATCACGGTCTCGCCGCCGTCCATCGAATCGAGCGCGTTCGCGACGAGCATCAGACTCTTCGCGACCGCGATCGGGTCGCCGAGCGCCGCAGCGATAGCGTACGCGCGGGAGTTCGCCTCGTAGGCGGTTTCGTAGTCGCCGGCGAAGTGGGCCGCCTGTCCGCGCCCGCGAACCGCCGCGGCGAGCCCCTCCCGATCGCCCGCGTCGTCGAACAGCTCGGCCGCCCGGTCGAAGTGGTCCATGGCGACGTCGTGATCGCCACGTCGGCGGGCGACGTCTCCGAACCCGCGCTGTCGTTTCGCCTCGCCGATCGCCGACGCCGGCCGCCACGCGTCGAGGGCCTCCGTCGCGCGTTCGAGGTCGCCCGCGTCGATGTACATCCGGGTGATCCACTCCGGGGGGCGCTCCCGGAGCGCGTCCGGACACGCCTCGGGGAGATCGATCCAGGAGTACCGGACGCGGCCGTACAATCCCGCGAGCCGGGGAAAATCGCGCCCGACACCGTACACCGCCCGGGTCGTCGTCGCAGCCCACTCCGCGGGGTCGCGTTCGATCTCGTCGATCGCGGGAGCGTCGCCGCCGAACACCCGTCGGATCCGCGACCGCCTGGCGGGGTCGTCGGCGAGCGAGAGCAGGCGCGTCACCACGCGACCTACCCGCCGGGCGACCACGGGCTCCGGGTCACGTTCCAACAACCGCTCCAAGAACAACGCCGACCACTCCTCGTGAACGAGTCGAGTCGAGCCGTCTGGGGCGGACACCAGCACCGTTCCCTCCAGCCGTTCGAGGGCACGTCGGATAGCGTCGGGTCCGGTTCCGGATGCGTCACTCGCGTCGGAACGCAAGTTCGCGTCGGAACCGGCGATCGATCCGTCTGCGGACTCGCCCGTCCCGTCGAGGAGGGCGTACGCGAGCGAGCGAACGTCGTCGGCACCGGCGACGTTCAACACGGTAAGGAGCGTCGCCACGTCCATCGTCGGGGCGGGGCGGCCGGCGATCTCCCGAACCGCGCGGGCGACTTCGTCCTCCAAGGCGCTCCGCGCCGCCGGCTCCCCGCGGATCGGTGCGACCGAATAGGCGAGCCGGTGGACCAGCCGCGACACCTCTCCCTGACTGCTGTGTCCGCCGCCGTCCGCACCGCCGTCCTCCTCGCCGGCGCCTCCGACGCCGATCGCCTCCTGTAGGGTCGTCGGGTCCGCCGTGAGGGACGCGTCGGTCGTCGTGTCGACGTGATCGATGAACCGCTCGACCTCCTGCGCGTCGAGCCGGGGCATCCGAACCGTTTCGACCACCCGTCGGTACGCGAGGTCCGCGGGCGAAAGCGACAGGTCGTCGGGGTCGTCGTACGCCGCCTCGCGGGCATCGAAGAGGAACGAGACGTCGGAGCGCTCGGCGAGTCCTCTGGCTACCGTCATCGTTCGCGCCGCCTCGGGATCGACCACGTCCTCGACGACGACGAGAGCGTGTCCGTCAGCCGCGGAGGCACGCTCACGGAGCGTCTCGACGGCGGTGAACGTCCCCTCGGCGTCGCCCCGACGGTACAGGACCGGGCCGCGACCCGACCGATGCCAACGGACCGCGACATCCCGACACACCGTGCTCTTGCCGCTTCCCGGCGGGCCGACGAGGGCGTGGTCCGTCCCGTCGTCGAGCCCCGTGAGGAGTCGGTCGGCGATCGCCTGACGGCCGTCACCTTCAGGGGTCGGCGCGGTTCGTTCGACGACGTGGCCGGCCGCGACCTCGGCGAAGCTGGGCGAGGCGCGGAGGGGACCCGTCGGGTCCGCCTCCCTCGTGAGGCGGTCGTCGTCCAGAACGCTGAACCCTTGTGCAGTCAGGGACATCCCGTCGGCGGCGGCCGTCCGACCGATGAACCCGCCGGGTGCCGTATCCCCGCCGTCGTTTTCGGAGAGGTCGGCGAGCTCGCCGGTCACTTCGTCCCCGTCACTCGCGAGCGACCGGACACGGCTGCGCGCCCACTCGATCGCCGCCGAGTCGGTCGACTCGGTGATCCCGTGAAGTCCGCCCTCGTCGTCGAACACGAGGGTGAGACATACCCCATCGGTGACGACGATCCCGACATCGACGCGGTCGGTGGTGGCGACAGTCGTGCCGGGGGCGCTCGCGACGGCTGCGATGTCGGCAGGGAACCGGGTTCTCGCGTGGCGGTACAGCGCGTTGTCGAGGACGAGCGTAACGCCGTTTTCACCCGTTCCAGGGTCGACATGTATCTCCCCGTCGGTACTGTTACCACTGCCCGGTCCATCGCCGCTGGCGAGGTTCCGAAGCCGATCGAGGAGTCGGGGATACGGAAGGGTCGGCACGGCGATGTCGGCGACCGTCGCGTCGACGACAGCGCTGTCGAGCCGTTCGAGCGGTCGGTACGGGTCGGGGCCGGCCGCGCGATACGTGTCTGCATTACGGAGGGCGACCGGGGAGAGATCGATACTAGCCCCCAGCGGGGAGAGGACCTCACGGGTGTCGTCGACATCAGCCGCGGCGGTGAGGAAGTCGCGATAGCTCGACGCGAGGAGCCGCCCCGTGAGCGTCGTCCGATAGCCGTCCGTCTCGCGGGTGACGAGGCTCTCGTCTTCCAGCTCGTCGATGGCGCGGTTCACCGTCGACCGCGAACAATCCATCTCGTCGACCAGCTCGTGTTTCCGGAACGCTCCGCCGGAGAGCGTCTCAAGGAAGTCGAGCCGCCGCTGTACGACCTCGACGAGCGCCGGCGGGTCGTCCATGTATCTGCTGAGTGGTACCATTCCCCATTATCATAACTGTTTCTCCTCGGAGATGTCGTTTCAGGGGGTGACATGATACATCACGGGGTGAGAATATGACGGATGCGGACACACGATAGTCTATGACTGGAGACGTTACGACGGATGACGGGCCGGCGGGACGAGTCGTAAACGCGGTGACGGATGCCAGATCCGCGGGGAGCGAGCTGGCCGACACCGACGATCGCGAGCTGACAAGCGTCGTGGAGGCGGTCGGCGACGCGCTGACCGACCCGGATACCGTCGCACGACTCGGACGGATCGCGGCCGACGAGACCGGACGCGGACACCCGGACGCGAAAGCCGAGAAGATAACCACGGTGTTGCGGGGCGCACGGTCCACGGTTCAGGAACGCGCGACGACCGGGGTGATCGACCGCGACGGGCAGCGAGGAACCCTGACTGTGGCTCGACCGGTCGGGGTCGTCGGTACCTCGGTCCCGGCGACACACCCGGTTGTCGTGCCGGCCGTCGTCTCGCTGTACGCGCTGGCCGGCCGCAACCCGGTCGTGTTCGCACCGTCCCCGTCAGCGATGGAGACCTGTGATGTCGTCGTCGAGACCGTCCAACGCGCGCTCTCGCGGACCGGCGTTCCGCCGGAGTCCGTCTCGACGGTCCCCGCACCCGCGTCGAAGCCGAGCACTGACTCGCTGTTCGAGCTGGTCGACCTCGTCTGCGCGCCGGGTCCCGAGACGACGGTTGCCGCGGGGCAGCGCTGTGGCACCCCTAACCTCTGTACGAGTGCTAACGGGCTTGTCTCCGTCGCGGACGGGACCAACCCGGCGACCGACGTGGCGACACACGTCGCTGTCGGTGCCACCTACGACTTCGGGTCACACCCCGCCGCCGACGCGGCGGTCGTGGCGACGAGCGACACGGTCGGCGACCTGTTGTCCGCGCTTCGGTCCGAGGGCGGGTACGTCCTCGGCGAGCGTGAACAGGACCGACTCCGGTCACTCGTGACGCGCGAGAACGGCGGGCTCCCCGAGGCCGCGTGCGGCTGTTCGCCGCGCTGGTTGACAGCCGAGCTCGACCTCCCGCCGGATGCGCGGAACGCCGCCTTCCTCGTCGCGGAACCCGTCGACCGCGACGACCCCGTGGCGACGCTCCCCGGGATCCCGGCGATCGCGGTCCACGAGCGCGACGGGTTCGGCTCGGCGCTCTCGCTCGCGGCCGACATCGGCGGGCCACACGCGGCCGCGGTCCACACGACGCGGCAACGGCGCGTCAAGCGGGCGGCGACGGCGCTCCGTGTCGGCCGGCTCGTCGTCAACCAGCCCGGGATCGCGACCGTCGGGTCGCCACGAAACGGGTTCCCGGTCACCCCGGTGCTCGGCGGCGGTGCCGACGAGGGGAGCCAGCTCGGAGGTGGGCTGGGAGTCGAGGACTTCATCGAGACGACGGCGATCGCGACCGACGCCGCACCGATCCCCGCCATGGACGGGCCAGGGGCGGGCGAAACCTGGCGCGGCCCCTGACCGGTTCGGAAAGTCCGAAGAGCGGGTCGGAGGGGATCGGGAAACACGGCTCGGCGACCCGACTCACAGCTCGATCCGTTCCACGATCGCTCCCTCACCGTTCTCCTTCGTGTTGATCGCGACGATCCGGACCTGCTCCTCCAGCAGCGACCCCTCCACTTTGGCTTTCAACAGCGAGTCGACCTGATACACGCCGGCCGCGTTGTTCATCCGGATCTCGACCTGTGCGGGGAGGTTCTCGTCCGGTTTCAAAACCACCTGCTCTATCGCCTGTGAGGAGACGGTGTTGATCCCGCGCCCGCCCTTCTCGTAGGGGACCCGTGACCGGCCCCGCTCCATATCCAGGCCGTCGGCGATCCGGATGACCCCTGCCTCGCGCGTTAGCGTCTCCTCCTCGGTGTGGTGACAGAGGATCGCGTGAAGCGTCTCGGCTTTCACGCGCACCTGCTCGGGGACGTCGTAGAACTCCGGAAGGAACCGGTCGAGGACGTCGGCCGCAAGCGGTATCGAGTAGTACGGGTGGTCGTCCCGATGGACGACGTGACCGATGTCGTGAAGCGTCGCGGCGAGCGCGATGATCACCGACTCGTCGGCCTCGTCGAGGCCCTGCTGGCGTGCACCGTTGAACTCCACGCCACCGGCCTTGAGGAGGTCGTACAGCTGGAGCGCGCGATCGCGAACGATCTCGACGTGTTTCTCTCCGTGGTCGTTGTACCCCTTCCGCGCGACCGGGTTGACGTTCTGCGCCTCCAGATACGCCTCGATCTCTGGATCGCTCGTGATCCGCTCGAGCACCGCATTGAGCCGGTCGTCGGGGAAGGCGTGGTCGGCATCGGGGTCGTACTCGCGGCGTTCGACGTGCGCGTCGTCGGCTGGCTCACTCATGGAGCCTGACAGACGGGTCGCAATGGTAAAAGCGTGTGTCGGTGGACCGGCGAGCGGCTGTATTTCCGCGTGTCGGCGTGTAGGTGTGTGTCGTGTCCACGTCCCGAGGCTACGGCAGTTCTTCGGGGAAGACACAACGTATAAGCCGGAAAACGACGTATCCGACACCGTGACTCCAACCGCGTCGGTTCGCGGCCCGCGACTCCCGACAGCGACGCGGCTCTTCTCGAAAAAACGCGCGTGACGCGTCCCCCGGCGGGAGTGGCGACCCCGTCCCGGACGACCCCCGACCCGAACGCGAACAGTCGAAACCGAATCACCGGCGAGACGCACCACTCACCGAATCCACCCACACACCATGACGACACCGACAACTACGACCCCATACACGAGAACCGACGACAGCCGAACCGACGCTGACCGGGCGGACGCCGACCGAACCGGCGACGGTCTGGCGGACGAACCGTTCGAGGGGGTGTACCCCGCGATGACCACGCCGTTCACTGGGGACGGCGAAGTCGACCACGCCCAGCTCGCGGACAACGCCCGGTACCTCGAACGGGCGGGCGTCGACGGCGTCGTGCCCGTCGGCTCGACCGGCGAGTCCGCGACGATGACCCACGACGAGCACGTCGACGTGATAGAGACGGTCCGAGACGCCGTCGACGACGTGCCGGTGATCGCGGGGACCGGCTCGAACAACACCGCGGAGGCGCTGTCGTTATCGCGTCGCGCCGCCGACGCGGGTGCCGACGGACTGTTGCTCATCTCCCCGTACTACAACAAGCCGGAGGCGGCGGGCTTTCTCGAACACTACCGGACGATCGCTGACGCCGTCGACCTCCCGCAGATAGTGTACAACGTCCCCTCGCGGACGGGTCAGTCGATACCCGTCGACGTGGTCGTCGCGCTCGCGGAACACCCAAACATCGCGGGATACAAGGCCGCCTCCGGCGACCTGAATCGCATCAGCGAGGTCGTCGAGCGGACCCGTGACGAGCGGTTCGCCGTGCTCTCCGGCGACGACGGGTTGACGCTGCCGACGCTCTCCGTCGGCGGCACTGGAACGATCAGCGTCGTCGCCAACGTCGAGCCGGAGCGGACGTGTGCGATGGTCGGCGCGGCGCTCTCGGGCGACTACGACCGGGCCCGGACGCTCCATCACGAGCTCGCGCCGCTCGTCCGCGAGCTGTTCGTCGAGACCAATCCGATCCCGGTGAAGGAGGCGATGCACATCCGCGGCCGCGGCGGTCCGGCGGTCCGGTCGCCGCTCACCCGCCTCTCCGAGAATCGGCGAGAGGAGCTCCGTGAGCTGCTGTCGGCGTACGAGGGCGACGTCCCGGAACCGGTGGAGGCGGCCGAATGACGGCCGGTACCGTCGACGCCGCTGACGATGACGTGGATGACGCCGCTGACGATGACGTGGATGACGCCGCCGACGATGACGTGGATGACGCCGCCGGCGACGTCGTCCGGATCGTCGTCACCGGTGCCGGCGGCCGAATGGGTCGCGAGGTGATCGCGGCCGCCGAGGCCCGCGAGCGCGTGGAAGTCGTCGCCGCGGTCAACCGGTCGGCGACCGACCCAGTCTCCGGGATCGAAGTGGCTAACGCCGACCGTTTGGGCGAGCTGGTCGACGCGGGGCGGCCGGACGTCCTCGTCGATTTCACCGGGCCCGAATCGGCCGTCTCGTACGCCGAGACCGCTGCCAACGCCGGGATCGCCGTCGTCACCGGAACGACCGGCTTCGACGAGGCGGGGATCGCGCGACTGCGGTCGGTCAGCGAGTCGGTCCCCGTCCTGAAAGCCGCGAACTTCGCGCGCGGGGTGGCGGCGCTCCGTCGAGCGGTTCGGGAGGCGGTCGCGGCGGTGCCGGGGTACGACGTGGAGCTCACCGAGACACATCACAACGGGAAACGGGACGCCCCGTCCGGCACCGCGAAGACGCTGCTCGACGACGTGGAGTCCGTCCGCGAGGACCTCGACCGACGGGTTCACGGCCGGGCGGGCGACGCCCCCCGCGACAGCGGGGAGATCGGCGTTCACGCTCGCCGCGCGGGCGACGTAACCGGCGAGCACGAGGTGTTGCTGGCGGGCAACCGCGAGACGCTCGAACTCACCCATCGCGCGGGCGACCGCGGCGTCTTCGCGGAGGGGGCAATCGACGCCGCAGCGTGGCTCGCCGACCGAGACGCGGGCTGGTACGCGTTCGACGACGTGCTCGACGAGTGATCATGTCCCATGGAATTACTGTAGCGCATACCACGATCGACGAATAAATACCGTGACTCATCCATCGACACACCAATGACGCTCGAATCCGACGTATCCGATCTCTGGAACCGCTATCAGGACGGACTCACAGCCGACGAGACGACGACCGGCGACGAGGCGGTACTCGAGGCGTTCCTCGAGGCGCTCGAAGCCGGCGAGGTCCGCGCCGCCGAGAAGACCGGCGACGACGTCACCTCGTGGCGGGCCAACGAATGGGTCAAGCGGGGGATCCTCCTCAACTTCGGCCTGCGCGAGACACGACCCCGCGAGTACGGCGGTGTCACGTACTACGACGTGCTGCCACTGCGTGACACCGCCGACCTCGGCGAGCGCGGCACGCGCAACACCCCCGACGGGACCGCGATCCGCCGAGGGGCGTACCTCGGCAGCGACTGCATCATGATGAGTCCCTCGTTCGTCAACATGGGCGCGTACGTGGGCGACGGCGCGCTCGTCGACTCCTGTGACACGGTCGGCTCCTGTGCGCAGATCGGCGCGAACGTCAAACTCGGCGCGAACACGCTGATCGGGGGGGTGCTCGAACCCGTCGAGGACGCGCCGGTCGTGATCGAGGCCGGCGCGTCGCTCGGAGCCGGCTGCCGAGTCACGAGCGGGTTCCGAGTCGGCGAGAACTCGATCGTCGGCGAGAACACGCTCCTCACGCCCCGAATCCCCGTCTACGATCTCGTGGAGGAGGAGGTAATCTACGGCCATCTCCCCGCCGACCGCCGGGCGTTCACGCGGATGGTCGAGTCCTCGATCGGGGACCACGACCTGTTCGAGGGCGGCGCGTACAAGCCCGCAGTCGTCGCGACGGACGTCGAGGCGGAGACGCTGGAGGCGACCCGGCGGGAGGATGCCCTCCGCGAATGAGCGACCTCGAAACCGGCCGAACTGTCGAGAGCGAGACCAAGGGGTCCCCGGAGTCGAACCCGTCGGTCCGTCGGGTCGACGACTGGGACGCCGGTCGCCTCCACGAGCTCGCCACCGGTCACGACACCCCGCTGTACGTTCAGGACCTCGATCGCGTGCGCGAGAACTGCGACCGTCTCCGGGCCGCGTTCCCCGACGCTGACCTCCGATACGCGGTGAAAGCACACACCGGTCGTGCCGTCTTGGAGACGGTTCGCGAGGCCGGGATCGACGCGGAGTGCGCGTCCGCGGGCGAGGTCGACCGGGCCCTCGCTGCCGGGTTCGCGGGCGACCGGATCCACTACACCGCGGTCAACCCCCCGGCTCGCGACTTGGCATACGTCGTCGACGCCGCGGACCGGCGGCCCGGAATGACGGTCACCGCGGGCGCGGTCGACACCCTCGACCGGCTGTCGGAGCGGGGGTACGAGGGCCGGGTGTGTCTCCGGGTGAACCCCGGCGTCGGCGCGGGCCACCACGAGAAGGTTCGGACTGGCGCGGCCGCGAAGTTCGGCGTGCCCTTCGAGCGTGCCGTGGATGTCGCTCGCGAGGCCGCCGACAGGTTCGACCTCGTCGGGGTCCACGCGCACGCGGGATCCGGGATCGCCCCCGACGCGCTGGACAGCCACCGCGAGCTCGTCTCCCGGATGGGCGAACTCGCGCGGACGCTGTCGGGGTCGGACGCGGCGATCGACCTCGAGTACGTCGACGTCGGCGGCGGGTTCGGCGTCCCGTACCGCGAGGACGACCCACCGCTCGACCTACCCGCCGTCGCGGCCGCGACCCGTGACGCGATCGGAACGCTTCCGACGGGGACCGACCTCGCGATCGAGCCCGGGCGCTACGTCGTCGCCGACGCCGGCGTGTTGCTGACGCGGGTCAACACGGTGAAACCGACGCCCGACGAGACGGTCGTCGGGGTCGACGCCGGAATGACCGACCTCCTTCGGCCGGCGATGTACGACGCGTACCACCCGATCCGGAACCTCGGCGGGGCCAACGACGCCGGCGCACCCGAAACCCGCTCGGCAACCCCTGTCACGGTCGCCGGACCTATCTGTGAGACCGGTGATACCCTGTGTAACGAACGACTGCTCGCGCGGCCGGCACGGGGTGACCTCCTCGCCGTCGGCGTCGCGGGCGCGTACGGGTACGAGATGGCAAGTCAATACAACTCGCGACCACGGCCGGCCGAGGTCGCGCTCGCAGACGGGGACGCGACGCTCGTTCGACGACGGGAACGACTCGCGGACCTCACGACGGTCGAGCGCGAGGCGACGGGGCGAACTGACGCGGTGGGAGGGGAATCGAATACCGAACGAGGGGGGGCGAGCCGATGAGCACGCACGCCGTCCCGATCACGAAGTATCACGGGACCGGGAACGATTTCCTCGTCGTCGACGCCACCCACGGCGTCGGCGACCGCGCGGCGTTCGCACGAACGTACTGCGACCGCGAAACTGGTATCGACCCCGCGACGTATGGCGGCAGCGAGGGTCGACGGGGCGCTGACGGCGTCCTCTTTTTGAGTATCGAGGAGCGATATCGGCCGACTCGGGTCGTGATGACGCTCGTCCAGCCGGACGGTTCCACCGCCGCGATGTGCGGTAACGGTGCCCGCGTCGTCGCCCGGTGGGCGCACGACCGCACCGGCGACAACGAGTTCATGATCGACACGCAGGCCGGCACCCGACGCGCGACCGTGACCGAGGACGGGACGGGCGCGACCATCGAGATGGGGACGCCGTCGTTCGCGCCGCACGACGTGCCGGTCGACCGGGAGGAACCCCTGATCGAGGAGCGCGTCGGGGGACTGACGATCAGCGCCGTGAACACTGGGGTTCCCCACGCGGTGGCGTTCGTGGACGGCGGCCGGAACGCGCCCGGCGGGATCGACGGGGTCGATCTCGCGTCGGTCGCCCCACCGGTCCGTCACGCGGACGTCTTCCCCGAGGGAGCGAACGTGAACCTCGCGGCGATCGTCGACAGCGGTGTCGGCGGACGCGGAACGGATGCGGGCGAAGCGCCGGTTATCGATCAACGGACCTTCGAGCGCGGCGTCGAAGGCGAGACCCGATCGTGTGGGACCGGGGCGGTCGCGATCGCCGCCGTCGCCGCGCGCCTCGGGCTGATCCAGGGCGAGCGCGTCGGCCTCCGCCCGCCGGGTGGCGAGCTGCGGATCACGGTCCCGGCAGGCGAGCACGCGACCCTGACCGGCCCCGTCGCCCGCGAGTTCGAGGGACGAGTCGACGCGGACCCGCGATGACGGCGGACGACCGAGACGCCTCGGGTGAACGGGGCGATTGGGGCGGTTCGGACGGACACCTCCCGCTGGACGCCACTGAGTTCGACCCGGTCGAATTCCTCGAAACCGCCGTCGGTACCCCCTCCCACGAGGACGTCGTCGACATGCGCGAGCTCCTCTGCTCGACGCTCGACCGGTTCGGCGTCGACGCCACGGTCGACGACGCGGGTTGTGTGCTCGCCCAGAAGGTGTCCGCCGACCCCGACGCGGGGCCGCATCTCGTGATGAACACGCACATCGACACGGTGACGCCACACGTCCCGTTCGAGCGGGACGCGGAGGGCGATGCGGACACGATCCGCGGGCGCGGGTCCTGTGACGCGAAGGGGCCGCTTGCGGCGCTCCTCTACGCGTTCCTCGCGTCGGAGCCGTCGACGGGGCGGCTCACCCTCGCCGTCACGCCCGACGAGGAGGCGCTCTCGCTCGGTGCGGCCTCGCTCACCGGCCGGCTCCCGGGGACGACGGACCGGCTGGATGGCGATCTGTTCCTCGTCGGCGAACCAACGGGTCTCGATGTCTGTACGGCTGCCAAGGGACGGTTTCAGGGGCAAGTCGAGCTCTCCGGGGTGGCCGCTCACGCTGCGGAGTTCGCGGGCGCTAACGCCGTCGCGGCCGCGGAGGGCGCGCTCGCCGCGATCCGGACGTTCGATGACGGGGCAAACGACCACCCGCAGCTCGGCGCACCGAAGCTCACGCCGACCGTCATCGAAGGCGGCTCGGCGACGAACCAGGTACCGGCAGACTGTGCGATCACCGTCGACCGGCGGAGCGTCCCGCCGGAGACGGCGGCAGGGTTCCGTACCGAGCTCGCGGACGCGGTTCGGTCGGCGACTGTCGGCGATGTCGAGGTCGCCTTCGAGCTCACCGAGCGGGCGTCACCGTTCTTGGAGGCGTTTTCGACGGAGCCGACCCACCCGTTCGTCGAGACGGTTGCGGGAGCGGCTCGCTCCGCGTGCCGGAACGGCGGCCTCCCGGCCGAACGCGGCGGCGATATCCGACCGTTCGGTGCGGCGACGGAAGCGTCGTACTTCGCTCCCGCGCCGACGGTCGTGTTCGGTCCGGGGGATCTCGCGGACGACCACGGCGCGGTCGCACACGCCGAGCGGGAGTACGTTCGGGTCCGAGAGGTTGCGGTCGCGGCCGCGGCGGTCGCCGATATCGTCGATGCCGTGCTGTGAGCTCGCAATGGAGTGAACTCGTGATGCTGTGAGCTCGCAATGGAGTGAACTCGCGGTTCGGCCGCCCGGCGGCAGCCGGGTGATTACAATAAGAACCGGTCTTGGCGTTCGGCGAGGTCGACGAACTCGTCGGCGGCCTCGACGAGCTCGTCGGCAGTCGAGTTCGCGAAGCCCATAGCCTCGACGCGGACACCGGCGTGTCGGAGGTGCGAGCAGAGACGGGCGAAGTCGCCGTCGCCGGTAACGAGCACCATCGTGTCGATGTGGTTCGCGAGGGTGACCGCGTCGAGGCTCATTCCGACGTCCCAATCGGCCTTTTTCGATCCGTCGGCGAACGTTTTGATGTCCTTAATCTTCGTTTCGAACCCGATGTCGCGTAACGCCTCGAAGAAGCTCTCCTCTTCTGGGGAGTCCGCGCGGATGACGTATGCGATGGCGCGGACGAGCGAGCGGTCGCGGACCGCTTCCTCCAAGAGCGCGGAGTAATCGATGTTCCGCGAGTAGAGGCTTTGTGCAGTGTGATACAGGTTTTGTGAATCGGCGAGGACGCCGACCCGCTGTGAGTGATGTATGTCTGACATGAGTTCAGTGGCTGCTCTCTGATCGAATATTCAGTAAGGGCTCTACAAAAATACGAGGAAATGATCCATTACTAAAGGTGAGGATTTTTATGTATAGGCTTACTGCCATATGTCATGTCACGACGACACACGAATGGTATCGACAGCAAAAACCGCCTCAACCGACGCCAGTGGCTCTCCGCGCTCGGTCTCGGGGGAGTCGTCACTCTTGCCGGTTGTGCGGATGCCTTGTTTTGCCGCCTAGTGACGACAGTCTCAAACGCTCTTACTGTGATCTTCCGCCAGATTAACCGGGAAATGGACGCCGTCTGGCGATATGGCATCGCTCAGACGGCTTGCTTGGATGTGTCGAGATCTTGCCAAACAGCATGTTGATGATCCGGACGTACCCGCCGCGCCGGACGGCGCGGACGGGTACGCCGAGTGGGTACAGATCGCGTTGATTCTGTACCGCGTCGAGCTCGAAAAGAGTCTCCGTGAGACTGAAGACTACCTCAACGAGATGCCCGGTATTCTCGCCGTGTTTGATCTCGACGACGCACCGCACTACAGCTCGTTTTGTCGGTGGGAAAACGAGTACCGGATGCGTGAACTCCGCCGCCTGCTCCGCACTTCGGCGGAGCAGGCGGGCTGGAGTGGTGAAGCCGCGATTGATGCGAGCGGTTTCCAGCGCGATCAAACCAGCTACCACTACCGCGACCGTGCGAATTACTCGTTCCAGTCGATGAAGACGACGATCTTGATCGACGTGAACTCGCTGGCGATCAAGGACGTTCATTTCACGACTCAGAAGGCGTGGGACGGGCACATCGGGATGCAGGTCTTCCGCCGGAACGCGGAAGACCTGCGTGTGTTGTCTGCTGACGCGAACTATTCGTGGAGCGACCTCCGTGAGGAGTGTCGCTCCAACTCAACGCGACCGTTGATCAAGCACAGGGAGCAGACACCGCTGCAGAAGGCTCACAACGCCCGGATGAACGAGGATTACAACCAGCGGTGGATGAGTGAAACGGGGTTCTCGCAGTTGAAGGAAGACGACGGCGAGAAGCTGCGCTCCCGGAGCTGGCACGGCCAGTTCCGGGAGCTCACGCGGAAGTGCATCGTACATAACCTCACGCAGGCGGCGAGTTAGGCCTCGCCGCCTGCTCCCTTTCTCCGGACGTATCTGGGAGAGGCATCGCCGTCGTCACTGACACAACGAAGCAAGATACCATAGTTTTGACCCTTCGATAACCGCCGTCAGTAACAGCTACTGCATCTTCTGACGGTAAGAACGCGCCTCTGACAGCTTGAGACTACAAACAATCGACCCTACCTCGTCGCCGTCTTGCGTTCAACAAGGCATGTGCGGACGAGACGGACCCCGGAGATGGCGATGACGACGATGGGGCGGCTGACGACGACGGCGAGGACGGGATCGGAGATGACGAGGATATTCCGGACGTCGTCGGGAGCTACGACACGGTGACGGCCGCGTCCGGATTCACGACGCTCAACCCCATTTATAACAGCGAGGCGGGTGCCGGCGTGGCGATCGGTCGCGCGCTGGATCAGGGGTACACGTTCGACGCCGATCAGGAGTTCTTCCCGCTGCTGTACGACATGGAGACGGAAGACGGACAGACCTGGACGTTCACGGTCCGCGAGAACTTGGAGTTCAGCGACCCGTACGGACAGGTGACCGCGGAGGACTTCGTGTATCTCATACAGGAGATCCACCAAAGCGACTGGGCGAACTCGGTCAACTCCGCCAACTGGGACGGCGTCGACGTTGAACAGACCGGGGAGTTCGAGTTCGTCGCGGAGCTACCGAACCCCGACCTACTGTACCCCGAATCGTTCGACCCGCTCCTGTACCCGATCCCGATGGATCTCTTGGAACCGTACGTCGAGGAAGAGGATGCGGAAGGACTCCAGCAGGACGAAGAGCTCCTCGAGCTGCAGTTCACGGGGAATCTCGGTCCCTTCACCATGGACGAGTGGAACCGTGGCGACGGAACGGTGTACAGCCGCAATGACGACTACTACATCCAAGGGATCGACGAGGGCCCGAACCTGTTCGACGAGGCACCGTACTTCGAGGGCGCGTCGATCAGCATCGTCGAGGAACAGGCCTCTCGGCTCGGTGCACTCGAGACCGGCGAGGCGGACTCCGCCGGGATCCCGCCGGAACGGTACCAAGAATACGTCGAAAACGAGGACGTCACCGTCCGACAGATCCCGCAACCGTACAACGAGATCATCTCGGTGAACATGCGGGATAACGGCTGGAACGCGGGCCCCGGGAACCTGTTCCGGTACGTTCCATTCCGCCAGGCGCTCGCGTCGGCGATCAGTAAGGACGACCTCATCGAAGGCGTCTACCGCGGGCTCGCCGAGCCGCACTTCACTTGGCAGCCGCGGTTCTCCGAGTTCTACCCCGGCGACGACGAAATGCCGACCTTCGGTACCGGAGACCAGTACGGTCGCGACTACGCCCGTGACCTCGCGGAGGACGCGTTCGCGGAGTCCGACTACGATTACCGCTTCGACGGGGACGAGATGGTCAACCCCGACGGTGACCAGGTCGAACTAGATATCTACCACAGCGCAGGGCAGGAGACCGAACAGCTCACGGCCGAGTTCGTGGCCCAAGAGCTCGGCCAGAACTTGGGGATCGACGTCACTGTCGAGGCGATCGACGGGACCCGCTTCGACACGGAGTACTGGAACATGGAAGCCGAAGGCGGAACGGATACCGTCAACGGCGAAGAGGTCGAGTGGGAGGCCCCGAGCCAGTGGAACGGTGGCCCGCGTTCCGTCACGTCGAACGAGGGGTGGGACATGTCGCTCGTGTTCGGGCTGAACACCTACCCGCGCAACCCGCTCACTGGAGACGTGTTCTTCGACGGGCCGAACGCGCTGTACAACCCTGTCGGCTACTATCCCGGCTTCGACGCGGAGGGACTATTTGAACAGGCCCGGACCGCGACGGACCGTGACGAGCTACAGGATGCGCTCGACGAACTGTTCATCAACCTCGCAGAGGAGCAGCCGTACATCATGCTGCTGTTCGATGACGACCTGATCGGCTACAACCCCGACCTCCGCGGCCCGATCGAGAACTTCTCCAACGGGTGGGACCTACCGTCCTGGCACTTCGACGAGTAAGCCGTTCCCTCCACCCGCGAGAACTCATACGTATACATATCAATGGGATTCGGAAGGTACGTCGGCGCACGTGTACTCTGGGCGGGAGTCGTATCGCTTATCATCGTAACGATTACGTTCGTCCTCCTCGCGGCCGCGCCGAACCCCGCTATTCGGGAAGCGGCGACACAGGCCGCGCTACAGGGTGGTGACCCAGCGGAAGCCGCACAGCGCGAGCGCGAGCTCAGGGGGCTCGATCAGCCGCTGTACGTGCGGTACCTGGACTTCCTTCAGAGCGTGTACACCCTCGACTGGGGCTGGGCCGACTCGCGGTCACAGCCCGTCACGGAAGCGCTCTGGGAGGGGCTGTTCTACACCGCACAGTACTCGATCCCGTGGACGATCCTTACCGTGTTGTTAGGTCCGCTGGTCGGCGTCTACTCGGCCGCGAACATGTACAGCTGGAAGGACCACGCCGCAACCGGGTTCGCGTTCTTCGGATACGCCATCCCGAACTTCTTCTTCGGGATCATCCTGTTGTTGATATTCGGAGTGTGGTTGGACCTGATACCCGTCGTGTACGACACGAGCGTTCCCACGTTTAGCCTCGCGAACGCGAATCAGCTGATAATACCGGTGTTCGTGCTCGTGACGGGATCGATCGGCGCGACGATGCGCGTGTCACGCAACGAGTCCGCGGAGTTCCAGAACTCCGATTTCATGAAGACGGCGAAAGCAAAGGGAGTCTCTCCCTTGCGTGCGTACGCATTCCACGTAATGCGCCCCACGCTGGTCCCGCTGTCGACGACGCTCGTCGGTCAGCTGCTCGCGCTGTTCCTCGGCTCCTCGCTGCTCGTCGAGGTGGTGTTCGGCATTCCGGGGCTGGGTCGGCTGACGTTCAACGCGCTCATCGCGCAGGACACGAACCTCGTTCTCGGCTCCACGCTGGCGTTCACGTTCATCGCGGTGGTCGGAAACCTGCTGGAGGACATCGTGTTCACCGTTCTCGATCCACGGATCAGCTACGATGATAGGTAATTAGAACGATACAATGGCAACACAGAAACCGGAACGCTTCGACCAGGTCGACTGGAGCGAGCTCTCACGGTCCGGGCGATTCGACCTGTCGATCAACACGATCGGCATGCTCGTCACGTCGCTCCCGATCGTCCTGTTGGGGCTGTACGATTGGCGGTTCATCGGAGACAGAACGGATACGTTCGAGATGATCGGGCTGAGCAGGAAC
This sequence comes from Halorubrum tibetense, assembly GCF_055396225.1. Taxonomy (NCBI): domain Archaea; kingdom Methanobacteriati; phylum Methanobacteriota; class Halobacteria; order Halobacteriales; family Haloferacaceae; genus Halorubrum; species Halorubrum tibetense. Next base: position 164,636 of record NZ_AP043742.1, read on the forward strand.
TTGGAGAGTCTCGACTACTTCTTCCTGTTCACCCTGTTGTTGTTCTTCTGGTACCTCGTCTTACCGCTGTATCAGAACCCGCGGATGACGATGTACTACTGGAAGGAGTTCAGGCGGAACCGGCCGGCGGTGGTGAGCCTCATCTGGCTGGGGATCGTGTTCGTCGGCGGCCTGTTCGGCCCGCTCGTGATGAGCGCGCCCGAGCAGGACATCCTCATCGGCCATCAGCCGCCGGTGTATCTCACCGTCGACGCCGCGAACGTCGCGACCTGTGTCGGCGACATCGTGAACGGCCAGTGTCAGGGAACGTGGGAGTATCCCCTCGGAACGACCCGCGGCGGCAAGAGCGTGTTCACCAGCATCGTGTACGGGATGACGATCAGCATGCAGATCGCCTTTATTACGACGACGATCGTCGCGGCGATCGGGATCTCGTTCGGCACTGTCAGCGCCTACGCGGGTGGCTGGGTCGACGAGATCCTCATGCGGTTCGTCGACATCGTCCTCTCGTTCCCGACGCTGTTGATGTTCCTGCTCATTCTCTACATCTACGGGGCCGGACTCGGGATGTTCATCCTCGTGTTCTCGCTGTTCGCGTGGGGAGGTACCGCGCGGTACGTCCGCAGCAAGTCGCTCTCCGTATCGGAGGAGGAGTACATCAAAGCAAGCCGTATCAGCGGGGCGAGCACCTACCAAGTGATCAGACGCCACGTCGTCCCGAACACCGCCAGCAGCATCATCACGCAGCTGACGCTACTCATCCCGGGGTTCCTGTTGGCGGAGGCGCAGCTCGCCTTCCTCGGGATCGGTGACTCTGACATCCCCTCGTGGGGACAGCTGATCTCCGCCGGACGGAGCGACCTCGCGTTCGCCCCGTGGATCGTGTTGGCACCCGGTATCGTCCTGTTCTTGACCATTCTCGCGTTCAACTTCCTCGGTGACGCGCTGTTGGACGCGTTGAACCCCGAAGCGGAGGCTGAGAACGAATAATGTCCACCGAACCACCACTGCTCGAGGTCGAAGACCTCACGACGACGTTCAGCACCGATAACGGCGTACTGACGGCGGTCGATGGGATCGACTTCAACATCGAAAGCGGTGAGACGGTCTGTATCGTCGGCGAGTCCGGATCCGGCAAGACCGTCGCCACGGAGTCGATAACCCGGATCATCAAATCCCCACCCGGCCACGTCGATGGGTCCGTCCGGTTCAAGGGACGAGAGCTGCTCGAGATGAGCGAGCCTGAACTCCGTGATATCCGGGGATACGAGATCGCCCACATCTTCCAGAACCCACAGGAAGCGATGAACCACTGTTACACGATCGGGTGGCAGATCGCCGAGGCGCTGCAGATCCACCGGGACGTCTCGGACGAGGAGGCTCGCGCGAAGGCGGTCGACCTGCTCGACAAAGTCGGTATCGCGAACGCGAGCTCCAGGTTCGACGACTATCCCCACGAGTTCTCCGGCGGCCAGAAACAGCGCGTGATGATCGCGATGGCGCTCGTCGGGGACCCCGACCTGCTGATCGCGGACGAACCGACGACGGCACTCGACGTCACCGTCCAAGCGCAGATCCTCAAACTACTCGACGACCTACAGGAGGAGTTCGACATGGGCGTGTTGTTCGTGACCCACGACCTCGGGGTCGTCGCGGAGATCGCGGACCGGATCGTCGTGATGTATGCGGGGAAAGTCATGGAGCGAGCCGACGTGATGGACGTGTTCGACCGGCCGGCACACCCCTACACCCAGCAGTTGCTGAACTGTCTTCCCGATATCGGCGGGAACCAGGGCGGGATACCGGGATCGTTGCCGGACCCGATCGATCCCCCGGACGGCTGCCGGTTCGCTCCCCGGTGTGACCACGCCGAACCCGAGTGTCGGGACGGGGGTCAACCCGAGGAGATCGAGGTGAACCGTGGCCAGTGGGCGTCCTGTGTCCACTACCGCCCCGGCCGCGACGATTCGGTCGTCCGGCAGGGTATCCCGAATACGGAGTCGGAAACCGAAGGGGTGGGGCCGGCGGATGATTGACGAACCGCTCGTCTCGGTCCGCGACCTGAAAAAGCACTACCCGATCAAGAAGGGACTGTTGAACCGACAGGTCGGGGCCGCACGCGCGGTCGACGGGATCAGCTTCGACATCGCGCCCGGCGAGACGCTGGGGCTCGTCGGCGAGTCCGGCTGTGGCAAATCGACCGCAGCCACCTCGATAATCCGGCTGGAGGAGCCGACTGCGGGCGAGGTGGTGTTCAACGGTGGCGGGCGAGCGGGCGCGGAGCGAAACGCCGACGGGTCACACCCGAACGACATCACTCGGTTCTCCGAGACGGAGCTCAAAGCGTTCAGGCGCGACGCCCAGATGATCTTTCAGGACCCGTCGTCGAGCTTCGACCCGCGGATGACGGTCGGGGCAGCGGTCGGGGAGCTGCTACAGGTCCACGGGATGTCCGATAGACATCGCCGTCGGGCGATCGTCGAGAACCTCCTCGAGCGTGTCGGGCTGTCCGCATCCGACTACGATCGGTATCCGCACGAATTCTCCGGGGGACAGAAACAACGGATCGCGCTGGCTCGCGCGCTCGTGTTGAACCCGGACTTCATCGTGGCCGACGAACCGGTGTCCGCGCTCGACGTCTCGATCCAGGCCGAGATCCTCAAGCTGATCGACGACTTGCAGGACGAGTTCGACCTGTCGCTGCTGTTCATCAGCCACGACATGTCGGTGATAAAGAAGATATGCGACCGCGTCGCAGTGATGTATCTCGGCGAGATCGTCGAGATCGGCCCGACCGAGCAGCTGTTCGCCGACCCCCAGCACCCGTACACGGAGGCGCTGTTGTCCGCGATACCGACACCCGATCCCCGGTCGACCGCCGGCGGGATCGAGCTGAAGGGAACGGTTCCGAGCCCGTCGAACCCACCGAGCGGGTGCCGGTTCCACACCCGGTGCCATCGCGTGATCCAGCCCGATGGGATCGACCTCGATCAGGCGAACTGGCGGGGGATCCTCAACCTGCGTGACCGACTGGAGGCTGGTAACATCGACGTGGAACAGATACGCGAGAACCTGCCAACGGATGAGGAGGGGGTGAACGCTGCGGGCGACGACAGGGTTCGGTCACAGATCCGCTCCGAGTTCGATATCCCGGAGCAGTTAGGGTCGACGGACGTGGAGCGATCGCTTGCTCAGGCGCTCGATCGTGTCGTCGAGGACGACTTGGAAGGCGCGGCCGACGTGATGTCCGAGACGTTCACGACACCGTGTGAAGAATCCGTCCCGGAACGAACGAGACACGACGACAGACACGCCTCGTCGTGTCTGCTTCACGAACGGACGGAGCGCGCACAGGCGGCCGCCGCGAACGACTGAGCGGCACAGAGGCGGGCTCCGCGACCGGTGGCCCAGCTCAGAACCGATCGGCCGTCGAAACGACGACCCGACGGGGTTCGGGAACATCGGCGTCGGCGTCGGCGACGACCGCAACGTCACCCCGTGGCGTCCCGTCGGTTGCGGTTCGATCGGCGAGCACGACCGTCCCACCCCGCGAGAGTGGAGCGACGATACCGGCTGCGACCGCCTCTGGGTCGGCAAAACTCGTCCGGAGCACGACCCGAGCCTCGGTATCGATCCCGTGTGCGGCCGCCATGTCGCCCGCGGCCTCGAGCAGCGATCGGTGTGTGACGGTATCGATCGTGTTCGAGAGACCCGTGCGTATCACGGGATCGTCGGGACCGACCCCACTCGGGGGTGTCCCCGGGTTCTCGCTCCACAGCTCCGCCTCCCAGTGAGTGGTCTCCGGTCTGTCGGGCGATCCGCCGAAGACGACGAGGTTCGTTCCCGGATCGGGGTCGAGTGCCGGTTCGTCGTCGAGGGGAGCGACCACGACCCGGTCGCCGGCGTCGATACCGGTGCTCGGATCGAATCGGACGGTCGCGCCGAGCCGTGCTGCTCCGAGGAAGGCGAGCGTCGTGTGGACGCCTGGCTCCGGGTCGATCGCGATCGTCGATCCCTCGCGTGCGCCGAGGTACCGCAGCACGTTCGCCGCCTTGTACGCGTTCGTGATCAGATCGTGATACGTCCGCTCGCTTCCCTCCGCAGTGACGAGCGCGACGTCCCGCGAGCGGCGAGAACGTGCGAGGAGATCGCCGACGACGTCCATCTCAGGGTGCGCCGGCGATCACCATTCGGGAGCCGTCGGCGTCGAAGGTCAGCGTTCGGGTCGACTCCGGATCGACTCGAACGGCGTCCCCCGCGGCTAGCTCGATCGTTTCGCCGTCGACGGTGAGCGATGCGGATCCCTCGAGAAGCAGGTACACCTCCTCGTGGTCACCGTCGGCGTGATCGTGTTCCAACCCGTCCCAACCGTCGTCGGCCTCCACGACCGTCACGCCGAGCGACTCCGACCCGAGCGCGTCACGGAGGAAGTACATGCCCGGCGCACGCGGTTCGACTTCGGTGTACGTGACCTCGTCGTATCCCATGTGTCACGGTACGCGACGGAGCACCGAAAACCCTGCCGTCGATCCCTCGTTTGAATCCCGGTGTGACCCGGAACGCACCCGACCGACTCCGTCAAAACGAGCTTTTCAGCTTCTCGAAGAAGCCGCGGTCGACGTCGATGTCCTCCCCGCCGGCCTCGGCGAACGCTTCGAGCGCCTCGCGCTGCTCCTCATTAAGCGAGTCGGGAACGACGACCCCGACCTGCACGTACAAGTCGCCGCGCCCGCGCCGCCGGAGCCGTGGCATCCCTTTTCGCTGCAGCCGGAACGTCTCCCCACTCTGTGTCCCCGCAGGCACGTCCATCTGCACCACGCCGTCGACGGTTTCGACGTCGATGGTATCGCCGAACACCGCCTGTGGGAACGAGACCGCTTCCTCGACACGAAGATCGTCGCCGTCGCGTTCGAACCGGTCGCCGACGTCGACGTCGACTTCGATCAGCAGATCGCCGTTGGGGCCGCCGTTCTCGCCGGGCGCGCCCTCACGCTGCATCCGAAGACTCTGCCCCGACCGGATCCCGGCGGGTACGTCCACCGAGAGCGTGGCTTCCTCGCGGACGACGCCGTCGCCGCCGCAGTCGGCGCAGTCCTCGCTGTACACCTCCCCTGAACCCTCACATCGGGGACACGTCGAGGTCTGCTGGACCCGCCCGAGCGGCGTCTGTTGGACCTGCCGGACCTGTCCCTGTCCGTTACACTGCGAACAGGTGCTCACGTCCGCGTCCGGGGGGTGCCCCTCGCCGTTACAGGTGTCACACTGAGTCGGGCGTTCGATCGTAAACTCCTTGGTCGTCCCCTCGAACGCCTCCTCGAGGTCGATCGTGAGCCCCGTCCGGAGGTCACTTCCCTGACGGGGGCGGTCGTCGCGGCGGCCGCCGCGACCGCCGCCACCGCCGCCGAAGAACTGATTGAAGATGTCCTCGAAGCCGCCGCCACCGCCGCCGAACGGTCCGCCGGCCCCACCGGGGCCCGCGCCGCCCCCGGTCGCGCCGCGTTTGTCGGCCTCCGTGAACCGGTCGTGGCCGAGTTGATCGTACTGACGACGCTTCTCCTCGTCGGTGAGTACCTCCTTGGCCTTCTGGATCTTCTTGAACCGCTCCTCGGCGTCGTCCTCGTCGCTGACGTCCGGGTGGTGTTTGGCCGCCTTCTTGCGATACGCCTGTTTTATCTCGTCCTCGCTGGCGTCCCGCGAGACGCCCAAGATATCGTAGAAATCCTCAGCCATGGATCAGGCTCCTCTCATACGTGGGTGGTCGGTCATACGTTGCGTTCTGTGGGTCGTGCGTGATCACTCCGTCGATCCGGGACGTGTCGAGGACGGGGCGGGTTACTCCTCGTCGTCTTCGTCGTCGACATCCTCGAAGTCGGCGTCGACGTACTCCTCGTCGTCGCCGTCGGGGCCGGCACCGGCACCGCCCATGCCGCCTGGACCCGCGCCACCCATGCCGCCCATGCCGCCTGGACCCGCGCCGCCCGCGGCGCCGCCAGCGCCGCCCGGGCCGGCCTGTGCGGCCTGCTCTTGGTACATTTGCTTGCCGATCTCTTGGAGCTCCTCGGAGAGCGCCTCGGTGACGTCTTGGAGCGCCTCGGTTTCGGCGTCCTCGTCCTCGAGCGTCTCCTCGACGTCCTCGATTGCCGCCTCGATGTCGCCACGGAGGTCGTCGTCGATCGCGTCCTCGTTCTCTTCGAGAAGGGTCTCCGCACGCTGGATCGCCGTCTCGGCCTCGTTGCGGGCCTCGATCCGCTCGCGGCGCGCCTCGTCCTCCTCTTTGTGCTTCTCGGCCTCCTCCTGCATCTGCTCGATCTCCTCGTCGGAGAGGCCGACGCCCCCCTCGATGGTGATCGACTCGGCGTTGCCGGAGCCTTGGTCCTCCGCTTCGACGTTGACAATGCCGTTCTCGTCGATGCTGAACGACACCTCGATCTGGGGGGTTCCGGCGGGAGCGGGCGGGATACCGGTGAGCTGGAACGCGCCGAGCAGCTCGTTCTCCTCGGCGATCTCGCGTTCTCCCTGGAACACGCGGACGTTGACGGAGGTCTGGTTGTCCGCCGCCGTGGTGAACACCTTCGACTCCTCCGTCGGGATCGTCGTGTTCTTCTCGATGAGCCGCTCGAACAGCCCACCTTTCACTTCGATACCGAGCGAGAGCGGCGTCACGTCCAGTAGAACGATGTCGTCGACGTCTCCGGAGAGCACGCCACCCTGCACGGCCGCACCGAGCGCGACCGCCTCGTCGGGGTTGACGTTCTTTTTCGGCGCCTGACCGATGAGTTCCTCGACCTTCTCCTGGACCTGCGGCATCCGGGTCGACCCGCCGACGAGAATGACCTCGTCGATGTCCGACTTGGAGTAGCCGGCGTCCGAGAGCGCCTGCTCGGTCGGGCCGACGGTCCGTTCGAGGAGGTCTGACGTGAGGTTCTCGAACGTCGCACGGGTGATCGACTGTTCCAGGTGAACCGGGCCGCTGTCGGTCGCGGTGATGAACGGCAGGTTCACCGTCGTCTCCTTCTTGTTCGACAGCTCGATCTTCGCCTCCTCGGCGGCGTCTTTCAGCCGCTGGAGCGCCTGCCGGTCCTCGCGGAGGTCGATCCCGTGGTCGTTTTTGAACTCTTCGGCGATGTGGTCGATGAGCGCCTCGTCCCAGTCGTCGCCGCCGAGGTCGTTGTCCCCGTTCGTGGCGACGACCTCGTAGACGCCGCCGCCGAGGTCCAGCACCGATACGTCGAACGTCCCGCCGCCGAGGTCGTACACCAGAACGGTCTGGTCCGACTCGTCGTCAAGGCCGTACGCCATCGACGCCGCGGTCGGCTCGTTGACGATGCGTTCGACGTCGAACCCAGCGATCTCGCCGGCGTCCTTCGTCGCCTGGCGCTGTTTGTCGTTGAAGTAGGCGGGCACCGTGATGACCGCCTTCTCGACGTCGTCGCCGAGGTACTCCTCGGCGTCGCGTTTGATCTTCTGGAGGATCATCGCCGAGATCTGCTCGGGCGTGTACTCCTCGCCGTCGACCGAGACGGTGTAGTCGTCCTCGCCCATGTGCCGCTTGATCGACTGGATCGTGCGGTCGGGGTTCTGGACGGCCTGGTTCTTCGCCGGCTTTCCGACGAGTCGCTCGTCGTCGTCGGAAAAGGCGACGACGGAGGGAGTCGTCCGATCGCCTTCCGCGTTGGCGATGATCTCGGGTTCGTCACCCTCCATCACCGCGAACGCGGAATTGGTGGTACCGAGGTCGATACCGAGGATCTTGTTGGTCGCCATCTTACCAATAGATACCGGCTTGTGTCGGTTAAAGGTTACTAGACGAGCCGATTTTGGCGATCAGCCGATCCCGTTCGGGTCGTGCGTTTTTTCCGATCGTGGTAGCCACTAACATCGATGTCTTTATACTGACCCGCAAGCGCAGTCACCCGGTCGCCCCGGTTGTCCGGCGTGGTTACCCCCTGACCGGCCGCAGTTACCCCCTGACCGGCCGCAGTTACCCCCTGACCGGCCGCAGTTACCCCCTGACCGGCCGCGGTTACCCCATGACCGGTTGCAATCCCCTTATGTCCGTATCCCGTCGCGAGCCAACTCGCGGGGACATAGTTTCCGATTCAGATCTCGGAGACGAGGTCCTCGAGGACCGCTGCCGGGTCATCGGCCTTGGCGACGCCGGAGGCGAGAAGGACGCCAGACGCGCCGAGCTCCGCGGCGGCCGCTACATCCTCTCCGGTGGAGACGCCGGCACCACAGAACACGTCGACCGCCTCGTCTACCGCACCCGCGGCCGCGACCGCGTCCTCGACGATTCCAGGATCGGCCGTCGAGACGGAGACATCCCCGCCGATGAGCTCTGGCGGTTCGACCGCAACCGCGTCGGGCGAGAGTGCGGCCGCCGCGCCGACCTGTGCCGGGTTGTTCGCACACACCACCGTGTCGAGACTGGCGCGCTCCGCGGCGTCGACCGATCCGTCGATGTCCGCGAGCTTCAGTCGGTTTTCCGAGTGGTTGATGAGCGTCCCCGCGGCGCCGTTGTCCGCGACCGCCTCGGCGAGCGTCGAGCCCGTGTGCGAGCCATGGGCGTTCGGGGAGACGTGCTGTGCCCACGTTTCGACGCCCGTCTCCGCAACCCGAGCGATATCCGCGGCCTGCGGCGAGATCGCGATCCGCACGCCCGACGCGTCGGCCACGTCGCGAGCGGCGGTCGCGACCTCGATCGGATCACACGGATACGCCTTGAGGTTCACCAAGATGAACATACGTGTCCGACCGGGCCGCGGGCGCAAATAGCTTACACACTTCGGCACTGGGTTACACACCTCCGCGCCGAGGGGGACCCCCTATCATATATATACCCGGGGTGACAACGCGTCGAACGACCCCTTTGGGGCCGGACGTGGACATGTCCCTCATCGAAATCATCGCCGGCGTGGAGTCGCATGAAGCCACGCTCACCGTCTTCGACGACGATCCCGCGGTCGCACGGACCCTCGCCGAACACTTCGCGGACCGGAACGTCCGCGTCGTGGACGGCTCGACCGACGGGGGACCGGACGGGTACGCCGTACTCTCCAGGGACGGGGAGTTCGTGACTGCGGTGGGAGTCGAGGAGCTCCTCCCGGCTCACAGTACCGAGATCGGTGACCCCTCTGCTCCCGATGTAGACGGCGGCATACCCGAGGATCCGACCACGGGTAGAGTTGGGGAGCCAGTCCTCGATCACCTCGACGAGACGATGTTCACCTCCTATTCACGGGGCGACATGGTCGCAGCCTCCCGCGAGATCGAGGACCGTGCGTGGCGCGTCGGCCGCGGCGAGCTCCACGCCGGGTTCCAGACCCTCGATGTGCTGACCGGGGAGACGAACACGTACGATCGGCTCGGCGAAAAACCGGAGCTAGACGTACACGCGTACGCGACCGACGAGGGTGACGCTCCAAACGCCGACTACTACACGGTCCACGTCGCCCGTTCGGCCGAGATCCGCGAGACGTGGTTCGTCGCCTTCGACGGCGACGGCCTCGACGAGGCGAAGTGTGCGTTGCTCGCCGAGGAGCGCGCGCCTGGTGAGTTCTACGGCTTCTGGAGCTACGATCCGGCGACCGTCGACACCATCATCGACCACCTCGTCTCCCGGTACTGGTCCTCCGAGACGACCGACGACGGGGACGACGGCGCGACCGTGTGAAACGACTCCGTTCTCGGGAGCTCAGTCCTTCCGCTTGACCACGTCGCCGAGCGTCATCGTCCCGGCGTCGGTCGTCTCCCACTCTTCGTCGACGTCCTCACCCTCGACCAGCGAGATGTCGAGCGCGCGTTCGAGCTTCCGCTGGACCTCGTCGGTGGGGAGGGTGTCGCCGCGCTCGAGCTTCCGGATGAGGCTCGCCTTCTCGTTCAGCTGGTCGGCGAGGTCCTCTTGGCTCAGCCCGCGGGACTCGCGGGCGGTACGGATCCGGTCGTCGTAGTCGGTCGCGACCTCGTCCATGTCGTCGAACATGTCGCGGCGACGCCGCGATCCACCCGAGCTACCCGATCCGCTCGATCCGGACGAGGAGGAGGAAGACGAGGCCGCCTTCCCGGAGCTGGAGCTCGTAGAGTACTTGCTCCCCGCGGAGCTGCTCGGCTCCTCACGGACTTCCGTCCCGAAGTCCGTACAGGAACTGCACAGCTCCAACTCGGCGCCTTCGACCTTCGTCGTCGTCAGCGAGGCCTGCTCGGCGCCACACATTTCACACTGGGGCATACGCGGGGGTAACGGGGCCTCTCGTATAAAGGGTGCGCCGTTCCGATGCGTTCGCCGATACCCCTAACGGCCCTCTACCGCACCCCACCCCCCAACCGTCCCAACCCGCCCCGACGGACCCCAACCGATCTCCACACCCCTGTGTCCCCGTAACACACTTAAGAACGGGGTCGGTACGGAGCGGTAGTGGCATCCCGACAGGGCGGACCGGGAACCGACGAGGGGCCCGGCACCGGAACGACGGAGCGCCGGACCGCACCGCACGCGACGCACCCCGACACCGGCGGGCGTCGTGGACCGTCCACGCCGCCGAGCCGGTTCGGCCCGGACGGAACTCCGCAACGGGCGTCGACGTCCGATCCGGAACCCCAGTCCGTCCCGGCGGCTCGACGCCGGACGCCGGAAGACCCGCCGGTACGCGATCCCGGACTGTACGCGCTCACTGATCACTTCCGTGAGCGACTCGAACAACCCGGCCGGTACGTCTCGACTCGGACGGTCAGCGACGCGATACGCCACGGGCAGCTCCGCTGGAACCGGACCGACGGCTGGCGGTTCGCGCTCGTCGAGGACGGGATCCGGTTCGTCGTCGTCGTCGGCGACACGGAGACGAACTCCCCGGTCGTCGTCACGGGGTGGACGGAGGTGGCCGACCGCGACGACGCGATCGAGGCCGCACGGTTCGACCCCGTCGATATCGACACGATCGCGGTTCGGACGGGGTTAAGCGAGGACTCGTCGGAGCCGATCCCGGATCGGATCCGCCCCCGCACGGTGACCCGTCCGTTCGTAGTCGGCGAGCACCGGTTGGAGACCGAACCCGGGGAGCCGTTCGTCCGGTGTGTCGACTGTGGCTGTCGCTTCCGGTCGAAGTCGGCGATCACCTCACGGAACTGTCACGGCGGGCGTCGCGGCCGCTGACGCCACACGTTTCAGCGTCGCGGCCATACTCGTGACCGATGGGAGACGAGAACGGTCGTGAGGACGACCACTCCGAGAAGCCCGAGGGAGACCGGACCGAGCCCGGGACGGACGCGGGTGAGTCGACCGTGGGCGATCTCTCGCTCGACCGCTTTCACGACGCGCTCGAAGCCGAGGAGCGACCCGTCGCCACCGCGAGCGAGGTTGCGCGACGGCTGGGAACGACGCAAGCCGCTGCCAGGGACGCCCTCGCCACGCTCGTCGAGCGCGGGTCGGTCGAGAGGCTCGACGTCGAGAGCGACCCAGTCGTCTTCTACCCGAGCGAGTGGGGCCGGCTGGCGAGCCGCGAGCGGGTCGTCACGTTCCCGAAGCGACGCGAGATCGTCGTGGACCGGCCGACCCAGTACACGCGGGCGCAGCTCTCACAGTTCGCGCGCCTCGTGGACACGACCGGGACCGACCCCGGAACCCGCGGCTATCTCTACCGGATCCGTCCGGAGGACGTGTGGGCCGCGCCGTTCGACGACGCCGACGCGCTGATCGGCAGCCTCCGATCCGTCCTCCCCCGTCGGTTCGCGGAGCTGGAGGAGTGGGTCCGCGACCAGTGGCGGCGCGCCAACCGTTTCCGGCTGTATACACACGAGGACGACTACGTCGTGCTTGAGGCGGCCTCGGAGAGCCTGCTTGGCAACGTCGCGGAGCAGCACTTGGCTGACGACCACCTCCGCGCGCCGATCTCGGAAACCGAGGCGTGGGTGAACGAGGCCGCGGTCGCGGCGGTGAAGCGAGCGCTGTACGACGCCGGGTACCCCGTGCAGGACGACCGGGACCTCGACACCGGCGACCCGGTCGACATCGATCTCACTACCGACCTCAGGGAGTACCAGGAGACGTGGGTCGAGACGTTCCTCGAGTCGCGGTCGGGCGTGTACGTCGGCCCGCCGGGCTCCGGTAAGACCGTCGCCGCCATCGCGACGATCGCCGCCGTCGGCGGCGAGACGCTGATACTCGTTCCCTCGCGCGAGCTCGCCGGACAGTGGCGCGAGGAGCTGCTCGCCCACTCCACCGTCGACCCTGCCGATATCGGCGAGTACCACGGCGGGCAAAAAGAGATCCGACCGATCACGATCGCGACCTACCAGATCGCGGGGATGGACCGGCATCGCGGGCTGTTCGACTCCCGGCGGTGGGGGTTGATCTGCTTCGACGAGGCCCACCACATTACCGCCCCCGTCTACTCCCGGGCGGCAGAACTCCAGGCGAAACACCGGCTCGGACTCTCGGCAACTCCGGTTCGTGAGACCGGGAGCGAGGAGGAGATCTACACCCTGATCGGACAGCCGATCGGCGCGGATTGGGACGCACTGTTCGAGGCGGGGTTCGTCCAAGAGCCCGAAGTCGAGATCCGGTACGTCCCGTGGCGCGACGAGCTCGCTCGCAACGAGTACGCCAGCGCGGACGGGCGTGAACGGCGGCGACTGGCGGCCGAGAATCCGGCGAAAGTCGAGGAGGTCCGGTACCTGCTCGCCGCCCACCGCGGTAAGAAGGCGCTCGTGTTCATCGAGTATCTCGATCACGGCGAGGCGCTCGCCGACGCGCTGGACGCGCCGTTCGTCAGCGGCGAGACGCCCCACCACGAGCGGGCGGAGCTGTTCCGCCGGTTCCGCGAGGCGGGGACGGAGGTCGACGTCCTCGTCGTGTCGCGGGTCGGCGACGAAGGGATCGACCTCCCGAACGCCGAGCTCGCGGTCGTCGCGAGCGGGCTCGGCGGGAGCCGCCGACAAGGGTCACAGCGGGCGGGTCGGACCATGCGACCCGAGGGCACCGCGCTCGTGTACGTGCTCGCGACTCGCGGGTCGAGCGAGGAGGAGTTCGCTCAGCGGCAGATGCGCCACCTCGCGCGGAAGGGCGTGCGCGTACGGGAGACGAACGTCGCGGAGTGAGTGAGGGTCACGTCGCGAAGTGTATCCGTGTGAACCGGCCCTGAGCCGGACTTGACTGAACCGAATCGAAGCGGATCGGATCTCGTCGCACCGCCCTCGGTCCGACTGTGTAGCCGACGGACCTTTCACGCACTCCGCCGTCGGAGCCGATCATGGACACGGACGACGGATCCACTGAAACGGGGATCACGGACGACGGACCCGCGGGGGACGATGACGGTGTGGATCGCCCGACGGTCGGGGAAGCGGTCGTGGACTGCCTGCTCGACCACGGTGTCGAGGTCGCGTTCGGGATCCCCGGCAAGCAGACACTCCCGCTCAACCGGGCGTTCGCGGACCGGGACGCGCGGTTCGTCGTCGCCCGCCACGAGACCGCGGTCACTCACCAGGCCTGGGGGTACGCCGAGTCGAGCGAGCCCGGGACGATGGCCGCGACGGTGGTCGTCCCCGGCCCCGGCGACATGAACGCGATGAACGGGCTAAAGAACGCGAAAAACGACTGCGTTCCCTTGCTCCATCTCGCGGTCGAGACCGAGCGCGACGTCCGAGGCGGGGATGGGATCCACGAGACGCCGCCAGCGACGTACGACACCGTCGTCAAGGAGAACGTGCTCGTGGAGTCGCCTGCGGGCGCGGTCGCCGCGGTCGCCGACGCGATCCGCGTCGCCCGCCAACCGCCGCAGGGACCGGTTCGGGTCGGGATCCCGAAAGACGTTCTCGCGAGCCGGACGCCACAGGCAACACCCCCGGCCGAAGGGCCGGCGGAGACGACGACACCGGAACCCGACGCGGCCGCCGTCGATCGTGCCGCCTCGCTGCTCGACGCGGCCGACGCACCGGTCGTCGTCGCCGGCGGCGGCGTCAGGCGTGCCGGTGCGAGCGACCGACTCCGATCCGTGGCCGAGCGGCTCGATGCACCCGTCGTGACGACGTATAAGGGGAAGGGAACGCTGCCCGAGACGCACCCGCTGTCCGCCGGCGTGTTGTGTGGCGGGGCGAGCACGGAGCTGCGCGATCTCCTCGCGACGGCGGACGCCGGCCTCGTCGTCGGCTCAGACCTCGACGCGGTCGCGACCGCGAAATGGTCGGTTTCGCTCCCGGAGACCCTCGTCCACGTCACACTGGACGGCGACGACATCGGGTTCGGCTACGAGACGGATCTCGGCGTCGTCGCCGACGCGGACCGGTTCCTCGCCGCCCTCGACTCGCGGCTCGGGGAACGGACCCAGGGGGGTCCCGAGATGTCAGGGGAGGCCCGTGCGGCAGCGGTCCGCGAGGCCGACCGGGACCGGTTTGCGGCGGTCGCGGCGGCGCGAGAGCCGGACGACCCGCTTCGGTCGGTCGAGGTGCTTCGGGCGGTCCGCGGGGCCGTTCCCGACGCCGCGGTGGTGACAGCGGACGCCGGCGGGTTCCGGCTGTGGACGCTCGTCGGCTTCCCGGCGAGCGGTCCGGACTCGTACGTGAACCCCGGGTCATGGGCGACGATGGGAACCGGGCTCCCCTCGGCCGCCGGCGCGAAGCTCGCGAACCCCGACCGTGACGTGGTCGCGCTCACCGGCGACGGCGGGTTGCTGATGTGCGTCCACGAACTCCACACGCTCGCCGCCGAGGGGATCGACGTCACCGTCGTCGCGTTGAACAACGACGACTACGCGATCATCAGCGAGGAGGCGTCCCGCTCGTTCGGCTTCCCCGAAGGGGCGTACGGCTGGGCGGACGCGAGCCTAGACCTTGTCAGCGTCGCCCGCGGGATGGGCGTCCCGGCCGAGCGGGTGACCGAGCGCGACGGCGTCGGCGACGCCGTGGCATCGGCGCTGCGTCGGGACGGTCCCGCGTTGGTCGAAGTCGTCACCGACCCGGCCGAACCGCAAGCGAGCGAGTGGATGACGCGGTAGCCGACACCCCACCCCGCCCGGTGGCCCGGCCGGATCTCGATTCACGGAGCGTGAGCCTTAACAACGACCGTTGTGAGTTTCAGAGCATGACGCACGCGAACGACGTCGCCGTCGGGATCGTCGGGCTCGGCGGGATCGGTCGCCACCACGCCACGCGGCTCGTCGAACGGGACGCGAACCTCGTCGGTGGGATGGATATCGACGCGGACGCCCGACGGGCGTTCCACGACGAGTTCGACGTTCACGCCTACGAGGACGAAGCCGAACTCTACGACGTCTGTGACGCCGTCCTGATCACGACGCCGAACCGCTTCCACGAGGAGTACGCCACGTCCGCGCTCGACGCGGGCCTCGACGTCCTCCTCGAGAAGCCGCTGGCGCACACGCTGGAGAGCGCGGAACGGATCGCCGCGGCGGCCGACGACGCCGACGGGTTCTGTATGGTCGGGTTCAACAACCGGTTCGCGGAGCCGGTCCAGGTGATCAAACACCAGCAGGCAGAGGGTCGGTTCGGGGAGGTCACTCACGTCGAGGCCAACTACGTCCGCCGACGCGGGATCCCCGGACGGGGGTCGTGGTTCACCTCGAAGGAGGTCGCCGGCGGCGGCGCGCTCATCGACATCGGCGTCCACGCGATCGACCTCGCGCTCTACTTCCTCGATCACCCGGAGGTCGTCGAGGTGTCCGGCGAGACGCGCTCGGAGTTCGGCGGCCGCGACGACTACGCGTACGTCAACATGTGGGGCGAGGACACCGGGCCCGAGGGGTTCGACGTCGACGACTCCGCGTCCGCGTTCGTCCGCGACGCCGACGGCAACACCGTCTCGCTGGAGGTCGCGTGGGCGACGAACCGCCCGACGAACGACGAGTTCGTGGTCCGTGGGACGGAGGCCGGCGCGACGTTCGACCGGGGGGCCGACGAACTCACGATCCACGAGGCGGGCAACGGCGGCAGCCACCACCTCTCCGATGCGGCCGTCGAGACGCGCGACGGTGACTCACACGCGACCGAGCTCGGCGTGTTCCTCGAAGCGTGCGCCGACGGCGAGGCACCCGCGATCAACACGGTCGAGGAAGGACTCTCCGTTCAACGCGTCATCGACGCGATCTACCGTTCCTCCGAGGACGGCCGAGCGATCCGGCTGGACTGAATCCGGTCGCGTCGACGGCACTTATATACTCAGCCGACGGTCGAGACAGCGCGCTATTCCGCGAGCGCACGCTCGGTTTCGGCTGCAACAACGGTGCGGATCTCACACCGCGGTCCCGCCTCTTTCCTCACCGGTCGTCTGTTGATTCCGTTGTATGGCCCCAAGCGGATCGTCCTTATAAGCGATCCTCAGTCCGCCGCTTTTAGGCGACATGGCACTCACCCACCGAGTATATAAGCGCTCGCTCGTCGTGCTCCGTCCGTGTTCCGAGAGCTCGCGGACGCATACACGAGGTATATAAAACCGATCGCGTCGGCGCGACCGCTCCGGCTACCGAACGGGAATCTATTTGTATCCAGTTTACCGAACACGAACGAATGTCCTCCACACCCGCCTCGGACGCGGACGGTGCTGCAGTCGACGAGAACGACGCCCACGCAAACGAACGGGTCTTCCGGCTGATCGGGATCGGCGGGGGCGCGACCTCGCTTGTCGGGTTCACCGCGGTCGGCGCGATCGCGCTCGAAAGCCTCGCGTACGGCGCGGTCTGCGGGGTGTTCGCCGGGGTCGGAAGCGCCCTCTTCCTCCCGTGGTTCCTCGGGCTCTCCGCCGCACAGGAGGCGGCGGACGGGGAGATATCGCTCTCGGACGCGGCCGACGGTGTCCCGTACAGCGCCCAACGTGGCGTGTTCGGGCTCGGGCTGGAGATCGGCGCAGTCGTGATGATCGCGGTCGCCCTCACGCTCGACGGCGCGGACCTCCTCGTCGGCGTCCCGGCGGCGCTCGCGGTCGCGCTCGCCGTCTACTTCGTCGGGTCGGTCGCCCTCGGTCGCTGAGGGACCGATCGGTCGCGCTGACGGGTCGTCGATCCGGATCACGAACCTATTCCTCGATGCGGTCCGTGTATCGAACCATCCGTGAGCGATTCCTCCGGTCCGACGCCGCCCTCCGAACGCATCGTCAGCCTCGACGTCCTCCGCGGTGTCGCCGTCCTCGGCATCCTCGTCATCAACGTCCGCGTGTTCTCGATGCCCGAACAGACGCTTCTGAACCCCACGATATACGGCGATTTCACCGGCGCGAACTACTACGCCTGGCTCGTCGGCCACGTGTTCGCCCAGGGGAAGTTCATCACCCTGTTCTCGGCGCTGTTCGGGGCGGGGATCGTCCTCTTCATCGAGAGCAAGGAGCGGAAGGGACAGTCCGCGATGGCCCTTCATTATCGTCGAACCGCGTGGCTGATCGCGATCGGGATGGGTCACGCCTATCTGCTGTGGTACGGCGACATCCTCGTCGCCTACGGCTTCTGTGCGCTCGTGTTGGTGTTCTGTCGCGACTGGACGCCGGCCGGACAGGCGACTGCGGGGCTGCTGTTGCTGCTCGTCCCGTCGTCGCTTGAGGTGTTCGCCGGGTTCGCCGGCGGTGCCGAAGCGATCGCGGGCCAGTGGTCGCCCGCCGCGGCCGCCATTGCCGCCGAGGTGTCGGCGTATCAGGGCGGGTGGCTCGGCCAGCTCGACCATCGGGTGCCGGCGGCGTTCGAGCGACAGACGACCGGCTTCATCGGGGGGTCGTTCTGGCAGGTCGGCGGCGTGATCCTGCTCGGGATGGCGCTGTACAAGTGGGGGGTGTTGACCGGGGAGCGGTCGACCCGCGTCTACCGAGGCCTGATCGCCGGCGGCGTCGTCGGCGTCGGCGTCGTCCTCGCGGGCGTCTGGTACATCGAGGCCAACGACTGGTCCGCGGACGCCGCGCTGTTCTGGCGGCAGTTCAACTACTGGGGCGCGCTGCTCGTCGCGGGCGGCTACGTCGGGGTGATCGTCTCCTACACCCGGTGGCGGCCGGACGGCGCGATAACCCGCACGTTCGCGGCGGTCGGTCGAACCGCGTTCACGAACTACCTGCTTCAGACCGTGGTCGCGACGACCGTCTTCTACGGCCACGGACTCGGCCTGTTCGGGACCGTGAGCCGTGTCGAAGCGCTGGGGTTCGTCGTCGCGGTCTGGGTCGGACAGGTCGTCTGCTCCGTGCTCTGGCTCCGTGCCTTCCGGTTCGGGCCGGTCGAGTGGCTCTGGCGGACGCTCACCTACGGCGAGCGCCAGCCGATGCGCCGCTCGGAGTGAGGGATACCCACCTATCCCCGGCGGTCACCCCCCGTGGCCACCACGGGGTTCGACAGCGTTCCCACTCCCTCGTACGTGATATCCACCGTCTCGCCCGGCTCGACCAGCCCGGGGTTCGCGGGACTCCCGAACGCGACGCAGTCTCCGGGTTCGAAGGTGAATCGCCGTGAGAGGTACGCGACGACCTCGTACGGGTCGAACAGCATCAGCTCCGTGTTCGCGTCTTGGCGTCGCTCCCCGCCAACCGTCGTCGACATCTCGAGGCCGGTCGGATCCACGTCGGTCTCGATCCACGGGCCGAGCGGCGCGGACCCGTCGAACGCCTTGCGCGCGGTCCGCCCGTCCTGATCGAGCGCGTCCACGTCGTTGAGCACCGTGTATCCGCGGACCACGTCGGGGACGTCCGCGGGGTTGAGGTCGCGGCATCGCTCGTCGATCACGGCGACGAGCTCGCCCGCGTACGTCAGCTCCTCGGTCCAGTCGGGGTAGCGGATCGGGTCGCCGTGTGCGATGAGACTCGCGGGAGGCTTGATGAAGAAATCGGGCTCCTCGGGGCGTTCGTACGCCATCTGATCGAGTGTCTCGGCGTAGTTCCGGCCGACGCAGTACAGCGCGCTCGGGTCACACGGCGGGAGGAGCCGGCCATCGCGGCCGACCTCGTAGCGGCCGTCGTCGGTGACGACGACGCCGTCCTCGTAGCGTCCCGAAACCGGGCCGTCAGGGGTCAACAGGCGGGCGAGTCGCATGGCTCATCGTCCGATCGCGGGGGTAAATGCCCGTCGGATCCGGGCGACGGGTCGTTTCCGGCAGATCCCTCGTTGCGGTCGGTCACTCGTCCGCTGGTCCCGTCCCGATCACCACGGCCGACCGGATCTCGAGGGCGGTCTCGAACTCCTCCCGACGGCCCGTCTCGGACCCCCAGCGTTCGACGGCGGTCTCGTGCGCCCGAGCGGCGGCGTCACGCTCGCGGTTCGACAGCCCGAGACGCTCGCCGATCCCCGTCCAGTGGTCGGGTTCGACGAGGAACGCCTCGCGGTCGGTGTCGCCGGTGATCCGCTCGTATCCCCGCCGGTACTCGTCGATCCGGGGTTCGAGGTCGGCCTGAACCCGCGCGAGGAGCGCCGGCAGACGGTCGGCTGGGACGCTGGCCAGCGCGGCCGTCTTCACCAGTGCCGTGCCGTCGATCGGGTGGTGGCCGTCACCCGTATCCGTCTCGGCGGGGCCGTCCGTCGCGTCCGTCTCGGCGGGGCCGTCCGTCGCGTCCGTCCCATCAGTTTCCTCACCGCTCATTAGCCGCCCGCCCGCATGGCCTTCTGTTTGAACTTCGGCAGGAGGTCGTCGAGGACGGCTTCCTCGCCCGCAAACGAGACGGACACCTCGGTCAGCGTTATCGCGGCCGCGGCGGTTACCTTCTCCGCGCGGAGGGCCGCTCGCCACCCGTCACCGTCCACGCGGGTCGCCTCCGCCGGGTCGTTCGCGTCGACGAGCTCGCCGCCGAGGTTCACGAGGTAGTGGGCCGCCAGCCGTCGGGAGATACCGCGGTACGCGACCTCACGTCGGACCCATCCGTCTTCGGCCGGTGGTGTACCGCCCCCCGCGGATTCCCCCGACCCATCGTCCGAGTCCGACTCGGCGGTTCCGCCCGCGACAGGCGGGAACACCGAGAGGCGGTCGCCGTCCTCCAACGGCGTGTCGAGGCCTTGGAGGTGTAACACCTCGCGTCCGTTCTTCAGGACGTTGATCTGCGGGGCCAGATCGCCGTCGACGATCAGTCGGCCCGCCATCCCGTCGTACTCCGCTTCCAGCTCTCGAAGCACGTCTCCGGTCGTTGACTCGTCGGGGAACTCGCGGTGGACGGTCTTTCCGCCGGCGGCCTCCCGAAACGTCGCGAAGAACCGCAGCTCCAGTTCCATACCTCCGTACAGGGGACGTGAGGGTTTAAAAACGGTCGTCGCCGGAAGCGCTCGCGACCGGTCGGGGACGCGGGCGGACTCGAGACAGGCCCGAAACCCCAACCGATCCGCTACAGGTCCGAGAGCCGGATCCCGTCATCGACCAAGCGGAAATTGCGCTCGCGGTCGAGCTCGTCGGCGAGCCACTCGTGTTCGTACAGCTGGCCGATCAGCTCGACGTAGAGGTTCCGCCACGCGATCGCGTAGATGGGCGACTGCCCCCACGCGCGCAGCTCGGGGACGAACTCGTGATAGGTGCTCGCCTGCGCCTCCATCCGTTCGACCGCGTCAGCGACGACCGCAGCGGCCTCGGCCGGATCGCTCCCGTCGATCTCCTCGTTCAGTCGCGACTGGATCCCGGCGATAGCGCGCCGCATGTCCTGTTCCGCGGTTCCGTCCTCGTCGGGCAACGACTCGACGACCCCCCGCGGGACGCCTAACTCGATATCGGGCATACCCCGGACTGGGGGAGCGACGACCAAAAAGACACGTCACCCGTCCCCGCGCGTGGTGTCGCCGACGAGCCACTCGCCGGTGGCGTTCCCGACGATCACCCGCATCTCGGCGGGAGCCGTCGACACGGGGCTGTCACCGCGCTGTGAGCCGTACGCGCCGAACCCGGCGTGGTTGACGCCGTCAAGCTCGACGATCTCCGTCTCCGCCGGCAGGAGCGCGCGACCCTCCCGCTCCGCCTCGGCGTCGATCACGCCGTCGGCCGTGCCGAGCACGGAAACCGCCCGCAGGTCAGTCCCCGAGAGGTCGCGGTCGCAGTAGGCGGCGTGGAGGACCAGTCCCTCCAGCTCCGCCGCGTTGTCGGCGGCGTATCGACACGCCATCGCTCCGCCGAGCGAGTGCCCGCCGACGTACCACGACTCGATCGCGGGAACCGACGCGACCGCACCATCAGCACGATCGGCCCCCAACACGGCGAGGTTCAGCGGCATCTCCACGATCACGACGGCGATATCGCGGCCCGGATCGCCGTCCCCACCTGTCACGATCGCCGCCGCGGTGGGGACGTAGCTCTCGGCGTTCACCCTCCCCCCCGGATAGTAGGCGAGACCGGTCGTCTCCGCGGTGATCGGCCCGCTCGACACGAGGTAACCGGCATCGACCCGTTCGACCGTCACGTCCGGTGATCCCTCGACCGCAGCCACCGCCTCCTCGTCGGGGCCGAGCCCGACGGCGAAAACCACCCCGACGCCCGCGGCGACGACGAGAGCGACCGCGAGGACGCCGAGACCAACGAGCGTCGCCGTTCGCCGACGGTCGCTCACGGGTGACACCGACGGCGCACGGGGACGGATGTGGCGGTCATGGGATCCGAATCGCGTCGGCGGTGGCGGTCATCGCGGCGTCGGCGCGGCCTTCTGGAGGGCAGTCTCGGCGATGTTTCCCCCGTAGTCCGCCGACCTGAGCACCGAGTCGACGACGAGCCCCAGCAGCTGTGCGCGGGCCGGGTCGAGGTCGCGGAGCAGCTCGTCGATCGCCCTGACGCGCTCGTCGATCTCCCGAACGCCGGCGCGGGCGTCGTTCGCCAGACGGCTGGCGGTCTCGTTGTTCTCGGCGAACAGGGCGTCCATGGCGGTGTCGACTACCTCGACCGCGTCCTCGTGGAGGTCGTCGATCGCGTCGAGCACCTCGTCGGGAAGCGGCTCCTCGATGTTGAGCGTCAGATGCGCGATCTTCGTCGCGTGGTCCCCGATCCGTTCGAGCTGTCGGGCGCTGGAGTGGTAGTCGAAACACTCCTCGCGGGGCAGTCCGACCTCCTCGGCCGCCTTCGGGGTGCGAAGCGTCGCCCGGAAGATCCGCGAGACGACGAGCCACAGCCGATCGAGGTCGTCGTCGCGGCCGATCACGTCGCGGGCGCGGTCGTGGTCGAGCGCCGCGAGGGCCGCGAGCGCGTCCTCCAACATCGACAGCGAGATGAGCCGCATCCGGGTGACGGCGTTGTGGATCGACAGCTCCGAGGAGTCGAGGAGGTCCCGGATCACGACCCGGTCTTCCGTCTCCTCGAGCACTTCGAGGCCGACGAGGCTCTGTACCGCCTCCCGGACCGTCGAACGCTGTTCGGTCGTGATCGTCGATCCCTGCAGCTCGATGACGTCGAATCCGCTGACGTACATCGTCGTTACCGCCCGCGTGAGCTCTTGGCCAGTCAAGTCCGTGACATCGAGCGTCCCGCGCGTCCGCCCGGTCTCCGTCCGCGGCGTGAGAAACAGCGAGTCGCCGTCGGGGTGAAACTCGACCTCGCTGCCGGCACCGACATCGTTCTCGGTCGCCCACGACTTCGGAATCGAGACCGTGTACGTCGAACCGCCGGTGACCTGCACCTTCCGCGTTTCCATACCGAGGCTACGGCACCGACGTTGTTAAGCTTGTGTACTCTATATACTGGCCGGACTACCATGACATACGTGAAAACCCGCGTTCTATGCGTTTAATATCGTTTTCCGTCCCCTGATCCACCTCGATCGGTATCTCCACGGTAGTTCTATATAGTAATATATACCTATTATAGTAGCGTATTTAGGCACCCATACCGCTCTACTGATCGATGGAGCGTGACACGGCCGACGGGGGCGGTCAGCGGCTCGATCGGCGGACGTATTTGGCCGCGGTCGGCGCGAGCGCCGCCGGGCTCTCGGGCTGTCTCGTTCGTGGAGAGGACAGTCGAGGACTGGAGGGCCGGATCGTCGTCGACGGGAGTAACACCCTGCTGCCCCACGGTGCCGCCGTCGCCGAGGAGTTCCAGTGGCGAAACAACCGCGTCCGGGTGCCGGTCCGCGGGTCCGGAACTGGCGCGGGGTTCCAGCGGTTCTGCGCGGGAGACACCGACGTACAGAACGCCAGCCGCGCGATCCTCGACGACGAGGTCGCGCTGTGCGGCTCCAACGGCATCGATTACGTGGAGCTCGAGGCCGCGCTCGACGGGATCGCGATATGGGTCCATCCGGAGAATCACTGGTGTGATACGCTGACTGTCGACGAGCTCAACCGGCTGTGGCGGTCCGGTTCCGACGTCGAGACGTGGGGCGATCTGCGTGCGGAGTGGGCCGACGAGCCGTTCGGCGACGAGGAGATCGACCTGTACGGCCGCGACTCAGCGTCCGGCACGTTCGACTACTTCACACAGGCGATAAACGGGGAGTACGGGAACATCCGGTCCGACTACTCCGCGAGCGCCGACACGAACGTCATCGTCCGCGGCGTTCGGGGGAACCGGCACGCGCTCGGCTTCGGCGGCGCAGGCTACTTCTACGAGAACGAGGAAGAGCTCCAGCTCGTCGCCGTCGACGACGACAACGGCGGGGTCGTACCCACCCGAGACACCATCGAGAGCGGCGAGTACACCCCGCTCTCCCGACCGATGTACGTGTATCTCGCCGTTCCGGAGCTCCGACGACCGGAGTTCCGCGCGTACGCGGAGTTCTTTTTCGAGGAGATCGACGAGGACGCCGACCGCGAGGACGTCGACCCGGGCGAGACGCTCACGTGGACCCAGTGGGCCGCCCGGAAGGTCGGCTTCTACGCCGTCCCGGACGCGACGGTCGAGGAGAGCCGAGAACGGCTACAGGCGGCGATCGAATCGGTCGAGTCGAACGAGTCCCCGACCGCCTCCGGCGAGGGTGACCGATGAGCGGGTCGGGGGAAAACGCCGACCTCTCCCGTGCCGGCTCGGACATCCCGGCCGGAAAGAATCTCGCGGTCCGGGGGGTGTTCTTCGCGTGTGCCCTGCTCACGGTGCTCACGACGTTCGGGATAATCCTCGTGCTGGTGGACGGCGCGCTCGGGTTCTTCCGCGAGGAAACCCTCTTCGAGCTGCTCGGCGGGGTTCTCGGCGGACTGCTCGCCGGGAACCCCGGCGAAGCGCTGGACTCGCTCCGCTCGGGGCTCGCCGCACAGGTGACGGTTCGGGAGTTCCTCCTCGGCGCCGAGTGGTCGCCGATCATTCGGCCGCGCTCGTACGGGATCCTCCCGCTGGTGTGGGGGACGATGCTCATCGTCGTCGGCTCCGCGCTCATCGCGCTCCCCGTCGGCACCGCGACCGCGGTGTACCTCTCCGAGTACGCGGACCGCCGGGTTCGGAAGGTCGTCAAGCCGACCCTCGAAGTGCTGGCAGGGATCCCCACCATCGTGTACGGCTTCTTCGCGCTCTCGTTCATCACGCCGCTCATCCAGCGGTTCTTTCCCGACACTGGCACGTTCAACGTCGCCGCCGGGGCGATCGTCGTGGGGGTGATGATCATCCCGATGGTGTCGTCGCTGTCCGAGGACGCGATGTCGGCGGTCCCGGACGACCTCCGGAACGCCGCGTACGGCCTGGGCGCGACGAAGTTCGAGGTGTCGACCGACGTGGTGTTCCCCGCCTCGCTGTCGGGGATCATGGCGTCGTACATCCTCGCGATCTCGCGGGCGATCGGCGAGACGATGGCGGTGACGCTCGCGGTCGGGATGCAGCCCAACGTGACGCTGAACCCGCTCGAGCCCGCACAGACGATGACGGCGTACATGGTACAGATCGGTATCAGCGACGTGTCGGTCGGCTCGATCGGCTACCAGAGCCTGTTCGCGGTCGGCCTGCTGTTGTTCGTCATGACGCTGGGGATGAACCTGTTGAGCCTCTGGATCAAGGGGCGGTATCAGGAGGCGTACCGATGACCGGAACGCGCGACGGCGACGCCGATATCGACGCCGACACGTCGTCGGGTGACGCCGAGGAGACGACGGCTCGGACGGACGGTGGCGAGCACGCCGACCCGTTCGCGACCGTCGGTGACGACATCGAACGGAAACGACGGATCGGTCGCGTTTTCGTCGGGGTGTGTGCGGCCTCGACGCTCGTGGGTATCGTCGCGCTCGTCGTCCTGTTGACGGACGTGCTCGTCGAGGCGTGGGGGTGGGTGACGCTGGATTTCCTCACCTATCCGCCCTCCCGGTTCATCGAGAACTACTATCCGGGCGGTCGCGGCGCCGGGATCTTCCCCGCACTCGTCGGCTCCATACTGCTGATCGCGCTTACGGCCGTCTTCACGCTCGTACTCGGCGTCGGAGCCGCGATCTATCTGGAGGAGTACGCGACCGAAAGCCGGTTCACGCGCTTTATCGAGGCGAATATCTCTAACCTCGCGGGCGTCCCCTCGATCGTGTACGGTCTGCTCGGGTTGGCGGTGTTCGTCCGGTTCGCGGGGTTCGGCGAGAGCCTTCTCGCCGGGTCGTTGACGCTCACGCTGCTCATCCTTCCGATCGTCATCGTCTCCGCACAAGAGGCGCTCCGAGCGGTTCCGGACTCACAGCGACAGGCCGCCTACGGTGTCGGCGCGACGGATTGGGAGGTCGTCCGCGACGTCGTGCTTCCAGCCGCGTTGCCCGGGATCATGACCGGAACGATCCTCTCCCTGTCGCGGGCGATCGGCGAGACGGCGCCGCTGATCATGGTCGGGGCGGCGACCTCGATGTTCCGCGCCCCGATCGAACAGTACGCCGGCATCCCCGTCCCGGACCTGTTCGGCCCGTTCGCGGCGATGCCGATGCAGATCTTCGACTGGGCACGGCTGCCGGAGGCCGACTTCCAACACGTCGCCGCCGCCGGGATCGTCGTGCTGCTCGCGATCCTGTTGTTGATGAACGCGGCGGCGATCCTCATCCGTAACAAGTACGAGACACGATAACATGAGCGACAGCCACTCACTCACCGACGAACCGACTGACGCGACCGATGACACTGCCCCCGGTGAGACTATCGACGATACGACGCCGTCGATCCAGGAGACGCCGGAGCGAGACACCGTCATCGAGGCGAAAGACCTGACCGTCCACTACGGCGATGTGGAGGCGCTCAAACCGGTGAACGTCCGTCTCCCCGAACGGAAGGTGACGGCGATCATCGGTCCGTCCGGCTGCGGGAAGTCGACGTTCCTGCGGTGTATCAACCGCATGAACGACATGGTGGACGCCGCCCGGATCGGCGGCGAGCTCCGGTATCGCGGGACGAACGTGTACGGCGGCGACGTCGACCCCGTCGCGTTGCGTCGGCGGATCGGCATGGTGTTTCAGAAGCCCAACCCGTTCCCGAAATCGATCTACGACAACGTCGCGTACGGCCTGAAGATTCAGGGGTACGACGGCGACATCGACGAGCGCGTCGAGGAGGCGCTGCGGGGGGCCGCACTGTGGGACGAGGTGAAAGACCAGCTCGACGAGTCCGGGCTCGATCTGTCGGGAGGACAACAACAACGGCTCTGTATCGCCCGGGCCATCGCGCCGGACCCGGAAGTGATCCTGATGGACGAGCCGGCGAGCGCGCTCGACCCCGTGGCGACCGCGAAAGTCGAGGACCTGATCGACGAGCTCGCCGAGTCGTACACCGTGATCATCGTCACCCACAACATGCAGCAGGCGGCTCGGATATCGGATAAAACGGCGGTGTTCCTCACTGGCGGTCGCCTCGTCGAGTTCGGCGACACCAACCGGATCTTCGAGAACCCGGAGAACCAGCGGGTCGAGGACTACATCACCGGCAAGTTCGGGTAGTCACGAGGACGACGCCATCGGCGAGTCCGGGTGATCGGGCGATTACTCCGAGTGAACCCGGAAGTTCGTCGCTCGTTCACTGGTCGATGTCCGCCGGTGGTGCCGGAGGTTCGAGGCTGAACCCCGAGGTTGAGAGTGGTCGAGGTCGTGTGGATACGTATGCCAGTCGCAGCCGTCGGCGAGACAGCGACCCACGAGGTACGGATCACGGACGAGACGATCTCCTCGACGAGTTCCGGCTCACGCCCGTAGAACCCGTCGCTCACTGCCGGCTCCATCAGATACCGTATCCGTTCACGGGGATCCGCATCCTCCGGCGGATCGAAGATGTGCTCTCGTACGTCGGCGGGCGTCTCGACCGCGCCCTCGCCACCCGGCGAGGTGCACAACAGCGTCAACGAGGCGACCCGATCGTCGGCGAGCGCGAGCGATTGAGCGGTCATTCCGCCCATCGACGCCCCGCAGACGTGGACGCGATCGACACCGTGGTCGTCGAGGACGGCGGCCGCATCGGCCGCCAACTCGTCGATCGTGTACGGCCCCTCCGGAACGTCTGACTCGCCGGTACCACGGTTGTCGGGACGGATGACCTCGTACTCATCGGCGAGCGCCGCAGTCAACCAGCGCCACATCCAGCGACCGTATCCGAGCCCTGCCAGCAGCAGGACGGACGGGTCACCGGGGTCCCCGTCGACGGCATAATCGATCGAAACGCCGTCGCGTATCACCTTCGACATAGCTGTAATAATTACGTGACGACGTATCAACCCGCACGTTAACTGTTCAACCGAGGCACCGACCTGACTCGCCGGCGGTCGGGCCGTCTGGCAGGGCGGACCGGAGCCGAAACGCCTCGATTCCCCGTGTCTTTCAGTCTCATACGGCGGGGAGTTGAGAAGAGTTAAATCCGATGCGTCGCAATGACCGATTACGCTCGGTTGGTGTAGTCCGGCCAATCATGTTGGCCTTTCGACGAACGCGGGACCGCTCCGTTCCGGTTCGGAAGACAGCCGACGACCAGGGTTCAAATCCCTGACCGAGCACTTCTCTCGGACGTGTCGACTGCGACAGTCTTGACTACCGCGTTCGCCGTCACTCCGCGGACCGGATCACGTGGACGCCGCTCGGGTCGAGCTCCAGCGAAACCGTGTCGCCCGTCCGCGCGTTCTCGTTCGCGGGATCGAGCGCGACGGTGACGAGGTCGCCACTCGGCAGCTCCACTCGTGCCCGAACGCGGTCGCCCAGGTAGAACCGGTCTCGAACGGTCCCCTCGATGCCGCCGTCGCCGACGCTGAAGTCTCCGGGCCGGAGGATCGCCGTCCCGGTCGCGGTATCCGGGAGGTCGTCGACGTCGTACGTCGCGAACCCCAGATCCAGCCGGCCGTCGGTCACCGTCGCGGAGACCGCGTTGGACGTCCCCACGAAGTCGGCGACGAACGCGTTTGCCGGGCGCTCGTAGATCTCCGCCGGCGTCCCGATCTGCTCTATGTGTCCGTCGTTCAACACGGCGATCCGGTCACACATCACCATCGCCTCCTCCTGGTCGTGAGTTACGTACAGCGTCGTCACGTCGAGCTCGTCGAGGAGGGAGCCGATCTCCGCTTCGAGGCGCTTTTTCAGCTTGGCGTCGAGCCCCGTCATCGGCTCGTCGAGCAACAGGATCCGGGGCTCGATGGCCAGTGCGCGAGCCAGTCCGACCCGCTGTTGTTGTCCCCCGGAGAGTCGCTGTGGATTCTTTTCGGCGTGCTCGGCGATCCCGACGAGCGACAGGAGCTCCCGTGCGCGCTCCCGGCGCTCCTCCTTGCCGACGCCCTGCATCTTCAGTCCGAAGGCGACGTTGCCGAGCACGCTCATGTTGTTGAACAGCGCGTACGACTGGAAGACGAGCCCGACGTTCCGGTCCTCCGGCGGGACGTGGGTGACGTCGTCGTCGTCGAACAGCACCCGTCCCTCGGTCGGCGTCTCGAAGCCGGCGATGGTGCGGAGCGTGGTCGTCTTCCCGCAGCCCGAGGGGCCGATCACCCCGAGTACCTCGCCGTCCTCGACCGTCAGGTCGATCCCGTCGACGGCGACCTCCTCGTCGTAGCGTTTCGTGAGCGAGTCGAGTGTGACTTCCGACATAGTGTCCGTGTTTCAGTGTTGCTTCGTGTGGTCGCGTTCGGCGGGGTCGTTCGAGAGGGGGTCGTGGCGCGTCGCGCTCGTCACGGGGATCACCGTTCCACCGTTGTAAAGCCGGCCTTCCCCACCCGCTGGAGGAGCACGATCACGGCCGTGACGATCAGGAAGTAGACGGAGACCGCCGCCGCGCCCTGTAACACCGGTGAGCGCGTGATGTTCTCGAAGAGGAACAGCGAGAACGGCCGCGGTCCCGCCGAGTGGACGATGTAGGTGAAGTTGAACTCCGCCGCCGCCAGCGTCCACGTGATGATGGAGCCGGCGACGATCCCGTCTTTCGCGTTCGGGACGATCACCGTCAGGAACGTCCGCGGCCACGACGCGCCGAGCGACCGGGCGCTCTCCTCTATCTGCTGGAGGTTCATCGATTGGAGCGAGCTCTGGACGGTCAACACCATGAACGGCGATTTCAACAGCGCGTACCCAATGATCAGGCCGAACGTGGAGCCTCCCTGTTCGGGGTACATCCGCAAGAACGCGATAGCGAGGATGACGCCGGGCACGATCGGGAGGATCGCGAGCGTGTTGATCCAGTCCTTGGCGAAGAAGTCGTACCGGACGAGCGAGTAGGCGATCGGGACGCCGACCACGATGTTGATCAGCATGCCCGCGGTCGCGAGCCCGGCGCTGTACGCGAGCCCCTGGATCACGCCCTGTCTGACCCCGACGCCCTCCGCGAGCCCGAGCACCGTCCGCCAGTTGTCGAAGTTGACGTAGCCACGGGGGACCACCCCGGCCCACGTCGTCCCGAAGGAGGCGATGACGGTGACGAGGATCGGGAGCATGAGGAACGCGAGCGTCGCCGCGAGCACCAGCGTCACCGCCCGGCGACCGACCGCGGAGCTCACGTCGAACCGGTGGAGCCCGCCGCGTCGTTCCCGGCTAGTCCGGCCGGTCCCCGCGGACCCATCGGCTCGGTCGGTTCGTTCCGTCACCACCGTCTCGCCGCCGTCGGTACGTCGATCCTCACCGCCGTCGGCGCGTCGATCTTCCCCGCGGTCAGTGCGTCGATCCTCCCCGGTCATATTTTGAGGCTCTCGTTGTCGATCACTTTGACGCCGCCGAACGTGAACGCGAAGATGAACACGAAGTATATCAGCCCGATGGCGGAGGCGGTCGCGAGGTTGAACCCGAGATCCTGGATCTCCAGGTTGATCCGCAGTGTCGCGACGTTGAGCGCGGGCAACACGAGTACCGTCCCGAAGATGGCGAGCGCGGTCCGGAACGTGAGGACGAACGCGGCGACGATCCCCGGCCAGACCTGTGGGAGCGTCACGTACCTGAACGTCAGGAGTGGGCTCGCGCCGAGTGCCCGGGCCGCCTCCTCGGCGTCCTCGTTGACCTCGGCGAACGTGCCTCGAAGCACCATCGTCGCTCGGGGGATCAGCGAGAAGCTATATCCCAGAAAGAGCCCGCCGACGGTAAGCGCGATCGCGAGGTCGATCGGGTTCTCGCCGGTGAAGAAGGCGACGGCGTTGGTGAGCAATCCGGTTCGGCCGAACAGCACCACGATCATAAAGCCGACGACGATCCCCGGCAGCGCGATGGGGAACGACACCATCGCGACGATCCACCGGCGGAACGGAAGGCGGTACTTCGCGAGCGCGTGCGAGATCGCGACGGCGACGACAACGCTGAACAGCGTCGTCGCCGTCGCGAACCAGAGGGTGTTCCAGGCGATCTCACGGTACACCGGCTCGGTCGCCAGCGTCTCCCACGCCGCGAGGCTGAACCCCTCGTTTTGAAACTGGTTCTCCGAGACGCTCATCCGGGCCAACATGCCGAGCGGGAGGAACGCCCCGAACGTCGCCAACACGAAATACGGCAGACACATGACCACGATCCGACGGCGCTCGCGGTCCGCCTCGGTTCGCGGGGAGACGAACGCGCGTACGGCGGCCACTATCGACCCGAGACGGGTCGCGGACGGCGTGCCGTCGCCGGCGTTCGAACGGGTGTCCGACATCAGGGCGTCGCTGGGTTACGCCTCGACGCCCGGGAGGGGGCTCCGCTCGATGATCTCCGAGACGATGTCCTGCTGTTTCTCCAACAGCTCGACCTGGTCGATCTCGAACGTCGCCGCCTCGTACTGTTCGTCCGGGGGGAACTCGTCGGGCGCGTCCAGCTCGTCGGCACGGATCGGCCGGACGAACCCGTCGAAGAACAGCTGCTGGACGTCGAGCGAGAGCACGAAGTCCATGAACAGCTTACACGCCTCCGGGTTCGGGGCGTCGTCGAGCATCGCGTAGCCGTACGGGGCCGCGACCGCGCCCTCGCCGCCGCCGGGCGCTTGCGGGATCACCACGCCGACGTCCTCCTCGGGGATGTCATCGCTGTTGTACTTCGTCGACAGTCCGCCGAAGTCGAACTCCGCGTACGTCGACACTTCCCCGGCGGTGAACTGTCGATCGAGGTTGCGCTGGTGTCGGGCACCGCTTTCACCGATCTCTTCGAGGTAGTCGAACAGCGGGTCGAGGTTATCCAAGTCGCCGCCGTACGCGTGGTTGATCGAGAGCATCGCGTTCAGCCCCGCGCCGGCGCCGGGGACGTTGATCGCGAGGTCCTGGGCGATCTCCGGCTGTTTGAGGTCCTCCCACGTCTCCGGCTCGTCGATCCCGCGCTCCTCGTAGATATCCTTCCGGTAGTTGATCGCGATGGTCATTTGCCGGGTCGCGGTGACGTGTCCGTCGTCCGTCTTGAAGTCGTCCGGCACTCGGTCCCACCCCTCGGGCTTGTAGTCGGTGGTGAACCCGTCGTCCCACGCCTGGAGGCCTGTCGGGTAGAAGCCGTTGTACGCGGAGTAGTCCTGGTTGCCGGCGTTTGCCCGGATGTTCGAGAGTGCCTCCCCGGAGGTCCGCTGGTCGTCGTGCAGCGGGACGCCGTACTCCTCCTCGAACGCCGCCATCACGGCGTCCCAGTTGGACCAGCCGGTCTGGACGGCGTAGATGAACAGCTCCTCCGGGAGGTCGTCCTCCGTCACCGTCGTCCGGTACTCGTCGTGGCCGACCTCCCACGAGCGGCCCTCACCGCCGTCGCCCGAGCCGGTTCCATCTTCATCGTCGCCTTCGTCCCCGCCGAGGCAGCCGGCGAGCCCGACCGTCGCCGCCGCGCCGTTAGCGAGGAGGAATCGACGTCGCGAGAACGGACCGTTCGAACTATCTCCAGTCATTCACCCGATGAAAGGTGCGGGCCGCCTAATACTTTTATAATAATTGTTATTCCCGATCAGAGAGATATATATCCGTTTGGTGTCAGCGGGCGATCCGCTCCGTCCGCTTCGCTCGCTCCGATACGACCCCCCTCGACCTGCCCCGGCCAGATCCGATCCAGGCTCTTCGGTCATCGCCACCCGGAAGGACAAGAGTCAGGGCGTCGGCCGACGACGATCCGGTATGAGCGACGACAAACCCACCGACAGACGGTTCGAGACCCGCGCGATCCACGCGGGCCAGGAGCCGGACCCGGAGACGGGCGCGTTGATGACCCCGATCCACGCCAACTCGACGTACGAACAGGACGGTCCGGGCGACCACCGCGGCTACGAGTACTCGCGCACAGGGAACCCCACCCGGAGCGACCTCGAAGCGAACCTCGCCGATCTCGAATCCGGGAGCCACGCCCGCTGTTTCTCCTCCGGGATGGGCGCGATCAACACGGTCCTCAACCTGCTCTCCGCCGGCGACCACGTCGTCGCGGGCGACGACGTGTACGGCGGCACCCACCGGATCCTCACGCAGGTGTACGAGCAGTACGACCTGGAGACGACGTTCGTCGATACGACCGACCACGACGCGGTTCGCGACGCGATGCGACCGAACACGGAGCTCGTGTGGGTTGAGACCCCGACGAACCCGCTGATGAACGTGAACGACATCGGCGCGCTCGCCGGGATCGCCCACGAGAACGACGCGTTGTGTGCCGTCGACAACACGTTCGCGACGCCGTACCTCCAGCGTCCGCTCGAACACGGGGCGGACGTCGTCTGCCAATCGCTCACGAAGTATCTCGGTGGCCACTCAGACACGATCGGCGGCGCGCTGATCGTCGACGACGCCGACCTCGACGAGCGGCTCGGCTTCTATCAGAACTCGGTCGGCGCGACGCCCGGCCCGTTCGACGCCTTCCTCGTCCTGCGTGGCACGAAGACGCTTCCCGTCCGAATGGACAGACACTGTGAGAACGCGGCCGCGCTCGCCGAGTGGCTGGAGCGCCACGAGGACGTCGAGCGCGTCTACTACCCGGGACTGGAGAGCCATCCGGACCACGAACTCGCCACCGAACAGATGGACGACTTCGGCGGGATGCTCTCCTTCGAGTTCGACGGGACGCTGGAGGAGGCGTCGACGGTCGTGAGCGAGACGGACGTGTTCACCCTGGCGGAGTCGCTCGGCGGCGTCGAGAGCCTGATCGAGCAGCCCGCCGCGATGACTCATGCCGCTATCCCACGCGAGGAACGAGTCGCCGCCGGGCTCACGGACGGACTGATCCGGGTCTCCGTCGGGATCGAACACGTCGATGACATGAAGGCGGACCTCCAGCAGGCGTTCGACGCCACCCGGGAATAGCCCGCTGGGCGTCCTCGCTCACCGGGACACCGATCCTTTTCACGACCGGCGAGAACCGGATAGTATGAGCGACCCCGATATCGCGGTGCTCCGACAGACGATCCACGGCGTCGGCGCGCCCGAGCTGGCCGACATCCTCAGGGAACGACTCCCCGACCACGAGGTGGCGCTCGCACGGACGCCGTCGGAGGAGCGAACGCTCCTCGAAACCGCCCGGATAGCGGTCGGGCCCAGCCTCGACGCGGACCTGCTCGACACCGCCGAGAACCTGGAGCTGTTCGCCTGCGTCTACGCGGGGACCAACCATCTCCCGCTCGACGCGCTCGCCGATCGCGGCGTTGCCGTCACGAACGCCTCGGGGGTTCACGGTCCGAACATCGCGGAGTACGTCGTCGGCGCGATGATCGGCCACGCCCGCGAGTTCCACCGTGCGTATCGCCAGCAGTCCCGCCGGGAGTGGCGGAGCTACCCGACGACGGAGCTGTACGGCTCCACAGTCGCGGTCGTCGGCCTCGGCGCTATCGGCGGGGCGGTCGTCGACCGCCTGTCGGGGTTCGATGTCGAGACGGTCGGCGTCCGGTACTCCCCCGAGAAGGGTGGGCCGACCGACGAGGTGTACGGCTTTGACCGGATCCACGAGGCGGTCATCGACGCGGCGTACGTCGTGTTGGCGTGCCCGCTCACGGACACGACTCGGGGGCTCGTCGACGCGGAGCTGCTCCGGACGATGCGGCCGGACGCGGTGCTGGTCAACATCGCTCGCGGAGCCGTCGTCGACACTGACGCGCTCGTCCACGCGCTCCGAAGCAACCGGATCCGCGGGGCAGCACTCGACGTGACCGACCCCGAACCGCTTCCGGAGGACCACCCGCTGTGGGGACTCGGAAACGTGACGATCACGCCGCACAACGCGGGACACACCCCGGCGTACTTCGAACGCGTGGCGGACGTGCTCGTGGAGAACGTGGAGCGGTTAGCGAGCGTGGAGGGTGATGACGACGGGGACAGCGACGACGGGGATGTCGGGCTTCGGAATCGAGTCGCCTGAGAACGCCGGTTACGGGCAGCCCGCGGACGCCGCCTACGGACCGAGCGTGTCCCGGCTGCCGGCGTTGCCGGGCGAAGCCCGCCCTTCCGTCCGGCCGCCCAGCGTCTCGAAATCGAAGTTGTCGAACTGGTCCGGCCGTCGGCCTTCGACGGCGTACACGTATAAGGCGGTCTTCGCCACCCCCCAGATCGTCTGGCTGAGGAGGTAGGTGAACGCGATCACGCCGGCGAGTAGGAGGACCGTGAGCAGGATCCCGGGCCCCGGGAACACCGCGGCGACGGGGATCGACACCGCGAGCGCTCCGAGCGCCAACACGATCCCGACGACGGTGACGACCAGCGTGATCCCGAACCCGGCACCGATCGTCTCGCCCCACGTGTCGCGAAACGCCCCGGCGCTCTTCGAGAACATCGACGTGACGGAGACGTCCTCGAACACGATGACGGGGACGATGAAGAACGTCATGATCGCCCAGCCGATCGCGAATATCGACCGGAGGATCCCGGCGATCGGGTTGTCGGAGTCCTCCATCGCCTTGAGGACGACGCTGACGGTCGCCGAGATGAGCGACCAGACGACGATCGGCCCTAGCCGGCTGCTCACGGCTTTGAGGCTGCCGACGACGTTCGGCTCGCGGCCGTGAAACGCCTCGTTGGTCGCGTGGACTAACCCGGCCGCCGCGTACGTACTGAGGAACGTCGTCGCGAAGTAGACGACGAACAGCGCGACGTACTCGACGCCGCTGCCGATCAGGTTGGCGATCAGCAGCGGGAAGAAGAAGACGACGAAGAAAGCCGCGCTCGCGACCCCCGCAAGCAGCGGGAATACGAGTAGTTTCGGGTAGTCCCGGATCACGCTCGCGCTGTCCTTCGTGAGTGTCCAGCCGGTTTTCGCCCGCTCGAAGAAGCCGGGGCGACCGGATCGTGTACCGAGCGACATGGGCTCCCCTGCGCCGGCTCAGCTTATAAGTATACGCTTCACGCTTTCGAGGACGATGTGTCGCGAGGTTCCGGAGCGGCGAGCGGGTCCGTCGCGGCGGTCGGTTGGCGCGGCGACGTGACGGACTCTCGGCAAAC
The DNA here is from genome assembly GCF_055396225.1 of Halorubrum tibetense. NCBI lineage: Archaea > Methanobacteriati > Methanobacteriota > Halobacteria > Halobacteriales > Haloferacaceae > Halorubrum > Halorubrum tibetense. The sequence goes on from NZ_AP043742.1 coordinate 200,244, forward strand.
CGATCCGAACGTTCAAATAATACAACAGGTAACGCCATATCGGTACCTTCCATGCCCTCCACGAACGATACGCGGTTCGACAGCGACAGCGACACGGATCGATTTGATAGCGACACGGACGCGGGAGACAGCAGCACGGACGCCTCCGACGGCGGAGTGTCGGGTCGCATCCGGGCGGTTCCGACGGCGGACCGCCGACGGTTCCTCGGTATCGGCGCGGTCACGATGACCGCCGGACTCGCCGGCTGTGCCGAGACGATCGGTAACCTGATCGCGGAGTTCGTCCTCGACGACGTGAACCTCCTGAACGAGACGGACCGAGTCCTTACCGGAACGATCACCGTGACTGGACCGGACGATGAGACGCTCCTCGACGAGGAGTTCTCCCTCGAACCGGCCGACGAGGAGGCGGACACGGGCGACGACGACTCACAGGCGGTGTTCGGCGACCGCTTCGAGACGCCGGGCGAACACGTCTTCGCGGTCACGCTCGACGGTGACGGGATCGACGGCGAGCGGAGCGCGGAGCTGATCGGGGAGATCACGGATCCCGAGGAGGAACACGCGGTCGTCGTTCTCGGGGCCGACGAGCTCGCGGAGCCGTTCGAGCTGTTCGTGATCGAGGAGTTCACCGATCTCGGAGATCACATCGACGAGTCCGCCGCCGACGACGAGGCGTGATACGTCGATAACGCTAGCGGGATCCGCGCGTCACCGATCGTCGATGACGGCTGATGCGGCGTCGTCCGCGGCCGCTCTCCTCGGGAATAGGTATATGGTCGACGACCACGCAGGGGAGCCATGGACCCTTCGGACACGGCGCTGCTCGGCGTCTCGGGCGTCGTCGCCGCCGTCGTACTCGCGGCGGCGATTGCCGCCGGTGCCCTGTTCGGCTTCGACGAGTCGGTGCTACGCCCGTTCTCCCTGTTGGTAGCGGAGCCGATCGCGTGGATCGTCGTCGCCGCGCTCCTCGTTGCCGCCGTCGGGAACGCTTACATCGGTTGACTCCCGTCGTCGACGCCGGCGGTGTCGGATCGAATCTCCCGGATCGTCCGGGCCAACGCCGCGAGCGCGCGCTCCGCGCTGGCGGCTTTGATCGCGTCGCGATCGCCGTCCAACACGGCCCGAACGCTTCGCGAGAAGGAGTCTCCAGTTTCCCACGGCGCGGCGTACGCGACACCGACGAAGACGAGCCCGACCGGTTTCTCGTCGGTGCCGCCGCCCGGCCCGGCGACGCCGGTCGTCGACAACCCCCACGTCGTGTCCGCGTGGTCCCGGGCGCGCGCGGCCATTTCGCGGGCGGTCGGTCCGGCGACCGCGCCGTGTTCGTCGAGCGTCTCCCGGGAGACGCCCAGCAGTTCGCGCTTGGCGTCGTACGCGTAGGTGACGTACCCTCGGTCGAAGTAGGCGCTCGCGCCGGGCACGTCCGTCACGCGGGACCCGACGAGCCCGCCCGTCAGCGACTCCGCGACCGCGAGCGTCTCTCCGCGGGCGGTCAACAGCTCGCCGACAGCGGCGGCCGGGTCGGAGTGATCGGTCATACGACCCGGTTCGGTCCGATCACTTGTATACCTCCGGCGACTCCGTGTATCTCTAGGGACCCCTCGTTCGCGGTCGTTGTGACGGGGAGACACGTCGCCGACTCGTGGGCGGTTTCCGGGCGACTGGAGACGATACGGCGGTGGGGTTATCCGGTGCGGGCGAGTACGTCGCCCATGGCCGACTCGAACGGCTCGACCGACTGGGACGAGCGGTTCGCCTCCGGGTCGTACCCCCGCGATCCGGAGCCGTCGTCGGTGTTGCGCGCGTACGAACCGTCGATTCCGAACGGTCGGGCGCTCGACCTCGCGACCGGAACGGGACGGAACGCGGTGTTCCTCGCGGAGGCCGGATACGACGTCGACGCGCTCGACGCCTCCCGAGAGGGGCTCCGGATCACGCGGGAACGCGCGGCGGAACGCGGCGTCGCCGACCGGATCGAAACCGTCCACGCCGACGCGACGGAGTACGCGTTCCCGACGGAGCGGTACGCGCTCGTCACCGTGAGTTTCTATCACACCGTCGATCGGTTCTCGGACCTCGCAGCGGCGCTCGTCGACGGTGGCTATCTGTTCGTCGAAGGCCATCTCCGGTCGTCTCGGTCGACCCCCTCGGGGCCGAGCGACGACCGCTATCGGTTCGCCGCGAACGAGCTGTTGCGCGCGGGGCTCGGGTTGAGCGTCCGCTACTACGACGAGACGACGCAGGAACGCCCGGACGACCGCCGCCGGGCGACCGCGCGGCTGCTCGCCTGTCGGGCACACGGCCCCCGGCAGTCGTACCCCGAGGGACCGACGGAGGGGGATCGTGGCTGACGATCCGCTCGGTGGAGCCGCAGACGGCAGCGTCGACGACAGCGAGGTCCACGACAGCGAGGTCCACGACAGCGAAGTCGACGACAGTGGCGTCGACGACGCGGTGACGACGACGGCGGCGCTCGTTCGGATCGTCGAATCCGCGGCCGGGGTCGACCTCGACACCGACGTGGGGGATGGGGACGAGGACGGGCACAGGAACGGGGACGAGGACGGGCACAGGAACGGGGACGAGGACGAGCACAGGAACGGGGACGAGGACGAGCACAGGAACGGGGACGAGGACGAGCACAGGAACGGGGACGATGGCGGGGCTTCGGGAACGACGACCGTCGTCGGCCGCGACGGGACCGTCGGACCGGCCGAGCGGCTCCCGTCGCTGCTCGCCGACGCGGGGTCGATCGTCGGGGTGGTGCCGCGGCTCGACGCGTCGCTCGTGGAACGGCTGACAGCTGCCACCGCAGCGGAGATGGAGGCGCGAATCGTGCTCACGGGACGCGCGGGAACACGCCTCACCGGCCCTGCGCGCCCCGCGATCCGGTCGTCGATGGCGGACCGCGGCGCCGATCTCCGCGTCCACGACGGTGACTCACCGATTGGGATCCTCCTCGTCGACGACCGCGCGGTTGTCGGACTGTTCGACGGTCGAGGACTCGCGGCCGTGCTCGCTACCGACGATCCAGCGGTTCGCGGCTGGGCGGCCGAGACCTATCGTCGATACGCCGATGCCGCCGAGCCGTTGTGAATCGAGCGAGCGCGTTGACGCCGAACCCAGCGGCCTCGGGATCGTCCGTCACGATCGTCGATTTCCGAGAAATGTTTATATACTACCATGGCAGAGGATAGCACGCACAGAATGTTCGAACGCTTTTCCAGCGGATACTACTTGGGGGAACTGTACGTCGAGCCCCACGACGGCGACCGGGCCGTCATCCAGCAGGCCGACCACGAGCACGTCAACGAGCAACTGTACGCGGCGGGAACGGGCCTCGAACGGCTCGACGCGCCCCTCGTAATGAAGCTCGGCGCGGGACACATCCCGGTCGGCGGCGACGAGGGCGTTCCGAGCGGGACGCTCGCGGTTCCCCGATCCATTGCCGACGAAGACCTCCCGGCGACGCGGAACGTCCTGTTGGCGGACGCCGACCGGGCGGAGAACCTCCTCCGCTGGGAGGGGTGGGAGCCCTCCGCCAACGCCTGAGCCGGACCGGCGTCCGACGACGGGCCTTTTAGGTCACCGGGGGCCGATCCTCGGGTATGATCGACCGGCTGCTCGGCCGCGCCGAGCTGAAAGAGCGGATCGAGACGCTCGAAGAGGAGAAGCGCCACCTCGAGCGTCGCGCGGAGGCTGAAGAAGAGCGGCGTTCGGAGGCAGTCGCCGACCGCCAGCGCGCCGAGGAGCGCGTCAATCGGCTGGAAGACCGTATCGAGTCGCTGGAGGACCGCGTGGAGCGGGCCGAGAGCGACGAGGAGACGGTCGAGTTCCGCCGCGTGAGCGACGCGAGCGGTGGCCGCCTCGACGACGTTCTCGGCCGTCTGCGTGGGGTCGAGACCGACGACCCGGAAGGGGTTCTCACGGCGTTCGTCCCCGAGGACGATGCGGTCCCGACGAGCGTCGCCGACTGGTTCGGGGACCGCTCCCGGCTCGTTCGACGCGCCGCGCCCGCGGTCGTGATCGCCGACGACACCGGCGCGGTGAGCGTCGCGCTGTCGCCACCCGTCGAGCCGGAGCCGTTCGACCGGTGGGCGGCGTCCCCGCGTCTGGAGCGGGCGTGGTTCCGACCGACCGGCCGGTTCGCGTTCGCGCTCGTCCGGTCGGACACGTTCGCGCTCGGGGTGTACGAGGGCGACGAGCGCGTCTCGTTCGAGGGGTTCGACTCGGACGTGAAGGAGGCACACTCCAAAGGCGGGTTCTCCCAGGGGCGATTCGAGCGACGACGTGAGGGACAGATCGACGACCACGTGAAACGCGCCCGTGAGGTGCTCGACGACCTCGACGACGTCGACCGAACGATCGTCGTCGGCGAACGGAGCGTCCTCGGGGACGTACGCGACCTCGCCGATCACACCGACGTGACCGATGCGACCGGACGCCCCGAAGCCGCCCTCGACGACGCGTTCCGTGACTTCTGGACGACCCGTGTGTACGCTATCTGAACGCGTTCGGGCCCGAATCGCGATGGTAAGCACCGAATACCTATGTGCCTCTGTGCCACACGATATTCTGGAGGGACACGTCACACGCTCCCTCCCCCCCCTACGAACGGCGACTCGGGTCGCGCGACCGACCTCGACACCTGTCCGACTTCGAAACCCGTCCGCCATCGACACAGGACGGACACCTGGGAGTTGCCGACAGCGCTCCGCCCACTTAGTTTCACGGAGTTGATAGACACACGTAAGCCTAGTGAGCACGGCCGTTATTTATGACCCGGATCGACGATCCCGTCGGTGGACGCGAGCTGTTCGCGGCGGTCGCCGTCGTGCTCGTCGCCCTTCTGGCGGTCGCTGCGGTGACGAGCGTGGCGGGGGTGGGCGGGCCGCTCGGCGGGACACCCGGGGCACTCGGCGGGGTGTCCGATACGACGGTCAGCGAGCGTGCCGTTCTCGACGGGACGGGCCACGGACCCGCGGTCGATCCCGCGACGGGGACGGCGTCCGTCGACGACGACACGATCCTGATACGGCACGAGCTGTCCACGACCGACGAAGCGGGGAGCGTCGGCGTGACGACCGAGGCGCGGATCCCCGACCGCGTGACCGAGCTCCGGATCGAGCTGTTGAGCGGGAACGATGAGCCGATCGAGGCGGACGGGTTCGACCGCGAGACGACCGACGGCGACGCGGAGTGGGTGTGGGACGGGGAGACCGAGCGTCCCTCGCTTACGTACGCGATGGACGCGAACGTGACCGACGACGCCGACGGACCGCTCGCAGGGGAGGGATCGTATCGGTTCGTCGACACGGGTGAGTGGGCGATCGTCAGGCCGCCACGGACGGCCGTGGGGTGGACGTTCACCGGCGGCGGCAGCCGCGTTACGCTCGCCCGGGAGAACGCCGTGGCGGGGGAAGGGGCCGCCTCGCGGGCCGTTGTATTCCTCGGTGCACACGAAGAACACGTCCACGAGACCGCGGACCAGCGCTACCGCCTGATCGTCCCGGAGGCGGCGACGCTCGAACCCTCGCCCGACGAGGTGTTCCAGGCGTACGAGGGCGCGGCCGCCGCGCTTCGGGTGGGGGCGCTCGACGAGGAGGTGTTCGCCGTGGCCGCGCCGACCGGCGACGTCTCTTGGGCGGTTCGCGGGCTCCAGATCGGTGACGCCGACCTCTGGGTCCGTGACGCCGAACCGGCGGGCACCGCCGACGACGTCTGGACTCACGAGTACGTCCACACCCGGCAGTCGTACGTCGCTGACTCGACCGTCGAGTGGTTCACCGAAGCGACCGCGACGTACTACGCCGCGCTGTTCGCACTCGAACGGGGAGCGACCGACTTCGACGAGTTCGAACGGACGCTCTCTGCCGGCGAACGCGAGCCGTTCGCGTCGTCCGTCCTCGCGGAACCCGGTACGTGGAGCGCCAACGCCGACTACGTGAAGGGCGCGCTCGTCGCCGGGGAGATCGACCGCCGGATCCGGGTCGCCAGCGACGGGAGCGCCTCGTTGGCGACCGCGTTCCGCGACCTCAACGAGGCCCCGTCCGCTCGCGACGAGCCGGACTCGTGGGTGACGAACCGCGACTTCCTCGACGCGGTCGAGGCGGCTGCAGCGGCCGGCGGCGACGACGAGGCCGCGGCGGCGGTCCGGGCGGACGCGGAGCGGCTGACGACGACGGACGCGACGCCCGAGGCGTGGGACCGTGACGCGCACGCCGAGGCGTTCGGCGAGACGCCGGCCCAGGTCGGCTACGGCCTCGCCGCCGACGGGATCCGTGCAAGCGGCGAGTACCGCGACCGCCCGGTCGACCGCGACCCGGTTCGGCTCGTCGAGAACGAGAGCCTCGGCGTGGACCTCGCCGTCTCCAACACCGGGGGGACAACGGGGAGCTATGAGGTGTCGCTGTACGTCGACGGCGAGCCCGTCGACACGCGGTCGGGGAGCGTCGAGGCCGGCGACGAGACGACGGAACGGTTCGAGCACGCGTTCGCCGACCCCGGCGAGTACACGGTCCGGGTCGGGAGCGAGACGCTCTCGGTGGTCGTCGACGAACCCGGGTCGGTGGCCGTCCGTGACGTCTCGATCGACGCCGATCGCATCGTGGCGGGTGACTCCGTCCTCGTGCGCGCGACCGTCGGGAGCGACGGAGCGATCCCGGCGGGCGGATCGGTCGAGTTCCGCGTCAACGGCGAGTCCGTCGGGTCGGAGCCGGTCAGGCTCGACGCGGGAACGGAGGGGACAGTCGAGCGCGAGGTCGCCCTCAACGACTCCGGAGCCGTGACCGTGAGCGTCGCCGGCCCCCTCGGTGAGGCCTCCGTGAGTGTCCAGGTCGAGGACGCCGTCGACGGCGATGCCGGGGACGGTTCCGCGGGCGGAAGCGACGAAACGGCCCCGGGCGACGTGGTGTGGAGCGTCCCCGGTTTCGGCGCAGTCGTCGCCATCGTCGCGTTGCTCTCGGCGATCGCCGTGCTCGGTCGACGGGACTGAGCGAGGCTCGGCCCGGCACGACCCAGTCCGGCCCGACACGAGCCAACGCGTCAGCCGACTTCCGCACGGTCCGGTGGTTCCACCGGTTCAGGGTCCCCGCCAGACTGCCGCGCGGTCCGTCAGAACGGCGCGTCCGGGCCCTCTTCGGCTCCTTCCTCGTCGCGTTCGGCAGACCTGTCCGTTCGTTCGAGCGCCCCGACGTCGCGTTCCCACGCCTCGATCCCGCCGCGAAGGCTCTCGACGCGGGTGTCGGCCGTCCCCTCGTAACTGCCGATCAGCTGGGCCGCCTGCTTGCTGGCGATCCCGTGCGGGCAGACCGTGACGACCCGCTCCGCGCCCTCCAGCTCGGCGATCCGTGTCGTGAGCTCGGGGAAGGGGATCGACTCGCTCCCCGGGAGGTGCCCGCGGTCGAACGCCCGGCGGTCGCGGATATCGACGATCCGAACCCCGGAGCCGGAGGTGTCCTTGGATCCGGCGTCGCCACCGCCGTCGTCGCGGCCGACACCGACCAGATCGGCCAGTTCGTCGGGGTCGATCTCGCCGTCCATCAGGGGAGCGGACAGAGGCTCGCGGTGAGCACGGCGCGGTCGTCGGTGTCGTTTCGCGCCCCGTGGACGTCGCCGCGTTCGTTGAGGACGACGGCCGGCGCGGCGAGCCGCTCGCTCTCGCCGTCGCGGACCACGGTCGGCTCCCCCTCCAGCACGTGGAAGACGTTGGTCGCGTCGGCGTGCTCGTGGGCGTCGATCTCCCCGCCGGGTGCGAGGACGAACGCCTTCACGAGCACGTCGTCGGTGACGACGAGCTCGGCGGTCGCGACCTCCCCGTCGACCGGGTCGAGGTCGTCGACGGCGTCTGCGTATCGGTCAAGGGCCATACCCGGTCGGTCGGGCCCCGAGAAATAAAAGGCGTCGTCGAGCGGGGGATCGTCGATGGGGAGGGTTGGGGCCGCGTCACTCCCGCGCGCCGGGCGGGAGCGGGTCGGCATGGTCGGCGATGGCGTCCGCGACCCGGTGGGGCTCCTCGTGGATCACCCAGTGTGTCGCGGTGTCGACGGTGATCAGTCGGCCGTCCGTACAGTACTCGACGCTGTCGGCCGCGAGCCGTTTCTCTAAGAACTGGTCGTTCGCGCCCCAGATGACGAGCGTCGGGACCGATACCTCGGGCGTCGCCGGTTCAGGTCGGTCGCGCACGATCGCGCGGTACCAGTTCACCATCGACTCGAACGCTCCCTCCCGGTTCCACGCCCGCCGGTACCGCCGGAAGTCGTCCGCGTCGAACGTCCCGGGATTGCTGGTCTCCCGGAGGCTTCGGACTGCGAGCCGCCAGTCCCCCGCGCTCGCGACCGCTTCGGGGAGCGTCGGCAGCTGGAAGGCGAGCACGTACCAGCTCTTGAGCCGTTGGCTCCAGGACTCCTGCAGGGCGCGCTGGAACACGGTGGGGTGAGGGACGTTGACCGCGACGAACTCCGAGAGGCGGTCGGCGTGGTGGATCGCGAGCCACCACCCGACGGCCGCCCCCCAGTCGTGACCGGCGACGGCCGCGGTCTCCCGACCGTAGGCGTCGATCAGCCCGACCACGTCGCGGGCGAGCTCGCCGATCCGGTAGTCCGCCACGCGCGGGGGTTTCGCCGAGAGGTTGTAGCCGCGCTGGTCGGGGACGACCACCCGGTATCCCGCGTTCGCGAGCGGGGCGATCGTCTCGTGCCAGCCGTACCAGAACTCGGGGAACCCGTGGAGCAACACCAGCAGCTTCCCGTCTTCCGGACCCGCCTCGACGACGTGGAGGTCCACCCCGTTCGTCCGGACAGCCCGCGACCGGCCCGGTACCGACGCGGGGATCTCGTCGTCCGGGATCGGTTCCGGGACCGTCCCGCCGGTCGGGACGAACGCGGCGTCGCCCTCTCCGTCGCGGGTCCCCTCGACCCGATCGGTATCGCCGGTATCGCTCCCGGACCGATCGTCGCCGCCCGGCCGATCGTCGCCGGACCGATCGTCGTCGTCCGAGGGCGTCTCGATAGGGATATCGACCATACACACCGTTCGTCCGCCGTCGCCTAATAGATGCACCTCCGCGATGTCAGTACATATACCCTGTATCGATCCGGTATATAAACGCACGCGGCCGTGCCAGTATATAACTAAAAGACCCTGTGTAAATTCATCAACATTGACCTGAGGCGCGTGCTGAACACAGGGCGCGAATTGGCCGTGTACTATCTATCAAGTAGGTGGATTCGCCAACAGTATGGACAAGTAACAAGCCTACCCGGCGAAGTCGTCAGCTGCTGGCTTTAGATAACCCAACTCGCGGAGTCGGTCACGCAACTCATCGTCAGAAACTGCTTCGCTGACTGCCACACTCAGGTCTTCGTTACGCTGTTCAAGGATGCTGAGCAGTTGTCTCGCAGTCCTGAGTTTGTAACTTGCGTCCGGGTTCTCTATATCTTTTTGAACTTGCTCTAACAACTCCTCTATCGTCATGAGCACATCCACTGTCATGAGCTAACTACGAGAGCGAGTGTCATATAGATGACTGGCGATTCCCAGAATTCTGAGAGATGTAATCTCTCTATTCAGCACGACGCGAGAGACCTATCACCAATTGAGGATTTCAACAGGGTCAAATAGAACTGTTCGAAGCGAATAACTGGAGCCGCTCTGGAGTATATAACTGAATTCGACTACCTACTCCCCGTCCCGCCGAGCGACTTCGTGACGGCCGAACCCGTATCGGAGCCGGTTCGCGAGCCGCCGGGAGAACCGTCCCTCGTTGCGGGAGTCGAACCGCTCGGCGAGCGCGCCGTATATAAGTGGCACCGGCACCTCCTGTTCGAGCGCTTCTTGGACCGTCCACGTACCCGTCGACCCGCCGGCGACGTGGTCGGCGACGTCGCCGAGGTCGGACCCCTCCTCGGCGAACGCCTCCTCACACAGCTCCAGCAGCCACGACCGGATCACCGCGCCGTTGTTCCAGGTGCGAGCCACGGACTCCATATCGAGGTCGTAGCGGCCGTCGTAGAGTAGTTCGAACCCCTCGCCGTACGCCTGCATCAGGGCGTACTCCACGCCGTTGTGGACCATCTTCACGTAGTGGCCCGCGCCCGACTCGCCCATCCGGTCGTGGCCGTCAGGGCCGGTGGCGACCGCGTCGAACACGGGCGTCATCGACTCGTATGCGGGTTCGGGACCGCCGATCATCAGCGAGAAGCCCTCCTCGGCGCTCGCGGGGCCGCCGGAGGTGCCGCAGTCGAGGTAGGCGGCGTCGGTCCCCTCGGCGCGCCGGACGGACGCCTCGAAGTGGGAGTTGCCGCCGTCGACGATGACGTCGTCGCCCGAGAGGTGGGGTTCCAGGTCGCCGAGCGTGGCGTCGACCGCGTCGCCCGCGGGCACCATCAGCCAGATCCGTTTCCCCCCCTCGTCGCCCGCCGCCAGCCGATCACACAGGTCCGCGACGGAGTCCGCCGGCTCCGCGCCGTTCTCCGCGGCTTCCGCGGTCGCCTCCGCCGAGAGGTCGAACGCCACCACGTCGTGGCCCGCGTCCATCGACCGGTTCGCGACGATCTGCCCCATCCGCCCGAGTCCGATAACGCCCAGTTGCATGGTCGGAGGGTGTCGGGCGGCGGCCGTAGTGGTTCCGGTTCCGGCGGCGGACCGCGGTCCGATCACCCCCAAACGAACGGGAGCCACCAGACGACGCCGACGACGATGACGGCGGTTCCGGTGACGCTGACGGCCGCCCCGACCTTCGCCATCTCGGGGATGGAGAGATATCCGGACCCGAACACGATGGCGTTGGGCGCGGTCGCCACCGGGAGGACGAACGCGAACGACGCCGCGAGTGCCACCGTCGCCATCAGCGTCAGCGGCGGCGCGCCGATCGACGTCGCGACCGCGACCGCGATGGGCGTGAACACCGATGCCGTGGCCGTGTTCGAGGTGACGTTCGTCAGGACGACCACCGTGACCGCGAGCAGGACGACGAGCCCGACAAGCTCCGTCATCCCTGCCCCGGTGATCAGGTCGGCGGTTCGGCGGTCGAGGCCGGTGCGCTGGAACGCACGGGCGAGCGCGAACCCCGCGCCGAGCAGGAGCAGCACGCCCCACGGGAGCCGAAGCGCGTACTCCCAGTCGAGCAGGAACTCCCGTCGACGGGCGTTGACCGGGACGAGGAACGCCGCGATCCCGCCGGCGATCGCGATCGTCGCGTCCGTCACCTCGGGGAACACGGGGGAGATGAGGAACGGCCGCGTGAGCCAGCCCAGCGCGACGAGCCCGAACAGCGCCGCCACCCGCCGCTCGCCCGGCGACGGGGGGCCGAGCTCGGCGAGCTTGTGCGCCGCGATCGCCTCCCGCCCGGGCACCACGTCGACGGTCGGCCGGACGACGACGAGCAGCGTCGCCCAGACCGCGAGCGTGCCGACGACGGCGACCGGGAACCCGAACTGCATCCACTCGAGGAAGCCGACGTCGACGCCGAGCTGGCTCTCCGCGACGCCCGCGAGCACCGCGTTCGGCGGGCTCCCGATGAGCGTCCCGACGCCGCCGACGGAGGCCGCGTACGCGATACCGAGCATGAGCGCGACGCCGAACCGCGTCGCGGGGAGGTCCGCCGGGTCCTCGTCGGTGTCGTGGACCATCTCGCCGACACCCTCTCCCACGTCGACCTGTGGCCCATCGGTCACCGTGTACGTCTGTGAGATCACGGCGATCGCGATCGGGACCATCAGCATCGCGGTCGCGGTGTTCGAGATCCACATCGAGAGCAGCGCGGTTGCGGTCATAAACCCGAACAGGAGGCCGGGCGCGCTCACCCCCACGCGGCTGATAACGAGCAGCGAGATGCGCTCGTGAAGCCCCGTCCGCTCGACCGCGAGCGCGAGCAGGAACCCACCCAGAAGGAGGAAAACGATCGGGTCGCCGTAGGCGGTCGTCGTCGCGCTCGCGTCGAGTACACCCGTGAGCGGAAAGAGGGCGACCGGCAGCAGGCTCGTCACCGGGATCGGCACCGCCTCCGTCACCCACCAGACGACGATCCAGGCGGTACACGCGAGCGCCGCGGCAGCGTCCGGCCCGAGGCCGAGCCCGCCGCCGGCGAACCACAGAACCCCGAACGCGACGGGACCGAGCGGTCGGCCGATATCGCTTCGCGCGGGGAGACGCATACGGCGTCGTCTCTCGCGCTCGTGTTAAACGGATCGTCGTAGGGGACACCGGTTCTCGGAGGACGCCGATCGGGAGGTGCTACCCAATTCTCGGGGGATTACGCCACCGATCCGTCACGCTCCATCGCCTCCCGCTCCCCGAGGTGTGCTCGCAGCGAGTCCACGTCCTTGTTGCCCGCGCCCGTGTTCAGCAGGACGACCGTGTCGTCGGCGTCGAACTCGCCGGACTCCGCCAGCGCGAACGCCCCCGATACCGCGGCCGCGCAGGTCGCACCCACCTCCAGTCCTTCACTCCGGGCTACCTCGATGGCGGCATCGAGGATCTCGTGGTCGGTCGTCGCCACCGCACCCCCGTCCGACTCGCGGATCGCCTCCAGTATCAGGTGGCTCGCGCCCGGGTCGGGGATCGCGATCCCGTTGCAGGCGGTGTCGATCGCGTCGTCGTCGAGCGGCTCGTGGCGGTCCGCGCCGGCCTCGTACGCGTCGACGACCGGGGCACAGCCCGCCGCCTGCGCGGCGTACATCGGGATCAGCTCGTCCGCCCACCCCAGTTCCCGGGCCTCGCGAGCGGCCTTGTGCATCCCGACGAGGCCGACCCCGCCGCCGGTCGGATAGACGACGGCGTCCGGAGCCTCCCAGTCGAGCGCCTCCAGCAGTTCGAGCGCCATCGTCTTCTTGCCCTCGTGGCGGTACGGGGTAACGAACGTCTTGGTCGAGTACCACTCCGGATGGTCTTGCATCGCTGCGGTGTAAGCGGCTCCGGCGTCGCTGATCTGGGAGTTCCCACCGACCGGGTCGGTAACCGTCAGCTCCGCGCCGTGGACCTCCGTCATCGCCTTCTGGGTGAACCCCGCCCGCGACGGGAGGAACACGTGTGCGTCGAGCTCCGCACGGGCGGCGTAGGCGGCCGCCGCCTGTCCCGCGTTGCCGGCGCTATTCAGCGCCACGTCGCTCGCGCCGTGCTCCCGTGCGGCCGTCATCGCTACGGACTGCCCGCGGTCCTTGAACGTCCCCGTCGGGTTCGCGCCCTCGTCTTTCAGGAGGACTCGCCCGACGCCCATCGCGTCCGCGAGTGCCGGACACTCGACGAGCGGCGTCGCGCCCTCCCCGAGCGACACCGCGGCCGATCGCGGGAACGGGAGCAGTTCGGCGTACCGCCACATCGAGTCGCCGTCCCGGCGTTCGAGATCGGCGGGGGTCAGATCGATCGCGTCGTAGTCGTAGGCCGGGTCGAGGATCCCGTCACAGTCCGGACAGCGGTGGGTCGCCGTCTCGGCGTCGAACGTCTCCTCGCAGTCGACACACGAGAGTCCAGCGAAGGCGGCGGTCGTTTCCATGCCCGCCGATCACGCTCCGGGGGTTTCGCTCCATCGGTCGCGGCGGTCCACGCGGCGATCTGGGTTCAGGGATCGGCGTTACGGTGATCACTTCGGGATCGCGTCCGCCGCTCGTAGGCGCTTCAAGTCGCCGTCTGCGTAGCCGTACTCCCGGAGGACCGCCTCGGTGTGTTCGCCCAGCGACGGGGGGTGTCGCCGGACGGTCGTCGGCGTCCGTGAGAACTTCATCGGGGAACCGGGCAGATCGATCTCCCCTGCGGTCGGGTGATCGACGGTCACGCGCATGTCGCGCGCTTCGATCTGCGGGTCCGCGAACAGCTCCGCCATGTCGCGGACGTGGCTCGCCGGCACGTCGTGGTCGGTCAGCGCATCGACGGCCTCCGCGGTCGTCAAGTCGGCGAACTCGGGCTCCAGCTCGGCGTCGAGCGCCGCCCGGTTTCGAACCCGTCTCTCGTTCGTTTCGAACCGCTCGTCCGCGGCCAGGTCCGGGCGGTCGAGCGCCGCGCAGAGCCGGGGCCAGAAGGCGTCGGCCGAACAGGCGACCACGACGTAGTCGTCGCGGGTCTCGAACGCGCGATAGGGAACGATGTTCGGGTGTTTGCTCCCCATCCGTCCCGGCGGATCGCCGCTCGCGAAGTAGTTCGTCGCCATGTAGCTCATCCACGCCGCTTGCCCGTCGAGGAGGCTCACGTCGATCTTCTGGCCGCTCCCGTCGCCGAGCTCGCGTTCGAGCAGCGCCGCGAGGATCGCTTGGGTCGCGTACATCCCCGCCCCGATGTCCGCGAGCGCGACGCCCACCCGAACGGGCGGGCCGTCCTCGACGCCCGTGATCGACATCAGCCCGCCCTTCGCCTGCATCACGATGTCGTAGGCGGGCTCGTCGCGGTCGGGACCCCACTCGCCGTAGCCGGAGATCCCGCAGTAGACGAGTCCCGGGTTCTCCTCGGCGAGGTCGGGGTAGTCGAGCCCCCACTCGGCGGTTTTTCCTACCCGGAAGTTCTCGACGAGCACGTCGGCCTCGCGGGCCAGATCCCGGAACACCGCGCGCCCCTCGTCGCAGGCGAGGTTCAGCTCGACGGAGCGCTTGTTCCGGTTGACGCTGGCGTAGTACGCGCTCTGTGCGTCCGCGCCCTCGCCGAACGCCGGCGGCCGCCACGTTCGGGTCTGATCGCCGGACCCCGGCCGTTCGATCTTGATCACGTCCGCGCCGAGATCACCGAGCTGGAGCGTACAGAACGGGCCGACCAGCACGCGCGAGGCGTCGAGCACGGTCACGCCGTCCAGCGGTCCCGTTTCGCTCGACGGCTCGCGTGCCTCACCGACCATCGATCTGCCCCGTAATACCGCGCATACGCCGACCACCGAGCGCGACCGCTTAAAACCGGTGGCGAGCGACGGTACGTTTTAGGCTCCGGACACGAACGCCATGGTATGAAACGACGTGACGCGATCCGGAGGGCGCTCGGGACCGCCGGTTCCCTCTCCGTCGTCGCCCTCTCGGGGCGGCTGGTCACTGAAGACGACTCCGCATCGACGGATGCCGATGCGGCCACAGCCGGGAGAACGGCGCCGGAAGAAGCCGCTCTCGATGAAGCCGCTTCCGACGAAGCGTCTCTCGACGGGGAGTCGGAGGAGGTCGACGATGAGGGCGCTCCCGAGGCGGTCACGGAACAGCTCCGTCAAACGCATGAGGAGCGGTGTCAGTGCCCGGTCTGTGGCGGGTCGATGCCGGGGCGCGGATAGCGCTGCGTCGCCAACGGTTAAACCGTCGGGGACGCCACGTCGGGACATGGACTTAGAGATCGACGGCAACGTCGCACTGACGACAGCCTCGAGCGCCGGCCTCGGCAACGCGGCTGCGACCGCGCTCGTTCGCGAGGGCGTAAACGTGGTGATCAACGGCCGCGATCCCGACCGGCTCGAAGCCGCCGCCGAGGCGCTTCGTGCGGAAGCGGCGGGCGACGCCCGCGTCCACCCCGTTCGCGCGGATCTGACAGACGAGGACGCGGTGACCGGGATCGTCGACGAGACGCTCGAGGAGTTCGGGCGGCTCGACCATCTCGTCACCTCCGCGGGAGGTCCGCCGTCCGGGCCGTTCCTCGAAACCGACGACGACGACTGGTACGAGGCGTACGAGCTGCTCGTGATGAGTGCCGTCCGCCTCTGTCGGGCGGCCGCGGAGCCCCTCCAAGCGGGCGACGGCGGCACCATCGTGAACGTCACCTCGCGATCCGTGAAGGAGGCGATAGACGGACTCGTGCTCTCGAACTCCGTGCGGATGAGCGTGATCGGCCTGGAGAAGACGCTCTCGACGGAGCTCGCGCCGGACGTGCGCGCGAACGCCGTGCTCCCGGGCCCCCACGAGACCAGCCGGATCGAGGAGCTCGTCGACCAGGCGGTCGAGCGCGGCGAGTACGACTCCTACGAGGAGGGACTCGCCGACTGGGGCGAGGGCGTCCCGCTCGAACGGATCGGTGACCCGATGGAGCTCGGCAACACTGTCGCGTTCCTCTCCTCGCCGAAGTCGGGCTACATCACCGGGCAGTCGATCGTGATCGACGGCGGCGCGGGCGCGTCGAACCTCTGAGGGCGTCTCGCCGTCGGACCGCCGGGACCCGAACGGACTTACCGACCCCGTCCGATCCCACGCGTATGGACCACGTGCCGTTCGACGAGGCCGAGACGTACGAACCCGAGGACGGATGGGGTCGCGCCGCGCTCGCGGGCAGCGACCGGTTCACCTTCGAGTGGTTCGAGAAGCCCCCGGGTCACGCATCGCCCGATCACGACCACGAGAACGAACAGGTGTGCGTCTGTCTGGAGGGCGAGCTGACGGTTCACACCGAGGAGCGGAGCGTGACGCTCGGCGAGTACGACTCCGTGCACCTCGACGCCTGGGAGACCCACCGCGTCGAGAACGCGACCGACGAGCGCGCGGTCGGGCTCGACGCGTTCGCGCCGGGGCGTGGGTTCGACTTCTGGACCGACCGCGAGGAGTGATGTCCGAAGAGACCCACCGGTTCGCCCGGACCGTCACGGGCGACCCGCTCGTCGGCGACGACGACGGGTTCGTCCCGCTGGCCGCCGCCGGGCTCGACGACGTGAGCGACGCCCTCGGAGCGGTGACCGGTGGCCCCGCGGTGTTACCCCCGGTCGACGCGCTTCCCGCGAACCGGACCCCCGCCGACCACCTCTCGTTCGGACTCCCGTTCGACTTCGGGAAGCTGTGGGGGATCGGGCTTAACTACGCGGACCACGCCGCCGACCTCGACGAGACCCGTCCCGACGAGCCGGCGAGCTTCATGAGACCCGCCACGACGTTGGCCGCTCCCGGCGGGCCGATCCGGCTCCCGCCCGTCTCCGAGTCGGCGCGCGTGACCGCCGAGGCGGAGCTCGGGGTCGTGATCGGGCGCACCTGTCGGAACGTCGACGAGGCCGCGTTCGGCGACGTCGTCGCCGGCTTCGTCCCCGTGATCGACGTGACCGCGGAGGACGTCCTCGAACGGAACCCGCGCTTCCTCACCCGCGCGAAGAGCTACGACACGTTCTGCGTCGTCGGGCCGTGGGTGTCCGCGCCGGCGACCGTCGACCGCCTCGACGATGTCGAGGTCCGGACGGTGGTGAACGACGAGGTCGTCGCCGAGAACACGCTCGACCGGATGCTGTTCTCACCGCCCGAGCTCGTCGCCGTCCACTCGCGGGTGATGACGCTGGAGACGGGCGATCTGATCTCGACAGGCACGCCGGGTGCGGGCGTGATCGAGGACGGCGACACCGTGCGTGCCGAGGTCGACGGAGTGGGGGTGCTGGAGGCCGACGTGGTACGGGAGTCGTGATTGTGAGGCGGTTGCGGACTCGCGAAAAACGAATAAGCAGAGCGTTCAGGCCGGGAGCGTGTCGATACCATTGATCGCGACGAACCCGTAGCCACACTCCGAGCAGCGCCACTTCGTCTTCTCGCCGAGGTGGAGCGTCATCGCGGCCGACCGGTAGAACGACGTCTCCCTCTCACACGACGGACAATCCACGTCCTTTTCGAGCGCCATACTCGTGTTCGGAGTCGGCGAGGATTTCAACCTATTGATCCGCCGAACGGCCGTCGATCCCTGACTCGGGTCTCTATTTAAATGGCCGTCACCCACGCCTTGTACGCCGGTTCGAGTTCGTACACCTCCCGGAAGGCGCGCTCGATGAAGCCGGCGACGCGGTTGGCGTCCGAGCGCGCCGTGATCACGGCGTTCGTCCCTTCGGCCTCCTCGGGACTCACGAGCTCGTCGATCCGGAACTCCGGGAACTCCCCGAGCAGCCCTTTTAAGCGGTCGAGCTCCTCGTCGGTGCAATCCATCACGATCTCGGTGCCGACGAGCTGGATCCACGGCGGCAGCTCGCCCCCGTCGGAGGTGTCGCTGTCGGGGTCGACGTCGACGGTCATCACGTCGCTCGACCGGGCGCGGTGGGCCGCCGCCGCGTCCGCGAACAGCGACAGTCGCTCCGACTCGGTCGCGGCGTCGAATCTGGTCATACTCCCGCGTCGTGGCCGGCGGTATATAAGGGATCAGTCCCGGTCGGTCTCCGCCAGCACGTCCTCGACGAGTTCGAGAGTCCGCTCCGCCTCCCGGACCCGGTCGTCGATCGCGCCGGATTCGAGGAGCGCGAGCTCCGGATCGTCGAGCGCGTCACGCACTTCGGCGGCGCGTCGGAGGCGTTCGTACTCGTCCGAACGGGCCAGATCGCGGATCGATCGGAGCGTCGCCACGGTCTCGTCGCCGGCGACACGCGAGACCAGCGGGATCAGCTCGTCGATCTCGTAGGCGAGCTCGTCGCCCGGCGCGGGCGGCCAGTCGATCGTCAGCGGCTCGCCGTCGATCCGGTCGATGAACGTCTTGTGGACCGCGACCGCGGTGCGGAGCGCGCCGGGGTCGTCGACGTAGTGGTCGAGCTTCGAGTTGGAGTAGTCGGCGTACTCCAGCAGCGTCGGGAGCGGCTCCTCGCCGGCCGCGTACTCCGCGACGTACTCCCGGAGGTCAGCCGGCGGGAGGTCCGCGTCGACGAACGGCGTGTCGTCGGCCCGGTCGAGGAACGCGAAGACGTCGCGGGCGGACGCGGACCGATAGAACGATCGAAACGCCTCCCGCACCGACTCGTTGTACTCCTCGACGGGATCGCGAAGCCGGGCGACGTCGGCGTCGAGGTCCGCGTCCGCCATGTCGGCGACCTCGCGGAGCGCAGCAAGCCGTGCCGTGAGGTCGTCGTGAGCCTCGCGGGCGGCCTTCCGGGCGGCCCGATACTCGTCGGTCGCGTCGTCGCGATCGGTCAGCAGGTCGACGTACGCGCCGGCGGGATCGAGCGCCTCGCGCGCGGCGGCGAAGTCGGCTTCGGAAAGCCGTCGCTTGTCGACCGCCTCGTCGGCGGCGGCGAACGCGTCGGCCGCGAGCGCGTCGTCGTCGACGTCCGTCGCGTTCGCGAACGCCCCCTCGAACCGGACGTACGACGGGAAGTCGCCGCTGCCGACTGCGTCGTCCTCGTACTGGTCGAGCACGCGGTGCGCCTGACGGTACGCGTCCGCGGCGGCCTCGACGCGGTCCTCGCCGTGCCCCGCGATCCGGGACTCGATCCCGGCGAGCGCGTCGTACCGCTCGCGGAGCTCGGCCGCCGCCTCGCCCGCGGCGGCGACGGCATCCGGCCCCGCGTCGCCGTCTCCCTCCACGTCCCGCACTCCCTCGGACGCCATCAGTACACCTCGTCGGGGTCGAACACCCGCTCGCCGACGTGTTCCCCGTCGACGGTGCGATAGAAACACGACCGGTGACCGGTGTGACACGCGCCGACCGACTGGTCGACGACGTACAACAGGGTGTCGGCGTCGCAGTCGACACGGATCTCGCGGACGGCCTGCGTGTGACCGGACGACCCGCCCTTGTGCCAGAGCTCGTCGCGGGACCGGGAGTAGTAGTGAGCTTCGCCGGTCTCACGGGTTCGCTCGAGCGCCTCCGGCGAGACGTACGCGAGCATCAGCACCTCGCCGCTCTCGGCGTCCTGTGCGACCGCGGGGACGAGGCCGTCGTCGCCGAAATCGACCGCCACGTCGGCGTCGTCCGTAGCGTCGGGGTCCGTCTCGGACTGGCTCATATCGGGAACCGAGGCGTGCGCCGCGAATATGCCTTGTGTCTATCCGCGCCGGAAAGGGGCGTGTCGGACCCGTCCGTCGGCCGTCCCGGAACGTGGGTGTCAATCGTACCGATACACGAGCGCGTCGCCGTCGGCGTACGCGTCGGATCGCCGGTCGACGACCTCGAACCCCAGCGACTCGTACAACGCGATCGCGGCGTCGTTGTCGGGGTGCGCCTGTAGCGTCACCGGCCCGGTCGCCCCGCGAAGCGCCGCGGACACGAGCCCTCGGGCTCGTCCCTCGCGTCGGAACGCGGGCGCGACGACGAGCTCCGCGAGGTGACACCCTGCCCGATCCCGCGCGTCGACCGGGAGGAGGTAGCCGACCGGTTCGCCGCCGGCTGACCCGGTCGCCTCTCCGCTCCCATCGGCGACGCTCACCAGCGTCGTGCCGGCGACGAGTCCGTACTCCAGCAGCTCCGGGCTGGGCTGTCTGAGGTGCGACTGCAGCTCGCGGATCCGGTCGGCGTCGGTCGGGTTCGCGGGTCGGACGCACGGGTCGGGTGGCCGCATCGGGGTCACCCGAGGAGGAGACTGCCCGTGGCGACGGCCACGACCGCGCCCGACAGCGTCGCGAGGAAGTTGACGGCCTGGTTGCCGACCCGTTCGCCCTCGATCAGCGCACCGAGGAGGCTGTCGACGGTCATGCCGACGACGCCGGCCAGGAACACGACCGCGCCGCCGACGAGCGGGTCCCCGATCGGGATCCCGACCGCGGCGATAGCGGCGACCACCGCGGCACCCGTCCCGCCGGCGAGCTCGCCCTGCCAAGTGATCGCGCCGTCCGTTCCCGGTTCGACCGGCTGGAGCGTCGTGATCAGCCGTGGTCCGTCGAACAGACCCCCGATCTCCGAGGAGAGCGTGTCGGCCATCGCGGTCGCGATCGCGCCGGCGAACGCGAAGCCGAACAGCGCCGGCGACACCTCGACGTGGCCGGTCGCGGCATAGCCGAGCAGCGCCACGAGCGCCACCGCGGAGTTCGCGAGGACGTTCCCCGTCCCGCGAGCGCCCTGGTTCTCCTGTGCGACGCCGCGGTCGGCCTTCTCGTCGAACCGGTACTTCGAGGCCAACCCGCCGACCGCGTAAAACGCCATCAGTGTGAGGAACCAGCCGACGCCGCCGAGCACGACGGTGAGCAGCGCGAGCAACACCCCGGTCAGCATCCCCGGAACCGACGCCGTCCCGAGCGCGTACGAGATGTAGCCGAGTGCGACGGTGACGGCGAGCCCGGCGACGATCCCCGGGGCGCTCACGGTCGGTTCGAGCGCCATGAACCCCCAGACGACGAGGGCGACGACGACGACGGTGATGTGCTCGTCGCGGGCGTACACGAGCGATCGGACGAGCCCCGCCGTCAACGCCGCGACCGCCGCGAGAAAGACGAACACCGGAAGCGTCCCCGCAAGTGGGTCCACAGCGACGAGATCCGACAGGGAGAGGTCGCTCCCGACGAGCCCGATCGCGACCTGTCCGGCGACCGCCGCGGTGCCGGCGACGAGGAGGTACCCGCCGACGAGCTCGAACTCGCCCTCGAATCGACGAGCGAACAGGGCCCGGCCGAGCCGTCCACCGCCGACGGCGAGGGCTGCGGCGGCGAACGCGCCGAACGGGAGCGGAACGCGGGGGAGCGTCGCGAACGCGGCGAGCCCGGCGAGCCCGAGCGCGAACGCGCCGAGCCCGTACAGCCGTTCGGCCTCCCGGTCGCCCGGCAACGCGAGCGTCTCGAACCAGTTGCCCTCGCGGATCCCGAGGAGGACCACGCCGGCGACCGCGAGGAACGGCACGGCCGCGGCGTCGCCGAGCGCCGGCGCGAACACCGCGAGTGCGGCAACCGCGGCGAACACGCTCGCGCGCGTGACCCTCCGATTCACACGTGGAGTACCGCCGACGACCACTTAACCCTCCCGACAGCCGGTCGGTCGGGAATCTAGGGGACGGCGGCCGGTCAACCGAAGAACGAGTCGGCAGTCGCCGTGACGTGAAGGTCACCTGATATCTGAAGCGACAGCGCCGATCGGACGGCAACCGGATCGGGAGTCCCGAACGCGTCAGTAACGGTACTCGTTGAACTGGACCGCGTGGCCTTCGACGATCCGGACCGTCCGTTCGGGGTCCTCCTCCTCGTCCGACGCCGATCCCTGTGAGTCAACGGCTGGCATGTGTGACGACATGACGTGATAGTATATAAATTTTTGCCGGTAGATCCGTAAGACCGACCGTTCAGCCGATCAACCGACCGATCTCGCCGAGGTCGTCGAGGACGTGATCGGGTTCCACGTCGCTCTCGGCCACGTCGGCTTCGTCGGTGACGCCGGACAACACGAGGGCAGTCGTCATCCCGGCACGCGCGCCGAGCGCGATGTCGGTGTCAAGGCGGTCCCCCACGACGAGGCACTCCTCGGGCGGGTGTGAAAGCCGCTCACGAACCATCGCTATCGCCGGGTCGGACGGTTTTCCGAGGACGATGTCCGGGTCACGCTCCGCCACCGCAGCCAGCGAACGGATCACGGCACCGGATCCCGGTACGTCCCGGTCGGGCGCGGGGATGACGATATCCGGATCAGTCCCGATGAAGGGGATCCCACGGTCGAGCGCCCACAGGCCGGTACACAGGTCGTCGTAGTCGAACTCGTGGTCGATCGACGCGACCAGCGCGTCCGCGGCCTCGATGTCGTCCGTCGTGGAGAGCCCGGCGTCGTCGAACTGGTCGAGCAGGCCGGGCGCACCGATACAGATCAGGTCGTCCGTGGCGTGGTGTCGCCGGAGGTACTCGGTCGTGACCGTGCCCGCCGTTATCACCCGGTCGGCGTCGACGTCGTACCCCGCTGCCCCAAGTCGATCGACGTACGCCGGCGGTGCCTTCGTCGGGTTGTTCGAGACGAACAGCGTCTCGATCCCTGCCTCCTGTATCCGGTCGTAGCCGGCGGGCGCACCGGGTATTGGGTCGTTTCCGCGCACGACCGTCCCGTCCACGTCGAGGACCGCTCCGGAGAACTCCATACGGTCTCTGGGGCCGGGGCCGTCGTAGTGGTTGCGCTCCGGAAGCCGTCGTCCTCCGATCCAGTATCGTTTCACCCCACGAGTCCATCACGTCCCACTTTCGGAACAGGTTCCACCTTCGGGATAACGGAAGCGTAAAGCGAGCGCGACTCCAACCGATCGCTATTGTGACGACGACCCAGGTGACGCTGGTCCAGATCGACAACTACGGGCCGTGGACCGTGACGCCGGAACCCCGTCGGGAGATGGACCTACAGACGCTCCAGTCCCGCCTGTTTGCCGACATCGCCGAGTTCCTCGGCCACCGTGACGGATACGCCTTCTTCACCCGGTTCGACAACATGATCGCGGTGACGAACGGGGTCGACGGCGACGCCCACGCCACGCTTCAGGAGTCGATCGGCAACCGGTACCCCGTGACGATCAGCCTCGGGACCGCCGTGAGCGACCGGCCTGTCGACGCGCTAGAAGCGGCGAACCGGGAGCTCCAACACGAGGGAAGCGCACAGGACGCCGGGCGGACGGAGGTGCTCGCCGGCGAGTACCTCACGGAAACAGCGCCGACTGACGTCCAGATCGCTCACTTCGACGTCGTGAACGCGACCGGGAAGTACACCGACCGGCTCAACGAGTTCGACACGTTTATCAACATCGAACAGGCGTACGCGTCGCTGATGCGGTACCTGCGGGAAGCCCACGGCGCGCTCTCGTTTTTCGTCGGCGGCGACAACATCATCGCGGTCTGTCCGGACCTCCCCGAGTCCGCGTTCACCGAGGCCGTGGACCACGTCGGCGGCGACGTCGACGTCGAGCTTCAAGTCGGCGTCGGCCGCGGGGCGACGGCTCACGAGGCGGGGTTCGCGGCCAAACACGCCCTCGAGGACTGCCGCCACGACGGCACCAGCGTCGAGATGATCGGGACGCCGGCCGCAAGCGACTGATCGGGGGATCGCTGACGACGAGGATCGCTGACGACGAGGATCGCTGATGAGCTCTCTCTGCTCCACTCTGTCGGGCCGCTTCGCCCCCGAGACGTGAGATATTAAACCTGATAATTTCGGTGTGACTTTTTTATATACCCGACCGGTACGAGAGGATAGCATGTCAGAAGAGATAGTGTTCGTCTGTACGGCGGACGAGTGCGATGCGGGACCGTGGGAGGGCGCTCACGACGCGATGGCACACTGCGAGGAGCACCCCGATCACGGCTACACCGGTCGGCCGCGTTCCGAAGTCGATGACGTCATTCCGGCCACGACGGTCCGGAAACGCGACAACCGGAACCTCCAGCACAAGGGGCATCCGCAGGGCGCGCTCGCCGACCACGACTGACGGATCCGTACGGTGGTCCCGTTCGGATCGTTCGATCCACCCTTCCTCAGCCGGCTCCGTGTTCGTCCTCGAACAGTCCGAGGTCCTCGGCGACGAGGTCGGCGAGGTGGTCTTTGAGCGCCGGGTCGACTTCCGCGACCTCTTCACCGTCGTGTTTTCCGTCGTTGTGTCGCTCGAGCGTGTCGGCGACGTCCGAGAGCGGCACCTGCGTCTCGGTCCCACAGTCGGTACAGACGATCGGAACGCTCGGCTCCTCGGATGACATGTCTCGAACGGTCGCGGGTAACGGGTATAGTCCTTCGGGACGTTCTCGGTCGGATGTAGTGGACGCCGCCGTCGGAAAGGGACCATACTATCAAGCCGGGGTTCGGAGGACGACGTATGCGCGTCGTCGTCACCGGAGCTGCCGGCGGGATCGGAACCGGGGTAGCCGAACGGCTGGCGGCCGCAGATCACGAGGTGGTGGGGATCGACCGCGATCGTTCGGGACTCGCCGAGCTCCCCGATGCGGTCGAAACACGCGTCGTCGACCTTCGTGACGGCGACGCGGTACGTGAGGCCCTCGCGGAGGACCCGATCGACGCCGTCGTCACGTGTGCGGGTGGTTACGAGATCGCCTCACTGGAGGACACCACGCCGGACGCCTTTCGGAGACAGCTGGACACGAACCTCACGACCGTCCATACCGTCGTCCGCGCGACCGCTCCGACGATCCGCGAGCGACACGGTCGGATCGTCGTCGTCGGGTCGATGCTCGGGAGCGTCGCGCTTCCATATCACGGCGCGTACAGCGCCGCGAAGGCCGGCGTCCGCGGCTACACCGACGCGCTCCGGCGAGAGCTCGAACCCCTGGGGGCCACCGTCGTCCTCGTCGAACCCGGGCCGGTGCGGACCGGGTTCAACGAGCGCGCGGCCGACGCGCTCCGGTCGCGAGTCGGAGACGGATCCAGAGTCGGCGACGGATCCCGAATCGGAGGCGGATCCCGGGACGCGGCGGGGCGCGATGGGGACGCCGAAAGCGTGTACGCCGACGCCTATCGGGCGTTCGAGTCGTACACGCCGACCGCGACCGGTGTCGACACGGTCGTAAAGTCGATCGTCACCGCGACGACGACCCGAAACCCGCGGACACGATACCGGGTGAGCCGCCGCGCCCGATGGCTCCCACGGCTCGCCGCAGTGCTGCCGGACCGGCTCTACGACCGGTTGGTCCGTTCGGGACTCCCCGGCGGGACGCTCGGCCGGCTGATAGACCGGTGAGAGACGCCCTAGCGCCCGTCGAGCCGGCCGCAGTCAATCAGCCGATCCGGACGACGCCTCACCGCCCCCCTCGTCACCCCCATCGTTCGCGGCCTCGGTGCCGTCCGTCCCGGCGTAGAACGCTTCGGGTGAGTCGGTGATCCGCTCGAACTCTCCGAAATCGCGCTCGTGGTGGCGGATCATCTGTTCGACGATCCACGCGCTGTGCCGCTCGTCGTAGTTCCACTCGCCCTCGCCGTCGTCGACCGCGAATCGGTCGTCGGTCGCGAGCGCCGCGTAGAGGTGATAAAACCCTAGAACGACGTCCCCGAAATCGCGCGCCTCGCCACCGATCTCGGACCGTTTCTCGACCAGCGTCTCCCGGCCGTGGTCGGTGAGCGCGAAGTACTTCCGGTCCGGCTCGTCCTCCCGTTCGACCCGTTCGGCGACCCCGTCCTCCTCGAACTTGTACAGGATCGGGTACACTGACCCGTACGACGGCTCCCAGTGGCCGCCGCTGATCGTCGTGATCTCGCCCAGCAGCTCGTATCCGTATCGCGGCCGCTCGGCGAGCAGCTCCAACACGAGATACGAGATCAGTCCTTTCGGTGGGCCGCTTTTCCGCATCGTTCCACCGTCTCACGGTCGTCGTGAAAGGGTTTCGGTCCCGACGACGTTCGCCGACGCGGCCGTCGCTCTTGGCCGCACCCTCGCCATCATCCCACCGCGCAGATCAACGATTCCCTTCCGATGGCCTGTCGCGGACCGATCGGGTCCCACTGGCCGCCTGTCACGGACCGATCGGGCACCGGCGGCGGTACACCGACGCGGCGAATCGGCGGACACGACTCGGAAACCCCTAAGTCACGGCGACCCAAGCTCACGTATGGTTGAGGCACCTGCGACCGAGGAAGGGTGGTTCGCACTCCACGAGTTCCGGTCGATCGACTGGGACGCGTGGCGGAACGCTCCGGACCACGAGCGAGAACGGGCCATCGATGAGGGCCGGTCGTTCCTGGCCCACCGTGAAGCGCTCGCGAGGGCTGACGCCGGCGACTCGGCGGTGTTCTCCGTGCTCGGACACAAGGCCGACCTCCTGACGATCCACTTCCGCCCGACGCTCGACGAGCTCTCGGCTATCGAGCGGTCGTTCGAGAACACCGCGTTCGCCGAGTTCACGACGAAGGAGTCGTCGTACGTCTCCGTCACGGAAGTCTCCGGTTACGTCTCCGACGAGTACTTCGCGGACGACGACGCCGAGATCGACGAGGGGCTTCGCCGGTACATCGAGGGGAAGATCGAACCCGAGATGCCCGACGACGAGTACGTCTCGTTTTATCCGATGAGCAAACGCCGCGGCGAGGAGTACAACTGGTACGACCTCTCGTTCGAGGACCGCGCCGACCTGATGGCCGGCCACGGGGAGGTCGGCAAGCAGTACGCCGGGCGGATCAAACAGGTCATCGCCTCCTCCGTCGGCTTCGACGACCACGAGTGGGGCGTAACGCTGTTCGGCTCCGACCCCACCGACATCAAAGACATCGTCTACGAGATGCGCTTCGACGAGGCGTCCTCGCGGTACGGCGAGTTCGGTCAGTTCTACGTCGGCCGCCGGTTCCCTCCGAGTGACCTCAGCGCGTATCTCGCCGGTGAGTCGGTGCCGACCGGCGAGGCCGACGCCGAGCACGAGGGTCACGGCCACGGCGAAACCGGCGGTCACGGCGAGGCACACGGCCACGGCGGTCAGCACGGCGACGAGCACGGCCACGCCAGCGGCGGGTCGGCCCACGGAGATCACCCGCACGGTGACGAGAGCGGGGGGTCGGCCCACGGAGATCACCCGCACGGCGACGAGAGCGGGGGGAGCGACGGCGACCACCCGCACGGCGAGGGCGGCGCGGAGGGCGACGCTGACGGGGTCGACGAGGGCGTCTCGAACGCGGAGATCCGCGGCGAGCTCGCGGACCTCGACATCTACGCCGGCAAGCCGTCGGGCGAGGACGTGTACGCGACCGTGTTGTACAGCGAAGCCGACGTGGACGGGCTCTTCGACGAGG
This sequence comes from Halorubrum tibetense, assembly GCF_055396225.1. Lineage (NCBI taxonomy): Archaea > Methanobacteriati > Methanobacteriota > Halobacteria > Halobacteriales > Haloferacaceae > Halorubrum > Halorubrum tibetense. Next base: position 227,535 of record NZ_AP043742.1, read on the forward strand.
TCGAGGGTCTCCGGGGCAACTTCGACCACTACGGCACGCACGTCAAAACTGCCGTCTACGACGGCCACGACGCCGACCGCGCCGCGGTCGTCTCGATCTGGGAGACGGGTTCGGCGGCGGAGACGGCGGCAGGTTTCCTCTCCGAGCTGCCAGGGATCGTCGCTCGCGCGGGCGAGGAGTCCGGGTTCGGGACGATGGGGATGTTCTACACGGTGAAACCCGAACACCAGGGCGACTTCGTCGATACGTTCGAAGACGTCGGGGCGGCGCTCGACGGGATGGACGGCCACTTCGACACCGACCTGATGGTCAACGTCGAGGACGAGAACGACATGTTCATCGCCAGCCAGTGGCGCTCGAAGGAGGACGCGATGGCGTTCTTCCGCTCGGACGACTTCCGTGAAACGGTCCAGTGGGGTCGCGAGGTGCTCGCGGACCGCCCGCGACACGTGTTCCTCGCCTGATCGCGGCACGAAGGCCCGCGATCACGTGCGCCCGCGATGTCACGGCTCGGGGCTCGGCGACCCGCCGACCAGACGTACCCGTGAGCGTCGGGCGGATCGCTCCGACCGTACCCTTTTAACTTCGGCGTCGGCAAACGGTGGGTCATGTTCGACACCATCGTAATCGCGACCGACGGCTCCGACAGCGTGGGTCGCGCCGTCGACCTCGCGGTCGACCTGGCCGCGCGGTTCGACGCGGCCGTCCACGCGCTGTACGTCGTCGACAGCGGCGAGGTCGAGTCGTCGCCGGACGCGGTCCGGGAGGACCTCCGCGACGCGCTCGGCGAACGCGGGTATCAGGCGCTCGACGACGTCCTCGACGCCGCGACGGCGCGCGACGACGGACTGGCGACCACGACGGAGGTCCGCGAGGGACAGCCGGCAACGGAGATCACCGAGTACGCCCGGTCCGTCGACGCGGACGTCGTCGTGACGGGAACGCGAGGTCGACACGGGGAGAACCGGTTCCTCATCGGCTCCGTCGCCGAGCGCGTCGTCAGGACCTGTCCGGTCCCCGTGTTGACCGTTCGGCGACTCACCGACGAGGATCCCCGGCGCGTCACCGTTTGACTGAGGACCGGCGAGAGCCGTCAGCTACCCGAACACACCGGTTGCTACCGGGGATCACTTCAGAAGCTAGGGCAGGGATTTGAACCCCGGAAGTCTCGATTACAAGTCGAGTGCATGAACCACCCATGCTCCCCTAGCGCAGGCGGGCGTACTCGGTCCTCGTATGAGTGCGTGTCGCTTTCGACGAGCGATCGGTCGCCGCATCGGTCGGCGTCCGCGCGTCACTCGTCATCGGTACTCCCGTCTCTCTCGTCGGTCTCGCCCCCACCGTCGAGCGACTTCCACAGTTCGACGCGGTTCGGTTCGTACCCGTGCTCGGCGTAGAACGCGCGTGCACGCTCGTTGTCGACGAGCGCTTCGAGCGCGACGGCGTCCGCGCCGGCCTCGACCAGCGCGTCTTCGGCCGCAGCGAGCAGCGCCCCCCCGATCCCCTCTCCCCGGTGTCCGGGCCGAACGTACAGGTTGCTGACGACCCCGCGGGTGTGGTCTCGCTCGTACCCGTCGCGTTCGAGCGTGAAGCCGACGAAGCCGACGACTCTCTCTGACCCCACGTCGGCGTCCGATCCGGCGGCCGTCGTCCCATCACGTTCCGTCGACCGGGCGACGAGCAGCTCCCCGGTGACGGTGCTTCGGGCCACCCACTCGCGAACCGCGGGACGGTTCGCCCGCGCGAGCAGCGTCGACCCGTGACGACGCTGGTCGCGGGCGAGGTCGACCCAGAGGTCGGTGACCGCGTCGAGGTCGTCGATCGTCGCGGGGGCCACCCGGAACGCGGCGTCCGCGTCGTCGTTTCGGGACACTATCCGGCGCGGTGAGCGGCCGATTCAGACCTCACGGCAGTTCGGACACACCGCCTGGCCGTTGGCGTCCGCGAGCTCGGGCGCGAGCGCACCACACACCTCACAGACGCCCTGCGTCGACGCGCCGGACGCGTCCGTCGACGCGGCGGTCCGGGCCCGTTCGGAGCCCCGAGCCGCGTCGGGGGCCGTGGTCGCGTTCGCCTCAAGCCGGGCCCCCTCTGCACCCTCGGGCGTGACTCCCGGTTCCCCGGCCGGTGTCCCCGCCGTCGCCGTTCGGGTGGGGGCCGCGGCGAGCGAGTCTCTGGCGGTGACGACGCCGACGGTCTCCCCGTCGTCGACGACGACGACCCGGCTGACCCCGTCGGCGACGAACCGCTCCTCGACCGCCGACAGCGCGTCGTCGGGCGCGACCGTCGGAAGCGGCGGGCGCATCACGTCGCCGACGGTCGTGACGGACGAGTCCCCGGACGGGGCCCCCGCCTCCCCGCCGTCGGCGCTCGCGTCCGTCGACCGGCCGTCCAGGACGGCCTCCAGCGCGTCACGCGCCGCGAGCCGGCCGACCGCCTCGCCCCCCCGGAGGACCACCGCGCAGTCGGTCACCTCCTCGACCAGTAGGGCGGCCGCCTCCGTGAGCGCGTCCGACTCGCTCGCGCCGAGGAACTCCCGATGCATCACGTCACGAACCGTGGTATCTGTACGCATGGTCGATCGATCCGGGGCGAGCGGCTAAAAGGTGCCCCCGGTACCGTTATGACTCACGCGCACATACGACATGCTCTGGACCGAAAACGCGCGTCGTGACGGTCCACGGCAGTTCGAAGCGGTAGAGGGCCGTCACTGTCGAGCTCCCTATTACGGGCCGGACCGGAAAGGGAGGCTTGAAGCGCTCCGGTCGCACAACGCCGGTATGACCATCCCCTCGTTCGTGATCGGCATCGCCGGCGGGACCGGGGCGGGTAAGACGACCGTCTCGCGGCTCGTCACCCGGAACCTCGGCGACGACGTCACCCGGATCCCGCTCGACAATTACTACGAGGACCTCTCCGGGCTCTCCTTCGAGGAGCGCCAGGAGGTCAACTACGACCACCCATCGGCGTTCGAGTGGTCGCTCCTCCGGGAGCACCTCGAATCGCTGTTGGAGGGACAGTCGATCGAGATGCCGCAGTACGATTTCGAGATCCACAACCGGAAGGAGGAGCGGGTCACCGTCGAGCCGACGGACGTCATCGTGTTGGAGGGGATCCTGGCGCTGTACGACGAGGAGATCAACGCGATGATGGACCTCAGGCTGTACGTGGAGACGGACGCGGACGTGCGGATACTCCGGCGGATCCGTCGAGACGTGCTCGACCGCGGTCGCGACCTGGAGGGCGTCATCGACCAGTACCTCTCGACGGTGAAACCGATGCACGAGCGGTTCATCGAGCCGTCGAAGAGTCACGCCGACCTGATCATCCCGGAGGGAGCGAACAGCGTCGCGATCGATCTCATCGAGGAGAAGCTCCACGCGGAAGTCGAGGGCGACGCGCTCCGGAACTGGGAGCGCGGTGCCCTCGAACGCGAGCTCGCGGAGAAGCGGTCGCTCGACCTCGACGTCGAACCGGCGTCCGGGGGCGACGGCGGCGACGACGAGAGCTGACGAAACGGTCGCTCCGGGGCCGACCGATCCGTTTGCCGACGATCAGCCCAGTCGCTCGTCGAGGATCAGCCGCGTCTTCGTTGATTTGACCTCGTCAAGCTCCCGCGCCTGCGTGATGAGCTCGTTGACCGCGCGGGTGTCGACGGCGTCGACGACGAGGACGATATCCTCCTCGCCGGACACCTGCCAGACGAAGTCGACCTCCTCCCACTCCACCATCCGCTCGCCGACCGCGGCGGTGTTGACGTTCATCTCTACCGAGATCTCGATCATCGCTTTCACGTTACCGGTGCGGGTCGTCACCGTGAACCGCTCGATTATCCCCTCGTCTGTCAGCCGATCGACCCGATTGCGGACCGTCCCCTCGGACGTGCCGACACGGTCGGCGATCTCGGTGTACGGGGTGCGTGCGTCCCGTCGGAGGATCGACAGGATCCGACGGTCAAGGTCGTCCATGTACTGGGGTCTCTCCGCGTCGACTTACCGCTTACGAAGATCGTAGCGAAACTACGAACTCCACAGCCACTAGGGGAGAAACGTGCGATCTTCGTAGCACGGGCGGTGACGTCTCCTTCGGTTCCGACTGAGGGCTACTCAGCGCCGGAAACGACGCTCCGGTCTCGGCCGAAACGCCCGCGTGGTCGCGCTACCGGAGCCCCCGGGCGAGACCGCCGACACCGCCGAGAACGAGGGCGATAGCGACCGGCGCGGCGGCGAGTGCGCCGGTCCCGAGGAACGCGGACCCGGTGCCGGCGGCGACGAGTCGACCCCCGAACGCGGTCACGACGACGACGCCGAACGCCACGCCGTAGAGGACGCCGCGGCGGACGGTCGGCGCGAGCAGGCCCCACACCACCCCGCCGAGGAGGATCCCGAGCGGGTGGACCGTCGCGGTCGCGAGCGCGAGCGCGCCGCCACCGATGGCGGCGAGCGATCGGAGGAGGCCGCGTTCGGCGCGGCTCATCGCTCCCCACCCCCGACGAACCGCCGTCGAACGTCGCCCGCGACCGCCAAGTCCAGCGGTTTGTACTCCCCGTCCGCCCACCGGCGGAGCTGGTCCGCGTACCGCGAGGAGAGCGGGTGGCCGTCGTTGCCGCCGGGGAGGATCGCGGCGGCCGACTCCGGTGACCACACCATCCGCCAGCTCGACCCGGCGGCGGACCGCCGCCGGTAGTTGAACAACGTGCCCGGCGAGCCGTCCGTCGGGTACGACGGGTAGTTCAGGAACCCCTGGTCGAACGGGTGGCGGATCGCCGCGGTGGTGTTGACGTCGCCGTACGTGCTCGCGGCCTCCCCGTCGACGCGCTCGGCGGCCGCCGCGAGGCTCTCACGCAGCAGCCGGCCGCGGTCCCCCGGCTCGTCGAACCACGGGTCGTCGGGCCCGAGCCCCGCGAGCGTCCAGTCGCTCGGCCAGTACCCCTCGTCGAGGTCGGCCTCCGTGAACCCCGGTCCCCACACTCGTTCGCGGTACGTCTCCAAGAAGCGGTCGAACAGCAGGGCCGCTCGGGAGTCGCGGGTCATCTCCCGGTCCCAGTCGTCGAGCGTCGCGGCCGCCTCGCGGGTCGCGTCGTTCACGTCGCCGTCAGCCGGCGCGTCCGCCACCGCGTCGACGACCAGGGGAACGAGTCGTTCGGCTCTCCCGTCAACGATGTCGCGCTGGAGCCGTCGCATGTCGTCCAGCGTCAGGTCGCTATCGGCAACGCCCTCGTCGAGCAGCGCCCACAGGCGGATCCCCCGCCACGGCTCCGAGTACCCCTCCGAGAGATAGTACGGGTAAGCGGCGTCGTCGACGAGCCGCTGGTTCGCGGTCCCGAGCGCGTCCGGATTCGACCGCGCGGGCATCTCCGCGAACGGGATCGTCCCCGACCAGTCCGGGTCGCTCGCGTACGGCTCGAACCCCGGCCACTCGCCCTCGCGAGCGGAACCGTCGTGCACTCGGTCACCGCGGACCGGCTCGCCGTCAGTTCGCCGGATCGGAACCCGACCCGTTACTCGGAACAGGGTACCGCCGTCGGAATCGGCCGCAACGAGACACTGGCTGAACCCGTCGAACGCGCGACTCGCGTCCTCGATCCCGTCGACGTCGTCGGCGAACGCGAACGCCCGGATCGCGGTCGTCACCGCGGAGCCCGCCAGCCCCACCCACGAGACGCCGACCTCGCGACCCTCGCGTTCGAGCACCGGCCCGTGGACGCTGGTCCGGACCGGCACGACCCTGTCGGGACCGTCGGCGACGCGGATCCGCTCGGTTTGGAACCCGAACTCGCGCCACTCGGCCCCGTATCGATACTCGCGAGGGACGGTGGACGAGCCGACGGGGTCGAGGCCGGTCCCGCCCGCCGCCGCTCGCTCCCCCCGAGTCTCGTAGGTGTAACAGTCGAGCTGGTCGGTCCCCGGGTTGGTGAACCCCCACGAGCAGGTGTCGCTGGCCCCGATGACGACGAACGGGACGCCGGGAAACGTGACGCCACGGGTCGACATGCCGGCCGCATCGACGTGCTGCTCGTACCACAGCGGCGGGGCCTGTAACGCGAGGTGCGGGTCGTTCGCGAGCAGGGCGTCGCCGGACGCCGTGTGCTCGCCCGAGACGACCCAGGAGTTCGAGCCGATGCCCGGCCGGGACTCGAACCCGGAGAGCCAGGAGACGAGCGGCTCGTCTTCGACGCCGAGCCGGCGCTCCCGAGGGCCCGCCCGATGCTCCGTGTCGCCGTGTGCGGTCGCGGGCGCAGGGACAGTCGCACGCGACGCCGTGTGCGTCGGTTCGGCGTCGTTCGCCGCGCTCCGCAGTATCGGCGACTCGTGGTCGTACCGCCGGGGGAACAGCCGCGTCGCCGTTTCCTCGCCGAGCCGTTCGCGGAGCAGCGCCCGTCGGAGGCTCCGGAAGCTGCCGGTGAGCGTCCATGCGATCTGTTTCTCCATCAGCATGGTGTCGACGGGCGTCCACGGCGACGGATCGTAGCCGAGGAGTCCGAACTCAGGGGGGAGTGGGCCGTCGTCGATCCGCGCGGAAACGCCGTCCGCGTAGGCCGCCACCGCCGCGCCGGCGTCGGTGTCACGGACCCGTTCCCACGTCGCCTCGGCGGCGCGGACGAACCCCATTCGCCGATTGAACGCATCAGACTCGAGCGTGGCCTCGCCGACGACGGCGGACAGCTGGCCGCGCATCACGCGTCGCTGGAGGTCGAGCTGGAACAGCCGGTCGTTCGCCTGCGCGTAGCCGACTGCGAACATCGCCGCGGCCTCCTCATCGGCTGTGACGTGGGGGACACCGTCGCCATCGACGCGAACGGTCGCCTCACCGTACGGGCTCGACACCGTCCGCCGTCCGGCGTCGGTTCGCCACGCGGACCCGGAGAGCGGCGAGAACGCCCGGAGGTAGCCGGCCACGGGCTCGATCAGCCCGAGGCTCGCGGTCCCGCCGACGATCGCGGCGATCAGACCGCGTCGAGTGGCGGGGAGGTCACGGGCGTCGCCACCGTCAGTGCGGGCGCTCACGGTGTCGGTTCGGACGCCATCGATCGTTCGGGCGTCGTCGGCATCGGTCATACCGCCCTCACCGTCGCTGCCCTATTCAACCTGCGGTGACCCCCCGCCAACCTGCTCGCTACGAATTTCGTAACGATGCTACGAACGACGCACTTATTACGGTTCATCTATACGTATCTCGTAATGTCGGACGCCTACATCGCTCTGGCCGACGGTCGCGTGCTCGAAGCGCGTTCCCGTGCCCCGGGGCGTACACGTGGTGAACTGGTGTTCACGACCGCGTACACCGGCTACGAGGAGTCGCTCACTGACCCCTCCTACGCCGAACAGATCCTCACGTTCTCGTACCCGTTGATCGGGAACTACGGCGTCCGAGCGGAGCGATTCGAGTCCGATTCGGTGCAGCCGCGCGCCGCCGTCGCCCGCGAACTGACCGACGACGTCGCCGACTGGCTCGCGACCGAGGGCGTCCCCGCCGTCGACCACGTCGACACCCGCGAGATCGTCACGACGGTCCGCGAGGAGGGCGCGATGGCCTGCGGGATCGCCGCGGGGCCGGACGCGACCCCGGAAGACGCGGTGGCGGAGATGGAGGCCTGCGAGCCGATGAGCGCGCACACCGATATCGGCGCGGGCGTCTCCGTGGCGGAGCCGACCGTTCACGAGGGCGGCGGCGAGGCGACCGTCGCGATGCTCGACTGCGGCGCGAAAGGGTCGATCGTCTCCTCGCTCACCGAGCGCGGAGCCGACGTCCACGTGTTCCCGTACGACTCGACGCCCGAACAGGTCGCCGAGGCCGACCCGGACGTGCTGTTCGTCTCGAACGGTCCCGGGGACCCGGAGAACTTCGTCGCGGCCCAGGAAGTCGTCGACGCGTTCGCGGGCGAGACGCCCATGGCCGGCATCTGTCTCGGCCAGCAGATCGTCGCGAGCGCGCTCGGCGGCACGACGGAGAAGATGTCGTTCGGCCACCGCGGGGTCAACCAGCCCGTGAAGGACCTCCGGAGCGGCAGGGTCGTGATGACGACACAGAACCACGGCTACACCGTCGACGACACGGGACCGCTGGAGGTGACTCAGGTGAACGTCAACGACGACACGGTCGAGGGGCTCGACAGCGACGAGCTCGACGTCATCACCCGCCAGTACCACCCCGAGGCGAACCCCGGCCCGCACGACTCGCTGGGCTTTTTCGACGACGTGCTGGCGATGGTCGACAACCGCCGTCGAATCGCCGCCGACTAAGCGAGTCGCGACCGCCCACACACTGACCGAGCTGGAGTACCAGCCCTCCACCGACGCCCGAGCCGCGTCCTCGCTCCGCGTGCCTACCACTTGAACCGCATCCTCGCTCCGCATGCCTACCACTTGAACCGCGTCCTCGCTCCACGTGCCTGCCACTCGAGCCGCGTCCTTGTTTCGTCCGCTCGACGGCCCGTTTCCGGCGGCGTTTTCACCGGTGCCCGCGAGTGGCCACCATGAGCCTGAAGATCCTCCTCACTAACGACGACGGTATCGACGCTGCGGGGATCCGCGCGCTGTCCGACGCGCTCTCGCGGGACCATGACGTCACCGTCGTAGCACCGGCGACGAACCAGTCGGGCGTCGGCGGTACCCGTTCGTGGTGGGAGACGACGGTCCAGTACTCCGAGACGGAGCTCGGCTATGCGGTGGAGGGGACGCCGGCCGACTGCGTCGCCGTCGCGGACGTCGCGCTCGAACTTGACCCCGACCTCGTCGTCTCCGGCTGTAACCACGGGCCGAACATCGGTGCACACATCCTCGGGCAGTCGGGGACGGTCGGTGCCGCGATGGAGGCAGCGTTCCTCGGAACGCCCGCCATCGCGGTGTCGATGTACGACCGCGGCAACCTCCCGATCCCGCCGACGGTGGGGCGCGATGACTTCGCGCTGGCGGGGGAAGCAGTACTCGCGCTGATAGATCGGATCGAAGACGGCGTGCTCCCGTTCGGCGCGGACGTGTTGAACGTGAACGTTCCCGCCGCTGACGACGAGAACGCGGGCGACCCGACGTACCGGCTGACCGAACCCGCGCGGGGGTTCGACGTGATCGAGTTCCACCCGGGCACCGACGCAGGGAGTCACGGCGACGGGGACGAGTCGGCCGCGGCCCGCTTCGACGAGCGGCGCGGCGAGATGGGGATGGAGCTGCGCGACCGGTTCTGGCGGGAGTTCCTCCGCGGGGACGTCGCCGACGACCCCGGATCGGACCGGCTCGCAACGGTCGACGGCGAGATCAGCGTCTCGCCACTCTCCTCCTCACGAGCGATCGCGGGGGACCGTGCCGGGGAGGCGATCGATATCGGCGCACGGCTTCCGCTCGACGCCAGTACGGAAGCGACTGGGGGCGACGGGAGCTCCCGTCCATCGGGTTCCTCGTGATCGGGAATCGACTGTCAGGCGCGCCGTGTTCGGGAACTACCGTCGGGGGCGACGCGAGCTACTCGTGAACTCCGAGGCGAGCCGACCGAGATACCACACCAACAGCAGGCCGAGGAGGAGCCCGCCGGCGGCGGCCGCCGCGATCTGTGTGACTGTCGGATCGCCGAGCAGCGAGATCAGCGGTGGCGACACCGTCACGAGCAGTACGAACCCCGCCTTGATCTTCCGATTGCCGGCGTCGCGCTCCGCCGGCGTCATCGGCTCTACCATCCGACACCCGTCCAAAGGGTGTTCGTCCCGCGCCATCCGGTCTCCATGGTCGGGTCACGCACCGGGCGGGTATCAACCTCATGGACCGAACCGAACCACTGGCTGCGTGACGCACGGTGATAAATCTCGCGACCGTTCACGCCCGTAACGGCCGATCGTCGGGATGAACGGTCTGGACTGTTTAAGTTCGTCCCGCCCCGACCGATCGATGCCCCTACCCGCGGACCCTGCCACGGCGCGGACGGATCCGGCTCGGTCCGACGGCGGTGCGGCCGGGATGAAACGGACGGCGTCCCGGCGGCCGCCGTGTCGGCGGGTTGTACCCTGTGCCCACCGCGAGAGCGTTCAGCGGGGTTCGACCTCTTCGCCGGCGACACCTGTTCCGCGGTACTTTTGACCTGACCCCGACAAGCCGATGACATGGACGACGAACTCCGCGAGCGGGTCGAGGCGGCCGGGGAGGCGGCCGCGCTGTTCAACGCGCTCAAACACGGGAGCGACCCCGATGTCGGCGCGATTATGGGGCCGTTAATGGGCGAAAATCCCGAATTCCGCCCCCACGGGGACGAGATCCCCGGCGTGATCGCGCCGATCGTGAACCGTGTCGCCGGGATGGACGAATCGGAACGTCGGGACCGACTGGGTGAGGTAGCCCCGGAGCGACTCGCGACGCTCGAGGCGGACGACGAGGGCGACGACCACGTCCTCCCCGATCTACCGAACGCCGAAGAGGGCGAGGTCGTCATGCGTGCGGCCCCCAACCCGAACGGCCCGTGGCACATGGGGCACGCCCGGATGCCCGCCGTTATCGGGACGTACAAGGAACGGTACGACGGCGAGTTCATCTGCCGGTTCGACGACACCGACCCCGAGACGAAACGCCCGGATCTCGGCGCGTACGACGCGATCCTGGATGACATCGCGTACCTCGGGTTCGAGGTCGACCGCGTGCTGCGAGCCTCCGATCGACTGGACACCTACTACGACCACGCGCGCGACCTGATCGACGCCGGCGGCGCGTACACCTGTGACCTCCCGGCCGAGGAGTTCTCCGAACTGAAAAACGCCGGCGAGCCCTCGCCGAACCGCGATAAGGACCCCGAGACCGTCCACGACGAGTTCGACGGCATGATCGCGGGCGAGTACGACGCCGGCGAGATGGTGCTTCGTGTGCGGACCGACATCGAGCACAAGAACCCCGCGCTGCGCGACTGGGTCGCGTTCCGGATGATCGACACGCCGCACCCGCGCGAGGAAGCCGCCGACTACCGCTGTTGGCCCATGCTGGATTTCCAGTCCGGTATCGACGACCACCTCACGGGGGTCACGCACATCATCCGCGGGATCGACCTGCAGGACTCCGCGAAGCGCCAGCGGTTCGTCTACGACTACTTCGACTGGGAGTACCCGGAGGTGCTCCACTGGGGCCACGTCCAGCTCGACGAGTACGACATCTCGCTTTCGACGTCGACGATCAAGTCGCTGATCGAAGCGGGTGACCTGACCGGCTGGGACGACCCGCGCGCGCCGACGATCGCCGCCGTTCGACGCCGGGGGATCCGCGGCGAGGCGATCGTCGAGTCGATGACCGAGCTCGGGATGTCGACCTCCGACGTCGACCTCGCGATGTCGTCCGTCTACGCCAACAACCGCGATCTCGTCGACGACGAGGCAGACCGGTACTTCCTGGTCCGCGATCGCGAGGACGACCCCGCCGTCGCGCTCCCGATCGAGGACGCGCCGGACGCCCCCGCGCCGGACGCCGGCCACCCCCCCGTCCATCCCGACTTCCCCGACCGCGGCGACCGGACCGTCCCGGCCGGCCGCGTTCGGATCGAAGCCTCCGACCTCCCGGACGCGGGTGAGCGCGTGTGGTTGAAGGGGTACGGCTGTGTCAGGTACGAACCGGCCGACGAGCTGGCCGACGATCCAAGCGACGGTCCGACCGATGCATCGGCGGCAGGATCGCTCGTCTACGTCGACGCCAGCATCGACGTGGTCCGCGAGGGCGGGGTCGATGTCGTTCACTGGGTGCCCGCCGCGGAGTCGCTGGACACGCTCCTCCGGACCGTCGAGGGCGATGTCCGTGGGTACGTCGAGCCGGCCGTCGCCGACGCCGCCGTCGACACGGTCGTCCAGTTCGAACGGGTCGGGTTCGCCCGGATCGACACGTTCGACCCGACGGCGACGGCCGACCCGGACGGCCCGACCGGCGAGGAGGCGCTCGTCGCCTACTACGCACACCCGTAAGCGCCATTCGCCAGCCTGAGAGGCCGCCTCGTCGCGGAGTTTAAATACGGACGGGCGAAACGACGTGTACGATGGGTATCGACCCGAACTTCGAGCGGAACCGCGAGCAGGTCGGCGAGGAGCACGACGTCGCCGTGTGGGGGCCAGTCGACCCGCCGGAGCAGCTCGGGATCCGCGGGACCCACGTGGCCGTCGATTTCGATATCTGCCTCGCCGACGGCGCGTGTCTCGAGGACTGTCCGGTCGACGTGTTCGAGTGGGTCGACACCCCCGGCCACGGCGAGTCCGAGATCAAGGCGAACCCGACCGACGAGGAGCAGTGTATCGACTGTATGCTGTGTGTCGACGTCTGTCCGGTCGACGCCATCGACGTCGACCCCGGTCGCGAGAACCGCATTTAAGTACCGTCTCCCTATCGATCGGTATCCCTTACCGCGATATCGGTGACACCGACATCGCTAGCGGGGTCGGTCCCGGCATCACGTCGCCATCGGCCCCGGCATCACGTCGCCATCGGCCCCGGCATCACGTCGCCGTCGATCGGCTGTCCTTAAGTACGGCCGCCGTCGCGTTCATCGTAGTGAGCCGAACGGAACTCGTCGTGGCGGTCCTCGCGGGCATCGTTCAGGGGATCGTCGAGTGGCTTCCCGTCTCCAGTCAGGGTAACCTCGCGCTGTTCTTGACGTTCGTCGGCACGGATCCCGATATCGCGCTTCAGCTCGCGCTGTTCTTGCAGGTCGGTACCACGCTGTCGGCCGCGACGTACTACCGCGACGATATCCGCGTCGCGTTCGAGGCGCTCCCCGGCTGGACGCCGCGGGGGGCCTACGAGGGCGACAACGCGATCGCTTCCTACGTCGTCGTCGCGTGTCTGTTGACCGGCCTCGTCGGGATCCCCTTATATATATTCGCGGTCGATCTCGCCGGGCAGCTGACCGGCGGCGTGTTCATCGCCGCGATCGGCGTGTTGTTGATCCTGACGGGGGTCCTCCAGCTCGCCTCGGAGTCGGTATCGATGGGGATCAGGGAGGAGCCGACGTTGCTCGACTCCGTCCTCGTCGGCGCGGTACAGGGCGTCGCGATCCTCCCCGGGATCTCCCGGTCGGGCGTGACGACGAGCGCGCTGTTGTTCCGGAGCTACGACCCGCCGGCGGCGTTCCGACTCTCGTTTCTCCTCTCGATCCCCGCGAGCCTCGGTGGCGCGGCGCTCACCGTTCTCGGCGCGGGCGGGCTTCCGGGGATCAGTCCGACCGCCGCGCTCGTCGCGCTCGTCGTCAGCGCCGTCGTCGGCTACCTCACGATCGACGCCCTGATGCGCGTCGTCGACCGGGTTCCCTTCTGGGTCGTCTGTTTCGGGCTCGGCGGGCTCGCGATCGTCGGCGGCGGCGTCGTCTCTGTCGTCGCGTGAAGAGAGGAAAGAAACGGGCGAGTACGAGAGGTCGTATGAGCGGTTACGGGGCTGGCGAGGCGGACGCCTGGCCGTTCACGCGTCCGGCGAGGCTTCGACGTCCGGTTCCCCGTCCGCTGTCGCCTCCCCGTCCGCTGTCGCCTCCCCTTCTGCGTCTTCCAGCCGGCGTTCGGCCTCGTCGCGGTCCTCGGGGTAACCCACGTCGATCCGCCACCCGTCGAGACCGATGGCGTCGATGGTGCGGCCCGACTGGATGAGCAGGTCGACCGCGTCCGAGAGCTCGTACTCGCCGCGGTCGGAGGGTTGCACGAGGTGACACGCGTGGAATATGGCGGGCGAGAACGTGTAGAAGCCGGTCATCACGAGGTTGCTCGGCGGGTCGTCCGGTTTCTCGACGACGTCCGTGATCTCGCCGTACTGGTTGGTGTCACAGACCCCGTACCGGCTCGCTTCATCCCACGGCACCTCCTCGACGAGGAACGCGGCGTCGGTCCGGCGCTCGCGCTGCCGACGGACGACGTCCTCCAGGTTCGCCTCGAAGACGTTGTCGCCGAGGATCAGCATGAAGTCGTCGTCGATGTGTTCTTCGACCGTCAACAGCGCATCCGCCAGCCCCTTCGGGTCGCGCTGATGCGCGTAGGTGATCGGCACGCCCTCGTAGGCGTCGTCGTAGTGGTCGATGATGACCTCTTTCTTGTAGCCGACGACGACCAACAGCTCCTCCGCGCCGAGCTCGATGAGCCGGTCGAAACAGTGGGTCAAGATCGGCTTGCCGGCGACCTCGACCATCCCCTTCGGCTTGTCGTCGGTCAGCGGCCGGAGCCGTGTCCCCTGGCCCGCCGCGAGTACGACTGCTTGCATGTCCCGGCGTTCTCCGGGCATGAGTAAAAGTCTTCTCTGTGTATGACAGGTCGGGGTTCCCGCGGTCCGTGGGTCGATCCACCGACGGTCAGACGGGTCGATCCACCGACGGTCCGGCAAGTCACTCCTCCGGCGGATCGATCGTTCCCGTGATTCGGCCGTAGATGCCGAAGATATCCTCGTAGCCGTGCTCGCTCGCGAGGATCGGTACGACGTCCGCCCCCTCGACGCGATGGGTGTACACGTCGTCGTGCGCGAACACCGCACCCTGCGGGATCGTCTCGAAGTTCCGGTAGTGAACGTGAGGTTCGCCGCCACCCTTCGGGACCTCCTCGAACCCCTCGACGACCGTGGTCTCGGTGAACGTCGGCGGCTCGTCGTCGAGCGCGCCGTGGGCCCTGAGGAACGCTAGTGACGCCTCGTAGCCGAACTCGGCCGCTTCCTCGCTCCCCTGGCGGCCGACCTCGACCGAGACGGTGTGGTCGACGACGGAGTCGAGCGTCGTGGAGCGGAGCCCCCCCGAGTCGACCACGTAGTCGACGGGCATCCCCGTCACGGTTCGCCGGACCGACTCGGTGCACTCGCTGTAGATGGCGAACGGCGGCGGCGCGCTGTGTGAGGTGTGGAGCGCGAGCACCGCGTCCATCCCCCTGACCGCCTCGGCGACTCGGGGTGCGAGTGCCCGTTCGTACTCGTCGCTGTCGGCGTCCCCGGGGAACGACCGGTTCAGGTCGACGTCGGTGTACCGGACTCCCGCCTCTAGAGCGGGCTCGTTGGCGACGACGAGCCGGATCACGCCCCTGGCGTTCCCGTCGCCGACAGCCTGCTCGCCGTCAGGCGCGGCGTCCGCTTCCTCGCCGGACAGTTCGGGGAGCGCCGCCGCGAGCCGTCGAACGATCCGCTCGCCGGCGGGCTCGTCGCCGTGGATCCCGCCGACGATCGCGACCCGTGCCGGTCCCGCCGACCGACGGTCGATGACCTCCATACCGTCTGTTCGACGGCGACTCGGTAAAAGGCCCCGCTCCCGACCGCGGCACGGTCTCAACTGGGGGCCGTTCGGCGACCGGCCGCCGGTGGTTACAAGCCCCGTCGGTGAAAGGGATCGAACATGTTCGGAACCAGCGGCATCCGTGGCCGCGTCGGCGAGAGCGTCACCGCGGCGGTGGCGCTCGACGTCGGGCGCGCTGTCGGCACCGAGACGGATCGGGTCGTGGTCGGCCGCGACGCCCGAGGGACCGGCGAGACGCTCCGCGACGCGCTCGTTGCCGGCCTCCGGGAGACCGGGGCCGACGTCGTGGACGTGGGTCGCGCGGCCACGCCGACCGTCGCCCGGGCGATCCCGGCCCGCTCGGCGGACGCGGGGATCGTCGTGACCGCCTCGCACAATCCGGCACCCGACAACGGGCTCAAGCTGTGGACCCCCTCGGGACAGGCGTACCCGCCGGCCCGACAGGACGTCATCGAGGAGCGGATCGGCGAGGGCGCGTTCGCCCTCGCGGACTGGCAGGGCCACGGCGATCACGAGCGGTGGGACGGCGCACTCGCCCACCATCGCGACGCGCTCGTCGACGCCGGGCGGCGGGCGACGGAAGACGCCGACCCGGACGCGACCCCGTTCGACGGGCTCTCCGTGGTCGTCGACGTCGGGAACGGCATGGGCGGCGTGACCGCGGAGGCGCTGTACGCGCTCGGTGCCGACGTGGAGACGCTCAACGAACGACCCGACGGGCGGTTCCCAGCGCGGCCGAGCGAGCCGAACGCGGAGAACTGTACCAGTCTGGTCGCGACGGTGGCGGCGCTGGACGCCGACCTCGGGATCGCCCACGACGGCGACGCCGACAGGATGATGGCGGTCACCGACGAGGGGGTGTTCGTCCCGGGCGACCTCCTGTTGGCGGTGTTCGGTCGGGCGGAGGCCACGGCGGGTGAACGGGTGGCCGCCCCCGTCGACACCAGTCTCGCGGCCGCGGACGCCGTCGCAGACGTCGGTGCCGAGCTCGTCTACACCCGTGTCGGCGACGTGTACGTCGCCGAGCGCGCCGCGACCGACGGGGTCGCGTTCGGCGGCGAGCCGTCCGGCGCGTGGATCTTCCCCGAGGAGACCCTGTGTCCCGACGGGCCGCTCGCGGCGGTCCGGCTGGCCGCGCTCGTCGCGACGGAGCCGCTCTCCACGCGGCTCTCCCGGATCGACCGGTATCCGATCCGACGAACGGCGATCCGGGTCGACGCCAAGGCGGCCGTGATGGAGCGCGTCGAAACCGCCGTCGGCGACGCCTACGACGAGGTCTCCACGCTGGACGGGCTGCGGGTGGACACCGACGACGGCTGGTTCCTGATCCGGCCGTCCGGCACCGAGTCGCTCGTCCGAGTCACCGCGGAGGCGAGGGCGGAGACGGCGGCCGACGCGCTGTTTGACCGCGCGGTCGGGATCGTTGAGGACGCGGTCGGGCTCGTCGAGAGCGCGGTCGGCGGCGACGAAGGGAACGATACCGACGCCGGTTCGAGCGGGGCCTGAGACGGGTCCGTCGTCCGTCGGCGTAATACCTTTCCGCCCGTCGGCTGTCGGTCCGGTATGCAAACCGTCGTGCTCGCGGCCGGCGAAGGGACCCGAATGCGTCCGCTGACGGCGCGGACGCCGAAGCCGATGCTCCCGGTCGCCGGGACGCCGCTCGTGGAGCGCTGTCTGGAAGAGGCGATCGCGGCCGGCGCGACGAGCGCCGTCGTCGTCGTCGGCTACGAGGCCGACGTCGTCCGGGAAGCGATCGCCGCGCGCGACTGGCCGATACCGGTCGACACCGTCGAGCAGGCCGAACAGCGCGGCACCGCTGACGCCGTGCGGACGGCTCGCCCCGCGCTCGACGACGCCCCGTTCGTCGTGTTGAACGGCGACGTGCTCTACGACCGCGCCTCGCTCGCGGCGCTGTACGACGCCGACGCCGCGGTGGGCTCCTATCGCGTCGAGAACCCGTCGGCCTACGGCGTGTTACGCGTCGAGGACGGGCGAGTGCTGGAGGTGGTAGAGAAGCCCGACGACCCGCCCTCGGATCTCGTAAACACGGGCGCGTACGTCTTCCCGGCGGCGGCGCTGTCGTGGCTCGACGTGGACGAGAGCGACCGCGGCGAGCTCGAACTCACCGACGTTCTCCAGCGCGCCTGCGAGACGACCGACGTGCGGTCGATCCCCTTCGACCGCTGGCTGGACGTGGGGCGACCGTGGGAGCTGCTCGCGGCCAACGAGTGGACGCTCGCGGAGCTCGACCGCGAGGTCGGCGGCGAGGTGAGCGACGACGCCGAGCTCCGCGGCGATGTCGTCGTCGAGAACGGCGCGACGATCGAGCCGGGCGTCGTGATCGAGGGGCCGGCGTACGTAAGCGCCGGGAGTCACGTCGGGCCGAACGCCTACCTCAGAGGGGCGACCTACCTCGGTCCCGACACTCGGGTGGGCCACGGCGTCGAGGTGAAAAACAGCGTCGTGATGGCCGGCTCGGCGGTGCCACACCTCACCTATCTCGGCGACAGCGTGCTCGGAACCGACGTCAACCTCGGCGCGGGGACGACCGTCGCGAACCTCAGACACGACGGTGCGCCCGTCGAGCTCACGGTGAAGGGGGACCGCGTCAGTACGGGGCGACGGAAGTTCGGGATCGTCTGTGGCGATGGGGTCAAAACCGGAATCAACTGCACGATCAACGCGGGCGTGACCCTCTCGGCCGACGCCACGGTCGCGCCCGGCGAGACGGTGCTGCGGGATCGCTAGCCGACGCCGGCTACTGGCCGCCGTCGTCGCCCTCCGCGGGCTGTCCTTCCTGGAACTCTTGGAACTGGGCCGCGGAGACGAGCGCGCCGACGTCGTCGTTGTCGAGCGCCGCGATCACCGCGGCAGGGTCGCCGTCGACGAGGAGTGCGCCGACCTGATCGCTGCTGTCGACGACATCGAGCCCGTCAGTCTCGGCGGCGTACGACTCGACGGCGTCCACCGCGTCCCCCAAGGCCTCGATCTGGGCGGCCTGGAACTCGGCCTGTGCCTCCTCCTGGCTGATCTCCTCGTCTTCGAGCTGTTGTTGGATCTCCGCTTCGCGCTCGGCCATGCGCTCGTCGATGTCGACAGCGACGGTTGCGACTCCCGCCGATCCGTCCGTATCCGGTACCGGTTCGTCACCGTCGAGCGCGCTACAGCCGGCGATCGAGAGGGCGGTTCCGGTCGCTGCCGCGCCGAGAACCTGGCGTCGTGAGGCGTCTTTCATATCACCCGCTTCGGTTCCGGAGGTATGTGTCTTCCGTTGAAACGACGCGGGGGTCCTGTGGAGGGTGGACATCGAGTCGTGGACGCAGGGCTCGGCGATCAGTCGTTCGGGAAGGAGAGGGATGGCCGGGGTGGGCTCCGAACCCACGATCTCCGCATGTCCCAGGTCCGAGGCTCGGCGGAGCCACGGGAAGGACGCGGACGCTTCCAAGGCGTCACCGCACCGAATCTCCGAACCCTATGAGTGCGGCGCTATGTCCAGCTAAGCCACCCGGCCTCACCCTTTCGTACCGCGATGAGACCCTTTAACCTTCCCATCCGTCGGAACCGTGGCAGACGATGACAGGCCGAGATGATAACAGATCGAGACGATGACAGGCCGAGATGATAACAGATCGAGATGATGACAGGCCGGATCCAGTCGCGAGAACCGGACCCCGCGGATTTATGCCGGACGCCCCGGACGTTCGGCGTATGAGCCTTCCCGAACTACTGTCCGGGGCCGTCGGCGACGAGGAAGTCGTCGCCGAGGTCCCGCTCGGGGGAGACGATGTCCTCGCGGTCACGCCGACGCGAACGCTCGTGTACCGGGCGGACGGCCTCCTCTCCGACGAGTCGGTCGAGGAGTACGGTCACGACGCCGAGCGGATCGCGGTGTCGACCGGCCGACGCAAGTCGAAGATCGTTCTCGGCTACGGGCTCGACGGGGACGAAACGCTCTCGCTCCCGACGAAACGCGTCGATGACGCGCTCCACCCGATCCTCGCCGGCGTGCTGTCGGCGACGGGGGTCACGGAGCCCGGAGAGTCGGTCAGACGGACGTTCCGGTTCTCGGAGCTCACCCTCGTCGTCACCGACAGCCGGCTCGTGAAACACGTCGGCTCGGCGGTGTGGGACGAGGAGTTCGAGGAGTTCCCGTACGCGAACCTGACCGACCTCGACTTCGAGGAGGGGACCGTCGCCACCGCAGTCGTGCTCGCCCACGACGGTCGGTCGGAGCGGTTCAAAGCCCCCAACGAGTCCGCCCGTGCCGTCCGGGAGACCCTCGTCGACGCGGTGTGTGCGTTCCACGAGGTCGGTAGTTTGGAGGAGTTCCGAGTGACGGCGGCCGACGACGCTGACGACGCGGACGCGAGCGAGTCCGCGGGCACGACCGATTTCGGCGAGGGGCCGGATCCGCTGTCGGCCTCGCCGGTCGCCGACGCGGAGGCCAACGCAGAAGCCAACGCGGAGGCCGACGCGGGGACGAGCGCCGGAACCGAACCCGCCGTCGACCCGACAGTGGAGACGGATACTGGGACGAGCGCGGCCGCGGAGGCCAGCGCGACCGACGCAGCGGGTGCGGCCGGGACGGCAGAGCCGACCGGGACGAAAGAGACGGCGAACACCGCCGCGGGCGACACGGCTCGTGACGACCGGACCCGCTCGACGGGAGCCGAACCCGCCGCCGACACTCCCGGCGGGCAGTCGGCCGAAGCGTCGGGGAGAGCCGAGGAAGCGCCGGCCTCGGTCGGGTCGGACCCGCTCGAGGACGCGTTCGGCGGCGATCCGTCCGAGCCGGGGACAGGCTCCGACGCTGCCCCGGACGAACCGGACGCGTTCGAGGGGTCGCCCTTCGAGAGCGCCGGCGTCGAGGACGACGACCTCGCCGCGGAGGTCGCCTCCCTCCGACAGGCAGTGGAAGCACAGTCCGAGCGCCTCGACCGGCAGTCGGAGCTCATCGAGCGACTCATCGAGGAGCTCCGGCGCGGTCGCTGAGCGACCGCCTCCGATCAGTCGGCGTCGCGGCCGGTCACCTTCCGCACACACGAGGAGCCGAACGGCCCCAGCTCGCCGGCGTCCAGCCGGACGAAGTGCCCGGTCGTGATCGACGCGCCACACCGACGACACTCGAACTCCCCCTCGCGGGAGACCACCTGGCTGTCGTAGTCGACGTACGTCCCGCCCCGGTTGACTCGAAGCCGGGCGTTCTCCCGGTCGATGACCCCTCGCTTCTCGGCGGCGTCGAGTATCTCTCTGGTGAGCGAAGGGCTCGTCGTCACCGTCTCGATCCGGTCGATCGCGTCCGCGAGCGGGAGCTCGTCGTGTTCGAGGTTCGCCAGCAGCTCGACTCCGAGCTCGCGTTTCTCTTCCCGGCTCGCCGACCCACTCACGCTCGTCCGAACGGACGGGGGTCGTATAAATTCGGTCGACATCCCGCCGTCGTGACCGCGGACAGCAAGACAGTTACCGCGCGGCCGACTGGTGCGGATATGGACGTACTGGAGGTCGCCAACCGCGCGATCGCGACCGGGCCGGTGTGTGACGCCTGTCTGGGCCGGCTCGTCGCCGATCGGAGCTTCGGGCTGTCGAACGCCGATCGGGGGTCCGCGCTGCGGACCGCGCTCGCACTCCGCGACGACGTCGACTTCGAGCCGGTCGACACGGCGGACTGCTGGGTGTGTGAGGGGTACTGTGCCGCGTTCGACGCGTGGGCCGAGCGCGCCGTCGAGGCGGTTTCGGATGTCGAGTTCGCGACGTACAACGTCGGAACGCGTCCCCCGCCGCTGATCGAGGAGAACGAGACGCTACTGCGCGAGGAGGCGGGGGTCGCGTCGGACGCGGGCGAGCCGTTCAAATCCGAGTTCAACCGCGAGGTCGGCAAACGGTTCGGTCGGCTAACCGACGCGGAGGTCTCCTTCGACCGCCCGGACGTCCAGTTCACGATCGATCTCGGCGAGGACACGCTGGACACGAAAGTGAACTCGACGTTCGTGTACGGCCGCTATCGCAAGCTGGAGCGTGATATCCCGCAGACCGAGTGGCCCTGTCGGGAGTGTCACGGCTCGGGGGTGGCCGGCCACGAACCGTGTGACCACTGCGGCGGGTCGGGATACCTCTACGACGACAGCGTCGAGGAGTTCACCGCGCCGGTGATCGAGGACGTGCTGGACGGGACGGAGGCGACGTTCCACGGGGCGGGCCGCGAGGACGTCGACGCGCGGATGCTCGGCACCGGCCGACCGTTCGTGGTTGAGATCGCGGAGCCGCGTCGCCGCCGGGCCGACGTCGACCGGCTCCAGGCCGACATCAACGCGTTCGCCGACGGGGCCGTCGAGGTCGAGGGGCTCCGGCTGGCGACCTACGACATGGTCGAGCGGGTGAAGGAGCTCGACGCCTCGAAGCGCTACCGTGCGGAGGTCGCCTTCGACGACGACGTGAGCGAGTCGGACCTCGCGGACGCGATCGCGACGCTCGAAGGCGCGACCGTCGAGCAGTACACGCCGAACCGTGTCGACCATCGGCGAGCGAGCCTGACCCGCGAGCGTGACGTGTACGAAGCCGACGCCGAGCTCGTCGACCCGCGCCACGCTATCGTGGAGATCCACGGCGCTGGCGGATTGTATATAAAAGAGCTCGTGTCGAGCGACGAGGGCCGGACGGAGCCGAGCCTCGCGGGACTCCTCGGGGTTGGTGCGACGGTCACCGCCCTCGACGTACTCGCGGTCGAGGGCGAATCGGAGCCGTTCGAGCGGGAGGCGTTCTTCCGGGACTGACCGGACGGGTCCGCGCTTCGAGAGGTGAAGCGAATGAACAGTGTGGCGGAGCGACCGTATATAAGTGATCGAGCGATGTCGATGTTAACCGTATACGCTCTTGTGAAGCAGATTGTTGATATTGCTCGCTTCAGAAGAATCGGAACAGAAACCAGTCGCTTGAGCGCCTGAAGTCTGGAATCTCATTCAATTACGAAGAGCGTGAAACCGCAAGAAGACTCTACATCAACAATGTACTACGCAAGAGCGAAACATCAACCTCTTTCACGAAGCCGGTGACCCTGTACAAGTGGATGAGATCGAAATATCCGTTACAGCAGAGTGTGCAGACGGAACAAAATTTGGCCGGCTGATCAATTTACCATCAGACGAAGCGCGACTGACCGATAACAACATCGACGATGACCGAGAGAGCTTCTTCGATGAGTCATTCCCTGGCCTCGATTCGGATTCTGCACTGCATAGAGATGGACCCAACCCGTTTGGCCCTGGTGATAAGATACAGTTCAGAATCACCAGCGGGGATTGTGATCTGCAGGCAGGGAGTTCAGTCATGGTGCAGGTCATTCATATCCCGTCGGAGACCATCATCGTCGAGGAAACGCTGATCGCTTCCTGAATAGCGCCGCCACAGGAGGTCCGAACCCGTGGTAGCGAGTTCGGTAGTGGAGGAGGACCAGAACAGAGAATCGGGTGCCGATACTACTGACCCCTGATAGCGATTACGCCCGCTTCCGTGATCGTATACACGTCCCCGAACGCGACTGCCGGCGCGCCAGCCAGCGCGAGGTCCTCGTGCCAGCGGAGGGTACCGCTTGCACGGTCGAAAATGGCAAGCCCGCCGGGACCGCCGAGTACGACTGCGTCGTTTGCGACGATCGGCGGAAAGACGTGCTGCTGGTCACCGACGAACGCTTCGAGCGGTCTATCGACCTCCGAACTCCACTGTCGCGTTCCGTCGGGACCGTCGAGGGCGACGAGGACGTCGGTTTCGTGGGGAGCGTACACCGTCCCCTCCCCGTCGACGGCGACGCCGGACCGGAACCCCCGGTCGTCGGTCCGCCAGCGGAGTTCACCGTCTGCGATGTCGACACCGATCGTCTCACCGCCGGCGACGACGACAGCGGTTCCGTCCCACAGAGCGGGTGCGCGCCGGGGTGGCTGGCCGGGGAGTTCGATCTCCCAGTCGACGTTCCAGCGCTCGTCGTATCCGACGAGCAGACCGTCGGGTGTGTCACCGACCCGGAGGGCCTGCACTGCGCCATCGGATCCGACTGCCAGCCCCGCGGTCGATCCAGACTCCCGAGCGCGTTCGGTGTCGATCGTCTCTCCTCCCTCCGGATCGATCCGCGCTACCGCGGTCGTGGTGTACAGCTCCGACCGATCACCGATCAGTTCGTCGCCGACCCAGAGGCCGGTATCCTGGGCCCAGACCGGGTTACCGTCGTCGATTCGCCACAGCCGGTAGCTGGTGTGAACGAACGTGTCCCCGTCGGCAACGACGGGCGTCGGCGTCCGGTCGTACTCGCCGTCGCGAGCGTCGGTGAGGTCGTCGAGCGTCCACCGCAGTCCAGGATCCGTCCGATCGACAGCTACCGGCGCGAACTCGGGGTCGGCCGCAGTCGCGTACACTGCGTCGGTGGTGGGGACGACGCCCGGTGTAGACCGCGCGAGCCGCGGGTGATCCGGTGGTGTTGCTATCGGGTCGTCCCAGCCCCAGAGCCGTTCGACCTCGAACGACTCGGACAGGGTCGTGTCTGCCCGCCCCGTCGCGGCGACGTCGCCGCGGTACGTCGTCCATCCGCTGGTCTGGTCGCTGCTGCCGGAATCCGATCCCGGTTCGCTATCGCCTTCTCCACTCTCAAAACGACTGAGACAGCCAGCGAGAGCGAACGGAGCGCAAGCCAAAATGGTTCGTCGGATTGGCATAGTTTCAGTTCAGCAGGTCGATCCACCGTCGTTGAATCCGATCGAGTGCGTTTCCTGGTAGGTGTCGGGATCGTTCGGGTCGATATCGACCCACTCTCCGGTCGCAATGACGTGCCCGACAGGTTGGATCGGCGGACTGTGCGGCGGGTTCACGCAGTCGGTCCGGTCGACGTCGGCGGCAGACACCGGATCCAGGTGCGCGGTGAACTCCTGTGTGTGATCACTCTCGATTTCGACGACCCACTTGCCGTAGTTGGCCCACGGGTCGCTCTCGTCGAGTGTCTGTACGTCGGCCTGTTCGTAGTATCCCCCACCGGACGCAGTGATTCCGGGCGGCCACGAGATGTTTACCCCGACCTCCCAAGACTCTCCGTGTGTTCCAATGAGCTTGCTCTTCGGGTATCGGTCGCCGTTGCTCATGTCCGCGTTGGATGCCCAGTCGTGTTCCACTTCGAGCCCGACGTTCCGGATCGTATCGTCTGGTGCCGTGAGCCCGCCCCCACCCATTTCAGCGAAGGAAACGAACCCGTACGCGTCGTTCTCTTCCGAGTCGGAGTGCTTCCGGTGGCAGGTCGCATTGAGATAGAGGTTTCCGGTCGAACTAACGTGGTCCTCTTCGACATCGTCGATCGTGACCCAGTCGTCGAAGTCCCCAGTAGTCGTCGTATCGACGTCACCCATCGCCCCCACTCCCGAGGCACCGCCAGTTTGCCGATCGATATGGTCGTCGGCGCGGTCGTGGACGTGTTCGATGCGGCGACTCCGTCCGGATCGATCCGAACGTTCGTGATAGTAACCAAAGTACTCCCGGGGAGCCCCATCCAGGACGAGGTTGTACGCCACGATATCCTCGCGGTTCGTTTCGGGCAGTGCAAACGCCGGGGAATCGACGGCTGCGTCGAGTAGCTCTCCGTGGCGATTGACGAAAGCCTGCCGGGCATCGGCGATCTGTTCGAACGGGATTGTCGATTCCGACCTCATACGCACGACTGGGGTTCCGTTCTCGTGGGTGAACGGGTCTTCATCTTCCCGGCTCTCGCCGGCCGCAACGCCGGAGAGTACGGTCGCGCCGCCCAGTCCGAGTAGTCCCAGTGCAGTTCTCCGGGTGAGTCTGCTGTCGGACATGACAGTGAGAAACCACAAATTAGGATTTATATATCTTACGCTCTTGTGTAGCACATTGTTGATTTCACAGCGTCGCTTTGATGGCGTGTTTGAGCGCGCTTCGTCCCGGTTTTCTGTATACGCTCTTGCGTAGTACATTGTTGATGTAGAGTCTTCTTGCGGTTTCACGCTCTTCGTAATTGAATGGGATTCCAGACTTCAGGCGCTCAAGCGACTGGTTTCTGTTCCGATTCTTCTGAAGCGAGCAATATCAACAATCTGCTTCACAAGAGCGTAACCGTATATAAGTGATCGAGCGATGTCGGTGTCGGCTATTTATAAGTAGACGAGCGGTGTTGGTGTCGGCTGTTGATCCGTGAGTGACGACCTCGGCGCGAACGCCACCGACGGCCCACCCGTCCGCTCGGCGGCGTTCAGTCGCCGCCGAGGATGACTCGGTGTGTCATCGCTTCGGGGTCGAGCACCTCGTCGGCCTCCGCCTCCGTGAGGTATCCCTCCTCGACGGCGACCTGTCGAACTGTCTTCCCCTCGTCGAGCGCCTGCTTGGCCACCTTCGAGGCCTTGTCGTAGCCGATCGCGGGGTTCAGCGCGGTCGCCAGCGCCATCGCTTCCTCGACGCGTTCCGCACAGTGCTCCTCGTTGGCCTCCAGCTTCCCGACGAAGCGCTCGCCGAACGTCTCGGCGGCGTTCGCCAACAGCTCGGCCGACTGGAGGAAGTTGTACGCGAGCACCGGTTTATATAGGTTCAGGTCGAGCTCGCCGCGCGCCGCCCCGGCCGAGACCGCGGCGTCGTTGCCGACGACCTGCTTGTGGACCTGGTTCACGGACTCGGCGACGACCGGGTTGATCTTCCCCGGCATGATCGAGGAGCCGGGCTGGTTTTCGGGCTGTTCGATCTCGCCGAGGCCGTTTCGAGGGCCCGACGCGAGCAGCCGGAGATCGTTGGCGATCTTGTTGAGGCTGCCAGCGACTGTGCGGAGCGCGCCGTGCGCCTCTCCCATGGCGTCGTGGGCGGCCTGCGCCTCGAAGTGGTTGTCCGCTTCGCGGAACGTCGTCCCCGTCTCGTCGGAGATGTACTCCGCGGCGAGCTCGGGGAACTCGGGATGGGTGTTGAGGCCGGTCCCGACCGCCGTCCCTCCGAGCGCGAGCTCGCGGAGGCTCGACCGGACGCCCGCCACGCGGTCGATCCCCTTCGCGACCTGCGTTCGGTAGCCGCCGAACTCCTGGCCGAGCCGGACCGGCGTCGCATCCTGGAGATGGGTGCGGCCGGTCTTGACGACGCCGTCGAACGCCGCCTCCTTTGCCTCGAGCTCGGCGTGGAGGGTTTCGAGGGCGGGTATGAGGTCTTTCTCGACGGCTTCGAGAGCGGCGACGTGCATCGCCGTCGGGATCACGTCGTTCGACGACTGGCCGTAGTTGACGTGGTCGTTGGGGTGGACGACCCGGTCGCCGATCTCCGCGCCGGCGATCTCGGCCGCGCGGTTCGCGATCACTTCGTTGGCGTTCATGTTGGAGGAGGTTCCCGACCCCGTCTGGAACACGTCGACCGGGAACTGGTCGTCGTGCTCGCCGGCGATCACTTCGTCGGCGGCGGCGGCGATGGCGTCCGCGGTGTCCGCCTCGAGGAGGCCCAGGTCGCGGTTCGCCTGCGCCGCCGCCTTCTTCACCACGCCGAGCGCGCGAACGAACCGCCGTCCGAACGTGATCCCCGAGATGGGGAAGTTCTCGACGGCTCGCTGGGTCTGTGCGCCCCAGTACGCGTCGGCCGGTACCTGCATCTCGCCGAGGCTGTCCTCCTCCGTGCGGTAGTCCTCGCCCATGCGCGCTCGTTCTCCGGAGACGTGGTAAAGTCTACTGGATGGCGGCGGACGACGGGACGCGGACCGTAGTCACCGGATCTGGGAACCGACGTCGACCCTACCAGACGAACCGACGTCGACCCTACCAGACGAACCGACGTCGACCCTACCAGACGAACCGACGTCGACCCTACCAGACGAACCGACGTCGACCCCAACCGACGGACCGAAGTCGACGCCGGTCGAATCCCCCGTATGGAGATCGAGTGTCGGTTCTTCGGACCGTTCCGCGAGGCGGTCGACGGAAATCGGGTCGTACTCGACATCGACGCCGACACCTACGGCGAGCTCTTGGCCCTGCTGGAGGACCGCTATCCGGAACTCGCCGGTCGCCTGGTCGATGGCGATGGGGGGTTCGCCGGGAGCACCGTTGTGACGCGGAACGGGACGGACCTCAGACACCTCGACGGCCTCGATACCCCGGTCCAGGAGGGCGACGTGGTCCGTACGATCCCGTCCGTCTACGGCGGCTGTACCGCGGGGCGAACCTGAAGGGCCGTTCGACGCCGAGCCGCCCCCGCCGCATCGCTTTTGACGACACCCGTCGAAGATGAGGTATGCGCGCCCTCGTCTACCTCGTCGTCGGTATCGTCGGACTGCTCGAGACGCTCCTGCCCGGCGTCTTCGTGGACGCGTTCACCCGCGCCGCGTACCGTGACACGGCGGCGGTGAAGCCACGCTCGTGGTTCCGGACCGTCGTTCGGATCGAGGGTGCGATCCTCGTCCTCTTCGGCCTGATCGGACTGTTCCGAACCGCTCGGAGCGCCCGCGCGACGAACGCCGACGCGGCACGCGACGACGCCGCGACCCCCGACACCGCGAGCGTCGACGCCGCGACCCGCTGAATCGCTGAGTTCCCGGTCGTTCGAGACTCGGTGGGTCGACCCCTCGCTCCCGCGGGTCGACCTCTCACCCCCGCGGATCCGACCCGAGTCACCCGAAACTATATTTCAGGTCCGTCGGACATCTCCGTCATGCACGCGCCCGCTGACGGAGACGGTGTGGACTCCGAATCGCGGATACGGGTCCTCCACGTCGACGACGACGAGGCGTTCGGGGATCTCGTCTCGACGTATCTCGAACGGATCGACGACGCGTTCGAGGTCCGCTCGGAGCCTGACGGTGAGACGGCGTTGGCGGCGCTCGACTCGACGACGTTCGACTGCGTCGTCAGCGATTACGACATGCCGGGGGTGAGCGGCCTCGAGCTTCTCGATCGGATCCGGGAGCGCGACTCGGAGCTCCCGTTCGTCCTGTTCACCGGAAAGGGGAGCGAGGAGATCGCCAGCGACGCGATCGCGGCCGGTGCCACGGATTACCTCCAGAAGGCGGGCGGTGCGGATCAGTACACCGTGCTCGCGAACCGCGTCCGCAACGCGGTCGACCAGTACCGCTCGAAGCGCGCGCTTGCGGCGAGCCAGGAACGCCTCTCACGGTTCATCGAACAGTCCCCGCTCGGAACTATCGAGTACGACGAGGGGTTCCGGATCGTCCGAGCGAACCCCGCGGCCGAGGAGATACTCGGTTACGACGCCGAGACGCTCGTCGAGGGGACGTGGATGCCGTTCGTCCCGACGGACCAACGACGCGCCGTCGCGGCGATCGAGCGGGAGCTCCTCGCGAACCGCGGCGGCTACCGCAGCGTCAACGAGAACGTCACGGCGGACGGGGACCGGATCCTGTGCGCGTGGCACAATCAGGTGGTGACGGACGACGACGGCGAGGTGATACGCGTGTTCTCACAGTTCGAGGACATCACGGACCGCGAGCGACGGAAGCGCGCGGTCGAGCGGACGAACGCGGTGTTGTCGTCCGTGTTCGACACCCTCCCCCATGGGGTGCTCGTCGAGGACGCCGACAGGTACGTGCTGGCGGCCAACGACCGGCTACTCGACCTGTTCGATGTGGACGCCGCGTCTACCGACGTCACCGGGACTGACTGTGTGGCGTTCGCCCGCGAGGTGAGCGACCGGTTCAGGGACTCCGACGCGTTCCTCGCGGGTATCGATCGGGTCATCGACGCGGCCGAGCCCGTCCGGGGTGAGCGGCTCCCGCTCGCGGATGAGGGGGCGCTCCTTCGGTCCTACCGACCGATCGACCTCCCCGAGGGGCGTGGCCACCTGTGGTTGTATCAGGACGCGGACAGGCAGGCGTAACGGGCTCAGTCGTCGTCCCCGGGTCGTGGCTCGTGTCGACCGCTTTCGCCGGTCCGGAGCACGTGGCACGCGCGACACCGCGCCTCGTAGGACTCCTCCGCACCGACGAGGATCGTGGGATCGTCGACGTGAGCGGGCTCGCCCTCGATGAGCCGTTGGTTCCGCGTCGCGGGCTCGCCACACTGCGAGCAGATGGCCCGGAGCTTGTCGACGTACTCGGCGGTCGCCATCAGCTCCGGGACGGGCTCGAACGGCTCGCCGCGGAACGTCTGGTCGAGGCCGGAGACGATCACTCGCACCCCGCGGTTCGCGAGCGTATCACAGACATCGACGAGCGCCGGCGAGAAGAAGTTGGCCTCGTCGATGGCGACGACCTCAGCATCCGGAGCCGTATCGAGGATCTCGCGGGGACCGTCTCCCTCGTTGTCGATCACAGTCGCCTCCCACTGGCGACCGTTGTGGCTTCCGATCGTCGTCTCGCCGTATCGGTCGTCGACCGCGGGTTTATAAACAGCGACGGACTGACCGGCGATCTCCGAGCGGCGGAGCCGCCGCAGGAGCTCCTCGGTCTTCCCGGAGAACATCGACCCGGTGATGACCTCAATCCACCCGGTTCGGGTGATCGCGTGCATGCGATAACGGGCACCTGCCAGCGACTAAACGGTTTCTCTCCCGCCGTCGGCGCGCTCGGTTCTCACCCGGTGACGGGCGTCCAGTTCCCCCCGGTGACGGACAGCCAGTTTTCCCCAGCGACGGGCGTCCGTCTCGGAGGTAGCGTCCGCCGGGTCGTCCCCGTCCACACGCGCCGTTACGCCCCGGCGAGGAGCGCGTCGGCGCCCGCGACGAGGGCCACGGCGACGACGACGTACGTCACCGCACAGACGGCCCAATCACGCCGAACCGGGGCCAGTCGTTGTCGCGGCAGCCCGACCGCCCGCGGCAGGGGGACGAGCGCGAAGAACCCGACCATCAGCGCGGTCATGACGACGCCGCCGACGGCGAGCGTGACGAGCGACCCGACCCCGAGCCTGCCGACCGCGGCGACGAGCCCTACGAACAGGAGCCCGGAGCCCACGCCGGCGACGTAGTGGACCCACGACGCCAGCCGCTCCGGGGCCTCGTCGACCGGCGTGTCGGTGAGGACGCTCGCCGCGACTCGCGGCGCGGTGTCGCCTTCGGGGAGGCGGGGCATGACGCGGTCCATCGCCAGCGTCGCGACCAGCCCAACGACTGGGCCGACGATCAGTCCAGTGAGCAACGGGAACTCGACCATCGTCGCCGGATACGGCCCGCCCCGGTTTTACCCCGTCGGTCGCTCCCCTCAGTCGTGGTCGATCCGCTCGCCGCCGATGACGACCGACTCGACGTCGGAGGCTCCGGCCCGCCTGACGACGGCCCGGACGAGGTCCTGTGCGCCCGCGAGGTTGTCGGAGTCGCCGTCGAGCACGAGGAGGTCGGCGTCGGCCCCCGTCGCGACCACGCCGCGGTTCGCGCCCGCGATCCGGGCACCGTTCACCGTCGCCATACGCAGGACCTCGCGAGCGGGGAGATCGGACAGCTTCGCCGCGAACTCCATCTCGCGGAACATCGACGGCGAGTCGAGCATCACGTTGTCGGTCCCGAGCGCAACCGTCGTCCGCTCGGCAAGCTCGGCGATCGGCGGCACGCCGACGTTCGTCACGAGGTTCGACCGTGGGCAGACGACGACCGGCGTCTCCCGATCCGCGAGCCGGTCCATGTGGTGTGACTCGGCGTGGACCATGTGGACGAGGAACTCCGGGTCCAGATCCATCGCGGCGTCAACGTCGTCGGCGTCGCGCTCCCCCGCGTGGATCCCGAACAGTTTGCCCGCCTCACGGGTCGCGTTCCGCACCGACTCGAACGCGCCGTCGCGCGCGCCGGACGCGCCGTACCCGTCCGCGAGCGGCAACACGTCGGGGTCATCGCGGCCGAGGACGACCGCCCGGATCGCCCGGTCGCCTAGCTCGACACCCTCGCCCGCGAGCGCGTCTCGGATCGCCCGGACTCCGTCGACACCTCCCTCGCGAAACTCGATGAACGTCCCCGTTCCGGTCGACTCCATGTACCGGAGCGACCGCGCCATCGCCGCCACCTTCTCCTCGTGGCTCGCGGCCCGCAACAGCCGGTGTTTCAACCCGTCCGGCGGCGCGACGAGCTCGTCGAGCGAGAGCCCCGCGCCCGCCTCCTTCGCGATCGAGTCGCCGATGTGTGTGTGGGCGTTGACGAACGCCGGAAGGACGACCGCGTTGCTGTCGGTCGTCGTCTCCTCGATCCGGACGATCTCGCCGTCCGCGACGACGACCCGCCCCTCGACCGGGTCGAACTCCGTCCCGACGAGTATCGTCCCCTCGATGTGCATACGCCAGCGTCGTCGGTCACGGGTTAAAAGGTCACGGAGCGGATCGGTGCGGTCGCCGAATCGGTCGGCAGAACGGATCGAATCGGTCGGCAGAACGGATCGAATCGGTCGGCAGAACGAATTGAAGCGGTCGGCAGAACGGATCGGCGCAGTCGTCGGCGCGGGCGCTCGGCCGGCCCGTGCCGGCGGTCGCCTCACTCGAACTCGTCGAGCGTCGTCGGCATCGCCTTCCGGACCTCACTCACCAGCGTGTCGGGGTCGAGCCCGAGCACGTCGGCGGCGGCCCGTCCAACCCGGTCCGTGGCGGCCGCGGGCGCGTACACCCCCAAACGCCACTGGTTTCGCTGGGCGGTCCGGAGCGCGGACACCAGCGGCGACTGCCGTTCCAACCGTCGCACTTCCCCGTTGACCGTCACCCGCGCGGTCGACTCCCGCATCGACGGCTCGGGGGGGACATCGAGGACGACGTGTTCGCGGTCGATCCCCGCCGCCGCCGCGATCTCCCGTTCGAGCGCCGTCCGTGTCTCGTGGTCCGCCTCGCGGACCCGTTCGGGGACGTCGTCGTACTCGGCCCAAACGGCCCGTTTGTAGAGGTCGCGCTCGTCGTAGCGACGGGATATCTCGGCGGTCGCCGGGCAGCCGCGCAGCGCCGCGAGGAAGTCGTGGTCGTCCATTCGGCGGAGCGCCGCCGCGGTCGTCGCCGTCGCGTCGAGGAGCTCGGCAGCGCCGCGCCGCAACATCGCCTTCGAGATCCGGGCGACGGGGTGGGTGTACACGACGGGGTTCATCAGCGCCCGCGCCAACAGCAGGCTCTCGGCGGTCTGGACGTTCCCCTCGTCGAGGACCAGCGCCGGACCGTTGGCGTCGTCGTCGCTGTTCGAGGCATCCGCGCTGTCGACGTCCTCGACGAACGCCAGCTCCCGGACGAACCGCCCGGTGTCGATGGTGCCGTATGGCACGCCCGTGTGGTAGGCGTCGCGCACGAGGTAATCCATCCGGTCCACGTCGAGCTCCCCCGAGACGAGCTGGCCGTACGTCCCCTCGCCGGCGACGATGTCGGCGATCCGCGCCGGGTCGAGGTCGTGCTCGCGGAGCACGTCGCCGACGTCGCCGGTCGCCAACAGCTCGTCGACATCGTCGTGGTACTTCCCGGTCCGTCGGTGGGTGAGCGCCTCCAGGTTGTGGCTGAACGGGCCGTGGCCGACGTCGTGGAGCATCGCGGCGGCTTCGATTCGGTCCGCGTGTTTCCCCTCGATCCCCAGGTGGTCGAGCGCCTGCCGGGCGAGGTGGTAGACGCCGAGGCTGTGCTCGAAGCGGGTGTGGTTCGCCGACGGGTACACCAGCTGGACAGTTCCGAGCTGTTTGACGTGGCGGAGCCGCTGGACGGCCGGCGTGTCGAGGAGGGCCGCGGCGACACCGTCGATCTCGATGTGATCGTGAACGGTGTCCTTGACCGTGATCATGCCGGCCGTTCGTCGCCATCACTTAAAAACGCCGTCGTCGGGCTTGCCCACCCTTCGAGCGGTTCCTGCCTGCCGCTCATCCCCGACCCGCCGCTCACCCCCGACCCGCCCGGCACTCGCTTGGTCCCCCTCGCTCGGGCCCCGGTCCGCGGTCGGTCCGCATCGTCGAACACCACCATGCCGCAGTCGACACGGTTTATATCCCGGGTGATCGATCATCGGGTATGTACGACGTACTTGTCGCCATCGACGACGACGAAACCCGGGCAGTCGCGCAGGCGCGAGCGATCGCCGACCTGCCGGGCGCGGACGGCGGCATCACCGCACACCTCAGTCACGTGTTCACCGACAACCCCGAGGGCGCGTCGGTCAACCAGCTCTCGGCGGTCAGGCGCGCACGCGAGACGCTGAAGGACGCCGGCGTCGAGTGTGTCCACTACGAGGCGAGCGGCGAGCCGGGTCCCGAGATCGTCGCCGCGGCCGAGGAGATCGACGCCGATTCGATCTGCGTGTCCGGACGCAAACGGAGTCCGACCGGGAAGGCCGTCTTCGGAAGCGTCACGCAGGAAGTGATCCTCTCCAGCGACCGGCCGGTCCTGACGGTTCCGCGCCCCGAGAGCGAGTAGTCCCACCGGCGAACGAGGGCGACGCGATCAGCCTACGTCGGCCGTCCGAGCGACCGGATACCAAGCACGTCGGTGGCCGCGTCGCGGACGTCCTCGACGTGTTCTTCGGGACAGTACACCCCGAGCGTCCAGCGGCGGCGCTCCGCGGCGCGAAGCCCGGACACGAGCTCCGAGGCGTCCTCCAACCGCTGGGGCACGCCGTCGACGACGACGGTCGAGGCCGACTCCTTGAGCCCGGGCCGGGACGGGACGTCGACGATCACCGACGCGCGGTCGATCCCGACGCGGTCGGCGATCTCGCGCTCGGCCGCGAGCTCCTCGGCGTGTTCCGCGTCGACGGTGCCGGCGGGGACGTCCCCGAGGCCGACCCAGACCGCGCGCTTGTACAGGTCACGGCGTTCGATCCGCTCGCCGAGCTCGGGAACCACGTCGCGGACCGCAACGAGTAGGTCGTGGTCGGCCAGCCGGCGGAAGGCCTCGACACCGGTGTCGGTGCGGTCGAGATAGCGTTCGCACGCGCGTTCGAGCATCGCGCCCGCGACTCGGGAGACGTGGTGCCGGTAGACGACGGCGTTCATCAGCGACCGGGCCACGAGCAGGCTCTCGGCGGTCGCGACGTTCCCCTCGGCGAGGACGAGCGCCGCGTCGTCGGCCCCTCGCTCTCGCCCGTCGTCGACGAGGCGGAGCTCGTTCACCAGCCGGCCGGTGTCGACGGTGCCGTAGGGGACGCCGGTGTGGTGAGCGTCGCGGACGAGGTAGTCCATCCGGTCCACGTCGAGCTCCCCCGAGACGAGCTGCCCGACACCCCCATCGCCGGCGACCAAGGCCGCGACGCGCTCGGGATCGAGCCCGTGCCGTTCGAGGACCGTACACAGCTCCCGATCGGCGTCGGTCAACAACCACTCCACCTCGTCGTGGTCCTTGCCGGTCCGCCGTCGAATGATCCCCTCGGTCTGGTGGCCGTAGGGGCCGTGACCCACGTCGTGAAGCAGGGCGGCCGCACGGACATGTGCGGCCGTCTCGTCGTCCAGTCCGAGGCCGTCGAGCGCCTGCCGGGCGAGGTGGTAGACGCCGAGGCTGTGCTCGAAGCGCGTGTGGTTCGCCGACGGGTAGACGAGCCGAACGGTCGACAGCTGCTTGATGTGGCGCAGCCGCTGGAACGCCGGTGTGTCGATCAGATCGACCGCGGCCGGACCGAGCCGGACGTGTCCGTGGACGCTGTCCTTGATCGCCGTCATCGACGGATCGCCGCCATTATCGAGGGATCGATCCCGGTAGGATTGGTCGTTTCGACTCGGGTCGTGTGGCCCCTCGGACGGTCGTCTCTCGGCGAACGTCGGCCGTCCGTCCACAACGCGGGCGAGTCACTCCTCCACAACGCGGGCGGGTCACTCGTCCACGAGCGCGACATCGAGGCGCTCTTCGACCGCGCGGACGACGGAGCCGCCGACGTTCGCCGTCGCGGCCCGTCCGTCCTCGATCGCGTGGAGGTCGTCCTCGGCGACGCCGAGCTCGTCGGCCAGCTCCTCGACGGTGAGACCGGCGTCCTGCCGAGCGTCCCTCGCGGCGTCCCCGTAGCCGGAGACCAGGTAGGGGAGCCGGTCGTCCTCGTAGCTCGTCCCTTCCTCCTCCCAGTGGCTCGAGTCCCCGGTTGCGGCGTCGTACACCCGCGCCTGTTTGTTCGCGATCTCCTGTGACCGGTTCCCCGTCCCCTCCGCGGGGTCGGAGCTGTCGCTCGATCCGCCGGCACCGCCCGCGCTCCCGCCGCCGCTTCCCCCGCCACGCCCCCTGCCGGTGGTTCGGGTCGCGTCGTCGTGGGGGCGACAGTTCGAGCAGACGAGGAGCTGCGCGCCGGCGACGTTCGCCCGCTGCAGGTTCGTCGTCTCGCGTCCGCAGAGCTCACAGGCGTCGCCGTCATCGCCACCGCCACCGCCGCCCGTCGAATACTTCGGCATATCGGGGGTAGTATCGCCGCGGCGATAAAAGGTGGCGGGTGACGCGCTCGGTGAGTCAGTAGGTCTAACCCGGACGGGTCCGTAGGTTCGGAAAACCGATGGGCGATCCTACCGCCGTGCTCGTCGTCAGCGCCGACGACGCGTACCTCGACGAGTTCGTGACGGCGCTCGAGGGACGCGAGCGGATACGCGTCCTCACCGCGAGCTCCGTCGACGCGGCGGTCGCGACGCTCGCCGCCCACGGCGTGAGCGACGGGGACTCGAACGGGATCGACTGTGTCGTCAGCGACTACGACCTCCCGGATTCGAACGGCGTGCGCTTCCTTCAGGTCGTCCGCGCGGCCGCGCCGACGCTCCCGTTCGTCCTGTTCACCACCGACGGCACCGAAGAGATCGCCAGCGACGCGATCGCCGCCGACGTCACCGACTATCTGATCAAAGAACGGTTCGGCAACCAGTGGGACCGGCTGGCGTCGCTGGTACGCGACGCGGTCGCGTACCGACGGGGTCGCGAGGACCTGGTCGACCGGACGACACGGACCGAGGCGGTGTTGAACGCGATCCCCGACGGCGTCATCGTCGCTATCGACGACCTGGTCGTGTTCGCGAACGAGAACGCCCGGACGCTCCTCGACCCCGAGGGGGAGCGAGCAGTCCCCAGGGCGTTCGGCGACCGCGGGAGCCCGGTGTCCGAGTGGCTTCGCCCGCGGGAGACCGGTTCGATCGAGGCGGTCGTCGAACGCATCCGCGCAGGCGATCGGGCGTTCGACGAGGTCACCCTCGACCTGTTCTCGCCGGACCGCGGCTACGTCCCCGTCGACGTGACCGTCGCACGCGCCGACTGGCGGGACGAGGGGGCGATCGTGTACGTCTTCGCCGACGTCTCGGACCGACAGCGGCTGGAGCACGAGCTCGCCGTCAAGAGCCGGGCGATGGACGACGCGCCGATCGGCATCACCCTGGCGGACGCCGATGCCGATGACCTGCCGCTCGTGTACGCGAACGACCGGTTCGAGGAGCTGACCGGCTACGACCGATCGACGATACTCGGCCATAACTGTCGGTTCCTCCAGGGCGAGGACACCGCGGAGGAGCCCGTCCAAGCGATTCGTGAGGCGATCGCCGCACGCGAGTCGGTGACCGTCGAGCTCCGCAACTACCGCGCGGACGGAAGCGAGTTCTGGAACCGACTCACGGTCGCCCCGATCCACGACGAGAACGACGAAGTCACCCATTTCGTCGGGTTTCAGGAGGACGTCACGGCGTGGGTCGACGCCCGACACGACCGTCGTCGGCTCGAACGGGCGGTCGAGGCGGCGGGCCAAGCGATCTTCACCACGACCGCCGACGGGACGGTCACGTACGCCAACCCCGCGTTCGAGGAGATAACCGGCCACGACGCGGACGAGGTCATCGGTGAAACCCCGCGAATACTCCAGTCCGGCCGACACAACGAGGCGTACTACGCGCGGATGTGGGAGACGGTGCTAAGCGGCGAAACGTGGACGGAGGAGGTCGTCAACAGCCACGCGAACGGGGGGACGTATCACGCGATTCAGACGATCACCCCGGTGTTTGACGGCGACGGTTCGGTCGAGGAACTCGTCGCGATCCAAACCGACGTCACGGTACAGAAGGAGCACGAACGCCACCTCGCCACGCTGGATCGGGTGCTCAGACACGACCTTCGGAACCGGCTCAACGTCGTGATGGGCCACACTGAGGCGATCCAAGGGGCGGCGGTCGACGACTCTACAGCCGAACATGCGGACGCGATCTCGGAGGCGATCGACGATCTGCTCGCCATCGCGGACCGCGGGCGCGAGATCAACCGGATGTTGTTGGAGCGCCCGCAACGCGTCGCGGTCGAGATCGTGCCGACCCTCCGAGCGGCGCTGGGGGAGGCCCGCGAGTCGCACCCGGACGCCACGCTCGACTTCCGGGTCGACTGCCCGACCGACACCGAAGCGATCGCGACCGAAAACGTTTCGGACGCGATCACGGAGACCGTCGAGTTTCTGCTCGGCCACGCGGAATCGAGTACGCCCCACGTCGACGTCACGGTCACGACCACCACCGACCGGGTCACGATCCGGATCGCCGACGCCGAGAACCCGATCCCCGAGACGGACCGGGACATCCTCCTCGACACCGAGGATATCGACGCGCTCAACCACGGCACCGGGCTCGACCTCTGGTTCGTCTACTGGGTCGTTCGCCGCTCGAACGGCTCGCTCTCTTTTTCCGACATCGACGAGTCGGGGAATGCCATCGTGATCGAGCTGCCTCGCTGAGACGCGCCCGGCGGAGCACCCCGCAAAAGATCACGGGAGCCGTCCGTCCACGGCCGAGACCGAGCTCACTCCCCGCCGAGTTTCGTCTCGCCGACCGGGTCGTGCCCGTCGATGCGCTCCGTCCCACCCATGTACGGCCGGAGCGCCTCGGGCACGGTCACGGTCCCGTCGTCGTTCTGGTAGTACTCGAGTATCGCGACGACGATCCGGGGGACCGCGAGCCCGGAGCCGTTGAGAGTGTGGAGGAAGTCGGCCGACTCGTGGTGCTCCTCACGGTATCGGATACCGGCGCGGCGCGCCTGGAAGTCCTCGAAGTTCGAGACCGACGACACCTCCAGCCATCGGCCACCCTCGTCGGGGCCCTCCTCCATGTCGTCTCCCGGGGCCCACACCTCGATGTCGTACTTCTTCGCCTGGGTAAAGCCGAGGTCGCCCGTACACATCTCCAGGATGCGGTACGGGAGCTCGAGGCGACGGAGCACCGCCTCGGCCTCGTCGACGAGCGCCTCGAACCGGTCGTAGCTGTTCTCCGGGCGAACGAAGTTCACCATCTCCACCTTGTTGAACTGATGGACGCGGACGATCCCGCGTGTTTCGGTGCCGTGTTCGCCCGCTTCCTGGCGGAAGTTCGGCGTGTACGCCTGATACTTGATCGGGAGGTCCTCGCCGAGCAGGATCTCGTCGCGATGGAGGTTCGTGACGGGTACCTCGGCGGTCGGCAGCAGCCACAGGTCGTCGTCGTCGTACGACTCTTCGTTCGTCCCCTCGACGCGGTAGGCGTCCTCGGTGAACTTCGGGAGCTGGCCGGTGCCCCGCATCGACGCGGAGTTCACGGGTATCGGGGGGAACACGTCGTGATACCCCTGCTCGCGGTGAACGTCGAGCATGAACTGGATCAGCGCGTGTTCCAAGCGCGCGCCGTCGCCCTTCGCGACGTAGAAGCCGCCACCGGCGACCTTCGCGCCACGCTCGAAGTCCAGGATCTCCAGCTCCTCGCCCAGGTCGTAGTGCGGGGTCACGTCGTCGGGGAGCGTCCGCAGGTCGTCGAACCCCTCCCGGCGGCGCTCCACGTTCTCCGACTCGTCCGCGCCGACGGGCACCGACTCGTGGGGGATCCCGGGGAGCTCGAGGAGGGCCGCCTCCAGATCGGCCTCCAGCTCGTCGGCGCGCTCCTCGATCTCCTGCAGCTCCGATTTGAGCGCCTGTGAGCGTTCGATCGCCTCCTGGGCCGCCGCCTCCTCGCCGGCCTGTTTGAGGTCGCCGATCCGCGAGGAGACCTCGTTGCGCTCGTGACGCAGGTCGTCGCCGCGACTTTTCAGCTCGCGCCACTCCTCGTCGACGTCGAGTATCCGGTCGAGGTCCACGTCGACGCCTTTGTTGTCGAGCGCCTCGCGGACCGTCTCGGGGTTCTCCCGGACGAACTGGCGGGATAGCATTTACCGGGGGTTCCGGCGGACGGCCCAAAACCGTATCGGAGCGTCGGTATCGGGTGACACACGAGTACCGACCGTGGTGACGTCTGTCTGGCCGTCCGCTGGCCGAGATCGTCGTTCCCGCCTGGTATGGCTGTCCGCACGTGTGCTGCTCCGCTGGCGTCTGGACGAACGCGGTATCTGCAACAATTGCCGTTCTCAGGAACTCCCAACGAAATTTGAAGAGGCCGTGGAATAAACTCGTGCTGGTTCCGTAGCCCGGACTGAATGAACCGAACACAGTCTCGGCGAGCGGCGTTGGGTATTCTCGGAAGTGCTGCAGTAGCGTCCGTGGCGGGTTGTTTGGGCGGTGACGGCGAGGAAACGGTCAGGGTCTCCGGTGGCGTCGGTCCCCTCCCGATGGTCGAGGTGTGGGTCGATCTCTACGAGGAACAGACGGACGCGAGGTTCGACGTCTCCGGCGGCGGGACCGGTGTCGGGGTTTCGGACGTCCTCAACGATCAGGTCGACATCGCGATGATGGGCCGAGAGCCGGAGTCCGAAGAGGAAGAGCAGGGGCTGTTCGCGGTGCCGATGCTGATCGACACGGTCGTCGGAACGGTCAACGTCGAGAACCCGGTCCTCGACGAGCTACAGTCGGACGGACTGACACGCGAGCAGCTCGAGTCGGTGTTCCTGCGGGAGACCACCAACTGGGGTGAGCTCGTCGACGCCGATGTCGACGAGGAGATCGTCGTGTACGGGCGCTCGGACGCCTCCGCGGCGTACAAACAGTGGGGCGACTTCCTCGCCGGCGAGGCCGATGCGTACACACAAAACGACCTCCAGAGCGTCGCCGACGCGAACTACAACGGTGACCAGCCGGTCGCGGAGGCGATCGCCAGCGAGCCGAACGCCATCTCCCTGAACAACATCAACTACGTGTACGACCTCTCCAGCGGGGAGCTGGAAGGGGATATCACCCCCGTCCCGCTCGACCGGGACGGCACGGGACTCGACCCCGCCGAGGACTTCTACGAGACCCGTGACGAGTTCCTCTCGGCCGTCGAGGCCGGCGACTATCCGGCCCCGCCGGCCCGCGAGATGTTCCTCGCGGCCGACGACGGCTTCGAGGGCGAAGCCGCGTCGTTCGTCGAGTGGGTTCTCACCGAGGGCCAACAGTACGTCCGCGAGAACGGGTACGTCCCGCTCGAACAGGACCGGCTCGACGAGGCGCTCGACGCGCTTCCGGGAGGTTCCTAGCGGGATGAGCGAGGACTCACTCGGGGGGAACCGGCACGACGATCCGTCCGCCGGCGAGCTGTCTCCGGGTCTCCGCCGCCGGCTTCGCACCGAGCGGGTGAGCAGCTACTTGCTCGGGGGTGCGGGGTACTTCGCTGTCGGGCTCTTCGTCGTCATCGTCGCGGTACTCACGTACCAGTCGCTCCCGATCCTGGCGGAGTACCCCCTCTCTGAGCTGCTGTTGTCGTCGAACTGGGACCCGGCGTCGCACGAGTTCGGCTTCCTCCCCGCGATCGTCGGCACCCTGTACGTCACCGCGCTGTCGATGGCGATGGGTGCACCGCTGGCGATCCTCGTGGCGGTGTACATCGCGGAATACGCGACCGGTCGAACGAAGACGCTCGTATCGACGTTTATCGACGTTCTCGCCGCGATCCCGAGCGTCATCTTCGGACTGGTCGCGCTCGTCGTCGTCGTGCCGTTCGTCGGGAACTACCTCGCGCCGGCAGTCGGGGCCGACGCGACGGGGCTCGGGATCCTGACCGTCAGTCTCGTGATGGCGATCGTCGTCACGCCGTTCATGATCTCCCTCTCTGTCGAGTCGCTGGAGGCGCTCCCGGACGAGCTCCGTGAGTCGTCGCTGGGTGTCGGCGCGACCCGGCTGGAGACGATCCGATCGGTGTTGTTGCGGGCGGCGGGACCGGGGATCTTCTCCGCGGTTCTGCTGGGCTTCGGCCGCGTGTTCGGCGCGACGATCGTTCCCGCGATGCTGATCGGCGGACAGACACAGCTGCCCGATTCCGTCTTCTCGACGGGACAGACGCTCCCGACGCTGATCGTCAACGATTTCGGCGAACTCATGTCGCTACCGCTCACGCAGTCGGCGTTGATCTTCGTCGGACTGCTGCTCGTTATCGTCGTCTGGCTGTTCAACTTCAGCGCGATGCTCGTTCGCCGTCGGCTGAAACGGAGGTGGCAGTACTGATGGACCGATACGCGAAACAGCGCGCGTTCGGGTTCGCGGTCCGGGCGGCGACCGCGGTCGTCCTCGCCGTGATGGCGATCGTGATCGGGGTGACGCTCGCACGCGGTGGCCGCGTGCTCCTCACCGACCCGACCATCGCGGTCACCCCGCCCGGGTCACGCTACATGCTGGAAGCGAACGGCGGGTTCCTCCACGCGATGCTGGGGAGCGTGCTCATCGTCGGCCCCGCGACGGTCGTCGCGATGGTGCTCGCCGTGTCGACCGCGGCGTACCTCCAGAGCGACTATTCCAGCGAGCGCTTCTCCGACGCGGTGAACACCTTCTTAAACGTGCTGTGGGCGACCCCGCCGATCGTCTACGGCGTGTTCGTGCTGACCGTCGTCATCGCCGTCGGCGCGCGGACCAGCCTCTTTTTCGGTATCGTCGCCATCGCGGTGTTCCAGTACCCGATCATGACCCGATACACGGACGAGGCGTTGCGGTCCGCGCCCGACACGGTACGGGAGGCGACGTACGGGCTCGGGGCGACCCGCTTCGAGAGCGCGATAATGACCGCTCGCGCCGCGCTTCCTGGCATCGTCGCCGGGGTGATCATGGGGTTCGCCCGTGGGGTCGGGGACGCCGCGACCGTCCTCTTCACGGCCGGTCGAAGCACCCGGATGCCCCGAGGCCTCTTCGAGCCGGCGACGACGCTACCCGTGTTGATATTCGACCAAGCGACGTCGTTCAACGCCGAGGTCCGATCGCACGCGTACGCCGCGTCGTTCGTCCTCATCGTCGTCGTGTTGGGACTGATCCTCGCCTCGAAACTGCTCGCCGGACGCTACGCCCGGTTCGCTCCGGGTGGGAGACACTCATGACCGACACCGTCCTCGAAACACGGAACCTGGCCGTAACGTACACCGGAGACCGTCGGGTCGAAGCCGTGAAAGGCGTCGACCTATCGTTCCCGGAGAACCGACTGACAGCGATCATCGGGCCGTCGGGCTGCGGGAAATCGACGTACCTCAAGGCCCTCGACCGGCTCCACGACATCCAGCCGAACGTGGAGGTCACCGGAGAGGTGTATCTGCGCGGCGAACCCGTCTACGACACCGACGTGCCAGCGCCCGAGCTCCGGCGGCGGATCGGCTACGTCCCCCAGGACCCGACCCCGCTGCCGCTGTCGATCTACGAGAACGTCGCGTACGGGCTCCGGATCCACGACCTCCACGACTCGAAAGATGACCTCGACGACCGCGTCGAGCGGTATCTCCGGCAGGTCGACCTCTGGGACGAGGTCGCCGACCGGCTGGACGCGCCGGCAGCGGGGCTCTCGACCGGGCAGATCCAGCGGCTCTGTCTCGCGCGGTCGCTCGCGGTCGAGCCCGACGTGCTACTCTGTGACGAGGTCACGTCGGCGCTCGACCCGGTGTCGGCCGAAAACGTCGAGGAGACGCTCGCCGGACTCGCCGAGGAGTACACGATAGTCATGGTGACACACAGCATGGACCAAGCTCGTCGGCTCGCCGACGAGGTCGTCTTCTTGTACTTGGGGGAGGTCGTCGAGGCGAACGACGTACGATCGTTCTTCGAGAACCCCGAACACGAACGGACGAAACGGTTCATCAGCGGACCCGGAACGCCGGATACGCTCGGACCGGCCGGGTCGGCGTCGGAAGCCGAAACGAAGCCGAGCGATACCGAGAGGGACGAGGGTGCCTCGGATCCCCCCACGGCGGAGTAACGCTGAAACGCCATGACGGACGGGGCGTCGGCCGGTTCGCCTCAGAGAACGAACGCGACGATGGCAAGCACGATGAAGATTATGACGAGCCATTTCGCGATCCGCATACTCATCCCGGCGACCCCCCTGGCACCGGCGACCGCCGCGACGATCGCGAAGACGAGAAAGAGGATCGCCAGTTCGATCAGGTTTCCGCCGAACTGAAGGGGTGCGAGCAGCGTTCCGTCGTGAACCACCTGGGAGAGACCCATACTCGGCCCTCCGTTTCCATCCGCTTAGTTAGGAGACCGTTATCGACCGGTTGTGAGCGTTTCCCTGTCGGACGTGGGGGAACGCGCAACCCACTCTCAGTTACCGCCGGGCAGCGCGGCCGTATCAAATGGTGGTCGATCGGATCGCCGTCGCGGTCGGGCGGGACCAGCACGCGTCGCGGTCGGGTGGGACCACCACGGTTTAACCGACGCGACGCGAGCGCGTAGGCATGCTCAT
Organism: Halorubrum tibetense; assembly: GCF_055396225.1. Taxonomy (NCBI): domain Archaea; kingdom Methanobacteriati; phylum Methanobacteriota; class Halobacteria; order Halobacteriales; family Haloferacaceae; genus Halorubrum; species Halorubrum tibetense. The sequence continues at coordinate 271,144 of NZ_AP043742.1, forward strand.
CACAGGCGCGGCGCTCGCCGACGGTCGGGTCCGCGACGTGCGGGTCCGGGACGGAGTCATCGACGCGGTCGAGGAGGGACTCGACCCGGTCGCCGGCGAGCGCGTCGTCGACGGACGCGGTCGGCACCTGCTCCCCGGAGCCATCGACATCCACGTCCACTTCCGGGAGCCGGGCGGGAGCCACAAGGAGACGTGGGAGACCGGGTCGAAGAGCGCGGCCGCCGGCGGCGTCACGACCGTCGTCGACCAGCCGAACACCTCGCCACCGACCGTCGACGGCGACGCGTTCGACCGGAAGGCGGCGCTCGCCGCGGACGCCTCGCTCGTCGACTACGGGATCAACGGCGGGGTCGTCGCCGACTGGGACCCGGACACGCTGTTCGACCGGCCGCTGTTCGCGCTCGGAGAGGTGTTCCTCGCGGACTCGACCGGCGAGATGGGGATCGACCTCGATCTGTTCTCTGAAGCGCTCGCCGAAGCCGCCGCCCGCGACGTCCCCGTGACCGTCCACGCGGAGGACGCGACGCTGTTCGACGAGTCGGTCCTCTCCGGCGACCTCGGCGGGGTCGGCACCGCGGCGGCCGCCGACGCCTGGTCGGCGTATCGGACCGCGGCGGCCGAGGCGGCCGCCGTCGAACGCGCGGTCGCGGCGGGTGCCGAGAGCGACGCGCGCGTTCACATCGCACACACCTCGACACCGGAGGGGATCGACGCGGTCGCGGGGACGGACGCGACCTGTGAGGTGACGCCCCACCACCTCTTCCTGTCGCGTGCCGACACCGATCGGCTCGGGACGTTCGGCCGCATGAACCCTCCGCTGCGCTCGGAGTCGCGCCGCGCGGCGGTGTTCGAGCGGCTCCGCGACGGCGACGTCGACGTCGTCGCCACCGACCACGCGCCACACACCGTCGCCGAGAAGCGCCAGGGGTTGACCGACGCGCCGAGCGGCGTCCCCGGCGTCGAGACGCTGTACCCGCTGCTCTTGGAGTCGGTCCGGTCGGGCGAGCTGTCGCTCGAGCGGGTCCGCGACGTGGTCGCCGCCACCCCCGCGTCGCTCTTCGGACTCGACAACAAGGGACGGATCGAGGCGGGTGCCGACGCCGACCTCGTGCTCGTCGATCTCACGAACCCGCGCGAGATCGAGGCGGCCGCGCTCCACTCGAAGGCCGAGTGGACTCCGTTCGAGGGACTTCAGGGCGTATTCCCCGAGCTGACGCTCGTTCGCGGCGAGCCGGTGTACGAGCGCGACCCCGTCACGGGTGCCGCATCGTTCGGGGAGTCGGCCGGCCGAAACGTTCGGACGCGGTGACTGGTCACGACGACCGGAGTCGGTAGCCACCGAAACGTCCGGACCGAGCAGGCAGATGTAGTGAACCGAGCGGCCGAGTGAGGCCCCTCGATGCGGCGGAACGCCTATGCCGCTGCTGTCCGTAACTCGCGATATCACACCTCTCATGCGCCGTGTTCACATGACTCGAATGAAGCGGACGCCGGATCGTGCCGTTCCGACGGGAGGCCAGGTGCGACGATGACGGACGCGAGAGACGCGGCCGAAGCCCCCCAACCCGCTGAAACGGGAGACACGAGGCGGGCCGGAAAGAAGGACTCCCATAGTCGCGCCGACCGGACGGAGCTCTCACCCATGGAGCCGGACGCGGCGAGCGCCCTCGTCGACCGGGTCGTCGACAACGTCGAGGAGGTGATCGTCGGCAAACACGACGCCGTCGAGCACGTCCTCGTTACGCTACTCGCGAGGGGGCACCTCCTGGTCGAGGACGTGCCGGGCGTCGGGAAGACCACACTCGCGAAGGCCGTCTCTCGCTCCGTCGACGCCTCGTTCAAGCGTGTTCAGTTCACGCCCGACCTTCTGCCCTCCGATGTCACCGGGGTCAACGTGTTCAACCAGAAGACCGACGAGTTCGACTTCCGGCCGGGACCGGTGTTCGCGAACGTCGTCCTCGGCGACGAAATCAACCGCGCCCCGCCCAAGACACAGTCCGCCCTCTTGGAGGCGATGGAGGAGCGGCAGGTGACGACCGACGGCGTCACTCGCGAGCTCCCGGACCCGTTCTGTGTCATCGCGACGCAGAACGACGTGGAGCCGGGGCGGACGTACGAGCTCCCCGTCGCGGAGGTCGACCGGTTCACGAAGAAGATACGGCTCGGCTACCCCGGGGTCGAGGAGGAGGCGACGATCCTCGACCGAACGGTCGGCGACCACCCGGTCGACGCGGTGGAGCCGGTGGCGACCGTCGGGGAGGTCCGGCGCGCGAGACGGACCGTCTCGGCCGTCGAGGTAACCGAGCCCGTCCGCACGTACGTCGCCCGGCTCGCCGAACACACCCGTCGGGAGGCGGCGCTCGGCGTGAGCCCCCGCGGGAGCCTCGCGCTGTTGCGGACCGCACAGGTCAGAGCCGTCCTCGACGACCGCGACTACGTGATCCCCGACGACGTGCAAGCCGAGGCCCCGACGGTACTCCCGCACCGTATCCGAACCGACTCTGGGGCACGGACCGGCGAGGACGTCGTCTCGGGCGCGCTCGAACGGGTCCCCGTAGAGTAATCCATGGCGATAACCGCGCTCACTCGACGAGGTCGGATCGTCGCCGGCGTCTGTCTCGTCGGGACCGTGATGGCGTTCGTCGTCGGCGGCCGGTCGCTCAACGCGGTGGTGATACCGGGGATCGTCGCCCTCGTGGCCGCGTACGTCCAGGTCGACCGAATCAAGCCGCCGGGCGTCCGTCGGTCCGGACTCGCTGACGGGTTCGTCGGCGAGAGCCACGACGTTCGCCTCGAGTTCCACGGCGACAGTCCCGGCCTCCCGGTCGAGCACTCGTTCGTCGCTCGCGTGACGGACCGGCTCGATGACGGATTGATCAGCCCGGACGAGCCGGTTCGGACCGCGGTCGGGGACGGGGCGGCGACGTATCGGGTCCACTACACTGACCGCGGCGGCCAGGGGTTCGGTCCCGTCGACGTGACCGCGACCGACGTGCTCGGCCTGTTCGAGAAACGGCTGGTCGTCGACGACCGGGACCGGGTCACCGTGTACCCGGAGTGTCACTCGGTTCCGGCGTGGTTCAGACGGGGGTTGTACGCCGACGAGGCCCTCGGCGAAAGCCGTCAGCGCGAGGAGTTCGACCGGCTCCGCGAGTACGCGCGGGGCGACGCGCTCCGTGACATCCACTGGCCGGCGACGGCCAAACACGACGACCTCGTCGTCAAGGAGTTCGCGGCGGAGACGGAGCACCGACGCGTGTCGGTCGCGGGCGGGACCGGAAAGGCGCGGGCGAGCGCGGCGGCCGACGTCCTCGCGAGCGCCAGCGCGAGCGTGTCGCTGGCGCTCCTCGACGACGGGATCCCGGTCGAACTGTCGCTTCCGGCCGGCGAGGTGGACGTCCGACCCGGACCGCGCGGTCGACGTGTGGTGCTCGAACTCGCGGCGCGGACGGGCACCGGTACCGTCTCCGGTCCGGAGAGCGCGGACGTCCGGATCGAGGCCGACACGGTCGACGCCGAGATCAGCGTCGACGGCGTTACGGTCGGTTTCGACGACCTCAAGTCGAACGCGGGACGAACGGCGACGACGGGTGGTGACGACAGCCCTTCGTCGTCCGTCGACACTAAGCGCTCCGAATCCGTTGACACTGAACGCCCCGGATCCGTCGACACCGAACGCTCCGAGTCCGAGAGGCTCGTTGCCGGGAGTGCCCCGCCCGACGCCGACGCTCCGGCGTCCGTCACGGACGACGACGGGGGCGGAGGTGAGTCACGATGAGCGACCAACCGCTCCTCGAGCGGATGCGGCAGGGGGACGAGGATACGCCGACGGACACTGACGACGTATCGGACGGCCCGGGTCGCGGCGTCGGTCCGTTCGGCGCGATCCCGAGAGGGTTCTCACAGCCGGCGGTCCTCGGGGTCGCGCTCGCGACCCTCTCGTATCTCGCCGTGTTCGTCTCGATCACGGACGTCGTCGGCGGGACGGCCCGGACCCTAACCGTCGTCGCCGTCGCCGCCGTCACCGGGGCGGCGCTCGCACGGGTCATCGATGAACGGACCGCGATCCGGTTGACGGTCGTGCTGTTCGCGGGCGCGCTGCTGCTCTACTACTTCACCATCCCCGAGAGTCAACGGGCACTGCTGTCGGTCCGGAACGTGTTCTTCGACGTGGTGTCGCTGCTTACCGGCCTGTCGGTGCTTCGGCTCGCGCTCGCCGATGTCTGGGCGCTCTCTCTCGCGCCCGTTCCGACGTTCCTCGTCGCCTACCTCGCTGGCCGCGGCCGTCATGTCGGTGCGGCGACCGTCGCGGGACTCACGCTGTCCTTTTTCGTGCTTACGGGCGACGCTGGCGAGTTCGTCACGCTCGCTGGCGTCGTCGGCGTCGCGGCGGCGGTCGGGTTCGCGACGCTGTCGATCCCGGCCGGCTTCGGGAGCCACGGAAACACCCTCGGCGCGGTGATGGCGCTGATGATCCTCGCCAGCGCGACGGTCACGGTGCTGCCGGCGGGTGCCGCACAGCCGTGGGCCGTCGAGCGCGGTGCGCCCGCGATCGAGTCGACGCTCGTCGACGACGACGAGCTCGAGATCGTCGGCACCACTCGCCTCTCCCCCGAGGTCCGGTTCACGATGCAAAGCGAGGTCGAACGGAACTGGCACACCGGCTCGTACGACACGTACACCGGCGACGGCTGGGTCAGATCGGGGGAGTCGTCGTCGCTCGACGGGCCGCTTGAGGGGCCACCGGGCGAGACGACCGACGTGGAGTCGGCGTTCACCACCGAAACCGACATGAAGGCATTCCCAGTGCCGTGGCAGGCCGTCGACGTCGAGGGGGCGGCCGCGGGGAGCGCGCAGGTGGACGAGCGCGGCACGATACGGCCGTCGGCCGCGCTGCTCCCGGGGGACCGCGTCGGCGTCGAGAGCCAGGTGCTCGACGCGTCACCCGCCGAGCTCCGGAACGCCAGCACGGCGTACGACCCTGAGATCGAGGACCGCTACACCCAGCTCCCGGGGAGCACGCCGGACCGGGTCGGCGAGCGAACCGCGGCGATCATCGACGAGGCGGACGCCGACAACCCGTACGACGCCGCGGTCGCGATAGAGCGCTACCTGATCGCCGAGTACGACTACTCGCTGGCCGTCGAGCGCCCGGATGGCGACATCGCCGACGGGTTCCTGTTCGAGATGGATGCCGGCTACTGCACGTACTTCGCGACCACGATGGTCGCGATGTTGCGCTCACAGGGCATTCCGGCCCAGTTCGCTACCGGATACTCCAGCGGCGAGCAGGTGGGCGAGAACGAGTACGTCGTCAGGGGCCAGGACGCGCACGCGTGGGTGAAGGTGTACTTCCCCGACCACGGCTGGGTCGAGTTCGACCCGACGCCGAGCGCGGAGCGCGACCAGGCGCGCGAGACTCGGCTCGCGGACGCCCGTAGCGCGGGCGAGGGAGACGTCGACACGGACGCGTCCGACCCCGCGACGGCGACCGACGGGCAGCCCGAGACCGACCCCGACGACGCGCGGGACGACGTGGAAGACGAGCGGAACGAGACGAACGCGACGGCCAACGAAACGAACGCGACGTCCGAGATACGGGACGTCCAAGCGTCGGACCCCGGCACTCTCGGTCCCGACCAAGACGTGTTGACGCCCGGTGCGGCGACCGGGGGGACCGCCGACGCCGACGAGGGATTCTCGCTCCCTTCACGGGACGTGCTCGGCTACTGGCTGTTCGTCGTCGTCGTCGCGGCGGCCGGCGCACGCCACGTCGGCCTGACCGGGCGGGCGTATCACGCCGCTCGACTCCGGTTGCCGGCTCGTGGCGGGACACCGGAGCGGGACGCCGAGCGCGCGTTCGCCGACCTCGAGCGCCTGCTCTCCCGGACGTACCGTGAGCGACGACCCGGTGAAACGCCGCGTGCGTACCTCGACGCGCTTCGCGATCGGGGAGTCGACGAACGCGTCCACGCGGTCGGCGAGACGTACGAACGCGCGATGTACGCGGGGTCGATCCCCCGCGAGTCGGCTGACGAGGCGCAACGGACCGTCCGGCAGCTGGCGTTGGAGTCGACGCCGCTCGTCGGCCGTCTATTCGAACGACTGTGACCGGATCCGAGCCGCCGGACCGTGTGTCACGGCCGTCACCTCCCGACACTATTTAATACGGGCATACTGTATCTCCGAACTGTAATGTCGGAAGTCTGCTCGACGTGCGGACTGCCCCAGGAACTCTGCGTCTGTGAAGACGTCGCGAAGGAGTCCCAGCAGATCAGCATCCGCATCGACGAGCGCAGGTACGGAAAGGAGGTAACGGTCATCGAAGGGTTCGACCCGAAGGACGTGGACATGGATTCGCTGTCCTCGGACCTGAAATCGAAGTTCGCCTGTGGCGGAACCGTCGAGGACGGCGCCATCGAGCTACAGGGGAACCACTCGGGTCGCGTGGAGGATTTCCTCCGCGACAAGGGATTCAACGTCGCGTGACCGTCACCTGACCGCCGCCGTCGAGCAGCGTTCTCTCCACCGAAGTTCACCGTCGAGCATCAGGTCCGTCCGGACCCACCACGTCCCGGCACCCGTCGGTCCGTCAGATCGACACCGCGACGCGCCCGACGACGAACGCCGCCGCCGCGAGGAACGTCCCGTACTTGAAGCGGCGTTGTGCCGCCGTCGGGTCCGAGAACGACTCGTAACAGGCGTACGCCATCACCGCGTCGGCGACGACGACGACGAGGAGGTACGCGATGCCGAACGTCCCGAGGAGGTATGGGATCGGACTGGCCGCGACGGCGACGGCGAGCACGCCGGTGGCGAGCCACAGCGCCTCGCGCTCACCGATCGCGATCGGGAGCGTCCGGAGTCCCTCCTCGCGGTCGCCGGCCATATCCTCGACGTCCTTTATCACTTCGCGGGTGAACGTCGACACCCCGGCGAGAGCGGCCAGTACGACCGGCGTCCTGAGGTCGCCGACGGCCGCGCCACCGAACAGGAACGTCGACCCGACGAGGTAGGCGACGAGCGCGTTGCCGAGCCCGGGCGTCCCCTTGAACACGGTCGTGTAGGTGACGAGCGCGACGAGGTTGATGGCGGCGATAGCGATGGCGGTGGGCGGGAGCTGGACGGCGAGCACCACCGCGGCCGCGAAGAGGACCGCGGAGAACGCGAGCGCCCCGCGTGGTGACACCGCCCCGCGCGGGATCGCCCGATCAGGCCGATTGATCGCGTCGATCTCGCGGTCGAAGTAGTCGTTGATCGCGTTGCCGGCGGCGACAGCTAACACGGTCGTCACGACGGCGATAGTCGTCGCATCACCGGCGTCCCCGATCCCGGCCACGAACGCGCCGATCGCCGTGAGCACGCCGGCAGCGATACAGTTGGCCGGTCGGGTGAGCTCCAGTCCTCCACGTAGCGTGTCTCGCACGTGATCGACCGACTCTCCCGCCCGAGACATAAACGGCGCGGGATCCGTCGGCTGGTGTCAGATCGGCCGCGCTCCGCCCGGAGCGGCCCTCACGGACGGCGCGCTCCCCGGACTCACGGCGTTGCCACTCCGACACGGAGCGGAGCGGCGAAAATCTGGGAATCGACCGCGTCGACGACGCGTCCCGAATCGGGGACTCGGCGCTTCAGATGACGCGGTTCTGGAGGTAGTCGAGGTGCTTCGCGTTGTAGACGATCTTGACCTCGTCGGCAGCCGGGCTGCCGATACAGGTCAGGCGGACGTTCTTTTCCTCGACTTCCTCGTCCGAGAGGATCTGCTGCATGTCCATCTCGATCTCGCCCTCCTTGACGATGGACGCACAGTTCGCACACGCACCGGCGCGACACGAGAAGGGCCAGTCGTAGCCCTGTGCCTCGGCCGCTTCGAGGATGTACTCGCCCTGGTTGACTTCGAGACTACCGTAGTCCTCTTCGCCGAGGTCGGCGTCTGCCGCCTCCTCGAAGAGGTTATCGTCGTCCATCGACCAGCCGTGGTCGTCGAGCACTTCGTAGTTAAGGTATTCTACAGTGGGCATCACGTGACGGTTCGACCCCCTCCTCATTAGGCTTTGCTGTTCACCCGCTCGCCACGCGAAGAGTATATGAATCCATCGCCCCGCGAGAACCGTCTCGATACCCGTTTTCGCGGTCCGTTCGTCGCGATGGAACCGTTATCACGGCTGATAGGTCGCACGGAACCCTAAAGGTCAGACTCGCCGTATCGTCCTCCGATGGAGGAGTCCGTGGTGGCCGATTTCGTCGGCCGGCTGTACACCCCCGACGTCGACGCCGACGAACCGGTTCGCGGTCGCGTGCTGTTGAGCCAGCGGCGACTCGTGTTGGCGACCGGCCAGTCGCGGACGACGGTCCCGCTCGCGCGCGTCTTCGACGTCGTCGTCGGAACCGTCCCCGGCGACCTACGTTCGTTTTTCAGCGACAGCGTGACCGTTGCCTACGACGGGGACGGGACGCGGCGGACGGCGCTCGTCGAGGGCGAGCCTGACGACATGGAGCGGTTCACCCGAGTGTTGTTCAAGGCGCTGTTGCGCGACGTGACGGTGACGGTTCGCCACCCGGCGAAGGTGGGCGGTCGCGTGACGGGCGCGTCGGACCACAAGGCGCGTCTCTCGCCGTCGCCCGAACGGATCGAGTTCGTCGGGTGTCCCGAGCCGTTCGCCGTCGATCTCACGACGGTCATCGATTACGAGCGGACCGAACGGACGATCGGCGGGTCACGACACCCGGCGCTCGTCTTCAGACACGTGCCTGACACGCGAACCGTCACCTCGATCGTGACGGTCCCCGACGCCCGGGCGTTGAACGTGCTCGGGCGGTACATCAGGCTGGAGTACGCCGAGGTCCGCGAGGAGGTCGAGACGCTCGATCCGACGGAGGACGAGCTGGAGGTGCTCGTCTCCATCTACTCCGCCGGCGGCGAGGCCAGCGTCGCCGATGTCGTCACCGGCGACGCGACCCGAACGTCGATGATACTCGATTCGCTCCGGGAGTCGGGGCTCGTCGTCGACGGCGACACGGGTGCCGCGCTGACGCGCAAGGGCAAGATGGTCGTCACCCGCTATCTCGAATCGGTCAACGCCTGAGCGATCGGAGATCCCCGAAACGATATGCCGGCCGCGTCCGTACCTCGTCATATGAGTGGACTCACCACGCACGTCGCAAACGGTGTCATCTCGGTCGTGATCAGCCTCGTCGTCACCGCGGTCTTCTCCGACACCGGCCGCGACGCCTGGGACCGATCGGAGCTGCTGGCCGCCGTCGGTATCACGGCGTTCCTCTCCGGGTTCTTCACCAGCTACTACGCGAAGTGAGGCGGGGACCCTGCCTCGGGAAGCGCTAGCTTCGACGCCCCATGTTCGCCCAGCTTGGGCGCTCCGTCGTTCGCCCGGCTTCGACGACCCGATCGGGCGAAGCTTCATGCTCGTGGAACCGTAGGTATCCTTCATGCGAGGCGACGACTACCGCGGCGCTCGACGGGCGCTTGAGACCGCGGTCGACCGGCGGGGTATCGACGACCCGGATCCCGACGCCGGCCCGCGAGTGGCGCGCGTGCCGGAGTCGCACGTCAACGACACCTTCGAGGTGGACGGATTGGAGACGAAACGCGAGGAGTCGCTGCTCGAATCGGTGTTGGCCGACCACGACGGCGTCAGCGCCGCCTCGGCGACACAGCGCAACGGGACGGTCGGCGTCCACCACGACCCGTCGGTCTCCCGCGAGACGCTCCGGGAGTCGCTGGAGTCGTACGGACTCGTCGTCGCCCCGGGCGACTCGGCGTTCGCCAGCCGGCGCGCATCGCAGTTCGCGTCTGCCCGCGTCGCCGTCGCGGTGCTGTTCGGACTGATGGTCGCGACGCCGTACATCGGCGTCCTCTACCCGACGCGCGTCGAGTGGCTCTTCTACGACCCGGTGACGGTGGCGTACCTCCAGTCGATCCTCGAATCGTCGGTGGCGACACACTTCTTCGTGAACCTGGCGGCGCTCTCCGGCGTGGCGTTCCTCGTCGCCTGCGGGCCGCAGATCCGCGAGGCGATCGGTGCGGCCGCGGAGGGGCGACTCACGCCCGAACTCGGCTTCGTCGCGGCGGTCTGTGCGGTGTTCGGTTACAGCACGCTCGCCGCGTTCACTGGGTTCGGCGGGAACGCCCACTACGACCTCGTCGCGTACGCGGTCGCCGGGGTCACGCTCTGGACGCACTTCACCGGCGAGGACGCACCGCTCGGGGACGGAACCACACACCCGGCGGACGCGGCGGCGACCGACGCCGACGCCGAAAGCGACGAGCGGGTCGCGCTGACCGACGGCGGCCGCTGAGTCGGCTCGTCTGTTATATACTGTTCTGACTGGCCTACTTATATACGCCTCTGAGCGGCCAACATATAACTCGTCCTGAAAGACCAGTTATATACTCCGTCCGCGATCCGCTGATATTCCCGGTCCGGTCGTTCAGTCGTTCGGTCGTCACAACCAGTCGGACATGCCGCCCCGTGAGCCCCGTATATACTACGTGCCGTGTCGGATACGGGTCGATCGATCCGTCGACGCGAGCGCTACGCGCCCGACACCACGACAGGAGTGTTACGCGTCAGACACCTCGACGCCAGCATCGTCGAGCCCGACCGTCCCGTCGATCCCGATCCCGTCGCCGACGCCGACCGTCGACCCCCACGAACGCTCGGGGACGACGGTGTTGACCATCAGCCGGAAGTCGTGGTCGAACCGGTCGCTCCCGGTCCACTCGGGCATGGTGTCCCGCCGGTTTGAGACGAACGTCTCCCGGAAGCCGTCGAGCGTCTCGCCCGTGTCCGGATGCCGCGAGGGGACGACACAGCGCTGACACGGGTTGACGCCGACGACGTCGACGTCGCCGACCGTGAACCGGACCCCCTCGCCGTGGTCGGCGAACAGCCGGTCCTCCCAGAACGCCGGCGCGTCGGCGATCACTAGGTTCGGCCGGAGCCGACGCCGGGCTTCCGTCGCGTCCGCGATCCCGTCGAACCAGCCGGCGACCGTTCGGAGCGTCGCACGCGAGACGACCGTCGGACCGGGAGCGGCGCGGTCGTCGGGGAACCCGCCGGCGTCGTCGGCGACGAGGTCGACCGCGTAGCCGAGGTACTCGCCGATCCACGCTTCGAGCTCGGCCGCGTCCTCGGGGAGCGCGAACCGTTCCTCATCGGCGGGGACGGTATCCCCGTCGACGACGCGCGCCGGCCGTTCGAGCGTCACGGCGGTCGGGGTCGCGTCCGTCGCCCCCGCGAGCTCGTAACTCGCCCGTAACCGATGGATCGCCGGTTCGCGCTTCCCGTTGACGTAGCCGCCGTTCCCGCCGACGGACGCGGTTTCCGGGTCCACGCCAGCCTCCACGAGCGCGTACGAGCGATCGCCGCGGAGTGCCCCGCTCGGACCCAGCTCGGCACGCTCGACGGCGACGCCGTCGAGCGACTTCATCGGATACGCGATCAGATCGCCGAGACGTACCATGGGGTCGATTCGCGACCGCCGAGCAAAAAGGCGTGCGTCCGGCGGACTACTCGTCAGCCGCGTCGTCGTCTTCCGCGTCCGACTCGTCGTCCGAGTCAGTCGTGGCGTCGTCGTCTTCCGCGTCCGACTCGTCGTCGCCCGCGCTCAGGCCGGCGGCGTCGAACGACTCCGCGACCTCGCTCTCGGGCACGGTCCGGTAGCCGTCAGCTTCGGTGATCGTGGCGACCGCGACGTCGTTCGGGCCGAACTCGTCGTCGTGTGCCGCCAACGCGGCTAGTCCGAGCTCGATCCCGTCAGTCAGGGAGAGCTCGTCCGTCCACGACTCCTCGAGATGTCCCTGGATCGCCTTGCGGCCGCCGCCGATGACGGTCGCCTTCCACTCGTTGGGCGTGCCGGAGGGGTCGGCCGCGAACAGCCGCGGCTCGCCGTTCTCGACGCCGCCGATGAGGAGGGCAGCGCCGTACGGTCGCGTCCCACCACGCTGGGTGTTCTCCTGGATGTGGTCGGTGATGAACTTCGTCAGCGTCTCGACGCCGACTGGTTCGCCGTATCGGAGACGGTTCCCCTGCGACTGGCGGCGGGCGAGATCGATCAGCTGGCGGGCGTCCGCGACGTGGCCCGCGCTCGCCGTGCCGAGGTGGTCATCGAGCTTGTGGAGCTTCTCGATGCTCTCTGCCTCCATCAGCGTCGAGCTGGCGCGCGACATCGCGACGAAGACGACCCCTTCGGCCGTCCGGACGCCGACGCTCGGTGCGCCCCGCGAGACTGCCTCGCGAGCGTACTCCACCTGGTAGATACGACCGTCGGGCGAGAACAGCGAGGTCCCGCGGTCGTACGCCTGCTGGTCGTTGCCGCCCATCATCGCTTCTCACCCGCTCGCGCGGTGGCGAGTTCGCTCATTACCGGTAGATAACGCGGGACGGTTGAAAAACCCTCCTTAACCGGTACGTGTCGGACCGGCCGCGTGGCCTCTGACTACTCCGGACGACGGCGTCGTCGTCCGACAAACGGACGGTATCCTGCACTAGGAACGGACGGCAGCCTGCCTCACGAATCGACCGCCTACGACGCATATATCCTACCAGAACCCGTAGATCGATTGACTTTGCCATCTACTCGCACGACAGCCCTCCTGCTCGCCTGCCTCGCCGCGGTCGCGGCAGTCGGCGGCGCTGTGGGGGTCCCCGACGCACGGATCACCGTCGACTCGATCGATGTCGGCCCCGCCGACCCGGTCGTCGGCGAACGCACTGCGGTGAACGTCACGGTCGCGAGCTCCGCGGGGAGCGGGGAGCCGGCGAACGTGACCGAGCTCCGCCTCCTCGACGCCGAGGGTGAGGCTCGTGACGTCGCGGTCGCCCCGGGAGCCGTCTCGCCGGGCGACACCCTCGACGCGACGCTGTGGGCGACGTTCGACGAGCCGGGCGAACACCGGCTCACCGTCGAGGTCGTCGCGACCGAGCCGATCGACGACGACGCGCTTGCCGACGACGCCGACGATGGCGATGACGCCGACGAGGAGCCCGAACCGCCGATCGTCCGCGTGCAGCGTGATATCATCGTCGATGTCGAACCCGCAGAGAGCGCGGTCGATCTCCGGGTCAGCGCGCTCTCGCCCGAGGACCTCCGTGACGGCGACGGGGAGGGGGACGCCGGCGTCGACGTCGGCGGGATCGGCGGCATAGAGGGGTTGCTCGGCGGGGGTGGAGCCGGCGGGTTGGACACCGGCGACGACGAGCCGGTCTCCGAGGCCGTCTCGTCGCCCGTCGCCGTGACGGTCGTGAACACCGGAACCGTCCCCGCCGACCGGGTGAGCCTGACCGCGACCGGCGTTTCAATCGGCGAGGACTCCCCGGCCGACGGCGCGTCGAGCGACGCCAGCGGCGACGGGTCGAGCGACGCCGGTGGTGACGGACCAGTCGACGGGCGGACGGTCGACGTCGGCCCCTTCGTCGTCGAGGATGTCGCGCCGGGCGAGGAGCGACGGGTCGTGATCGACCTCGGCCCGCTCGACCACCGGTCGAACGTGACGGTCACCGCGGCGTTCCGGTCGGCGGCGACCCCGCCGGACGGCGACGGTGCCGCCGGGACCGTCGGGGCCGACCTGGTGTACCCATCGAGGGAGGCCACCCCGGAGATAACGGGCGCGAGCGTCGCCCACGAGGGTGACGACCGGGTCGTCGTCGACGCCAACCTCGCGAACGTCGGCGACAGGGCGATCGAGGGAGTCGTCATCGGCGTCGCCGAGGCGGAGGGGGTCGCCGCCACTCCGGACGGCGGCGCGTACTTCGTCGGCGTCGTCGGGGAGAGCGACTTCGTCCCGTTCGAACTCGGCGCGACCGCCAACGCTTCCGTCGCGGACACGGTCCCGCTCCGGATCGAGTACACCGACCGCGGGGTTCGGTACGTCGAGACCGTCCACGTCGATCTTCCGCCGCCGCCCGAGGACGACGGGAGCGACGGCCGGTTCGCGGCGCTCTCGGGCGGCAACCCCGGGCCGGTCGCGCTCGGCGTTGGCGTCGTCGGCGTGATCGGGCTCGCGGCCGCCGGCCTCGTCGCCCGCCGCCGCCATGTATAGCGTCGCGCTGGAGGGGGTGACGAAGCGCTACCCGGGTGGGGGTGCGGAGCCGGTGATCGCGCTCGACGACGTCGACTTCGCGGTCGAGCCGGGGGAGTTCGTCGCCGTCGTCGGGCCGAGCGGCTCCGGAAAGTCGACGCTGCTCAACGTGCTCGGGCTGCTCGACGACCCCACCGACGGCCGTCGGCTCCTCTCGGGAACGGACGTGACCGACCTCTCGGTCGGGGAGCGGACGACCGCACGAAAGGAGTCGATCGGATTCGTCTTTCAGGACTTTCACCTGCTGCCGACGCTGACGGCGGTCGAGAACGTGGCGCTACCGACGGCGTTCGACCCCGGGGACGCGAGCGACCGGGCCGCGGCGCTGCTCGACCGATTCGGGCTCGGCGACCGACTCGATCACGAACCGAACGAGCTGTCCGGCGGCCAGAAACAGCGCGTCGCGATCGCCCGATCGCTGATAAACGACCCCGACGTACTGCTCGCGGACGAGCCGACCGGGAACCTCGACACCGACACCGGGGAGTCCATCCTCGCGGAGTTCGAGCGGGTCCGGTCGGAGGGGGTCGCCGTGATCGCCGTCACCCACGACGCGCTCGTCGAGGAGTACGCCGACCGGGTGGTCGAACTGACCGATGGCGTGGTGGTTGGGGGGATTCCCGGCGGTGACGACGATGCCGACGGCGGCGGCGAGAATGACGCCGACAACGGGAACGACGGCGACGGCGACACCCGCGATAACACCGACAGCAGCGACGACGCGCCCGGACTGTTCGGCGACCCGCCGGCGACTCCACGAGGTGACGCGGAGTGAACCCCGGCGCGTGGCGACCCGCGATCGCGATGGCGGCGCGGAACCTCCAGCGAAACCGGGTTCGGACGGTGCTCGCCGTCCTGGGGGTGTGTATCGGCGTGCTCGCGGTCGCGGTGCTCGGGATCTTCGGGAACGTGCTCGCGCTCGGCGCGGACGACGCGATCGGCGACATCGGGACCCAGGTGGTGCTCTCGCCGAACGCGGACGCGGGCGTGGAGTCACTCTCCGACGTCGACGTCGCCGAGATCCGGCGGGCGGTCGGCGACCCCGCAGTTGTGCCGCTGTACACCGACGGGGCGGTCGTCGCCGGCCCGGCCGAACAGCGCTTCGCCACCGTCTACGGCGTCGAACAGCCGGGACTGGCGTTCGAGGCGGCCGAGGGACGGCTCCCCGAGCGACACAGACAGGGAGCGATCGTCGGTGCGGGGCTCGCGGCCGACCTCGACATCGGGGTCGGCGATCGGGTAGAGATCGCGGGCGCACAGACTCGCGTGGTCGCGGTGTTGGCGGAGTCACAGACGTTCAGCCCGGTGGCTCCGGACGACGCGGTGTTCCTCCCCGAATCGGCGTTCGCGGCCGCCGGCTACGACCAGGTACTCGTCGTCTCGGAGACCGGCGGCGAGGCGCGCGAGGCGGCGGCCGCGATCCGCGAGGACGTCAACGCCCGCGAGGAGCGCGTCGACGTGTTCGAGCTGGCCGCGATCGTCGACGAGATCGACGAGTTCTTCGACCTCCTCGGCACGTTCCTGCTCGGGCTCGGCGGGATCTCGCTCGTCGTCGCCGGCGTCTCGATCCTCAACGTGATGCTCATGAGCACTGTCGAGCGCCGCCAGGAGATCGGCGTGATGCGCGCGGTCGGCGTCACTCGCCACGACGTCCTTCGCGTGTTGCTCGCGGAGGCCGGGCTCATCGGCGCGGCGGGGGCGGCCATCGGGGCGGCGTTGACGGTCCTGCTCGTCGCCGCGCTCGTCGTCTCGACCCCGGCGGTCGACGCCGAGCTCGTTCTCGACCCGACGAACGGTTACTACCTCCTGTTGGCGCTCGGGTTCGGCGTCGGTGTCGGCGTCGTGAGCGGTGCGTACCCCGCGTGGAAGGCCGCCAACGAACGGCCCGTGGAGGCGCTGCGGAGCTGATCGGGCCGAACCGAGGGCCGTCAGTCAGTCCCGCGAGACGGGCGTCTCGCTGGCGTCGGTCGTCGCCAACAGCCGGTCGATCGCGGCGTCGACCTCCTCGGGGTCCGTCCCCGTCACTTTGAGACGGTTGTGCCCCGCCTCGCGGTCTGGGTAACAGCCGACGGTAGTGTCGAACTCGTCGATCACGGCCTCTAACGCCGGGACGATGTTCGCTTCGGGTTCGACGGTGTAGAGGAACCGCGACCGCTGTTCGCCCGCGAACTCGTCGGCGACCGAGTCGAACATCGCGCGGAGCTCCTCGGGGATCCCCGGAAAGACGTACACGTTCTCGACGACACACCCTGGGGCAAGTCCCGTGTCGTTCGGGAGCGGGCGGCTCCCCTCTGGCAGTGCGGCCTCGGCGTCGACGTCGACGCGCAGGTCGCGGTCGGGGACCCGCGATCCGATCGCCGCGAGCCGGTCCTCGACGGACGAGCGGGCCAGCGCCGAGACCGTCATCTCGCGGCCGAACGCGTCCGCGACCGCCTCCATCGTCACGTCGTCCGGCGTCCCGCCGATCCCGCCGGTGACGACGACCGCGTCGAACGCCTCGGCGTACGCCGCGACGCGGTCGGCGATCGTGAGTCGGTCGTCCGGCACCGAGAGGATCCGCGTCACCGTCACGCCCCGGTCAGCGAGTTCGGCTGCGAGCCAGTTGGCGTTCATGTTCACGGTGTCGCCCGCGAGCAGCTCGTCTCCGACCGTAATGAGCGCGACGTCCATCACCGGACGTACGATGGCGGCGGGTTTCAGGGTTCGGTCGGGATCACGATTCGATCCGCTCGTACGTGACGAACGCCAGCCCATCACCGTCGCTGTCGTCCCTGCCGTCGCTGTCGTCCCTGCCGTCGCTGTCGTCCTCGCCGTTGCCGTCGTCGCCGTCGTCACCGTCATCCCGGCCACTTCCACCGTCGCTGCCGGGGGTCTCCCGGGCCGTCTCCCGCCAGCCGTCCGCGTCCCACGCCGGGAAGTGCGTATCGCCCTCGGGGCGCTCGGGGATCTCCGTCAGTACCATCCGGTCCGCGAGCGGGAGGAACGCCTCGTAGACGGTCGCCCCGCCGATCACGTACACCGTGTCGACGCCGTGGTCCGTCGCGGCGGCCGTGGCTCGCTTGACCGCCTCGTCGAGGTCCCCGGCGAGCACCGCGCAGTCTGGGAGATCGAGATCGCGAGTGGAGAGGACGACGCTCGTCCGCTCCGGGAGCGGCCCGCCGATCCGGTCGACGATGCTCTCGTAGGTGGTTCGCCCGACGATCACGGGATGACCGCTCGTCAGTCGCTTGAAGTGGGCGAGGTCCGCAGGGTAGTGCCACGGCATCCCCGCGTCCGCACCGATGACGCCGTTCTCCGCGACCGCCGCGACGAGGACGAGATCGACCCGGTCGCGGTCACTCCCCTCGCGGTCGGTGTGACTGCCCATCTCACGGTCGCTCCCCGGCATCACTCCGCGACCGCGAAGGAGATCCCCTCCGCGCAGTCGTACTCGACGACCTCGACATCCTCGTACGTCAGCTCGTCGAGCGGGATGTCGGCGATCTCGATCCGCGGCCGCTCGCGCGGCTCCCGAGAGAGCTGTTCGAGCAGGCCGGGGACGTGGTCGTACCCCTCGTCGCCGTCGGCTTCGGCTGGGGCCGTCGCCTCCAGCCACTCCTTCACGCGCAGGTAGTCGACGTCGTCCTCGACGTCCGCCAGCCGCTCTTGGAGTCGGGGGAGGTTGTCGGCGTACCACTCGCCGCGCTCGCCCTGCCCGCAGTAGACGTGCGCGTCGACGACGGTGTGGCCGAACTCGCCGACCTCGAAGCCGGTCCGCTGGGCGAGCGCGTTCGCGAGCAGCGCGTACGCGGCGATGTTGAACGGGACGCCGAGCGCGATGTCCCCCGAGCGCTGCGTGAGATGGAGGTTGAGCTTCCCGTCCTGGACGTTGACGACGAACGTGTAGTGACACGGCGGGAGCGTCGAAACCGTCGCGTTCGCCGGGTGCCACGCGTTCACCACCATCCGTCTGGAGTGGGGGTTCTCGCGGAGCGTGTCGAGCACGTATCCGATCTGGTCGAACGTTCGGCGTTCGGTCCCGTCCGGCCCCTCCTCGACGGTCACCCAGCGATGGCCGTCCTCGGGCCACGTCTCGCCGGGAAGCGCGTCGCCGTCGTCGGGGACCGGGTACCGTCGCCAGAATCGGCCGTACGCGGTATCGAGGTGCCCTTCCTCGTCGGCCCACGCGTCCCAGATCTTCGTCTCCTCGCGAAGGTTCCGGACGTGCTCCTCGCCCGAGAGATACCACAACACCTCGTGTATCAGCGAGTTCCAGCGGTAGCCGTCCATCCGTTTCGTCGTTAACAGGGGGAACCCCTCGGCGAGGTCGACGGTGTACTGGCCGCTGAACGTCGCGATGGTGTCCACGCCGGTTCGGTTCGGCTTGTACGTGCCCGTCGAGAGCGTGTCGTCGACGAGATCGAGGTACTGTTGCATGGTGTCGTGGCGTGCTGACGTCGCCCCGGCGACCCGGTCGTCGGAGCGATCGGTCTATCGGCTCAACGAACCGCGCTACATTAATCGATCTCCTTTCAGGCGGCTTTTCACTTCCGTCCGAACACCCGGTCCCTGAGTCGCCCGATCGTTCCGTCCCTCACGCGTCGAACGGCTTTCGAGGCGGTCCGCCCCGCGATCGTCGCCGTGAACGCGCCACGAACGAACCAGCCGGTCGGGACCCGATCGGGGAAAGTGAACGGCCCGATACGGGAGACGCCCACCGTCCGCGACTCGGTGAATCGTCGCACGCCTTCCGGCCCGTTGCGCCGGCCGATCCCGGAGTCGCCGAACCCGCCCATCGGGGCGTCGCGCGCGCCCCACCCGGTCAGGAACCCGTCGTTCACCGAGACGGTCCCGCAGTCGATCTCGCGGGCGACCCGCGCGCCCCGGTCGCGATCCGCGGTCCAGACGCTCGCATTCAATCCGTACGGGGAGTCGTTGGCGGCCGCGACCGCCGCGTCGGCATCGGGGACGGGCGCCACCGAAACGACCGGCCCGAACGTCTCCTCGCAGGCGACCGTCGCGTCCGGGTCGACCCCGGTCACCACCGTCGGCTCGAAACAGAACGGCGCGACGTCCGGACGGTGACGGCCGCCGGTCTCGACGGTCGCGCCACGGTCGCGAGCGTCGTCGACGTGTGACCGCACCCGATCGAGCTGGTCGGCGTCGATCAGCGAGCCGAGGTCGGCGTCGTAGTCGTAGCTGGTTCCGAGCGTCAGTCGTTCCGTTTCGCGAACGAACGCGTCGAGGAACGCGTCGTAGGCGGACTCGACGACGTAGATCCGCTCGGCGGCCAGACAGAGCTGACCCGCGTTCGAGAAGCAGGCTTGGACCGCGCCACGGGCGGCCTCGTCGACGTCGGCATCACCGAGCACGACGAGCGGGTTGTTGCCGCCGAGCTCCAGCGAACAGTCGATCAGGTTCCGCCCGGCTCGCTCGGCGACCGCTCGGCCCGTCTCGGTGCTCCCGGTAAACGCGACGTAGTCGACCCGGTCGATCAGTGCGGGGCCCACGATAGGTCCCTCGCCGGTGACGACGGTCAGGACGTTCTCGGGAAGACCGGCGTCCTCCAGTAGCTCCGCGAGCGCAAGCGCGGTGTACGGCGTCTTCTCGTCCGGCTTGAGCACGACCGCGTTGCCCGCGAGCAGCGCTGGGATCGCGTCCGCGACCGACAGTGTGAGCGGATAGTTCCACGGCGAGATCACGCCCACGACGCCGACCGGCTCATAGGTGACCGTCGCCGTCGAGAGCCCCGGGACGGCGGCCGTTCGGCGGTCCTCGGCGATCGCGTCCGGTCCCTTCCGAGCCGCATACTCGCACGCCAGCGGCACCTCGAACAGCTCCTCGACGGCGGTCCGACGCGACTTCCCGGTCTCCAGCTGGAGGAGGTCAAGCAGCGTCGACCGACGGTCGAGCAGGAGGTCGGCGGCCCGGTCGAGCACCGCAGCCCGTTCGGCGACCGGTCGTTCCGCCCACGCCGCACCGGCCTTGCGTGCCCGCTCGACCGCGCTCGCGATGTCGTCGTCGGTACAGGCTGGCACGGAACCGACGCGCTCGGTCGTCGCGGGCGCGAACACGTCGAGGCTGGCGTCCGCCTCGCTCTCGACGCGGGAGGCGAGCTCGACGAGGCGGTCGGGTGAGAGCGAGCCGGCATCGGCGATGGCGGTCGGCGGGGCCGACTCTGCTTGTCCGGGAGGCATCGATTATCGATGGAAGGGGACGGCGGCCCAAAGCGGTGTCGGCGGCGGAACGGAAGCGACGCGGCTTCGGCGACAGGGCCGGAGGCGTGAGCGAAGGGTGCTGTCCGCGACCGTAGCACCTAACCTCGCGCCGGCCCGAGTCATGGATATGCGAATCGACCCGTTCGGCCTCGAGCGCTGGTTCGCCGAGTACGAACACGAGGCCGACATCATGCTGGCCGAAAGCGGGATCCGCTCGCTTGACGCGAGCCGCTTCGATCTGGACCCCGGCGAGCTGGGGTACGTGATCCCGACGAACGGCGACCCGGAGTTCCGGGCACGCGTCGGTGAGCGATACGGGCGGAGCGCCGACGAGGTACTGTTCACCTGTGGTACCCAGGAGGCGAACTTCCTCGCGTTCCTCGCGCTCGTGGCGACCGACGACCCGATCGGCGAAGGGGCCGACGGAGCACACGCCGGGACCGGGGACGACGGGAAAGAGCGCGACGGGATCGGCTCCGGGAGCCACGCGGTCGTCGTCACCCCGACGTACCAGGCGCTTCACGCGGTGCCCGAGGCGTTCGGCGAGGTGACGCGGGTCGAGCTGGAGCCGCCGGAGTGGCGGCTCGACCCGGACGCCGTCGCCGACGCGGTCCGCGAGGACACCGCCGTCGTCGTCGTGAACAACCCGAACAACCCGACCGGCCGGTACCACGCGGAGTCGGCGATGCGCGCGGTGTACGATGTCGCCGCCGACCACGACGCGTACCTGCTGTGTGACGAGGTGTACCGGCTGCTGGCCGAGGAGCCACAGCCCCCGGTCGCGAGCTTCGGGGCTCACGGCATCTCGACCACTAGTCTCACGAAGGCGTACGGGCTGGCGGGGCTCCGGTTCGGCTGGATCGCCGGCCCGGAGCCGCTCGTCGAGCGTGCCTGGCAGTGGAAGGACTACACCACCATCTCCCCGTCGCTGTTCGGCCAGCACGTCGCGAAGCAAGCGCTCGGCCGGCGCGAGGGGCGGATCTTGGAGGAGAACCGCAAGCTGGCCCGCGACCATCGCGAGCGAGTCGCCGAGTGGGTCGCCCGCCACGAGCTCGACTGGTACGACCCGGTCGGTGTCAACGCCTTTCCGACGGTGCCCGAGGCGTTCGAGAGCGGTCGCGAGTTCTGTCGCGCGGTCGTCGAGCGCGAAGGAGTCGTGCTCGCGCCGGGCGATCTGTTCGGCTTTCCCGACCGGTTCCGGATCGGGTTCGGCCTCCCGACCGACGAGCTGGAGGAGGGACTCGACCGCGTGAGCCGCGTGATCGAGGACGGGCCCGGCGGGAGCGGGATCGACCCCAATGCGACGGGGGGTGACGCCTGATGGGGCTCGCCGACGAGCTCAAAGCCGACGTGGTCGGCCTCGTCCGCGATCCGACGGACGAGCAGAAAGCGATCCTCGTCGCCATCGTCGCTATCTTCGTCGCGGACCGCTACTTCCTGTGGATCGAGTTCCCGTTCGTGGTGCGGACGACCGCCGCCGTCGGCGTCGGGTTTATCGCGCTGTTCATCACGAGCTACATCCTCACGGGGAAGCTCGTACCGCCGGACGAAGACGACGAGGAGGAAGCGGAGTACGAGGACGAGTTCCACCCCTAACGCAGTTGCGGATCGGGGAGCCGCCGCCGGGTAAGTGTATCACACCGATCAACGGACTCGACCCAGCGACCCGTGAGTTCTCGAACGGTGTACGGAGTCTGGAACGCTGGCGAAGCGACAGATAGCAGCGTCAGCAACACGGGAGAGTCGATCGGTCTACAACCGGAGCAACAGCGGGCACCTGTCCCCCGGGCGAGGCCGTCAAGAATGGCCGCGAGAACGGAGACCGTCTGAGAGTTTTCCACGAGATCCGTCCCATCGCCGGGTACCTCTCAACCGGTACTCATCGCGGAGTTCGCATCGACTCCGAAGGGGTTCAACAGCACCAACAGAACCGAACGAACAGACACCCGCCGCTACCGCTCTCAGATCGGAGCGCGCGGAGAACTGTCGAGGGTCGCCGTCAGTTGTCGCCGGCTTTCGACTGCCAGGCGTAGTCGCGACGCTTCGCGGACTTGCCGAAGCCACACGAGGAGCAGCGCTCCTTGGTGAGGTGGTAGGACTTCTCGCCACAGCGGCGGCACTTCACGTGTACCGTCTTGTTCTTTTTCCCTTGAGAGGGCGTACCGGAGCCGGTCATGCTTTGATCGTGACGACGTTATCGCCGCGTATAATCGTTGTGTCTTCGATGGCGACCGCGAACTCGCCGTCGAGTTCGCCGTCGACGCGGTCGTCGACGCCGGTCTCCGGTTCGATGACGACGTTCATGTGCTGGTCGTAGCCGGACAGGATCCCGTAGTACGTCGTTCCGTCCTTCAGGTGTACCGTTACGGGCTCCTCGAGCGACGCTTCGAGCACGTCGAGGGGTCGTCCACTCATTACCTACCCCGCCGCCCGTCGCGCTATTAAAAATACCGGGACGACCCGACGGAAACCGACTGAACCGGCCGTAATAACGCGGTTGCGCGTCAGTCCGCCACGTGGACCCCTCAGATCTCAGCCCGTCCGGCAGATACAGAACCCCGTAGTTTTTAAGATGGGCCCATCTAGCATCGAACACCACACTCCCGCGGGACACGGTGGGCCGACGTGGCTCGACCGTAGCGGGGCCCTCACCGACGCGCGGTTAGACGCCAGGGCTGACGGCTCCTTTGCGGGGTATCAGTGATAGACGCCGTTTCACGGCGTTCGAACCACCACACCATGGAAATAGAAATCGCGACAATCGGCGGATTCGAAGAGGTCGGCAGACAGATGACGGCGGTCCGAGCGGGCGAGGACATCGTCATCTTCGACATGGGCCTGAACCTGAGTAAGGTCCTGATCCACGACAACGTGGAGGCCGAGAACATGCACAGCCTCGACCTGATCGACATGGGTGCCATCCCGGACGATCGGATCATGAGCGACCTGGAGGGCGACGTCCAGGCGATCGTTCCGACTCACGGGCACCTCGACCACATCGCGGCGATCCCGAAGCTCGCCCACCGCTACGACGCGCCGGTCGTCGGCTCGCCGTACACGATCGAGCTCGTCAAACAGCAGATCGCCGACGAGAGCAAGTTCCAGGTCGACAACGACCTCGTGAAGATGGAGGCCGGTGGCACGATGGCGATCGGCGACTCCGAGCAGGTCGAGATGGAGTTCGTGAACGTCACCCACTCGATCATCGACGCGATCAATCCGGTCCTCCACACTCCCGAGGGAGCGATCGTCTACGGGCTCGACAAGCGGCTGGACCACACTCCCGTTATCGGCGACCCGATCGACATGGACCGGTTCCGCGAGATCGGCCGCCAGGACGAGGGCGTCCTCTGTTACATCGAGGACTGTACGAACGCCGGCCGGAAGGGTCGAACGCCGTCGGAGTCGTTCGCCCGAAAACACGTGAAAGACACCCTCACGTCGATGGAGGACTACTCGGGCGGGATCGTCGCCACGACGTTCTCCTCCCACATCGCCCGCGTGAAGACGCTTGTCGAGTACGCCCGCGAGATCGGCCGTCAGCCGGTCCTTCTCGGCCGCTCGATGGAGAAGTACTCCGGTACCGCCGAGCGGCTCGACTTCGTCGACTTCCAGGGCGACGTTGGCATGTACGGCCACCGCAAGTCGGTCGACCGAACGTTCAAGCGGATCATGAAGGAGGGGAAGGGGAACTTCCTCCCCATCGTCACCGGCCACCAGGGCGAGCCGCGCGCGATGCTCACCCGCATGGGTCGCGGCGAGACGCCGTACGAGCTGGAGGACGGCGACAAGGTCGTGTTCAGCGCGAGCGTCATCCCCGAACCGACCAACGAGGGGCAGCGCTACCAGTCCGAACAGCTGCTCCGGATGCAGGGCGCACGCCTCTACGACGACATCCACGTCTCCGGCCACCTGCGCGAGGAGGGTCACTACGAGATGCTGCAGGCGCTTCAGCCACAGCACCTCATCCCGGCACACCAGGACCTGCAGGGTCGTTCGCCGTACGTCGACCTCGCGAGCTCGCAGGGGTACAAGCTCGGCCGTGACGTCCACGTCACGCAGAACGGCAACACCATCCAGCTCGTCGAATGACCAACGAGACCACGGAGGCGCGGGTGCTCGACGCCATCCGCGAGCGGCGCGACTTGGTCAACGCCGCTATCGACGAGGAGTTACCGATCGGGCACCCCGAGCGCCTCTATGAGGCCTCGCGTTACATCCTCGACGCGGGCGGGAAGCGTCTCCGTCCGACGGTGACGACGCTCGCGGCAGAGGCGGTCACGGGAACCGACCCGATGGGCGCCGACTTCCGCGAGTTCGACGCCCTCGACGGCGAGCCGGTCGACATCATGCGTGCCGCCGTCTCGATCGAGGTGATCCAGTCGTTCACGCTGATCCACGACGATATCATGGACGAGGACGACCTCCGCCGCGGCGTCCCTGCCGTCCACGAGCAGTACGACACGTCGACGGCGATCCTCGCCGGCGACACGCTGTACTCGAAGGCGTTCGAGATCATGACCGAGACCGGCTCGGACCCGACTAACGGGCTGGAGGCGATGCGGCTGCTCGCATCCACCTGTACGCAGATCTGTGAGGGACAGGCGCTCGACGTCGCCTTCGAGTCGCGCGACGACATCCTCCCCGAGGAGTACTTGGAGATGGTCGAGCTGAAGACCGCGGTGTTGTACGGGGCGGCCGCCGCCACCCCTGCGGTCCTCCTCGGTGCCGACGACGAGGTGTCCGACGCGCTCTATCAGTACGGTATCGACTCCGGGCGGGCGTTCCAGATCCAAGACGACGTGCTCGACCTGACCGTCCCGTCCGTAGAGCTGGGGAAACAGCGCGGTTCGGACCTCGTCGAGGGGAAAGAGACGCTGATAACGCTGCACGCCCGGCAGCAGGGCGTCGATGTCGACGGGCTCGTCGATGCCGAGACCCCCGCCGAGGTGACGGAAGCGGAGGTCGACGACGCGGTCGCGGCGCTCGAAGCGTCGGGGTCGATCTCGTACGCACGCGAGACGGCGTCGGAGCTCACTGCCCGGTCGAAAGAACACCTCGAAGCGCTCCCTGAGGGCGGCTCCCGGAGCCTGCTGGAGGACCTCGCGGACTACCTCATCACCCGCGGCTACTGACCGCGCTTGCCGCGAGCGCTCCCGTTCCGGTTCGAGTCACCCGCGACGACGGGACGGCCGCGGAACACAAGAGAATTGAGCGTTCCCCGGCGAGGAGACGTATGACCGACTACTTCGAGGTCCACGAGCGGGACGGTGCGGCTCGGCTCGGGGAGGTACGCCTCGCCGATCCCGTCACCACGCCCGCACTCGCGGACTCGTTCCTCACCGACGCCGGGAGCCTCTGGACTGCCGAGCGCGAGGTGCCCGAGGCCGACGAGACGGCACTCACGGTGCTCCCACACCGCTCGTTCCCGGCCGGGACCCGCGAGGAGGTCCGCGAATCGTTCCGTGTCGATCACCCCGATATCGACGCCCCGACCGCCGTGGTCGTCGACAGCGAGGGTGCCCGCGACGTGGGTGCGGACGCGTACGTCCTCGCCGACGCGTCCGGCTTCGTCGGCCACGGCGAAGCGTTCCGCGACGCGATCCTCTCGGCGAAATCGGCCCTCCCGGCCGACGCCGCGCTCCTGCTTTCGGGCGTCGCCACGCCCGCGAACGTCGCCACGCTCGTCGCCGCCGGCGTGGACCTCGTCGACGGGTCGCTCGCGCGGACCAAGGGGGCTGAGGGGAAGTACCTCACCGCTGACGCGGAGCACTTCCTCGAGGACCTGACGGAGCTCCCCTGTGCGTGCCCGGCTTGCGCGAAACCACGGGCGTCGTTCACCCGCGCGGACTGTGCCGAACACAACGTCAACGCTCTCGCCGCCGAGCTCCGGCGGGTCCGCGAACGGGTCCGTGCCGGTCGACTGCGGGATTACCTCGAGGGACAGGCCCGCCACGACGGGTGGCTCACCGCGACGCTCCGACTGTTCGACGACCAGTGGGGGTATCTCGAGGAGCGGACGCCGATCCTCCGTGACGCGGAGCTCACCGCCGCCTCCGCCGAGACGCTCGACCGCGTCGAGATCCAGCGGTTCGCCGACCGGGTCACGAGCCGGTATCGGAACCGCTTTTCCGACCAGCCGCTCGTGTTGGTTCCCTGCTCGGCGACGAAACCCTACAGCGACTCTCAGAGCCACCGCCAGTTCCACGACGCCGTCACATGGCGCGGTCACACCGTCTCGATGACGTCGCCGATCGGCGTGGTGCCACAGGAGCTGGAGACGACGTATCCGGCTCAACACTACGATTCGGTCGTCACCGGCGATTGGAGCGAGGCCGAGATCGAGTTCGTCGCGGAGGTGCTCCGGCGCTACCTGGAGCGTAACGACTACTCGAGGGTGATCGCCCACGTCCCCGCCGACGGTTACCGTGAGATCTGCGAGCGGGTGGCGTCCGACCCCGCCGTGGACGTCCCGTTCGAGTACACCTGCGTCGACCATCCGACCACCGACGAGTCGCTCGGCGAGCTGAACGCGGCGCTGGCGGGTGAACCCGCCTACAGCAAGCGAGAGCGCGAGCACAATACGGTTCGAGCGATCGCCGACTACGTCCTCGGCGACGCCGCGGGTGACGCGGTGTTCGGCGATGACGGGAGCGACGCGCGGATCCGGACGACCGGCCGCTACCCGAAGCTCCAGGTGTGGGCGGACGACGACGGCGGGCGCGAGGGCGAGCCGGGCACCCAGCTCGCGACGATGGTGCCGCAGTACGGCACGCTCTCGTTCACCCTCGCCGGCGCGCGACGGTGGGTCGAGAGCGACGCGCCGACGAAGCGGGTCGCGATCGACGGGTTCGTTCCCCACGGCTCGGTGCTCGCGCCGGGCGTCGTCGACGCCGATCCCGAGATCCGCGTCGGCGACGAGGTCGTCATCGAGGGGCCGAAGGCGTTCGCCGTCGGTCGCGCCGAGATGTCCGGCCCGGAGATGGTCGAGTCGACCCGCGGCGTCGCCAGCGAGGTCAGACACGTCGAGGAGCGGTAGCACGTCGCCGCCGGCCGGCCGCGCGACCCCGCCGAGGTCGGGTCCCGCTCAGTTTTCCTTCGCGTCGGCGTCCGATCGGGCGTACGTCTCTATTCGTCGTACCCGACCGTCGTGGACGGTGAACACGTCGAGGAACGCGAACAGCGTCGTGTCGTCGGCGTCGAGAAGGCGGCCACGGACCGCCACGTCGCCGACCGCCGGTTCGTCGGACGGTCCATTGTGACCCGCGCCGTCACCGGCCGACTCCTCGTCTGCTGAGTCGCCCGGACCGACATCGTACACGCCGTCAACGACGTGAGTGGTGTCGGTCAGCGGACGCTCGTCGCGGGTGAACGCGAGGAACCGGTCCCGCCCGCGGAGGGTCCGATCGGGCCGATAGTGAACGAAGTCGGGGGCGAGCAGCTCGGCGAGCGCGTCGTACGCTTTCGCGTCGGTCCGTCGGTAGTACTCGCGCGCGAGCGTCGCCGGACGATCGGTCATCGGCGATATCGATCACTCGCACCGTCGACCCGGGTCACGACGCGAGCTCGGCGAACTCGGTTGCCGAGGTGCGGGTGCCCTTGGAGATGATCACGTCGCCGGCACGGAGGGTCGTGTCGATGTCCGGGCCGAGGAGCCACCCCTCCTCGGGCCGCCGGACGGCGAGGACGCTCGTCGCGATCCCGGTCGCGGGCACGCCCGCCTCGACCTCGGTCCCGTCGAGAGTGCTCCCCTCCCGGACGGTCGTTCGCGTGATTATCTCGTCGGACTCCTGGACCGCCATCTCGACGACGGGATGGACGCCGATATCACGGAGCACGCCTTCCGTGATCTCCAAGGCCGCGTCGGAGATCTCCTCGGTCGCCACGCCGAGGTGGATCAGCCCACGCAACGAGACGGGATCGTCGGCTTCCTTGGCGGCGCGAAGCGTCCACGCCTCGAACCGCGACTGGAGCGCGTCGACCTCGATCTCCAAGTTCGTCACCTCCTCGGCCAGCTCCTCGTTGTCGAACAGGACGGAGCCGTACGCTAGGTCGACCGCGAGCTCCGAGAGGTTCTTCATCAACACGATGGAGTCGACAGCGCGTTCGAGGTCGTCAATGGCGGGCTCCGCCGGCTCGTCGGGTTCGAACGACTCGCCCGTCAGCGTCGGGTACACGTCCGAGACGCCGCCCTCTGGACCACGGAGGAGGACGATGTCGTCGCCGTGCAGACGGGTTTTCGGCCCGGGGTTGAGGATCCAGTCGTCGTCGCGCCGGATCGCGATGACCCGAACGCCGGTCTCGGATTCGAGGTCGATGTCCTTCAGCGTGCGTCCGTCGTACTCGGAGTCGGCCGCGACGGTGCCACGGACCAAGGTCTCGACGCCCTCGGAGAGTGCGCCACGCATCGCGTCGGGAAGACCGATCTCCTCTAACACGATCTTCGCGATGTCACCGGCCGCGTCGGAGACTTTGTCCGCCGCGGCGACGACACCGAGTACGGGGGCGAGCGTCTCGGCTTCGCTCGGGTTGCGCGCCGCGAGCATCAGGCTCATTCGTGCGCGCATCTGGAGGACGTCCATCCGGTTTTCGAGCTCGATGACCTCCTGTGCGACCGTGGGGCTGCCGTGTAACACCGCGGAGTAGGAGAGATCGATGAGCAGCTCGGCGGTGTCTTTCATCTCCACGAGCAGGTCCTTCACGCTCGTCGGCTCGTAACTGACCTTTCGCGGCGGGTTCTGCCCCTCGAATCGTCCCATAACCCGTATCTCTCCGGGGGCGAGTAAAAGGCTTGTCACGGGGGGTTACGGGGTATCTGGGAGGTCGTCGGCTACATCGCGTTCCCGGCAACGTAGGCCGCATCAGCGTCCGACACCGGCTCCGCGAGATCGACGAGCGCCAGCCAGCGGAGGAGCCGGTCGGCCCGGTTCCGCCACGAACCCTCCCAGTTCGGGTCCCGAGCGCGGTCGTGCCGCGGGACCGACTCGCGGGTCGCCGCGAACAGCGACGCTGGCGTCACGGGGGTTGTCCCCGACGCGTCACGCAACAGCGAGAGCGTCTCCGGGACCAACAACACCCCCTCGCGGAGTCCCTCCCGAACGCGTTTCGGTGTCGGGTCGGCCTCGGTTCGAACGAACCCCCGCGGCGTCGCACGTACCAGTCCGAGGACACGGAGGAGCGCGAGCCAGTCGTTCGCCGTTTGCCGGTCCGGGAGTCCCCGTCGCTCACGGAGCCGGGCACAGCAGTCGTCGGTCGTCCCCGGAACGAGCGGGACCGCGCGTTGCAGGTCGGCGAGCGCGCCGAGGGAGGCGGGCGGTTCGGGGAGGGGTTTGAGCCGCATGGGTCGGACGCTCAGCGGTAGCCGAACGACTCCGCAAGGATCGACTCGTCCGTCTCCCCCACCGTGTACACGGGGCCGTCGACGACGTCGACGGTCACCTGTGCGGGCGCGAACACGCTCTCGGGCACTTCGTAGAAGTCCCAACCGGCGTCCTCGAACACCTCGACGAACGGCGTCCCGTAGTCGTCACGAACGGTGGAGACGATCTGCTCGAACCGGTCGTCGTCCCGGGCGACCTGGAGGTGGACTTCACCGCCGTACGCCAGCGCGTCGTTCGTGCGTCCCATCGCGACCGACTCGTCGCGCGTCACCGGCGCGATCGGTGCGGAGCCGGACGCGTGGAGCACGTCGGTCGGCTCGTAGCCGACCTCGAGGAGCCGGAACACCGCGAGCTCCGCCGCGCGCGCGGCGGTCGAGACGGAGCCCGCCGTCGACCCCGTCGCGTACGTCGGGAGGAACACGCCCTCCGGGTCGACCTCGGCAAGGTCGGCGACGTGTTCGGCGACCGTCTCGTCCGGGAGCGCGGTCGATTCGATCGTCAGCGTGGCGAACTCCGAGGAGTCGTAGTAGCCGACGCGCTCGAACTCCGTCTCCTGTCCCACGAGTGCCCGGGCGGGCCCGGAGCCGAGCCCTTCGAACCCGTTCTCGAACGCCAGCTCCCAGCCGGCCTTCTGTGAACACAACAACGAGACAGCGGGGTGGTCGGTCGACAGCTCGACGTAGCCGCGCGGCGCGCCGGCGACCTCGCCCATCCGCGTGTCGACGCTCGCCAACCCGGCGGTCTGGATCTCGGTGAGAAGCAGCCCCGCCTCCACCCCGCCTTTGGCGTCGACCCCGAAGTCGACGACAGTAGCCCCGTTCTCGAGCTCGTACCCCGCGATATCGAGTTCGCCGGCGAAATCGAGCGCCTCGTCGACGAGCTCGATCGCGGTCCGGTTGATACTCTCCATACGCCCCCTTTCTCCCCCTCACGTAAGGGGTTTGCCGGTCACTCCCCCGTCGCCGCGTCGATCGGTTCGACGAGGAACACGTAGCCCGAATACGCCTGATCGAGGTTCGTGGGTGCTTCCTCGCCGGTGTGTGGCTCACAGAGCAGCGCGGACGCCTCTACCGCACCCTTCCCGGTCTCCTCCTGATACCGTTCGGTGACCGAGAACGCGGCGGGCTCCGTACAGCCGCGGCGGTAGCACTCGGTCGGCGTATCGTCCGGCGGCTCCGGTTCGTCCCCACGGGCAAGCGCCTCGGAGACGTCACGCTCGACGCGTCGGCGATCGGCCGTTCGAGCCTGTTCCTCCCGTCCCGCTTTCGTGTCGGGCATACGTCATCCATCGGGCGGCGCGGGGATAACGGTACGCCCGAGTGCAACGAGGGTACCGATACACTCTGGCGGGACGGACCGGTGGCTCCCGACTCACCAGAAGCCGCCGGGACCGGAGGGGCCGCGGGGGCCGCTCGAACGCGGATCCGGATCGATCTCGACGAGCTCCGTCTCGGGTCGCGGATCGATCTCGCGCCCCTCCTCGTACCGAACGAACGAGAGATAAAACGATTCGCCGCAGCCGGCGGCCCGGTCCGAACCCATGTCGGTGTCGTCGGAACCGTCGTCGTCAGCGGAGTCGACCACGCCGCCGTCGTCGTCAGCGGAGTCGACCACGTCGCCGTCGGCGTCAGCGGAGTCGACCACGTCGCCGTCGGCGTCTGTTGTCTCGATCCCCTCGTCGGGGTTCCAGACGACCCCGTCGCTCGCGCCACAGACGAACCGCACGCCGTCGGCCGCGTCGTCCTCGAACGGCGCGGTCGGCTCGACGTACGTCCACCCCTCGAACGGATACGGCGTCACCGCCTTGTCGGCGAGATAGCCGTCGCGTTCGAGCTCGACGATCGTCTCACACGCCGGACAGTGATACGTGACCGGGTAGCCCATATATCAGATACGGGCTCGGTTCGTATACGCTCGTCGCCGATACGTCAGAGTATGCCCGTCGCCGACGCGTCAGATACTTGATCGGGGAGCGCGTTCGACTCGATATCACATCGGATCCCTCCGGCGACAGCAGCGGCAACGCCGACAGCAGCGGCAACGCCGACAGCAGCGGCAACGCCGACAGCAGCGGCAACGCCGACAGCAGCGGCAACGCCGACAGCAGCGGCAACGCCGACAGCAGCGGCAACGCCGACAGCAACGGCGACAGCGATGGCAACGGCGGACGAACCCTCACCAGACGGCGGCTCCTCCTGGGTGCGGCGGTCGGCGGCGGGCTCCTCGCCGGCGGCGGACTCACGGTCTCGCGCGCACTGGACGGCGACTACGGCGAGTACACCGCGCCGGCGACGCAGCCGGTCCTTAACGTCCGGGATCGGGCCGATGCCGGCGACCGGCCCCGCCGTGCGGGCGTGTGGGCGGTCGACGACGCCGACTCGATGGTGCTGTTCGTCCACGGGTTCGCTACCGACGCTGAGGCCGCTCGCGACCAGGCGTACACCGCCGAGCTCGGGCTACAGGAGGCGGGGATGCCGGGGGACCCGCCGGTCGTCGCGTTCAGTTGGGACTCGGACGTCGACTGGGAGGAGGCCAAGCGAACCGCCGACTCCCTCGCCGACCCGCTCGCGGACTGGCTGATCGAGTGGGCCGACGACGGCGGCGGTCCCGTCCACGTGATCGGCTACTCGCTCGGCGCACGGGTGACTGGAGAGGCGCTTCGCGTCCTCGACGACCGGGGTCGCCACGGCGGCCTCGCGTCCGTCTCCTTGCTCGGCGGGGCGATACCGCGAGAGAGCGTGGCCCGCGACGGGCGGTACGGTCCGGCGATCGCGGCGCTCGACGCACCGGTACTGAACCTCCACAGCCGGAACGACCGGGTGCTCGGCTGGGTGTACCGCGCGTCGGATAGGGTCCGCGCAGTCGGACACGGGGGTGCGGCCGCCTCCGCCTCCCTCCCCGACGGCTACCGCGACGTCGACGTGACTGACCTCGTCGCCGACCACTACTCGTACTTCCAGCCCGAGGAGGGGGGCTTGGGACGGCTCGTCGAGCGGATCCAGTAGTCGACCGCCGCCCGTGACACTCCCATGGGTCCGCGGCGAGCGTCGCAGATCCGGGGCGAAGACGGTGTATGCGACTCCCGCCGAGCGAACGCGACGATCGGGTATCAATAGCGGTGCGGTGGCGCGTGCCTGCGAGCGCCCTGATACGGGCGCGAGCAGCACCGCGCGAGGTCGTCGGGCTTCGCCCGACTGCTAGAGGGGCCGAAGAGCCCCTCGATGGACGCAGCGGTCGCTTATAAGCGACCGCTGCGAGGCTGGGGAGGCGTGAGGTGCGGTTGCGGAGCGGTTGCGGAGCGCTTACGGGTTCTCGCGGGATTTACCAAGGCCCCGGTTGATTTTATAAGTGAGTGGCCGTGGATTCGGCCGTGCTGATCGTGTGCTCGACCACTTATATACAACCGCCAGCAACGGTAGTGTTCAGATAAGCTGATTCCATGCGAATGCGAACGATTTGAGCCACTCGTCAGCAGTTTCTGCTTCGGCGTTGCTGAAACAGTTTGAGAAACAGATAGTTCGTCGTTTTACCTCTCGAAAGACACGTTCGACACTGTTCCGATTTCCATGTCGTTCGTATCTGAAATCGAGGCCATGTTTTTCACAAGCTCGGTGAAGTGGAACCGCGCCATCAACGAGAAAGATCGCGTCATCTACATCGTGTTTTTCGCGGAGTTCTGCGAAAAACTGATCTGCGATCACGTTCGTTCTTGTCGGTTCGAGCTTTGTATGTAGCAGATCGTTTGATTCAGGATCGACGGCAGCGTACAGCCAATATTGTTCATCATCAAGCTGAATCACAGTTTCATCAACCGCAACGTGATTCGGATTCCGACCAGATTCCGGCTGTAGATCGGCCTTATGAACCCAGTTATGAACGGTAGATCGAACCCGATCAACACCGAATACCTCAAGAAAAGAAACAGTATTTGAAAGCGATAATCCAGACAAATGAAGCTGAATACTGAGCTTCATCAACAGCTTCGGTGTTGCTTCTCGCTCCACAAACTCTAAGTTGATCTCGTCTAAACAGCCGCCGAGGCGGTCGTTTTCGGGCATAGATCACTTTGAAAACGCACCGCCTCACCTTTCAATCCTTATCTGAACACCGCCCCAGCAACACCGATCGACTACTTATACCCAACCGCCAGCAACACCGATCGACCACTTATATACAACCGCCAGCAACATCGATCGATCGTTCTCATCCGCGACCGAGACGCTCGCTTCGGTACCCCGGCGTTTCAGACGACTCCGGCCCCCGCGAGGAGCAGACGGGCACCGATGACGGTCAGGAGGCCGAGCACGACCCCGCGACGGAGGCGCTCGGTCACTCGACCCCGGAGGCGCGCTCCCACGGCCACGCCAGCGACGGCCGGAATCGCGGCGGCGGCGGACGCGAACGCGAGGTCGAGACTCGGGTACAGCCCCAGTGCGCCAGCGACCCCGATCCGAAGCCCGTTGATCCCGACGAACACCATCGCGACGACGCCGACGAACAACCCGTGTGAGAGGTCACAGCTCCGGACGAACGCGACGATCTGGACACCGACGTTCGTCGCGCCGAACAGGAGGCCGGAGACCGCGCCGACCCCCGCCATCGCGAGCGGTGTCTCGACGAAACAGCGGTCCGCGGCCCGCGAAAGCGTGGGAAGCGGCCGGACTCGCTGCGCCGTCAGGACGAACCCGAGCGAGACGACCCCGAGGAGGAGTCGGAGCGGGGCGTCGGGGAGCCAGTCGAGCAGCGCCATCCCGGCGACGGTCCCGACGGCCGCGGCGACGAGTAACGGCGCGAACCGCCTCCCACACGTTCGGAGTTCCTCGCCGGATAGCTCGCGAACGAGCGCGAGGTTCACCGCGAGTATCGGGAGGATCATGAACACGACGGCACTGGCCGGATCGAGCACCGTCGCGAGCACGGTCGTGCCGACGACTGCGAAGCCGAAGCCCGCGATACCGTTGACGGCACCCGCGAGCACGATCACGAGGACGACCGTCGCGAGCGCGTCGACCGGGACTCCGAGACTCATGTCGCGGTCACGCAGTGGACGAACATAAACGCCCGCCGCGCGTGCGGTAGAACGACACGTGCGGTTCTGATGGGTCGGGCGGTTCTGATGGGTCGGGCGGTTCGATGGTTGGACGGTTCGATGGTTGGACGGTTACGGCGGTTCGACCCCGGAACCGATTTCAATCGTGGCTACGACGTTCGAGTATGATCGACGAGACGGTCGCCGAGATACGGGCGATGCGGACCCACAGCACGTCGGCGGTGGCCGTGAAGGCGACGGAGTCGCTCGCGGAGCTGCTCGACCGCGACTATCGGACCGTCGACGAGTTCGAGCGCGACCTCGAACACAACGCGGGCGTGTTGCGCCGGTCGAACCCCTCTCACGCCGCGTTACACAACGCGATGCGCGAGGTCGAACGGACTATCGTCGGCGAGCCGACGTCCGTCGACGACGCCAAACAGCTGCTCGAGGAGACGATCGAACGCGTCGTCGACGACATCGAGACGTCGAAGGCCGCTGCCGCCGCCAACGCCGCGGAGCGGATCGCGGACGGCGACACCCTGCTGGTCCACGACTACTCGACGACGGTGCTCGAGTCCATCGAGGCGGCCGCGATGGGCGGCGCACACCTGACGGTGTACGTGACCGAGGCCCGGCCACGGACCCTCGGCCGGAAGACCGCACGAGCGCTCGCCGGGATGGACCGGGTGGACACCCATATGGTGGTCGACAGCGCGATGGGGTACGCGCTCCGGGACTGCGACCGCGTCCTCCTCGGGATCACCTGTATCACGGGCGGCACCTACTACAACCGGATCGGGACGTTCCCCCTCGTCGTGACCGCGCGTGAGCTCGGCGTGCCCGTCACCGCGGTGGGCTCCGGCGCGAAGACGATAGAGGAGTTCCGCTTCGAGAACGAGTTCCGGGACGCCGTCGAGGTGATGCGTGAACCGGTCGAGGGCGTCACGATCGAGAACCCCAGCTACGACGCCACCCCGGTGGGGATGATCGACACCGTGATCACCGACGACGGCGTCCGCGACTGAGTCACCCCCGGCGAGGACCGTCCTCGCCACATTCACTCGTCGAGCAGGGCGTCGAGTCGCTCCCCGATCCGGGCGACCGTCGCGTTCGAGAGGCCGTGGCCGGCTCCGGGATCGATCCGCATGTCCACCGTTGCGCCGCCCCGTTCGAGCACCGTCGCGGTCGCCTCGACTCGGTCGCGGGGCACGTGCGGATCCCCCTCGCTCGCGTCGAGCGCGACCGGGGTCCCCGCGAGCGGCCGGGGGTCGTGCGCCGGGTCGCCGGCCACTTCCCGACGATCGACCGACTCGCCCGGCAGCGCCGCCGAGACGACGAACGCGCCGCCGAACCGCTGCGGGCGACGGCAGAGGAACTCCGCGAGCACACAGCCACCCTGTGAGACGCCAACGAAGGCGGTTCGTTCCGGGGCGATACCGACCTCACCGGCCGCCGCGACGGCCCCGGCGACACAGTCGACCGCCGAGGTAAGCGCGGGTTCGGTGGCCGCGAGCGGCGCGTCGTGGGGAACGGGGAGCCAGCTCGACCGACGAGCGGCGGGGGCGAGGAGGGTGACGCCCGGGCGGTAGAACCCGTCCGCAAGCCGAATCATCCCTTGTGCGGTCCCTCCGCGGCCGTGAACCAGGACGACGGCGACCTCGGCAGCCGCGGCGGGCGCGCCCCCGACGACCAGCTCGGCGTCGGCGTGCGGCCCCCCGACGCCGTCGAGCGTTCGGCTCACGTTCGCTCGTCCGGCGGGTCGATCCGCGGCAGCTGTTCCTCGATCAGCGCCCGGTCCTCGGCGAACCGCCCCGGCAGGTAGAGCTCGGTCGCGTGCCCGTCGATCGCCGGGTCGGCAAGCCCGGGCCCGGACGGTCCCTCCGGCGTCGGCGACTCCGTGGCGAGCTCGACGAGCAGGCCGCCAGGTCCGCGGACGTACAGCGAGTGGAAGAAGTGGCGGTCTTTCACCCGGGAGACGTCGAACCCCCGCTCGCGCTCGCGGAACAGCGTGTGCCAGTCGAGCAGCGCCTCGCGGTCCGGAACCCGGACCGCGACGTGATGAAGGGTCCCTGGGCCCTCGCGAACGTAGGGCGCGTCGCGGTCCAGCAGGTCGATCCGCGTCGCCCGCTCGCCCGGCGCACGGTAGCGGATCCGGTCGTCCCGTTCCGCCTCGTACTCGAACCCGAGGGTTTCGAGGACGCTCGCCGCACCGTACGGGTCCGCGGGGAGGCCAGTCGCTCCGTCTATTCCCCGGATCGCCATCGACTCCGGGACTGGCCCGCCGGTCCACTGATCGCCCGCATCCGCGGATTCGACCAGTTCGACCGGGGTCCCCGCGGGGTCGGTCGTCCGCAGGACCCGATCGCCGAACCGTTCCTCGGCGTCGGGTTCCGTCGCGTCGATCCCTCGGGCCGCCAGCCGTTCCCGCCAGTGCTCCAGCGACCCCGGCGGCACCGCGAGCGAGACGGTTTCGTAGCTCGGTTTCCCGATCCGTCCCGGGTCCCCCGTGGGGTCCGGGAAGACGGTGAGCACGGACCCGGGGCGGCCGGCACCGGCCCCGAAATAGAGGTGGTGCTGGAGGACGTCCTCGTAGTTCACCGTCGTTCGGAGCAGGCGGAGTCCCAGCGCTCCCGCGTAAAAGCCGACGGCAGCGTCCGCGTCCCCGACGATACCCGTCACGTGGTGGATCCCGGGCGTTCGAGCGGTCACGCTCGATGTTCGTCGGGTGACGGCAAATCGGTGTCGGCTGCGGCGGTCGATCGAACCGCCGTCGGACGCCTATCGAGCGACCGGTCCGGCCGACGCGACGTCGACGGATCAGATCGCGGCGAGCAGCAGTAGGAGCAACACCACCACGCCTACCGCGACCGCCACGGTTAGCTTCGGGTTCTCGAGCGGTTTCCGGTAGAACGGCATCGCCTCGTACTCCGCGGCGAACGCCGCGCGGTTGGCCTCGTCGTAGAAGTGTTTCGTCGCGAAGAAGAACTCGCCGGTCGTCGAGCATCCGGTACACACTGGTTCGCCGACGAGCCGCTCTTCACGGACGTGGTCGTCGCAGTTGAGGCTCCCGCAGTTCGCACAGTAGGTGATCGGTTCGTCCGGTTCGATCCCGCCGTTCTCCCCCGCTGTCTCACAGTTGACGCAGGTCCCGAACTCGTCGTGCAGCGTCACGCGCCTGTCGCCGTTCGTGACGAACGTGTGGTCGTACTCGTACTCGCCCAGCTCGGTCGTCGTCGTCGCCTCCGGGCGGTACACGGGGTCGACGGCAAGCACTCGAACGTCGGACGCACGGGGCGTACAGGTCTTCGTGTAGGTGACGTTGTTGTCCCCCGTGTACCGGACCGTCCGCTCGTGTCGGTCGCGCTGTCGCTCGGTCACCCAGTCGACGTACTCGGACTCGGTCCGACCGAAGCGTTGGACTTCGACGGCGTCGAATCGCGGGTCGACCGGGCTATCGGGGCTCCCGTCCGACCGGTGACCGCTCCCGTCGCCGGGTGTCCCGAGGGGAGTCTCGTCGGCATTCGTGATCTCGAGGTCGCCCTGGTCGTCGAAGCGGTCCCGTGGCAGCGGAGTGCGTCCGTTCGATCCGTCGGCGACGAGTCGGGCGACGTCCCCCGACAGTAGCGACGGCCCGTCCCGGTCGGCCGAGACCGCGAGTCGCTCGCGCTCGAAGACGGAGTGGATCACGCCGACGCTCGTCTCGAACGTCGCGTCCACCTCCGTCTCGACGAGGAGGCACGGGGCGAACGACAGCCGCGCGGTCGGCTCGGGGAGGGTATCCGGGGAGAGGTTCTCGACGGACGCGGCGGCCGCGTCGCGTTCGGCGACGGCGTCGTCGACGTCCTCCGGCGGTGGAAGCGCCTCGTCACACAACACCTCGATCCGGCCGCTGTACAGGTCCATCCCGATCGACTCGCCGATCTCGCGGAGTCGTCGCCCGTCGAGGAGGTCGATGTCGACGTCGTCAGGGGCCGAAGAAACCCGTTCCGCGTACTCCTCAGCCGGCCCGGTGAACCGCCCGGTCGTCGCCACCATCCCGCGAACCGGACCGTCGTAGTCGTAGGTTCCGACCGCGGAGTGGAGCTTCTGGACGACCGGCCGTCCGACCGTGTCGGTGTGTTTGCACTCGACGACGACGCCGACCGGTGCTCCGGGCCCGGAATCGTCGACCATCGTCACGTCGCGTCCCTCGTCGGCGGTCCGGACCGCTTGGCGGACGTTCGCGTACCCCTGATGGCGGAACACCGCCACCATCAGCTCCTCGAACTCGAACCCCGACAGGTCGTCAAGCAGCGTCGGCACGGTCGGATCCGGGCGGCGATCCGCAAAACCGTTCCGGTCGGACGGATCGACGGTTCCGACGGCCGTCTCTCGGCACAGGGGCCCCTCGGTGGAGGCCGCTTTTCCTTCCGTGATCCCGGGGCGTTCGCGCCGGACGCGGGCCAAAACGGTTTTGAGTGTGCACACTGTTAACGAACTATATGAGTGTGAACCGGGGGGCGGACGTGACGTTTCGGCTCCCGAGCGAGGCCTCGCTCGGGGCCGACTGTACCAGCCTCTCGTGTGAGCTGACGGCGATGGCGACCGAACCGGGAGTCGTCACCGCGGTCGTCATCGCCGGGCTCGTCGCCTTCGTCGCGTTCGCGTACGTCAGGGACGCGAAAGCGTGTTGCCGGCGCGAGCGACGCCGCGTGATCGACGAGCGGGACGCGTTCGAGGAGTTCGCCGAGCGCGTCTCCGGGCTCGATCCCGCTCCGGTCGACACGGCTGGAGGCGGTTTCGACGGTCCGGTGATCGGCGCTCACCGGACCGGAAGCGCGAGGGCACCCGGTGACATCAGACTGCGGAACGTGCTGAATACCTACCGAGACACCGTGATGTCGCTCCCGCACTACACCCAGGAGTACGACGAGAGCGTCGCGGAGAGCCTCGCGGCCGAGCTCGGCCCCGACACGACGACGTCGCTGGCGACCAACGGGACGCTCTCTCCGGCGTTGCAGTCGACGCTCGTCGACCGGGGACAACAGGCCGCACGGGCCCGAACGTCGCTCGCCGACGCCATCGACGAGGAGCTCGACGACCTCGCCGACGTGGAGACGACACTCACCGAGATCGACCGACAGCGGAGTCGGCTGAACGAGCATCTCGACGGGATCCCGAGGGGGTCCCGCGTCGACGCCTCGATAGACGTCTGGGAACGGCTGGGTGGTCTCGAACGCCGGTGTGACGACGCGGCGGCCGATCGACAGGCCGCGCTCCGAAACCCACCGATGGTCATTGAGGGAGCCGGCGACGAGTCCGACCCGACGTTCCGCGAATACCTGTACGATCCGATGGACGGTCCGCAGCACCCAGTGTTGGCGTCGATCGCGTCGCTGGCGGACCGGATCCGTGCGGACCGCTCGCGAGTCGCTCGTCGGGTGGGCGACGGCTGTTAATCGTCTTGCGGATCGCCTCGATCACACTGGTGATCCGATCCACTGTTCGACGCCAGCGATGGTGCGTGGGATGCCAGTAGCGAGGGTAACGTGTCCGTCGTGTGGCCGCCTCGAATGTAAGCGTCGCACAGCTTCATTACGGTCGATCGCGGACGTGTAGGTATGGCAACGAATCACGGGGATGGGGCGTCGGACCTGCTCGACCACGTTCTCGTTCCAGTCGCCAACCGAAAGGACGCACGGGTAACTGCGGCCGAATTACGACGACACTCTCCAGCGCACGTTACAGTCGTTTACGTCGTCCAAACGACCACGGGAGCACCGGACAAGATCCCGGCCTCCTACTCCGAAGAGATGGCCGCGGAGTCGTTCGACGCGTTCCGCGAGCGTTTTCCGGACGCCGACGACCACCTCACGTACGGCGACGACGTGGTCGAAGCGATATTTTCCGCGGCCGACGGGATCGATGCGACCGCGATCGCGTACCGAGCGCGTGAGGGGAACCGCCTCATGCAGTTCCTGTCCGGCGACCTCTCGTTACGACTGGTGACGGAGGCCGAGCTCCCCGTGATCGCGTTGCCGAGAGCGGAGGGGCCGGAGTCGAACTAAGCCCGTCTCAGCGGGTCAACGGAGTTCGTTGATGGATGCCCGCTGTCGGGGTCCACGTACACGCTCACCGAGCGTGAAGCGGCTCCCGCAACGCCCACGAGTCAGTCGTCGGGTCGAGTCGGTGGGGTTCCGCGCCGCGCTCGGCCACCACCCCGGCGTGGTACAGCATCGCTTTCAGCTGGAAGACGGTCGGCGAGTGGAACACCGCCCCGTCGGCGAGCTCGCTCCTTCGTAGTTCCCCGTCCGCGTCGAGCACACGCTCGCGCACGCCCCCCGTTCCGCGGATGAACAGCTCGACGGTGAACGTCGGGTGGTGGACGTGGAGCCACTCGACGAGGTCGACGAGCGACGGCGCGGCGATCCCGTCGTCGAACATCGTCTGGAGCTCCTCGACGAGCAGCTGTGTCGCCGGGTACTGCCAGAGCACCCGGCGCGTCAGCAACCCCCACTGTGGGGCGACCGTGATGAACCGCTTCCGCGAGCGCTTCCAGTCGTCGAACGCCTCGAGTGCCGTCTCGACGGACGCGTATCGGTTCACCGCGAACCGGACGACCTCCTCGCCGAGCGGGGTCAACACCGCTCGATCGGGTCGCTCATCGACCAGACCGAGGAACGACGCCCCGCGTTTCGCGCCGTCGACCGCACCGACGACGTGCGTCGTGAGTACGTCACGGGTGTCCGCCGGATGGTACAGCGCGAGCGCGTAGCCGAGGTAGTTCTTCGGATGGTTCAGCCCGAACGATTTCTCGGCGACCCCCTGTGCGGTCGCTTGGAACCGGATCGCCGCCGCCTCGTTCGACGTCCGATTTCCGACCACGCGGGGGACCTCAAGCGCGGCGACGCCACCGTCCTCGTGGACACCGAGGACGCCGACGTTGAGCTCGCGTGCGAGCGTGCGGTCCGACTGCGAGACGGCGTCGACGGGCGCGGCCACGTACGCCGCGTTCGCCTCGTGGAGCCGGTCGTACGCCTGGATGACGCCGCGCTCGACGTCGGCGGCCGCGGTCGCGGTGTGGCCCTTCGCTTCGACGGCAACGAGAGGCGGATCGTCGCCGAGCCGGTCGACGGCGAGGAGATCGGACTCGAGAGCGCCGACGCCGACGAGGTCCGGGTAGCCGCTGCCGACCCGAACGTGATTGAACGGGGTGAGCCGCGACCGGAGCTCCTCGTCGATCGGTCGGTCCGAGAGCCACTCGTCGGTCGCGAACTGCGTGTCCGTGACGGCGTACGCGTTCGATCCGTCGATATCCGGAAAGAGACGGTGTTTCGCATGTGCGAGAACCCGGGGCTCTGAAAGTGACACCGCGCTACCCATACGCCGCGCTCGTCGGCGAGCGGCATGAACGTTCGGTCCACGTGGTTTATAACCTTCAGCGGAATACTGAGGTCGTGGTGGCAATGACGAGATGTTACCCCCACTGAGCCCCGTGTGACGATCAGTTCCGACCGAGCCACCACGCTTCCGACGGACCGAGAGCGACGCGTTCGTCCGCTCGCGTCGGCTACTCCTCGTAGATCATCTCGACGTCGTCGGCGAACCGATCGAGGATGTTCCGTCGCTTCTTCTTCATCGTCGGCGTGAGGAGGTCGTTTTCCTCGGAGAACTCCTCGGGAACGAGCCGGAACTTCTTGATCCGCTCGTAGGGTTCGAACTCCTCGTTCACGCGATCGACCTCCTCCTGGAACCGATCACGGACTCGATCGTCACGGCAGATCGCCTTTCGCTCCTCCGGGAGGTCGATCCCCCGCGTCTCCGCCCACGAGGCGACCCGCTCGAAGTTGGGGACTAACAGCGCCGAGACGAACTTCCGCGAGTCACCGAGGACGACGCACTGTTCGACGAACTCGTTGGCGGCGAAGCGGTCCTCGATCGGGCCGGGCGCGACGTTCTTCCCGGTCGACAACACGAGCAGCTGTTTGGCGCGCTCGCGGAACGCGATGTAGCCGTCGGGACGCAGCTGGACGATGTCGCCGGTACGGAACCACGGATCGTCCGGGTCGCCCTCGCGGTCGGACGGAGGCGTCCCCGCCGTAACGGCGTCGCCCGGGAGTGCGTCCGCGGGGGTGAACGCGTCCGCGCTCGCGTCCGGCCGGTTCCAGTAGCCGTCGGCGACCTGCGGGCCGCGAACGAGTAACTCGCCGACATCCCCAGGGATGCCCGCGACTTCCTCGCCGACCATTCCGCCGTCGATCGCGACCTCGGTGTCGACCACTGGGGGCCCGATCGTCCCGACCTTCGGTTCCTCTGGCGGGTTGACGCTGATCACGGGCGAGGTCTCCGTGAGCCCGTACCCTTCCAGGATGGGGAGGTCCATGGCGTGATACAGCGCGCACAGCTCCGCCGACAGCGACCCACCCCCGGAGATGAAGAAGTCGACGTTGCCGCCGATCGCCTCGCGGACCGAGGAGAAGACGAGTTTGTCGGCGAGGGATCGCTTCGCGTCGAGGATCGTCCCCGGGTTCGCCGTCTCGTGGTGGGTTTGGCCGACCTCGACCGCCCACTCGAAGATCCGCTGTTTCACGCCCGACTCGGACGCCTGTTCACGGATCGCGTCGTAGAGCTTCTCGTACACTCGCGGGACGCTCGTGGTCGTCGTCGGCCGGACCAGCTGGAAGTCGTCGCGCAGCGTGTCGGGGCTCTCGGCGTATCCGACCGTGGCCCCCGCCGCGAACATCATGTAGTGACCGGCCATCCGCTCGAAGACGTGTGCCAGCGGGAGGAACGACAGCGTCGTCGTCTCCGTCGAGATCCCCGGCGCGTCGGGGTCACGGTCCGGGCGGTCGCCGAACCGCTTGTAACACTGGTTGACGTTCGTGCGGAAGTTGGCGTGGGTGAGCCGGACGCCTTTTGGCTGTCCGGTGGTACCCGAGGTGTAGATGAGGCTTGCGAGGTCGTCCATCGCGGTCGCGTCGAGCCAAGACTCGTAGGCGTCCGCGTCGAAGGCGTCATCGCCGAGTGCGTGGACGTCCCCGAGCGTGTACACGAGATCGGATTCGGTAGTGTCCAGTCCATCGGTGTCGACGTCGTCCATCGTGACGATCGCGTCTAACGCGTGGTCGAGGTCATCACGGACCGCGATGATCTCGTCGAGGAGCGTTCGGTTCTCGGCGACGACGACGGTCGCTTCCGGGTCCTCGAGGAGGTACCGGAGCTGGTCGGGCGAGGAGGAGGCGTAGACGGTCGTGACGACCGCACCGGCCGAGAGCGCCGCGAAGTCCGCCTGTGCCCACTCCATACGGGTTCCCGCGTAGATCGCGACCCGGGTGTCGTCGTCGACACCTACCTCGCGGAACCCGGCGGCGAGGCGTCTGATGATGGACCGGGTCTCGGCGTACGTGAGGTCGGCGTACGCCCCTTCGGGGGCCGGATCGACGACTCCCTCGGTGACGAGCGAACGGTCGTAGATCCCACCTTTATACTGCTGGGCGATCCGGTCCGCGTTCCGCTCGGCGGACCGCTCGAACGTCTCGGGGAGCGTCTCGCGGGCGACGACGTCGTCCACGAACTCGCGTTCGGCCTCCTGCCAACTCATACCGACTGCGAACCCCCGAACCATCATAAACGATCCGGTGGTTGTTCGTTTGTTTCCGGGATCCGAGCGCTTCTACCCCACCACTCAGCCCCTTGGAGTCCGCATTCCTGGTTTCCGAGAGCCCGTTGTCGCGGCGTCGGACGGTCACGGATGCCGAATCCGGGGCACCGATGTCGCCGCCGGTACGGGATCCCTCCACGTCCCCGTCGGCGACCCATCGGTCCGGCCGTTCGCTCGGCCTCGACCGAGCGATAACAACTGGTCGACACGTAGTTTTATATTCGATTTGTTTATACCTCCAAACATGTCAAACGAATATGCCCCCGACCGCTCCGACTGGTACGCAACGCGAGCCGGACGGACGTTGTACTGGGGGCTCATCGTCGCGACCCTGCTCTCGGTCGCGGTCTCGACGGCGGGGTTTCCCGCCTTCCTCGACGAGACCGTGCCCGTGTCGCTGCCCGACGTAGAAACGACGATCCCGCCGTACGTGTACCTCTTCGGCTTCCTCGGCGCGACCGTGTACGCGTTCACGACGTTCGCTCGGCGCTTCGACGAACACGGTCGGTATCGGCTCAAAGTGTTCAGCCGCACGGTCGCCGCACTCCCGCTCGTCGCCGGCGTCTACCTCCTCGCGTTCGCGTTTCTCGGATTTGGAACGGAACCCGCGATGTCC
The DNA here is from genome assembly GCF_055396225.1 of Halorubrum tibetense. NCBI lineage: Archaea > Methanobacteriati > Methanobacteriota > Halobacteria > Halobacteriales > Haloferacaceae > Halorubrum > Halorubrum tibetense. Next base: position 316,110 of record NZ_AP043742.1, read on the forward strand.
GGAGATCCGACGAACGCGGTGGCCCGCGAGCGGGTCATCGCGGGGCTCGTCTTCTTGGCCGGACTGTACGTTAGTACGACCCTCCTCGCGCTCGAAACCGTTGCGAACCGGCTTCTCGGGGTGGATCAGGACGGTGGCGACCGAGCCCGAAGCTCGGTGCAGGGAGCGGCGCGAAGCGAGAGCGACGGCGGTGAGGACAGCGACGACGGCGACGGCGAGACCGGCGACTCCCCGGACCGACGCGATACGTGACTCGCTCGGATTGCTCCGAGGTGCGCCCCACTCCGAGGGTTTAATTCCGGGAGCGCGCGAGGGAGGTGTGTGGACCCCCACCGGATCCCTGCCGAGTTCCCGGCCCCGACGTTCCGCGGGACACAGGAGCAGGCGCTCGCCGACATCCGCGACGCGTTCGATGCCGGCAACGACGTCGTCTTGGTGCGCGCCCCGACCGGCAGCGGCAAGTCGCTGCTCGCGCGCGCCATTATGGGTGCGTCGGCGACGGTCGAGGAGACCGCGCCGAACGAAGCGACCGGAGCGTACTACACCACTCCGCAGGTGTCACAGATCGACGACGTCGAGCGGGACGACCTGCTCGACGACTTCGCGGTGATCCGCGGGAAGTCGAACTACGACTGTGTCCTCCCCGGCGAACACGACACGCCGGTCACGCGTGCGCCGTGTGCCAGACAACAGGGATTCGACTGTTCGATCAAACACCGGTGTCCGTATTTCTCCGACCGGGCGATCGCCTCCGGAAACCGGTACGCCGCGATGACGCTCGCGTACTTCATGCGTACCGCCGGCTCGGAGGTGTTTCGGAAGCGCGATGTCGTCGTGATCGACGAGGCCCACGGGCTCGCCGAGTGGGCGGAGATGTACGCGACCATCGAGCTCTCCCCCGAGCGCGTCCCCGTCTGGGACGAGGTCGGCGTGCCGGACGTCACGGCCGACACTCGCGGCGACGAGGACGTGCTCGACCGCACCGCCCGGTTCGTCGAGACGCTTCGAGGGGTCACGGAGCGAGCGAAAGACGAGCTCGTCGGTCGGCCGGAGCTGAGCCGCGAGGAGGTCGCTCGACGGGACCGGTTACAGGAGCTTCGCTCCGAGCTCGGCTGGTTCCTCGAGGACTACCGGGACCCCGACTCGCCCACGACGTGGGTCGTCGATCAGCCGGACGGCGACGGCTCGCCGATCGCGATCAAACCCCTCGATCCGGCCCGTTACCTCACACACACGGTCTGGGAGCGTGGAAACCGATTCGCGCTGTTGTCCGCTACGATCCTCTCGAAGGAGGCGTTCTGTCGGGGTGTCGGGCTCGATCCGTCGAACGTGGCGCTCGTCGACGTCGAACACACGTTTCCGCTGGAGAACCGACCGCTGTACGACGTGACACAGGGCCCGATGACGTACGAACACCGTGACGAGACGGTACCGAAGATCGCCCGGCTGATCGTCCGACTGATGGCGAATCACCCCGACGAGAAGGGGCTGATACACGCACATTCCTACGACATCGCCGGACGACTCGCCGAGCGCCTCGGGGAGTTCGGGGTCGCCGCTCGGGTCCGTCGCCACGACCGGTCGAACCGCGACGCGGAGCTGGAGGCGTGGAAGGCGAGCGCGGACCCGGACGTGTTCGTCTCGGTGAAGATGGAGGAGGCATTGGACCTCCGCGACGACCTCTGCCGCTGGCAGGTCGTGTGTAAGGCACCGTACCGAAACACGAACGACTCCCGGGTCGCCCGGCGCCTGGCCGACGATCAGTGGGCATGGTATCATCGGACCGCGTTGCGGACCGTCATCCAAGCGTGCGGACGCGTCGTGCGTGCACCCGACGACTACGGGGCAACGTACCTCGCGGACGACTCGCTACTCGACTTGTTCGACCGGGCGGCCACCGACACGCCTCCATGGTTCCGCGACCAGATCGACGCGATGACGACGCCGACGCTCCCCGAGTTCGATCCCGCCGCCGCGCTCGGGGGGATCGACGCCGAGCCGTCCGGACCGGGGCGTGCAGGACGGGGGAGGGAAGGTCGTCGGGACCGGTCGATGTCGACAGGCGGATCGGGCAGCGACGCCGGATCCCGGTCAGAGCCGTCCTCGTCGAGCGGTGGTGGCGGCAACACGTCGGGCGGCAACCGGAAACGGTCCGGGACCGACACCGACCCGAAAAAGAACCATCCACTCTCGGACGTCTGGGGCGACGGCTAACGACGGGGGAGGGGCACCGGAGACGCGAGAGACCGTCTCGGTGTGTCAGATGATGCTAACGCCCCACGCGACCATGGAGCTCACCATGAGAAACGCGAACAACAGGGCGATTATCTGCTGTCTGTCCATACCGGACGTGGGCTATAAGGACTCATAATTCCTGCGGGTCCACCCCGAGTCCCGACCTTCGTGGTCCGCCAACTACCAATCGTCGTGAAGCCCGACGCTTGGATCGGCCGGCGTCATTATATCGTCCCTGCTTGCTGTATGTTACATATTATCGTATAAGGTGTTTCATGGTCCTGAATGAATTAGTAAGGTTCATAACCGTTCATGGAGGATAGGTGGATATGGCAACGAACGGGCTGTCGAGTGCGCTGACGCTGTACGGTGCGCGAACGCTGACGCTCTCGCAGGCGGCGGCGCAAGCAGGGCTCAGCGAGGACGAGTTCGTCCGCCAACTCGAACGCCGCGGTATCGAGGTCACGGAGTCCGAGCGCGCGGCCGTCTCGGCCGGCGACCACACCGCTCGCGCCGACTGACCGACAGGCCAGCCCCGAACGACGATCGGATCACCTGCGTTCTAGATCCTCGTTCGCCTCTCGATTTCCCCGCTAGTGACCGCCGAGAGCGACGGCCCTCGCCGAGACACTACTCGCCACCTCAGAGCCGATCGCGCTCTTACTCTCCGCCCTCGTCCCGAGGAACGAGGTGGATATCGCCGCCGTGCTCGAACGCCAAGACGGTCTCGGCGTCGTCGTCGACGAACGAGGGGTTCGAGACGGTCCGTGCCTCGTACGTCTCCGGGTCGAGGACCTGTATCGCGTGCTCGTCTTCGACCGTCACGACGGTCGTCTCGGCGGCGTCCTCGCGGCTCCCGAGCCGCGTCGCATCCGGAGATGCGCCCTCCTCGAACGGGGCGCTGTACGGGTCGCCGTTCGCGAGTCGAACCCCTCGAAGACGGCCTGAGACGCCCGTGACGAGTACGGGGCCGTCGCCGTCTTCGGGGTCGAGGATCTCGCCGACGGCGTACCGTGGGAGCCGAACCGCGAACGTCACCCGGTACACCTCGTTACCGTCGCCGTCCTCGGTGACGAGCGTCGGATACGACTCGTAGCTGCCGCCGAGCGCCTCCGTGATCCGTCCCGCGACGTTCTTGGCGAGCCGGTTCGAGGAGAGCTTCACGTTCGGCCCGTCGTCGGTGGATTTCACCTCGGTGATGAACGCCTCCCGGTCGCCTTTCGCCTCCTGATCGGCGACGTACGACTCGGCGATCTCGAGCGCCTCCGCGCGCTCTTCGGGTCGCAGGTCCCGCCCGTCCGCGCGCACCTGGACGACCCCCGCGTAGTAGCCGCCGGCGATCCGGCCACAGCGGTCACAGGTCCCCCGCGATATCTTGACCGGGACCGTCACCTCGGCCGACCGAAGTGTCCCGCGGACAACGCCCGAGAACCGGCAGTGCATCCGGATCGTGTTCTCGTCGACTTGTTCGGGCTCGACGCCCCACTCCACGTCCTCCACGTCGACGTGGACCCCGAGCGCCTCAGCGACCTCGTCGACGGCGATATCGGTGTAATCGCGCGCTCCAACGTCACGCCAAGAGTCGCCGCGGCGGACCGCCCCACAGCCCGAGCAGACGAGCACCTCGATCCGGTCCGGCGCGTCGACGAGCTCGAACTTCGCGAAGTAGCAGTCGTCACACAACAGCGCGTCCCGACCGCCCGGATCCCCCGGAAGAGTGTCGCGACGCTCCGGGACGGCGTCGCCACACCGGGGGCAGAACTTCCGCGACTCGCTCATGGCACACGCTACGACGCTGCGCCGTTTAAACAGCCCGGAGCGTGGCTCCCGACCTCCGTATTCGACCCTTCCCCTCCGAAATCGTTTTTCGCCCGGGACGAGAACGCGTGTGTATGAGCGGGAACCCCGACGACGAACGACTCGAAGAACTGCGCGAAAAGAAGATGGAAGAGCTCCGCGAGCGCCAGCAGGGAGACGGCGACGCCGAGGCTCGCGAGGAGGCCCAACAGCGCGCAGAGGCCCAGCAGGAGGCCGTCCTCAAACAGTACCTCACTGACGGCGCGCGCCAACGACTCAACGCGGTCGAGATGTCGAAACCCGAGTTCGCAAAGCAGGTCAAACAGCAAGTCGCGGCGCTCGCACAGAGCGGCCGCGTTCAGGGCCGTATCGACGAGGACCAGATGCGTGACCTGTTGAAGGAACTCCAGCCCGAACAGCAGAGCTTCGACATCCGGCGGCGGTAGATGGAGCTCGCGCTTCTGTACAGCGGGGGGAAAGACTCCTCGCTCGCCGCCACCCTGCTCGATCGGTTCTACGACGTCCGGTGTGTCACGGGGAGCTTCGGGCTCACCGACGACTGGGAGCACGCCGAGCGGGCCGCGACCGAGCTCGGCTTCCCGTTCGAGCGCGTCGCACTCGACCGTGCGGTCGCCGAGGAGGCCGCCGAGCGAATGCTCGACGACGGCTACCCCAGAAACGGGATCCAGCGCGTCCACGAGCACGCGTTGGAGACGATCGCCGAACACGACGTCGACGCGATCGCCGACGGGAGCCGGCGCGACGACCGGGTTCCGACCGTCTCCAGAGCGCAGGCACAGAGCTTGGAGGACCGCCACGGCGTGGACTACATCTCGCCGCTCTCGGGGTTCGGGCGACACGCGGTCGACCGCCTCGTCGAGGCGACGTTCGAGGTCGAACAGGGACCGAGCGAGGAGGTCCCGAAAGCCGACTACGAGGACGAGCTTCGCGCGCTCATCGCCGAGGAACACGGCGAGAAAACGGTCGCCGACGTGTTCCCCGCACACGACCAGACATACGTTCGCGGCCGGAGTGATTGAGACGGGGGGCGCGGCCGAGCGGGGGTGAGGACGCTCCCGAAAGGATGGTTTCAAGCGGCCGCTCGCCGAAGTCGTCTCCATGTACGACGGACTCAAGGGGTTCCGCGATTTTTACCCCGGGGAGCAGTCGGCCCGCCGGCAAGTCACCGACGCGATCGAAGACGCCGCCGGACGGTACGGCTTCCGCGAGATCGCGACCCCGGCGCTCGAACGGACGGAGATGTACGTCGACAAGTCCGGGGAGGAGATCGTCGACGAGCTGTACGCCTTCGAGGACAAGGGAGGGCGGGAAGTGTCGCTCACGCCTGAACTGACGCCGACGGTCGCCCGGATGGTCGTCGCGAAGGGTCAAGAGCTATCGAAACCGATCAAGTGGATGTCGACCCGACCGTTCTGGCGCTACGAGCAGGTCCAGCAGGGCCGGTTCCGGGAGTTCTATCAGACGAACATCGATATCTTCGGTTCGTCGGCCCCCGAAGCCGATGCCGAGGTGCTCGCGGTCGCCGCCGACGCCCTGACCGACCTGGGACTCACCGCCGACGACTTCGAGTTCCGCGTCTCACACCGAGACATTCTCGGCGGGCTAGTCCGCTCGCTGGCAGCCGACCCGGAGACGGTCGACACCGAGGCCGCGATCCGCGCGGTCGACAAACGCGCGAAGGTCGACGACGGCGAGTACTTCGGGCTCCTTTCGGACGCCGGGCTCGACCGCGCGACCGCCCGCGAGTTCGACGACCTCATCACGGATGTCGAAACGGTCGACGACCTCGACGCGGTCGCCGAGGCGGGCGGTGCGGACGTCGAGGGGGCCGTCGAAAACCTCAGGAACGTGCTCGCCGCGGCCGACGATCTCGGCGCGGGCGAGTTCTGTGACGTGTCGCTGACGACCGCTCGGGGACTGGACTACTACACCGGCGTCGTGTTCGAGTGTTTCGACTCCACCGGAGAGGTGTCTCGCTCCGTCTTCGGCGGCGGGCGCTACGACGACCTGATCGAGAGCTTCGACGGTCAGCCCACCCCCGCAGTGGGGGTCGCGCCCGGTCACGCTCCGCTCCAGCTGCTGTGTCAGCGCGCCGGCGTCTGGCCGGAGGAGTCGCTGTCGACGGACTACTACGTGCTGTCAGTCGGTGAGACGCGCGCCAAAGCCGCGGAGATCGCGTCCGGGCTCCGCGATCTCGGACACGTCGTCGAGGGCGACGTCGCCGACCGCTCGTTCGGTGCACAGCTCGGCTACGCCGACTCGATCAACGCCGAGACGGTGATCGTCGTCGGAGAACGAGACCTCGCGAACGGCGAGGTGACGGTAAAGGACATGGCGAGCGGGGACGAGACGACCGCACCGGTCGAGGAGTTCCCGCCGGAATCGGGACGGCCGACCTACGAGGACTACGAGTAGCGGGTCGAGAGTCGACATCACGGCGGTCGACGGACGCCTCAGGCGACGTCGATCCGACCGAGGAGCGTCTCCGTCGCCGCCTCGTCGAACCGCATCGGCCGCCGCCACCACGGTCCGTTCCCCGAATCGCTCGATAGATCGGTGACCAGACGGTTCGCCGTCGCGCCCCCTTCCGGGGCGCTCAACGGGACCACTCGGTCGAAGAGCCCGGACGCGTCGGGGTCGCCGTCGACGACGACCCGCGCGTCGAACGGGTCGCGTTTGAGGTGGGCGTTGGTCGAGACGAGATCGCTGGCTTCCGTGCGATCCGGTCCGTCGAGCACGCGATCGACGCGGAGGCCGGCGAACAGGTACGCACCCCACTCGGGAGCGAGGTCGTCGTCGACGGCTCCGGGCTCCGGCGTCGCGGAGCACCCGTCGCCGACCGGTCCGTCCCAGCCCGCGGGCCGGAGCGTCAGCGTCGCGTAAAACAACAGCCAGTCGTCCGGTTCGAGCGTCGCGATCGGTCCCGACTTGATCGCGTACGGATCCCCGTACGTTGCAGCGTCCCGCCCGTGGACGGTTGCGAACTCCGGATCCATGTGGACCGGTGTCCCGTAGAGGTCGTCGGGGAGCGAAAACGGGAGGTCGAGGTCGGCGTACGTCGGTAGCGGTTCGTCAACGGGATAGCGCTCGCGCGGGAGCGTCTCCGCCGACTCCGGGATCGGGACGTAGGCGAACGATCCGTCCGGGTAGACGGGGCCACGGAACCCCGGCTCGTTCGTGTTGGCGGCGACGTTGACGGCGACGGCACGGGGCACGATCCGGCGGTTCGGTTACTTCGACGCTCCGGATGGCTGGAGGTCGCGCTGGAACTCGTCGAAACGTTCGAGCTCGTCGTCGAGCTCGTACTCCAGTTCGCGCTGGTCGCCGCGGTTGACGAGTCGACCGTCCTCCAACTCCTCGGCGACGTCCTCCCAGCCGGGTTTCACGCGGATACTTCGTGCCGGTGTCCCGACGACGACGTGATGGTCCGGGACATCACCCTGGACGACAGCCCGCGCACCGACGACGCTGTTCTCGCCGACACGGCAGCCGGCACGGACCATCGCGTCGTAGGTCACGCGGGCGTCGTCACCCACGATCGTGTGGTAGTTGCGGACCGTCGTCTGGTCGACGAGGTCGTGGTCGTGGCTGTACAGATGGACGCCGTCGGAGATCGACGCCCGGTCGCCGATCGTCAGCTTTCCACGGTCGTCGAGGTGGACGTCGTCGTGGATCACGACGTTGTCGCCGACTTCGATGTTGTGACCGTACGTGACGGAGATCCCTTTGAAGAACCGACAGTCGTCGCCGCACTCGGCGAACAGGTGGTTTCCGAGCATCTGGCGGAACCGGAGCGCGAACTCGACGTTGTCGGCCATCGGCGTGGCGTCGAACTGTCGCCAGAGCCACTGGAGGTGTTTCGAGCGCTGGAAGCGGTCCTCGTCCTTCTCGGCGTAATACTCCGACTCCAGCGTAGCGTTACACGGGTCGTACCCCTGTAGACGGACCCGTTCCGCCTTCGAGACATCGGCACCGTTCTGCCACGCCTCCCAGCGGTCGCGGTCGCCGTGTAAGTCGATCAGCGTGTCCCGAACGACCTCACAGGTGTCCTCCTCGGAGGCGAGTCGCTCGTCCACCTCGTCGACGAACGCTTGCACCGACGCCTCCGTGGCGTCCGGTAGGGACACGTGTCGCTTTGTCATCGTCGAACGTTCGATGCCGATCCACAAAGGGATTCGGTTGTGCGTCGTCGCCCGTATCCGTCCGCGGGGGATCGCCGGTCATCGAAGTCGACCGCGCCGGATAAGTGTACCCATCACTAACCGAGACGCATGCAGTACCGCGAACTCGGAAGCTCCGGCGTCGAGGTCTCGGAAGTCGGCTTCGGCGCGTGGGTCGTCGGCACCGACTGGTGGGGGGACCGCTCGGACGAACAGGCCGTCGAAATGGTCGAGACCGCGCTCGACGCGGGCGTCACGTACATCGACACCGGCGACGTGTACGGCCACGGCGACAGCGAGCGGATCGTCGGCGAAGCGATCGCGGGCCGCCGCGACGAGGTGACGCTGTCGACGAAGGTCGGGTACGACTTCTACGACAACCCGCAGGCCGGCCACGGCGAGCTCCCGAAAGAGCTGAACGAGGAGTACCTTCGCGAGGCGCTCTCCGCCTCGCTCGACCGGCTCGATACCGACTACGTCGACGTTCTCCAGCTCCACAACGCGAACGTGAGCGAGGTGACGCCCGAGGTTCGTGACCTCCTCCGCGAGTGGAAGGCGGAGGGGCGTGTCCGGGCGCTCGGCTGGGCGCTCGGTCCCTCGATCGGCTGGCTCGCCGAGGGCGACGCCGCCGTCGAGTACGACGAGTTCGACGCGGTCCAGACCGTCTTCAACCTCTTCGAACAGGAGCCGGGTCGTCACTTCATCGACACGATCCGGGAGACCGGCTCGGAGACGTCGGTTATCGCGCGCGTGCCGCACTCCTCGGGACTGCTCAACGAGCAGGTCACGCCCGACACCGTCCTCGAGGACGGCGACCACCGTTCACACCGGCCGAAGGAGTGGTACGAGGCGGGCTGGGAGAAGGTGGAGGCGATCCGCTTCCTCGAAGACCCGGACGGGGTCGAGGGGGCCCGAACACTGAGCCAGGCCGCGATCCGCTGGCTGCTCGCACACGACGAGGTCGCCTCGGTCACCCCCACGTTCCGGGACGCTTCCGATATCGCCGAGTGGAGCGCAGCGAGCGACGTTCCGGCGATCACGGACGCCGAGTACGAACGGTTAGAACAGCTGTACGCGACGAACTTCGGGATCGACCGCGACGACGGGATGGACGCGCTCCGCACCTCCGTCGACGGCGAGGACATCGCGGAGGCGGGTCTCGACAAGCGCGCCGCGTCGTACTGACCGAGGGTCGCTGGTTGGGAGCGACGCACAAGGAGCGACTTACGGCGAAGACACCGAGTCCACGCTCGCGGGCTCGACCGACGCCGGATCGGCTTCGTCGATCGGCTCGCCGAACGCGTACACCGTGTTGTGGCTCGTCACTTCGACGTTGAGGACATCACCGACATCGATCCCCCGATCGCTCGCGTTTCGAACGATCACCTGCCGGTAGGCGGGATCGCGACACTTCACGGAATCGCCGGTCCCTTCCTCGACCACGAGCACTTCGTACCGCTCACCTACCATCGCCTCGTACGCCTCGCCGACGACCTCCATTTTCAGTGTCGACATCGTCTTCGAGCGTTCCTTCTTTATCGTGCCGCCGAGCCCCTTCATGTCGGCCGCGTCGGTCCCGGGGCGCTTCGAGAAGCGAGTGACGTTGATCTTCTCGGGACGGACCTCACGGAGGAGCCTCATCGACCGTTCGTGGTCCTCGTCGTCCTCCGTCGGGAAGCCGACGATGAAGTCGGTCGAGAGCGTCCAGTGATCGAGCCGATCCTCGAACGCCGCGACGACCTCGCGGAACTTCTCGACGCGATGTTGACGGCGCATGTCGGCCAACACGTCGTCAGAGCCGGACTGGACGGGCGCATGGATGAAGTCGTACAGCTTCTCGTTGCGGGCGAACACGTCCGCCAGCTCGTCGTGGATCCCGTGGATCCCTCCGGGGTTCGCCATCCCGAGGCGGACGCGGAACTCGCCGTCGATGTCGCAGATACGGTCGAGCAGCTCGGGCAGCTTCCGATCACCGGTGTCCCAGCCGTAGACGCCGGTGTCCTGTCCGGTGACACGGATCTCCTTCGCGCCGGCGTGGACGAGCGCGCGGGCCTTCTCGACGTTCTCCTCGATCGGCGGGGAGTCGACGCGACCGGTCGCGAACTTGGTGATACAGTACGAACAGTTGCTCATACAGCCGCGAGCGATGGGGAGGATCCCGACGACGCCGTCGAGGATCGGCTCCGTATCGGGCGTGTGTGTCGGACACTCCCCGTTGAGCACGTGGGCCGGTACCTCGTCCCAGTGGAGCACCTCGGCGTCGATGCCGGCTTCGCGGAACTCCTCGCCCTGTGCGAGCGCCATACAGCCGGTGACGACGAGGTCGCCCGCGGTCTCCTCGTCGAGCTCGGCCGCGCGCCGGAGCATGTTCCGTTCCGTCTTCTCGACGACCGTACAGCTGTTGAGGATGGCGACGTCGGCGTCGGCAGGCCCGTCTGCCGGGCGGTGGCCGCCGTCGCGGAGGGCGCGTTCGATCTCGCGGCTCTCACCCCGGTTCGACGTACAGCCGTACGTCTCGATGTGGTACGTCGCCATCGGTTACGCGTTCTATCGGGCCGGCGGGCAAAAGGGCGACGGTCCCGGGGACGTGAACACGTCCGACGCTCATGCGCCGAGTCGTGTTTTGTCGTTAGTCCTCGGCGACGACTGCCGAGTGCGCGCTGCCGGCCTCCGAGTCCGAGTCGGAGCCCGCGTTCGAGCCGGCAGGGTCGACGGCTCGGTACACCGATCGTCGAGCGTCCGTGGGACAGAGGCCCTCCTCGACGAGCTCGACATCGACGAGCTTCTCGATCGCGAACCGAACCGTTCGAGTGGACAGTCGGGTCTCCTCGGCCAGTCCAGTCTGGTCGAACCGACCCTCCGTGTCGAGGACGTAGTATACCAGCTTGGCACTTGGAGGAAGCGGCTCAAGTCGCTCGCGGGTGTCGTCGTCCATACCGATCGGTCGTGCGATACCGGCATAACCGTGGTCCGGGTGTGCGGAATGCGCGCACGACCGATCCCGGTTTCACGCTTCGAGCGGTTCCGACCTCGGCGTCACTCCTCGGACCGGAACTCGAAGCGTGCACCGTCATCGTCCGCGACCGTCGTCCGCCAGCCGTGTGCCTCAGCGATCTCCCGAACGATGGCCAGACCGAACCCGGATCCGCTCTCGGTGCTGGTAACGCCACGCTGCATCACCTCGCTGGGGTCGACACGGTCGAATCCGGGTCCGTCGTCGCTGACGGAGAACCCGTCCGAGAGCGCTTCGACCGTCACCGTGACTCCGGCCGCCTCGCTTACGCCCGATCCGCCGTCCCGTGAGCCGTGCTCAACCGAGTTCCGAAACAGGTTCTCGAATAAGGTCCGGAGTCGCTCCGGATCCGCTTCGATCGTCACGTCGGATCCGGGGGTTTCGAGGACGCTCCCGTCAGTATTGACGGTTCCCCACGCTTCTCTCGCGGCCGCTGCGAGATCGACCGGCTCGGCAGTATCGACCGTTCGCCCCTGACGCGCGAGCGTGAGGACATCGTCGATGAGCTCGGCCATCCGGTCGTGAGCGGCCTCGATCTGCTCGATCTCGGCGAGAGCGTCGTCGTCGGCTTCATCGATCAGATCCCGGAGGAGTTTGACCCGACCGCTCGCGACCGTAAGCGGGCTTCGGAGGTCGTGGGAGATCACGGCGGCGAACTTCTCGTGACGGTCGAGTTCGCGCTGGAGTGCCGCGTCACGCTCCCGGAGCTGTTCGGTGCGCTCGGCGCGATCGAGCGCGACGGCGACGTTCGCGGCCAGCACCCTCGCGAGTTGTACGTCGTGCTCGTCGAAGAAGCCACGCTCGCGTGAGCCCAGCGGCATCACCCCGTGATCACCGAGAGGAACGACGAGGAGGCTCCGGAGGTCGCCGTACTCGATCTCGGTGATCGACTCGTCGATGTCGTCGACTACCGTCGTTTCACCCTGGTCGAACGTTTCCCAGATCGTCCCGTCACCGGGACCGATCGGGGGGCGCTCCCCGATGGCATCGGTCGCCTCCTCCGTTATCGCGGTCGGCTTGAGTGTTCCCGACTCGGGGTCGTACAACCGGATACCGCTGTTCGGGAACCCGAGCGTATCGATCGCCGCGCGAGCAGCCACGGTAGCCACCGTCTCGCGGTCCTCCCCGCGAAACATCTCCCGTGTCGCCTCGTGAAGCCCCCGCAGGGTCCGTTCGACGCGTTTTTGATCGTTGATATCGGCATACACGCTGTAGACGATACCCCCCTCGGACCGGCTCACCGGGATCCCGTTGAGGAGGAAATCCCTCACGCCGTCGACGGTCCGTCGCCGGACTTCCACGCGGACCGGGTCGTCATCTTCGAGGACGTTGGGGCCGACCCGCTCGGCGTCTTCCGGAGTGATCGCCTCACGGGTCTCTTCGTATCCGCTGTCCGCCGCCGAGTACCCGAACGTCGCTTCGAACGCGTCGTTCGTCTCGTCGAGGTGCTGCGTGTCGTCGCCGTCGACGACGATCCGAGCGATGGGGAGCGGCATGTTGTCGAACAGCGCGGCCAATCGGTCCCGCTCCGCGCGGAGCACGTTCTCGGTCTCGATCTGCTCGATCGCCTCACAGGCGTGTGTCGCAACCAGTTCCGCGAACTCCACGTCCGTCTCGTCGAACGAGGCGGGGAAACTGGAAACCGCTTGCAGGATCCCGTGACCGCCGATCGGGACGCTGATCGCCGAGCCGATGTCGTCGGCGACCGGATCCGCGTCGGACGACCGGTCCAGCTCGTCGATCACGAACGTCCGCTCCTCGGCGGCGGTCCGACCGGCGATACCTTCCCCGAGCTCGAAGCGTCGGACTTCGTCGGCCGTAACGCCCTCCGAAAGTGCGGCTGGATGAACGTACTCACCGTCGCGGCGGGCCGTGATACACCGGTCGAACTCGAGGACCTGTTCCGCGACATCGACGACGCGCTCGAAGACGGCGTCGACCGATTCAGCCGTGGAAACCTCGGTCGCGAACTCGTGGATCGCGGTGACCTTGCAGTTGATCGCTCGCAGGTCGGCCTCGGCGCGCTGTCGGGAGAGCGCGTTGCTCACGCGGTTCGCCAGCATCTCGTATCCGTCGGCCCCACCACCCTTCTGGAGGTAGTCGGTGACGCCGGCCGAGATGGCCTCGCTCGCGATTTCCTCGCTTCCCTTTCCCGTGAACAGGATGAACGGCAGGTCGCCGATCTCGGAACGGACGTCCGCGAGCAGGTCGAGTCCCGTCGCACCGGGCATGTCGTGGTCGCTGACGACGCAGTCGACCGGGTGGTCCCGTAGCCGCTCCATCGCCGCTTCGGGTGACGACGCCGTGGTCGTCTCGATACCGTCGAGGAGCCGTTCGAGATACGTCGCGGCGAGGTCGGCGGCCCCCGGCTCGTCGTCGACGACGAGCACACGGTCCGACGCTGCCGCCGTCGACCAGTCCACGGACGCGTCCGTCCGTTCCGTCACCCGCCCCCACGATCCGGGCTGGTCGTCGTCGGGGCCCACCCTGTCGGAACTCCCGTCTCCGATCCCGGGGTCCCGGTCTCCGGGACTGGAATTCATACATGTTGTACTACCGTGTCATTATTTTAACGTTCCTCCCGAATAATCAGAGCTGATAGCAAGCCGGGCGGGTCACAGAAGCCGTTCGGGTACCGGGAGCGTTGCAGGGATCAGGTACCGATCCCTGGTCCGGCCGGCTACAGGAACCCTTCGACGTGGTCGGCGACCTCCTCGGGAGTGTCGCCGACGGGGACGCCAGCGTCGTTGAGTGCGTCGATCTTCGACTGCGCGGTGCCCGTGCCCGAACCGGAGACGATCGCGCCGGCGTGGCCCATGCGCTTGCCCGGCGGCGCGGTGCGCCCCGCGATGAACCCCGCAACGGGCGTGTCCATGTGCTCGCCGATGAAGCGAGCGGCCTGCTCCTCGTCCTCGCCGCCGATCTCGCCGCACATCACGACGGCGTCCGTCTCATCGTCCGCCTCGAACGCCTCCAGGGCGTCGATGAAGGAAGTCCCGATGATCGGGTCGCCGCCGATACCGATGGCGGTCGTCTGGCCGATTCCGCGCTCGGTGAGGTTGTCGACGACCTGGTACGTCAACGTCCCCGAGCGGGAGACGAGTCCGACGTTACCGTCGGCGAAGATGTTGCCGGGCAGGATCCCCAGCTTGGCCTCGCCGGGCGTGATGATGCCGGGGCAGTTCGGACCGAGTAGCCGGGTGTCGCTCTCGCCGAGCCGCTTGTTCACCTTCGCCATGTCCTGGGTCGGGATCCCCTCGGTAATGGCGACGGCCAGATCGAGGTCCGTGTCGAGCGCCTCGAAGATCGCGTCCGCGGCGAACGCCGGCGGCACGAAGATCACGGACGCATCCGCGTCCTCGACTTCGACGGCCTCGTCGACCGTGTCGTAGACGGGGACACCGGCTGCCTCCTGTCCGCCCTTGCCGGGGACCGCGCCGGCGACCACGTTCGTCCCGTACTCGATCATCTGTTCGGCGTGGAACTTCCCTTCCCCGCCGGTGATCCCCTGGACCACCACTCTGGTGTCGTCGTCGACGAATACGCTCATTGGGTCACCTCTTCCGCGTTCTTCACCGCACGCTGGACCGCGTCTTCCAGCGTCTCTTCGACCTCGACGAGGTCGGTGTTCAGGATCTCCATGCCTTCCTCGGCGTTCGTGCCGGCAAGCCGGACGACGACCTTCTTCGGGATCTCGTCGAAGCGCTCTAAGGCCTCGTTGATCCCCTTCGCGACCTCGTCGCCACGGGTGATCCCCCCGAAGATATTGAACACGACGCTGTCGACGTTCGGATCGGAGAACACCATATCGAGCGCGTTCGCGACGCGCTCCGCCTTCGCGCCGCCGCCGATGTCGAGGAAGTTGGCGGGGGCACCGCCGTAGTGATCGACCAGATCGAGCGTCGTCATCACCAGCCCCGCGCCGTTACCGATGATACCGACGTTGCCCGAGAGCCGGACGTAGTCGAACCCGTACTCGCCTGCCTTGCGTTCGAGGTCGTTCTCGTAGGACTCCTCGGCGAGGTCCGCGAGCTCGGGCTGCCGGAACAGCGCGTCCTCGTCGATGTTCATCACCGCGTCGGCGGCGACCACGTCGCGCTCGCTCGTGATCATCACGGGGTTCACTTCTATCTCGGAGGCGTCGCTGTCCTCGTACAGGTCGTACAGCGTCGAGAGGATCGACGCCACGTCGAGCGCCACGTCGGCATCGACGCCGGCCTCGTAAACGACCTTCCGGGCCTGATACGGGTGGAGCCCGAACGCGGGGTCGACGTGCTCGCGCGCGATGGCGTCCGGCGTCTCCTCGGCGACCTGCTCGATGTCGACGCCGCCCTCCGTCGACACCATCAGGACCGGCTTCCCCTCGCCGCGATCCATCGTGACGCCGACGTACAGTTCGTCGACGAAATCGACGCCCGCCTCGACGAGGACCTGGTCGACGGTGTAGCCTTTCAGGTCCATCCCGAGGATCGCCTCGGCGTACTGTTCGGCCTCGTCCCGATCGGTCGCGATCTTGATCCCCCCCGCTTTGCCGCGTCCCCCGACGTGGACCTGTGCCTTGATCGCGGCGGGATAGCCGATCTCGTCGACGGCGTCGAGCGCCTCCTCGACGGTCGTCGCGAGCCGGGAGTCCGGTACCGGGATCCCGGCATCCGCGAAGATACTCTTCGCTTGATGTTCGTGTAGTTTCATCCGTCTCGAAAGCGGACCGACGGCGGCTTAAATGGTGCCGATCCGGCGCGAGCGACCGGTATGGCTCCGCGGACGACGTGAGGCCTCACGACCGTTGTGTGTCGACGACGCGCGGTATCGACGACGCGTGGTCTCGACGACGCGTGGTCTCGACGACCCCGAGGCGGGCCGTCCGGTCGACACTCGAAACCAACAGGATTTATCATGCGTCTGTCTGACGGATACGTATGCACGGGAGCGACGCCGACGACTCGGGGGCCGAGGCGGCCCCGGACGACGCCACTGTCGAGGGTATCGCCGGCAAGGGTGGGGCCGGCCAGTCCGGGAACGCGCCGTCGCTGGAGGCGGCCATCGACGAGGCGGCGACGACGCCGACCGCGAGCCGGGTCACGCTCGAGGGTGCCGACCGGACGGAGCGACCGGATCGCGTCTCGTCGATCCTCGTCGCCGTGGCCGGCGGGCCACACTCCGGGGCGACCGTCGACGTCGCGAAGGCGGTGGCCGAAACGACCGATGCGTGGGTTGACCTGTTCCACGTGGTCCCCTCGAACGGGGCTGCTGAGGCTACTGGTCGTCCCGACGACGATAGCGACGGAGCGGACCACGACGCCGCCGAAGCCAGCGGCGCGGACGCTATCGGAAGTGGCAGTGAGGCGACGGGCAGTTGGGAGGACGACACGGCGAGCGGGGAGTCGATCCTGACCGCGGCGGAGACTCGCCTCGGGGAGTTCGACCGCGCCGATCGATGGCTCGTCGAGGGTCGGTCGGCCGCGGAGGAGATCGTCGACCAGTCGCCGTACTACGACCTCGTCGTCGTCGGTACACCGACCACCGGAACGGTGGGGCGGTTCGTGTTCGGGTGTACGACCGACACCGTCGTCGACGACGCCGACGTCCCGGTACTCGTCGTCGAGTCCGACGAGCCCACCCCGCTCCGCTGAGTTCCATCCGGCTCGGTTGGACCCCCGTCAGCCTCTCCGAACTCCATCGAGCGCCGCCCGCCGGACGAACAGCCCGCTACGTTTCTGCGCCTGACGATCGTCCCACCGCACTCCCCGACAACGTTAAATCGGTGTACATACTTGTACATCATAAGACGAACTCATACATTGGTGTATACTATGGATATCCACGACACGATCGAACGCGTCACGAACGGGGAGGACCTGACAGTCGACGAGGCTCGTGAGACGGCCCGACTCGTCTTCGAGGAGCTGACCGAGGCGCAGATCGGCGCGTTGCTCGCCGCGCTTCGAGCGAAAGGAGAGACGGAAGCGGAGATCGCCGGCTTCGCGAAGGGGATGCGTGACGCCGCCCGCACGATCGAGCCGGACCGCGAGCCACTCGTCGACACGTGCGGAACTGGCGGCGACGACTACGACACGATCAACGTCTCGACGACCGCGGCGATCGTCGCCGCGGGCGCGGGCGTTCCGATCGCCAAACACGGTAACTACTCCGTCTCGTCCTCCTCCGGGAGCGCCGACGTCCTAGAAGTCGCCGGTGCGGACGTTGAGGCCGAGCCGGCCGCCGTCGAGGAAGCGATCGAGGACGACGGGATCGGGTTCATGCTCGCGCCCGTGTTCCACCCCGCGATGAAAGCCGTCATCGGCCCGCGACAGGAGCTCGGAATGCGGACGGTGTTCAACGTGCTCGGGCCGCTCACGAACCCGGCCGGTGCCGACGCGCAGGTGCTCGGCGTGTACGACCCGGACCTCGTTCCACAGATCGCCCGGGCGCTCGCACACATGCCCGTCGAGCGCGCCCTCGTCGTCCACGGGAGCGGGATGGACGAGATCGCGCTTCACGACGAGACCGTCGCCGCCGAGGTCGACGGCGGAGAAGTCCGGGAGTTCACGATCACACCCGAGGACCTCGGACTCGATGCCGCCCCGATCGAGGCGGTCGCTGGGGGATACCCCGAGGAGAACGCGGCCGACCTCCGCGGGATCGTCGACGGCTCGGTGACGGGGCCGAAACGCGACCTGATCCTCGCTAACGCCGGGGCGGCGATCTACGTCGCCGGCGAAGCCGACTCCCTCAGGGCGGGCGTCGAGCGCGCGGCCGAGGCGATCGACTCCGGCGACGCCGCGGCGAAGTTCGCGGCGCTGTGTGGCGATCCGGAGACCGGCTCCGACGTGGCCGGCTCGTCGAACCCGGCACCCTCGACGAGCCCGGAGGACGACTGATGGCCCGGGCGAAGATCTGTGGGCTGACGAGCGACGTGGACCTCGCGGCCGCCGTCGACGCCGGCGCCGACGCGGTCGGTGTCGTGTCGGCGGTTCCGGTCGACTCCCCGCGCGAGGTCGACCCGGCGACGGCCGCCGAACTGCTCGCGGACGTGCCGCCGTTCGTCACGGCGACGCTCGTCACGATGCCGCCGTCGGCCGAGCGTGCGGTCGAGCTCGTCCGGACCGTCGGCCCGGACGCGATCCAGCTCCACGGCGAGTGGACCCCCGACGAGCTGGCCTTCATCCGCGCGGAGACGGAGCGGAAGGTGCTGCTGGCGATCGACGCCGACGACCCCGCTCGGGCCGAGGAGTTCGACGGGGTCGCGGACGCGCTCGTCGTCGACTCGACCGACGAGTCGGGCGCGG
This sequence comes from Halorubrum tibetense, assembly GCF_055396225.1. Classification (NCBI taxonomy): domain Archaea; kingdom Methanobacteriati; phylum Methanobacteriota; class Halobacteria; order Halobacteriales; family Haloferacaceae; genus Halorubrum; species Halorubrum tibetense. Next base: position 334,625 of record NZ_AP043742.1, read on the forward strand.
GCGGCACTGGCGAGACACACGACTGGGCGGGCACCGGCGAACTGGCGGCCCGGCTCACGACCCCCGTCGTGCTCGCTGGGGGACTCACGCCGGAGAACGTCGCCGAGGCGGTGCGTGTCGCCGAGCCGTTCGCGGTCGACGTCGCCTCCGGCGTCGAGCTTCCCGACGGCCGAAAGGACCACAACGCGGTCGCCCGGTTCGTCGCCAACGCGGGAACCGAGGTGGGGTTCGCGTGACCCGGCTCGACCGCTCGCGCCAGTCGTTCGTCGAGCTCGCCACGGACGCCGATAGACCCGTCGTCGTCCGTGCTGCCGCGGCGCTCGACCCGGAGACGACGCCGCTGACCGCCTACGCGACGCTCGTCGGGGGGAGCGACTACGGGTTCCTCCTCGAATCGGGACAGAAGGTGGCCTCGAGCGACCCGGACGGCGCGTTCACCGCCGGCGGGAAGGCGGACAAACACGCCCGGTACTCGTTCGTCGGGTACGACCCTGAGGCGGTCGTCTCGGTCCATCCGGATCGGACGGACGTGACACGGCTCGGGCCAGCGGCCGACCTGATAGCGGGAGTCGACGGGAGCGGAAACGGGGACGTCGTCGACCGGATCCGCACGGCGTTCCCGGACGTGACGCGCCGTGGGTTCCCCGAGACGGACCGACAGATCCTCTCCGGCGGGTTCGTCGGCTTCCTCGCGTACGAGGCGGTGTACGACCTCTGGTTGGCGGAGGTGGGAATCGACCGACCCGAGACCGAGTTCCCCGATGCCGAGTTCCTGTTGACGACGCGGACGGTCGTCTTCGACGAGGTGGACGGGAGCGTCGAACTCGTCTTCACGCCCGTGATCGGCGAGGACGACGATCCTGGGGCGGTGTACGACGAGCTCGCGGCCGAGGCCGAGCGGGTTGCCAGCGCGCTCGCCGACGCCGACCCGCCGGACCCCGACGGGATCCGGGTACGTGAGGAGACGGCCGACCCGCAGGCGGCCTACGAGGACGCGGTACGGACGGCCAAACGGCACGTCCTCGACGGCGACATCTATCAGGGCGTGATCTCACGGAGCCGCCGGCTCCGCGGGGACGTCGATCCGCTCGGACTGTACGCGGCGCTCCGCGACGTCAACCCCTCGCCGTACATGTACGTGTTAAAACACGACGACCGGAGCATCGTGGGGGCGAGCCCGGAGACGCTGGTCTCGGTGAAGGACGACCGGGTCGTCTCGAACCCGATCGCGGGCACCTGTCCCCGCGGGACGAGCCCCGTCGAGGACCGCCGGTTGGCCGGCGAGATGCTCGCGGACGGGAAGGAGCGTGCCGAGCACACGATGCTCGTCGACCTCGCGCGCAACGACGTTAGGCGAGTGTCCGCTCCGGGGACGGTCCGCGTCGAGGAGTTCATGAACGTGTTGAAGTACAGCCACGTCCAGCACATCGAGTCCACCGTGACCGGCACGCTGGCGGCGGACGCCGACCCCTTCGACGCGACGCGGGCGGCGTTTCCCGCCGGAACGCTCACCGGCGCGCCGAAAGTGCGCGCGATGGAGATCATCGACGACCTGGAGACGACGCCGCGGGAGGCGTACGGCGGCGGCGTCGGCTACTACTCGTGGACCGGCGACGCGGACTTCGCCATCGTCATCCGAACAGCCACGATCCGCGAAGGTGTCGGCGACCGAGCCGAGGACGAGCTGACGGTTCGGGCGGGTGCGGGCCTCGTCGCCGACTCGGACCCAACTGCGGAGTACGAGGAGACCGAACAGAAGATGGAGGGCGTCCTCGCTGCCGTCGACCGGATCAGGGAGTCGGCGTCGGACGGAGCAGAGATCGGTGGTGTCGGCCGATGAAGGTCGTGATCGTCGATAACTTCGACTCGTTCACGTACAACCTCGTCGAGTACGTCTCCGAGTTGTCGCTCGACGGCGAGAACGGCGGGATAGGAACCGATAGCGACGGCCTCGCGGGGGAACCGATCGACATCGCCGTCCACAAGAACACCGTGTCGCTGGAGACTATCGAGGCCGAATCCCCGGACGCGGTGATCATCAGTCCCGGGCCGGGACACCCGAAGAACCGGCGGGACGTCGGGGTGACCGCACCGGTCCTGCGGGAGCTCTCGCCGACGGTCCCGACGCTCGGGGTCTGTCTGGGGCTGGAGGCGGCGGTCCACGAGTACGGTGGGACCGTCGGCCACGCACCGGAGCCGATCCACGGCAAGGCGTTTCCGGTCGACCACGACGGGGAGGGGGTGTTCACGGGGCTCGAGCAGGGGTTCCGAGCGGGACGGTACCATTCGCTCGTCGCGACCGAGGTGCCGGACGTCCTCGACGTGACCGCGACGACGGACCACGACGGCGAGTCCGTCGTCATGGGGGTTCGGCACCGTGAACACCCGATCGAGGCCGTTCAGTTCCACCCGGAGAGCGTTCTCACTGCCGTCGGCCACGACGTGATCCGGAACTTCCTCTCGTCGGTCGAGTCGGGAGCCGCTCCTGGATCGCCGACTCGGTGACCGGCCGACAGCCGGTTGATCGGCCGATCGCGCTGTGAGTGCCCGCTTCCGACGTCGATCACGTCGCGTCGCGCGACGCCAATCCGACGAGGTGGCCGACTTCGGGGAGGATCAGCTCCTCGACGCCGAGTCGAACCGCGTTCTCCGACCCCGGGAGACAACAGACGACCGTCCCGTCCGCGATCCCGCCGGTCGCCCGCGACCCCACCGTTCGCGTGCCGACCTCGTCGTAGGAGAGGCGTCGGAACAGCTCGCCGAACCCGGGAAGCCGCTTCTCGAAGAGCGGGCGGACTGCCTCCGGTGTGACGTCGTCGGGTGTCACCCCCGTTCCGCCGGTCGTGACGATGACGTCCGTGTCCTCGCGACGGGCGAGCCGGTCGACGGTCCCTTGCACCCCGTCAAAGTCGTCGTCGACGAGCTCGCGGACCACGACGTCGTGGCCGACCGACTCGAACAGCTCCACGACCCGATCGCCAGAGACGTCGTCCTCCAGCGACCGGGAGGTGGAGACCGTCACGACCGCGGCGGTGACCGTCCCGGCGTCGTGATGGTGGTGGCCGTGATCGTCGTGGTGCTCGTCGTCGCTTTCGGTAGTGTGGCCGTGATCGTCGCCCTCGTCGTGATCGTGGTCGCTCATGAACCCCCGTTCGGCCGCGTTCAACAAAACAGGAGGCGTTTTCCACCGCCGGTCGTTCGGACCTACGGCCGGTCGGACCTACGGCCGACCGTTCCTCCTACGGCCAATCGTCCCGACTCGATTCGGCAGGTTCGTCCGCCTGATCGGGCGTAGTAAGCGTCCATCCCGCGGCCTCCGCAGCGTCCTCGACGTGGAGGAACTCCCAGCCCGTCGCCTCCGCGACCGTCTCGTCCTCCTTATCGATGCCGACGAAGACGTGCCGATCGGTGTCGAACTGCCCCCGGATGTTTTCCAAGCTCTCCTCGACGCCGCGTGGCCCCGAGAAGAAGTCCTGCCGCACGCGGTGTTTTCGGGTGAAGTTGGTGACGACGTACGTGGGCTTCTCGCTGACGACGCCGACGTACTCGGTCCACTGCCGGGCGCTGTTGAACACGGCGTTGGGGTCGGCGAGCGTCTTCAACGCGTCCAGCTCGAACGCCAGCGTCATGTCGCTTGATCCACCGCTATCCATACACGACGGTTCCACGCGACGGGCGAAAACAACTTCGTTTCGTCCGAAGCGGCACCGGGCGACTCAGCGGGCTCGGACCACGTAGTAGTCGGTGAACTTCACGACGTCCCCGTCGTCGAGACCGCCCGGCTCCGGGGCCGTCCAGGGTCGTCCCGCCAGCTCGATGATCGCCGCTTGCGCGTCCTCGCCGAGCTCGTCGTAATGCCGGACTCGCGCGTCGGACGGGACGGTGCCGGTACGCCGAAGTCGCATCCGTCGGCCCTGTTCTCGGAGTGGCATATGATACCAAACAACACGATCGATCATAAACGTTGCGGCAGCGACATCCGAAACACATGCGGGACCACCCCCTACCGTGACCGGGGCGCCTCACGGTTCGCCGCCGTCCCGCCGCGGCAGCGTCACGCTGACGACGCTTCCGCGGGGCTCAGCGTCCCGTACAGTCGCCGACCCCCCGGACTGCTGGAGCACCCAGTACACCATCCACAGCCCCAGTCCGCTCCCGTGATACAGCGCGTCGACGGCCTGTCCGGTCTCCAACACGTCACGGTCCATCCCGGTAAGTCCGGGCCCGTCGTCCGTGATCCGGACCTCCACGGACCCGTCGTGAACCGCGACGGCGACTTCCACGGCCGGTTCGTCGCCATCGTGGTGGATCACTGCGTTCCGGATCAATTCCGCGATGGCCCGGTCGATCCAGTCGGTCGCGGACACGACCACTTCCTCGTCGGGGAGCGCGGTCGATACCCGCGCCGCGGGGAACTCCGACCCCATGGCCTCCGCGAGTCGTTCGGCCATGGTGACGATCTCGACGGGACCCGTATCCGGCGGGTCGCTCAGCACCTCGGTGATGTGATGGGCCTTCTCACTCGTCGTCAACAGCTCGTTCGCCCGGGAGACGATCGCGTCCGCGGCCGACTCGGGCGCAGTCGATCCCGTCGCGTGGTCCGAGCCGTCACCGTCGGATTCCACTTCGGCCCGTCCGCCCGATTCGGCGATCTGCTCAGCTCGACCCCGGATCACCGTCAGCGCGTTTCGCAGGTTGTGCTGGAGCACGCGGTCCACGACCCGGAGCTGTCGGGCCCGGTTCTCGCTATCCGTCACGTCCCTGAGAACGCCGACGACACCGCCGACACCCTCGTCGTTGCCCGCGTCGAGCGGGTAGTATCGCACGTCGAACGTACGCGTCCCGCGTTCGGGGTGCGTCCGTGTCGTCCGGTACTCGACGGACCGACCACGTAGTGCCCGATTCACGTTCCGCTTCACCTCCGGGAACTGTTCTTCGTCGATCACTTCGGCGAGCGAGAGCCCATTCACGTCCTCCGCATCGATCCCGTGATACGACCGGTACCGACGGTTCGCGAACAGGAACCGCCCGTCACGATCGACTGCGGCGATGAGGTCGGTCGCGCCGTCGACGGCACGCTCGAACTGTTCCAGCTCGGTCTCCCGAGCCTTCATTTCGGAAACGTCACGGCAGATCGCGAACGTTCCGACGAACTCCCCGTCCGCGTCGTAGTAGGGGTATCGCCGAGTGCTGAACGTCGCCTCCCGGCCGCTCCGCTCGAACGTCGGCGACGTCTCGTACGCCACGGGGTCCTCCGTCTCTAGCACCTCCTGTCGCCGCGCCTCGATGAACGCCGCGGTCTCCGGGCCCATGAACGCGAACTCGTCGGTTCCGTACAGGTCTTCCCGGGGGATCCCCGCGAACTCGCTCACCGCCTCGTTGAGTAGTTCGAACTCCCCGTCGAGGTTCTGGAGGAGGATCGGGTCGTCGAGCTGCTCGACGATGTCGCGATACTGCTTGAGCCGACCCTCGGTGGCTTTGCGTTCCGTCACGTCCGTCTGGATCGCGACGTATCGGGAGACTTCGCCCTCGTCGTCGAGCACTGGAGCGATAGTCTGGTGAGCGTGGTACTGCTCGCCGTTCTTCCGGCGGTCGATGATCTCCTCTTCCCACACTTCCCCGTCGCTTATCGTCTCCCACAGCGAGGAAAAGTAGGCCTCGGGCATCTCGCCGGAGTTGAGTATCGCCGGCGTCCGCCCGATCGCCTCCTCGGCATCGTAGCCGGTGTGTTCCGAGAACGCCGGATTGACGTACTCGATCGTCCCGTCCGTATCCGTGACGTATATCGCGTGTCCGGCGTGTTCGACGAGGTTCCGGAACGTTTCGAGGGCTCGTGGCTCGCCGTCGACCACGCCGTCACGGAACACGCCGGTGTACACGACGGCCCCGTCGATCCGGTGTTCGTGGAATCGGACAGAAAAGCGCATCCGGCTACCGTCCGCCCGGGTTATGGGGAACACGAGGTCGTCGAGATGCGTGAGACACGACACCTCCTCGAGGCGGCCACGGAGCGACCGGACTCGCGGCCCGTCGTCGTCGGGGAGCAGCTGCCCGATCGGGCGTCCGACGAGCTCCTCGGGAGCGTATCCCAGCGTCGTCTCGACTGCCGGGCTCGCGTAGGCGACGACTCCATCGTCGTCGATCGAGATCACCGGGTCCGAACATCCCTCGACGAACGAGACAAAGAACCCGTCCTCCGTCGGAGCCGAGACGTCGTCCGGGGTCTTATGTGCCATATGTTAGACAACGACGCGGCCGAGCGATGAAAAGCTCGCGGTCGGCGCGCCCAAGCTGTCCCGTGCTACCACTCTGTCGTCACTCCCGGGCTGTCACTGCTCGGTCGTTGCCGCGAGGTCGTCGACCTCGAACCCGGGCTCCATCAACAGCTCCGTCTGTCCCCGCACGTCGCGCCCCTCGCGCATCAGCCGTTTGAACGCGGACTGCGGGGAGAGGTCACCGATCAACACGCCGCCCACGACCCGCCCGTCCTTCAGCGCGACCCGCCGCCACTCGCCGTCCCCGGTCGTCGCCTCGACGGAGTCGTCGCCGAGGGTCGGGTGCCCGAAAGAGAGGAACGGGAAGTCGAAGTGAGTGATCGAGTACGACGACACCCACTCGAACCGCTCGCTCTCGTAGTCGATCATGTTGCGTGCGGCGATCGTTCCCTGCTCTTTTGCCGACCCCCACGCGCCGTTTTGCGCCTGTTCGCCAAGGATGACGTCGTAAAACCGCGTGATGTCGCCGGCTGCGAACACGTTTTCGACGTTCGTCCGCATGTACTCGTCGACGACGATCCCGTCGTCCACTTCGATCGGCGTCCCCTCGACGATCTCGGTGTTCAGGTCGAGCCCGATCGCGACACCCGCGAAATCACACTCGTAGCGCTCGCCGTTCGGATCGACAGCGGCCTCGACGTGGCCGTCCTCGTTGACCTCGAAATGGTCAACGCCGGAGTCGAAGACGGGTTCGACACCCCGCTCGCGCATCGCCTCGTGCATGATCTCTGCGCCCTCGTTCGAGAGGGCGTAGCGCCACCAAGAGTCCCCGCGCATCAGGTATTTCGCTTCGACGTCCTGTTCGCCGCAGATCGCCGCGAAGTCGATGCCGAGCAGCCCCGCGCCGACGATGACGCCCCGGTCCGCGCCCTCGACGCTCTCTTTGATCTTCCGGGCGTCCTGGAACGTCCAGAAGTGGTGGATCCCGTCGGCGTCCGCGTTCTCGACGGGGAGCTGTTGGGGGGTCCCGCCGATCGCTAACAACAGCTTGTCGTAGCCGAACGTCTCCCCGTCGTGGGTTCGGATCTCGTCGTTCTCGACATCGATGTCGACGACGACGGTGTCGAGCCGGAGGTCGACGTCGTGGTCGTCGTACCAGGACTCGTCGTGGATCGAGATCGGTGCTTCAGGGAGCTTCCCCTTCGCGTACTCCTTGATCAGGATCCGGTTGTAGAGGGACTCACCCTCGTCCGTGATGACCGTGATCTCGGCGTCCGGCGCTTCCTGGCGGAGGGTCTCGGCCGCGGACGCCCCCGCGATCCCGTCACCGATGATCACGTACGAATCGCTCATGATCGGCCGTTCGGATTCGGGGGTAAAGTGGGTTGTCATCCGTCTCCCCGTTCGTGATAGAACCGCATAGACGGAGTTTAGGGGCCCTTATACAGTCGTTTTCATAGCGAATGGAGAGTATAAAAGGCGATTCATCCACGTGGGCGACCTGCGCCGCTTCCGTCTCGGCTCCGTCGGCGTGACGCCACAGATTCAAGGTCGTTCACGCCCAATTCGTCGTATGAAGATCCGGCAGAACATCCGTCACTGGGCCGCGAAGAAGGCGTTGACGACGCCGGTCGTCGGCGACGTCGCCAACGACAAACTCGTCGACCTCCACACGAGCATCTTCCTCAACAAGGCGGACGAGTCGCGCCGGGAGGAGCGGCGCGAGCACCTCGACGACTTCTTCGACGCGACGATGGACACGTACGTCGCCGCGCTCGAAGCCGGGTTCCCGGAAGCGAAGGCCCGCGAGATCACCCATATCCAGGCCAACTTCGACTTCTTCAACCACGGGTGGACCGAGATGATGGAGATCCCGGCCGACGAGTTGGAAGAGCACTTCCGCCGGTACGAGGGGTTCTTCACGGACCACGGGATCACGATCGACGACCCGCTCGGGGCGTTCCTGCCGGTCGAGGGCGTCGCGAACGCGCCGGAAACCCCCGACCGACTCGCGGAACCGGAGTACGAGAACGCGCTCGCCGGCTTCGCCGACGACGTGTACGTCGAGACGGATGACGGCGAGACCGTCGTCGGCGGGGACGGGACGGAGCCGGAGGAGGTCGACCCCGCAGCCGCGCCGGGGCTCGACGAGGACGAAGCCAGCGCCTGAACGACGAAACCAGGACTTGAGCGACGAAGCCAAGACTTGAGCGACGAAGCCAGGACTCGAGCGAGGATCCCGGCTGTTGAGAGACGACCCGGCTCCTGAACTCCCGGAAGTCGACGTCGTCGGAGTGTCTACTTTTATCACGGGCGGGGGCGATCGGCCGGTATGAATCGCGGTCAGTCGTTCCTCCTCCTGTTGATCGCGGCGGTCGCGGTCCTCTCGCTTCTGATCGTCTTCCCGTTCATCGAATACGTCATCGCCGCGGTCATCCTCGCATACGTCCTCTTTCCGTTCCACGAGTTCCTCGCAGAGCGGCTCGAGCCGTTAGCGGAGGGCCACGGCCCGATAACGGGTCGAGCGGTCGAGATGGCCTCCGCGGTGACGCTGATACTCGGGTCGCTGGTCGCCGTGATCCTCCCGCTCGTGTACATCTCGTTCGTGTTTATCGAGGACCTCACCGCGATCGCGACTGGTGAGAGCGATATCGACGTGGCAGCGATCGAAGCGCGCGTCGTCGAACTCACCGGCGAGGAGTTCGACATCGAAGGGTGGCTCGTGACGACGGGAGACGTGCTCCTCGACACCCTGTTCGGCGGGTTGAGCGGCGTGCTCACGAGCGTTCTCCGTGCCTCGCTCGGCTTGGTGCTCGCGCTCTTTTTGGTGTACTACGCGCTGATGGACGGCCCCGGATTCGTCGCGTGGCTCCGGTCGATGATACCGCTTCCCGCCGATGTCACCGACGACCTTTTCGAGAAAGTGGACGCCACCACCCGCGGCGTCGTGATCGGCCACATCTCCGTTGCGCTGTTACAGGCGATCATCGCCGGCCTCGGGCTCTGGGCCGTCGGGATCCCGAACGTCGTCTTCTGGACGTTCGTGATGGCTATTCTCGCACTGTTACCGCTCATCGGCGCGTTCCTCGTTTGGGGGCCGGCCGCGGCGTATCTCGTCGTGATCGACGAGGTGACCGCCGGGATCCTGCTGGCGGCCTACGGACTCGCCGTCGTCTCGATGGTGGACAACTACGCCCGACCGATCGTCATCGACCAGCAGGCCCACCTTAACCCCGGGGTCATCCTCGTCGGCGTGTTCGGCGGGATCTACTCCATCGGCTACACCGGACTCTTCGTCGGCCCCATCGTCATCGGCGTCCTCGCCGCGACGCTGGAGACGTTTCGAGAGGATTACGACGCGATCTGAGCGGTTTCGGTGCCGGTGTGATCCCTTGACGCGGTTACCTCGACTCCGCGTTCGTCCCCCACGACCACCCATCCGGCTCGGGCGGGGGCGTCCCATCGAGGGCCGCCTCGCCGGCCGCGACCCCGGCGGCGACGCGCGCGCCGATCCCGGTTCCGAATCGATCGGCTTCGCTCCCCGGACCCGCATACGCGATCCGGCCGAACCCCGCATCGCTGAGGTCGACCGGGATCGGCCAGTCTCCCCGGGCCTCGTCCCTCGTCGAGCCGCTCCGAGGGACGACCGCAGCGCACGGGTCGGTCGCGACCCGGACGGACCGGACGGACTCCCGTGAGAACGACGGGAACCGATCCGACAGCGCGGCGAGCCACGACGCCCGAACCCCCTCGTCGCTCACACGCTCGTCGTCACCCCCTCTGCTACCGACTCCCCGACCGACGAGGTACAGCAGGTGATCGCCGCCGTACCGGGTCGGCGGGACTGCGTTCGTGTGTTCGACGAGCGTCCCGAACGGGGCGTCGCCGTCGGGGATGAGCCGCCACACGTCGGTCACCGGGTCGGTCGTCGTCACGAGCGCGCAGGTCCGCGCCAGCGGGTCGACCCCGACGGTCGTCCCGATGACCCGTTCAAGCTCTCTCGGGCCTGTCGCGAGAACGACTCCGTCGGCTTCGAGCTGTCGGGTTCTCGCGTCGTCGGTGACGGAGACGGTCACCGGGGAACCGCCGTCAACGGAAGCGGAGTCGCCGTCAACGGAAGCGGGGTCGCCGTCAACGGAAGCGGGGTCGCCGTCCACGGAAGCGGGGTCGCCGTCCACGGAAGCAGGGTCGCCGTCCACGGAGCCGAGGCCGGCGTCGTCGAAGGCGGAGTCGTCGCTCGCGGCGGGAGTGTCGACGTCCACGACGCGGGCGTTCCGGCGGATCCGCCCGTCGCCGATCGTCTCGATGAGCGCCTCCACGAGAACGCGGAACGACCCCTCGAATCGGCCGACGACCGCCCCGTGCCGGTCGCGGTCGGTCTGGGCTTCGAACCGGTCGGCGAGCCACGCGGCCGGGACGTCGTCGACCCGATCCCCGAACTCGGCGCGGAGGCGCGGTTCGAACCACTCGTCGTCGCGGTCGACGCCGCGGTCCGCGAGGAACGACCGGGCGCTCACGTCGTCGGGGACCGAAGCGCGGACCGCTCGCTCGACGCGCCGTCGTCTCAGGACGTTTCGGGGGCCGAGCCCCGGGTACGCTAACCGCTCCCACGGCGCGTCGACGGGATGGACGACCCCGTCGAGATACCGGGCGGTGCGGCCGCGTGACCGGACGATCCGGTCGGCGACGCCGTGAGCGGCCGCCACCTCGTGAACCCTGCCGCCCCGGTCGATGTCGGTGGATCCGAGGGGGGTCGGGAACCGTTCGATCGGGTCGCCGGCGGTCCCGTACGTCCGGGCGATGCCGCCGACCGCGTCGGTCGGTTCGAACACCCGAACGTCGTGACCGGCCTCGACGATCCGGGCGGCCGCGACCAGTCCGGCGAGCCCGCCGCCGGCGACGACGTACATATCACAAACGACGGCCCGAGGGGGGTAAGTGTGTTGTGGCGGTGTCACACGGTTTATCCACTCGCCGCCCGTCCGAGCAGCTATGACTACCTCCACCGTGGACGCTCGGCCGCTCGACCGTCGCGACGCGCTCGCGATGCTGGCCGCCGCGGTCGCGGTCAACGTCGTCGGCGCGCTCGGCGTCCCGTTCACCGCCACCGGGAGTGCCTGGTTCGCGTCTCTGACGCTGCCGGCGTTCTACCCGCCGAACTGGGCGTTCGGCGTCGTCTGGCCCGTGCTGTACGCCCTGATGGGTGTCGCCGTCGTGCTCGTGGTTCGAGCCGGGCGGGCGCGCGTCGCGTCAAGCGCCGAGCGTGCTCGGGACGGCTTCGCGACCGCTTCCGGTTTCATCCCCGATAACCGTCCTACTCGGGTCGCGCTCGGCCTCTTCGGGCTCCAGCTCGCGGTGAACGTCGCCTGGTCGCCCGTCTTCTGGGGGCTCGAACGGCCGGACCTGGGACTCGTCGTCCTCGCCGCCCTCCTCGTGCTCGTCCCCGCGACGATCGTCGCGTTCGACCGGCTCGACCGGCGTGCAGCGCTCCTACTCGTGCCGTACCTCGCGTGGGTCGGGTTCGCGACCGCGCTGAACTACGCGATCTGGGCCGCGAACTGAGGCGGAGCTCGCCCGACGAACCGTGACGGGGATCGAGCGGTGTCCCTCTCGGACGCGGTCAGTCCCGTTCGACGAGGTCGATGAGCGCCGGGGGCCCGGCGGACCCGATATCCCCGTCGGCATCGTTGGCGTCGGCCGGCTGCCGCTCGCCGTCGAGTCGTCGTTCGCCATCCGGTCGTCGTTCGCCGTCGGGTTGCCGCTCGCCGATCCGACTCACGAGGAACCGACGCTCCGCCTCCGTGCGGTCGGCATCGCGGTCGCGGAAGGCGACTAACCCCGACCGGTACCTCTCGTGGTCGTCGCGGGCGGCGGCCGGTCGGTCCGCGGGTCGTTCGAGTTCGAGCTCCGCGAGTCCGGTCGTCTCGCCCGTGTACGCGAAGCCGCATTTATAACACGCCTCGTAGGCGAACGGGTTGTTCACCGCGATCCGGACCCGATCGTAGCCGGCGTCCGCGAGCCAGGCGACGGTCCGAGCGATCAGCTCCGGGCCGACGCCCTCCCCTCGGCGCGCGGCGTGAACGGTGACGTACCGCAGCCGACAGCGGTTCGGATCCGTCCGATCCGGCGAGAAGGAGACGGCGGCGATCACGTCGCGTTCGAACGCGTCGGCGTCGACGCCGTCGGGGAGCGGCCGCTCCGGTTCCCAGCCCGGCGCTGCCGGCGACCCGTCCGGAGTATATAAGGCGGCCTTGCCGGTGGAGCCGACGACGAACTTGCCGGCGTACGCGAACGCCCGGTAGTCGAGCCGGAGGGTCGCCCCCTCGTCGGAGGCTCCGACGACAACGAACTCCATACCGTCGCTACGGGGAATATATATAAAGGTCCTCGGCGGGCCAAGTCGTCACCCGCGGTCAGGCTTCATCCGCGATCGGGGTTTATAAACGACCCGCCCCCGTACGCCGGCGTATGCACGGCGTGGGCGACGTTCGGTTCTTCGATCGGGTCGCGCCGCTGTACGACCGCGTGATGCCCGCCGCCGACGGGAGCGTGCTGGCGGCTGGACTCGATCGGGCGGAACGACCGATCGACCGCCTGCTCGATGTCGGCGGCGGGTCCGGGCGTGCGGCGGCCGCGCTGACCGGACCGGAGATCACGGTCGTCGACGCGTCGATCCCGATGCTCGCACGCGCACGACGGAACCGAGGGCTGTCGGGGGTCGCGGGCGACGCAGGGCGACTCCCGTTTCGCGACAACGCGGTCGACGCGGCGCTCGTCGTCGACGCCTTCCATCATCTCCCCGACCAGGGGGCGGCGCTGTTGGAGGCCGCTCGGGTCCTCGCGCCCGGCGGTGTCCTCGTGATCCGCGAGTTCGACCCGACACACCCGCTGGGCCGGGGACTCGCAGCCGCCGAACGAGCGATCGGCATGGACTCGCAGTTCCTCGCGCCCGACGCGCTCTCGACCGATCTCGACGCCGCCGGCTTCGATGCCGCGGTCGTCGACCGCGGCTTCGGCTACACGGTCGCTGGCGTGCTGGAGGACGGGTCGTGAGCGAGCGTCGAGCGGTAACCCGAGATCGGTCCCGTAGTCAGTCCTGCGGGTGTGCGTGATCCTGGGCGTCGCCGGCGGCGTCCCCGTGGTCGCGTGACCCCTCGTGATCGTGGCCGGCGCCGTGGTCGTGGCCGGCGCCGTGGTCGTGGCCAGCGTCGTCGGTCTCGCCGAGCAGCTCCGCGCCCTCCCCGTCGATCATGTCCATGTTTTTGAGGTTGTCCCGCTCCTCGAAATCCTCGACGGCCGCCATCACGTCCGCCTGGGTGATCGTCATCCGGTCCTCAGTGAGCGCGCCCAACACCGCCTCGCGAAGCACCATCCGGAGGTCCGAGCCGGTGAGGCCGCTCGTCCGCTCGGCGACGACCTGCGGGTCGAAGTCGGCGATGTCCATCTCACGAGTGACGACACGGAGGATGTCAGCGCGCATGTCCCGGTCGGGTTTGGGGAAGTTGACGATCTCGTCGAACCGTCGCCACGCGGCGGCGTCGAGCTGGTCGGGATGGTTCGTCGCTCCGATCAGGAGCACCTCGTCGCGGACGAGCGATACCTCGTCGATCGATTTGAGCAGGGTGTTGACGGCGCGTTTCAGCGCGGCGTGCTCGTCCGAGCGCCGAGTCTTCGCGACGGAGTCGAACTCGTCGATAAAGAGGATACACGGCGAGAGTCGTTTCGCGACCTCGAACGTCTTCTCGACGTTCTTGGCCGTCTCGCCGAGGTACTGGCTCGTGATCATCGACATCTTCACCTCGACGAGCGGGACGCCGAGCTCGTGAGCGAGCGCGCGGGAGACGGTGGTCTTTCCGGTCCCCGGTGGGCCGACGAACAGCAGCTTGCCGATCTCGCGGAGCCCGATGCTGGCCAGGTACTCGCGGTGTTCGATCGCCTTGACGATCTTCTGGATCTCCTCCTCCTGGTCGCCGGTCAACACGAGGTCGGCGAGCGTGGTCTCGATCTCTTCCGGCGCTCGGATGTTGACCAGATCGAGCATCTCGGCGTCCTCGTCTTCGTCCTCGTCGAAGTACTCCTCGAGGAGCGCGTCGATCCAGACGCGGTCGGCCTGTATCGGACGGACATCGGCCCGCGCCGTCTCGTGGTCGACCGGCGCATCGAACCCGTCCGTCGCTTCGAACGTCGCGACAAGCGTCGGGTTCGACGCGATCCGGTCGGCGTCCGCGTGGTCCTGATACCACTCCATCGCCATCTCCGGCTGGGTGATCGTGATCTCGCCGGAGAACTCCGTGCGCTGGGTGAATAGCAGGTCGGAGACGGCGTCCCATGGCCGTTCGACGCCGGTCGCCGTCCGGGCGGTCTCGTCGGTCGCCGTTAGCGGGCGCTCGACGCCGCCTGGGGCGTCATCGGCCGCGTCGGCCGACCAGAACACCCGCCGAAACCGTGGCGGGAGGTCGTTCTCGTCGAGGTCGCGGTTCTCGCTGTAGAAGTGTGTGGTCAACACGAACTCGACAACGTCGAGCGCCGGGTCACTCATCCCCGTTAGATACCCGCGGCAGCCGTTTAAGCGCGTCGAACCGTTCGGCCGTTTCGAACACGGCCGCCCTCGCCGGCGTATCGAACAGTTATTAGTGCTGGTGAGCGACGAACGCCGTATGAGCTCCGAGGACACCGGGACGCCCGATCCGGAGGGAAGCGTGAGCGACGCCGACATCGACCACGCGAACGCCGCACAGGACGTCATCGCCGTCGATCCCGACGACAACGAGCAGGGAACCGTCAATCGTCTCGACGCCCACACCGGCGACGGGATCCGCCACCGCGCGTTCACGTGTCTCGTGTTCGACACCGACGGGCGGATCCTCCTCGCCCAGCGCGCCCCCACCAAGCGGCTGTGGGACGGCCACTGGGACGGGACGGTCGCCTCTCACCCCGTCGAGGGGCAGTCACAGGAGGACGCGACCGAACAGCGGCTCGAAGAGGAACTGGGCATCACGCCCGACCAATACGACGACCTCCGTGTCACCGACCGGTTCGAGTACAAGCGCTACTACCCGAACGCGGGCGTCGAGTGGGAGGTGTGTGCCGTACTGAAGGTCACGCTCCAGGACACGACGCTCGATCCCGACGACGAGGAGATCGGGGGTCGACTCTGGGTCGACTACGACCACCTCCACGAGAACCCGGCGCTGTACCGCCAGCTCCGCCTGTGCCCCTGGTTCGAGATCGCGATGCGCCGCGACTTCTCCTGAGCGGACGCCGAACGCCTCTCGCCGCGCGACACCGTTCTCCCGTCGACCCGAAACCGCGGCTTGAAGGCTGCGCCGCGACTCAGTTCGGGTATGACCGTCGTCGTCGTGCTGGCGAACCCGCCCCGCGAGGGGCTCGTCGCGACCGAACTGGCGGAATCGACGCCGCTGACGACCGCCGAGGCCGCCGAACTGTACGAGGCCGCGTTTCGCGACGCCGTGCTCGCGGTCGACCGGTCGGGAGGCGACCTGCTCGTCAACTACCCCGACGAGGAGACTATCCCGGAGTCTCACCGCACCGACACCCCACCCGAGGCCGAGCTCCGCGCGCTGGTCGCGGACACGCTCGGCGGCACCGAGGACGCCAGGTTCGAGCGACAGGTCGGCTCGTCGTTCGGGGCTCGCGCCGGCAACACCGTCACGCACCTGCTTCGCGAGGAGGGAGCCGACTCGGTCGCGGTCGTCACGCCGCGGACCGCGCTGCTCTCGCGTACCCTGATCGACGCGGCGGCGATGAAACTCCGGACGAACGGCGTCGTACTCGGCCCATCGACCCGCGGCCGGGTCCATTACGCCGGCTTCACCGAGCCGATCGACTTCGACGGCGCGTTCGAAGCGCCCGCGCTACCGACGCTCGCGAACCGCGGTCGGGACGCCGGCCTCGACGTGGAGTTCGTCGAGAGCCTCCCCGGGCTGGCGACGCGTGCGGACCTACTGGACACGATCCCGCTGTTGCGGGCGCGGTTCGCGGCCGAACGGGTCGTCCCCGACTACACCGCGGCGTTCGTCCACGAACACGGCCTCGACGTCGTCGTTGCGGACGGCGAGACACGGATCGTCCGGGACTGACGAGAATCGGCTACAACAGCCACGACGCCGCCCGGCTCGCCCGCTGGATCGCTTGGTACCCGGCGACGCGGGCGATGGACGCCGACTCCCGGATGGCGTAGGTCACGCCTCGGACGCCGCGTCGTGTCCCGGTCCGGGCGGCGTAACCCGACTTTCGGACCCCGGCGGTGACGTAGTGTTTCGCCGCCATCGGGACGGGCGCACGCTTCCCGCTGACGCTCGTGGTTCCCGCACGGATCGCCGCGAGCACGTCGTCCGCGGTCACGTCCGCGACGCGGTCGCGCCCCTCAACGGTCAGCTCGGTGTACGCGCGGCCGACGTAGTTCAGGTGGTGTGCGTCGCTGGCGGCGACGCCCGGGTAGCCGTGTTTCGCCGCGAACCGTCGCGCGCGGCGGTTCCAGTACCCGGTGAACAGCCACGCGTTGAACACCTCGACCGCGTCGATCTCTATCGGGGCGGCGGTCTCCGAGGCACCCGATCGATCGGTGCTTGCACTGGAGGTCGTCGCCTCGACTTCTACCCTCTCATTCTCCGCGGCCGTCCCGCCCGATCGCTCCGTGTTCACCGACGGTTCCGGAACCGGGATGTCCCGTCGTCGGACGCCGTGGCGGGACCGCTGGAACGGGTGGGGCACGATCGCGACGCCACCGTGCTCGCGGATCCAGGCGACGGTGTCCGCGTACGACTCGCGACGCGGCGGCATCCGATCGACGCCGATGGCGAGCAGGTGACCGTGCGCGGTCGATACCTCGACACCGGGGATCCCGATCAGCCCGTACTCCGGCGCGAGCGCCGCCGCGCGGAGCGATTCGCCCATCGTGTCGTGGTCGGTGATCACGACCGCGTCGAGTCCGATGTCCGCGGCGTGTTCCAAGATCAGTTCCACCGGTTCGTGGCCGTCGTAGCTGTCGTCGGAGTGGACGTGCGGATCGATACGGACCGTGACGCGTGACACAGTGGTCGATAGGTGACCGGGTGTATATAAGAAGACGATGTGCGGGTCGGACCTCGACCGCTTTCGACTCGGCTACCTGAACACCCCACGGATCCGATCGACGACCGATTCGTCGTCCGCCTCGGCCATCTCCTCTGCCTGCTGCTGTTCGCGGAGCTCACGCAGCGCGGCGGCTTGGTCGTCGGTCCCCGCGCCGCTGGCGGTGTTCTGCTCGCCGCCCTGTAACCCCTTGAGCTGGGAGACGGCGTCGTTGACGGTGCCGGAGGTTGTCCGAGTCTCCGTCGCCGACCCCGCGAGTGCGTCGCTGTCGATGTCGACGTCGTCGACGTCGCTCGTGTCGAGCTCCAGCCGACGCGTCTCCGACCGCTCGACGCCCCCCCACGTCAGCTCGGCGTCCTCCAGCTCCCGTTCGATATCCGCACGGACCTGCGCGTCGGTCACCGCGTCCTCGCCGTTACCGCTCTCGACAGCGTTGCCCGCGGCGGTTCCGGCCCCGCTCCCCGACGCCGCCGCGGGACGACCCGCGGGACCGCCCGCGACCCCACCGGTCGCCCGCTCGACGCGGTGGGCGACGAGCGCCGCGCCGGTCGCGCCGATCACGGCGACGAGCCCGAGGCTGTAGACGGCCACGCCCTGTGCGCTGTAATCCGGCGGGTTGGTGACGTTCCACGCGTGCGGGTATGCCCAGACGAACAGACCGATCGCCGCGAGACACACCGCGCCGCCGCCCGCGCCGAGGTACAGCATCCGAAGGTCGACCGGGAGGAGGACGACGACCCCCAAAAGCAGCGCGGGCAGCCCCAGCGCGGCCGCCACGGACGCGACTTGCCGGACCGCGTACATCGACTCGGAGTTCGGCGGCAGCGTCGCGCTGTAGAGGAACACGGCGACGCCGACCAGCCCGAGCCCGAGCCCCACGAAGAAGAGCCCGAACCCGGCGTACACGTCCACGGCCCGATCGGGGTCCCCAATGTACTGCCGGTAGTACCCCATCAGCGGGTTGGTTTCGTTCGACTCGCTCGACTCGCTCATGTATCGACCGTCTCCGCCGACGGTCTTGATTGTTATCCCCGATAGCGATACAGCAGGCGAACGACAAGGCAAGGCGGCGGCGGATCGCTGTTCATGTTCTCGTTTGCGAACCGCGAGTAAGCGACCGTGTAGCGAACTGGGGTTGGACGCCAACCGAGCCAGCGGACGGCTCGGTTGACCAGGGGTGTCACAGGGTGTAGGGGGTCGATCAGTCGTCAGCGGCGAGCGTCATGGTAGTGTCTTCGGCTATCACGGCGCTCAGGGAACCGTCCTCGACTTGTCCAACGGCGATAGCTGTTATGGCGCTCCCGCCTTCGAGGATCGTATCCGGCAGCGCCAAGGCGACATCGTCGGTGCCGGCCGGACACACCTCGAGGTCGTACGTGCCGGCATCGACCGGTGCGTACTCCGACGACTCTCTGAAGCCGATCCCCTCGAAGAGGGTCGGGCCGCCGTCCGCGACGCGGACGTCCACTGCGGGCGCGTCCGGGGAGGCATGGGCGAACCGCACGTGACACATGCCGTCCGGGACCTTCCCCGGATCGTCGACCATCGCGGTGACTGCGATGTCATCCTTGGCGAGGACTCCCATCGCCAACACCGTATAGGAGGTGTCGTCATCGAGGTCTAGGGTGGTCTCAGTCACCGACGCCGTCTCGCCGTGTGCGCTTATCGTCACTTCGTGACTACCCGAC
The DNA here is from genome assembly GCF_055396225.1 of Halorubrum tibetense. Lineage (NCBI taxonomy): Archaea > Methanobacteriati > Methanobacteriota > Halobacteria > Halobacteriales > Haloferacaceae > Halorubrum > Halorubrum tibetense. Next base: position 353,622 of record NZ_AP043742.1, read on the forward strand.
GGCAGGACCGCGTAGTCTGTGAGGTCGGTGAATGCGATCTCTTCGAATCCCATTTCACCGTCGACGCGGACGTCCACGTCCGGAGCGTCAGGGACACAGTGGCCGATTCGTACCGGAGATTCGTTTGTCATAGTTGCGCCCTACAAACTACCTGGATACGGCTTTGTAATAATGTAAATAACCGTGTGTTTCTGGATTTCGTCCGGCTTAATCCTCACGTCCGCAGGCGGCGCGTCTCCCGGACAGTGAATAATCCGTTCGTAATCGGTCGAGATCGAAATGGGGTACCCGATTCATTGGTCGGTCAGTCCACCGAAAGAGCGCGAGAACCGGTTCGCGTCCGAACCGCTGCCCGATTTCACGTCGAGGTGGACATGAGCCGTGTGGCGGTCGGGCGTCGTGTGTTAGGCGATGGGCATTCGATCGTCGACCCCTGTGTTTTTCACGAACCCCGTCGTCGATCCGCACGATAGACCGTGTCGACCGAGTGTCCGCGCTGTGGATCGGAGCTGACGACGTTCGCGCTCGCCGGAGCCGAGGCGATCGCGTGTGACGACTGCGGGTTCGTCGGCGTCGAGGCGGACCACTCCGGCGAACCCCGCGTCGTCGAGAGCTGGGAGCAGGCGCTGGAACGGTTCGGACGGAGCATGGAGAACGATGGAAACGCTTGAGATACCCGACGAGCACCGGGACCGTATCGAGACGCTACGATCCGAGCTGGCCGACGAACACGCCGGGGCGTACGCGACCGTCGACACCGACGACGTGCTGGCGTACCTGCTCGACCTCGCCGAGGCCGTCGACGACCCCGGTCGGACCGCCGATCCGGTCGACGGGAGCACCACCGCCGAAGCGGTGGAGGAGAGCGCTGTCGGCCCGAGTACCGCTGAGACAGGCGACACCACCGATGACCCGGGATCGGATGGGGGAGACGGGTCCGGAACGTTCGGGACACCCTTCGACCGCGAGGCGGTTCGTGAACGGCTCGCCGATCGGAACCGGAAACACGGCGATCCGGACGAGACCGATGGGACGGACCTGTACACGATGGCGGCCACCTTCGACGTGGCCGGGCGTAGCGAGATGACGAAGGACGCGCTGATCGACGCGATCCTCGACCGCGCGACCGCCTTCGCGACCGACCCGTTCGAGGCGATCGGCGTCGACGTCGCTGTCGACGAAGACTCGGGCGGCGAAGGCAACGAGGACGGAGACGGCGAGGAAGCCGAAGACGCGGACGACGAAGACGCGGACGACGAAGACGCGGACAACGAAGACGTGGATAATGCGGACACCGCCGCCGACGACGACGGCACGACCCAGCTGAACGCGATGATGAGCCTGCTTAACACCCACGACGACAAGTGGCGAGAGGGGGACGGCGACGTTCGCTACGAGGTCGACCTCCCCGACGGGAGCGTCGAGACGGCCCGTACCAAAGACGACGTGCGGGCGTTGCTGTTCAAGAACTACTGAGAACCCGACGAACCGGATGACGACCGACGGACCGGACGAACCAACCAAACCGAACGATTCGGACGAACGTCTACGACACTACTGACACCGAACCATGGGAGTTCTCGACCGACTACGCGACTGGCTCGGCGGGCTCACCGGTGGGACCGACGACGGGTCGACGATGGACGGGGCTGCGCCGGAACCGTCGGCGGACGCGACCGAACCCGCGGACGACGGGGACGACGCGGACGATGCGGACCGCGGTCCTGATGCCGAGGCCGACGAGGGGCTCGATCCCGCCGCAGTCACCGAAACTCGATCGGCTGCGACGGACGAGGCCGTGGAGGCGCTTCGGGACGTGCGTACCTCGGCTGCCGATCCGGCCGGCGACGAGGACGGGAAGGATCCGTCGGCCGGCGGCGAGAACGGGTCGTCAGCTGGCGACGCCGACGACTGGGTGGCCGGCGACGGGGGCGGCCCATCGGCCGACGACGAAGCCACCGATCACACGAACAGTTAGCACCCGTCGGGTACACACCGGTGTATGGGGACGGACACCACGCACATGGACCGGGCGATCGAGCTCGCCGAGGAGGCGGTCGGGGCGGGGAACACGCCGTTCGGCGCGCTGTTGGTCGTCGACGGCGACGTCGTTCGGGAGGCACGGAACACGACGCGGACTGACGACGATATCACCGCTCATCCCGAGCTGCGCCTCGCGAGGTGGGCCGGACGTGAGCTCGACGCGGCCGACCGCGCGGCCTGTACGATGTACGCCAGCACGGAGCCGTGTCCGATGTGTACGACGGCGATCCACTACGCGGGAATCGGTCGGGTCGTCTTCGGCGTCTCGGGCGCGACCCTCGACGAGCGGACGGGCGACGTCGTGACGATCCCGGCGGGCGAAGTGATCCGCCGAGCTGGCGGGGACACCGTGGTCGAAGGGCCGGCCGCGACCGACGCGGCGATGGCCGTCCACAACGAGTTCTACGGCACGGACGGTCGCCCGGACGGCGGCAGCGCGACGGACACGTGACGCCGGTTGGCCTGGCCCACCGCCCTCTTGAGCGGCCCCCTCCAGTCGGTTCCAGTTGTTCCGGGGGCTCCGGTGACTCCGTCGGCGAGGACCTACCCTCGGACCTCGTCGGCCCGCGCGACCAGAGTCTCAACCCGGCCGGCGTCGACCGGGGCGGTCGTCTCGCCGCCCCGTTTGAGCGCGGTGCCGACGATCGCGCCGTCGGCGATCGTCAGTAGCTCCGCGACGGTGTCGGGCCGGACGCCGCTGCCGACGAGCACGGGCGTTCCGAGCCCGTGTTCGTCCCGTTCGTCGACGACCGCCTGAAGCGCGTCGGGGTCGACCGATTCGCTGGTGCCCGGACCCGACGCGATCACGGCGTCCGCCGCTCCCCGTTCGGCGGTGTCCGCGAACGACTCGGCGGTGTATCCCGCCGGCGTCAGCGGTGCGGAGTGTTTCACGTCCGTGTCGGCGAACACGCCGACGTCGACGCCGAGCGACTCGCGGAGTCGGATCGTCTCGTGCGCCCGTCCCTCCACGATCCCCTGATCGGTGACCCGAGCGCCGGTGTGGACGTTCACCCGGACGAACGCCGCGTCGACGGTCGCAGCGACGGCGACGGCCGCCTCGGCGTCGTTCCGGAGGACGTTGACTCCGATCGGGAGGTCGGTGGCGTCCGCCACGGCGGCCGCGGCGCGGGTCGTCGCCGCGACGGTGTGTTTCGGGACGTCGTCCGGATAGAACGGGGCGTCGCCGAAGTTCTCGATCATCACCCCGTCGACACCGCCTGCGTCGAGCGCTGCTGCGTCGCGTACCGCGCGGTCGACCGCTGCCGTCATGGCGCGCGAGCCGTCGTCGGGCGCGCCCGGCGCGCCGGGCAACGGCGGGAGGTGTACCATGCCGATGAGCGGGGCGTCGGTGCCGAACGTGGCGTCGAACTCCATGACTCGCCCGAGCACGGGCCCAGACATAACTCCGCCGCCGCGACAGTGTCGGCGGCCGCACTTGCTGTGGGCGCGGAAGCTACAAACGGCTCCGTGCCGAACGGGGACGTATGTCATCCTCACTCGCCGACGAACCCGTCGAGCCGGCCGACGACGACGCGGAACCGCTTTCGGCCGACGGATACGAACCGCTCCTCGAACGCCTCGGCGACGCCTGGACGGTCGTCGACGGTCACCACCTCGAAGCGACGTACGCGTTCCCCGACTTCGAGACCGCGCTCGCGTTCACCAACGACGTGGGCGAGCTCGCCGAGGCGGAGTGGCACCACCCGGACATCCACCTCTCGTGGGGCGAGGTCCGCATCGAGATGTGGAGCCACGACATCGACGGGCTTCACCGGTCCGACTTCGCGATGGCCGCCCGGATGGACCGGGCGTACGCGGCGTACGCCGACGGGGAGTGACAGTCGGGGGTTCGGCCGATCGCCGGCGAATCGCGCGGGCTCGCGACTCCGGGACGGAGCGACGGCGCAACGGACGCATTTAAATCCCTGCCGGCGAAAATACGGGTCAATGAGCGAGAACGTCTTCCTGGTCCCGGTGGACCCGGAGAACTTCGATCGAACGGTCCGGTCGGCGGTCGATCTCACCGAGTACGACGACCGCCCGGAGCCCCTCGCGGCCGTCGACGAGGCCCGCCTGTGGGCCGTCAGCGACGGCAGCGGCAACGACTCCACGTTCGAGCGCATGGGGCCGGATGACCTCCTCCTGTTCTACCACGACGGCGAGTACGTCGCCACCGGCCGGGTCGGCGAGACGTTCGCCGACGAGGACCGGTGGGTCAGCGGCACGTTCTGGACCGCGTTCCCGACGACGCGGGTGTACACGGTGGAGTCGTTCACGCCCGTCTCCGTCCCGAAACGCGGCGTGAACACGATCTTCGACTACTCGGCATCGTACACGCCCGGGTTCATGCGGGTCGCCGACAGTCGCGTGACGCGGGACCTCTCGACGATCGAGACCGCGCTCGACGCCTACACGAAAAAGAACCGGCCGGCGGACGACTGACGGGTCAGCCCCCGGAGGACTGACCGGTCGGCCCCGGACGACTGACCGGTCGCGCGATCGAACCGCCACCGACGGTTCTCCCGTCGATCACGCCGCGTCCAGCAGCGCCTCGTACGCCGGGCCGTACCGCCCGGCGACGGTCGCCGGTCGCGCCCGTTCCTCCCCCGACAACGCCGGCAGGCCGACCGTCGCGACCGATTCGATCATGTCGGTCACCGCGTCCGTGTGCTCCTCTAAGCGTCCCTCGCGCGCGCTCCCGGCGGCGACTCGCCGGGCCTTCGCGTACCTGTCACCGGCGTAGATCCGTGCGCGGCCGGGGTCGACCACCGCGACCGCGTCGATCCCGACATCGATACCCGAGTCGTCCCGGGTCGACAAGGGCGAGGCCACGTCCGCGTACGACTCGATCACGACCGGGACCGAGGCCCGCGCGACGCGGCCAGCGAGCCGCTCGAAGGCGGGAAGGTACGCCGACGCCATCACCTCGTTGAACTCCCGAACGTCTCTCACGCGTGTCGCGTCCGCGAGCGGTAGCCGGTCGCTCAGCGCCGCCGGTAGGAGTCCGGCCGCCTCAGCTGCGCCGTTGACGACGTACCGGGAGCCGTCGGCCGTCGTTACGCGGTCACAGAGGAACGTCCGGTCGGCGTCACCGAGCATACCGGTTCGACCCGGTGTCGGCCGCCAGAGACGGTGAACGGGATTGATCGACTCGGGCGCGATCGCGTCGGCTCCCGGGTCGAGCGGCCGAGTGCTCGCCGCCGCGAGCCGTCGGGCGTCCTTCCCGTATAGTCGACCCGCGTCGGTGGCGACCCGGACGTCGTCGTGATCGAACCAGTAGTCGTTGCCGGCGCGGGGTTTCACGCCGACGACGTCGCCGGTGGCGGGTCCCGTCGATCCCGCCGAGTTCGCCGGGTTCGACGGTCCCGCCGAGTTCGCCGACTCGGCCGCGCCGTCGTCGACCGACCCCGAGAGGAACGCCACGAGCCCGGTCGAGAACGTCGTCTTGCCGGCGTCGACGCGGGAGCCGCCGGCAACGAGGAGCATCGGTCCCCCGTCGGAACCGTCGCCGGCACCGGTGTCGTCTACGCGCCCGGTCACTGGTCGCCGTCGGCGCCGTCGACGCCGGGGCTCGCTCCGTTTGCTCCGTCCGTCTCGCCGGCACGGTCCGATTCGTCGGTCGCTTCGACGGCCTCCGGCGCGACCCCGTAGTAGCCTGGCCCCTCCTCCGATAACGGCTCCGCGATCACGAGCTCGTCGCTGTGGACCATCACCCACGGCACCGCCCAGTCGATGAGCACGGCCTCGGTGTCGTCGTCGACCTCGGCGTCCGGCTCCAACCCCTGGAGCATCCGCGCGATCTCGGGGATCGTGTACAGCAGATCCGGCTCGAACAGCTCCGCCGGCGTGTAGAAGTCACACGGGAACGTCTCGTCGAACCGTGACTTGGGTTCGGGCATGGGCCGCGCTACGTGTGCGACGCCGTAAACCCTCGCGATACGCGCGGCCCCGCTCGGTCGGGACGGACGGGATCCGACCCGAACTGCCGGACGCCGCGTTGGTCGGGATCACGGCACGGTCGCGCCGCTGCTCGCGTGACGGCGCACGAAAGAAAACGGAACTCGACGCGTGGCCCCGCGGGTGGCGGGGTTACTCGAACAGCTCGACGGCCTGCTCGTAGCGGGTGGACGGCTCCTCCCAGTCGACGACCTCGAAGAAGTTGTCGACGAACTCGCCGCGAGCCGGGCCGTAGTCGTGGTAGTAGGAGTGCTCCCAGACGTCCAGCGCGAGGATCGGGTGACCGCCCCAGATCGCACCCTGGTCGTGCTTGTCGACCACGACGTTGCGGAGCTGGTTCGAGAACGTGTCGTACACCAGAAGCGCCCAGCCGCTCGCCGCGGAGGCCGCCGCCTCGAACTCGCCTCGCCAGGCGTCGTACGAGCCGAAGTCCTCCTCGATGCGGTCGGCGAGCGCGCCCTCGGGCTCGTCGCCACCCTCCGGCGACATGTTCTGCCAGAACAGGTCGTGAAGGATGTGACCCGAGGAGTTGTGCGTCACGCTTCGGATCGCGCCGGCGGACGAGGAGAAGTCGTGTTCCTCACGGTTCCCCGCGAGCGTCTCCTCGGCAGCGTTCCAGCCGTTCACGTAGCTCTGGTGGTGCGTGTCGTGATGCCATTCGAGTACCTGCTCGGAGATGTGGGGTTCCAGCGCGTCGTAATCGTACGGAAGGGGATCGAGTTCGTAGCTCATATCTGATTCACCTATCCATACACACGGACGGATACCTGTTAAAGATAATGCGGCACGCGATACCACACGTCACCGGACGTGAGCGTCACCGGCTTACGTGAGCGTTATCGGTGTGATAGCGGTTCGTACCGAGACGAGTCGAGCCCCGATCCGGAACGATCAGATAACCGTCAGTGGTTACATCAGTTCACACGGCGCGAAGCCGCGCCGCGCTCGATACGGTGGGACTGGGATTTGAACCCAGGAAGCCGTGAGGCTACCGGTTTTCAAGACCGGCGCAATAGGCCACTCTGCCATCCCACCACGCATCGGGATGTCGAGACGCCGGGACTAATGGGTATCGGTGTCGGGCGGGCCGTCGTGCCCGCCACCGGCGTCGTTCCGCCTTCGTGTACGCCCCGCGACGGGACGATTCGCTCGCTCGTATTTACATCCCTTATAAGGAACACGCGTGCGTCGGCGTCGCCGACGGGTCGCGATCGCTCACGGACTCCGTGGCAATTCGGTCGCCCACTCGTTCGGCGATCACGGGCGTGGTATATAACCGGTCCCCGGCGCTGGGTACCCTCGATCGCCGGAACACACGGCGCTCCACCGCTCCATTCGGAGTCCGTGTCCTCCCGCGAACGGTTATAAGCAGTCGTCGACCGCGCCGTCGCCACGGTCGTCGCCCCGACCGGGGTGGCGGGGTTTTTGCCCGCGGAGCGGGAACGACCGAGCATGAGCCACGACAGACGCGAATCCGGGTTCAAGCGACGGACCCGGGTCGAGGAGGCGCTGGCGACGCTGCTCGACGACATCGAGCCACACGACCGAGTGGAGACGGTGTCGCTCGGCGAGGCGGACGGGCGAGTGCTCGCCGAGCCGGTCGACGCGCCCGCGCCGGTGCCGAGCTACGACCGCGCGGCGATGGACGGGTACGCGGTGCGCGCCGAGGACACGTTCGGCGCGTCCGACCGGTCGCCCGCCGTGCTCCGAACGACCGACGGCGACGTCGATCCGGGCGAGGCCACCCGGGTCCACACCGGGAGCGCGCTCCCCGACGGCGCGGACGCCGTCGTGATGATCGAACACGTCGAGGCGGTCGGTGCGGAGCTGGAGGCGTTCGACGCGGTCGCCGCCGGCGAGAACGTCGGCCCGGCGGGCGAGGACGTCGCCGACGGCCAGCGACTTTACGACGCCGGCGCGACGCTCCGGCCCTCGGACCTCGGGCTGCTCAAATCCGTCGGGCTCGACGCCGTCCCGGTGTACGAGCCGCCGACGGTCGCCGTGATCCCGACCGGCGAGGAGCTCGTCCAGTCGGACCCGGACCCGGGCGAAGTGATCGAGACGAACGGGCTCACCGTCTCCCGGCTCGTCGGGCGGTGGGGCGGTGACGCCCGCTATCGCGACGTGGTCACGGACGACGAGGAGGCGCTCGCGGCGGCGATCGAGCGCGACCTCGACGCCGACATCGTGGTCACCACCGGCGGCTCATCCGTCGGCGAACGCGACCTCATCCCCGAGGTGGTCGACGGTATCGGTGAGGTGCTCGTCCACGGCGTCGCGCTCAAACCCGGCCATCCGGTGTGTCTCGGCCGGGCGTCGGGGACGCCGGTCCTCTCGCTTCCCGGCTACCCCGTCGCGTGTATCGTCAACGCGGTCCAGTTCCTCCGCCCGACACAGAAGCGGGTCGCCGGGACCGACCCCGCCCCGTTCCCCACCCGACGCGCACGGCTGGACCGGAAGATCGCGAGCGAGCCCGGGACGCGGACGTTCGCCCGGGTTCGGCTGTCGGACGAGTCGACCGAGTCGGATGGGTCGACCGAGTCGGATTGGTCGACCGAGTCGGATGGGTCGCCCACTGCGAGCGGGACGAGCGACGGACCGTCGACCGTCGCGACCCCGACCCGCGCGAGCGGCTCCGGCGTGCTCTCCAGCGTCGCGCTCGCGGACGGGTGGGTCGTCGTTCCGGAGTCGGTCGAGGGGTTCGACGCCGGCCGGGTCGTCGACGTGGAGCTGTGGGAGGTGACCGAATGAGCGACCGCAAGGAGTTCCGCGACCTCGCCGAGCCGGCCGCCGCCCGCGACGCCATCGCCTCGCTGGATCTCACGCCAGATCCCGAGTCGGTCCCGCTCGACGAGGCGCGCGGCCGCGTGCTGGCCGAACGGGTCGACGCCGGAACCGACGTCCCGGGGTTCGATCGGGCGTCGATGGACGGGTACGCGGTTCGCGCGCGGGACACGTTCGGCGCGGACGAGGCCGACCCCGTGACGCTCGATCTGGTCGGTGCGGTCCACGCGGGCGTCGAACCCGACGTGACCGTCGAACCGGGGACGTGTGCCGAGGTGTCGACCGGCGCGGTGATGCCAGACGGGGCCGACGCCGTGGTGATGGTGGAGCGAACCGACACGGTCGAGGACGCGGGCGCGACCCGGATCGCGTTCCGGACCGCGGTCGCGCCGGGCGATCACGTGATGGTCGCCGGCGCGGACATCGCCGCGGGGGCCCGCGCGCTCGGCCCCGGAACCCGGTTGACACCCCGCGAGATCGGGCTGCTCTCCGCGCTCGGGCGCGACGAGGTCCCGGTCCGGGGCCGCCCGACCGTCGGGATCGTCTCGACGGGCGACGAGCTCGTTCGCCCCGGCGAGGAGCTCAACCCCGACCGTGGGGAGATATACGACGTCAACTCGACGACGATCGCCGCGGGCGTCGCCGAGGCGGGCGGCGAGCCGGTGTTGTATCCGCACGCGGGCGACGATTACGCCGAGATGGAGCGGATCCTGCGTGAGGCGGCCGACGAGTGCGATCTCGTCCTCTCGTCGGGGTCGACGTCCGCTAGCGCGGTCGACGTGATCTACCGCGTGATCGAGGAACGCGGCGAGCTCCTCCTCCACGGCGTCGCGGTCAAACCGGGAAAGCCGATGCTGATAGGCCGGCTCGACCGCGGCGACGGCGGCGAGTCCGCGTACGTCGGGCTTCCCGGCTACCCGGTTTCCGCGCTCACCATCTTCCGCACGTTCGTCACCCCCGCGATCCGCGAGGCCGCCGGCCTGCCGGAGCCGCGGACTGCCACCGTCGAGGGTCGGATGGCGGCCGGCGAGCGCTACGCCGAGGGTCGTCTCCGATACATGCCCGTCGGCCTGCTCGACATCGGCACGGAAGCCGAGGGGAGCGACAGCGACCGGCCGCTCGTCTACCCCGTCGACAAGGGGTCCGGCGCGACGACCAGCCTCGTCGAGGCCGACGGCGTGGTCGCCGTCGACCCGGATACGGAGTACCTCAACGCGGGCGAGTCCGTCTCCGTCCAGCTGTTCTCGCCCGACGTCCGGCCGCCGACGCTGCTCGGCGTCGGCGAGGACGACCCCGCGCTCAACCGCCTGCTCGACCGACTGGAACGCCCCCGATACCTCCCCGTCGGCTCCCGTGAGGGGCTCCGTCGGCTCCGTGACGGCGTCCCGGACGTCGCCGTCGTCGCCGGACCAACCGACCGCGAGGTCGACAGCGTCGACCTCGGCGGCTGGAGCCGGGGGTGGGGGCTCGTCGTCCCGGACGGGAACCCCGAGGGGGTCGACGGGCTCGCCGAGCTCGTCGACCGCGACCTCCGGTTCGTCAACCGGTCGTCCGACAGCGGGCTCCGTCGGAGCCTCGACGCGGCGGTCGACGAGCTCGCCGCCGAACGCGACGTCTCACGGCGCGCGCTCACCGACGGGATCGACGGCTACGACCGCACCGTCCGGGCGTTCGAGAGCCCCGTCCGGACGGTCGTCCGCGGCGACGCCGACGTCGGCCTCGGGCTCCGGGAGACGGCCGAGCGACTCGGCTGTGGGTTCGTCCCGCTCGGCGACCAGACGGTCACCGTCCGTGCGGCACCGGATCGCGCCGACCGCGACGCGGTCGCGGCCCTCGACGCGGCGCTCGACGGGATCGACGCGATCACGAGTGGGCTCGCCGGGTACTCGGTGTAACCCCGGCGCGTCAGTCGCGGAACAGCCGAAACGAGCCCTGGCCGACGACGACCTCCGCGGAGCCGTTCTCGGTCGTGCTCGTCACCGTCATGTCGCTGACGCCGATCGAGCCGCCCGCCCGGACGACCTCGGCCTCGGCTCGGAGGTCGCCGGTCGCCGGCCGGAGGTAGTTCGCGTTGAGGTTCACCGTCGCCACGCCGCCGGAGAGGGGGTCCTCGAACGCCGTCCGTTGGGCGACGCCGCCCGCGGTGTCGATCAGGGTCGCGGCGACGCCGCCGTGGATCGTCCGCCCGTCCGTGTTCGTCAGCTTCTCGTCGAACGGGATCGACATCACGATCCGGCCGCGCTCGACGACGTCAACCGACGTGTTTAGCCACGAGAGATAGCCGTGTTCCTCCTCGATCCGGCGCTGGACGTACTCCGTCGCCGCCGACGGGATCGGGTCCATGTCGGCGATATCGCGATCGACCATGTCCCCCCGTCGCCGCCGGGACGCTTGTAACCCGGGGAACCGGTCGAAACCTCCCGTCGGTTGATCGGCTCGGAAACGTTACCGAGGACTCCACACGTGCTGGGGCAGGCAACGTCTCATGTAGCATGACGCGGCATCCGACGCGTGACCTGACGGGTCGCCCGCGGTGGCCGAGACGGGAGTCCGGCGCACCGCCGCGGGTGTCGCGGCCGCGCGCCGGCTGTTCGCCATCGATCGGATCGTGTTCCGGGCTCTTCGAGTCACGTCTAGAGGCTCACCGACCGCCGAGCCGGACCGGGTCGTCGCTCGGTTCGACCCGGACCGTTACCGTCTCCCCGACGTCGAACGTGGTGTCCGGACACACGAGCTTCGCCCCGCAGCGAGGAGCGCGAGCGGCGAACAGCGAGAGGCCGACGATCCGCTCGCCGTTCGCGACCACGTCGATCGGGGCCCACTCGACCGTAGCGACCGGTGTCGGTGTCCCCGACGCGTCCGCGGAGCCAGCCTTCCGCGCGGCTCGGGCGGTCGCGACCGTACCGACCTCGGTTCCCCACAGCGACAGCGACTCGCCCGACCGAGTCGACCCGAATCCGCCGCCGCCCGCATAGTGGGCCAGCCCGCCGTCGAGCGGCACGCCCTCGTCGCTCCGAACCGCGACGAACGGCGCTCCGGAGCCGGGGTGCGTCGGGGCGTCGAGCACCGCGTGTGTCGGCCCGGTTTCGACGACCGTCCCCGTCCCGCCCCACGTGACGCCACCGACCGCGACGCCGACCGACACCGGGAGTGACCCGCTCGCTCGCAACGGGTTCGACCCCGGCGGCCGAAAGCCGAGGTGAACGTGGTCGTCGACCCACTGGCCGAAAAAGCCCGACCGCGTCGTCGGGCCGAGGACGTCACCGACCGCGACTCGGTCGCCCGGTTCGACCGCCGGGATCACGTGGAGCATCCGAGCGACGGTCCCAGGGTCGGCACCCGCACGGTGGCACCACTCGTCGTCGAGGTCGACGAGGATCAGGTGGTCGGTCGCCGCCGCGTACGAACGGTCCGGACAGCCGACGGTTCGGGTCTCACGTACGACTCCAGCGACTGGAGAGCGTCCGAGCTCCCCCTCGGGATAGAGATCGATCGCGCACCCGTCGTCGTGAGCCGGATACGGGGAGTTGTAGATCGAAAAGCGCCGGTACGGGTCGAACGACCCGGCGGGGAGGCGGACGGTCATATCCACGCCAGGGGACGGACCGAAATGTGGCCGTCGGAACCGGCGGAGTGTCGAGATCGTCGAGCGACGGCTCCGGAGGGGATGCCACTCGTCGCCACAGTCATGTCGTCACTCCTCGACGACCTCGATCCCGCCGATCTCGAAGCAGGCACCCTCGGTGGGACCGTCGACCGTCTCGACGGACCAGTCGTGTGCCTCGGCGATGTCGCTGACGATCGCCAGCCCGAGCCCGGTTCCGCCGCCGAGCGACACTCCCCGCTCGAACACGCGACCCCGCTCGTCGTCCGGGATCCCGGGACCGTCGTCACAGACCCGCAACGCGAGGCTGTCGCCATCCTGGGTCGCGGTCACGGTGACCGTCACGTCGTCGCCGCCGTGTTCGATCGCGTTGCGGAACAGGTTCGCGACGAGCTGCTGGAGTCGCTCCTCGTCCGCGAGAACCGTCTCGTTCCGGAGGTCGACCACGAGCGTCGCCGGCCCCGTCTCCAAGCGCGACCAGACGGTGCGGATCGAGCCATCGATCGCGACCCGTTCGAGCGTGTCGACGGCCTTCCCCGCGGTCGCGAGCGAAAGCAACCCCTCGATCAGCTCGTCCATCCGCTCGTGTGCGTTCGTCGCCCGTTCGAGCGCGTCGTCCTTGTCGCCCTCGCTGACACGCGCCAGCTCGACGGCAGCGGTCGCGGCCGCGAGCGGGTTCCGGAGGTCGTGTGAGACGACACCGGCGAACTCCTCGAGCCGGTCGTTCTGTCGTTCGAGCTGCGTCTCCCGGCGTTCTAATGCCGCCTGTCGCTGTTCCCTCGCCGTCACGTCACGGAGCAGAAAGACGTGCCCCCGATCCGTTCCACGGGGGTCCGTGATCGGGTCCTCTTGGATGTCGAACTGCCGGTCGTTCATCGTGATCGGGTGGCTGTCGCCGGCCTCCAACCGTGGGAACGCATCGGACAGCGATTCACCGACCGCTTCGTCGGGGAGGAGCCGCTTCGCCGCGGGGTTGAGATCACGGATGCGTCCGTCTGACCCAGCGACGATCACGGGGTCCTGCATGACTTCCACCGCGGTGTCTCGGGCGACAACGGCGGCGTCGAGCGTCCCCAACCAGAACACGACACCGTAGAGGAACACGCCGTGGACGACGAACGCCGCTGGCGCCCACTCGAGGTTCGCATAGCTCCCGAAATCGATGACCGTGACGAGACCTGCGAGGAGCGGAAACAACGCCCCGAGGAGGACGACGAACGTCTGGAGCCGATATCGGTTCCCGGTTCGTTGATACAGGTCGACGACCACGAGGAGCCCGAACAGGAACAGCCCGTATGCGTACAACACGAACGCGACGGTCGCCGGCCCCGGCGCGAGCTCGATGAGGCTGAACGGCCCGTCGGGCACCGCCTCGAACGAGCGCCGGGCGAGACCGTGTGTCCGGCTCGACCACGCGAGCAGCACCCAGAGGAACGCCGGGGAGACGACTGCGACGACTCGCGACTCCGTTCGCCACTCGTCCCACCCCGCGTATGCGAACGCGAAGTAGAGCCAGATCGCGGGCATCGCGGCGAGAAAGGGTGTCGACAGCTGTAACGCGACCACCATCACCGTGTGACTCCCGCTGGCGATCCGCACGGCGTAGAAAAGCGAGAGCAGTCCGCCGCCGAGGAGGTACAAGGAGACCTCCAGGCGACCGGGCTCGTCGCGTTCGGTCCACGCGACGCGGCCGAGCCACAGCCCGATGACCCCGGCGAGCAGGCACGCGAGCAGATACGCCTGCACCGGTAGTGCCCCCAGATCGCTCATCGATACCGGTACGAACCATACCACCGGCAAAACGTTTGCGTCATGCGTATGCGTGACGAACGCAAAGCGCTTGTCGGTCCGACCCGTCGGTGGTGACATGCGCGTGTACCGTGGGCGCGCGGGCGACCCGACACCCGACCGGGAGCGGACGGAGCGGATGCTCTCGAAGGCCCGCGACGGCACGCCGTCGGTCCGCGTGTGGGCCCCGCCGCGCCAGGTCGCTTTCGGGCGTCGGGACGCGCGCGAACCGAACTACGGGACCGCGAGGCGGGCCGCCGCGGACGCCGGATACGTGCCGGTCGAGCGGGACGTCGGGGGGCGAGCGGTGGGGTACACCGGGTGGACCCTCGCGTTCGCCGCGGCGCTGCCTCCGGACTCCGATGCCGCCGCTGGCGGGATCGAAGGTCGATACGACCGCGTCTCGGGGACCGTCGCGTCGGCCCTCGAAACCCTCGGGGCGTCCGTGATCGACGGCGAGCCGGCGGCGTCGTTCTGTCCCGGAGCCCACTCGTTACGGGTCGCCGGATCCGGCGGTAAGGTCGCTGGGGTCGCCCAACGCGTCCGGTCCGACGCGGTACTCGTTGCCGGCTGTCTGGTGGTGACGCGGGAGGAGGCGGCCGCGCTCGGATCCGTGTTGGGTCCCGTGTACGACGCACTTGAAGTCCCGTTCGACCCGGCGTCGGTCGGGTGCATCGAGGACGCGGGCGGGCCGCCGGACCACCGATCCGTCGCGCGAGCGGTCGAGTCGGGACTCGTGGCGATGGTCCGTGGTGACCGGGAACCGTGCGGGCTCCGGACGGCGGGGGGCGAGCCGAGCGACGAACCGAACCACGAGCCGGGTGACGGACGCGTCGACC
Organism: Halorubrum tibetense; assembly: GCF_055396225.1. Taxonomy (NCBI): domain Archaea; kingdom Methanobacteriati; phylum Methanobacteriota; class Halobacteria; order Halobacteriales; family Haloferacaceae; genus Halorubrum; species Halorubrum tibetense. The sequence goes on from NZ_AP043742.1 coordinate 368,637, forward strand.
CGTCGATCGAGACCGTGCGCGTCGGCTCCGAGCCCTGGTGAGCCGCCGGAGACGGTCGCGACGGCGATCGATCGGCGTGTCGAGGTTTCGACGTGCTTTTTATTCGCGGGCGTCTCGACTCGGTCATGGCTGAATTCAAAGTCGTCATCGCCGACCCCGAAACCGGCGAGACGTTCCAGCGAGAGGTCGACGGACAGGACGCGAACCGGTTCCTCGGCCGCGAGCTCGGCGACGAGATCGACGGCGACGCCGTCGGACTCTCCGGGTACACGATCGAGCTCACCGGCGGCTCCGACGAGACTGGCCGTCCGATGCGCGCCGACGTCTCCGGCACCCGCCTGAAGGAGCTCCTGCTCGAGGGTGGCGTCGGGTTCAAGCCGAGCCGCGACGGGGAGCGCAAGCGGATCACCGTCCGCGGCCGCGAGATCGACAACGACATCGCACAGATCAACGCCTCGGTCGTCGACGGTGACGGCGGGGTCGCGGCCGCGCTGGGCGAGGGCGACGCGGACGCGGACGCCGACGAGTAACCCGACTGGATGCCTCGCGTTCCCTCCGACGACGAGAGCGTCGCGTCCGTCCGTGTCGATCTCGCGCGGAGCGGCGGCACCCGCCGTCCCTGCGTACGGATCCCGACCGATGCGGAACTCGACGGCCGGGTCGAATCGGGGACGTGTGACCGGTTGGAGCTGGAGCCCGGCGACCTCGTTCGCGTCGTTATCGACGGCGACGAGCGACACGCCCGCGTCGAGTCCGACTCGCGCGGCCGGCTTCTCCGCGGCGCGTTCGACGACCGGCGGCGGGCGCGAAGCGGGACGGAGGGACCGAACCGGCTAACCGAGTGGCTCGCCGATATCGACCGCGACCCGGGCGACGTCGTCGTGCTGGACGTGGTGGTCCCCGGCGAACTGTACGGCCTCCGGGCCCCCGGCGAGCGGACGATGTACGACGCGACACGTGGCCCCCGCTCGTCGCTCGCGGACATCGCTCGTGACCTCGACGATTTATAAGTGAACGGTCGCGGAGCAGTTGGCGCGGAGCGACCCGTACTTCCGGGTGTGGATACCATAGATCGCTGCTGTGAGGAGCATTCACGTACCGATGGACGTGGCGGCGGTCGAGTATATAAATCGGTGTGGTGGCGCGCCCGCGAGGTCGTCGGGCGAAGCCCGACTGCCAGAGGGACTTTTGACAGTCAGGTGAACGACCGTCACCAACCCGCTCGGACCCATATAAATAGGCGATGCCGACCCGCTCGGACCCTTATAAATAGGCGATGCCGATCCATCCGGTCCCGGTATCGATCGCCGCGCTCCGTCCGTTGCGTGGTTCGTGGGTACTGAGACCTGCGACGGTCGGGTCAGCACGCGTTCGGCCACGAAGGCTCGCAACAGTGCTCTTATTCTCGTTCGGCCCCGAAACCAGGGTATGAAAGAGGTCGACGCGGAGCTGACGGCGCTCGACCGCGGGATCATCAACGCGTTTCAGGGTGGATTCCCGGTGACGACGCGGCCGTTCGACGCGGCCGCCGAGGCGCTTCGGGACCGCGGTGTGGCAGTGACGGGACCGGAGCTGTGCGACCGGGTCCGGGAGCTCGACGAGGAGGGGATCCTCTCGCGGTTCGGCGCGCTCGTGAACGCCGAGGAGATCGGTGGCGCGGCCTCGCTGGTCGCGATGCACGCCCCCGAAGACCGGTTCGAGGAGATCGTCGAGATCGTGAACGGCTTCACCGAGGTCGCCCACAACTACGAGCGGGAACACCCGCACCTCAACGTCTGGTTCGTCGTGAGCGTCGCGGACCATCCGGACCCGGACAAGGACGGCAACGATCGGGTCGAAGCGGTACTCGACGAGATCGAGTCGGCGACCGGCCAGGAGACGTACAACCTGCCGAAACAACGGGAGTTCCACGTCGGGGCGAAGTTCCTCGTCGACGGGCCGGTTCCCGAGGGCGACGTCGATCTCTCCGGGCTCGCACCCGATGTCGAACCGACGGACCGATCGACGCTCACGCCCGAGGAGCGCGACCTCGTCGTCGAGATACAGGGCGGACTCCCGATCACGGAGACGCCGTACGCCGACGTCGCGGCGGCGCTCGACACCGACGCTGACTGGGTGATCGAGACGATTGAGCGGTTCCGTCGGGAGGGGAAAGTCCGCCGCGTCGGCGTGATCCCGAACCACTACGCGCTCGGCTACACGGAGAACGGGATGACCGTCTGGAACGTGCCCTCGGACGCCCTCGACGAGGTAGGCCCCGCCGTGGCCGACCTCGGGTTCGTCACCCACTGTTACGAGCGCCCGCGACACGCCGGGGTGTGGGAGTACAACTTCTTCGCGATGACACACGGGCGAACGGAGGCGGAGAGCGAACGGCGGGTCTCGCAGGTCCGCGACGTGATGGCCGAGTTCTGGGACGTCTCCGCCGACGACTGGGACACGCTGTTCTCGACGCGGATCCTGAAGAAGACCGGGATCCGGATCGACGAGCGAGCCAGCAGCAACACGGTGTGACCGCCGCCGCCGACCCGTGGGGCGTCGCGTCGATACGCGACGACTCGTCCACGAGAACGAATACACGGACGAATCAACAGCCGATCACACGGTCCGATCCATGACACCGCTGTACCACGACCTCTCGGACGCGACCGTCCTCGTGTTTGGGGGCGGAACCGTCGGAACCCGAAAGGCGCTCGGGTTCGCTGCCGACGCGAACGCCGTCGTCGTCGTCAGCCCCGCGTTCACCGACCGGCTGGTGGACGGGGAAGGGGTTGATCTCGTTCGTGCCGCTCCCGGCGCGGACGACGTCGGCGCGTGGATCGACCGGACGTCGCCCGCGATCGTCGTCGCCGCGACGGACGACCGGGCGGTGAACGCGGCCGTCGAGGCGGCGGCGCTCGACGCCGGGATCTTGGTGAATCGAACGGACGTCTCAGGCGGTCGGAAGCCGGGAAGCGTCGTCGTTCCGGCGACGGTCGAGGACGACCCGGTGGCGGTCGCGATATCGACCGGGGGGGCGAGCCCCGCCCTCTCGAAGGCGCTCCGCCAGCGGATCGAAGCCGAGATCGCCGGCGCGGGCGCGATGGCCGACCTCTCGGGGGACCTGCGTCGGGAGCTGTCGGACCGGGGCGTCGATCCCGAAACACGGCGGGACGCGATCCGTCGCGTCGTGCGATCCGAAGGGGTTTGGAAGGCTTTACAAAAGGGGAGATCCAACGGGCGTCAAGAGGCTCACAACGTGATCGAGGAGGTCGTCGACCGATGAAAGAGACTGGAGCGATCCGCGGGGTGAGCGTCGCCCACTCCGCCGCGACGGTCGACGAGATCGAGTCGGCCGGCGGCGACGGCGTCCGCGCCACCGTGTCGGACCTGCTCGCACGCGACGGCGTCGAAGAGGCGTTCGCGCTCCAGACGTGTAACCGGTCGGAGGCGTTCGTCGTGACGAACCGGACCACGGACGGGAGCGCGGCGCTCGAGTCGTTCGCGCCGGACGTACGTGGGGCGGCGGTCCGGCAGTTCGACCACGAGGAGAGCCTGGAACACCTGATGCGCGTCGCCGCCGGGCTCGAGTCGCTCGTCCTCGGCGAGGACCAGATAATCGGTCAGGTCCGGGAGGCGTACGAGGAGTCCCGAGCCGCCGGCGGCATCGGCCCCGTCTTGGAGGACGCGGTGACGAAGGCGCTCCACGTCGGTGAGCGTGCACGGACGGAGACGTCGATAAACGAGGGCGTCGTCTCGCTCGGTTCGGCGGCGGTTCGGCTCGCGGCCGACGAGCTCGACCTCGCCGACGGGACGGCGGTCGTCGTCGGTGCCGGCGAGATGGGGACGCTCGCGGCGCGCAGCTTGGACGAGACGCCAGTCGGGGAGATCATCGTTGCGAACCGGACGGTTCCGAACGCCGCGTTCGTCGCGGAGGAGGTCGACACCGAGTCGGCGGCGGTCCCCTTGAGCGACCTCCCGGCGGTGGTCCCCGAGGCCGACCTCGTGATCACCGCGACCGGGAGTCCGGATTCCGTGCTCGGCACGACCCATTTCGACGGTCCCGACCGGACCGTCTGTATCGATATCGCCCAGCCGCGCGATGTCGACCCCGCGGTCGGGTCGCTGTCGGCGGTGTCGCTGTACGATATCGACGCGTTGGAGGACGTCACCCGCAAGACACGCGAACGACGCGAGACCGAGGCCCGCGAGGTCGAGGCGATCATCGACGCCGAGCTCGACCGGATACTTCAGGCGTACAAGCGCAAGCGGGCCGACGACGCGATCTCCGCGATGTACGCCGGCGCCGACCGCGTGAAAGAGCGCGAGCTCGGCCGCGCGCTCACGAAGCTCGACGCACAGGGCGATCTGACCGACGAGCAGCGCGAGACCGTCGAGTCGATGGCCGACGCGCTCGTCGGCCAGCTGCTCGCCGCGCCCACCCGGTCGCTTCGGGACGCCGCCGGCGAGGACGACTGGGAGACGATACGGACCGCGCTGCACCTGTTCGACCCCGAGTTCGACGCGCCCCCGGAAATCCCCGGCGAGGACGGGACCGGGCCGATGTCGGCTGACGCACCCGCAGACGCACCCCCCGGTGCGCCGTTCGACGCCGCCACCGACTTCTCCACCGAGGAAGTCGACGACTGACCGATCCACCCGTCTCGCCGACTGACCGGATCCCTTTCCTACCGCCGACCGTACGGCGACCCATGGAGTTACACGCCGTCGTCGACCGGTTGGACGATGAGCTCGAAACCGAGGCGTACGCCGATGTCGACGCGAGCGCGAACGGGTTACAGGTCGGTCCGGGTGGTGACGGAACCACTCCCGAGCGCACGGTCGACCACGTGGCGTTCGCGGTCGACGCGGCGACGGCGACGATCGACGCGGCAGCCGACGCCGGCGCGGATCTCCTCGTCACCCATCACGGCGTCTCGTGGGGCGGTATCGAACACGTCACGGGACAGACGTACGACCGGATCGCGGCGCTCGTCGAGCACGACATGGCGTTGTACGTCTCACACCTGCCGCTCGACGGACACGCGACGCTCGGCAACGCGGCCGGCGTCGCGGACGCCGTCGGGCTCTCGGAGCGGGAGCCGTTCGGGACGATCGGACCGGTGACGATCGGCACGATGGGCGAGACGCACGAACCCCTCCCGACGGACGCGATCCGCGAGCGACTCGACGGTTTCGACGGTGCCGAGGCAGGGAGTGGAACTCGCGTGCTGGCGTTCGGTCCCGATCGGATCGAGCGAGTCGCGGTGGTCACCGGTTCCGGGACGGACTGGCTCGACGAGGCGGTCGAGGCGGGCGCGGACGCGCTGATCACCGGGGAGGGGAAACAGCAGGTGTACCACGACGCGCGCGAAGCGGGCGTGACGGTGTATCTGGCCGGCCACTACGCGACCGAGACGTTCGGCGTCCGGTCGCTGCGGTCGCTCGCGAACGACTGGGACGTGGAGACGACGTACGTGAGTCATCCGACCGGGCTGTAGCCCCCGAGCGAACGCAACCCTTACCGCCCGGCTTCCCGCAGTCCGCGTATGCGCGATCACTTCGAGGTTCGGGACCACGACGCGGCCGGCCGGATCGGCCGGCTGACGGTTCCCCGCGCGGGCGTCACCGTCGAGACGCCGGCGCTGTTGCCGGTCGTCAACCCCAACGTGCTCACGATCGAGCCGCGGCGGATCCGTGAGACGTTCGGCGCGGAACTGTTGATCACCAACTCCTATATCATCCGGAGCACCGACCGGATACGCGACCGGGTGCTGTCCGACGGGCTCCACGAGTTCCTCGGGTTCGACGGCGCGATCATGACCGACTCCGGCTCGTTCCAGCTGGCGGAGTACGGCGACATCGACGTGACGACGGCGGAGATCCTCGAGTTCCAGCGCCGGATCGGGAGCGACATCGCAACGCCGGTCGACGTGCCGACCCCCCCGGACGCGGACCGGGAGCGGGCCGAGCGCGACCTCGAAACGACCCGGACCGCACTCGCGGACGCGGTAGCGGCCGATACGGGAGATATGCTGGTCAACGCGCCGGTCCAGGGGTCGACGTACACGGACCTCCGAGAACAAGCGGGCCGACACGCGGCGGGGACCGACCTCGACGTGTTCCCGGTGGGGGCGATGGTGCCGTTGCTCAACGCCTACCGATACGCCGACGTCGTCGAGGCGGTGACCGCGGCGAAACGGGGGCTCGACCCCGACTGTCCGGTGCACCTGTTCGGCGCTGGCCATCCGATGATGTTGGCGCTCGCCGTCGCCATGGGGTGTGACCTGTTCGACTCCGCGGCGTACGCGCTGATGGCGCGGGACGGCCGGTATCTCACCGTCTCGGGAACGGATCACCTCGCGGAGATGAGCCACTTCCCCTGTTCGTGTCCGGTGTGTGTCGAGCACACGCCGGCCGACCTGCGTGCGGCCGGGGACGACGAGGCGGAGCGGCTGCTCGCCAAACACAACCTCCACGTCACGTTCGAGGAGATCCGTCGGATCAAGGAGGCGATCCGGTCCGGAACGTTGCTGGAGCTCGTCGAGCGCCGCGCACGCGGGCACCCGGCGATGCTCGACGGGTACCGGGCGTTGCTCGACCACGCCGATCAGCTCGAAGCGACCGATCCCGTCTCGAAGGGGACGTTTTTCTATACTTCCCACGAGTCGGCCCGGCGGCCCGAGGTGTCCAGACATCACGACCGGATCGCCCGGCTCACCGTGCCCGAAACCCTGCTCCTCACGGAGTCGAAGCCACCGTCGAGTCACGACTACGACGCGGTGTGGCGCGTGAAACCGCCGTTCGGTCCGTTCCCGCGGGCGCTCTCGGAGACGTACCCGCTCACCGCCGAGACGCCGGAACGGACCGACTGCGCGGCCCAACTCGCGGCGGCCGAGGGCGTTTCCCGACTCGTGGAAGCGAACCCCGACACGGCGGTGACGCTTGGCCACGCAGACTGGGATCCCGCGGCGCTCGCCGTCGTCCCGGATCGGGTGGCGATCGAGGATATCACCGAGCTCGGCCGGTGAGCCGGGGCGCCGCGGCTTATTCCACGTCCGGGTTCGTGTCTCAGTTCACGTCCGCGTTGTCGTCCGAGTCGGTTCCCGCGGGCATCCGCGCGGAGTAGTCCCACGAGTGCAGCCGTTCCGGCTCGATCCGCACGTGGACCTCCTCGCGTTCCGGGCGCAGGAGCCGGTCGCCGAGGTCGTTGTCGGTGCCGCCGAGGTATCGATCCATGAGCGACCGGAGGTACCGCTTGTCGGGGTCCGGACTCACGGTCGCCCTCCCGCGCCCGCGAACGCCTTTATAAGGCGGATCGTTCGTTGACACCTCGAAGGAGACGTGGTCGTCGGATCGGAGGAACGTCACGATGTCGGCGTTCGCGCCGGTCGCACAGTGGACCGCGCCGTCCCACTCGAACCACAGCGACACCAACCACGGGTCATCGGCCGGGGTTCGACAGCCGATCCGGACCGGGATCCGGGCGTCAGCGAGGAATCGGTCAACGGTGTCCCGATCCCAAGGCCCGGTGAGTTTCATACGATCCGTACGGGTGCCGGCGGTCTAAATCCACCGCCGGACGCCCCGCGAAACGCCGAAGCCGATCGGTGCCGTGGCTGACTGGCAAGCGGGTGCCGGACGGGAGGCGTGGGACCACTCGTTTACGGGTTAACCCGCCGGATCCACGCGCCAGGGTCGTCGATCTCGCCGCTCGTGGGGAGGTACTCGGGGCGCTCCCACACCACGCTCGCGGCTTCTACCCCCCGTTCGTCGGCGACACGCTCGAAGAAGGTCGCGCCGCGCTCGTACTGCTGCCGTTTGAGTCCGAGTCCGAGGAGGCGGCTGGCGATCTGCCGGACCGGCCCCCCACCCCCGCGGCGCGCGTCGAGCTTTCGACGGAGGTCGGCGTACTCCTCGTCGAACGCGCGGTCCATCAGCAGCTCGGCGTACCCCTCGACGGCGGTCATCGCGGTCTGTAGCTCCGAAAAGGCCGTGCGGTCGAGCCCCCCGGCGACCAGCTCGTCGACGCCGCGTTCCACGCGCGATTCCAAATACCCCGAGAGCCACGGTGCCGCGCCGAACTCGGCCGCGTGCGTCACCTCATGGAAGGCGATCCACCGACGGAACCGCGGGTATGCGACGTCGAGTTCGGCGGCGACGGCGACGACGTTCGGATGGACGAAGTAGAGCCCGTGGTCGGCGTCCGCGTCGTCCGCGAGCAGGAGCGGGTCGTACTGGCCGAGCACGTTGCGCGCGAGGAAACCGAGGGTGAACGCCATCGACCCGGTGTTTACGACCCGCGAGAGGTCGGGGAGTCGTGCGTTCGTGGCCGCTTCAACCGGACCCATGACGTTGTGGAACGTCGCGAGGTTCGCGTCGATCCAGTGGTGACGGTTCTGTACCTCTATCGTGTCGGGGACATCGAACTCGACGCCGGCGACCGCTCGAAGTCGGGCCCGCGCGTCCTGGACGTCAGCGGCGTACCCCCGACGCTCGGCGGGCGTCAGGTCGAGCGCTCCGGGATCGGTGCTCGCTTTCGCCGCCTCGCCCGCTTTCGCCCAGTCGATCACGCCGGTCCCGGACGCCTCGGAGACCGCGCGAATGCTTCGGAGGAGGTCCATACGGATCACAGGCGTGCCGACCTCAAGTCCCTTGTGTCGGTCGCGCTACGAGTCGTCCGGCTTATTCTGCGAGGCCGTCCAGTTCGGTCGCGTCCTCGAGGTCGTCGCCCAGCAGGCGGGCGACCGCGAACCCGGCCGCCGCGAGCAGTCCGACCAGCAACAGCGCAACTCCGATCGACTTACCCGGGCAGCCCCCGGCGTCGTCGGTCTCGCCTCCGTCGGCCGGGGCAGTCCCCGCACCCGCCCCGCCACCGTCGAGGGGCGTGTCGGCCGCGGCGTCGTCGCTCCCGCCGAGAAGCGTGTTCGGACCGATCCGGATGTCACCGTCGCCGAGGTGGAGTTCGAGCAGCGTGAAGGATTTCTTTGACATATCCGTCAGTTGTCGTTCCGGGCGGTTAACAGTGCCGTCCCTTCCCGGCACTCACCAGTGCGCTCGTCCGCATCCCCCGGGTCATCCGCGCCGTCCGGATCGTCCGTGCCGTCCGGGCCATCCGCGCCGTCCGGATCGTCCGCGCCGTCCGGATCGTCCGTGCCGCCCGCGCCGTTCGGCCTCCTTTGGTGACCGTCGTTCAACGAGGCCGGGACCGCTGGCTTCTTTTTCGATGCCCTGTAGCCACGAACATGGACGACAAACACCGAACGTTCCTCGAAGATCTCCTCGCGACGCCGAGCCCCTCCGGGTTCGAGACGGCAACACAGCGCGTCTGGATCGAGTACGTCAACGCCTTCGCCGACGACGTATTCACCGACGCGTACGGCAACGCCGTCGCCGTCCACGAGGGCGACCCCGACGCGCCGACGATCGCCGTCACGGGACACGGCGACGAGATCGGCTTCATCGTTCGTGACATCCTCGAAGACGGCTTCCTGCGGATCGCGGCCGTCGGCGGCTCCGACCGGACCGTCTCGAAGGGCCAGCACGTGACGGTCCACGCCGACGACCCCGTGCAGGGCGTTATCGGCCAGACCGCGATCCACCTCCGTGATCCGTCCGAAGACGAGTACGAGGAGATCACTGGCCAGTTCGTCGATATCGGCGCCGCCGACGCCACCGAGGCGCGTGAACACGTCGAGGTCGGAGACCCTGTGACCTTCTCCACCGGCCTCCGGGAGCTCGTCGGCGACCGGATCGCGGCCCGTGGGATCGACAACCGAACCGGAACGTGGGCGGCCGCCGAGGGGCTCCGCCGTGCCGCCACCGCCGACGTCGACGCCACTGTGTACGCCGTATCGACGGTCCAAGAGGAGCTCGGCCTGCGCGGCGCGCGGATGGTCGGGTTCGACTTGGACGAGGTCGACGCGTTCGTCGCCGTCGACGTCACGCACGCGACCGACAACCCCGATGTCGACACAGAACATCAAGGCCCCGTCGATCTCGGTGCGGGACCGGTGATCACGCGCGGAAGCGCGAACCATCCCGTGCTGGTCGACGTCGCGCGGGGGGCCGCGGCCGACGCCGGGATCGACGTCCAGCTTCAGGCGGCCGGCTCGCGAACCGGTACCGATGCGGACGCGTTCTACACCGCCCGTGGCGGCGTCCCATCGCTCAACGTCTCGATCCCAAACCGATACATGCACACGCCGGTCGAGGTCGTCGACACGGGGGACCTGGACGCCGTCGCCGACCTCCTCGCCGCGATCGCCGACGCGGCCGGCGACGTGGAGACGTTCGGCGTGAGCCTCTGACCGTTCGGCGCGGCCTTCCGGCTCAACCGCCCGGAAAACGACGGCGTTTCGGCGTCCCGAACGCGACGCTATTCGGCAGCGGGAGCACGGTAAACCGAGACACAGCGGGGTCGAAACGGAACTGTTTTACTTTCGACTGTCATACCCCTGATTGCGTACAACGAGAGGCACGCTCTGGTGGTGTAGTCCGGCCAATCATATTGCCCTCTCACGGCAATGACCTGGGTTCGAATCCCAGCCGGAGCATTTCTTTCCTTCCGCCGTCTTGCGATTTTGGCCTGTGTGAACGAGGTCGAATGACTCAATGCGCAGACCAAACAAATTCGAAGGATTCACACACCCCGACGCTTTCTTGCGATTTCCGGATTTGCCGGACCAATTAGACTCGAAGGATTCAAACGGGGACAGCACAGCGAACGGTACTCCGGAGGCGATGTGGCGATGAACCTCAACGAGTATCCCGTCGTCACCGAGAATTCGGAATCGTACCTGAACCAACGTCAGCTTCTCGATTACCGCGCCGAACGTGAAGAGTGCTTACGCTGGCTTCTCGCGTACGGAAAAGACCCGGACAAAGCGAAAGGGTACGCGAAAGGGACGATCAAACCCCGAGCGTATCGAATGGATCAATTCTACCGCTTCGTTTGGGAGCAAGAAGAGGGGTACACCGCAAACCTCACCCACGACCATGCCGACGCGTGGATGGACCACCTCGCCCACCGAGACGTGAGCGCGGTACACAAAGTCAACTGCCAGAAGTCGGTGAAAATGCTCTACAAGTGGCTCCGTCACGAGCGGGGCATCGGGGAATGGTCGCCAGCCATCACGTTCTCGGCCGACAGCAGCTCGAACCCGCGAGACTATCTGACTCGGGAGGAACGAAGTGCGATCCGTGACGCAGCTCTCGAATACGGGTCGGTGCCGGCATATAACAACCTCACGCCAGCGGAGCGTGAGCGATGGAAGCGGTATCTCGCCCAGCGGTTCGAGAAGCCGAAATCGGAGGTGGTTCCTGATGATTGGGACCGAGCAAACGGGTGGAAGATCGCATCGCTCGTGTGGGTGAGTCTCGACACGGGACTCAGACCGACTGAGGTCAAACGGTCAACGATGTCGTGGATCGATACGGATAACAGTGTGCTCAGGATCCCGAAAGAGGACAGTGCCAAGAACACCGACCACTGGATCGTCGGTCTCAGGGACCGAACCGCAGACATTCTTCAGAACTGGTGTGAAGAGCGGCAGGCGTATCCTGAGTACGACGACACTGATGCGATCTGGCTGACGAGAGAACAGAACCCGTGGGGCGTGTCGGCGCTTCGAGGACTGTTACACCGACTGTGTGATGTCGCCGATATCGAAACTGAAAACCGGCAAATGAGTTGGTATACGATTCGACACTCAGTTGGAACGTACATGACGAGAGAAGAGGACTTGGCTGCGGCACAAGCACAACTCCGTCATAAATCGCCTGAGACGACAATGAAGTACGATCAGACGCCGGTCGAGGACCGACGTGACGCGTTGGACAAAATGGGGTAGACTGGAAATACCCTACATGAGATCTGCCACTTCCTGCTTCAATTCTGGAAGTGGATGGACGTAGCGGTCCGCCGACGCGGTGCTGTTCTGGCGGAGCGCCTCGGCGACAACCCGCAGGTCGTGGTATTCATGGTACACGTAGGTCCCGATGCTATGACGGAACGAGTACCACACTAATTTGCGGCCGCGCTGATTTATTCCTGCATCATCCATCAGGTTGTCAAGAAGATCATTAAGTGTCCCTGAGCTGTAGGGATTCCCCTCGCGGGTGAGCCAAATCTCTTTTCGCCCATCGTACAGTTCTTGGTTCGCACGCTGTTCGAGCCACTTATCGAGCGCGAGAGCCCCCTCTGCCGATAATTCTTGATCCCACGATGAGTCGTTCTTTGGCGCTTTACCTTCGGGAATGTAGATCGTTTGTGCGTCAGGGTCGTACCACTCAACCGCCATTCGCCCAACGATGTCCGGCCGCCAGCCTGCCTCCCGGGCCGTCCGAATCAGCGACGGCACCTTCCAGTCGTTATTGATCGCATCCCAGTCAGCAGGACGCACATCTTCTTTCGGTTTCCCAAGTTCCTGTGCGATGTGTGCTTTCCACCGGTCACGATCTTCAGGAGAGAGATTGTTGTACTTCGGGATCTCCTTGTACCTGAGCGACGTTTCCCAGAGTTGTCGGAGCTCGTCTTTCCGGTACGGGTCAGCGTTGTTCTTCGCCCGGTTGTCAGTAAAGTTGATCTCGGGACTCCACTCAACGTCCCGGAACTCAAACCAGTTTTCCAGCACGTTGCTGATCTTCCGCTTACTACCTTCGCTGTACGGTTCACCCTTCAGCTGGCATAGCGAGTCGTCAGCAAGGCCTTCAATGGCGGCATCCCCATGATCAGCCGTGAATTCAGTGGTCAATTCTTCGTTGTTCCAGGCCCATTTAACGACGCGATGGAAACGAGAGATACGCTCGTTAACGTCGCTGTATCCCCTCTTTTTCTTCGGATTTTTACCCTTTTCGCGCAGGTACTCTGCGAACTCCGCGAGAATGCTGCTGTAAATCTCTCGTTGACGACTGTTCAGCGGCTCGTATTGCGCTGCTGACTTGATCGGCTGTTCGTCGTCCCCCCGGCTACTCATCGTTCACCTCTGTGGGTGCGACCATGGCTCGGGCCGGCAAGCGCTGTTCTTCCGACGGGGCACAGGATACGGATACATTAGGCCCACGTCTCCACGTTTCTACAGGACGACTTCGGTTGTTCATCGATCGAACTGAACCGGCATATGACCCTATTTAAAATAAAACTCTGCCTTCTGAGAGATCTGAGCGACTGCGCGACCGCCGAGACAAGAAACGAAGAAACGTCCATAAAAGCCACTAAACGTGCTTTACGGCCACTAGATGAGTTTTATTGCGAATTTTGTGGTCGGTGGCGCTGAGAGATTCACAAACGGAAATGCCGCCATAGTCGCCTATCGCTGGAATCTTTTGTAATGAGAGTTCCAGAACCACCAGTATACGGCCAATTTCGTCTATCCGTATTGGACGATATGACTACATAGGTCCAAACAGGAGTCCACAGCGAACGACGACTCGTGAGCCTCCGAGAGCGGTGGGAACGGGCAGTTGCTGTCTCGATGGAGACTCAAGCAAGATGGTCGGCAGCACCGTTACAAAACATCCAAAACCGCGGTCAGTGACGACTCCCGTAGGAAAAACCGGATATTTTCCATGCTCAATTCTCTCAAGCCAGCCCAAACCATATTAATGGCTCTCAACAGATTGAAAGTGGAGAATTCGTAGTTTGAAAGTCAGCGAGGATACCGTATTCTGTCTGAATCCGGACGTCCATCCGAGAATTCTCCGTCGAAGAAGCACGTTAGCAGTCCTGGATCACGAGAGCATTCTCTGGTGCGTATCCAACGAGTTGCTCCGCCTGTATGGCGTGTGCGACTTTCACGGCTATCCCCATCCCGACGGGCGTAACGGCCTCTGTTTCGAGCATCGCTTCGAGATCGATACGTTGGACGACATGGCTCGGGGTAAGGCTAGTCCCGACCACGATGATGCAGTCTGGATCAGGGGTCGCTTCGATGAACACAAAGTGTTCGTCGTATCGGTGGAACGCATTGAGGACGGGTCGAAGCTTGTCTCTATGTGGGTCCCACAAGCGACTACACGCGGCGAGTACGCGGTTCAATACGGTCGGATCTACGGTACAGTCGTCCGCAGCGGCACAGACGATGTCCGTATCGATCGGGTGTTCGTTTCGCGGTTCGACAGTCTCGATCTGTTCGTTCGCATCTTGTGAGCTCATTAGTCGTGCCCGCGAGGTCTACCCTCGCGTGAGCAAACGGGCACAACCAGCAGTCACGTTTAAAATTCTGGCTTCAGGCGGGTCCCGGTCGAAGAAGGTACGCTGAAAACCCGACTGTCACAGGCAGTTCCGCGATTTACGACCTCATTCCGTTCAAACGGCTGTGTTGAATCGCTGTAAGGCGTAGAGATTCACTGTTTGACGAAGCGCTTGATGTTATAGACGACACACATCAGCGCGATTTCGCGGAACTCACGGAACCACGACCGCGCTCGCACGGCGAAGCCGAGCTAGCGCTTCACAGCCGAGTTCACGGTTTCGGTCATAGAGCGCTGATTGTAGCGGTTATCGTCGATTCTGGCGTTGTGTGCGTGGTCGTACGGAGCGAAGATGCGGTGCTTGATCAGCGGTCTGATCCCGAGGTCGCGTAATCCTTCACGAAGCGATTGCTTGTCATAGCCTTTATCGGCTGCAAGAGACCGCAGATCGCCCGCGTTCCGGCGGGCGATCTGCTCAGCGAGGTCTGCGTCGCTTCCTTCTCGGTTCGTTGAGCAGTGAACGTCAAGGACAGCCTGAGACGCTGTATCGACGAGTTTCGTGACTTTCAGCTTCTGAACGCGGTAGCTGATTCGCTGGCAGTAGTGGCGGCTGGCTGGTGAGCGGTCGTAGAACGTGGCATCGATCGCGGCGTGTTCAGAGAGTTCGTGCAGCTGCGCCGACTGGCGCAGCAGCACTCGACAGATGCTCATGCTGATCCGGTCGAACGCCTTACACAACGTGGACGGCGCGGGGAGATCGGCCGCGTTGAGGCCGATCTCCCCGGTTATTTGTGGCATCTCTTTGAGCAGGTCGATCGTCATGCGGTACGATGAATCGAGGTAAATCCGCAGACAGTGAAGGGAAACGAGTGCATAGTCGGCGAATCCGCCGCCACCTTCCGGGGCGGCGGATTCGCCTCCATCGCCAGTAACTCTTTGAGCAACCGGTACAACCTCCCCGATGAAGCGGGAGATTTGGGTCATAGACAACCACATCCTCCCGCTTCAACTCCTTTGATTTAGCGGCCTACCTCGCTGCTGTATGGCGATTCAACACAGCCGTTCAAACCGTAGTGAATTCACAGATTGTGATATCTCACTCTGGTCGCCGAGTTACAAACGAATCGTTGCAAGATCCCTCTGTCGGTAGTAGCTCGCGCGCGGATACAACGCGCCACAACGAGGGTGTGGTGTCCCGAGTGAAAATCGGACTGGTGTCCCCACATCAGTGGCTTGTATAGTACTGCACCCTTGTCTTCTACTGAGGAAGATATCTTGAGGTAGGTTACCGGCAATACACAGTACTCAGTCGTCGTGTTCTCAGAATTACAATCTACTGACGTGACACTGAAGACAGCTCCTGTTCCAAGAAGTCTGTTAACTCTTGTAAGTTTGTGCCGCGGAAGTGCTCAGTCAGTGCTCGCATCTCGGGGTCACGCGGGAGAACCGTGCCCTTCCCGTACTCCTCAAATGCTCGCTCGATGACGTGCCGATACGTCTTGCTGGTCGCGTAACCAGCAATCGCGTCGAACTCGGACCCGTACCGTTCGAGATAGTCGACGAGGCGTTCGACTACCAGTTGCTGACGCTCTTTCTCAACACCGGTCAGGACGTATTCGTAGGACATGACCGGGGATTCTCTCTCGAATTCACGAGGGACCGGACCATACATCCCCGATACCGTGACTTTGTGGACATCGTCATTCCACTCCGCTACAGCGTCGGCGACCGCACGGTGCGTTCGAGAGTTCGAGTATGGCTTCGTCTGACTGCAAGGAACGAACAACAGGACACGCTCACCGCCGATCTCGTAGTCATCTCGTTTGAGGACGCTGAAGTCGTCTGGTGTGTGTTCGAGCGATATCTTTCTGCCATCGATGGGAACCCCCACGTCGAGCCGTTGTTGATCCCGATCTTCTCTTTCCGCGACCAGTCGATTGTACCCTCGTTCCTGTAACTCCCTGGCGAGATCATCGTCCCGGACTGTGGCACGCTTCAAAGCGTTGTCAATGTCACTCACACCGTTTCGAGCCATCCGGGCGACGTAGTCTAGGAGTTCGCCGTCGCCACGTTCGATTAGCTCCCGGACGTGGTCCATCTCGTCTTGATAGACGTGGAAATTGTGGTACCCGATCAATGCGTAAAAATCGCTTTTCATAGGGGCCTCATCATCTCCTTGTTTGTACGATTCACTGTTGAACAACGTTGAACGCATCTCATCGAAGCCCTTATCGCGCAAAATCTCACAGGCGGAACAGCAACATCCCCAGTCATCGGGTAGCTCATCGGCGGTGAATTTCGACCAGTCTGCATCCCACCGTGTATTGCGTTTGTCGATATCGAAACCGAACTCTCCTAAGTCGTGGTCGTCTGAGTTCGGGTCTCGGACGATTGCGTCCTCGGAGACATCGAGTTCCCGATTGATGAATTTCTGGAATTGTGCGGCTCGGACATAGCTAGACGAATCGAACGAGTCCGCTCCGAGCAGTGCCAGTAGCGCGGTGAATTTTCCGCTTATTCCGAATAAATGGAGCCCAAGGTCGTCAATCCTGTCCTCTGGAATCGCGTCTTTTGCCCCTTGAACGATGTCGACGAGCATCTCAACGTTGGTCCGTAGTGGAACCAGCGATCCGATAGCGAACCCTTCGAAGGACTTGTCGAGGTGTTCCGCTCGATCAAGAAACGTCCCGACATACCAGTTGATCGTCTCGTAATCGTGACCGTGGATGGCTACGTACACGGCCGGCGGATCCTCTTCGTCCTCCAGCAGTTCCAGACAGCGTATCGCACTGTCGATGCTGTCCTCCATTCGCTGGGTCTTCTCCTCCTCGTTCAGGTTCGGTGGAATAGGGTAGTCGAGAGTTGCGATGATGTCGGCACCGTAATCGAGCTGAAGGTCGAGGATGCTCTCCGGGTTCGTATAGATCGACCAGTTGTTCTGGTCTCCCCCCTCCTCTGGGAGAGCTCCGAATGTGTCGGAGTTGAGGAGCTTGAAACCACCCGAGTCGACGAACAGGGGTTTAGTGAAGTCGTCCGGACGGTCGTGATGTGGCTTGACCGGTTCGTGATCAGTGAAGTGCTCGTGAAGAGACTGCTCACGCCAGAATTCCAGGGTCTCTGGTGTGAGATTGAAATCGAGGAAACTCATCGCCTGGAACATCGCTCCCTGGAACTCCGGTTCACCGAAGAGATGGTTCCGCAATCTGCTCCAGATACCGCCCGACCTCACCGTAGGGCCGCCGATGAAGTTGACAACGGGGAAGAACGCGGGAGTCTCGACGTCGCCGCGGGAGGTATGGATCGTCCCGCGACGAGCGTTCCCGGCGTCATCGGAAAAACCGGTCTCGAACGATGCCATTCTCTGCTCCAGCTTTTGCGATGGGTGGTGATAAACTCGGCCGTTACGTGGCCGTATCAGAATCGTTCACAGGGGGTTGACGAGCTAGAACCGATCTCTGACCCGAACCACGTGTATATTCTGTTGATGACCGTTCTCGTAGGTGAGCCGGCCGGTGTCGAGATCAAACGAAACGTCACCACCGTGGTATCCGTGGCGTTCGAGCTCACTGAGCTGGTCCCGATCGCCGTAAGACCAGCAGACGATCTTGTCGACACTCTCTAACGGCTTGTCCGCGTTGAAGTGGTCGGTGAGCCGGTGATGGATGGAACTCGCGTAGATTGCGTCTCCTTGCCTGACGAGCGCATCTACCTCCGACTCGGGATCGTAATCCTCGACGACGATCTCTGGGCTCGCTCCCTCACGGTTGGACCGTTCGAGACCTAAGACGACTTCAAACTCGTTCGATGGGGAGAACCGCTCTCGTTCGCCAATCCGCTCTTCGCGTTCCTCTACGGATGACCGCTGTGATTCGGCTCTCCGGCTGAGCTTCGCCCTGCGTCGTTGCTCCAAGTAATCTTTGAACCAGGGATCCGAGGCGACCTTCGAGAGATAGTGACTCAGCTCTTCCTCGATCGCTTGGTACACCGGGCTCGACTTGTTCCGGACCTTCTCGCGGTTCGCAGATAGTTCGATGTCCAGACAGTTGGCGATGAAGAAGAAGTGGAGGAACTCGTTGTCGTGGGAGATGGCCTCGTTGAGTCGTTCGACCTTGATATGGTTCTTCGCCAGCCAAACGCCGAACTGCGCGGAGTGCTTACCGTACGTCGGCAGCTCGTTCCGAGCATCCTTTCCCCCGACCATTCCGACCACTTGAACCGTCGTCTCGCCGCCTTCCTCCATCTCCACCGAGAACTCACGCGGTGGGTAGTGTTTGCACATCCGCGACTCGGGGAACTTCCCATCGCCCGGTTCGAGCTGTTCTGGGGGGAACTCCAGCTTGTTGTTCGTGACGAGTTCGTCCCTAGTATCGTCGATTTTGTCACCGAGCCGGACGGTGATCTCCATTTCGTGGAAGTCATCTACGAAGAAGTGCGCCGTCGAGCCCGCGAGCGTCTTCCATTTGAGGTAGTGCTCGATCTTGTTGTAAGTGAGCGACGTCGGAGAGAACCCACGTCCAGATTTAAATCCCGTTATCTGGATCCGAGTCCCTGAGTTCCCTTCCTTGACCGATCGCTCGCTCACCTCGTATTCAGGCATGGTCCGGTCGTTGAGTTTCTCCCAAGGCCGATCCATCTGCGCGCGGAGGTTGGTCCCACCCTTGGCGGTATTGACCAGCACTCGTTCGCTCTTGTAGAAGATTTTCGTTCCGTGTCCCTTGTACCCGATGGACCCGTCGTCTCTCCCCCGCTTCGTGGAATTTCCAAGGTCGAAGAACGACTCCAAGTCCTGGTGATCCATCCCCTCTCCGTTGTCATCGATGATGATTTCGGAGCCGATAGGTCGGTCTCGGATCGTAATCTCGACTTCAGTCGCGCCCGCATCGTAACTGTTCGATAGCGATTCCCGGATCACTTCGAGCGGGTCCTCGAAGTCGCTCGCAATTTCCAGAAACTCGTTCACTTCATTGACTTTCGGCGTTCTTGTCGTCGTCATGTTAAAAGTATCCTCCGAGTGA
Organism: Halorubrum tibetense; assembly: GCF_055396225.1. Taxonomy (NCBI): domain Archaea; kingdom Methanobacteriati; phylum Methanobacteriota; class Halobacteria; order Halobacteriales; family Haloferacaceae; genus Halorubrum; species Halorubrum tibetense. The sequence goes on from NZ_AP043742.1 coordinate 387,824, forward strand.
CTCGTTCACCACACGGTGAGCGTGCTGTTGCATCGACTGCTGTCGGCCGAGAGACTGTTCGATGTACTTGATCAAGCCGTCTGTTCCAGGCTCCTGAATCGCCGTTCTGATCTTCTCAACCTCGCGCTTCTGGATGATCAGATTGTGCATGGCCACGGCACCGAGCTTGTCCTTCTGGTACTCTGCGTCCCCCTCCATGCGGCGTACTAACTCAGGATCGCTACACACCGGGCAATCACAGCGCGAGAAGTTTGCGTCATCGACTGGCTCGGAACTGTATAACGACGTACAGTACTTGCCGTTGATCGCCGAGTGGATGTACGACGAAGAGTCGAAGGTGTCCGCACCTACGGCCGCGAGGAGGGGAATCGCACTAGACGAGATACCCAGCACGTGAAGCGGGAGATCGTCGAATCCCCAGTCGTTCAGCACGTCACGACAATCGCTGACGGCAGTGATGAGTTTTCCCTTGTTGTCTTTGAGTGGGACCAGACTGCCGAGCGCCACTCCGTCGAACTCTCGGTGGACTCGATCTCGGCCGATGATTGAGTCGACCTCTTCGAGGAACGTGTCGAGCATCGAGTAATTGTACCCGTGGAGGGTCAGGTAGCGCGTGTGCCGACCTCCGTCGGTCAGGTCGAGAAACTCCGCGACGTTCTCTGCGGTCAGTCGGGCCTTCTCCACGCGTTCTTGGTAGGAGTCGTCCGGAGAGATCGGGCGGTCAAGGTTGACGACTAAGTCCCCGCCGAGCTTCCGTTGGATGTCGAAAATCGCTTCCTGATCAACCTCCACCTCGAAGTCACTCCCGTCGAGCTTCCGATCGCCGAGAAATTTGAATCCCCCTGAATCGACGAACAGCGTTCCGTCGAAGTCGAAGACGTCTCGTTGCTTTATTGGTGCCTCAACGTAGTCCTCGTACCGCTCACGGGAGATTCCGTAGTCGGTCAGCGAGGCGACCGAAGTCATCACTCCGTCGAAGTATTGGCCGTAATCTCCGCCGTTCACCGCTTGGTCTCCGTTAATGAATTCCTTGATCGTCCGGTGGATGCCGCCGCCGTAGAGGCTGGAATCAGTGCCCCCGGCGTAGAAGTTCACTACTGGAAGCAAGTTCGGGGTTTCCAACTGAGTGCCGTTGATCCGGATCACGCCGCTTCGAGCGTCTCCGGCCTCGTCAGTGATCTCGAACTGTCCGTCGTCGAAGCGCTGTGATCCGGTCCGCGACATCAGCTTATCACCGTCGGGACGGCGTCCGACCGCACGAACTGCTTCAGCTTTTTCCCCTTCGACCCGATTCCCCTCCCTTCGATTGTCGACACGTCGACATCGTTCTGCTCGGATAGGTTCCCTATTGCTCGTAAGTACTCTTTCCCGAGGTTCAGAACGATCTGGCCATATCCTTCTTTCTCGACACGTTTGTGAATCTCGTCTGTTACCGATTCACGGAGCTCCTTAGCGCGCGCGGTGGTCATACGTCGATCATACGTAGTTATGGCTTCCTCAGCGTCGATGAGGCCGTATTTCGCGGATAGAATACAGATGTCGACGTCGCGTCTCAACGACTCCTCTCGTATCGCTTTTTTGAGTATTCTGAAAAAGTACCCGTCGTAGACATCTAGTGCTCGTGTCGGCTCCGTCACTTGGTTCTTTGTGGCCGAACAGGACTGTACCAGCAGAGTTGGCATTGAAGGTCTATCCTACGCGGGAGACCTAAAAACTTCCCACCGACTGGGCTAACGCCCGGCCCGAGAAGCACATTTACTCATCAAGCTCCCAGAGAAGAGCATTTCCCACCTTTCGACTGGTTATTTCACCGTCGTCCTCCAAGGCCTGTAGTTTCAAGTAAGCCGTACGCCTGTCACAGCCGACGTAATCCGAAACGTCGGTTGTTCCAGACGGTCCGAGTTCATCGAGAGCGTCGAGGAAGTCCTCCAGAGGATACTCCTCAGTAAACTTTCCGTCGTCCTCGTTACGCTCTCTGTTCGCCATGTCGTGTGTTCCGAAGGGATGTCACAAATCGTTATTGGGTCACTATCCATTAGACGAATAGCCAAAGGCTTATACCAATAGATGCTTGACTAATGGATGTGGCGGGCAGAGACACCCGCCGAGAATTCAAATACGAGAACGAATCATTGACCGACCCAACCACGATTGGACGGAGAACGACAAACGATGATAAAAAAGACAGAAATCGACGAGGTCGAGTACGATGCCAACTAATATGAATCAAAACGAACGATATGATCGTCCTCAATTGGACACTGGGTGGACGGGGGTGAACAGAACGGTGGGTGGGCGTACCCCCAGCGGTAGAGAGCTGCCTACATCACCACGTCGGCATCGGGAACGTGTACCGCTTGATGCGGTCTCGCCCCCGAGATACGGTGACGGTCGTGGTGGACTGTCGCCGCCGCTCGGTCAGTGGTGTGGTAGGAGTGGAGGTTCCATCGCATGTGCGGACGATGTCCGTGGTGGGGCATCGTCCGTGTCTTCCCTTTTCAGGAAACATACAGAGTGCGGACAATACGCGAAGACTCGTTGCTCGGAGTATTTCACACTCTCCGAAGTCACACACGGGTGCGGGAGTCGTAGCGTTGTAGTCGCGTCGAGTTCGCAAGGTACGCTCGTCGTGGACCGGCCGAACGACGTGGTCAGTTCGGAGACAGCGCCGAAACAGAAAATACGTATAGGGACGATTGCACCGTGAATTAATCCAGTAAAGCGCAAGAGGCAATCTCCGAACTCGCGCGAGGTAGCACAGGTCGTCGAAAGGGGCTGAAATATGGCTCATGTTCGGCTGAAGTCACTGACGACAATCATTCACGATACATGAGAGATGACCCAAAATCACGCCGAGGTACGGAGCGATGAATGTTGACAAGTACCCGCTGGACATCAACGAGTACCGGACGGCAGGGATGGAATCAGACCGGCACTTGTGGGCCAAGGCCGAGTTCGACCGTCGTCGACAACATCGGGAGGACCCTGAGTTCGACGGGGAATATAGATTTGAGAAAAAGGTCGCTGATAGAGTCCCCGATGTCCACGTCCTCAGTCCGACCGTGAATCGATGGATCGAGTTCGTCGACGGATCCGATCAGGAGTACAGAGCCAAGACCAGGGAGGCGCTTCGTCTCGGGTTCGTGATCCACTGGGTCTTCCACATCAATCGCGGTGAGCAGCGAGCTGAGGCGCGTCGAGCCCTCGACGAGGAGCTACGCGGGCCGTTCACGTTCGGATCGTTCGACGAGGCGGGAGGTATGCTCGACCTGGGTGACCCGATTACGTATCGTAACTTCGACTTCGCTGTCGAGAGCATGGACGAGTTCCGTGTCGACGAGATACTCGGTTACCGCTCTGGCTCAGCCGGAATCAAAACCATTGACGGAGTGGGGTTCGAGATCGGTGTATTCGACTTGGGAGGGTATCAGTGTCGGTTAGAGGTGCTCGGTCGTGATGGTGAATTGTTCCGTTCCGTTCCTGTAGGGGAAGCCTCAGAAGGTACTCCCTGGGGGTTTCCGTCGGTAGATGGGATTGAACGGCTCGTTGAAGCTGGAAAGGTGACGCGTATTGGGCCTGTTGGGTAGGAAGTCTCTTTCGTGAATGTCGCTCTTACCGTACCACCTAATCCACAACCAAATCTGGGAGAAGATATGAATCTTGACACGGCGTCGGTGCTGAACACTCAGTACTCGGGAGGGTCAAAGACCAGAAACCACACATGGAATCGAAACAGGATTGATGATTCAAGACTCTCAGATCCTACACAATGGGTGAATTCGCTGATGACGTGGTTGCTCGTCTGAAAAACGGGCTCGTACGAGAGAAGAGCGCCTACAATTGGAAATCTGAATACGGAATCTCTGGTACTCCTGTTGATCTAGCCGGAGTAAGCGCTGACAGCACGGTTCTGATCGAGCTGGAATGGCGGCGCGCGGACCCGGCAGACAACACGGCGAAGATATTTCGCCACCTCAGCGACTCTGAATCGATGAAAAACGTGACCGTAGTGCAACTATTCACCCATCATTACGATCTGGTATCGGGAGGTATCTCTTCAAAACGCAAAAACGCTGAGTTCGTCGGTAGAGTAGCAGCAGAGTCTTTGGACGAACTGAATTACTGCCCAATAGGATTTGGCATAGATCCTCCGAAATCCGGAGAAGAAAGACCACCTGGATGGAAAGAGAAGACCGACGCCATGACCATGGAGTTGGCATCCATTGTCGGATGAATTTTTGCCGGTCACGGTCAATACAACGCACGTATGTGTCACAGGGGACTCGCCATCTCACAGATGGGCCGACTTGATCAGGACAATTGCACGGTATTGCGCATATTTTAAATACATGAAAATCGAACCTCATTCCATGAAAGAACGAAGAAATTATTTAATCGCTGTTGGCGGTTTAGCTGGTCTCGCAGGATGTGCATCTTCAGATCCTGAGTCTGAGGAAGAGGAAGAGGAAAGTCCTGAGGAAGAGGAAGAACACCAACCAATTGAGCTGGTGGAAAGTTGGACGTTTGAATCAGAAAATACAATCAGTTCGGTACCTGCGAGTGATGGTGACTCTGTTTTTGCTTATAGTGACGATAACAGAATATATTGCATTGACCTTTCATCAGGTGATGAATTATGGAATTTTCAGTTTGATGATCTCCCGGTGAGTACATACACACCTACAGTAGGCGATGATCATGTGTTCACAACTTACGACAGTGGTAGTCGCTCCGTGTATGCATTGGATAAATCCGATGGCTCAATAATTTGGGAACAGGATGACCTAAGAAGAGCCCACGTCTTCACTGAAAACGGCCTATTCACATCTTACGGGGGGATAAAATCAATTGATCCAGAGTCTGGGGAAATTGAATGGGAATATGAGGCTTCTTTTTATGGAAGTCCACCAGTGGCAGACAATAATTACGTAATTGGTGTCGGGAGTACTGAAATATATGCAGTCGATCAGGCAGATGGTGGAGAGCAGTGGAACCATCAGCCTCCTGGCGATATCAGTTCCGAGAGTTTAAATATTCTTGATGACTTTGCTGTCTTCTCTGCTGATGATGAAAGAATTCATCTATTAGATATTGAAACTGGGGACGTTGAAAGGCAGATATCAACAGATGGGAGAGCAGAAGTTTCAGTAATTGATGGAGATCTGTATTATCAAGATGGGAATGGACTTCATCTATACGACTATTCAATTGATGAGGATTTGTGGACGACAACGGAACGTCCGGCAGGCAGAGGTAATCTTCCTAACCAATACGCGAATGGTGAATTAATCGTTGCCGCATCATTAGGTGGTGTTGTACATGTGGACCGAGATTCAGGAGAGGTATCGGAGTTATTAGATGCAGAACTACCTACTAACGTCGGCCACGCCGTGGCCTCTGATCATATATTAATACCAGATGACAATCGATCACTCCATGCATATACAATTGATTTCTGAAAATTATGAATTAACAGACAAAACTTGAGTAACTGTCCGTGTGGATACCCCGCTATATCTCACACGGCTATCGAAACCTCCTGCTGAATTGGTTAAATCCTCTGCGGTCAATACAGGGGTGTTGGAAAAAATAAATACTATTAAAACAATAAATACGACAAGACATTATGATCAATGATGAATATGCACAGGAGGTCGAATTGGCCTGTAAAGAGTTAGTTCAAGAAGGGAAGAATCCGGTTCGTGCCGGGGAGATAGCTGAAACCGCCGGTATTGATGATAGCTCCAAATTGGGGATGCAACTTACATTCGGTGTGATAGAGTTTGATGATATTGAGTATGAAGTAATTAGACACGAAGACGAGAGCGTATCTAACGAATATCGTATTCGTCGATGAGTGTGTCCAAATAATACCACTTTCAAGCTATTTAGCTGTTCGAGATACGCGGACTCCATCTTGCACGGTTCTTAGAAAGCGGATCAGAATCGGCAGATCTAGCAGCGTTCAATAAGCACTCTTCAGGGAACAGCTGTTTCAGACGATAATATGTCTGAAGAATAGGGCTTCAACAGAGCCGTGCAACTCAGTAGTATAGCTCCAACTCCTCGCGGAGATATCCCGAGACGGAGTCGTAAGGGTTTTCATTGATTTGACAGAGTTCTCGGTTGATGTGTAGCCCCCCGCGAGTGATGTTCGCTGAACCCGTGTAGACGTGTTCGGGAGCGACAACGCACTTCGCGTGAAGGTCGTGGATGGAATGCACTTGGACAGTCTCGGACAACTCGCCCCGAATGTAGTTATTGTGCTCTTCTCCAGACCTAATCAACACGGTTACACGCGTGTCTCCCTCCAGCTTTCGGATGGCCTCAGACAGGAGCATCCGGCGGTCGTCGAACTCATCGTTCACGGGGAGTTTGACGGTGATGTCGCTTATCCAAGGCGAGACGAGCGCGACCTCATCGCTACTGTAGAGGGCGTACCCGATGTAGGTGCTGAGCCCGTCAGAAGTCAAGGAAAATGTGCGTGTCATCTATTGTGGCGGCCGGGAGTCGTTCGGTGTCGAACATGTGTTCTGTCGCGTCGGATTCATTAACCTCCGTGAGCAGGAAGTCTCTAAGCTCTTCGAGCACAACGTAACTCAGCGAGTCGCTTTGTTCGTGACCAGAGATACAACCGCTCAGGTGGAGATTCTCGACGCATCCGTCAATATCTGGCGAGTAGAACAGCGATTTCGCGGTCTGGAGCGCGGCATCACTCGCTTCGACACCCGACGTGCGGATCTCCTGTTCGGGGAAGCTGTCGGTCCCCTCGATCTGGGCCTTTGCGATAGCGTTCTTGAGATGGTACGCGTCTTCGAGATCAGTTGTTTCGACGTTCCCTCTGAGCTGAGCGGCACGGTCAGCAGTGGAGATGAACTCCTCGGCGACTCGGTCCCGAACACTACCGTAGGGGATGTCTTCACCGAACTCTTCGACGATTTCGCGCGCCCGGTCTTCGGTTAGCTGGCTGTCGGTCGGGAGCGAATCGATCACGTCGGCGTCGGCCCAAAGTCGCTCGTTGATCACCTGCGAGTTGTAGCCCGTACGGTTCATCGCCTCCAAGACCGATCCTGGATCCGTGGTGACCTCGTCGAAGACCAAGTCCACTATCCCCTGTCCGCCTTCGGTTCGCTCGAAGATGAACACCTCCCGTGTCGACGGGTCCATCCCGTAGAAGAGCATCGTCGTGTTGACGCCGCTCACGTCTGAGACGATTTGCATGAGATAGTGCGCCGCCGTGTGATGGGCGATGTATTCGAGGTCTACCTCTTCCAAGTCCTTGTACCGAGACACCTCCTCTCGGATGTCGTCCCCGAGCGACTTGACGAACCCGGAGATGTCGAAGACGAGCCCCCTAGTGTCGAGCGTGAACCCGAGCGGCGGGTCCGGGCTCTCTATCTCGCGCTTCTTCCGCGGCTCGTCCGCCCACGTGAAACCGATGTCCGATCCGCTCCACTTCGCCGGCGTGATCGAAAGCGAGACGCCTTCCAGGGTCACGTCTCCCACCACGTCGCACAGACTGAGTTCGCCGACGGCTTCGTCTACCTCTCGCTCCCTCGTGACGGTCTTTACGCGGGCACTACCGTGGATCTTGCCCACATCGCTGTTTCCGTGATACAGACAGCTCTCCCTATCGTCCATGATCTGCAGACAGTCTGGGCAGTACCGGACGATGTTTTGTGCCGAGTCATCGGTGAGGTCGGGAACGGTACGAAGCTGAATGGACTCGGGGATCCACATCCGATCCTGTTTGTCGACTTCCAATCCCTCCGTCTTCTCGTAGTCGAAAACGACACGCGGCGGGTCTTCGCCGTCCAAGTCCTCTCCCTCTGGAATCTTCGTCCTGGGCATGAAGACTTGAAGGAACCCGGGCGTACCCTGATACTCAGCGTTGTAGGGCGCGTGAGAGGAAACGATCCCGTCCACCGACTCCTCGGAGCCGCTATGATCGTCTCCACCGTAGAACACAGTGAAGTACTGCCCGCTGCTATCGAAGTAGTTCTCCGGAACGTACCAGACCTTCTCGCGGGGATCGTCGTCCGTAACGCTCAGGAACCGAGCGAAGTAGTACGCGGCGCGGAACAGATCCTTGACGTACCAGAGGCTGAGCCACGGTGTCTTGTATCTGGAATCTGGGTCCGAATCCAGGTCGGCGTATTCTTTGAATTTCGATAGGGTCTGCTGGAGGTAGTAGATCTGCTTGAGCTCAGTCCGAATACGTTCGAGGCGTTCGTCCCCCGCCACACCGCTCAGGAGGTCCATCGCCTTCTGTAGGTCCTCGATTTCGCTCAGACCGACTCCCGACACTTCACCGTCCACGTGTGGGGAAACCTGACCGCGAAGACCCATCAGCTGCCCGCCGGTTCCGGCGAGCGACGCGAGTAACTGGTTGTATCCCGCCACGCGCTCTTCGTCAGTGGACCACTCCCCGTGTTCGATCGTCGATCGGACGTCCTCCAGTTCATCCCTGACCTCTTCGATCCTCGAAGTCGGCGTCGTGATCTCGGCGGACTCGAACCCCTCTTCGACTTCAGTCAGCGTGTCACGGTAGTCCGATATCGCGGTGAGGATCCGCGATTCAATCTCCCCGATGTACTGTTCGAACGCGTCACCACCTCTGACGATCGTATCTCCGTCGATGTCGACGAGTTCGCCGAGTTCGGACAGCTCCTCGTCTAAGGCGTCTTCTCGGTCGGTCAACGCGGACTCCAACTGAGAGACGGGTCCTTCCGCGATTAACGGCATCCTGGGAGCGTCAGAGAGTTCCACGTAGTCGTCGAGGAAGCTATCCGGGTTATCGAGGAACCGGTGGAACTCTTCGAAGCCGAGTTCCTGCCGTATCAACCGGTCGAAGAACTCGGTGTGCGTCTCGCGGAGATCCATCATTCCTCCGTCCCGGATGTCGCTGACGACCGCGTAGTACGAGTACAGCTGTTCGTGTATCCATTCGACAACTTCGTTGTCGGGCTTGAGGGGTGTTCGAAGACTCGATTCCAGGAACCGATCAGCTCTGTAGAACATATTCGCGTCGCCGGTTAGGCTAGAGAGGAACACGAAGATGTGCGAGTCCATCCCTTCCTCCCTGGCGGCACGCCCGATCCGTTGGGTGAACGACGAGAGGTCCTGAGGGGTCCGATACTGGGTCACCATCGATATCTCGCCGACGTCGATTCCAACCTCCAGGAACGACGTGGAAAAGAGGAGGTCGCTGGCGGCGGCCTCGTCGACATCGAAACCCCTGTCGGCGAAGACTCTCATCAGTTCCAGCGGTTCGTCGACGAAGTCGTATCCCATCGACTCGGAGAGGTTGTCCCAGTTTTCGAATCCGTCACCGGAGCGATGGTATTGCCAGAGTCGGCGAGTCGAATCGGCGTTATCGAACTGTGCCGCCTTCTGATTGATCTGACTGGTGCTGTCGATGAACGAGAGGACCTTCCCGCGCCAGTTGCCACGTTCCAGCATTCCGTGCCCCAACATCATGAGCTGCTGGATCATCATCGAGGAAGCGCCCGGTCCGTCTTCGGACGAGATCAGGAAGTGGTAGTGTTCCCTGTCGTCGTGGTTCCGGTTTATATCCGATTCGGGGACGTCGACGGTTTCTAAGTTCGGCCCGACGTCGAACAGCTTCTTTCCGAACCGCTCCGGGTTGTCAATCGTCGCACTGGCACCGAGGTACAGAAGGTTCTGGTCTGTGATTCGATCGATGTTATCGACAATCTGAGCGGCGTGAGCCCCGCGTAGTCCGGTGTAGAGGTGAACCTCGTCGAAGACTATTGTGTCCGCGTCGTCGATGATGTTGTAATTCGGTTTCAGGGCGAAGAGTTCGAGCGATTCGAGCGTAGTCAAGAGGATGTCCGGCGTGTGGTCCTTGATCTCCTCGCGGTGGAGAACTATCTCACCGAGGTCGAACTCGTGATCCGGATCGTTTTCACACCGGATCCGGTAGTCACGGGACGTGCCGAAGTACTCGAACGAGTGAGTCTCGTCGTCGGTGCTACACCAGCAATTTGCGAGCTTGAAACGGGGACGGCCGTTCTCCTCCTCGAAGAAGCTACCCTTGCTTCGAACTTCGTCGATTCCGTACGGCATATCTCCCATGTACAGCCCAACAGAAAGGGGGGAACGTCCGCCGTCTCTGATCTGGTGGAGGTGTTCGAGTATCCGCTCGAACTGGTTCTGAAGCAGCGCGCGGCGCGGGTAAACGATGATTGTCGTGCCCGAGCGACTCTCCTGCTGCATTTGGTAAATCGGGCCAAGGAAAGCCTCCGTCTTTCCGAATCCGGTCGGTGCGGAGAGAATCGCGGCCTGAGAGTGATTCTGTCGCTGGCGGCGCGAGGAGAGTTCGTCGATCAGCTCCCAGGATTTGACCTGGAAATCCAGTGGTTCGAACCCGAATATCTGCTTGATGTCCTCGACGAATTCGTTTCCCCCAGCGTATTCGCTGGTCTGCCGTCGCTTCTGTGGCTCCGACTTGTACTTCAGCGACTCGGTGACGTGCGGGGAACCGGACGCGTCTTCGCCGAAGAGCTGTTTGTTCCGAAGGAGAGCGCTGATCAGGGGCTCAACTTCGTCGTCGATTCGGTCCGGGTTTGAGTTGCGATCATAAAATTTCATTCCGATAGTCCGTCCCACTTATCGAGTGTCTGAGTCTGATTGGATCGGTCAGGTGTAAGTATCTTCCCCCGCCGCAGTCTATCGGTGTCCGTCAGGAATCGGACTACAGGTTTATGTACACGTCGACAGATCTTGACGTAACCCGCGATGCAAACCCCTCAGGACACTCTCTCTTCGGCCCTCGATCGCGCGTCGGAGATCACTTGGTGGAATCGGAGCCTCACCAAGGTAACCCGTATGGACGGAGTCGACGACGCGGACGGGTTTCTTCGGAACGATCTGATCGAGACGAAGGGACCGTACGTCGAGTTCGTCGATCCACCCGCTCCTGCGGAGGTTCCGGCGACAGAACTCTTGGAAGGATACAGCTACGCTGACGAAGTCGTCGAGGCTGTCGTCGAGGAGTTGTTCGGCGGCGACGAAACGGGACATCTCTACCGACATCAGTCTGAAATGATCGAAGCCATCGATCGGGACTCTAACGCCAACATCCTCACCGTTCCGACGGCGGCTGGGAAAACGGAAGCGTTCCTGCTTCCCGTTCTCAATGACTGTATTCAAGGGGATCGTCAAGGAACGAAGGCGATTGTCGTCTACCCGATGAAGACCCTCGCCGTGGATCAACTCAACCGACTCCTCCGGTATCTCCACGTCATCAATCGTTCGAAGGACCACTCGGACCGCGTCACGGTCGGAATATGGGACGGTGACACGGCGAGAACGGTAGGCGACAGAGAGCGGGAAATCGAGCCGGGCTCCTACGTCAGAGGCCTAGAATGCCCACAGACGGGACGAAAGCTGACAATCGGGGCAGACGGTGTCGTTGAGGCCGACGGCCGGCGCTATCCGTGGGTGAAGGTCACGCGGGACCGAGTTGAGGATGGTGCGGATATCCTGCTGACAAATCCCGAGGCGATCGATCATGCCTTCGTGAACCGAAGCGAGGAGGTGCGCGGGGTGTTCGGAGATGGAGTCGGAGACCATCCGGTCAAACACATCGTGTTCGACGAGGCTCACGTCTGGCGCGGTATCAAGGGCGCGGCAGTTCGCCTCCTCGTTGACCGTCTTTCCCACTTCTACGGGCCGTCAGACCCACAGGTCTCCCTCGTCTCGGCGACGATCAGGAACCCCGGCGAGCTCGCGTCCACGCTCACTGGCGAACCCGAAGACGATATCAACGTTATCGACTTCACGGCCCGGGAGCGACCGGCGGCGGAAGGCGGTGAATTCGACCGCTTGACTCCAACGACGCTGGAGGAGCTCCTGGACACGCTCCTGTATGTCCATGTGGAATCACCCTCGGCGTCCGAGCTAAGAAACGCCCATCCGGAGCTTCGGTCCGCCTTAGCCACGGCACGGGAGGTCGGATTGATCTCACAGGAAGATCCGTTGACCCTCTCCAGCGATGAGCTATGGCTGACATCCGCGCTGGAAGACGCCGTGGGAGAAGGGCTAATGAATTCGTCACACAGCCGACCTGGTGAGCTACTCAGTGACGAGGAAACGAGAGCCGATCTCCATGAGTCGGTCTTGGGCGACGCGGGGCTTGAGACCGACTGGTACGAGTTCGTAGTAGAACACGTTCCGGAGGTTATCGAAGTCGCCGACTGGTTCGACTCGGACACGATGGGTAACGTCGAGTTCAAACACTACGACGATCTCGTGAATTTCCTCGACGGGCGGACGACAGGAGACCCCGAGGAGTACATCGCCACTGTCTTGGGATTCGGCCGGTTGGCCGGCGTCGTCACCGAGAAGTACCACTCGTTCCTCAAGCCGCCGCTGAAGGTGTATCACTGTCCCTCGTGTCGTTCTCTCTCCCGCACAGACGTCTGTAAGGAGTGTGGATCACGGATCGAGGAACTCCGTTTCTGTGAGACCTGCGACCATCCGTTCCTTGTCCGTCAGGACGAGGGCGAAGAACCCGATTCCGAGGACTCCGAGACCGCGGCAGAGCTCGTTCCTTTCGGCGGGGCCGGACCGGTCGAGCGGTGTCCCGGTTGTGACGACACTGTCAGCGTCACCGACGTCGAGGTGCCGACTAGCACCCTGCTTTCATTCATGTTGTCCGAAATGTGCCGGGTCGCCCCCTCGGAGAAGGTCCTCGTCTTCTCGGACTCCCACTCGTCGGCTGAGAGCGTCGCAAAGCAGATCCAGCAGACGGAGTACGGACTCATGGCTGCCACCCTGTACGTCGACTTCTTGAAGCGGCGAGGCGGGGTTGGAGGGCGATTAGGGGCATACAGATCGGTGTCGAAACGGCTCCGAGAGGAGTACTGGGAGCCCTTTTTCGACCGATCCCTCTCCTCGACCGGGTCTGCGTACAACATGATCGAACAGCTACAGGACGATGTGAGCAAAAAAGCCGACCTCTACAACTGTCGCTACCTGTTCGATAGCACGCTGGTGACTTCAGACGTACTATACGAGTCGGCGGGCGATGCGTTTGAACTGCTCGTCGGTCACACGCTCTGGGAGGTACTTGCCTCGTCGGAGTCAGTCGGCTTCACAAAGAGCGGAGTCGAGATCGGAGCGCTTCCCCGGGAGAAGGTACACCAGAAGGTCCGGAACAAACTCCCGCACTGCACTCGGGAAATCAGTGGTATCGTCGACGAATTTCTCTTCGAGTTTCTCGACGCGGGCGTCATTCACGAAAAGGACTACGAGTCACTCCAGCTCGAAATCGAAAACGGTGCAGGTTCGGACGAAGACCGGCGAGCCGCCATCGACTACATCAACGCACAGCGAGAAGAGATATCTTCCTCCGACGCGCTGCCGAACGATTTCTCCGTTCGGTCCGGTGTGTTCGTCCGACGGCATAAACAAGACAGGACGGACCTTCGGCTGCTGACACACGTCGCGTTCTGTACGAACTGTCACGCAGCGTTCCCGGCTTTGGAGGGGGAGGGTCCGGGAGACACCTGTTTCGAATGCGGTGACGACCTGGAGACGTTCCGAAGGTACGAAGTCGAAGACGGCGACTACGAAGGAGACGGATACGCCGAGGTCGATGACGAGAGTCCTTGGGCACTCGATCACTGGGCACACGATATCACACGCCCGCTTCGAAGCGACGAAATCGACTTCGTCACTGTCGGTATACACAAGGGGAACATCCCGGCGACGGTCCGCGGGATCATCGAGGAAGGGTTCCGGAAGGACGACCCCGAGATCAACGTCGTCAGTTCCACTCCGACTATGGAGCTCGGCGTCGACATCGGGACGCTGGACACGGTCGCTCAAGTCGGAATGCCTCCCACGCTGACGAACTACGTACAGCGCAGCGGTCGAACCGGCCGGTCACGAGGGAGTTCGTCGCTCGTGCTCACGGCGATCCGCGGCCGACACCCGGTCGATAACCACTTCTACCAAGACCTCACTCGGTTCTTCAGCGAATTCCAACCGGTCCGCGTGCCTCCCGCCTACGAGTTCGAACAGCTGGTCGCCGGCCACGTAGTGACGGAGGTCATGGGGCACATGGCACGGAACCCCCACAGTTCGAACGTCTACGAGCGGACCTACAGCGTCCAGAACGACGATATCGATGTCGACGAATTCGTCGACAGGGTCAAGGGACAACTGGCGGAACTCGAATCGGTGATCACCGGAGACAGGGAATCGGTACTGCGGGACCACATCAGGGACGTCTTCGGTGAAGACGGTGTCAGAGTGTTCGACGACGTCTTCCACTCGGAGGGGACGGTAAGCCTCTCTCACCGCGTGGACGAGGTCTTCGAACCGCTTCGGAACACAGACGGGGATTCGGTTACGGTGGAGGACCTCACGGAAGAGTACGGCCGACTCGACGCGTGGCTCAGACAGCTGGGTTACCTCGCAAATTACCGCGACTTCGGCCATCAGTTCCCCGTGACGTTCACGGGTTACGATAGGAGTATTCGGTTCGAGAGTACCGGACGTCTCTACGACATGTTTCCGGGACAAAAGAACGGCCGTGGTGCCGTCTTCTCGATGGGTGGCCGGGATTACTTGGTTGAGGACGTTCGGGCGGGGCGGCGGCTCACCGAACTCCGGATCTGTACTGACGACGACTGCGAATGGCCCTATCAGAGCTACGCCACAGATTTGGGGGACTGTCCGCACTGCGGGAGCGAGTTGACGGGGACCCCGATCCACGAGGTCTCGTCGGTACACTGCCGACCGGCGTATAAAGGGGAACAGTACTGGAACACGAGGGGCCTACAGACGAAACACACGGAATTGACTCCCACTCCGGACACGACCATCGAGTCGGAACCCGTCTTCAAACTACCCGCGGAGATCACGGAGGGCGCGTTCAACCTCACGGAGTTCGTGTACGCGTACGAACGCCGCCACGCGAGCGGTAGCGGGGTGGATGTCCGTCGCTCAGAAGCGTCTCTCGGCCGTGACGACACTGAGTACGCACCGATCGGTCGGCGGTATCAATCGACGGGAATCCAGTTCGACTTCGACAAGTCGGAAGTCGCTGAACGATTGGACCTGTCCGGCGAAGACGTACCGTGGGCCGTGTTGATGGTGAGCCTCGAACAGGCGCTACAGCGGGCGATAGCGGTATCGGTCAACGTCGAACTCGACGACTTCGAAGTCAGGTCGAGTATCGACGACGAATCGTTGACTGTGACGGTCGTCGACGGTCGCTCGGGCGGAAACGGCGTCGCCTGGGAGGTGGCAGAGACTCTCCGATCTCAGATACTCCCGGAAGTCAAGGAGGTGCTGGCGTGTGAAAACTGTTATTCGTACTGCGAGGAGTGTCTCCTTCTCCCGCGGACGCCGGCCTTCTATCTAGAAAACGACCTACTGGACAAACAGCTGGTTCGTGACTTCGTTGATGACTGAGCTGATAATGGGTCCTGTACCAGCACATATTAATGAGGTGACGATTGGAGGGAACCATGGGTCTTGACGCGCTGCGGTACTGGCTTCAACAAGACCACGTCTTTATTTACGACTCTTCTGCGACCCGGTCACACCGGCAGCTCCGAGCGCTGCCTGCCATGTCGTATCTCGGTTACGAAGTATTCACCTATCCCAAATCATGGAGCCAGCTGGCGGGAACGGACACGTACACACTATTCGGGCACTCTCACACTCACATCGAGAACATGGACACACTTGACGCACCGACCTGCGTGATAACTAACCAGAACTACGAGGAGCACACCCCGGATTCGATAGCGATGCTGAGGACCGTCCCACGGACCGGTGACGGCCGCCTCGCAATCTGCGCAGACCAGAGGAAGTTCCAAATACAAGGCGCGAAGCGGCCCTTACGGGATCAACACAACGTGATCACGCGTAGCTATCAGGAGATTTACGACACCTTTGAGGAGCATTACACGGAGGCTGGCTATACGATGCCCCTCTCGGACACGCGAAACCTGTTCCTCCAAGACAATGCGATCCTGTATCAGCAAGTCAGCGGATCGACTGTAAACAGCAGCGAAGGGCTTTTCGAGGTTTTGAACGAGGCACCGTACCTGCCACTGTATGAAGCGCTGTGCCGGATCTTCAACCGGGACCAGAGTTTCGGCTCGTCGCCCCTCACGGCGGACGAGGTGAGCGAGTTCGCCAAGTGGGTACGGCGTCGGGTTGAGTGGGACAACAAAACGGCGGGGCGGATCACGGAAATGTTGAATAAACAGGTACTCGAAGACTCGAACGTGTTTGCGCACGCCACGAGAATCGATCACACGACTGCGACGGATGCGAGAGAGACGAGATCACGCCTCGAATCCCGGTCGCATACACTGGAACGCCGGCTGTACCGCTGGTTAGATGAAGTGGGACGATGACTGAGGGCTATATCCTCAACGCGGTTCAGACCGCAACACCGTTGCCGGTCGTGTACCGTTCCGTGCAGAGCGGCAACGGGACCGTCGAGGAGATTGAAGAAGACACATGCCTCTCTGAAAACCAGATCTCCAACGCCCTCTCCGGACTACTATTGTTGAGACTCGTCGAGAAAATCGACCGGTATCGCGCGATTGACCTCCCCGTGGAAGACCGAATCGATCAAAAGAGGGCGTTTCAGTTATCGGTCCTACATAACCTCTCTCAGGAGGCTCGGCCGGCTTCAGACGACTGGGGGAAACAGTCGGCCCTTCTCGTGAATTTCGAGTACCTCGTAGAATCGAACACTCAATTCTTCAATCGGAAGGATCAGGCCGTTGCGGACGACATGGACACTTTTCAGCGTGAGCTGGATTACCACCCAGATGACCGACAGGGAGACCGCAACGACATGAACACGGACAAGCTGACGAACTGGACGCGTACGGCCGACCTCCTCGGTTTAGTGAGACAGATACGAGGAACTGACTATGCGACCTCACCGGATCCATGGCTGCTGCATTCGACGATGCGTCTTGCGACTAAAGAGCTGAGCGACCCGGCACCGGGGGATAGCGATCATCCCCGTATCGAGATCCGTGAATACTTCGAGTGGATGCGGGAGAATTACCTTCGAATCGGATTGACCGACGACGGATCCGTACCAGAGATTCTGGCACGGTCGTTCGAGTTCCTCAGCAGGTCGAACGCGATCAGACTCGTCGAGGCCGGCGACGCGGGCGCAGTCGGACTCTCGAACGTGCCGACACCGAGAACGATGGACCAGGCCGCGAACAGTATCGAGGTGAGGTAACGTGAGCACCGAATCCAACTTGGAGATTGACGACTCAGAAGTGGGATCCTGTCCGCACCTCGGTGTACTCGACAAGACGCGATTCAACCGGTTGTTCAGTAGGGTCGCGGCACTGCGTGCGAGCGGAGCGGAAGATAGCGGGGAATATCCCGATATCTTCGAGTTCACACACCACCCAATCACGGTGTTCGAGCAGAGTTTCGGAGAGAACTCCGCGGATCCGAGGCCCGTCCAAGAGGACGACATCATCGACGAGTTCGATCCCGATGCTCTCAACAACTTCACCGTTGTCATAGAGGGCCCCGTCGGGACCGGGAAATCCGAGCTCTGCGCGTATCTCACTCACGCGCTACGGACCGATCACGACCGTCCAGTCCTCCGCGTCGACAAGGACTCCGACCTCCTGACGATGCTCACGGAGACCGTCCCAGAGTTCTACGAGCGCGAAATCGGTGAGCCGCTGGAAGTATCCGGGAACTTGGAGGAGCTGGCGCGCGAACTCGAATCGAACCCGGAGATCGCGGCGGGCGTCGTCGTCAGCAACGGACTGAAACTGCTCGAAGCCGACTACGACCTCATCGAACTCGACAAGGAACAGAAGAACGCAGTCGAGGACTTCATCCTTGAGAAATTAAACGAACTCGTCGAGCGACGACACCAAGACGACGGTGACGTCGAGGACGAGCGAGAGGGATTCCGGTTCGTCACGAAACAGGACTATACGAGCGGTCACGAAGAACATCTTGAGGTCTTCGCGGAGGCTGAGCCCGACCCAGAGAAGGAACCGTACGAGCTCTTGAACGACAAGTTCTGGTCCGCACTCCTCGACAACTACGACTCTCCCCCACTGAACAGCCTGTTGAAGCAGGTCGGCCAGGCGTTCGATACGCGGCCGGTCTGTGTTTTCGAGGACTTCTCCATCGCGGCCGTCCAGGCCGAGAAGCTGCGGAATTACATGGAGCGAGACAACGATAAGGACAACTGGGACTTCATCATCGCGGGCACGACCGACTACACCCGCGAACTCAAGCGACAGACGTCTCAGGACCGTTTCAAGTTCTATCAGACCAACAGGCCCGGATCGAAGCAGGTGGAGTTTCTCACGGAGGACAGCGTCGCGGACTTCGTCCGTCCATACTTGGCATATCCGAAATCCCGAGACGACAGTATTCGATACCGGAACTCAAAGGGGGACAAGAAGGAACTGATCGATCCGCCTGAGGGATCTGTCTGTGGTGAATGCAGGGTGTGCTCGAACGATTTCCGCGACTTCTTTCCGTTCAACGAGACGTTCATCGAACGACTCTACAATCCGGGGCTGAACGAGGATGACCGTCGTCCAAGGTCGATTGTGACCATCGTGAGTGACATCCTCGAAGAGTTCACATACGGGCCGACGTCCGTACCGTCCGATGCTCAGGCCCTCCGGAACGAAGTTAACTCTCCGGATACACTCGTTGCGGACGATGTTCTCGAACGCAGCGAGACGCTCGCGCGGTTCGCTCAGTGGTATGGCCAAGAAGTTGAACGCGATGGGCGGGAGTACTACCGGGCACCGAGGGCGTTCGCCGAAGCGTTCGACATGGAGGGAATACCGAAGTTAAGCGAGGAGACTGAAGGAGTCGCCTCCGATGGCGTTTGGTACGATGAAATGTCCGTCTACGTACCCGCAGCGGGAGACGTCTCACGCCCTGTTACGAAGCCGGTGGAAGACGATTCCGATGAGAGCGATGATTCCGACGATTCCGATGGACCCAACGAACCTGAAAGAGAGCCGGTGTCGGTGGTGGAAGAGATATACGGCGAGCATCGACGCCAGATTGAGGACTGGCGCAAAGAACCGGAAAGCGGCGATTACGCAGAGGTCCGGAAGTACATGGAATCGGGGATCAAGTCGCTACTGGAATTCCTCACCGACGGGTACACCCTCTGGACGGGCACGGGTCTCAATTACTACGTCGGGAAGAGGCGACCGTTCGTGTATCGTAAGAGCAGCGCCGCGCCGGAACCGTATCAGATCGTGCTCGACCTCGATGAATTCCGCGCCTCGACACTCCGGAACCTGTTCCGATTTGGTATCCAACAGGTGGAGGAGTCTTCACCCCGCAGTGCCAAAGAGTTTCTGAGACAGGAAGGGCACGCGACACACTTTGCCGGCCTCGCCGAAGAGTGGCGCTCGAAACTCGTCGCCGAGTTCGTCTCCAGCGACGAGGTGCTCTATCGCAAGGCAGCACAGAAACGGAACTTCGAGTTCGATGATTTCGTCGTTGCGACCTACGCGTGGTTGGTCGTGTTGGACGACCCTTGGAGAGAGATAACGGCCGAGACGCTGAACGAACGGTATCGAAGCTCCGAAAACTTCGAGATAGACCAAACCCTGAATCAGGCGTTGTCCATCTATCCAGACGACACCCGAAGACGATTCACCGACGCGATGGAAACCGCGGAGTATGTGGAAAATATCCTCGGATCACGTCTAGGAGTCACGCAAAACGCGCTCGACGTACCTGCTGTGAGACGACATCTGAACCGCCATTCCCCCTACGATGTTCTGGCCAACTTAGCCAGGAGACCCTACATTGAAAACATCGACAACCGTGTTCGGTTCTCCACGGCTGATGAATCGAAACTCTATGAGATTGCTCTCAGGATGTACAAGCTACATAATACGATGGAAGACGACGTTGTCAACCGTCGCGTTGACGTCGATGAGGCGCGCGTTCTTTCACAGTTACAGAACGTCTCGATGTCGGAAGTCGAGGATATTCACGGAACACTTGTGCAGTCCTATGGGGACGAGATACCAAGCGCACTGAGAGAAACGCTCGATGGATTCGTAGACGCGGTCAGCCAGGAAGATCTAGAAGATGTCGTCGCAGGAGCCCGTCTGATCGGAGCGTTCGATCACTCTGATCAAGACCGAGTTCACCGAAGGTTTGCGGAGTTCAAATTGGACAACCACTCGGTGACCGACTATCTGGACGAGCTGATGACCGATAGTTCCGAGAGCGGACAAGAGCGTTTCGCACCGACGTTTCAAGAGGTGAGCCAGTACTATGAGTAACGAAACAACGGAGCAAACGCTCACGGCCAATCTCAAGCGAGTTCAGGAACGGTATCGACGCCGATCCCTGGAATCACGGTTAGAAGACGTCGCCGATGACCTCCGGGATATCAAACTACAAGCTGCGATTATGGAAGAGTTGTTTGAACAAGAAGTGGAGGTAGATCCGGAGTTGGTTCAAAAGGTGAGAGAAGCCCGGAGACATGCCGGAGAAAACGAATACGATGCGCTGGAGGATGGAATCGATCAGTTAGAACAAAAAGCTAAATCGGCCCGGAGCGCCGTTGAACAGACCTTGAACAAGATGCTCGTTTCGTACGAGAACCAGGTAAACGCGATGGTGAAAATCAACGAGAGAATAGATGTGTATAACCACGATTCGCTTGAGGGATTACACTCTCTCTTAGCAGAATGGAACTGGCGAGAGGCGGTGAGCGTCGAGGAAACCTCTGATTTCGGAGCTCAACTCGAAGAGTGTCGCTCGTTCGGAATCGATATGAGAGGTATATACGAAGACGCCAGGTCCGCCATCATCGAACCGCTCGCTGACGAGGGTATCGAAGACGTGGTCGAGTCGATACTTGGATCCGAAAGCGTTCACCTCGCCTCGCTTTCCGCCGAAGAACGTGAGAAATTGGCCGAATCGGACCTCGGGGATTACCTTACAATCACGTTAGGATGAGCAGGTTTTGTTGAAATCCTCAGCAGATGGTAGTATCACACCTTCAATCGCTCAGTCCACGCTCTCTATTCAACAGAAACACTGAGGACAGTCACAACGAGGGATCTCAACAAAGGCGTGTAAAATTATTAGTTAGTGCGCACATGTTGTCTGAGTATAATGAATATATGCCCACACTGCGAAACGATATTCCAATCTGACTCCAAGTTCCAAAGCCATCGCAGTGAATGCAATGGTGAGTGGCCACCTGGGGAAGGCAAAGAGGAGCAAGGTCCGAAGAGAGATCGGAGTCAGCACAAATGTAAACATTGTGGGGAGAACTTTGAGAACCAAGCGAAATTAGACACACATGTCGTCATGTGTCCTGAAGATGATACAGATTATGAGTGTGATGACTGTGGTGAAGTGTTGCCAACCAAACGGCATTACGAGAATCATATAAAGAATTGCGACAAGGAGGAAAAAACTGAGAATCAGGAAAACCGGGAATCGTCTGGTATCACCGCCTCGATCGGGAAAGAGGTCAAAAATGATGGGCGAGGTGAACGGAAATCAGGTAAAAACCCCTTTGCAGACCCGGAAAGACTCAAAGATACTGGCCTACATAGGGGAGGCGGTTGAAATCCATATTGAGCTGACAATGCGCTCTAAATCATATTTGTGAGGTACCTTGTTTGTGCCCTATAGTTTGATGATTCTTGGAACATCTGTTGGAGCTGTTTGAATTTTCATCGGTCCATAAGCAGCTCTCGTCCATCGGCTGTTTCAGGTAAAAACTTGTCCGAAGAAGGGACTTCAACAAGACCAAATGCTCAGATATCCGGTTAGGTTATAGCTACGCGGGTCGCTCGACGAATTCTGTGACGGCGTAGAAGGGGAGCGTATCGATCAGTGCTACAACCAGTTTCACAATGTACTGTCCTGCGACGATGGACACAAGCGCCCACCCCCACGTAGGGTCGCCACCGAGGCCGAGTGCGGGGAAGATGGCGAAGCCGAGCGTAATAAAAACGACCGTGTCTGCGCCTTGGCTGACGGCGGTTGATCCGCAGTTTCGGAGCCACCGGTAGCGACCACCGGTGCGGTCTTTGAGGTTGGCGAAGAGTCGTACGTCGAGGTGTTGGGCGAGTGCGAGGGCGACGACGGAGGCGAGGATGATGGATGCGGAGTCGCCAAGCGTTGTAACGAATGCTTCTTGTCCTTCGTAGAATGGGGCGGTTGGCATCCAGATGGCGAGGAAGATGAGTGCGTATGCGAGGACGAGTGTGAGGACGGTGCCATTGATGACGGTTGCGGCGTAGTCTTTGCCATGGTATTCGACGAGGAGGTCTGAGGCGAGGTAGGCGAGGCCGAAGGCGACGAAGCCGGCGGGGACTGCTACGCCGCCGATGCCGGGGAGTTCGACCCAGGTGAGTTTGGCTGCGAGGATGTTTGCGAGGACGACCGATCCGGCGAAGATGGCTGTGAAGATCGCGCGAGTATCCTCACTTTTCACCACTGATCACCACCGCTCGTGATTATACAGACGTGTGTGAGGGATGGCAGTGGATTGCTCTGGGTGGCTACTGTTGACCCGCTGGTGTTCCGGTGGTTTTGCGTTGGCCGTGAGTGGGCATGGTGCTGGCGTTCCATCGATGTAGTAACAAGAGTCAATCTTTATATATTCTCCGAATATTCTCTAGATATGGCCCGGAGTATACCGACTGAAAAATCTGAAGCGGATGTGCTTGAGAAAACAGGCCAACGCACACTTCAGATTGGAGCAGATAACCCTATCCGAATTAGCTCGGGGCATCGAATTTTACATCATGATGGGAAGTGTTCGCGGCCGCACGGGCACAACTACGAGATCTCGGTCGAAGTGACTGGGGAACTCACTGATGAGGGGTGGGTCGTTGATAAAGGTGTTGTGACGGATATTATTGATGCGTGGGATCACATGTTCCTTGTCGAAGAGGGCGATCCGCTCGTTGACGCGTTCGAGGAATCTGGTGATGGTGACGCGCTCGTCGTTCTTGATCATCCACCAACAGCGGAGGTGATGAGTGTCTTACTTGAAGAACGGATGCTCGATGTGTTCCCGGACACTGTATCGGACGTGTCGGTGTCAGTGCGTGAAACTGGGGAGCTCTGTGCGTCGTACTGATGCCGGTTGCTAGCGACATCGAAGAGCCTACACCGGATGCTGACGCGGCTGGTGAGGGCCTCCCGATTAACGAGGTGTTCTACTCGTTGCAGGGTGAGGGAACGCTTGCTGGCGTGCCCTCGGTGTTTGTGCGGACCTCTGGGTGTAATCTGCGGTGTTGGTTCTGTGATTCGTATCATACGTCGTGGGAGCCGACCGGGGCGTGGCGCGATGTCGATTCGCTTGTCGAAGAAATTCGGTCGCACGAGCAGGCCAATCATGTTGTACTCACGGGTGGGGAACCGATGATTCACGAGGAGTCCGTTGAGCTCTTAGAGCGACTGGCTGCTGAGGGGTATCATACGACGGTGGAGACGAACGGGACGATTTACCGGGATGCACCGATCGACCTGGCGAGTATCAGCCCGAAGCTGGCGAGTAGCACACCAACGCCGGAGCGTGACCCGAAAGGCGACGGGGAGTGGGAAGAGAAACACGAGCAGAATCGGATCGACATGGACGCGCTCTCCCGGATGGTTGACGAGTACGAGACGCAGCTGAAGTTTGTCGTGACCGACGAGTCGGATCTCCCGGAGATCACGGACCTGGTTGATCGGGTACGAGAAGCGTCGGCGACGACAGTGGCGGATGATGACGTGTTGTTGATGCCGGAGGGGATGACGCGAGAGCAACTTGATGGGACGCGAAGCGAGGTCGCCGAGTTAGCGATGGAGTACGGCTATCGGTACACCCCTCGACTCCACGTAGACCTGTGGAATGACGCCCCAGGAACATGAGCATTGTACTGAGACAGCCCAATCGAGATCGTGTGGTTCCGCAAGTACGGCGTGGTCAACAGAGCAGCAATCAATTCGACGTAACTGAGCAAACATGAGTACTGAAAGCGCGGTGATTTTGGCGTCAGGTGGAATGGATAGTGCGACGGCAGTGTACGAGGCGATGGAACGCGGGTACGAGCCGTACCTGCTTCACACGTCGTACGGGCAACGCACCGAAGACAAAGAGTACGAGTGCGCGAAAGCGCTTGCTGAGGAGGTTGACGCGGCTGACTTCCTCCATATCGAAACTGGGCATCTCGCACAGATTGGGGCGTCGAGCCTGACGGACGAAGAAATGGACGTGGCCGATGCGGACTTAGAGAGCGACGAGATCCCGACATCATACGTCCCGTTCCGGAATTCGAATCTGCTGTCGATGGCAACGTCGTACGCAGAAGCGACTGACTCAGAGGCGCTATTCATCGGCGCGCACTCAGAAGACTTCTCCGGATATCCTGACTGTCGCCCGGCGCTCTTTGAGGCGTTTCAGCAAGTGATCGATGTCGGGACAAAACCGGAGACCACGATTGAATTGAAAGCGCCGTTCGTCGAGTGGTCGAAAACGGAGATTGCGGAGCGCGGGTTGGAACTCGACGTGCCGTACAATATCACGTGGTCGTGTTACCGTGACGAGGAGCCGGCGTGCGGAACGTGTGATGCCTGTGCGTTTCGGCTCGAAGCATTCCGGAATGCCGGGTCACGCGATCCGATTGCGTACGCTAAACGCCCACAGTTCTCCTAAGTAGTGCCCACAGCGCGACGTGTACAATAACATCGGGTTTCTAATGAGGTGCTACCCGTGGTGTGAGTGGGCGACACGCTAATGATATTCCTGTGAGAATACGAGCGTATGCCGAAAGTGAGCGTGGAAATTCCACAGGAACTGCTCGACGATCTCGACGCGCATGTTGGTGACGAGGGGAAGTTCGTCAATCGAAGCGATGCGATCCGCACGTCGATCCGCAAAACGCTGGATATGCTCGATGAGATTGATGCACGACATGGACGACTTGAGACGGACGAAACTGAATCTCACTAATCGCAATCAATGTGCTGCGTGAATCAGCGATTCTTGAACACGTAATGTGGACTCAACAGGTGTGAACACAACGTGATGGTAGATTTAGAACGGTTTCATCGAGAGGCGATTGCGACGCCATCGCATCAGGACGTCGGTGAGATGCGGTCGTTACTGGTGGATACGTTGTCCGACGCGGGATACGAACCCGAGGTGGATACGGTTGGATGTGTTGTTGTGACGCGCAGCGGTGAGTCTGCTGGCCCACATTTGGTACTGAATACGCATTTAGATACGGTGCCGCCGCACATTCCGTACGAGCGGGATGGTAACGTGGTTCGGGGGCGGGGGAGTTGTGATGCGAAAGGACCGATGGCTGCCTTCATAGATGCGTTTTGTGCGGCGTCACTAGATCGGGGGAAACTGACGCTGGCGGTGTCGCCGGATGAGGAGACATCGCAGTTTGGCGGGGAACACCTTGCGGAGACACTCTCACCTGATGGTGTGATTGTGGGTGAACCGACTGGGTTGGATGTATGTGTTGCTGCTCGTGGGTCGTTCGGCGGGCATGTCACGCTAATCGGGCAAAGTGCGCACGCAAGCGACCCGGAGAGCGGGCAGAATAGTATCAACGCGGTCGGACCGCTGGTTGAGGCGTTAGCACGATTTGACGAAGAATGTAGCCCGGATGACCACCAACTGCTTGGTGCGCCAGTGTTGTCGCCGACGCGGATCGATGGGGGCGGGCCGTTGAATCAAATTCCGGCGGAATGTACAGTGAGTTTCGACAGACGAAGTGTGCCGCCAGAAACCAGTGACGGGTTTTTCGCCGCGCTGAGGCGGTACTTGCAACGAGAGATTCCTGACGGGTACGAGGTTGCGGTGGAACCGGCGTATCCGGAAAGTCCGGACCCGGAAGCGTTCTTAGCGAACCAGGATACAGAGCTTGTTCGGACGCTGGTGGAGATGAGTGGTGGGGAAGTTCGTGCGTTCGGGGCGGCGACGGAAGCGTCCTACTTTGCGCCGCATGCACCGACAGTTGTGTTCGGGCCGGGCGAGTTGAGCGATACAGACGGACCGGTCGCGCATAGTGACAGAGAGTACGTCCGGGTTTCAGACGTTGGGGCCGCCGCAACCACGGTCACGGAAAGCATCGAGAAGTTACTGAATTAGTGCGGCTATACAGCATTCTGTGGAGTGAAGCGAGACAAGTTGAAAGACACATAGATACTAGATTGTGTAGAGGTCAGAAAACACTAGGCGTCGAGAATGTGAGATACAACGATTTCCTGAAAAGCAGAGACACAACTGATACTATTTTATTTGCTGCCGATCCCTAGACGCATCTGGTCGATCTCAACCCTGAATTCAATCACCCCCGAATTGATCGTCCCGACGCGATACGCCCGAACGAGCTGTCGGCGTTCCCGCTACCGATTCCAAACGATTCGTTGTACTGACGCGAGGAAGAACCTCTTCGATCGAACAGCCGTCGAAGCGGACCCCGCGGTACACCGCGATATAGTCGTGCTGTGAATCGACGTCCCGTCTTGTCTGTCCGCGCCTCGTGTCTACTGGGCTCGATGCGCTTGTCCCGCCCTCCAGACGCCGAGGGTTCTTATTTAACCGGGTCATGATGCCGGGACACTCCGATGCCCGAAATGAATCTCAAACATGGAAGCAGGAACGATACCATCTACCCTCCCACACGAGATACCGCAGAACACCCAACCACTCAGGACACTGCTGCTGGAACACCGATACGGTCTCCAATCCCTGAGAAACACTCGAACAACCGTTCTAGCCTGGACGAACTCCGTGAGCAATCCATCGATACGGACCAAATCGCTGAGACACTCGAAAACGCCGCTGAAAAGATCGAACCAGCAGCGCGGACCCTCATGGCTGAACCACTCCCCGAACAGATCTCTCATTGGCTCGATCTACACGGCATCGACCGGATCAACGACGAGACTCGTCACCTAATCGGGAAACAGTCCGCGTTCCAACTCTTATTGAAAACCACGCTCTACGAGTACTATCACCAACGAGGCAGACTCCCAGCTCTCCCAGACGACATCCCAACAGCACTTCGGCGCGCACGAGAAGAGACCGGAGACGCTGCGTTCACAAAAACTGTCCTCGATGAAATTGTCGGGCGAGCAGACGCAGATGTCGCCGACGATATCTCTGTCCATCGCCACGACTTACTCGCAACCACACAGCCTGCGGAAACGATCGCGCACATCTACGAAACACTCGTTTCGAGTCCTCACCGGCGCTCACTCGGCCAGTACCGAACACTCCCCGCGATCAGCGATCTCATGCGTTCATGGGCGAGTTGCGGGGCTGAAACTGTTCTCGACCCGGGAATCGGGGCAGGCGCGCTTTCCACACCATACCACCCGGATTGGTCGCTCACAACTGACCCTGACCATGCGGTTGGGATTGATCGAAGCCCACTTGCTCGAATAATGGGGGCGACTGCGCTCACCATCTCCGGGCAGTCACACGATACACGCGCAACCGACTTCCTCCACCTACCATCCGATGAACTCCCTCGTGATGCTGACGCCGTCATCGCAAACCCCCCCTACACCGACAGCCAAACGCTTGAGACGCCTGACAAACACTCGTACCGTAGAATAGCAGAACAAGAGACCGGCTACGACATCCCCGCGAAAACACCACTGTACGCGTACTTCCTCTACCGTTCTCGACGGTTCCTCACAGAGGGGGGCCGAATGGCGACGATCACTCCTCAAGCTTGGCTCGCCACTACCTACGGCCGCACGCTCAAGCAGTTCCTCCTCAACGAATTCGAAATCAAAGCGCTGATCCAGCTCAACCCAGAAACGATCAGCGCCTTCGACGGCCCAGCAACTACCGGCCTGATTACGTTCCTCGAAGCGTCTAGTGACCCAGATCCAGACACCAACGTCCGGTTCATCCGCGTTGACGACCTGTCCAAACTCGAAACCACGTCCGGTGACCGTGACTGGCAACCCGTTCGGAACCTCATCAGTGGTGCCGAGACGAGCGCCGGTGACTGGGGTTTCGCCACCACCGTCAAGCAAGAAAATCTCGAACCGAGTGAGAACTGGGAAGCTCAATTCAACCCCGTCGACATCGACAAGAGTGATCTTTCACCGCTTGGCGATCTCCTTACGGTCTCCCGCGGACCGACGACCGGTAACGTCGAATTTTTCTGCCTCAGTGAACCGGACGTAGCAGCTACCGGCCTCAGCGAAAGACACTTAACGAAAATCGTCCGCCGCCCAAGCCACATCCATGGGTACGACTACAAAGAAACCGACTGGCAGGCTGCCCGGGCCGACGGGAAGGACGTCTGGTTATTAGACCCGGACGAGATCGAAGCCATCCCCGACACAGTCACCGAATTCGCCGAACAAACACGCGTCGACTGCGCGACCGTTCCTGTCGACGTCGACGAACCTAACACCGACCTGATAAACTACCTCCATGAAGGAGTCACCGAACACGGCCTCGCCGAGATCAAAACACTCCAAACACGACAGTACTGGTACCGTCCCCGTTGGAAGCCACCGGCGGAGGTACTGGTCCAAAGCGCAGGTCGGGACGGGTTCAGATTTATGCTGAACGAGGCTTCCGTCCGCAACACGAACGCTTGCTACGGCTTCTACGACATCGCCCTCTCTAGCCGCGAACTCAAAGCACTACTCGCCTACCTCAACAGTGATGTCTTCCACGAGTTGGTCCGCCAACACCAACGGACCCTCGACGGCGGCTTCGAAAAAATCGAACCCCGTAACCTCGAACGCGTGCCAGTCATAGACCCAACTGACCTTCCTGATGAGACCGTTACGATTCTCTCAAACGCGTTCGATGAACTACGGCAAAGAGCACGCCAAGGAAATGAGATTACTGATGTGATCACTCGGATCGGCCACATCATTAGTCACGTTGTCTGAGAGAACCGCCTCGATTTCAATACCCCGGTGCGCGCCAGTGCTGTGACCCGTGCTGTGTATGAAACGATTTCTCTGTACCGCCAGCCCCTGGTTCTCACCTTCTCGACGCGCCGCCCGCCGTGGTGGTCGGTGGGGCGCGCCCGTTGAGGGCAGCTGGTTGCTTCTTCGTTTCTTGATGTTCCCGTGGTCGATTGTCCAGTTGGTCTGCTTGCCTGCCGAGCGTTGCCACTGGGGTTGGTGTGTACGTTCACACCAGCTTCCTTGAGCCTGCCCGGCGTGTGAGCGCAACGCCCGTGTCTGCCCCGCGCTGCCGCGTCGGCTTAAAGAGAGGTGGGGACGAGTCCTGACCTGCCCGCCTCCCCAGCCGCCCGCGGGCGGCGTCGCCCCGGGCGTGGTGTGAACACCAGTATGCCTATGACAAGAGGAAGACATAAAAAGCCGAGCGGCGCATGAGCCATCATCCGCCTTCCCAGCCACCCACTCACTCCCGCGGGGTAAATCCCTCTCACCAATCTATAGTAACACACATCTGCGGAAATTCGAGGGGACAATAGAACTCGGGGAGAGACAGATTACGCCCGCAGATTGCTCCCCCGAGCTTTATAGTCGCTTAGCAGCTTGGGATACTGTCTCGTCCGACTCGACCCGCGGCCGACTCCTTTTGCGGTGGTTTCTGCGCCCCGTCGGCAGCCTTTTCAGGGGCCTTCTGCGGGGGTAGGATGTGAGTTTTGCGGGGGTTTCTGCGCCCCCCGCAATCCCCCGCAAAAGCTTATGCTACCACAGTCAATAACATGACACATGCCCTCCAGAAACCCAGACGAGGTGGCTGCTGATCACGTAACGATTGACAACTTCTGCGGTGGCAGTGGTGGTTCGGGATCGGACGGGACGGACTGTATAGCTGTGGGGACCGACGACCCCGCCTCCCTCATCGACGCGCTCGGACGTGCGACTGAGTTAGCTGGAGTCGATTATGATGGCTCAGGAGACACCAGCGTTGTGAAAAAATTCCTTCCGACTGGATCGCAGGTACTGCGAGATCCTCCATATTGGATCGTGTGTGGGACTAATCCCGATGAGATACGCTCTACGTTGCTCCAGAAGGTACAAGATTTGAACGGGCGAAAAAAGGTCGTGATGACAGACTGGCTCGCCTGCTGCGATACTGTCGCGTCGTTGTCGTCGTGGCTCGATGCGCTCCTTGACGCCGGGGCGGCCGTGACTGCCCTCCAGTCTGACGTCGTGCTCACTCCTGGTGAATCGATCGACTCCGCCGCCGTCACTACCCTGCTGGGTGAAATCTCGACCGCGTCGCTCAACACCCAAGATGCAACTCCGCCCGATTACCTCCGGCGCGACTGGTCGGGTCGCGTCCCGACCGGGTGTGAGGTCGTTGGCGGTGACCTCGTCCCCAGTGGCGACTACGGTGAGGTGCGTGAGACGCTCCTCGAAGTCATCGCTGATGACGGGTTGTCGCGGCGGCAGGCAGCGGATCGGATTGGGTGTTCGCCGCGCACGGTCACGCGCATCTTGGAGGACACTAAGCGGCGGGAGTTGTACCGGCTCCCAGCAGCGTCTGCGGGCGAGTAGCTCGGCAGGCGTGGTGTTACAGTAGCGCGCCACGCTTCAGGTTTGACGTGTCGAGTATGGTGCCTACTCTCTGACCAAGGACTGGTTGGGGTTTTAGCATTTGGAATTCGTACGCGGCAATATGTATTCCGACGAGGGGTACCGGATTCGAGAAAACACGGGAGATCCATCGGCTCCGTCAGTCGATGCGGTTATTGATCTGGCATTGGAACGCGCCGCTGATCCGCGATCCACCGAACATCCAGATGGTCATTTCGACCAGTATATCAGCGACGCTGTCGAGCAATTCGGGGAAGACGACGTAGTGAACTGTATCCGTTTCACCCTCGTCGACGGCTATACTCATCGCATGGCGGGTACTGCTGCCTTCGGTGAGGATGACTATGCTTGGGGGATTGACGTTGGTGTCGCAGCGATCGCCTACCTACGAGATCTTCACGAACAGCGAGAGTCGGGAAGTGATTCATGACCTCATGCCATTCCACTCACCACAGCAGGGACGATCCACGACCACCTCAACGCACTACGCGACCCTTTCGTCGACGTATACGCACCCGTACAGAATCAATACCAGCAGGACTAAAACAGAAATAATTCAGCGCACCATAGATATATATCGCTACAACCGGTAGACCACCGTACGGAGCCTCTCACACATGGACCTCACAGACATCCCCGACGACGCATACGACGGCGGGGAGTCACCGCCTGCTCTCAACGAGCAGGAATCCCCCGACTCGCTCCTCAAGCGCGGGCCGATCCGAGAGCGACTTCTGGATATTGTCGTCGGGCTTCGCACGCCGACGAAGGTATCGACGATCGCTGAGCGCGCCGACTGTGACACCGAAACAGCTCGGGATTACTTGGAGTGGTTCGACGAGATGGGGATGGTTCAGCGGCACGATGGCCGTCCAGTCCGGTACGAACGCAAGGACGCGTACTTTCAGTGGCGACGCATCGACCGGATCCGCGAAGAACACTCCGAGCAGGAGATTGTCAACGCACTCGGTGATGCGCTCAAACAGATCGAGGACTACAGAACACAGTTCGAGGCAGAACACCCGGACGAAGTCTCACTCGTCGACGCAACCCAAGCGCAAAATCTGTCCACCGAAGCAGCATGGGAAGCGCTCTCCGAGTGGGAGACACTCGAACAACGAGCCGCACTCCTCGACGCAGCACGCCGAAACAATCCAGTCACTGGTAGCAAGCCCGGTCCAGTCGATGCCTGAGGACACGGCTGACCCGCCCAGTCGCGGTCCCATCGATACAGAAATCCTCGACCGGATCGCTGCCCACCTTGCCCAGAGCGATCGATTCGATAACATCGAGACGCAACCGCCGTATGCCCCGAACGCTGTCATCGCCAACTACGACCTCGGATACTTCCCAGGCGGGATCACGCGTGCGTACCTGCGGATCCGCTGGTTCGAGACCGACGACTTCAGCATCCACTATTCGGAGCAATACCAAACCGGGAACTCGTGGGAATGCCGATGGGATCGGCACCCGAATGATCATAACACCCGCGATCACTTCCATCCGCCCCCAGATGCGTCGACTTCCGGTGAGGATGCCGCCTATTCCAAAGACTGGCGTGACGTACTCGCAACCGTCCTCACCAATCTTGATGACCGGATCGAAGCCTTCTGGGACGAGTGATTATCTGACGAAGGAGAAAACTGGTTCGTAGCACCAATCCACAGCGTTGACATCCTCCTCCGCGTAAATGGAGGAGAATCCTGAGTGTTAGAGATTTTAGGCACTGTTGTCAAGCAGAGGGTTTCAACAGAGCCGCCTACTGTTGAAAATAGATCTAGTGTGTCAGTTGAATCCTCTGAATCCGACTTGCCGAGGAGACAATCAGCTGGATATTTTATAAGCAACGCCGAGAAACAGGGGTACTGTAGCAGGTCAAACCATCGTTTCGGCGGCGATCTGACAGAGTGTTTCCAGAGTCATTCCGGCGGGGCATGTAGGCCTCTCACGGCAATGACCTGGGTTCGAATCCCAGCCGGAGCACTTCTTTCCTTTCGCCGTCTTGCAGTTTTCGCCCGTGAACTAGAGTGAAACAAACCTATGATTACGGGCAATCACGTTCGATGGACCAACTCACCCCGCTGCCGTCCTGCGATTAGCAGGAGCGCGAGGGCAATGAAGTTCAGTACACTAAACCCGACGCCGTCTTGCGATCGGGGGGAATCGACGGGCAAGAACCTGGGTCCCCTGCGAGGTGGCCGGCAATGAAGAACGCCGACGAGGCAACGACGCCTCTTGAAGGGGTCACAGTCATCACCGAACCTGTTGCTGACCTGCTCAACGAGCGGCAACAGATCGACTACCGCAACCAGCGTGAACAGTGTTTAGAATGGCTTCTCGTGTTCGGTAAAGACCCGAAGAAAGCTGAGGGGTACGCACGGACAACCGTCAGTAATCGCGCCTACCGTATGGATCAGTTCTACCGGTGGGTATGGGATAACGAAGGTGGGTACACGACGAACGTCACGCACGACCACGCAGATACGTACCTGTTGTGGCTCGCCAAGCAAGAACACAGCAACGCTCACAAAGACAACTGTCGGAAAGCACTCCAGATGCTGTACAAGTGGCGTGAGCACGAACACGGTCTTGACGAGTGGGAGCCGGAACTCTCGTTCAGTACCGGGCATAAGACGACCGCGCCGCGCGACTACCTGACCCGTGAAGAACGTGGTCTGATCCGCAGGGCGGCACTCGAACACGGGAGTGTTCCGTCGTATGGGAGCCTCAACGCTGAAGAGCGCGACCGGTGGAAAGCCTATCTCGCTCAGCGATTCGAAAAACCGAAATCGGCGGTGGTTCCAGCCGACTGGGAGAAGGCCAACGGGTGGAAAATCCCGAGTCTCGTCACCGTAAGTCTCGATGCTGGACTCCGCCCGATCGAAGTGGAACGCGCCGTGACGAGTTGGGTTGACATCGAAAACGCCGTCCTACGCATTCCAAAAGAGCAGTCATCGAAAAACACTGGCCACTGGGTTGTCGGACTCCAAGACCGGACCGCAGAGACGCTCGACAGGTGGCTCGAACAACGCAAAACCGATCCGAAATACGACGACACGGACACGATCTGGTTGACCCGCCGTGGGAACACGTACGGGTCGGCCGCACTGCGGAAAGTCCTTCGTCGTCTCTGTGATCAGGCGGAGATCCCCTACGGAAACCGGCAGATGAGCTGGTATTCGATACGGCACTCAACTGGCACGTATATGACTCGGGAGGAGGACCTCGCCGCAGCGCAGGCGCAGCTCAGACACAAGAGTCCCGAAACGACCATGAAATACGACCAAGCTCCCGTCGAAGACAGGCAGAACGCGTTAGATCGGATGGGGTGATCGGTAGCGACCGCCTGCGATACTCAAAGTTCTTCAGACAGTATTTTCCGAGCGATTTCAACCCGGTCATCCTGTGTGTCATCGATGAACACGTCGATGTGATCTCCGTGAGCGTGTTCTGACGAGTGACTCGACTCATTACGGGGGGTTGGATCCGGCTGTACCGGGTCATCCGCGTACGGGTTGAATTCTGGATCCTCCGCAGCGCGCTGCGAGACATCAGTTATTTGTTCAAGTGTATGCCGACGACTCTCGATGGTGGATTCGCCGTAGGTCTGCTTCGTCGTCTCGATGTACTTGTGACGCAGTTGATCGCGGGCCTGCGAGATGTCTTCTGTTTCCTCGATCGACTGCCCGAGGTTGTGCCGGAGGCTGTACCACACGATCTTCCGGTCTTCGTGGTCGATCCCGGCTTCCTCGCAGAGTCGTCGAAGCAGGTAGCACAGGTTCTTCGAGTTGTACGGGTTCCCTTCGCGGTTGAGCCACAGGTGGTTCGTACCGTCGTACTTCTCGTAGTGCCGTCTCTCTTGGATCCATTCGCTCAGGAGATCTCCCGTCGCGTCCGTGAGCGGGAGTTCCGACGTTGGCCGATCTTTCCCCGCGTCGTCCTTTGTGATCTTGAGAATGTTCCGGTTCGACTTGTACCAGTCGGTTCGCGCCCGCCCGACTTCAATCGGGATGATGCCCGTCTCAAGGGTCACGGCAATGAGCGACCCGACCTTGGTACTGGTGTCGGCGCGCTCCCAGTCCTTCCGCGTCACCTCGGTCTTCGGTTTGCCGAGTCGTTGCGCGACGAGGCTGCTGATCTTCTCGCGCTCTGTCTCGGTCGTCTCGTAGTAGGACGGCAACGACCCGTACTCGTTGGCGGCTTGCAGCACTTTCCACCGCTCTTCGAAATTCAGGCGGTCCGCATTCTCGTGTTCGCCGTCCGAGAAGCTGATCCGCGGCCGCCACTGCTCGGCGTCGCCTCGCTGGTCGTGCTGCCACGTGAAGTACTTGATGAGAGCGTTCGAGAACTTTCGCTTGCTGGTCTCCTGGTACGGGTCACCGTTCCGCTGGCAGATATCGTTCTGGTCTAACCACTTCACGATCAGGTCCGCTTGGTCGTGAGTGATCACCGTCGCATCTGCAGGTTCGATTCGGCCGATGACGAACCTGAATATCTGGTCGATCCGTCGATAGTAATTGGTCGAAATGGAGTTGGACAGCGGCTTCTGTCGATCCGGGTTCTTTCCCTTCGTACGCATCCAGTTGTGGAATGCATTGAGCTCATTCTCAACGGCGTTCGCTTCGTCACCGAGCGCCGCCGCAAGCTCGTTCGTAATCGATTTTCGGTTCTTGTCTGTCATTGAAGCAAACAAGTGAATTATCCAGCTACTTAAGAACCCTAGCCCTCAGCAATTTTTGGAAATCCTGAACGGGCTACGTGACCGGTACAGCGTGTTTCTGTCAAAATACGCGATGATCGTGATTTTGGTGCGAATGATACGTGCCAATGGATGCGTTACAATGGGTTATTGAGAGTTCATTCACTCAACATTGTCGCGTGGACCGCTCAGCACACACAGAATCTAAATCGAGTCCAGATCCACTTCTGCTCATCTCGATACAATAGTCACCACAGAACCCTACCGCTGAAATCTAGACGCGTTACTCGTTCTCAAGCGCGTCGTAGATCTCCCGATTTGCATCCCTATCAGCTGCCGCAACCTGCCGGACAAGCTCGCCTCGGATATCTTCCATCACTTCGTCAAGCGGAGATCGAGGCTCTGTACCCTCCTCAGTCGCCATATGTACGTTCTCGTTCTGAGCGCTGTTAATCGTTCGGGTCCGACGAGCCACCGGTCAGTTCGTCGACACCGTACTGGATAAGATCCTCGCGCCACGCTTCGATCTCTCCTTCGAGGTCAATGACTTCGGTGTGAGTACGAAGATATTCGATAGTCTCCGTATCGTCAACTGACGTTTCGTCGGTGCCGAACTGCTTGAGAACCGACCGTATTTCGTCATCGTACGCGAACCGGTATCCGTTGAGAAAATAAAATACGGTCGTCGTGTTGAGAGCTGTACGCTTGTTCGCGTCGACGAACGGATGATTTGCTACGAGGAGTCGAAGAAGATGAAATGCTTTCTCGTGAATCGTCTCCGGAGCGGCTCCAAAACTACCGTCTTCGATGTAATTCAGGACGAACTCGATATCACCACGGTTCTGCACGCCAGACGGCGTGTCAGAATACTCCGAGACGATGTCGTCGTGAATGGCGAGAACATCCTTCACTGACGGATACCAGAACGAATCAGCCATTCACCCAGACGTTGATGCTATCCCAGTGTAATCCTTACTATCGACTAGGTCAGAGCATGCGTCTGTGTTTCCTGATCAATCCACTCCCCCAACTAGAGAGAGCTACATCCCCGCAACGAGCCGGTCTGTCAACTCCTCGATTTCCTCAGCTTCCCTGACAGCGGACACCCACCGGTCCGGAAGCTGTGACGCTCCGAACCGCGCACCGGCGACTGCGCCAGCAATCGCTCCAATCGTATCGGTATCTCCGCCGCGATTGACCGCCGTCACGATCGCTTCCTCAGCACTGTCCGCGACGAGGCCATCGTGGAGTGCCGTCTGCAGCGAATGGACGACGTACCCTGACGTTTCCAGCGTGCCGGGTGAGTCACCACGAGCGAGTGGTTCGAGCGCCGTCACGAGCTCCTCAGGCGCATCTGAACTGACGTAGTCGAGGGCATCCTGTAACGGCGTGGCCGCGTCTTCGAGTAGGCCAGCTATCGTGAGGTTCAGAATCGCGCAGCCCTCGGTACACCGCGGGTCAGCGTGCGTGATCTGGGAAGACTGCCGACTCACTTCGGTGAGTCGGTCCCAGTCCGTCGTGTACGGGATGGTGAGCGGTGGACACCGCATTACACTCCCATTCCCTGCGTTCTGACCTTCAGGACTGCTCTCCCAGACCTGCTGGCCTGCCTCGTCCCACGAATCGCCGCGTTGGAGGCGGCTGAGCGACCGCCTCGTCATCCCCCCTATGTCGAACGGGCCACTATCGTACCACGCAACGAACCGCTCGGCAATGTCCGCCGGATCGAACTCTTGTTGCTCGGCGAGACTTCGTGCGATACACAGCGCCTGCTCGGTGTCGTCCGTGATCGTCCCGGCGGGCTGATTCCACGTCCCGTGCCCGATCATCTCGTTGAGCTCCCCGTGTTCACGCTGGATATCGGACGCGGACTGAAATTCGACCGGCCGGCCAAGCGCGTCCCCACACGCCAACCCGAGCATGACTCCACGGACACGATCCGGATTCATACGCAACACAACGATGACGTCCGAGAAAAGTGTAGGGTGGTCGTCACTCGTCGGGTTTCGATCCGGTACGGAGGGTCTCCCGGTACGCGGCCCACGCTTGATACATCTCCACTCGTTCCGCTTCCGTCAACGTATCGTGTTCGTCCGCATCGTAGAGCGGGAGGTCCTATTTTTCCGGCATTGCCATCACCTGTCCGAGCGGATAGCGTTGCTCGTAGTAGTTCTCTAACACCCAGTCTTCGCCGTGTTCGTCAACGGCTTTCTGAATGTACGGGGCAGCTTCCGGGTACTCGTCGGCGAGTGTCTCAGTCATTGGGAGTCGTGTGGTGGTAGTGTTGTGTGGTTCTGTGGGTCTATGGGTGCGGGTCAGGCGTCAGGGGATTCGGCGAACGAGTTGTTCTGGCTGTCACTGTTCCACTTCCAGTTCCACTCCGCGTGTATGGCTCACCCCTTTGAATATCACGCGGCAGGTAACGAGTATGAACACATCTCAACGACAATCACCCGTGGAGTTACCGGAACTGGATACCGGACTCACGCTCGTGGACGTGGGTTCGGATCTCGGCGTAACCCCAGTCCAGTCGTTACTGCTTGACCGCGTGTTCGCCGGGGACGGCGACGCGTACTGGGTTGACGCGGCCGGCACGGCACAGACCACACGGCTTCGTGAACTCGCCCCCGACAAGCGGTACCTTCACCGGGTACACGTCGCTCGCGGGTTCACCGCGTATCAACAAACGTCACTGCTTGACCGGCTCACCGGAGACCACGTCACGACCCCGAGCGTCGTGGTTGCGACCGGGATCGACCGGTTGTATCGAGACACCGACGTGCCGACGACTCGCGCGCAGGATCTGTTGGTCCGAGCGATCGCCGCGCTCGCACGCGTCGGGCGTGTTCATGACGTCCCGGTCGTCGTGACACGATCGCGTGCCGACGAGTTCACGCGACCGCTCGTGAATGCAGCGCAGACATATCTCCAGTGTGAGGACACGCAGTTCGGGCCGCGATTCACCGACGCGGCCGGCGACGTCGAGACGCTCGTGTATCACCTTGGCGACGGGTGGGTGCAGACGACGCTCGCGTACTGGCAGGAAGTACTCACCCATCGAGCACGGATGCACGACGCGTCGGTCGTAGGTGAAGAGGCGACATCTGGGGGCGTCTGATGGGGCGAACCACCCCGACATACCGCGACACGCTGCGCGCGATCGAGGACCGCTGGGGGCCGTACCGCCGGACGCTGCGCCGCCGCGATCAACCGCGGTTCGACCAGTTATTCGTCTACGCCCGCACCCACGCCGACGCGGCCGGGATGTTGAATCACGACGACCGGTTCGCCCCTCTGCTCGTGAGTATCGCCATCGAGCAGGAACGCCGGATCGACGAGCTCGAAGCCCGCATCACCGAACTCGAAGACTCCACCAGTCCCGATTGTGCTGACCGTTGACTTCCACTCCTCTGGTGACGTCGCTCACTGGGAACTTACAGACGACGGCGTCACCCGCACGGTCCACGGCGAGTACACGCCGACGCTATTCGTCGGTGACGCAGTCCGTGACTTGTACGGGCGGCGCGGCGGCCCGACCCCAACACCACCGGACCGTGACGGACTGTCGGAGTCGCTCACCGAGCTTCAAGCGTTCCTCACCGGGCAAGACGCAGTTGTCGACATACAGTGTGAAGCCCACCGGCAGACGTTTCGAACGGACCCGCGGCCGCTTCTCCGGATCGACGCGGCCAGCGTAGACGCCGTGCGACGCATCGCACAGCGCGTCCAGCAGTTCAACGGCCCGGCCGAGTACACGTGTTACAACGTTGATCTGACGCCGCAGTTCCGGTACTGCCTCGAAACCACCACACCGGCGAGCCCAGACCGGTCCGTCCGGTCACTCCGTACACTCACGCTCTCGATCCCACCGCACAAAGCAGGACCCGACGCCCTGTCACACCTCACGATCGACGGTGACGCCGCCGGGCCCACACCCGAAGCCACCGTCACCGCCGTTGACCGCGCCGTCCGCGAACGCGACCCTGACGTCATCGTCGTGTCCACGGCGAAGCTCGTCCCGGTCCTGTTCGACGCCGCCGACACGCACGACGTACCGAACTTCGAACTCGGCCGCGCCCCCGGGTACACGAAACTCGCCGAGGAATCCACGTACACGAGTTACGGGCAAGTCGGGCACTCCCCGGCCCGGTACACGATCCCCGGCCGCGTCGTGATCGACGAGTCGAACACGTTCTTCTACCACGAAGCCGGGCTGTCCGGCTGCCTCGATCTCGTGAACCGCGCCGGACTCCCGCTCGAAGAACTCAGCTGGGCGTCGATCGGGCGCGTGCTCACCGCCATGCAGATCCGTGCCGCCCGCGACCGTGACGTCCTCGTCCCGTGGCAAGCCTGGCGACCGGAACTCTTCAAATCCGCAGCCACGCTGGACGCCGCCGACCGCGGCGGCACCACGTTCGCCCCCGCAGTCGGCGTTCACGAGAACGTCCACGAACTGGACTTCGCGTCGCTGTACCCGAACATCATTCGAACCCGAAATATTTCCCCGGAAACCGTTCGTTGCGGGTGCTGCGACACTAACGACGTCCCCGGTCTCGGATACTCGATCTGTGAGGCCGACGGGTACCTCCCGACGGTGCTCGGCCCGCTCATCGACGCGCGCAGCCGCATCAAAGACCAGATCGAGGAAACGACCGACGACGCCGAACGCGACCGACTCGACTCAGCGTCGTCAGCGATCAAATGGATCCTCGTCTCCTGCTTCGGGTACCAAGGCTTCTCAAACGCGAAGTTCGGTCGGATCGAGTGCCATGAAGCGATCAACGCGTTCGCCCGCGACATTCTCCTCAATGCGAAAACCGCACTCGAAGACGCCGGGTGGCGAGTCGTCCACGGCATCGTCGACTCGATCTGGGTGACACCAGCCAAGGATCGTGAACAACGCAATCTCGAAACGGTCACCGCCGAGATCAGCACCGACACGGGTATCGAACTTGAATACGAATGCGCGTTCGACTGGGCTGCGTTCTGCCCGATGCGTAACAGCGAGTCTGGCGCACTCACACGGTATTTTGGAAAGCGACGTGACGAGGTGTTACCCGTGTCGGAGGCCACGCTCGGTGATGCGATCAAAACCCGCGGGATCGAAGATCGTCAACGCTCAACGCCCACATGGGTTGAAGACGTACAGGCGGAAGCCCTTCGCGTGTTCGATAAAACACGATCACCAGAAGCGGTGTGTGACGTGTTACGCCGTACACTCACGTCATTACGCAACGACGATGTTGATCCAGAGCGACTCGTCATCGACAATCGCATGTCAAAACACATCGCCGATTACACGCACGAAACGCTTACCGTTGCCGCACTCAAGCGAGCCACACTGAACGGGACCGGGCTGTCACCCGGACAGACCATCCAGTACGTCGTCGTCAACAACAACGCACACGGTACCGAACGAGTACGGCTATCGTACGAGGACATCACCCGATACGACACTGACTGGTACGCCAACGCCGCTATACGAGCTGTCGAAA
Source organism: Halorubrum tibetense (assembly GCF_055396225.1). NCBI lineage: Archaea > Methanobacteriati > Methanobacteriota > Halobacteria > Halobacteriales > Haloferacaceae > Halorubrum > Halorubrum tibetense. The sequence goes on from NZ_AP043742.1 coordinate 428,585, forward strand.
GCGTCCTGGCACCGATCGGGTGGCGAGAGGGAGAGATTCGAGACTACCTCACCGGCACAACGGATCAGACACTAACCGCATACAGTGAACGCACTGACTCCTAATCTTCTTCCAGGGTCACCGAAATCACGTCGGTGCTCGTGTGCGTGACAGTCGCAATGAGTTCCTCGTCGTCATACTCCTCAAGTTCATCAGCGGCTTCACGCACGGCATCGTAACCTTCGAGCGGTAAATCACCATCAGAGCTCCCGACAATCATTTCGCCATCTAATTCATGCGCATGAACCTCCGTCGTTTTCGTGCGTGCGTCATTCCGTGCCATGGATTCTGATCTAAACTAGCCCTCGGGTAGCAATAAAGGATCGCCGTGAGCTGGTCTTTCGTAAAGTATTGCTGAGGCTCTGTTGAAGTCCCCAGAAAGTAACAAACTCGAACCCGTCGCCATCAGAGAGCTGCAGCCTCTGTTTAACCGGCCTCATCGGCGATACTGTCCGTCATCACCCAATTCGTGAAGTCTATACTGTCCCCCGATCAGGTACCGGGAGCTCCTCAGCAATACCAACATCATGCCCGGCGGCGTACCCGTTCAGCTTTGCAGCGATCGGCGATTCCCGTAACTCGTCGTCGTCGTATCCGGCCGCCTCAAACGTGTCCATGAACGAGGAGACGGACCGGAGCTTGTACTTCTGGTGATAGTCTTCAGCGGGGTAGAAGCGTGAGAGCTGTTCGATACGTGTCCCGATCCCATCGGTAGTGAGTCCCCGTGTCGTGAGAAGCTCATCAAGGACTGCTCGTTGATCCTCCGACGCAGCGAGCACAATATTTTGATACTGTGTCTTTCTCGTCTGGTGCTGTGGGTTATGAGAGTTGAACACCCGCTCCAAGAGGGCTCGATACGGTATCGTGTCAGGGTCGAAATCGAGTTGAACCACTTCCGTGTGGTCGCCTAACGCGTGATACGTCGGATCGAGTTTTGTCCCGCCGGCGTACCCGACGCGAGTCCGAACAACGCCGTCCATCGCACCGAACTGGGCATCAGGCCCCCAGAAACAACCGATCCCGAACGTCGCCGTGGCAGTCTCCGCACTATCCATCGCACGACGATCGTACTCGCGTATCTGTGTTTGTGTGAGCGTCATTGGAGTCACCAGCCTAAAGAGTCGCCGAAGCGCGGGTCGTAGATCCCACCGCATCTACCACCAGTCAGGCTCGCAGTCGTAAATACTGCGTGTCGGTCTCCCAGCATGAGAACCACTACGAGTGTCTCATTACAAGCAACCCGGAACTGAATGGGCTGACCGGCATCGGCAAGCACTCACGATCCGACATACTCACGAAGATGTCCTTACTGACTACCAGTTCGAACTCCTACTGGAAGCATGCTGACGAGTTCACTAGCTTTCGCTCACTTCAGTAGATCATACTGGTTCTACACGGGCCCTAACTCATATCGCACCCCTTGAGAGAGGGTGACCTGTCTGGTAGTGCTACGTTCTTGGCCACTTGTAATGACAAGTAAGTACGCGTCATAACATATACGCCTCTCCATGTCGAACGTCAATGTATGGGCGGATCAAGCTATGACAAGACGATTCAGTTCCGTGCCGGAGCCGAAAAAGAGGCCGCGGAACTCCTCGATGAGATACACATCGGTGGCGTCAACGTGAGCGAACTCGCCCGCGTCGGCTTGGTCGAAATGCTCCGACAGTCATTAGATGAACAAGGCAAGATTACCGTGTACGAACGATACAGTCGTGGTGAGATCGGTGAGGACGTGGCCCGTGTCCTTCTCGGCGAGAAACTCGATAGGACGGAAGAAGAGAAAGAGTCGTTCGAGTCGGCTATGGAACGAGACACGTCTGAATTCCTGACGGGCAGCGATGGCGAATGAGGCTCGCTATCGGATACTGGCTGATACGAGTTCCTTGATCGCGGGCATGGCCGGCTCCTGTTTGCTCCGGGATCGGCTTGTAGCCAAGAAGAACAGCGTTCGCCAGCGGTAGCAACCCGTTGAGTGTCCCAACCAAGAGAAAGCGGCTCAGACACGCCAAAGGAGATGAGCACCAGTTAAAAACGGGTGTCATCGAATGGAGTTGAGGTTGAGATTACATACCAGTGGCTCTGTTGAAATCTTCAGAGAGTTACATGTTCGTCCTGTAATTCCACGAGATGAAGGCCCTCCCGAAGTCGCAGATTCTCCGGTTTACTGAGAAGGCGATTCATCTGGCACGCCGAGCGGTTTCTCGATACTCCTCGAAATTCTCTAAACACTGCTATACACTCCCTCAGCACGCTGTTCTGATCTGTCTCAAAGTGCGGAAGAACATGACCGATCGTGGTCTGCTTGACGAACTGATCGAGATGCCACGCATCCGTCGAACCCTTGGCTTATCCGAACTTCCTGCGCCTTCAACGCTCTGTAAGGCGTTCAACCGGCTTGATATGGCTGTGTAGCGTGTTATATTGACTCTCTCAACGACGCTACTTCCGACGAGCGGCGTTATTGGAGTTGATGCATCAGGGTTTGACCGCAGTCACGCTTCGAAACACTACACGAAACGCGCTGAACTCACGATTCAGCAGCTGAAGGTGACGTTACTGGTCGGTGTGAAGGTGAACGCAATCCTTGATTTACACGTGACGACGACACGAAAACACGATAGCCAGATCGCTCCATCGTTGATCAAGCGCAATCCCGGTGATATTGAGATTCTGCTCGGTGACAAGGGCTACGACGACCAGAAAACCAGGCGACTTGCCCGACAACATGAGGTTCGGCCATTGATTAAGCATCGTGGGTTCACGCCACTCCACCGGGCATGGAATGTGCGCTTGGACACAGATCTCTACGGGCAACGGAGTCAATCAGCGACGGGTAACTCAACGCTCAAGCGGAAGTACGGTACGTTCGTCCGATCGAGACGCTGGTGGAAGCAGTTCCGTGAACTCACCATCGCCTGTCTCAGTCACAATATCGACCGATCACTCTGAGCGGTCAATACAGAGGGTCTATGGAACAGTTTGGGCTGACAGATCACAAGTACTGAATCGACTGATCGTCTTCGGATCGGTTCTGTAGGTGCTCATCAACGACTTTCACGACATCGCCGATTTGCCGTCCCGCCTGCTGTACGTAGATCAGCCCTCGATGTTCGAGTTCTTGACCTTCAGCGAGTGAGAGGAAATCATCGTCGAACGTCAGGAGAAGCCAGTCGTTTGCGACCGCGTATCTCAGCTGCTCGCGGTCTGAATCACCAAGGGTGCCTTCATTTCGAGCAGTGTGAACTGTCCACCCGCGTCTGCTGAGTCCGTCAGCAACAGGAAGCCATATACTCTCGTCACAATATAGCGGCCGTGTCATACGGATGCCGGTTCAGACGACGCCGATCGGAAGTCGTCGATATGATCGTAGTAGTACGCGAGCGCCCGATGGACATCACTGAGACTGAGATCAGGATACAGTTGTGTAATCTCGTCGGGGTCGTAGCCGCTGTGTTCGTACGCCGAGGCGATATCTTTGACACGGATTCCCGTCTCCTCGATTGTCGGCGCACCGTCACTGTGTTCGGAGTCCCGGACGATTCCCATACCACAGATTGACTATACACTAACTTGAAATACGTGGTTGAGACCGCCACACCGATTCGCTCCGCTCAACACGCACTCTTCAGTGACCGGCTGTTTCAGGTGAGAACCTATCTGAAGAATAGGATTTCAACAGAGCCAAAATGCAGTAATGAACAATGGGTATGGCCAAGAAGTACCTCAAGTTGTTAATACTAATCCAGGAAATGAGCCTGGTGAAGCAGAACTATTCCGTTGTGATAATGAAGAAGCTCAGTGGGTTGGGCCGGACAATGAAATTAATTCGGATTATGGACGTACAAGAGAATGTAACTCTGGTTTAAATCATGATGCTTCAATGGATGAGATAGATGCAGATGGTTCATGGTATCAAGAGAGCGATGATCATACACCTATATCTAGTGATGGAGACTGCGTAAATTCTGCAGATAACGATGAAACAGATTCTGGTTGTCAAGTAGGTGTAACTGCAGAAACAGTTCAAAGCTCGTTAGGTAATACGCTCTTGTGTAGCACATTGTTGATTTCAGAGAGTTGCTTTGATGGCGTGTTTGAGCGCTTTTCGTCCGGGTTTGCGGTAGAGTTCTCGTCTGAGTTGGAACGCTCGGAGATACTGTGTGAGGCGGTCTTTTGAGATGCCTCGATGCGGCGAGAGCCACCGTCGCGCCAGCGACGCGTGGCTCTCGCAGGTGTTCACGTGGATCGTCTCGTCGGCGTACTCACCGTCTCCGTGAACGACGTATTCGCGGTCGAATTGGTCGTCTTCTGTAAGCGGATCGTATGCACGAAATCCGTCGGTATAGACGGTGAGAGGCTCCTGCTGGCGGTCAGCCAGCAGGAGCCGGATCGTTGATTCGTCTGCGGATTTCGCTGGCACAACGTACCGTTGCTCGGTGCCGCGATCCACGAGTACGAATACGGGCGGTTTGTCCTGTTCATATGTTCCGCGCCCGCGTCGGGCGAGGCCGCGAGAGCGCGACCAGCGGTCGCGCTCGCGGCCTTTCAGGCCGGCAGAAACGTAGAACTCGTCAATTTCGACCGGTCCACGGAGATCGAGTGACGGCGCGTCGAGCGCTTCGGCAAAGCGCTCGACACGCCTGTGGATCGTTTTGTAGGTGACACCGATTTCGCACTGTAACTGCCTGAGGCTGGTGTTAAACCGCAAAAACGCGTAGATCGAGAACAACCATTTGCGGAGTGCGATCTTCGAGTGAGCGAAGATGGTGCCGGTCTTATCGTTGAACGTGCGGTCGCAATCCTTACAGAGATACCGCTGAAAGTGCCCATAGCTGCCGTTTCTGACCGTTCGGTCAGAACGGCAGCGAGGACAGGAAACGCCGTCACGCCAGCGAACCTGTTGGAGCAGGTCCGCTGCGACCGATTCCGACCCAAACGCATCTAGCGGAATCATCCGTGTCGGACACCGCTGACGCGGTGTCCTTGTCCTCTTCGACTCGACAGCAGCAGCTCAGCAGTATCAACAATCTCCTACAGAAGAGCGTCCGTCGATATTATCTCCGATAAGACCGCCCACAAAATCGCCGGCAGTAACACCTCCCGTCGCATACGTCTCGCTTACTGTTCCATCACCGTTGAATCCAACAAGCCCGCCTACGTGAGCGTCTCCGACTACATCTCCCATCGCATACGACTGCAAAATATTTCCACTACTGCTACCGCTACTATTGGTTCCAACGAGCCCACCAGCGCCAAATCCATCGCTAGTTACATTCCCTGTCGCGTATGAAGTGGTTATCTCTCCCTCAGAACCATTATCTCCGACAAGTCCACCGGCATCTTCGTTCCCGGTTACCATTCCAGTCGCATATGAATCTCGTATTTCTCCATCATCACTAACTCTAACAACACCATTCCGTCCAGCAAGTCCGCCAACAGCATCATCTCCAGTTACTGTTCCTTCGGCATATGATTCTTCCACTCTTCCTCTATTTTCTCCGACCAGTCCTCCAACTCGTTCGTCTCCAGTTACATCACCCGCAGCATACGAATCGAATACATCTCCTTCCCTGCTGAAACCGACGAGCCCTCCTACTTGTTCCTCCCCGGATACTTCATTCCTCGAGTGAGAGCCAGTTGTTCGTCCGAATGTATTGTCTCCGACGAGTCCCCCGACTCGTTCGTTCCCAGTTACATCGACCTCCGTATGTGAATTTTCAATATCCCCACCATTATTTCCGACAAGCCCTCCGACTCGTTCGTCCCCTTCAACACGTCCAGTCGCAGACGACCCCTCTATCTGTCCATCAAACGTGGTATCGTCAGTGTTCCATCCGACAAGTCCGCCGACTAGTGACTCTCCAGTTACGTCGACTTCGGCATCCGAATCAACAACTTCTGCATCAGTATTGTTGAATCCAACAAGCCCCCCGACGCTTTCGTTTCCGTTTATAACTCCAGTAACAGAAGCGTTAGTAATACGTCCCGCGTCGCTTACGCCGACAAGCCCCCCGACTCTGGATTCTCCACTGACGTTTACATCAACCAAGGTAACATTTTTAATATTGCTTGCTGCGGGCATTAGATCCCTGGAATCAACACTACTGAACAGTCCAACCTCATCTGTCCGATCGATATAAAGTCCCACAATCTCATACCCGTTTCCGTCAAATCGTCCTGTAAATATTTCTCCCTGGCATTCTCCCTCGAGAAGGTCGCACTCCCCAATCGGATCGAATCCCGCCCCATCGTTCCATTGCTCTGTCTCACTCGCATCAATATTTTGTGTTAACTTATAATCACCATCGAGTGGGGCATCATCCGCGTCTCCGATGCATTGTAGTTGGGTGATATTACTGATGAGAATGTACCCATCCTCTTCCTCATATTCTACTTCGTCACAGTCAGAAGACGAAGTATTCGATTCGCTTGTGTCACCATCCTCAACGTCAGGCTCATCATCATCTCCATCATCATCACTTCGGTCTGCAGTCTGATCGTTCGGTTCCTCTTGAGTGCTTGAGCATCCTGAAAAACTAACGGCTGTGACAGAGCCAGCGAGGGCAAGCACACTTCTCCGTTTCATGATTGTGGTAGAGACTCATCAAATATAAAGGAAGACAATTCAGCAAGAACCCTCGGAAGAGTGGAGTCGTATCATTCAGACATACTATCGTCTGAAACAGCTGGTCGCTGAAGAGTGCGTATTGACTATTGAGAGGTTGTACTGACATGGATGGCTCGTCACAACATCTATGACGGTGGAGAGAGGATGTTGGGTAAGATGGCCACAAACAACGACAAAATACAGTTTCGGGGGGAAACTGAGAAGAAAGCGAGTCAGATTGTCGATCAAATGCGTCTTGGTGGGATCAACATCAGTGAGCTTGCTCGACAGGGTCTTCAAGAGAAACTCAGAGAAGTCCTCTCAGACGAAGAGAAGATCACTCTCCACCAGCGATACAAGCAGGGAGAGCTTTCTGAAGAAGTTACAGAGCTCCTTCTTGGTGATGCCTTGGAAGAAATTGAGCGGGAGCGAGAGGCCTTCGAGGAGGCTGCGGAGCTTGATACGAGTGGCGTTTTCCAGAAGTGAAGATGGTGGACGACGATGTCCGCCATCCAGTTACCGTTGATACAGACGCTCTAATCGCTGTAGCGAACACAGGTCTCTGGTCTCGAATTACGGACAATATCCAGCTGACGACGACTAACGTGTGTTTTCATGAACTCAAGCGTCACGTTCGGGAGATGTCTGAGTACGCGCCTGAAGGGTTGAGAGAGCGGTGGGTTCACGATGGGAGCAAGAGGGCACTTGCGCCGTTCGATGACGAGGAGAAGTCGTTTACAACGGTTCCGTGTGTTCCTCGACCACATGGAGAGGATGCTGGGGAGAAGTCTCTGAAGATGGAAATCGAACAGCATACAGAGCTGTATCGGTTCGCTATTTTAATGGATACATACGGGCGTCGGGCTATTAATCGAGTATTCGATGACGCAGAAGAGACGACTGGGAAGGCAGTTGCTCCCACGTTTTTGCTGTGTCTGTTACTAGACGAGGGGAAGTGTACTGTAGCGGAGTTTTGTCAGGCTTGTAGCGAGATGCTTCGAGAGGAAGGCTGGACAGGGTATCAAGCGATTCAGGGAGCATGGGAAGCGATCCCGGTCGATTGCTCGCAGTATCTCCCGAACGCTCTACTTCCATGAACACTCCTGATTGACATCCTCCTCCGCGTAAACGCGGAGGAATCCTGAGCGTTGGAGGTTTCAGGTTTGCAGTCCTACCGAACCCCGACACGGTGAGAATCCGTGTGGAGTTCACGGACTGTGGCGGGTGGGACTGCTGGGAGTGCCAAGCCCCCGGTACTCCTATCCTCCGTCGTGTTCGGACCCCCGAAGTTGTTTTTGCCTCGCGGGAGTCTGGCAGACTTCGGCGGACTCGGAGTTACTTTCTGTGGTGCCTACAGCAGTCGGGCACAGCATCGGTTCATTATAGGAACCGACCGTTCACCCAACTGGTTCCGATTACTGTCTTATTGCTTGGGGCGGACAGGCCGCCATCGTAGGACTGGTGGGAACCGCTCTGTCCCCGACCTGATTCCTATCTGTAGGCAGGGTTGCCTGTCGCTTCAAGATACGGATTGCCAAATCTCAGAATGGCTATTGCAGCGTAGATTGACTCCAAGTTGTCGGATTCATCCTGCGGCTGAAGCCGCAGGTATTCTCCTTGACCTGTATAATGCCGCCTCACGGCGGGTTTGATGCGCTGTTCAACTGGGCTGAGTCGTCGTCCTCGTATGCTGCCCGCCACATCGCGTGGATGGCGCGAGTGACGAGTGATACTTCAGTCACGTCGATACAGGATGGCTCGGCGGTCGTCGTGGCGGCGTTTGGAGGAGGATGGAAGTGTATCTCGGGTGAGTGGGTGTTGGGGTGGCGATCGAAGCGCCAGTTGACGTTGTCGCTATCGACGTAGTGGAACGAATACATTCCCTGTTTGCTCCATTGGATATCGAGTCGAGCGCTCTCGGCGTTGCTGAGCCCATCGCTGAGACTGATGTGTAGTTCCGTGGGGGCGACGATGTCATCGTACGACGTTACGTCGACTAACGGCTCAAGCTCGAGCCAGAGGTCACGAATCCGTTGGAGTGCCGGAAGATAGATCGGTCCGAACTCGCCGGCACGGTCATCGCCGCTCATATAGCGAGTTGGTGGCTGGCCTCGTCGTAGGCGAGTGCTGCGTGGGCGACTGCGAGGTTCTGCCGTGTTGTCCGCCACGCGGTGAGATCGTTCCAGCCTTCGGTCTCGTCGCCGTCGAGTTGCTGGGCGAGTTCCTCTGGTGACACCACGTCATACCGGTCTTCGTAGTGCCGGATCTCGGCTTTCATCTCCTGGATGCTGTCAAGCAACTCCGGCCGAGTAACTTCCTTGCGTAGCTCCCGGATCCGGGACATTAAAATCCGGTCGCTGTTGCGCTTGTACAGTGTTGTTTGGCCGTCCTGTTCCGTCTCGGCGAACCCGGTGTTCACGAGTGTCTTACTGTGGCGACGCGCCGTCGGCTCGCTCACGAGGGCGCGGTCGGCAATCTCGGCGGCCGACTCCCCGTCGTGGGTTTGTTCGATGATTTCGTACACCCGCTCGAACGGCGTGGTGTCGTCTTTCCAATCCGCTTTGACTTGCTCGTTGACGTCGTCCCACGTCTCGGTCATACTGGGTGCTACGCAGTCGAGAAACAAATAGTTTCTTGGAGAAATTATCTAATGACAGTGCTTGTAGCCGAGCATTGTCAGACTACTTCCTCCGCTAACGTCTCGTGGTTCGAAGCGATACATATCTGTGGTCTACAGAATTAATTCTGTTTCACTGTCGTTCGAACGACGAAAGGTACGGTTCGTCTCCGGGGCTGCGGTCGTAGACTCGAACTCGCAGATCGTTTCATCCTACTACACCCACGAGATACCCGGCTTCTTGGAGGTACGTCTCGTTCCGGAACGCGAATCTGTTGTCGATGGCGACGTCGTACGCGGAAGCGACTGATTCGGAGGCGCTGAGTACTTTCCTCTCCGACCCGTCCCTTAGAGCACCGTGACGGGACTGCTATCGGACGTCGATCGGCAAAAAATCGATTCGGGTGACGACAAGCAGTTTTACGACGCGCCTCGGTTCGTCACCCACGCAGACGATGCGTTCACGTCTCGGCTGACGAAGCTGTACGAGTCGGAGATTACATCTGGAGATCGTGTTTTCGATGCGATGAGTAGTTGGATATCGTTTCTTCCGGATGCCCCGCTGGGGTTCGTTGTTGGCCACGGACTCAACGAAACCGAACTCGAAGCAAACGATCGTCTAGACAAGTATTTCGTACAGGATTTCAACAGCGATCGAACGCTCCCGCTCGACGAGAACTCGTTCGATGTCGTGAGTTGTGCGCTATCGGTGCAGTATCTCCAGTATCCCGCCGACGTGTTCAGTGAGTTCGGGCGGGTGCTCAAGCCCGGAGGTACTGCCATCGTTAGTTTCACTAACCGGATGTTTCCGACGAAGGCGATCCGGGCGTGGCGAACCCGATCGATGGACGAACGAGCGACGCTCGTCGAAGAGTACTTTCTCGCCGGCGGATTCGGAGAAACAGAACGCGTCGTCGATCAACCCGGGACTGACCCGTTCTATGCCGTCATCGGCCGGCAGCCACCCGGTTGAGTAAACGGTCGGTGGGTAAGTGACATTTCTACGAGATCCGCTTCCAGAGCTGTGCGAGAATTAATAGGCCGAGAACAGTGAAGCTCACCCCGATCACGACCCATTTTCCGAACGTAACGATCGGCACGAGATGTGAGAGCACAGGTACCCGATCTGGATAGAGAAACATCACGACCGATGCCGAGGTGTTCTCCATGAGATCTAGCAGTACAGCCAGTAGTGGAAGTAACACGGCGTATTTGACGTGCGCGTTCGTTATTCCTTGCTGGAAATAGGTGATACCGGTCCAGAGAAACCAGCCGTACGCGAGTGGCCAAATAATGTCGAACGTGAACCGCGAGCGGATATAGTACCGGCGGCCATCAGCGCCATAGGCGCCTGCCATGTCGTAGAGGTCTGACGAAGAGTAGATGAAAGAGCCGTCCGGAGTAGGGTTGTCACCGAGGTATGCCGTACTTCGACTGGCTTCTTCGGGGAGAATGACGGTGAGAAATACGATGAACGTAGCCGTCGTAAGGGCGAACATGCGCCCTGTGGCGAGTGACTCTGAGATATTCACGAGTCGGTCACCCAGTTGAACGGCCCGTTGCATACGACCACTATCCAGTATCTGCTAGAAAAGTACTACTACTCCCGTTGAATTACCTCAGTGACCCACGCCGTCCACGTCGGCGTACAGCCCGCTTGTTTACAATCGGTCGGCCACAACGATTGATAGAGATGTCCGGATCCGAGCGTGAGTATGATGTTGTGGTGTGGGGAGCAACGGGTGTCGCCGGGCGGTTCGTATCTGAGTATCTTACTGAGCAGTACACGCCTGAGGACCTTTCACTCGCGGTCGGTGGGCGGGATCCGGAGCGACTTGAGTCAGTTGCCACCGATCTCACCCGTCGCAGCGACGCGTGGGGTGACGTTCCCGTGGTGGTGGGTGACGCGACAGATCCCGAGAGTCTGCGTGCACTCGCCGGAAATACGCGAGTCGTCTGTACGACAGTCGGGCCGTACACCTCGTACGGCACACCGCTCGTTGAGGCGTGTATCGAGATGGGGACCGATTACTGTGACCTCACCGGAGAGATTAATTGGGTCCGTGAGACGATTGATCGGTTCCACGACGCGGCTGTGGATGCCGAGACACGGATCGTCCACAGCTGTGGGTTCGACTCAGTCCCCGCCGATCTCGGGACACTCCTTCTCCAGTCGTATGCGGTAGCGCAGTTTGACACTCCGTGTGAGACTGTTCGTATCTATTTAGAAGGCGGGAGTGGTGGTGTCAGCGGCGGCACGCTGGCGAGCTTTGCCGAGTTGTTCGAAGCGGCTGAAACTGACCCGCTCGTTCAAGAAACGCTTCGGAATCCGTACTCGCTGGCACCGCCGGGCGAGCGAAGCGGTGTCGATCCCGGTGAACAACGACTGCCCCGCAACGATTCGCTCCGCGGGTCGTGGACGGCCCCCTCACCGATGGCAGCAGTGAACGAGCGCGTGATCAGACGGAGTAATGCGCTGTTAGGCTATCCGTGGGGGCGTGAGTTCCGCTGTACCGAAGTCGTCACAACCGGTGATGGTCCGACGGGTGCGGCCATCGCCGGAGCGATCACTGGCGGACTCGGTCTATTCAACACCGCCATGTCGGTGGGGCCACTCCGCTCCGGGCTTCGTCGCTACGTCTTCCCTGAGCCTGGGGAAGGACCAACGCGCGAAGAAGCCGAGAACGGGTCGTTCAAAATACGACTGCTCGGGCGTGGAATGGCCACGGATGGACCGTTCACAGTTGACGGAGAATTCAGTGCTGACAGAGATCCGGGATACGGCGCAACCGCGCGGATGCTCGGTGAGGCTGCCCTCTGTTTGGCGAACGATGATGTCGAAACGCCGTTCGATGGCGGAATACTGACGCCAGCGTCTGGCATTGGACTGCCACTTGTTGAGAAACTCCGGAGCGTCGGGTTCACCATAACCGTGAACGACGCCGAAGCGACATGAGGTGACCCCACGACGCAGACACGCGCAGATGTACTGGTAGCTGCGTATGAGTCACTCAACAACGAGGTTGAACACGCACCGTACAATGCGACGCGTATCCCAACTCGTGTAGCCGAACAGGATCGACGTGTGTATGTGTCAACCGTCTTAATGAGTGGCTCTCAGGGGTACTGATACACACCTGACAACCCGAGAAGGTGAGAATATCATCCCGAAGAGTGATATACTCATGTTTCGTACGTTGATTCGATGCCAGACTCTGCCCCGGCATTTGAGGATGTGAACGACCGCGCCAAAGAGGACTGGAAGCGTGAGACCAGTCCGTTCGACCGTGTACAGTCAGTGATGCGTACGGCGTACGAGCCCATGAGCGCGGCGACCGTTGCCGAGAACGCCCTCACGTCGGAGCAGACAGCCCGTAAGCATCTTCGCTCGTTGGCCGAGCACGGCTACGTGGCAGAGACCGCGTCGCCGGACTCGACGGGGACGCTGTATCAGCGGGCCAAGGATTCGATCGCCCTCGAACAGGCTCGGCGTATCCTCGACGAGACGGACACCGATACGCTCTCGACACGCGTTCTGGAGATGCGCGAGGAGCTTCGAGAGTACGGCGACCGGTTCGATGCTAACTCGCCCGATGACGCCGTCCGATCCCACGCGGATATCGACACAGAGACGCTCCTGGAGTGGCGAACGACGCGGCGGAACCTCGCATTCGCGGAGGTGGCGCTCGCGCTCAGCGCGGTCGAAAACCCCACTGATGCCGCAGAAGCGGTCTGATGCAATTCGACAATGGAGACGGCGAGTCTCACACACTTCGAGGCACGATCGACGTAACGAAACTCGATGCGTTCCGAGAGGCGTTCAGCACCATCGAACCGATGGCCTCAGGCGAAATCGATGACCGACTCAACCCGCGAGAGCTCCGGATCACGATACCGTATGGCATCGGGGAGGCAGATACAACCATATTCACGGTTCGATGGACGACGGCGGGCGACTACAATATTCATTACTCGGATACGTCCGGGCGCAACCTCCGGTGGGATATCCACCCTCACGACTTTTCAGCACCACCCGACGACCGACACTTCCACCCGCCACCAGACGCATCCAGCGCGGATACCCACGTAGAAAAATCGTGCCTCAAGGAACCCTCAGTCGACATTGTTGCCCGGGCAATTCATCTCTTATGGCGACAGGCACTTGACGAGGGCTCAATGACGAGCATTAACGCCGGAACGAACCACCCCTGACCGCGCTCAACACAGGGTATCGGTACTCGGTCGGATTCCTCTCACATCTGAAGCCGTGAGGCTCCTCCTTGTTTCTCTGTGAATAGACCGCTGTCCTCCAGAATCAGTGGGTTCGAGTCATATCGTTTGAGTGCTACTCGGTGCAGTTATGAACAAATTCTGTGATGATTCGGTTGAATTTGTCTGGTTCTTCGAGGAATGGACAGTGCCCACTGTCTGTGAATCGTTCAAGGGTAGCGTTCGGCGTCTGCTCTGCGATGTATTCGACTCCAGCAGGGTCTAACAATGTGTCGTCTTCACCGACGCAGACGAGCGTTGGGATATCTACGTCCCCGAGAACATCGCGGTAGTCGCGGACTGATTGATCGAAGAAGATTGCGCTTTTGATCGCGGGGGGAACGCGGGCGATCTCGTCGAACACGAGCTGTCGGACGTCGGCAGGCGGTTCGTTAGCGAACATCTGGTCGATCAGTACCGCACCCAGTTCGTGGTGATCCGTTTGCGCGAGTTCCATGAGATCAATCAGTTCATCGAAGTCAAACACGCCGTGCTCGTAGTCCTCTTGTTCGAGATCGAGCGGTTGTTGCTCGACGGATACGAACCCGGAGAGTCGATCAGTGCCGAAGTGGTCGATGTACTCCCACGCAACCAGCGATCCCATTGACCATCCGACGAGCACGATATTCTCGAAGCTTTGACTCTCAAGGAACGCTTCGAGATCAGCGGCATACGTCGGGAGTGTATGACCGGTCTCTGACTTCGCAGACCGACCATGACCACGGAAATCAAGCACGACTGGCCGGTGGTCCTCAGCGATGCTGTTCTGCTGTTTGTTGAAGAACCGGCTACCCATCAACACGCCATGGAGAAAGACGACTGGCGTTCCATCACCTGATTCTTCATAGTACAACTGGGTGCCGTTGATTGTTTCTGTCGGCATACGTGATCGTTGCTGACGGAGAGGTTAGTTGTTACCCGTCAGAACGTGGTCCGGTGAGGGGTAGTTTCACGCGTGTTGAGGACAGTGATTCGAGTATGTCGTCGTCCTCACACCATCGTGTAGAGTCGCCCGATGCCTCAACGATTTTCGAATACCACGACCTTACCCCGCCAACGACTGCTGACGTGTATCGAGCAAAGAAGGATCTCAGTGGGCATCTCCCCCAGACGCCGCTCGTCAAGAGTGAATGGCTCTCTGAAAAGTACGAGGCTGAGATCTACCTGAAACGAGAGGATACGCTTCCGACGGGGTCGTTCAAGATTCGTGGTATCACGTGTCTTCTTGCTGGGTTGAGTGAGGAGTTCCGGCAGCAAGGAGTCATAACAGCAAGCACTGGAAACTACGGACGCGCACTCTCACAAGCCGCCCGTTGGTTCGGTACTGACGCACTCGTCGCTGTCCCGGAGGGGACGGGCCAGAACCGGATTGATGGGATCGAACGACTTGGCGGGCGTGTCGAAGTCGTCGGTGCCGATTACGATGACGCCGCAGAGTGGGCAGCCGACCTGGCTGCTGAAGAGGGATATCGATACGTCCATCCTGGTAATGAACGGCGAGTGATCGTCGGCACCGGAACTGCGGGACTGGAAATCGCCGAGACACTCCCTGACGTGGATGTTGTTCTCGGGCCGATTGGGGCCGGTAGCATCGGAGCTGGCTACAGTCTCTCGGTTGGGCAGGTTACTGATGCCGATGTAATCGGCGTTCAAGCCGCCAACGTTGACGCGGCCTACCAAGCGTGGCGGACCGGTGATCTGACTCCACAAGAGGAGGCTAATACGTTCGCTGACGGGATCGCAGCGCGCGTCCCGTATGCCCTTCCAATGGAGGTGATGCGGGAGCACATGGACGAGATGTACACGGTGAGTGAAGCGGAAATCGTCGAGACGGTAGCGGCGGTGTTCCGAGAAGAACGCATCTTGATGGAGGGCGCGTGTGCGCCGCCGTTCGCCATCCTCGAAACGCTCCGAGGCGAAATAAACGGGCAGACAGTCGTCATTCCGGTCACCGGTCGGAACCTCCCTGGCTCAAAGGTTGAACAAGTGGTGTGCGACGCCTGACCTGCCAGGAGGTCACACCACACACCAACCTCATTTAATACGGGGATTAGGTCCCCGTCATCCGTCGGTTTGGGCATATCCCACTCAACGGTTTGACACCAACATCTAGATACACGTTCTCAAGTGGATCTTTCAGGTATCAGGGTCGGTCTTTTTATACGTGAGCTCTTTTTGCACCATTGCTCCTCGTTTCGTGTTCCGGTGGGTTCAAGCGATCCAAAGTATCATTCGGGGCGGGCGTGTCGGGTGTGGGTATGGTTGTGGTTCGCGGTGAGCGGTTAGATCAGTTCTTGCTGCGACAGTGGGAGAGCGGGGTGCCGCATGGGCTTGGGGAGCGGTCGGGGCGGTTGTGTGTGACGGCCGGGTCGATCGCGGAGCGGAATCTGAAGCGGTCGCTCGTGTCAGAGGGAGTGCCGGCGTCGCAGGCGGCGTCGTACTCGTCTATCGAGGATATTGCGCGGGCGGTCCTCTCCGCTCACCACGGGTCACGGGCGGCAGTGCTGGATCCGTCGTTGCGACGGCGAGCTATCGTTGAGATCGTATCGGAGGCTGCGTGTGAGAAGCCGGAAACGCCGCTTGAGCGGTTCATCGATCGGGTCGAATGGGATGAGGACGCGTATGCGCGCTTGTCATCGGAGCTTGAAGCGTATTTTCGGGCGTCGAACGTCGGAGCGCCATCTGAAGCGCATCGGAATCACGAGTCGTTGGAGGCGGTCGCTGTGAGGCTGTCGGACCCGTTTGCGGCGTGGAAATCGTCACAGGGGTTGGCGGCGTTTGCAGAGATTCACGCAGCGTTACGTGCGCGGATGGGGGAGGTGCCTGCGCACGTGTATTTGTCGCGGAGTCATTTGGTTGCGGCTGCGAGCGAGCAGCTTGCTGGTGAATGGGAGGCGGTATTTCCGACGGTTGAGTGGGTCGGTGTGGCGACGGTGAACGTGTTTGATAATCCGACGACGCGGTTGCTTGCGGCGCTAGACGATCTTTCGGGTGGGCCGACGGTGAACGTGTTTGGTCGGTCGGGGACGCGAACGGATCTGGTATCGCGGCTACGGGCCGTCGGGGTGGACGTCACTGAGGGTACGGCGGGACGGTCGGCGGTGAGCGAGGTCGTTGACGACGTGTTGGCGGTGGCGCAAAATGAGTTTGAGAGTGAGGAGCCGGTGGGTGGCGTGGAGTTGGTTGAGGCCCCGGATCATCGGCGTGAGGTGGAGGCGGTGGCGGCGCGGTTACGGGAGTTGTTCGCGGATGGCGTGGTACCGGAGGATGTGGTCGTGGTGGCGCGTGATGCTGGTGCGTATCGGTCGGTGGTCGAGGACGTGTTCACGACGAATGAGTTCCCGTATCACGTCGAGACGCGGGTGCCGATGGGGAACGTGCCGGCGTACCGGTTCGTGAAGGCGACGATCGATCTGATCGCGTCGGTGTCGGAAAGGCCGGACGCGTCAGTCGGGTATGAAGCGGTGATCGATCCGTTACGGCTCGGGTTGTGTGTCCCGGGCACGGACGTGGGGTCGTGGCCGGTGCCGCAGGCGGAGTTTCTGCGGCTCGAAGAGGAGTTCGCGGCGGCCGAAGAGACGTCTGGGCCGCGAAGCGTGTCGGAGTGGGCGGAGTTCGCGGGTGACCGGTCGGGGCGTGAGTGGGAGATCGCGTCGGTGTACCTAGCGTGGATTCAAGAGGAAGCTGCCCGGTCGGTACCTGACGGAGCGTGGCTGAGTGAGTGGATTCAGCGACTGTTAGGGCGGCACATAGAGCAGACGGTGGGGGCCGACGTGCAGAGCCCGGTTGGTCCGATGGTGGATCCGAGCCGCTCGGACTTGTCGGCGAAACACGAGAGTCATTACGCGGAACGCGTACAGGATCAGGCTGGACGAGTCAGGGCGTACGTGGACCGAGCTGAGCAGTTGACCGCGGACGCTGATGCTGGCAGCGGGTGGGAGATCGCTGTGCGGGCGGTCGGTGACGTGATGGGCGGTGAGTCGATCGGGACGCGGAACGCGGACGCGAGCGCGGTACGAGTGGTGGACGCCGGTAACACGTACTTCCTCGATGCAGCACACGTGTTCGTGCTCGGGTTGTCCGCGGAGACGTTCCCGCAATCGTTCACACCACCGACGTTCCTGCATGAAGACTTGTTCGACGCAGTGTACGACGAGGCACACGGAGCTGACGACGAAATGACGGAAGACGTGGACCCGTACGTGTTTTACGAGAATCGACAGAGCCAGTACGGCCAAGACCTCGACTTGTACGAGGCAGCCGCGGGCGTGAGTGCTGAATCCGTTACGTTGCTGCACAATTACCTGGATTCGGCGTCGGATCCGGTGGCGTGGTCGTCGTTCGTCGATTACCTCGATCCGGAGGCAACGGAGGACGCGTACGTGTCCCGGATCGCCGTTGATGACTGGTTACCGACGGTGCGTGGAGCTGCCGGTGCCACGGCAGGAACGGCCACCGCAAATGATTCGGTAGCGAAGCACGGTGCGGTGTCGGCGTGGAGTGAGTTGGCTGGGCGGGATCGGTTGCGAGCGTACGCGTTTCATGCGGCGGACGCAGGTCACGTGTCTGGCCCGTCTATCTCGCCGGTCGCGTTCGCGCGGTTGGCGTTGTGGACGGACGGCGAGGCGTTCCATGGGACGATCCGCCCGCGGGTTGACCGGTTGACGACCCCGACGTTCCGCGTTGGCGTTGGCGGAGCGGACGCCGCGTTCTCGCCGGACATCGACCGAGAAGCAGTGACGGGTGACCCGGCGCGGTCGTTTGAAGTTGATCTGTACGCACAGTGTGAACTGAAGTACTACTTTTATCAGTACCTGTTCAACCGGGACGGTGACGAGATCGACCGCGATCGGATTCCGGACGGTCAGCAGTCGAATCCGACGAGTCGCTTCGGGCGCGTGCCGCGCGTTCTTCGTGAACAGCACGTGACAGACCGGTATCGAGACGCGATCCGCGTGCTGATCGAAGAGCTCGCCCCGGACCGGCAGGCTGATTTGAACGCGTTCAGCGACCCCGGCGCGGTCGTCGCGTGGTGGCGTGAGAACGCGCCGTCGAACGCACCGTCGTCGATCGCGCAGTCGCTCATTCGGGAGTATGAGCGCGTTCAGTCGGAATTGGCGGCCGGGGTAACCCGTAACTGGGACTGGGTCGGTGGGCGAACGATTGATGTGGGCGACGGATCGCTCGCGCTCGGCCCCCACCGGGTCGATACCGTGACGTTCCCACCAGCAGATGAGCCGGACGCCGACGGTCGTGACACGGGACCGTATCACCTCCCGGTGTTCTACGTTGCTGAACGTGGCGCAGCAACGCACGCACCGAAGTTGTGCTGGGAGCCGCCGCGTGACGGGGCGTTGCGCCCACAGGAGTGTCACGACGTGTGCCGGCAGTGTGATGACGCTGCGTGGTGTCGGATCGGGTCGAAATTCGATCTCGATCACCGGTTACACGGGGCCGCGGTCGAGTATACTGACCCGGTCGGCGTGGTGTTCGTTGAACAAGGCGTGAGCGGACCGAGCGGCCGGAACGGGTACCTTGTCACGCAACCAGGGACGGAAGACTGTCTTGATGCGGTCGAACAGACGGAACGACGCGTGACACCGGCAACATGGCAGCGCTTGGCAGAATCGTGGCGGGCGGATCTCACGGAGCACCTCGAAGCGATGCAGCATGACATCGGTGAGACGGCCGTGTACAACGTGGACGAAGCGTTCGTGGGCGAAGGGACGGATCGGTACGGGAACAACACGGGAAGCGGTGACAACGGCTGTGCGACGTGCGTGTATCGTGACCTGTGTCAGCTACCCCAAAAGGTGAACGAGCGATGACGGGGCGTATCTCCGCGATACCGCCGTTGGAGACGCGGGGCAGCGTGTCGTTGAAGGGACCACAGCAAACCGTGTTCGACAGGTTCCATGACCCGCAGTACGGTCGCGTGTGTGTGAACGCCGGCGCGGGGACCGGGAAGACGATGACGATGATCCGAACGGTCGCACAAGCCGTCGTCGCGGAGGACGACGCCGGGCGCGATCCGTTCGATCAGATCCTGTTGACGACGTTCTCGAACGACGCGGCACACGAGCTCAAAACGCGACTGAAAACGCAGCTCCGTGAACACGACGCCGTCACAACTGACCAGTTGAGCGACGCGGTGTGGCGGAACATCGAAACGAACGCCGACATAGGCACGATCGACGGGTTCCTCCAAGGGCTACTCGAAGAGATCGCCGTCGATATCGGGGTTCCGGCATCGTTCGAGATCCGCGATTCGGTTACCGAATCCGATCTCATCGATAACGTGTTCGATGCTGTGCGGGGTGACTGTCCGTCGGAACTCAGGCAACTCCGCGACGCGTTCCCGCCAACGGACGATCAGCCGGCCGGCTACCGTGATCTAGTCGTACAGATCCAACAGAAGTGCCGGGAGTACTGCTGGACGCCGGCGAAAGCCACACGACACCTTCGAAAGAGCCTCACGGAAATGCACGCCGGGCACGACCGGCCAGCAACCATCGATGACGTACAGGAAATCCTGGAGTCGCTCGTACCGAATCCATCGATGCTATCCGATACCGACGACGACGCCCTCGCGCAACTACTCGTACACGTCCAGGAGACGTACGAGAACACGGCAGCGGTGATCGATTCGTTCAGCGTGGTGCTCGAATCGTTCGAACGACACTACGACCGGTTGACGCTCGAAACCGGCGCGCTATCACACACTGACGTGACGTTCCTCCTCGTCAGGGAACTCGCCGGCGACGCACACGGCTTGGAGGGACGGCTCCCGTCGGCTGTCGCCGATCGGTGGCGAGACAGTCTTGCCTCACGGTACCAGTACGTGTTCGTCGATGAGGTGCAGGACACGAGTTATGCGCAGTGTCAAGTGCTGTCTCACGTGATCCGTAACGACGCACACCAGACGCAAGTGCTGTTGATCGGCGACGTGAAACAGTCGATTTACGAGTGGCGGTCGGCAGAACCGGAGATATTCGGCGACGTGATCGATGCCGGACAACGCGCAGACAACCTCCGTGACCGGGATGTCGAACCGAGTGTCGTCGATGATCACTTCGGGATCCGCGGATTGACGCACGTCCCGTTGACGCTGAACTTCCGTAGTCACCCGGACATCATCGCGGCGGCCAACCGACTGTTCTCGCACGTGTTCTCACACCCGAGCCTCGGCGGTATGGGTGACATCGACATCGCGTATGAACCGTTGGACGCCTTCCGTGACGACGGCGACGCGAATCAGGCGCGTGTTCACGCGATGGATTTCTCCGGGAACACGACACGTGACGATTGGGTTCGCGTCGAAACAGAACGTATCGCCTCGACGATTGCGACTATCGTGGACCCCGACGACGAGCCGCCGGTGCGGGTCGATCCGTACACGAAATCCGAAGCGAGTACGCCCGTGCCACCGGACCCGGGTGACATTACGCTGCTGTTCCGATCCCGGTCTCGCATGGAGGAGTACGCCACCGCGCTTCGAGAACGCGGGCTCCGCGCCGCGGTCGATGCGAGCGATGACCTGTTCGAAACAACCGAGATCAAACTCATCATCGACATTCTCGAATGGTTCGCTAACCCACACTCCCGCCCGTCGTTGCTACGTATCCTCAGGTCCCCGTTGGTCGCGGTTTCCGATGAGACGCTTCGGACCGTCCCGCGGTTCAACGGCAGCGTCCAAGCGTTGCTCGACGACTGGCCCGAACGCCTCCCATCCGACGACCGTGACCGGATCGCTGGGCTCGTCGCGCTCCGAGATGACTTACGGTGGAGTCGTGAAGAGGCGAAATCCGATCTCGTGCACAAGATCCTCCGACATTCAGGGTTCGAGACCGTCCTGCTCACAAACCCGGAAGCGATCCGTGAGTACGGGAACTTGTGGACGCTCACTGAACTCATTGACCAATGGGAAGAAGACGAGCTCCTCGCCTACCGGGAACTCGTCGATCGACTCACAACGCTACGGGATTTGACTCCGCAGAACCAACCGGACTTCACCGTCGCACCGATCGCCAGCGAGGAGAACGATGACGCCGTCATATTAACCACGGTACACGCGTCGAAAGGCCGCGAGTTCCCCGTCGTGTTCCTAGTCGATCTGTTGAACCGCCTCAACTTCCCGCGCACACAACTCAACCGCCTCGTCTGCAGTCGCCGCGACGGGCTCGCCATCCGCCCACAACCGGGCGAGACACCGTTCCCTGACGGAGTCGATATCGACAGTCCGGACGATGACGGCGTCTGGCTCGGCACCGATCGGTCCAACGGCCCGATCGCAACGGCAACCGGCCCGATCTGGCTCTCCGACAAGCGAACCGACGACGGGCAGTTCCAGTACGGGAACCCGTTGAACCGGCACCTCGAACGTGAGGTCGCCGAATCATGGCGGAACCTCTACGTCGCGTTCACCCGCGCTGCCGACCACGTCTTCTTCGGCCTCTGCACCGACCAGATCTACCACGGCGAGCATACCACGTGGATGGCACCAATGCGAGACGTGTTCTTCGCAGACACCGACGCACCAACCGGGACCGTTGAACTCACGCCAACCGACGACCGCCTCAATGATCTTGCTGGACACTCCACTGCCAGCACCGGTAGTCACGATCCGTTCACACTCGGAATTGATGACGTGCCGCTCAACGCTACACCGCGCGTCTCACAGGATCGTGAACCGTTACCCGCTGTTGACGAGTTCCTCGCCGGAACACCGGAGACAGATACGATTGACGCGCTCCCGTTACGACCACAGTCACTGACGGCGACGGCCGTTCACGACTTGCTGTCCTGCCCACGTCGATATCAGTACGAACACGTCCAAGACGTCACACCGATGTCACCGCCCCGCGAACAGGACATCTCACCGCCTGCCGGGCTCGCCCCAACCGAGTGGGGGACCGTCGTCCACGACGTCCTTGAAGCACACGTCGTCGCCGGCCGTGACCTTGACACGGAGCTCGCTGCTGTCCGCACACGACACGGAAAAGAAGTGGTTGATGAGCTCACCGACACCGTGATCCCGAACTTCGACGCCACTGACACCGGTACACGCCTCCAGACGAGCGTTGCTGACGGAGACATTCTTGCCGAAGAAACATTTGATGTCACGCACGACCTCGGCGAGACCACGACCCTGATCCGCGGTGACATCGATCTGCTGTACAAATGGGACGGCGGCTGGCACATCGTCGATTACAAAACTGGTGGTGTCCGCTCCGACGCTGAGTACGCAACCGGTCGATACAAAACCCAACTGCAAGCGTACGCCTGGTTACTCACGAACCTCTACGATATCAATGTCACCAGCGCTCACCTCATCTACGTCCACGACGGCGGGACAACCCACGATGTCGCCGTTGATCACGCGACGTTCGACGCCGCGCTGAACCGTGTCACTAAGCAATTGTCGCTCACACGCAACGAAAACGGTCGAATCATGTTAGCAACCACCCCCTCGCCCGACCCTGACGATCACCCAGATCGGGCGGCGCTTGATGAAACGACTCGTTGCGGCTCCTGCCCGTACGGGCAGAGCAAAGGCGGGCCATGCCGATTCGGTTAACAGATCTCAGCGTAGCGGACATCGACGACCTACTCACGCCGTCCTGAGTGCTTCGCTACTAATCCAAGGGAACGTATATACGACGAACAACCAACAAATAAAAACATCAAAATGGCAGTCCTGGACGATCTCTCCGGCTTCGAGTTCGAGGACGTGATGGAAGACGTTTTCCGGAATCTCGGCTACGAGAACGTCCGGCAGGCGGAACGGACGGCCGACGAGGGGCGCGACGTCATGATGGAAGAGGTCGTTGACGGGACTCGCAGGGGTGTCGTCGTCGAGTGCAAGCACAGGGGAACCGTCGGGCGTCCGGTCGTGCAGAAACTGCACTCGGCGATTGCCACCTTCGAGTTCGACGGACCGAAACGCGGGATGGTGGCGACGACCGGTCGGTTCACCGGCCCGGCCATCGAGTACGCCCAGCGACTCCGGCGGAACGACGACCCGTACCCGATAGAGCTGATTGACGGCGAAGACCTGCGCGAGATCGCCGACGAGATCGGACTCGATCTCTACAACGGCCGGATCGAAATCCTGTGCGACGAAACGCTTCGACCGTTCGATCCGGCGACATCGGTGGCGGCACCCGCCGAGGAAGCGTTCCAAGACATCGACAACATCGAGTCGACGGACCTTCCCGCACCGCATTCTCACGTCACGTTCCGACCGGTCGTCGCCGTGACGGCGGACACGAACGCGGTCTTCGAGACGTCGGTCGGCGTGATTCACCGGGTCAACGATCGGTCCCGGCTCGTCGTTCACGCCGAACGCGGCCACCCGGAGACCGCGTCCGGTGACGTCTCGAACCTCGTGTTGGAGAACCTTCACGCGACCGTCGATCTCGAAGCGGACCGGTTCGAAGATCAGTTCGATGTAGTCGAAGAGCGGCGGTTCGGGCAGACACAGACCGAGTACAAAGACTGGGCTGTAGACCGACTCAGAGAACACCAAACCACGACGGTCTCCTACACGGGAGACAACAACGTCACGTACACAAAAACGTGTGAACCGAACCGCTCCGACATTTCGATACAGTCAATCGAACCGGTGTACCTGCCGCAGGTCCGACACACGACGGATCTACAGGAGTACTCGTATCCGTACGAGTATTTCGCGGCGGGACCATCTCGCGTAACGAGCGAAGACGAAATCCACCAATGCGTCCACTGCGACATCGCAGGCACCGACAACACCTACACGTACTGTGCGAACTGCGGAAGCATTAATTGCAACTCACACATCAAAACTGAGCGACTGGAGGAAACACCGGTCTGTACCGGATGCGCGGTAACCGAGCGCTTTGCGTTCAAAACGAAGTACTTCTATGACGAGGCGAACCGTGATGCGTTCCGGGAAGAGTACGAGGCGATGCCGTTCTACGAGAAAGCGAAGGAGAACACGTGGCTGGTCGTCAGCGCAGCCGTGTTCGTCGTACTCGTACTTCTCGGAGTGCTGGCTACCGTTGGCGGGCTCTGACTCCCGGTGCAAATATCAGACCATTCTTCGGTGGGTCTCCACAGTCTCGTACTGGGATTACAAAAACATCATTCACGCAACCACGCTGGTTTCCCGACGCGCGCGGTTCCATTCTTGATACATCGCCTCTACGGGCGTATGTTAGTTGGATAATTGTCATTATTGGCGGTATGGTCGTGCTGTCAGTCGGGTGGTCGTACTGTGAGTCCGTATTCTGCTTCTAACGCCCTGAGGAGTTAGAAATCGCGGGCTAACGTTTATACGTACCCACGGGTTTTGCCGGTGTGCATGCAGCAAGTCATCGACCGAAAACTGTACGATACAGACCAAGCCGAACAGATCGCTAGGTACGCACCGCTGACCGACAGGGGCGATT
Source organism: Halorubrum tibetense (assembly GCF_055396225.1). NCBI lineage: Archaea > Methanobacteriati > Methanobacteriota > Halobacteria > Halobacteriales > Haloferacaceae > Halorubrum > Halorubrum tibetense. The sequence continues at coordinate 453,549 of NZ_AP043742.1, forward strand.
TTAACTACCTGATCGAAACTTTGTACAAGACCGCCGACGGCGAGCACTTCCTTCACGGCGAGGGGGGCGCAGCCACGAAATGGGCAGAGAAAATCAGCAATCAGCGCACGCCTGGCGAAGAGATCCGGCTGTTGACCGACGACGAAGCGCTGGACTGGTGTGAGGAGCGAGCGATTGACGGCGGAATCGTCGTCGACGAGTTCGGCCACCTAGTCGAAACGTAGCTCCGGGAGTCGCCTCGGAAGCCCACAACCCGGTAGGTGGGTGGCGTACTTCGGATCATTCCCGGAGCGAGGCTTATGCCAGAACCCAGGCGTGTCAATCGCCTTCAGCGGCGAGGGACGAAGTGCGACACGCGAACGTACCATCCGATCCCCGAACTCTCCGTAGGATCGAGCGACGGGAGAGACGAATTATTGATCACATCGGTGGGGTTAGAAGCCCGTCGACGTGGGCAGATCGAGGAGGTCATCGAACAACTCGCCGCCGACGGCCATGCCCTCCCCCCACCGTTCTCCGAACCAGAGCTCTATCGAGCAGCCGCAAGCGTCGGGATTCCAGTCTGGGAACCGGAGGTGAAAAATCGATTCACTGGCGGGATACTTGACCGACTCAACTACGAGTGGGACCCAGTCGCCCAAGGGTTCGTACCGGTAGTCGGAGAGACCTTGATCGGCGCTATCAAAACTGCCGCCGAGACTGTCGTTCCAGCTCTAAATTCAGAGCTCTCACAGTCGCTTCGGAGACGGCTCGAAGACTGGTGTGAGTTACACGGCTTCGAGTCACTGGAACACACAGCCGTTCAGACGATTATTGCACGCCAGGCACTCCTGAGTGTCCTCCTGCAGGCAGCACTCTACGAGCGACAGCGGAAGCAGCACGCGTGGCCACAGCTCGACACTAATCCGCAGACCACACTTCGCCGAATCGAGGAACGAACAGGCCACCCCGGATTCAAAGCGTGTGTGCTTGACGACGTTGTGCAGCTATTCGAGGCGACGGATCTGGAAGCAGTCCTCAGCGAACGACACAGAGTGTTGTATTCGAGCCAGCCCGCAGAGTCTATCGGGAAGCTCTACGAAGCGCTACTCCCAAGCGAGTACCGCAGGACGATCGGTCAGCACAGAACCCCACCAGAAATTGGGAGCCTAATGCAGACGTGGGCGACCAGCGGTGGAGACACCGTCCTCGATCCGGGCATGGGTGCCGGCGGCTTGTCGACGCCGTTCCATCCACGGTGGGACGTAAGTACTGATCCAGGAGATGTCACGGGGATTGATCGGAGTCCAATCGCCGCCCGTATGGGAATCACAGCACAGACACTGGCCCGACAAGGCACGACAGCCCAACTAACTGACTTCCTCGATCTCGCCCCGGGAGACTTGGATCACGACGTCGACGCAGTGGTGTGTAACCCGCCGTATACCCGCTATCAGGAACTCCCCGCAGAGTACAGAGCCGAACGCAACGCCCAAGCCGAAGACCAAACAGGGGTAGAGATCCCCGGTACCTCGCCGCTGTATGCATACTTCCTGTACCACTTGCGGCAGTTCCTCGATCCCGGGGATCGGGCGGCAGTCATCGTCCCACACGCCTTCCTGGCTCGGGACTACGGAACGCCACTCAAGCGGTTCCTGTTGCGAGAGTTTCACGTGAAAGCGATCCTGATGTCTGATCCGAACACCGAGTCGGTATTCGAGAATGCGCAGACGACCGAGCTGATCCTGTTTCTCGAAGCACGGAGTGAGGATGACGACACGAACGTGACGCGGTTCATTCACGTCGACGAGAAGCAGGACGTCCCGAGCCTCACCGACGCGGTCCGAAACGGCAGGCAAGGGGAAACGGAGTGGGGAGTCGTGCACTGCGTTGAACAGGCGGACTTGGCTCCCGATCAGAAGTGGGATCGCTTGTTCGACCCGATTGACGTCGAAACATCTCCTCGTCTCACGCCGCTCTCGGAACTCGCGGACGTTCGCCGCGGGTTACAGACGGGCGAGAACGATTTCTTTTGCCTCACACAGGAGACCATCGACGCATGGGGAATCGAGCAGCGATTCCTCGAACGAATGGTTCCGAAGCCGGAGTACATCGAGGGGTACGATGTTCGTTCAAACGACTGGCAACATCACCGTGATAACGACCGGCCTACCCGGCTGCTATACCATACCGATCCCGTCGAGGGAGTGCCTGCAACGACCTACGATGAAGAGGCTGGCCGCGCGAAGTGGAGTGAAGCTACAACAACGGAAGAACCCGCGCTCTCGGTAGTGGAGTATCTACGGCACGGCCTACCTGAGCACAAAACGCTCTCGACACGGACAACCGTCCACCGCCGAGAGCCCTGGTACCGTGTTGAGCGCGGTGACGTCGCACCGATACTGATAGCATCGATGAGTCGGTCGGGTATCCGCTTCCTGCTCAACGAAACCAACGCGCGACACCTGAACAGTTACTATGGGGTCTACCCTGACCCGGCGATCAAACGGACCGGAAAGAAAGCGCTCCTGGCATATCTGAACTCCACCTTCGTCGACAAAATTGTCTCGCAAGAGCAACACACGTTGTCAAGCGGACTAAAGAAACTCGAACCGGGAGACGCGAAAGACATCCCTGTCATCGATCCGCAAAAGTTCCCTGATACTGTCGTCTCCACGCTCGCTGACTCTTTCGACGACCTTCGGGAAGCCGCACGACGTAACGAGGATGAGGAGCCCATCATCAGTCGAATCGATTCAGTGCTCGAACGGGAATTGTAGCAGGCATCGCTCTACCCTGTGGCTCACATCACTCCGTACTGGGATTTCAATGAGTCATACTCGTCGGGATTTGGGAGCACTGTCTCCCGGCTCTGTCGTTGGTCAACCTCACCGTTGAGAAACGCGTACATATCCGAGGCTGTGGGTTCTAAACCGTACCACGGTGCAGTACTGCGCAGATCATTCTCGTGGATGTCCGCGTGTTCGATGAGGAGGAGCGCGTAGCTCACTTGCCTTGATCCGGTATCGGCCACGAGACTGTGACAGACGACCTGGGCAGGAGTGAGATTCTCGCCCGGTGCGTACCAAAATGCCGGTTCACCTGCCAGGAAAAACTGGAGGTCGAATGCGGCGAACCGCGCAAGTCCGGTTATCTCCCACTCATCAGCGGCTTGGAGAGCTGCGGTGTCGTCTTTGGTGTGGACGCATCCGTCTTTAGCTAAGCGAAGAACCGCGTGACAGCAGCGGCTTATCGAGGCTACTTTTCGGAAGGAATGAGGAGGTGTCGAGTGTGTACAACGAGACCTCCTCATCGAGAATCTTGCGTCGTCTCACTACACTGTTTCCCTCTGAGTTCCTTGAAGAGCACGCCGAGGAACTCGGCGTGGTCGAACGGGAGGGGAAGCTTCAGATTCCCGTCCTCGTGTGGGCGCTCGTGTTCGGCTTCGCCGCAGGCGAGAGCCGAACACTCGCTGGGTTCAGACGTAGCTACAACTCCACAGCCGATGAGACGATCTCTCCTGGTGGCTTCTATCACCGGTTGACGCCGTCACTTGCAGAGTATCTCCGCGACCTCGTCGAGCGTGGTCTCGACGAGGTCGCTGTTCCCGACGCTGTTGACGCTGATATCGACCGATTCAGGGACGTGATGATCGCTGATGGAACGGTGTTGCGGTTACACGAGTTCCTTTCCGACGAGTTCCAAGCTCGCCACGAGGAGCAGGCTGGAGCGAAGCTCCACCTGCTCCACAATGCCACCGATCAGACGATTGAACGGATTGACGTGACCGATGAAAAAGCGCACGACAGCACGTTGTTCAAGACGGGATCGTGGCTGCATGGACGGCTAGTTTTGTTCGACCTAGCGTACTTCAAGTACCGCCGCTTTGCGCTGATCGACGAGAACGACGGCTACTTTGTGAGCCGGTTGAAGCAGAACGCGAATCCGGTGATAACAGAGGAGTTACGGGAATGGCGCGGGCGCGCCATTCCCTTAGAAGGGGAGAAGATCCACGACGTGGTCGGTGATCTCTCGCGGGAGTACATTGACGTAGAGGTCGAAGCGGAGTTCAAGCGGGGTGAGTACGAGGGAACACGGTCGCTAGACACGAAGCGGTTCCGCGTCGTCGGCGTCCGAGACGAGGACGCCGACGACTACCATCTGTACATCACAAATCTACCGAGAGAAGAGTTTCTCCCGGCAGATCTAGGGACGCTGTATCGGTGTCGATGGGAGGTAGAAACGCTGTTCCGTGAGTTGAAGACGCAATACGAACTAGATGAGTTCGACACGAGCAACCCTGTTGTGGTGGAGATTTTGCTGTATGCGGCGTTGCTGTCGCTGCTAGTGAGCCGTGAGTTGTTGGATCTGGTCACCGAGCAGGCTGACGACGAGATTGTGTTTCCACCGGAACGCTGGGCGGCGACCTTCCGGTCGCACGCCCAGCTTGTTCTCCACGAACTCGGTGAGTACCTCGGCTACTCACCACCACCGTTGCTGGAGCGGCTCATCGAGGACGCTCAGAAGATCCATCAACAACGACCGATCTTACAAGAGACACTTGCTACCGCTACACAACCGAGGTGTGAGTCTTAGCTAAAGACGAATGGGTGTGGACGTGGACGAGTGCCCGCTCGGGGTCGGACCACTCGACTGTTGCACTTGGCGCGAGACGCCGGACACGGGTGCGGTGCTCGTGGAGAATAACGGCTTCTGCGAAGTCGTGTAATGGTTGTAGACCGGGTACGAGCGCATACTCCGGTCCAGATGGGGAGAGCATTGCGCGATTTTTCAACGGATCCAGCGCGTTGTGGACTGCCTGTCGGGTGATCCCTAGCCGGTCAGCGATTGTTCTTGCGCGCCGAGGGTTATCCAGAAACCAGCAGATACGTATCGTCGCTGGTGAGAGCAGGTTGGGCCACTCAACGTGACCTAATTTTGAGAGTAGATTTCGGTACGCTTCGATAACGGGATGGCCAGTAACGCGCAGAAGTCGCTGATTGTGATGGCCTCTGGATTCGTCGATGAGTCCTGCGGTGTGTAGCTCATCGGCCGTCCGGTAGATCTGTGAAGTACTAAACCCGGTTTCGTCTACGATCTCGTTAATGGTCGCTTCGCGCCCGCGGTGAAGGGCGTCGATGAGTGAAATTCCTGCGTTCGTGAGCACTACTGTAAAACGAAATAGTCAATCACATATAAGTGCTATTGGAAGTTGTTTTACTGTAGCCTATTTCAATCAGCTGTCGAGTCGAACAGCCGGTGATGGTTTTCGAGCCATTCGACCTCGTGGTACGTCACGTCATCCTGGATGTCGGATTCTAACGGGAGTGGATTTGAAGGGCGGTTCGTGTAGGTGAGGTTGATTTCGATACAGGGTCCATGCTCAGAGACGTAATCAAATCCATCGTCACAAGCATATACGACGCTGAACCACCGGATTTGAAACCCGAAGTGATCACAGACATCTCTGACGACTGCTGCATCACAATAGGGCGTATGGATCCACAACTCACCGCCAGCGTATGCCCCATCTTTGACGCACCAGATCTCATCGAGCGACCGAAGAAATGCTGCTGCGCGATTGTAGTGCGCTTCAGTGAGGCGGTCCCACCAGTAGTATCGTTCAACTTGGTCAACGAGCAGCTGGAGGCAGTCGCTACACACATCGTACTCGGTCTCTCCAAGACAGACATCGTGGAGTTCGTCATGATGTGTGGTGTCGCACGCATCGCATGCTGGACGGGAACTTGTATCTTGACACACGGAACGCGCATCAGAGTCGATGTGGTGGGAATACGCGCTGCTATGCTCTGTTTGTTCAGATTTACTCGCATCGGTATTCTCGGTCATTGGTCTCTAACCGAGAACCATCAGTCACGTCGGTGACTGGGTTCCCGGCTAGAACCCGACCGACGGGAGACTAGCCATCTGTAATAGCAGATATCGGGTTGCTGTAAATAGTTTCTGTGCACTCCACCAGAGGGTTCTAACCGTACTAAGACGTTGATGGCTGTATGGATATGATCACGATTGAGCGGGAGGACGACTGGTTCGTGATCACGGACGAAGAGACCGGGGTGACGACCCAGGGAGAGACGAAATTGGAAGCGTTGCTGATGCTGGCTGATGTACTCGCGGGCTACGAGGACGCTGATGAGGATCTATTAGCGACGGCGCTTGATGTCTTTGTCCCCGACCCGGAGACTGAAGAACTTGCCGCGGGTCTCAGTGGCGATGAATATGACCCTCCAGATGTGTCCGAGGACGAGGTTGCTCGGCAACGTGAAGCTGCGTTATGGCTGGCGAAATCCCACAAGAGTACGAATTATTCCGACCCCCATCGCTTCGGTACACTTCGCGCGTTCATCTACGGGCAAACACACAATATACCGTTCTCGCAACTCGGAGACCTAGTGACGAACGGATATTGGGCCGTGTTCGACGCAATCGCTACTGGCACCCGAAACAAGGCAGGTCTCACAGAGCAGCTAGGAGTTGACGAGGGCTTCATTACGGATGCCGTTCAGGGGCTGAAGATACAAGAATTGATTGCGGAAGCTACGGACGGTTCGTTGTACGCTGCTCAGCGTGCTGTCGGCGTCGGCCCCTACGTCATTGAAGACGAGTATGTGATTAACTGGCGAGAGGACTACGACCACACGCTTGCCCGGGATCTCTCTGACGATGAACTCCCGGTGTCCGTGGACGACGGTGTATTCGTCGAACGGATGGGGACTGGCTACGGCTGGTATCACGACCCGGAATCGTACAAACCACCAGTCGCTGACGAGGTTGTTATGACACGAGAAGAAGCCGAGGAAAGTAACGCGAACCCGTGCCCTCGGTGCTTCCCTAAATCAGAATATGAGAAAAAGTTTAATGTGACTGACCTGGGCGGGGGGACGACTAAGTACGTCCCGAAAAGCTCGGATGGGGCGATAGAGGAGGAAGAAGGTTCAGGAGAGTAGTCTGTCCGATAGATACTCCGAGCAATCGACCGGGATTGCTTCCCATGCCGCTTGAATCGCCTGGTACCCAGTCCACCCTTCTCCACGAAGCATCTCACCGCAGGCCTGACAGAACTCTTCGACAGTACACTTGTCGGCATCGAGTAACAGATACAGTAAAAACGTGGGAGCAACGGCCTTTCCAGTCGTTTCTTCAGCGTCGTCGAAGACACGATTGATTGACCGACGGCCGTGCTTATCCATCAAAATCGCAAATCGATACAAGTCGGTGTTCTGTTCAATCTCTGTGCGTATTGACTTCTCTCCCGCATCTTCTCCATGTGGACGAGGAACACATGGAACTACAGCAAACGATTCGTTCTCGTCATTAGCGAACGGCTCAAGTGCCTTTTTACTCCCGTGATGGATCCATTGCTCCCTCGTCCCTTCGGGCGCATACTCGGAGTTCTCTCGAACGTGCCGTTCGAGTTCTTGGTAACAGACGTTTGTTGTTGTCAGATTCAGGGTCTTCGTGAGACGAGACCAGAGATTGGTGTTTGCGACAGCGATCAGTGCGTCAGTATCGACAATAATTGGATAGCGTACTTCATTGTCCGCCATCGCTATTCTTGGAATACCCCAGTCGTATCAAGTTCTGAAGCTTCCTCAAAGGCATTCCGCTCGCGCTCGATCTCTTCTAAGCCATCATCGAGAAGAATCTCTGCAACATCTTTAGAGATATCTCCTTGCTTGTACTGCTGGTGAAGAGTGATTTTCTCTTCGTCCGAAAGGGCTTCTCGAAGTTTCTCTCGGAGTCCCTGTCGGGCAAGCTCACTAATGTTTATTCCCCCGAGACGCATCTGGTCGACGACCTGCGTTGCTTCCTTCTCAGCTTCCCCTCGGAACTGGATTTTGTCGTTGTTCGTCGCCATCTTATCTACTCGTTCGTTCCTTACAGCAATAGATGTTGTGACGCGCCATCCGTGTCATTACAGATCTACCACTGGGCTACGGCTTGAGAAAAGAGATTCGTTGTTTCAATGATCGGACCGCGAACTACACTCGCCAAAACAGTGCCTATGATTACCACACTCTAACTAAATTTAATACAGTTGCCACGATAACCCGTAACTGACGTCCGAAACAAACCTCGTAAACGGAGAATCCCGCAACATGGTCGATACTCGCTTCAAACCGCGGCGTGCTCGTTCTCGTTTAGCCGCGGGGCACGTGTTCGGCGAGTACCTACAAGACCAGCGTGCGGAGAGACCGGACGAGAATCGCTGGGCTTGCGTCACCATTGAACGCGAAAGTGTGACGCAATCCGGCGATCTCCGGAGACTCTCACCCGCATAACCCGGCTCCCACGCGGACTACCCGTCAGGGGCTGGGGAACACGGGAGTGCCGCCTGCTTTCGCCTAGTACTCGTTTCGCTCACAGCGTCACGCGAGTACGGCAACTGAGGCTCGCGGCAGTTTGGTCTGCGTTCGTTCCTGACAGTGGAACGAACAAGCGATTCCGTACGCGCTGAGCGTACGAAGAGTCGCTACACACATCCCCCGCAGCGTTAGCTGCGGCTACGTCGAGCCCCGGAGTCTCCGTTGGCGAGGGACGCCGGACTTTGAATCCGGAGGTCGCCGGTTCGATTCCGGCCGGGGCGACATGCCGACGTGGTGTAATCCGGCGAGCATACGGTCCTGTCACGGCCGTGATCCGGGTTCGAATCCCGGCGTCGGCGTGGACGCGTGGCGTGGCCACGTGGGGATACCCATCGAGGTAGGCAGCCCGTTGGTGCGATCAACTGGATCGTTCTCACGGTGCTGGGCCCGGCAGGGTCTGCAACCTACATGAGCCGGTGTGGTATTCCCGGGGACACCCGAAGTACGCCCTGCGATGAGACGCGCGATCACGACCATTCGGTCGCGGTTGCGTAGTTGGAAACAGTCGTACAGAGAGATAATCAACTGCCGAACGCTCGGCAGTCCCGTGAGCCGATGGTCCAGCGGACGACGATCTGTGCCTTGGGCGCACAGGACCGAGGTTCGAATCCTCGTCGGCTCAGTGTGCCGTGACTGGGTATTGGGGAACCCAGCGGCCTGCTACGCCGTAGCCGTCTGCTATCGGCCTCCCGGTTCGAATCCGGGTCGCGGCGTCATGACAACAAATGTCTGCCCCGCCTGCGAGGAGGAAGCGTTCCGTCACGTCCCACTCGGTGAAACAACGTCAATCGACACGATTGGAAGCGTGAAAATCTGCGTCACCGGCGACGGCGCGTACTTCCACGGAACAAGGTAACCGTCATCCATCCCTGCCGTGACTGGGTGCTGATGAGCGCATTCACCTCGAAAGAGAGAGTCAGAAAATGAGCGATGTGCGTGTTCCGGCGTCCCGGTGAGCAACGCGAGGCGGGCTCGTCGGAGCAAGGCTCCGACGGTGATAGTGAGACATGCGGATAGGCGACCGCGCTCGGTTTGAAACCGAGAGCTGCGAGGCTTCGGAGTTCGACTCTCCGTCTCACCGTTGGCGGGATTTCCCTAGCTTGGTCAAGGGACTGCGCTGGAACCGCAGCGTCCGCGAGGACACGAGTGTTCAAATCGCTCTCCCGCCGCTGCGTGCCGAAGTGATTCGCAGAGACGTTGGCGATTCTCGAATTGCGCCGCCATGCCAGAGTGGTCGAACGGGCACGGTTGAGGGCCGTGTGGTTAGTCCTTCCCAGGTTCGAATCCTGGTGGCGGCATCCGGCCATCGTGCCGGTAGACAAGTCCCGATCCAACGTTACGTCGCCATACCCCAGTGGTCAACGGGAAGTGGCTCAGAACCGTTAGCGTAGGTCCTCCCGAGGTTCGAATTCTCGCGGCGACAGTTCTCCCTGTGGTCTAACGGCTACGATACCTCCCTGTAGAAGAGGAGACGCACGTTCGAGTCGTGCCGGGGAGACTGCGGGACGGTGGAAGAGCCCGGCATTCACACACTCTCGCCGAATTTTTACCGGAGACCCGGTGCGACGGAGAGAGTTCCTTCATCTCACTTGTAACCTCAGCTTTGCACGTTGAAGTAGGTGCATGACGTAGGCGGTGGCAAGGACGGATGATGCCGATTACGGAGTTCTTGTCGTGTACGCGTGTGTTCGACGAGTTCGAGTCGCTGTCTCCAGCCCAGCGCCATCACGCGAAAACCTACGCCACCGGTCTTGTTGCGGCCAGCAACAAGACCGTGGCAGGCATCGCACGCGAAGTCCTTCCAGCCAAGGGCAAACGCGCCCTCAACAAGTTCTTCACCGAGTACGACTGGGACGAACAGCAATTCAACCACGAACGCCTCGAAGAACTCCAAAAACACGGTGAAACGCGCTGGTCACAGGGTGGTTACATCATCCTCGACGACACGATCACCGAGAAAGCCGGGGACGAAGTCCCCGGCGTCGGCCACTTCTACGATCACGCTGAAGGTGACACTGTCTGGGGCCAAGACCTCATCTACGCCTTCTACGCCGACGATAAAACCGCCTACCCACTCACTTTCCGCCTCTACGAAAAACAGGACGAAGATGACCAAGACCACGACACCAAGTACGATCTCGCCCGCGAGATCGTCACCGAACTCGAAGAAGAGGTAGGTGTGCCTGCGGACACCTACCTCTTCGACTCGTGGTTCGCTCACGATTCTGGTCTCGTTGAACACATCGAATCCTACGGCAAGGACTGGATCGGCCCGCTCCGGAGCAATCGACAGGTGACCTACGGCGGAGAAGAGCTAAGCGTCGATGCGCTGGCAGAGCGCATCGACACCGCAGAGCGCAACATCGAGGACGATACCTACCACATCTGGACGAAGAAGCTTCCCGTCTCCCAGCTGGGAGACGTGAAGCTGGTTATCGCCGAGAAAGAGACCGATGAAGACGAAGAGAATCCGGTCAAGTACCTCGCTACGAACAAAATCGACGCACCGACCGAGCACGTGATCCGCTCTTACGGGATGCGCTGGCGCATCGAGACGTTCTTCGAGGACTCGAAGCAGGATCTCGGCTTTGGAGACTGCGAGATGCAGACCGACGAAGGTGCCAGTCGGCACTGGCACCTTCTGATGGCTGCCTACAGTCTCGTTCGTCTTGATCCTGAGTCGAGCGCCTTGGGGACTGTTCGCTCGAAGGCGTCATCGCTTCGAGCGAACCTCGAACACTCCCTGAAGGAAGCCGTCTACAACCTTCTCTCGTGGGTTCGAGACAACGATGATCGCGGTATCGATGACTTGATGACCGAGATCGACCATCTCTTCGTTCACTCAACCGCTGACGCTAACGTGCAAAGCTGAGTTGTAACGAGAACACGCAGGTTCGAATCCTGCCCGTCCCACTGGCCGATGACCCTTCGCAGGCGAGGCCAATTCGCTCCAGTGGAGTAGCGGCCAAACTCACGGCCCTCTCACGGCCGAACCCCCGGTTCGAATCCGGGCTGGAGCATGTGGGCCCGGAGCCTATGCGGACAGGCAAGCGGCCTTTAACCGCAGAATAGCGGGTTCGAATCCCGTCGGGCCCTCTTGATGCCTGGGAGGCCCCCCTGGTGGGGGTGCCGGGCTGTTACCCTGACCGTGGAAGGTTCGAGTCCTTCTCCAGGCGCTCGGAACCAGTAGCAGTGATGCTCCCGGAGTCTCCGTTGGCGAGAGACGCCAGCCTTTCAAGCTGGAGGTCGGGGGTTCGATTCCCCTCGGGAGCACTCGGGAACTGGCAGTGGACACCGACGCTCTGCGTCGTACCATCGAGGTAACGACGTAGACCGGTGACGCGTCCGCTGTCGGTTCCCATAGCGTGCAGTCGTCGAGACGGTGCGTTCCTTCAGCCCGCAAGGCACACCGGGAGTCATAGCCCGTCGCGCCGTCAGTTTCCCGACCGCACGTGGCGACCGTCGAGTCGAGGCGTTGCTTCGCCAGGAACTCACAGGTTCAAATCCTGTCGGTGGCCCCGTCCATCGAGAACATCCCGGACAAAGAGAGCACGAGGGTACTCTCGACACCGGATCCGCCTCGACAGTTTCCCAGTCGCCATCACTCATCCCGTGGCCGTCAAGTTGGAGCCATCCTTCGCCTCTGGAGCCAGAAGTCCGGGTTCGAATCCCGGCGGTGGAATCCGGTCTTCCACCGTAGTGTAACCAGGTAGCACGCTGTTCCGGCTCCAGCAGTTTTCCGGCCACATCCTTGTCTCCGTAGCTCAGCCAGGACAGAGCACCGGCCTTCGAAGCCGAGTGTCGCACGTTCGAATCGTGCCGGAGACGTTCGCTGCTTGCATCCGTGTGAGCAGCACCGGTATCGGAGTCGCCTGTTGCGGCTCCGAGTGATAGTATGGAATTCAACAAGCCAAAGCAAACGGTCGCGGAGGCAACGCGAACCACCAACTACGAAGGTGGAGAAGCATTCGGGCCTACCGACCCTCGACTCGCACTGTACAAGCGCACGATCAACCAGCTGCTGGAGAACTCGTTCTACGAAACCGATGACGAGCAACTCGCCGCTGTCGTCCAGCGATTCGACGCCGCCGCAGACGAGGATCCGGAGTTCGTCCTGAAGCTCGCCGCGTACGCGCGACAGGAACTCTACTTGCGGGACATCCCACAGGTCCTGCTCGTGCTGGCAGCCAACGACGACCGATTCAAGGATGACTCCCCCAAGTCGCTCATCCGCGAGTGGCCCCCGGCGATCATCCAGCGGATGGACGAGACGGCCACCGCGCTCGCCATCCACGACCAGCTCTTCGGCGGGACTGCACCGTGGCCGCTTCGACGCGGTATCGAAGACGCGCTCGTCTCGATGGCCGACGCTTACACGCTGGGAAAGTACGAACTGTCGCGGCGTGAGGTGACGCTGCACGACGTGTTCAACCGCGTCCACCCCACGCCCGTCGACACCGACCAAGAGGTGCTGTTCGAGCGATTCATGCGCGGCGATCTCGACGACTATCCCGACGTCGAACCGTTGCCGTCGCCCAACACCTGGGAGACGGTTATCTCCGAGCGCGGCAACACCCGAGACGCGTGGGAGACGCTCATCGAGGACGACACGTACTCGCTGCCGATCTTCGCGTCGATCCGGAACCTCCGGAATATGCTCGAAGCCGGTGTCGACGAGGACACCATCGTGGAACACCTCGACATAGAGGCGGTGCGGTACGCGCCGCTGTACCCGTTCCGGTACTACCAGGCGTACACCGCGCTCCAGAATGCGGACGTCCAAGCACCGGCGGTCGAGCGGTGGCTGGAGGACGCAATTGACGCCGCTGTCGAGACGGTGCCCGACGGACTCGGAGATACGCTCGTCGCCGTGGACCTCTCGGGGTCGATGGACACAGCGCTGTCCAAGAACAGCACGCTCAGGTTAAAAGAGATCGGCGCGTTATTCGGTGCGATCCTGGCCGACCAAGGTGCAGAGGTCGGCGGGTTCGGTGACGACTTCCAGACCATTCCGATGCACGTGGACACGCCAGTACTGCAGCGTCAAGATGCGGTGCTGGCCATCGACGAGGATGTCGGGAACTCGACGAACGGCTGGAAGGCGTTCGAGTATCTCCGCGACCGTGAAGAACCCGTTGAGCGAGTCGTCGTCTTCACCGACATGCAGATCTGGGACAGCACACCATTCACGGCGCGCGACAACCAGACGGTCAAGGCAGCGTTCGATGCGTATCGAGACGAGGTCTCCACGGACACCTCGCTTTATCTCGTCGATCTTGCATCCTACGGCGACCTCGTGACCCCGGAAGGCTACGAGAACGTCTACAACGTCTCCGGGTGGTCGGAGAACGTCTTCTCGTTCATCGAACACGCCGAAAACCCGAAGCAGGTCATCGATGCAATCGAGGCCTTCGAGTCTGCATAGCGTTGTCCTCTCATCTTTCTCCGTCAAGCGCGAGTAGTGTAGTTCGGTATCACGCGGTCGTGCCACGACCGAGACGGGCGTTCGAATCACCCCTCGCGCACTCGGAGCGTAGCTCGTGAATCAGATAGCCCGAGCGACGCTCTTCAACAGAGGTGACATCATGGCAATCTCCAATGACAACGACCCCGAGCCGACGACGACTGCTGTCGTCACGATCCGCATCCCATGTGGCGCAGACAGCGATCTCGTCACCGACGCCGAAGAGCGCCTCTCGCGTCCCGACGACATCGATACCGGCACGGTTGACGAGATGCGCGGTATCGCTCCGAACCTTTCGGCAACAACTATCACCGTCGGCATCACCATTCGCTGGACCACGACAATGACCGATTCGCAGGTGAGGAGACGGATCGTCGAGGTCCCTGGCCTTGAGTCGATCAAGCGTATCGGATGACCTGACCTGGGCACCGCTATTCCCGACGATTTCTGCGGTCACCTGCTGACGAACATCTATGGGTGGTATCGAACTCCGGAATGGAACACTCGTCGTCGAACACGAGCCGAATCAGCTCGGCGAGCTGGCGATCAGATTTTCCAAAATTCTCGGTCAGTTCGACATCAAGCACGTCTACATCGCGGGATACGTCTCTATCCTCGCTGGGCGAGCACGCTCTACCGAAGACGTTGACGTCCTCATCGAACGAATCGACGAGGAGACTACAGTCGAACTCGCAGAGACGCTTGACAAGAAGGGGTTCTGGGGCCCGGCGATGCCGCTCACTTCGATGTACGAGATGCTTGATAACGGCGACAACATCTGGGTTGCCACGGAAGACCAGATTACTCCGCATCCAGAAGTGAAGTTCGCACGTGACGAGTTCGACTGCGCATCCCTCCAAAACGCGATCACAGCAAGAATTGGTGATGAGGCGATCTCGATTGGATCGTTAGAACTCCAGATCGCATACAAGCGCCACCTCAGCGAGCCAGTCGTCAGGCATTTACAGTATTTTTTGAATTCCATGTGTTGGGTCCTCTATTGCCTGATCTAGGGTCTCGTGCGAATTTAAACCAAGTTTCCACCTCTATACTAATATAAACATTTGGGTTATATTTGGGTAGAAGTGTGTGGTTTAGTCGTGTTTTTCCATGTATTACTGGGCAAACGGTTATGTTTCCAGCACCGGACAAGCAAATTATGCAGCAGAATAATTCGGCGGTCAGGGTGACTCACTGTGACGCGTTCGCTGAACAAATCACATCGGCGAAAAAGCATTCACATGTAGATCTCACCCACAAATGGAACCCGGACGCAGACGGCGACCGTGCTGCCAGTCACGGGTCGAACATTGAGATCGAACACCCTGTCACCGATATGGCCGAGTTACAGCGGCGAGCACACCTCGCGGTACAGATCGGTCGAGAAAACCGAACGTCAGCCGCAAGTACATCTCGTGAAGGCCAGCAGGGCACCTACGAGATAGCGAAGACATTCGATGCTACCATGCTTGATGTCGCTGACGTAGCCCTTTCGGTTGAAGAGACGTCGTTTGCTGACCTGCCTATTAAGCCGCGGCACGTGAAGACGGTCATGCTACTTGATGCGTGGGGTGTAAATTCTCGGCGGGAAATCGTTGAGCACCTCGACGACCACGAGGACATAACCACTCGGATCGGGTACGACACCGCACCGAGTAATTCGACGGTTGCGCGAGCAGCAAAATCGTTAGAGGCTGTGGGACATCGAGACACGATTAGAGCCGCAGCAACGCGAAGTGTCCACGCCGTAACGCGTGCTGGGATCCAATTGCCTGATAGCGTCGCCGTTGCTCACGGTCTCGATGTCCCTCCGATCATCGATGAAGCGCTCATCGAACCTGAGACTCGACGTGCTGCGATCCGTAATTGGGTTTCAACGGTGTTGGATGAGGTGCTGGCCCCGATCACGTTCGACCGGGCAGAGAACACGCAGTTCAGTGTTCGGGCGATCATCGCCGCGATCGCGCAAGCCGCGCTGGTCAACGGGGGTGTCAGAGCAGGTCCAGCAGCCGCAGCATGGTACTATGACGAGTCCGATATCCCCACAGCAGGCCACGTTAGTGCGTTGCTTGCAGGACTCAACCGGGACGACATCGGGCGGATGTTCACGCTCGCAACGGAACGATTCTTGGATGTGGTCGGTGAGCTGGGTTTCTTCGATGAGGAGCGGGACATCGCGTGTGACCCGACATGGGTCACGTGGTGGGGCGAGGATGATAGTGACGATCCTGACTCCAAATTACTGCGGAATCCAGAGGAGTGTGAGTCGGGGTACGGGTGGTGCTTCTCAACTGTCTCGTTGACCGATAGCGACGCGCGGTTTGCGGTCGGGATCGACATCGCTGGCGATAAAACAGAGCGATCGCCGCAGTTCCGCCGCTTGATGCGTCCGATTAAACAACGTGATTCGGTTGGTCGCGTACACATCGACCGTGAGTTCTTCTCGGCTCCGGCGGTGCGTGCCTGTCGAGCGATCGCCGATGACAACTGGGTGATTCGAGCGAAACAACTCTCGAAGGGCGAAGTCGCGGAAGTCATCGACGCAACGCCGGTGGATGAATCACGGTTCCAGTCAAACGTGGAATTCGGCGGACTGTCAGTGGCTCCGAACCTGTACGTCCACCCCGTGCCGGAAAATCTCCAGAACCGGTACCAGATGTCTCCGCAAATAGCGTTTCTTACGGATCTGTCGCCGGCGGAGTGCGACATGGCTGATCTGTTTGAGACGTACCAGTACCGGTGGTCAGCTGGAACGTTCATCAGGCAGTTGAAGCATGAGTACACGCCGAACACGCAATCACCGAATCATAATACGCGCCTGTTTCTGTTTCATCTCGGAACTCTCCTGTACAACCTCCACACGCTGATAAACCGTGCAGCGTCTCCGCAGTACGCGCTCCGGTTGGACGTCACCTACTATGAAGTGTTGCTCGGCGTCGTTGATTCGACGTTCACGCGGACGGGTGACACCCCGTGATCTGCAGTCAGATGCGTAGCTGTCGGTGGGTGACGTGCCTGACTGCATTCACCAGTCGTTCGACCCAGCTCGTCGCACAGGGGTGGCTGCTGTGATGTACGCCGAAGTGTCAACGAACGTGTTTCGAGAGACGTTCCAGCCAGTGATGGTGTTCGACGGCGAAGCCCACATTGACATCACGGGAGATGCGGTGACGATCCATGCGACTGACGAAGCGCGTGCCGCTTGGGTCGATATTCACGTGCCACACTCAGCGTTTGAATTCATA
The DNA here is from genome assembly GCF_055396225.1 of Halorubrum tibetense. Lineage (NCBI taxonomy): Archaea > Methanobacteriati > Methanobacteriota > Halobacteria > Halobacteriales > Haloferacaceae > Halorubrum > Halorubrum tibetense. The sequence goes on from NZ_AP043742.1 coordinate 470,624, forward strand.
CAGGCGGGTGATACACCCGCATCCACAGCCCTCGATGTGAACGGCCTGCTGGATGTTCATGATATTCCATCGGTGGACACGATCACGATGGCAATACCGAACACGCATGAAGTTCAAATCACTGCGAAGCAACTGCTGTACCGGACAGGCACGATTCGAGAGGTGAATGTTCCGGAGATTTGGTTACGAACAGAGCCGGGCACGGCGGTCGATATCACAACCTCACCTGCCATGCTGTCGAAAGTCATTGACCTCGCTGTAGACATGACTGACCGCGTCGAGTTCGGTACGAGACCGACTGAGAGATCGGCTTATATAGCGGGGACAGGAGACACGGACGACGTGCGAGTGGACGTCCCACTATCGAATACCTGTGATACTCCGGAGTTGCGCGTTGAAGAGTCGTACTCGTTGACGTACTTGGACCCGATTCAACAGCGGATTCCCGCTGACACACCAGTTCGACTCCAATGGGGTCCAGGTAGTCCGCTGCGGGTCGAATATCCGGTTGCGGCCGGACACGCAACAGTCACATACACGATCCGGCCTAACGCGTGATCTCGCGTTCGCCCTGTAGTGACGGGCAGGCTTCCCGTGTCCCGATGAGTTCACCGATCTAGGTACTGCAATTCTGGTATCTGAGCGGTCGTGGTATAAACCCCCTCCCCCAGGTCTTTGCCCGTGTTTGCCGCCGATCGGTATGGTTCTGGGGTAAAATTCGCTGAACTTCTATTGCCTTTCCGGCAATTCCCCCGTGTTATATTATCCTGGACCCCGTTAGAAGCCTGTACACGGGCGAAAACAGACGGTGTGAGAGAAAGAAGTAGACGGAGGGGCGTAAACCTTTGGTCGTGTCACAAAGTCCTCTAGAGTTCAGTAGCAACTGGCTCCCGTGAGGAACGGGTTGCCTCTGGTGTCCAACCTACGAGGCAACCCATGCACGCTACAATCGACGTGCGGTTGACCGTTAGCATCGACGACGACAAAACGATACCGCTGGCCACGTTGGCTGAGTTCATCACTGATCAGAACGTCGAATCAGTCCTCCTCGAGGGGCTGGTCGAGAGCCTCGACGCGGCCCGCGTCGAGGCGCTCTGTGGCGAAAAACATGCCACCGGCAACGGTCAACAGAGGTTCCAACGAGCTGGAACCGATACCCGCACAGCCGTCACAACCGCTGGTGAGCACGAATTTCTCCTTCATTACGTCAAAGATACCGCCGCTGACCAGGGCGAATCTAGCTACTTCCGGCCCGTCGAAGACGTTCTCGACTTCGACGGGCAGAACCGCTATCAACAAGATATCGCCGCCAAGAGCGTCGATCTCGCTACCTCTCTCAGTTACCGTGACGCTGCTGACCACGGCGACGGCATCTTCGAGAGGATGCCGTCGCCGACCACGATTAATCGCCGCGCCAGAGAATACGGCAACGAGCTCAAGCAGTTCCTTCCAGACTGTGTCGCTAACACAGACGCTGACGCCATTATTCCAGACGGCACGAAGTGTCACAGTCAAGACGAGGACCGCTCGTACCACTCCGTCCAAGCCACGCTGGGCGAAGACACTGCCGAGGAGTCACACTCCCTGCTGGATCTCTCTGTCAACGCTGACTGGGATGAGACAGCTGCCGAACTTGATGACATCGACGCAGTCACTGACGACGCGACGGTCGTCAGTGACGGCGATAGCGGCATTGTCACGGCATTCACTGACGAACACCGCGATCATCAGCTTGACCTCGTTCACGTGGGCCGAACGCTGGATTACAACCTCTGGGATGACGGTGTGTTCTCTCTGGACCGGCGCAACGAGATCGTCTCGGAAGTGATCGACGAGGTATTCCATCTGAAGAACTCTGTTGCCAAGCATCGTCCAGAAGAAGAGTTCGCGGCGATCCGCGAGCGGATCGCGCGAACGACCGAGCGCATCAAGAAGACAGCGTGGCAGCTGGATCAGTACGGATCAGGGAAGGCTGCGGGGTATCTTCGGCGGTGGTTGCCGTCGATCGTGACGTTTGCCGAGCAGGCCGTCAAGGGGTTCGAGGTGCCGTGGACCTCGAACCCCGTCGAACGGCTGATGGGTGAGGTCAGCAAGCGCTGTAAGAACCAGTGGATGCGCTGGACAAAGGATGGATTGGAGGCGATACTCCAGCTTCGGCTGGTGAAGTACGCTGATCCAGAGTACTACCAATCGTTCCTTGACGAACTGCTCCAACGATCGACCAAAACAGCAATGAGCTGTGAACTCTCAGTTGAGAGCACCAGAGGCAAACTCTAGACCGCTTTGCAACACGACCAAACCTTTTATATAGGTTTACCGCGCCCTCTCACGGCAATGACCTGGGTTCGAATCCCAGCCGGAGCATCCTTTTCCCCACGCAGTCCAGCAGTTTTCGGCTATCTCCCAACCAGTAGTTTGCCTGTCTTGAAACCGATCACACTGAGAACGTCTCGAATCCGACGCCGTTCGGTGACCGTCGAAACGGTGTGGGAGTTCGACCTGCTGACGGAGGTGAGAAACCGAAAGCCGTTCCATCCAAACACCGGAACCCTCCGCGTTCAGACCGAAGAAGCCATCACCGTGTCGGTTCAGGCGAACGTGCTGCGCCCGGCGCTTCCGGACACGTGAGCGAGCTCGGCGTAGACGTCCGCGATCCGATCCCGGATCTGCCGACCGCTCACACGGGGGTCGAATCGGTCCTTGTTCGGTGCCCATTCGACATCGTTAAAGAACGTATCGCGGTGGTCGTCGATCCCCTCTGGCGGGACGATATCGCCCGGCTCCTCGCGATACAGGTCAAAGGCGGTTCGAGTGTACTCGTACTGGTAGCGGGTGTCCTTGTTCACCTTACAGATCCCGTGTTCGAGCATCTCCTGTAGCTGGTCGGATTGGACGCCAGAGGACCCGTGTAACACGAGTGGCGTATCGATACCGTGGTCACGCAGTGCGGTTCGGATCTCCTCGGTCAGGTCGGGTTTGAGTTCCAAGTCTCTGCCCTTGGCAACGCCGTGTTGTGTCCCGACGGAGATCGCGAGGAGGTCACAGCCCGTGCGGTCGACGAACTCGACCGCCTGTTCAGGGTCCGTGTAGAACGCGTGTTCCGACACGATCTCGTCCTCGACACCCTTGATCTTCCCGAGTTCGGCCTCAACGAGGATATCCGCGTCGGCGCTCTCGACCATCTCGACGACCTGTTTGCTGCGGGCGACGTTCTGTTCGAACTCCTCGTGGGAGGCGTCGATCATGATCGAGGAGGGGATCCCCAGCTCGATCTGTCGCTGGATGATATCGAGGTCGGTCTGGTGATCCATGTTGAGAAACACGCCGATGTCGTACTGTGCGGCGATCCGCTCGATGTACGTGCCCATGACGCGTAAGCCGGCGATAGGGTCGCCGTTGCCGGCGAACGTACACGCTCCGTTGCTCATCTGTAAGAGGAGGTCGGAGTCGACCTGTGCGGCACCCTGAACCAGCCCGGTCATCACGTTCGGTTCCGCGACGTTGCTCGCGATCAAACCGAAACCGGAGTCGAGCGCTTCGTCGTACACAGTCGACAACGCCTCACCACCATTGATTGTCATATGTACGAAGTATCATGGAAGGAGATAAGCGCTGTTGCTGTTCAGTTATACGCGGACCGAACCACCCAGCCGCGGCGGAACATATTCGTTCAGTGACCCGAACAGCTCCCGCATGAGCGACGAAGCGGATCCCCGGTCCACACCCGACACCGTCGAAGTGCGGGGGGAGGATATCAGGACGCCGGAGGTAGGGTACCGGATCGTCGAGTGGGAGCCAAGGGGTCCAGTGACGCCACTGATGCTGCACTGGAGCCGGTCACAGCTCGTCCTCTCGGAGGTGTCGATCCCGCAAAACGCCGACACCGCCGACTGGTCGGTGCTCGATCGGTACGGCACCGAGTACGCGACGCCGGAGTTCTTAGGCCGTCTCGCGAAGCCGGGGCCGGAGGGCGTCCCCGAGGCGATCCAAGGACTCGACGAGGGTAGCGAGACGGAACGCCGTCTCGCGGGCGCTCAGCTCAAGCGGATCGCCGAACAGTATCCAGACGCCTGTGAGCCGGCTATCCCCGTGCTCGTCGACAGGCTCACATCAAGCGATCTCGCGGTTCAAGCGGAGATCGTCGGGATATTCGAGGCGCTCGCGTCGGCAACCCCCGCGCTCGTGATCCCCGCGGTGGACACGTTGGGGGAACTGCTCACGGCGGAGACCGACGACCGCCTGCTGCGGACGACGCTCACGGTGATCCGGCGCGTCGCGGAGGAGGACACCTCCGCGGTCACGGAGCTCGTCCCGCGGCTCGAACCGCTGTTGAAAGACGACACCGGTGACGAGGTTCGGACGCTGCTGGTACTGGAACACGTCGCCGACTCACACCCCGAGACGTTGCTCCCGATCACTCCCACCCTCGTCGAGTACGTGACGAACACCTCTCGTGGAGGTCGCATCGGTGCGCTGTCCGTGCTCGGCCGGGTCTCGAAAGCGTATCCGAACGTCGGGACGGAAGTGGTTCCGGTCGCACGGGAGCTGCTTACGGTGGACGACGACAAGCTGCGAACGAACGCCGCCGGGCTCCTCGCCGATCAAGCCGAACAGTACCCGGAGGCGGTGCTGCCCGCGGTGCCGGCCGTGATCGGGCTCCTTGACGACGAGAACGAACAGACGAGATACAACGCGACGTCCGTTCTCGCCCGCGTCGCGGACCACGACCCGGATACCGTCGAACCGGCGACCGAGTCACTGATCGACGCACTGGAAGAAGAGCAGGCGGCGGCACGTGAGAACGCGTGTTGGGCGCTTGGACGGATCGAAGCGACGACTGCAACGGACGCCCTCGGCCGGCGCGTAGCGCACGACACGAACGAGCGCGTTCGGACGGTGGCGTCGTGGGCGCTCGACGAGATCGCCGAGCCGTAGGCCGCAAACGCCGATCTCGACGCCCCGTCCGCGACGACTCGTTCACGGTACCCTGGCACGGGACTCACCGATCGGCACAAGTTACTCATGGCCGTCGTGAGAGAGTACTCCAATGACGACGCGCCGGATCTTCGATCGCCAGACGCCCGCTCGCGGTCGGGCCGCCGCCGTTCGCTGGGCCGCCGAACGCGCCGCCGACGTCCCGCAGTCCGCGTTGTACCTCCAACCGGCGGCGGTCGGCGACACCACCGTCACTGACGAGTGGGCACGACACGGCTCCCGCGTGCGGCTTCGACTCGAGCGGTTTCGGACGCTGGTCGACGAGCTGTACGAGGCAGACACGTACGAGGGGCCGTCGACGTACGTCACGGACGCCGAACGTCGATGGGTCGTGTCGGACGCGCTGACACGCATCGACGACCCGGATCACCCGCTGTACAGCGAGGGGGAACCCGCGGCCGGGCTCGTCGATCAGGCGGAGGAGCTGTTGACCCTGCTGGAGTTCGCCGGCGCGATTACGGCGACGGAGGTAGAGCGCCGGCTCGCGCGGGAAGCACTCGACGAGCTCGGTCGAACGCTGTCTCGGTTCGTCGCGCACGTCCACGACGCACGGGCGGACGGCTTCGACGAGCCGAAAACCTTCCGAAGCGAGCGGTTCAGACACGTACTCGACGCCGGTCGACCGCTCGTGCGGCGCGAGCTCGCCGCGACCGACGTAGTGGTCGTCGGGGCGTTCCGGACGCTCTCCGCACAAGAGCGTGACGTCGTCGCGCTGCTCGCCGACGCGTTCGACATCGGCGTCGTCCTCGCGCGCGTGGGCGATGGGGACGTGGACGGGGTCCCGGACGTGGCTGATAAGGCCGAGAGAGACACGGCAACCGGTGTGGACCACGCCGTCCGCGGCCTTTGCGAGTGGTACGACCGACTCGGCTGTACCCCGTCGCCGAGTGCTGACGACCGGGGGTCCGTCTCGCCGCGTGAGACCGCGGCCGCGGCCCTGTACCGGCAGGACGGTGGTTCCGGGGATCCGGTCGCTCTCGGCGACGGCGTCTCGGTCGAGACGCACGCGACGGTACAGCGGGAGGTGCGGGCGATCACACGAACGGTGCGGTCGCTGATCGGCGACGGCGTCGAACCGGAAGCGATCGCCATCGCTCCCTTCGACGAGGCGACGTACGGCGACCGTCTCGCGGACGCACTCCGCGACGCGGACGTTCCAGTGGCTCACGGCTCCGATCGGTCGTTCTTCGCCACGACGACCGGCACGCTATTCGAGGCGACGATCGATCTCGGTTCCGAACCCGACCGGCTCGCCCCGCTGGTCCGGCTCCTGTCGAACCCCCTCGTGTTCCCCTCGCGGACGGCGACGACCCGGAAGGTCATCCGGATCGCGGAGCGGTCGGAATCGACTCGGACGGCGACGCTCATGGCGCACCTCGACGGGAACGCCGAAACGCTCGTCCGCGAGGTCGTCGCGGCGTGTGAACGGTTCGTGACCACGACCGACGTCGACGCCGCCCGCCGGAGGCTGTTCGACGACATCGGCGTGCCGACGACCGCCGACGGGACGGGTCTCACGGACGCGGTCGGGTTTTCGCGGGGCGTCGGGAGCCGGGAGCGGCGAGCGATCGAGCACGCGACGGAGGTGTGCGCCGCGCTCGCAGAACGTCGGGAGGTAGCCGGTGGAAGCGACGACCGGGGCATGGACGTCGAGTCGGTACGGCGAGCGCTCGACGGTGTCACGGTTCGCGTCTCGACGGGCCGAACGTCGGACGCCGTCCGTGTCTGTTCACCCTGGGAGGCGGCGGCGAACCCGGTCGAACACGTGTTCGTTCCGGGGTCGACTACCGAGCACACCCCGTCACCCCCGCGACGGTTGGCGTTCGCGCGGCCGCTCAACGACGCACACCCGGATTTCGAGGCGGCGGACCCCGTGGCAGCCACCCGGTACGCGTTCGCACAGCTCGTCGCGTCCGACGCGGCCGTGACGTTCTCCGCCCCCGAACGGGACCCGGACGGCGACCCGTACGTCCCCGCCGATCCGATCGTTGAGCTCGAACGCGTCACGGACGTGGACGCGACGAGCGTCGGCGGCGAGCGGGCGGAGCCGGCGACCGTCACCGACGTCCACCGCTCGCTCGCTCGGGCCATCGATACTGGGGCGCTCACCCCGGAAACCGTCTCGACGGACGCCGAGACGTACGACATCGCCGTTTCAGAAGCGAACGCCCCGTCGCGGCTCGCGAACGGCGTGCGGGTCTCGGCCGCGCGGGCGAGCGACGAGGTCGGGAAATACGACGGGCACGTCGATCCGGCGGTCGTCGCGGACCTGCGGGACGGTGGACGGCCGTACAGCCCGAGCCGTCTGGAGACGTTCGCCGACTGTGCGTTTAGATACTATCTCGAACACGTCTTGGAGATCGAACCGGACGACCCCCTCACGCTGGAGCCGAACGCACTCGACGTCGGGTCGTACGTTCACGACGTGCTGGAACGCTTCTATCGCGAGTGGCGCGCGGACGGACACGAGACAATCACCGGGGAGACGCTCGCGGCCGCGGAGGAACGGCTGTACGCGGTCGCGGTCGAGCGACTCGAGACGCTCCGCGCGCCCGACACTGCGTTCCACGACGCGTGGCTCGACGCGCTGTTCGACGGGTTGCGCGGGGCGGATGCCGTGGCTGACGATCCGGAGCCTACGCCCGGCGATCCGGACGCCCCGGCCGGCCTATTTAACCGGTTCCTCGAGGCCGAAACCGCGCTCGCGTCGCGTGACGCGACGCCGACGTACTTCGAGGCGCACGTCGGCCTGACGCCGGACGACCCCGGCCTCGAACCCCTCGCCGCTGACCCCGTCCGCGTTCCCGGGACGGACGTCGCGCTCCGCGGGAAGATCGACCGACTCGATGTTACCGCTGACGGCGGGATCGTCGGGATAGATTACAAGACGGGTGGCACGCCGAGCGAACGCGACACGATCGACGGCCACGCGTTCCAGCTCCCGGCGTACCTGTTGTTGGCCGAGGCCGCGCTCGATGCGGAGCCCGTCGGTGCCGCCTACTATCAGGTGCGTCCGGCGGGGCGCGTCTCCCCGTACCGCGGGACGATAGGCGGCGACGAGGACGCCGCACACGCGCGATGGGGACGGGACGACCCGGAGCCGCTGCGACGCTATCGGTCGCTCGTGTTCGACACGCGGGCAGCGTTCACCGAGTTCCTACACGACACCGTCCCCGACCGGATCGACCGGATCGCGACCGCGGTCGACGCGGGGTCGTTTCACCCGACCGTGCTCGATCCCGGGGACGCCGGGTGTTCGTACTGTCCCTATCGAGGCGCGTGCGACGTCCGTCACCACCGGAGACACGATATCCATCAGCACCTCCACGAGACGGACGTGCCGCGCTACGCGCCCGGCGTAGACACGGAGGGCGGCCGATGACGGACGACAGGCGAGGCGAAGCGGACGACGCCGAAGGGACGATCGAGGACATCGACGCCGACGGGGCGACCGAGGACATCGACGCCGACGGGGCGACCGGAGACACGGGCGGCTTCACGCTCACTCGCGCACAGCAACGCGCCGCGCGGACGATCGACCGGAACGTCACCGTGGCGGCCGGGGCCGGCACCGGAAAGACGACGACGCTCACCGAACGCTACCTCACGATCCTTCGGGCACACCTCGACGGGCCGGAGAGCCTCGTCGCGACCGGTGAGGAACCGCCGTACCGCGTTCCGGAGGGGATCGATCGGATCACCGACCCGGAGGCAGCACGCCGACTTCCCGAGCGGATCGTCGTTACCACGTTCACCGAACGGGCCGCGGACGACCTGAAACGCACTATTCGAGAGCGGATCCGCGAGCGGCTCGCGGGGATCGACGACCCCGAACGGTGGGCCGTGTGGCGCGCCGCCGCCGACGGCGTCGAGGCCGGATACATCGACACCACACACGGGTTCTGTAGCCGTGTCCTCGAGGAGTACGCCGTCAGCCACCCCGCCGTCGACCCCGGATTCGACGTGCTGGAGGACGGCGACGCCGCCCGGCTCCGAGCCACCGTCGCGGCAGAGATCGTCGAATCTGAGCCACCCGGAACGCGGACGCTCGCTCCCGTGTTCGACCGGGCGGCGCTCGCCGACCTGCTTGCCGGATTCCTCGCCGAACCCGACACGACGGAGGCGTGGATCGACGAGCTCCGCGCGGTTGACGACCCCGACGCGTACGACACGTATCTCGTCGCCCTCCATCCGCTGGACGCCGACCCGAAACGCCTGCTCGACGCCGTCAGCGACGACCTCGACACGCTGTGTGCGCTGTATCGCGACGACGACGTTACCGACGACTTGGGGGCGAACCCGATGAACCGGGTCGGCGACGACCTGCTCGACCTCCACGAGACGCTCGTCGATGTCGACACTGCGTCGGCGTCGCCGATCCGGCGGCTGTCGCTGTGTCTCCGGCTGTGCGACGTGCTCACGACGGGCGACGGGGGCCAGTACGGTGAGGGAACCTACTACGGGAACAAGGCGTTCCGCGAACGCGACGACCCGACCGCCACGCGGTTCCGCGAGGCGATGGACTCCGTTCTCGACGAGCTGGCTCCCGAGACGCGGCCGACCGACGCGTCGCTCGACCCCGACCGGGACGCCCGCGAGCTGCTGACGGCGCTCGCGACGCTCGCCCGGGCCGCGCTCGACGAGTACGGCGACCGAAAGCGGCGGCGCGGCGCCCTCGACTACGACGACCTGATCGGTCACACGCTGGCGTTCCTCACCGACCCGGACGGCGCGGCCGCCGAGGCGGCCGCCGGGCTTCGATCGGATCTGTGGTACGTCATGGTCGACGAGTTCCAGGACACCAACCGGCGGCAGTGGGAGCTCGCCCGGGCGCTCACGAGCGGACCCGGGTCGGTCGGTTCGGATCGAGAGGAGTCGAGGGCGGGATCGGTCGGTTCGGATCGGGAGGAGTCGAGGGCGGGATCGGACCCCGGAGATCCGGAGTCGTTCGACGCGGACAACCTCTGTGTCGTCGGGGACGTGAAACAGAGCATCTACCGGTTCCGTGACGCCGATGTCACCGTCTTCGGCGACGCCACCGACGCGGTACACGCCGCGAACACCGCGAACGGCGTCGCCGACTGTGACCCGGCGCTCGCGACGAACTTCCGCACCCTTCCCGAACCGCTGTCCGCGATCAACGGTCTGTTCGATCGCGTGTTCGCGTACGGCGACGACGAACCGTACGAGGCCGAAGGCGCCCCGTTGGCTGCCGGCCGCGGGACGCCGACCGGCCTGGATCCGGTCGTCGAGTACCTCCCGGTACCCGTCGAAACTGATCTCCGAGAACGGTATCTCGGCGCGGACCATCCGCTCGCCGCTCTTCCCGACTCCGAACCGTCGGCCATCGAAGCCACCGCGATCGCCGACCGTATTGTCGACCTTCTCAACGGGGAGACGCTCGTCACGGACGACACCGACGCCCCTGGGCCCGGGACGCGCCCCGTCGAACCCGACGACATCGCCGTGCTCATCCGATCGCGAAGCGACCTGAAGGAGTACGAGCGCGGCCTTCGCGACGCGAACGTCCCATACACCGTTGTCAAGGGGGAGGGGTTCTTCGAGACGCCGGAGATACGCGCGCTCACCGCGCTCCTCGAGGCGCTGGCCGACCCGACCGACGACGTCGCGCTGTACGCCGCGGCCCGCTCCCCGCTGTGCGGGCTCACCGACACACAGATCGGTGCGGCCCACGACCCCGGCGACGCGCTGTGGCACTCGCTGCGGACGTGTGACGACCCCGAGGTCGCCGCCGTCGTCGCCGACCTCGAGCGCTGGCGCGAGTACGCGGGGGTGGGCGAGACGCCCGGGATGCGTGTGGACGGGTGGGCCGCGCTCGCGGACAGGATCCTCGCCGAGACCGGGTACCTGACCGCGATCGCCGCCGACGAGCGCGGGACAGCGGCGGTCGCCAACGTCGACGAGTTCCGTGACAAGCTCCGCGAGCTCGACGACAGCGGCGTACCGACGCTCGACAGGGTGGCGGCTCGGCTCTCCGAGCGAGCCTCCCGGGGACGGAGCGAGGCGGAGGCCAACGACGTGACGGGCGCGACCGGCGTCCGTATCATGACCGTTCACGAGGCGAAAGGCCAGGAGTATCCGGTCGTCGTCGTCCCAGGGCTCGGCAAGCGGTTCAACGACCGGGCCCGGCTCGGCAACGGCAGCGTCGAGTTCGAGCGCGTCCCGATCGACGGCGACCGCCGGCCGGTGCTCGGGCTGAACGTCCCGACGCCCGACCGGACCGGAACCGAGTCGACACTGATGCGGACGGTCGCCCGCGACCGAAGGCGGGCGGAGGAGCGCGCCGAGGAGAAACGCGTGCTCTACGTCGCCTGTACGCGCGCCGAAGACCACCTCGTCCTCACCGGCCGCCACCCCGCCGACGAGGACCACGAGACCGGCGTCGCACCCCCGGACCCGACGGACCCCGCCTCCTACCGTGACTGGCTCCAACCGGCCCTGTTCGGCACGGACGACGACGCCGTCGAGAACTGGCGGACGCTCGAAACAGCGGGGCGATTCACCGCGACGCTCCCGTACGCGGTCGACGGCGACACCGAGCACGGCACGATCACCGTTCGCCTCCCCAGTCGCGACGAACGGTACAACCACGACCCCGAACCGCAGCCTGCGTCGACGACCCGATCGAGATACGGGTACGAACGGCCCTGGGAGTTCGTCCTCTCCGCCTCCGATCTCAGTCGGGTCCCGGACGGCACCGCCGAACTCCGGACGAACGAGGGGATACGGCAGGTCACCGCCTCGTCCGTCGCCCGGGATCCTGACACCGACTCCGAAATCGGCGGTGGTAGCGTCGAGCGCGGCGGTGATCCGGCAGGGGGCGGTGAACCCGCGGAGGACGGCCGCGAAGTCCCGGCCGCCATCTACGGTCACGCCGTCCACCGGCTCTGTGAAACCCGGCCGCCGGCGGAGAAGCGCCGTCGGGTCATCGAGGGCGCGATCCGGGAGCAACACGACCGCGCGTCCGACCACGGCGACGACGAGTACCCCGAATCGGCGTACGACGCCATCGCGGCCGAGGCCGACGCCGCGATCGGATACCTCACCGACCTCCACGCCGACCTTGACGTCGAACACACCCACGACGAGTACTACATCGAGCTCGACGTGGACACCGGGACGGTTCGCGGGTTCATCGACCACCTCGTCGTCACCCCGGACACGTACCACGTCGTCGACTACAAGACCGACCGGAACGCGCGGGGCGTGACGGCCGCCGAGTTCATCGAGGAACGCGCGGCACACCACCGTCCGCAGCTGTGGGCGTACGCCGCGGCGCTCGCACGGCAGGACCCGACACGAGACGTGATCGCCACGCTGTATTTCACCGACGTCGAGGCGGCCTACACGTGGGACGACGACGACCTCTCCACGGTGTTCACGGACACGGTTCGTGAGCTACGCTCGCTTCTCGCAGGGACCCCCGTCCGCGTAGTGCCCTAGATCACGCGGCCGGGAACACGTCCGGATCCGCGGGTATTTGTCCCGCGATCGCGTCGGATCCCCCATGCGAACGCTCGTCTTCGACGGCCGAACCGGCGCTGCGGGCGACATGATCTGTGCCGCGCTGATCGCCGCCGGCGCGGATCCGGCCGTCCTCTCCCCGGTCGAACGCCGGCTTCCGGTCCGATACGAGGTGGGCGAAACGACGAAGAACGGTATCCACGCGGTGACCGTTGACGTCGTCCTCGACGATGGGGCGGAAGGGAGCTCACAGGGGTCGGATCACGACCACACGCACAGCCACGACGACGACCACACGCACAGCCACGACGACGACCACACGCACAGCCACGACGACCGGGCCCTCGCCGAGGGTGCGGGGGTCCACCGGTCGTACCCCGAAGTCGTCGAGGTCGTCGAGTCGATGGATCTCCCAGAACCGGTCGAATCGACCGCGCTGGACGCCTTCGAGCGACTCGGGCGCGCGGAGGCGTCGGTCCACGGTATCGATCTCGAAGCGACGCACTTCCACGAGGTCGGTGCCGACGACGCGATCGCCGACATCGTCGGGGCGGCGCTTCTCCTCGCGGACCTCGACGTCGATCGCGTCGTGACGACGCCGGTCGCGACCGGAGGCGGCGAGGTGGAGATGAGCCACGGCGTCTACCCGATCCCCGCGCCCGCGACGACCGGGATCGTGGCGGCCGCCGACTTCGACGTGTACGGCGGTCCGATCGAGCGGGAGCTGCTGACGCCGACCGGTGCCGCGATCCTCGCCGCGATCGCCGAGGGCGTGAAATCGCTCCCGCCCCTCGACGTCGACGCCACCGGCTACGGTGCCGGCGACGCGACGTTCGAGCGGCACCCGAACGTGCTCCGTGCGCTGGTCGGTGACGGCCTCGAGGCCGTCGACGGTAGCCCCGTCGGCGACGGTATCGACGCGGGTCACGGGGAGAGGCACGGCGACCGCGGACACGCCCACGCTGACCACGAGGAGGGTCACAGCGACCACGGACACGATCGTGCCGACCACAGGCACGGTCATCCCGAGGACCGAGATCCGGCGCTCGTCGCCGACGACATCGCCGTCCTGGAGACGAACCTCGACGACGCAGCGCCGGAGGTGCTCGGCGGCCTCCAAGAGGTCCTCGTCGACGCCGGCGCACGCGACGTGACGGTCGTCCCGACGACGATGAAGAAGTCGCGACCGGGCCACCTCGTGAAGGTGATCTGCAAACCCAAGGACGCCGAGGCGGTCGCCGAGCGACTCGCCCGCGAGACGGGGACCCTCGGGATCAGGCAGGCGGGCGCGAGCCACCGCTGGATCGCCGAGCGGTCCTTCGAGACCGCGACCGTGCGCGTCGACGGAACGGAACACGAGGTGTCGGTGAAGGTCGCGTCGACCGCCGACGGCGACGTGTACGACGTGAGTGCCGAGTACGACGAGGCGGCAGCGGTCGCGGCCGACACCGGTCTGGCGATCCGCGACGTACTCAGGCGCGCGGAGGCCGCCGTCCGCGACGAGCTGGATCTCGACTGACGCGCGGTCACGGGAGGGGCGGGAGGGCACGAGGGGAAGGGTCACGCGAGGGCGGGACGCCTCGCTTCGCTTCGTTTCACCGCGTTTCGATCCGTGCTGGTTTCGTCTCGTTTCGATCCGTGACACGTGCGGCGTCAGTGCCGGTAGAACGGTGTCGGTGGGGACGTGACCGCCGTTCCGTCGACGACGAGACGACAAGCCTATGCCCGATGCGCGGCCAGTTGCACGTAACTTCACTTATATGATCGATCGGATCCACACGTCGGAAGTCGAACCGGACGCCGAGGAAGTCGCCATCGCGGGTCACGTCCACGAGATCCGCGATCTGGGCGGGCTGGTCTTCCTCATCGTCCGCGATCGGGAGGGACTGATCCAGGTCGTGTTCAAAGAGGAGCGCGAGCCGGAGCTGTTCGAGGCGGTACAGGACGCCGGATCGGAGGATGTCGTGCGGGTCGTCGGGGAGCCACTGGAGAGCGACCAGGCCCCCGGCGGGGTCGAGATCGCGCCCACCGCGTACGAGGTGATCGACGAGGCCGACTCCCCGCTCCCCCTGGAGATCTCGAAGGACGTCGACGTCGACCTCTCGACGCGGCTGGACAACCGTGCGCTCGACCTCCGAAAGCCGGAGGTCCTCTCGGTGTTCACGCTGCGGTCGGAGCTGATGACGGCGATGGAGGAGTGGTTCGACGAGGCGGGATACGTCGACATCAAGACGCCGCGGATCTCGAAGGGCGGTGCAGAGGGCGGCGCGGAGCTGTTCCCCATCCTCTACTACAACCAGGACGCGTTCCTCTCACAGAGCCCGCAGCTGTACAAACAGATGCTGATGGCGGCGGGGTACGAGGCCGTCTACGAGAACGGCACCGCGTTCCGTGCGGAGGACTTCGCGACCTCACGACACGTCTCCGAGATCGCGATGTTCGACGTCGAGCTCGCGTACATCGACGACCACCACGACGTGATGGACGTCCAAGAGGAGTCGCTGCGATACGCGCTCCGTGCCGCCGCCGAGAACGCCGAGCGCGAGCTCGACCTGCTCGACGTCGACCTGACGGTCCCCGAGGACGACTTCCCGCGGATCACCTTCGAGGAGGCGCTCGACGTCTTGGAGACCGAGTACGGCCACTTCCCGGACGACCCTACCGACCTCGATACGAAAGGCGAGAAGCTCCTCGGCGAGTACTTCGAGGAGCAGGGCCATCCCGCGTTCTTCGTCGTCGGCTATCCCGACGAGAAGTTCTACTACATGCAGGACGTCGAGGGCGACGAGATCGCGTCCCGCAAGTTCGACCTTATTTATAAGGGCCAGGAGCTCTCCTCGGGCGGCCAGCGTGAACACGACGTCGAGCGCATGGTCGAAGTCATGGAGGAGGAGGGCGTCGAGACCGCCAACTTCGAGTTCTACATCGAGGCGCTGAGCTTCGGTACGCCCCCTCACGGTGGGTACGGGCTCGGGATCGACCGGCTCGTACAGAAGGTCGCCGAGCTCGACAACATCAAGGAGGCGATCATGTTCCCACGCGACCCGAACCGGCTGGAGCCTTAAACCGTTCCAAACGCTCTTATAGGGGATCGAACAATACCGGGCCATATGCCCGTCACCGAGACCCCGATCCTGTTCGCGCTGTTGTGTCTCAACACCCTCATCGGCCTCGTTCTCGTTACCGCCGCGTACGACCTCAAGGGGCTCGTGTTGGGGTGGACCGGGTGGATCGCGGGTGCGTTCGGCGGCGGCGTCCTCGGCTGGATCGTGGTCCCCGAACTCGCGACCGGGACCGTATCCGCCGGTGGGCGGCTCACGTTCGCCGGCGTGCTCGTCCTGTTCGGCGCGGTCGTCGGGCGGGCGCTCCTCCCGTTCGTCGCGCGATTCACCGTGGCGATCGCCGCGTTCGTCGTCACGACGCTCGCGACGCTCGTGTTGACGGTCGGGGAGTCGGTACTCGACCTCGTGTACGACCCCGCAGAGCCGGGCGATCCGATGCTCGAAGCGGTGCAAGTCGACGCGCTCGCGGAGTCCGGACTTCTCGCACAACCCGAGTTCCAGCAGTTCTTCGTCGCTGCCGTCGTCGTCGGAGGAGTCGCGGGGATCCTCGCGATGCGGCACTACGACCTCATCATCTCGCTGGCACTGACCGGTCTCGGCGCGGGGGTCGTCGCCACCGTGTACCCCGTCTGGCGCGCCGTGGTCGACGGAAACGCGATCGCGATCGCTCAACAGGCCGACCTCTCGGTCGTCGTCTTCGGTCTGCTGGTGCTGGTCGGCGTCGCGGTTCAGTATCTCAGACACGGACGGAGTAACGACCCGTTCGCCTGATCCGGCAGGCCACGTGGTCACCCCCGCGCGTCTCGTCACCACCGTCGCGACTCGACCGTGATCGCTGCCGTCCGTCTTCCGGAGCCACTGCCCCGCGTCTCACGGAGCCATTGCCCCGCCTCTCACGGAGCCATTGCCCCGCCTCTCACGGAGCCATTGCCCCGCCTCTCACGGAGCCATTGCCCCGCCTCTCATGGAACCGCCGCCATAGCCCGATCGAACCCGAGCGCCCTGATCGATCGAAAAATGGCGTTACACTTGCTGATACCGGATATAAACCGGCTTAATTCGGCGTAAACCGACTGAACGACTTCAGCTATTGAAGCCCGTCGCACGCCAAGCGGGAGTCGTCATGAACGTGACTACAACTACTCTCGTCGCCGTGCTCGCTGCGGTCGTCCTCGTCGGTGTCGGTTCGGTCGGCGTGGCCGCAACCGATGGCCCCGGCGCCGCCGACCCCGACGTCGACGAGGTCGGTCCGTCGGACGGACTGCCCGAACCGGTCCCCGAGTTCGTCGGTGACCTACTCGACACGATAGACGGGTTCCTCTCGGGAGCGATCGAATCGCTCGGTGACGCCGTAAGCGACGGTGACGCCGGCTCCGTCGGGGGTGTCTGACGTGCCGATCGACTTCGGCGCCGGGATCCGACGACGGACGTATCTCAAGGCGAGCGGCGTCCTCGCGGTCGCGACGGGCGGGCTCGCGGGCTGTGTCGGACGCGCGAGCGGCACGCTCGCGACCTCGGTCACCGATCAGCCGGTCGATATCGGCGATTTCGAATCGCTCGTCGTCACGATCGAGGGGATCTGGCTCGGTCCCGAGGGTGCCGTGAGCGGGCAGGAGGACCCGGACGACGAAGGTGACGAGGACGACGGAACTGACGGAGACGGCGACGACGCGGATGAGGACGAAGAGGAGTCGACCGTGGAGCCCGCGGGCCGGGAGTACCACGAGTTCGATGAGCCACAGCAGGCGGACCTCGTCGAGCTACAGGGCGAGGAGACCCAGCTGATAGACGAACGCGAGCTCGACGTGGGGGAGTACGAGTTCCTCCAGTTACGAGTCTCGGATGTCGAAGGGACTCTCGTCGACGGCGGCGAGGCGACGGTCGACACCCCGGGGAACGCGCCGCTCACGTTCAACGAGCCGTTCGAGATCCGTGAGAACACCCGGACGGCGTTCACCGCGGATTTCGCACCGGTTCGACAGGGTCGGACCGGGAGGTACCTGCTCCGTCCGGTCCCGGAGGGGATCGACGTCAGCTATCACGACGCGGATACGGACGACGACACCGACGCCGACGACACCGACGCCGACGACACCGACGGAGAGAACGCTGACGGCACCGACGAGTAGCACTGGATCGGCGCGGGACTGACAGGACCGACGCGATACCCCTGGTACCCCCGTTGGAGCCGCCGTCGACCTCGACGGCGGCTCCGGGGTTAGGGCTGGGAAGCATCCCGGGATCTGGGGACCGGGGGAACACGCGTCGATCGGTCCCATGGAGGCACACGATCTCCCTGCCGTTCGATGGCGGACCGAACCGCTATTCGGGCGGTGGGTTTTCCGCCGTACGACTGGTATCATGTACTGGAATCGATCCACTTTGAAGACTGGCTCACTCCGACGGAGTGACGTGACTCGTACTTCGAACGGTCCGATAGATCGGGCCAGCGAGCAGTAACAGCCCGACGAGCGCCAGCGCGAGGATCAGCGACGGGTCGACGGCGGACAGGTCGTTCCGGGCGAGCCGGTCCGCCGAGACCCCGAGCGCCACGCCGGCGATCACCCAGGGGAACTCACCGATCGCGGTCCCCACGACGAACGGGCGGGTCCGGATCCCGGAGACGCCGGCTGCGACCGAGACGGCGTCGGCGGGAACGGGAAGGAACCTCGTCGCGGCGATCGCGCGGACGCTCCCGGCGTCGGCGACGAGCCGGTCGGCCGTCTCGGAGACCCGAGCGAGCGTTCGGGACCCGCCCGTCAGGTGGACGCGTCCGCGCTTGGCGAGCCAGTAGGGCGGAAACGCCGTTGCCGTGAGGAGGAGCGCCGCGAACGGGACGCCGACCCACCCGTATCCGAACCCGACGACGACCGCGAGGAGGGTAGTCGGCCACGCGAGGAACGGTCGGACGGCCGCGAGGCCGATTGCAAGCAGTCCGAACCGGACCGGATCGGCGGCGATCCACTCCAGCGTCTCGACGGCCGGGTCCGGGGAGACGAGCCAGGCGACCACGACGACGACGGCGACGCCGACACCGCCGACGACGGAACGACGGTTCACGGCGGCGAGAGGCGGGCGGCCGGTAAACGCCTTGTGGGTCACCGATCGAGGTCGGTCTCGGCGACGAACGCCTCACGGAACTCGTCGGGGAGGTGGTGGCGCTGCCACTCCCGGATCGCCGCCTCGTCCAACCGGCTCGCCCACAGGGTCACCACGGCGAGGAACAGCGAGAGGCCCGGGAGGACGAACGCGCCGACGTCGACGAACAGCCCGACATCGAAGAACACCCACGCGATCCGGTCACGGACGGCGCTCCACGCGGGACCGAACCGGAGCCAGCGGAACGCCAGGGGGACGACCGCGAGCGTCGCGAGCGGCGAGACGATTGGGGTCGTCACCGGACCGCCCCGCCCCCGTATGAACGCGAGCGAGTACAGCCCCCAGCAGGCGAGCGACGCGGCGGCCCCGGCGACCCGCCGGGGCGTCTCCGGCCCCCCGTGGTCCAGAACAGTGACGTCGTACAGGAGGGCTGCCGCACCGACGTAGCCGACGAGACAGACGAGAGCACCGACGATCGCGAGACCGATCTGGTCCGTGACCGACTGGTCACGAAACGGTTCGAGGCCGGAGGGGGTTCCCATACCCGGCCGTTGGGAGGGAAGGGATTGAACGTTGTGCGTCGGCCGCGTCGATCAGGAAAGCTTGCCGAGCGCCTCGAAGAAATCGGACTCGGGTCCCGCGATCCGCATCGGTGGCGTCGTTTGCTCGATAGTTACTTCGACCGGACCGTCGAGCTCCGTCGCGTTCCGCCCGTCGCTTACCACCACGGCACCCGTCGGCGTGGAGATGTCCACGGTGACGGTCGCATCGGTTCCGACGGCGAGCGCCGGCATCCCTGCATCGGGCGCCATCTCGTTGACGACGAGACCGGAGACATCGTGGTGGACGAGCGGGCCGCCCTCCGAGAGGTTGTACGCGGTCGATCCGGTTGGGGTCGCGACGAGGACCCCGTCCGCGTGTCCCCCGGAGTACCGTGACCCGTCGATTCGGAGCTCGTAGTCGATCCCGCTCCCCGGTCCGCGGCGATCGCCCTGCACGACGACTTCGTTCGCCGCCGGGACCGATTCCCACCCGTCCGTTCGGGCGGCAAGCCGTGGCACCTCACGGACGGGCATCTCGCCCCTACGGTGGGCTTCGACCGCCGCGAGCACCGCGTCCTCGGCCTCGTCCGGCGGGACGACGTTCAGGAACCCGACCTCACCGAGATTCACACCGACGACTGGGGTTCCGCCTGCGTTGCGGGCGACGAAGAGGAACGTTCCGTCGCCCCCGATGGCGACGGCCAAGTCGCACTCGACGAGGGAGGAAACCTCACGGCCGGCGTCGTCGTCCAGGGCTGCCGCGGTACGCTCGTCGAGTCGAACGGTCTCGCCGTGGGAGCGAACCGCGTCCCGAACCCGCGCGGCGACTGCCACCGCGTCCGGGTTGCCCTTCCGCGCCACGATCCCGACTTCCATGAGTGTCACGTTTCGCGGGCCCGAGTAAAAGCGTGTGGAGATCGGGCCGATTCCGGAAAGGTTCAAGCCACCGGCCGGCGTTCAGGCGCACATGGCGACCCTGCACGGCCGCCCGGGACCATGACCGACGAGGAGGACGACTGGTTCGAGCGCGCCCTGCGCGAGCTCGACGAGGAGGAGGGAGATACCGCCTCGGAGCGCCCCGACGACGGCCTCGCAGGCGACGATGCGGCCGAGGGCGAGGCAGCCGAAAGCGACGCGGCAGGCGACGATGCGGCCGACGAATCCCACGACGATGCGGCCAACGGGGAGACGGTCGACGGCCATACGGATATCGCCGCCGACCGATCCGGACAGGACGGCCAGGCGAACGAGACCGGCGACACGTTGGACGGCGGCCCATCCGAAACCGACGATCCGTTCGGCGGTGGGGGCGGTAGTGGCAGTGGTTCGTTCGGAGAGAACGATCCGTTCGGCGGTGGGGGCGGTAGTGGCAGTGGTTCGTTCGGAGAGAACGATCCGTTCGGCGGTGGGGGCGGTAGTGGCAGTGGTTCGTTCGGAGAGAACGATCCGTTCGGCGGCGGGGGTGGCGGTTCGTTCGGTGGAGCGCCGGACGACGGTCCGACCGCGTTCGAAGAGGACCCGGAGGAACTCGACTCCGACATCGATCGGACGAACATCGGTATCGAAGGGCTCGACGAGATGATCCTCGGCGGCGTCCCCAGCCGGTCCCTGCTGTCCGTTATCGGCGGGGCCGGAACCGGTAAGACGACGTTTGCGCTCCAGTTCCTCAACGAGGCGCTGGAGTCGGACCGACGCGCCGTGTACATAACGCTCGAACAGACCAGAGAGTCGATCCTCGCGACCGCCGAGGAGAAGGGCTGGGCTTTCCGTGAACACGCGGAAGCCGGACGGCTCGCGGTCGTCATGCTCGACCCGATCGAGATGGCGAACTCGCTGGCGTCGATCCGGAACGACCTGAGCCGACTTATCGAGTCGTTCGGCGCGGACCGGCTGGTCCTCGACTCCGTCTCGCTCCTGGAAATGATGTACGATGCCGTGTTGAACGCAAGACGGCGGCAACATCGGATTTTTGATATTCGATATTCTACCGGTAGCGGCGCTTTATCTGTAGATTCTCAGATCGGGCGATTCGATTTGAGCGGAATTGTGCGGCGACCAAAGCATCAGTTTCACAAGATACTACATAAAGCATGAGGTGGACGATGGCGATGCCTCTCCCGGATATATTCGGAGAAGGAGAGCAGGCGGCGAGCTCTAACTCGCCGCCTGCTCGAGGTTATGGACGATACACTTCCGTGTGAGCTCCCGGAACTGGCCGTGCCAGCTCCGGGAGCGGATCTCGTCGCCGTCGTCTTTTAGCATCGCAAACACGGTCTCACTCATTGACCGCTGATTGTAGACATCATCGTCAATTCTGGCGTTGTGAGCTTTCTTGAGCGCGTTTTGCTCGCAGTGTTTGATCACTGGTCGGGTAGACGCGTCACGACAGGCTTCGCGGAGATCACTCCACGAGTACATTTTGTCGGCCAGCAACGCCTGCAGGTCTTCGGCGTTCCGCCGAAAGACCTGCAGCCCGATATGGCCGTCATAGGCTTTCTTCGTCGTGAAATGAGCGTCCATGATAGCAAGAGAATCCGTGTCAACAAGCAGCGTCGTTTTGATCGCGTTGAACGAGTAACCGACCCGATTCCGGTAGTGTGAGCTGGCTTGATCACGCTGAAAGCCGCTGGCGTCGATCGACGCAGTGCCTGAGAGCCCCGCCTGCTCCGCCGAGGCGCGGAGCAGGCGGCGCAGTTCTTTCATCGGGAATTCATCGTCCCAGACGCTGAAAGATGTGTAATCCGGAGATGCCTCAAGATCAAACACACCGAGAATTCCCGGCATCTCGTTGAGATAGTCTTCGAGCCTCCGAAGCGGCTTGTTGATCTCCTCTTTGAGCAGAAGGAGCGCGATCTTGGTGGACTTGGCGTACCCGTTGTCGCCGTCGGCGACAGCGGGTACGTCTGGTTGTTCAAAATGGTTCGTAGCGAATTCGTGAAACGTTTGTGCGAGGTTCCTGAGACGTCCCATATCGCCAGACGGCGTCCAAATCCCGTGAAATCAGCGATACGATCCGCAGACGGCGTCGGCGTTCAACGGAGCAATGTACGATCACCCGGCGAAGCGCAGATCGGAAGTGTTCGGTTTTACCAGATCGCTGAAACAGGCGGGCGTGACGACCCTTCTCACCTCGGAAGCGAGCAGCGAAACCCCGTACGCGTCCCGATACGGGATCGTCGAATATCTCACGGACGCGGTGTTCGTCCTCCAGTACGTCCGCGGCTCCGACTTCCGCGAGACGCGTCTCGCCGTGGAGATCCAGAAGATCCGTGACGCGAACCATTCCCGCGAGACGAAACCCTACGAGATCACGAACTCCGGGATCTCGGTGTACCGACAGGCCAACATCTTCTGACGACGTGACTCCGCCTCGCTCGCCGTCGGTCTGACTGGAACGGTAGCTCGTTGTTCCGCTCGGTGACCATACGGTCTGAAAGGCCAACGGTATCCGCGAGTACCTTACTGGGTTGGTAGGAGTATTATACCTATTCCACCCATATAAATCGGTGTATGCAACGATTTGCCGACGATCGACGCGAGATATACGTACACCCGAACGCGACGGTCGATGATCTCCCACTGACGGGCGAGTTTGACGTCCCGCCCGTCGCCGACACGGAACCGTTCGTTCCGGACAACATGAAAGACCCCAAGATCTATCCCGGTGACGTGATCGCGGGCGTCGTCGGCGGTGAGGTCGCATTCGTCGAGCTCATCGTCGACAAGGACGACGACATCGTCATCGTGACTCCACTGAACAAGGGGATCCCGACGTACATCCGCGACAACATATTCAGTGCGCGGATCTTCCGTGCGGACCGGGTCCACATTTTCGAGGCAGTCGGAGAGACGATAGCGGAACCCGACGTGGAGTTCGACATCACGAAGCTCCAGACCCCCGAAGAAGAGCGGCCGAGATAGTCATGGACACTCGTGGAGCGGGACCTCGTGTAACCCGCTCCGTTGGTGTCTGCCTGCCGTCTCGCCGCACAGGCCACGAACCGTCCCGTATTTTGTGATCCGACAGCCATGAAACCACAACGAGTACGCGTCAGAAACTACAAAAGTATCGACGACACGGGGTGGGTCGAGGTCGACGACCTCACGTGTCTCATCGGCAAAAACGAGTCGGGGAAAACCGTTCTCATGGAGGCGGTCTCCAGACTCAATCCCGCCGGCGGCGACGGCGGGTTCACCCCGTACGACGACTACCCGCGCCGCCGGTGGCCGGACTACAAGCCGAGACACGACGACGATCCGGACCCGGTCGTGAGCGTCGAATTCGCGCTCGATCGCGACGAGCGGGACCGGCTTGACGACCGTGGCGGCCGCGCTCCCGACGGCACGGTCGTCGCGACGAAGGACTACGCGAACGACCGACGGTGGGAGTTCGAGCTCGACGAGTCGGCGTACGTGGACTGGCTCCTCTCCACGCACGACGTCCCGGCCGACGCCCGGCGCGAGCTGCGCGATGCCGGATCGATAGCCGAGTTTCACGCGACCGTCGACGAGCTCCGCGAGAGCGACGAGACCGCCGACGGCGACGCGTCCGAGGACGACGACACCGGCGATGACGACGAAACCGCCGACAGCGACGAGACCGCCGACGGCGACGGAACCGGCGGGTTCGGCGACGTGGGTATGCTCGCCGATGTCGTCCCCGACTCCCGTGAGGTCGCGATCGCGGCGGTCGGGGAGGACGTCCTCGCGCCGGCGCTCCCGGAGTTCCATTACGTGGGCGAGTACAACTCGCTGGACGCGTCGATCGATCTCGAAGCGTTCGCCGACCGGATCGAGGCGGGCGAGCAGACTGCGTCCGACCGCGTGTTCGAAGCCTTGCTCTCGATCGCGGATCTCGACGTCGAGTCGCTGCGTGAGGAGGACTGGCGCGAGACGCTCACCGAGCTGGAGGCCGCATCGAGCGAGGTGACGAGCGCGGTCACCGATTACTGGAGCCAGGCCGACGACGTGGCGGTTCGGCTCCGCGGCGTCGACGGCGACTCGCGCACGGTGGAGGTCCGCGTCGAGAACCTCAATCACGGAGTGACCGTCGAGTTCGACCAGCGATCACAGGGGTTCCGCTGGTTCTTCTCGACGTTCTGTACCCTGTTCGCGCTCCGCGACCGCGACGAGGAAGCGGTCCTGCTGTTGGACGAGCCCGGGCTTCACCTGCACGCGAAAGCCAAACGCGAGTTCCTCACTTTCCTCGAAGAGGAGATCGCCGCCGAGGGCACCGTCGTGTACAGCACACACTCGCCGTTCATGATCGACCTCGATCGGGCCCACCGGGTGAAGATGATACACAAGGACCCGGAAACCGGATCGACCGTCCTGTCGGACGCCGACAAGGCGGACGCGTACACGCGGTTCCCGCTCCAGAACGTCTTCGAGCTTGGCGTGATGGAGACGATGGTCGCCAGATCGCAGCTGCTGTTGGTCGAGGACGGTACCACCTACGAGTACCTGTTCAACGTCTCCGAGCTGTTGGAGGACACCGACGCGCCGGTGCTGGACCGCGGCTGGACCGTCCTCCCGATCGGAACCTTGGAGAACACCGCGACGGTTCGATCCGTCTTCGACACGGGCGATAAGGAAGTGGCGATCGTCCACGACGGCGACGAGCTCGACGGCCCCGAACCCCCGGGCGACGTTACCGTCGTCGGGATCGGGTCGCACGCGCTCGTCGACGGCGACACCACGATCGAGGACGTGCTCTCGGAGTCGTTCTACCTCGAGCTCGTCAACCGCGCGTACGCGGCCGAGCTCGCCGGCGCCTCCGGCATCGACGACCGCGTGACGAGCGAGAGCCTCGCGGACGTCGTGCCGAGTGGGCCGATCGTCGAGCGGCTCGATCGATACTTCGCGGAACACGGGATCGCGGACGGCTCCTTCGATCGCTCGCGTCCCGCGACGTACCTCCAGCGGAACCGCGACGAGTTCGCGGCGGAGGTGGATATGGACACCCGGAAGGCGTTCGGGTCGCTCGCCCGCGAGCTCAATCGGACGCTCGGCGCGTTCGACGGCGACCGGAAGACCGGCTTCTTCCAGTCGTTGTTCGGCGGCTGAGCGCCGATTCAGTCCGCTGAACGAAACGGGTCCGCCGACGGACCCCGGCCGGAACCGAGAGGTGCCGTCTTCCGTCCCGGATCCGTTCGAGCCGTCCACCGCGTTCGGATACGTTTCCGTGATTCATGCTGCGCCCGTCCGCGTATAAGTCCCCGAGGGCCCGCTATGACGTGTGTACGAGCATTTCGGCGAAGGCTCGGACGCGGTTATATAGGCGGTCGGGGGCGCTCGAACGCGTTTATAAGGGCCCGCGTAGCAGGAGGGTACCGCCCGAAGAGTTCTCTCAGTCGTTCGGGAAGTGCACCGTCCGGGAATTGAATCAGAATCAGACGTGCTCGCTCACTTCGTTCGCTGCGCGCGACTGATAGGGTTCAATCCCGTCGGTGATTTCTCTCACTTCGTTCGAGAAATGCACCGTCCGGGAATTGAACCCGGGCTATTAGCTTGGGAAGCTAATGTCCTACCACTGGACCAACGGTGCTCGAATTGTCGTACCCGACCGTCACACTTCAACGTAGCGCTTCGCCGTTCGGTCCCCGCATGGAAGCGACCGACTCCCCCATGCTCCCGTCTCGCTGCCTCCCACAGCGTTAACCGCCGCCCCGCGCAGTAGGCGGTATGAGCGAGGACGGTTCACCCGGGGCGGGGAGCGGCGACGACGTGGATGACAGTAGGAAACACGCCGGTGATCCCGGGAGCGACACGGGCGTCGGCCACGGTGACCCGGCTGTCAGCCACGGCGACAACCCCGCAGCCGACCGCATCCGCGACCGCCGTGACCGACTCGCCGCCGCCATCGGCCGGACGTGGACCGACGACGGTCCGTGGCGCTTCCTCACCGACCTCACGGCGATCGGGAGCCGCATGGCGGGGAGTCCCGGCGAGAAACGGGCGGCCGACCGGGTCGCGGACGCGTTCGAACGCGCCGGGCTCCGGGACGTGCGGACCGACGCCTTCGAGCTCGCGGCGTGGGAGCGGGGCGAGGTGAACCTCCGCGTGCGGACGCCGGATCGGTCCGGCGAGGAGCGGACTCGCGAGTTCGAGGCGCTCGCACTCCCGTACTCACCCGCGGGCTCCGTCTCCGGGGCGCTCGTCGATGTCGGGCACGGGACCCCGGCGGAGATCGATGCGGCGGACGTCGACGGGCGGATCGCGGTCGCGTCGACGACGACTCCCGAAGGAACCCGGTTCGTCCACCGAATGGAGAAGTTCGGGTACGCCGTCGAGTCGGGCGCGGTCGGGTTCGTCTTCGTCAACCACCTCGACGGACAGCTCCCACCGACGGGTTCGCTGACGTTCGGTGAAGAGGCCGCGGCCCCCGCGGTCGGTGTCTCCGCGGAGACAGGCGCGTGGCTCCGCGAGTACGCCGTCAACGCCACCGGGCCGGTCGCGACCGTCGAGCTCACGGTCGACGCCACGACCACTCCCGGCGAGTCGCGGAACGTGATCGGCCGCGTCGGGCCCGACACCAACGAACGGCTGCTACTTCTCGCCCACTACGACGGCCACGACATCGCGGAGGGAGCGTTGGACAACGGGTGCGGTATCGCGACCGTCGTCACGGCCGCCCGGATCTTGGCGGATGGGACGGACGACACGGGCGACGCCGGAGTCGCGGACGACACAGGTGACGCCGGAGTCGCGGACGGCACAGGTGACGTCGGTGTCGCGGACGGCACAGGTGACGTCGGTGTCGCGGACGACACGAGAGATCGAAAGCGTGCGGATCCACTCTTTCCCGTCGGTGTCGATGTCGTCGCGGTCGGCGCGGAGGAGGTCGGCCTGCTCGGTGCCGAACGGCTCGCACGAACCGTCGACCTCGACGCGGTCCGCGGCGTGATCAACGTCGACGGCGCGGGCCGGTTCCGCGACCTGGTCGCGATGACACACACGTCGGAGACGGCCGCGTCGGTCGCGGACGCCGTCTCGACCGCGACGCGACACCCGGTCAAGGTGCGTCCGGAGCCGCACCCGTTCTCCGACCAGTGGCCGTTCGTCCGCCGCGGCGTTCCCGCCCTCCAGCTACACAGCGACTCCGGCGAGCGGGGACGGGGCTGGGGACACACGCACGCGGACACCCGGGACAAGGTCGACGACCGGAACGTGCGGGAGCACGCCGCGCTCGTCGCGCTCCTCGTCACGGAGTTCGCGGCCGCGGATCGGGACCCCGAACGGCTCGATACCGCGGCGCTCGCGGCCGCGTTCCGGGAGGCCGAGTTCGAGACGGGGATGCGCGCGGCCGACCTCTGGCCGGCGGACTGGGAGTAGCGGAGGGGGATCGGGACCTGTTCGGGGGTCACTCCCCGCCCATCCCGTCCGGCCGTCCCGGCGTCGGCGGGGTCCTCCGCTTGTGAGCCGTCGAGCGGTACCGTTCCAAGAGACGCACGACGAGCTCCGGGTCGGGGGACGTATCGCTTCCGTCGAGCGCGTCCGCCCGGCTCGCGACCCGCTCGGCGATCGCGACGGGATCGGCGTCGGCGTCGGTGGCCGCGTTCCCGACGCCCTCGTCGACCGCGGCTCGCAGCACCGCGTCGATGACCTCGTACGGGGCACCGAGATCGTCGACGTCGCGTTGGCCGGGGAGGAACCCCGCCGTCGGCGGCTTCTCGACAACGAACTCGGGTACGTCCAGCGCCGCCGCGAGCACACGGACCTCGGTCTTGTACAGGTCCCCGATGGGGAGGATATCCGCGGCCCCGTCGCCGTGTTTCGTGGTGTAGCCGAGGAGGCGTTCGCTGCGGTTCGTCGTCCCGCAGACGAGGCAGTCGGTGGCGTTGGCGGCGAGGTACGCGATCGTCATCCGAAGCCGCGCGATCGCGTTCCCCGTGAGTACCGGTTCGTCGTGGAGGTCGAACCGGTCAGGAGCCACGCTCCCGAACGCAGCGAAGAGCGGCTGTATATGGATCGTGTCGTGTTCGATCCCGAGCGCGTCGGCGAGCCCCTCCGCGTCGCGAGCGTGGAGCGCGCCGATCTTGTTACACGGGAGTATCAGCCCGTACACGCGCTCGGGTCCGAGCGCCTCGACGGCGAGCGCGGCGGTGACCGTCGAATCGAGCCCGCCGCTCATGTTGATCACGACGCCGTCCGCGTCGGCGTCGGCGACGGCGTCACGGAGGAACGACGCGATCCGGTCGATCTCCGCGTCGGCGTCCTCGATCGTCGACGAGCGCGGCGTGTGCGACACGGACCCGGACTCCGGCTCGCAGTCGCCGTCGGACGCCGACTCCGGGTCGGTGTCGGTCCCGGCGTGGGGGTCGGTACGCGTGGAGGTGTGCATCACGGTCGCCGGTCCCCCTCGGAGGCGTAAATACGCTCCGTGGGTATCGTATAAGGGCGATGATCGGGCCATCGAACCACCATCGCCGCGGAGATTACTCCGACGAACACTGACCGATCACCGAACCCAGGGATCGTTCGAAGAACGAGGGATCACGGGGCGCGATGTCGGGAGAATCGGACGTTCGTGTTTCGCCGCCCGTAATCGTACATTATTGTACTGTATCGACTTCTCTATCTCGTTCTCAACAATATAAGGTGTATATAACCGAACGTTTATACAGGAATATTTCGATTTCTCGTGTATGTCCACGCTACAGCTGAGCTCAAGTCAGAAACGCGTCCTCACCTCGCTCGTGAGCCTCACCGACGACGAGGAAAGCGTCGTCTGCGGTCGCGAGATCGCCGAGACCGTCGATCGCAACCCGGGAACGGTCCGGAACCGGATGCAGAGCCTCCGGTCGCTGGGGCTCGTCGAAGGCGTTGCCGGGCCGGAAGGCGGGTACAAGCCCACCGAGAAGGCGTACGATGTCCTCGACTTAGAGCGGGTACACGACACGGATCCGGTTCCCGTCGAGCGGGACGGGACGGCGCTCGACGGAGTCACCGTCCGCGAGATCGACCTTTCGAGCGTCAACAACCCGGAGCTGTGCCGCGCGGAGGTCGTCCTCCACGGGTCGGTCCGCCCGTTCGAGGGCGGTGACCGCGTCACCGTTGGCCCTACGCCCGCGTCCGGCCTTCGCCTCTCCGGCGTCGTCGACGCCGCGGATATCGACGGTAACACGCTGATGATTCGGGTCGAGTCGATGACGACTGCTGCCGAAGCGGCGGTCCCTCGTTCGGCCAGCGACTGATCCCCGTCCCGACCCGTCACTCCGGCGACGCGGCCGAACCGACGTGGTCGCGTATCCGCCCGGTGACTGCCGCAGCGTGACGGGCCTCACGGTAGCGCTCGTCGAACGCTTCGACCGTGCGCTCCGCCGCCTCCTCGTCGACCTCGAACCTCACCCCGTCGTACGTCACGTCCCACAACACCAGCGGCTCGGCGGCGGCCGGGCCGACGCCGTGTTCGCCCGGAACGGGAGCGTCGTCGAGCAGCCGGTCGACGAGCGTCGGCTCCGCCGTTCCACGGCCGACCGCGGCGGCGACCGCGACGATCCGACGGACGAGCGCTCGGGGGAACCCGTCGGCCGCCGCCTCGATAACGAGGATATCGTCCTCGCGGGTCGCGGTCGCGTCGAGGTCCCGAACCGTCCCCCGGTCGTCAGTCGTGAGGTTGTGGAAGTCGTGTTCGCCCGAGAGCCGGGCGAGCGCGTCCCGAACCGCATCGTCGTCGATCCCCCCACCGTCATCGGTCCAACCGCCCGCAACACCCCCGCCGGTGCCCGGCCGGCCACTGGCAGGGCCCGTCCCGGACACGGGCGCGTACAGGTGATACCGATACGTCCGGCGGGTCGCGTGGTGGGTCGCATGGAAGCCGTCGGCGACGTCCGCGGCCGCCCAGACGCGGATCGACCCGGGAAGGTGGCCGTTGAACGCGCGCGGCGTGAGCCACGGCGGCGCGGCGAACGCGACCGTCTGCGCCAGTGCGGAGACCCCAGCGTCCGTGCGCCCGGCGGCGGCGTACCCCGGCGGAACCGCGTGGGTCGCGCCGTCGCCCCGGTCGATCAGGCCGTGATCGGCGAGCGCCCGCAACAGGGTCCCCTCGACGGTCCGTGCGTGCGGTTGGCGCTGGAACCCAGCGTACTCACGGCCGTCATAAGCGACGCGGAACGCCCGGGTCACTCGGTCCGCGCGGGGATCGATAGTCGCCGTCTCGACGGGACGCTCCGCGCCCGACTGAGGGGGATCGGCGGTCCCGTCGGTCACGCGTCGTCGCCGGTCGCTGTCCGTCCGTCCTCGTTGTCCCGCATCGGAACCGTCACCACCGGAACCGGCGAGATCCGGACGATCTTCTCCGTGACGCTACCGAGCAGGACGCGCTGTAAGCCGGTTCGCGTGTGTGTCGGCATCACCACGAGGTCCGCGCCGGTGTCCTCGATGGCGTTCTCGATCACGCGCAGCGGCTCGCCGTGGATCACGCTCCCGACCACGTCGAGGCCGGCGGCGTCGAGCTCCGCGGTCACCGTCTCGACACGGCGCTCCGCGCCCGACTCGACGCGGTCGGCGACCGACGCGATGCGGGGGCCGCTTAGCGTGTGTTCGAGCGTGTCGACCGCGCTCACGACGTGGATCGTGGCGTCGTACCGCTCCGCGAGGCTGCGCGCGTGTGGTATCGCGGCGTTTGCGGCGCTGCCCGGCGCGACCGGAAGCAGGATGTCGTCGTACATACCGGAGCGTGACGCGCCGGGTGGAAAACCGTACCGGCGGCCGTCGCCACCGGGCTACAGCCCGATCGCGTCGAGCAGGTCGAACCCCCAATCGGTGTACTCGACCAGCTTGAACCCGAAGTAGATACCGACGATCGCCATCACGCCCGGCAGCTCCGGCGGCGCGGGGATCGGGACCCGGAGGAACGCGAACAGCGCGCCGACCGTCACGCCGACGAGCGTCGCGACCGCCGTCAGCGTCAGCGTCGAACTCATGGTCGCGGTCGGTCCCGTTCGGGTATAGGGGTGACGTTCCCTCGGCTCACCGCCGCAGCCCGCCCTGCGATTTGATCCGCATGATGTGTCGGACGTTGAGGTAGATCTCCTCCGGCGAGGTCGCCTCGTCGGGGTCGTAGAGATCCGACACCCGGTAGAGGATCGCCGACAGCTGCTTGCTCTCCTCGCTCTCGCCGCGCACGTCGTCGGCGATCGTCCGGAGGAACTCCCGGACGTCTTCGTCGGCGGCGAACTCGTCGGCGGCCGCGGCTGCCGCCGACTCCGGGACGACGGGGTCGACGCCGGCCGCGTCGAGCGGGTCGGCGTGATCCGTCTCCGCCTCGTCCTCTGCCCGGTCCGTCTCCGCCTCGTCCTCTGCCCGGTCCGTGCCCGTGTCGTCGGGACCGGTATCACTCTCGTCGTCCCCATCACCGGCGTCCGTCCCCCCGGTCATCGGCCGTCGACCACCTCCCGACGCCGCACGACGCCAGCGTTGTTCGCGACGTTCTCGACGAGCACGCGGAACGCGTCGGCGGTGTCGCCCTCCCCGAGCACGACCGGCGCACCGTCGTCGCCGCCGGTCCGTACGTCGGGGTCGAGCGGGATCCCGCCGAGGAACGGGAGGTCGTGGTCGGCGGCCATCGCCTTCCCGCCGCCGGAGCCGAAGATCTCGTGGAACCCGCCGCAGTCCGGACACCGGAACCCGGCCATGTTCTCCGCGATCCCGAGCACGTTCGTGTCGTGTTTGCCGAACATCCGAAGCCCCTTCACCGCGTCGTCGAGCGCGACCTCCTGAGGCGTCGTGACGATCACCGCCCCGGTCAGCGGTAGCGTCTGAAGGATCGTGAGCTGGGTGTCGCCGGTTCCCGGCGGGAGGTCCATCACGAGGTAGTCGAGCTCGCCCCACTCGACATCCTCGACCAGCTGCGTGATGATCTTGTGGACCATCGGGCCGCGCCAGATCACGGGGTCGTCCTCGCCGGTGAGGAAGTCCATGCTCATGAGCTTCATCCCGTATCGTTCGGGCGGCACGATCGTCTCGCCGTCGGTCTGCGGGCGCTCCTCGGCCGAAACCATCCGCGGGACGTTCGGCCCGTACACGTCGGCGTCGAACAGGCCGACGCGCGCGCCGAGCTCGGCGAGGCCGGCCGCGAGGTTCACCGCCACCGTCGACTTGCCGACACCGCCCTTCCCGGACGCCACCGCGATCACGTTCTGAACGCCCGGGAGCACCTGATCGGACGCGTCGAGGGTGTCGGGGATCGACGCCGACAGCTCCACGTCGAGTCCCGTGTCCGCCATCGCCTCGCGGACGTCGTCCGCGATCCCCGATTCGTGTGGCGAGAACGGTGCGCCGAGCGCGAGCGAGATCCGCGCGGTTCCGCCTTCGATCGTCACGTCGTTCACCAACCCCAGCGAGACGATGTCGTCGCCGAGGTCCGGGTCCCGGACCTCGCGGAGGCGATCGCGTACCTCGGTGTCGTCCATACGTGGATCGAGACGCGAGACGTGAATAAGGGTTCCTCACCGCGACAGTATCGTCCCCGGCCGGGGGTCGCGGAGCCGCGGCCGCTACCCGATCCGGGTCCCGGGCTCCTCCCCGCGGAGGAACGCCACCAACCCGTCCGCGCCGAACACGGACGCGGGCGCGTCGAGCGCGAGGAGCTCCCGTACCTTCGCCGCCATCCCTCCCGAAACGTCCGTCGCGTCGCTCCCGCCGAGCGCGTCCGCGACCGCCTCGAAGGAGTCGATCCGCCTGATCACCTCGCCATCGCCGTCGAGCACGCCCGGAACCGTCGAACAGACCCCTACGCGGCGGGCGTCGAGAGCGGTCGCCAGCTCGACGACGATCTCGTCGCCGGAGACGACCGTCACGCCGGCGTCCGCGGTCGCGACCCCGTCGCCGTGGAGGACCGGAACGAACCCCTCCTCGAGCAGCGTCGCCGTCGACCCGATGGGGAGGTCCAGCTCGCCGTTGACCCCGTCCGGCCTGGCAGCGAGCGAGAGCGGGTGTACCGGGACCGCCGGTACGTCGCGCTCGTGGAGGCGCGCGAGGACGAGCTGGTTGAGCGTCGTCATCGCGCCGTGGACGTCCATCACCGCCCCCACGTCACCCGTTCCCGTCGTCGTCGAGACCCCGTGCTCGCTGGCGTGGTGGTGCCCGAAGCTCCCGCCGCCGTGCACGACGACGAGCCCGTCGACCGTGCCCTCGGAGAGCGCGGCCGCGACCGCGTCGCAGGCGTCCGCCAACGACTCGCCGTCGAGCGTCTCCGGGCGGTCCTTCTCCGTGATGAGGCTCCCGCCGAGCTTGAGGACGACGGTGTCGCCCGCTCCGGTCTCACGGTGTTCGTTCACGACTCCACCACGCGAACGCCCTCGGTCGCCAGCTCGGCCCGGAACGCGTCCTCACAGCCCTGGGTGAACGAGAGGGCCGTCGGCGTCTCCTCGGACGGGTCGAGCGCGACGATACAGCCGCCGCCGCCGGCACCCGTGAGCTTCGCACCGTGCGCCCCGGCGTCGCGGGCCGCCCACACCATCGTGTCGAGCGAGCGTGCGGAGACGCCGAGCGCCGCCAACAGCCCGTGGTTGAAGTCCATCAGCTCGCCGAGCTCCACGAGCAGCTCGCGGGACGGGTCGGCTTCCGGGACCGCGTCCGCCAACAGCGACTCCCCGGCTCGGACGATGTCGCCGATCGAGCGGACGGTGTCCGCCGCGAACCGGTACTCCTCGCGAAGCTCGCGGACGCCGGCGACGAGCTCTCCGGTGTCACCCGCGCCGCCGTCGAACCCGATCACGAACGGGAGGTTCGGCGCGTCGATCGGTTCACAGTCGTCCCCCTCGACTCGCACCGCGCCGCCCATCGTCGAGCAGAACGTGTCCGCACGAGACGCCTGGCCGTCCTGGACCTCGAACTCCGCGCGGTACGCTCGGTCGGCCAGTTCCCGACGGTCGAGCTGGACGCCAAGCGCCCGGGTCGCCGCGTCGATGCCCGCGACGACGACGGCCGCCGACGAGCCGAGGCCCGCGCCGAGCGGGATCTCGCTCTCGACGGTGATGTCGAAACCAGCGTCGGGTGCCTCCGCCGCCGCGCGTGCCTGTCGAACCGCGGCGTCGACGTACCCCATCGCGGCGTCGACGAGCGGTGTCGGGACGTCGACGTCGGGGCGGTCGCCGGTACCGCCGGTGTACTCGACGGTGAACCCGTCGAGCGAGAGGTCCTCGGCCGTGACACGGACGTGGTCGTCGTCGCGCGGTTCGGCCGTTACCCTCGCGCGTCGCTCGATCGCCGCCGGGACGGCGGGTTCGCCGTAGACGACGGCGTGTTCGCCGAAGAGGTACACCTTCCCCGGCGCTTCACAGACGGTCATATCATTCACCTCTCCCCGAGGGGTTACAGGCGTTGCGCTTGTGCGGTCGCTGTCGAGTACAACGGGCTACCGAAAAGAACCGGATCGAACGTGAACCGGGACCGACTACAGCTCGTCCTCGAAGTCTTCGAGGGCGAACACGGTGTCCGCGCCGCGGCGGTCGAGCGTCTCGTTGGCGAGCAGCCAGTAGACGACCGACAGCGCGCGTCGACCCTTGTTGTTCGTCGGGATAACGAGGTCGACGTTCGACAGCTGGTTGTTCGAGTCGCACATCGCGATGACGGGGATGCCGACCGTGATCGCCTCTTTGACCGCCTGGGCGTCGCCGATCGGGTCCGTCACCACGACGACGTCCGGTTCGATGTAGCCGGCGTAGTCGGGGTTCGTCAGCGTCCCGGGGATGAACCGCCCGGTGCGGGCGCGTGCGCCGACCGCGTCGGCGAACTTCTCGGCCGGGAACCGGCCGTACTGCCGCGAGGACGTGACCAGGATCTGTTCGGGGTCGTAGTTGGCGAGGAAGTCCGCCGCCGTCCGGATCCGCCCGTCAGTCGTGCTCACGTCGAGCACGTACAGGCCGTCGTCGCGGACGCGGTGGATGAACCGCTCCATGTCCTTCGTCTTCTGCTGGGTCCCGATGTGGACACCCGCGCTCAGGTAGTCCTCGACGGGGATCAACAGGTCGACGTCGTCGTCGGGCATGACGTCGTCGTCGAAGGGGGAGGCGTCCGCCTCAGGGTCTTCCGCAGCCTCGGCCTCGGCGGCCGCGTCAGCCTCGGCCGTCTCGTCGGGTTCGTCGTCGGCGGACGCCGCGCTGGCGTCCACGTCGGCGGTCGGTTCCTCGGTCGTGTCGGCCTCCTCCTCGACCGCCGCGTCGACCGCCTCGGTCTCCGCGTCGTCGTCGAGTTCGACCGCGTCGTTGTCTTCACTCATGCGTGGTAGTGGCCCGTCATACCGCGTCGTCCGCGATGCGAACCAGTTCGTTCAGTTTGGCTGTGCGCTCGCCGCCGACCGTCCCCGTCTTGATGTAGGCGGCGTCGGTCGCAACGGCGAGGTGTGCGATGGTCGTGTCCTCCGTCTCGCCCGAGCGGTGCGAGATCGCACACTCCATGTCGTTCCGGTGGGCGAGCTCGACCGCGTCGAACGCGTCCGAGAGCGTCCCGATCTGGTTCGGCTTGATCAGGATGCTGTTGGCCGCGCCGACGTCGATCCCCTCGCGCAAGCGCTCGACGTTGGTGACGAACAAGTCGTCACCGCAGATCAGCGTCCGGTCGCCGACCCGGTCGGTCAGCTCCGCGAACGCCTCGTAGTCGTTCTCGTCGAGCGGGTCCTCGACGTACGCGAGGTCGTACTCCTCGACGAGTCCGGCGACGTACTCGACCTGTTCGTCGGTCGTCTTCGTCTCGTCGCCGTACACGTAGGCGTCCCGGTCGTCGTCGTACAGTTCGGCCGCGGCCATGTCGAGCCCGAAGCGGATCTCGAAGCCCACCTCGTCCTCGACGACCTCGACCGCCTCCTCGACGACCTCGAACGCCTCGGCGTCCGAGATGGGGGGCGCCCACGCGCCCTCGTCGCCCTTCGCCGCGGGCACGCCGCGCTCGTCGAGCACGTCCGCGACCGCCGCGTGGACCGCGGCGTTCGCGAAGACGGCCTCGGAGACGCTCGGGGCACCGACCGGTGCCGCGAGGAACTCCTGGATGTGGGTCGCCTCCTTCGCGTGCTCCCCGCCGCCGACGACGTTGCCGAGCGGGATCGGGAAGTTGCTACCGCGGAACGCGCCGCCCAAATGCTGGTACAGCGGCGCGCCAAGCACGTCAGCGGCGGCCTTCGCGGCCGCCATCGAGATCGCGACGGCGCTGTTCGCGCCGATCGCGGAGAAGTCGTCCGTGCCGTCTGCCGCGCGCAGCGCCTCGTCGACGGCGCGCTGGTCGCCGGCGTACAGCCCTTCGAGCCGCGGCACCGCGTGTTCGCGGGCCTTCGCGATCGCCTCGCTCGCGGGGAGCTCGATCGCCTCGAACTCGCCGGTCGAGGCCCCGCTGGGGGCCGCCCCGCGGCCGAAGCCGCCGGACTCGGTCAGCACGTCGGCTTCGACGGTCGGGTTGCCGCGCGAGTCGAGCACCCGGCGCAGCGACACGTTCGTGATCCGGGTCATCAGCTCGACTCCCTCCGGACGGTAAAGGGGAGCGCGCCCGCGTCGTACTCCTCGGCGGCGACAAGGATCGGCTCCGTCTGGTTCGTCTCGATGAGCACGGGTGCCCCGTACGACACCTGTAAGGCGCGTGCCCCGAGGATCCGGGCCTTCTCGTATCGATTGTAGCGTTGTTCTGACATGGTTACTGGTACGGAGAGACGACGTCGACGAGGTCGCGGTGGCTCACCATCATCCGCCGGCAGCAGTGGCGGTCGACGCCGAGGTCGTCGAGCACCTCGCCCGGATCCTCGTCGCCCTCGCGAGCGCGCTCCTTGAACTCCTCCCAGTGTTCACCCACGACGTTGCCGCACGTGAAACACCGGACGGGGATCATCATGACTGGATCACCTCAGCGGTAGGACTTCTGGTAGCGGGCACGCGCGCCCGGTCCGCCCCACTTCTTGGGTTCGGACTGGCGAACGTCGTTGACCAGCAGCGTGCGGTCGAAGCTCATGTACGCGTCGCGCAGCTCGGCGTCGCCGAGGTGCTGGACGAGCCCGCGGGCGATGGCGGTCCGCGCCGCGTCCGCCTGGCCGCTGAACCCGCCGCCGGCGACATCGATGTCGATATCGACGCCGTCGCGCAGGTCGTCGCCGGCGATACGGAACGGCTCCAGCATCTTCAAGCGTGCCTGCTCCGGTTCGACCAGCTCGACTGGCTGGGAGTTGATACGAACGCGGCCTTCGCCGTCACGCACGGTGGCGCGGGCGACTGCCGTCTTCTTCTTGCCTGAGGTGTTAGTTACCATGTGACGTTGGCTCCCAAGGACTCGGAGACCGCCCCGAGCGTGGTGAACTTGATGTTCGACAGTCGGTCCAGCGAGGTGCCCTCCAGAACGACGCTCTCGACGTCCTCGTCGCGCTCGTAGGGGTTACCCACGTACACGCGGACGTTCGAGAACGCCTCCTGGCCCGCCTCCGTCTTGTACGGAAGCATACCACGGATCGCACGTTTGAAGATGCGATCCGGGCGCTTCGGGTAGTAGGGGCCGCTGTCGGAGCCGAGGTCGGCGCGTGTCTGGTACGTCTCCATCGTCGCCTCCTCGTTACCCGTGATGACCGCGTGCTCCGCGTTGACGACCGCGACCGTCTCGCCGTCGAGGACGCGCTGTGCGACCTTCGAGGAGACGCGACCGAGGATGCAGTCGCGAGCGTCGACGACGACGTCCGCGTCGATCTTCGCGAGACTCATCGGATCACCCGGACGTTGCTTCCTTCGGGATTCTGTTCGACGAACTGTGCGAGCGACACCGCTTCGCCGGCCTGATCGATCTTCGTGCGGGCGGTGCCCGAGAAGTCGACGGCGGCGACGGTGACGTTCTTGTTCAGGACGCCGCTTCCCAGCACCTTGCCGGGGACGACGACCGTCTCGTCTTCGTTCGCGTACCGTTCGATGCGACCTAGATTGACCTCGGCGTGGGTACGCCGTGGCTTCTCCAGTCGGTCGGCGACGTCCTGCCACACGGCGGCATCGGAGTCACGCGAGACCGACTTCAGATCGGCGATGAGGTTCTGTAAGTTCGGATTCGTCTTGCTACTCATAGCTGTTCCTCCCCATTTGTGGGTTGGTGAAAAACGGAGTGCAGGGAGCAGGATTTGAACCTGCGGACCTCTACAGGACAGCGCCCTGAACGCTGCGCCGTTGGCCTGACTTGGCTATCCCTGCGTGCACTCCTGGATACTCCGGCTCCCTTCAAACCACTTTCGGTCCCGACGCCCGGGACGGCGGCGTCGCTTTCGACAGGGGCGAGCGCCGTGCGGGTGGTTCGAAGGACGGACATATCTTATACCGCGACTTTCGTTCGTAGTTCGTCCGCGCGCTCCTCGATGGAGTCGATCGCGCGAAGCAGCAGTTCGTCGACGGTAAACGAGCCGTCGGTCTCGATGTGGAAGACGAACGCACCGGGGACGTCCTCGACGCGCACGTCCTTCCCGGGGAACCGCTCCGAGAGGTCGTTGTCGAACTCGTCGGTGACGACGATCTCGCCGTCCGGCGTCTCGATCACGCCGCGGAGGATCCGCGGCTCCTCGTCGTCGAACTCGCCGAGGTCGTCCTCGACGGTGACTCGCTGGAGATGTCGGTAGCCGACGGAGACGCCGCCCTGGTGTTTGGCGTGCTCCTTTCCGGTGTTCAACACCGCGTCGGCCTCGAACTCCAGCCGCTGGCCTTCCTTCAGCTCGATGATCGGGACGTTCTCGTCGGCGACTTCGACGAGCGGCTCCGCGGACTCGATATCCCCGGAGTACGCGGTGGCCGGCCCCTCGACGTCGAGTGCGAGGGTGACCGTATCGCCGACCTCGAACTCGTCGAGCGGCGTCGTCAGGGGAATGAGCCCCAGCCGTAGCCCGATCATCTCATCGAACATCACGGAGGAATTCTCGACGAACCGCACGGTGTCGATCGAGAAGGTAGGGACGTCGGCGATCATCGCACGGCGGATACCGTTCGCGAACGCCGGCGTGAGCCCGCGGATCAGCACCCGCGCGCTGCGATCGTCCCGTTCGACGAACTCCACGTCGAAATCGGCTCCCGTCATATCAGACTCGCTTGTTCTTGGGGGCCTTCGTCCCGTCGTGCGGGATGGGCGTGACGTCCTCGATGCGGCCGATCTCGACGCCGGCTCGCGACAGCGCACGGATCGTCGCCTGTGCGCCCGGGCCGGTCGACTTGTTGAGGTTACCGCCGGGGCCGCGCACGCGAACGTGAACGCCCTCCAGTCCGGCTTCCTTGACGCGCTCGGCGACGACCTCCGCCATCTGCATCGCGGCGTACGGCGACGCCTCGTCGCGGTTCTGCTTCACCACGGTCCCGCCGGACGACTTGGCGATCGTCTCGGCGCCCGTCTCGTCGGTGACGGTGATGAGCGTGTTGTTGAACGATGCGTACACGTGGGCGATGCCCCACTTTCCGTCCTCGGATTCACTCATGATGGGTTACTCCTGTGACTCCGCGCGCTCGGGGTGGAGATCGTCCGCGAGCGGGCTGTTCTCGTCGAAGGCGATGGCACCTTCACTGCTCACGTCGACTTTCACCGATGGGCGCGTGACGCGTGCGCCGTCGACGGTGATGTGACCGTGAACGATGAACTGGCGGGCCTGACTCGTCGAGGAGGCGAACCCCTGACGGTACGCGACCGTCTGGAGCCGACGCTCGAGCAGGTCCGTCACGTCGAGCGACAGGACCGTCGAGATGTCGTCGTTGTCGCCGAGGATCCCGATCCGTCGGAGTCGGGTGACGAACTCCGCACCCGCGTCTTGGGCCGCCTCGACATCGCCCTGCGCCTCGCCGAGGAGGCGTCGGGCCTCACGACGCATGCGACGCAGTTCGGACTGGGCACGCCAGAGCTCCTCTTTGTTCTTCAGGCCGTACCGGGAGAGGAGATCGGACTCCTCGGCGATGCGCTCGCCCTGGTACGGGTGGTTCGGCGTCTCGTAGCCCTTGGTGTTCTTGCCGGTGCTCATTCGTCGTCACCCGCTTCGTCTTCCGCCATCTCCTCGCGGATCTCCTCGACGTTGACACCGATCGTGCCCTCGGTCCGGCCCGTGGACTTCGTGCGCTGTCCGCGGACCTTCTGGCCGCGCTTGTGTCGAACGCCTTTGTACGATTCGATCTGCTTCATCCGGTTGATGTCGTGACGACGCTTCTCGCTCACGTCCGTGCCAACGATGTGGGTCGTCTCCCCGGTGAAGAAGTCGTTCTGTCGGTTAGTCATCCACGACGGGACGTGGTCCTCGAGGTTCTCGGTGATGTCGACCACCGTCTCGATCTCCTCCTCGTCGAGGAGACCGAACGTGGCGGTTCGGTCCACACCGGCTTCCTCGGCAACCAGTCGCGCCATGCGCGTGCCGATGCCGCTGAGTTCAGATAGGCTTCGCTCGACCGTCTTCGTCCCGTCGAGGTCCGCATCCCCGATCCGAACGAAGTACTGGAGGTTCTCCGCCTCCTCCGGCGAGTCGTCCTGTGATTCTTCCGTGCTCATGTGTTGATCGCAGTGAGTCCTACCGGCGCGAATCCGGCGGTACTCGGTCGGTTCGAGCGTTGCGGCGGGGATTCGAACCCCGGAGGCAGTGACGCCACAGAGTTAGCAACCCTGCGCCTTGGGCCAGGCTTGGCTACCGCAACCCGCGTTGTATCATCGCCCTTCCGGACTCGGGGCCCGACACCCCTGCAGTTCGTGCGTTCGTACAGTCCACCGTTCCGTACTTAAACATCACGAAAGCCGTGGGGGGTTGTGTGGCGTTCGCATCCTGCTAGCCGGCGGATGCGTGCGGACCCGAGTCGACGTCGGTTCGCGTGTAGCCGGAGTCGTATGTACCCGGAGTTGCATGTGACCGGAGTCGTGCGCAACCGAGGTCGTGCTCAGCCGAATCGTGAGGCCCGGGTTTCCGTTTGCCGTACTGTTTAGTGGGTACCGAGGGTGGATACGTCTATGAAGGCTGTCCAGTTCGACGCCCACGGCGACCGCGACGTGATCGAGTACGGTGAATTCCCCGATCCCGAACCCGGCCGCGACGAGGTCCTCGTGGACGTGAAGGCGGGCGCGTTGAACCACCTCGACGTCTGGACCCGTCGCGGTCTCCCCGGTATCGACGTGGAGATGCCACACATCCCCGGTAGCGACGCTGCCGGTGTTGTCGAGGCCGTCGGCGACGGCGTAACTCGGTTCGAACCCGGTGACCGCGTGGCCGTGAGCGCCGGCGTCGCCTGTGGCGAGTGCGAGTTCTGCCGTGCCGGCGAGCCGTCGCTGTGCGTCTCGTTCCACATCATCGGTGAACACGTCCGCGGCGTCCACGCCGAGCGCGCGGCCGTTCCCGCCGAGAACCTCGTCCCCGTTCCCGATGGCGTCGACTGGGAGGTCGCGGGCTCCGTCTCGCTCGTCTTCCAGACCGCGTGGCGCATGCTCCAGACCAGGGCGGACATCGAAGCGGGCGAGAACGTGCTCGTACTCGGCGCGTCGGGCGGTGTCGGCCACGCCGCCGTCCAGATCGCCGACCACGCCGGCTGTGAGGTGTTCGCGACCGCCTCCACCGAGGAGAAGCTCCGCCACGCCGAGGACTGCGGGGCCGACCACGTCATCGACTACGAGGCGAACGACTTCGCCGACGAGATCGCCGAGCTGACCGGAAACCGCGGCGTCGACGTCGTCGTCGATCACGTCGGCGCGGCCACGTACCCCGACTCGTTGAAGTCGCTGGCGAAGGGTGGCCGACTCGTCACCTGTGGGGCGACTACCGGCCCGAACCCGGACGCGGGGCTCAACCGGATCTTCTGGAACCAGCTGTCCGTGATCGGGTCGACGATGGCGACACCCGGCGAGGTCGACGACGTCCTCGAGCTCGTCTGGGACGGCACGTTCGAGCCGCGGATCCGCGAGACGCTCCCGATGAGTGAGGCGGCCCGCGCCCACGAACTGATCGAGAACCGAGAGGGCTTTGGGAAGGTAGTCGTAATACCCGACAGTGAGCTCTGAGGCCGACGGCGACAGCGGGTACGTCCACACCCCGGGAGCGGACTCCGAGAGCGACACCGAGGGGAGCCCCGGCGGCGGTGACCCCGACCAGGAGGGGGCCGACCGCGCAGGCCACGATCCCGAGTCACAAGCGACCGGGCCCGACGGGTTCGGTCGGAAGGGATGGGCCCTGACCGGCGTGTTGTTGACCTGCGTGCTCGTGATCCCCGGTGTTATCTACGCGTACCCGTACGTGGCCGGCTCGTTCGGTCTCACCTTCTTCGGGACGTATCTGGTGCTCCCGCTCATCCCCGCCGTCCTCCTCGGGCTCGTCGCGGTCTGGTCGATGAGCGCGGCGACCGCCGGGGAGTGAACGTCGACTGGAGCGGCCGCCTGTTCGCCGGCGAACGACAACGGTTTTGAACGACCCTACCGGATGTCGGATATGTTGATCACCGTCTCCGGCCCGCCGGGAAGCGGGAAGAGCACGAACGCCGCGGGGCTCGCCGGGGCGTTGGACTTGGAACACGTCTCCGGCGGCGACATCTTTCGACGGATGGCCGCCGACCACGGGATGACGCCCGTCGAGTTCAACGAACACGCGGAGGACGACGACGAGATCGACCGCGACCTCGACCGCCGGCTCCACGAGATCGCGACGACCCGCGACGGGCTCGTCCTCGAATCCCGCCTCGCCGGCTGGCTCGCCGGCGACCACGCGGACCTCCGCTTCTGGTTCGACGCCCCCGTCGGGGTCCGCGCGGAACGGATCGCGGACCGCGAAGGGAAATCGGTCGGCCGCGCCCGTGAAGAGACCGTCCGACGGGAGACCTCCGAGCGGAAACGCTACCTGGAGTACTACGACATCGACATCGACGACCTCTCGATCTACGACGCCGCGTACAACACCGCTCGGTGGCCGCCGGAGGAGTTCCTCGACGTGCTCGTGGCGACCATCGAGGCGTACGACGACGACTACGACGAAGGGAAAGCGCCGATCGAGGGCGTCTCTCACGGGTTCTAACCGGATCCGCGACCAAACCGAGAGACGTGGACGCGTGGATCGAACGACCGATAACGCACCGCCAACAGACCGCCGACAGACCGCCGACAGACCGCCGACAGACCACCGACAGACCGTCGATACACCGCTGACACGACGACACGATGACCACTGACCGAGACGCCGACCCCGACATGGACCCGCTCAGACCCGCGCCGAGCGAGCGCTCGGTCCCGGAGCTGTTGCGGTTCGGCGTCGTCAACGTGGACAAGCCCGCGGGGCCGTCTTCCCACCAGCTCTCCGCGTGGGTTCGCGACGCGATCAACGACACGTTGGAGACGCTGGAACCGGACGGCGCTCGGATCGACGGTGTCGCTCACGCCGGCACGCTCGATCCGAAGGTGACGGGCTGTCTCCCCACGCTCACCGGGACGGCCACCCGCGCCGCGCAGGTGTTCCTGGAGGGGTCGAAAGAGTACGTCTCGGTGCTCGAACTCCACGGTCCCGCCCCGGCCGACTTCCGGGAGGTCGCCG
Source organism: Halorubrum tibetense (assembly GCF_055396225.1). NCBI lineage: Archaea > Methanobacteriati > Methanobacteriota > Halobacteria > Halobacteriales > Haloferacaceae > Halorubrum > Halorubrum tibetense. The sequence continues at coordinate 514,276 of NZ_AP043742.1, forward strand.
CCGAGTTCGAGGGGGAGATCTATCAGAAACCCCCGCGAAAGAGCGCCGTCACCAGACGGCTGCGAACCCGGACGGTCCACTCGCTCGACGTTCTCGAGCTCGCAGAGCGGCGTGCCCTCCTCCGGATCGGCTGTGAGTCGGGAACGTACGTCCGAAAACTGTGTCACGATCTGGGGCTCGCCGCGGGCGTCGGCGCACACATGGGTCACCTGCGGCGCACCGCGACGGACCCGTTCGACGACACGACGCTTCACACGCTCGAAGACCTCACGGACGCCCTCGCATGGGCGGCGGAGGGCGACGAGGCGCTCCTCCGAGAGGTCGTCCGCCCGGCCGAGGACGCCCTCGTTCACCTCCCCGCAGTGACGATCGCACCCTCCGCCGCGTGCTCCGTCGCGACCGGTGCGCCCGTGTACGCCCCCGGCGTGATCGACGTCGACGACCGGCTCGCGAGCGAGGACGAACCCGACGGCGACGACGACCCGCTCGTCGCCTGCTACACGCCGAACGGCACGGCGATCTGTCTGGGACGGTTCGTCGGCGACCCCGACGCGGAGTCGGGTACCGTCGTCGCGCTGGAGCGGGTTCTCGTATAAATTGACGGTGCTCCCCACCGCTGCCGTCCGCTGCCGTCCCGCTCGACCGCGCCGTCAGTTCACACCTGTCCGGTCCGTGCAGTCGAGAGACGCAACGGAACGTGCCGCCGCCGGCAACGTAGTATATAAGTAGTATCACGCGACAGCGAGCAGCACTTACACTCGGTTCGGTGGCGCGCGCTTCCGAGCGGCCGTCGACGACGGCCGCTCGGATCGCGTGCGAAGGATGCCGGGTCGGCGGGTTGTACCAGCCGACCCGGCGAGGCTGGGGAGGTGTGAGGTGCGGTCCCGCGAGCGACCGGAGGGAGCGAGTGAGGACACGGAAGCCGCAGCCCGCGCGGCGAAGCGAGCGGGACTGGGTCGAGACCGGCGGTCTCGCTTGCTTACGTGGTGAAACCCCGTGACCGCCTTCCGGCGGTCGCGGCGCGGGCGAGAGGGAAACGGGGTTCCGCCGTGTGCCCCGTCGATCTACGTTCGACTATTTATAAGCGAACAGCTGGGTTTTGTGCGGTTTCACTGTCGTCGCTCTATCAAACGAGATCGCCAACGACACCGTTCGATCACGCGTAATCGACGGTCCCAGCCGTCTTATTACACGCACTCCCGCTACCGATCGAGAAACGCCCCTCGTTCGCCGATCGGTCCGGACGATCCCATGTCCGGACGAACGGATCCGACTGATATCCTCACCCCGGATCCGACGACGGATCTGTCCCTCCCGACAGGACTGCCCTTTTATATCATCTCAACTGAACTCCGCGCATGGATCCGACCGACGCCCCGATCGAGCTCGGAACCGCGAGCGCTGCTCCCGGTGAGGTCGATCGCGGCTGGCTCGATGTCGCCGACCTGCCGACCGGAACGGCCGAACGACTCCCGGTGATCGTCGCCAACGGGGTCGACCCCGGGCCGACGCTCTGGCTGACCGGCGGCGTTCACGGCGACGAAGCGACCGGTGTCGCCGTCGTGCTGGACACGGTGGAGGCCCTGTCGACCGCTGCCGACGGTCCCCGTCCGCTGGACGACCTCGCCGGATGCGTCGTCGCGGTTCCGGTGGTCTCGCCGGCCGGCGTCCGCCGGAACGCGCGACACACCTACTACGGCGACGAGGACCCGAACCGCCACTTCCCGGACGCGGACCACGAGTCCGCCCGCCCGCCGGCGCTCCAGGAGCGGATCGACACGCGGCTGTACGAGGCGATCGTCGGCGGGAACGGGGTGGGTGACGGCGACCGAAACGCCGGCGATCGGAGCGGTGACGGCAGGAGCGGTGACGACCGGAACGTCGATGACCGTGTTTCCGCCGATGCGCTGATCGACTGTCACACTGCGGGCGTCGCGAGCGAACCGTTCGCGATCCGCGACCGTGTGCTGTACGGCGACCGCCGGACGGAGCGAGAAGCCGAACAGCTCGCTGGGAGACTCGAAGCGATCGTCGACGCGTTCGGCTTCCCGACGCTCACCGAGTACCCGGCGGCCGAATACGTCGAGGAAACCCTCCAGCGGTCACTCGCGGGGGCGGTGCTTAACGAGGCGGGGATCCCAGCGTTCACCGCGGAGCTCGGCGCACACAGCGTCGTCGACGACCGGCTCGCGGCGGGTGGGGTCGCCGGCACGATGGGGGTCGTGGTCGAGCTCGGACTGCTGGACGAGGCGTCGATCCCCGAGCGAGTCGGCGTCCCGGGAGATCACGTCGATCCAGCCCCGGTCGAGTTCCCGGTACGGCGGTATCGAGGCCCGGTGACCGACGCCGCGGGGTTGGTTCGGCACCGCGTCGAGGCCGGGGAGTCGTTCGAGGCGGGCGACGTCCTCGCGTCGGTCGTCGCCGCGAACGGCGCTTCGAAGGAACCCATCCGTGCCGAGCACGACGGCTACGTCATCGCGCGGGCCGAGGGGCTGGCCGTCTACGAGGGTGACCCGATAACGAGCCTCGCGATCCGCGACGACGGCGAGCTCGTTGTCCCCCGCGAGCGCGGAGACGAGGGCGAGTGAAACGAAGTCCTTAATTACTGGACGGTCGTTTTCCGGATTGCAAGCCGGGACCGTGGGGTAGTGGTATCCTATGCGGATGGGGTCCGTATGACCTGAGTTCGACTCTCAGCGGTCCCATCAAAATCTTTACTGGTTTCCATAAACAAGAGTCATAGCCACCTCTACCCGCAGAAAACCGGATTCGGGGGGTGCGCTATGAACCGTCTCCGTGGTGATCCCGAAAGGTGTGGGTGCTACCGATGTAACCCGACTCGTATTCCGGCCATATCGGCCGCCGAGGGTCACGACGACATTCGGTCGCCGGACCGACAGGGTTGAAGCGTCCCCGGGCCGACGCCGACGTATGGAGCAGATCTACGCCCCGTGGCGGATCGACTGGGTCGAGCGCGACGAGGACCCGGTCGACGGCTGTCCGTTCTGTGTCCTGCCGGAACGCGAGGACGCCCGAGACGCCCTCGTCGTCGCGCGCAGCGACCACAACGTGGTCCTGTTGAACAACTCGCCGTACAATCCCGGCCACACGATGGTGATCCCGGAGGCGCACGTCGACGACTGGGCGAGCCTCGACGACGAGACGATGCTGGACCACGGACGACTGAAAGCCGCGACGCTGGCGGCGGCTCGCCGCGGGATCGATCCGGAAGGGTTCAACACCGGGCTCAATCTCGGCGGGGCGGCCGCCGGTGGCTCGGTCGACCACCTCCACACGCACGTCGTCCCGCGGTGGACCGGCGACACGAACTTCATGCCCGTGGTCGGCGACACGAAGGTCATCGTCGAGGCGGTCGATCGGACGTACGAACACCTCCACGAAGCGTTCGCGGCGGGTGAACACGTCATCGACGATGGCGACCTCGACGCCGGCGACCCGGTTCGGCTCTCCTTCGCGGAGGAGTGACTCGCCCGCCGGTGGCGACGCTACTCTCCACCGCCCGGCCCGAGATACCCCCACGCTTGGAGTCGGTCGCCGTCGCCGTCGATCCAGCGTTCACCGATATCGTCGCGGTAGTACATGTTCGGCATCACGATGTCGTCGATCCGGTCGTACGCCTGTTCGCGTGCGGCCCCCATCGTCTCGCCTTTTCCGGTGGCGACGATCGGCATCCCGTTGTCGCCGGCCACGCGCCACTGGCCGTCTACCTTCTTCGCGTCCTCGATGTGGATCCCCTCACGGCTCTCGGTCTCGAACACTACCGCGGCGTTCCGCGAGTTCTCGTCGTACGTCTTCTCGTCGTCGAACGGGAACGGCGGCAGGACGATCCGGACGGCGATCTGGTACCCGTTGTGAACATCGACAGCCGGGGTGTTGCCGTGGGCGAGGTCATAAAAGAACTCGCCGGTAGACGACTCGATCGATTCCTCCTGTAACGCGATCGTCGGGTAGCCGAACCGCGGCGTGAACTCCAGCGGATAAATGCCGCTCTCGTTCACGATACAGTTGATGTCGATACTCCCCACGTACCCTTCATCGGCGAGCCAGGCTTCGATCTTTCCGAACGTCTCTTCGAATAATTTGTTTTGACCCGCCCAGAACATCGACGTTCCCATCTCACCGGTGGAGGGGCCGATGTTTCCGGGGAACAACTTCTTGTGCTCGAAATTAAAATTGACTTGATCAATGAACTCGTTTCCGTTGAAAAAGCCGCAGATAGCGACTTCAACACCTTCGACTTTCCGCTGGAGCTGGAATCCTTTCATCCGGTGGCCCCACGCCTTCTTGTAGGCCCGCAAGACGTCAACGACGTCGCTGCCATCGCCTTCATTACCGACGTAAAGGAGCCGTTTGACGTTCTGGACCTCGCCGAGTGGTTTGATAACGTACGGAGCGGGATTCTCCTGGACGTGCTGGATCCCCTCGTCGAAGTCGTGGAAGATGTGATGTTCGATCGTGTTGACACCGTGTTCTTCGAGGACCTCCATCGCGTAGCCGCGATCCTCTTCGAGACGATCGGTGTTCGGCGTTCCACCGACGACGGCGTTCCCTTCATCACGGAGCTTCCGGGCGATCGCCCCCGTGCCGATATCGGAGCCTACCCAGATGTCGTCGAAGACGACGACATCGGCCCAGTCCACTTCCGCGCGCCAGTCGTCCGTCTTCTGGACGAACCCGTCGCCGATCTCCTTGTCGGTCTCTGCTTCGATGTAATACTTCACCTCGTGGCCCTCCCGGTGGATCTGCCAGGCGAGGTCGGTGATCAGCGCGGCATCGGCGGAGATGAACAGGAAGCGCTTGGCGTTCATGGGCGAGTATCCAGTGGGAGCAACTTGAGTGTGCTCGTCAGGTCGAGCCGGTGACGAACTCGCGCGGCCGCGATGGCGAACCTCGCGCGGTTACGATAGACCACCACACGACCCAGGACATCGGTGTACGACCGACGATCGCTTCGGCACACGTAATGAAATAGCCTCAGTTTTTGAATATTGAAATATATCTTTGTTCTATACAAACACAGGTTACTATTGCTGGATTCTCACCCGGGATTGAACACTTTTTTATTTGAGGTGGAAGAATTATTCGGTGAACCAGATGTCTCAGCAAACCGATCACGATTGGTTCCCCAACGAACTGGATCTGGAGATCCTCGATCAAAACGCTCAACACCTCGGACCGTACGACGAGGACTTCGACTACGCCGAGGCGTTCGAATCGCTGGATCTCGACGAGGTGAAAGCGGATCTCGAGGAACTCATGACGACCTCGCAGGACTGGTGGCCGGCGGACTACGGCCACTACGGGCCGCTACTCATCCGGATGGCGTGGCACAGCGCCGGGACGTACCGCACTACCGACGGTCGTGGCGGCGCATCCGGCGGTACCCAACGGTTCTCGCCCGTCGAGAGCTGGCCGGACAACGCGAACCTCGACAAGGCTCGCCGACTGCTGTGGCCGGTCAAACAGAAGTACGGACGCAAGCTCTCCTGGGCCGACCTACTGGTCCTCTCCGGTAACGTCGCGATGGAGTCGATGGGCTTCGAGACCTTCGGCTTCGCCGGCGGGCGTGAGGACGCGTTCCGAGCCGACAAGGGCGTCGACTGGGGGCCGGAAGAGGAGATGATGGAGGACAAACGCCACGACGACGAGGGGAACCTCCAGGGCGACCTCGCCGCGGACCACATGGGGCTGATCTACGTGAACCCGGAGGGGCCGGGCGGTCGTCCCGATCCGAAGGAGTCCGCGAAGTACATCCGGCAATCGTTCGACCGGATGGCCATGAACGACGAGGAGACCGTCGCCCTCTGTGCCGGCGGCCACACGTTCGGAAAGGTGCATGGGGCCGACTCCGACGAGAACCTCGGAGCGCCGCCCGCGGAGGCACCGATCGAACAGCAGGGGCTCGGCTGGGAGAACGAGCACGGTGACGGCAAGGGGGCCGACACGATCACGAGCGGCATCGAGGGACCATGGACACAGTCCCCGATCGAGTGGGATATGGACTACGTCGATAACCTGCTCAAGTACGAGTGGGAGCCCCACGAGGGGCCGGGCGGTGCGTGGCAGTGGCGCCCCAAAGACGGCGCTCTCAAGGGTGCAGCGGAACACGCACACGAGGAAGACGGAAGCGCGACGCCGATGATGCTAACGACCGACGTCGCGCTCAAGCGGGACCCGGAGTACAGGGAGATCCTCGAGCGGTTCCAGGAGAACCCGATGGAGTTCGGGATAACCTTCGCGAAGGCGTGGTACAAGCTGATCCACCGGGACATGGGCCCGCCGGAGCGGTTCCTCGGTCCCGAAGTTCCAGACGAGACGATGATCTGGCAGGACCCGATCCCCGACGCGGACTACGACCGCATCGGCGATACGGAGATAGCTGAGCTCAAAACGCGGGTTCTCGACTCGGATCTCTCGAAGCGACAGCTCGTCAAGACCGCGTGGGCCTCGGCGTCGACGTACCGCGACAGCGACAAGCGAGGTGGCGCCAACGGTGCTCGGATCCGGCTCCGCCCACAGCGTGACTGGGAGGCGAACGAGCCCGATCAACTGGCGGCGGTCCTCGATACCTTGCGGGAGATCAAAGCGGAGTTCAACGACTCGCGGTCGGACGACGTCCGCGTCTCGCTCGCCGACCTGATCGTGTTGGGCGGCAACGCGGCGGTCGAAGCGGCGGCCGCCGATGCCGGCTACGACGTCACGGTTCCGTTCGAACCGGGGCGCACCGACGCCTCTCAGGAGTGGACCGACGTCGAGTCCTTCGAGGCGCTAAAACCGAAAGCCGACGGGTTCCGTAACTATCGTTCCGACGAGGCCGAACGCCAGCCGGAGGAGCTGTTGGTCGACAAGTCCGATCTGCTGAACCTGACCGCCCACGAGATGACCGCACTCGTCGGCGGTATGCGCGCGCTCGGTGCGAACTACCGGGACTCCGATCTCGGTGTCTTCACCGACGACCCCGGAACGCTGAGCAACGACTTCTTCGTGAACCTGCTCAGTATGGAGTACGAGTGGGAACCGGCCGACGACGGGGACACGTACGAGCTGATCGACCGCGAGACCGGGCAGGTCGAGTGGGAAGCCACTAGAGTCGATCTCGTGTTCGGGTCGAACGCCCGCCTCCGCGCCATCGCCGAGGTGTACGGCGCCGACAGCGCCGAGGAGACGTTCGTCGAGGACTTCGTCGACGCTTGGAGCAAGGTCATGCAGCTCGACCGGTTCGACCTCGAATAGGTCGCCCGCTCCGAGTCATTCGAACGCGGGTCGGCTGACGGAGATGACGACCCCGAAATCGCGTTACTTCCCCTTGAAGTCGGGTTCGCCGTCACCCATGAACGCCGTCATCCCCTCCATGAGGTCCTCGGTGTTCATCAGGTGGCCGAACGCCTGCGCTTCGACTTCCAAGCCGGCCTCGTCGTCGGTCCGGCCGGCGTGCATCGCGCGTTTCGTGTACCGCTGGGCGATCGGCGGGCCCGCGGCGAGCTCCTCGGCGAGCTCCCACGCGCGGTCGTCGAGCTCGTCGTTCGCGACCACTTCGTTGAGGAAACCGTACTCCGCGAGCGTCTCGGCCTCGTAGCGGTCGGCAGTGAAGATGATCTCCTTCGCACGCCCCTCCCCGACGATCCGGGCGAGCCGCTGGGTCCCACCCCATCCCGGCAGCAGTCCGAGGTCGTGTTCAGGCTGACCGAGTTCGGAGCGCTCGGAGGCGACCCGGAGGTCTGCCGCCGTTGCGAGCTCCATGCCGCCGCCGAGACAGTAGCCGTCGATCCCGGCGATTACGGGCTTGTCGGACGCCTCGAGCTTCCCGAACGTCCGCTGGCCCGTCCGGGAGATCTCGACCGCCTCGATCGGGTCACCGCCGCCGGCAGCCATACTCTGGACGTCGGCCCCGGCGGAGAACGCGCGGTCGCCCGCGCCCGTAAGCAGGATCGACCGTACATCGTCGTCCTCGTCGAATACATCGATCGCGGCGGACAGCTCTTCGAGCAGTTCGCCGCTTATCGTGTTCATCCGGTGTGGGCGGTCGATCTCGATATGGCCGACCGCGCCCTCGACGCTCACGACCAGCGTGTCGAACTCGTGGTCCTCGCCCTCGTCGTCGCCGCCGTGGAACCCGCCGGCCGCGGCCGCATCGCGGAGCCCCTCGGTCGCCTCGTAGCGCGCCTCCCCGGTCTCGGCTTTGAGGTCGTCGAGCGTGTCACACAGCGCCTCCAATCCCTCCGCGTCGGCGAGCTTCGCGGGACCGTCCGGGAACCCCGCCCCGAGCGTGACGGCGCGGTCGATCGCCGTCGCGTCCGCCACGTCGTTCTCGATCAGCCCACCGACCTCGTTGGCCATCACCGCAAGCAGGCGGCGGCGAACGTCGGCGTCCGCCGCGTCCGTGGGGACGTTCGCGCCCCCGTTCTCGTAGTCGTAAAAGCCGGAGCCGGTCTTCTTGCCGAGCTCCTCGGCGTCGACTTTCTCGGCGAGCAGCGGGCAGGGCCGATACGCGTCGCCGAGCACCTCGTGCATGTACTCGAGGACGTGATAGCCGACGTCGATCCCGACCTGATCGGCGAGCTCGAACGAACCCATCGGGAGGCCCATGTCGTATTTGGTCGTGGAGTCGACGGTCTCGATCGTCGCGTCGCCGGACTCGACGATCCACGCGGCCTCGTTCATCAGCGGAACGAGGATCCGGTTGACGATGAACCCCGGGCTGTCCTTGCGGACGCGAACCGGCGTCTTCCCCATCTCCTCGGCGAGCCCCTCGATCAGGTCCATCGTTTCGTCGGACGTGTGAGCGCCGGAGATGACCTCGACGAGCTGCATTCGTACGGGCGGGTTGAAAAAGTGCATCCCGCAGAACCGCTCGGGCCGGTTCGTCACCTCCGAGAGCTCCGTGATCGACAGACTGGACGTGTTCGTCGCGAAGACGGTCCGCTCCGGAGCGTGCTCCTCGAGGTCGCCGTACACGTCCTTCTTGATCGCCATCTGCTCCGGCACCGCCTCGATGACGACGTCGGCGTCCGACACGGCGGTTTCGAGGTCGACGATGGGGTCGACCCGGTCGAGCGCCGCATCGGCTTCCTCGGCCGAGATCCGCTCTTTCTCCGCGAGCTTGTCGAGTGACCACTCGATCTGCTCGTAGCCGTTCTGCACGAACTCCTCCTTGATGTCGCGCATAACTACGTCGTAACCGGCGAGCGCGGCCACCTCGGCGATACCGTGTCCCATGTTCCCGGCCCCGAGCACCGTCACTCGTTGTACGTCGTCGACTTGCATGATCGACCGGTCGGAACCATCCCGGTTGAACGTTTCCATTTCCCAAACGAACAACTCGCTGTGAGTTTATAAATCGTCGAAACCGCCATGTCGGTACGAGCCCGATCAGAACTCGATGGACGACGAGGTCGCCGCGACGCTTCGCCGGGATCCGGTGATGGACCGACTGATAGAACGGTTCGGTCGGCTCACGGTCGAGCCCGCCGAGAACCCGTTCCGGCGGCTCTGCGTGTCGATCCTGAATCAGCAGCTCTCGACCGCGTCGGCCGCGGCGATCCGCGAACGCGCCTTCGACGTGATCGGCGACGCGGTGACGCCGGCGCGCGTGCTCGCCGCCGACCCCGATCGGCTCGCTGAGGCCGGCGTCAGCCGGACCAAGATCGAGTACCTCCGGTCGGTCGCCGAGGCGTTCGAGACGGGAGAACCGGCACTCACTCAAGAGGCCCTCGCCGACCGCGACGACGAGGCGGTGGTGGAAGCGCTGACCCGGATCCACGGCGTCGGCGAGTGGACGGCCCGGATGTACCTGATCTTCGCGCTCGGTCGTGAGGACGTGCTCCCGCTCGGGGATCTCGCCGTTAGAAAGGGGATCGAGGCGCTGTACGCCGACGGCGACGATCTGAGTCGGGCGGAGATGCGGGAGATCGCCGAGGCGTGGCGGCCGTACCGGAGCTACGGCACGCGATACGTGTGGGCGGCGTACGAGTCGTGAGCGTGAGGCGTGTGCGTTGGTATCGGCAACGGATGGCCGCGGAAGGATCGGGCGCGGCCGCGTTACTCCTCTAAGATCTCCCCGGCCTCGTCGCGTTCGGCCTCCTCGACGTCTGCGCGTTTCCGGACGTCGACGCGGTAGTCGGTGAGGATGTCACGACCAAGAAGCAGGGGGTACTCCATGTGGCCGCGGTCCTCGACGCTGGCGGTGACGGTGTGTTGGTTCCCGCCGATCCCGATCACCAGATCGACGACCGGGCGGGCCTTCCCGCCCTTCACGCTGCCGGATTTCACGCGGGTCATGCTCTTGATCGGGCCGGCCCCGATCTCCGCCGCCAGGCTGGTGTCGATGCTCGTCCGGGTTGCCCCCGTGTCGGACTTCGCGAGCGACTGGGTCGACCCCGAGGTGCCCGTTACGACGACCTCCTCGATGTACCCGATGACGGGCTGTTCCGTCGGGCTCGGTTTCGGTGCCGGCGCACAGGAGGGCCGGGAGTCGTCAAGCGTCGCCGCGAGCCGCTCGACGTCGTCGTCGTCGACCTCCCCATCGACCGACTCGATCGCGAGCTTGGCGATATGCGGTGCGGGGCTCGTGCCGGTCGCCTCGTACAGCCCTTTGAACCCGGCGGTCGGGTTCACTTCGAGCACGTACCAGCCGTCGTACCCCTCGACGAGGTCGACGCCGGCGTAATCGAGCCCCATCACGTCGGCCGCGTACAGCGCGGTCTCCGCGGCCTCTTCGGGCATGTCGTCGGTGGCGTCCTCGACCGCCCCGCCGAGTGCGACGTTGGTCCGCCAGTCCCCCTCCGGTGCGTACCGGTACATCGAGCCGACGATCTCGTCGCCGACGATGTACACCCGGAGGTCGCGGTGCTTCTCGTCGTCGCGGTCGATGAGCTGCTGGAGGAACGCCTGCCGGTTGCCGACCTTCGGGTTGACGCGCTCGGTGAGATCGACCTTCCACGTGCCGCCGCCGTGGGTGCCGATCGCGGTCTTGTACACGCCGACGTCGCCGAAGCGCTCGCGCCCCTCGTTGAGCCGGTCGTTCGACAGCGCGAGCAGGGCGTCCGGAACACGGATGTTCCAGTCCGCGAGCGTCGCGGCGGTCGCGAACTTGTGGATCGACGCGAGCACGGCGTCCGGCTCGTTCAGCATCGGTCGGATCCGTTCGAACGTCGCCGCCAGCCCGAGCAGCTCCGCGGGCTGGTCGGTGTTCGACAGCAGGAGCCGGTTGGCGATCACGTCGACGGGCGGTTCGATCTCGACGACGCCGTCCTCAACGCTTATCGCGGCGTTCTCCTCGCGAAGCCAGACGGGTTCGTGACCCAGGTCCTCGACCGCGTTACAGATCGCCTTCGTCTCCTTGCTGTTGTGTAACGATAGTACTCCCACACGGACGGCGTCCTCAGACATAGACGAGAGTGCGACCGCCGAGATGAAAACTCACCCGATCGATACCGTTTCACGGCCGGGCGAACCCTTCCCCCTCCCGAGGGCGGCAGTACACGGTTCGATACGTGGACGACCGCGGCCGCTGCCGCCGTTGATCACTCCCGGTTCGTGGCCCACGCGCCGAGGACGACGAGCCCGCCGTTCACCACGAGGAAGCCGACAACGACGAGCGCGAACGCCGAGTCGAGCCGACTCGCCCTGACGTACACGCCGACCAGAAACGAACCGACGACGAGCGCGACGACTACCCAAGAGGCGTGTCGGAGTCGGGCGAGCGTCGACGGGGAAGGCGGCATATGTCGGAGGTGGCGGTTGCGGGGTCGGATCGGTTGCGGTTCGAGATGGTCGCGGGATCAGGGCCGTCCCGGCGTCGGCCGGCGAGCGCGCAGGGCCCTACTCCGCGGGGAGCAGCCCCGCCTCGCGGAGCTCGTCGTCGAGGGTTCCGTCGCCGTGTTCGGTGTACTCGGCCGGCGTGTACGTCTTGATCTCCAGGGCGTGGACGGATCGGGTCATGTGGTCGCCGACCGCGTCGTACACACGCTGGTGTTGGTCGACGAGCGATTCCCCGTCGAAGGCGGGAGACACCGCCACGACCGCGAAGTGAGCGTCCTCGTCCTCGTCGTTGTGGATCCGTGGGGCGGTCACCCGCGCGACCGCGTCGGGGATCCCCGCTTCGATCAGCTCCTCGACGGCGTCCGTGTCGATGGTCATGGTTCGGATCCGACGCGGACGGACAAAAACCGACCGACGTGTTCCGTGCGTGTGCGGAGGGCCAAGAACCGATCAGCCGGTCGTTGCGGGGGCGTCGTCGTCCGAGCTACCGCCCGACCACTCGTCTTCAGGGCCGTCACCGCTCTCATCGGCGTCGGCCGCGGTGACCGGGTCGTCCTCACGGTTGGCGGCCGATCCGCGGCCGAAGATCCGCTCCCACAGCGACCGGGTGTCGGGACGCTCACACAGCAGCACCGACGAGTCGACCTCGTTGACGATGTCGTAGACGAGCGACCCGCTGAACAGCCGCGAGAGGAGTCCGCGCTCGGTCGCGCCGACGATCACCATGCTCGACTCGCGGGAGTGCCGGCCGATCGCGTCCTCGACGTCGCCCTCGGTGTCGACCGTGAGCGTCGCGTCGCCGAGGTCGTGCTCCTGTGCCCACTTGCCGAGGAACTCGGTGCCCGCGGCGCGGTTCTCCGGCCCGTCGACGACGTAGAGGAGCTCGACCTCCGATCCGCGACCGTCGCGAAGCGTCCGGGCGACCTCCGCGGAGAGGTCGGAGTCCGATCCCCCGGCCGTCGGCACGAGGAGGTGTTCGGGGTCGAACCCGCGGTCCTTCAACACGAGGAAGTCACACGGGAGCTCCCGCGTGAGCTCGTCGAGGCCCCGCGACACCGTCCCGGACGACCAGAACGGCTGGTTCGCCCATCCCATCACGACGAGGTCCGCATTTCCGGTTTCGGCGGAATGGAAGATCTCCTCGAAGGATTGGTGGGAGATCACGGTCCGCGTCTCGACGTCGACGCCGAACGTCTCGGCGCTTTCGCGAGCGGAATCGAGGAGCCGTTCGGACTCCGCGTCGATCCGCTCGACGTGCTCTGCGCCCGCGTACAGCGGCGTCTGGTCCGGAACGGTGACGACGTGGACCGCCTCGACGACCCCGTCGTTCGCCTTCGCCATGATCGAGGCGAGCTCGATCAGCTCGCTCTCGGTCCGGGGGTTCGCGAGCGGCACCATCACGCGGTAGTCCGTCTTTTCGGGTTGCACGGACTCCGCGGCCGAGACCGCGGACTCCGGCATCTCCTCGGCCCGATCGAGGATGTACTGGCCGAGGTACCCCTGGTGGGTCGTCTCCCGCCGTGCGTACAAGAAGTACCAGAGCACCGCGCCGACGACGAACGCCGCCGACAGGCCGATCTCGATCGGACTCATAAAGCCGATCAGCGCGAGCGAAAGCACCATCCCGACTATCGGGGTTATCGGGTACAGCGGGACGGTGAAATCGGGATCGTACTGCGGGACGTCCGCCTCCCGGAACACGATCAGCGCGGCGTTCATCAGGGCGTACACGATGAGGTGGAGGACCGACGCCGCCTGCGCGAGGATACTGAGGTCCTGTCCGAGCAGGATGATGAACACGACGATCATCCCACCGGTGAGGAATATCGACCGGTACGGCGTCGAGAAGCGCGGGTGTATCTCGTTGAGCCAGTTGGTGACGATCTTGTCACGGCCCATCGCGAAGTTGATCCGAGCCGACGAGAGGATCGATGCGTTCGCGGACGAGGCGGTCGCGAGCAGCGCGCCGAGCGTCATCACCGTCGCCGCCGCGGCCGCGAAGCCGGTCACACCGAACAGCTGGTCCGGAAAGGCGATCTCCGCCGCCTGGGCGACGGGCGCGTCGGTGTCGAGGACGTCCCACGGAACGATACCGAGCATGATCGTCACGAGGATCCCGTAGATGACGGTCACGATGGCGACCGAGCCGATGATCGCGATCGGGAGGTTTCGCCCGGGGTTCTCGAGCTCCTCGGCGACCGTCGCGATCTTCGCGTATCCCAGGAAGGAGACGAACACGAGCGCCGTCGCGGGGAGGATAGCGCCGTACCCACGCTCGGTCGGTGCCCACCCGTCGGCGGTGAGCGTCCCGTAATCGAACGAGAACCACCCGGCGATCGCGAACACGCCGAGGATGACGAGCAGCAGCGTGACGATGACCGTCTGGATCCCACCCGTCTCCTTGGCACCGATGTAGTTGACGCCGATGAAGACGGTCCCGGCGAACAGCGCACCCATCTGGATCTGGGTGACGGTGAACAGGCCGAGATCGAACGACGGGATGAGCGCGAACGTTCCGATGACGGGGAGCGCGAACGTCGTCTCACCGAGCAGCGTCACGAGGTACTGGCCGAACCCGATCGAATAGAACGCGGACGCAAACGCCAGTCCGAGCCAGTCGCCGAGCCCGGCGATCGAGCCGAACATCGGCCCCAACGCGCGGTTGACGTAGTAGTACCCCCCGCCCGCCTTCGGCATCGCGGTCCCGAGCTCGGAGACCGACAGCGCGTTCACCATCGCGACGCCCCCGCCGATCAGGAACGAGGCGACGACGACCGGACCGGCGTCGTTCGCGGCCACGCCCGGAAGGACGAAGATCCCCGCCCCGATCATGGTCCCGATCCCGATCGTCATCGCCGAGACCAGTCCGAGGCTCTTGGCGAGCTCCTCGTCGTCGCTCACGCCGAGACCAGTCCGAGGCTCTTGGCGAGCTCCTCGTCGTCGCTCACGCCGAGCCACCTCCCTGGTCGTCGGAGCCGCCCTCGGTTGACATGGGTGTCCGTCTCCGCGGATATTATTTAACCTCACCGACCCGCGGGCCTCATCTCACGCATATTCGAGATCAGTCCCGCATAAAGAACAGATAGAACTGATCGTATGCTTTATTCTTTCTCACCGGTGCGTCAGTACGAGCGATCGGATCGTTAATACGGCGGGCACGAGGCGGAGGCGACGACGCTCCGTTCGCCATCGCTCCGTTCGCCGTCAGTCCGGCGTCACCGTCACTCCGGCGCGCCCTCGACGATGGCGACGCCCGAGGACGTGCCGATCCGCTCGGCGCCCGCCTCGAACATCGCCATCGCGTCCTCGTACGAGCCGACGCCGCCGGACGCCTTCACTGGAAGGTACTCGCTCATCAGCTCGACATCCGCGACGGTCGCGCCGCCGTCGGCGAACCCGGTCGACGTCTTCACCATGTCGGCGTCGGCGTCGACGGCCGCTTCACAGGCCCGGTGTTTCTCCTCGTCCGTCAACAGCGCCGTCTCGATGATCACTTTCACCGGGATCGGTACCGCGGCGACGACCTCGCTGATCTCGGCCGCGACGGCGTCGACCTCGCCCGCTTTCAGCCGGCCGATGTTGATCACGACGTCGAGCTCGTCGGCCCCGGCGTCCCACGCGTCAACCGCCTCCTCGCGTTTCGCGACCGCGGACGACTGGCCGTGCGGGAACCCGATCACCGTCGCGGTCGTATCCGGGGTGTCTGAGAGATCGGCCGCCTCGGTGAGATAACACGGCGGGATACAGGCGTTCATCCCGTGTTCCGAGGCTTCCTCCAGTACGGTCTCGACGTCGCTCCACGTGGTCGTCGGGCCGAGTACGGTGTGGTCGATGCGACCGGCGACCGCTTCGCGGTTCATACCCGGGAGTTACGACGCGGCGACAAATGTCTGCTGGGTCGGGACGGGGTTTCGGACGCTCACCCGGACAGCCACCCGCTCCGGCGGATCTCCTCGCTGATCGCCCCCCGCTTGACGAGCGCGAAGCCGACACAGATCAGGAAGAACCCGACGACGGTGGGGAGCGTGATCCCCTCGTTCAACACGAGCCATCCCGACACCGCCGCGAACAGCGGCGCGACGTACGAGACGAGGTTGATCTCGATCGGCCCGAGTCGGTCGAGGAGCTCGAAGTAGATCAGGAAGCCGATCCCGCTGGCGACGACCGCGAGGTAGCCGAGTGCGAGAAGCGCTTCCGTCGTCCAGACGATCTCGGCCGCAGACTCGCCGAGCCCGAACGCGACCAAGTGGGTGATCGCCGCGCCGAGCAGCATCGACCACGCCTCCATGGTCTCGATCTCCATGTCCGAGTCGAGCACGCGCGTGAGGACGGAGCCGAGCGCGAACGCGGCGGCCGCGAGGAACACGAGGAACTTCGCGCCCGTTCCGTCACCCGTCAGGTTGGACGGGTCGGGCGCGGCAAGCACGACCGCCCCGAGGAGGCCAACGAGCAGCCCGACGACGCCGAGGACGGTCAGCCGCTCGGAGGGGAGGAACGCCCGCGCAAACACGGCGGTCAACACCGGCGAGAGGCTCACGATGACCGCGGCGATGGCGCTCGTCACCGCCGGGTCGCTCTCGCCGACGAAGAGGAACGCGTGGTAGGCCGCGATGATGAGAACCGCCCCGACGACGACGACCGTCCACTGGTCGCGTCCACGGGGTACGGGGTCGTCCGCCGCGTAAAACGCGTACGCCAGCATCACCACGCCCGCGATATCGAACCGGAGGGCCGCGAACAACACCGGCGGGAAGTACGCCAGGCCGGCGTTGATGGCCATGAACGCCGAGCCCCAGATGGCGGCGAGCGCGAGGAACGCGGCGACGGTACGGTAGCGGCTCACGACTCATCTGGACGCGGGACGGGACAAAAGGTTCCGGAAGCGGCGGGGATCGCCGGACGGTCGCCGTTTCCGGACGATCGATGGCCGCTCGTCACCGAACGGCGGATGCGGCCGTCTCACCGGATCCGATACGTCTCACCCGTCCGGGTGACGACGCCGACGTCGGAGAGGCGTCGGAGCGCGTCGGTGACTGCCTCCTCGCGAGCGCCGACCTCCTCGGCGACCGACTCCACGGTGCCGTCGGTTTCCGTGAGCGCCGCGAGGACGGCGGCGTAGAACCGGCTGTCCGCCTCGGTGCCGAGCCGTTCGTCGATCTCGGCGAGTGCGTCCTCGACGCGACCGTGAATCCACCGCTGGGCCAGCGACAGCTCACGGTCGATCTCCTGAAGCCGACCGTACTCGGCCGCTATCTCGGCGATCTCGCTCGACGCTTCCGTCCCCTCCACACCGGAGCCGTTCCGGCCGTCCCCAGCGTCGCGGTCAGTAGTCGGATCGAGGACGTCCGCGCCTGCCGTGTCGGCGCTCTCGGCGTCCGAACCCGCCGCGTCGGCGCTCTCGGCGTCCGAACCCGCCGCGTCGGCACCGGTGTCCGACCCGTTGTCGATGCCGTCGATCTCGATCGTGAGGTGCGGACACCGTCCGGACATATCGAGGGTGCTTCGCGCCGGGTACGCGCTCTTCGCGCCGAACCCGTACGGGGAGACGCTCACCTCCAGTCGGAGGCTTCGGGTGATCCGGAAGTACTTCCGCCGTTGGTCGTCCGTCGTCGACTCTATCAGCCCGGCCTCCTCCAGCTTCCGGAGGTGGTCGATGACGGCTTTCGGGCTCACTCCGATGTACTCCGATATCTCCGTGACGTAGCAGGGTTTCTGCGCGAGAAGCCGGAGAATACGTCGCCGGTTCTCGTTCCCGAGGAGATCGAGCAGTACCGCGGAGTCCATTAACGTGTGGTTAGTGTCCAGCAGATAAAAGCCTGACTTCACGCGATCGGCCGAACGGAAGTCACGACACGGAGCGAAGGGTAATTACCCCGCGGCAGGGAGATACCGGTATGCGGACTGCACTCGTTATTCTCGACGGTTGGGGGCTCGGCCCCGACTCGCCGTACCGGACGGGCGATCTCGCGGACGAGTCGGGGATCCCGACCGATGGCGGGCGCGACGCGGTCGCGGCGGCCGACACCCCGACGTTCGACGACGCTGTCGAGCGCGGCGCGTACGGGTCGCTCGTCGTTCACGGTCGGCGCGTCGGCCTCCCTGACGGCCAGATGGGGAACTCGGAGGTCGGCCACCTGAACATCGGCGCTGGCCGAGTCGTCAAACAGGCGTACACCCGGATCACGGACTCGCTCGCGGCGGGGACGTTCGCCGACAACGACGCCCTTGCGTCGGCGTTCGATCACGTCCGTGACACCGGCGGGCGCGTCCACTTCATGGGACTCGTTTCCGACGGCGGAGTCCATTCGCACGTCTCCCACCTGGAGGCGCTCATCGACGCCGCGGCCGCGGCTGGCGTCCCCGCGACGACCCACGCGTTCACGGACGGGCGCGACACGGCCCCGGAGATCGCCGACGAGTTCCTCTCGGCGGTCGCCGAGCATGCCGAGTCGCGCGGAACGGGCGCGGTCGCGACCGTGATCGGCCGATACCTCGCGATGGACCGAGACGAGAACTGGGACCGGACCCGACGCGCGTACGACGCCATCGTGAACCGCGAGGCCGACCACGAGGCGGCGTCCGCGGTCGAGGCGGCGCGGGAGGCGCACGACCGCGGCGAGACCGACGAGTTCGTCGAACCGACGCTCATCGCGGGTGGGAACGGGGTCGAAGACGGCGATGCCGTCGTCTTCTTCAACTTCCGGGCGGACCGGGCGCGCCAGCTCGTGCGGCTGCTCACCGACACCCGGCCGGCGTGGTCGTTCGCGGTCGACCAACCCGATATCGCGCTAGTGACGATGACGGAGTACGACGAGACGTTCTCGTTCCCCGTAGCGTTCCCGCCGGAGATCCCGGCGGACACGGTCGGGGAAGTCGTCGCCGACGCGGACGGCACCCAGCTGCGGATCGCGGAGTCCGAGAAGTATCCACACGTCACCTACTTCCTCAACGGTGGCCGGGAAGTGGAGTTCCCGGGCGAGCTGCGGTCGATCGTGAAGAGCCCGGACGTGCCGACGTACGACCTCCAGCCCGAGATGTCCGCGCCCGAACTCACCGACGAGGCGATCCGCGTGATCGAGGAAGACGATCCGGATCTGGTAGTGTTGAACTACGCCAACCCGGACATGGTGGGACACACCGGCGATTTCGACGCCGCGGTCGCGGCGGTCGAGGCGGTCGACGCCGAGCTCTCACGGCTCTTGGACGCGGTCGCGGACGCGGGCGGCCACGCCCTCGTCACCGCCGACCACGGCAACGCCGACGACATGGGGACGGAGACGGATCCCCACACCGCTCACACCTTCAACCCGGTGCCGTTCGTCCACCTGACGCCCGACGGTGACGACGGCGGTCAGACGGTTTGCTCCGGTGGATCGCTGTGTGACGTCGCCCCCACGATCCTCGACCTGATGGCGCTCGACCGCCCGGCAGCGATGACTGGGACACCGCTGCTTGAACGATAAACTCCGGGTCGATTCCTCCGGGTTCCACGCCCTTTTAAGCCGGTCTGGAGTATGTGCGGATCCATGACGGACACCACGACGCCGGTGATCGCGGCCGCCTACCGAACGCCACAGGGGAAAGACGGGGGCATCTACGCCGACGTCCGGAGCGAGGACCTCTCGACCCGTTTGATCGACCACACGCTCGCTGAAACCGGACTGACTGGCGACCACGTCGACGACCTGATGTGGGGCGTCGCCCAGCAGCGAACCGAACAGGACAACAACGTCGCACGGGTCATCGCGCTCCTCTCCGAGCTCGGCGAGTCCGTGCCGGCGACGTCGATCAACCGCTGGTGTGCCTCCTCGATGCAGGCGATCATCTCCGCGTCGGACGCGATCGCCGCGGGTAACCGCGACTGTATCATCGCGGGCGGCGTCGAGAACATGAGTCGAGTTCCGATGGACGGCGACTCCTACCAGCACCTTCACCCCGAGCTCTCCGAGCGGTACAACGTCTTCCAGCTCCAGATGGGGATGACCGCGGAGAAGGTCGCCGAGGAGTACGACGTGAGCCGCGAGGCGCAAGACGAGTACGCCGCACGGAGCCATCAACGTGCGGCTGAGGCGACGGACTCCGGGCGGTTCGACGACGAGATCGTTCCCGTCGAAACCGACGAGGGACTCGTGGAGGCGGACGAGGGGATCCGTCCCGACACGACCGCGGAGGCGCTGGCGGACCTCCCACCGGCGTTCACGGGCGACGGCACGGTGACCGCGGGGAACTCTTCGCAGATCTCCGACGGCGCGTCGTTGACGCTCGTGACGAGCAAGGCGTTCGCCGAGGACCACGGCCTCGACGTGCTCGCGGAGGTGGGGACGAACAACGTCGCCGGCGTCGACCCGACCGTGATGGGGATCGGGCCCGTGCCCGCCACCCGCGGGCTGCTCGACCGCGCCGACAGGACGATCGACGACTACGACCTCGTCGAGCTCAACGAGGCGTTCGCCTCCCAGTGTGAGTACTCTCGGCGCGAGCTCGGGATCGACGCGGACAAGTACAACGTGAACGGCGGCGCGATCGCCATCGGACATCCCCTCGGGGCGTCCGGGGCGCGGCTCCCGGTGACGCTGATCCACGAGATGCAGAAGCGGGACGCGGATCGCGGGCTCGCCACGCTGTGTGTCGGATTCGGGCAGGGTGCGGCGATCGAGTTCTCACGATAGGCCGGTACCGGAACGAGCGGGGCCGGTCGTATGACCCCGCTACTCGGCGTCGGATACGGTCTCGCCGGGCGATTCACGAACCGCACCCGTCCCGGCGCGATCGGTCTCGGCGAGTCGGAGCGGCCCGCCCGTCACGTCGACGCCGGTGTAGGGGTCGGATTCGAGTAGCAGCGACCCGTCGAGGTCGGCGTAATCGAGTAGAGGCGCGAGCTGGGCCCCGGCGGCGATGGCGGCGTTCGATTCGACCATACAACCGAGCATCACTTCCAGCCCGTGTGCCCTCGCGGCCGCGATCGCCCGGCGCGCCTCCAGGAGCCCGCCGGTTTTCATCAGCTTCAGGTTCGCGATGTCACACCGGTCGGCGATCGCCGGGATGTCCGCGGCGGTGAGACAGGACTCGTCGGCGGCGATCGGCAGCGCGGACCGCTCGTAGGCGAACCGGAGCCCGTCGGGGTTCTCGGCGGGAACCGGCTGTTCGATGAACTCGACGCCTAGGTCGGCGAGCCACCCGCTCTTTTCGATCGTCTCGCGGGGCGTCCACGCCTCGTTGGCGTCGACCCGGATCGTCGCCTCGGGGGCGGCGTCCCGGACCGCCTCGACGACCTCGCGGTCCCGGTCGGTCCCGAGCTTTATTTTGAGGACGGAGTACCCCGCGTCCGCGGCGTCGGCCGCCTTCTCGCGGATCCGGTCGGTCGCGTCGATCCCGATCGTGAACGACGTCTCCGGCGCGTCCTCGGGGTCGAGCCCCCAGAGGCGGTACAGCGGGACGCCCAGTCGCTTGGCCGCGAGGTCGTGGACCGCGATCGACACCGCACAGCGCGCGGCCGGGTTGTCGCTCACCACCGCCGCCATCCGGGACTCGATCTCGTGAAGCGCGTGCGGGTCGCCGACCTCCTCGACGACCGCGAGCAGCTCCGGGAGCACCGCGGCGACGGTGTCGGCCGTCTCGCCGTAGTGTCTCGAGGGGGCCGCACAGCCTACTCCGGTCATTCCGCCCTCGTCGGTGACGTGGACGATCGCGTTCTCGACGTGGGTCTGTGTTCCGCGCGAGATGGTAAACGGCTCCTCCAGCGCCAACGACAGTCGCTCGACCGAAGTGTCGAGAGTCACGCGTCCACCTCTTCGAGGTCGCGGCCGAGGCCGTCCAGTAGCCCGCCCACGATCCGATCCGCCCCGTCACGGACCGGGTCCGCGGCTGGGACGCCGGTCTCCCCCGTGAACGACTCGATGGCCTCGTCGGCCGCCGGCGCATCGAGGTCCTTCGTGTTCACTGCGCCGGCGACGACGCTCGACTCGTGGACGGGACGGGCAAGCCCCTCGTACAGGTCGACGTACTCCGCGAGCGGCGGGAGGGGGAACGACTCGTAGCCGTGGATCGCCTCCCGACCCGCGGCGTGACACAACACGAGCGCGTCGGGCATCGAACCGTGGAGGATACCGCAGGTGACAGCCGAGTAGGCGGGATGAGTGATACTCCCCTGCCCCTCGACCACGAGCAGCTCGTGGTCCGCGGCCGCCTCGACGACGAGCGCCTCGACCGCGCCGGCGGTGAAGTCCGATATCACCCGGTCGATCGGGGTTCCCCAGCCCGCGATCATGATCCCGGTCTGGCCGGTCGGGACGAACGCGGCGTCGATCCCGCGGTCGCGGGCGGCGGCGACGATCTCCAACGAGGCGGTCATCTTCCCGACGGAGCAGTCGGTACCGACCGTACACACCACGTCCGCGTCGACGTCGCCAGCGTCGCCGGTCGCGACGCCGATATCCTCGGGCGGGCGACGAACGTCCCTGAGGCTCACGCCGTGCTCCTCGGCGAGCGCGGTCAGCTCCGCGTCGTCGTTCAGGAAGTAGTGGAGGCCGGCGACGACGTCACAGCCGGCCTCGATCGCCGCCCGGACGTCGGGTCGCCACGACTCCTCGAAGCCGCCGCCGATCGGCGCGATCCCGATATATAGGGCGTCGATATCTCCGTCGGCCGCGGCGAGCGCGTCCGGGAAGGAATCGACGATGGGCGCGTCGGCCACGTCAGGGACGTGGTCGGCAACGCGGTCGCCGGCACGGTCGCGGTCGAGAACCGCCTCGACCGTCTGATCCCCGTAGCGCATCACGCCGAGCGCCGTCTTCGCACGGTCGGGGAACTTCCCGTGTGCGAGGACGACGATCCGTTCGTCGGTCATGGACGCTCGGTCGCTCCCACCGGCTATAAAGGGGAGGGGAGCGGCGGGTCGTGCCGGGTCGCAGGAGGCCGTATCGAGTCGCCGCGGGTCGTGCCGGGTCGCGGGGGATCGCTGCGGATCGCGGGGCGGTCACGGTGAGGGGGCTGTCTCCGGTCGGCCGGAGTCGCCGTCGAACCGGAACCGAACCCGATCAGGCGGGGCCGTCGACGAACCCCTCGGGCCCCTCGTAGAACCAGTAGCCGTTCTCGCGCATCGCGCGTCCGAGCTCCTGGTGGAACTCGACGAAGTCCGCGAACTCCTCGGTTTCGACGCCTTCGAAGATCTCCTCGACGGAGACGACCGTCTCGTAGTCGATCCGGATCGGGTGGTCGCCGTACTGCTCGACGTAGTCGGCCGCGGACAGCGGGAAGTCCTCCTCCTCGTCGATCTTCTTCGCGAGCACCGCGTGACCGTACTGCCGCATACCCTCGCTACCCTGCTCGCCGTCGGGGTCGTGTGGCCAGTCCATATCCGAGGTTTCGCGTCGCGGTGGAAAGTCGTTGCGCTCCTGACGGGGGTCCCATCGACCCACACCGCCGGCCCGCTCCGCGCCGCGGATGGGTAGCGTTTTCCGACCGGCGCTCCTTCTCCCGGACATGTCACGATCGGTCCACAACGACGGCAACCCACAGGTGACGCTTCACACGACCCACGGCGACGTCGTGGTCGAGCTGTTCGCCGACCGAGCGCCCAGAACGGTCGAGAACTTCCTCGGGCTGGCCCGCCACGACCCCGCCGCGGACGCCGACCCCGCCCGCGACACCAACACGTGGGAGGACCCCGAGAGCGGCGAAGTCCGGGGCGACTCGCTGTACGAGGGGAACGTGTTCCACCGGGTCATCGACGACTTCATGATCCAGGGTGGCGACCCGATGGAGAACGGTCGCGGCGGCCCCGGCTACCAGTTCGACGACGAGTTCCACGACGACCTGACCCACGACGGCCCCGGGATCCTCTCGATGGCCAACTCCGGCCCGAACACCAACGGCTCGCAGTTCTTCATCACGCTCGACGCGACCCCCCATCTGGACGGCAAACACGCCGTCTTCGGACAGGTGATCGACGGGATGGATGTCGTCGAGGAGATCGGCTCGGTCCCGACGGACCGTCGCGACGAGCCGCGCGACACCGTCGAGATCGAACGGGTTACGGTCGAGGAGTAGCCGCCCGCTCGATCACGTCCTGACGGTCGTTTTCACGATGCTCACCGGCGCGGTCGACTGCCGGGAGACGCGCTCGGTGACGGAGCCGAGCATGCGTCGGTAGTCGCCCGGTCGCGTCTTCGACCCCATCACCGTGAGATCGATCTCCTCCTCGTCGATGTATCGGAGGATCTCCTCGTGGGGCGCGCCGTGAACCATGTGGGTGACGACGTCGACGCCGGCGGCGTCGGCCTGCTCTGCGACCGCTGCCAGTGCCTCTTCACCCGTGTCTTCGAGGGTCTCCTCGGCACCCTCTGCCCCGCTGACGAACTCGTCGCCCGAATACGCGTTGACGATGTCGCTGTCGACAACGTAGATGACGTGGAGCGTCGCGTCGTATCGGTCCGCCGCGTCTATCGCGTGGTCGGTCGCGCGGTCGACACCCTTGCTGCCGTCGGTTGGGAACAGGATCCGATCGTACATACGCGATGGTTCGTCGGACGACCCGATAAAACGTGCGACGGGTTCTCGGAGGGGTGGAGAGGTAGACGAGAGCGGAGAGCGAGGGGGAGAGAAGAGCGAGGGGGAGAGAAGAGCGAACGCAAAGGGGAGGGAAGACGCGTCGGGTTTCTGTGAGGGTCGGGGATCGAACGCCCGCGTCCCGAACGGTTAATCCGCTGCCGGACGGGAGTCCGGACATGAGCCGATCCGCCGACCGCGTGTTCCTGAACGGGGAGATACACACCCTCGCCGAGCCCGACGAGACGCACGAGGCGGTCGCCGTCCGTGACGGCGAGATCGTCCGTCTCGGTCGAAGCTACGACGTGGAGTTCCTCGCGGGGGTCGATACCGATGTCGTCGACCTCGACGGGCGCGTGCTCCTCCCGGGGTTCATCGACGCGCACACCCACCTGACCACGGTCGGCCGGTATCTCGTCCACGCCGACCTCTCCGACGCCGACTCGCCCGACGAGGCGGTCGATCGTCTCGAAACGCGGGCGGCCGAGCTCGACGAGGAGGACGACGCCTCGTCGGGGCGTTCCGAATGGGTCCTCGGGTACGGCTACGACGAGTCGTCGTGGACGGACGATCGCTACCTCACGCGGGAGGACCTCGACCGTGTCTCGACCGACCGCCCCGTGGCGGCCTTCCGCGAGGACATGCACGTCGCGGGCGTCAACGGTGTCGTCCTCGACCGCTTCGCGGACACGCTCGCGACCGCGCCCGAGGAGACGGTCCCGACGGACGACGCGGGCGATCCGACGGGCGTCCTACTGGAGGCCGCCATCGATCCGATATACGAGGCGGTCGAGCCCGACGTCGAGGGGACCCACAGGGCCGTCGAGGCCGCATTGGACCTGTGTGCCGAACGCGGGATCACCGGGTTTCACGACATGGTCCGTGGTTCGCACGCCCCGCGAGTGTACCGCACGCTCGACGCAGCGGGCGAACTGACCGCACGGGTTCGGATCAACTACTGGACCGATCACCTCGACGCGCTCCGGGACGTCGGACTCTCGACGAACGCGGGGTCGGAGTTCGTGGAGACGGGCGCGATCAAGTCGTACACGGACGGGAGTTTCGGCGGGCGGACCGCCCGACTCTCGGAGCCGTATGCCGACGCCACCGACGAGACCGGGCAGTGGGTGGTCGACCCGGACGAGCTCGCCGACGCGGTACGGGAGGCGACCGACGCAGCGTACCAGTTCACCGCCCACGCGATCGGCGACGAGGCGGTCGACGCCGTTCTCGACGCCTACGAGACCGCCTCGGCGACCGACCCGGGCGAGTCCCGGCACCGGATCGAACACGTCGAGCTCGCCGACGACGAGGCGATCGAGCGGCTCGCTGAGACGGGCGTCATCGCCAGCGTCCAGCCGAACTTCCTCAAGTGGGCCGGCGAGGGCGGCCTGTACGAGGCGCGGTTGGGCGCGGAGCGGACGGCCGAAACGAACCGCTACCGCGATCTGCTCGACGCCGGGGTCGCGCTCGCGTTCGGCTCCGACGGGATGCCAATGGACCCCCTCTTGGGCGTCCACCACGCCGTCAACGCCCCGGCTGACGGGCAACGTCTCACGGTGACGGAGGCGCTCCGTGCGTACACCCGCGGGGCCGCGTACGCCGGCTTCGACGAGGACCGACTGGGAACCGTCGCGGTGGGCAAGCGGGCCGATTTCGTCGTCCTCGACGACTCCCCGTGGGACGACCCGGGCTCGATCCGCGAGGTCGACGTGGCGATGACAGTCGTCGACGGCCGGATCGTCCACGACGCGCGGTGATCGGATCGTCCACGACGCGCGGTGATCGTCACGATCCCGGGATACGAGGTCCGTGCGATCATTGCCGAATAACAATAGTTATTAATCATGTAGTTCCGAGTGTTCGGTAATGGCAGAGATAGCCATCGAGTACGCCTCCGGGAAGCGCCTCCGGTCCGAGGCCGAGACTGCACGCCGACTCATCGACGCGTACCTCGGGGACCGTTCGGACGTAGACGGTGTCACCCTCTCCCCGTCGACGGAGTCCGTGTTCTGTGTCAGCGTCGAGGGTGACCGGATCTGGTGTACGAACCCCCGCGAATGGATCGACGCGATGGAGGCGGTGACCGCTGCCAGGCGACGCCTCTCAGAGCTGTCGTAAACCGGAGCGATCACGGCCGGCCGACCGTTGTGAGGGTCCGCGTCAGTCGCCGTCGTGAGCCGCTGCATCGGCGTGCCGATACACGAACTCCCGGCAGAGCTTCCCCGCCAGCGCTGCGGCCTGCCCGTCGTCGCGGTCGTTCACTTCGACGACGTCGAACCCAATCGCGTGAGGCGCGACCCCCCGGACGAGATCTCTGACCTCTCGGGGGGTGAGCCCGAACGGTTCCATCGTGCCCGTCCCGGGGGCGAATCCCGGATCGAGGCCGTCGATATCGACCGAGAGGTACGTGTCGCCGCCGAGCGTGTCCGGATCGGTGGCCACCTCCGCGATCCAGTCGCCGGCGTCCGCCGGCGGGACCACCTCGACATCCCCCTCGGTCGCGCGGTCCCACTCCGCCTCGGAGCCGGTGCGTGCGCCAACGATCACGGCGCGCTCGACGCCCAAGTCGTCGAGTTCGCGCCGGGTGACACACGCGTGGTTCCACGGGTTGCCGCCGTATTCGTCCCGCAGGTCGAGGTGGGCATCGACGACGACGAGCGTGTCGGGGGCGACCGCGTCGACCCCGGCGTAGGTGACGGTGTGTTCGCCGCCCAAGAGCAGCGGGATCGCGTCGCCATACGTAACGCTCCGGAGCTCGGCGGCGAGGTGGTCGAGGTACGCGGGCACGTCGTCCCACGGGTGGACGTCGCCGGCGTCGTGGACGCCGAGCGCGGAGAAGTGGCTCCCCGTCGCGTGGTCGTAGTCGTCATACGTTTCGGCGAAACGTCGGACCCGGTCCGGGCCGAACCGGGTGCCGGGCTGGAACGTGGTCGTGGCGTCGAGTGGAGCGCCGACGACCACGTAGGAAGCAGGGTCGCGGTCGGCGGTCGCTCCGGGGAACATGGCCTCGATTACCCGACGACCTTGCGCTGGCCCTCGTACTCGAGGTACTCGATGGTGTCGTCCGAGGAGAACTCCTCGCCCTCGGGGATGCGCATGGTGAACGTCTCGTAGGTGTCGAGGTCCATGACCTGGGCGTCGTCGCCGGAAACGGAGACGACCTGTCCCTGTTTCCGCTCGATAATCGGGACCCAGACCTTCGCGTCCACCGGCTGCGAGAGCGAGCGCTTCTTCTCGTCGAACACGCCCTTGCCTTCGACGCGGGCCTTGGCGCTCCCGTGTTTTCCGGGTTTGGCGGTACTGTAGTGATTGATCTTGCAGGGCGAGTCGTCCATCATGACGTAGCTGCCCTCTTGGAGTTCGCGAACCTGCTTCTGCTCTCGCGGCATATCCGCTACTTCCGGAGGCGCGGGTATAAACGGTTTGGAACACCGCGGCCCGTCTCCACCGGGCGCGATGTCGACTCTATGGCCGCAACGGAACGCGACGTGGCGCTCACGGCATCTTACACGACTGCGAGAGTATCGCTCTAACCGGGTCGCGATCTCGACGGCCGATCCCCGGATCTCACCGAAGTCGTGTCACTCAGGAACCGATCTGAGAGAACGCTTTCGACGGAGCCGTCCGGTGTATATCCGAGCCGTCCGGTCCGAGCGGAGTCTGCGGGGCGGAGGCCGAACGGATATATACGGTCCGAGAGTCGTGCCCTACATGGTTCTCTTCGGTGTGCCGACCGGAGCCCTCGTCGTCTTCGGGTTGATCGGCGTCGCGCTGACGCTGTTCGTCACGGAGCTCATCCCCAACGACGTCACCGCCATCGGGATCATGGTCGCCCTCGTGGCGCTGGAGCCGTGGACCGGTGTCGGTACGCGCGGCGCGATCTCCGGGTTCGCGAACACCGCGACCGTCACGATCGTCGCGATGTACATGCTGAGCGCCGGGATCGGGCGGACGGGACTCGTTCAGCGGCTCGGCGTCCGGCTCGCCCGCTTCGCTCGGGGCAGCGAGACGCGCGCGCTCGCCGCGACGATCGGCACGACTGGTCCCATCGCGGGCTTCGTCAACAACACCCCGGTCGTCGCCGTGTTCATCCCGATGATCACGGACCTCGCGAAGGAGGCCGGCGTCTCGCCCTCGAAACTCCTCTTACCGCTGTCGTACGCCGCGATCCTGGGTGGGACGCTCACGCTGATCGGCACCTCCACGAACCTGCTTGCCAGCGAGTTCGCCGCGACACTCCTCGACCGCGGGCCGATCGGGATGTTCGAGTTCACCGCGCTCGGCACCGTCGTCCTCGCGGTCGGGCTCGCGTACCTCATGACGGTCGGTCGCTGGCTCACTCCGGCGCGGATCCCCGCGGACGCCGACCTGATCGAGGAGTTCGGTCTCGAAGGGTACCTCACCGCGCTCCGAGTTCCCGAGGACTCGCCGGTGGTGGGGTTAGGGCTCGACGAGCTCGACGACCGGACGGAGTCACCGGTCACCCCGCTCCAGCTCCGCCGGAACGGCGAGTCGTTCCTCGCCACCGAAACCGACCAGCGGCTCCAGGTCGGCGACGTGCTCGTGGTGAGCGGCGAGCGCGAGGCGGTGAACCGGTTCCGGACGCGGCAGCGGCTCACCGACGCGCCGACCGAAGTGACAGAGGAGACGTTCACGGCGGTGGATTCGGGCGACGGCCTCGGTCGGGCGGTCGTCCCGGAGGGGTCCGCGTTCGTCGGCGAGACGCTCACCGAGTCCCGGTTGGCAACGTTCCACGGATTGCAGGTGCTCGCGATCCGCCGCGGTGGCGAGCTGATCCGGGCCGGCCTGAGGGAGGTGACGCTGGCCCCCGGCGACCTCCTCCTGGTCCAGACGACGCCGGAAGCGGTCGACTACTTCGCCGACGGCGACGACCTGTTCGTGCTGGAGGAAGACACGCTCGACCGGATCTGGTCGGACGGGGAAAACGGGGCGCGAGAGCCGTCGGCGCGCGAGCCCGTCCCGCTGTCGCCGAAGACGCCCGTGGCCGTCGGGATCATGGCGGCCGTCGTCGGCCTCGCGGCGCTCGATATCCTCCCGATCGTGATCGCGGCGCTCGGCGGGGTGTTCGCGATGGTTGTCACGGGGTGTCTCTCCTCGGCGGACGCCTACGACGCCGTCTCCTGGAACGTGGTGTTCCTACTCGCGGGGGTGATCCCGCTCGGGCTCGCGATGGAGGCGACGGGCGGGGCTGCGCTCATCGCCGAGGTGCTCGTCGGGACGGCGAGCGTGCTCCCGCTCGTGGCCGTCCTCCTGTTGTTCTCCGTGGTCACCGGGCTGCTCGCGAACGTGATCACCCCGGTGGCGACGGTCGTGTTGATGATCCCGGTGGCGGTCGACGCGGCGGCACAGCTCGACGCCAACGGGTTCGCCTTCCTGCTCGTCGTCACCTTCGCGTCGGCGACCTCCTTCATGACGCCGGTCGGCTACCAGACGAACCTGATGGTGTACGGCCCGGGCGACTACCGATTCACGGACTTCCTTCGGGTGGGCGCACCCCTCCAGCTGCTGCTCGCCGTCGTTACCACCCTCGGGATCGTTCGACTCTGGGGGCTCTAATCCCCGGGGCCGGACGGTAACCCGGGATCAGGTGAAAAGAACGATCACGACGACGACGAACAGCAGCTCGCCGCCGACCAACAGGAGGACGATCAGCCAGTCGCGGTACGTCCTCGCCCAGTCGACGGCGGCGTTCGCTGCAGCCGCGGCCCGGGTCGTTACAGCGGCTGTGCTGGCGGGTTCGGCGTCCCGCTCGGTCCGGGACTCGCCGGCGATCCGCCACCCGGCATCGGGGT
Source organism: Halorubrum tibetense (assembly GCF_055396225.1). NCBI lineage: Archaea > Methanobacteriati > Methanobacteriota > Halobacteria > Halobacteriales > Haloferacaceae > Halorubrum > Halorubrum tibetense. Next base: position 544,419 of record NZ_AP043742.1, read on the forward strand.
CGTACGTGGCGGGGACGCGGGCCCCCACGAGCCCGTCGAGGTCCAGCGGCGAGACCCCGGCGGCGTCGAGGAAGGCGAGCAGCTCCGTACACTCCTCCAAGGAGCCGTCCGTCGGGGCGTCGAACCGCTCGACGTGGGTCGCCTCGCCGTGTGGCGGACGAGTCTCGACGACCGCCTCGTCCCCCTCCATCCGAACCGCGGTGACGACGAGCTCGTCCTCCTCGTCGTTGAGGTAGGCCTCCCGGAGCCGCCGCTTGAGCGACTCGTCGACGGCCGTGTCAGGGCCCGGATCGACCGTCGGCAGGTCCGAGTCCGGATCGGCGGCTGTCGCCGTATCCGCATCAGCCGTCCCTGGACCCGCGTCGGTCGGGACGGACCCCGAGTCGGCCGTGTGCTCGACGGACTGCTCGCGGGAGGGTCGCTCGGGCATTCAGTCGCCTGTTATCGACACGAGCGCATAAACGCACGGCCGGCCGATCGGGCTTGGTTCGGGGTCTTCGCTGCCGTCGGCAGCTCGGCGCACCGACCGCGCACCGACCACCCCCGATCGATCCGTCATCCGAGGACCGATACGCGTCGGGCCCGAAATGGCCAACGATGACCGAGCACGACCACGAGAACCGGGGCTATCGACGCCTCTTCGGCGGCGACGGGCTGACGTTCGGAGCGGGGTTCCCGCTCACTGGCGTCCCGGAGTCGACGCCCGACCCGGCGGCGGAGGTCCGGCTGGCGACCCACGCCGAGGCCGTCGGGTTCGACGCGCTCTGGGCGCGTGACGTGCCGACGTACTGGCCCCGGTTCGGCGACGCGGGCGGGGCGTTCGACCCGTGGCCGCTGCTCGCGCACGTCGCCGCGCGGACGGACCGAATTGCGCTCGGCACGTCGAGCGTCGTCCTCCCGCTCCGACACCCGATCCACGTCGCGAAGTCGGCCGCGAGCGTCGACCGACTCTCCGACGGACGGCTCGTCTTGGGGGTCGCCTCCGGCGACCGCGACCCGGAGTATGCGGCGTTCGGGGTCGACCGCGGGGAACGGGGTGCGGCCTTCCGCGAGCACGTCGAAGCGATCCGGTCGATCTGGCGCGAGTCGTTCCCCGAGATCGCGGGCGAGTGGGGAGAACTCGACGGCGAGCTCGACGTGCTGCCGAAGCCGGCAACCGGATCGATCCCGGTGTTGCCGACGGGGAACGCCCGTCAGTCGACCGAGTGGATCGCTGACAACGGCGACGGCTGGCTCTTCTATCACCTCCCGGAGGACACCCTCCGGTCGTACCTCGACCGGTGGCGCGAGCTCGCGGGTGACGCGCCGTTCGTCATCGCGGTGCGGGTCGCACTCGCGGACGACCCCGACGCCGGCCCGGAACACAGGCACCTCGGCTACCGTGCCGGAGTCGAGTGGTTTCGCGAGTACTTCCGACGGCTGGCGGAGTACGGGCTCGACCACGCCATCGTGGGGCTGGACGCCGCCGACGAGCCCGAGCACGCGCTGACGCGGTTCGCTGACGAGGTCATCGCGGAGCTGTGAGCCGCCGCCATCCCGAGAAGTGGAACCCGCAACGCGTTTGACCGCTCGTGACGTTTCTCGACGCATGCGAGAGGTGACGTTTCGGGTCCGTCATCACGAGGGGCCCGAGTGCGCGGCCAGCGCCGCGTTCCCGGACGTGACGATGCGGTCGGTGTCGTCGATGACCGGACGCGAGAACGCACGGAAACGGATCGTGGAGCTCCGCGGACCGACCGCGTCGATACGGGGGTTCCTCGACGCGTTCCGCGAGGCCGACGCGGTGGTCGAGGCCGAGCCGTTGTCGCCGGTGGCCGGAGATCACGCGTACGTCACGGTCGAGATCGACGCCCGGGAGTGGGACGGGATCGGCGATCGGCTCGCCGAGATGGGGATCCACTACCGGACCGGGACGACCATCTCCGCGGGCGTGGAGCGATGGACGGTGTACATCGACCCGGACGACGACCTCGCGGCGATCAGGGCGGAACTCGAACGCGGCGGCAACGAGGTCGAGCTCGCCCGCAACGTGGCGCTGTCCGGGGTCGAGCGCCCAGCTCGGCTGTCGTCCGCGCGGTTCCTCGAGGAGCTCACCCCGCGCCAGCGCGAGGTGCTCGCGACCGCGGTCGCGATCGGGTACTACGACCACGGCGGGGGTGTCGGCGTCGAGGCAGTCGCCGAGGAGCTGGGGCTGGCGACGACGACGGTGTGGGAGCATCTCTCCCGGGCGGAGGCGACCGTGATGAACGGGCTCGTCGATCGACTGGAGGTGTGAGAGGCCCACCGCAGATCGGGGTCCCGAGTCGTTTCACCGCGCGAACCCTTTTGTAGTTCGGCCACGCAGCGTCGCGTATGGACGACGTCTCGGTGTCGGTCCCGGCCGAGCAGTACGAGCGGCTCGACGCGCTCGCAGCCGCGCGCGGCGTCGAACCGGAGGTCCTCCTCTCGCGGCTCATCGAGGACGCGTATCAGGGTCACGACCCCAACGCCGCGGCGTCGATCGACCTCCCGCTCGGGGTCTGTGACGGCGACGAGCCGGACGCGAGTGAGAGCGAGGACGCCGCCGAAGACGCCGCCGAGTGACGGGGATCGGCGGGCGACCGTGGTGTGCTCGACCCACCCGAACCGACTTTGTGGATCCGGCGAGAGTGGTTCCCATGACCGAGATACTCGTGACCGGCGAGGCGCTCATCGACTTCCTGCCGGAGGGGGAAGCCGACCTCGTCGACACCGAGACGTTCCACCGCCGGGCCGGCGGTGCGCCCGCCAACGTCGCCGTCGGGCTGGCCCGGCTCGGCGAGCCGCCGCTGTTCTGGACGCGACTCGCCGAGGACCCGTTCGGCGACCATCTGACCGCCACGCTCACGGGAAACGGCGTCCGCCCGGACCTGATCGAACGGGACCCGGAAGCGGACACGACGCTCGCCTTCGTGAGCCTCGATCCCGACGCCGACCGGGCGTTCAGCTTCCACCGGAACGGGACCGCGGACACGCGGCTCCAACCGGGGGCCGTCGGGGACGACGCGCTCGCCGAGATCGAGTGGGTCCACGCTGGCGGCGTGGTGCTCGCCGACGAACCGAGTCGATCGGCGACGATCGACCTGTTGGAGCGCGCTCGCGACGCCGGTGCAGTCGTCTCGTTCGACCCCAACGCGAGGCCGGAGCTGTTCGCGGGGGACGACCTCGTCACGACCTGTCGCCGGGCGTTCGGGCTCGCTGACGTTGTCAAAGCCAGCGGCGAGGACCTCGTTCCGGGCCTCCTCGACGGCGTCGACGCCGATCCGGCCCGGGCGGACCCGACCGCGCTGGCACGGGCGATCTGCGAGCAAGGACCGCACACCGCGCTCATCACGCGCGGCCCGGACGGCGCGGTCGCACACGCGACCCCCGCCGCGCCGTGGAACCCAACGGGTGAAACGCTCGTCGTGGATCACCCCGGCTACGACGCAGACACGGTGGACACGACGGGCGCGGGGGACGCGTTCACCGCGGGAGCCATCCGCTCGCTGGCCGATGGGGTACCGATCGAAGCCGCGATCGGGTTCGCGAACGCGGTGGCCGCACAGTCGACGACGGCGAAAGGCGCGATGGCCGCGCTCCCGACCCGGGAAGCGGTCGACCGGTTCCGCAAACGACGCGGCGACTGATCCGGGCGGGGTAGGCGCACGGATCCCGACTGGACCGACCATGGCCAAGCGGACCGCGTGCGTCACCCGCCGCAGCGGTGTGTCTCCCACCGGTACGAGCGGTTATTTTTTGTATCTCGATCGTTGATCTACCCGCCGGGCAGCAACGTCGACGTTCCGACCGCGCCGCCGCGACACGGCGCGATGACCCCACTCGGAACCGGTTCTGCCCGCATGAAAACGAGCGACGCTCGCCGGGGCTGCTGCTCCCCACAGAGCGTCGATCTCGGTCGTGCTCGTTCTGCGGTCCCGACGGTTCTCCTCCGATTCGACACCCCGCCAGCGACGCGGTTACCCGTCGTAGGGCCACCGCCCACCGGTTCGGAGCTCTCGCTCGTACCCCTCGTCGATGGCGTCGCGGATCGCCTCCCGTGAACGACGGTCGATCGTCGGGCCGTCGGCCGCGTCGGTCGCGAGCCGGTACGTCGCCTCCGCGACCAGCGTCGCGACCTCGCGCAGGTCGCGAGGGTCGAGCTTGTCGAGGGTGTCGGCGTGGGTGTGTCCCCAGCCGCGGCCCGAGCCGTCCGAGGCGGTCGACGCCATGACGGCCGGGATCCCCTCCTGTACGAACGCCCACTGGTCGCCGTGCGGCGAGATCATGTCGCCCGTCTCCAGGGGCGTGGCGAACCCGTCGGCTGCCGCCTCAAACGTCGCCGCCATCCCCTCGAACCCGTTCGTCCCGACGCGGAGGTCCCGAGAGGAACAGGCCCCGTCGAGGTTGACGACACAGGCGATCTCGTCGTGTGGGGTGGTCTCCGCGGTGTGGTACGCGCCCCAGAGACCGATCTCCTCGGAGCCGAAGGTGACGAGCCGGACCCGGGTGTCGAGGTCGTCGGCGACGGTGGAGAGCAGCCGGCCCACCTCGGCGACGAGCGCCGATCCCGCGCCGTTGTCGTTGGCACCGTCGCTCACGTCGTGGGCGTCGACGTGGGCGGTGAGCAGGACCGCCTCGTCCGTGTCGGGGCCCACGTCGGCCACCGCGTTCACCGAGGTCGTCGGCTCGTTGCGGCAGTCGACCTCGATCGTCACCTCGGGTCGGGCGGGGTCGTCAGTGTCGGGGGATCCGTCGTCGTCCACGCTCGCGTTCGCGTCCGCGGCCAGTCGAGCCAGCCGCTCCCCGACCTCCTTGCTCACGCCGACGGCGGGGATCGGGCCGGGGCGGTTGTGGTAGCCGATCTCGCCGGTCGGTGGGAGTGACCCTTCGATGTGGTTCCGGAAGACGAAGCCGACCGCGCCGCGTTCGGCCGCGTTGACGTACTTCTCCATTCGGTGGAGCCAGCGGTCGTGGCTCTCGGGCGTGTTCGAGCTGGCCATCACGACCGCACCCTCCAGCGCGTCGCCGGCCGCCTCGAACGCCTCGTAGGTGCCGTCACCGACATCGACGAGCGGGGCCGTGACCTCGCCCGCCGGCGTGCCCGGGAGCGCGATGACCTCGTGGCTCCCGTCGTGGTGGCGGTCGACGGGACCGGCCACGGAGAGGGCGGCGTCGCCGCGCCACCAGCCAGGGATCTCGAACTCGACCAGCCCGGCGTTCCGGAGCCCGGCGTCCTCGTACGCCGCGACGACGCGCTCCGCGCCGCGGCGCTCCCCGGCCGACCCGGCCATCCGGTTCCCGATGTCGGTGAGGTCGGTCAACAGCTCCCATCCGAAGTCGCTCGTGCGCGCGTCGCCGACGACGCGGTCCGGTAGCTCGACCATACGCGACCCTCGGGACGAGCGGGAAAGGAGCTGTGGAAACCGGAACCGCCCACCGGTCGCTCGGTGTCAGCGATACCTCTCGACGCCGGGAGAGCCGTCCATATCGGTCCCTCGACGTTCGCATTTATACGGAGACGGACGAGCGGTAGGGAGCGTCGACGCGAGACGGTGTGATACGGCACTCGTGGCTCGGGATCGTTGCCGTCGACGTCGCTGTCGCCGTCGCTGTCGCTGTCGCCGTCGCTGTCGCTGTCGCCGTCGCCGTCTCTGTCACTGTCGCTGTTGCTGTCGCCGTCGCTGTCGCTGTCGCCATCAGTGTCGCGGGCTGTCGTCGCTACCCGCCACTCAGTTATATACTATTTAAGATACGATTCGGTACGCGTTCGGTCGTCACGAAGGTATCCTTCGGTCGACACAGGAGTTGACGCCGGCAAAACCGGTCGGTTCGTCCCCCACACGCCGTACGCTACTTATATACTCCGCTCACGCCGGGTCCGCCTTCGTGACCTCGATCTCGACGGTGTCGGCGTCGACGCCGATCCGGGCGAACTGCGTCCTGATATGCTCTTTGGCCGCCTCGACCGCCTGATCGCGGGTGTCGAAGCCGCGCGGCATCGGCTCCTCGAACGCCACCCGGATCTCCGTGCCGTCGACGAGCAGCGCGGAGCCACCGCTTTCAACCTCGTAAAAGGAGTCACACACCCAGACGTACGGCGCGTCCTCGTCCGGCGCGCCTTTATAAGCGGGTGGCTCCTCACCGCGCTCGAACACCGTCCCGGTGAGGTCCGTCCCGCCGCCGCTGCCGCAGACGAGTATCATGAGAGCGGTATGGCTCGAACACATAAAAGGCGACCGCGACGGAAACGCTTTCGGCGTGGCGCTCGGTGACTCGGACATGACCCTGGAAGATTTCACGGAATTCGACGGCGAGGGCGACGACGTCGGCGGTGATGACGGCGGCGGTACGCGCGACGACACCGTCGAGGGTACGCGCGACGACGCCGGGAGGGGGACGAGCGGTGACGGCGACGTGGTGGCCGGGGACGACGGCACAACCGGGGGCGACGTCGACACCGACCCGGTGAACGACGCCGACCCCGACGCGTTCACCACCTACGACGTCGAGCCCGCCGGAGAGGACGCCGGACTGGGCGTCGTCTCCGTTTCACAGGGGCTCCGCGTCGCCGAGGAAGAGGACGAAACGGCGCTCAGGGCGTTCGTCACGACCGGGAATCGCGATTCCGTCCGGATCGGGAAGTACCTCATCGTCCCGTACCCGGATGGGGAGCGGCTGTTCTGTCGGATCACGGCGCTGGAGTACGCTCAGGAGTTCCAGTCGGACGACGCCACCGAGATCCACGCCCGCAGGCAGATGCGTCGCGACGACTTCACCGAGCGCGACTACAAGTTCATGGCCGAACTGGAGCCGATGTCCGTCGTTTACGACGATGACGACGGGATGAGCCGGCGAATGACCGACCGCGTGCCGAAGCCCGGCGCGGTCGTCGAGGAGGCCACGGACGACACGGAGATCAAGACCGGACTCACGATCCCCGAGGAGGGGGTCTTTCTCGGGCACCTCTCCGTCGGCGGGCAGAAGGTCCGAACCGCCGCGGAACCCCCGACCGTCGACTACCGGATCACGGACGACTACGCCGACGGTGACCCGCTGGCGTTCCGGCACACCCTCGTCGCCGGCGGCACCGGATCGGGCAAGACGCACGCCTCGAAGAACGTCCTCCGGCAGTACCTCGACGCCGACCGAACGTACCCGATGGACGACGGGCGGGAGGCGCGCATGGCGGTGGTCCAGTTCGACCCGCAGGACGAGTACGCGCAGATGCACGACGACAACCCGACGATGGACGACGGGTTCGCCCGGCAGCTGGAGCGTGAGGGGATCGCCTACGGCGGTCACGACGACACGATCGCGCTCGTGCCGGAGTCGGCGGGCGCGACCTACCCCGGCGAGGGTCACCGCGCCGAGCAGGTCGAGTTCACGATCCCGTTCTCGATGGTCGACGAGTACGACATGCCGTGGCTCGTCGCCGGGTCGGGATTGAACGAGAACCAGTACCCCGCGCTGTTAACCCTCCTGAACCGGTTCTTCCGCGACTACGGGAGCTCCGGCACCTACGCGCAGTTCCTCTCGTATCTCGACGACCCGGCACTCAAAGAGGAGCTCCACGAGTCGGGGCGAGTCCACGAGGCGACGTTCGACGCCGTGAAGCGGCGGGTCCGCGGGGTCCCGGGCGGCGTCTTCGACGGCGACGCGACGCCGATCACCGAACTCGACCACAGGCTCGTCCGGCCGGGCGGGCTCTCCGTCGTCCCCACGTACCACCTCCCCTCGTCCAGACAGAAGGAGATCGTCGTGCTCGCGGTGTCGACGATGCTCGTCGGCGACAAGCTCTCGAACGACCCGCGAAGCGACCGGGTGAAGGAGACGCCGCTGCTGATCGGGATGGACGAGGCGCACAACTTCCTCGCGGACGCCGACAACGTCCAGGCGCGCAAGGTCGTCCAGACGTTCACGGAGGCGGCCAAACAGGGCCGCAAGGAGCGGCTCGGACTCTTCCTCATCACGCAGGACCCCCAAGACGTGGCCGAGTCGGTGTTCAAACAGGTGAACACGAAGGTCGTGTTGAACCTCGGCGACGAGGACGCGATCAAGAGCGTGAACATCCCGTCGAACCTCGCCGGCAAGGTGCCGTACATGGAGAAGGGACAGATGGTCGTCTACTCGCCGGACAACTCGGAACCGGTCGAGCTGATCGGTCTCTCGACGTGCGTGACGCGACACGGTGACTGAGCCAGGGGTTGCCCGCGTCAGCGATGCCGATCGCTCCTACCGACGCCGACCCCTCCCGCCGACACCGACGACGGACTTTTGAGACGTCCCGGAGAACCGGCGGACATGACGAAACGGATCCTCGTAGCGGTTGACGGCTCGGACGCTGCCGCGGAGGCGGTAACGTTCGCGGCCGAGGAGTGGCCCGACGCACACATCACCGCGCTTCACGTTATCAACCCGGCCGACTCCACGACCGGGGCGGAAGGTGGGTTCCCGGGTGCGATCGACCAGTGGTACGACAGCGCCAGTCAGCGCGGCGAGCGGATCCTCGCCGACGCGGCCGACCGTGTCGACCGCGAGATCGACACCCGGATCGAGGTCGGTCGCCCCACCGCAACCATCCTCGAAGTCGCGGCGGGTGAGGCCGACGATGCCGGCCCGTTCGACCACATCGTCCTCGCGAGCCGCGGGCGAACGGGCCTCTCGCGGGTCGTGCTGGGGAGCGTCGCCGAAGGCGTCGTGCGACGGGCGGAGGTCCCGGTGACGGTCGTGCGCTGAGATTCGATACCCGCTGGCCGCCCGCCGTCGACGGCGGCACCTCCTCATCGGTCGGCGGCGGCGGCAACCCGGTCCGGCATCCGTCGCCTCAAACGTCCCCGGACCGTTCGACCCATGATGGATTTTACTGCCCTCGTCGAGGCCAGACGATCGGTACACGACTACGCCGACGAGCCGGTCGATCGCGACACGATCGAAGCGGTCGTTCGTGAGGCGACGCTCGCACCCTCCAGCTACAACCTCCAGCCGTGGGAGTTCCTCGTCGTGTGCGAGGATCGGAATCGCGAGCGCCTGCAGGAGGTCGCGTACGGGCAGCCGCACGTGACCGATGCGCCGGTGGCGATCGCCCTTCTCGGGAACCGCGACCCGACGGCACACGTCGACCGGGTGCTCGACGATCAAGTCGAGAAAGGGTACCGCGACCCCGATGGCGCGGTGTCGACCCGCGAGTCGATCGAACGGATGGCCGAGCAGGCGCAGTCTGAGCGACGCGTGTGGACGGCGACCTCGAGCTCGTTGGCGGCGATGACGCTGATGTTCGCGGCCCGCGAGCGTGGACTCGCCACCTGTCCGATGGGCGGGTTCGACCCCGATGCCCTCGTCTCGGAGTTCGACGTCCCGGAGGGGTACGAGCCGGTGATGCTGCTGACGATGGGGTACCCCGCGGCGGACGCGACCGACGAGACCCTCCCCCGGAAGTTCCGTCGCCCGGTCGAGGAGGTGACGCACTTCGAGACCTTCGGCGACGACGAGCGGTGATTCGAGCCGAACGGTTCGGACGGCGGACCCCTCGGGGCCACCCCGCCCGTAGATCACGAAAGCGGCGTGCTCACTCCGTCGACTCCGCCGAGACGATCTCGCCGAGCATCGACCACCCGTCCTCGTCGGGGCCCGACCGCCCGAGCAGGACGCGCTCGTAGTCGTCGGAGGTTATCAGTCGGAACGCGGCGTCGACGTCGTCGTCCACGCGCGTCCCCTCGCCGCGGAACTCGCGCTGGAAGAACTCGGTCGAGGAAAACTCGAACACCCCGGTCTCCCCGGAGTCGAGTTCGAGCCGTACGGGTCGAGGTTGGACGTTGTGGATCCGTTTGGCGATCGGATGGAGATCCGGCATACCCGTCGTTCCGGGCGTTCGGGATAAAAAGGCGATGAGCGAACGACGACGGGCGGGCTCCGAAGCGAACACCCGGATCTCGGCGTCCTCGCATCGATTTAATACCTCACGGCGCGTACGTACGTGGGATTCACGATGATATCAGCATCGCTCGGCTACCTTCGAGACAGCGACGACGGGATCAAGACGACCGCCATCGGCGGGGTGTTGCTCCTCTTGAGCCCCCTCCTGATCCCGGTGTTCCTCGTGCTCGGGTATCTGATGCGCGTTCTTCGCCGGACCACCGACGGGGTCGACGAGCCGCCGGTGTTCGACGACTGGGGCGACCTCCTCGTCGACGGCGTGAAGGCGTTCGTCGTCACGTTCGTCTACTCGGTCGTCCCGCTCGTCGCCCTCGCCGTCGTCGGCGTCTTCGGCGTCGGAGCGGTGTTGATCGGTGGGGGTGACAGCGCGCTCGCCGGGATCGTCGGCGGAACGCTGGTGGTGGCTCTCACGCTCGTTGCGTTCGCCGTCTCCATCGCGGGCGTGTACGTGACGCCCGCGGCGCTGTCCAACTACGCCGGGACCGGTCGCGTCAGCGACGGGTTCGCGCTCGCGACGATCTGGACCGTGATCACCAAGAAGGCATACGCCGTCGGGTGGCTCTACGCGTTCGCCGTGATCCTGGCCGGCTCGCTCGCTATCGGCGTGCTCTCCGTCGTCCCCGTACTCGGGACGATCGCCGGCGTCTTCGTCCAGTTCTATGCGGTCGTGGCCGCCTACTACATCGTCGGTCACACTTGGGCCGACGTGCGACCCGTCGCGGCCGAGCAGGACGGTGTGGGCCCCGTCGAGCGCCCGGTCGTCTGAACGGTTCCGCCGCTCCGATCGGGGACAAACGCCGGTGAGAGGCGTTACAGGACCCACCGGAGCGTCCCGGACCACCCGACCACATCGTTTACCCGCCACGGACCGTACGCCCGCGCATGAACCGCCGATCCGCCCTCCGATCGGCCGGGGCTTTCCTCGCCATCGGACCGCTGGCCGGCTGTACCGACGACGGAACCGGGATCGCGACCGACGGCGACGACGGGACGCCGCTCGACATCGCTCCCGAGCAGCTCCTGCTATCGCGCGAACGGCTCGACGACACCGTCCGAGAGGGGTGGAGCACGGCCGACCCCGACGGCGTGTCGTTGGTCCGCGACGCCCACGCCGCGAACCAGTGGGTCCCGTTCGACGAGGAGGCGGGGACGTTCCATCAGGAGTCCGGCACCGTCACGAGCGGCGTCTGGCTCTTCGAGGAAGTCGGGCGCGCTCGGACCGCGTTCGACGAAAGCCCGTATCGGGACGGGTGGGGGTACGAGGAACGGCCCATCGCGGTCGAGAGTCTCGGCGGCATCACCGATGATCAGTCCGACCTCCGGGTACTGTTCCGGGACGCGAACGCACTCGGCGCGCTCCAGTACGAGAACCCGCACGTCGGCGCGTCCGACCGGGAGTCGACCGGGCTCGCGCTGGCCGCGGCGATGCACCGCGACTGGCGGGGTGACTGACCGGTCGGGACTGGACACGTCTGGGAAACGGAACCGGAACCGAAGCTAACACGGGGCCGAAACGACCGTGGAAAACGGAACGACGCTAGCGCGGGGCGGAGCCGTCGCGCTACGCTTCGAGAACGTCGTCGTACTCGCCGGCGTCGACGCGGTCGTCGAACGTCCGGGCGTCCTCGCCCTCGATAGTGACGCCGAGGGAGGCGCAGGTGCCGCCGACCTCCTTGGCGGCGTTCTTCGTGTCGTACGACAGGAGGTCGCTCGACTTCTGCTCGGCGACCTTCTTGACCTGTTCGATCGACATGTCCGCGACGAACTCCGTCTGGGGTTCGCCGGAGCCGGTTTCGAAGCCGGCCTCGTCCTTGATCAGCTCCGCCGTCGGTGGGACACCGACTTCGATGGTGAAGGAGCCGTCGTCCTCGTACTCGACGGTGACGGGGACTTCCATCCCGTCGAAGGCGGCGGTCTCCTCGTTGATCCGGCTTACGACGTCCTGCACGTCCACCGGCGTCGGGCCGAGCTCCGGGCCGAGCGGCGGACCGGGGTTGGCCTGCCCGCCGGGGACGAGCGCTTCGATAGTTCCAGCCATATCCGTACGGACCCGGCGGCGACTTTTAACGGTTGTTCTTTCGCCCAGCGGGCGCGAGGCGTTCGCACACGGCGGTGTCGTGGACCACTCACGCGTCCGGGGTCGGAGGCTCCGTCGATCCCGCGTCGCTCGCGATGCGTCCCGGCATGAACGTCCCCGTCTCACGACGGACGCCGACGAGGAGGACGCCGCCGGCCAGAAGCGGGACGGCGGCACACGCCACGTAGATCGGCGTGAACCCGACCGTCTCGACGAGCGGCAGGGAGATCATCGGGCCGAGCCCCCCGCCCACGTCGCCGAGGACGTTGTTCGTTCCCGAGGCCCGTCCCATCCGTTCGTCCGGCGTGAGGTCGGCCAGTAGCGCCATCATGGGGCCGCTGGTTCCGCCCTGTCCGGCACCGATGAAGACGCACGCGAGCGCGAGATCCACCGTCGATCCCGCCCGCGCCAAGAGGAGGAATCCCACGAACGAGACGACGAGGAACCCGACGAGCACCGGTGTCCGCGAGTCGCGGGTGTCGGAGAACCGCCCGCCGGCGAGCATGAACACCGAGGCGGCGATCACGGTTCCCGCCATGAACACGCCGGAGGTCCCCTGTTCGTCGAGCCCGAACAGCGAGATGTCGTTCGCGCCCAAAAAGAGGACCAGGGTAGCGAACAGCGCCCCGATGTACGCGAACATCAGGCCGAAGTTGACCAGCCCGACGGTCATCGCCGGGACCGAGGTGTCGACGTCCCACGGCTTCACCGACGCCCGCTCGCCGGCGGTCGTCACGTGCGTTTCGGGGACCAGCCGGTAGGCGACGACGCTCGCGAGGAGCGCGAACAGGGCGGCGACGACGAACGCCGCGACGTTGCCGGCCAGCGAGGAGACGACGCCGCCGAGCACCAACCCCGCCGGGAACCCCATGGTGATCCCGCCGCGGACGACCCCCATGTTCGTCCCACGGTCGCCGCTGTCGGACACGTCGGCGGCGATCGTGTACGCGGTCGCGAACACCGCGGCGGAGCCGAGTCCCCAGAGCACGCGCGCAAGCACGAACCACGTCTCGGGCGCGACGAGGAAGGCGACCGACAGGAACCACTCGTCGGCACCGACGACGAAGGATCCGATCGCGATGACCGGAAGCGCCTCCGCAAGCCATCGAAGCGACGCCGCGGGCGGCATCGATAGGGCGATCACGTAGCCGAACGTCGCGATCCCCTCTATCAGCAGGCCGTAGACGAACGGCTTTCGGGTCCCGTACCGGTCGACCAGCGCTCCGGCCGGCGCGTTGGCGACGAGCCGGACCCACCGGTTCGCGGAGAGGATGACCCCGACCATGAACGCCGAGATCCCCAGGACGGCTCCGAGGTTCGGCAGGATCGGGAAGACGACCCCGCCGCCGAACCCGACGAAGAAAGTGCTCGCGATGACCGCGAGCAGGACCGTCGGCGGGCGGTCGAAACCGAGCCACGCCATCTCAGTACACCCCTCCGACGGGCGGCGGACTCGCTGCGCTGCGGGGCGGGAAGCTCGCGCCGAGGATGGAGACAGTTACGCCGAGAACCGTGGGAGCACTCATCCCGCGTCGCCGTCGTCGTCCCCGGTCTCGCTCTTGGCACCGATCTCGCTCCCGTTACCGTCTTCTCCGTGCTCGTTACCGCTACCGTTGCCGGTAGAGGCACGATCCCGATCCCGAGTCATCTCGTCGATCCCCTCCTCGAGAGGCGGGAGTTCGACGTCCTCGGCGAGGATCGGGCCGACGACGCGATCGATGGTTGCCTCCGCAACGGTCCGAGTGTACGTCGGCTCGGCCGGCCGGTCGTCGCTCCGGCCGAGCGTGATCTGTCGGGTCCGCGCGCCGTCGATCGTCGCGACGATGAGGGCCGCGGTCTCCTCGACGTCGACCTCACGGAACACGCCCTCATCGATACCGTCCTCGATGATCTCGGCGACGGTGCCTCGCAGCAGCCGGTCGCTCCGGACGAGCTGTTCGCGGATCCGGTCGTTGAACGGACCCTGCGTCCGGAGCTCGAGGAGGGCGATGTGGAACGCCTCGCGGTCGACCTCGTCGGCACCGAAGACGAACCAGCCGAGGAGCCCGACGAGACGCTCCGTCGGGGGGTCGTCCGCGCGCGCCTCGATCCGCTCCGCCGAGTCCGTGATGATGTGTTCGAGGAACGCGACGAGCAGGTCCTCCTTCGTGTCGTAGTGGTAGTGTAACAGCGACTTGCTCTTCGAGCACTCGTCGGCGATATCCTGCATCGTCAGGTCGGCGTAGCCGTGGGCGCGGAGCGCGCGATAGACCCCGTCCATGATCTCATCGGCCGCGCTCGGCTGATCGCTCATTAACTGACTGGTCAGTCAGCGATCGGTAAATTCCTATTGGTCGGGGCTCGGACGACCGGTTCCGGGCGCTCCGGGTCGCCGAAACGGCGCTGCCGCTCACGGTGATAGGTGCGGTCGAAAAGCCGATACAACCGAGTCTCAGTGAGACGTCTTACAGACGGGTGACGTTCGTCGCGCGGGGGCCTTTGTCGGCCTCCTCGATGTCGAACTCGACCTCCTGACCTTCCTCCAGGTCGGGGCCGCCGACGTCTTCCATGTGGAAGAAAACGTCCTCGTCCGCGTCGTCAGTCTCGATGAATCCGTAGCCGCCAGTGTCGTTGAAGAAGTCGACTTCGCCTTTCGCCATTGCGTCAGTACAGGCGAGAGGAGTACATAAAAGACTTCCGCGAGAGGGCTCTGCTTGCCAAGATATACCACGGATCGAGCGCCGCTCGACCATCAACCGGGAGGCTGGACCGTCAGCGAAGCGGAGGACGGACCGTCAGCGACGCGGGGGACGGACCGTCAGCGACGCGGGGGACGGACCCGGTCGAGGACCACCCGAGGATAAGGACGAACACCCTCCGGCCGGCCGTGGTAGTAACTACTATACGACCCCAGTACGGACCCATTCGTATGAGTCAGTCGTACGATCGAGGCCTCATCGAGGACTTCGGCCGGTGGCGGGAGTTCGAGGCGGGGATGTGGGCCTGGATCTTCCACAAGTTTACTGGATGGGTGCTCATCGGCTACCTGTTCACGCATATCGCCGTGTTGAGCACCGCCATTCCGGCGGCCGGGGCGTCGGAGGCGACGCTGATGGCGGAAGCGGACGTGTACACCCAGACGATCGTGACGCTGGAGGAGCTCCTCCTCGTACGCGTCCTCGAAGTCGGGCTGTTGGCGGTGGCCGTCTTCCACATGCTCAACGGCACTCGTCTGCTGTTGGTGGATCTGGGAGTCGGGTTGGAGTCACAGGACAAGAGCTTCTACGCGTCGCTGATCCTGACGGGGGCCATCACGGTCGCGTCGGTGCCGACGTTCATCGCGGGGGCGTTCTGAGATGGCCGAGCGCTACTCCTCGTTCCAACAGGGCGGGACGATGTGGTTCCTCCAGCGGGTCACCGCGGTGTTCCTGCTGGTCGTGCTCGCGTTCCACTTCTTCCTGTTACACTTCGTCAACCACGCCGACGAGGTGTCGTTCCTCGCGAGCGAGGCCCGGATGGAGACGCTGAGCTACTACTCGCTGATGGTGTTGTTCCTGTTGACGGCGACGTTCCACGGCGTCAACGGCGTGTACAACGCCTTAGTGAACCAGGGGCTGTCGGGCACCAAACGAACCGTCATCAAGTGGACGCTCATCGCGGCGAGCGCCGTGTTGATCTTCCAGGGGATCCGGACCGCGAACGCGTGGGCGGGAGGGTTCCCGCTGTTCTAACAATGAGCACACAGATACCGAAACAGACCGAGAAAACCGAGGAGACCGAGGCGGAAACCGAGACGATCCCCTCCAAAGGGGACGAACGTCGCGCCGAGAAGCGCCGGCGCGCGGACGAGAAGCGTCGACAGCGCGAGGCCGAGGAGGCCGAGAAGGCGGCCGCCGACGAGCACACGATCGAACTGCGCGTGTTCCGGTACGACCCCGACGTCGAGGGGAAACAGGAGCCGCGGTTCGACACGTTCCACGTCCCCTTCGAGAAGGGGATGACCGTGCTCGACGCCTTGATGTACGCACGCGACACGTACGACTCCTCGCTCACCTTCCGGCACTCCTGTCGGCAGGCGATCTGTGGGTCGGACGCGATGTTCGTCAACGGCGGCCAGAAACTCGCGTGTAAAACGCAGATCTCCGAGCTCCAAGAGCCGATCCGGATCGAGCCGCTCCCACACGCCGAGGTGACGAAGGACCTCGTCGTGGACTTGGAGCACTTCTACGACCAGATGGAAGCGGTCGAGCCGTACTTCCAGACGAACGACCTGCCGGACGGCGAGCTCGAGGAACAGCGGCAGAGCCGGGAGAACCGCGAGAAGGTGAAGATGTCGACCCGGTGTATCTGGTGTAGCGCGTGTATGTCCTCGTGTAACATCGCTGCAGGCGACAACGAGTACCTCGGTCCCGCCGCGATCAACAAGGCGTACCGGTTCGCCATGGACGAGCGGGAGGGCGAAGACATCAAACAGAAGCGGCTGGAGATAATCGAACAGGAGCACGGCGTCTGGCGATGTCAGACACAGTTCTCCTGTACGGAGGTGTGCCCGAAGGACATCCCCCTCACCGAGCACATCCAGGAGCTGAAACGCGAGGCAGTCAAAAGCAACCTGAAGTTCTGGTAGTTCACGGAGACACGCTCAAGGCACTCCGCTACCAACGGATCATCATACCACATCACACCATGTACGAACACGACGTCGTCGTTGTCGGCGCGGGCGGGGCGGGCCTCCGCGCGGCGATAGCGGCACAAGAGGAGGGAGCCGACGTGGCCATCGTCTCGAAACTGCATCCGGTCCGCTCACACACGGGGGCGGCGGAGGGCGGGATCAACGCGGCGCTCCGGGACGCGGACTCCTGGGAGGACCACGCGTACGACACGATGAAGGGGTCGGACTACCTCGCGGACGCGCCCGCGGTCGAGGCACTCTGTCAGGAGAGCCCGGAGGAAGTCATCACGCTCGAACACTGGGGGATGCCGTTCTCGCGCGAGGAGGACGGCCGCGTCTCACAGCGCCCGTTCGGCGGCCTGTCGTTCCCGCGGACGACGTACGCCGGCGCGGAGACGGGCCACCAGATGCTGCACACGATGTACGAGCAGGTGGTCAAACGCGGGATTACGGTGTACGACGAGTGGCACGTGATGGATCTCGCCGTCACCGACGAGGAGGACCCCGCCGATCGGACCTGTCACGGTGTCGTCGCCTACGACATCCAGAGCGGCGAGATCAGCGGATTCCGCGCGAGCGGTGGCGTGATCCTCGCGACCGGCGGGATGGGACAGGTGTTCGATCACACCACGAACGCGGTCGCCAACACCGGTGACGGGGTCGCGATGGCGTACCGCGCGGGCGTCCCGATGGAGGACATGGAGTTCATCCAGTTCCACCCGACGACGCTGCCGTCGACGGGCGTCCTCATCTCCGAGGGCGTCCGCGGCGAGGGCGGGATCCTCTACAACGATAAGGGGGAGCGGTTCATGTTCGAGCACGGCTACGCGAACAACGACGGCGAGCTCGCCTCCCGCGACGTCGTCTCGCGCGCCGAGCTGACGGAAGTCAACGAAGGACGCGGCATCGAGGACGAGTACGTCCACCTCGACATGCGCCATCTCGGCGAGGAGCGCATCCTCGACCGGCTGGAGAACATCCTCCACCTCGCGGAGGACTTCGAGGGCGCGGACGGGCTCACGGAGCCGATGCCGGTCAAGCCCGGCCAACACTACGCGATGGGTGGGATCGAGACCGACGAGTTCGGCGAGACCGTCATCGACGGCCTGTACGCGGCCGGCGAGTGCGCCTGCGCCTCCGTCCACGGCGCGAACCGCCTCGGTGGGAACGCGCTCCCCGAGCTCATCGTCTTCGGCAAGCGGGCCGGATACCACGCGGCCGGCAAGGAGATGGGCGAGGCGGAGATCCCGACCGGGAAGTCCGGTGAGTGGGAGCCCGCCGACTACGAGTTCGAGACCGCCGTCGGCGAAACTGGGGGGCGCGGTCCCGCCGCCGCCGACGGCGGGGCGGTCGCAGCCGACGCCGGGAGCGTGCTCGAAGCGGAAGTCGAGCGCGCGCGTGATCGTGTCGAGGAGCTGCTCTCACGGAAGGGGCGCAACCACGCTGAGATCCGGTCGCGGGTCCAGAAGACGATGACCGCCAACGTCAACGTGTTCCGCGAGGAGCCCGGGCTCGAAGAGACGCTCGGCGACCTCCGGGAGGCGCGCGAGGCGTACAAGGACGTCGCCGTTTCGGACCCGTCGCGGACGTTCAACACGGACCTCATCCACACGATGGAGACCCGAAACATCCTCGACATCGCCGAGGCTCTCACGATGGGCGCGCTCGCGCGCCGGGAGTTCCGGGGTGCCCACTGGCGCAAGGAGCGTCAGGAGCGCGACGACGAGAACTGGTTAAAACACACGCTCGTCTCGTGGAACGACGGCGAACCCGAGCTCTGGTATAAACCCGCCATCCTCGAAGGCGAGAACAAGACGTACGAGCCGAAGGTCCGGTCGTACTGAACCGGTCGATCCGGATCGTTCACGGTTCCGTATCCGTCGACGGTCGAAACCGGTCGGGGGTTCGGGGCCTGCGGACGTGTGAACCGGCGTCGGCTCCCGCCCGGATCCGTTGATACGAACCGTTTGGGGCGGTATACGCGTGTTTTCATGTGTTTCGACGATCGTTGAATGGGGGATTTATTATCGTCGAAGGCATTGAGTCGAGTAAGATGTTAGAGACAGAGACGGCACACTCGGCGGCTCCCGCGCTTCCGCCGGAGCTGCAGTCTCCCCGCGCGAAGCTGGTGTACCTGTACCTGACGACGAACGACAGCGCCACGGTGGCGGACATGTGTGACTCGCTCGGGATGAAGAAGATATCGCTGTACAGCATTCTGAAGACCCTGCGAAAGCAGGGGATGATCGACCGCGACGGCGACGCGTACACCCTGACCTAGTCGGTCCGTCGTCTCAATTTCTCACGCCTCGCCGTAGGGTTTAGGTCAACGACCGCCCCAGTAAAGTCGTGGACGCAAACCAGACGGAGTTCGCGAACCCGTTCGGGATGGACCCGGACTGTGAGAACTGTCCCGGCCTGTGTTCGGTCCGTGAGACGGTCGTACACGGGTACGGCGACGTGGGCGCGGAGTTCCTCGTCGTCGGAGAGCGCCCGACAGCAGCCGCGGAGGCTAACGGCGTCCCCTTCACCGGGGCGGGCGGCGGCGAACGGGTTCAGTCGATCTTCGCGGACCTCGGGTTCGTCCGGTCCGAGCCGGATGCAGCCGAACCCGACGTACAGAACGTCTTTTTTACGAACCTCACGCGCTGTCGACACCCTGAACGGGAGCCGACAGACGAAGAGATCGTCACCTGCGAGCCCTTCTTCAACGCCGAAGTACGGATGATCAACCCACAGATCATCGTTCCGGTCGGCGAACGGGTTCTCAGATCGCTCGCCGTCGAGTACACGACCCGATCACCGGATTCGTTCGACATCGAGGCGGAACACGCGACGACGATCCGTGGCCGTGGCTTCGAGCTCGTCCCGATGCGTGACCCGGGAACGATGACGGACGCGGCGGCGAACGCCTTTCGAGATCACCTCCGTGAGAACGTGTTGAGCCGGGACTATCGGCAGACGAAGGGTCGGCGGAGCCGCTGATGTCCGCTACGTCGTGACCGGGACGGCTACTCGTTCAACCCGAACGACTCCCCGAGCGAGTCCGCGGTCGCATCGTCGCTGTCGGCACCGAACGCGCAGTCGATGAGGATGTGTCCCCCGAGCGTCGAGGGGGAGATAACCTGATCAGCGCCGGCACGCCGGAGCTTGTTGACGTTTTCTCGCTGGGTCGCGGCGGCGACGATCCGGACCCCTGGATTGAGCTGGCGGGCGGTGAGGATCGCGAGCGCGTCGCGGGCGTCGGCGTCGGTCGCGACGATGACCGCGCGGGCGTCCTCGATATGCGCTCGCTGGAGCGGTTCGACGTCGCTCGGGTCCGCAGTGAGCACGGGGATGTCCCGCTCGCTGAGCCGTCGCGTGGCGGCCTCGTCGGTCGTGATGACCGCGAAGTCGACGCCGCCGCGGTCGGTGAGTTCTTCGAGTATCGGTTCCGTCAGGTCCCCATAGCCTAACACGAGGACGTGGCCGTCGAGGAGGTCGAACTGTTTTTCTGTCATTTTTCCGAGTGCCTTGGAGAGCTGCGCCTCGATGGCGGGCGTGAGGAGGACCCCGAGCGCGACCGCGAACGCCGCGACGTTCATCACGAGCGAGGAGAGGACGAACAGCTGCGCGATGTCGGAGGCCGCACCGGTCTGTGGGGTGATATCGCCGTAACCGACCGTGGAGGCCGTCACGACGGTAAAGTAGAACGCGTCGACGATCGTCTCGATACCGTCGAACTCGTCGCGGAGGGCGTAGGACCCAACCGTACCGTACGCGATGGCGGTCCCGAGCGCCGCGCCGGCCGCGAGCTGGGTCGGGGACGGGGTGAAGTCGCGGTCGAACCGCCCCCGGTTGACCACCAGCGCGGGCACGGAGACGACTGAGAGGATTACGAGGGGGAGCGAGAACACCGAGGCCTGCATCAGTCCCTGGATCGCGGTCAGCGGGAGCAGTACTGCCGTCGAGTACCACCCGACACGATAGCCGCGTTTCAGTGCGAACCCGCTGCCGAGCATCGCGAACCCTGTGATCGTGCCGGTGAAGCCGACCGTCCGTAACACGAGATCGGGGACGTACGGGGTGAGCGGTCCTTCGACCCCGAACCCGCCGATGTGCAACAGGCCGACGACGATCGAGAGGACGGCAACGGCGAACGTCAGGACAACGGACGCGCGTGCCGACGCCCACTCGCGACTCCACTCCATACCGCCCCGGTGACCGAGCGCTAACTTAAACCTCCCGAGGACGTGGGGACGGGAGTCGAAACGGCGGTGACGTATCGCCGGTGATCGGATCGCTGGTGAGGGGGCGGCTGACGGAGCGCCGGACACGCTGTCGATACGGCGACTGCCCGTCACCGATGGCAGTACTGATTTAACTAGTCCTGTGTTGGTGGGGGTATGGCGCTACCGGTCGAGATCCTCTTCGGCATCTATCTCGGGATACTCACGGGGATCGTCCCCGCGTTGATCGCCGGGATACTCGGGTTCATTTTCAAATACTTCACTGGGGTGACGATCCCGGGGCTCGGTGTCGTCGTCCTCGCGTTGGCGATCGCGGGGATCAACGGCGGGCTGCTCGCGCTCAACGACGAGACGATCCGGAGCTCGGAGCGCGCACCAGCGATCCTCACCGCGATCATCGTCGTGTTGATGCTCTCGCTGTACGCGCACGCACAAGGCGACAAGCTCGGCGCGAGCGTGCCGAAGCGGGTCTCGCTCAAGCAGCTGCGCGAACGAACGCTCTCGACGGACGTCGTTGAGCTCGTCGGCGGGCGCGGACAGGTCCGCGTCTCGGTCGTCGGCGAGGTCGGCGACATGGAGGGGTACCCGCCGCTGCCCGCCGAGACGCGGAAGGCGATCGGCGAAGGGGAGTGGACGTTTCCGGCGGAGCTCCCGCTGTCCGAGTTGGAGCGGCGGTTCGCCGAGCGGCTGACGACGGAGCTCGAGCTCGCGGACGTCACCGTGAGCATCGACGAGGAGGCGCGTGCGACCGTCTCCGCCGCGCCGCCGACGGGGGGACTATCGAAGCGCGTCCCGAAGGGAAAACGCGCGGTGTCGGTCCCGGCGCTCGTCCCGACCGGGCTCGCGCGCGGCGACGTCGTCCGCGTCGTGACGAACGACGTCACCGTCGAAGGGGTCCTCCTGGCCGCCAAGTCGGGAGGGAAGAAGGAGGAGAAGAAACCGGATCCCCCCGCCACCAGTGGGAGCACACCAGCGACCGACGGCGGCGAGCCCAAACCCGCGCCGGCACCGGCGACCGCGACGACAGTCGGCGGCGAGGGACGGGTGACGGTCGCGGTCGACCGATCCGAGGCCGCGACGCTGTTGCGCGCTGGGCGCGGCCGGGTGCTTGTCCTCTCGCGGGGAACGCGTCGGGAGTTCGAGCTCACGTCTCTGCTGCGCCGGGCCGGGAAGCGGTTCCGTCGGGTGAGCGTCGTTCCCGGTGGCCCGCTCGACGGGCACACGATCGGCGACGTCGGCGTCCGTGAGACGTACGACGTCGCGATTCTAGCGGCCCGACACGACGACGACTGGACGGTGGCGCCTCGGGGGGGACAGACGCTCGCCGCGGGCGACGACTTGTTCGTCGTCGGCACGCGCGACGCCATCGATCGGTTCGACGAGGTGGCGAAATGAGCGCGAGCGCGGGCAGCGTACTGGACGCGCTCGGTGCGATCGGCGCCGCGGGCGGCGTCACGTTCGCCCAGCCGCGAGCCGCCGCGATCACTCTCCTGACGTTCGCGGCCCTCGCGACGCTCATCGCCGGCGCGGGGTCGCTCACGTACCGGTGGTACTTCCGCACCGAGATCCCCGACGGTGTCGCGATGATCCTCGGGGTCTCCGTCGTCGCGCTCTATCTCAACACGACGTCGCTCGGCGCGCTCGCGGGCGCGGAGGACCCCGAGCTGCTCACGGTCGACGGCGTCGTGTTCAACGTCGTCGCGCTCGGGCTGGCCGCCGCCGTCTCGCCGCTGGGTCGGTACGGCGGCGACCGACTCGCAGTCGACGTGTTCGCGCTCTCAGGAGTCAAAGGGATCGAGGGGGAGATGAGCCGGTTCGTCCGCACGCTCGGCCGGCGAACGCCGGTGACGCTCCCGGCGGCGGCCGAGATCGAGGACATGGACACTTACGAGCCGGTGTCCCTGGAAAAGAAGGCCGAGATGGCCGAGAAAACGCTGGTGTTTCCCCGGAAGCTCACGGTCGAGGAGCTGCGCGACCGGCTGGTGGAGCGCGTGAAAACCGACTTCGGGGTCGGTTACGTCGACGTGGACCTCACGGGCGACGGCACGGTGGAGTACTTCGCGGTCGGGTCACGGATGACCGGTCTCGGGCCGACGCTCGCGCCCGGCCGCGTTGCGGTCGCGCTCTCGGCCGACCCCGCGAACAACGCGACCGCCGGCGACATGGTCCAGATATGGCGGACCGAGCCAGAGCCGAAACGCGTCGCGACCGGCGAGCTCCGCGGGGTGGCCGACGACGTCGCGACGGTCGCGCTCGACGACGGTGACGCCGCTGAACTCTCCGTTGAGGGCGGTTATCGACTGATTACGTTGCCGGCGGAGCCACAGGCGGACCGGGAGTTCGCGTCCCTGTTGCGCAACGCCGACGAGACGATGGCGACCGTGACCGTCAAAGCCGAAAGCGACCTCGTCGGAACCGCCGTCGGCGGCGTGACCACCGTGGTCGCTGCCGTCAGGTCCGACGGGGGAGCGGTCCAGCCGATCCCGCCGCGAGCGTACACGTTCGCCTCCGGCGACACGGTGTTTCTCGTCGGCCGGCCGGACGCGATCCGTCGGTTCGAGGCGGCTGCAGTGGAACACTCCCCGGAACCGGGAGTAGACGCCGACGGCGGTGACGGACCGAACTCGGGAGCCGGTGACTCCGAGGGACCCGACTCGGGGGCGCGTCACACCGACGAGGAACCGCGGGTCGCGGACGCTGCGGGATCGGAGTCGGCCGACACGGACGGGACACAACGCTGATTACCCGTCACCCGGGAGGGGACCGTATGGAGTGGAAGCTGTTCGCGGACCTCGCCGAGATCGCCGGCGACCGGGTGATCGACGTGGATGCCGACCCCGGTGACACCGTGGGAGACGCGCTCGATGCCCTGCTCGCGGCACGTCCTGACCTCCGCGAGCGGGTGCTCGATAACGGCGAGCTCGCCGACCACATCAACCTGCTGCGGAACGGTGGGAACGTCCAGCATCAGGACGGCCTGTCGACGGTGCTCGAACCGGGCGACGAGCTGGCGCTGTTCCCGCCCGTGAGTGGCGGCTGAACGCGGGCTCGCTCGGATCGGTCGTTTCAAACGCGCCCGCGCCACAGTGACGGGCATGAGCGACGACCACGACGAGGGGGGACACCACCCCTGCCGCGAGGAGTTCTCCGAGGACCCGGTCGGTCACACGCGGACGAGCGCGGGGATGACCGTCGGGGAGCTGGTGGAGGCGTACGGCGACGCGGGGATCGGCGCGGCCGACGTCCACGAGGCGGGGGACGTGCTCGCGGAGATGTTCGGTAACGAGGACTGTACCGTCTTCCTCTCGCTCGCGGGCGCGATGGTCCCGGCAGGAATGCGGCGGGTCGTCTCGGACCTGATTCGCGACGGGTACGTCGACGCGCTCGTCACGACCGGCGCGAACCTCACACACGACACCATCGAGGCGATCGGCGGGAAACACCACCACGGGCGGACACACGACCCGGAGAAGAGCCCACGGGAACACGACGAGGGGCTCCGCGACGAGGAGGTCGACCGCATCTACAACGTCTACTTACCCCAGGAGCATTTCGCCGAGTTCGAGGGCCACCTCCGTGCGGAGGTGTTCCCCGACCTGGACGGGGAGGGAGCCGTCTCGATCGCGGAGCTCTGTACGGCGCTCGGTCGCGCGAACGCCGAGGTGAACGAACGCGAGGGGATCGCCGAGGACGCCGGCGTGGCCGCGGCCGCCTACGAGGCCGACGTGCCGATCTACTGTCCGGCGGTACAGGACTCCGTGTTGGGGTTGCAGGCGTGGATGTACGGGCAGACGGCCGATTTCACGCTCGACGCGCTCGCGGACATGACGGAGCTCACGGACCTGGCGTTTGCGGCCGACGACGCCGGGTGTCTCCTCGTCGGCGGCGGCGTCCCGAAGAACTTCACCCTCCAGACGATGCTCGTCACCCCGCGCGCTTACGACTACGCGGTGCAGGTGACGATGGACCCCGAAGCGACCGGCGGGCTCTCCGGAGCCACGTTAGAGGAGGCGCGCTCGTGGGGAAAACTCGAGCGCGACGCGCGGAACGCCTCCGTCTACGGTGACGCGACCGTCATGCTCCCCCTGCTCGTTGCCGCCGCGCGCGAGCGTGTGGAATAGAGACGGGAACCGCCCGGCTGAGACGGAGCGTGCCCGAACGCCTAGGTAAATACCACTACGCGTCGGAACGGACCGGTCTCCCGAAATCACCTATATAACCGAGACGGGTCTATCGCGGAGACGCCGATCGGACCACGAGAGATGGAGATCTCGAACGACGGTATCGCCGAGAAGTGGATTCAAAATAAAACGAAGCCCGATCGGGGTATATAACCGGCGTCATCGGAGGGGCCGGTCCCGTACCGACCGATCCGTGGCGGTCGCTATCGGAACCGTCGTCGGAGAAGCGCTCGCTCCGCGGTACCCGATCGGTCGGCTACTGGATGTGGCCTTCGCGGCGCAGCTGGTCGGCGTCCTCGTCGGTGTACCGCCACTCGACGTTCGCCTTCTCGTCCTGCCAGTCCCACGGCTCAGCGAGGACGACGTCGCCCTCGTTGATCCACGTACGATACTTCATACGGCCCGGAATACGGCCCAGTCGCGTCTCTCCGTCCACACAGCGCAGGCGGACGTGGTTACCGCCGAGGTGCTCGGTCACGACGGCGAACACTTCGTCATCTGAGGGCATTCGGAGGTTCCGACGCCCGGATTCTTCGCTCACGTCCGTCGGTAGAACGGGCGGCCGTATAAGTGATTGGAGACGCGTGTGACCGTTCGTCGTGTGACGTTTTCTCACGCTGACCGGGGCCGACGAGACGCGTACCGGGCGGGTATCACCCGGCTCCGGGACGCCATGCCGACCGCTTGCCGGCCACCTGCCGACCGCTTGCCGGCCACCTGCCGACCGCTTCCGTCGCTCAGTCGAACACGTCGTCGACCTGGTCGAACGTCGCCGCCTCACCGCCGGAGTTGTCGACGACGCGGTGGTCGGAGTCGATCCCGTCGAACAGCTTCTTGAACCGGAGGTGGATATCGAAGTCCGCGTCACTTATCCCGTCACGCTGTTCGATCCGTCGTTTCACGACCGTCTCGTCGCACTCGACTTTCACGAGATCGAAGGTGTCGGCCGCGTCCCGGGCCATCCCTCGAACGTCGCGGCGAAACCGCTCGTCCGCGAAGGTGGCGTCGAGGACGACGGCGTCGCCGTCGACGACGCGCTCGCGGGCGCGCTGTATCAGCGTGTCGTACACCGCTTCGGTCTCCTCGTCGGCGTACGTCGGGTCGGGGAAGAGCTCCTTGCGGATCACGTCGGTTCGGAGGATCTCGCCGTCGACGTGGTCGGCGATCCGCTTCGCAACGGTCGTTTTACCGACGCCCGGGAGCCCGCAAACGACGACGAGTTTGCCAGGGTCCGCCTCCGAGCCGGACGGTGTGGACGACCCGTGTGTGTCGTCCGGTTTCGATCCGTCGCCCGGCTCGGTCGCCGGTGGTCCGTCCGGCTCGGTCGCCGGTGGTCCGTCCGTCGTGATCGGCCCCTCGGTCGTGGGGGCCTCGTCCGGGACCGATCCGGAGGCAGGTGGGTCCTCTCCCGTCGGTTGTCCGCTCGCCTCGGGTGAGGCGGCGTCGGCCGCGTCACGGTTCGACATCGGCACCTCGCAGGGGGTCGGCCGTCGGTCGCCCTCCGTGACTCATCCGGATCGAGAGTCCGGCGAGAGCTACATGAAGCTTCCCCTCCCGCCGCGTGTGAGCCCCGAGCGAAGCGTTCAAATCCCGTCCCGACCACCCCACCTCCATGGAAAGCATCATCCTCGACGAGAAAGACGAGATGCTCGCGCCCGCGGTCGTGGTCGCGACGGCGGCGCTCATCGGCGTGTTCGTCCTCGGCCTGTTGTATCAGGCGGTCGGACTCGTCATCTGACGGTCGTTCCCCGGTTGCCCGAAGCGATCCGGTTTTGCCCCTTCGACGGGGAAACCGGATATGACTCGTGATCGACTCACGGAGCTGCTCGACCGCAACGACGCCCACGTCGCGGCCCTCGACCGCGGCGCGTTCGCTGACAAGCGGGACGTTCAGCGTCCACCGGTCGTCTCCGTCTGCTGTTCCGACTCCCGCGTCTCTCAGGAGGGGATGTGGTCCGTCGACGGGCCGGGCTACCTCTTTACCGCCGGCAACATCGGTAACCGCGTGATCGACGTCACCGAGGACGGCGAGCGCGTCCTCGAAGGCAGCGCCGCGTACCCGCTCGGACACACCGAGACGAACGTCCTCGCGGTCGTGGGCCACACCGGTTGCGGCGCGGTCGGCGCGGCGTTACACGCGGTTGAAACGGGTGAGTACCCCGCAGAGGCGGGCGTCAGGGCCGACGTGGAGGAGCTCGTTCCGATCGTGGAGGAAGGGACGACGGATCCGGCGGTCGTCGAGGGCGACGCGGATACGACGCTGCGGAACCGGCTGGTCGAGTACAACGTCCACGAGCAGGTCTCGTTCGCCACGGGGGACCCCGACGCGGCGGGTGCGGACGTGTACGGCTTCGTCTACGACTTCCACGGGGCGTACGGCGAACGCGACGGCGCGGCCTACCTCGTGAACGCCAACGGCGACCGCGACCCCGACAGCCTTCGCGAGCTCGTCGGGCCCGACCGAACCGATCACGTCGGGACCCTTCTCGCGGGCGAGTAGCCGCCGGAGCCGCGAACCACGGAGCCGAAAGTCCCGGAGCCGAAAGTCCCGAAGCCACGAGCAACGTGCCCCGAGTCGCGGGGCGTTCGACCCCAACCGCCCGACCGCCGCGCTACTACAGCCGCGGCGACCGCTGTGACCTCCGCACCGACCGATCCGCATCCGACAGCCGTATGGCGTCGGGAGCCGAATCGAACCCAATGGACCGCCGCGTGCTATTCGCGACCCTCATCCTGTTTGCCGGCGGCGCGGCGGGCGTCGGCGTCGCCACGTTCGCGTTCGTCGGTCTCGACGATCCGACTCCCGACGCGACCGTCATCTGGGAGTCGGACTCCGCCGACGGCGACGATGGGAGCGGGGCCGCGACCGCGACCGTCGACGGCGACACGCTCGTCCTTCAGGCCACTCTCGACGACGGCGAGCGCGCCGTCCGCGCCGTCGAACCGGGCAGCGGCGTCGTGTGGACGACGCCGGTGACGGTCGGATCGGCGGAGACGAACGGGACGGCCGACGGGGACACGGGGCCGATCGATATCAGCGCCCTCACGACCGGATCGCTCGGCGGCGACCCGGTCGTCGCGTTGACGACCGAGCCCGGGACGCTGGTCGTCCTCGACGCCGCCGACGGCTCGGAGCGGTTCGCGGTGGATCTCGGCGACACCAGTGGCGTCGCCCCGGCGATCGGGGACCCGACGGACGGCACCGGCGACGAACCCGCCGCCGTCGTCGCCGCGGTCACCGAAGCGGGGAGCGTCATCGCGGTCGACGCCGCCGGCGAGACGGTGTTCGAGACGTCGGTGGCGGGAAGCGTCGATCGACGCCCCCTCGTCGTCAACGGGGACCCGGATCCCGACGGTCGGAGCGACCCCGTTGCGGGGGGGATCGCGGTGACGACCGCCGGCACCGACCCCGGGACGGTAACCCTGTTGGACCCCGCCGGCGACGCCCGCTGGAGCGTCACCCCCTCCGTAACCGCGACGAGCTGGACCGCCGCGGCGACGCGGCGCGGCCCCGTGCTCGCGCTCGGCGGAACCAACGGCAACCTGGAGACGCTCGAGGCCGCCGACGGGACGGCCCGCTACGAGGTGGGATTACAGGACCTACCCGTCGCCGTGGGCGGTGTCGACGCTGGGCGGGTCCACGTCGGCGGCGTCGGCGACGTCTGGGCGGTGGATCTGCTCGACGGGGAGGTCGTCTGGAAACAGCAGTACGGCGGCCAGACCCGCGTGAACGCCCCCGGCGTCGGCGACGTGACCGGGGACGGAACGCCGAACGTCGTCACCGTGAACCGCGGCGGCGACGTGCTCGCGATGAACCGGAACGGTGACGGCGCACTCCGAGGAGGCGTCCCGAACGTCGTCTACGCGGGACCGCTGTTCGCCGATGTCAGTGGGGACGGCGTTGAGGAAGTGATCGTCGTCGACGAGGCTGGCGTCGTGCGCGTGCTAGACGTGTGAGGTCGCGGTCACGATCGGAGATCCAGTCTGGTCAGATCCTTGAATACGGCAGTTAGCGAGGCTATAAGCGAGGTTTTCACCGGAAACTCGGTGTGTCAACTGAGCGGCCGCTATCGGCGGTCGTGAAACGAAACCGTCTCGTGTAGGACCGGTTAGTGGTCCTCGTCCTCGTACACCCACGTCGCGGTGTCGAGGCCGTAGTCGACGAGCTCGTCCTCGTCGAAGAACAGGGCGATCTCGCGCTCGTTCGCGCCCTCGTCCTCGTGGTCCGATGCGTGGATCACGTTGTGGCCGAGGTCGAGCCCGAAGTCGCCGCGGATCGTGCCCGGAGCGGATTCGGCGGGGTCGGTCTCGCCGACCATCGCACGGACCTGTCTGGTCGCGTCAGCGCCCTCCCACACCATCGCGAAGACGGGGCCGGAGGTGATGAACTCGACGAGCCCGTCGAAGAACGGTTTGTCCTCGTGCTCGCCGTAGTGCTCGTGAGCGAGTTCTTCGTCGATCCGCATGAACTTCCCGCCGACGAGCTTCAGGCCACGCTCCTCGAAGCGAGAGACGATCTCGCCGATGAGACCGCGCTGGACGCCGTCGGGTTTGACCATCACGAACGTGCGCTCGTCGTGGTGGCTCATTCCTCGCCACCCTGCTTACGCCCTTCCTCGGTCCACTCGAGGTCGCGCGCCTCGCGGCCGAGGAAGTAGTTCTTCTCCGCCTTCGAGTCGACGAAGTGGAGGATCTGGCCGTTCGTCTTCACGAACATCGTGCCCGTGCCGGGTTCGATCTCCTCGCCGGTGTAATCACAGGTGCGTCTCTCGACCATGGGTTATCGACCTCCGATGGCGTCGGCGTCGCGCTGGGTCTCCCGCAGCTGAAGCACGTCGCCCAGCCGGACGGGACCCAGGACGTTTCGCGTGATGATCCGTCCCTGGTTCGATCCCTCCTGGATGCGGCATTTGACCTGCATGGCCTCGCCGTGCATCCCGGTTTTGCCGACGACCTCGATCACCTCGGCGGTGGTCGAGTCGCCGGTGCCCTCTTCTGCGCTCATGGGTGGTTATCGGAGCTCCGCGACCTTCTCGCCGATGTCCTCGACGTCGTCGGCGGCGTCACCGGCGTCGACGACGGCGGCGGCGGCCGAGCCGACCTCGAGGCCCGCGGCGTGGCCGACCTCGTCTTGGGTGTCGACGAAGACGACCGGGATCCCCTTCTCCTCGGCGAGCTCGGGGAGGTGCATCACGATCTCCTCGGGCGAGACGTCCTCGGCGACGAGGACGAGCTTCGCATTGCCGCGCTCGACGGATTTGGTGGTCTCGTTGGTTCCTTTCTTTACGGTTCCTGTGTCTCGGGCGACCTCGAACGCCTCGAGCGATCGCTCGGCGAGGTCGGCTGGGGTGTCGTAGTCTACGTAAACTGGCATGTGTTGTTCACCTATGGTCCTCCCGTGGGCTCGCGTGTCCGTCCCGTGGTCGATCCCTATCGGAACGGCACATCATCGACCCCGAAGAGGCTGTACCCTGCGGTTGGCTAGGCCGTCATAAAAACGCTTTCAATGCGCCCCGGGCGTGCGAGCTGGGCGCATGGGATCCCCGCGGAGGGGGCCGGTCGGTCACTCCGAGCCCTTTTACCGGCTCCGTCGACTCCTCCCCGGTAGATGGTCAGGCTGGTTCACTACTCCGACATCGAGAACGTCTTCGACGCGCCGGAGCGCGCGGCGCGGCTCGCGGGGCGGATCCGAGCGCTCGACGGCCCCGACGCGGCGGTCGTCGCCACCGGCGACACGACCGCCCCGGGCGTCCTCTCGCTCGTCGCGGGCGGACGGCAGATCCTCGAGTTCTACGCCGCGACCGACACGGCGCTCGACACGTTCGGGAACCACGAGTTCGACTACGGACCCGACGCCCTCCGGGGAACCGTCGCCGACGCGCCCGCCGAGTTCGTCTCCGCGAACGTCCGCGACGAGGACGGCGAGCCGTTCGGCCGGGCGGAGGGAGTCGTCCCGTGGACGACGCGCGAGGTCGACGGCGCGACGGTCGGGTTCGTCGGCGTCACCGACCCGGCGACAGACTCGCTCAATCCCATGGCCGCACCGCTCTCGTTCGACGACCCCGTGGCGGCCGCACGGGAGGCGCTCGCCGACCTCGACCGCACGGTCGGGAACGTCGACCACCGCGTCGTCCTCTCGCACCTCGGAAGCGGCGACGACGAGCTCGCTCGCGCGCTCGACGTCGACGCCGTGCTCGGCGGGCACGTCCACAGCCCGCGCAACGAGTACGTCGACGGGACCCTGCTCGTCCGGCCGGGCGTGAACGGCGAGGTCGTCGTCGAGGTCGAGCTCGACGCTCGCCCGGTCGCGACGCTCCACGAGCGGGACGGCGCGGAACCGCTCGGGGACCTCCAGTCGGCCCTCGAAGCGCGGATGCGCGAAGCCGACCTCGACGAGGTCGTCGGCCAGGTGACGGACCCGATCCCCCGGACCGGCGAGGTCGTCCACGGCGGCGAGTGTCGGGTCGGTAACTTCGTCGCGGACGCGTTCCGCTGGGCGCACGACGCCGACGTCGGGCTCTCGAACGCCGGCGGGCTCCGGCAGGGCGATCCGTGGACCGACGACGTGACGAAAGCCGACCTGATCAGCCTCATCCCGTTCGAGGAGCCGGTGGTGCTCGTCTCGCTCACCGGCGAAGCGTTGCGGAGCGTGCTCCGGGAGATGGCGGCACCCGATGTCGACTTCGGCGAGGACGACTGGTGGCACGGCCACGTCTCGAACGCGCGGGTGGTGTGGGACGCCGACCGCGAGGCGCTCGTCGAAGCGAGCGTCGGCGGGGAACCGATCGATCCGGAGACGACGTACACGGTCGCGACCTCCGAGTACCTACTCCACTCCGACCACGAGTTCCCGACGCTCGAACAGCGCCACCGGATCGGCGAGGCCGACATCCAGTACGAGGTGCTCGCGGCCTACGCCCGCGAGCACGGGATCGATCCGTCGATCGAGGGCCGGATCGAGATCCGGAATCGCGCCGCCGCGGCCGACGGCGACTGAGGGGGCGACTTCGGCGACGGACGACTGCTTATAAACGTAGCGCGGTGAAACGAACGCGGCGAAACGTAACGTGGTGAACATAACGTGGTGAACGTAACGCGTCGGCGCGTGCCGACGAGCGCCCGAAGGGTGCGAGTCGCACGCGCGAGGTCGTCGGGCTTCGCCCGACTGCCAGAGTGGCCTTCGGCCCCTCAATGGACGCAGCGGTCGCTTATAAGCGACCGCTGCGAGGCTGGGGAGGCGTGAGGCACGGGGCGGTTGCGGTGTCGGGCAGGCCGGGACTCAGCGGGGCGGGACGCAACGGGGCAGTCGCTGGCGACCTCGCCGCCGCCTGCCAGAGGCGCGAAGCGCGTCGCTGCCGCGAGGACGAAGCCCACCCACCGAAGTGATCTCGGTGCTTCGAGAGCCAGTCACGTATCGCCGAGCAGTTGGGTATTTAACGGCGTTCGCCGCCGATCCGCAACTGATCGCGTACAAATTACTCCGGGTCATATATAAACGCAGACCACGAGCGCCCACGAACCCGGCAGCGTCTCGGTCTCAGTCCAGACTCACGTCGACGTCGCGCTGGTGGGCGGCGGCCTTCACCGTATTATAAAGCAGCATCGCGCGCGTCATCGGCCCGACGCCGCCGGGCACGGGGGTAATCGCTCCCGCCACCTCGCTCGCCGACTCGTAGTCTACGTCCCCCACCAATTCGTACCCCTTCTCGGTGTCCGCCTCCACGCGATTTATCCCCACGTCGATCACGGTCGCGCCCGCCTTCAGCATCGA
The DNA here is from genome assembly GCF_055396225.1 of Halorubrum tibetense. NCBI lineage: Archaea > Methanobacteriati > Methanobacteriota > Halobacteria > Halobacteriales > Haloferacaceae > Halorubrum > Halorubrum tibetense. The sequence continues at coordinate 577,261 of NZ_AP043742.1, forward strand.
GCCGTCGATGAACTCCGGGATCCCCGCCGCCGCGACGACGATGTCCGCGTCCGCGAGCTTCGCCGCCAGATCCGTGGTCCGGGAGTGACACACCGTCGTGGTCGCGTTTCCAGTGGGTGACTTCTGGATCAGCAGGTTCGCCATCGGTTTACCGACGATGTCCGAACGACCGACCACCACCGCGTCCGCGCCCTCGGTCTCGACGTCGTACGCCGCGAGCAGCTGCTGGACGCCGTGGGGGGTACAGGGTTTGAATCGGGCGTCACCGGCGACGAGGCGGCCGACGTTCTCCGGGTGGAACCCGTCGACGTCCTTCGTGGGGTCGATCCGTCGGAGCACGCTGCGGGTGTCGACGTGGTCAGGTACGGGCAACTGGACTAAGATCCCGTGGACGTCCTCCCGACCGTTGAGCTCGTCGATGGTGTCGAACAGGGTCTCGGCGGGGGCGTCGACGTCGACGTCGACGTGGATCCCCTCGATCCCGACCTCCTCGCAGTCGCGCTGTTTCATCGAGACGTACGTCTCGCTCGCAGGGTCGTCGCTCATCAACACGGTCGCCAATCCCGGATCCACGCCCGCGTCCGCGAGCGTCTCCACGCAGTCGGCGACGTCCGACCGGACGTCGGCCGCGACCGCCTCGCCGTCGATGACCTCGGTCATAGCCGAGCTGGGTGCCGGAAGCGGCATAAACACTACGGGATGGTGCCAATACGAACGCCATTTGGATCCGCATATACCCACATTCGTGGATCAGCAAACCCGCCTCACTCGGGAAACAGCTCCAGCTCCCGGTCGATCGCATCGATCGCGGCGACCGCCTCCGAATCGAGCACAAGATCGGCGGCCGCGAGGTTCGCCCGGAGGTGCGGCTCGCTCGACGCCTTCGGGATCGTCACGACGGGTTCCTTCGAGAGCGCCCACGCGAGCGCGACCGCCTCCGGCGTCGTGTCGTGCGTCGCGGCCGCGTCGACGACCGGCTCGACCTCTCGGACTCGCCCACCCGCGAGCGGCGAGTAGGCGACGAGCGGGTAGCCGCCCTCGCGGGCGTGCTCGACCAGCTCGGAACGGCGGAACAGAGGATGTAGCTCCGTCTGGTGGGCGGCAATGGGCGCGTCGAGCACATCGGCCGCGCGGTCCAGCTCGGCCGGCTCGAAGTTGGAGACGCCGACCGCGTCGACGACGCCGTCGTCCACCAGCCGATCGAGCGCCGGGAGCGTCGTCTCCGGGTCGTAGTCGCCGCGCGGGCGGTGGACGTACAGCAGGTCGATCGTCTCGACGCCGAGCCGGGCGGCGCTCTCGCGGGCTGCCGGTTCGACGGCGTCGTCCGCGAGGTCGTCGATCCAGAGCTTGGTGGCGACGGTCACCGCGTCGCGGTCGACCTCGCTCGCGGCAAGCCCCTCGCCGACGACCCTCTCGTTGCCGTAGATCCGGGCGGTGTCGAGGTGGCGGTAGCCGACCGAGAGCGCGGTCGTGACCGGCACGGGGTCGTCGATTCCCATCGTCCCGAGGCCGACCGGGGGAAGGTGCATGTCGGGGTGTCGGGTCGCGACCCGCTAAAGGTTTCATACCATCGGACGACGGGAGAGTGACGGGAGACCGCAGTCCGGCTACGGCCCATCGAGGTGCTACTCGCGGGCCGTCGACCGACGGATCACGACCCGTCGAGGGTGGGGGTCTGCCGTCGGCCGCACAGACAGACCAGATCGTGGAGGTCGTCGATTTCGTACGTGGGCTCGACCGAGAGGTCGAACGACCGGCGGTGTGGTCGGCGGATGAACGCCGAGTCGATCCCGGCGTTGTCGGCCGCCTCGATGTCGGATTCGTTGTCGCCGACGAACAGCGCGGTGGTCGCGTCGAGGTCTTCGAGCACGCGTTCGAGATAGTACGGCGAGGGTTTCTTCCGGGAAAGGCTCGCGATCGAGGGCTCGCGACCGTACACGACGTCGAAGCGGTCGGCGAGCCCGAAGTGGTCGAGCAGGTCGTCGAGCGTAGCCTGTTGGTTCGAGGAGACGACCGCCAGCGGGGCGTCGACGTGTCGGAGCGCGTCGATGTCCTCGTAGGGGGTCTTGCGGCCGGCGCGAGCCGCCGTCGCCTGTGCGTCGGTAGCGAGCTCCTCGCGGACGCGCCAGAACGCCGCCGGATCGAGACCGTATCGCTCACAGATGTCGCTCAGGGTCGCGGGATCGACGCCGACGGCGATGTCGTCGACGTGTGCGAGATCCGGGTCCGACACGCCCTGCCGCTCGAAGGCCTCCCAGGCGGCCTCGCGGAGGGTGTCGAACGGGGTTCGCCCGAGGATCACCCCGTCGTGGTCGAGAACGACGGCGTCGTACACTCGCTATCCTTGGTCGGTAGCGGGCAAAAAGGTTTCACACACGGTCGGGAGTCGTGAGCGGGCCGGCATACAGGTCGCGGTGGGTGACGTACGGCCTCTCGACAAGCGCGCACACGATCTCTCGACGGGCGACCGGGTTCCCGTAGGGTCGCAGTATGCGGGTGTTGTCCCGCGTTCCGGGGGTGCGCGAGGACTCCCGCACTTTCAATACCCGGCGCGTCGAACCTTCGGGTGGATCATGAACATCTCTGATATCGCAGTGCCGGAGTACGTCGAGGTCGCCGCCGACGAGCGACTCGCCAAGGTCCGGTCCATCTTCGAGCGCGAGAACCCCAAGGGGATCGTCGTCACGGAGGACGGCGAGTACGCCGGTGTGGTCGGCGAGAAGCAGCTCCTGCGCTCGCGCATGGAGGACGACACGAAGGTCTCCGTCGTCATGAAGCCCGCCCCCTCCGTCAAGCGGACCGAAGACGTCCGCGAGACGGCCCGCCTCCTCGTCGAGGGTGACGTGAAGATCGCCCCGGTCTACGAGGGTGAGAAGCTCTACGGGATCGTCACGGTCGACCAGATCCTCGAAGCCGTCCTCGACAGCCTCGACGCCATCACCGTCGACCAGGTCGCCACGACCGACGTGATCGGGATCAACGATGGCGACAGCGTCGGACAGGCGATCAACCGGCTCCGCGAGAACGGGATCTCCCGGCTCCCCGTACTGGACGACGACGGTGGGCTCGTCGGCGTCGTCACCACGAACGACATCGTCGAGTTCGTCGTCCGCGATCATGAGCGACAGGGAAGCGGCGACCGCGCAGGCGACATCGATCGGATGCTCGATCTCCCCGTCTACGACATCATGTCGAGCCCCGTCGTCACCGCGACTGGCGACGAGACGGCGAAGGCCGTCGTCTCCCGTATGTTCGACAACGATGTCTCCGGACTGGTCGTCACCCCTGAGGGCGCAGACACCGTCGCGGGGATGGTGACGAAAACCGACGTGCTCCGAGCGCTCACGTTCACCGAGGAGGACTCGATGGACGTCCAGATCACAAACGTCGACTTGCTCGACCGCGTCTCCCGCGAGCACATCGTCGAGTCCATCGAGGGCGTCGCCGACAAGTACGCCGAGATGCAGGTGATGCACGCACACGTCCGGCTCCACGAGCACAAGGAGAAGCTCCGCGGCACGCCGCTCATCCAGTGTCAGATCCGGCTCCGGACCAACCAAGGTCAGGTCGGTGGCTCCGGAGAGGGGTACGGTGCGGAACACGCGTTCCACGTCGCGCTCGACAAGCTCGAACGCAACGTCCTCGAAATCAAAGGCGTCAACGCCGACGAGGAGTACCGCGGCCAGCTCCTCCGGAAGCTCGGCGAGCTGTAAGGCGACCGCGGTTCGGGCCCTGTTATTCACCTTCGTTTCGACGCCCTTCGTTTCGACGTCCGAGCACATATCCAGCCTCGACGCTCCGTACAACACCGCGGCGACTCGGCGGCCGCTACTCGTCCATCCCCGCCGCCAACCCCTCCTCGACGATCCGGAACGTGGCGGAGTCGCCGGCGGCTTTCGACCGGTGTTTCTCCAGCGTGACCCGACGGTTCCCGCCGCGGAAGCGGTCGACGCGTAAGATCGTCCCGGTCCAGTGGTTGAGGGTGTTGCCGCCGAGCGCACGGTCTCGGTCGCTGTCGGGGTCGGTGAACACCTGATTGGTGATCACCACGGCGAGGTCGTGTCGCCGGGCCAGCGAGAGGAGATGCGTCACCTGTTTCGCGACCTTCCGGAGGGACTGGCCCCCTTCGGTGTCGCCGGCGCGTTCGAGCCGGTAGAAGCCGGTCGCGGAGTCGAGCACGATCAGGTCGATTTCCGCCGCGAGCTCCTCGGCGTCGCGAACGGCCTCGCGCTGGTCATCGAAGTCGTACGCCTCCGAGATCACCAGTCGAGCGGCCAACGTCTCGACGTCGCTATCGGCGTCCGGTCGTTCGACCCGAGCGCTCGCGATCTGTTCGAACCGGTCGATGGAGAGTCCCTCGGTGTCGATGAACAGCGACCGGTTGCCGGTGGCCGCGAGCTCGACTGCCGCCGTGAGTGCGAGGTTGGTTTTCCCGGCCGCGGGCGGCCCGTACACCTGTGTGACGACCCCGCGCTCGAACCCCCCGCCCAACAGCTCGTCGACCGGGTCACACCCGGTCCGGATCGGATCGCTCACTGTCGACGGTTAGTCCGCGTCCGTCTTTAAAAGGTCGGTCACGGCGGGACTGGAGGACTGGCGATCGGTTTCGCCTACCGGGCCGCCAGCCACTCGGCGAAGTCCCCGGTGAGGAACTCGGCGTACTCGACGACACCGAGGTACAGCGAGACGAAGACGACGATCACGACTGGGATGCGAACGACCCAGATCCAGAGGTCGCCGAGCCCGCCGAGGTCGCCGATCCCTCTTTCGAGCTCCTCGCGGGCGACCTCGGGAACGGCCCAGCCGACGAACAGCGCGAGCAGTAGCGCGCCCAACACCAGCAGGATGCTGTCGGCGAACAGGTCGAGCAGGTCGAGGAAGACGAGGTCTACGGTGACGGGCACGCCGAGGAGGAACACCGCGACGCCGAGCCCGGCCGCGGCGGGAACCCGCTCGATGCCGAACTCGTCGATCAGGTAGGACGCGAGCACTTCGAGGATACTGATCGCCGAGGAGAGCGCCGCGATCCCGACCATCGCGAAGAAGATCACGCCGATGACCCGGCCGGCGGGGATCTCCGCGAACGCGCTCGTCAGGCTCACGAATATCTCGCCGGGACCGCCGTCGCCGGGTGTCAGCCCCGCGGCGAAGAGGAACGGGAAGACGACGAAGCCGACGATCACGGCGATGAGCGTATCGAGCCCGACGATCACGCCGGCGTCCTCCGCGAGGTTCCGGTCCTCGCCGAGATAGGAGGCGTACGTTATCATCACGCCCATGCCGAGCGAGAGGGTGAAGAAGGCCTGTCCGGCCGCGGCGGGCAGGATACTCGTCCAGTTCTCGGCGATAACGCCGAAGTCGGGCGAGAGGTAGTACGCGTACGCCTCCGTGGAGGCGTCGAGCGTGAACCCGTACGCCGCGAGCCCGATCAGGAGGACGACGATGGCCGGCACCATCACCTTCACCGCGACCTCGATCCCGCTGCGAATCCCCGCAGCGATGATCCCGATCACGAGCGTCATAAAGAGCGCGTGGAACAGCAGCGAATCGAGCCCGGTCGCGACGCCCCCGAACAGCGCCTCGGCGGCCTCTGGGCTGGCGGCACCCGCCGCGTAGCCGTCGGTCACGCCGATGACGGTGTACCGCAGGAACCAGCCGGCGACGACGCTGTAGTACGAGAGGATAATGAAGCCGGTAACGACGAACAGGTAGCCGACGTATTGCCACGCCCCGCTACCGAGCTCGCGGATCGCCCCGACCGGGTTGAGCTCCGTTCGGCGGCCGACGACGAACTCGACGAGCAGCGCCGGGAAGCCGATGAGAAGAATGAAGGCGAGATACACGAGGAGGAACGCTGATCCGCCTTCCTGACCAGTGATGAACGGGAACCGCCAGATGTTTCCGAGCCCCACCGCGCTTCCGACGGCGGCGAGGATGAACCCGACTCGTGTCGCCCACGTCTCTCGTGCCATGATCGTCGGAAAACTCGGGGGCGGATACAAAAGTATGTCTTTCGAAACCCCCTTATTCCGGATGTAATTAAACGAACGATCATCGGACTCGACGAGGGGCACGGGGCGTGAAAACACCGTGAATTTAATAGACGGAAGCCGACCTCACGGTACATGGAACGCGTAGACGTCGCTATCGTGGGTGGCGGCCCCGCCGGTTCCGCCGCGGCGCACGCGGCTGCGAGCGCCGGTGCCGAGACCCTCCTGCTGGAGAAGGGCGTCCCGCGGGCGGATCGGGAGGGACTCGGTCCCGACTCGACGGACGCCGCGGGCATCCTCGATTACTGGGTCGACATTATGGGGATCCACCCCGACGAGTTCGACGAGGGCGTCGTCCAGCGGGAGCTGAACCGGGCGGAGTTCCGTGGGCCGAGCGAGTCAGCGACGCTGTACTCGACGGGGATCGACTCCTCATACGACACGTTCGGCTACACTTTCCAGCGGGCTCGGTTCGACGATTGGATGCGCGAGCGTGCCGAGAACGCCGGCGCCGAGTACCGCGTCGGCGAGTCGGTTCGCGGGGTGGAGACGGACCTCGATGCGGCGACGGGGACGGACGGGAACGAAACGCCGACAGGAGGAAACGAACGGGCCGAAGAGGGGAGCAGCGGCCCGCGACACGTCCTCCAGCTCGCGTCGGGCGGGACTGTCGGGGCCGACTTCCTGGTGCTCGCCGACGGGCCACAACGGACGGTGACGAACCGGGTGCTCGACGAGTACCTCCCGGAGGGCGCGGGTGGGTCCGACCGGCTCGCGCCGCCGGAGGCCAACCACATCGCCTATCAGGAGTACCGGCGAGTTCCCGAAGAGGTGTTCGCGGAGTTCGACGACGCCATCGTCTTCTGGTGGGGCGTTATCCCCGGCGAAACGGCGTACCCGTGGATCTTCCCGAACGAGGATCGGCTCTGTCGGATCGGGCTGACGATGCCGATCGGGATGGACATCGACGCGTTCGACGCCGCGGAGTACGAGCTGCTCGACGCGGACGACGAGTCGATCCCGAGCGGCGGCGAGTACATCCGGCGGCTGTTGGAGTGGCAGTTCGGCGACGAGTACGACATCGAAACGGAGTTTCCGCTGGTCGAGGAGGCGGGCAAACGCGGCGGAACCGAGACGTACCCGATCTCCTCGACGCGACCGATCGACTCGCCGACCGAGGCGGGGATCGCGGTCGTCGGCGGGGCGATGGGGACGACGTCGGCGTTCCACGAGGGTGGAGACCACGTCGCCGTCCGGACGGGTGCCATCGCCGGCGAGCTCGCCGCAAGCGGAGATCTCGCCGCCTACAACCGCCGCTGGAAGGAGGCGATCGGCGACGAGGTCGTCCGGAACGTGACGATGGCGGACATGGTCGCCGAGTACGGCCCCGCCGACTGGGACCGGGTGATCGGGGCGGCGGACGCGATGCTCGCGGCGGACACAGGTGATGGGCTGCTGGCACAGCCGTACCGCTCGGGCTGGGAGTCGCTGAAGCTCCTGCTCGGCTACAAGTGGAACAAGCGGAAGACGAAACGCGACTACGTGACGATCAGCGAGGACGAATACGTCTACTGAGGCCCCGAGCGGAGATCACTGGCCGTTCCCCACGGATCCGACACCCTCCTCTGACACGAGCGTGTACAACTCGGTCTGCGGCTCGACGAAGTACGCCGCGCCGTCGGCCGTCACCTCTATCATCTCCTCCTGTCCGAGATACCCCCACTGCGTGTCGACGCCGAGCTCGAGGGTGTATATTTCCCCTTCACGGACGATCCCCTCCGGCGACTCCCCGTACCGGTCCCATCGCGGACCGAGCAGCGTCCCGCCGTCGTGAGCGTTCCGCCCGACGTTGTGTCCCGCGGCGTGCTCGTACGCCGGCCAGCCCCGGTCGGTGATCGTCGACCGGGCGGCGGCGTCCACCTCGAACCCCTGTACTCCCGGCTCAACGGTCTCGAAGGCGGCGTCGATCGCCGCTCGGACGTCGTCGTATGCGGCCCGGAGGTCGGCCGGCGGCGTCGTCGGGTCCCCCTCACTCTCGTTGCCGCCGTCGTCGCCGTTGCCATCGCTGTCGTTCTTGCCGTCGTCCCCGTCGCCGTCCGCGGGTCGGTAGAAGAGTCGCTGGATGTCCGCGGCGTAGCCGCGGTGTTTCACCCCGAAGTCGACGTGGAGCACCTCGCCCGGGGGGAGGGTGCGGTCGCCGGGGGTCGTGTGTCCGACCGGTGCGTCTCCGCCGGCGTGGACGGTCGGACAGTACTCCCAGCTCCAAGCGCTCTCGAGACCGCGTGTCCGCATCCGGTCGTGGAAGAACGCCGAGACGTCCGCCTCGGTCCACGTCGGCGTCCAGGCCGCCGCGAGCTCGTCGAACAGCTCGATCGTGACGTCGGCGGCCCGCGCGACCCGGTCGTACTCCATCGAAGACTTCTCGCTTCGGAGGCGCGCGACCACGTCACGGGCGCTCACGAGCGCGTCCTCGTACCCGGTTCCGGCGAGCGCGTCGGTGAGCTGGAGATACATCCCGTGGGTGAGGCCGTCGGCGACTACGTCGTCGCGGGCGTAGTTGACCGCGATCTCCGTCGGGTCGACGTTATCGATCACCGTTCGGAGCGCCGGTTCGAACGACTCGTCGTACGGGTGTACCGTGTACTCGCCGAGCGCGTCAGCGTTCGGGGCGTCGTGACGACCGATAACGACGTGTCGCTCGTCCTCGGGGGTGACGACGACGAACGTCGGCCAAACGACGTCGAACCCGAGCAGAAACGGGAGACAGGGCTCGTCGATCTCGGTCGTCTCGCGGGCGACGGTGAGCCAGCAGTCGGTGTCGGTCTCACGGAGCAGGCGGACCGCCTGCTCGAGCTTCTCGCCGATGAGGGCTGTGTCGGACATGCCCATCCGGTCACGGGGGCCGAACATAGGCTTTCGGACGGTGAACCCGTTCGGTTCCAGCGGGTATCCCTCTCAGCGAATGACCGGTGCGTGTCGCTCGAACGAGGCCGAGGGGAGGCTATCGAGAGCGACCGACTCCACCTCGTGAGTCGGCCACTGGCCGGTCTTCGTCAGCGTCTCGAAGCGGTCGCTCGCGACCAGATACGTGTCCTCGCTTTTCGCTCCCCGGATCGTGGGGTTCCAAGCGTAGCCCATCGGTCGAGTCACCGGTTCGTCGCTGTCGGGGGTCGCGATCCACTCGCGACCGGCGAACCCGGCCGCACCGCCCTGGTGGTGGCGCTTCCACTCGTCGGCGAAGCCGACGGCGGCGTACGCCTCGCGGATCGCGTCGAACACGTCGCCGGCGGTGTCCGGTCCCTCGCCGGCACCGAGCTCGCCGGCCGCGGCCGCGCGGGTGGCGGCGAGCGCGGTGGCTTCGACGCGGGCGGCGGCGCGGTGTCGGTCCTCCAGCCAATCGGGGGCGTCGAACGCGACGGTCCGGGTGATGGAGGCGTACAGGCCGGCGCGTTCGGCCGTGACCGAGACGAGCGCGTAGTCGCCCAGCGTCGCGTCGGTCGGCGTGAAGTGGCGGTACTTCCGGGCGCGCTCGCCCCCGCCCACGAGCACGACGGGGGTGTTTACGTCCCGGGAGGCCAGCGAGATGTCGATCCCGGCGGCCACCTCGTACTCGGGGTCCTCGGGTTCGAGGTTCCGGCAGACCGTCTCGACCGCAGCGGCGACCTCGCGGCCGAGCTCGCGGTACCGTTCGACGTCGTCGTCGGTGAGGGGCTGTCGAAGCCCGCTCACGTCGAGGTCGGCGAAGCCGGGCACGTCGAAGTCGGCGGCGGCGGGTGTCGGCGAGCGTTCGGCGACGGCCTCGGCGAGCGAGTCGGCGTACCAGGGGAACGACTCGACGGCGACCCGGTCGGGGAGCTCCTCGGCCGCGAGCCGGTCCGCCTCGATCCCGTCGGTGATCACGCGGAAGTCGCCGTCGTAGCCGGCGGCGGCGACGCCGTGAGGCGCGTCCGCGTCGACGACGTTGTCGCCGCCGACGAGCCACGCGAACCCGTTCGGCGCCGCGAACCAGACGGCTTCGAGCCCGCGATCGGCGAGATACGCGTCCAACCGGTCCGCACGCGCGTCGAGATCAACCATACCCGAGAACTCGCTGCGACCCAGTAAAAGCGGTCGATCGCCGATGACGGGACGGGCAAACCGGAACGGGCTGGGCGAGTCGGAGAACGTGTGCCGAATCCCCACGCCGGCCCCCGTTCCGAAAGGTTCAATTACGTCCCCCGGATACGACGAAACGCGTCAGTAAGCCCCGGCGGGTTGGTAGTCTAGCCCGGTTATGACACCTCCTTGACATGGAGGAGGCCGGCGGTTCAAATCCGCCCCAACCCACTTCCTTTCGTCACGTCGAACCCAGTAGGGACCCGTCCCGCGTGCGACGTGTTTTTATCCGTCGCCGTCGGTCTACGACCGAGACGATGCCACGCGAACAGTACCAAGCGAAACTGGAAGGGCTCCGCGAGGACGTACTCTACATGAGCGAGGTCGTCGCGGACCGGCTCCGGACCGCCCTCGACGCGTTGGAACGGCAGGACGGCGAACTCGGCGAGGAGGTCATCACCGGCGACGCCGAAGTCAACGAGCTCTACTTGGAGCTGGAACGGGAGTGTACGGACCTGATCGCGCTTCAGCAGCCGGTCGCGGGCGACCTCCGGTTCATCGCCGCCTCGTTCAAGATCATCACGGATCTCGAGCGAATCGCGGATCTGGCGACCAACCTCGGGCGGTACGCCGGCGAAGCTGAGGAGGAAGTGTTCCCCGACGTCGACGTCCAGCGGATCGGCGATACGACCCTGGAGATGTTGGACGCGGCGATGACCGCCTACGCCGACTCCGACTCGGAGCTGTGTTACGAGGTCGCCGCGATGGACGACGACCTCGACACGGCGTGCGAGGCAGCGAGCGATCTGGTCGTCCGCGACCTGATCGAGGAGGACCGCTTCCGGGACGACGACGACGTCGAAGCCACGATGGAGAACGTCTCCCGCCTGTTGCTCACGGTACGTGACCTCGAGCGAGTGGGTGACCACACCGTCAACATCGCCGCCCGTTCGCTGTACATGATCGAGAACGACGACGAACTGCTGTACTGACGGTCGAGAACGACGACGAACGACCGTGCTGACCCGCGGCGGATCGTCGGATCCGTCGGAAGCCGACGCGTACATACTTCCCCCCGACGACACTCGGCCATGAGCACGTACACGACGACGGTCCCCGTCCGGTTTCGCGACGTCGACGCCATGGGTCACGTGAACAACGCCGTCTACGCCACCTATCTGGAACAGGCTCGAACGGAGTACTTCCGTGACGTCCTCGACGCCGATCTCTCCTCGGTCTCGACGGTGCTCGCGTCGCTGTCGATATCGTTCCGCCGACCGGTTCACCTCGAAGACGACTCGGTCGATGTCGAGATCGACGTCACCGAGATCGGCGAGTCGAGCGTGCCGATGACCTACGAGCTTCGCACGGACGACGGCGTCGTCGCCGAGGCCGAGTCCGTGCAGGTGGCGGTCGACGAGACCGGATCGTCGCGGCCGATGCCCGAGGCGTACCGGACCGCGATCGAGTCGTATCACGGGCTTTAGACGGCCGGGAACGGATCGAAGGGGAGGCGAGCTCGGATGGCCAGCGACCCAGACGAGACGACCCACCGGCAGCGTCCCCGGCGACGACGCCGGGAGCCGTACCTTCTTGCCCGCGGGCGTCGATCGATCGGGTATGTCCATTCGACTGTACGCCCTGGACGGGTGTCCGTGGTGTGAGAAGGTGAGCGACGCCCTCGACGACGCTGAGGTCGAGTACGAGACGACGTGGGTCGACGCCCTCCACTCCGACCGGAACGAGGTAAAACGCGTGAGTGGGCAGCGTGGCGTCCCGGTCATCGTCGACGCGGACCGCGGCGTGACGATGTCGGAGAGCGCGAACATCTTGGAGTACGTCGACCGGACCCTCGCATGACGGTGTACACCGGGCGCGGCGACGAGGGGAAGACCGACCTACGGGACCTGAGTCGCGTGTCGAAGTCCAGCCCGCGGATCGAGGCGTACGGCACGGTCGACGAGGCGAACGCCCTGATAGGGACGGTGCGACCGACGGGGTACGCCGACATCGACGACGTGCTGGAAGCGGTTCAGAACCATCTCCACGTCGTCCAAGCCGACCTCGCGAACCCCGACCCCGATCCCGACGATCCCCGGGTGGAACCGACACACACGACGGAGCTGGAGGAACGTATCGACGCGTTCGACGAGGAGCTCGATCCGCTCCAGTCGTTCGTCCTCCCCGGCGGGGGATCGGCGGGCGCGGCGTTACACCACGCGCGGACGGTCGTCAGGCGGGCGGAACGGCGCGTGGTCAACCTCGCGGGGGCGGAGCCGATCAACGAGTCGGTGATCACGTACCTCAACCGACTGTCGGACCTCCTGTTCACGCTCGGACGGGTCGCGAACGCGCGTGACGGCGAGCCCGAGGAGTCGCCCTCGTACTAACGGAGCTCGGCCGCCACGGCCGCGGAGGAGGAGATCTCCCGCAAAGCATATATCTGTCCTTCGCTAAAGGGCAGATATGAGCAAACACTTCGAGGACGCACGGTACTACTTGGGTCGAGCGGCGGAACACGCGAAAGCGGGGATCAAAGAGGAACTGGAACCGCTTCAGGACCGCGTCTCGAAGCTCGTCGGCGACGAGCCCGAGGAGGAGCCCGAACCCTCCCGGCTCGACAAGCTGCAAGCCGACCTCAAGGAGCTCGAGGAGCGCGCCGAGGGCGAGGCCCGCGAAGCCGTGACGTCGGCGCGCGAACGGATCGAGGCGTACCGGGGTCGGAAAGACGAGAAACCGAGCGAGTAGCGAGCCGACTCGACCGACGAGCCGAGTCGGGTAGCGAGTCGGTCCGCCGAGCGAACCCGGGCCCGTACCGGTCCGAGCCGAGTGATCACGTATCGCCGTCGCTCCCGACGACGCGTTCCTCGGCGGGGACGACAGCGAACGGTACCCCTTCGCGTTCGAACAGGTCCCTGACCCGCCGAACACCTTCTTCGGCGTCGACCTCCCGTGCCCGATAGTGACGGATCGGGTGGCGGATCCAAGAGGGTTCCCAGTGGGCGTACACGTCCGTCGTCGACTCGTCGGGACCGACGAACAGCCCGAGATGGAGCTGGTGGCTGCTCCGGAGCGCGCCCGCCGGGTACCGCGCCCAGCTCGCGACGGTCGTCTCGGGCGGGGCGTCGTACGAACGGTGTTTCAGTGAGGAGACGAGGTTGCGGACGAAGCCGAGCCGGTGGAGCCGCGCCTCGACGTGCGGGTACGGCTCCTGCAGGGTCATGGCGTACTGGTCGGGAGGCGTGTCGCGCTCGGCGTACAGCCCGACGAGCGAGAGGGGGAGGTGGAGTACGCTGGCGACGTGTCGTCTGAAACGTTCGAGCGTGCGGAGCTCGTGGGTCATACGGCCCGTCTCGTCGGGAGAGCACTTGAATCCGGGCGACAAAGCAACCCTTAAGTTCGGACGCGCGGAATCCAGAGCCGTACGGGTCGGTGGTCTAGTCCGGTTATGACGGCTCCTTCACACGGAGCAGGTCGGCGGTTCGAATCCGCCCCGACCCATGAGCGTTTTCGACGAGCGTAGCGAGGAAATGACGCACAATGGGGAGGAAGGATTCGAACCCTGCAAGTCGCGCGCAACGAAGTGAGCACGTCTTGTTTCGGTTCGAATCCGACCCATTGGCTGCGGACGAGTCGTGAACGGGATTTCTCGATAGCGCAGCTGCGAGCGATGGCGAGCGGACCGGTTCGGTGAACGCGCTGGGTTAGCCAGCCGATGGTAGAGACGACGAGGTAGGACCGGTCCGGGCTGTTCCTCCCGCGGATCGACACGGCGCGTGTGAATAACACACAGGGATTTTTGTTCGCGGACGAGCACGGGTGTCGTATGCCATCCGCAGTCGGCAGATCGTCCCGTGATATCGGGACACCCCCCGTTCGTCACCGCGATCGCGCGGAGTGTCGACCGTGGCTCCGGCTCCTTCCTCCACACCGATTGCTGAGGGTGGTTCGACCGTGAACGTCCTTCGGATCCTCGCGAAGCGGGTCGCGATGGGCGTCGTCGTGGCGTGGACCGTACTGACGACGGTGTTCCTGCTGTTCTCGTTGACGGACGACTGGGTGCTCGACGGGCAGGAAGGTCTCCTGCGGTTCGCTCACCGTGACGGGGCACAAGCGGAAGCCGCGGTCGAAGAGATGACACAGCAGTACCTCGCGTCCCGGGGCCTGGACCGACCGATCGCCGAGCAGTATGTCGATTGGATGGGGAACATGGCTACCCTCGACTGGGGGTACTCCCTCTCGACCGGGGAGGCAGTTGCGCCGCTTCTGCTCCGTGCGACCGGGCGGACGCTGGCGTACGTCCTTCCAGCGCTGGTGGTAGCGTTCGGGGCCGGTCTGTCGATCGGACTGTACGCCGCGATGAATCGGGGTAGTTGGACGGGTCGGTTCGGCGTCGGGATCGCGTACCTCCTCTTCGCCGTCCCAGGGTTCTGGGTCGGCGGGATGGTGTTCTCGCTACAGTGGGGCGATCACATCGACCGGATCGATCCCGTGATAGCGTACTCGCCGCTGCTGTACGAGCAGCTCCTTCCGGTGGTTCTCACGGCGACCGTGCTTCTCGGGGGATACGTGAGCTACGCGCGAGCACACTCGCTGGAGTACGTCCCCGCGACGTTCATCACGCTGGTCGAGGCGAAAGGGGCGACACGGGTTCGGGTCGCGAAACACGTCGTCCGGAACGCCGCAATCCCCTTCTTTTCGATGCTGTTTACCGAAGCGGTCGGACTCCTCGTGCTGGCGGTGTTCGTGATCGAGGTGTTGTTTGGGATCGAAGGGTTCGGCCTCCTCCTTCTGGAAGCGGTGAACGCCCGCGACGTCCCGGTGTTACTGGGCGGGACCGTCTTCGTCATCGTGTTCGGCGTGCTCGGCAATATCGTCCAGGACGTCTCGTACGCCGTGTTGGACCCGAAAGTGAATGCAGTCTGACGCACCCGTCGGCGACGGAGAATACCCGCGGTTACGACGGGGTTATAACCGCCGAACGGATATCATGTTGTATGATAACACGAATTTCTGGGGCAGTCGGACGGCCCTCCGGAATCGACCGATCGGGTAGCAACGGTGAACCGGGCAACAGGCTTATTCCCGAACCGGGTCCAGTTACGGACAACCCCCGCGAGGAATCATGAACGAAGTTCAACTCGAAGTGGCGAAAGCGTACCCGAACGACTCGGGGCGCGGTATCGCCCGGCTCGACCCCGACACGCTGTTGCATCTCAAGCTCTCACCCGGCGACATCATCGAGATCGAGGGTGCGGAGACGACTGCCGCAAAGGTGTGGCGTGCGGACCGGCAAGACTGGAACACCGACACGGTCCGCGTCGACGGGTTCACCCGGCAGAACGCCGACGTCGGTATCGGTGAGCGCGTCACCATCCGGAAAGCGGAAGCCGAGAAGGCCGACAAGCTGGTGTTGGCCCCGCCCGAGGAGGCGTCCGTCCAGTTCGGATCGGACGCCGCCGGAATGGTGAAACGACAGATCCTCAAGCGGCCTGTCGTCGAGCGCGACATCGTCCCCGTGATGAGCTCGACGAACCACCCGTTCATGCGCTCGCCGGGCCAAGCGATCCCGTTGATCGCGGTGGAGACGGAGCCCGACGGCGTCTGTCTCATCACGGAGGACACCGAGGTCGAACTGCGCGAGGAGCCGATCTCCGGGTTCGAGAAAACCGGCGGTGGGATCACCTACGAGGACATCGGCGGGCTCAAAAACGAGATCCAGCGGGTTCGCGAGATGGTCGAGCTCCCGATGAAACACCCGCAGATCTTCTCGAAGCTCGGGATCGAACCCCCGCAGGGCGTCCTGTTACACGGCCCCCCGGGGACCGGGAAAACGCTGTTAGCGAAGGCGGTCGCCAACGAGACATCCGCGTCGTTCTTCTCGATCGCGGGCCCGGAGATCATCTCGAAGTACTACGGGGAGTCCGAACAGCAGCTCCGTGAGATCTTCGAGGACGCCAAAGAGGAGAGTCCGAGCATCATCTTCATCGACGAGCTCGACTCGATCGCGCCCAAACGCGAGGACGTCACCGGCGAGGTCGAACGCCGTGTCGTCGCCCAGCTGTTGACGATGATGGACGGGCTGGAAACGCGCGGGCAGGTGATCGTTATCGGCGCGACCAACCGCGTCGACAGCGTCGACCCGGCGCTCCGTCGCCCGGGGCGGTTCGACCGTGAGATCGAGATCGGCGTCCCGGACGAGGTCGGTCGCAAGGAGATCCTCCAGATCCACACCCGCGGGATGCCGCTGTCCGACGACGTGAGCCTCGACCACCTCGCCGACGAGACCCACGGGTTCGTCGGTGCCGACATCGAGAGCCTCACCAAGGAGGCGGCGATGAAAGCGCTTCGACGGTACCTCCCCGAGATCGATCTCGACGAGGAGGACATCCCGCCGAGCCTCATCGACCGCATGATCGTCAAACGCGACGACTTCGGCGGCGCGCTGAACGAGGTCGAGCCGTCGGCGATGCGAGAGGTGCTCGTCGAGCTCCCGAAGATGTCCTGGGAGGACGTCGGCGGGTTGGAGGACGCGAAACAGCAGGTACAGGAGTCCGTCGAGTGGCCGCTTACGTCCCCAGAGAAGTTCGAACGGATGGGCGTGGAAGCGCCGAAAGGCGTCCTGCTGTACGGCCCGCCGGGGACCGGGAAGACGCTGATGGCGAAGGCGGTCGCCAACGAGACGAACGCGAACTTCATCTCGGTTCGCGGCCCCCAGCTCCTCTCGAAGTGGGTCGGCGAGTCGGAGAAGGCGATCCGCCAGACGTTCCGGAAGGCACGGCAGGTGAGCCCGACGATCATCTTCTTCGACGAGCTCGACAGCCTCGCGCCCTCGCGCGGCCAGGAGATGGGTAACAACGTCTCCGAGCGGGTCGTCAATCAGCTGCTCACGGAGCTCGACGGGTTAGAGGAGATGGGCGACGTGATGGTGATCGGCGCGACGAACCGCCCGGACATGATCGATCCCGCGCTGCTCCGGTCGGGACGGTTCGACCGGCTCGTGATGATCGGCCAGCCCGATCAGGAGGGCCGCGAGCGGATCCTGGAGATCCACACGCAGGACACTCCGCTCGCGCCCGACGTCAGCCTACGGGAGGTCGCGGAGATCACGGACGGCTACGTCGGCTCCGACCTCGAGGGGATCGCCCGCGAGGCCGCGATCGAGGCGCTTCGCGACGACGACGAGGCCGAGGACGTGGAGATGAAACACTTCCGTCGGGCGATGGAGTCTGTGCGTCCGACGATCACGGAGGACCTCATGTCCTACTACGAGGACGTCAAACGCGAGTTCAAGGGCGGCGGCCGCGACACGGTTCGCGACGCCGGCGGCCGCGTCGGGTTCCAGTAGCCGATCGACCGCCGCGCTGACCTCGACCGCCGCGCTGACCTCGACCGCCGTTTTTTGTTCGCTTGGCGCGTAGTCAGAAGCAGTATGTCCGAAGAACCCGACCGGGACGTTACCGTCGACGTGGAGGTCGAAGTCGAGGTCGACACGGACGAGCTCGAGATCGAACGGGACGACGCCGAAGAGATCGAGGCGACCTACGAGGCGGGTGGGGTCGAGATCGAGGTCGAAGCGGAGGTAGCGGTCGATCACGGAGGGTCGGAAACCGAAAACGACGGAGACACTGAGTTGGAGGGGGACGAGACTGGGTACGAGGATTACGAGTAGCGTCTCGCCGGAACGCGTTCCGGCCTATCCGCGCCTTTTAACCGAGCCAACGGCCAAGACGTGATATGACTCAGCCACGCGTCCCCGGTGGCGACGACAACACGCTGGAGCTCGCGTGTGGCGAAACCGTCGGTCTCGGCGAGCTCGACCTCGGGATGCGGGAGTTCGACTGTGACTGCGGTGAGACCCACGCCGTCGTGATGGACGTCCACCCCCCGGAGCGGTTCCTCCCGGAGTTCCTCGTCGACGTGCTCCGCGAGGCGATCGAGACGACGAGCGAGGAGATGCCGGAGTTCGACACCCCTCACCTGCTCGGCGTCGTGTTGGAGGAGTTCCCGGAGGCGGTCGTCACACACGACGCTAGCGGCGACGGCGACGTAGGATACGCGATGGTGTGGGTGGCCGACTTCGATTCCCGGCGACTCCACGAGACCATCGTCGAGCTCGTCGTCGAGCTGATGGAACACGCCGTCAGTCACGCCGAGGACGGCGACGCCCTCTCGCGGTTCGAAGCGGAGATGATGCGGTTCGACGTCGAGGAGTTCGTCGACCAGTACCGCGCCGAACGCGACCTCGAAGCCGAGGACCCGTACGCCTGAGTGTAACGATATCAAGCGTTTCAGCCGCTCGGCGTCCGACGGATGTCGGACTCCTGTCTCACTGAATCATATACGTTCGGGGAACGTGTGTAAGACACATGCACACCCACGAGTACGAGCGTATCCGCGGTGTGCTCGCCGAAGCCGACGAGCCGCTGACGGCGCGAGAGATCCTCGCGCTGCTCGATGACGTCGACGAGCCCGACAGTCCACACCGCGTCGCGACCGTGTTGGGCCGCTGGGCGGAGCGCGGCGATATCGAAGTGATCGCGGAGCGGCCGTACCGGTATCGGCTCAACACCTGAGCCGGAAGGTGAGCACGGCGCATAAGCGGACACGCAGCACACGGTGGGTGAAACGACACGCGACGGGCGGCGCGTAGCACATGGTCCGTGACACGACGGTGTAGCGCGTGGTACGTGACTGCATGCCTTGCGAAAATCGCAAAACTGCTGCGAGATTCGTACTCTATCGCCGACCTTATTACGATGAGCGTACTCCGTCGCGGTAATGACCGAGGACCGGACCATTCTGCTCATCGGTAGCGGACCGATCCAGATCGGACAAGCGGCGGAGTTCGACTACTCCGGCGCGCAGGCCTGCCGCGCCCTCCAGGAGGAAGGCGCTCGTGTCGTGCTGGTGAACTCGAACCCGGCGACTATCATGACTGACCCGGACACCGCCGACCGAGTGTACATCGAGCCGATCACCACCGAGGCGATCGCCGAAGTGATCCGGATCGAGGAGCCTGACGGCGTGATCGCCGGGCTGGGTGGACAGACCGGCCTCAACGTCACCGCCGAGCTCGCCGAGGAGGGGATCTTAGAGGAGTACGACGTCGAGGTGATGGGCACGCCGCTAGACACCATCTACGCGACGGAGGACCGCGACCTGTTCCGCCAGCGCATGGAGGCGATCGGGCAGCCGGTTCCGAAGTCGACGACCATCTCGCTGGACGAGGGGGAGTCGGTCACCGAGTTCGATGAGGAGGCGTTCCGCGGACGGGTACAGGAAGCGGTCGACACGGTCGGCGGTCTTCCCGTCATCGCCCGGACGACGTACACCCTCGGTGGCTCCGGCTCCGGCGTCGTCGACGAGTTCGAGGAGCTCGTCGAGCGCGTCCGCAAGGGGCTCCGGCTCTCGCGGAACAGCGAGGTGCTCATCACGGAGTCCATCGCCGGCTGGGTCGAGCTCGAGTACGAGGTGATGCGTGACGCCGACGACTCCTGTATCATCATCTGTAACATGGAGAACATCGACCCGATGGGGATCCACACCGGCGAGTCAACCGTCGTCACTCCCTCGCAGGTGATCCCCGACGACGGTCATCAGGAGATGCGTAACGCCGCGCTCGGCGTGATCCGCGAGCTGGGGATCCAGGGCGGCTGTAACATCCAGTTCGCGTGGCGCGACGACGGCACACCCGGCGGGGAGTACCGCGTCGTCGAGGTGAACCCGCGGGTCTCGCGCTCCTCGGCGCTCGCCTCGAAGGCGACGGGGTACCCCATTGCACGCGTGACGGCGAAGGTCGCGCTCGGCAAGCGCCTCCACGAGATCGACAACGAGATCACCGGTGAGACGACCGCCGCCTTCGAGCCCGCGATCGATTACGTGGTGACGAAGGTGCCGCGCTGGCCCATCGACAAGTTCGACGATGTCGACTTCGAGCTCGGCACGGCGATGAAGTCGACGGGGGAGGCGATGGCCATCGGTCGCACCTTCGAGGAGAGCATGGTGAAAGCGCTCCGCTCCTCGGAGTACGACCCCGCCGTCGACTTCGCGGCGGTGTCCGACGAACAGCTGGAATCGGAGTACCTCGTCCGGCCGAGCCCGGATCGGCCGTACGCGATGTTCGAGGCGTTCGATCGCGGCTACTCCGTCGAGGACGTCGTCGAGCTCACGGATATCCACCGGTGGTACGTCGAGCGCTTCGCCAACGTCGCGAACGCGACCGCGGCGGCGGCGGCGGGCGACTTCACGCCGGCGGCCTCCGTCGGTCGGACGAACGCCGAGATCGCGGCGGTCGCCGGGGGCGGTGGCGTGGACGCGAGCGTGAGCGAGATCGAGGACGCGGTGCCGGACCGCACGTTCAAACAGGTCGACACCTGCGCGGGGGAGTTCGAGGCGTCGACGCCGTACTACTACTCCGCGCGACTCCCCGAGTTCCTCGCGGGTGCCGACACGGCGGGGGCAACGAACGAGGTTCGCGTCGACCGGGACGTCGAGAGCGTCGTGGTCGTCGGCGGCGGCCCGATCCGGATCGGCCAGGGCGTGGAGTTCGACTACTGCGCGGTGCACGCGGTCCGGGCGCTCCGCGAGCTCGGCATCGACGCGCACGTCGTCAACAACAACCCGGAGACGGTCTCCACGGATTACGACACGTCGGACGGGCTCTTCTTCGAGCCCATCTCCGCCGAGGAGATCGCGGACGTGATCGAGACGACCGGCGCGGACGGCGTGATGGTCCAGTTCGGCGGTCAGACCTCGGTCAACGTCGGCGCGCCGCTGGAAGCCGAGATCGAGCGCCGCGGACTCGACTGTTCGATCTTGGGGACGAGCGTCGAGGCGATGGACCTCGCGGAGGACCGCGATCGGTTCAACGTCCTGATGGACGAGATCGGCGTCGCCCAGCCGGAGGGTGGCACGGCGACGAGCCGAGAGGAAGCGCTCGATATGGCCCACCGGATCGGCTATCCCGTCCTCGTTCGTCCCTCCTACGTGCTCGGCGGTCGTGCGATGCGCGTCGTCGAGGACGATGAGGAGCTCGAACGCTACATCGAGGAGGCGGTCCGGGTCGCCCCGGACAAGCCGATCCTCGTCGATCAGTTCCTCTCCGATGCCGTCGAGCTCGACGTGGACGCGGTGGCCGACGGTGAGGACGTCCTGATCGGCGGCGTGATGGAGCACGTCGAGAGCGCGGGCGTCCACTCCGGTGACTCCGCATGTATGATCCCGCCGCGTTCGCTCGACGACGCGACGCTCTCGCGGGTCCGCGAGGCGACGGAGGATATCGCTCGGGCGCTCGACACGCAAGGGTTGTTGAACGTCCAGCTCGCCGTGACCGGCGTCCATGACCCCGACGCGGACGCCGAGGTGTACGTGCTGGAGGCGAACCCGCGGTCCTCGCGGACGGTCCCGTTCGTCTCGAAGGCGACCGGCGTACCGATCGCCAAGCTCGCGGCGAAGGTCATGACGGATGACCTCTCGCTCGCGGACCTCGATGTCGACGAGCGGATCCCCAAACACCGAAGCGTGAAGGAGGTCGTGTTACCGTTCGACCGGCTGCCCGGATCGGACCCCCGCCTCGGCCCGGAGATGAAGTCCACCGGCGAGGTAATGGGAACGGCGCGGTCGTTCGGGAAGGCGTACGACAAGGCGCAGGACTCGACCGGCAAACCGATCCCTGAGTCCGGGACGGCGGTCGTCGACCTCTCGGCCGAGGAGTTCCCGGATCCCGGGACCGAGGCGGGCGAAGCGCTGGTCGACGGGTTCGCCGAACACTTCGAGCTGTCGACGGCGACCGACCTCGTCGAGGCGGCGAAACGCGGCGAGATCGACCTCATCGTCTCGCGCCAGCGCGACCTGCTGGAAGTGGCCGTCGAGGAGGAGATCACCTACTTCTCGACGCACGCCAGCGCGAAGGCGGCGCTCGAGGCGATCGACCACGCCGGCGACGACCTCGACGTGATGGCGGTCTCGGACCGGCCACAGCGCGTAGCCGACTGGGGGAAGTAACGCCTCTCGACGCCGTCGAGGAACCACAGGCGCCGACTCCGCCGGTTACGACGCCATCCCACGCGACCGTTCGACCCGGAACACAACGTTTAGCGGGGTTCCCGACACACCCCCGAGTATGCGATTCTTCGAGCGGCTCGCGGCCCGGATCGATCGGACGGACAGCGTCGTCTCCGTCGGGCTCGACCCGGACCCGAGCCGGATCCCCGAGTTCCTTGCGGACGCCGACCTGCCGCGGTGGGCGTTCAACCGCCGGATCATCGACGCGACCCACGAGCACGCTGCCTGCTACAAGCCGAACGCTGCCTTCTATGAGGACCCCGACGGCTGGCGGGCGCTGCGGGAGACCGCGGCGTATGCCGCCGGGAAGGACGTCCCCGTCCTGTTGGACGCCAAGCGAGCCGACATCGGTAACACGACCCGGCAGTACGCCGAGGTCCTCGACTGGGTGGACGCGATCACCGTGAACCCGTACATGGGGCGTGACTCCCTCCAACCGTTCCTCGACCGCGAGGGGAAGGGCGTGTTCGTGCTCTGTCGGACCTCCAACCCCGGTGGAAGCGATCTCCAAGACCTCGAGCTCGGCTCCGGAGAGCCGCTGTACGAGCGGGTCGCGGCGCTCGCGGACGTCTGGAACGCCGACGGCGACGTGGGGGTCGTCGTGGGCGCGACGACGCCCGAGGAGCTGCGTGACGTCCGCGAGATCGTCCCCGAGGTCCCCTTCCTGGTGCCGGGTGTCGGCGCACAGGGCGGGGACGCGGAGGCGGCGGTCGAGCACGGTCTCGCGGCGTATCCGTACGGCGACGCCGACGTGGACGTCGGGTTGGTGAACTCCTCACGCGGGATCGTCTTCGCCGGCGAGGAGTCGTCGCGCCCGGGCGAGGAGGAGACGTACTTCGGTGCCGCCGGCGACGCGGCGAAGCGGCTGAAGCGACGGCTGAACCGCTACCGGTAACCGTCGGTTGGATCGCTACCGGTAACCGTCGGTTAGATCGCTACCGGTAACCGTCGGTTGGATCGCTACCGGCGATGGTCGGTCGAGTTGTCCGGGTCGGTCCCTCCGCCCCCATCGAGGCCGCGGGCGCACGGGGAACAGGCCCCGACGGCGTCGTTCCAGTGCTCGGGACACGCCTGTCGGCCGCAGGTCCGGCAGGTGTGGTCGGCGCGGGCGGTCTCACACACCTGGCAGATCCCGGTCAGACTCATGACGCGTTCTCGACCCGGGCGGATTATAAGCGTCCGGGCGGAGGGGTTCGTATGCGCCAGTTCGTCGTCGTCGGTCACGACGTTCCGACCGACCCGGACGCGGTCTCGTTGTCGGATCTCCCCGGTGCGGGCCGGCTCGACCTCCTCTGTCGGTGCGTCGCGACCGGCGTCTTCCTCTCACACGGGATCCGCGAGGACGCTCGTGTCCACCTGGTCTGTGCCGACGAAGTGACGGTCACCTTCGACGCCGCCCGGCTCCGCCACCTCCATCCGGACGAGCGGAACGTCGCCGCCCGGATCCGCGACGCGCTCGCCGCGCGCGACGAGGCGATCGGCCACATGCCTGCGGACGTCTCCCCTGGCGTGGAGCTGCGGCGAATGGGGCTGTCCGCCACGCTCGACCGACTCGCCGACACGGGGGCGCTCGTTCACCTCCACGAGGACGGGGATCCCCTCGTCGAGGCCGAACCCCCGTCGGATCCGGTGTTCGTCCTCTCGGATCACAACGACTTCACCGACGCGGAGTCGTCGCTGCTCGCCGACGCGGCCGACCGCCGGGTCCGGGTCGGCCCGAAGCGCCTCCACGCCGACCACACCGTCTCCGTCGTCCACAACTGGCTCGACACGGACGGCTACACGTCGTACTGAGCCATGGGTGACGCCGACGACGACCGGGTGACGAGCCGCGAGCCCGGGCGTGACGACCGCTACCGCGTCCCCCTTCGCGGGGTCGACGTGGACCCCGAGACGCGGTGTGCCCACTGGGCGTCGCCGGTCGACGTGGTCGCCCTCCGGTTCGGCTGCTGTGAGACGTACTACCCCTGTGCGTCGTGTCACGACGCCGTGGCCGGTCACGAGGCGGAGCCGTGGCCCCGCGACCGGTTCGACGAGCCGGCGGTCCTGTGTGGGGTCTGTCGCGAAACGCTAACCGCTCGGGAGTATCTCGACGGCGACGACGCCTGTCCGCACTGCGGGGCCGCGTTCAACCCCGGCTGTCGTCGACACCGCGATCGGTACTTCGAGTGAGGGCGGCGCCGTCGGTGGGGACGGTCGCCCCCGTTTTCGGAAGGATTAAAAGAACGAACGGCCTTCCTTCAGATGCGGGCCGGTGGGGTAGCTTGGTATCCTTCGGCCTTCGGGTGGCCGTAACCACGATTCAAATTCGTGCCGGCCCACTTCTCCCGCATTTCGCAACGACGAGCGAGAGCGACGGGTCTGAGTGTCGTGTTCTGATCGCCGTCGACGAGGCAGACGACTTCGCGAACTTCCGCGAGACGGCGACGAAGAGGAACTCGCTCGTCGACCGGCTGAAGGCGATCGAGTTGCCCGACGTCGACGACGTGGCCGACGACTTGGAAAGCTATCCGGAGACGAAGAAGCGCGCCGAGGAGATCGGCGCGAAGATCGAGATTGCCGAGGAGGCGGTGGGGGAGTAGTCGTCGAACGCGAACGAACGAAGCGAGTTCGCGCTTTTCCGTCGAGAGTTTTCCGTGAGCGGTCGCGAGCACAGCGAGCGACCCGATTCGGAAAACAGTCGGAGTGAGGCGACGGGAGAGTAGACGAGCACCGACACACGGAGAACCGAGTGTACGCTCCGCTACTGGTCGTCAGGCTTGGTCCCCTCACGGAGGTTCTCTCGGTACTCTTGGTACGCCGCTGCCCGTTCGCGTTTCTCTTCATCAGTCAGGACATCGTGTTTCTCTTCGTCGTAGAAGGGGAGTTCCTCCACGGGTGGCACGTTCATCACCACCCCCAAGTTCGTGATCTGGGGAGAATAGTTCTCGATGACCCATTCCTCGCTGTGTTTCTCGACGGCTTTGCGGATGAAGGGCGCGACCTCCGGATATTCTTCTTCTAGCTCGTCACTCATAAATACTGAAACACGACGCTCCCGGAAGATAGTTACCCCGACGCCGACCCCGCCGACCGGAAGACGTATTCCCGCTATCACTCTATGGTCGACAAATGCACAGCGATCGGGAGTACGCCGCCGACCTGGCCGGCGCGATAGACATCGACCGGTACGCGACGCTCGTCGGGTCGGTCGGCGACCAGCTCAACGGCCGGAAGGACCGGTTCGACAAGTCCGACCTCATCGAGCGGTGTCTGGAGGTGTACACGGACGGCCGACTGAAGTGGGTCGACGACGAGGGCCGCGACTTCGTCGACACGGAGTACGGCTACGACATCGAGTTCAAATACGAGACGGACATGCTGTTCACGCCCGCCCGAGGCAACGAACGCGACCCGAACCCCCGGCTGTACAACAGCCTCGGGAGCGGCAACCAGGAGGCGCTCCCGAACCCCGCCGACTTCTACCTGCTCGGCCAGGCCGACGCCATCGGCCTCCTCTCGTATGCGGTGTTCGAGGACGAGGACAAGCGCTCGCGGCTCAAACCCGACGACGATGCCGTGATCGGCGACGTGTACGCTGAGGACATCACGTTCGTCTTCCGGCCCGAGGACGTGGGCGAGTTCGACACGGTGGACGTGAACTACAAGGAGCGGAAGATGGCGATGCAGATGGAGCTGATCGAGTCGATCTGAGGCCGTGAGACGGGCGGTCCGCGTCGCGGCCACCGGCGTGCCGTCACGTATAAATCCCCGCCACTGCTGGCGTGTGACATGGACGACGACCGGGCCTTCACGTACAACGGCGGCGCGGTCGCCCCCGGCGAGACACAGAACATCAGGTACGGGATCAGCGAGACGTATCTCGGCGACCCCGTCCGGATCCCCGTGACGATCGTCAACGGCGAGCGCGACGGCCCGACCGTCTTCCTCACCGCGGCGTCCCACGGCGACGAGCTCAACGGGATCGAAGTGGTCCGCGAAGTCGCCCACGAGTGGGACCTCTCAGCGCTGGCCGGCACGCTCGTGTGTCTCCCCGTGCTCAACGTTCCCGGGTTCCTCGCTCAACAGCGGTACCTCCCGGTGTACGACAGGGACCTGAACCGCTCGTTCCCGGGGAAACCGGGGTCGACGAGCTCGAACCGGATGGCTCACCGGATCTACGCGAACTTCATCGAGCCGTGTGATCTCGGGCTCGACTTCCACACCTCCACCCGCGGGCGGACGAACATGCTCCACGTCCGCGGCGACATGACGGACGAGGGGGTCCACCGGCTCGCGATGGCGTTCGGGTCGAGCGTCGTCATCGACAGCGAGGGACCGAGCGGCACCCTCAGGGGCGAGGCGACCGCCGACAGGATCCCGACGATAACCATCGAGATGGGGGAGGCACACCGGTTCCAGCGCGGCCTCATCGACGACGCGCTGGCGGGAGTCCGCTCCGTGTTCGCCGAGTACGGCTTACTGGAGACGGAGTCGGTCCGCTGGCCCGGGTGGCGGACGATCGTCGCCGGGTCGAGCGAGAAGACGTGGCTGCGGGCGGACGCAGGGGGGATCGTCGACACTCACTTCGAGAGCGGCTCACTGGTCCGCGACGGGGACCGGATCGCGACGATCACCAACCCGTTCAAGGAGGACGCGATCGGCGTGAAAGCCCCGTTCACCGGGCTGCTCATCGGCGTCTTGGAGAACCCGGTCGTCTACCCCGGCAATCCGCTGTGTCACCTCGTGCGCGTCGACGAGTCGACCCAGCGAGCGATCGAAGCACAGGGGTCCCGTCGCTCGGGCTCGTGGTCGGGGAGGAGTAGCCGACCCACTGACGCCGAGTGATCGCGAATCGAAAACGATCGGTATTAGCGGCTGGGGCGTAAATAGCGGGTACGTGATGATCCGAACTACTAGCGGACGCGCGGGGGATCTGTAGTGAATCCGAATCGGGTCGACTTCCTCGTCGACGTGACGTACGGGCTGTTGATATTCGTCTCTATCGTTCTGTTTGCAGTCGTCGGGAGCGAGGTCGGTGGCGCGTTCGGGCTGGGCGTACTGGTGTCGTACGTCGTCCACGTGACGTGGAAGATGGCACGGTTCGATCCGGAGTGGATGACCGAGGAGGTCACCGAGAACGTCGAGGAGACCCTCCGGACTGAGGTCGAAGAGGTGATCGACCGGCTCGAAGCGGTGAACGAGCGGGTCGATCGTCGGCCGCGCGCCGAGGAAGTCGAGGAGGCCGTCGACGAGAGCGTCGGCAAGGTGTCCGAGGAGGTCGAGGAGACGGTCGAAGAGAAGGTCGGCCAAGTGACGAAAGACGTCGAGGAGACCGTCGAGCAGGTGTCGGAGAACGTCGAGCGCACGGTCGAGGAGACGGTCGACGAGACTGTCAAGGAAACCGTCGACGAGACTGTCAAGGAAACCGTCGACGAAACAGTCGGGGAAACCGTCGAAGAGACCGTCAAAGAGACCGTCGACGAAACAGTCGGGGAGACGGTCAAGAAAACCGTCGAAGAGACTGTCGACGAAACGGTCGAAGAAACGGTCGAGGAAACGGTTGAAGAGACAGTTGAGGATACGGTCGAGGAAACGGTTGAAGAGACAGTTGAGGATACGGTCGAGGAGACTGTTGAGAAGACTGTCGAGGAGACAGTTGACGAAACCGTCGAAGAACAGTTAGACGAGGTCGTCGGTGAGGGCTCGGACGACGACAGCGACGACGACACGGACGACTCGGACGAGACCGGAAAGTAGCCAACCGGCCCTCCCGGGCCGGGAGCGGGGTCAGTCAAAGGAGGGCGGCGGGAGCGGAGTCAGTCAAAGGAGGGCGGCGGGAGCGGCTCGCGGTTGCCGTCGCCTGCACAGTCGTGTTCGAACAGTCTCGAAGCGGACCGGTCACGGGCGGCGGGCTCGTCGATCGTCTCCCGCGTTATTTCCTCGGTGACGCGGTACATTTCGATACGAGTGAGCGTCGCGCCCGCCTCGGTCCGATACGTCGCACAGGTGTGTTCCGCGAGTCGCCCCGCGAGGCGCTCCGACACCTCGCCGTCATCGAACAGCGACACCATGTAGAACCGCTCGCGGTACGTCGCGTGCTGCCGCTGGAGTTCGTCGTGGGGGCGCTCGTAGGAGAGCGCCCGGTCGGAGTACGCGTCGACGAGGGTTCCGTCGGCGGCCCGTGCGGGGAACACGTAGTAGCGGTCCGTCGTCCTGGGGACCGGCGCGAATATCGACCAGTCGGTCTGGAACTCGACGAGCGCGGCGGTCCCGCTTTCGACTTCGGAGCGGGGCGTGTCGTCGTCGAGAACGCCCGCGGCGGAGAGCCCACCGGCGACGACGAGAACCCCGACGACGCCGGCGACCGCGACGACGACGAGCGCGTGCGGCGCGAGCGGATCGGGGAGCCGCCTCCGGACGGCGGCGAGCGTTCGCGAGGGGGCCGTGGCGGTCGGGCGAGGGAATCGTTGCGCGATCGACGCGAGTCGGTCCCGGACGGTTTCGAAACGGACGGTGGGGGGGTGGAGCGGGAGGGCGAGCCCGTCGAGTCGGGCGCGCGTCCACCGACCGATCCGCCCGAGGTCGTCCCAGCCGGAGCCCTGCACGAACACTACCAGGCCGGCGAGACAGACGTACGAGAACGCGCCGATGCGGACGGTGAGCGCCATCGAGAGGTGCGCGACTGCGAACGCCGCGACGAACAGATACCGCGCCCGTCCCCGAAAAACGAGGAGGAGCCACGCGAGACACAGCATCCCCACCCAGACGAGCCCGGAGAGCTGGAGGAGCTCGGGAACCCGCCGCAGCGTGTCGCCGAACAGGAACGTTATCTCGTCGATGCCGAGGACGAGCACCGCCGCCTCCCCGGACCGCCACAGCTCCGAGGTCGTCTTGTGGTACCCGTTGACGACGTACATCACGACCACCTGGCCAAGCAGGAGGGCGGTCGCGACGCCAGCGGTCGACTCGCGGCGGGGGCGGTCGGACGCGACCGCGTCCACCGACCAGCGCTCCCCAAGCGGGAGGAGGACCGCGATCGCGAGCAGCGTGGCGAACAGTACGTCGGCGAAGCTCAACACGAACGGGTTGCGCACGTCGAGCGAGACGACGAGGACGAACGCGACGACCGTCATCGGCCGGGTGTAGTAGCCGACCGCCAGGGCGAGACCGACGAGCGCGGTGAGCGCGAACAGGCCGGCCACCCCCGCCGGCGAGGTGACGAACGCGTACACCGAGTAGGCAGCGGCGGGTTCGGCGGCGACCGCTAGCTCCACCGGGACCACTCCTTGATCCGTGTAGAACCGCGTCAGGTTCCGCGATCGGAGGAGGAGGTCGGCGACGATCAGGAGTCCGAGCGCGATCCGAAACACCGCGAGCGATCGGGTATCGATCCGAACCCGCTCGCGCGTCCCGGCGGCGACCCGGCGGACGATCGCGGCGAGAACCCGCCGGAGATCGCTCGACCGTTTCGGGATCCCCATCGATATCGTCCCGTCGTGACCCGGTAGTCATAGGTGTTGTGTCCGGCGGGACCGATGGGGCGGATCGGGCAGGTGGGGCGGGCGATAGTGCCAGGGTAGATGACGGGAGTGCGATAGGCGGAAGCGGGCGTGTTCAACGCCGACCTCGGTTGTCACCGGGAGCCGGATCGTCACTGGGAGCCGGATCGTCACTGGGAGCCGGATCGTCACTGGGAGCCGGATCGTCACTGGGAGCCGGATCGTCACTGGGAGCCGAGTCGTTGGCAGAACCGGGAGCCCGTTCCCGTCGCTCCTCCCGCCCCCGGATCGTGACTGCGACGGCGGCGACGACGGCGAAGAACCCGAGGAGGAACCCGGCCGGCTGGACGACGAGCCGCTGGAGGACTGTCGTCGCCGGCTCGCGGTCGACCGCTCGGGTCCAGAACTCGTAGTGTCGGTCACCGTCAGTGACGACGAGGATCCCGTCGCCGGTCGTCGGCTCCGCCGGGTACGGGAGGGAGTCGACCCGGTCGTCGGGGTCCTCGACGGTGAACCCGCCTTCGGGGGCGTCGCGGGCGCGGTCGAACGCCTCCCGGGCGTCGGGCTCCAAGTCGGCGCGGTCGACCACCTCGGCGTCGGCGGCGATCGCCCCCCGGTCGATCGGCTGGACCGCGTGGGAGTAGCCGGTCGTCGTGTCGTCGAACGCCACCGGGAGGTAGAGCGGGTTCGCCATCAACACCCCGCCGACGACGAGGAGCCCGACCACGAGGGGGAACCGGCGCATATCGGGGGTTCGACCACCACCGGCAAGAGGCTTTCCGCCGCGGGTCGGGGACGATCACGACCGGAGCCGGTGACGATCTCACCGACTAGAAGCCAGGACCGCCACACGGATTCACCGCGTGCCCGCTGGCGCTCGGAACGCATATGCGACGGGAAGCCGGGATCCGATCCATGGCCGCGGAGCTCGACACCCCAGTGTTGGACAACCACATGCACCTCGACCCGCGTCACGGTCGCGGGATGGACGCCGTCGAGGAGTTCGTTCGACTCGGCGGCACGCACCTGCTCGTCGTCAACAAACCCTCCTGGCACCTCGGCGTTGAGGCTGACGACCCCGCCGACTTCCGGGCGGTGTTCGAGGAGACGCTCGGGGCGGTCACCGACGCGACCGAGCTGCTCCCGGGCCGTGCCTGGCCCGTGCTCGGCGTCCATCCCGGCCTGATCAGTCGGCTCGTCGACGAGCGAGGGTTCGACCCCGACGCGGCCCGGGAGCTGATGGCCGGCGGGATCGAGGTCGCAAGCGAGTACGTCGCCGATGGCCGCGCGCTCGCGTTGAAATCGGGTCGCCCCCATTACGACGTGACCGAGGCGGTGTGGGAGGCGTCGAACGCGGTGACTCGGACCGCCTTCGAGCGCGCGGCCGAAGTCGGCTGTGCGGTCCAGCTACACACCGAGGCGAGCGAGGACCTGACCGATCTCGCGGCGCTCGCGGAGTCGGTCGGCCTCGACCGCGGTCGCGTCGTGAAACACTACGCGGCCGGGCGGCTGGAGGGTCCGGTCCCGAGCGTGATGAGCGAGAAGGACCGCCTCGAACGCGCCGCCGACACGGGAGCGCCGTTCCTGATGGAGACGGACTTCGTCGACGACCCGGAGAAGCCGGGGATGGTGCTCGGCCCGAAAACCGTTCCCCGACGGGTCCGCTGGCTGCTGGAGGAGGGGTACGACGACGCCGTCCGCCGAGCGCACGTAGAGACGCCCGCGGCGGCCTACGGGATCGATACGGAGGCGACGCTGACGGAGTGATGCTGACGGCGTGGCGCTAACGGAGGCGACGCTGACGGAGTAACGAACCCCCCAAAGAGTCTTGCACTCGGCACGGGAGGCCGGAGACATGGAGCTACGCCGGATCGAAGACCGGAGCGACGTCCGCGGAGTGATCCGGGCACACGGCCGCGCCTGGCGCGCGGCGTACGACGGGATCCTCCCGCCGGACGTACTGGAGCGCCAGCCGATCGATCCGGACCCGGAGACCGTCGACGGGTGGGAGGCCGGGCTCCGCGAGAACCGCGAGGGCGTCCGCATCGCGGTCGACGACGGGAGGGTGTGCGGGTTCGTCGACCTCCGCTGGGGGGACGCGGAGACGAAGCCGTTCGTCGGCGAGGGCGAGGCAGACCTGAAAGCGATCTACGTCGACCCCGACCGGTGGGGGGAGGGGATCGGGACCAGCCTACTGGAGCGTGGACTAACGCTCCTCCCCGACGCCGTCGACGTCGTCCGGTTGGAGGCGTTCGCCGACAACGACGTGGGCGCGCGGTTCTACGAACGGCGCGGGTTCGAGGCGACGGGACGCGGGAGCCACGAGGTCGTCGGCGAGTCGTACCCGACGACGATCTACTCGCGAGCGGTCGACCGGTAGACCGGTCGGTTAGCGGGCGTAACCGACACCCGATCCACCGCGAGCGTAGAAAAGGAACGACTCAGGCGTCGCCGTCGGACTGGAACGGCTCGCCGACCGCTCGACGCGGGAGCAGGCTCAACAGTTCCGTCCGCAGCTCCTCGACCGAGGCCAGCCGCGTCGCGGTCGAATCGCCGACCGTCTCGCCGAGGTTCACCTCGCCGTCGGCCAGCTGTATCGTCACGTCGCCACAGTCGTGTTCGACTTCGGCGGGGGTGATGGGGTACTCCAGCGTGGAGAGGACGGTGTCGACCCGGTTCAGCTCGACTTTGCGTGTCATACCGACTCAACGCGTCCCGAGTGTATGAAGCTGCGCACGAACCGATGCGCACGAACGAGGCGTCCGAGGGGATCCGCATAGGCGTCCGAACGAATGCGCTCGAACGTCGGGACGGGCGGACCCAGGCGTCGGGACGGAGTCCCGGGACGTTTATACGCGGCGGCGGTCGACGGCCGACATCGAATGGCGGAGCCGATCCTCAAGTGGGCCGGCGGCAAACGGCAGCTGCTCGACGCGCTGTACGCCCGGTTCCCCGAGTCGTACGACCGGTACCACGAACCGTTCGTCGGCGGCGGCGCGCTCTTCTTCGATCTGGAGCCCGACGCCGCCACGATCAACGACGCGAACCCGCGGCTCGTCTCGCTGTACGAGACGGTTCGCGACGATCCGGAGGGACTCATCGACCGGTTGGAGCGGTTCGACGACCCCGACGCCGACCCCGACCCGTCGCTCCCGTACGCCGAGACGACCCAACGCGGCCGCGACGTTGACGCCTACTACTACCAGCAGCGCGCGCGGTTCAACGACCGTCCGTACACCGGGTCGTTCGATCCGCTAGAAGAGGCCGCCCTGTTCGTCTACCTCAATCGGACCTGCTACAACGGGCTCTACCGCGAGAACGCCGACGGAGGGTTCAACGTCCCGATCGGCCGGTACGCGAACCCGGACTGGGTGCACCGCGACCGGATCCGCCGCGCGAGCGAGGCGCTCGCCGACGTCGAGATCCGCAACGGCGATTTCGCGTACGTGCTCGACGCGGCCGACCCCGGCGACCTCGTCTACTTCGACCCCCCGTACGAGCCGTTGAGCCCGACCGCGGACTTCACGGAGTACAGCGCCGAGGGGTTCGATCGGGACGACCAGCGGCGGCTGCTCGACGCCGCGACGACGCTGGTCGACCGCGGCGTCCACGTCGTCCTGAGCAACAGCGGCGTGATGTACGAACCGTACACCGAGGCGGGGCTCGACGTCGACACGGTGGACGCGGTCCGCGCGATCAACAGCGACGCCGACAACCGCGACGCCGTCGACGAGGTGATCGCGACGAGCGTCCCGGCGTCCGAGCGGCGCGGCGACGACCAGCGCTCCCTGTCGACGTTCACCGAAGAGTGATCGCTAGGTGGGGCTCACGGAGGAGTGATCGCTAGGTGGGGCTCACGGAGGAGTGATCGCGGGGCGAGGGCCTGACCGTGATCGCCACGGCGGGTTCCGTCGGGCTTTTTGAGCTCCCCCGCCGTCGGACCTTCCATGACCGCACACGATATCGATCTCGTCCTCGCCCCGGTCGACGGGAGCGAGGCCTCCCACGAGGCGGTCGAGTACGCGATCGCGATCGCGGGCGAGTACGACGCGCGAGTCCATGCCCTCTACGTCCTCGACGAGGACGTCGTTCGTTCGCTGGAGTCCGGCGAGCTCGACGAGGCGGACGTCGCCGACGACACGCAGTCGTTCACCGATTCGGTCGCGCGCCGAGCGGAGGCGGCCGGGGTCGCCCACAGCAACTCCATCGCGTACGGGTTCTCGACGAAAGTGAAAACGGTCCACCCGGGGAGCGTCGTGCTCGACACGGCCGAAGAGATCGCGGCCGACTTCATCGTCGTCCCCCGCGAACCGATCACGGGCGAACCCGGCGCGGTGCTCGAGAAGGCCGCGGAGTACGTCCTCCTGTACGCGAGCCAGCCCGTGCTTTCGGTGTGAGCTCGCGGGTAGCCGGGCGGGCGGCGGATCGAAGGGATCGAACGGATCGAAGGGATCGAACGGGTAGGGCACTGTCGCCCGCCGCGACCCGAAACGCTTTCACGCCGAGCGGCCCGTCGATTCGGTGATGCTCGACGGCCTCCCGTTGGTTCCCGACGGAACGGCGATCCCTCCGCTGCCGTACCTCGTCGCGGTGCTCCTCGCGGCAGTGAGTGTCGCCGTTGCGGTCCGCCGGCAGCGACCCCGCGTCACCGGCCGACACGTCCTCGCACTCGTGCCCTGGATCGCGCTCGGCGCGGGATTTCACGTGCTGTACGTCGTCGACGCCCTCCCGCCTTTTGTCGCCCCGCTCGGCGGATCGCCGACCGTGTATCTCGTCGTCGGGACGCTCGCCGCCGCGGTGTGGGTCGTCGCCGACGCCGCCGCGTCGACGGGACGGCGGACGGCGGTCGGCGAGGTCGACGGGGCCGACGCGGCCGACTCGCTCGTGGCCCCCGATCGCGTCCCGGGCGTCCTCGCGGTCGCCGGAGCGGCCCTCCTCGTTCCGACGCTCGTCGCGGCGGGTGGCGGCGGCGTCTCGACGGCCGGCGTCCGGTGGTCGGCCGTGGCACTCGTCCTGTCGGTTCCGGTCACGGGTGCCGTGTGGTGGGTGCTCGGACGGATCAGTCCCGAAGCCGGGGTGACCGGGGGAGTCGGCGTGCTCGCCGTGTTCGGGCACGCGCTCGACGGGGTCTCGACGGCCGTCGGCGTGACACAGCTCGGGTTCGGCGAGCGAACGCCGCTCTCCAGAGCGATCCTCGAACTCGGCGGGCTCCCCTCTCTCCCGGTGGTCGGGGAGGGGTGGGCGTTCCTCCTGCTCAAACTAGCGGTGGCGGGCCTCCTCGTTCACGTCTTCGGGCCGTACGTCCGTGAGGAGCCGGGTGAAGGGCTGTTGCTGTTGGGGTTCGTCGCTGCAGTTGGGCTCGGGCCGGCCGTCCACAACCTGGTGTTGTTCTCCGTCGCCGCGTAACGGGAGTCGTTCGCTCCGGGAACCGGTCGTCGCTCAGTCCTCTTCAACGACCTCGGGGTCCTCGATGGCCGACTGCAGGGAGTCGAGCCCGTTGACCCACTCGGAGACGAGTCCGTACTCCATCTCCTCGACGAGCTCGATATCGAGCCGTTCGCCGTCGATGACGCGGGTGCCAGCCTGCACGACGTAGCCGAGCGCGGCGTCGAGGTCCTCCTCGGCCTCGGCGTCGGCCGCGGCCCGGACGAACTCCGTAACGTCGCCGTCGACGACGCCGCCGACGACGTACTCCTCGGCGGCGTAGAAGACGGGAACGAGCGAGGTCTGGACGCCGTCGATGAGCATCTCCTTGTCCTCGTCGTCCAGCGCGACCTCGGCGAGGACGATATCGCTCACTGACCGGATCTCCTCGACCGCGCGCTCCTCGTCGATCCGGTCCTCCTCTAGCGCGGCGAGAACCTTCGCGACCGCGATGGCCGCATCGTCCTGTAAGTTCAACAGGAGCCGCGCTGCGTCCTCGTTTTCGGGGTCGAGCTCTTCCTCGGCTACCCTGTCGAGCCAGTTCTGCCACCGCTCCTCGGAGTAGAACGTCTCGACGGACTCGTCCTCGGTCATACCCCATACCTTACTCGGACTACTCAAAGGCCTTTCTTATCACTCCCCCGCGAGAGACGCCGTCACACCGGGGCGATAGCGACTTATCGGCTCCCACCGATCCACGGGTATGAACCCGGACCCCGAACCGATAACGAGCGTCGGGATCGACGTCGGGACGACGACCACGCAGGTCGTGGTGAGCCGACTTCGGGTGTCGTCGCCGACGCACGACGGCGCGGCCGCACCCGAGATCCGCGACCGCGAAGTCGTCTACCGGGGACGGGTCCACGAGACCCCCCTCGTCGACGCCGCGACCGTGGACATCGACGGCGTGGCGGGGATCGTCGTCGACGCCTTCGCGTCGGCCGGGATCGATCCCGGAGACGTGGACACGGGAGCGGTGATCGTGACCGGGGAGGCGGCCAAGCGGCGGAACGCCGAACCGCTCGTCCGCCGGATCGCGGACGACGCCGGCGAGTTCGTGGCCGCGGCCGCCGGCGGAGCCCTAGAGGCGGTCCTCGCCGGCCGCGGGTCGGGTGCGGCCGACCATGCGGCCCGGACCGGGCGGGTCGTCGCCAACGTCGACGTCGGCGGCGGGACGACCAACGTCGCCGTGTTCGCCGGCGACACGCTCGTCGACACCCGCGTTATCGACGTGGGGGCGCGGATCGTCCGAGTCGAGGGGCGGGCGAGGGCGAACGTGGGCGGGGATAGCGGGGAGGCGGACGTGGACGACGGTGCGGGCGACGGCGACGACGGCGCGAATGCGGCCGACGACGGCGAGCGAACGAGGTCGGACACGAGCCGGATATCCCACCTCTCGCCGGCCGCCGAGCGGCTGATCGCGGTCGACGGGCTCGACGTCGCCGTCGGCGGTCCCGCGACCCCGTCCGGACTCCAATCGCTCGCCGACGCCGCCGCGGCCGCCATCGCCGACGCGCTCGTCGGGCCGCCGTTCGACGACGTGGTCGAGTCGCTCGCGATCGGTCCGCTCCCGGAGCGCCCGGTCCGTCTCGACGACGTCGTCCTCACGGGCGGCGTGGGATCGCTGGCGAACACCGTTGACGACCGGAGCGTCGATACCTTCCGTTTCGACGATCTCGGGCCGCTGTTGGCGGCGTCGCTTCGGCGAACGCTCCGCGGGCACGCCGACCTCCCCGACCGGCCGCTGACGCTCTCGGAGGACCTACGGGCGACCGTCGTCGGGGTCGGCACCGAATCGACCACGTTCAGCGGGCGGACCGTCTGGCTTCCGACCGACCGGCTCCCGCTGCGTGACGTGCCGGTCGTCGTGGTGGATCCACCGGGGGCGACCCGCTCATCGGAGTCGCCGGAGCCGCCGGAGGCTCCCCGTAACCGTTTCGAACGGGCGATCGGGTCCGCTCGGGCGCTCTACGACGTTGACGACGTGTCCGGGCTCGCGCTGTACCTCCCGGAGGTCGGCTCGCTCGCGTACGACGACCTCGGGGAGACGGCGGACGGGATCGCGGCCGCGCTTCGCTCGCTCGACCGATCGACGGCACGGTCGGTGCCGGTCGTGGTCGTTACCCGGGAGAACTGCGCGAACGTGCTCGGACAGCTCCTCGCCGCCCGCTTGGACGAGCCGGTGCCCGTGATCGACGAACTCCGCCTGCGGGCGGGCGTGCGGTTGGACGTCGGGAAGCCGTTCGCGGGGCGCGAAGCCGTCCCCGTCGTCGTCAAGACGCTCGCGTTCGGCGGCTGACTCCGTCGTTCGCCTCGCCCGTTCCGCCGTCTTCCGTTCCCCTCTCCTCGACGCTACTTCTGGAAGTCACGGTCGTCCTCACGGAGGTCGAGCCCGCTCGCCTCCTGCTCGCACATCTCCGCCAGCAGGTCCGCGATCGCGGCACCGGCCTCGGCGGCGGGAAGCCCCCCGTCGTGGATGTTCGAGATCACGGACTTGCGCGCGGTCGGCGTCCCTCGCTCGGGGCCGTACACCATGTAGGCGCTGAGGCTCTCGGCGGTGCGGAGCCCCGGCCGCTCCCCGATGAGGATCACACAGCAGTCGGCGTCGAGCACCTCGCCGATGGCGTCCATCACGTCGACACGGCCGAACTCGACGAACACCGGCGTGCCGACGTCGAGGTCACGCGCCGCCAACCCGTCGAGCAGCGCCGGCAGGAGGTCCGGGAGGTTCGCCTCGACGGCCGTCGAACTCAGCCCGTCGCTGGCGATCAGCTGGACCTGCGGGCCGACCCGGCACCGTTCGCGGAGGTAGTCGGCGGTCTCGTCGTCGATCTCCCGGCCGAGGTCCGGACGCGCCAGGAACTGCTCGTGGTCCTCGACGAGGGTGCGAACGGAGACGAGTCCCAGCTCGTCGATCACACCCTCGTCGACCCGGCTCGTGACCGCGTCGCGGGCCACCCCGTGGTCCTCGCGGAACCGGAGGAGGGTGTCCGTCGTCGGACGCGGCCCCGCGCGCCCGACGCCGAGCCGTGACGGGCTCCGTGAGACGATCCGATCGAGCGCGTCCGCGTCGACCGGATCCCTCACTCCTACTCTCGGCGGGTCCGGGCGATCCGGATCGTGGTCCCGTCGATCCGGGTCCGCTCCGCCGTTCGCTCCCGTTCCTCCGTCGGTTAGGGGCTCCGTGTCTTTCGTGGCGTCAGTCTCGATCGTGGCGTCGGTGTCGGAGTCTCCGCCGGCGTCGTTCCGGCTCATCAGTAGAACCTCGTCGGGTCGCCGGCGCGTTCGGTCAGCTGCCCGTCCGCCCAGATCCCGACGTCGGCGAGCCACTCGCGGAACTCCGGCGCGGGCCCCAGATCGAACACCTCCCACAGCGCGGCGGCATCGTGGTAGCTGTTGGACTGATAGTTCAACATCACGTCGTCACCCATCGGGACCGTGATGAAGAAGTTCGCGCCCGCGGCGGCGAGAAGGACCGCGAGGTTCTCGATGTCGTTCTGGTCGGCCTGAATGTGGTTCGTGTAACAGGCGTCGATCCCCATCGGGATCCCGTGAAGCTGGCCCATGAACACGTCCTCCAGCCCGGCGCGGATCACCTGCCGGCCGTCGTAGAGATACTCCGGGCCGATGAAGCCGACGACGGTGTTGACGAGGAACGGGTCGTACCGCTTCGCGAGGCCGTAACACCGGGCTTCAAGCGTGAGCTGGTCGACGTCCTCGTGCGCGTCGCCGGAGAGCTCCGACCCCTGTCCCGTCTCGAAGTAGGTGACGTTCGGCCCCGACGCGGTCGACCGTCGCTGGGCGAGCTCGTGCGCCTCGTCGAGGAGGTCGACGTCGACGCCGAACTCGTCGTTTCCCGCCGCCGTCCCGGCGAGGCTCTGAAACAGCAGGTCCGCCGGCGCGCCGTCACGGATCGCCTCCATCTGTGTCGTGACGTGCGCGAGACAGCAGTTCTGAGTGGGGATAGACCACTCTTCGATGAACTCGTGGGTCGCCTCCAGGACGTCGGTAACCGTCCCGACACCGTCCTCGACCGGGTTGATCCCGATCACGGCGTCGCCGACGCCGTAGGAGAGCCCTTCACGGGTGGAATCGAGGATCCGGTCGACGTCGTCCGCGGGGTCGTTGGGCTGGAGCCGGAACGAGAGCGAGCCGTCGGTGCCGACGGTGTTGTTACACCGCGCGGTCACCGTCATCTTCGACGTGGCCAACACCAGGTCCACGTTGGTCATGACCTTCGTGACGGCCGCGATCATCTCGCTCGTGAGCCCCGGGCGGATCGCCTTGATCTCCCGGTCGGTCGTCGCCCCGTCGACGAGGAACTCCCGTAACTCCGCCACCGTCCAGTCGCGGATCCGGTCGTAGATGGGCTCGCGAACCGCGTCCTGTATGACGCGGGTCACCTCGTCGTCCTCGTAGGGGACCACCGGGTTCTCACGGAGCGTTTCCAGCCTGGTTTCCGCGAGGGCCCGTTTGGCCGCGACGCGTTCGGACTCGGAGCCGGCGGCGACCCCCGCGAGCTGATCGCCGGTTTTCTCCTCGTTCGCCTTGGCCAACACCTCCCGTATCGAGTCGAAGCCACGGGCGGACCCGGGATCGACGGTGTGTTGTGACATACTGTCTCCTACCGGCCCGCTCGACGCCGAGGGAATTGAAACTTTGCTACTTGTTACCAAACCCCGTTTGTGATACTACAACAGCGATTGTTCTCAGTCGGGTCGGACGCCCGCTCTCGGTCGGGTCAGATCTCTCCTCTCGGCCGGATCAGACGCCCCCGTCCTCACGGTAGCGGTCGGGCACGTACGGGAGGACCGGATCGGGGAGGAGCCGGACCACCCGCGGGGCCAGCGCCGCGAGCGGGCGTCGGAGGAGGGTGTAGCCGAGCGCGACTGCCAGCGTTCCGGCGACGAGGAGCCACAGCCGACCAGTGAGGACGACGAGCAGCGGGACCGCCAGCGCCGCCGACAGCGCGAGGTCCTCGACCGCGCCGTCGTAGCGGACGAGTCGACGGGGACGGACCCACGCCCCGTGGTAGTGGCTGTACACCGCCCGGTCGGAGTTCCTCTCCCAGGGCCGCAGCTCCAACCCCGCGCCGAGCACGTCGGCGGCGGTGTGGCACGCCGCGCCGAGGAGGAAGAACGCGAGCGCGACCGTGGCCGTCGACGGGACTGTCGCCGCGAGCGGAACCGCGATCACCGCCGCAACGGCGTAGTACACCGGATAGTGAAGCGTCTTGCGGTGGCCGGCGTACAGGTCCAGGTCCGGGAACATCCCCCCGAGAAATCCGGCGACGAAGCCGACGGGGGCGAGCTCCGGGTTCACGGCCCACAGCGGGAGCGCGAGCGCCATCCCAGCGAGCACGTGGGTCGGAAGCATCATCGTATCGGAACGAAAGCGACAGAAAGGCTTGAACGTATCGCCCAAGTATATAAACACGGGCTGAACGCCGCCGTGTCGCGAGCGAGCTGGTATCACTGATCGGCGGTCGGCGCGTGTCACCGATCGGCGTCCGGTCCGAGTTCATCGATCGCCCGAGCGAGTGCGAGGGTAGCGGCGACGGCGAGGAGTTCGACACCTTATAAGTGAACTCACGACCGCTCTCGACACCTTATAAATGAACTCACGACCGCTCTCGACACCTTATAAATGAACTCACGACCGCTCTCGACACCTTATAAGCGACAACGACACCGGTCACAGGAACCGTTCCAGACTTAGGTCCCACGGGAGGAACTGGAGCGCCTCTAACAGCCCGTTGGCGACGGCAACGAGCAGCACCATATATAAGCCGTTGCCGAGCGCCGACAGCAGGACGAACCGCCGCTGCGGGTAGTCGCTCAGGCCGGCGGGGACGGTCATCAACCCTCGGAACCCCGGCGTCGCGTTGGAGAGCCAGATCGCGTGGCCGCCGAACCGGTCGAACCAGCCGTCTATCACTGCCATCCGTCGCTCGCCGATCCGGCCTTTCACCACGGTGGGTACGCGGTCGAGGTACGGAACGAGCCGGGCGACCCCGCTGTCCGGGTCGGTTTTCCCGCTGAACCCGCGATACAACACCAGCTGCCCGGCCGTCGCCGATACGACACAGAGCGCGGCGACGACCGCCGTGAGCGCGAGCCCGGGTTCCGAGACGACGACGTAGAGGAGGAACAACACCGACGGGTGGAGCAGCTTCCCGACCAACAGCCCCTCGACGAAGTAGAGCCCGACGAGTAACGGGGAGCCGACCGTGATCACCAGCCCGCCGAGCGTCGTGTCGGGATCCATGTCAAGCGCGCCTCGCTACCGTACCGACGGCGGTACACGAATTAGTCCCGGCGATCCGCACCCGCCGTCCCGGACCAGTATACCTATCCGCGTATACCCCCTCTCGTGTAGCGATGGGTGCTTCCGACGGTCTCGCGGCGTACTTCGGGCGGTCACGGCGAAACGCGGTCCTCTCCTGGCTACTCGTCGCCGTGTTGACCGTGACGATCGTCGCCGGCGCGTTCCTCGACCGTCGCGAACCGGTGCTGTTCAGCGTCGTGGCGATCGCCGTCGTCGCCGCACCGGCGATCAAGTTCCGAGACCCCGCCGTGGTCCCCCCGTGGTACTTCGTCGGCCTCGTGTGCTTACCCGTGTTGTGGGAGGCGTTCGCACCGGCACCGCCCACGACTGGCTTCGTCTCCA
Source organism: Halorubrum tibetense (assembly GCF_055396225.1). Lineage (NCBI taxonomy): Archaea > Methanobacteriati > Methanobacteriota > Halobacteria > Halobacteriales > Haloferacaceae > Halorubrum > Halorubrum tibetense. The sequence goes on from NZ_AP043742.1 coordinate 618,986, forward strand.
GCCTCGCGGTCGCGACGCTCGGGCTGTTGATGACCGTCGAGCTCGACCGTTTCACGCCCCTGCGGCTCGTCCCGTGGTTCGCGGTCGTCCTGACCGTTCTCCTGACGCTCGCGATGTCCGGGCTGTTGAACGTCCTCCGCTGGAGCTCCGACGTCGTCTTGGGGACCACGTACCTCCTCGACGGGCGGTCACAGGACGCCGTAAACGCCGCCGTGATGGTCGAGTTCGTCTACGCGACGGTCGCGGGGCTGGTCGCGGGAGTAGTGTTCTACCTGTACTTCGAGCGGGCCGGTCGCGGGGGCACGACTCCCGCCGGTCCGTCGAGTTCGACGGGAACTCAGTCGACCGCGGCGGGAAGAGACGGATCGGTCCCCTCCCGAGCACTCGGCGAGCCTGACGCGGTCGGGGAGGCCGACACGGTCGAGAACGCCACGGGCGTCGTTTTGAGCGACCGGCTGGGGATCGCGACACGGCGGCAGGTCCAGCTCGTCCGGTTCATGCAGGTCGTGCTGGCCGGGCTGTTCGTGTACGGCCTCTGGTCGCGGCAGATCGCCGTGGTGACGAACGCCGCGCTCGGGCTCGGGATCACGTTCCTTCCCGCTATCTTGGAGCGCGACTACGAGGTCGCCATCGAGCCCGGGCTCGTGTTGTGGGTGACGCTCGCCGTCTTCTTACACGCGCTCGGGACGGCGGGGTTGTACGACGCGATCTCGACGTGGGACCATCTGACACACACGCTGTCGGCCACGGTCGTCGCGGCGACGGGCTACGCGGCGCTGCGGGCGATCCACCTCCACAGCGACACGATACACCTGCCGCGGTGGGCGTTGTTCTCGTGTCTGCTCGTGTTCATGCTGGCGATGAGCGTGATCTGGGAGATATTCGAGTTCGTCGTCGACCAGGGGGCGCTCCGCCTCGACATGGAGCCGATCCTCGCACAACACGGTATCAACGACACGATCGTCGACATGATATTCAACCTGGTCGGGTCGGTGATCGTCGCGACCTGGGGGACGGTGTATCTCACCGAGATCTCGGAGTCGCTCGCGCGCACCCTCGAAAGGCAGCTCGGAACTGCCGACTGATCGAGATCGGCACCGTCGAGGGGTCGGATTCCGGACCGAAGAGCGATCGAACCCGAGTCGATAGCGATGGCGACGACACGGATCGCGCCGCCGCCGCCGATAGCGACGACGACGCCGATAGCGACGACGACGCCGATAGCGACGACGACGGCGCTGGGTCACCGCTATCGCATCCCGATCCCGGAGTAGCCGCAGGCGTCACACGAGAGCGTCTCGCTGGCCCCGAACGTGTACGCCGACAGCGACGCGCCACAGCGCGGACACGGGTCGCCGGCCGCCAACGGCGGGTCGTATCGAACGTCCGCGACCACGACTCGAACGAGCAACTCCGCGTTCGCCGACTCGTCGACCGCCCCGCCCCAGATGACGTTCGCGTCCGCGCCGATCCGGTCGCGGACCCGCCCGATCACGTCCGTCGCGGCGGTGATGCTCGTGTCGGGGTCGACGACCACGTCGACGAGGACTGCGCTCGCGGCCGTCGGATCCACCCCGGTCGGAAGCCGGTCGAAGGCGGCGGCGACCGCGGACTCGGGCGTGTCGCGGGCGGCGGTGCCGACGCCCACCGCGGCGACACCGGACGACAGGACGGTCCGCGCGTCCGTCAGGTCGAGGTTGACGAACCCCGGCTCCTGGACGGCGGCGAGGAACGCGTGGATCGCGTCGCCGACGTGGGATACGGGGTCGCTGTCGGCGGTATCGACTGCGTCGGCCGCGTCGGCCGAACCGGCGAGCAGGACGCCGTCGACGGCACGGCTGAGCGCGGCGAGCGATTCCGGGTCGACCGCACCGCTCGGAACGACGGCGACGACGAACGCCCCGGTCGCGGCGAGCGCCCGCAACGGTTCGCGGCTCTCCGACGCCCGGTCGGGATCGACGGCGACCACGACGGCCGCGACAGCCGGGGGATCGGCAGGATCCGGGTCCAAGGACCCGAGGTCGGCGGGGTCCGAGTTCGAGGGATCCGGGTCAGCGGGGTCCGGGTCCGAGTTCGGGGGATCCGGGTCAGCGGGGTCCGAGTTCGAGCCGGGCGTCCCGCCGAGCACGTTTTCGACCGTCGTCACCCGAGCTCCCGGGAACCGACGCGACGCGAGGGCGTCCGCGTACGCGCCGGTCCCACAGACGACGACGGAGCCGTCGAGCGCCGCGGCGGTCCGTGCGAGCTCCTCCCCTCGGGCCATACGCGGTCCGATTTCGGCTCCGACGACAAACCTCTTCGCACTGCGCGGGTCGAGCCGACCCATCGGTTCCAGTGTCGGTTCGAGGGAAACGTTGAGGTCGCAGCGGACCGATCGACGGGCATCCCGTGACGTTCCCGCTCACCCGCGACTCGATCCCCGTCGTCGGCGACGCCGATAGGTCCCTGACGGCCGACAGCGAGACCGCACCGGCGGTCCTGTTCACCGGCTTTCCGGGGTTCCTCGGGTCCGCGCTGCTCGAACGAGTGCTCGCCCGCGGCGACGGTCCCGTCGCCTGCCTCGTCCAACCGAAGTACCTCGACGCCGCTCGCGAGCGCGCCGAGTCGATCGTCTCGCGGGTCGGGGGCACCGACGACTGGCGGGGAAACGCCGACAGCGACGACTGGCGGGGAAACGCCGACGGCGGACGAACGGACCCGGACGGGGAGCACGCTGCAGTCCACCTGTTCACCGGCGACATCACCGAACCGGGCCTGGGCCTCGGCGGAGCGCTCGGCGAGAACGGGTCGCTCGCGACCGTCCGGGAGGTGTATCACCTCGCGGCCGTGTACGACCTCGGCGTCGATCGGGCGCTCGCGGAGGCCGTGAACGTTCGCGGCACGGAACACGTGCTCGACGCGGCGGAGCGGCTCGGCGTCGACCGGTTCCACTACGTCAGCACCTGCTACGTCAGCGGTCGGTACGAGGGGACGTTCACCGAAGCCGACCTCCGTGATCACGGCCCGTTCACCAACCACTACGAGGCGACGAAACACCGCGCGGAGGTGGCGGTCCGCGACCGAATGGAGGCCGGGTTCCCGGCGACGGTCTATCGTCCCTCGATCGTCGTCGGCGACAGCCGGACGGGCGAGACCGACAAGTTCGACGGCCCGTACAACTTGCTTCGACTCCTCCTCGCGCAGCCGCGTCCGCTCGCGGTCACGTTCACCGTACCGGGAGCCTCGAGGTCGGAACTCAATGTGGTGCCTCGGAATTTCGTCGTCGACGCGATCGCCGCATTGAGCGAGCGGGAGGCGTCGGTCGGCGAGACGTACCAGCTGTGTGACCCGGATCCCCTCCGAGTCACGGCGTTCGTGGAGACGCTGGCGACGGCGGCCGACCGTCGCCGAACGGTCCGCGTCCCGACGACGAAACGGGTCGCACGGGCCGGCTGTCGACTGCTCTCCCGGGCCGGCGTCAGCGTCGACCCAGCGACCTTGGACTACCTGGATCACCCGACCCGATACCGGTGTCCCCGAACACGTCGGGCGCTCGACGACTGCACGGGGGCGCTCGCGGTTCCACCGTTCGACGCGTACGCCGACCGGCTCGTCGAGTTCGTGCGGGACCATCCCGACCGCCGTGACGGGCCGATGGCGTGAATCCGACGGAACGGGGAGTTTATAAACTGCGTCGTCGTGACTCCGCGCATGGAAATCGGGAAGATGCTCAGCGGGGAGGAGCTCGATATGCGACGGGTCGGGATCGTTATCGTCGGATGGATCCTCTTCGTCTGTGTCGTCTCCGTACTGTTACTCCTGTATACGGCTCGACTGTAGCTGGGAAGGGCACTGATCCTACACCAGCCGACTGTAACAGGTCGTGTCCGGTCGAAGCAACTCGACACTGGTCGGCCGGGAAGCCGCCTCAAGACGACAGTTCCCCTCGACTCGGACGACTCGTGCGCTATCGTGACCGAACTGATACCTTCGTTGAGACTAGTACGAGTGTGAAACCGATGGCCTCGGTACTCATAGGGCTCGTCACCGCTGGTGCCGAGGCAGCTCGGAGCGGTAGATCGTCATCGGCCGTTGGTGGATACGCGTTTCAACACCTAAAAACACCGGCCGCGGCGTCAGTCTCCGGCGTCGTGGCTCGATCCCGCGTACGCGTTCCATCGGTCGGTCCCGTTCGGGACCCGGTCGGTCGCTCCGGGGTCGAACACGGTAGCGCACCGCGCGACCGCCTCCGCCGCGGTGGGAAGGTCGTGCGATGCGTCGCCACCGTGGCTGCCATCGCTATCGTTGCGGCCGGCATGGTCGTCTGAGTCGCCTTCGCCGCGCTCCGTACGCTTCGCGGGGCTCGGGGGGTTCGGTTTCGATCGATCGGCCGAGGCCGAGGCCGAGGTCCCCGGTTCCGGGCGGGGGTTCGATCCGGTCGTCGGTCCTGTGCTGGCTTCAGTCGTGTACTACGGGGGGCACGTTCACCCCGATGTGGGCATTCATAATAATTGTTTATGTTGGTTCAAGACACAGCCCGCATTTCCCGATCGTGAGAACGTGCGAAACCCCGTTTCAGGAGGGGGTGCTACCGTGACTATGGTCGAAACGACGGAGCGAACCGCGACGGAGGGTGGCCCCCGATCCGCGGACGGCCGCCGGTTCGAGGTGTTCGTCCGCGAAGCGGAGTCCGACCCGCTTCGTCACGTCGGGACGGTCGCCGCGCCGACACCCGACGTGGCCCACGAGGAGGCAAGCAAGCTGTTCGCGTGGTACGCCCGCGACGTCTGGATCTGTCCGGCCGAGGAGACGCATCGATACTCCGCGTCGTCACTCGCGAACGAGGACGAGTTCGGCCCCGAAGCCGCGGACTCCAACGACGACGACCCTTCCGGCGACGACTCCGCCGGCGACGATCCGACGGAACCGCGCGTGTACGAGGAGACGGAGGGGACCCCGACGGTCGCCTGCGGCGGCGCACCGCGTGAGAACGGGGCAGGCGACAGCGGCACGAGCGATGAGGGAACGGGCGGGAACGGAGCGACCGACGACGAGACGGACGGAAACCCCGATACCGACGGGTCGGAGGCCGACCGTCGATGATCTCCGTCAGCAAGCTCCTCTGCGGGCTCGACGCCGAGAGCGACGGGCTCCGGTACGACGCCGCCGACGACTCGACGAAACCGCAGATCACTGAGGAGCGCCAGCGCCGGCCGGTCGTCGTTTGGAACACGACGAAACGGTGTAACCTCTACTGTGAGCACTGTTACGCCGCCGCCAACGCGGCGGGCGCGCCGAACGAGCTGTCCACCGCCGAGGGAAAGGCGCTGATCGACGACCTCGCCGACTACGGGGCCCCTGTCCTGTTGTTCTCCGGCGGCGAACCGATGGTCCGCGAGGACCTGTCCGAACTCGTCTCGTACGCCGCCGACAGCGGGATCCGCCCGGTGCTCTCGACGAACGGCACCCTCCTGACGCGCGAGCGGGCTCGGGAGCTGAAGGAGGCGGGGCTCAAGTATGCCGGCGTCTCCGTGGACGGGCTCCCGGAACGCAACGACCGGATCCGCGGTCAAGAGGGTGCGTTCGACGCCGCGGTCCGCGGGATCGAGGCGTGTCTCGACGTCGGGCTCAAAACCGGACTCCGGTACACGATCACCGACCACAACGTCGAGGACTTGGCGGGCGTCGTCGACCTCCTCGCCGATGTCGGCGTCGACCGTTTCTGTTTCTACCACCTCGACTACGGCGGCCGCGGCGCGGAGATCGCCGACGTCGACCTCTCGCCCGAGGCGACCCGCGAGGCCGTCACCGACTTGTGTGACCTCACCCGGGAGTACCACGCGGCCGGCGAGGAGATCGAGACGCTGCTCGTCGGCAACTACGCCGACGCTGGGTATCTCGTCGAGTACGCCGACCGGGAGCTGGGAACCGACCGCGCCCGCCTGATCCGGCGGTACCTCGAGAACAACGGCGGTGACCCGACCGGCGAGCGGGTCGCCGACGTCGACCCGGTCGGCAACGTCCACCTCACGCAGTTCTGGCAGGGGTACGCGCTCGGGAACGTCCGGGACCGCCCGTTCGGCGCGATCTGGGACGACGAGTCGAACCCCCTGCTCGCGGCGCTCCGGAACCGGGAAGAGCGTCTCACGGGACGGTGTGCCGACTGCGCGTATCAGGACGTCTGCCGTGGCGGGTCGCGGCTCCGAGCGCTCGCCGCACACGACGACCCGTTCGCGCCGGACCCGAAGTGTTACCTCACGGACGCCGAGCGCGCGGGGCGCGAAGCGATGGGTCGGATACCGACTGGGAGCGGCGTCGGCTCTGAGGCCGACTGACCCACCCGATCAGCGGTCCGCCTCGTCGAACACGTCCGTCACCAGTTTCGCCTGTGCCGTCCGGAGCCGCTGTGAGAGCGCGGACTTACTGATGTCGAGCTCGTCGGCGAGCTCGCCGAGGGAAACGTCGGCGTCGTCGTCGAAGTACCCGTTGACGACCGCGAGTTCGAGCCCTTCCCGCTGTTTCGGCGTGAGCGACGAGAGGTCGAACGTCACCTGTTCGGTCGCGTCGGGCCCCTCCACGACCGCCAGCCGAACCAGTCGGACCCGCCCGAGGGTTTCCTGTAACGCCTCGACGACGTCACGAACGAGCTCGCGGTCGGCGACGTACGTCGTCACGAGCAGGGTCCCGTCATCGACGCCCCGAACGTGGGGAACACAGCCGAACTCGCCGAAGACGTGGCAGAGACAGTCCTCGGTGACCTCGCCGTCCGCCCGGATCAGCCCCTCGCCGTCGTCGGAGTGAAGATCGACCGTACACTCGTCGCCCACCGCGTTGATCCGCACGTCCGTGGCACGGTCCGTCTCGGTGACCATCGGACAGTCCCACGTGTCGGGCGGGTCGATGTCGAGGTCAACCCGGAGTCGACGAGCGTCGTCGCCGGCGGGAGACATACGAGTCGGTAGAGGCTCGAAGCTCTTAGGACCGGGATCGGGTGCTCAGTCGCTGGGAGCGTGGCGTATATTTAAAAACCGGAGCGGAACCGCGCGGGAGTTCAGTCCTCGGACTCGGGTTCGGGAGCCTCGGCACCGGCGTCCGCCGACCCGGCGTCGGCGTCCGCGCCCTCCTCGGAGCGGGCCGCGACGAGCGCGCCGCTGGCGACGCTGTACATCGGCTCGTCGGGCGAGTGCACGCCGCTGATCGAGAAGGGGATGTTCGCGTCCGCGAGGTGGTCCGCGAACAGGTCCTCGAAGCCGTTCGGGCTGGACGTGCCGCCGGTGACGACGACGGGCACGTCGAGGCCCTCCTCGACGTCTTCCTCGTCGACCTCACGGGAGATGTTCTCGATGACGTAGTCCAGCAGGTTCTCGTAGTAGATGGCGAGCGCGCCCTCGACGCCGCCGACGTCAGTGCGGAAGTCGAGCTCGAAGTCGTCCTCCTTGATGCTCGTCACCTTGTCGACGGGCGTCCCCGTCGCCTGGGCGGTCTGCTCGTCGACCCAGTCGCCACCGCGGGCGATGGAGAACTTCATCACGGGCACCGCGTAGTAGGCGAGACAGACGTTCGTCATCCCCGCGCCGAAGCTGATCCCGAGCCCGGTGAAGTTGTTGTCCGCGAGCTCGGAGTAGATGACGGCCATCCCCTCGTTGATCGGCTCGGGGTCGTACCCCATGTCGCCGAGCATCGATTCGAGCGTCTTCTCGTGGTACAGCGTCGTCAACGGCGAGTCGATCGGGTCCGCGGGGCTGGAGTAGAACAGCCGCTCGTTCGGACGGGCGGGTTCGCCGACGACCTGTTCCGTGATGAGCTTGATCATCGGGATCGCGGAGGACTCGTCGCTGGAGAGGATCCCGTGTTGCATCGGCCGCCGAGTTTCCTTGTTGAAGATGTTCGCGAAGTTCAACGCGTCGTCGCCGACGACGTACACCTTGTCGTCTTTGCGGATGTGGAGAACCTCACTGCGGGAGAGCATCTGCTCGGCCATATCGCTGTACTCGATCTCGACGAACGAGTTGCGCTGCTGTACGAACACCGTCTCGGAACCCTCCTGGCGGCCCGAGAGAATGTTCATCGTACCGACGTCAAGGCCTTTCGCCATATTCGGCCATTCTCAGCCTCGGGTCATAAACGTTCGTGAGCCGCGGGCGTGGATTGAACGAGAGACCGACCGACGCCGACCCGCCGACCGACCGGAGGAGGATCACTGAGTCGGCCGGAGGAGGGTCACGGGAGAGCACTGCCTCCCTACCTACGGTGCGTCGCTTACCAGGCCGACCACGCGGTGAGACTCTCGTCGCGGCCGTACACCCGCTTGAGGTCCTTCGCGTACACCATGTCGCCGTCGTGGTCGAGCTTCTCGTGGCGGTACTCCGGCGCGTCCTCGCGGACGTGAAGCCCCTCGATCGTGAACTCCTCGTCGCCGAACTCGACGGTGTCGCCGACGACGAACTCCATGTCGCCGGGGACGTTGATCCGAACCGACCGGGTGCGGTCGGCGTCGCCGTCCTTCGGATGGAGCGTGACGTCCACGGAGACGTTGTCGATCGCACGGGTCCACAGCGTGTCGACGCTCGTTATCGCGGCGTCCTCGACCCGGTGTTCCGGGCCGAGCTCGATACCGGTGATCCGGACCTGCATCAGCGCGTCCTCGGTGTCGACGACGAACTCCTCGCCGACCGCGACGCCGCCCTCGGCTGGGACCTCCATCTCCGTCGAGAAGGACTCCCCGTCCTGTGAGACGACGATCGTGATCGGCCGTGTCTCCGGCTCCGGGATCTCGGTTTTGTGTGTGTGGTCGCAGTCGGTACACCGAACGGTCGCTTGGCCGCCGGGTTTCAGTACTTCGTGGACGGTCTCCCCGCCCGGCGAACAGGACGGGCAGGGGAGACCGACTCGGTCTCCGGTTTCGCTCATTACGGCGTTGTTCCCGCCCCGAGCGTAAATATCCGACTTTGTCGTCGTCGTGTGTGTGATTCTACCGCGGCCAGTGGGTGAACCGGCGGATCGAGGGCGGGAACCCCCCAGTCGACGATACGGGTCTCGCGAGCCACCCGGAACCCACCCCCGTGGCGGCGGAGTACAGAAACTGGTTTAGGGGTGTCCCCGGAAAGAACGCGCATGATCGTACCCGGGTCGAGCTCCCAACTGCTGGCGGCCGCGCTCGCCGACGATACGGGACGGCCGCTGGCGACGGCGACGTACGACCGGTTCCCGGACGGCGAGACGATCGCCGCCGTACCGGCGTTCGACGGCGACGAGGCGACCGTCGTCGCGACGACCGATTCCGACAGCGCGTGGGTCGAGCTGCTCCAGCTACAGGACGCCGTCCGTGAGGCCGGGGCGACGCACGTCACCACCGTGATCCCCTATATGGGATACGCGAGACAGGACGAGTCGTTCGCGGACGGCCAACCCGTCTCGGCGCGCGCGATGGCCCGCGCGATATCGACGGGGACCGACCGCGTCGTGCTCGTAAACCCACACGAGACCGCCGTGACCGACTTCTACTCCGTGCCCGTCGATATCGTCGACGCCGCGAGCGTCCTCGCCGACCCGCTGTCGGCGCTCACCGACCCGCTGTTCCTCGCGCCCGACGAGGGGGCGATCGGGATCGCCGAAACCGTCCGTGACGCTTACGGTACGGGCGAGACCGACTACTTCGAGAAACACCGTGACCGCGAGACCGGGGCCGTCGACGTCTCCCCGTCCGACGCCACCGTCTCCGGACGGGACGTCGTCGTCGTCGACGACATCGTCGCCACCGGGTCGACGATGAGCGAGGCGGTCGGGGTACTCACCGACCGCGGCGCGGAGCGCATCGTCGCCGCCTGCGTCCACCCCATGCTCGCCGCCAACGCCGTGACGAAGCTCCGGAACGCGGGCGTCGACCGGATCGTCGGGACCGACACGATCGAACGCGGCTGCAGCGTCGTCAGCGTCGCCCCCGCCCTCGCCGAGACGCTCGTCGCCGACGCGGTCGCCGGGGAGTGAGCGTGCGCGGACTCGCCGCCCGACGGACGGCTCCGCAACCACTAAACGGCGCTCGCGCCTTCCTCCGATAATGGCCGATTGGACCGAACGCTACCGGCCGAGCACGCTCTCGGAGGTCCGCGGCAACGACAAGGCCCGCGACGCGTTCGCGGAGTGGGCCCGCACGTGGGACGACCATCGCGAGGCCGTCATCCTCTACGGAAGCCCGGGAGTCGGCAAGACGAGCGCGGCGCACGCGCTCGCGAGCGACATGGGCTGGGAGACGGTGGAGCTGAACGCGTCCGACCAGCGGACGGCCGACGTCATCGAGCGGTTCGCCGGACGTGCCGCCCGCAACGCCACCCTCGGCGGGAGCGCAGCGGGTGGCGGCGCAAGTGGCGGCGACACCGCCTCCAGACAGCTCGTCGTCCTAGACGAGGCGGACAACATCCACGGCAACTACGACCGCGGCGGCGCGTCGGCGATCACCCAGCTCGTCAAGGAGTCGGGTCAGCCGATCGTTCTCATCGCCAACGAGTTCTACGACATCTCCCGTGGGCTTCGAAACGCGTGTCAGGATATCGAGTTTCGCGACGTCTCCGCGCGCTCCATCGTCCCGGTGCTCCGGGATATCTGTCGCAAGGAGGGGATCGAGTTCGAGTCCGACGCGCTCCAGCGGATCGCCGAACGCAACCGCGGCGACCTCCGCGGCGCGATAAACGACCTGCAAGCGGCGTGTGAGGGGCGGTCGTCGATCGCGGTCGAGGACGTCGTCACCGCCGACCGCGACAAGGCGATGGGGATCTTCCCGTTCCTCGACGCGGTGCTCAAAGAGGAGTCGGCCGAGGAGGCGTTGCAGTCGGCGTACGCCGTCGACGAGACCCCCGACGACCTCACGAAGTGGATCGAGGACAACATGCTGGACGTGTACGACTCTGCGGAAGCGACCCGCGCGTACGACTTCCTCGCGAACGCCGACGTCTGGTTGGGTCGTGTCCGTGCCTCACAGAACTACACCTACTGGCGGTACGCGACCGACAACGCGGCCGCCGGGGTCGCGGCTGCTCGCGACGGGACGAAGGGTGGTTGGACCCGATACGGTCGCCCGCAGTTCTGGCCCTCCTCGGACGCGACGGCCGACGAGGTCGTGGGACGGATCGCGGCCGCGAGCGGCTGTAGCGTCGCGACCGCCAGACGCGAACTGCTTCCGTTCCTCTCGGCTATCACACACCACTGTAAACCGCGCGAGCTCACCGTCGCGATGGCCGCCGCCTACGACCTCGACGAGGCCGGCGTCGCGTTCGTCACGGGGTCCGGCGAGTCGACCAACAAGGTCGAGTCGATCGTCGAAGACGCCCAGGAACGCCGCGAGCAACGGCTGACCGACAACGCGGAGGGGGCGTTCTCTGGGGGGCGATCCGGCGGGATCGCCGGAACGGCAGCAGCGGACGAGACGGAAGCGGGCGATACCGCTAACGCGGGGTCCGAAGACCTCGCGAGCGAAACGCAGGACTCGACGAGCGACGCGAGCGCGAACGGGAGCGGGGAGAGCGAAACCGACGATGAGGACGACGGACAGTCGGGACTAACCGACTTCATGTGATCGGGGCGTCACTCCGCGGAGGAGCGTTCCGACCTCGCGGTCGCGGCGTCTCCCCCGGTGGGTGGCCCGGAGGTGTCGACGGTATCGACGTCAGTGATCTCGAACCGGGCACCGCCGGCGCGGCTCTCGGCTATCGAGATCGACCAGCCGTGGGCCTCGACGATCCGCTCGACGATGGCCAACCCGAACCCCGTACCGTCCTCGTCAGTCGTGTGTCCGGGCTCGAAGACGGTTTCGCGCTCTTCGGGCGGGATCCCCGGTCCGTCGTCGGCGACGTAGAACCCCTCGTCGGTCGCGCCGATGACGACGCGGACCCCGTGATCGCCTCCTTCCTCGTCCGTCGCAGGGTCGGAGCCGCCGAACGGATCCGTTTCGACCGTTCGGACGAGGTCGTCCTCGACCGCCTCGTGCGCGTCGGTCCTCGACCGGTTGCTCGTGGAACCGTGCTCGACGCTGTCACCGGACTGTGTCCGGTTGCTCGTGGAACCGTGTTCCACGCTGTCGTCGGGCTCTGCCCGACTGCTAGTCGAGCCGTGCTCGACACTGTCACCGGACTGCGTCCGGTTGCTCGTGGAACCGTGTTCCACGCTGTTCAGAAGCAGGTTCTCTAATGCCTGTCGGAGCCGGTCCCTGTCGCATTCGATCCGGGGGAGCGGTTCGCTGACAGCCAGTTCGGCGTCGGGGACGCCGACGGTTTTCCACGCGCGGCGAACGACGGGCCGGAGATCGGTCTCGGCCGTCGCCTCGACGGAACGTCCCTCCCGGGCGAGCGAGAGGAGGTCCGAGATGAGCGCGTCCATCCGATCGAGCGCGTCGTTGACGCGGTCGAGCCGCGTCTCGGCCGCTTGACCGTCGAACTCGCGGGCCAGCTCCAGGTTCCCGACCGCGACCGACAGCGGGTTCCGCAGGTCATGAGAGACGACACTCGCGAACTCGTCGAGCCGTTCACGCTGTTGTTCGAGCTGTCGTTGGCGCCGGACACGGTCGCACGCCGGAAAGAGATAGCCGACGAGGTCGCCGTCGACCGTCCGACCCCGTTCCTGGATCCAAGCGAAGTCGTCATCGGCGTCGACGCGATAGGCGACATCGACCGTTTCCGAACCCAGCCCCTCCCGGAGCCGGCCGCGGTCGTCCGGGTGGACCGCGTCGAGCCAGTCGGTGCGGGGAAGCTCCGAGACGGGGAGCTCGGAGTCGCCGGCGGATTCGATTCGGAGTCGAGTCGGATCGCCATCCGGTCGCCGATAGGCGACTCCCGGACGGGGATCCGTCTGCGGGGGCATTGCTCCCTCGTCGTGTCGGAGGCATAATAAGTCTTACTTGAACAACATTTCACCAGAGATCGGACCGGCACTGATCCTCGTGAATTCAACCGATTTCGGCGTGTAAGAACCGGGATCAGGATCGGAAACGTTGAAACTAGTTCCGAATTGTAATATATCAACAACGATTTCGCGTGTGGAGTGATGGGACCGAGCCGTCGACAGGGGTAGCGATCCGAGGCGCGGACGGCACGAGTGGTACGGGCGACCATGGACGGCACACGGGACGCGGACGGCACACGGGACGCGGACGGCACACGGAATACGGACGGCTCGAACGGGTGGGGATACAGCGGCGATGCCGGGTCGATCCGGGTCCGGTCAGGTCACGGGTTCATCGCTCCCGTTCCGCGCCGAGCCCCGGGATCGCCACCCGGTCCTCGACCCGGCCCATGAACTTCGAGGCGGTGAGGACTAATCCGAGATACGCGAGTCCCGTCACCGCGAATATCGTGGAGTAGCGGAACGTGTCGGAGGCTATCTGGAACGCGCGGTAGTACAGCTCGGGCACCGTGATGAACGCCGCCAGCGACGAGTACTTGATCAGGTAGACGAACTCGTTCGTCCACGAGGGGATCGCGTACCGGAGCCCCTGGGGCAACACGACGTAGTAGATCGTTTCCACCTTCGAGAGACCGATCGCCCGGCCCGCAGTGATCTGCCCCTCCTCGACGCTCTCTAGGGCCCCGCGGATGTACTCCGCCTGATAGGCGGCCCCGTTGAGCGTGAATCCGACGATCGCGACCCAGACGACGTCCCGGATGAATAGCCCGGAGAGGACGCCGGGGACGTACTGTCCGAGGTTCAGCCCGAAGTGGAGCACGAACAGCTGCGCGAGAAGCGGCGTCCCGCGCAACAGTTCGGTGTACGCCAACGAGGCGTACGCCGTGTATCGGCCGTACACCCGCGCGACCGACAGCGGCACCGCGATAAAGAACCCAACGAACAGGCTCACCGCCGTAATGACGACCGTCAGCCACATGCCGCGAGCGATCTCCGGCGAGATCCCCGTGACGAACGCGAGATCGCCGGCGTAGGCGGCGACGATCGGGACCGACGCGACGACGGCCTCGACGGTCCCGGGCGCGACGAACGGCTCGCCGACGGGAACGAGGACGCCCCCGAACCATCGGTTCAGCCAGCTCGCCAGCAGCCAGCCCCAGAAGACGACGCCGGCGGCTACCAGGAGGACCCGACCGACGGAGAGCTCCGTCTCGGACGCGCGCCGACGCAACCCTGCGGGTCTCGTCGCGCTCGCCATCAGTCGTGTCCCGCGATGCGTTCGAGGAACCGGCCGGTCCGGTCGTGTTCGGGACGTTCGAACAGCTGCTCGGGTGGCCCCCGCTCGACTACCCGACCGTTGTCGAGGAAGACGATCTCGTCGGCGACGGCGCGCGCGAAGCTCATCTCGTGGGTGACGACGAGCATCGTCATCCCGTCATCGACGAGGTCGTGCATCACCGACAACACCTCCCCGATCAGCTCGGGGTCGAGCGCGCTCGTCGGCTCGTCGAACAGCATGAGCTTCGGTCCCATCGCCAACGCCCGGGCGATCCCGACCCGCTGTTGTTGTCCGCCGGAGAGCTCCGCCGGATAGGAGTCGAACTGGTCGCCGAGCCCGACCCGCTCGAGCTCTTCGCGGGCCCGTTCCATCGCGTCCGACTTCGACAAGCCGAGCACGCGGCGCGGGCCGAGCGCGACGTTACCGACGGCGGTGAGGTGTGCGAACAGGTTGAACCCCTGAAACACCATCCCGACCTCGCGTCTGAGCTCGTTCACGTCCGTTCCCGGATCGAGCACGTCGACACCGTCGAGGCGGATCGACCCCTCCTGTGCCTCGGCGAGCCGGTTGACACAGCGGAGCATCGTGGACTTGCCGGAGCCCGACGGCCCGATGAGCACGGTGACGTCGCCCGCTCCCATCTCGAAAGAGACGTCGTGAAGCACCTGCTCGTCGCCGTACCACTTCGAAACGTCCTCGACGGCGAGGAACCCCTCGTCGGTCACGCCGACTCACCCTCGGGGATCGCGTAGTGGTCGCCGAGGCGGTCGAGCGCGCGGTTCGTCACGAACGTGAGCACGAAGTAGATGGCACTGATGAACACGATCACTTCAAGGACGGCGGTGGTCCGCTCGATAAACAGGTCGTACCCGCGGGTCAGGAGCTCCGCGAGTCCGATCGCGAACACGATACTGGTGTCTTTCAACACGATGGTGAACTCGTTTTGGAACCCCGGGATCGACCGTCTGAGCGCCTGCGGGACGACGACGTGCCTGACCGCCTCGAACCGGGAGAGGCCGATCGCCCGCCCCGCCTCCAGCTGGCCGTCGTCGACGCTCGCGAGCGTCGACCGGAAGATCTGCGACTGGTACGCGGCGCTCCGGAGCCCCAACCCGAGGATGCCGGAGGTTATCGCTCCCGACAGCGAGTACGGACCGAGGTTCACCTGCGGAACGCCGATCACGAAGTACATCACGACGAGGATGACGACGATGGGCGTCCCGCGTAACACGACGCCGACCCCCTCGACGAGTCGTTTGAGCGGGCCGTCGCCGTATACCTCGACCGCGCCGGCCGGGAAGCCGACGACGAAACCTAAGAGGATCGATGCGACCGTCAGCCCGACGGTGACGACCGCGCCCCCGAGCAGGTAGTCGGCGTTCCGGAACACGAACCGCCAGTCCTCGAGATCGCCGACGAACCCGATGAGGGAGTCGAGCGGTTGGAGCAGTGGCGGTGCGACCGCGCTTGGGGTCGCCGCCGCCGACGCGACGGCGGCGTCGCTGACGGCCGCGGCGAGCGCGCCGAACAGGGCCACCGCGACCCCCACCGACGCGGACATCCGACGCTACTCCTGGCCGAACCAGCGGTCCGTGATCTCGGCGTACTCGTCACCGTCACGAACCGCCGCGAGCCCGTCGTTCAGCGCCGTCTGGAGCTCGGATTCGTCCTGTCGGAGTCCGAAGCCGTACTCCTCGCCGGTCTCCTCGACGAACGCGATCGCCACGTCGCGCTGGGCGGCGAACGTCTCGGCGACCGGCAGGTCGATGACGACGCCGTCGATGTTCCCGTTCTCGAGGTCCTCGACCGCGAAGACGTAGTTGTCGTACGAGGAGTAGTCGTCCTCGTCGATGACCCCCGTATCGATGAGGTTCGTCTGTACCTGCTCCGCGCCCGTGGTTCCGGACTGTGCGCCGACCGGACGCCCCTCGAAGTCGGTCCAGCTCGCCGGCTGGAACCCGTCGTCCTCGCGGACGAGCACGGCCTGGTCGGACTCCCAGTAGGGGTCGGTGAAGGCGATCGTCTCCTGTCGGTCGGGCGAGATCGTCATCGCCGCGGCGATCACGTCGATGCGGTCGCCCGTGAGCGCGGGGATCAGCCCGTCGAAGTCGAAGTCCTCCCACTCGCCGAGCTCGTACTCGGTCTCGGCGACGACCGCCTCCAGCAGGTCGATGTCGAACCCCATCAGCTCGCCGTCCTCGCGGAACTCGAACGGCGGGAAGCCGGACGCGGTCCCGGGCACGATCACGTCGTCGTCGTCGCCGAGACAGCCGGCGAGTCCGGTCGCCCCGACGACGCTCGCCCCGCCGGTCAGCTGTAGGTACGTCCGACGGCTCATATCGGTCTCACTGCGGTATGTCATACCCGTGGGTGTGCGTGGAGCGATTTGAACCTTTCCTCCCGTCCTCGGTCGACAACGCTTGTACGGACCGTGTCTGCCGGCCGCCGATCCGAGACAGTGGACGCCCGGTACGCCGAGCAGCCGGTCAGTCGCCGCCGATCGGGGTTGAGGTGCGCGGGGCCGCGTCCGCGGTCCGGAGCGTCCACCCGGCCGCGGCGGCGAAGAGGAGCGCGGCGGCGAGCGCGACCAAGTTCACGCCCTGCCAGAACGAGTCGTACAACACGAGGTCACGGCCGAGCAGCAGCGTGGCGACGAGCCCCGCCATCGCCCCGGCGGAGAGCGTCCTAACCGCCCGGGCGGTCGACGGGTCGATCCCGGAGAGCCCGCCGTCAACGCCCTCGGACGCAGCCACGACGGCCGCCACCAGCCCGAGATGCGCGGCCAAGCCGGCGACGTAGAAGGTCGCCTGTGCGCCCGGCGAGTAGGTGAGGAGGGGGACGGCTCGGGAGAAGACGGCGCTCGCGACGACGCCGACGACGGCGACCGTCACGCCGATCCGGAGGAGTCGGGTCGAACCGCCGCCGGGACCGTCCTCGCGCCCGCCCCACATCGTCACGAGCCCGAGCAGGGTGAAGATCGTGAGCGCGACGATCAGGTGTGCGGCGTGCGTCGAAACGGTGTATCCCCCGGGAACGAGCCCGCTGATAGTCACCGTTATCGCCCCGACGGTGATCTGGACCGGGAGGATCGCCACCGCGAGCGTCGCCGCCAGTCGGGTCCGGCGGTCGAACCGGCCGAGCCACGCCCAGCCGGCGACGCCGATGATGAGGAAGCCAGTGACCATCGCCCAGACGCGGTGGAACCACTCGATGAAGTCGGGGTTGATCGTCAGTGCGGGGATCAGCTGGTCGGAACACAGCGGCCACTGCGCCTCACAGGCCAGTCCGGAACCGGTCGCCGCCGTGTACACGCCGATCGCGAACAACGTCAGCGTCATCCCGGTCGTCGCCGCCGCGTACCGCCGGAACGTCATCCACGCGGGCCGAAGACTCATTGTCAGTGGTCGGGTTTCCGCGTACTTAGACCGTTCGGACGGTCCACGCGTGCGGGAACGAGGACACGACCCGCGAACGCCGTCCGCGACCCGCACCCGGTCGACGGGAGTATATAAGGGGGTCCGACGGGTCGTCCCGCCGACCGGAGCAGCATCGGCCCCAAGCGAAGGGGGGATCGCACTGTCCCAACGAACGGCCGATCGCACCGCCCCAACGAACGGCCGATCGCACCGTTCCAGCCGAGCGGTGGCGTGCCGGTTCGCGCCCTTATAAGGGCGCGAACCGACCGCGAGGGATGCCGGGTCGGTGCTTATAAGCACCGACCCGGCGAGGCTGGGGAGGTGTGAGGTGCGGTGCGGAGCTGTGTCCGACGGGGCTGTGTCCGACGGATCCGTGAAGGAGATCGCCGCGCCGCCGCCCACTTATAAGCGATCACGGACGCCGCGGCGTCCACCGCGCCCGCGACTACCGACACCCGATCCGCCGAGCGATCGGGAGCGGCCGAATGGGATATAAAAGGGGCCTCCGGCCGGCGACGCAACGTGGCTCGCTCAGCCGGACAGCTCGCGTTTCGCTCGGCGGGCCTTCGCGGACATCTCGTCGTTGCCCTCGACGTCGGCGAGCGTCTCGACGGCCTCCAGCTGGCGGACGGCGTCGTCGAGGAACGAGCGGACGTCGCCGGTGTACGCGTACACCATGTAGTCGTCAGTCATCACGTCGACGATGGCCTGCGGGCCCAACCCCTCGGCGCGAAGTTCGAGGACGTATCGGATGAACTTCCGCTCCGCACAGCCGCAGTAGGGGTTCGCCTGGCAGTCGCAATCGAGGAAGTCCTCGGCGAAATCGAGGATCCGGTCCCTGGTCGTCGAGTCGAGCTTCGAGAGCCCGTCGCCGGTGAACAGCATGTCGAGGGTCGCGCCGGCGAACGCCCCCTTTGGGATGTTCGTCTCCAACTGGGAGGCGAGCTGCCGGTGATTCTTCACGTAGATCTTGTCGGTGAACGCCACGGGTTACCGGTGGTACGCGAGCGACCGGCAAAAGACGTGTGGTCGGCTCCGACGGTGTGTGGGCGGCTTCTCCGGTGTGTGGGCGGCTCCAAGGCCCGTCTCACGCGATCGGTTCGTCGCCGACGGACGGAGACGGCCCGGGACGCCACGATGTCACACGCCCATCCGGGAGTCGTAACCGTTATTTATCAAAGCAGGGTAGTTGACGACGCGTGTCCGGGTTAGGGTAGTGGACTATCCTTCAGCCTTGTGGAGGCTGAGACGCGGGTTCGATTCTCGCACCCGGACTTTCTGACGACGAACGGATGTGAGGAGTCGAAAGTCCGACCGTGAATCGAATCGGGGAGTGAAGCGAGCGCAGCGAGCGGAACGACCGTGGTTCGATTCTCGCACCCGGACTTTTTCACGACGCCCGAAGGGAGGAGTGGAAAAGCCGGAAGGCGAGCGTGGATCGAACCGCCGACTCGATCGGGGAGTAGTCATCACGGTCGGAGGCGATGGCGAGAGCGACGCTAGATCGTGAGCGTCAGCACGTTCCCGTCGTCGTACTCGAAGCGCATGTCTCCGCGCAGCTTGCGCGTACACCAGTAGGCGATCCACAACCCGATCCCCTGCCCGTGCTGGAGCGACGTTTCCTCGCCCGCTCGGAGCGTCTCGATCTCGTGTTCGGGGATCCGGTCGTTGCTGTCCCGGATCTCGATCCGCGTCTCGCTATCCGCCTCAGCCGCTCCCGTGACGGCGATACTAACCGTCGGCTCCGCGGCGTCGGCGTGGATGGTCGCGTTCTCGACGAGGTTGTCCAGAAGCACCGACAGGATCCGTCGATCGGCACGGATCCGGTGATCTGCCGGCTCGACCGTGTACGTGATCGTCGCATCGTCGTGTGCGGCCGAACGCGTCTCGACGACCTGGGCGACGACGTGTTCCACGGGGAGTAGTTCCGGTTGGACCCCCCGTTCTCGGATGTCGTCGAACTCGCCGGCCTTTTCAGCGATCGACTGTAGTCGATCGCTTGCGGCCGCGATCGTACCGGCCTGTATCGCCTGTGTGGGGTCGTCGACGGTCGTTTCCAACAGCTCCGCGTATCCACTGATGACCATCGTCTCGTTCCGGAGGTTGTGCCTGAGCACGCGGTTCAACACTCCGAGCTGTTGCCCGCGCTCGCGCTCCTCCGTCACGTCGTACAGCACGACCATACTCCCCACCGACTCACCGACCGGGTCGGTCAGATCGGTAAACGACACGGCGAACGTCCCGCCGCGCTCGGCCCCGAGCGTGAGTTCGCCCGTCTCACGGAGCGTCCCTAACGTGACACCGAGAACCGACTCGAGTGGGGCGGGGGGCGACGTCGACGGGGACAGGAAGCGTTCTTCCGCCCGGCCGTTCACCCGGACGACCTGTTCGTTGGTATCGAGGACGAACACGGGGTCCGACAACGAATCCAACCCGGTCTGCTCCGCCATCCGCTGTGTCGCCGGGTTCGTCTCGAACATGTGGGTGCCGACGAACGCGTACGCGTCGAGTGCGACGTGGACGAGCATCAGCGGCGCGGTGAGATGCAGCTGTGGGACCGGTCCGACGCCGAACAGCCACAGCGACACGCCGACCGACGGCGGGACGGTACTCAGGATCACCGCCGTCGCTTCACGCCGGTACAGCGGCCCGTAACTCAGGATCGCGCCGATCAGTAGCAGCGAACCGACGCCGGCGGTCGCGATAGAGAACAGGAACGCGAAGGCCCCCCACGGTTGGACGGTGTACGTGGCCGTGGCGAGCCCGAACACCGGGTCGAACTGGAACTCGGTCCAGATGAGCCCGTGAACCCGGTTCGTCGCGGCGAGGACCGCCGACAGGACCGGGACCGCGGCAACGATCCCGAACAGCGGGGTGCGGATGAGGTTCCCCCGACCGGTGTAATCGAGACCGAACGCGAGGAAGAACGGACCCATGAAACAGACGCAGACGAACGCGACGACCGCAAGCACAAGCCGCACCGTCGGGTCGAACACGAGCAACGCGACCCCGTATGCGAGACAGAACACGGCGACCGACGCCATGTTCCCCATGAACCAGTTCGCGCCCGACTTCCCGCGCTGACGGTACAGGTACTGGAGGAGATACAGCGCCCCGCCGCTGGCCGCGAACGAAGCGACCACGATCGCGAGTCCGACCGCTCCCGGAGTCATTAGTCGATGGATGCACGTAATCTATAACGGAGTATAACGCTGTGGATACCGTTCAGTCGCGTCGGTAAATCGGGTGCTGCGTCGGCGACACGGGTCCGGGGGCGCGCGTTCGCCGCGTGCCGGCCGTCGATCCTCGTACGTGGTCGCCTCCGTACGGCAGATCGTTCTATCGGTATCGCGAAATGTACGCCCGCAACACTAACGACCGGTCTCATCTCCGGCGGCGTGCCGCGTCGACCGGGAAACCCTCGTGGCGGGCGGTCGCCTGCGCGGCGACGGGCGGGTCGCGTCAGCGACCGGATGTCACGCGCCTGGGTTCTCCGCGCTGTCATCGCTCCCATCAGGGAGTACTCGGGCGGGGACTAAGGGCACGCATCGGTGATTCTCCCCGCGTAGGCTTAAACACCGCGACGGGCCGTCACCCGATGGAGCGTCACCCGACGGGCGGCCCCGTCGGTCGACGCGACGGCACCGCCAGTCCGCGTCGTGACCGCACCGACATCACTGCGTGCCGTCGGCTCCGCCCTCGCCGGGGACGCTCCCGCCGGAGTCGCGGGCTTCGGGGGGATCGGCGGCGACCGGGTCGATCCCGCGGCGGTTCGCGTCGAACTCGGAGAGCCCGTAGACGAGTCCGATCAGGACGATCACCCCGACAGGAAGGAGGACAACCGGGGAGATCCCGGTGGCCCCCCAGACGAGCAAGAGGAGTATCGCGACGACGGCGACGGTGACGGCGTAGTACAGCTGGGTCCGAACGTGGTCGATGAGGTCAGCGCCGGTGAACGTCGCCGACAACACGGACGTATCGGAGATCGGTGAGGTGTGGTCACCGAAGATCGCCCCTGAGAACACCCCGCCGACGACGGCGGCGACCATCGTGTGGTCGCCCGTCAGCGACCACGCGACCGGGATCGCGACGGGCGTGAGGATCCCCATCGCGCCCCAGGAAGTACCGGTCGAGAACGCGACGAACGCCGAGAGGAGCAACACCACCACGGGGAGGACCGCCGTCGGGAACTCCTCACTCACGAACCCTTCGATGAAGTCCGCGGTCTCCAGCGCGGCCACGACCTCGCCGATCGACCACGCCAACACGAGGACGGTGACCGCCGTGAGCATGATCCCGAACCCGTTGACGGTCGTGTCGGTCGCCTCGCCGACTCCGAAGATCCCGTAGATCTTTCCGAGGGCGAACCCGGAGGCGACCATCGCGAACGAGCCGTACAGGAGCGCGGCGGCGTAGTCGGCGTCGATCACCATGTCGTACAGGGACGCGCCGGGCTCGTAGCCGGTCCACAGCGCGGAGCCGACGGTGACGGCGACGAGCACGGCGACGGGCGCGAAGAAGTTGACGAGGCGCGGCTCGGCCGCGCTCGGGTCGCCGAGCTCGGCCTCCACGTCCTGCATCGGGACCGCGTCGTCGCGCGTCACCTTACCGGTCGACGCGGAGCGGTGTTCGGCGGTCAGCATCTCTCCGTAGTCACGCCCGGTGAGAACGATGATGCCGACCATGGCGATGGCGAGGATCGAGTAGGCGTTGAACGGGATCGACGAGAGGAACACCTCGAATGGAGAGGGGGCATCCGCGATCCCGAGGTTGTCGTAGGCGTCGTTGATCAGCCCGAGCTGGAACGCGACCCACGAGGAGATCCCGAGCGTCGCCACGGGCGCAGCCGTCGAGTCGACGATGTAGGAGAGCTTCTCGCGGGAGACACGCAGCCCGTCGGAGACGTCCTTCATCGACGACCCGACGATGGCGGTGTTTGCGTAGTCGTCGAAGAACAACACGATCCCTAAAAGCCACGTGACGAGCCCCGCGTCACGCCGGCTGTCGAGTCGCGACAATCCCCAGTCGCGGACGGCGTAGGAGCCGCCGAGGTTCCAGATCATCGCGACGCCGGAGCCCAAAAGCAGGGTGAAGACGATGATCGTGGCGTGGAACCCGCCGTCGGCGACGACCGCGTCGATGATCCAGTCGAACGTCTGGACGATCCCCAGCCCGCCGGTGTAGATGACGGCCCCGGCCCACACGCCGAGGAACAGCGAGAGGATCGCCTTCCGAGTGACGATCGCCAGCACGATGGCGAGCAGCGGCGGGACGATCGAGAGGACACCGAACGATGACATAACGTGACACACTCGGGGGAGGGGACTTAAACCCGGCTTACGGCCCGAGCTGGCGGCCGGCCGCCTTCCGTTGGAGCGAGGCGGCCCGTCGGATCCAAGCCGTCAATCGGAGCGAGGCGGCCCGTCGGCCCGGCGGTTCTAGACGGCATCGCCGAGAGGTCGTCGGGATGTCGCTCGAAGCACCGACGGATCGTCGGCATCGAACCGATACCGTCGCGGAGCCCTCGGCGGACGGCGGAATCGGCAGCTATCCGAAGCCACTTACGCGTCTGTGACTCATCCACGCGCAATGTCTGTACGAGTCGGTATCCTCGGTGCGACGGGCGCCGTGGGCCAGCGGTTCATCCAGCTGCTCGACGACCACCCAACCTTCGAGCTCGCGGCCGTCACCGCGAGCGCGGACAGCGCGGGAAAGACGTATCGCGAGGCCGCCAAGTGGCGCGTCGACACCCCGATCCCGGACGACGTCGCGGAAATGGAAGTCGTCGAGACGTCGCCGGCGGGGATCGCCGACGCGGACGTCGACCTCCTCTTCTCCTCGTTACCGTCCGGCGTCGCGAGCGAGGTCGAACCCGCGTTTCTGGAGGCGGGGTACGTCGTCTCCTCGAACTCCTCGAACGACCGGATGGCGACCGACGTGCCGCTCACGATCCCGGAGATCAACCCGGAGCACCTCCAACTGATCGAGGTCCAGCGCGACGAACGGGGCTGGGACGGGGCCCTGGTGAAGAACCCGAACTGCTCGACGATCACGATGGTGCCGACGCTCGCGGCGCTCGACGAGTTCGGGCTCGAACGGGTCCACGTCACCACCCTCCAAGCGGTGTCGGGTGCGGGGTATTCCGGTGTCACCTCGATGGAGATCATCGACAACGCGATCCCCCACATCGGCGGCGAGGAGGCGAAGATGGAAACGGAGTCACGGAAGCTACTCGGCGAGTTCACCGGCGCGGAAGTGCGACTGCACGGAGCCGACGTCGCCGCCTCGTGTAACCGCATCCCGACGCTGGACGGGCACCTGGAGAACGTGTTCGTCGAATTCGCCGACGAGCCCTCGCCCGCAGCGCTCCGGGAGGCGATGCGCTCGTTCGAGAGCGCGGACCTGCCGAGCTCGCCCGACCAGTTAATAAAGGTGTTCGGCGACGACGAGCCGGACCGACCGCAGCCCCGACTCGACCGCACGTACGCGGGCGGGATGGGGATCGTCGCCGGCGGCGTTCAGGAAACCGCCACCGGCGCGAAGTACAACTGTCTCGCACACAACACGATCCGTGGCGCGGCCGGCGCGTCGCTGCTCAATGGCGAACTGCTCGTCGAGGAAGGCTACGTCTGAGCGAGGGAGTTGCGTCCGGGGGAGAAGAACGGGCCGCTTCCGAGCGGGAGTCACCACACGGGCGCGAGGAGCAGGGCGACGGTGAGCGAGATGAAGACGATTTTCAGCGCCGTGTTGACGGCGATCACCTTCGTGCCGAACTCCGCGCCCCAGATCCCGTACTGGAACGGGATCGATCGCCGGAACGTCGACACCGCAAACGAGAGGATCCCACCGATCAGGAGGCTCGCGACGGCGGTCCGCGTGGTGAACACGCCGGCCTCGGTGCCGGCGAGCGTGACGGCCCCGGCGACCGTATCGAGCGTGTACACGGCGATAACGGGGACCGCGGCGCCCGGAAGCCCGAGAACCCCGGTGATCGGCTCGGCGGCACTCGTCAGGCCTTCCACGTCGTAGTAGGTGACGAGCGCGATCACGAGCGTGTACACGGCGGCGAGCCGCGGCACGATCCGTCGAAGCGTCGACCGGGATTTCTCGGCGGCGTCACGCACCCGTTCCCGTCGGGTCCGGTCGTCGGCGTCGGGTCCGGACGCGTCGACATCGGCGAGCGCGGATCGATCCACGTTGCGCTCGGAGAGGAGCAGGCCGCCGGCGAGGACGCCGGTGACCGTGATCGCGAGCGCGATCCCGGCGCGTGCGGAGACGTACACCACCCCGGTCGTCGTCCCGAGGATGGGGATCAACACCGGGATGTAGAAGGTGAACACGTGTTGGACGAACCCGAAGAACGTGTTGATGGTGACGGCGACGAGCGTCGCCCGGTCGTCGAGCAGCCCCGACTCGCGGTACTCGGCGAGCGTGGCGTATCCGGCCGTCGTCGACGCCGCGGTGGTGAGGATCGCGGTGCCGACCTCGTCGGGGAGGTTGGCGGGACGCGTGAGCCAGCCGGCGAGACCGGCGACGTACCGGATCAGGCCGAACGCGACCGCGACGTTGGCCGCGAACACGCCGACCGCGATGAACACGGTGATCCGCGCCAGACGGGGGACGACGTCGGACAGCAGCGCGACGAGCTCGGGGAGCACCGATTGCACTACCGTCGCTACGCGGCGGGCGGCCTAATGCGCATCGGAGTCGACGACGCGGGCCCCGGCGGGACACGGCGGGACGAACGGAGCCCGGTCATCCCCGCATCCCCTGAGCCCGTACCAGCCACCATTCTCCGCACGCGGGGCTTATGTGGAGCGCCGCCGAAGCCCCGCCGATGGCACCCGCGGAGGACGACATCTCGATCGAGGAGAAGCGCGTGTACGCCGGGAGCGCCGGCCGCACCGACGCGTACGTGGCCACCGGGACCGGCGTCGTCCGCGTCGCGCTCTCGGCCGACAAGGTCGGCGCGTTCGACATGGTCGCCCGGGAACCCGCCCGCGACGTGGCCGTCCGCCCGGGGGCCGGCGCGTCCGATCCCGACCTCGTGGGCGTCGCGACCGGGAACGGGCTCCGAGTCGCGGTCGTCGACGACGATCCCGAGTTCGTCCCCGTAGACGACACGTCGGAGCCCGGCGGAGTCGGAGCCGACGCCGACACGGACCCGCCCGCGGTCGCGGTCGGCGTCCACGGCGACGCGTTCCTCGTCGGTCGCGCGGACGGCAGGATCGACCGGGTCACGGTCGCGGAGCCCGCAAGCGACGGTTCACCGCCGATCGCGACGACCGTCCGGATCGGCGAGGTCCCCGACCCGCGAGCGATCGACGGTCCCCTCGTCGCGGCCGCGGACGGCGTCCATCGGGTCGCAGACGCGGACGGGGGAGACGGCGACCCGGCGCTCGTTCCCGTCGGCCTCGACGACGCCCGGGATGTCGCCGGGGCCGGCGTTCCGCTGGCGGCGACCGGCGACGGGCTCTACTGGCTCGGTAACGGTTGGATGGCGGCGCGGGAGGCGGCCGCGACCGCGGTCGCCGGGGACGGCGGCGGCCACGCGATGGCGGTCGTCGCGGGCGAGCTGCTCGTCCGTGACGGAACGGTTGGAGAGGGACCCGAGGGTACGCCCCCCGGCGGGGCAGGATCCGGGAGCACGGCCGACGACAAGGGAAGATCCGGGAGCACGCCCGACGACAAGGGAAGATCCGGGAGCACGCCCGACGACAAGGGAAGATCCGGGAGCACGCCCGACGAAAAGGAGGAATCCGGGAGTACGATCAGGTCGGGCGAGTCGGTTCAGGGGTGGGACTCAGACGCGTGGGTGACACCGACACTTCCGGTCGACGAGCGTCCCGTCGCGCTCGGCTACGGGCCGGGGATCTCGGTCGTCGTCACGGAGGCGGGGACCCTGTGTGTCGACGCCGGCGACGGCTGGCGACACCAAGTGGTGGGCGTTCGCGACGTCGGCGGGGTCGCGCTCGCGACCGTGGAGTGACGGGGGCGGCGCGGAACGGGGGCGGCGGGTCCGTGGCGTGGCGCGGGTTCAATCGCGAAGCTCCCTCTACGCGACAGGACCGCCTCAGGCGCTCGGGAGGTCGATCGGCTCGCCGTCGGCGTGGACGGTCGGGTTCCGGACGATCCCGTCGAGGTGGAGAGGTGCGTCGGTGTCGCCGCCGATCCCGGCGTTGTCGCCGATCGCGATATGGACGGTTCCCGCCGCCTTCTCGTCGAGGAGTACGGACCCGACGAGCGTCTCGACGCCGACGTTGGTGCCGATCCCCAGCTCGGCGAGGTTGTAGGCGGCGTCGCCGACCGACTCGGCGGCGGCCTCGATGTCCGCGCGGATCGCGTCGTCGTCGATCCGCGTGACGAGGCCGTCTTCGACCTCGAACGTCAGCGTCTGACCCTCCTCGAGCAGCCCGTGCGGCATCATCGTCCCGTCGACGACGAACGTGCCGGTCGCGGTTTCGGGCGCGAGGAACACTTCGCCCGCCGGGAGGTTCGAAAACTCGCCGGGGGCGTGGACCGACCCCGTGTCTGCGAGCCACTCCCGGTCGCCGACGCCGAACGTGATGTCGGTCCCCGCGGGGGCCGTGACTCGTATCTCGTCCGCGTCGCCGACCGCGTCGAGCACGTCGTCGCAGGCGGCGTCGATGGCAGCGTAGTCGGCGTCGAGCCCCGTTACGAACACGTCTTCCGTGATCCCCGGGAGCGTCGCACCGCGCGCACCGGCGTCACAAGCCGCGCCGCGGGCGCGGGTGTGACTCAGGCTCTTCGTCGTCGGCGCGAGGAAGACGTCCGCTTCCGCCATCGCGGCCGCGACGGGCGCCGGCGGCTCCGTCCCGTGCTGGTCGCTCGGGGGGTACCGGAGGACCGTCGCGTCGTCGGTGACCTCAGTCGCGGCATCGTACAACGCCTCGCCGATCGGTTCGCGCTCGTCGTCAGTGACGACGACGACGGACTCGTCGGACTCGACACGCAGGCACTGCTCGATAGCCGTTCGGGCCGCTGAACCCAGCTGATCTCTCATAAAGATCAGTGGGTCCCGGCGGGCGTTAGTCCTTGTCATCGGCACGCGGTGCCCCGGACCGCCCCGGATCGAACCGCAATTACTACTCTATTACACAATTCAGTTACACGCTCACATCCCCCGAATTAACTGATCCGTTACTCGCGACGTAGTTAGTTTCTATGAAAAATCCTCGAAAGAATTATGCGTGCCGACGGAGGTCATACCGATATGACACGAGTGGGTGTGAACGGGTACGGGACGATCGGGAAACGGGTCGCGGACGCGGTCGCGGCGCAGCCGGACATGGTGCTCCGCGGCGTGGCGAAGCGGAGCCCGAACCACGAGGCCGATTCGGCTGTCCAGCGCGGATACGCCCTCTACGCCGCAGATTCGGACCGTCTCGGCGAGTTCGAGCACGCCGGGCTCCCCCTCGCTGGCACCCTCCCGGACCTCCTCGATAGCGTCGACGTGATAGTCGACTGCTGTCCCGCCGGGGTGGGTGCACGGAACCGCGAGCGCTACGCGTCCCACGACGTTCGAGCCGTGTTTCAGGGCGGCGAGGCCGCGAACGTCGCGGACGCCTCCTTCACCGCCCGGACGAGCTTCGAGACCGCCCGCGACGCCGATACCGTGCGCGTCGTTTCGTGTAACACCACCGGGCTCGCCCGGCTGCTCGCACCGCTCGATGAAGCGTACGGAGTCGAGAAAGCCCGCGTCACGCTTGTTCGTCGCGGCGGCGACCCCGCACAGACCGACCGGGGCCCGATCAACGATATCGTCCCGGACCCGGCGACCGTTCCCTCCCACCACGGCCCGGACGTTCGCACCGTTCTTCCCGAGGTCGACATTGACACGGCTGCGCTGAAAGCGCCGGTCACGGCGATGCACACCCACAGCGTCAACGTCAGTCTCGGGGCAGCGCCCACTGCCGACGAGGTCCGCGAGCTGCTCGCACGGGAATCCCGGCTCTTCCTCATCCCCGAGGTCGCGGGGATCGACGGCGCGGGAAAGCTGAAGGAGTACGCGCTGGACTGTGGGCGACCGCGGGGAGACCTCTGGGAGAACTGCCTGTGGGCGGAGTCGATCAGCGTCTCAGGGACGGATCTCTACCTGTTCCAGAACGTACACCAAGAGGCGGACGTCGTCCCGGAGAACATCGACGCGATCCGGGCCATGACCACGGACATACCCGTGGACGAGTCGGTCACCCGGACGAACGAAGCGCTCGGCGTCGGGTTGGGGGGCCGTCTGGGTGAGGAACTGACGCCGAACGGTCCGGTGACGGCTGACGATTGATCGCTGACAACTGACGGCTGATCGCTGACGACTGGTCAGTGGCAGGTGACTGATCGGCTCCGCTGGCCCGCAGCAGAGAGTCCCCCGAAACGGGTCGTTAGCGATCGGTCGGCGTCGTCACGAGGAACGTCCGCCCACCGCGACGCTCCAAGTAGACCTCGCTGTCGGCGACACGGTTCGACCGTGCACGGTCGAGGATACGGTCGGTTCGGCACTCCGTGACCTCCACCCGCGTTGGTGTCGCGTATCGGGGCCGGTCGCTTGTTGCCACGCTCATACGAGAGCGATCCGTCGGAACCGTTGTATAAGCGAGCCATCCCCGGAGTGAAACTGAAAGTAAAGCCATGCGAGCCTGAACGGACGAATACGTCCGGGGAACTACTGATCGGGGTTCGGGGATCGACCGTCGACCGTTGGGGCATCTAGCCGCCGGTCACCGGCGGGAGCAGCCATCGGTCACCGGCGGAGTCCGGCTTCCTCGTCGTCGGCGACGAACCGCACCGTGAAGTAGTCATACCCGCCGTAGGCGGCTTCGAGCGCCCCCATCCACCAGTTCCACCGGTCGACGAGCGAGGAGCCGTCGGGTGCGTCCGAGAGGTGACGGACCACCGCGGGGACGGTGAGACCGTGGCCGCGATCCCTGGAGGGTTTTCCGGAGTCGGCCAGATCACTGGCGGCCCGCGCCACCGCGCGTCGCTGCGCGTCGGTCCCACCGAACTCGTCGGCCAACGCCCGTTCGAGCCGCTGTCTGTCCATACACGTTGGTAGGGTGTGCCGCTATTTGAGTCGACCGGTGGGGGTGGTCGTGACCGCGAACGGCGACGCGGGTGACGACGGGTCAGAGCCGCGCGGCGAGCGCGAGGAAGACGAGGGTGAACGGCGCGGAGAACGCGGCGAGCGCGACCGCCGCACCCCCCTCGCCAGCGGCGGACAGCGCGCCGCCGAGCACGAGCGTCGAGCAGCCGATCAGCGCGAGCATCGTGCGGACGGGGACGCTCGCACGGGTCGGTCCGGGCGAGCGAGCGAGGACGTCATCGAGGGTGTTCCCCACCGCGTCCGCGCGGTCCCGGGGGACGGTGAGCCACGGGGTCGAGCGGTACCACTCGTTGCCGCGATACGCGAGCAGGAACACGGTCCCGGCACGCGGGAGGTCGACACGTCGCGTCCGGATCACCGCGTCGAGGTCGTCGGTGCGGCTCCGGTCCTGTGTGGGGTACCGGCGGCGGATCTCGTGGTTCCCCGGATCCAACTCGACCTCGACGCCCCGCCACAGTAGGCTGACGGGCACGAGCCAGAGCCACGCGACGAGCGGCCAGACGCCGAGTCCGGTCCAGTCGATGCCGAGAAGCCACACCGCGACCGGGGCCGTCGCGCCGAGAAGGACCCAACCGGGACGCAGCGACGAGAGCCCCGAGAGTCGATCATGGAGCGGCCCGGACCCGAGCTCCCAATCGTCATAGAAGAGATAGAGATACGGAACGGTGAGGAGCGCGAGCGCGAAGACGAAGACGACACCCACGAACGTCTCGCCGAGGTTCAGTTCCGCGAGTGCCGAGACGACGCCGCCGAGCGAGACGGAAGCGAGCGCCGAGCCGACGTTCATCGCGAGGATAGCGCCGACCGCCGCCCAGACGAGGGCGACTGCCAGTCCGACCCCGACGATCAGCGACCGGATCCGGTCGTGACGGACTGGGCCCCACACGATCGTGTCGGCGGCAGTGTGACTCTCGCCGGCTTCGAGGCCCGCACGTTCGGCGTCGCGGTCGGCGATCTTGGCATCGCGCTCGGCGACCTCGTCGTCGTCGCGCTCGGCAGCGGGAGCGCTCGCCGTACCGGAGCCAGCGCCTTCGGAGGGCATACGCGGGAGAATACGGCGGTTCGGTATAAAAACCGTCGTCCGCCCGGGCGGAGTGGGAGCGCACCCGCTCAGCGGTCGAGGTACTCGCCTTGGATGTCGACGACCTCACGAGAGTCCGCACACGCCGCGTACCGCTGTAAGGGTTCCTCGTTGAGGTCGAGAAACGTCTCGCCCCAGGTGAACTTCGCCATGATCCGCTCCGCGTGATCGGGCTCGCCGAGGATGACGAGGGCGGCCGCGAACGCCTCGACCGTGGTGAGCCGCATCGGCCGCCCGAAGTTGACGGGGTTGCCGGCGACCAGATACGGGAGTGCGCGGTGCTCGCCGGGGAGGCTGAACCGCTTCTCGCCCGCCGACTCCCACGAGCAATCGAGCGCGACCAGCGCGTTCTCGCGGGCGAGGTCGGCGTCCGCGGGCGAGAGCGCCCGCTCGGCGTGCGGGTTCAACACCACCCCGTACGGCGTGGCGCGATCGGATCGATGCAGCTCGGCGAGGTCGAAGCGCGCGAGCTTCCGCGCCGTACACTTCTCGGGGTCGTCGTCGCCCTCGTACCGGACGTGGAGGTCCACGATACCCGATCGGCCGGGCCGGTTATAAGGGGTGCGGAGTGGCGGATAACGGCGTCTACAGTTGACATCCTCCCCGCCCTAAAGGGCGAGGATTCCCGAGCGTTGGGATATTAGGGTTCGCAACCCACCTGTTCGCTCGGTGCGAAACGCCCCGAGGTTTGATTGAACAGATAGGCTACTGGCCGTGCCAAACGACCGTTACTCATATCCCCCGTTGGGGGATTCTGAGTTATCTTTCTGCGAATGTTCACCGCACCATTCACGTCTGCGTTCATCGTTGCACCCCACGATTCACAGACGTACAACCCACGCTCCACACGGCTCGCCTCACGCTTCCGACCACAACACGAACACGTCTTGCTCGTGTCCCGCTCGCTCTTTCGGTCAACGAGGATACCGTGTTCCTCAGCCTTGTATTCAAGCAACGTGGTGAAACGGTCGAACTCCCATCCGTGGAGTTTCTTATTCCCGCACTTACCCCAGTTCCGCGAGTCACCGTTCTCCTCTTCTCGAATCTTGCTCAAGTCGCCAACAGCCATGCGACCGACCGCGTGGTCAATGCACTGCTCAACGATGTGTTTGGCGAGGGCGTGCAGGAAGTGGTCTTTCCGACGCGAGAGTTTCTGTCGGGCGCGGAGCGCACGGCGTGACGGGCCGTTCTCGCCTTCGGTGTCGTACTCGTCGCGGGTGAAGTAGTGCTTGTCCTGTTTCAGTACGTTCCCCGGATACAACTCCGCATCACCGTCGTCGTAGGCGATAGCGAGGTAGTTCTTGATACCGAGATCGATTCCAGCTGTGTTGTCGCCGGGTGCGTCCTCGACGGGAATTTCGACCTTACAGACGAGGTGCAGTTCCCAGCGGTCGCCGTCCCACACTGCTCGCACTTGCTGGATGTTCTCCACGGTTACGTCCGGTCGTGTTTCGTACTCTGTGAGGATGAAGTCTGAGCGGTGGTTCTTCAGGTTGAAGCCCTTGCTCAGGCGGAGTTTGTTGTGCTTGGAGTCGTGTTTGATGCCGTTCTGCTTCCACGTCACGGTGGAACGCGGGTGTTTGTCGCCTCGCTTTCGGTATCCGGGTGGATTCGCGTCGGTGTCGCCATTCTTGCGCTTTTTGAACCAACCGTTGAACGACTCAGCGAGTTCTTCGAGAACGCGCTGACTTGACTGAGAATGTAGGTCACTGTATCGTTCGTGGTCTTTTAGTTCGCGCTTGAGGTCGGCTTCGGACGGAATCTCTCCCGTGTCATCCCATTCTTGCTGGGAGTGATAGCGGGCGACGTTCCACAGTTTGGATGCTGAGTACCCGCAATCACCGAGGTCGTCACTCACCTGTTGGTGGTTGACGATTTTCGCTCGATAGGTGCGAGTTGTCTCCAGCATCGTACTGTGTCCATAAGTACTTATAGAATATTTCTATTAAATACAGTGGTTGAGCGTAGAATATCCGGCAGTGCCATCGGCGGTGGGTTGTGTAGGAATTGTCGGCTGTATCCCCGCCCTTCAGGGCGGGGTTTTAGCCTTGTAACTTCGATAAGCAAGGCGAGTGCCCCGGGGCATGATCCCGAGGCGGTTCACGGCTCGTCGCCAAACCCACCCGGCTGCTCGTCGAACACCTCGCGGTGAGACGGTGACCGTTCACGGCGAGACCGTGTCGTGGTGTCTCTCCGCGACTCCCACTCGTTGGTGGATGTCGTCACCGGTGACCGTCAGGCTAAACACTCGAACGGAGGTGTATCTCACGTATATTGCACAGTCTCTCCACCGGCAATATTGTCGAGAAAAGCCGATATTACCGCCCGACTGCGGCACCTCTCCACGGAGATTCAGGTAGAAATAACGGTAAGGTTACTTTCGACGATGCGACTCGGCGGAGAGTCGTGCTCATTCATAACGAATACAGGGTGCTCCGAAGTGGTGGTGTGGAGAACATAGCTGACGACGACGTGCTGGAGAATAGCGCAAACAACACACGGCGACAGTTCGTCGCCGGGACTGCCGGTGCTCTCGGTGGGCTCGCTGCCGGTGTGGGACTCGTCGCTCCTGTCAGCGGCGATGAACACGACGAGAACGGAGATGACGAGGACGGAGACGACGAGGAGACGAACGGCGAGGACCCGGAACCGATCGAGAACGAGTTCGAGGACGACGTTGCGATCCTGAACTACGCCCGAACGCTCGAGCTCCTCGAAGCGGACTTCTACCGACAGGCGTTGGAGAACATCAGTGAGGAGGAGCTCTGCACCTGCAACATGCTCCAAGCGGACAGCGCCCTCGCAGAGAGGGCGTACGATGAACTGGTGACGATACAGGAACACGAGGAGACTCACGCGGACGTGCTCGGTGAGACGATCGAGGCGCTGGGTGGTGAACCGGTCGAGGATCTGGAGTTCGACTTCGGACTCCGCGTCGAGTACGCGGAGCCGTTCCTCGCGACCGCCGCCATGCTCGAGGACATCGGCGTCTCCGCGTACGCCGGGGCGGCACCGTTCATCGAGAACGAGGACCTGGTCGCACCCGCACTCAGCATTCACAGCGTAGAGGCGCGACACGCGTCCTTCGTGCGCACATTAACCAGCCAAACCGGGTTCCCGACGGCGTTCGACGAGGCGCGCTCTCGCTCCGAGGTGCTGGAACTCGCAGCCCCATTCATTGTGGGCGAGGAGGAAGAAGACGACGAAGAAGGCGAGAACGGGGATGACACGGACGAAGACGAAAACGGTACGGACGAAGGCGAGGACGAGACGGGCAACGGAGAGAACGGGGATGGCACGGACGAAGGCGAAAACGGTACGGACGAAGGCGAAAACGGTACGGACGAAGGCGAAAACGGTACGGACGAAGGCGAGGACGAGACGAGCAACGGAGAGAACGGGAACGGAACGGACGAGGGCGGTGACGGCAACGGCGGGGACGTGTAAGCAACGGCGGAGACGGGTAAGCAACGGCGGAGACCTGTAGAGCGCGGAACGCTGGTACCGGGAACCGATCCGCGTGTTCTTCGCGGATCGAGCGCCCCGACGTCGTTCTCGTCGCGCCTTTCGAAGCGAGTGTTCACGCGGTAGTGCGCTGTCAGTCGTTTGAGCGTTCGATACCGTCAAACCGACCCGGTACCGGCGGGGTTTTTCCTCGTCGCGGCGGTTGAACACGTATGGAGCTGTTCGCCGTACCGGACCTGCCGGAGATCCGGGAGGGAGACGATCTGGCGGCCATGATCGACGCGCGCGTCGATCTCCACGAGGACGACGTCGTCTGCGTCGCCAGCACCGTCGTCTCCAAGGCGGAGGGCCGAACCTACGACCTCGAGGCGTTCCCGCCCAGTCCGCGCGCAGAGGAGGTCGCGGCGCGGCTCGCGGAGCTCTCGGGCGAGGAGAAGGACCCGCGGTTCGCCCAGGCCGTGATCGAGGAGTCGACGGAGCTGATCATGGAGGCCCCGTTCCTCCTGACGGCGACCCGCTTCGGCCACATCGGCGTCAACGCGGGGATCGATCGGTCGAACGTTCCCGACGGCGACCTGCTGTTGCTCCCGGAGCGTCCCTCCGAAAGCGCGGCGCGGATCCGCGAGGGACTCGCGGCCGACCGCGTCGTCGTCACCGACACCTGCGGTCGGCCGTTCCGTCACGGCCAGCGCGGGGTCGCGATCGGCTGGGCCGGGATGCCCGCGAGCCGCGACTGGCGCGGCGAGCGCGACCGCGACGGCCGCGAGATGGGCGTCACCGTCCAGAACGTGATCGACGAGCTGGCGTCGGCCGCCAACCTCCTCGCCGGCGAGGGCGCGGGCGGCACGCCTGTCGTCGTCGTCCGCGACTGGACGTTCGGCGACCATGACGGCTCGAACAACCACTTCCGCGCGGTCGACGGCGACTTCGTCCGCCAAGCGCTCCGCGACTGGGAGTTCCGGACGTAATCACCACACCATGCTCGGCATCGAACTCACCCCCGAACACGACCTGCATCGCCTCGTCGACCTCGGCGTCCGCGCCGAGGAAGCCGGCTACGACGCCGTCTACTCGACGTGTCACTACAACAACCGCGACCCGTGGGCGTTCCTCTCACAGCTCGCGACCGCGACGGACGAGGTCAGGCTCGGCCCGGGCGTCGCCAACCCGTACGAGACCCATCCCGTGACGCTCGCATCGCGGGTCGCGACCGTGGACGAACTATCAGAGGGCCGGGCCGTCTTCGGGCTCGGCCCGGGGGACCCTTCGACCCTCCGCAACCTCGGGCTGGAGGATGAGCGTGGGCTCCGCTCCGTGCTGGAGGCGTTCAAGACGGCGCAAAAGCTGTGGGCCGGCGAGCGCGTCGACCACGACGGCAGCTTCGACGCCACCGACGCCGGACTCAACTACGAACCCCCGCAGGGCGCGTCGATCCCGGTCCACGTCGGTGGCGAGGGACCGCACATGTGTCGGATGGCGGCGAAACACGCCGACGGCCTCCTGTACAACGGCTCACACCCGAAGGATCTCGCGTGGGCCCGCGACCAGGTCGACGACGGACTCGGCGACCGACCCGAGCACCGTGGCGAGTTCGACCTGATCGCCTACGCCGCCGTCTCGGTCGCCGAGGACGGCGAGGCGGCCCGCGAGGCCGCCCGCCCGCCGGTCGCGTTCATCACCGCGGGGGCGGCCCCGCCCGTGTTGAAGCGACACGGTATCGATCCCGACGCCGCGGAAGCGATCGGCGAGCACGTCTCGGCCGGCGAGTTCTCGGCCGCCTTCGAGCGCGTCACCCCCGAGATGACCGACGCGTTCTGTATGGCCGGGACGCCGGAGACGGTCCGCGAACGGGCCGCGAGCGTGGCCGACCACGCGGACGGCCTCGTCGTCGGCTCCCCGCTCGGTCCCGACCTGGAGGCGAGCGTCGAGCTCGCGGCCGAGGCACTCGACGGACTGTTCTGAAGCGGGAGCCGACCGCGTCGCTGTCGGGGCAGGTTGAACCGACGGGGAACGGTCGAGCGCTCAGTCCGCTCGGCCGCGACCGCCCAGCGACGGGAGCTTCACGCCGAACTCGCCGAACAGCGCGCCGACGGCGGCGTACCCGAAGACCGAGACCGCGGCGATGATGAATAGCTGGCCGACGACCACGAGCACCGCCGTCAGCGGGTCGACGGGCCCGAGGATCAGCTCGTTCGCGAAGATGTCGAGGAACCGGCCGACGTCGCCGAGGAGTCGCGTGACGAAATCGAGGAGCGCGATCATACCCGAGCGTTGGGTCGGGGGGTACTTGGGTGTTGTAGTTCGGACGATCCACGTCTCCGGGTTGCCGTCGAGGGGCCGGGGCGGAGCCTGGTTCCGGGAACCGAACGGCTTACACCCGACCGACACGGAGACGACGGTAATGAGTACCTTGCTGTGGATCCTAACGGGGATCCTCGCGTACACGGCCGCGGCGATGTGGCTCCGGAACCGGGGATACCTCCCCGATTCCGTGCGGGTCTCCGGTCCGCTGACGACGATCCACACCCGCCGTGGACGGGCGTTTCTCGACCGGCTCTCCGGCCCGAAGCGCGCCTGGCGAGTCGTCGCGAACCTCGGTCTCGGCGGCGCGCTCGTCGCCATGGTCGGCTCGTTCGTTCTGATCGTCTCGACCGGGATCTCCGCGCTGGCGGCCACCCAGCCCTCAGCGGTCCAGCAGCCACAGAACTTCCTCATCATCCCCGGCGTCAACGAGTTCCTCCCGCTGTCCGTCGCGGGCGAGATCGTCGCCGGGCTCGCGATCGCGATGGTCGTCCACGAGGGGGCCCACGGCCTGCTGTGTCGCGTCGAGGGGATCGACATCGAGTCGATGGGGCTCGTGCTGTTCGCCGCTATCCCGGTCGGCGCGTTCGTCCAGCCGGACGAGGAGGCGACCCAGGAGGTGTCCCGCGGTGCCCGGGCGCGGATGTTCGCGGCGGGCGTCACGGCGAACACGCTCTTGACGATCGTCGTCTTCGCACTGCTGTTCGGCCCCGTTGTAGGCGCGATCTCCGTCGCCCCCGGCTACGCGGTCGGCGAGGTGAACCCGGGCTCGCCGGCGGCCGCCGCCGACATCGCGGAGGGTGACCGGCTGATCGAGGTCGCCGGCGAGCCGGTCGAGACCGCGGACGAGTTCGAGGCGGCGATCCGCGAGGCCGACGCCGACGTCGAGGTGGTCGTCGACGACGGTGACGAGGAGCGAACGACCGAGGTCGCACGCGAGCTCCAAGCGGTCGGCTCCGCCGGTGGCAACGCCCTCGGCGTTGAAGTCACCGACCGGCCCGTGACGATCGCGGCCGTGAACGGCGAGCCCGTGCGGACGGAGCGCGCGTTCTTCGAGGCTGTCGGCGACGCGGAACGGGCGACGGTGACGACGGAATCGGCCGGCGTTGAAGGCGGGGTCGGCGACGCGACCGAGGGCGTTGAGATGGCGATCGGCGCGTACGTCGTCGGTGTGCAAGAGGACGGCCCGCTCCACGAGGCCGGCGCGGCGTTCGGCGAACCGCTGACCGTCGTCGAGATCGACGGCGAGCGCGTCTACGCAGCCGGCGACGGCCCGAACGGCCTCGCGACCGTGCTCGGCGAGCGCGAACCCGGAGCGACCGTCGAGGTCGTCGCGTACACGACCGAGCAGGAGCGCGTCACCTACGACGTGACGCTCGACGCACACCCGAACCGTGACGGCGGGTTCATCGGCGTCAGCGTCTTCCCCGGGACGAGCGGGCTCGCGCTCGACGACTTCGGCGTCACGGAGTACCCCGCCGGGGCGTACCTCGAACTGCTCGGCGGAGACGGCGGCGACGCGCTCGCGGACGTCCAGCCCGCCTTCGCCGGACTGATCGACTCGCCCCTGGGGCTCGTGTTCGTGACGCTGATCCTCCCGCTCGGCAGCCTGTTCGGGCTCCCGTTCAACTTCGCGGGGTTCACCGGGGAGGTCACGAACTTCTTCGTGCTCGACGGTGGGCTCGCGGTGTTGGGCGGGGGCGCGTTCCTGTTAGCGAACCTGCTGTTCTGGACCGGGTGGATCAACATCCAGCTGGCGCTTTTCAACTGCCTCCCGGCGTTCCCGCTCGACGGCGGCCGGATCCTGCGGATGGTCGCGGAGGCGGTGATGAGCCGGCTCCCGCTGTCGGACCGCCACGCCGCCGTCCGAACGATCACCGTCTCGTCGGGGTTGCTCATGCTGTTCGGCCTGATCGCGATGATCTTCGGGAACCAGATCCTCGGCGCGCTCGGGATGATCTGAGGCGACCGGCCGGCGGGGTCGTCGCCCGCCCTTCCGCAACCGCGGACAGCAACGTCCGCCGCAGGGGAAACCGGTTTCTCCACGCGGGCTGACGGGTGGATATGAGCCACGCACGCACCGTCGAGATCGAGGGACACATCATCGACAGCGGGACGATGCAGCGCTGTTTCGGCGCGGTGATGGATCTCGGCGGCTCCTTCGACGTCGAGCGGTTCGACGTCGGGACCCACGAGGAGGCCGAGTCGTACTGTCGGATGCAGGTGTCGGCCGACGACGAGGAGACGCTGCAGGCGATCCTCCACGAGCTCCACCAGAACGGCGCGGTGTTGGAGAACCCCTCCGACGTGGAACTCGTCGCCGCCCCCGCGGACAAAGTCGTCCCCCCGAACTTCTATTCGACGACGAACCACCCGACCGAGGTGTTGTACGACGGCGAGTGGATCGACGTCGAACGGATCGAGATGGACTGTGCGCTCGTCGTCGACCCCGACCCGGATGAAGGAAACGGGCCGCGCGCCTACACGCGGGTGCTCGACGCGGTCGAGGAGGGAGATATGGTCGCGACCGACCAGTCGGGGATCCGGGTACACCCGCCGGAGCGCCCCCGGAGCGGCGGCGGCGCGTTCGGCTTCATGCAGGGCGGCGTCTCCTCGGAACGACCCTCCGAGTCGACGATCCGAGAGGTCGCCGCGGCGTTACGCGAGGTGAAAGCCGACGGCGGGAACGTGATGGTCGTCGCCGGCCCCGCCGTGATCCACTCCGGCGCGGGCGAGGCGCTCGCGCGACTGGTCGAGGCGGGGTACGTCGACGCGCTGTCGGCGGGCAACGGGTTCGCGACCCACGACTTGGAGCGGTCGCTGTACGGCACCTCGCTCGGGATGGACGTGGAGACCCTCGAACACCCGCGGAAGGGTCACAAACACCACATTTGGACCATCTCGGAGATCATCCGGGCGGGGGGGATCGAGGCCGCCGTCGAGCAGGGGAAGGTGACGGAGGGGGTGATGTACCAGTGTGTCGAGAACGACGTCGACACCGTGCTCGCGGGGTCGATCCGCGACGACGGCCCGCTGCCGGACACGATCACCGACGCGGTCGAGGCACAGAACGCGATCCGCGATCAGGCACACGACGCCGACGTCGTGTTGATGCTCGCGACCCTGCTCCACTCCGTCGCGGTCGGGAACTGTCTCCCGTCGACGACGAAGACCGTCTGTGTCGACATCAACCCGGCAACCGTCACCCAGCTGCTCGACCGCGGCTCCGCGCAGGCGATCGGGATGGTGACCGACATCGGGACGTTCGTGCCGACGCTGGCGGAGTTCGTCCTCGAGGACGACGGCGAGAGCCACACCACCGACGGCGACGTCTGATGACGGTCGATATCCGCCCGTACGACCCCGAGATAGACACTGACGGCCTCTATCGATGTAAACTCGCGTTCGAGCGAGGGCTCGGCGAGAGCACCGGCGATGAGGCGAAGGCGACGGCGTACGAGGGCAAACTCACCGACGCGTACCGCGACGCGTGGCTCGCGTGGGTGGACCGCTGTGTCGACGACGACCCGCGGTGCGTGACCGTGGCCGTCGACAACGGGACCGACGCCGACAGCAACGCCGACAGCGACGTCGACGCCGGTGTCGTCGGGTACGTCTTCGTCCTCCCCGAGCGACTGGCGTTCGTCTGGGACGCCGCGGTGATAAACGAGCTCTACGTCGCGCCCGAGTATCGTGGCACCGGCGTCGCCGACGAGCTCGTGTCGGCCGCGCTGTCGCTCGCGGCCGACCAGGAGCTGCCGTTGGACCGGGTGGTGCTCGACGTCGACCCGGCGAACGAGCGTGCCCGAGCGTTCTACGACCGGCACGGCTTCGAGCCGTGGGGGGAGATGGTCGCCCGCCCGATCGAACGGTGATCGCGGCGGTGCGGGGGCGATGACGGTCGTCGTTCCCGCCTGATCCGTCAGTCGGGGTCCGGGTACGACCCGGACCACACCAGCCGCGGGACCGCAACGAGGAACGGGAGCAGGAAGACGACGAACAGGGGCGATCCGAGCGCGTCGCCGTCGAGGACGAGGGACGCGCCGACGCCGAGCGCGATCGTTGCCGCCAACACGACCGAGGCGGCCGCGATCCGACGGTCGATCGGCCGGAGATCGGTCGTGCCGACGGGCAGGTCGAACGCCTCGACGACGCCTTCCGGGTCGGTAACGGGCCCGACCACCCGTGCTCTCTCCTCGTCGCCCCACCCGGTCGTCATCCTGAACGTACGGGCGTCGAGTAGGCGATCCGGCAGCCTGTTCTCGACGACCTCGACGTCGCGGAGCACGTCGACGGGTGCCGCCCACTGCGGCTCGTCGAGCCACGTGTCGTACGCGACGATCCGGTCGTCGTACCGCCGGTATTCGAGCGACGCGTACCGGAGGACGAACCCCGCGACGTGGACCCCGATCGCGGCGAGACAGAGGCCGACGACGACGGCCAGGGTCCCGACTGCGATCGCCGGGGGCAGCTCCCCGTCGGTGAACGTCCCGAGAACGGCGACCCAGATCACCGCGAAGCCGGTGATATAAAACGCCGCGGGCCAGGAGAGCGTTCGTGCGAGCGCGGTGGCGACGACCGCGCGGCGATGCGTCCGAAACCGGGCGTCCGGGGCCGGCGGAGCCTCACCGTCAGACCCGTCGGCTCCGGGAACGCGGTCCGCCCTGGGTTCCTCGTCACCCCGAGGGCGGTCGACCGGATCCCGGGTCGCCGGGGCGTCCTCCGACCCGCTCGGGCCCGCGAGCCAGCCGGTGAAGCCGTCACGTGACGACCGGACGGTCGACCACTCGAGGAAGAGCTTGAGCCCGACGAGGACGACGAGGATCGCGACCCCGCCACCGACCGTGTCGAGGAACGGGAGGGCGAGGCCGACGAACACCAGGAAGAACGCCTGGCGGACCGGCGTTTCCACGACCGCGTACGGCGAGACGGTCTCGTAGCCGCGGTCGCCGATGTACTCCCGACTGACCTCGATCAACTGTCCGGCGAACAGCGCGAGCGCGGCCGCGAGCACCTCGGGTCGCGCGAGGAGCGCCGGGAGGTCGAAGACCTCGGAGAACACCGCTCCGGCGAACACCAGAAACCATCCCGCGCTGCCGGCGACCGCGGCCGCGAACGGGACGTTCCGGGGATACACGGGCGGGAGCCACGCGACGAGGCGAACGGAGCCCCGCTTTTCCACCAGTTCGGCGCTCGTGACGCTGATGAAGCCCTCCTCACGGTCCGACGGCGGGGGCCGAGCGGCGAACAACGCCTTCACGCCCGCCAACGGGATCGAGAGGCCGACCTCGATGGCGTAGATAGCCACAAGCGTCGCGGGGTCCCAGCCGAACCGGACGACCCCGACGAGCGGGAGCAGGTTCGCGACCAAGACCGGAAGGAACGGGTCGATTCGAGCCGACGAGTCGGAGCGGGTGGAGGGCATCGATCGTCCCCGGAACACAGAGGGCCTCTGGTTATAAGCGACACGACGGCCCGCCCGCGACCCCCGCCCGCGACCCTCACTCGCGACCCCACCGCGCGGGAACGCCGTCGAGGAGTTATGTACGAGGCGACGCTATCTCCATCCATGCGATACCTCGTTGCCACGGACGGGTCGACGCTAGGGGACGAAGCGGTCCGGTACGCCGCGCGACAGGCCGCCGCGTTCGAGGCGACGCTCGTGATCGCGCACGTGCTGACGCCGGACTCAGAACTGATCGACGGGATGCTCATCCTCCCGGGCGAGGAGGCGGCCGTCGAGGAGGGCGATCGCGTGTTATCGGCGGCCCGGCGGGTCGCCGAGACCGTCGCCGACGAGGAAGGAGCGGATATCGACATCGAAACGGAGCTGCTGACCGGCCGCCCGGCGGACGCTATCACGGCGTTCGCGGACGAGAGCGATGCCGACGCGATTCACGTCGGCCACCGCGGGCTGAGCGAGGAGCGCGAGCAGGTGGTCGGCAGCGTCGCGAAGAGCGTCGTCGACAAGGCGACCGTTCCGGTGACGGTGATCCGGTAGCAGTCTCGGGAGCCGACCCCGGCGCATCCGTCGGCGACAGAC
The DNA here is from genome assembly GCF_055396225.1 of Halorubrum tibetense. Lineage (NCBI taxonomy): Archaea > Methanobacteriati > Methanobacteriota > Halobacteria > Halobacteriales > Haloferacaceae > Halorubrum > Halorubrum tibetense. The sequence continues at coordinate 661,559 of NZ_AP043742.1, forward strand.
CCTTGCCCCGAGGACTCGAACTATCGGGTGAGAATGGGCGCGGACGAGGCGGAGGCGCTCGCGACACTCCCGGAGACCGACCGGATCCAGTCGCTGATCGGTGCCGCCGGCCATCCCGGAACCGTAGTCTGGCACCGCGAGGACCTGCGGATCGCGGACAACGCCGCGCTCGCGGCGGCCGCGTCACCGGAAGGCGAGCGGGATCCCGAAGGCGCGACCGCCGAACGCGCCGGCGACCCGCGCGTTCTCCCACTTTTCGTCTTCGATCCGGCCTTCTACGGCGACCGCGGGATGGCCTGTGACGCCCGGATCGAGTTCCTCCACGACTGCCTGCGCGACCTCGACCGCCAGTACCGCGACGTCGGCACGCCCGGACTGACGTACGCTCACGGCGACCCGGTCGAGCTCCTCGGTCGGTTCGTCGACGCCGGGTGGGACGTGGTCGCGACGCGCGACCCCACGGGTCGATACGGACTCCGTCGCGACGAGCGGGCCCGCGAGCGGCTCGGCGTCCGGTTCGTCGATGGGGACGGCCTCGTGCGCGACGACGATCGACCGCGGCGCGGCTGGAAGGAGTCTGTCGAGTCGTGGCTGGCCGCCGACCCGCACGACTGGGACCCGCGTGCGGTCGCCGTCGAGCGGATCGACACGGGGATCGACCCCGGGACCGTCGCGGACGCGTACGACGTCGTCGGCGAGAAGTCGATGGTTCCGACCGGGGGCCGGGAGGCGGGCCGTGATCGGCTGAAGTCGTTCACGAGCCGGATCGGCGAGTACCCCGGGAGCATCTCCTCGCCGGTCGACGCCCGCGACGGAACGAGCGGACTCTCGCCGTATCTCCGGTTCGGCTGTCTGTCGGTCCGGGAGGTCCACCGTCACGTCGACGAGCACGCGCCGGACGGCCGGGGGAAGTCGATGTTCGTCTCCCGGCTGTTCTGGAACCTACACTACCGACAGAAGCTCGTCGACTGGCCCGGCTGGCTCGACGAGGCGGTAAACCCGGTCATGCGCGGGTTCAACCGTGACCGGCACGACCCGGAACTCGTCGAGGCGTGGAAGGCCGGGAAAACCGGGTTCCCGATGGTCGACGCGAGCATGCGATCTCTCCGCGAGACGGGGTGGCTCAACTTCCGGATGCGGGCGCTCTGTGCGAGCGTCTACTTTCACGTCCTCCAGCAGCCGTGGCTGATCGGCGCGGACCACTTCCACGAGCACCTGATCGACTCGGTCGCCGCGATCAACTACACACAGTGGCAGTCACAGTGCGGGCTCGTCGGTCGCCCCGGCCTCCGGCTGTACAACCCCCACAAGCAGGTCCGCGATCAGGACCCGGACGGCGAGTTCATCACCCGGTGGGTGCCCGAGCTCGCGGAGCTCCCGGCCGAGTACCTTCCCAGACCGGCGAAGGCTCCGCTGGCAGTCCAGGACGACTGTGGCGTTCGGATCGGGGAGGACTACCCGTATCCGGTCGTCGACTACGAGGCCGCGCGTCTGGAGTTTCGCGACCGCTACGCCGCCGCCTACCCCCGTGCCGCCGCACGACTCGCCGACGAGACGGTCGCGAGACGGGCGTCGCTCTCCGGCGGGATCGGCGGCGCGGCGTCGATCGCGGCCGAACACGGAGAGGGTGAACTCGAGGGCGGAGCCGCCGGCGACAGGGGTCTCGGGGCCGGTGAGCGCGGGGACGGAACCCCCGGCGACGAGGCAGGCGGACCGGCTCGCTGCGGGGGCGCACAAACCGGCCTCGACGAGTTCTGAGCGGGGGGAGACACTGTCGCCGACGGGTTTAGGTACCGCGAGCGCTTGTGTGTGGTATGGACAAGAACGTCGGATCCATGGACAGACGTGTTCGCGTCGCGGTCGGCGCGGTCGTCGGAACGCTCTCGCTCGCGACCCTTGCCGGTGTCGCCCCGCTGCCGGCGCTCGCCGCGCCGGTGTTCGGTGTCGTGGCCATCGCGGCCCTGGGGACCGCTGCCACGGGGACTTGCGGGCTCTACTCGCTGCTCGGCGTCGACACCTGTCGTGTCGACCCGGGGAAGTAGCGCCGCCGCCGGGGACGTGCTGTCGCCTCACTCGACCGGCAGCTCCAGATCCGTCAGCCGCCGCGCGCGGTAGAACCGGGCGTATCGTGTGAGCGCCCGCCAACCCACGACGGCGAGGCCGGCCCCGAGCGAGTTCACGAGGACGTCGGCGTAGTCGCCGTGGCGGTTCGCCAGGGTGGACTGGAGCAGTTCGACGCCCGCTCCGTACGCGACGGCGACGAGGAAGACGATGGCGAGTACCTGCCGATCGGGCCGCGGCGAGTCGTGGAGCGCGTACGCGAGCGTCGCGGTCAACCCCGCGTACGCCAGCAGGTGGAGCCACGTCGAGAACCCCACCAGCCCGAACGGGCCCGACCGGAACGTGCCGCTGCCGGGTGCTGGCACGACCGAGTAGTAGAGGATGACGAGTCCGACGAGCGCCACCGCCGCCCATCGGAGCGAACCCGGGACGAGTGGGAGTCGGAGTCGAGGCATTCGGCGGACCTGCGTGCGCCCGTGACCTAAACCGTCCGGTCCGGGTCGGGGAAGCCGGGCAGAGTCGGTCGGGGAAGGGAGGGTCATTTGGAGGCGGGGCGGGGACGTTATCTCGCCTCGACGACCCCGACAACGCAGCACTTTAGCCGGTCCCCTCCCGACGACTCGGGTAATGGCGGACCCGTACGCCGCGACGCGCGAGCTCCTCGCGGACCGACCGGAGATCGCGGACGCGCTGGAGTCGCTGCTCGACGCGGACGCGACGGGGCCGTGGACGTTCGAGGACGTCGACATCGACTCGGGCACCTTCGGCGAGCTCGTCTCGCGCGGGGTGGTCGAGCGGACCGACGACGGCGACGCGTATCGGCTCGCCGACCGCGAGGCGGTTCGAGCCGCCCTCGACGGGGAGCCGTACGACGGGAGCGGCGGGGCGACCGACGACGGGGGTCGCACGGGCGAGCTCGGGGCGGCGATCCGCGAGCGAGTCGAGGGGGTCGCCGACGGACTCCACCGGGACCTCGGCGTCGCGCTCGCGGGGGCGTTGACGCTGTTGTTCGTGTTTCGGACGTTCACGGTCACGCGAGTGTTCCGCGAGGATCGGGTGCTGCTTCCGGGCAACGACCCGTACCACTACCTCACCTGGGTCGACCGGCTGGCGGCGGCCGACGTCGGGCGACTCGACTTCGCCGGGATCGCGGAGGTGCTGGGCGGGCGGGCGAGCGGCGAACCGCTCACGTACACGCTCGGCTGGTGGGCGACGGGGCTGGTCGGCGTCGACGGGGAAGGGACGGCGGCAGTCGTCGCGTGGCTCCCCGTGGTCGCCGCGCTCGTCGTCGGCATCGGCGTCTACCTGATCGCGACGTGGACGACGAACGACGAGCGCATCGGGGTGGCGTCGGTGGTCGCGCTCGCGCTGTTGCCCGGACACGCGCTGTACTCCGGGATCGGCTTCTTCGACCATCACGCGGTCGACTACGTCTGGCTCACGCTCTCGATCGTCGGGGTGACGTGGCTCGCGCGGGACCACGAGACGCGCACCCCGGACACGCGGGTCGGTCACCTGACGTCGCCGGCGACGTGGGCGGTGGTCGGCCTGCTCGGCGTCGTGTTCGCGGCGATGGTTCACACCTGGAACGGGTCGCCGATCCTCCTCGTCGGGCTGGCGGTGTACGCGACGCTGCGGGCGAGCTCGGACCTTCGAGCGGGCTGGAACCCGCTCGTCGCGGCCGCGCCCGTGGTGGGGGCGCTCGGCGTCGGGTTCGCGCTGGCGTACGCGCTTCACACGCGGGCGGGGTGGCAGGAGCCGCTGGCCGTCTACGCGCTCGCGCTCGTCGCCGTCGGCGTCGTCTGTGTCGCCGGCGCGGCGGCGGTACTCGGGCGGTTCGACGCCCATCCGGGGATCCACCTCGGCCTCTCGGCGGCGAGTGTCGTCCCGCTGTGGCTCGGGTTCAGGCGGGTCCGTCCGGACGAGGCGGCACGGCTGACGGAACGGGCGCTGGACTCGCTGTTGGGTCGGGAGGGGATCGCCGAGACCCGGGCGCTGTTCGCCAGCGACTTCGGCGTGTTCCTCGGGCCCATCGACCACTTCGGTTGGTTCCTGTTCGTGGCGTTGCCCGTGCTCGGTTGGGCCGGCTGGCAGTGCGTGGTCCGTCACGAGCCTCGCTGGCTGGTCGTCGTCGGCTACGCGAGCGCGCTGATCGGGTTCGCGCTGGTACAGATCCGCTTCGCGGGCGAGGCGACGGGGGTCGTCGCGGTGTGTGCGGGCGTCGGGCTCGTCTACCTGCTCTCGGTCATCGACGTCGCCGAACGGCCCGAGCCGTTCGGCCCCCGGCCGGACCGGGTCCACGTCACCCTCCGTCCCCCGGGGCTGACGGGGCGACAGGTCGGGTACGCGCTCGGCGTCGTGGGGCTCGTCGCGAGCCTGAGCCTGGTCATGGTGCCCGCGGTGATGGACACGGTGGCCGCCACCGACGACGAGGCGGGGGCGATCGAGTGGATCGACGCCGACGCCGCCGAGCGTGAGGGCCCCGACTTCGTGTTGAGCGAGTGGGGGCGCAACCGGATGTTCAACTACGCGGTTCGCGGCGACGGGGACGGGTACGGCTACGCGTTCAGCAACTACGAGCCGTTCGTGAGCGACGCCGATCCCGACGCGCACGCCGACGGCTTCGCGGGCACGGTCGGCTACGTCGCGATCCACGAGATCGACGGGTCGACGCCGGGGACGAGCGTCTACGACCAGCTGTTCGAGGCGCACGGGAGCGCGACGGACGCGGCGAACGGGTCGGGGCGGTTCCAGCTCGGCTTCGTCGCCGACGGCGGCGAGGTGAAGGTGTTCCGGCCGGTCGAGGGCGCGGCGGTGACCGGCGAGGCCGAGCCCGGCGAGACGGTGACGGTGACGACTGACGTGGAGACGGCGGGGGAGACGTTCACGTACGAGCGGCGGACGACCGCCGACGCGGACGGGACGTTCGACGTTCGGGTGGCGTACCCCGGCGAGTACACGGCGGCGAGCGGGGACGTATCCGACGGCGACGCCCGCGACGACGGCGACGGGACGGTGACGGTCACCCCCGATGCGGTCGAGGAGGGAGAAGCCGTCGCGGTGGACGTGTAGACACCCACGAGACGGCTCGTTTCAGTGGACAGAAACGTTCTGCCGACCGGTCACTTCACAGTCCTTTTATATGATCGCGAGGTATCGAAAGTGATGCTTTCCGGCTGGCGGTACCGACTGATCAGCGTCCTCGGTGTCGCGCTCCTCGCCACGGGGACGGTGATGGCTGCCAACCATCCGGTCCCGCAAGCCGTGTTCACGACGTACGTCCCCGTGTTCAACCGCCTCGATCCGACCGTCCTGAGCGGGGAGCGATTGGCGCTCGTCACGCTCCTCACGGCGGGTGCGGTCGTCGGCGCGCTGTTCCCCCTTTATAAACCTCGTCCTCGTCGACTGTTGGACGTCGTCCTCCTGGCACAGAAACGGGTGTTGGTCGGGGGCCTCGCGATCGCCGCGGTCGGGTTTTATAAATGGTCCTGGCGGGTGCCGCGAGCGACGCTCACCATGACGGTCGCGGTCCTGTTCGTCGTCGTCCCGATGTGGCTCGTGTGGATCCGGCGGCAGCCCGCTACCGACCCGTCGCGGGCGATCATCGTCGGCGACGATTACGAGCAGATCCGTCGGCTCGCCGCCGAGACGGAGTTCGAGTACCTCGGCTACCTCGCCCCTTCGACGGTCGAACCCGAAGCCGAACCGCCGGCCGAGCGAGTCGCGGTCGTGGCCGACGGCGGCGACCCGGGGATCACGCGGCTGGGCGGGCTCTCGCGGATCGAGGACGCGCTCGTCCACTACGAGGTCGAAACCGCGGTGTTGGCGTTCTCGGAGCCCGATCGCGCGGAGTTCTTCGGGGCGCTCGACGCCTGCCACGAGCACGGTGTCGCCGCGAAGGTCCACCGTGAGTTCGCCGACACCGTGTTGACCGCGGGCGACGACGCCGGCCCGCTCGTCGACGTCGACGTCGAGCCGTGGGACATTCAGGATCACATGCTCAAACGCGGGTTCGACGTGGCGTTCGCCGTCGTCGGACTGGTGTGTCTGGCCCCGCTCGCGGCGCTTATCGCCGTCGCGATCAAGCTCGACAGCCCCGGCCCGGTGCTGTACTATCAGGAGCGCACCGCGGGGCTCGGCGAGACGATCACGGTCGCGAAGTTCCGGTCGATGGTGCCCGAGGGCGTGTCGGCGACGCCGTCGACGGACGACGAGAACGATCGGATCACCCGAGTCGGTCGCGTGCTGCGGCGGACCCATCTCGACGAGCTACCGCAGCTGTGGACGATCCTGAAAGGGGATATGAGCGTCGTCGGGCCGCGGGCGGCATGGGTCAAAGAGGAGACGCTGTTGGAGGCGGAGACGCGCTCCTGGCGGAAGCGTTGGTTCGTGAAACCCGGGCTCACCGGGCTCGCACAGGTGAACGGTGTCAAGAGCACGGAGCCGGAGGAGAAGCTCCGCTACGACATCGCGTACATCCGCCAGCAGTCGTTCTGGTTCGACGTGAAGATCGTGATCCGGCAGATCGCGGCCGTCGTCCGTGACGTGGTCGGGTTCCTCCGATAGCCGCGTCAGGTCCTCTCCCTGCGGTACCGATCGACGCGGGCCGCGAGCACCGACCGTATCGCAGTCTCGTCCGGGGCGTTCGGTTCCCCCGATCCGTCCACAGTGTCGGCGTCCGCCACGAGCGACGTCTCCCGGGCAAGCCGTTCGAGGAGGCGGTCGACGATCGCCTCGACCGGCGGGAGCGTGTCGTCGGCGGCGTCGCCACGGGCGGTGTCGGCATCGAGCGTGCCGTCGCGGGCGGTGTCGGCATCGAGCGTGCCGTCGCGGGCGGAGGCGTCAGTGCCCGCCACGAGCCCCGAGACGGCCCGGTCGATGTCGGTGTCGTCGACGAGGGCGTCGACGAGGGCGTCGGCGGTCGCCGGTCGCTCGGGATCGGGTCGTGTCTCCGTCGCCGAGGACCGATCGCCCCCCGTCGCCACGGGTCGCTCGTCGTCCGCGTCGACCCCGGGGCTCGGCTGGACCGCCGGGTTCCGCCGGACCGCGCTCCCGCCCGCCTTGTTGTGGAAGACGACGCCGGCGGCGGGACCGTCGCGGTACCGCGAGTCGGGGATCGGGTAGTCCGCAGGGTCGAAGTGGGCGGCGCGGACCTCCTTGTCGACCGGCTCCGTGGTGGGGATCCCGACCAGATCGAACGCCCGTCGGACCGTGTCGGGCGGGAGATATCGCTCCCGGTCGGCGTCGTGAACCGCGGTGCCGAGGAACGGCGGGACCCGGTCGAGGTCGTACGCGAGCCCGCGGGCGTGTGTCGCGACGCCGAAGAACGTCACCGAGCCGGGGGTGTCGACGGCGGCCGCGAACGCGTCGCGGGCGAACCGCTCACGGACCGCCCCGACCGCGGCGCGGTACCGGAGGGGAACCGCGTCGTGGTCGAACACGCCGTTTCGGTCGCCGAACTCGAGGAAGCCCGCGTCCGTCAACCGGAAGCGGAGGGGGTCGCCCGCGACCAGCTCCGTGACCCAGAGGTGGCCCGAACCGAAGGGGTCGTGGGAGGCGTCCACGGCGGACGCGTCGGCGGTGGGAGAGATGTCCACGGCGGACGAATTCACGTCGGAGGAGGCGTTATCGGACTCGTCGCCGAGTACCGTCTCGACCGACGGACGCGGGGGGAATTCCTGCATGGAAACCATACCGACCGGGTCGGCGGGACGGGGTGAAAAGCTGGCGGGGGCAGAGACGAGACCGGGGAAGCTACTTCGTGATCATCGTCCTCTCCGTGTGGGGGAAGACGCGGGCGGATGCCCGCCGCCGTCGGCGAGTCCTACGACACCGACGAGTGAGCCGCGGCGGCCGTCGCCCGGCTCCGCCCCGTCGCCCGACTGGGGCCGCCGTCAGCCGTCGTCGAGTGCGGGTCGCGACTCGCGCAGTCGGGCGATCGTGCCGGGTTGCTTATAAACGCCCACAACACGGAGGGGGACCCATTAGGGTGTCCCAGCCCCTCGATACACGTGCTGGTGGACGACCCACTGGCAATCGACACATCGCGTCAGGACTGGTCTCCTCCTGTGGGGCGTCCCCCCCTGCCCCACGCCACCCACGCAACCCACGTTCCGGCGCGTCGTCGTAGCTCACCACCCATCTCCTTCGGTCGGTCTCGTCTCCCGTGACGGTTCCCCGTCGCCGGCGTGGCGCACCGTCGCGTTCGACGGCCTCCGTCCCCCGTGGCTCACGGTCCCCTCGCACGCCGGATCGCAACGTTCCTGTACGGGCCGGGTGTAGCCCGGATCGATGCGAATCCTTCGGGTCGCGCCGTGGATCTACCCTAATATCGACGGAGGCCGGCAGCATGAGTGACCCGCAGTTCTCGGTGTTGATCGCGACGTATGAGGGAGACGACGCCGACGATCTCGAACGCGCGATACGGAGCGTGATCGACCAGACAGTCCGGCCGGACGAGGTGGTCGTCGTCGAGGACGGTCCGGTGACGCCCGCGCTGGATGGAGTCCTCGACGAGTTGATGGCCGAGTATCCGGGCTTACTCCGGCGGACCTCGCTGTCACGCAACCAGGGACTCGGGGCCGCGCTGAACCACGGCGTCGAGACGTGCTCACACGAGTGGGTCGCACGAATGGACTCCGACGACGTCGCCGTCGCGGACCGGTTCGAGCGACAGCTGGAGTATATAAGTGAACACCCGGAGACGGACGTGGTCGGCGGGTATATCGGGGAGTTTTCGGAGGATCCCACCACAATCGAGACGGTTCGGGAAGTTCCAGCGACGCCCGAAGAGGTCCGATCGGCAGCCCGATTTCGCTGTCCGCTGAACCATCCCACGGTGCTGTTCCGGCGGTCCGCCGTCCTCGGTGTCGGGAACTACCGTCCGCTCCGCTCGATGCAGGATTACGATCTGTGGATGCGGATGCTCGCGGCGGGACACACACTGGCGAACGTGCCCACGGTGCTCGTCAAGTGTGAGGCGGGCGAGGACCTGTTCAACCGCCGTGGTGGCTTGGCATACGCGAAGACGGAGACGAGGCTCCAGTACGAGTTCCTCCGTCTGGGCGCGATCTCGCTTCCCGTGTTCTTTTTAAATATCTGCGCGCGGATCCCGCTTCGACTCCTGCCGAACGGGGTCCGAAGCGTCGTTTATCGGACGTTCCTACGGGATTAGCTCAGGATCCGGCTTACGTCCAGTATATAAGAGTCGCGGCGACCGGTGTGTGCGGAGTCGAAGGAGATCGCGGTTCCATCGGGGCTCCAACGAGGGTGAAGGTCACATCTCGTCTCTCCGGTGAATCGGAGCGGTTCGAAGAACCGTCCGAGTTCAGTCACGTCCTCGGTTTCGCGGTCGTACAACAGGAGTCGCCGTTTCCGCTCTCGGTCGGGATACGTGTCCGTCACAATGTATCGGCCGTCAGGTGACAGGGAGGGATGGCCGTCCCCGTAGTCGTCAAGTGCGCCGACGTATTCGGTATCTCCGGTATCCACGTCGAGGACGTGATACCCGTCCCCATGTGCTGCGGTCCGACCCCACACGAACAGCTCCGAGTCCGAGAGCCAGCAGTAGTGTGAGACGACGGTGTCGTCCATCACGACTCGGCAGTTCCCGTCGCGGTCGGCGACGTACAGCCGGGAGACGCGACCCTCGTCACCGTTCCAGCGGTGAAGGAAGACGAATCGCTCCCCAGTGGGATCGTAGAGTGCGTGGTTGAGGTAGTGCGCCTCGGGGGGTGCAGTCGTCTCCGAGCGATCGATGAGCGACTGGAGGGAGACGAGCAGTTCGTCGTCGGCGGAGTCCATCTCGACCCGCCATAGGCCGTCTGACTCGGGATCAGGAAGCGAACGCGGATCCCGACCGTATCCGTAGTCGGGCCGGTTGCGGTCCAGCCGATCGTAGTTCAGCGAGAGGAACTCGGTTCCATCCGGGTGAAGAGCCTGGATCGGGCGGTCGTACGTGGCGGCCGTCTCGCCGTCAGAGTAGACTTCTCGGGCGACGAGCCGGTCGGATTCGCGGTCGTTATACAGGACTGACTCGGCGGCGGGGTGCCACTGTGTGCGCGACCCTTGTTGTAGGTTCCACGCCAAAGAGGTGCCGAGAGTTGTGTGGTCGCCGTCGCGGTAGAGGCGGATATCGACGGCGTCTCCGCTGACCTCGTGGAGGAGGAAACCGTCCATTGAGGCGGTCCATGGATGGACATCGAAGTAGCCGAAAAATCGGTCGCGATCGGTCGGTTCGGCCCCATACCGGTCGGAGACGGTACTAAGGGTGGCGTCGTCGGCAACCGCGTACTCGAAGTCGCGGTCGGCGTAGGCGTAGTAGTTCACGCGCTGATATACCTCTTTTAGACGGCGTTTGAGGCCCGGAAACCGTTGGAGGACCGCCGCGATCCGTCGTTCGAGGCCGGAGTACTGGCTCATCGGATACGTGGAGTATCCACGGCGGGGTGTTTAGGCGTGTTCTCTCGGCCGTGAACAAGCAGCGTTTATCAGCACACGTACACACGTCCCGGATGTGACCACGGATATCCTCTATGTCGTTTCGCGCTTGCGACCCAGCGGCCCGACGAACCAGCTTTATTACATCCTGAACCACCTCGACGACGAGTTCGATGCGACGGTACTCACGCTCTCACCGGAGCCGGCGGACACGGAGCTCCCGCGGTTTCGCGAGCTCGACATCGAGTACGAGACGCTCGGGCTGTCCCGATGGGAAGGGTTGGCGTTCGGACCGCGGCGACTGCGCCGGAAGGTGTCCGAGATCGACCCGGATATCATTCAGACACAGGGGATCCGGGCGGATACGCTCTCGGCGCTGCTCCTCTCCGGATACCCGCGGATCACGACGATCCGGAACTATCCGTACGACGACTACCCGGCGAAGTTCGGGGAGCTACAGGGAAAGGCGATGGCGGCCGAGCACGTCCGGATGTACCGGCGGATCGACCACCCGGTCGCGTGTTCGGAGACGATCGCGGACCGGATTCGACCACACGGTGTGGACGCTACGCCGATACAGAACGGAGTGGACACAGAGGCGTATCAGCCGGTGGAGGACGCGGAGAAGGCCCGTTTGCGCGAGGAGCTCGGAATCCCCGAGTCGGCGACCGTCTTCGTCTCCGTGGGAACGCTGATCCCACGGAAGAACCCCCTCGACGTGATCGAGGCGTTTCAGGACGCGGCGATCGAGGACGGCGTGTTGTGCATGTTGGGTGATGGGTCGTTGGAAGCCGAGTGTGCCGAACTCGCGGCGGGCGACGATCGGGTTCGGATGGAGGGATGGGTAGACGATGTCGCGGCTTACCTCGGGGCATCGGACTTCTTCGTCTCGGCGTCGAGCTCTGAAGGATTACCCAACACCGTGATGGAGGCACTCGCGTCGGGCCTCCCGGTCGTGCTGTCAGATATTCAACCACATCAGGAGATACTCCAGTACAACTCGACGGTTGGAGCCGAGTTCGAACTGGGAGAGTCGGCAGCGCTTTCAGCGGTGATGGAGGAGATCATCGAAGAGAACTATCTGAGCATGACGGCCGGCGCGAGGGCAATCGTCACGGCGCATCTGAGTGCGGAGCGGATGAGTAAAGCGTATCAGGAGGAGTATCGGAACGCAGTAGTTCAAGAATAAGAGGGTCACTCCGAGAGAGAGCCATAGGCATACAATCCGAGCGGAGTGAACCCTGTCTTTTCTATCAACGATTTTATTATGAAGCCGAGATCCTTCGTATGGAGATCGTCTGTTACGTGAGATCGAACTGGGAAGGGTCGTATAGAGAACCCAGCAGAAGAGCACATTCGCTGAAGATCTTTCCACCGGAAGAAATTGATGTGTGCTGGCGGGATCCAGAAGTGACGTTGTGCCCATCCTGGATGTGCTCTCCGAATATCGTACCGGTTTGGAACGATCACGATCAGCGTCCCAGATTCGGATAATACCTCAGCAGCATCATTGAGTATCGACTGCGGGTCGTGGACGTGCTCTAAGACGTTATCGATAACGACAACATCAACGGAGCCGGTCACCTCCGATGGATCGAAAACATGTGGTTCGACAGGGACACCTCCGGAAGAAGCGACATCAGCGCGACCCTTGTCTGGTTCGAACCCGAGGTAATCGTATCCATTAGCTGTGAGGAGCTTGCCTAGTGCTCCGAAGCCAGAACCAATCTCTATGACTCGATTTCCAGTATCCAGTCTATCGATCAAATTCCGAGTGTAGTAGTGCCGACGCTTCGGTGTCGGGACCTCGGTATGACGGAGTTTGGAGACAGGATTATCTGCGATTGAAGACTCTGGAGGGTTCTCTACGAAGAGGAATCCACATGAATTACAAATTGAAATGTTAAACTCACCTATCGTTTTATTTGTCGAAGTCTCGCTAAATCCACAACAAGGACAGAGCCGTAGTGCCATAAGATATACTATAGAATGACAGAGGAGAACTTATAACATATGATTCACGATCAATGAGATATTCTTGTATGGCTGTTCATGAACCTTTTGTGGATTGTAGATTACCGTTAATATAAAACTGACCGTTACTCTCAAGTGTTTTAGAAGCGACGGTGTTGATGTTGCAGCATACTCATCGTTCAATAACAAGAGCCCAACCATTCTTTCTAGCGTTGTTTGTCTTCCTCATTATAACTAGTCTTTTAACTGTTACAGAACTGCCAAGAGTTTGGTTATTAGCACCAATAGGAGCTATAGCAGCACTCTCTGTATATATTGTATGGTTGAGAGAAACTAATTTGGAGATCCCGACTACAATATTCATGCCACTTTTCATAATCTATTCTATATATACATACCATGCCATCTTAAATCCGATAAATATAGAACTATTATCGCGTACAATTATATTTATACCCGCCTCATTTATATTACTATTTTTGATTTCAAAGAATGTAAGTAAGAGAATTTTTCTCCAGACGATTTCGTGTATTGCAAGTATAGTTTCAATCATAGGAATACCTTCCGCAATCATCGGGAGTTCGATCCCTTTAGTATCGGTTCACAGAACAGAAGATCTGTTAGGATTAGAATTCTATGTTATTGAATCAATATTATTGAATCCAAACCCACTGGGTGAATTACTTTTTATTGGTGCGGTGTCCAGTCTCGTCTGGGTTCGTAGACCATACTTAAAACACGGGTTGTTTTCGGTATGTGTCCTCGGATTATTTTTTGCTCAAAGTCGTGCCGCATTGCTAGGATTTGCTGCAGCAATAGCTGTGTACTTGATTGGCAGTGCGATCACGCGTGAGCAATTTACCCAGTTCATTCTTGTTTCGATTGCTGCCGGTACGACGGGATATCTCATGCTCTTACGACTTATTCCCGGACCTACGATCATTGAACAAGTGTATCTCTCGGGACGACTGGAGATCTGGTACGCTGCTATCGACGCAATCAAGGCTCAGCCGGTCTTCGGCCATGGCCCCGGTGATATGCCGACGATCGTAGGAGAATTCACTTCCGCAGCAGTTGGTGCAGGGATTTATAACTCGTTCCTCCGGCTGTTCGTCACGACCGGCATCATCGGTGGACTGTGTTATCTGTACATCTTCTTGTACTCGATCGTATCGCACACCAAGGTGATCGCTAGTCGTGAATCCCTCATTGTCCATGCACTCGTCATCGGCTTCGTCGTCAACGAACTGTTCTCGGGGAACTCGATCTTCGGACTAAGTACGACATCGGTCGTCGGAGCATTACTAATCGGATACTTGTTACGCGACATCATCGAGAACAGAAGCGATACGACATCCACAACAGCATGATTCGCACCGGTGTCTTCTACATCGCAACCGGCGATCAGTTCATCGCCGAAGCCGAACGCTCCGCACAGTCGGTTCGCGACGCTATGCCTGATGTCCCGATCGCGATCGCGACGGACGGCGAGCCGGAGTTCGCATTCGACCACGTGATCGAGATCGATGACCCGGATTACAGCTTCACCGACCAGATCGCGAATCTTCACCGATCCCCGTTCGACAGGACGCTCCATCTCGACACGGACATCTACATGGACGCCAACGCCGAGGAGCTGTTCGACGTGCTCGATCGGTTCGACATCGCGGTCGCGCACAACCACAACCGGAGCGTCTACGATCCGCCGGGCGTCCCGGACAGCTTCCCGGAGTACAATACGGGCGTCGTCGCGTACAGAAACGACGACGCCCTCCGAGAGTTCACACAGTCGTGGGACGAGGTATATAAGAACCTCTACGACGGCGGAAACCCACAGAACCAGCCCTCCTTCCGGAAGGCGCTATACGAGTCGGACCTCCGGATCGCAACCCTGCCGCCGGAGTACAACCTCATGCTCCGCTATCCAGGCCACGCGGTTGGGGAAGTAAAGCTGTTCCACGGGCGGCTCCTCGACATCGACACGCCGGGCGCAGGCAAGTACACTGACGTCGAGGAGGCAGCGGAGACAATCAATGCGACGACAGACCATCGCGTGTTCACGCAGCTGGGCGGGATCTCCGTCTACTCGAACGACGAGTCGAACCCGATCAACAAGATCCGGATGGGGATCTGGCGGCACGGGTTCGTTGGCGCGTTTCGTCGAGGAATCTCGAAGATCCGAAACCGGTTCGATTGAGCATCCGGATCGAGCTTCGACCGTCACCGTTCCTGTTTTACCCTTCGCTGCCGCGTCTCCCGTATGGCCGAACTGATCTCGCTTTGCGGACGCGGCGGTACGGTCGACACCTATACCGCCGCCGATCTCGAAACAGTCGCAGACCGGATCCTCCCGGAAAACGCGCCCCGGAACGTCGAGGTCGTTCGCGACGACGGGGTGCTCACCTGTCGGATCAACGCGCCGGAGTCGCTTCCGACCCACGGGACGAGCACGTGTCTCGGGCGGCTGATCCCGCGGACCGACGACTGGCACGATCCCGGCGCGCCCGTCGCGGACGGGAGCTACGGGATCGTCCGCGTCGACTCGGGCGCGATCGAGCTGGTCGCTGACGCGACCGCCTCACGCACGATCTACTACCGGCTGTTCGAGGATCTGCTCGTCGCCTCAACTTCCCAGCGTGCGATCGCTCACTTTGCCGACGAGTTCGTGCCCGACGAGCGGGCGATTGCATGGATGATCTCCAGCGGGAGTCTCGGACCCGGACAGGCGTGGGACGCGCGAACCGAATACGTTCCGCCCGGCGGGAACGTTCGGATCGATCGATCGACATGGGAATTAACGGAGACGACGACAGAAGTCTCATCATTCTTTGAGATCAAAAACCGAAGTCGAGAGGAACATCGTGAGGAACTTAGTCAATCAATTGAGACGACGATTCAAAATCTCGATATTGAACCCGATAGCTGGGTTCTCGCGTTATCGGGTGGAATGGATAGTCGAGGGTTGATTCAGACCCTCCACGACAGATTGGGGCTGACCGCGATCACGTGGGGGACCGCGGAAGCACTCGACCATCCCGATAGTGACGCTGTTCGGGCACGCGAGCTTGCGGACGCATATGGGATTCCGCATGAGTATTACGAACTGCCACAACATCCCTCTGACATAGGTACGGTGTTCGACCGGTTTGTTACCGCTGGAGAAGGTCGGATCGACCACATATCTGGATATCTGGACGGCTTCAGGACCTTCAAAACACTCGCTGAAGACCACGTAGGCATTATCCGTGGGAACAATCCGTTCGGCTGGTCGGCAGTTTCATCCCAAACACAGGTCAGGCGAATGGTTGGCGGTCAATTAATCTCCGACTATGAAGTCATGCCGTCACTGTCGATCCCTGGTGCGGACGCACAACAGTGGCCGGCCGAGTTTGCGCAAGCTGATGACGAGTCGCTAGCGACGTGGCGTGATCGCTTGAAGCTGACGTATCGATTAGCAATAGTTCAGTCGGCATTGACATCCCTCAAAACACCCTATATTGAAGAAATAAACCCGTTCCTCAGCCGAGAGATCATTCAAACCGTTTGTACTCTCCCAGACAAACTTCGGACCGAGAAACGACTGTACCACGAGTACGTTCAACAGCGGAGTCCGGATGTGCCCGTCGCGACGCGATCGGCGAACCCGGATACGGAACGACTTCTTAACAGCGACGCGTCTATCGAGTTCCTCCGGGATCGGCTAGATACCGATCACGCACGGTCGGTTCTCGGCGACGAACTCATCGATCACGCTTTCAACGAATTGGGTGACTCAGGAGAGACGACGGAGGACGAATCAGGGTCAGTGATCGATACGATCAAACGAGAGGTCGGGTCGCAGCTTCCGCAGTCGGTTATTCAGCGAATCGAGGAATACACACCTGTAGAACGACCGTCGATCTCCATGTACGAGGGTCGCCTCGGATTTCGACTGTATATCATCGTAACAATGTCACAGAAGTTAGAAAACGACGGGCGAGTTCTGTAACCGCCGATCGAGATGCCGGAAGACCACTAACACTCAAGAATCGTGTTCAATTCCTGTAGGATGTTTTCAACTGCATCCGGTTTGAAGAACCGTTCTCTATCGAACCGTCTTCTTTGCTCTCTATTCATTTTACCAACCAGCTCATCGGCGGTTGAGATCGTTGCCGCGGTTCCATCCTCAACGAGCGGTTGTAACACGTCTGACCCGTCCGTATCGAACACGAACGTCTCCAAGTCGAAGCACAACCCCTCGTACACTGCCGTCGATCCGACACCCACCTGAGCGGTGGACTCGGCAAAGAGTCGATAGAGCGGGGGCTCGGGTTCGTCAATCACTCTAATGTCCGGTTCCGCCAACCAGGGATACTCATCTTCCCAACGATCGTACTCGCCGGGGTGAAGTTTGTAGACGACCTCGTGATCGATCCGGTCGTCTTCGTGGACCTTGAGGGCGAACTGTGAGAGTTCGCGCCCGATGGTTCCCTGTGAGATGAACAGGAGCTGTTCGGCAGGTTTGACGTCGTCGTACGCGTCGAGCCGTTGTTCGAGGTACGGGTAACCGACGGGGATCACGCGGTCATCGGGGATCGGGAACCGAGCGTTCTCGTTCCAGAACTCGCCGAACGTCAGGAGGTAGTCGGGGAATGTCGTCTTGGTTTCGTTCTCCGGGAAGGAGTATCCGAAGTGGTGATCGTGCTTCCCGGATTGTCTCCGCGTTCTTAGTTGGTGATTGCGACGACGAGACGAAGACACAGAGCGAGGAACACCTGTGCTCGTGCGTGAACGCGGCCTCGGGCGTGCGTTCGCCCGAGGCCGCAGTCCTTCACTGATTCGTTGGTTCTTTCGACTCCAGTACGGCGGTTGTACGTCTCATCCAACGTGGTCTGCTTCAGCTGAACGTCCTCGCTGTGTTGTTTGATGCAGTCTTCGACCCTGTACTCGATGTCTTTTGGGTCGTCGGTGTTTCGCGCGTTGTACGGGGCGACTGGCACGACCCTTGCGGCCAGCAGGTGGTCGTGCCAGTCGAGCGGTCGTAGGCGTTGTCACCGATCATCCAGATCGGTTTGGCGACGGCGAGAGCGTCACGCGTGACGCGCATCGCCGTCTCCTCTGGCGCTTGTTTGCTTTCGGTGAACTCCGCTGCAATTGGGATTTTTTGCCCGGTCGAGATGATTGTACAGCCGTAGCCGTAGTAGTACTCGTCGTCGGTTGGATCGTAGCACTTCGACGCGTCTTGATCGGCGGGCATCGCCCTCACGTCGGTTGAATCGGTACAGTAGGTCAAGTCGAGCAGGCCGCGGCGGGCGGCCTGCTCGACGAGTCGGTCAAAGACCTCGTCAACGACGTGTTCGAGGTCGGTGGGAAAACGATCGACCACATCTCTCGACGGCGGTCGCTCGAACCCACAGCTCAGCCAGATAACGTGTTCCGAAGTTCTCGTTCAACGGGACGAATGCCGTAGATGTCCTTGTAATAGCAGTGGAGAAAGCCACGCATCAGCTCTGGTGGTTCGTGGTCTCGGGTTCGCCCCGTCTCCCCCGGGACGAACACGTCGTACTCTTCGAGAAACTCGAAGGAGAGGTACTCGAACAGCGCTAGCGTCTCTGTCTCCACGACATTGAAGAACGAGTTTACCGAAGGATCATCTTGCAGGGTCGCTGAACTCATTCCACCTCAGCGGTCACCCTGCTCTCCGGTATGCGAACTGTTCTATGACACCTTCTTAATCCATACAATATATACGGATCCACTTGTGACTGGTGATATAGATGATAAATAAGGTAGTGGATGCTTGGCGAAAGAAGGGAGCAAGATATGTAGCTCAGAGGGGATTAGAAAAAGCAACTGGACATATAGAACGAAATACCATAGAACAGACCAAATACGCACTTCCGTATCTTGTACGTAAGCACAACAAATCTGCAATAAAAGCTATGTCTGAAGTTGTGGACTCTGGTATTGGTAAACCGATCTCTTTTACCGATCTGAATAGTTATAAAACAAGCGATAGGATATTTATACTTGGGTCTGGGAGTAGTATAAACAACATATCAAAAGAGAAATGGGAACATATCGAAAGACATGATTCAGTTGGTCTTAATCGATGGCCAGTTCATGATTTTGTTCCAACATACCACGTGTTCGAAATACACAGTAACTGGTTTCCTCCGTCAGATGACCCCGGTATGGTAAAGTTCGGTGATGTATTTATTGATATGCTTAATAAAAGAAAAGGGGCCTACTCCAATACAGCTACGATATTGAAGGATACAACTAGTTTAGCAAATACTGATGCTGTAGACCACATACCAAGCTGGTTAAAAAATAGGTTGATAATATCCCGAGATTCAGAATTCAAGCGATTCGTAGATTGGGAGTCAACAAGTAAAAAAAACCGTCTGTTACTTGCGTACCTATACAATAGCGGCTATTTTGATCAAGGAAATATCGATGTTCTATACAGGAAAAGAGGTTCAATCAGCTATCTGATTCACCTATCTGTGGTACTTGGATACGACAGCATTGTATTATGTGGTGTTGATATGACAGATTCAAACTATTTTTTCGAGTCTTCAGAGTATATGGAAGGTAATATACCGATACCAAAAGTCAGGACAAGAAACAAAAGCGAGTCTAAACATCGTACCGTTGACCCGCACGTTGGAAAATTAACTCTCGATCAGGTCATCTATGATATGAATGATGTGATCTTAAATGCAGAAAATATAGACCTTTATGTTGAAAACAAAACATCGAAATTACATCCGGAAATCCCAGAGTATAATAACCTCAACTGAATTTTATTGGACAGAAAATAT
Organism: Halorubrum tibetense; assembly: GCF_055396225.1. Lineage (NCBI taxonomy): Archaea > Methanobacteriati > Methanobacteriota > Halobacteria > Halobacteriales > Haloferacaceae > Halorubrum > Halorubrum tibetense. Next base: position 680,839 of record NZ_AP043742.1, read on the forward strand.
AATTTATTCTTTATTACTACAATTCTCGTCGGATTCACAAATATTCGAGACACGTTCGTGTATTCGTTTGACTTTCGGCGTCCAGTCAGCACATTGGGCTAGCTCTTTTTTCCCGGTGGTAGTGTTTTCCCATGATAGGGCGGTTGAACATGCGTCCGCGAACGCACATGACTGCACAGCGGTGTGGAGATAGATACCATCTTCAACGTATCTCTCCGTCGACGGCAGGCCACAGCCGACGACCGGCAGCCCACTAGCCAAGTACTCGTGGAACTTAAGCGGGAATACGGCCTTGTTGTACTCAATCTCTCGATATGGCATTAGCCCAACATCAAGGCTGTTCATAACTTGTGGGACATCATCGGGATCAACGGCACCAATCCAGGTGACGTTCGAAATTTTCCGTATTGAATCGGCGTTGCCCTCACTATCTGGACCAACGAGCACAATGTTCCACGAGGGATTCTTTCTCGCAACGTCTCCTAACAACTGGTAGTCGATTTTTTGTTTCATCTTCCCAACAAACCCTAGCCGTGGTGGTTCGATCTGTTCGATACGCCCGTACCTCTCTGTGGTTTCAAACTTCTTTAGATCAACACCTGTTTCTTCTAGATAGATTGGAGAGTCGGTGTATCGACTAAGCTTGGCGTATAAATATTGAGAAGATGTAAATACAATATCGGTATGCTTCAGAATCTTAATCTCACTTTGTTGGCTCAAACGTGCACCAATTTCATTTCGGAATCTCTCTATTAGCCCCATTTCGTAGTTGTATTTCCACCCAGATGTTGTATGGTTATCACTACAATCATAAACTACTGCATCCCAGCAATCACTATCCTGTGGAATAAACGAGAAGATCGGATAATAGTACCAGAGAACATTATTTTCTGAAGTTATCTCCTCCAGTTCACGTCCTATCACTCTTTTGTAATAGAACTCAAATGGATTCTCATCAACCAACCGAGTAGGGACTCGAATTTGACGTAATCTTGTTGGAACTCAGCTTTGCACGTTGAAGTAGGTGCATGACGTAGGCGGTGGCAAGGACGGATGATGCCGATTACGGAGTTCTTGTCGTGTACGCGTGTGTTCGACGAGTTCGAGTCGCTGTCTCCAGCCCAGCGCCATCACGCGAAAACCTACGCCACCGGTCTTGTTGCGGCCAGCAACAAGACCGTGGCAGGCATCGCACGCGAAGTCCTTCCAGCCAAGGGCAAACGCGCCCTCAACAAGTTCTTCACCGAGTACGACTGGGACGAACAGCAATTCAACCACGAACGCCTCGAAGAACTCCAAAAACACGGTGAAACGCGCTGGTCACAGGGTGGTTACATCATCCTCGACGACACGATCACCGAGAAAGCCGGGGACGAAGTCCCCGGCGTCGGCCACTTCTACGATCACGCTGAAGGTGACACTGTCTGGGGCCAAGACCTCATCTACGCCTTCTACGCCGACGATAAAACCGCCTACCCACTCACTTTCCGCCTCTACGAAAAACAGGACGAAGATGACCAAGACCACGACACCAAGTACGATCTCGCCCGCGAGATCGTCACCGAACTCGAAGAAGAGGTAGGTGTGCCTGCGGACACCTACCTCTTCGACTCGTGGTTCGCTCACGATTCTGGTCTCGTTGAACACATCGAATCCTACGGCAAGGACTGGATCGGCCCGCTCCGGAGCAATCGACAGGTGACCTACGGCGGAGAAGAGCTAAGCGTCGATGCGCTGGCAGAGCGCATCGACACCGCAGAGCGCAACATCGAGGACGATACCTACCACATCTGGACGAAGAAGCTTCCCGTCTCCCAGCTGGGAGACGTGAAGCTGGTTATCGCCGAGAAAGAGACCGATGAAGACGAAGAGAATCCGGTCAAGTACCTCGCTACGAACAAAATCGACGCACCGACCGAGCACGTGATCCGCTCTTACGGGATGCGCTGGCGCATCGAGACGTTCTTCGAGGACTCGAAGCAGGATCTCGGCTTTGGAGACTGCGAGATGCAGACCGACGAAGGTGCCAGTCGGCACTGGCACCTTCTGATGGCTGCCTACAGTCTCGTTCGTCTTGATCCTGAGTCGAGCGCCTTGGGGACTGTTCGCTCGAAGGCGTCATCGCTTCGAGCGAACCTCGAACACTCCCTGAAGGAAGCCGTCTACAACCTTCTCTCGTGGGTTCGAGACAACGATGATCGCGGTATCGATGACTTGATGACCGAGATCGACCATCTCTTCGTTCACTCAACCGCTGACGCTAACGTGCAAAGCTGAGTTGGAATAGAAACTTCATGAATATTCTCTCTAAATTTCCTTGTTTTTATTTTCGTAACGTCGTTGGGAAAAATCCAATAAACGTTTCCTGTTGAAGGATGGTCAGACAAGTAAATTGCCAGACGGTGCTCTCGGTGTGGAATATCATGTTCAAATCCGTGTGAACCAACGATGATATGAGTGGTATCGCTAGAACCCATATATTTCTACGGTACTTTAGGTCTCCAAGTCAATTGTATTTAGCTATTTGATTCCATTCAAGGGGCTGTGTTGAATCGCTACAAGGCGTGGAGATCCACTGTTTGAGGAAGCGCTTGATGTTATAGACGACACACATCAGCGTGCTCTGTTGAATCCGCAGAAGGCGGCAGGATAGCGTCGCTCTGAAGGAGGAAGCAAAGCGGAAGAGCCGAATTGTCCAAACTCCTCTTCCGCTTCGTTAAGCAAGCCGTGTCGCTGGCTCAAAAGCGCTGTGCCGCCAGTCCAACGGGGGTGAGTGGTCCGACTGGCACCAGATTTCCCGGGTGGAAGCATGTCACGCTCCACTTTTTGCGGGTTCACATGGATGCGACGTACCGCGAGATCGTTGATTGGGCGAGTGAGATGGATCGCGTTCGTGGTCTGTTACAGCTGGCGCGGACGGCATTTCTCGAACCCTCAACGCTGTACCGGTCGTTTGAGAGGGTGCCCATGTCCGTGTGGCGCGGCCTCCTTCGTGAGTCCGCGAACAGCTGCGATCCGGGCTCGCATGGAGTCATCGATGTCACGTTCTTCGCCGCGAAACGGCATCGAGGCACTACCAACACCGCTCGGATCGCCACATACGCACGCTCAAAACGACGGCACTCATTGATACGGACTCGTGTGCCATCCTCGATCTTCACTGCTTGGCACACTGGCCTCACGATACGCAAACTGGCCGTCGAGTCGCCCTGCGTAGCACCGAGAAAATCGAGAGTCTCGCCGGCGACAAAGGCTATGACGACCAATCGCTCCGTGACGCCCTCCGTTCGGAGGGCGTCCGGACCTTGCTGCGCCACCGGCTGTTTACTGCGTACGATCATGCCCACAACGCACGATTGGACAGCGAGTTATACGGCCAGCGCTGGATGGCCGAAACTGTCTTTTCGGCCATCAAGCGTCGATTCGGCCCCGCTGTCCACCCTCGCGCTTGGTACCGTGAGTTCCGCGAACTCGTGTTGACCGCCACAGTCTACAACCTCGACCAAGCTCTCAAACAGTGATCCCGACGCCGTCATCGGATTCAACAAAGCACAGATCGCCCGCGTTCCGGCGGGCGATCTGCTCAGCAAGTTCTGCATCGCTTCCTTCCCGGTTCGTTGAGCAGTGAACGTCAAGGACAGCTTGAGACGCTGTATCAACGATTTTCGTGACTTTCAACTTTTGAACGCGGTAGCTGATTCGCTGGCAGTAGTGGCGGCTGGCTGGTGAGCGGTCGTAGAACGTGGCGTCAATTGCGGCGTGTTCAGAGAGATTGTGCAGCTGCGCCGACCGGCGCAGCAGCACTCAACACACGCTCCTACTGATCCGGTCGAATGTCTTACACAGCGTGGACGGCGCAGGAAGATCGGCCACGTTGAGGCCGGTCTCTCCGGTTATTTGTGGCATCTCTTTGAGCAGGTCGATCGTCATGCGGTACGATGAATCGGGGTAAATTCGCAGACAGTGAAGGGAAACGAGTGCATAGTCGTCGAATCCGCCGCCACCTTCCGGGGTGGTGGATTTGACTCCATCGCCAGTAACTCTTTGAGCAACCGGCACAACCTCCCCGATGAAGTGGGAGATCTGCGTCATGAACAACCGCATTTTCCCGCTTCAACTCCTTTGATTTAGCGGCCTACCTCGCTGCTGTATGGCGATTCAACACAGCTATTGATCTAGTAAAATAACGGTCTGATCGTCTCATCTGACTAGTCGAGAAACGATTCAATCGTCGGCATGTGGCGATAGTTAAGTACACACGCTGCTCTTGCGGTATGTTCTTATGCGAAATTTCTTTTCGCTGGCGAGCCTTCTTAACCATGTGCGATCAAATTTCTCGAATTTCTCACCTTATTCTTGCCCGCTTGATTCTTTCAGGTTAAGATTGCCACTCTGCCTTCTGTTAATCCAAACCAATATTTATCTTCGGTCTGAACTTGCTAAGTATGAGTCGAGATTGGCTTGAGAAGTTCCTGAACATCTACTGGCTGCGACCAGAAAATGCTCTGTGGAGAGGAGCAAGCTGTGAAGTTCTTGGCGATTTAGAGTTTCAGTCGATCACATCGACAGCCGCGTAATCTCGTCTGATGCCGGTGAATCAGATGGAACTGGTCGTGAAGCGTCTTCGAAGCGCTGGTGAGAGTGATCTTTGGGATAGATCGTCGCTGTCGGCGGCGCACTGCCGCCGACGCGACAGTGTCGCCACTCACGACCGCTATCTAAATCGGTGGACAGCTACCGGAAGAACCGGCTGTCGAGTGGCTGGTTCGCTGGAATGGACCTACGTACACCAAGCGCTGTCCAAGCGGCCCGCAGCACCATCTCACAGAACTCCGTGAACGGCCACCTCCAGAGGCGGCGCCCCCCGCGGCGGGGCGCCGCCACGTACCGCCAGTGTAGATACCGCCAGCTATTCTGGAGCAGTAGGCTCACCACAAACATCACCAGCCGTAGCCCAGCGTCCTGAGAACTGGTGAATGCGAGGCTCTGCTTGGCTAATCGGTAGCTCGACTCGATGCCGAAGCGCTTGCTGTAGTGTTCTCGGGCATCCCGTGGCGTGTCGATAAACGGCGCGTCAGCGGCGTAGCCGTGACGCGCCACCCCGTGTTCGTCGTATCGTCCCTGTTGGTAGACGCAGTCGATGAACACAGGGAAGGTTACCTTGCCGGCGAGATCGTGTTCGATCTCGCGGCTCCAGCCTTTGCTGAGTTCGTCTTGGATCGTTTCACCCCACTTGACGATCGGCATCACGTAGGCGTAGTTGTGCGTGGACAACAGCCCAAGACAGGTGCTGTTGTAGAATCCGCGATCGAGATAGACGGCCTTGACGCCGAGGTCAAGGCCGTCGAGGAGCTCGAGAAACTCAGCAAGGACGTCGCTGGTGGTATCGCCAGCGATCAGCTGGCGAACCGCCAGTGTGTACCGCTTGTTGCGTACCCGCGCGTAGAGCGTCGCATACGCGTGAAACGTCGTGGTTCCCCGTTTCGCCTGTGAGGAGTACAGCGCTTCTGTTTTGTCTTCATCGCCGTAGTAGGGGTCGAGGTGGAGGTCTGCACAGACCTCCACCGGTCGATCTGGAAGCGTCTCAAGCGTATCTCGTTGAAGTAGCGTGTCCCCAACCGCCTCAACGGAGTCAAGTTCGAACTGCTCGGTGAGATGTCCTCGGACGGTGTTGGCGTGTGGCGAGTCCTCGGTCGTTTCGCAGACGTGATTGATCGAGGTCCCGCCGGCGCTGGCGCCGGCGAGGACCTCGTACAACGTCTCTGTCGTGACCTTGACGTTCTCGTCGAGGTCTATCTCAAGCTCTTCATCGAGGCTGTTGACGACAAAATTAAGAAGATGCTCTTCTTCTATCTCGTTGTCTGCTTCGGTAGGTTCCACACTCTTCCCAAGCAGACACTTTCACTCAAACCCGATGTGATCGACTGAGTTTGAAGAACCATCTCTTGACTTAAGTTGTGGAGATGGGATATTTAGTTTCCTACTTGCTGGTGGTGACTTTGGTACAGAGTTCGATATTTTCGGTGCAACGGAGAATCTTGACAATTTCTTCCAGAATAAAGATATTTATAACGCTACCTCAGAAGATTATAGTCCTGTTATCAGAGACCGTCCCGATCGGCGAATTACTGTCGGAACCGACTGGAAACAGCCGCTACTTGATAAAGCGGCTGAACTTGATTTCTATGACGAACTCCACCAACATGATAATAATCAACCGTTGCCATTTGAAGACAATCGTTTCAAAACCGTGTTCTCTAACAGTGTTTACTGGGTTGAGAACGTAGAACTCCATCTTGACGAAATTGCCCGTGTACTCGCTGATGACGGACAGGGCCATCTCGTGTTGAAGAATACAAATGTTCGAAATTTTCTTAATACCCTCTGGAATCAGTGGGAAGATGAACTGGGGAATGAATTTATCGAGATGATCGATCGAGGTCGAAGTGATCACTATGCTCATCTGTATACTCCAGAAGAGTGGGAAGAGAAACTTGAAGCGGCAGGACTGGATATTGTCCAACAGCGGGCAACAGTCACACAAGCGCACTCACGTATGTGGGACATTGGCCTCCGTCCAATCTCACCGTATTTAATCCGAATGGCCTATTCAATGCCAAAAGATCAGCGAGTTGAACTAAAAGAAGATTGGATAGAAACGTGGTACAAGATGTTGGAACCGCTCTGTTCGCCAACTTGGGATTATTCTGACCGACCATCTCCTGAAATAGTTTATACAGTCACTCCAAAGTAAAAAAAAAAAAACAACCACTTCTGGCTCTCTGTCATAGGTTTTCCTTGTTCTACAACGGGTCAACAGCTACAAAAGGGCAACTCGATTCACACCACTTACTACCAGACAAGGCAGTTTGTCCTGTTGCTGGGATGTCACCACCACAGAAGTTGTGCTGACAAACGATAGCGACCATCAGCAGCGATAATAACATACTGAATACACTATCTAGGAGCACGGTGAATTATTATGATTCAAATTAATAGTCTTATCCGATGCAGGAACAAGATTCGATACCGCTTTTCGAGATCCCATGGGATGAAAACGATCTCGCAACAGTCACCGACTCGATTAAGCGAGGTGGGTACTGGGCGAAAGGCCCGTACGTCGACCAATTTGAATCAAAACTCGAAGCGTTCCTAAATGTAGATCACGCTCTCGTCGTCAATTCAGGTACAACTGCACTCATCGCCGCACTTCATGGACTTGGGATCGGTAAGGGTGACGAAGTTATTGTCCCTGCTTTCACGTTTATCGCAACTGCCAACGCAGTTCGATTAGTCGGTGCAGAACCAATATTTACCGATATTGAGTCAGATACATATGGACTCGATCCGGCCTCAGTAGAAGACAATCTCACGGAGTCAACTGCTGCGATAATCCCCGTCCATCCGTACGGAACCAGTTGTCGAATCGATGAATTAGTCGACCTTGCGGCTGAACACGATACACCCCTAATCGAGGACGCAGCGGAGGTTCTCGGTGCCGAGTTTGACGGTCAAAAACTCGGCTCCTTTGGGGATGCCGCAGCGTTGAGTTTCTGTCAAAACAAGATTGTGCCCACGGGAGAGGGTGGCGCAGTCGTTACTAATGATGACGAACTCGCAGAACAGGTGAAACTGTACCGCTCACACGGCCGTGCGTCGAGCGATTACTTCGAGAGTTCAGAATCCGGGGACTATGCCGACATTGGAACCAATATTCGAATGTCGGATCTCACCGCCGCGTTAGGTTGCTCTCAGTTCGATCGGATCGATGAACTCATTGAGGGCCGTCGGCAGGCGGCCACCGAACTTACTGACCGCTTCGAAGATGTTGACGGCATACAACCACATATACCCCCGGAGGTAGGAACCCACGTCTATCAATTATATACCATAGAGCTTGCCAATGAGCTCAATCGTGACTACGTGATTGAAACTCTAGAGGATCGCAATATCTCATCAAAAGTCTACTGGGATCCAGCTGTTCACCAGACGGAGTATTATACACGAACGAAGAATACTACTCCAGATCTCCCTGTTACGGAGGACATCGCAAGCCGTGTGCTTTCGTTACCAATGTATCCGAGTCTTTCCACAGCAGAGACAGACCGGATCGCTGATGCTGTGATCGAAGCGGTGAATCAGTAACAACTGGGATACTTCGAAAGCGGTTTACTCACGCGCTCAGGGATTCGATGTATGCCATCTCTTGAAGAGAAAGACGTTCTCGTCACTGGCGGGTGCGGTTCCATTGGCTCTCGCCTTGTCAAGGCGATTTTAGCTGAGGACCCCTCTGTTGTCCGTGTCTTCGATAACAGCGAAGAAGCGCTGTTTAGTCTACAAAAGGAGCTAGGCGACGATGCGCCGGTCCGGTATCTCCTCGGAGATATTCGGGATCAAGACAGACTCGAACTTGCTGTCGAGGATATCGATGTCGTGTTTCACGCCGCAGCGTTGAAACACGTCACATTGAACGAGTATAACCCCTTCGAGACTGTTCAGACAAACGTTAATGGGACCCAGAACCTTATCCGAGCTGCTCTTGAGGAAGAAATTGAATCATTTATTGGAATAAGTACAGACAAGGCATCAAACCCGACATCGGTGATGGGCGCAACGAAACTTCTCTCTGAACGGCTCATCATCGCTGCGAACACATACAAAGGAAACCGAAATATCTCGTTCGGATGTGTTCGCTTCGGAAACGTTCTCGGGTCGAGTGGATCGGTTGTTCCTCTATTTCTCGATCAGATACAGCAAGGTGGTCCAGTAACGGTTACAAACCCTGAAATGACCCGTTTTATTTTGCCAATTGATGAAGCGGCCAGTCTCGTTCTTAAAGCGTACCAAAAAATGACTAGTGGTGAAATTTTTGTTCTGAAGATGCCGGTGTTTCAGATTGGCACGCTAGCAGAAGCAATGGTCGAAGAGTATGCTCCTGCTGCTGGGTATAAGCCCGAAGACATCGATATCAAAACTATTGGAGCGCGTCCTGGTGAACGAATTCATGAGAAACTCGTCTCGGAGGATGAACGGTTCCAAGCCCGTGAGTTAGAAGATATGTACGTTATATTACCACAAATTGATATTGCTGCGTATGACGATCTCAATTACTCAGATGCAACACCCGTAGAAAATGCCTATACATCGGCCGATGAAAATCCTCTCTCTGAAGCTGAGATCGTACAGAAAATTGATCACCATGTGTCACAGCACGATCTGTTATAGATGCGAATTCTACTCACCGGTCTTGGCTCTATAGGAAGACGGCATGCTCGCATCCTCCATGAAGAATTGGATGAGCTCGAACTACTGATCTACCGGAGTGGAACTTCCCAATCTGGGAACCCCTTTGGCGCACCCGAGTATACCGACTTACAAGATGCGCTCGCACAAGATCCTGATGTCGCATTCATAACGAATCCAACACACAAACACGTCGAAACGGCTATCGCATGTGCTAGAGCTGGCTGTCATCTTTTCATTGAAAAACCACTTTCTCACACGTTAGAGGATATTGAGAAGCTAATTAGAATCGCTAAAAAAAATAGTTTGGTGACACATGTTGGCTGTCAACTACGATTCGATCCAACTCTAAACGCGGCACGTGAAGTCATCAACAGCGAAGATATAGGAGATGTACTCGCGTTTCGGGCGACCTCAGGATCGTATCTTCCAGAGTGGCGTCCCGAACAAGATTATCGTGATTCTTATAGTGCAGACTCTGAACGTGGTGGCGGCGTTGTCCTCGATTTAATTCATGAGATTGACTATACATACTGGTTGTTCGATAACATTTCGTGTGTCGCCTCAGCGATCGCTCACACAGACACATTGGAAATCAATTCCGAGGCTATTGCAGAGGCTATCATGAGAGTCCCGGGCGGTGTCGTCGGTAGTATTCATCTCGATTACTGTCGTCGTCAGCCAAAACGGATACTAGAAGTCGTCTGTGAGGACGGGACAGTTATCGCCGACTTACAGGAACAAATATTGACGGTAGAATGGCCGTCTGCGACTGATACAGAATCGTTCGATTACGAACGTGATCGGCGGTTTGTGGGGCAATTAAACCACTTCATCCAGAACGTTCGCTCAGGTGGAAAGTGCGACAACGATCTCACCGAGGCAAAGGAAGTATTACAAATAGCACTCGACATAAAAGGTGAATATAATGGCTGAGATTCTCTGTACCATCTGTGCTCGTGGCGGGTCGAAAGGTATCCCAAATAAGAATCTCAAGGAAGTTGGCGGGAAGCCCTTGATCGGGCATGCTGTTTCTGACGCGCTCACGTGGGAGCGTGATACTGATGTAGTTGTCTCGACTGATGATGAAGCGATCGCCTCAGTCGCGGAGAAATTTGGCGCAGCGGTACCGTTTATGCGCCCGTCCAAACTCGCAAGTGACGAAGCCGCGAAGCTTCCAGTAATACAACACGCTGTGGAGTACATAGAGACTGAGCGCAGCATAACGTATGATTATGTGGTCGATATCGATGCGACTACTCCACTTCGGCGGCCAGCGGATATAGAGGACTGTTTTGAGACCGTCATTACCGATGAAGAAGCAACTAATGCCTACACCGTCTGTGAGGCGGACAAGAATCCGTATTTTAATATGGTTGAACTCGACGAAAGTGGATATGCCTCTCTTTCAAAGTCTCTTGATGACGAAGTAGTCCGTCGACAGGACGCACCTGTGGTGTACGAGATGAATGCCGCAGTGTACGTCTACGAGCGTGACTTTTTGATGAAAGCCGATTCTCCCCACGGTAATTACACTAAGATTTCGGTGATGCCTCCTGAGCGTTCTGTCGACATCGACACTACAACTGATTTACAGTTCGTTGAGTTTATGTTTAATCGAGATGATAACACAGATGACTGACTGTTTGTTTGATCTCACCGAGCAAGTTATCATTGTTACTGGTGGTGGCGGTCTAATCGGAGCAGAGGTCTGTCGATTGTTGGATCGTCATGGTGCCGATATTGTCGTTGCAGATCTCGATGAAAGTCGAGGACCTGAAATCGCTGATCAGCTAGATAATGGTACATTCCAATCACTAGACATCACCGATGTTGATTCGATTGACACGACCTGTAATGTCGTATTTGATAAGTACAATCGGATCGACGGACTAGTCAATATGGCGTATCCTCAAACAGATGACTACGGGAAGCAGTTTGAATCTGTTGAGAAGGAGGATCTAGTGGCAAATTTATCACTACATCTTGGAGGGTATTACGCCATGACGAAGGCAGTCGCTCTCCGAATGGTTGAACAGGAACATGAAGGGTCAATCGTGAATTTCAGTTCGATCTATGGAATACAGGCACCTGATTTCTCGATGTATGACCAGACGGACATGACGAGTCCGGTTGAGTACTCTATTATCAAGGCTGGAATTCTAAATTTCACTCGATATCTTGCTTCCTATCTCGGTCAAGATGGAATTCGAGTTAATAGTGTAAGTCCCGGCGGTGTTTTCAACGACCAAGATCACCGATTTGTCGAAAACTATGAGAGTGAAGTACCACTTGGACGGATGGCAAAACCAACTGAAATTTCTGGAGCAGTTGTGTACCTCCTCAGTAACGCCGCCTCATACGTTACAGGGCACAATCTTGTCGTCGACGGAGGATGGACGATCAAGTAACTCGCTTAGTTTGATCCTCTATATCAGTCTGGTAGGACAAGATTGTTACCATCGGTATCTAAACAGGGGATATGAGTAATCAGAAGCGATCCATTCTCGTCCTTACTGGAACGAGAGCGGAATACGGTTTATTGAAGTCCTCAATGGAAGCGATCCAAAATCACAAGGGCCTCTCTTTGTCAGTCGTCGCAACCGGAATGCATCTTTCCCCGAAGCACGGCATGACTGTCGACGATATTCGCGCAGACGGTTTTACTGTCGATCGAGAAATACTTATGCAGGTTGACGGGGATTCTGGTACGGCGATGGCTAAATCACTTGGTGTCGGTGTGATGGGCCTTGTAGATGGTTTCAACGACTTAGATCCGGATATTGTGTTATTACTTGGTGATCGTGACGAAGCTCTTGCCGGAGCACTCGCAGCGGCACACTCGAATATCCCTATCGCTCATATCCATGGCGGTGATTCAATGTATGGCGCGGTCATCGATGATAGCATTCGACACGCGATCACGAAGTTTGCTCATATCCATTTTCCGGCTTCCGAGCTGAGTGCAGAACGTATCCGAAAACTGGGTGAAGAAGAGTGGCGTATCATAACCGCCGGTGCTCCGGGTCTCGATGATATTCTTGCTGGAGAATATATGGATCCAGAAGTTGTTCTTGATAAATACAATCTAGATCCCGGCAAACCGTCGATACTCGTTGTACAGCACCCAGTAACGACACAGCCAGATCAGGCGGGAGACCAGATGGCTGAGACACTTGACGCAGTAAAATCATTCGATGTACAGGTTATCCTCATTTACCCTAACTCCGACGCCGGTGGAGACGCAATCATATCTGAGATCGAGTCTCGTGATGATACTACATCAATTCGGACGTTTCGAAGTCTACCGCGTCGAGAATATCTTGGAATCATGGATGCGGTGGATGTGATGGTCGGAAACTCTTCAAGCGGGATCATTGAAGCTCCGTCTTTCTCCTTACCGGTTGTGGATGTTGGACCTCGACAAGAGGGGCGGGAACGAGCTGAAAACACTCTTTCTGTTGCGCATAATTCTTCAGAGATCCGGGATGCGATAAGAATGTCTTTTGATGATCCTGAATTCCAACAACGGGTCGAACATTGCGAGAGTCCCTATGATTATGGTGGGGCAGGTCGCCTGATTGCTGATCATCTATCTCAAGTGGACCTCAATGAGGATCTCCTCCGAAAACGCCTGACCTATTAGCTTCCCAGATTTCATAAGCTAGCAAAATACATTCAGCGTATGCGAGTCGTGTTTATCACTCATAACGAACTCGGTCAAGCTTGTTTGGAAGAGCTAAACTCTCTTGGAGCAAATATTCAAGCGGTCTATACCCGCTCAGAACAAGAAGAACTTGCAGACCAAACAGATCTTTCTGAGTTCACTACGAGTAACGAAATTCCGCTCCATGGGGTGGAATCTGTTAACACAAACTCAGTGAAATCACAGATTATGGACTATGAACCAGATCTTCTATTCGTCGTCGGATGGTCCCGATTGGTTGATTCTGAAGTAATAGAGATACCTTCCGTAGCGGCTCTTGGAATGCATCCCGCACCACTGCCTAGAGGAAGAGGAAGGGCACCCCTCGCTTGGTCTATTATCAAAGGTCTTGATGAAACTGCCCTCTCTCTTTTCCATCTCGTAGAAGAGGCTGATGCGGGTGATATAGTGGGACAAGAACCGCTGCCAATTCATATTGAGGATGATGCCTCTTCACTCTATCAAAAAATGATCAAAGCGGGGCGGACATTGATGAGAGAACACTACCCGGAGTTTAGTAAGGGTATTGTTCAAAGTACGTCTCAAGACCATTCACGTGCGACGTGGTGGCCGAAGCGTGAGCCTCATCATGGACTTATTGATTGGAACCAGCGACCAGATGTAGTATACGACTGGATACGTGGACAATCGAGACCATACCCTGGTGCGTTCTCTTATCTCCAGGATCAAAAAATAACAGTTTGGGGGGCAAATCCGCCTGAGGGTGACACAACGTTTGGTTGCCCTGGTGAAATAATGTATCAAGATGAAGATCGTCTTGGCGTTGAAGCATGGGAAAGTACTATTGAACTAACAGAAGTACAAGTAGAAGGAGATGACCCCATTTCAGCTGGTTCACTCGTTAGTAACTATGACTTTTCTATCGGTGATACATTTATTAACGCACGTGACTTCCTACTTGAGAACAAATGAAAGTAATTTACTGTGCTGGAGAACAAGGTAAAGTTGTCTTAGACATATTACGTGCTAGCGGTGACTCTGATAACGTTGTTTTTGTGGATGATGATCCATCTCTACATGGTAGATTGATCACAGATGTCCCCGTAATTGGTGGGTTAGATGCGATCTCTGAGCGGTCAGAAGAAACTATTCAATGTCTAATCGCATTCGGTGACCAACCTGATGTCAGATTAGACCTCGCAGAAGACCTTTCAAAGTTTGATAGTAAATTTTTTAATGCGATCCATCCCTCTTCAAGTATCTCCGGAAAAGCTACACTTGGCTATGGAGTAACGGTAAATGGTCAGTCATATATTGGTCCACATTGTGATATCAGTAACCATGTTATTGTCGACAGTTGTGTGAATCTATCTCATGACTGTGCTCTGCGAGAGGGCGCTACGATAACACCAAGTGTGTCTCTTGCTGGAGGGGTTGATATCGGTCGGAACTCATATATCGGTCCGAATGCAACGATAGTAGAAGACGTAACTATAGGGGAGAATGTAATTGTTGGTGCTGGATCTGTAGTAACTGAGGATGTACCCTCTGAAACAACGGTTGTCGGAGTTCCTGCGTCACCAACTGAGACTGAATAAGTGATTACCGATATGCCCGTAAAATATCAAATGCCTCAGCAGCTCTGCAACCACTAGCAGCACCACGCGCTTTTGCGATGCTTCTTATTGACTCAGTTGAACGCGGATGTGGATACTCTCGAACTTCAGTCTCATAACAATTAAACGCATCAGTCTTTACATCCAGATACTCTTCAATCTCAGTAAACAATGTTGGATTAAATCCATCTATGTCAGTAGCAAAATCAGTTGATGATGGCGTTTCATATGTGAGTACTGTGGAAACACCCGATCCAGGTCGTGTTGCGACAACGGTTGATTCATGAACAGCAAGATGATCCAGATTCACCTCCCTTCGAGAGTGAGTATACACGATATCTGGATTAACCTCACAACATACACCTTCGATAACTGAGTTCACTTCCACGTGTGGTATTTGATCTAACTTCATATCGGGTAGATCCCCAAAATGAACTGTGGAAGCTCCGAGAGTATCAGCACACAATTTTGCCTGTTTTTTCTTTTCCTCGATCAGTTCTGTATCGCCGTACTGGTGAGTTGTTCCTTCCGTAACGATGAGAATATGAACGTCATCTCCGGAATTTGCGTGTTTAGCGATCGTCCCTCCCGCCCCGAGAACTTCGTCATCTGGGTGGGCACCGATAACGAGTACAGTATTATCTCCCTCAAACATTACGAACCACCTTCCTCCATCTCCAAATCTGACTTAGTGATTGGACTGCCTTGAGATATATTTTGAGTTATTTTTGTTCCAATAATAGAATCATACCACTGTGGTGTAAGTCCATCTTCAGGTCGGAGAATTGCGATATCGCTCTCCTCCAATAAGTCACCTGAATCGAGGTCTGAAGCGGCATAAAGGCTCTTTCGTATGGTTCTGATGTTTTCCTGTTCGCTTTCAGTTGGTTGCTTCCTTGGGTTACCTCTACTTTGTGCCGCAGTATGAACTAAATTCACTGCGTGGTTCAATCCTTCTGGTTCAAGTGATGCTTCGTGATCCGGGCCTGGTAGCGTCGAATTCAGCGTGAAGTGTTTTTCAAGTATGGAAGCGCCAGCGGCGACAGCGAAGGCCGGTGTCTCCGGCAAAACGGTATGATCTGAATACCCTACCGGTACATTCAATTTTTCTTTGATTGTCTCCATCGCCCTGAGATTCACATCTTCCAGAGAACAAGGATATGTTGACGTACAATGGAGAAAGACGACATCAGCTCCCGCATCCACTGATTGGATCGCCTCATATGCTTGTTCCACTTCTTCTAATGTCCCCATTCCCGTACTCACAATTAGTGGTAAATCAAATTCAGCTACATGCTTTATTAACGGAGTATTAGTGAGTTCTCCTGAACCGAGTTTAATAGCGTCAACCCCCAGTTGTTTTAGCATATCAGCACTTTCGCGGTCGAATGGCGTTGAGAGAAAGGTAATGTCCTTTTTAGAACAGTAGTCCAGTAGCAATCTATGAGATTCTCGGTCCAGTTCGTACTGCTTTAGCATCTCATATTGGCCCCCTTCACCGGTTGTTTCCGTTTGGTAATCTGCTTTATCGGCATCAGGAGTAACTAATCGATTTGCGGTGAACGTCTGGAATTTAACTGCATCTGCTCCCGCGTCGGCAGCGACATCTATGAGTTCTTTTGCTTTTTTCAGCTCTCCGTTGTGGTTGACACCTGCCTCCGCAATGAAAAATGGCTGAGAGTCTGGACCGATTCGGGCACCATCGATCTCCATAGCTCAACTGTTATTTAGAAGGATATAGATTTGATCATTGATCCGGCTTACCAATCAAGCTTCTTTGGCAAGAATCGTCTCGATGAGTATCATAAGACGTCTGTCTCTTTTTGGAAAAAGTCCGACCTTTGGAGGGTTACCGACTCGCCTGGATCCCGTACAGTTCGGCATACTTTCCGCCTTCCTCAACGAGTTCGTCGTGCTGTCCAGTCTCTGTGACTCGGCCCTCTTCGATTGTGTAGATCCGATCCGCATTCTTCACTGTCGATAGACGGTGAGCGATCGTCACTATCGCGTAGTCTCGCTCCATCTCTTCGATCGCCTGTTGGACCTGCTTTTCCAGATTGGAGTCGAGGTCGCTCGTCGCCTCGTCAAGGATCAACACGTCGGCGTCCTCAAGGAGCGCCCGCGCAAGCGCGACGCGCTGCTGTTGCCCGCCCGACAGTCGAACCCCGTCGTCACCCAACAACGAGTCGTAGCCGTCTGGTAGCTCGTCGATAAACTCGTCGACCTTCGCGATAGAGCAAACGCGATCGAGTTCTCCGTCCGACACCTCGCGATTCCCGAGTGTCAGGTTGTACCGCAGCGTGTCGTTGAAGATGAACGGATCCTGTCTAACCATCGAGAGCCGGTCGCGCCACTCCGCGATGTCCATCTCGTCGATCGGGATCCCGTTCGCGCTGATCTCACCATCGTCCACCGGGTATAGCCGAGCAAGCAGCGAGACGATCGTCGACTTCCCGGCTCCGGACTGCCCGACAAACCCGACGAACTCCCCCTTCTCGACCGTGAAGTCAATCCCGCGGAGGACCTCTTTTTCGCCGTCGTACGAGAAGTGGACGTCGTCGAACTCGACTTCTCGGATTTCTTCAGGGACGTCCCGGCTTGACCCGGTCGGTTCGTTATACGTCGCCAGCTCGTCGGTAAACTGGATGGTGCGGACGAGGTGTGGGAGATTGTTCTCAACCTTGTAGTACAGGGTGTTCACCTGACTCGCCTTCGGCCCGAGTCGGAACATCGCGAAGAGGAAGACACCGAGTTCCCCGACCGAGAGATTCGCGAACGTCAACGCGAGATAGATGAGGACAAACACTGATACCGCGACGACGAGGTTGTAGAAGTTGTTGATCGCGGCCTCGTTGCGCCGCAAAACGATCCGCGACCGCGTGAACTGCTCGATCGCGTCGGTGAAGTCCTCGAAGAGCTCCTCGGCGAGTCCGAAGATTCGCACGTCGCGGATTCCCTGCGTTCCGGCCTGCGCGGCCTCCTGACGCATCTCGTTTGCCTCGGCAACTTCGTCCCCTATGTCGTACCCCGAATCGAGCACTCGCCGGAAGAAGATCGAAAAGCCACCGAGGACGACGCCAGTGATGATCGTCAATGTCGGGGCAATCACCAACGCGACAGCGAAGTAAATCCCGGCGAGAAACACCTGTTCAGTGAACTTGATTCCGCTTTGAATTACTCTCCCCGCGTAGTTCGTTTGCGTAACGATCGCGTTCAGGATGTCGTCCGAACCCTCTTTGTCGAAGTACTCGACTCGCGCGTTCAGCGCGTTCCGGAACGCCCGCGTCTGGAGATCACGAATATAGTAGGTCCGTAGCGCCTCGCGGAACCACGCAACGGCGAAGCTCGTCGTGTACCGCGCGACCATTACGACCGAGACACCGACCACCACGTACCCGAGTGAGAACGGGACTCCAAGGGCCTGATACGCGGTGACGAATGCCAGAAGTATTCCGTCTGCCTCCGCGGCCGGATCATCAAGCTGTACCAGGTCCACGATCGGGAGGATGAAACTCAGCCCAACACCCTCCAGTACCGCGGCAAGGACGCCCAACAGAACGATTGCAGCAGTGTACTTCGGATTGTATTTCGCGACATCACGGAGGGCGTTGAGTTTCTCCCCCCGTGAAACCGACTCGGAGTCTGACGACGACATATGAAGACTAACTGATCCAATTTCCGCGGGGCCGTCGGATAATCTCGTCGGTCTAGCCTCGCCTTCACAAAAGCGAACATCGTTTAATCCCTCCCACCCATAATTCGATCCGTATGCCCCGTCACATCTGCTTCGTCTCGGATACGCTCCACACCTACCTCGGGTCCGGGATCGAGACGGGTGCAGGCGGGGCCGAACGCCAGCAGTACAAGATCGCAACTGCGCTCGTTGACCGCGGCTATGACGTGACGGTACTCACACGCGCGTACGGCTCGCTGCGCCGCGAGACGGTCGAGGGCATCGACGTCCGGCGGGTGATCCCGGATGTCCGTGGTATCCAAAATGCCCCGCGTAAGGCCGCCCGGATTCTCGCTGCACTCCGTGAGGTCGACGCCGACCTCCACTACGTCCGCGGCAACCCCTTCCTCTGTATGGTGACTGCGCTGTTCACGCGCACAGTCGGCCGTGGCGCGTTCTGCTATCAGGTCGCCAACGACTCCAACGTCGAGCCCGGCCACCTCGCCGAGATGAACCCGCTCCTCCACCGCGGCTACCTCGCCGCGATCCGGAGCGCCGACGCCGTCTGTGCGCTCACCCCCTACCAGCGTGACCTCCTCGCCGACGAACACGGCGTCGACGCCACCGTCGTCCCCTGTGGCTACGACCTCCCGCCCGAGAGCGATCTGATCGACCACGCCGACCGCGAGACCGTCCTCTGGGTCGGCCGCATGAACGAGGACCAGAAGAAACCGATGCGCTTTCTCGACCTCGCCGAAGCCCTCCCCGATCGGGAGTTCGTCATGGTCGGCCCCCACGACAACGACGATCCCGACTACTACGACCGGGTTGAGCGCCGCGCCGAGACCATCCCGAACTGCAACTTCAAGGGGTTCGTCCCCCCTGATGAGATTCACGAGTACTTTCGACAAGCGGCGCTGCTCGTCAACACCTCAGACTACGAGGGCTTCGGCAACGTCTTTCTCGAAGCGTGGCGCTACGAGACGCCCGTCGTCTCGCTGCACTACACCCTTCACGGCGTAATCGACAAAGAGCCCGTGGGCGTCCACGCCGGCTCGACTGACAGCCTCCCGGAAGCGGTGGAGGATCTCCTCGTCGATGTCGACCACCGACGTGAGTACGGCGTGGCCGGCCGCGAGCACGTCGCCGACGAGTATTCGTTCCCGAGCGTCCTCGCCGTCTACGAGACCGTCTTCGATCGGATCGCCCCCACGGAGTGACCGCTTATGAGTCCGTTCGGTCGCACCCGTCACGCCTGCCCACTCCGTCGCTGCTGACGTATCGATCGGTAACACACGATCTTGTGGGTTGGGTTTCAGTTCGGAAGCGATCCGTGAGCGAAATACCGCTCACACCACGTCCGTCTCGAGAGCGCGTTGGAACAACTCGTCCGAGATCCAAAATCTGCCTCTTGGAGCGCGTCAACTTCCGCTTCGAAATCGACTTCTTCCCGGTCAGATGCGCGAAGGAGAATTTGCACGACGCCGGTCGCTGAGAGGTCGTGACGCGTGGCCGTCGCACGTCTGTCACGCTCGTCAATGAGTACCGGGTCCGCATCGAGTACCAGAGAGCGTGATCGCGAGGCTCGAACCCACACCCCTCGTTTCGTCTGTTCTCCCCGGATAAACACCCTCCACTCGTTTCACGATGCGTCGTCATACTCCAAAACTTCGGACATCAACCGGACACACCCCTCGTTTCGTCTGTTCTGCGTCCCAAGAGCGCAGATCACGTCGGCTCAGATTCAATCGCGTCCCGTGTTTCGAGGACGATGGTCGGATCGAGTGCCAACTCGTACTGGTAGTGAGCGCCACCTGCGCGCCCCTCGTTGTGTTCGGTCCGTTCGAGGAAGCCGAGCATGGTGAGGTCGGCGAGATGGTTCTGGATGCTTTTGAGCGTGGTGAGCGGCTCCTGACGCCTGCTCTCGGCCACCTGAACGTATACCTGCTGTACGTGCTTCGATTTTGCGGGGGTCGATCCGCTGACTTCGAGTTTCGCGAGCGCTTCGAGGATCAGCTGGCCATGCATGGTCTGATCACGCAGTTTATCCTCGACGCGACCACGTTGAACCCGATCGACTGCGACCTCGATATGCTCATCAGTGACCTCGGTGGCACCGTTCTCCTCGGCGACGTCGCCGCCCTCTCGGAGCAGATCGATGGCCTGTCGTGCGCTTCCTGTGTCTTTTGCTGCGTTGGCTGCAGCGAGTTTGATCGCTGAATCGTCCCACGCATCCTCGATTAACGCTTTCTCGGCTCGAGTCGTGAGAATTGACCGAAGCTCGTCGGCGTCGTACGGTGAAAACGCGATCTCTTTTTCCATTAGCGTGTCCTTCACCTTCGGACTCAACGAGGAACGAAACGCGTAGTTGTTGCTGATCCCGATTACGCCCACTCGCGAGGCAGTCAAATGATCGTTTGCCCGTGCACGCGGGAGTTCATACAGTAGTGTGTTTGGATCCGAGAGATGGTCTATCTCGTCGAGAACGAATAGATACGTCCCGCCGTTTGAATCCATCTCTTCGTAGAGCGTTTCTAGTGCGTGTGCCGTCGAATGGCCGGTCTCTGGAAACGGCTCGCGATCCTCTCCACGAATGCTGTTAATCAGTGCACGGACCGTTCGATAGACCGTATCGTCGTTGCAGTTCCGAAAATGGACGTGGAGTTCGTCCGCATCATCTCGTCGCTTCACTTCAGCTTTGAGCGCAGTCATGATGTGCTCCGTGACGGCGGTCTTTCCGACTCCGGTTTTCCCGTAGATGAATACGTTAGAGGGATTCCGACCGAACAAGACATCTTTCAGTGCGGATCGGAAGGCATCGATCTCGTCTTCTCGTTCGACGATCTCGTCCGGCTGGTACTCCTCCGAGAGAATCGCCTTGTTCGCGAAGAGAGTATCCGTGATATCCGAAAAGAGATCTTCGTTCATTATGCGTTTCTGCCAACAACCTATTTGTATATAAATTTGTGCATTCGTCTGTTTCGTCTGTTTCGCTATTAGATACTCTTCTTCCCAAATCGAGAGAAGAAGTACCGGAGAGATATAGATAACAGACGAAACGAGGGGTGTGTCTCACCGATCTTCGGGTGAGCAAGCAAAGTGTCTCGGAACTTAATCGGGGACGAATCATTCCACATTCTGCCCCAAAGAACAGACGAAATGAGGGGTGTGTCTCACCACTCCCTGTTGTCGCAGACGCGAAGAACAGACGAAACGAGGGGTGTCTCCCTCCGAGTTCTGGAATTGACATCCTCGCGCGGTTAAGACGAGAAGGGTCTCACGGCACAGAGGAGGTCATACTGGCCTATCCTATTCCACAGACGAGTTTTGCCGCCTGCTCGATATCCCCTGGCTCGTTCACGTTCACGCGCGGACCGAGCTCGACCGTCTCGAAGTCGAACCCCGCTCGACACAGCAACCCGACCGCCTCGCTCAGCTGGTACTCTCCCTCGGCGGAGGGCTGGACGAGCGCACACGCGTGGAACGTTTCAGCAGGAAGCACGTAACACCCGGTCGTCACCAGCTGTGACGGCGGGTCGTCGGGCTTCTCGACAATTCCCGAAATGCCTCCTGCCTCCGTCTCGATCACGCCTGTCGTCCGAGCGACCTCACGTGGAGCCTCCTCGACCCCGAGCACTCCGTCGACACCCTCCGCGCGTACCGCCTCAAGCGCCAGTGTCACTCCGTCAACAAACACGTTATCGCCGTTCACGAGCAGAAACGTCCCGTCGACGGCGTGTCGCGCCTGCAACACGGCATGACCCAACCCCAGCTGCTCGCGCTGGTGAACGTACGTGATCGGCACGCCGGAGAACGTGTCGCCGAACCACTCGACGATCGCCGCCGCCTCGTACCCCACGATCACGACCAGCCGGTCGGCCCCGGCCTCGACCGCCGCGTCGAGCGCGTACGCGAGCAACGGCCGGCCGCCCACATCGACCAGGCCCTTCGGCCGGTCGTCAGTCAGCGCCCCGAGCCGACTCCCCCGACCCGCGGCGGGTATCACGGCGTCCATGCCCGGGAGGCGGGCCACGAGCCACCTGAATCCGTCGGTCGGAACGCACGGGGTGTCACGGACGGGGTCGCGCGGTCGCCGACGGGGGCCGCCTACGACGACCGCACCAACGGCTCGTACCACTCTCGGTTCGCCTGGTACCACTCGATGAACTCGCCGACGCCCTCGGTGATCGTCCGCGAGGGCTCGTAGTCGATCCGCTCCCGCGCCTTCGACACCGACGCGTGGGTGTGTTCGGCGTCCGCCTCCCGCGCGGACTCGTAGACGATCTCCAGGTCGGGCGCGAGCTGGTCGCGCACGGTTTCGGCCAGCTCCTGAATCGAGATGGTGTCCGAACTCCCGATGTTCAACACCTCGCCGTCGGCCGCGTCCGACGTGAGCAGCGTCCGGTTCGCGTCCACCACGTCGTCGACGTAGGTGAAGTCCCGCGTCTGCTGGCCGTCGCCGTAGATCACCGGCGGCTCCCCGTTCACACACCGGGAGACGAAGTTCGAGATCGCCATGTTCGGGCGCATCCGCGGGCCGTACACGGTGAAGTACCGGAGACACACCGTCGGGAGCCCGTGGAGCTCCGTGTACACCCGCGCCATGTGCTCCTGGGTCAGTTTCGTCACCCCGTACGGGCTCACCGGCTCCGTCGGATGCGACTCGTCGTACGGTAACGAGCGTGGCTTCCCGTACACCGACGAGGAGCTCGCGAGGATCACGCGGTCGACGCCCGCCTCCGTGGCGGCCTGCAGCAGGTTCACCGTGCCGTCCACGTTGATGTCGGTCACCTTCCGGGGGTTGTCGACGCTCTCGCGAACGCCGGCCTGTGCGGCCTGATGGACGACCACGTCGGCGTCGGCGACGAGGTCGGTCACGGTCGACTCGTCGCGGACATCGCCCTCGACGAACCGATACGCGACGTCGCAGTCGCGCGCCGCCTCGCGGTGGACGTCGATCGTGTGGCGTTTGATACCCTCGGCGTAGAACGGTTCGAGGTTGTCGAGGACGGTCACGTCGTGGCCGTCCCGCAGGAACGCCGCCGCGAGATGGCCGCCGATGAACCCGGCCCCGCCCGTCACGAGCACGTGCATACGAACGCTTCCGGATCCGCGCACAAAACGAACGCGATCCGACACGAACGCGCGCGACCCTCGCCGTCGCCCCCGGCCGCGAGTCGGTCCCGGCGGCCGCCCCACCTGACCGCGGGCCGATATCGGCGGCCGACCGCACCCGAACCGCGGGTGTCGGGGGCGTCAGCCCGCATCCAGAGCCGGATCGGTGGCCGATCCTCGGTTGACCCTGAAACGCTACCATAATCGTTTCTAAAACATCTAACCCGATCTAACGGCGTTGTAAACGATCGATACGCTCCGATAAAACGTCCGTGAAGGGTCAGCGGATCCGTTAATCCAACTGAATACGACGCAACGCTCGGCCCCTTATATGATATCCCCGGTCCATGGGTCAAGCGAGACAGGTGATCTCGATGTCAAGCGAAACGTCCCCCTCGACCGTCCGCGAGCCGATCCGGATCGGTGCCACGCTCTCCAACCAGTTCCGTCGCCTGACCGTCGGCGGGGCCCGGGCCGTCGCCTTCTGGGCGGCGATCTTCCTCCCGGTCGCGTACATCCCCGCGGTGTACGGGATGGGCCCGTTCGAAGGCGCGACCGCCACCCTGGCCGTGTTGTTCGCACACATCGCGTGTGTCGTGATCGGACACGGTCACAACCGCCCCGAGGAGGTGTAACCATGAGCACGAGCACGACCCCCACCGACACGACGACGGAACCGAGCGACGACCCGGACGCCGCGACGGACGACACGGCGGCCGCGGCCGACGATGCCGACGAGCCCGCCTCGAAGACCGAGCGGCTGGCGTCGTATCTCCGTCAGGAGGCCGAAAACGGCGAGATGTACTTCAAATCGAAGTTCATCGCCGACGACGTCGACCTCTCCCCGAAGGAGATCGGCGCGCTCATCGTCCAGCTACAGGACTCCGTGGCCGACCTCGAGATCGAGAAGTGGTCGTACACGGGCGCGACGACCTGGCGCGTCTCGAAGGCCTGAACACCGACACCCCGGAGATCACCTGCGACCTGCGGGGTCCCCGCTTTCGGCCGACGTCCTCCACGACGGGTTTCTCACGACGGCGTTCTCATGACGCCGCAACTCGCCACAGCACGTCTCGCCACGACTGCGTTCGTGACCAAGAACCACCTCGACCGACGTATCCGCCTCCACTGACCTTCCCTCTCCGACCGACCTTCCCTCCCCGACCAACCTGCCCATCTCGACCGACGTACCCGCCTCCGTCGCGGACCATCACGTCGGCTCCGCGTCGGTCGTACCCCGCCGACCCTCGCGTTCGCGGCGATGGGCTCGCAGGTCGACGTACGCCTTCGCGAGCGCCATCACGACGAGCGCCCCCGTCGGCGCGCCCAGCAGTCGCACGGGGATCGATCCGAGCCACACGGTGACGAGCAGCACGATCAGGTGATCGAACGGTTCGATCATGAGCTCGACCGGCCCCTTGCGTTCGTACTCCCGGTTCCCGAGGAACTCGACCCGGTAGGAGACGGCGTGCGTCGCCACCAACCCCGCCGTCGCGGCGAGCGCGACGAGCGGGGACCCCGGGTCGACCGCGGCGACGTCGCCGGGGATGGACGCCACGTAAAACCCCATGAACACCCAGAAGAAGACGTACGTGCCGAGGAACTGGCCGAGCACCGTCCGGTTCGACGCGCCGGCCAGCTCGCGGATCGAGCGCTTCCCGCCCCCGATGGGGCTGTACTCCCAGTCCGGGAGGGTCTCGGGGTCGTCGGTCGCCGCCGACCGGCGGATCTTCGCCGCGATGGCCGCGCCGACGACGCCGGCCTCGACCCAGTAGACGACGAGCAGCGTGTGGAGGTCGACGCCGAACGCCGCGACCCCGACGAGCGGCACGACGTTACCGGCGAGGATGACCCACTCGGTACGGGAGCGGCGACCGGGGACGCGATCGGGAGGGCGACCGACGGGCACCCCTGATAAGACGAGGTCGTGAATCTAAAACCGTGGGGCCGAGGCCCGACGACCGCTCGGCGCGAGACCGCCGACATATAAGTCTCCGGGGGCCCGGTGTCCGGTATGTCGATCCCCGACGCATCGGCGACGGCGGGAGCCGTCGTCGACGAAGTGCTCTCCGCCGTCGTCGCCGATCGCCGCGTGCTCGAAGAGGTCACCGCGGGGCTGCTCGCCCGCGGCCACGTCCTGTTAGAGGACGTGCCCGGCACCGGGAAGACGCTGACCGCACGGTCGTTCGCGACCGCGCTCGGCTTGGAGTTCTCCCGGGTCCAGTTCACGCCGGACCTGATGCCCGCCGACGTCACCGGCTCGTACGTCTTCGACGAGGACGCCGGCGAGTTCCGGTTCACGCCCGGCCCGATCTTCGCGAACGTCGTCCTCGCCGACGAGATCAACCGCGCGCCGCCGAAGACCCAGTCCGCCCTCCTGGAGGCGATGGAGGAGGGACAGGTCACCGTCGACGGCGAGACCCACGACCTCCCCGACCCGTTCTGTGTGATCGCCACGCAGAACCCCGTCGAGCAGGAGGGGACCTTCGAGCTGCCGGAGGCCCAGCGCGACCGGTTCATGGTGAAAACGTCGCTCGGCTACCCCGACGAGGCCGGCACCCGCGAGCTGATCGACCGGCGGGCCGACCGCGACACGCCGAGCCCGACCGTCGACCCCGTCACCGACCGCGAGGCGGTCCGGGAGCTCCAGCGCGTCCCGGAGTCGGTCCGCGTCGAGGGGCCGGTCCGCGAGTACATCGGGTCGCTGTGTCGAGCGACCCGGGAGGACGGCCGCGTCGACGTCGGCGTCTCACCCCGGGGCGTCCAGCGACTGTTCGAGATCGCCCGCGCGGAGGCGGTGCTCGACGGCCGCGACTACGTCGTTCCCGACGACGTCAAACGGGTGGCGGTCCCCGCGCTCGCCCATCGACTCGTGCTCACTCCCGAGGCGGGCGTGCGCGGCGTCGCCCGCCGCGACGTGATCCGCGACACGCTGGATTCGGTCGAGGTGCCGGCGATGGAGCCGCCGGCGGAGTAATCGGTACCCCCGGACGGAGTAATCGCTACCCACGTTACGTCGACAGCACCCGTACCCACGTTACGTCGACAGCAACCACACTGCCGCCCCCGTCGCGACGATCCCGCCGAGCACGCCGAGCGTCGCGGGCACCGACAGCGTCGGCGAGAACACGGTCGCGAGCGCGAGCCCGACGCCAGCGAGCAGAACGCCGACCCCCGCGACCGTCGCGGTCCAGGTGAACCGCACGAGCTGGACGTCGCGTCCGGCGGCGTCGACGCCCACGTCGGCGGCGAGTCCGCTCCCGTAGACGCCCACGCGGTACGCGAACAGTCCCGCGCCGAGCGCGACGAACGCCGCGAGCGGGCCGTCGCGGAAGACCGCACGGACCCCGCCGCCGGGGTCGGTAGTCCCCGCGACGACGACGGCACCGAGGCCTAAGCCGAGCCCGACCGCCGTCCCCGCCGCTCGACCGTCCGCCGCGGAACCGGCACCAGCGTACCACCGGACGCCGAGCCCGACCGCCACCGCACACAGCGCCGTCGCGAGCAGTATCAGCGTGAGGAGGTCCGTGTCCGAGGCGCTCGGATCGACTCGCGATCCGACCGTCACGAGGAGCGTCGTGCCGGCGATCGCGCCGGCGAGCGTCGGCACCGCCGCGTTGGCCGTGTCGTCCGCGGACCGCGACCCGTCGAGCCACGTCAGTCGAACGAAACCGGCGACCGCGGCACCGGCCGCGCCACAGACGGCGACCGTCGCGAGCGTCCCACGGAGGAGGCCGCTCGTCGAGGCCGCCGCCGCGATCCACCCTACTGACGGAACGAACACGCCGAGGGCCGCGCTCACGAGGAGTGCGAGGACGACAACCACGCCGGCGCTCGCGATCAGTCGGACCAGCCCGCCTCTGAGCGTGCCCGCCCGCTCGCGGCGGGACGGGACGGTGAACGCCGCCGCCGGAACGGTCCTGACCGCGAGCGCGACGGCCCCGACCGCGAGCCCGACACCGAGAACCGGGTCGGCGACGCCGGACCGCTCGAGCGACCAGAACGCGTCGAACACCGACGGGACCGCCGTCCCGAGGCCACCGGCCGCGGAGACGACCGGGAGGAGGACGGCGGCGAGCCCGACGACGACCCCGACGACGACGCCCGCATCGCCCGCCCGGCGGACCGCGACCTCCGGGAGCCCTCCGGCGAAGGCGGCCACGAGTCCGCCGCCGACGAGCGCGGCTGCGAGCGCGAGCACCGCGGTGACGCCGCCGAGCTCGGAGGCGACGCCGACCCCCGCGACGAAACCCGCGAACCCGAGCGGGAGCGCCGCGGCCCCGAGCGCGACCCGGGCGTGACTCCCGGCGAACCAGCGGGCCGCGAGGCCGACGACGACCCCCGAGAGCCCGGTGAGCCCGACCGCGGGCTCGACGGTCGACAGCGCGACGAGGCCGACGACCGCGGCGAGCGCGACCGCCCACGCGGCCGTCGCCGGGAGGGTACGAGCGGTTCCGCGGCCGTCCGCGTCGTGTCCGGGGGCGTCCGTGTCGTGTCCGTGCCCGTCCGCGTCGCGCCCGGTTCCCGAGGCGTCGCGCCCGGTTCCCGAGGCGTCGCGCCCGGTTCCCTCAGTAGTGGATCGGCTCATCGGGCGCGGCCCTCCCCGACCGCCTCGCGCAACACGAGCGCGAGCGGCCGGTCGAGCTCCCAGTCCACGACGCGCGCGCCGGTCGACCGCGCCCGAGCCAGCCGGTTGTCCCGGGCGATCGACGCGATCCGCGCGGCGTCGTCGGTCCCCCCGCCAACGATGTCGGGCGAGACGACCCGGACCGCGTGGTTGCCGGCGCGCAGCCGCTCCGCGAGCCCGTCGAGCCCGTCGTCGACGAACGACGAGAACAGGTAGACGTGCGAGCTGCCTGACAGCGTCTCGGCGAGCACCTCGCCGGGAGTACCGTGGCGCGACCGCGCGATCGACTCGTCGGGGCGATCCCCGTCCCGAGCGGCCGATAAGAGGGCCCGGGTCCGCTCGCGCGTGGTCGCGTCCGTCCCCGGCGCGACGAACAGCGCGCCGCGGTCGTACAGGCAGACGACGCCGGACGGGTGGCCGGCGTCCGTCAGCGTCCGAACCGTCCGCTCGGCGGCGTCAGCCGACAGGGTCGCGGCGGGCAGCGAACTCCCGGCCGGCGTCCGGCGCTCGCTCCCGCGAACGTCGACGACGCAGACGACCTCGGTCGCGCGTTCCGCGCGGTACTCGACGGTTGCGAGCTCCCGCGTCCGCGCGTATCTCCGCCAGTCGACGGCGCGCATCGGGTCGCCCCGCTCGTACTCGCGGACGGCGTAGAACTCCACGCCGCTTCCCCCCTCGTCGGCGGGCACCTCGCCCGCGAAGTCGTTCGTGCCGCCGCCGAGCGGGACGTCGTCGACCGTCGGGACACACCGGAGCGTCACGTCGTCGTCGACCCTCGGACGCCAGGTCCGCTGGACGCTCCCGTCGAGGGGGCGAACCCGCAGCGTCGGCGCGGCGAACGTGTGGCTCCCGCGGCGCAGCGCCAGCTCGTACTCGATCGTCGCCGACTCGCCCGGATCGAGGCGGGTGGCGAGCCGAGGGGTACCGCCCACGACCGGCAGCTCCGCGGGGACGCCGTCGGCGACCCGGAGGTCAACGACCGGCCCGGAGCCGACGTTGTGAACCGTCGCCCGGACCGTCACCGTGTCGCCGGGGTCGCCGGAGACGGTCGAGCCGTCGGCACGCACCCCGTCGCCGGGCGTTCCAACCCGCCGGGTGAATCGGACGGGCCGGTCCGGGATCGGCCCGGGACGCCCGGACGCCTCGTCGTCGGCAGTACCGTCCCCCGGCGTGCCGTCGCTTGACGCGTCGTCTCCGACCCCTCCGCCGACCGCCGCGACGAACGCGAGCGGCACCAGCGCGGCGACCACGAGCGCCGGGCTCCCGACGAGCAGCCCGACCCCGACCAGCCCGAGCCCGAGCGCGGCGTACGTCCCGCCGTGTGCGATCGCTTCCACCTCGTCGCGCCCGCCGCCGGTTGCCGACCGGGTTTCGACGGCTGCGGGCACCTCATCACCCGCCCCGTCCGTCGCCTCGTCCCCCGTTCCGTCCGTCGCCTCGTCCCCCGTTCCGTCCATCGCCTCGTCCCCCGTTCCGTCGTCCATTCCGTCCGCCGCGTCTCCGGTGATCGACTCCGCTCGTGCCGACGCCGCGGGTCGTGAACGGGTCACGCGGCCACCTCCTCGGCTGCGGTTCCGGTCGTCTCGCCGACCGCATCCGCCCCGTCAGCGTCGCTCGATCCCCTCGCCCCTTCGGTCGCGTCCGCGGGGGTCGCCGCGGGGTCGAGCGCTTCGATGGCGGCGACCGTCCGACGGACCTGCCGGCGATACGATCGCCCGGGGTCGACCGTCGCACGGAGGCGTTCGTCGAACGGCAGCCGCGCCGCCTCGCCGAGGAAGCCTGCGGCGATCGGGTCATCGGTCCACTCGCCGGTCCGGACCGCCTCGCGCGCCGCCGCCGGCGAGAGCCCGTGACGAGCCTGAACGACTCGGGCTGCGCCCTCCGAGAGGTCGGCACGGATCGCCTCCGCTGAGCGCGTCGACGAACACCGGTATCGGGCGTCGCCGGCCCGAGCGAGCCGGTCGTCGACGTCCGACGCGACCCCGTCGTCGTTCACCCGCGGGTCGCCGTCGAGAGGGGGCGTCAGTGGGTCCCCGCCGGGCCGTCGCCACGAGCGGGCCGCCAGCCGAACCGCGTACGCGGCGAGCACGATCCCGCCCAGCGGCAAGAGGACGGCGAGCGCGTACAGCGGGCCCGCGAGCGCGACTCCCGGCGTCGGGAGGAACCCGCCGAGGAGGACCGTGAAGAGCGCCACGGCCGAGCCGACCGCCACGAGCCCGAACGAGACCCGGAAGGGGTCACGCGATCGGAACCACTCGTATGCGACGAGGAGCCGCCCCCCGACCCATCGGCCGAAGTCGATGAACAGCCGCCCGACGTGTTCGAGGAGGGCTCGCTCCCAGCTCATGGCGCTCCCCCCGCGGTGTCGGCGTCGTCTCCGGTGTCGGCGTCGTCTCCGGTGTTGGCGTCGTCCGCCGAGCCGTCGGCGTCGTCGCCTGCGGTGTCGCCGTCATCACCGGGCTCGTCGCCAAGGTCCGAGCCGTCCATCTCGTCACCGTCCGGATCGTCACCGTCCGGATCGTACGCGAGGAGGCCGGTGGCCGCGTCGTGCGCCCGGGCCGCCCGGTCCGGCGTCGGCGACCGCCCGCCGTACTCCACGTCGCGGAGCGTCGAGAGCAGCTCGTTCACGGCTCCGGACGGGTAACCCGCGTCGACCGCGCGACGGGCCACTTCACCCGGCGAGCGCGTCTCGCGTCGCCGAACTCCGAGCCGGTCACAGAACGCGTGCCAGGCGGCCCGGACCGTTCGCCGCGGCGACGAGGGTCCGAGCGGCTCGTCAGCGAGTGGGGCGCCCTCAGCGTCGTCGCCCGCGTCGTCGTCCGACGACCCACGGAGTCGGTCGATGCCGGAGCGAACGACCGATCCGACGCTCCCGCGTCTGGTGCCCGGCTCGGAACCAAGCGAGGGCAGCGAGGGCAACGAAGCGAGCGAGGCGAACCCGGCGAGAACGCCGCCGAGCGCCGCCCCGATCGAGCGGCCAAGCCCGGACGGAACCCGGATCCGGGGCCACGAGAACGACGGGAGAGAGACCGACGGCATGCGGGCGAGCGACGCCAGCGTGTCGAACAGCTCGGCCAACCCGACGAACAGGACGGCGAACTCGTTGCCGGGCTCGTGGTCGTACCGGCGAGCGAGCCGCAGGTACGTCACGCTCCCGCCGATCAGGAGTCCTGGGACGACGACGAGCACCGCGGTCAGCCGGAGGTAGAGGTTCCCGACGGTCGCGGTCGCGGTCTCGCCGCCGGCCGTCGCCACCACCGTCGCCTCGTCGTCGAGGGGGAGCCACAGGCGGGCGTGGCCGCCGTCGTCCGTCGTCGCCGTGCTCGCCCCGTCGATCGTCGCGGCGTCCCCGTCGTCCATCGCGTCCAGCACCGCCGCCTCGTCACCCCCGACGACCGCCACGGTCGCGTTCGGGACCCCACCGCCGTCGGCGGTGACCCGAACCGGCGCGAGCGACCCGGGAACCAACAGGGGCGAGTCGAACGACACCTCGGGGGCCGCGATCGCCACCGTCTCCGTCCCGGCGATCGGGTCGCGCTCGACCGTTACGGTCGCCTCACCGACCTCGCGCGGGAGAGTGATCCTCGCGCGGCCGTCGTCGCCGGTCGTCGCGACCGGCTCCCCGTCGACGGAGACGGTCGCGTCCCGGAGTGGGGTCGAACCGACCGCGGCGGACAGCTCCCGCTCCGCGCCCGGGGCGGCCGAGCCGTGGAGCCGGACGGTCGCGTCAGTTCGGACGTCGAACGTCGCGGAGAGGTCGCGCTCCGGCACCTCGACGGTCATCGTCTCCGCGTGTGGCACTGGCACCCCGCTCACGCGACCGAACGGGCTCGGCTCCCCGACCGCCTCCCCGTTCACCTCCATCGTGGGGGGGTCGAAGTGACTGATTCCGTCGGAGTTGACGATCTCGACGGTCACCTCGTTGCCGGGTTCGAGCGCGCCGTCCACCGTGATCCCGTTGTTCGCGCCGCCGGTGTCGCTGCCGTCTCCGGAGCCGTCAGCACTGCTCTCGTCGTCCGTCTCCCCTCCGTCCGACTCGCCGTCGACCGCCTCGGCCGGCGTCGGCTCGGAGACGATCGACTCCCAGTCGCCCGCCGACGCGGAGCCGCCGCCTCCGGGCGCGTCGAGCCGCGGGTCGGCCGCCGGAAGCGCGCTCGCGACCGCGAGCAGACAGCCGACACACGCGAGCACGACCACCAGCCGTCGCCGCCGGTTCACGACGCCACCTCCAGTTCGGCCGCGAGCCGCTGGAGCCGCCGAACTCGTTCCCCGACAGCGGGGTGCGTACCGGTCGCAGCGCCGTCACCACCCCCGGCGATCGGCCCCGAGGTCCCGTCCTGCCACGCACGGATCCACTCGCTTCGGTCCCCGCGATCCGGATCCGACGCGCGACCCGGACGATCCGGACGACCCGAATCCGACGCGCGGCCCGTACACGTCGATCCGCTCATATGGTCGTCGCCTCCGTCGTCCGTGCTCGTACCGCCGTCCGTGTCCGCAACTCCGCCGCCGCCCGCGCCGCCCGCGCCGCCCCCGCCGCCGTCAGCCGCGACGCCCCGGCCCGGGACGGTGCGCCCGGGGCCGGTCACGATCGGTGCCGGGACCACACAGAGCGCCCGGGTCCGGGCGGTTCGGAGGTCCGTCTCCGGCGTCGGGGCCTTGTTCGAGAGCGTCGCGAGCGCCGTGGCGAGCGCGAGCGGATCGCCGGTCAGCCGCGCACCGGCCTCGTCGGCCGCCAGCTCGCGGGCGTGTGACAGCGTCCGCGTCGCGCGGTCGGCCCCGGTCGCGAACAGCCACAACAGCGGGGAGACGAACGCGTACGTCAACAGCGTGAGCGGGAGGAGCCACTGGAGGGCGATCCCGCCACGTCCCGACCGGGCCTCGGGGTCACGGATCGCCCGAGGGACGAGCCGCGCGGCGTGGTAGCCGCGGTCGGCGATCTCGAAGAACAGCGTCGTGAGCGTCATCAGCGTCACGTCCCGGTTCGCGACGTGTGCCACCTCGTGGGCGAGCACGGCCTCGATCTCGTCGTCGTCGAGGGCGTCGACGAGCCCGGTCGTGACGACGATCGTCGCGTCGGTGAGCCGACCGACCGTGTAACACGTCGGGGTGTCGTCGTCGATAAGGTGGACATCGGGAGGTGGCACGTCGGCACCCATCGCCAGCCGTCTGACCGTCGACGCGAGCGCGTCGTCGGCGTCGCCACCCGCCGTTCCCGCCAACACGCGCCGGTAGCCGTAGTACGCCTGTGCTACGAGGAACCCGACGACGAGCACCGCGAGCGTCGGGAGCGACACCGGCAGCTGGAGGAACTCGAACCCGACGGCCCCTTGCTGGAGGAAGACGAACGTGCCGGCGACGACGCCGGGAACGAGCACGCCGTACGCCCACAGCAGGGTCACGACGAGGAGGGCGTTCAGACCGATGAGCGCTGCGAGCACCGCAGCGATCCGCACGCGGAGGGACATGGAGGGCTTCAGTAGCAAGACGAGCGTCTCCAAACAAAAGCGTTCGGGGACGATCGGGGCCGGTTCGCGGACGAGCCGGGGCAATCCGGGGACGGGAGGGGGTTCACGGACTCGGTGGGAAGGTTCGCGGAAACGGAACCGTTTTACTTCCCGCCTAACACCGTCGAATCGATGCGAACACCGGGTGACGTGACGTGGAGCTGATCGACGACGACGGTGACCTCTTCGGGGTCGTGAACGTCGTCGACGCGCTGGTGATCCTCGTCGTGCTCGCGGTCGGCGTCGCCGGCGTCGCGCTCGTGTTCGGCGGCGACGAACCCGAGCCCGAACCGGAGCTCGACACGACGCACGCGACGCTCGATCTCGGCACCCAGCCCGGCTACGTCGTCGACGCCGTGAACGAGGGAGATACCTACAGCCCCGACGACGTCTCGACACTCACCGTCACCGACGTTCACGTGACGCCGCGCGGGAACGACGTGGGCGTGACCCTTCGCGTCGCGCTCGAAGGAGAAGTAGCGGAGGGGACGCTCACGTACGCGAACGCACCCCCGCGGCTCGGCCGTAGCCTCGACCTCGTGACCGACCGCTACGAGGTGAGCGGGCACGTCCGCGCGGTCGGGGACGGCGATGCGCTCACCCGCGACTCGACGCGGGTCGTAGTCCGTGACACCCTGCCGACGAGCGAGGCCGACGACGTGGCCGCCGGCGACGAGGTCCGGATCGCGGGCCGGACCGTGGCGACGGTCGAGGACGTCGCGGTGTACGCGACGAACGACCCCGACCACCGCCGGGTGTTCCTCGAAGCGACCGTCGACGCCCACCGCGAGGGAACCGACCGACGGTTCGCCGGCGTCCCCGTGCGGCGCGGACAGACGGTGTCGTTACCGACCGCCGACTACACCGTCGACGGGACGATAGCGCGCGTCGGCGAGCGCCTCGACGCCGGATCGGCGGCCGACAGGACCGTCACCCTCCGGATGGACGACGTCCGCGAGGACATGGCGGACGCCATCGAGCCCGGGATGGTCGAGCGCGCCGGCGACGACGAAGTTGCGCGCGTGACCGACGTGGAGACACGGCCGTCGATCATCATCGCGACCGGCGAGGACGGGAGCGTGAACGTCGTCGACCACCCGGTCGACCGCGACGTGACGGTCACGGCCGAACTGCGGGTGCGGGAAACGCCGTCCGGCCCGCGGTTCAAGGGTGAGGCGCTCCGTCAGGGGTCGACCGTCGTCCTCGACCTGGGGACTGTCACCGTGGAAGCGACCGTCGTCAGCGTCGGGGCGTGACCGCTCCGACCCCAGTCATATCCGCCGATCGCTCGCCAGTCCGCGCCGCCGGCGACCACAACCGGTTTCACCGACGACACGAACCAGTAGACGAATGACAGCGGAGGATCACGATCCGACGACCGGCGTCGACGACCCTCGACCCGACGGCGCGTCGAGCGGCGACGGCGCGAGTCGATCGGGCTCCCGGGCGGTCGCTAGCGCGCGGGGCGGCGCGACACGGGTACTGACGGCGGTCCGAGGCTCCGTCCTGTACAGGTGGCTCACGGCGGAGCCGGAGCCGGACGTGATCGTTATCGACCTCCGGGAGACCCGGACGGTCGGTCCCGTCCTCCGCGTCCTCGACCGAGTCGTCGCGAGCGTCGCCGCCGCGGCCGAGGGCTCCCGGTTCGTGGCCGCGGGTCGCCGCGTCGGCGACGGCGTGCGTGACGCGCCGCTCCGTGCGGCCGGGCTCGTCGCGTTCGCCGTGGGTGTCGTCGCGCTCGTCGTCGGCGCGGGCGCGCTCGGTGACCCCTCCGCCGTCCGACTCGGCGGGGGCGCGGTCCTCTGTGTCGTCGGCGTACTCGGGCTCCGGGACGACCGCGACTGGGAGACGCTTCGCGGGACGCGCCCCGTGGAACTCCTTCGACGGGCGTTCGAACCTCCGGAGCCGCCCGGCACGGACGCGACCGGCGAGAACACGGACGCGACCGACGCCCACGACGACCCGAACACGGTCGGTTCACACACGGACGCGGACACGACAGAGCCACGCGTCTCGGACCGCTAACCACGGCGAGGGAAGGGCCGATCGGAGGGGGTTGACCCCGATCCGTCCGTAGCTTTATTTCTACGCAGTATGTGAATAGAGATACACCGAGAATCACCATGGTCCACGACACGATCACCACGCACGCGCCGGAGCCAACGGCCACGCAGCGACACAGTGTCGTCGCGGGGCTCGTCGACGACACCGTCGAAACGGTCGCGGACCTCTACCCCCGGGGCCGAGCGGAGGAGATCGAGACCGCGCTCCGGGAGACGCATCTACCGGCATTACAGGAGGCCGGGTACATCGAGTGGGACCCCGAGACGGGCGAGATCGAGCCCGGGCCCAACTTCGAGGAGGCGGCCGCACACGTCGAAGACCTCCCCGCGCCGTCGATCGAGATGAAGTCCGGCTCGGCCGACGACTGAGACGGCGCGGACCTGGCGTTCCTCCAACGTCCGTCTCCGGCGACCCGACCCCGACCGCGCCGTTACTCGTCGGTGAACCGGTCACGTTCCGCGAGCGCGTCGTCGGAGCCGTATCGCTCGACGAGCGGCTTCGCCGCCTCGCCCAGCGCGCGCATACACGCCGCCGTCGAGACGTAGCCGAGCTCGTCGGCGACGGCCGCCCACGGACGGCCCTGTAACACCTTCCGGACGAACAGCCGTTCCTCTCGCGCGTCGAGGATCCCGTGGGCGTCGTCGCCAGCGTCCATCCTCCACGAGGCGTCGTCGCCAGCGTCCCCCCTCCACGAGGCGTTCTCGCGTGCGTCGCTCGCGCCGTCCGCCCCCTGTGCCGGTCCCGTGCCGCCGACCAGCGTCGCCATCGCGAGGTCACGGAACGCGCCGGGCGCGACGTCGTACATCCCCGGCCCGAACGACGCGGCGACGACCGCGCGCCACTCGGCGGGCGTGAGATCGACCGTGACCCGAGCCGGGCAGGCCGCGAGGACGCCGCGAACGACGTCCGGATCGACATCCCGGTGGGCGTCCGAGAGCGCGTCGCGCTCGCGGTCCCGCAGAGCGGCGGCGTGGCGGTCGAGCAGCGTCTCGCCCGCCGCCGTCTCCGGTCGAAGCATGAGCGCGGAGTGCTCGCCGGACGCGTCGTTTCGCGTCGTCGAGAGGTGGACGGCCCGATACCCCGCGCGCCGCCAGAACCGGAGGAGTCGAGGCGTCGCGCCGAACCCGACGGAGAAGTACGCCACCGTCCCGCGGAACTCCGCGTGGATCCGATCGAGCAAGCGGGACCCCAACCCCCGACCGCGGAGCGCGTGGTGTGTGGCGATCCGGACGGTACGGAGGCCGTGGGAGTCGGCCGCGGTCTCATCGCGGAGCTGGCTCGTGAGCACGTCCGGAACCATGTTGCCGCGGACGCGCTCGCCCTCGTACATCGCCGCGCGCGTCTCCGGAGGGAGCCCGCCCTCGTGGCCGAGCAGCGCGACGGCGACGACCCGCCCGTCGGCGGTGAGCGCCCGCGCTTCGAGGTTGGGCGCGTCGAGCAGGCGCGCGAGGTCAGTCGGTTCGGTCCGGTAGTGTGCGGTGACCAGCAGGCCGAACGCCTCGCGCAATAACACCTCGTCGTCGACGAGCGCGTCCGGGTCGAGCCGACGATACGTGGCGTTCTCGGGAGTCGTTTCCGCGACCGCTTCCGGCACCGACGGGCGGGCGTCGAGCAGGAGCGCACGCGCGGCCCACGACTCGACCGGGTCGCCGGCGGCGTACCGGATCGGCTCATCGAGCCGGACGTCCCGGACCGAGAACTCGCTGTCCAGAAGCCGGTCGCGGAACCGCACCGAGAACCCGCGCCCGGCCCCCTCGTAGCCGTGGACCGTGGTACAGAACGCGACGGCCGGCGCGGCGAGGAAGCGTTCGAGCAGCCGAACCGGGAGCGCGGCCGCCTCGTCGACAACGACGCAGTCGGGCGACTCGGGGAGGTCCGCCGCGACCGCGGGCGAGGCGAATCGGACGCGGCCACCACCGGAAGCGCGGACGACGCGACCCGCCGCCCGGTCGGACTCGGGGGGGGACGCCCCCCGCTCGTCCGGGTCGGCCGTCGCGTCGGCCGCCGTGACGAGCTCGCGGGCGCGGGTAAACACCTCGGCCGCGTTCCGGAACGCCGGGGCGGTGACGAGCACGTCGTGTCCGGCGAGCGCTAGCGACCCCGCCGCGAGCCCGGCGGCACTGGACTTCCCCCGGCCGCGATCCGCCTCGACCACGACCGCGGACCCGGGCGAGGCGAGCGCCTCGAGCGCGGCGAGCGTGCGGGACTGGTCCCCGGTGAGACAGGCGTCGTAGGCGGCGTGGGGGAACGTCGCGTCCGGCGGCCGGGTCGGGGTCGAACGCGGTCCGGGGGGCGGCGGGTCGGTGAGCCCGTCGCGTTCGATCGCCGCTCCGGACGAGTCCGACGCCTCCGAATCGGCTGAGAGCCGGACGATCGCGACGCCGGGGTGCGTCCGGAGCGTCCCCACCAGCCGCTCACGGAACCGACCGGTGACGTCATCGAGGGTGAACGGGGGCACCGCGAGCGACTCGTCGAACCCGTCCCGTACGGCCGGCCAGTCATCGAGGTCGGGCGTCAAGAGGACGAGGAGTCCGCCGCCGTCGACGGCCCCGACCGCCCGGCCGAGCGCGTTCGGGACGAACTGCTCGTGACAGTCGAGGACGACGATATCTCGGGTGCGCCCGAGGAGCGCGTCGGTTCCTCGCGGGCTCACGCGTTCGAAACGGAACCCCTCGCGCGTGGAGACCATGGTGACCGACTCGTCGGCGACATCGGTGGCCTCGATGGCGTCGTACGCGGCGTCGACCCCGCGGTCGCGGTCACCGGCGAGGACGAGGACGCGCCGCTCGTTCGCCCGCTCGGCCTCCCGCCGGAGTTCCGTCGCCAACCCTGCGATCATCGCCGTTCCTTCCGCGGCGGGTCGGATGTGTCTTGCCCTCTACGGTCACACGCCCCGGACCGCACGCGTCGATCCCTAGCCGTCGGTCGCGGGCGGGAGGCTTACGACACCGGGGCCCGTTCCCCCGGATATGCCTACGGTCACGCTCATCGGCTCGCGGCTCGCGGACGCGGGTCGCGAGTTCGTCTATCAGGGGGAGTCGCCCGACTGCGAGGGCTGTCCCTACCGGAGCCAATGTCTCAATCTCTCCGTCGGGACTCGATACCGGATCACGGACGTGCGCGAGAACGCACAGACGCTCGACTGTGCGGTCCACGACGCTGGCGTCCGGGCCGTCGAAGTCGAGCCCGCGCCGGTGCCCGCGAACGTTCCCTCGAAGGCCGCGTACGCGGGGAGCCTCGCGTCGCTCGCGGGGCCGTGCCCCCACACCGAGTGCCCCAGCCACGAGTACTGCGTCCCGGACGGGGCAGATTTCGACGACGAACGCCGGATCGACCGGGTGCTCGGTGAGCCCCCACACGACTACTGCGCGCTGGACCGGGAGCTGACGCTCGTCGAGTTCAAAGCGGAAGAGGAGTGAGTCGCCCCGACCGATCCTTATAACCCGGTGACCGCGTCGAGCGTGATCCGGATCGCGCGCTCGACGTTATCTTTCGCTTTCTCGGGGAGCTCGTCGTCGGAGTCCGCCCCCTTCTGTGAGCCGGCGACGAGGTTGCCGTCGACGGTGCAGATCGCGCCCGCGGCGAGCCCCTTGCGACGGGCCAGCGAGAACAGCGTCGCGGCCTCCATCTCGATCGCGAGCAGGTTCGCGTCGTTCCAGTCCGCGACGTACTCCTCGCTCTCGTTATAAAAGGCGTCGTCGGAGACGATCGGTCCGACGTGGACGTCCTCGTCGTTCGCCTCCGCGCCGTCGACGAGGGACGACAGGACTTCGTAATCCGGAACCGCGGGGTACACCGCCGACTCGTAGCGCTTGCTCGTCCCCTCCTCTTTGGCCGCCCCCGTCGCCACGACCATGTCGCCGACCTCCATGTCCGCCTGGAGCGCGCCACAGGTGCCACACCGGAGGAACGTCTCGACGCCGACGCGCGAGAGTTCCTCGACGGCGATGGCCGCCGAGGGGCAGCCGATCCCGGTCGAGCAGATCGTGAGGTCGACGCCCTCGTAGGTCGCGTTGACGACGCGGTACTCGCGGTTCTCCGCGACGAGCTCGCTGTCGTCACAGAGGTCCGCGATGCGGTCGACCCGGCCCGGGTCGCCGGGAACGATCGCGATCTCGTGGACGTCGCCCTCCTCGATCAGCAGATGCGGCTGTTTCGCCATACGCCCCGAGAGCACCGCCGCGCGCAAAAACGACCCGGTAGCGGGCCGAAGGACTACGGATGGCTCGCGAACCGGATGAAGAGAATTCATATAGCAATGAGAGGTTTATGCATTCGATCTTGTTGGATGGTTGAGACTAGAGTGGGATTCTGATCAGGACTACCAGTATCTGTTTTCTGAATCTCCTCCGTATATCGTGTGTAAGTTAGCGTTGAATTAGTGGTTAATTAAAGTCAGTTAGTTTGCGCATCTACTTAACGATGACACCAGTAAGAACGATTGAGGGTGTCATAGAACAGTTCGCACACCCAGCTGTGGCTCCCCGACAACGGTAAGTACAGACGAACGCTGTATCACATTGTGCCGTAATCTACTCAGTATCTGTCAGGAACAAGCTGCTGAATATAGAGGATGCAGTCAGCACGAGAACTGCGTTATTTTCCCCAACTGAATTCTGAATAAGCCGATAGAGTGTGCTTGCGAACTCAGCGTTGGTCTTATATACTCCTTTCAGGTAGTCGTCGATATGTTGTTTCCGGAGGAGATCGAAACGGAACGTCTCCATTTGCGACGGCTCTGCCACGAGACAGTTGATGCCTTCGAATACTATGAATTGTGTTCTCACCACGAATCAGGAATCGAGGAAGTAACAGAGTACCTCCCATGGGGTCCTCATAACACTGTGAAGGAAACGGCGGACTACCTCTCTGAACTCGAATCCAAGTGGGAAGACGGAACACGGGCAGAGTATGTCATTCAACCAGAGGAGGGTGAACCGGGGGCTGGCGAAATCGCTGGGTCGGGCGGCCTCATCATCGACTGGGAAACCCGAACAGGGAAACCTGCGATTTGGCTTCGCAAGCAGTTCTGGGGTAACGGATACTCCGGTGAACGGGCAGATGCGATGCTCGAAC
Organism: Halorubrum tibetense; assembly: GCF_055396225.1. NCBI lineage: Archaea > Methanobacteriati > Methanobacteriota > Halobacteria > Halobacteriales > Haloferacaceae > Halorubrum > Halorubrum tibetense. Next base: position 721,427 of record NZ_AP043742.1, read on the forward strand.
TGGCCTTCGAGCGTCTCGACCTCGACCTCGTCGCCGTTCCTGTACAGGACGGCAACGATAGGTCGCGGGCGGCGGTGGAGAAGTACATTTCTGCGCACGGTGGTCAGTACGACGGCGTCATCCGCAACTCGACAGTTCGGCCTGACGGAACGATAATCGCCCATCACCGATACACAGTTACACAAAACCAGTATCGAGAGTCAACACCCGATACGTAGGTCGTTTGTACTGACCGATCACTCTCTCACGTAGATCGGCCTCGGTTCGCACCACATTCGCGCCCTGTATCTTGCACGGCCATTAGAACACATCTCTGAGCTGGTAGAAATCCTAACGGTCGATTTGCAGGCGTAGTGAACGGATAGTTTACCCTATCTGGGGCGAAAGAAACGCCATGCGAATCGTTCTATGACACCCTGACGATTAGTAAATGGGATTTCAACAGGCCGCCGCTAATGTAGTTCTTCGATAAGCGCAGCAACCGCCTCGTCAACGAGATCCTTCTTAAGACGACCTTGCCAGAAGTCGATATCCGTGTGGTCGATTGATTGGACTCCCCATGGGACGATCCGGCTTTCATTCGGGACCCCACCACGAAGCCAACTCTCGTCGGGAATGTCGATCAGGCCGTCCATCCAGGATCTCGACGTTAGCGTGAGCGTCATATACTGCTCGCCGTAGAACGGACGGCCCTCGTGATTCGAGAGGATGAGCCAGGGTCGAGCGTCTTCTTCCCCCTTGAACGGATCATCCCCGTAGACGATATCGCCACGCTCGAAGATCGGTGTTTCTCCGTCGGTCACTGGTCGTCCTCGACGCTCGGATGCGGTTCCTCGGGTGCGTGTTCGCGCCAAGACTCTTTATTTTCTGGTACGTGTTTACCCCGAGGTCTCGACAGCCGGCACAGCGTGAGCCCGTGAGATAATCTTATTGTTGCTGACGACTCGACGAAGCTCTTCGTATGGATTGCGTCCCTGCTGGCGCCACGTCGCCAGCAGGGACAAGATCGTCTCGTGAACGAACATTCCTCGGTCATTACGGAGCGTTCCGATGATTTTCCGGAGAACCACTGGCTCACGAAGTGCGTTCTCTGCGGCATTGTTCGTCGGAGAGACCGCTGGCTCACCGACGAAGGTGAGCCAGTGGTCGAGACCTCCTTCGATCTTCCCGAGCAGTGTTGCCACTGGTCCGTCGGGTACTGACCGTTCAATCAGCGATTCAAGCTCTCTTCGCGCCACACGCTGGAGGTCTGCTCTCTCACGAGGGCTTGGGTCGCTCTCCAGCCGGGCCTGGAGAGCGACGTACACCTGTCTGAGAGCGTGGTAGATCGGTTCACCTTCTGCCTGCTTTTCGGCGGCGTCTTCAGCCTCTCGAAGAATGTGCGCCCAACACCGCTGGAGGTTGCTGCTGAAAGCTGGGTACGCCGTCCACCCGTCACAGATGACCGTTCCCGCGAAGTCCTCACCGAGGACTTCCGCGGGAACATCACTCCCACGACTCTCTCTCACCGCGTATAACGTATGCTGAGCGGTCTTGAACGTCCAGATCCATGCCTGCTCACCGTCACGTTTGATGCCTGTTTCGTCGATATGAACCACGTCGGCATCTCGGATCTCTTGACGGATCTGCTCGTACTCACAGCGACCGGCGCGCGCAGCGCGCTCGGTCGCGTGCCACGCAGATGCACCCGAGAGTTTGAGTCCATGCAGCTGCTCGAAGCGGTCAGCGATCTTCCGGTAGGGAAGGCGGTGATCGTACCGTGACAGAGCTGATTGAGCGATGACGTTCACCCCGAACTGCCCCTCATCGGGGCAGTCGGGGTGAGCCGCAACTGTCTCTGTTCCACAGGAATCGCACTGGTAGTAGTGGCGGTTGTACCGAGTGATTTCTGGGGGCTGCGGATCAGGGATCTCCTCGACGAGTCGGGGGCTGACGCCCACCGACTCGTCGAAGTGGTCGCCACACTCAGGACAACAGTCACAGGTGACTTCGATTTCTTCGTCGGGATCAGCTGTAGAACGCCACTCCGGATCGTGACCGTCCTTCCGACCGGGAGTGCCGCCGTCAGTTCGGACATCGTCATCTTCGTCATCCTGCGAGGTCGGGGACTCGTCGGTCCCCGACCGTCGCTTGCTGGGTGGAGTGTGTGGATTTTCGTACTTTCGGAGGCGTGTTTCGAGTTCTTCGATCCGCTCTTGCTGCTGCTCTATTCGTTCGTTCTGTTCCTCGATCCGCTCATTTTTCTGGTTGAGCTTTTCTTCCAACTCGTTGATTCGCTCCTCCATCTGGAGAAACCGCGAGAGAAGTTCATCCTTGGTGAGATCGTCCCAGCTCATCGATCCCACCTCGGAACGGCGACAGCAGGGCCAACGGGATGGTCTCCGCTGCTCGGAGACCATCCCTGAGAAGGCATTCCCGATTCCTGCTGACGGACCATGTGTCCCCCGCGTGTCTCTATCTACGAGACAGTGACGAAATCAGCCCGGGCTAAACACGTACATTTTCTGTACCGAGTCGCCGGTTGAACAGGGCGGTCGCTCGCTCGTACCCATCGTATCCGTCAAGCCGCTCGGCGTCGTCGGTTATCGCCCAGTACGTCGCTTTGTGTTCGACGAGGTCACGGCGCTTCAGTCTTGAAAGCGCGGTGCTGACCGCGCCCTCGTCGACGCCGATCTGAGAGGCAATTTCGCGGGCCTTGAACGCGCGGTCCTCGTTGGCGGCGAGAAATCCGAGGACCTGGTCCGGGACGGAGAGTTCCTCGAGCTCGTCCTCGCTCGTCTTCTCGAACGTATCCCGGTCGATAGACATCGTTGAGCGGGGATACGGTGTCGGCCGTGATGAGTGTTAGGTATGAAAACGACGAAAGTACTGAAAGGGGTACTTCGTGCAACGTCTCGAAACGGATCGAGGATCGTATCCATTGAGACGGCCAGTCTCAACTGCCGGATCCCGTCGAATCGGAGAAACTCGTCGAACCCGCAGTGAGAACGCCGCCACGGGGTTCCGCGGATATTTATATACTCATGACCGATGGACGGCGTATGAGCGAGGGAGTCGGCGGGGGTGGTGCGTTCCTGCCGGTGTTGGGAGCAGTGGTGGTGTCGTTCGCGGCGATCAGTCTCCTCTCGGCCGTGTTGTTCGACGTCAACTCGACGCAGGCCGTCCTGATCGGCGGGTTCGGCGCGGTCGTCGCCGCTGTCTCGGCGGCGGTAACGACGCGGCGGACGGCTGACGACTGAGGCGAGTGGGGCCGGGTCGACACTGCGCGCGTCAAGCGGGTGGCGGAGCGCCAGCAGGTGACTCGGGGTCGAACCGGTGGGTGGTCGGGTCGAACCGGGGGTAGTCAGCATCGAACCGATGGACCGTTATCGTGCGTGAGACGCGGTCGCGGAGATTTATAAGTGTCCGCGCCGGAACGTCGGCAATGGGCTTCAGTCACGACCGTCGGGGCCAGTCGGTCGTGGTCGGGACGGTGATCCTGTTCGGCTTCCTGATCATCGCGCTCTCCGTCTATCAGGTGCAGTTCGTGCCAGCGGAGAACAGCGAGATCGAGTTCGAACACAGCCAGCAGGTGGAGGGTGACTTCCAGGACCTGCGGAACGGAATCTTACAAGCCGGATCGACGGGAGCCGCGCAGTCACAACGAATCCGACTCGGAACGCGGTATCCACAGCGGACGTTCTTTTTAAATCCTCCAGCAGCGACGGGTGAGCTTAGAACGACCGAAGAACGAACCGACCTCGAGATCAGGAACGTCGAAATCGGTGACGACGCCGCAGACAACGTCAAAGAGTTCTGGAGTGACAGGGATCTTCGATTCGACACTCGTTCGATCCAGTATACACCGGGGTATAACGAGTTCAGAAACGGACCGAGACTCACCTACGAACACTCGGTCGTCGCCGCGGAGTTCCCGAACGATGCCGCGCTCTTTCGCTCCGGCCAGACGGTCGTCGGCGACGATCGGATCAGTCTGACGGCCTTGACAGGGGAGCTATCGGAGAGCGGGGTGGAACCGCGAAGTGTCGATCTGGGGGCAACGTCACAGGGGACACGGACGATTCCGATCAATGTCGATGACGAGACGAATATCGTCCTTCCAACGGCGACTGACAGTCCGAGTAATGTCGAAGAACAGTGGAATAATCGGCTGCCCGATGGAATAGAAGCCGAGGCTGACGGCAACGAAGACACCGTAACCATCTCGTTTGATGAAGAAGGTGAATTCCGACTTCGGCTCGCCGAAGTCGCCGTCGACGATTCCGAAAGTGCTGACGCGAAATACGTCGTACGGGTTGGTCCGGAAAACGTCCCCAGCGGGGTTGATGTCGGCGTCGAAGTGAGAGATACGTATAATAATCCGGTTTCAGATGAGCGCGTTTATTTCGGAGATCCTGACGGAAATGAGACTGAGGCGCTAACAGATGACGAAGGGAGGGCTTTCTTCAGTACGAGCGACTCCGGGACGTACAACGCGTCGATTAACGGTAGTGAAGATGGGGACCCACACTACGAATCAGTGGATTTCACTGTCAGTTCCGCCGGATCGGGTGGCGAAACGAATCGGACGTATACTGTCTCGTGGGATGGCGGTAACCCCGGTACAATACCAATCGACAGTGAGACGGAGATAAATGGTACTGTAAAAAGCAACAATGAACCGCTGACTAACGCTACCGTAGACTTTGCGACGAACTCTTCGATAGCGACATTCCAAGGTGAGAACAACACGTCCACAACGACTGTTGAGGGCAATTTCACAACCAACGTCAGTACCGGATCAGAAGAGGGTAATGTGACGTTGTTTGCGGCATCTGGTGATGACATTGATTCGACAACAGTAACGATCAAAGACCGCGTGGTTGAGGAAGTCGTGATCGATCCCGATGAGGATCAGACGATCACGTCCGGCGATGATATTGACTTCAGCGCGGAAGCGCTGGACGCTGACGGAAATGTTATCGAGGACGATGATGGTGCCTTCGACTGGGACGCCGAGGGCGGTACGATTGACAGTGAGGGACTCTTCACGGAGACTGAGGCCGGTGAGTACGATGTGACCGCCGAATTCGACGGTGTGGCATCGTCACCGACGACAGTGACGGTTGAGGAACCCACTCCCTTTGGCGTGTTTGCCCAAGCTGAAGATGAGTTCGGGGGGCAGGACGAGCTCGACGCGGCGTTCGACGTATCCGGAAATACGGAAACATATGATTTCCAGGTCACTGCGTTCAGATCCGGCGATACGCAGGGGGGAACCGTGACAATTGATGGAGAATCTTATGATCTCACAAACGGCGCGGCTCAGCAGTTTGTCAGGAACAACGAGGAGATCGATCTCTTGGATCCCAACACGTATCAGGGCCTCTCACAGACTGACGAAGAGCGTCTTGAGGAGATCAGTCGAGACTTGAGCGATCAGTCGACCGTGTCCAATCTTACGAATACTGGAGACGTTAAACTGTTACTACCGGATATAAGGGAACAATAACCGATCATTCCACGATCGACGAAACCGGCATCGACACACCAATAAGCCCAGTCCATGAAGGACCGTGTATGACCGCAGTGGGGATCGACGCCATCGAGATCCGATCCGGCAAGCTCAAGCTCGACTTACCGAACACGTTCGCGCCGCAGAAGGGTGACGACCCCGAGAAGTACACGAAGGGGTTGGGACTCCAGAACTCCTCGTTCCCGGACGTCTACGAGGACATCGTCACGATGGGCGCGAACGCCGCGAAGCGCCTGATGGACCGCAAGGGGCTCGAACCGGCTGACATCGGCCGGATCGACGTCGCCACCGAGTCCGCGTTCGACCACTCGAAACCGGTTTCGACGTACATCGCGGGCTGTCTGGAGAAGGTGTACGACGGCGACTTCCGCCACGCTAACAAGGGCGAGCGTAAGTTCGCCTGCGTCGCGGGCACCCAAGCGGTCGACGACGCGTACAACTGGATCCAGGCGGGCCGACACCGCGACCGCGCAGCGCTCGTGATCGCGACCGACACCGCGCTGTACGCCCGCGGCGACCCCGGCGAGGCGACCCAGGGCGCGGGCGCAGTCGCGATGCTGATCGACGAGGATCCCGATCTCGTCGAGCTGTCGACGCATCAGGGGTACGGCTCGATGGACGAGACGGACTTCCTCAAGCCGAACCAGCAGTTCCCCAGCGTCGACGGGAAGCGGTCGATGCAGGTGTACCTCTCGCGGATGCGCGAGGCGTTGGAGGACTACGAGTCGGTGTCGGGGAAGATCCACCTCGACGACTTCGCGTACGCCCCGTTCCACACCCCGTTCCCGGGAATGGTCCGGAAGGCGGCGTTGCTCGCGTACCGACACGTCATCCGCGACACCGAACACGAGGACGCGCTGGCCGACGCGATCGGTCGCCAGCCTCGCGAGGAGGAGTACGAGGACCGCGAGGCGTACGAGGAGGCGATCCGCGAGTACATGGACGCGCTGAAGACGACCGAGGAGTACGGCGCGTGGTACGACGAGGTCGTCGAGCCGACGCTCGGACTCTCCCGGGAGGTCGGCAATTGGTACACCGGCTCGGTTCACATCGCCCGTGCGAGCGCCCTTCGGGACGCGCTCGACCGCGAGGGTGAGTTCGTCGGGGAGACCCTACTGGTCGCCTCGTACGGCTCCGGCGCACAGGCGGAGATCCACGCCGAGACGCTACAGGAGGGGTGGCGGGCGGAGATCGAGGCGCTCGACATCGACGACCAGCTCGACGCCCGGTACGACCTCTCGTGGGACGAGTACGAGGACGTCCACGACGTCCACGAGTACGACAAGGACCTCGACCGCGAGATCGAGGAGTTCACCGCGCCCGACGGCGAGTTCGTTTTCACCGGGTGGGGCCGGATGAACGAGCGGAAGTACGAGTACGTCGAGTAACTCGGCCGGCGGCGATCGCAGTGCCGAGTGACGATCACGGTGGCCGAGTGACGATCACAGTGGCCGAGTGACGATCACAGTGGCCGAGTGACGATCACAGTGCCGAGTGACGATCGCAGTGCCGAGTGACGATCGCAGTGCCGAGTGACGATCGCAGTGGACGAGTGACGATCACAGTGGACAAGCGACGATCGCGGTGGACAAGAACGGGTACCGGGACACACGCGGCGGGTAGCGGGCTCCCAGCGACAGGTGGTGGGGCGTGAGCGCGCCGCTCTCCCGTGAAAACCCGTCACACGACGCTTCTCGAAGACGATGGGTTTAAACGACGTTAGGGTGAATTCATCTCCAATGGTAACCATCTACGACGTGCCCGCCGACGCCCTGATCGAGGCGGTCGCGGCGCGACTCGAGGACCGGATCGACGAGCCCGACTGGGTGGCGTTCACCAAAACCGGCGCCGGTAAGGAGCTGCCGCCGGAGCAGGACGACTTCTGGTACGTTCGCTCGGCGAGCCTCCTCCGGAAGGTCGCCCAGAACGAGCCCGTCGGCATCGAACGACTCGCAACCGAGTACGGCTCGAAGAAGCGGGGTTCGAACCGCTACATCGTTCGTCCCGGTAGGCATGCCGGCGGCTCCCGGAAGCTCATCCGCGCGTCGCTGCAGGCCCTCGAGGAGGAAGGACTCGTCACGACCGCCGCCGGCGAGGGTCGCCGGGTCAGCGACGAGGGTGAAGCGTTCCTCTCGGAAGTCGCGAGCGAGGTCCTCGAGGATCTCGACCGTCCGGAACTCGAACGCTACGCGTAAACGACATTTCTCGCGGGTTTTCGCTCGACTGAGCCACTGCGCTACCGATCAGCAGTGCGGAACCCCAAGGCGTACCGATGGGTATCGCTACGGCCGTTGTACCGCTAATAAATTGTATATTGCAATATCAAATTATTTGAGTCGGTCACGAGCGGTCGACGATCTCAGCCCGCGGCGAGGTCCCATCACGGAACGGGTTTATCTGTTAGATTCAATAATGAACATCCGTGCGACAAGGCCTCGATCACCGGCGGAGTGGGAATACGCGGCTGGCAAGGAGTGGACACCATGGGGGAGTCGGGAGATGAGGGCAGCGGGATCGGCTCTCGACGCGTCGGTTCCACTCGTCGTCGGGGAGGCCGAGTGGGTCGATCGGCTGCAGGAAGCGCTCGAGCGAGAGGCCGAAACGCCGATCCGACGAGTTGAAGCCGCAGACGAGGCGCGGGAGGCCATCCAAGAGGGACCGGTGGACATCGTGATCGCTGCGTATTCGATTCGTGGAGGGAACGGTGTCGAGCTCCTTCGAGAGATCCGAACGGATACACCGGAGCTACCGGTGATCATCGGTGCCGCGGAGGGTGACGAATCAGTCGCCAGCGAGGCGATCACGGAGGGCGTCACGGACTACGTCGTGATCGATCGGCCGGTCGACGAGACGGTCGGCCGCCTCGTAGAACGGAGTGAAAGCGCGCTCGCGACGTCCCGAACACGGTCGAGACTGCGGGATCGAGCGCGACAGTTCGACACGGTGTTTCACGACACGCAGTCGGCGACGTGGGTCCTCGATCCGACGGGGGCGCTACAGCGAGCGAACCGGACGGCACGCGAGGCGATCGACGCCGACGTCGACACGCTGTTCGATCGACCGTTCTGGACGCTTCCCTGGTGGAGCGGCGTTCGATCGACGAGCAACGACGTGAAACGGCTCGTCGAGAACGCGTTCCGTGGCCGGTCCGGCACTGCGGTACTCCTCCCGCCGGACGACGAGCCGGACGGGAGAACGATCGAGCTGTCCGTTCGTCCCGTCGAAAACGATCGGGGCGAGCTCGTTTCGATCGTGGTCGACGGGGTCGATATCTCGGATCAGGTCAGTTTGGAGCGCGACCTGCGTCGCTCCGAAGAGCTCCATCGGGTGACCCTCGACAACATGACCGACACGATCCTCATGACGAACGAGGGCGGCGAGTACACGTACGTCTGTCCGAACGTCCACTTCATTTTCGGATACACCGCCGAGGAGATCCACGACCAAGGGACCATAGACGAACTCCTCGGTGAGGACCTGTTCGACAGGGAGGAGCTCGCGGCTGACGGCGTCCTGAAGAACATCGAATGTACCGTGCCGGACAAAGCCGGGCGCGAGCACACGCTCCTCGTCAACGTCCGCGAGGTGTCGATCCAGGACGGGACGATACTCTACAGCTGCCGTGACATCACGAAGCGAAAACAGCGCGAGGAGGCGCTCGCAACCCTTCAAGAGATGGCTCGGGACTTCCTGTACGCCGAGACGCACGAGGAGATCGCCCGACAGCTCCTCGAAGACACTCCGAGCGTGGTGGGGTTCGAGGCGAGTGCGGTGTACCTGTTCGACGTCGACACGAACGAGCTTCGGCCGGCCGCCGCGTCGGCGGCGATCACGGATCACCACGGCCCCCTTCCGACGGTTCACGCGGACGACGAGACGCTACCCGGACACAGCTTCCTCGCAGACGAGACGCTCCTGTTCGACGACGTACATCGATCCGAGCGGCTCGCCAACCGTGCAACGGAACTGCGGAGCGTCACCTACATTCCGCTCGGAGACCACGGCGTGTTCGTGATCGGATCCGCCGAGGTCGGGGTGTTCGACGAGGTGACCCGAGAGCTCGCGGACCTGCTGGCCGCGACCGCCGAAGCCGCGCTCGACCGTGTCAGCCGGGAGTCACAGCTGCGTCAGCAGGACAGACAGCTCCAGCGACAGAACAAGCGACTGACGGAACTGAACCGTATCAACGAGACGATCCGAGCGATCGACCAGGCGATCGTCCGTGCCGAGACGCGGGACGGGATCGACCACACGGTGTGTGAACGTCTCACTGACGCTGATCGGTTCCGGTTCGCGTGGATAGGGTCCGTCGACTCGGTGACCGGATCGATCGAGCCGCGAGCGTGGGCCGGGGACGAACAGGGATACTTGGACGCGCTGACGTTCGCGAGCGGGTCCGACCGAACCGAGCCCGCGGAGCGAGCCGCGACCACCGAGACGGTCACGGTCGAACCGACGGTCGCGACCGGACTGCGGGACGACCCTTGGAGACGAGAAGCGCTCGCACGTGATTTCATGTCCGCCGTTAGCGTCCCGCTCGTCTACAACGACCTTTCGTACGGCGTATTGACGGTGTACGCCGGGACCAGAGAGGCGTTCGACGAGACGACACGAACGGTCTTAGCCGAACTGGGAGAGACGATCGCGTCCGCCCACAGCGCGGTCGAGCGGAAGAACGCCCTGTTGACGACATCGATGACCCGGACCGAGTTCGAGATCGACGATCCGACGTTCGTCCTGTCGCGGCTCGCTCGCGAGGCAGACTGTACGCTCACGTATCAGGGAGGACTGGAACGGACCACCGACGGGAGCTACGTGTTCGTTACCGTCGAGGACGCGGACGTGGACGAGGTGGCCGACATCGCCGCAGCGTCGACGGCGGTGGACGGCGTACAACGGATCAGCGGGGACCGTGATGGCGGCGTTCTCCAGCTCGAACTCGCGGAGCCGTTCCTGGCTCCGGAGCTCGCCGATCACGGGGTCGTGTTCCGCGAGGCGACCGCCGACGCGGAAGCAACCGTTCTCACTATCGATGTTCCGGAGGGGTTGGACGTCAGAACCGTCTCCGAGCTGGTTCGACAGACGTTCCCGTCGGTGACGCTCAGACGGAAGCGGACCGTTCAACGCACCGACGAACGTGACCTCCACGCGGCGGTGATCGACTCGCTTACTCACCGGCAGCTCGAGGTGGTCCAGACCGCGTACTACAGCGGGTTCTTCGAGTCACCACGGCAACACACCGGCGAGGAGATCGCGGAGATGCTGGGGTTCTCGCCTGCCGCGTTCTATCAACACATACGAGCGGTTCAACGGAAGCTGTTCTCGGCGATGTTCGAGGGGTGACGTCCTCCCACGAGTTACGCCGTGGATCTGAGCACCCCACTCGCATCGGTACCGCCCCCCGATCCCTAACGCGATCGGGGTTGAAATACGAACCCCCAGATCTCCTTGAAGTTCGTATTTGAACTAGCAAACATTACCGGACGTGTCTCGTTGGGTGAAATGGTGTCCCGCGGGAGACGCATCGGGCCTCGAACGTGTCGAGGGGTCGATCCCGCGGATAGCCGAACACATACATGAGAGACGTCGAACCAAACGCCGACGGTGTGAGATCCTACGAATGCCTACAGTGTGGCACCATCACGACCGCCGAGGGCAACCCAGGGAAGTGTCCGGCGTGTGGTGGTGAGATACGGAACCGGCGGATGCCGATCGAATAACGATGGCTACTGGTCCCACTACCGAAACGACCGAGACGACGGACGGAGAGACAAAAGCGTCCGATCCGGGCGATACCGGTACCGAGCCGGAGTCCGCAGTGGAAACCGCGCGGCGACAGCTGAGCCACGCTGCCGACCATCTCGATATCGATCCGAACGTCGTCGAGCGGCTGAAGCATCCGAAGAAGGTCCACGAAGTGACGGTTCCTGTCGAGCGCGATGACGGGTCCGTCGACGTGTTCACCGGCTACCGGGCACAACACGATAGCGTCCGTGGCCCGTACAAGGGCGGCTTACGATATCATCCGGACGTCACCCGGAACGAGTGCGTCGGGCTGGGTATGTGGATGACCTGGAAGTGTGCGGTGATGGATCTCCCGTTCGGCGGGGCCAAAGGCGGTGTCGCGGTGAACCCGAAATCACTGAGCGACGACGAGAAGGAACGACTTACGCGTCGGTTCACACAGGAGATCCGCGACGTCATCGGGCCGACGCGCGACATTCCCGCGCCGGATATGGGGACCGACCCGCAGACGATGGCGTGGTTGATGGACGCGTACTCGATGCAGGAAGGTGAGACGATCCCAGGGGTCGTCACCGGGAAACCGCCCGTCGTCGGCGGAAGCAAGGGCCGTGAAGGGGCCCCCGGCCGGAGCGTCGCTATCGTCTGTCGCGAGGTGGTCGACCACTACGACCGCGACCTCTCGGGAACGGCGGTAGCGGTCCAAGGCTACGGGAGCGTTGCGGCGAACGCCGCGCGCCTGCTCGACGACTGGGGCGCGACGGTCGTTGCCGTCAGCGACGTCAACGGGGCGGTGTACGACCCCGACGGGCTCGACACACACGACATCCCGTCCCACGACGAGGAGCCGGAAGCGGTCACCCGACAGGACATCGGGACGCTGCTCACGAACGACGAACTGCTCGAGCTCGACGTCGACCTCCTCGTTCCGGCAGCGGTCGGGAACGTCCTCACCGCGGACAACGCCGACGATATCGCTGCGGACCTGATCGTTGAGGGGGCGAACGGACCGACGACGACCGCCGCGGACGAGATACTGGCGGACCGTGGGATCCCGGTGATCCCCGACATCCTCGCGAACGCGGGCGGCGTCACCGTCTCCTACTTCGAGTGGCTTCAGGACATCAATCGACGAGCGTGGTCACTGGATCGGGTCCACGACGAGCTCGAAGCCGAGATGCTCTCCGCGTGGGAGGGCATCCGAACGGAGTACGAACGCCGGGACGTCACGTGGCGGAACGCCGCGTACATCGTCGCGCTCTCGCGCGTCGCTGACGCACACGAGTCCCGGGGGCTCTGGCCGTAGAACGGCGGGCTATCCGGTGTTTTTCATGCCTGCGGCGATGCCGTTCACCGTCAGCCGGAGGGTGCGCTCCTCCTCGTCGGTCCGGTGGGTTCGGCCGAGGAGGTCGGCCTGAAGCAGGTTCAGGGGGTCGACGTACGGGTTCCGGCGGTCGAGGCTCTCCGAGAGCCACTCGCGTCGGATAAGCTCGTCACGACCGCTGATCGAGAGGACGAGCTCGCGACCACGTTCGTACTCGCTGACGAGGTCGGGGAAGAACCGCTCGCGGAGCTCGTCGTCCGCGAGGTCGGCGTACTCCGAAGCGATCTCCGGTTCGGTGCGGGCGAGCGCGAGACCCGCGTTGTCGAGCGTGGTCCGGAAGAACGGCCACTCCTCGTACATCTCCCGGAGGGTCTCCAACCCGTCCGCTTCGCCGACTTCATGGAGGTACGCGTCGATACCGGACGCCAGCGCGTACCAGCCGGGGAGGATGAGCCGGGTCTGCGTCCACGAGAACACCCACGGAATGGCCCGGAGGTCCTCGACGGTCCGCTCGCCGGACCGTGAGGCCGGTCGGGAGCCGAGGTTGAGGTCCTCGACGACCGAGATGGGCGTCGCCTGACCGAAGTATGAGACGAAGCCGTCCGCGTTCAGGAGGTCGCGGTACGTCGTTCTGGCGGCCGGAACCATCGTCTCCATCGCCTCGACCCACGCCTCGGGGGCGTCTTCCGTCGGCTCCGCGTTCGCCTCGTGGCGGGCGCGGATCTGCGCGTCGAGCATCTGTTCGAGCTCGCGTTCGGCGATCCGGCGGTTCGCGTACTTCTCGGCGATCGCCTCCCCCTGCTCCGTGAACTTCACCTGTCCGGTGACGGTCTCGTTGGGGAGCGCGAGCAGCGCCTCGTTCATCGGGCCGCCGCCCCGGGAGATCGACCCGCCGCGGCCGTGGAACAGCCGGAGCGTGACCTCCTCCTCGCGACAGAACTGTGCGAGGCGACGCTGGTTCTTGTACAGGTCCCAGTTGGCGGCGAGGAACCCGTTCTCCTTGTTCGAGTCGGAGTAGCCGAGCATCACCTCTTGTACCTCGCCGCGCGCCTCCAAGGCCGCGCCGTACGCCTCGTTCTCGAAGAGCGTCCCGAGGATGCGCTCCGCGCCGTTGAGCGCGGACTCGGTCTCCAGAAGGGGGACGACGTCGATCCCGCAGTGGTCCGGGAGCGTGACGACGCCCACTTGGTCGGCCAAAAAGAGTACCTCGAGGACGTGGCTCGGCTCCTCCGTCATCGAGATACAGTACGTGTCGATCGCTTGCGTTCCGTACTCCGACTGCCAGTCGGACAGCGCGCGGAACCGCTCGAGCACGCGCTCGGCGGTGTCGGAGACGTCTCCGGGCGCGTCCGTGTCGACGACCGGTTCGTCCTGGAGGATGGCCTCGGTGAGGAACTCGGCGCGGTCGGCCTCGTCCATCGCACGGTAGTCGATACCCTCGACCGCGACCGCCTCGGCGACGGTCTCGGTGTGGTTCTCGCGGTGGTCGCGGAGGTCGAGGGAGGCGAGCACGAACCCGAACGTGTCCACCTGTCTTCGAAGCGGATCGATGAACGACTCGCGAACCACGTCGTTCCGGTCGGCCGACAGCGAGTCGGCGATGACGTCGAGGTCGGCGAGGAAGGCGTCCCCGTCGGGGTAGCCGCCGGGCCGCACGTCGTCGACACGGTCCAAGCGTTCACGCATCAGCTTCAGCTTCTGTCGGTACGGCTCGTCCGGATACCGTTCGCGGGCCTCCGCCGCGACCGCGGGGAAGCGGTCGGCGTCTTCGGCGATCGACGCCGCGAGCGCGTCGTCGACGGCGTAGCGATCGCCGTCCTGACTCAACACCGCCGAGAGCCGCTTACACTGCTCGCGGTACTTCTCGAGGGCGACGGAGCGCTGTCCCTCGAGCGTCTCGTCGGTGACCTCGGGCGTCACGTACGGGTTGCCGTCGCGGTCGGACCCCGCCCACGAGCGGAACTCGAACAGCTTCGGACAGTCGACGTCCTCGTACTCCGCGGAGATCGTCCGCTCGAACTCCTCGTAGGCGTCGCCGACGACGTCGAACAGCGTGTTCTCGAGGTACCACCGGACGTTCCGTGCCTCGTCTTCGGGCTCCGGCCGGCGCTGTCGTACCTGCCGGGTGCCCCAGAGGCTCGTCACCTCGGCGGTGACGTCCCGCCAGACGGCGTTCCGCTCGCGCTCGGTGAGGCCGCGCTCGTCGAGCTCCTCGAGGTGGTTCGCGATGGATCGGAGCTTCGATTTCACGGTCGCCCGCCGCGCCTCCGTGGGGTGTGCGGTGAACGTCGGCTCGATGAGCACGTCGGAAAGCAGCGACTCGATCTCGTCGGCCTCGACGCCCGCCTCCGCGAACTCCTCGATCGTCGCCTCGAAGGAGTCGTGTAACGCGCCGTCGGCGTCGGCGTTCCGGACGGCCCGAACGCGTTCGCGCTCCTCGGCGAGGTTTATCAGCTCGAAATACGTGGTGAACGCCCGCGCGACGACCCCCTCTCGGGTCGGTGAGAGGCCGTCGACCGATTCGTGGAGGGAGCCGCGGCTCGACGCGTCCCCGCGTCGGTACGCGATCGCGGCGTTTCGGAGCTCCTCGACCGTCTCGTAGGCGTCCGTCGACGTCTGCGCGGCGAGTACGTCCCCGAGTAGCGCGCCGAGCTCACGAACGTCCGTCCGCACCGTTCGGTTATGCAACTCCATACCACGCACAGTTCGGCCGGTTCCGGTTAAAACCGCCGCCTTGACGAACGTTTGCCTCGACACCGAGTAAACGCAGATCCCGGGGCTGCGGCGGGACGGACTCGGCCGGCGGACCGGGGCCGCGAGCGGTCGGCCGACCGGCCGGTTCGTCACCCTTTTTACTGGTCCACCCCGACTGTTCGATCATGAGCATGTCCGACAAGTACCCGACCGAGTCCGGCAGGCGCCGTTTCGTGAAGGGCGTGGTCGGCGGCGCGACCCTCGCCGGGGTCGGCGCGATGGGTTCAGCGACGGTCAACACCCTGACGACCGCCGGCGGGGTCGGCGGCGGACAGACCGTCGCGATGACGATCGAACACACCGGCGGCCCGGCACCGCGCGGACTCCCGCAGATCCCCGTCCGCGTCGACGACGACGGGTTCATCGAGGGGATCTGGCCCGAGGTCCAGACGATAGAAGACGAGGGATTCGAGATCGAAGTCGCCCGCGAGGAACGCGGCGGGCGAACCTACGCCGGCGAGTGGTTCCAGTACTGTGGGATCGAGTCACAGGAGAACGTCCGTCCGAACTTCGAGTCGGACAACATCTTCCGTGCGAACCCCGGGACGTACGACTGGCAGGACGAGACGTACGACGCCGGCGACCGGATCCACATCGACGACTTCGACGACTACGACACCTGGGGGAACAACGTCGGTAACGACGGGGTCGGGAAACCGGCCTCGACGACCTGGCGGTCCGAGGACGCTGACGCCAGCCTGAACGCGGTCGTGATCCGCTCGGAACGTATCGAGGAGGCCGCCCAGGACGACGAGTGGCTCGCCGCCTCGACGGATCAGGGGTTCATGGCGTATCTCAACGTCTGTACGCACTTCTGTTGTATCCCCGGCTACAAGGAGCTCGAGGAGTCCGCACGGTACAATGCGGAAGACGGCGCGTACTGCGTCTGTCACCAGTCGACGTACGACCCGTTCACGCTGGAGGAGGCACTGTTCATCGCTCGCCCCCGTCCGGAGTGACTCGGCCCCCCAACGTTCGTTTTTGACGCCCGCTGCGGTAGCAGCTCTTTGCCACCCGCCGCAACGCCGCGTTTTTCACGCTCTCGCCCCGAGCTTCGGTATGAGCGACGGTCACGACCAGAACGGGCGGGCGGGAGACGATGCCGACCGGGCGACGGACGACGCGTTCGCAGCCGAGCTGTCACGCGCCCGCGAGCTGCTCGACGGCGACGGGATCGAAGCGGTCCACGTCGGCGTCGTCCGCGACGGCGAGGTAGATACGACGTTCGCCCAGCGGACGGACGGCGACGCGGAGTCGGAGGGGTTGCGTGCCCTTGCGTTGCTCGCCGCACACGTCCGACTAGTAGCGAACGAGGCCGGAGTGGAGCCGTCGACCGTCGCGGGCGACGCCGCGACGCTCGCCGGGCAGGTCGAGCAGATCCCGGGGAGTACGGGAGACCTCCCGGAGGAGTGAGCACGGTCCATCCTCGCTGACGAGGCGATTCCGGTCCCGCCTAGCCGTCTGCAGCGCCGTCTCCGGTATCGGCAGTGCTCGACGGCTCGCCGGCGGCTCCTCCCCGAATCCGCTGGAGCTGATGGGCGACACCAGCGAGCGCGACGAACAGGATCGCGAGGTTGAACGCCGCCAACGCGATCGGCTGGTACGCGGGGTCGAGCCACGTCCGGATCGCGGTTCCGGCGTAGCCGTAGAAGCTCCACGCGGCGATCAGCGCGAGCACCGCCAGCGCAGCGAGCGCCAGCCGATCGAGGATCCCGCGGAGGTCCTCGGACGTGAGCCGGGTGAACCGGGAGCCGCCGTCCCGATCGGTCGGATCCTCGGTTGTTGAGTCGTTCGCGGTGATCGAGTCGTCCGTGGTGGTCGGGTCGTTCGTCGCGGTTGAATCAGCCATGGCGTGTGTGTTGGTGTGGTCGTCGGGTGTGGCCGTGTGGTCGTCGGGCGTGTGGTCGTCGGTCATCGGTCCCTCCGTGCGAACAGGGCCGCAGCGAGGAGCGCTGCGACCGCGACAACGACGCCGAATCCGGGCGCGTCGTCCCCCACGTCGGGCGCGTCCTCGACGTCCTCGTCGGCAGGGGCGTCGTCGAGGGCGTCATCAGTCGCCTCCGTCCTCGTAAAGTCCTCGACGGCGAACTCGACGTCCTCGACCGTCTCGTTCGCGTCGATCGTCTCCTGCGGGTCGAGGTTGGCGACGGCTTGCGTCTCGTCGATCAGGACGTCGTCGTCGAACAGCGCGGCGTCGACGTAGTAGTTGTAGCCGTCCGGCACGTCGAGCGTCGTCGTGACGGTGTCGGTGCGGCCGGGGCGAACCGTTCCGACCGTCTCGCTCGCCTCGGCGGCGACGACGTTGGAGTCGGCCTGCCGAAGCATGACGCGGAGGTCGAGGTCGCCGGACGGGTCGTCGCCACGGTTCGTCACCGACGTGGACACGGAGAGGGTAGCGGTTTCCGCCCCGGCGTCCACGACCGACACCGCGACCGTGGGCCAGACGTTGCCGTCGGCGAACTCGACGGACGAATCCGCGTAGGAGGGGACGAGTGCCTCGACGCCGGCGATACGGGTCGTCCGCTCCGTCGTTCGCTCGCCGTCGACGAACACGACGGTTTCGAGGTGGTACCCGCCCGCGCGTTCGACGTCGAGACTTCCGTTGGCCGTCACCTCGCCGTCCCGATCGATGTCGCCGACGTCGCCGACATCGACGGTCGTCTCGTCGACGAGCAGGCCGGAGTCGGCGTCGAGTGCCCGGTGGCGAAGGGTGACGTTCTCGACGGTCGAACCGCGGTGTCGGAGGTCGACGACGAGATCGAGCGTGGCGGTCTCGCCGCTGACCTCGGCGGGGTCGATGACGACGTCCGCGAGGTCGATATGGCCGGGCGGTTCGCCGGTGTCGCCGCTTCGGGGGTCATCGATGGCGTCCGGGGCCGCGACGACGCCGACCGCGCCGACGACGAGCACGGCAGCACCGAGCGCCAGGAGGGTCGTTCGCGCGTCCATAGTCGGCCGTCGAGACGGCTGTGGTAAGTGTTTTGTCCATCTCAGCCCTCGCGAGGGGGATCGAATATTCTCGGAACACTCCACAGCGATCGGCCGTATCCAACCCGGAGAGAGGCCCACGGACCCGAACGGTCGGCAGCGAACGGCCTATGGAAAGCGTTTTGCCCAGGGGCCGAGTGGTCCCGAACTACATGCGGAACCCCGCGATTCGCGTGCTCCTCGCCGCCCTCCTCGCTGCCGTTCTCCTCGCCGGCGCGGGAGTTGCGGCTACCGGAGACGCCCCCTCCAGTGGCCTCTCGGAACCCATACAGACACCGACGGTCCCCGCATCCGAGGACGGAGCTGACGCCGCACCGGGTTCGTCCGGGACGGCATCGCTATCCGGACCGTCCGTGGGACCCGACCCGTCGCCGCAGGTCGACACGGCGTTCGAACCGGCCGCGGAGACACGAATGCGGATCGACCTCCAGCCGGACCGTGACGCCGCGTGGGAGGTGGCCGTCAGATACGAGTTCAGCGACGCCAACCAGACCGTGCCGTTCGAAACCGTCGGGGAGCGGTTCCTCGACGACGAACTGGGCCCCGACCCCGCGCTGTTCGAGGGGTTCGCGGCGGAGGCGAGTCGGAACGTCGACCGACGGATGACGATCACCGACGTCGATCGTGAGGTCGTCGTCATCGAGGACGCGGCCGAGATGGACCTCGACGACGAGACGGACGAGGAGCCACCGGCCGCCGTCGGCGAGCTGCGCCTCACCTTCGTTTGGACCGAGTTCCTCGAGGAGGACGGCGAGAACCTCCAGCTCGGAGACGCGCTCACGACCCCGGACGACGGGACGTGGCTCCGCTCGCTCGAAGCCGACCAGCGGATCGAACTGATGACGCCCGAGGGGTACACCGTCTCCGGGACTCCCGGTGCGGCGGTGCCGCTCCAAGAGAACGCCGTTATCGTCGAGGGGCCACGCGTGTTCGAGGGAGATGACCGAGTCGTCATCGTCTACTCGCCGACCGGGACCGGCACCGACGGCATGGCTCCACCGTGGACGCTCCTGGCCGGCGCGATCGTCCTCGGAGCGCTCCTCGTCGCCGCCGGACTCGTGGGGTACCGTCGCGTCGAGTCGGCCGAAGACGACGGGGACCGACGCGAGGCTCCGTCGACGGCGGCGACCCAGGGCGGACGGGACGGGAGCACGCCCGGCGGAGCGGCGCATTCCGATCCGGAGGAGGGCGATCACGACGGGACGAACGACGAGGAGCCGGCGGAGGACCTCTCGTTGCTCTCGGACGAGGAGCGAGTGGAACGGCTGCTCGAACGCAACGGCGGCCGGATGCGACAGGCCGATATCGTCGCCGAGACGGGCTGGTCGGACGCGAAGGTCTCACAGCTGCTCTCGGCGATGGCCGACGAGGGTCGCGTCGAGAAGCTCCGCCTCGGCCGCGAGAACCTGATCTCCCTGCCCGACGGCGAGAACGACGACGAGGGGACGTAGCGACGGGAGGAACCGCGGCCGCGATGCCAGCGTTCAAAACCGGTCCGGACGAACAGTGACCTATGTACGCGGTCGTCGGCTGTAACGAGTGTGGAAACCTGTGGCTGCTCCGCGACCCGGAGACGAGCGAGTCCGCACGGTGTTCGCGATGTGGAAAGACGCATCGAACGGCGAAGCTGAAACGCTTCTTCGAGTCGGACGACCGCGCGGCCGCCCGCGAGGCCCGTGCAGCGCTGTTGGCGAAGAAGCACGGCGACAGCGAGGCGTTCGCCGACGTCGAACACGTCTCCGAGCTGGAGCGTGCGGTCGAGGACGCCGGGATCGACGACCGAGAGTACCTGGAGCGCTCGGGGCTGGACGCCGACGAGGTGTTCGAGGCGGGCACACGGGTCGGAGGGGGTAGCGGGTCCACGCGTTCGCGCGAGGAGATCGTTCGAGACGGGGTTCGGGAGTCGGACGAGCCCACCGAGACGGCGGTCGTCGCGTATGCGACCGATCACGGCGTGCCGGCCGACGCCACCCGAGATATCCTCGACGCGCTCACCCGTCGCGGGGAACTCTCCGAGTCCCGTGGACGCTATCGGCTGCTCTGACCGATCTGCCGACCCAAAGCCGGGCCGTTGAGATGGCTTTTTTATCCCTGGCCGAGAACGCTTCGACGATGAGAGCCCTCCCGGTGCTGGCCGTCGCCCTCCTGCTTTTCGTCGCGCCGATCGCCGGCGGGACGTCGCCGGCGGGGACGGCAGCCGACATCGAAGCCCCGGACGCTCCCGACGACTCCCGAGCCGCCACGATAGACGTCGGCGGATCACCCGTTCTCGGACCGACGATGGCCGAATCGAACACGGACGGCCTAGCCACGGGGTCGTCGGGTGCCCAGTCGACCGACGGCACCGTCGAGACCGCATCGATCGACGAGGGAAACCTCACCCTCCGCGTGTTGTCGACGCCGCCGGACGCGACGCCGCGCGTGGGAGCCACACAGCGTGACGCGAACCTCGGAACCGCGCTCGGTCTCTCGGTCGGGGAGGTCGACGCCGCGCTTCGAACGGAGACGACGCTCCAGCGGATCGAGTCCGCCGAGGACAACGCGGAACGGCAGCGTCGGATACTGGCCGCGATCAACGAGGTCGAACAGGACGAGGTGAGCCTCGATAGCCGACAGACCGCGGCGATGAACGCGCATGCGAACGGGGAGCTCACGGACCGTGAACTGCTCGACGAGCTGGTCCGTGTCGCCGGGATCGCGGCGGAGTACGATCACCGGCTGGACCTCCTCGACGAGGTCGCCGAGGAGACTGACGGGTTCTCCTCGCCGGGACGCCTCGACGAGCTACAGGTCCAGCTTCAGGTGTACGAGGGACCGGTCCGTGACCGCGCGCTCGAAACGGTTCGCGGTGACACGCCGGGCGCACAGATCCACGTCGAGTCGAGCCAAGAGGCCATCGTGCTGGCGACCGTCGACGACGACGAGTACGTCCGCGAGGCGTTCCGGCGCGACCGGTGGGACCGTGGCGGCGGCACGCTCTCCAGCGAGGCGGCGATCGACGCCGCGATCGCGAGCTACCCGGAGACGACCGCGCTCCGCGAGCCTGATGCGTTCGGGGCGGGTTCGGTCCAGCGGATCACCGTCCCACACGAGTTCGGAACCCTCCGCTCGTTCGTCAGCGGCGGGACCGAACAGGTGTTTGCGGAACACCAGCGGATCGGGCTCGATCGGTTCCCCGACGCAGATACCGTCTCAACGACGGAGGACGGGTTCAACGTCACGGTGAATCGGAGCTACCCCGGCGGGCCGGTGACGGTGACCGTCCGCGACGACGAGACGGACGATCCGGTCTCCGGCGTCACCGTGACGAAGAGCGTCGGCGGCGGGGATAGCGAGGCGATCGGGGCGACCGACGCCAACGGTGTCGTTCGAACCCTTTCGCCGACGGAGACGTATCGTATCACCGTCATCGACGAGCCGCGCGTGGCGGTGATCGACGGGATACAGCCGATCGAGACGCCGCGACTGACCGACGACGGCGGCTCCTGACTGACAACCGCCGTAGTCACTGACGGCGGGCAGCGGCTCCGCTCGTGTGACCCCTTTTAGGTGATGCCGCACCAGTCGCCCCGTGTCGATCCGAACCTCGCGGAAAGCAGGGCCTGATACGCGCGCAGTCGCGACGCTAGCAGGGGTACTCCTCGTCGCGATCGCCGTCCTGCTCGCGGTCGGCGTGGCGACCGCGGCGTTCGATGAGCCGACCGAGCCGGCACCGACGGCAGTGATCTCGCTGTCGGCGGAGGGCGATCGGCTGGTCCTGCTCCACGAGGGTGGGGAGCCGATAGACGTCCAAGAGCTGACCGTTCGCGTGTGGGTGAACGGGGACTCGCTCGCACGTCAGCCGTCAGTCCCGTTCTTCTCGGCCGCGGGGTTCCGACCGGGGCCAACCGGACCGTTCAACGCCGCGAGCGGGGACGAGTGGATCGTCGGCGACGAGGCGTCCGTCCGGATCGCGGGGACGAACGACCCCACACCGAGGCCCGGCGACCGCGTCGAGGTGCGACTCTCGGTTCGGGGACAACCGATCGCGTCGATGGCGACGACCGTCGAACCGGGGTGAGCCGGTTCCGAACGGGGGGAGGACGTCAGTCGGGGACCTGCGCGACGGTCGTTATCGCCCGTGGGCTCTGAGGGGTGGCGCGCTGGATGTGGTGTTCGAACGACTCGTAGCCGGCTGCCTCGAACATCCGGTCCGCCTCCTCGGCGTCGTAGAACAACATGATCGCGTCGGCGACCCGCTGGAGGACGCGGTTGTGGGGGTAATCCGGCCCGACGACGAGCACCTGTCCGCCGGGTTTCGCCACGCGCCGCAGCTCTTCGAGTCCCGCGACGGGGTTCGGCCAGTACTCGATGGAGCCGGACGACCAGACGATGTCGAAGCTGTCGTCGACGAACGGGAGACGTTCGGCGTCGCCGCGGTAGAAGTTCACCTGATCGTGTTTGCCGAACTTCTCGAACGCCTTCTCCATCTGGTGGATACTCTGGTCGAGACCGTGGACATCGTCGGCGTGTTCGAGCAGCCCTTCGGTACCGAACCCGGTACCACAGCCCACGTCGAGCACGCGGTCGTCCTCGCCGAACTCCAACCACGAGAGCGCTTCCGCTCGCATCTCCTCGTTCCAGTTGAACCGGTTGATCCGGTCGTACACCTTCGAGAGGTACTTGTAGAACAGTCTGGCGTTCGACTTGTCCTCGAGGATCCCCATTTGCCGATACGTACGGTAGCCACCTCCATAACGACACGGATCCGTCGTCGCGATACGACGATATCGACCCGGAATCGGTGCGTCACCAACCGGCTTATCCGACGGCCGATCCAACGGCTGGTATGCATCCGACGACGACCGGACGGTTCCGCGTCCACGACCGCCGGCCGCGACCGATCGACGGGACGCCCGGAGGCTCCCCCGACGAAACGGCGGGAACGGCGGACGATGAAACGCCGGAACCGACGGACAACGGGGAGGCGGGAGCGGCGGAGTTCGTCCTGGTCGAGCTGCCGGAGACGCCCATCGACCCGAGTGACCCCGACGCCGAGGGGGCGTACGATCCGCTGTACGCGGCTGCGACGGGGTACGAAGGGGAGCTGGCCGACCGGATCGACGCGCTCGAACCGGGGAACGTCGTCGATGCGACGCTGGCATGGGAAGACGGCGACGCCCGGATCACGGCGCTTGACGTGGTGCGCGAGACGCGGTTCCGGTTCGCCGACGACGTCGAAGGGATGTTCGAGGCCGCCGTCGAGGCGTGGCAACGGATACGCGCCGAGGGGGAAGCGATAGGCTCCATCACGACGAAATCGACCGACGGGGACCCCAACGGTGCCCTCTACCTGTTCGCGGACGGGCCCGGAACCGACACGTTCGCGGAGGTGAAGACGGCACGACTGCCGATAGAGCCGCTGATAGCGCGAGTCAACGAAACCCGAGGGGACGACGACCCGCGGGAGGTGTTCGTGTTGCGGCCGGCCGCCCACCGGTTCGTCGCCGTCTACGTCGTCTTCGAGCGCGACGGCGTGCTCGCGCGGACCGTCCGCGACACCTACGGCCTCGGCGCCGGACTGGCCGCGGGACTCGACGAGAGCGGTGCGGCGTGGGAGGGGGGTTCGATGGAGGGCGGTCCGATCGAGGGCGACACCGGCGAGGACGGTGGGGGCGACACCGGCGAGGACGGTGGGGGCGACGACGACTCGTTCGACATCACCGACAGGCTGTAAACCGCCTGCGGACGGCCGATCCGAGCCAGGGGTCGGTTCTGACCGCTCATCGTCGTTGCTAAACCCTTATCAGCGCGGGCGCGCCACCTCAGCACGTATGAGCGACCTCCCGGACGACTTCGACTGCACCGTCACCAACTGGGAGTACATCTACGGGCTCTGCCGCAACGTCTCGAACGGGGTGAAACGCGACGACTTCGAGCCGGACGTCGTCGTCGCGTTAGCCCGTGGCGGCTGGTTCGCGGGGCGGTGTACCTGTGACTTCCTCGGGCTCGATGACCTCACGAGCCTCAAGATGGAACACTACGTCGGCACCGCTGAGAAGGCGGAGGAGCCCCAGATCCGCTACCCGATGCCGGAGGGGAGCGTGGAGGGGAAAGACGTCCTGATCATCGACGACATCGCCGACACCGGCGGGTCGATCCGCCGCGCCGAGGAGTACGTCGAGGAGCGTGACGCGGCGGAGGTCAGAACCGCGACCCTCCAGCTGCTCGGCACCTCCGAGTTCGAGCCCGACTTCGTCGGCGAGCGGCTGGAGCGCTGGACGTGGGTCGTCTACCCCTGGAACTTCATCGAGGACATGATAGACCTCACCGAGGGAGCGATGGAGCGTGCCGACGAGGAGACGTTCGGCCGCGACGAGATCCGCCATTACCTCGAGGAGTACCACGGCATCGGGCGGATCGAGATGGAGGTCGCCCAGCCCGGTCGGCTCGACGAGGTGCTCGACGAGATGGTCCGCCGCGAGGTTATCGAACGGACCGGCCTCGACGAGTGGGCCCTCCTCGACGCGGAGTGACCCGCGATCGTCCAGAGACGGACAGGGAAGGAGGCGCGGCACACGACGTCGACGCGGAACCGGATGGGGAGCGTGACGACGCCGACGCTGAGCCCGACACGGAGCTCGACGACGCCATCGACGCGATCCTCGACGCCTACGCGCTGAAAGACGAGCGGCGTACGGGCTGGCAGCTCCGCGGCGTCGACGACCCGGAGTCGGTCGCCGGACACACGTGGGGGGTCGCGTATCTGGTGTTGGCACTCGGTGACCGGTTCGCCGCGGAGCTCGGCGGGGTCGACCTCGACCGTGCGCTCCGGCTTGCGGTCGTCCACGACGTCGCCGAGGCGGAGACCGGCGACGTGGCGACCCGTGCCGATACGACGGCCGACGCCCCCGACCCGGCCGCGAAGGCGGCCGCGGAGCGCGAGGCGATGGCCGACCTCACCGACCCGCTTCCCGATCGGATCCGGAACGCGTTCGCGGAGTACGAGGCCCGCGAGACGCCGACAGCGGTCCTCGTCAAGGAGTGCGACTTGCTCGACACCTGCCTGCAGGCCCTCGTCTACGAGCGCGCCGAGCGGTACGACCCCGCCGAGGGCGACCCGGAGGCGTTTCGGGAGTACGCCGCCCTCGACGAGTTCTTCGAAACGACCGTTCGACGTCTGCGAACGGAGACGGGACGATCGGTGTTCGAGCGGCTCCACGAGCGCTACCGTGACGAGCGGTCGATCGGCTCCGCGGAATAGGAAACGTGTTAACGATCGATCCGGTACTCCCCGATGAGACGGAGCCACGAACGCATGTCAGACGACACCAATCTACTGATCGTCGGCGGGGGGATTAGCGGGGCGGCGCTGTTGTACACGGTCGCGAAGTTCACGGACATCGACCGGGCCACCCTGATCGAGAAGGAGCGGGAGATCGGGGCGGTAAACACCCACCACACGAACAACTCTCAGACGCTCCACTTCGGCGACATCGAGACGAACTACACCCTGGAGAAGGCGGAGGCGGTCAAAGAGGGCGCGGAGCTGCTCGCGGGGTACCTCGAACACGTCGATCCCGACCGCGAGATGCACAGCAAGCGCAACAAGATGGTGCTCGCGGTCGGAGAGGAAGAGGTCGCCGAGCTGGAGGCGCGCTATCACGACGAGGGGTTCGGCGAGCTCTTCCCGAAGCTCGAACCGATCGGCCGTGAGGAGATCGCCGAGCTCGAACCGAAGGTGGTCGAGGGGCGGGACCCCGACACGGAGCTGCTCGCGCTGTCGACGCCGGACGGCTACGTCGTCGACTACGGGATGGTCGCGAACTCCTTCGTCGAGGCCGCGCGCGCCGAAGCGGGGGTCGCCGTCCACCTCGGGACGACGGTGACGGGCGTCGACGAGACCGACGACGGGTTCCACGTGGAGACTGACGACGGCGAGTTCGCGACCGACGCGGTGGTCGTCGCCGCCGGGTCGCACAGCCTCCAGTTCGCCCAAGAAATGGGGTACGGTGGGGACATGTCGCTGCTCCCCGTCGCTGGGAGTTTCTTCCTCGCGGACGACCTGTTGAACGGGAAGGTGTACACGCTCCAGATGAAGAAGCTCCCGTTCGCGGCGGTCCACGGCGACGCCGACGTCCACGACGCGAGCGTCACGCGGTTCGGCCCGACCGCGAAGCTCGTCCCGGCGCTCGAACGCGGCGAGCTGTCGACCGTCGGCGACTTCGCCGACGTGTTCGGGTTCACTCCGTCGTCGTTCCTAAGCTACGGTGAGATCCTCTCGGACCGCATCCTCTTCCCGTACGTGGTCCGGAACCTAGTGTACGACCTCCCCGCGGTGGGGAAGCGGTCGTTCCTCCCGAACGTGCGGAAAGTCGTTCCCTCCGTCGAGCTCGACGACATCTCCCGAGCGAAGGGGTACGGCGGGGTCCGCCCGCAGATCGTCGACACCGACAACAGGGCGCTCGATATGGGCGAGGCGAAGATCGAGGGGGACGGGATCCTGTTCAACATCACCCCCTCGCCGGGGGCGTCGACGGCGCTGAAGAACGCGATGACTGACGTGCGAACCGTTCTCGACTTCCTCGACGCGGAGGACACGTTCGACGAGGACGCGTTCCGCGCGGCGACGATCGACAACTTCCCGCGCGCCAACGACGACGACACCACCGAAACGGGGGCGTCGGCCGGCGACGACGACAGCGACACGGCCGGCGACGACACCGACACGGCCGGCGACGACACCGTTTCCGCCGAAGCCGACGACTGAGTGTCCGGGAGGGTGGCTGCGCAGCGTCCGAGGACGACTCAGCGGTCGTCGTCACTACCCCGTGTCGCCGCCTCCGTTTCGCTCCCGTCGACGCCCGCCCAGCGACGGACGCGGTCGCCGTCTGGGCCGACTTCGTGGGCGAACGCCGCCTCCAGCAGCCGGATCGTTCGCCGTTTCGTTCCCGCAGGGACGAACACGAACGGGATCGGCACGTCGAACGCACGGTCGCCGTACAGGCCCCACTCGCCGACCGAGCGCGTGGTGCCGCCGTAGGCGATCGGGATGTCCGCCAGCTCGTCAGGGTCGTACGCCGGGACGTACGAACGGTCGATCCACACCTCGTGGGGCGGCACGTCAAGCGCGTCCGCCAACAACCCCTCCAGCCGGTCGTCCTCGCTCGTGAGCCACGCCGCGAAGGCGTCGATGTCGGCGTCGACGCGGTCGGCGAGGGCGATCCGGTGTTTCCAACAGGTCGCCGGGAACCGCCGGCCCCGGAAGCGGTCGTACATCGACGCCAGCCGTGAGTCCGGGTTCTCCCGGGCGGCGATGCGTAGCCGTTCGAGCACGGCGTTGTCGTCCAGCTCCCGTTCGAGCACGCCGTCGACACTCACCGGGCGCTCGCCGACGGTCGCGGTGTACTCGTCGAGCATCGCTTGGAGGAGCCGGTTCGCGTACACCGACTTGTGGTGTTGGGTAACCCACATGTACAGCGCGATTCGGCCTTCGAGGTAGTTACCGATGGTCGACAGCGCCTTTTCCGAGAGCGCCAGTCCCTCCTCGGGATGAGCGGTGTAGGCGTCTACCATCCGGTCCACGTCGAAGCTCAACACGCCCGCGCCGGTCATCCGGTTGTCGCGCGTGATGTAGTCGAGCCGATCGACATCGATGGGCGAGTGGAGCAGCTGTGCGCCGACCCCGTACTGCCACGGCTCGCCGCGTTCGTACGCGAGGCTGTAGCCGAGCACGTACGCACACACCTCGAACGGGTCGACGTCGAACGCACGCAGCGCGTGGCCGTACGCCTCCACGATGAGCACACAGCCGAGCAGCTCGTGCGGGCTCGCCGAGCGGAGCGGATCCCCGCCCACGCCGGCGTCATCGAAGGCGTCGACGAGGCCTGCGTCGGCGACGCGCTCGCGGAGGACGCTCTCGTCGAGCAGCCCCTCGGAGAGATGTGAGAACGGCGGATGACCCACGTCGTGGAGGAGACAGGCACACTCCAGGGTCCGCTGGATCTCTTCGAGCTCGTCGACGCTGGCGTCGCGGGTGAAGTACGACTGCCGACGGAGATTCTCGAAGACGGTCCGGCCGAGGTGGTACACGCCGAGCGAGTGTTCGAACCGCGTGTGGTTCGCGCCGGGGTAGACGAGGTGGGTCGCGGAGAGCTGCCGGACGTATCGGAGCCGCTGGAACGGTCGGGTGTCGACGACGCCGTCGACGAGCGCGTCCGGCAGCTCGACGTACCCGTGGACGGGGTCTTTGATCTGTGTCGTCGCCATCGAAGTGATCGGACGACGGCCTCGCGTCACCTGCCTCTTTCGGTCCCGCCCGGAGTTCGTGGGGACGTCGCGCCGCTCGCCATCGGTGCAGTATCCCGTTCGTTAAGTGTCGACCCCGTCGAAGCCGGGGTATGGTATCGGAGGCGGCCGACAGGGCGGACGAGGCGACGGGCCGCCGGGGCGACGCAACTGACCGTCCGGATGACGCGGGCGACGCAACTGACCGTCCGGATGACGCGGGCGACGGTGGCGACGCCGGTTCCCCGCTCGTCGACCGATGGATCGCGCTCGACCGGGGCTGGCAAGCGCTGGTGCTCGGACTCGGGATCGTCGGCGTCCACGTCGTCGTCGGACTGCTCGGGCGGATCGAACGGCTCGGGATCCCGACCGTCTGATGACGGTCGTCGCCGCCGTGAGACCCTACGTTCCCGGCCTCGCGCTCCTCGGCGGGGGCGCGGTTCTCGCCGCCGTGATCGGTGGGGCGGTCGACGCGCTCTCGCCGCTCGTCGTCGCCGTCGTGGTCGGCGCGGTCGTCGGCAACACCGTCGGGACACCCGACGCGGCCGAACCCGGGGTCGACGTCGACACGCTGTTCTTGGAGACCGGGATCGTCCTCCTCGGCGCGGCGGTCGTCGTCGAGGAGTTCCTCGCCGCCGGACCGACCGTCCTCGGACTCGTGCTCGTGACGGTGGCGGGCGGGCTGGTCCTCGCGGAGGGGGTAGCCCGGCTGTTGTTTCGGGTGGGAACGCCGACCTCGTCGCTGTTGGCGGCCGGCGCGAGCATCTGTGGCGTCTCAGCCGTCGTCGCTATCGGCCGCGTCCTCGACGCGCGCGGGTCGGCGATCACCCTCGCGGCCGGAACCGTCCTCCTCTTCGACGCCGTCACGCTCGTCGCCTTCCCGCTCGCCGGGGAGTGGCTGGGGCTCTCCAGCCGGCAGTTCGGCGTCTGGGCGGGCGTGAGTATGTTCTCGACGGGGCCCGTCGCGGCCGCGGGGTTCGCCCACTCGCCGGAGGCCGGCCAGTGGGCGACCGTCACGAAGCTCGCGCGCAACGCGCTTTTGGGCGGCGTCGCGATCGCGTACTCGCTCGCGTACACGGCCAGTTCGGCGACCGAACCCGGTGTTCGACGGCTGTGGACGGAGTTCCCGAAGTTCCTGTTCGGCTTTCTCGTCGTGGCCGCGGTCGCGAACAGCGGCCTGCTGTCGACGGCCGCGCTCGACTCGATCGGGCTGGTCTCCGACGCGCTGTTCACCCTCGCGTTCGTCGGCCTCGGGCTGTCGATCCGGCTCCGACAGCTGCGCGGGGTCGGCGCTGCCGCCGTCGGCGTCGTGCTCGTCCACCTGCTCGTCGTGAGCGCGCTCGCGCTGGGGGCGGTCCGCTGGCTGTTGTGACCCACACCGTGCGTGTTCTCCGAGCACAGACGTTCTCGACGCCGTGAACGCCGTTTTAATACCGCAGGACCCCTATATAACTGAGTCGACTGAGCCGACCGCCCCGGGACCGTTCCGGCAGCGACCGTATCGTTCGGTTCGACGACCGAGTTGAGTAATATGACAACATTCGAGTACGAGATCGAGATCGCAGCGCCCGTCGAACGCGTCTTCGCGTTCGACAGCACCCCCGAGAACTGGCCGCGGACGATGGCCGGTCTGCGCGATTTCGAGGTGCTGAGCGAGACCGAGACCGGGTCGAAAATGCGCGCAACGTACAAGCTGCTCGGGATCTCGACGGAGGTGGAGATAGAACTGACCGTCGTCGAACCCGGCGCGGAGATCGCGGTCACGGTCGACGGCGACGGGATGCACGGCGAGACGCGCAACCGCTACGTCGCGGTCGGGGACGGGACCCGGATCGTACACCGGGCGGAGTACGAGATGGGAGACTCGCTGCTCGGTCGCCTCTTGGAGCCGGTGGCGGGGCGGTACAACGAACGGCAGCTCAGGGCCCACTTGGAGAACACGAGGGACCTCATCGAGGCCGAGATCGAAGCGGAGACGGCGATGTCGGCGTAATCCGGTCACCGTTCGCGGCGCGCGCCGCCGGGACGCGCGCGGCGGTTCACGCCTTATAAGTAGCGAGCGGCCGAGGTTGAGGTATGAGCACTATCGGCTTCATCGGCGGCAGCGGGATCTACGACGCGCTCCCCTTGAACGACGTTCGCGAGGTCGAGTTCGACACGCCCTACGGCGAGCCGAGCGACGCGGTCACGATCGGCGAATTCGGCGACACCGGCCGCGAGGTAGCGTTCCTCCCGCGGCACGGGTCGAACCACGGCGTCTCCCCGACGGACCTCCCGTACCGCGCCAACATGTACGCCTTAAAAAAGGCCGGCGTCACCCACGTGTTCGCGTCGAACGCGGTCGGGAGCCTCAAGGAGGAGCTGCCTCCCGGGACGCTCGTCGTCCCCGATCAGATATACGACCGAACGAAGGGTCGCGACCTCTCGTTTTACGGGGACGGCGTCGTCGTCCATCAGCCGTTCGCGGACCCATACAGTCCGGAACTGGTCGATCACCTCACCGAAGCCGCGGAGTCGGCCGTGGGCGACGACGACGAGCGCGACGGCGACACGGACGGCGGCACGAAGGTCGTCAAGGGCGGCACCTACGTCTGTATCGAGGGGCCGCAGTACTCGACGCGTGCCGAGTCGGAGTTCTACAAGGCGCAGGGGTGGGACCTGGTCGGCATGACCGCGATCCCCGAGGCGAAGCTCGCGCGGGAGGCGGAGATCGCCTACGCGACGATCGCCGGCGTCACCGACTACGACGTCTGGAAGACGGACAGCGAGGTCACCCTCGAGGAAGTGTTGGAGAACGCGGAGCGGAACCAAGAGGCGATCAAGGCCGCCGTCGAGGAGGCGATCCGGACGCTGCCGGAGGACCACACGTGTGCCGCGCACTCGGCGCTCGAAGGGACGGTCAACACGCCGACCGAGGCGATCCCGGCGGACACCCGCGATCGGGTCGAGCCGCTGCTCGGCGACTATCTGTAACCCGGATACGGTGAGCGACGGCTCCCGACACGATTTAGGTGGCCCGCGCGCAACGGGTCGGTAATGAGTACGCAGACCGCGACCGAGGAGACCGCGGTCGTGATCGGGCTGGAGGTCCACGTCCAGCTCGAAACCGACACGAAGGTGTTCTGTGGCTGTTCGACGGAGCCCGCCGACGAGGAGGAGCCGAACACGCGCACGTGCCCGACCTGTCTCGGGCTGCCGGGCGCGCTACCCGTCCTCAACGAGGCCGCCGTCGAGGCCGCGGTAAAGGTCGGGAAAGCGATCGACGCCGACATCCCCGAGACGACCACGTTCCACCGGAAGAACTACTACTACCCCGACCTCCCGAAGAACTTCCAGCTCACCCAGTACGACGCCCCGATCTGTGCCGGCGGCGAGCTGGAGGTGTCGGTCGACGGCGAGCGGCGGACGATCGGGATCACTCGCGCGCATCTGGAGGAGGATCCCGGCAGCATCCAGCACGCCGGCGGCTCCATCGAGTCGGCGACACACACCCTCGTGAACTACAACCGCGCGGGAACGCCGCTCCTGGAGGTCGTCACCGAACCGGACTTCCGCTCGCCCGCCGAAACCCGGGCGTTCCTCGCGAAACTGGAGGAGGTACTGGAGTACCTCGGCGTCTTCGACGCGACGCGCGACGGTAGCCTACGGGTGGACGCCAACGTCTCACTGGTCCCAGCCGACGAGATGGCTGACGACGGGTCGGTTCCCGAGACCGTCCTCGCCGACGCGAACCGCGCGGAAGTGAAGAACATCTCCAGTCACAAGGGTGCGGAGAAGGCGCTCGCGTACGAGATCACCCGCCAGCGCAACGTCCTCCGACGGGGGCGCGAGATCGAACAGGAGACCCGTCACTGGGACGAGGGGCGCGGCGTCACCGTCTCGATGCGCTCGAAGGAGGCCGAGAAGGACTACCGCTACTTCCGCGAGGCCGACCTCCCCGCGCTGGAAGTGGCCGACTGGAAGGAGTCGATCCGGATCCCCGAGCTGCCCGACGCCCGCCGCGAGCGCTTCCGCGAGGAGTACGGGCTCGACGGTGAGGCGGCCTCGAAGCTCACTTCCACGAAGGCGGTGGCCGACTTCTTCGAGGACGTCGCCGGCGAGTTCGACCCCGATCTGGCGGCGACGTGGGTGGCCGACAACCTGCTCGGCGAGCTCAACTACCGGGAGATGGCGATCGCGGACGTCGCGGACCGCCTCGACGAGTTCAAACGCCTGATCGCGCTCGTCGACGCGGAGGAGCTGACGGTGAAAAACGCCGAGGAGGTCGTCCTTCGCGAGATGCTCGACGCGGGCGACGACCCCGAGGCGATCATCGATCGCGAGGGACTCGGGAAGGCCGAAGGCGACGAGGTCGCGGCCGCGGTCAGCGCCGCGATCGACGACAACCCCGACGCGGTCGCCGACTACCACGACGGCGACGAGGGGGCGATCAACTTCCTCGTCGGACAGGTGATGCAGGCGACCGGCGGGAGCGCTGACCCCGGCCAAGTGAACGGGCTGCTCCGCGAGCGGTTGGACGAGTAACCCGCGCCGAGCTCGGGTTCCGTACCACAGGCCTCCGTTCCGACAGTACCCTTATTTCGGTCCCTGGCAAAACGGCGGGCATGCCGTTCGCCGAAACCCTCCTTATCGGTGTCGCTCTCCTCCACGTCCTCGGGTTCGCGTGGCTCATCGGGAACCGCGGTCGGGTCGACCTCGTCGCCGGCTACGACGGCGAGCTGCCGCCCGAGCGCGAGGCCGAGCTGGCGACCGACGTACGAACGATCCTCCTCGCCGTCGCCGCCACCCTGGGCGTGCTCCTCGTCGACGCGTGGACCGGCGCGGTGCCGCGGGCGGGATCCCTCGTGGCCGTCGTCACCGTCGGTGCCGTCGGCTGGCTCCTCTGGAAGTGAAACGTGCGCCGGGACACGACGACGGCGGGGTGAGCTCTCACCCGTCGTCGTCCCCCGCCGTGACCGACCGGACCGTGTGTTTAACCTCGGCGACCGCCGTACGCGACGTATGAACGTGACGGTCGACGTCGTCGGCGAGGGGGAGCAGCGGTGCACCGTCGACGACGACGCGACGTACGCCGACCTGATCCGCGCCGCCGGCTATCACCCGCAAGAGGCGTCGGTGCTCGTGGACGGCTCGCCGGTTCCCGGGGATAGTCGGGTCGACGCCGACCGGGTCAGACTGCTCCGGCTCATACAGGGTGGCACGGCGTGAACGGGCCGTTCACGGTCGAGCGCGCGATCAGTACGGACCGGATCGATGTCCTCCGCGTGCTCGACGCCGCGATGCTGGAGACGGACGCGGAGCAGGTTGCCGACCGGATCGACGCCGGCGACGTGTTCGTGGCGCGGTTCGAGCGCACGGGCGCGGTCGTCGGTGCGCTGGTGGCGAGCCGGAAGGACGCCGGGGAACGGTCCGAGGGGACGCTTCACGTCGACGCGGTCGCGGTCCGGCGCGCGCGTCGCGGTCGGGGGATCGGCTCGGCGCTCGTCGAGACGGCGATCGATCGGGGGCGCGCCGACCCGGGGACCGACCGGGTGACCGCCGCGTTCGACGGGTCACTGGGGGGGTTCTACGCCGACCTCGGATTCGAGGTCGAGGCCGATCGAGTGGTCGAGGGCGACGAGCCGCCAGCGAACGATCGGACGCGTGGCGTGCTCCCGGTCGGAACTGGCGTTGAGGCGGAGCGATGACCGGAGCGGCAGAGCGGGCGGCGATCCGGGTACCCTTCGGCGGGGAGACGGACGTGGGCCGTCTCGCCCGGCGAGCGGGCGCGGTCGTCGTCGACGCTCTGATCGTCGGGCTCGCCCTCGCCCTCGCGGCGGTCGCGGTCGCCCTCCTCGGGGGCAGCCCGCCCTCGGCGGGTCAGTGGGGCGTCCCACTCGTGTATCTGGGGTACCACGCCGGTTTCGAGGGGACGGTCGCGACGACGCCCGGCAAACGGCTCCTCGGCCTCACTGTCGTCGGCGAGGACGGGTCGCCGTGTGGACCGTGGGCGGCCGCGATCCGGACGGTCTGTCGCGCCGTGGACGGGATCGGCTTTTATATACTCGGGGTCGCGGTCGCGCTTGCGACCGACGGCGACCGGCGACTGGGCGATCTAGCCGCGGGGACGCGCGTGGTTCCCGCCGGCGATACGGGCGACACCAGCGACGCCGCCGAGGAGAGCGTAGGCGACCGGCCCGAGCGGTGACTGTCGGGGCGATCCATACCGATCGGTTGTCAGCGACGATCTGGGCCGCCGAATCTACGCTTATAACGAACGGTTCGAACGCTCCGAGAGCTCGGCGTGATTCCGGACACCGGCGGCATCGTCGCCGCCGGCCTCGTACGCGTTTCTCGGGTGCGCCCGTCCCACGCGCGCAGACGCGATCAGGCAGAGATACGACGGCGATATCGCGTTCTCCTACGTATCAGTGTACTCGATATCCGATCGATCCTGTATATAACTAACCAAGACGAATGACGGCAGTCGTTACGCACCGCGGAGCACTGTCGATCAGCGCTCGCCGAACCGCTCGTCGAAGAGGGCGACGACCCGGCGTTCGATCTCGTCGCGGATCGGTCGGACCTCCTCAAGGGGGAGTTCGCCCGGGTCGTCCAGGTCCCAGTCGTCCGTGTCAACGCCGGGCAGCTCGAGCGTTGAACAGCCCATCGTCGCGACGAAGTCGGAGTCGGCGAGCGTCGCCTCCGAGACGTGTCGGGGCGTCCGACCCCCGACGTCGAGCCCGACCTCCGCGAGCGCCTCGCGGACGACTTCGTGGATCTCGTCGGCGGGAGCGGTGCCGCCGGTGACGACCTCGACCGAGTCGGCGAGGCCGCGTTCCGCGACCTCGCGCTCGGCGAACGCCGTCGCCATCTGGCTCCGCCCGGCGTTGCGGACGCACATGAACGTCAGGGTGATCGTCGGCTCGGTCTCTTCGCTCCCGTCGTCGGGTCCGTCGGTGGGTTCGGTTCGTGTCATGGGTGTCTAGTGGTCGTGTTCGTTGATAGCGGTTGGCATCGGCGATCATCGATGTATGGCGGTCAGCGAGTCGACTCGGCGATCGCCTCAGGAGTCGGGGTTCGAAGCGACGCGTGAAGCCCGGCTTCGGCGACGTTTCGGCCGTACTCGGCGGTCCGTATCAGGCTGTCGAGGACGGTCGCGAGCGCGTATCCGTCCACGAGGTCGCGGCCGTACAGCTCGCGGTCGAGCTCCCCGGCGGCCTCGACGACCGCCTCGCCGTCGGCGAGAACGGAACACAGCCGATCCGGGTCCCGGTCGTCGAGCGTCGCCGAGAGCGCGTCGCGGACGACGCGGCGGGCGTCGGTCGCGAGGGCGTCGAGATCGTCGGCAACCGCCGCGGGCGGTGCCGCGTCGATCCGGTCGGCGACGCGGCCGATCTTCGCGGCGTGGTCGCCGACCCGCTCCAGCTGTCTCGCGACGGTGTATGCATCGAACGTCGTGAGCCCGTCGCCAACGGCATCGGCGGTGACGTCGACGAGCGACCGGTGGAACTCGCGGGCGACGAGCCCGAACAGCCGGTCGCTCGCGTCGTCGTCCACGGCGACCCGCCGGCCGGCCTCGCCGTCGGCGGTCACCACCGCCTCGACGGCCGCCTCGTGAGCGGCGAGCGTCACGCTCTCCAGCTGTGCGAGCGTCTGGATCGGCGAGAGGTCCTCGACGTCGAGCATCGTTCGAACGACGACCGCCTCGGTCGTCTCCTCCGCGGTCTCGACGCCGACGAGCCCCGCGACCGCGGCTCGAATCGCCTCGCGGTCCGCCGAGTTCGGGCGCTCAGCGATCCGGACCGCCGTCACGCCCGCGACGTAGGCGGCGGTCACGATCCTCGCGAGTCGCGGCGGGTCGTATCGACCGGCCGGAACGGTTACGCTCCGGTCCCCCTCGGTCGCCGCCGCCTTGGTGACGAGGAGCCGATCGCCACGGGGGTGGAGGCTGACGCGGTCCCCGACGTCGAGCCCGTGTGTTCGGGCCCACGTCTTCGGGAGCGAGACGGTGTAGGTCGTCCCGCCAGTCAACTGCACCTTGCGTTCGTACGGTCCGTCCTCGGTCATCTCAGTAGATCAGCTCGTCGTCGTTCTCGGCCATGTACAGCGCTCGCGCCGCGATGTTGACGGCGTGGTCGCCGACGCGTTCGATCTCACGGATCGCGAGTAAGGAGCGGGAGACCTCGTCGAGCGCGGCCGCAAGCTGGTCAGTAGCGTCGTCATCGGCTCCCGTCGTGACCCGTTCCCGGTCCGCCTCTAGCAGGTCACGGATCACCGCCTCGCTGGCCCGGCGACACCGGTCATCGAGGTCGTCGTCGCGGGCCGCGATCGCCCGGCAGGCGCTCGGGTCGTCCGTCTCGTAGGCGGCGACCGCGTCGGCGACCATCTCGCCGGCGAGGTCGGCGAGCTCACGGAAATCGACCGCCGGGTGGAGTCCGCCCTCGGCCGCGCCGTATCCGGCGAGGTTCGTCGCGAGGTCGGCGACGCGTTCGAGATCGGTGCTGATCTTGAACGACGCCGTCACCAGTCGGAGATCGCCAGCGACCGGTTGCTGGAGCGCGAGGAGTTCGGTACAGTCGTCTTCGACGGCGAGGTATCGCTCGTTCACCTCGTGATCGCCCTCGATCACCTCGCGAGCGAGGTCGTCGTCGCCGGTCTCCGCGGCGTCGATCGCCGCGGCGTACCGTTCTATGACGAGGTCGCTCATGTCGACGACGCTCGCTCGGAGCCCATCGAGTCGCCGCTGGTAGTTCTCGCGGGGCATTATCCGAACTTCCCCGTGATGTAGTCCTCGACGCGCGAATCGTCGGGGTTCTCGAAGATCGTCGCCGTGTCGTCGAACTCCACCAGCTCGCCGCCGGTGAGGAAGACCGCGGTCTTATCCGAGATACGGGCGGCCTGCTGCATGTTGTGGGTGACGATGATCACGGTGTACTCCTCGACGAGCGCGTCGATCAGGTCCTCGATCTTCGAGGCCGCAACCGGGTCGAGTGCCGACGTGGGCTCGTCCATCAGGATCACCTCGGGGTCCGGCGCGATGGCGCGGGCGATACAGAGCCGCTGTTGCTGCCCGCCCGAGAGGTCGAGGCCGGAGGAGTCGAGCTGGTCGTTCACCTCGTCCCAGAGGGCGGCTCCTCGCAAGGCTCGTTCGACATCTTCATCCGTGGCCGATTGGCCTTGCACTTCCAGTCCGTAGGTGACGTTGTCGCGGATGCTCTTCGGGAACGGGTTCGGTTTCTGGAACACCTGACCGACCTTTCGTCGGAGCGCGACGGGATCGACGTCGTCGTCGTACACGTTTTTTCCCTTGAAGATGACATCACCGTCGACTCGACAGACATCCACCTGGTCGTTCATCCGGTTGATACACCGGAGGAACGTCGATTTACCGCAGCCTGAGGGACCGATGAGAGCGGTCACCTTCTCTTCGGGTATCTCGATGGACACGTCGCGGAGCGCCTGATCCTCCCCGTAGTACACGTCGAGGTCCCGCGTCTCGATGACGGTCCGATCCGGACGGCCGTCGCGGTCGCTCTCGCCAGTCTGTACCTCCGTCATTATCAGTGAGTCGTCTGTTTTTCCTGTTGACATCGTTAGACTCCTGTCTCGTAGCGATTTCGCAGATAGATGGCGACGCCGTTCATGCCGAGCAGCACCACGAGCAGCGTCACGATACCCATGGCGGCTAGCACGTGGAAGTGCTCCTGAAACCGGAACGCCCAGTCGAAGATAGTCACGGTCATGGCCGTGATATCGGAGAAGGGACCCGTCGGGGTGTGCCGAGCGCTAGCGATGGCACCGACCATTAGCAGCGGGGCCGTCTCCCCGAGGGCGCGCGCGAGCGCCAGGATCGTCCCCGTCAGGATGCCGGGCATCGCCGCCGGAAGGACGACACGACGGATGGTCTGCCACTGCGTCGCACCAGTCGCGTACGAGCCGTTTCGGACGCCGTCCGGTACCGCACGCAGCGCCTCCATCGCCGAGACGATGATGATCGGCATCACCAACAGCCCGAGCGCTATCGACCCGACGAGGATGATGCGACCCAGATCCGGCGGGCCGTTGACTAACAGTCCGAGACAGACCAATCCGTACACGACGGAGGGGACGCCAGCGAGGTTCGCGAGGTTCGCCTCGATGAGTCTGACGAATCGGCTGTCGGGCGCGTACTCCTCGAGATAGATCGCGGCACCGACACCGATGAAGAACGCGAAGAGGGCGGTCAGCGCGACCAGCATGATGGATCCGACCATGGCGGCGAACAGCCCCGCACGTTCCGGATTCACCGATCCGGTGCTCGTCAGGAAGTGGACGACGCCGACATCGAATTCGACGATGCCGCGGTACGACTCCCAGAGCACGTCACCGATGAGAAACGCCA
Source organism: Halorubrum tibetense (assembly GCF_055396225.1). Classification (NCBI taxonomy): domain Archaea; kingdom Methanobacteriati; phylum Methanobacteriota; class Halobacteria; order Halobacteriales; family Haloferacaceae; genus Halorubrum; species Halorubrum tibetense. The sequence goes on from NZ_AP043742.1 coordinate 760,379, forward strand.
GCGCGACGAGCCCGATGACCGACGAAAGGAAACACAGCGCCAGGAAGGCGCGGTTCTTGCGGTGCTCCCACGTCAGGTCGACGCCGTCGAACAGCTCGTCCATGGACGGCGTGCTCATTGGTACTCCTCCCGGTAGCGTTGTTTGAGCCGGTCGTTGAGCAGGTTCATTGCGAGCGTCATCAAGAACAGTGCCAGTCCGACCGCGAAGAGGCTCTGGTACCGAATACTCCCGATGACGGCCTCGCCGCGGGTCGCGTCGACCATGTACGCAGTCATGGTCTGAATCTCAGTGAACGGGTTAAGCGTGATCTGCGCGGTGAAGCCGGCTGCGAGAACTACCGCCATCGTCTCGCCGATCGCCCGTGAGATAGCGAGAATGTAGGCGGCGAAGATGCCGGAAACGGACGCCGGAAGCACGATCTGCGTCGACACGTCGAACTTCGTCGCTCCGAGCGCGTACGCGCCGTCACGGAGGTCGTCCGGCACCGAGTTCATCGCGTCCTCGCTGATCGAAGCGACGATCGGGATGGTCATGATACCGACGACGATGGCCCCGGCCGCCGCGTTGGCCGACCGAGTCTGGTAGCCGAGCAGCTCGGCCAGCGGTTGGAGCAGCCACGGCGTAATGAACGAGATAGCGAAGAACCCGTACACGATGGTCGGGACGCCGGCGAGGACCTCGAGTCCCGGCTTGAGATAGGCTCGGACCTCGGGGCTGGCGTACTCAGAGAGGTACAGCGCGGTTAACGTCCCGATAGGAATGGAAACGAAGGCCGCACCGACCGTAACGATGAGCGTCCCCCATACGAGCGGACCGATCCAGTAGCCGGGGTTGATCGAGTGGGTCGGGTCCCATCGCTCGCCGCGAAAAAAGAACTCCGTGAACGTGATACGCTGTGTGACACCGCCTTCGGCGAACAGCGAGACGATCATCCCGGTGAATCTGCGGTCGAAAAAGAAGTGCGCTCTTGTGTAGCACATTGTTGATTTCAGAGAGTTGCTTTGATGGCGTGTTTGAGCGCTTTTCGTCCGGGTTTGCGGTAGAGTTCTCGTCTGAGTTGGAACGCTCGGAGATACTGTGTGAGGCGGTCTTTTGAGATGCCTCGATGCGGCGAGAGCCACCGTCGCGCCAGCGACGCGTGGCTCTCGCAGGTGTTCACGTGGATCGTCTCGTCGGCGTACTCACCGTCTCCGTGAACGACGTATTCGCGGTCGAATTGGTCGTCTTCTGTAAGCGGATCGTATGCACGAAATCCGTCGGTATAGACGGTGAGAGGCTCCTGCTGGCGGTCAGCCAGCAGGAGCCGGATCGTTGATTCGTCTGCGGATTTCGCTGGCACAACGTACCGTTGCTCGGTGCCGCGATCCACGAGTACGAATACGGGCGGTTTGTCCTGTTCATATGTTCCGCGCCCGCGTCGGGCGAGGCCGCGAGAGCGCGACCAGCGGTCGCGCTCGCGGCCTTTCAGGCCGGCAGAAACGTAGAACTCGTCAATTTCGACCGGTCCACGGAGATCGAGTGACGGCGCGTCGAGCGCTTCGGCAAAGCGCTCGACACGCCTGTGGATCGTTTTGTAGGTGACACCGATTTCGCACTGTAACTGCCTGAGGCTGGTGTTAAACCGCAAAAACGCGTAGATCGAGAACAACCATTTGCGGAGTGCGATCTTCGAGTGAGCGAAGATGGTGCCGGTCTTATCGTTGAACGTGCGGTCGCAATCCTTACAGAGATACCGCTGAAAGTGCCCATAGCTGCCGTTTCTGACCGTTCGGTCAGAACGGCAGCGAGGACAGGAAACGCCGTCACGCCAGCGAACCTGTTGGAGCAGGTCCGCTGCGACCGATTCCGACCCAAACGCATCTAGCGGAATCATCCGTGTCGGACACCGCTGACGCGGTGTCCTTGTCCTCTTCGACTCGACAGCAGCAGCTCAGCAGTATCAACAATCTCCTACAGAAGAGCGAAAGAAGTGTGTCGCCTCGTTGAACAGCACCCAGAAGATACCGAGGGTCGTGAGGATAGTGACCGAGATGCAAACGAAGAGGACGCCGCGGACGACGCTATTGCGTCGCTGGTCGGCCTCAATACGACCGTCCGCGGCGGTGATTTCGAGGTCTGTATCTGAACTCATTAGCTGCCCTCAGAGCAGTTCGTCCAGTTTCTCGTGGTTCTCGTCGAGTGTCGCGTCGGGCGCACCGAAGAAGCCGACGTCCAGTGCGACGTCTTGGACGTTGTCGAAGTAGAACCGGGCGAAGTCGACGATGACCTCCCGCTCGAACGCATCGTTGTTGTAGAACGTGAACAGCGGCCGTGTCAGCGGCGTGTAGTCACCGGCGTTGATGTTCTCGACGGTCGGCGCGAACGCCTCGCTCTCGCCGCGGTCTTGGACGGGAGCTGCGTTAACACGGTCCTGATTCTCCTGCCAGTAGCTCCAGCCACCGAAGCCGATGGCGAACTGATTCTGTGCGACACCGTCGACGATGGCGATGGTCTCCTGACGCATCGTGATGTCGTCCTGTCGGACCCGAGCAGGCTCACCGTTGATCACCTCGGTGAAGAAGTCGAACGTACCGGAGTCGGTGTCCCGGCTCCAGACGTCGATATCCTCATCGGGCCACTCCGAGCGAACATCACTCCAGGTCTCGACGTCGGATTCGAAGTCGTAAATCTGCTGGAGTTCGTCGGCGGTAATGTAGTCAACCCAGTCGTTTTCAGGGTGAAGATACACCGTGAGGCCGTCCTGACCGACGGTGAACCGGGTGAAGTCGATCCCGTTCTCGTCGGCACGAGTCTGCTCCCCCTCGGAGATGTCGCGGCTCGCGTTCTGGATGTCAGTGTCGCCCTGGGTGAACTCCTCGAACCCCGCACCGGTGCCCGGTCCACGAACGTTGACGCGGACGTCGTCGTCACGCGAGTCCTCGAACGCTTCGCCGACGGCATCGGTAAGTGGTCGCACCGTGTTCGAACCCGAGGCCTCTATGGTGAGATTCGCACCGTCGTCATCGGAGCAGCCAGCCACCGCCAACGTTCCGACGCCCGCGAGCGCCGCAAGCGATTTCCGCCGAGTGATGCCCGATCCGTTCGTGTTCTGGCTGGGTGCCATCACCGAACTGAAGGCCGGATTCGGTTAAGTAGTATGCTATGTGATATATAATACGGTCATGGGAAGCAAGTAGCCGTGAGTACCGCAATTGTCGCGACGTAGTGGTATATAGAAATATGTAGTAATTAGCAAAGATTCGATACGATCGCCGGTAGAACCGTTCTCGGGGAGGGTACTTAGCCGACCGGACCGCTCACGGGTCCGCCGGAATCGACCCGGCGTGTCGGAGGTCGTCGTCGACCGATCGGTCGCCGGGTCGCGGTCGACCCGTTCGAGAGAGCTATCTACCGTTCACGGCTACGGAGAACCTATTTATCGGCACCGTCCGATCCGGATCCATGGGGATCGGTAACGGACGGGTTCGGTTCACGGCGGGAGAGACGAACCGTGGGGAGCCGTCGACATGACCGAGACGTCGACCGCGGACGTCGCCTCATACCGGGGTGAAGCGACCCCGGAAACGCTTCGGGAGATCGCGCGCTACTTCCTCTACATCGGGATCGTCGGCTTCGGCGGTCCACTCGTCCACATCGCAATGATGGAGGACGATCTCGTCGACGACGACCCCGACGATCCGGCGTCGGACGGCTGGACCGATCAGTCGACGTTCATGGAGGGCCTCGCCATCTGTAACACCCTGCCGGGCCCTGCCTCGACGCAGCTCGGCATCTTCCTGGGCTGGGTCCGCGGCGGGAACCTCGGCGCGGTCGTCGCCGGCGGCGCGTTCATGCTTCCGACGTTCCTGCTCGTCGTCCTCTTCTCGTGGATCTACTTCGCGTTTCAGGCCGTTCCCTCCGTCGAGGCGTTCTTTTACGGGATCAACCCAGTCGTCATCGGGCTCATCGTCGGCGCGGCGTGGTCGATGGGGCAGTCCGCGCTCGCGGAGGGTCGGACCGACCTCGAGTTCGACGTGCGCGGGAGCACCTGGCAGGTCGACGTCCTGCTCGTCGTGTTACTGGTCGCGACGGTTCTCGTCACGGCGGTCGTGAACCCGAACCCGGTCGTCGCCTTCGTCGTCGCCGGACTGATCGCCGTGGCGCTCTACCGATCGGCGTGGGTGCGAGCGAACCTCCGGGCGGTGAGCATCGGTGTGGTCGTCGGGAGCGTCGCTGCTGTCGGCTACGCGTTCCGCGACCGGGTCCTCGACCTGCTCGGGCCGAGCGCGCGCAGCGCGTTGGAGGCCTCGCCGATCTGGGGGCTACTGCTCCTCCTCTGGTCGAACACGTGGGTGCAGCTGTTCGCGTTCATGCTCTACACGGGGTCGTTTATTTACGGCGGCGGGCTCGTACTCATTCCGTTCATCGAGAAGTACGTCGTCAACGAGTTCGCGTGGATGACCGCCCGCGAGTTCGTCGACGGGGTCGCGATCGGACAGCTCTCTCCCGGGCCGGTCGTGATGACCACCGCGTTCGTCGGCTACAAGGTGCTGTTAGACGCCTCCGGCGGACTGCTGATGGTCGCCGTTCTCGGCGCGCTCGTCGCGACGATCGGCGCGTTCGGCCCGTCGTTCGTCTTCATTATGGGGTTTTTCCCGTACTTCGCGAAGGTCCGCGAGAACGACGTGATCCAGACGGCGCTGACGGGCGTCAACGCTGCCGTCGTCGGGGCGATCCTCGGGGCGACGGTCACACTCGCGCGTGAGTCGTTCGTCGTCGATGGGGTTCTCGATCCGCTCACGGTCGTCCTGGCGCTCGCCACGTTCGTCCTCTTCCACCGCGGCGTCGACGCTGTGTACTTGATCTTCGGCGGAGGTGGGATCGGTATGGCGGCGTTCTTCGTGTTGTGAGCGCCGCCGACCGTTCCCGCCTGCCAACTCGGTCAGCGTCCCGAGGAGCTCGTAGCGTGCCGCTCGTCCGGCTTCTCGGCCGGTCAGCAGGCGTCCGCCGGTCAGCAGGCGTCCGCCGGTCAACAGACGTCGGCCAGTCAGAAGACATCCCACCGGTCGGCGATGACGCCGTCGACGCCCGCCGCCCGAAGCTGCCGGATCTCCGTCGCGGTCTCACCGCTCCACGCGTTCACGACGAGTCCGCGGTCGTGGGCGGCCGTGACGAGTTCGACGTCAGTGTCCACCGTCTCGTCGCTCGTCTCGTCGCTCGTCTCGTCCACCGTCTCGTCACTTGCCCCGTCCGTCGCGTCGGAGTCGAGTATCAGCGCCTTCCACGGGTGAACGGCGACCGCGTCCACGGCGTCCGCGAGGTCGAGCGCGTCACGGGGACGCTCGCTACACACGACGGCGAGGGAGGCGTCGGGGTCGGCTGATCGGATCTCACGGAGTATCGGCTCGTGGAACGACGAGTAGAAGACGTCGACATCGGCCGCCGCACATTTCGCGACGACGGCCGCTGCGACCCGGGACGTCTCGGACTCGGACGACTTGATCTCGACGTCCAGCGCGGGCGGGTCGGGGAGCGCGGCCATCGCGTCGAGCAGGTCGTCGAGCGTGGGGATCGGCTCGCCGGACCCGAGCACGTCGAGGTTGCGGATCGTCGCGAACGGCGTCTCGTCGACCCGACCGCTTCCGGCCGTGACGCGGTCGAGCGTCTCGTCGTGGAACACGACGAGCTCCCCGCTCCCACACGCCCGCACGTCGACCTCGACCGCGTCGACGTGTGGCGCGGCCGCCTCGACTGCGGCAACCGTGTTCTCCGGGTACTGCCCACAACACCCCCGATGGCCGAGCCGGAACACGCCTCCGGGGGGCGTGTCCAGGAGGAACGAGGGGATGGGGAGACGGGAGCGGTCACGGTCGGGTGCGAGCGGCACGGTCACTCCCCGTGGTCGGCCCGGATCCGGGCCGCGTGGTCGGCCGACTCGGCGAGCTCCCACCGCACTCGCTCGGCGTCGCCGTACGCGAGCGCCTCTTTCAACTCGTCCCGGAGGATCCCCGCCCCGAACCCGAGGGTGGTCCCGTCGGCGTCGCCGAGCTCGTAACAGGCGTACCGGTTCGGCGCGCTCCGAACCGTCTCCCGGTCCAGCTCGCGCCACGGCTTCGCGAGGCTCATCGATACGCGTCGATCCCCCGATCCGGCCCGGCCACGATCTCGAAGCTCCCCTCGCTCCAGCCGTCCTCAACGAAGACGAACACGCGGCCGCCGGCGACCTCGGGGTCCGCGATCACCTCGTTGCGCTCGCCGGTCCGCCCGACGACGACGCCCGGGAACACCTCGTCGGTCTCGCCGTTCTCCACCATGACGCGGCCGACGCCGGAGTCCTCTAAGATCGCCTCGTCCGTCTTGTAATCGTTCACGTACGTCATCACGCCCTCCGTCTCGGTCGGGTCCGTGACGAGGACGTGCGTCTCCTTGCCCGGGCCGGCGGTTATCGACCCCTCGACCGGCTCCGGGACGCCGCGGTACAGCGTCGTTCGGCCGTCGAGATACTCGACGACGACACCCTCCTCGCGGAGGTCGACCCCGATCGACGTCGGCGGGACGTCGCCGCGTGACGGTGCTGACATGCGGATCCGTCCGCTCGCCTCCGTGAAAAGGGCCGCGTTCGCCCGAGGAGGAACGACGGGCTCGCGTCGGAACCGAGAGCGTATCACCCGACCGAGAGACTCGCCGCGATCGCTAACCCTTTGCGCGCGCTCGTCCGCGGTGAAGGCATGGAGGGACGGGCAGCCGCGCTCGGCGCGGGCACCGTGTTGAACGCGCTCGCGACCGGGAGCGGCGCGGCGTTCGGGATCGATGTCGAGACCCGCGCGACCGTCGAGCTCGACCCCGACCGGGACGGAGTCGCGGGGACGATCACCGAGGCCCCGGACGCCGACACGGCGCTGATCGAGCGCTGCGTCGAGCTCGCCGTCGACCGCTGGGGGAACGGCGAGGGCGGCACCGTCCGCACCGACAGCGACGTCCCACTCGCCGCGGGGTTGAAGAGCTCCAGCGCGGCCGCTAACGCGACCGTTCTCGCGACCTGCGCGGCGCTCGGGCTGACCGTCGGCGACGGGGGCGACAGCGTCGGCGACGAGGGCGGCTCCGGTGGAGCGGGCGCGGGCAGGAATACGGGCGCGAGCGACGACCCGGACGTGACCCGGCTTGACGCCTGTCGCCTAGGGGTCCGTGCGGCTCGGGACGCGGGCGTCACCGTCACCGGCGCGTTCGACGACGCGACCGCCTCGATGCTCGGCGGCGTCTGTCTCACCGACAACACGGAGGACCGGCTCCGAGCGCGGGAGCCGGTCGACTGGGACGTGCTCGTCTGGACACCACCGGAGCGCGCGTTCAGCGCGGACGCCGATGTCGACCGCTGTGGCGACGTCGCGTCGATGGCCGAGCTCGTCGACGACCTCGCCACCGCCGGCCGATACACGGAGGCGATGAGCGTCAACGGGCTCGCCTTCTCGGCCGCGCTGGACTTCGACACCGATCCCACCGTGGAGGCGATGCCGCTCGCGTCCGGCGTCTCGCTGTCAGGGACCGGCCCGAGCGTCGTCGCCGTCGCGACGCCGGGGGACCCCGACGCCGACCTCGACGCGCTCGCGGACCGCTGGGGAGAGCGGCCCGGCACGCTGCGACGGACGACGACCCGAAACGACGGCGCGACCATTACTGAGACCACCAATGAGCACTGACACACCCAACCCCGAGGAGATGAGCCTCGACGAGCTCCGCCAAGAGATCGAGGACATCGACCGCGAGATCGTCGAACTGATCGCCCGCCGGACCTACGTCGCCGACACGGTCGCCGCCGTGAAGGCGGAGCGTGATCTCCCGACTACGGACGAAGGCCAAGAGGAACGCGTGATGGAACGTGCCGGGGCGAACGCCGAGCGGTTCGATGTCGACGCGAACCTCGTGAAAGCGATCTTCCGGCTACTGATCGAGTTGAACAAGGTAGAGCAACGCGAATCGCGGTGAATCCGTCGTATCCCGAGACGTTCCACTTCAGGGAAACTCGTCGTAAATAGACGACCGGTGCCCGACCGCGCCGACCTGCACCACTCGTGTTTCACGGTCGAATCGCGCGATAACTCGGTAGTCACCGACCCGTAACGACTGCCACGGTTTCGCGCCGGTCAGCGGCTTGGCGAAGTCCGGTGGCTCGCGGAACTCGTCCGAAATCACGCCATCGAGCTTGTCGAGAACTCGCTGTTGGGTTTCATCGTCGAGAGAACCGAGTCCGTCGGCTGCTCGGTCGGATAGCTCCCATGTCCATGCTTCACTCATCCGTACCGAAGCGTTCGCGGGCTTCCTCCGCGCTCACCGTCTCGCCCTCCTCGAACTGTCGTTCGCTCTCCAGTAGGTCTTCGAGTGCCCGCTTCGAGAGCCGAGTTCCGTACACCGCGTCTCGTAAGGCTTCGCGCATGAACTCTGACCGCGAGTTGTACCCCTGTTCCTGCCACTGTTCGTCGAGGTCCGCGAGGAATCTCTTCGGAAGCCGAAGGTTGACCTTCTCGTCGTTCCCGTCGGCAGTCGTATCCGACTGTGCCATATTTTGTAGTACGCACGTACTACACAAGAAGCTTCGGCCAGCGCTGGCGCTCCTCTAATAGAATGTCCGGTCCAACATCGAAGATAGCGGCAATCGGTGCAGAATCTGTGACATCAGTCGACTACCTGAACAAGGTAGAGCAAAGAGAGAGTCGGTAGGGGGAGAACGGCTATTACGTGACTTCTATCCGCGTATTAGTGGACGAGGGTGTCGATTTTCGCCCCACCGTCCGAATTTTGGACTCGGTGAGCAGCCGGAAGATTCGATCGAGTCCGTCGCACACGTGGTCATGACGGGTTACTCTTCGTGGGTCGGCTCCAGTGGGACCCGTTCGACTTCGATCTCTTCGTAGTCTTTCTCGGAAGAGAGTACGCCCATCCCACGCGTTTCCGCTGTCGCTGCGTGGAAGGCGTCAAACGGCGTCATTCCCTCGTCGTAGTAGTTGACGGCTTTCAACACGATCTGTTTCTCCTCCTCGTTTTGTACAGGAACGAGTTCAAGCAGGTTCGCCACCAGCGGAACGTAGTCGAACTCGTGACGCTCCCGGGCGAGGAGGAGTTCGAGATACGAGAACGGCGACGTTTCGACGTTGTACTCGACGAGGACATCCTCTGCGGAGCTCTGTAACCAGTCGGTATCTTTGGCGAGTGCGAGCAGGAAATCCGTCTCGACGTACACCGTCATCCGTCCCCGCCGGCTTCCTCAGCTTCGTCTTTGGCCGCCGCCTCGATGTCCTCTCGGATCTCCTCGACAGATGCATTTTGAAGTTCGCCTGCTGCCTCGCGGACAGCAGCGAGCGGGTCGTCCGCTACCGGAATCAGCTCGATTCTGTCCTCGTACATGACGATGTGATACTTCTGGCCGTACTTCTCGCGCACCTCTTTCGGGATGTACAGCCGCCCCTGCCCGTCCGTCTCTGTTGACATAACTGGCACTATGTTACCATGGATAAAGAATCCTACCACCAAAATCCGATTAGTGGTGTTTGACGGGACGTTTCAGTAGCTTGTATGGTGGATTTCATCCATTTGAACAAGGTGGAGCAACGAGAGAGCCGGTAGCTCGATCGAGACGGCGCCACGCTTCGTCGGACGTTTCGCTCCACTCCCCGGCGAGCGCCTCCGCACGCTCGGAAGCCTCCCGATTGGCGGCTGCTAGCTCGTCGTCGTCCGGGCGGGCGGACTCCACCTCAACGGCGACGACGGTTACGCGCTTGTTCGCGTACTCGGTGCCGAGGTAGACGCGGCCCCGGTCGTCCGTCTCGTTCGTTTTGAGGTCCGTTGCGTCGACCTTCATCCGGGAACGGTACGAATCCACCGCGCGTAGTTTTACCCACTATTACCCATGGATTCCGTAGAAGGGACAGGAGATAGTATGTATTTCAGCGACCTAAACGACGAGATGCACCGAGAGAACCGTTAGCCGTCTCACGATCGGAGATGGTGTCGAGCGCCGTCCCGGCATCCCCCTACCGAGTGCTCACAGGCCGACGGTCACTTCGCGGTCGGCGTCACGTCGCCGACGGCGTCCATGACCTGTAGCGCGGCGCTGGCGGCGAGGCCGCGAGCGACCTCGTCGGCGTCGGCGTCGGCGATCCCGGCCTCAAGCTCGTCGCTGTCGGGGGCGAACCCGGCGGAAACGGGATGACCGGCGGGCGGGTTGACGGCGACAGTCGCCTGGGGGCCGTCGGCCCCGACCGAGAGCTCCGAACCGACGGCGTAGCTGTCCGGGAGGTACGATTCGGTGCGCGAGACGATCCCGGCGACCGTCCGCCTGAGACGCCGTTCCTGTTCCGGGGAGAGATCGACGGGCGCGGGCTCGCCCGCGTTCGTTACGCCCGGCGGACCGGCGTACGGGTTATTGCCGTTCATCGAAGACACGTGCCGTACGCGGAGCTGATTCAAAAAGGCGTCGGCGATGACAGTGCTGCGAGGCGGTTCAGAGGACGGGCTCCGACCGACCGTACGCCGCGATCGTCACTGCGGTCGTGTAGCGGTCGGGCGTCGCCGGCGCGGCCTCGACGTGGACCGAGCGGTCGGTGAGCTCCCACTCGCGCAGGTCCGCACCCGCGTCCAGTCCCGCGTGGATCCGGTCGCGAACGTCGTCGGCGTCCTCGCCGGTGACCTCATAGAAGAGGCCGGGGCCCGGACCGGTCGCCCAGCCGAGTCCGGCGGCGACATCGGGACGGCGGCGCGGCGCGCGCTTGTTAGCGGCGTCTTCCGCCCCCGAGCGCCCGCCCTCTCGGAAATCGACTTCGTCGCTCGGGCCGACCGTCCGGCGCGCCTCGACGACGGTGAGTCGGTTGCCCGCGGGGCCGAGGTCGGGAGCCCGCTCGACCCGCGTGACCGCGGCGTCCGCCGGGACGACGGAGGAGACCGCGACGAGGTTGTAGTTGTGGAGGTTCGCGTCCGCAAGCGCGGAATCGTAGGAAGCCATCGCCGTGTCGGCGACACCGACGCCGCCAGCGACGTGGATCGTGTTCATTAGCGGAGTTCGACGACGTTCGTGGTAAGGGGTTACGGATCGGCTGAGAGGGCCAGCGGCGGCGAACAGGCGCGCTCCGCGGACCGCTCAGTACTGGTAATTGATGACGCGCTCGTCGGTGTTTTCCGCGTCTTGGAGCTTCGCGCGCGCCTGCTCGAAGTCGGCCTGAACGACTTCGGTCCGCCCGTCACGGATGGCGAACATCCCCGCTTCCGTCGCGAGCGAGGCGATATCCGCGCCGCTGTACCCCTCGAGCTCGCGGGCAACGACACCGACGTCGACGTCGTCGGCGACGTTCATGTCGCGGGTGTGGATCTCGAGGATGCGCTCGCGACCTTCAGGACCGGGCTCGGGCACCTCGATGAGGCGGTCGAAGCGACCGGGTCGGAGGATCGCTTCGTCGAGCATATCGAAACGGTTCGTGGCCGCCATGATGCGGATCTCGCCGCGCTCGTCGAACCCGTCCATCTCGCTGAGCAGCTGCATCATCGTCCGCTGGACCTCGGCGTCGCCGGAGGTCTTCGAGTCGGTCCGTTTCGAGGCGACGGCGTCGATCTCGTCGATGAAGATCACCGCGGGCTCGCGGTCGGCCGCCAGCTCGAACAGGTCACGGACGAGCCGAGCCCCCTCGCCGATGAACTTCCGAACGAGCTCGGAGCCGGCCATCTTGATGAACGTCGCGTCCGACTCGTTGGCGACCGCTTTCGCCAGCATCGTCTTCCCCGTCCCCGGCGGGCCGTGGAGCAGCACGCCGCTCGGGGGCTCGACACCGACCGTCTCGAACTGCTCCGGGTTCTCGAGCGGGTCCTCGACCGCCTCGCGGACCTCACGGATCTGATCGTCGATGCCGCCGATGTCGTCGTAGGTGACGTCCGGCGACGCCGTGACCTCCATCGCCTGTGCGCGTGAATCCGTCTCGTCGTCGAGCACCTGCTGGACCGCGAACGAGTCGTTGATCGCGACGCGGTCGCCGGGACGGAGGTCGGCGTTCAGACGGGTCGCCGTCTGTGTCAACACTTCCTGGTTGTTTCCGTGCTGTTTGATGACGACCCCATCTTCGGTGATCTCTTCGACCGAGGCGATGTACAGCGAGGACGTCTTCAGCACTTCGTTCTCGCGTTTCAGCTCGTCGACGTCGGATTTTAGCTCGCCGCGCCGCCCGCGGGCGTCGTCGAGCCGGTCGGCCAGCTCGTCGTTCATCCGGACGATGCGGCGGTAGTGTTGCCGTATCGCCTCCAGCCGCTCCGCCTCGCTCATCTCCGGATCGAGTTCCAGACGAGGGCGATCGGGGAGTGAAGGACTATGAGACATTCGTTACCCGTCGTACGGCGTGCCCGTAAATGTGCCTTTGGGTCACGGCGGTTCGACGGCCGCAGAGCAGCGGCGCTCGATGGGTCCCACCGAGAGTATCACAGTTGATAAATTACCCGGTGGGTTTTATGCCGACGAACGGGAAATCGACACGTATGAGTCGACGAAACGCAACCGCTCGCGGGCCGAAACCGGTCGCCGCGAGTAGCCAACCGACCGCGACCAAGGGGTCATGACCGACCCTCAGTTGACCGCGGACGAGCCCTCCCCAACGGTCCTCGCCGTCGACGACGAACCCGACCTGGCGGAGCTGTATCGGGTGTATCTCGATGACGCCTACGACGTCCGCGTCGCGACCGGCGGCGAAGAAGCGCTCTCGATGATGGACGACACCGTCGACGTCGTGTTGCTCGACCGACGGATGCCGAAGATGTCGGGTCACGAGGTGCTCGACGCGATCCGCGAGGAGGGATACGACGCGCGGGTCGCCATGCTGACCGCGGTCGAACCCGACGTCGACATCGTCGACATGCCGTTCGACGACTACAAAACGAAGCCGGTCACCCGCGAGGATCTCGTCGCGCTCGTCGAAGTGCTGCTCCATCGGGCGGCGTTCGACGAACGGAGCCAGCGGTTCTTCGCGCTCGCCTCGAAGAAGGCGGCGCTCGAAGCCTCCGGGATGACCGGAACGGAAGAGTACGAGGAGTTGATGGACCGGATCCGTTCGGTCCGTTCGGAGGTCGACGAGACGCTCGATCACCTCTCGGCGGAGGACGCGTTCGTCGAGATCACTAGCCACGCACCCTAGATCGAGGGGGTCGGGTGGAGTTATTCGATCCGTAGGTCACCGCCGGCAGCGCCGTCGCCGCCGTGCTCGTCCCACTCCAGCTCGAACTCGATGCTGAGCTCGCCGGGCCCGTCGGCGGGGCCCTCCCGTTCCGCTTTCACCTCGAACGTCGGTCGCGACGGCGGGTCCATCGTCACCGATTGGTCGCCGGCGGCGAGCGTGATACTCTCGCCGGCCTCCAGTGCGTCCGCGACGGTTCGGAGGTACGAGGCGATCTCCGCGCGAGTCCGACCGCTTTCCGACTCGAAGAGGACTTCTTCAGGCATGCCCGGGAGAACGCGCTGTGGGCATATAAACCCGCTCGGGCACGCCCCCTGATCGGGAGCCGGCCGAACAAGCGGCTCGGACGGGCGAGCAAGCGGCTCGGACGGCCGGTTCAAACGGACGGACCGAGCCGCCGTTATCGGAACCCGTCTTCGAACACGAACGTCCCGTCGCGCTGGACGACCTCGCCGTCGACCTCGATAGTGGAGTCCTCGCTCATGTCGACGATCATGTCGACGTGTTCGGCGGACTCGTTGGTCTCGTTCCCCTCGCCGACCGTTTCGGGGTACGCGGAGCCGACGGCCATGTGGACGGTGTCGCCCATCTTCTCGTCGAACAGCATGTTGTACGTGAACCGGTCGATCTGACGGTTCATCCCGATCCCGAGCTCCCCGAGATAGCGCGACCCCTCGTCGGTGTCGAGGATCCCGGTGAGGAGCTCCTCGTTGCGCTCGGCCGAATGTGAGACGACTCGCCCGTCTTCGAATCGAAGGCGGACGCCGTCGATCTCGCGGCCGTACCGGTACAGCGGGAGGTCGAAGTGGACCTCGCCCTGGACGCTGTCGCGGACCGGGGCAGTGAACACCTCGCCGCCAGGGAGGTTCGCCTCGCCGTGGTCGTTGAGCGCCTCGTTGCCGGCGATCCGCATCGTAACGTCGGTGTCGTCGCCGGACCGGATCCGGACCTCGTCGGCGTCGTTCAGGATATCGACCAGTTGGGCTTGGAACTCCCGTTGTGCGTCCCAGTCGAGCGAGACCGCGTCCCAGACGAAGTTCTCGTAGGCCTCGGTGCTCATCCCGGCGAGCTGGGCTTGCGCCGGTGTCGGGTACCCCGTGAGACACCACGTCTTCGAGAGCCGCTCGCGTTTCACGTCCTCCATCGCCCGGTTGTACGCGGCGTTCGTCTCCGGCGCGACGTCGGCGTCCTCGGTGACGTTCGCGCCCCCACGGGCGATGACGAACACGTCCGTCTCCTCGTACAGCGCGCGCCGGTGGGCCGGCTCCTCGAACCCGTCGGCGGCGCGTTTGAACGCCCGATCGGCCCGTTTCGAGTAGTTCAGATACACCGGGTTCGCCCCTCGGTCGCCACAGACCTCGTGGAGGGCGACAGCGAGGTCCTCGGCCTCCGTCGGCAGCTGGATGACGACGTCGTCGCCCGACTCGATCCCGGTCGAGTGGTCCGCGATGATCTCGGCGTGTTCACGTACGCGTGCGTCCATGTCCCGTTCGTCTCGCCCCGACGGATTACCGTTTTCCTTTCCGCGTCCCGAGACGGCGGGGAGCGGCCTACGGCAGACAGGAGCGGCCTACGGCAGATGGACACGGCCTACGGCAGACGGATACGGCCTACGGCAGATGGATACGCCGTGCGGGGTAGCGACCGTGTGCGGCAACGAAACCGTACACAACGGGTTTGACCCCGCCCCGCGTAGACGGACCATGGCCCGGATCGCGTTCCGGCTCGTCGCGGCGACGGTCGGCGTCTCCCTTCTCGTCGGCTACCTGCTCGCGGCGCTGCTCGTCGTCGAGGGGTTCCGCGTCCTCTGGTCGCTCGTGCCGGGGCTCCTCGAACTCGCCGCCCTCCTCGTCGTCGCGGCCGTCCTGTCGACGTATCTCAGCTACCGGTTCGGGACCACCCGGCTCGTCACGGCTATCGAGTCCGACAGCGTCCCCCGTGCTCAAGCCCCGGGGCTCCACCGGCGACTCGACGAGCTCGTCGCCCGGATGGACGTCGCGCGGCCGACGCTGTACGTCGCGGACCTCCACACGCCGAACGCGTTCGCGGTCGGCGGGGACGACGGCGGCGCGCTCGTGATGGACCGCTCGCTGTTCCGGCTCCTTTCCGCACCGGAGATCGAGGCGATCCTCGCACACGAGCTCGCCCACCTGGAGGCGAACGACGGGGTCGTTACCGCGGTCGCGGACGGGCTCGCTCGGACGCTCGTCGGGGTCGCGACGCTGTCGGCGGTCCCAGCGCTGTTAGTGCTCTCCGGACTGGCAGCGGGGTCGGCGTGGATCCGGGGGCGACCCGGCGATCGGTCGGGCGTGTTCTCGCGGCTCCGCCGCGGCCTCGTGGCGGGGCTGATCGGCGGCTTCGTGCTCGCGACGCTGCTCGTTCGAACGCGTTCACGGAACCGGGAGTTCGCGGCCGACGACCGCGCCGCCGAGGTGACCGGGAACCCGCTCGCGCTGGCGCGTGCGCTCCGTCGGATCGAGCGGGCGACCGAGCCCGCGTGGCCGTTCGCGCCGCTGTCGACGCACCGCGAGACGGACGAGGCGATCGAGCGGTGGCTCTCCACGCACCCGTCGGTGGACGAGCGAGTCGAGCGGCTCCGGCGGCGGGCCGAGGCAGCGCGTCTGGGACCGGTCCGAGAGGGATCGACCGGTACGCCAGTCCGGTGAGCGCCCGAGACGCAGATCGGGAGGGAAGCGGTGGGGGAATGCGAGGCCGCTACGCGGGCGTTTATGCCCCTGGCGTCGGATCGTGGGTTCAAGAATGAGCGAGGCCGTAGACACCGACGACGTGCTCGAAGCGCTCGCGAGCCTCCCGACGCTCGCGCATCCGACCGCCTCCCCGGACGGCGACGAGGTCGCGGCGTACTACGACGTCACCGGACGCAACGAGCTCCACGTGCTCGACGCGGACTCGGGTGAGCGGACGCAGTGGAGCGACGGTGACGTTCCCCGGAACGCCCGCTGGTTCGTGAACTGGAGCGCGGACGGCGAGCGCGTCTTCTTCCACGTCGACGAGGACGGCGACGAACAGAACGACCTCCACGCGATATCGCGCGACGGTGCGGTCGAACCCGTCGTCGAGATGGACGGCCAGGTCGTCCTCAACGACGTGGGCGAGGACGGTCGAACCCTGATCCTCGGGTCGAGTCGCGGCGGACAGATGAACCTGTACCGACACGACCTGGATACCGACGAGACGGAGAAGATCACCGAGTACGACCGCGCGACCGGCGGAGCGGTTCTCTCGCCGGACTGCGAGCGGGTCGCCTACACCACGAACGAGCGCGACGACTACGACAACCGCGACGTGTACATCGCCGACGCCGACGGGTCGAACCCGCGGAACCTCGCGCTGGGCGAAGTCGGAGCCGAGTCCGCCCCGGCGGACTGGGGCCCCGACGGGCAACGGCTGCTAGTCGGGGACAACTCGCCGGACCTCGGTCGAGTCGGGGTGTACGACACGGCGTCCGAGTCGGTCGCCTGGCTCGGCGACGACGCGTACGAGGAGTCGCCCACCGCGTTCCTGCCGGACGGGGAGCGCGCCATCGGCACCCGCGCCCGTGACGCGGTCACCGTCCCCGTCGTGTACGACCTCGAAACCGGGGAGGCGACGGAGTTCGACCTCCCTGACGGGGTCGCGAGCTTCGGCGGGGCCGGGAACCCGATCCTCGGCGACGACCGGGTGTTGCTCACACACACCTCGCCGACGACGCGGACGGAGCTCGTGGCGTACGACCTCTCGACACACGAGTACGAGACGCTCGTCGAACCCGAGTACGGCCCGTTCTCCTCGGAGGACTTCGCGGACGCCGAGTACGTTACGTTCGACTCCGACGGCGTGCCAGAGACGCCGCAAGCGGCGGTCGAGCACGACCCCTACGAGACGTTCGAGATCGGGGCGCTGCTGTACGACTCCGGCGAGCGACCCTCGCCGCTCATCGTCAACCCGCACGGGGGACCGCGGGCACGCGACACGAAGCGGTTCGACCTGTACACGCAGGTGCTCGTCTCGCGCGGGTTCTCCGTGCTCAAGATCAACTACCGGGGGTCGACCGGGCGCGGCCGGTCGTTCGTCCGTGAGCTCCACGACGACTGGGGCGGGGCCGAGCAGGGGGACGTCGCCATCGGCGTCGAACACGCTCTCGATGAGTACGACTGGCTCGACGAGGACCGCGTCGTCGTCTTCGGCGGTTCCTACGGCGGCTACTCCGCCTACTGGCAGCTCGTCCAGTACCCCGATCTGTACGACGCCGGCATCGCGTGGATCGGGGTGACCGACCTCGTCGACATGTTCGAGAACACGATGCCGCACTTCCGGACGGAGCTGCTGGAGACGTACCTCGGCACGCCCGAGGAGAACCCGGATCTGTACGAGGAGCGCTCGCCGGTCACCCACGTCGAGAACGTCGACGCACCCCTCTTTTCGATCCACGGCGTCAACGACCGCCGCGTTCCGGTGTCGCAGGCGCGTATTTTCCGTGACGCGCTCCTCGACGCCGGCTATGAGGAGGGTGAGGACGCCGACTTCGAGTACCGCGAGCTCGGCGAGGAGGGCCACGCCTCCTCCGATCAGGACCAGAAGCTCCGCACGTTCCGGCTGCTCGACGACTTCCTCGCGCGGCGGGTCGGCACCGAACCGGCCGGGGTCGGGGCTGACGACTAACACAGCGCGATCACGGCCGACGACCGAGTCGTCGTGGCCGCGATTCGCGCCCGGTCAGTCAGCGAGGGCCTCCGCGGCGACGGGGGCGATCCTGTCGAGCCACAGCCCGTGCTGCCGGGGTGACGGGTGGAGCCCGTCGTCGGCGACCAGCTCCGGCTCGTCGGCGACCCGCCGGGACGGCGCGACGAGGTCCACGAGTCGAGCCCCGCGCGCCGCCGAGGCGTCCTCGACGATCCCGTTGTAGGCGTCGAGTCGGTCGCGGTTGGTGTCGGGGTCGTGCTGCTGTCCGACCGGGGTTAGCGTGTAGTCGGGGATCGTGAGGACGAGCACGCTCTCCGGCCGGTCGCCCGCGTACCCGATAGCGGACGCCAAGAGGGTCTCGAACCGCGGGCGGAACTCCGCGGCCGGCCGCCCCTGAAACGCGTCGTTCGCGCCGATACAGAGGGTGACGAGGTCGGATCCCGGACGCTGGGCGTCCCCATCGCCCCCGGAAGCGAGCTCGCGTTCGCGCGTCGCTTCGCGGAGGTCGTCCGCCGTCCACCCGCCGTCCGCGACGACCGTCGGGTCGTCGAGCGCGTGCCCGTGCGCTTGGAGGCGCTCCGGCAGCCGGGTCGTCCACCGGTCCTCGCGGCTGACGCCGCTCCCGACGGTGTAGGAGTCGCCGAGCGTGAGAAACGACGCCGAGTCTCGGGTTCCACACCCCGCGACGGCGGCTACCCCGCCCATGACTCCCGCCCGAAGCAAGTGACGACGGGAGAGGCGTCGCATACGACCAGCCAGCACCGCGGTCGGTGAAGGTCTTTCGCCGCCAACGCTACGGGTTTTTAGCCACGACCGGCAAACGTCCACGCATGCAGACCCACATCGTCCCGGTCGGGTTCGACTACGACCGGATGATCGCCCCGCTCATCCGGGACCAGTTCGACGTCGACCGGGTGATCCTCCTCGAGGGGACGGTCGGCAGCGAGGCCAACGTCGAGTACTCCCGCAACATCGCCCGGAAGCTCGAACAGGACTTCACGAACCTGCTGGGTGCGGAGACGGTTCGCGAGCGACTACCCGACGTGTACGACTACGACGCCGCCTTCGAGCGCGCGTTCGACCTCATCAACGAGGAGCTCGACCGGGAGGGCCCCGACGGGGAGAGCCGGGAAGTGTGGGTGAACGTCTGCTCGATGCCCCGTCCCGTCTCCTTCGCGTTCGCGACCGCGGCCCACTCGGTCATGGTCGAGCGACAGGCGGACCGCGACCGGATCCACACATACTACACCGCCCCGGAGAAGTACCTCGAAACGGAGCTCGCCGAGGAGCTGCGGGCGAACCGTGACCTCCTGCGTGACCTCCAAGGGGACGGCGACATCGACGACGACCGGATCACGGACCGGCTGACGACGACGAGCGACCTGCTGTCGGAGTTCGACGAGCGCGGGACGACCATCGGTGCGAAGCGGATCGGCGACAGCCACGTGATCGAGCTGCCGGTCGCCTCCTTCCAGAACGTCAAACCGTTCGAGGAGCTCGTCCTGTTCACGCTCGGCGAACACGGGGAGTTCGAGTCCGTCTCGGAGCTCGCGGAGACGCTCGCCGCCGACCTCAACGAGGAGTACACCGACTCGTTCCGATCGAAGGTGATCTACAACGTCGACCGACTCGGCCCCGGCGGGAAGGGGTACATCGAACAGGAGGAACACGGGAAGTCCTACCGGACGCGGCTCTCGCGGATCGGCGAGCTGTGGGTGCGGGCACACGCCGGCGACGACCGGGAGCTCGCGTGAAGCGAGAGCTCGCGCGATCAGCTCGGTCGAGTGCCACTACCGGCCCGTTTTTATCCGTGGGGCGGGGACGGTAACTGGATGACGACGGATCGCGACCTCGACCCGGACGAGTTCGGGTTCGCCGCGCCGGCGACCGACCAGTCGTTCGAGAACGCTCTCGCGAAGGCGCGGGACGGGGTCAGACTCACCGTCGACGACGCGACGGAGCTGCTCGCGACCGGAACCGACACGGCGGGGATCGACCCGGTTCGCAAGGAGGCGGTGCTCGAAGCCGCCGACACGCGACGGCGGGAGACCGTCGGCGACGAGGTCACCTTCGTCGCCAACCTCAACAACAACGTCACGACCGCCTGCAACACGGGGTGTCTGTTCTGTAACTTCAAGGACTCGGCACACGCGTTCGAGGCGGACAGCGACGTCGACCACGCGGGGTTCACCAAGACGCCGGCAGAGTCGCGCGCGGTCGTCGAGGACGCCCTCGATATGGGCGTGTACGAGGTGTGTTCGGTCTCCGGGCTCCACCCCGCGCTCGCGTTGAACGAGGAGCACCACGAGGTGCTCGCCGCCCACGACGACCCCGCGAGCGAGGTGAACTACAAGCCGCCCGAGACGTACACCACGGATCCGGGCACGTACGTCGAGCAGCTGCGGGCGATGGCGGTCGGCGGTGTCCACCTCCACTCGATGACGCCCGAGGAGGCGTACCACGCCGCCCGCGGCACCGACTGGGACTACGAAACCGTCTACCGAGCGCTCGCCGACGCGGGACTCGACTCCGCGCCCGGGACCGCCGCGGAGATCCTCGTCGACGAGGTCCGTGAGGTGATCTGTCCGGGGAAGATCGGGACCGACGACTGGGTCGCGGCGATGGAGGGGGCGATGGCCGCCGGCCTCGATGTCACGTCGACGATGATGTACGGCCACGTCGAGACGGTCGAACACCGCGCCGAGCACTTCGGCGTGATCCGCGACCTCCAAGACCGAACCGGCGGGATCACGGAGTTCGTCCCGCTCTCGTTCATTCATCGGAACACCCCGCTGTTCCGTCAGGGGGTCGTCGACGGCGGCCCCTCGCGGGACGAGGACGAGCTCGTGGTTGCGGTCGCCCGGCTCTTCCTGGACAACGTCGATCACATTCAGGCCTCCTGGGTGAAATCCGGCGACGCCCACGGCCTCAAGCTGCTCAACTGCGGCGCGGACGACTTCATGGGGACGATCCTCTCCGAGGAGATAACCAAGCGCGCCGGCGGCGAGTACGGCGAGTACCGGTCGTTCGACGACTACGTGGAGATGATCACGGCGATCGGGCGGACGCCCGTGGAGCGCTCGACCGACTATCGAACCCGTCGCCGGATCGACCCCGACGACGGCCCGCACGGGCCGACGCTCGGCCCGCGAGCCGACGGCACTCCGATGCTCGCGGGCCGACCCGGGACGGGTACCGCCGACGGCAGCTCCGCCAGCGCGGACGATTAGTGGGGCAGGCGCGCATCCGCCGCGGCGACAGTATCACGTACAACCCGAGGAGCCGCGGCCCCTCGATCCCAGCGAGCGGGAACAGTCGAAACCGGTTTGCCAATGGTTCACGGTAACACGTATGAGATGCCCGTGTCCGATGAAGAGTCCGACGGCAACTCGCCGACGCTCACGCGCTCGGACGAACGAGTGCTCGCGTATCTCGACGACGTCGGAAGCGACTACGGAGCGTTCATCGCTGGAAACACGGGGCTGTATGCGGATCACGTCGAGTCACGCCTCCATGTGCTCGAATCGGCGGGGTTCGTCGAGCAGGTCACCGGGGAGCCGGTGTATCGACTCACCGACACCGGGCGCGAAGCGCTTCGCGAGGACTGCCCACGCTGGTCGGATTAACTCGGATCGGGTTCCGGTCTCGACGGCGCTAGCACGCCCAAGCGCACGACGACGGTCACCGACCGAGGTCGGCGTGTGCGGAGGCGAGATGTCGGGACCCGAGCGCGGCGAGCAGCGATAGCTCGCCCGCGAGCGCGCCGACCGCGATCGCTTCGGCGAGCGCGTCGCCGTTGCTTCCGGGAGGATCGCCGCCGCCGCGGACGCCAAGTACGTCGAGGCCGGCGGCCTGCGTCGGCAGCTTCGTCCCGCCGCCGACCGTTCCGACCTCCAGGCTCGCGAGCGACACCGAGACGTAGAGGCCGCCCTCGGGCGTCAGTTCGGCGGTCGTGATCGCGTTCGCACCCTCGACGACCTGTGCCTCGTCCTGGCCCGTCGCGAGGAACATGGCCGCGACCGTGTTGGCGACGTGTGCGTTGAAGCCGAGCGACCCCGCCTTCGCGGAGCCGACGTGGTTCTTTCGCGTGTTGATCTCGGCGACCGCCTCGGGC
This sequence comes from Halorubrum tibetense, assembly GCF_055396225.1. Classification (NCBI taxonomy): domain Archaea; kingdom Methanobacteriati; phylum Methanobacteriota; class Halobacteria; order Halobacteriales; family Haloferacaceae; genus Halorubrum; species Halorubrum tibetense. Next base: position 782,355 of record NZ_AP043742.1, read on the forward strand.
GTCGTGTGAAGCCGGTCTTCGACGACCTCGCGGGGGATCTCCACATCGGCAGCGACCGACCGGCCGCGCCCCTCGACCGCGTTGACCGCGGCGGGCTTCTTGTCGGAACAGAGGTTACCCGAGAGCGCGACGAGCGAGGCGTCCGTCTCCGCCTCGATCACGTCACAGGCCTCGCGGGTGGCGATGGTGACCATGTTCATCCCCATCGCGTCCTTCGTGTCGAAGGCGAACCGGAGGTAGACGTTGTTGCCGACGACGTACGGCGTGACTTCGCGGAGCTCGCCGTGGCTGGTCGTCGACTCCGCGGCCGTCCGCAACGTGGGGACGTTGTCCCGCACCCACGAGGCGAGCGCTTCGGCCTCGGCGACGTCGGCGACCCTGAAGACGGGCGCACGGGTCATTCCGCTTTTCGTGACGCGCGCAGTCGCGCCGCCGGCCGCGTCGATGACCGAGCAACCGCGGTTGACGGACGCGACGAGCGCCCCTTCAGTCGTGGCCATCGGGAGGTACCGCGACCCCGACAGCGACCCACCGTCGACCGTGACGGGGCCGGCGACGCCGACCGGTACCTGAACGCCGCCGATCATGTTGTCGATGTTCGGGTCGGCGTCGGCCGCGTCGAACGCGTACTCCCCGAACGCGTCGACGTCGGCCCCGGACTGCTCGGCGACGACTCGCCGCCGGACGGTCGCCGCGGCGTCGGGATCGACGTGCTCTTCGAGCTCGTGGAGGCGGACGTCACCGTCACGGACGCGCTCGACGAGCGTCGAGATCGTTGGCTCGCTCATGCCCGCGTCTCCTCACGGCGGGCGCTAATGGCTGTCGGTTCCGGGGTTCTCGACGACCGTCCGATCGCGAGTCACGACGACCGTTCGATCGGATTCCGTGACCGCCGGCCGGCATCGCCGGAACGCCCTACCGTCGGACGAAATCGGAGAGTCGCTCCCGCAGGCTCTCCCGGCCCAGCGTGAGGTAGTAGGCGTCCCCCCCGTCCTCGTAGTAGTTGTCGATCCGTCGTTCGACTTCGAAGCCGACGTGCTCGTAGAAGCCGAGCGCCGACTCGTTCGTCGTCCGGGCGTGACAGGAGACGGACCGGTGTTCCTGGGCCACCTCGGCGACCAGCCGCTCGCCCAGCCCCTGCCCGCGATACTCGGGGTCGACGGCGAGAAAGAGCACGTAGCCGTCGCGGCGGACGGACGCGAACGCGATGAGGCGGTCGTCCTCGAACAGGAGATACGTCGTCGAGCGCCGATAGGCGTCGACGAAGAAGCTCCGTCGCTGGCGAAGGACGCCGTCGATACGACGGATCCGCTCTTTGAGCTCCCACGCCTCGATGACGTGTTCGGACTCGCCCGGCGGATCGGTCCGCTGCTCCACGTTGACGCTCACTGGGACTGGATAACACGCCAGCGGGATATAACTCCACCGGGACGACGGCGATGCGAGGGGTCCTACGCCGACGCGACGGCCGGTCCGCGACGATGCGACGGTCGTGCTACGCCGACGCGACGGCCGGTCCGCGACGATGCGAGGCCTTCGACCGCGAGCACCGATACGACAGCGGTGACGCTGTGACACAACCACGATAGTTTTTGTCGTCGTCGTACATGGATCGGGGTAATGCCCAGCGAGTCGACGACGAACCGGCAATGGCTCCGGCGGGCGTTCCTCACCGGGGTCGCGGTGGTCGTTCCGTTCGTCATCACGGTATTCGTCCTTGCGATCGCGTTCAACGCAGTGTACGACTACCTCGACTGGTTCTCCTCCGTGCTCGCGACGGTGTCGCCCCAAGTCGTCGTTCCGGTCGTCGGACGGATCGAGCGCGAGCTGCTCATCGAGCTCGCGACGCCGGTCGTGTTCGTCACGGCGATCGTCTTTATCGGAGCCGCGGTGGATTCGACACGGTACGGCGAACGCGCCGTCGACTACGTCGATTACGTTATCGAAGCGGTCCCCGGGATCGGGTCGGTGTACGAGGGGTTCAGACAGATGAGCGACGTGATGTTGGAGTCAGACGAAGCGAACTTCCGGGAGGTCGTCCTCGTCGAGTTCCCGACGGAGGGCGTGTACACGGTGGCGTTCGTGACGAGCGAAACGCCGGACGCGGTGACCGCGCCGAGCGGGGAGGAGTCCATGCGGACGTTGTTTATGCCGATGGCACCGAACCCGGTGATGGGTGGCCACGTCGTCTTCGTCCCGGAAGACCGGATCGTCGACGTCGATCTCACGGTCGAACAGGGGATCCGCGCGCTGGTGACGAGCGGCGTCGCCCTCGAAGAAGCGGTCGACGGTGCGGAGGGCCTCTCTCGGGAAAAGCTGCGACAGCTCTCCGTCACCGGACAGGTCGACGAGCGGTTCGATCCGCCGAGGGTGGGGAACGAGGCGGAACAGGGGTCAGACGGAGCGGAACCGGGATCGGCCGGTTCGGGGCCCGAAAACGGGACGGAGACCGAAAGCGACGAAGGGGCAGGAAACGGAGGGCAGCCGCTCGGCACCGGGTTCGATCCGGGGGGCGACGGCGATGACAACACGGAAACCGATCGGAGCCGAAACGGCGGATCGTGACGTACGAACTCCGCGATCACACCGCCGACATCGCCGTTGAGGCGACCGGCCCGACCCTCTCCGCGACGTTCGCGGCGGTCGCGGACGGGCTCACCGCCGCGAGCTGCGACTCGGTTCCGGGGACAGGGGGCGATCGGTTCCGGGTCGAAGTCCGCGCGGAGAGTCGGGAGGGGCTGCTGTTCGACTACCTCGATCACCTGATCTACGAGCGTGACGTGCGGGAGGTGCTCCCCGCCGACCACGACTGCCAAGTGCTGTCGCCGAAGGACTCGGGCCCGAGCGCGGCGTGGACCGTCGAAGCGACCGCGCGCGGCGTACCGCTCGACCGCGTCGACGCGCGGGAGGTCAAGGCCGTCACCTACTCCGAGATGACCCTCAAACCGAGGGACGACGGCTGGTACGCGTACGTCGTCTTCGACGTGTGAGCGGCCCGGCCGACAGGCAGACGGGTAGTCGATTCCTACGTAATTCGACCGGTAAATAGGTCCGAAACCGTTGTTCAAGCGCATTTCGGTCGAAAGCGTTATGCCGTTGTGTGGCGTGTGTTGTCATATGTCACAAACCAGTCAGGCCGCGTGGCGAGCGGGCGCTGTCGGCGGCGCGGTCGCCGGCGTCACGATGGGGGTCGTGTTACACGGGCTCCTCGGGCTGATGCCGACGATCGGCGCGCTCATCGGCGTCGAGACGGTCCTCGCCGGCTGGGCGGTTCACCTGTTCAACAGTACGGCGTTCGGGGTGTTGTTCGTCGCGATGTTCGACAGACCGTTCTTCGATGACCTCCGAAACGACGTCGGCGGCTGCCTCTCCCTTGGCGTCCTCCACTCCGCGCTGCTCGGCGTGATCACGGGTGGTCTGCTGTTACCCCTGTCACTCGCGCTCGCGGGAGCCACGTCGCTACCGGTCCCCACGCTTCCGCTGCCGGGCGTGACGGCGGGCCTCGAGTTCGGCGTCGGTATCGCGGTCGCCCACCTGATCTACGGCGTCGTGTTGGGTCGCGTGTTCGCCGCGTTCACCCTCGCGGACGGGGCGATCGGGTGGGTTCCCGTCGATCCAGCCGACCGATAGGCGCGCGGCCGCCCGACGTAACGCCCTTCCCCCGTCGCGTCGAATCCTCGGCTATGACCACGCGCGAGTTCGATGGGATCCGGTTGGAGAAGGTGCGAGAACACGTCTGGGAGATCCCCCGCGAGGGGGAGATGAACGTCCCCGCACGGGTGTTGGCCAGCGAGTCGCTCCTCGAAGAGATCGGCGAGGACGCCACCCTCCAGCAGCTGCGGAACGCGACGCACCTCCCGGGGATCGTCGAACCGGCGATCTGTATGCCGGACGGCCATCAGGGGTACGGGTTCCCGGTCGGCGGGGTCGGCGCGATCGACGCCCACACCGGCTGCATCTCGCCCGGCGCGATCGGCTACGACATCAACTGCGGCGTGCGGATGGTCCGTACCTCGCTCACCTACGACGACGTGCGAGGCCGCGAGGAGGCGCTCGTCGACGCCCTCTTCGAGGCGATCCCGTCCGGGCTCGGCGGGGGCGGCGTGATCGACGGCGACGCCGACGCGATCGAGGGTGCGCTCGAACGTGGCGTCGAGTGGGCCGTCGAGGAAGGGTACGGGATCGAGAGCGACCTCGCACACTGTGAAGACGAAGGGCGACGGCCGGACGCACGCCCGGAGTACGTCTCACAGAAGGCGATGGACCGCGGACGCAACCAGATGGGGTCGCTCGGCTCGGGGAACCACTTCCTCGAAGTACAGCGCGTCACCGACGTGTTCCGCGACGACGTTGCGGACGCGTACGGTCTACACGAGGGGGAAATCGTCGTCCTGATCCACTGTGGCAGTCGCGGGCTCGGCCATCAGACCTGCAACGACTATCTCCGACGGATCGAGACGGAACACGGCGACCTGCTCGCCGACCTGCCGGACAAGGAGCTCGCGGCCGCCCCCGCCGGCTCCGAGCTAGCCGAGGAGTACTACGGCGCGATGAGCGCGTGTATCAACTTCGCGTGGGTGAACCGCCAGCTGATCACCCATCAGGTCCGCGAGACGTTCGGCGAGGTGTTCGACGCCGACCCGATCGACGACCTGGAGATGGAGCTGTTGTACGACGTCGCACACAACATCGGCAAAAAGGAGACGCACGAGGTCGGCGTCGGCGAGGACGGGCTTCCCGCCACCGGCGACGAGGTCGTCGACCGGGCGGAACGCGAGCTGTACGTCCACCGGAAAGGCGCGACGCGGGCGTTCCCGGCCGGACACGAGGACGTGCCGGCCGTGTACCGCGACGTGGGACAGCCGGTGATCATTCCCGGGAGCATGGGTGCCGGGTCGTACGTTCTCCGAGGTGGGTCGGAGTCCATGCGCGTTTCGTTCGGGTCGACCGCTCACGGGGCCGGCCGACTGATGAGTCGGACACAGGCGAAACAGGAGTTCTGGGGCGGCGACGTCCAAGACGACCTGGCGAGCGAGCAGTCGATCTACGTGAAAGCGCAGTCGGGCGCGACGATCGCCGAGGAGGCTCCGGGCGTCTACAAGGACGTCGACGAGGTGATCCGCGTCAGCGACGAGCTCGGGATCGGCGACCGGGTCGCCCGGACGTTCCCCGTCTGTAACATCAAGGGCTGACCGCGGACCGGCGCGTCGCTCGCGACCACCCGCCCTCCGTGGTCGCGACGGCTTATATCCGATACCGCGCCCAGTTCGCGTCGGAATGACGGGACACACGCGCGGTCGTGAGGGATCGATGGGGACGAGCAGGCGGTCGCTGCTGGGGACCGCCGGCGCGATCGTCGTCGGTGGGATCGCGGGGCTCGGGGCGCTCGGCGCGTCGAGCGAGCCCGCCGCCGCCGTCGACGGCGATCCCGCCGCGTTCGAGGCCGGCGACTCGCCGACGGTCACGAGCAACGACGGGCGCGTCGAGTCGGTGTACCTCTCACCGCGTGTCGAGGTCTCGTGGACCGACTTCGGCGACGGCGTCGACGCGGTGACGGTCACGCTCGCAGTTGGCGGTCCGGCGGGCGTCGATGAGGTGTATCGGGAGACGGTGACGGCCGAGGCCGCCGACTCGACCCCGGACGATATCGCGAGCGTCGAGCGGTTCGACGCCGGGAGCGTCGCCGGCGACCTTGCGGTCGCCTTCGAGCGCGCGGACGCGACCGAGCGCGGCGACGCGGTGACGAGTGACCGACTGAGCGATCCGACCCTCGCCGGCGGCGAGACGTCGTCGACGACGCTTGATCTCGTGTTGCGCGCGGACGTCGTCGGCGGGCGCGACGAGGCGACCGTCGTCCGCACGACGACCGTCGACGTGTCGGTGGAGAACCCCCCGGGCGACGCGGGTGCCGGCGGAACGGTCGACGTCGACACGGCGTGACGGTCGACACGGCAGAACGATCGATGACGCGGAGCGCGCCTGACTGGCCCGCAGTCGGACGTTCCTGCCCGTCCGCTTACTGTCCGCCTGTCGCTTTCCGACCGAGGTGTTCCTCGACGGCCGCGACCTTCTCGTCGGCGCTCGCGTCGACCGTCCGTTTGTCGTCGATCTTCAGGAACGTCGAGACGCGGTCGCCGTCGACGGCCTTGTGGGCCGCCCCGACCGCCGCCAGGAGGGTGTCGATGTCGTCCGCCTCGATCACCGTACCCATCGGGTTCGTCTCGTACCACACGTCGTACGCGTCGAGCGCGTCGACGGCTTTCGCGACCTCGCCGGACATGCTTCCTTCACGGACCGGTGCGACGCTCAGCATGGCGATCACGGTCATGGTCGAAGGTTCGTCGCGTTCGGGGATAAACCCGGGTCACGAACGAGCGACGACCGCACCCGGAGTCAGTCCTCGAACGCGTCTCGGAGGAAGGAGAGCTGGTGACCCATCGCCGGCTCGAAGTCCGCGCCGAACGGGGTGAAGTGGTCGGCCGGCATCGTGACGACGGTGCCACGATCGAGGTCGCTTCCGGCGGCGACGACGCCGTCGACCGGAACGATCGCGTCGTCGGTGCCCGCGAGCAACAGCGTCGGGGCGCGTATCTCGCCGATCCGCTCGCCGGGCCGATAGTTCACGAGTCGGAGCAGCGACCGCGCGGGGGTCTCGTTGCGCCAGCGCGACTCGCGGTCGACGAGGTCGAGGTATCCCCGCTTCGATCCGGGCTCGGTGATGGCGGCCAGCTCCTCGCGGCTCCCGGCGATCGGCACGCTTCGACCCCGCCCGAGTCGGTGGCCGAGGAGGTCACGGACGCCCCTCACCCCCGCGCGAGCGACGTACTTCGGCCCACGGGCTCGGACGATCCGTCGGGCGTCGAGCAGCGGCGTGACGGCGACGACGGCATCGATGTCCCGGCGGTCGGCGGCGAGCGTCAGGACGTGGCCGGCCGACAGCGACGTGCCCCAGAGGACGGTCTCCCGACCGACGGCGTCCACCTCGCCGAGACGGTCGATCGCGGCGGCGTAGTCGGCACGCTGGCTCGCGGGGTGGATCACCTGCTCGTCGCCGTCGGACGCGCCGAACCCGCGGTAATCGAACAGCAGCGCCGCGTACCCGGCGTCGGCGAACCGTTCGGCGATCGCGGGGTAGCCGAAGGACCGCTCCGCGCCGAGGCCGGGTGCCATCACCACGGTCGGCGGGTCGCTCCCGTCGCCGCCCGGCAGATAGAGGGTTCCGCGACACGTCTCGCCGTCGACATCGAAGGAGAGCGTTCGAGTGGCGAACCGCTCGCGAGGGGGCCGTGCCAACCGTCGCTGCGCCCGGTTGACCGGGTTCCGGCGGGTCACGGCGTGGGACCCTCCGCACCGGCGTCGACGTGTGTGAGCGTTTCGAGGACGCGCGTCGAGAACTCCGTCTCGCTGATCTCGTAGTCGATGAGCGCCTCGAACCACTCCGGCTCGGCCGCCCACGTGCCGAGCGGGTCCCCGGGCGACCGGACGACGGTCGCTTCCACGCGGACTGGCTCCCACTCGTCAGCCTCGGCGCGGTCGATGAGGGCGTTGAGGGCGCGACCGATCTCGCCGTGGTGGACCTCCCGTCCGGGGAAGGCGGTCATGTACGTCACCTCCAGCGGATCGCCCGTGTCCACCGCCTCGACGCTGATCCCGTAGGTACGGAGGGTCGGTTCGATCCCGCCCACCGTCTCGTCATCGCTCATACCGGACGGTCGGCGGGGCGGGATAAATCGGTACCGGCGCGCCGCGGTCGGCTCGATGAAACCCACGACTCCGCGGATATCGTCGTTCAGATGCGCCTTCGAAAAGCCGCTGGCGGGGGCCGTCACGACGGACGGCCGGATCGGTTCTGTCAGAGGCACACGATCCTCCCGCGCGGCCGTTTCCGACGACACCGCGCTATCGGATAAACCATCGGTGAACAGGATTTCAGTTATTCCGCTTACACACGGACGGTCGGAGGGCGGAAGCCCGCCGCGTACTGCGGGGAGGAGGTCACTTATGACCCTGCCGGGAGACGGATCGGTATGCTTCGTGGTGCGCTGGCGACGCCGACGCGGTCCGCGGACGCGGCCGGGACGATCGTCGTGGGGACGGTGTTGACGCTGCTCGCGTGGACCGTTGCGCCGGTCTGGCTCGTCGTCACGCTGCTGTTCCCGCCCGCGGTCCTCGCCGCTCCGCTCGCGCTCGCGCCGGCGCTCGTGGCTCGCGGGTACTACCTCCGGGTCGTCGCCGGCGGGATCGAAACCGGGAACGCCGACGGTACTCCCCCGTTCGTCGCGTGGGGGCGGCTCTACCGTGACGGCCTCAAATCGGCCCTGCTCACGGTCGGCTACCTCCTGCCGCTCGCGGTCGCCCTCGTCGCCGTCGGGGTTGCCGGCGCGTTCCTGGAGGCGGGGCTCGTCGACCCCGAACCGCTCCTCGAACCGGTCGCGGCGGAGCCGTCCGAGACGTCGACCGCCGCCGGGGCCATCGTCGGCGTTCTCGGCGGGTTAACCCTCCTGTTGACGGGGGCATACCTCCTCGTGTTCGCCTACGTCAGACCGGCCGCGCTGGCCGCGTTCGCCGCGACCGGTCGCCTGCGGGACGGGTTCCGGCCGTCGCTGGTCGCCGACGTGGCGTTCACCGGCGACTACGCCGTCGCGTGGTCGCTGGCGGCGGTAACGCTGCTGACGGGGTACGCTATCGGTGCCCCGTTCGTTCCCCTGATCGCCGGGATCGTGGTGGTGTTCGTCACCCGAGTGGTCGTCCACGCGCTGTACGGCCGCGGCGCGGCGGCGACGCTCCGCGAAGGGACGGCTGGCGCGGAGCCAACCTCGACTGACGCGGAGCGCGCCGATTCGGGGACGCCTCGTGAGGGACCGAGCACCGGCGTCGTCGTCCGGGGACTGGCGGAACCGCCGGTCGACGTACAGACCGGGCGGTCCGTTCCGTTTGCGTCCGGACGGGCCGAGGCGGGACGTGACGATCCGGCCGGCGACGTGGACGACGATCCGGCCGGCGACGTGGACGACGATCCGGCCGGCGACGTGGACGACGACCCGGCCGGTGGGACCCACGGTGCTGACGGAAACTCCCCGGACGACCCGTTCCGCCCGGCGGAACCGGAACCGGCCCCGGCCGCCGGCGAGGAACCCGGGGAATCGGAACACGCTGAGGAACCCGAGGTGTCGCGGGCGTTCGAGTGGGGGCCGACGGCGGAGGACCGATGACGCCCGATCGGGATGGCAAGGGTTGATACCAACCCGGTCGAACGGCCGTCCATGCGAATCGCCGAGCGCGGGTACGGCGAGGAGGGTCGCGAACGGCTCACGCTCGTCCCCGAGAACGTCGACGACCTCTGGCACCTCGCGCACGTCCTCGAACCGGGTGACCTGATAGAGGGCGACACGACCCGCCGGATCCAACGCGACGACGAGCAGATGCGGGACACGGGCGGCCAGCGCGAACACCTCTACGTCACCATCGAGGTCGAGACCGTGGAGTTCGCGCGCTTCGCCAACCGACTGCGAGTCGGTGGCGTCATCGTCGGCTGTTCCCGCGAGGACCAGCTCGGGAGCCACCACACCCTCAACGTCGAGGAGCACGACGAGGTCACCATCGAGAAACACTTCAAGCCGGACCAGACCGACCGGATCGAGGAGGCGACCGAGGCCGCCGAGAACCCCGATGTCGCCATCGCCACCGTCGAGGAGGGTGCGGCGTCGATCCACACCGTCCAGCAGTACGGCACCGAGGAGTACGCGTCGTTCACCAAACCCACCGGGAAAGGGGAGTACTCGCGCCCCCGCGAGGAGCTGTTCGCGGAGCTCGGCGAGGCGCTCAGCCATCTCGACGCCGACGCCGTCATCCTCGCCGGACCGGGGTTCACGAAGCGGGACGCCCGCGACTACATCGAGGAGGAGTACCGCGACCTGGGCGACGACATCACGACCGTCGACACCTCCGCGGTCGGCGACCGCGGCGTCCACGAGGTGCTCAAACGCGGCGCGGTCGACGAGGTACAGAAGGAGACGCGGATCTCGAAGGAGGCGAACCTCATCGACGATCTGACCGAGAACATCGCCACCGGCGCGAAGGCGACATACGGTCCGGAGGACGTGGCCGAGGCCGCGGAGTTCGGCGCGGTCGAGACGCTGCTCGTCGTCGACGACCGGCTCCGCACGGAGCGGCAGGGCGAGGGCGACTGGGAGATCGACGTCAACGAGGTGATCCGCTCGGTCGAGCGGCAGGGCGGCGACGTGGTCGTGTTCTCCTCGGAGTTCGCGCCCGGTGAACAGCTCGCGAACCTCGGCGGGATCGCCGCGATCCTGCGGTATCGGCTGCAGTGAGGAATGAAGGTCCCGACTCGGGTATATAAACAAACGGTCCGGTAAGCGGCTCATGCGGTGGCGCGTCCGCTCGTACCCTTATAAGTGGTGCGAGCGGCCCGCGAGGTCGTCGGGCTTCGCTCGACTGTCAGAGGCGCGTAGCGCCTCGCTGTCGCCGCCGCTACGCGCCGGCTGCTAGAGAGGGGCCGAAGGTCCCTCGATGGACGCAGTGGTCACTTATAAGCGATCGGTCGGTGTTTTATACGCAATACCGGATCCCGGAGTCACCCGACGCTCCGAACGCCGAGAGCGACGACGGGCTACGCGGATCCGGCGTCACCGACCCGTGAGCGCCTCGCTCGCGGGCGCGAACTCGATGGACTGCCCGCGTCCCGCCTCGCTCGCGCGCTTATAAAGCATATGCGCCGCGGCGGCGGTCTCGATCCCGGTGCCGCCGGAGTCGAAGACGGTCACCTCGTCGTCGCTCGTCCGTCCGGGGTGCTCGCCGGCGACGACCGCGCCGAGGTCGGCGGCGACCCCCGTTTCCGCGTCGATCAGTCCCGCGTCGACCGCGGCCAGGAACGATCCCGCGTCTCGCGTCGCTCGCGCCCGGAGGTCGGGGACGTACGTCGCCCGCGCGACCAGTTCGGGCGGCAGCTCGTTCTTTTCGGGGTGGTACTGTCCCATCGCCGTGACGTGGGTGCCGGGCTCGATGGCGGCGTCATCGATAACGGGGTCGCTCGCGGTCGTCGCCGTGATGACCACGTCTGCGCCGGCCAGCGCCGCACTCGTGCTCCCGACCGCCGAGACGTCCGCGTCGATCCGGCCGGCGAACTCCTCGGCGAACACCTCGCGGTGCTCGGCCGTGGGCGAGAAGACGCGCACAGCCTCGAACTCCCGAACCGTGGCGGTCGTCGCCAGCTGGCCGCGAGCCTGCGCGCCGCTACCGATGACGGCGATCTCCGTGGCGTCGTCGCGAGCGAGCGCGTCGACGGCGACCGCGCCGGCCGCCCCCGTCTTGTAGGGGTTCATCGATGCGCCGTCGAGCAGCGCCAACGGCTCACCGGTTTCGGCGTCGAACAGCGGCGTCATGAACCAGGCGTCCTCGGCCCCGAAGCCGGCGGCGTAGGTGTATCCCCCCATCGCGCCGGTGTCGGGGAGGATCGCGGCGTACGTCGTGAGCATTCCCGGCGGGTCACGGCTCGTGAGCGCGGTCCGCGGCTCAGCGGGTGCGCCCGACCCGACCTGCCGATAGGCGTCACGGACGGCAGCGACGTAGTCGGCGGGCTCCGCGAGGTCGTCGACGTCACCGCTCGTCAGGAACAACGCGTCGGTCATACCCGACTGATGGGGCGGGAACGACTAAACGGTACAGGACCCGACCGCCATCGTGGGGAGAACGCGGTTCGAACGCGAAAGGCCCCGGAACCGGGAGCGAGGCCGGGCAGCGACCGGGAGCGGGGCGGGGTGGGGACCAAGAGCGGGGCGGGGATCAGGAGCGGGACTGGACCGTCCGGTCAGTCGGAGCCGCCGGACGTCGCGGGGCCGCCCGAGGCTGCCGCCCCGCTAGAGGGGTTCGAGGCTGGGGGATGACCGGGGGCCGATCCGGACTCGCCGGGCGGGGAGTCGGCGTCGGAGAGCGGCCCCCGAACGAACATCGCGTGGCCCATCAGGACCAGCGCGACGCCCGCGCCCACGGGAAGCGCCATCGTCAACGACAGTCCGACCAGATTCAGGAACGCGGTGATCCCGATCAGCGCGGCCGGAATGAGCCCGAGGACGTAGTCGTAGTACCCAGTCATAATCCATGTGGATCTATCACACTTTCCCACTTAATTGTTTCCCATGGTTGTGTGATCAGGAACTCAGTGAGAACAGAGATTATTGCTATAACTTATACATCGATACTCCGCGTACAGCCGGCGAACTGGAGTCGATCGATTTCAATTCAGGGTAGATCGGAACCACGAGGTGGTACGACGAGCACGAGGTGGTACCACGAGCACGAGCGGTACGGCAGGGAAGGAAAGGGGAGTAGACGAAAGAAAAGCGGAGGGAAAGGACGTGGAGAGAAGCGGAGAGAGCCCGCGAGAAACGAGAGCGCTGGAAGGCTCGGGCTGAATTCGGCGGATCGAGGATCCGGGCTACCGAATCCGGAAGTACAGCGCCCGCCACCCGCCGAGCGCGACCGCGCCGAGGACGAGCGTGATGAGCATGAACGTCGGTGCCGCGCTCCCACGGAACACGAACTCGCGCAGGACGAACCCGACGACGGCCGCCGGGATCCACGATCGGATCACGAGCGGGACCGACGACTTCGCCGTCTCGACCGCGCCGGCGGAGTACGCGCCGACGAGCGGCGCGAAGACGACCCAACCGATCACGAACGGGGCCCACACGCCGACCAGGTATATCGGGTCGTCGAGCAGGAACGCCACGGTCGTGTGGTTGAGCGTCCCGACGGTCAACAGCGCGAGCAACACCACGACGTCGCCGACCGCGAGCGGGGCCGCCGCGCGGTCCAGGCGTCCGGCCAGAAACGACTTGACGTCCATACGACCCCGTCGGACCCGCGCCTACTTTGTACGTACGGATCCGCGCCGACGGCGAGAAACGCGCTGCGAAAGACCCGCGACACCGGCGGCCGCTGTGACTATCTTGATACAGCGAGAGAATCCCGCCGTTCACGGCGGGCATGAATCGCGTGCGCTCCGGTAAGAAACCGCCACGTTACAACTGGTCTTGAGTCTCCAACGCTTCAAGACCTGCTTCTAGCACCTCTGTATAGGCTCCCGAGAGGTCCAAATCGTTTGCTTCTGCGTAGTCTTTGACTCGGCCACCGAGCGTGTGTGAAATGTCGATGTTTGGGCGCATACGAAAAGACTTTAAGACCAAAAGTATAATAATCTGTTGTCGTGAAGCGTGCCAACACGTTCGTTGTGCGACCGCTCACCGACGACGATGAGCAGGTGCTACGGGACTTGTTGGACGCTTCTGCCGCTCTCTGGAACGAGATCAATTACCAGCGCCTCATTCGTACAGCGGGAACGCAGCACAGAGCTCGACGACACGCTCGCCGACCTCGTAGATCACGTCCTCGCTGTCGGGGTTGTCGACGACCCGGTAGATGAGGTCGCCGACCTCCTCGATGGCGTCGGCGTCGAACCCGCGAGTCGTAAGCCCCGCGGTACCCGCGCGGATCCCGGAGGGGTCGAACGGTGAGCGGGTCTCCCCAGGTACGGTGTTCCCGTTGAGAACGATGTTCGCGGCCGCGAGCGCGTCCTCGGCGTCACCCCCGGACAGATCCGGATGCGACTCCCGAAGGTCAGCCAGCACGAGGTGGTTGTCGGTGCCACCGGAGACGAGCGAGAGCCCGTGGCCCTGAAGCGTCTCGGCGAGCGTCTCCGCGTTGTCGACGACCGCCTGCGCGTACTCCTCGAACTCGGGTTCGAGCGCCTCCTTGAACCCGACCGCTTTGCCCGCGACGTTGTGCATCAGCGGGCCGCCCTGCCCACCGGGGAACACCGCCTTGTCGATGTCGTCGGCGAACTGCTCGTCGCACATCACGATCCCGCCGCGCCCGGCGCGGATCGTCTTGTGTGTGGAGCCGGTGACGAAGTCGGCGACGCCGACCGGCGAGGGGTGGACGCCGGCGGCGACGAGGCCCGTGATGTGTGCGATGTCCGCGAGGTGGTAGGCGTCGACCGCGTCCGCCGCGGCCTGGATCGCCTCCCAGTCGACCGTCCGCGGGTACGCGGAGTACCCGGAGACGATGATGTCGGGCTCGAACTCCTCGGCCGTCTCTCGGAGCCCCTCGTAGTCGATGTATCCGGTGTCGGGGTCGACCTCGTACTGTTCGACCTCGTAGATCTGTCCGGTGAAATTCGCCGGGTGGCCGTGTGAGAGGTGACCGCCGTGGTTCAATTCGAGCGAGAGGATCTTGTCGCCCGGATCGAGCGTCGCGTAGTACACCGCCTGGTTCGCCTGCGTCCCCGAGTGTGGCTGGACGTTGACGTGCTCCGCGCCCCACAGCTGTTTCGCGCGCTCGATGGCGAGCTCCTCGACTTCGTCCGCGTGTTCACAGCCCGCGTAGTAGCGCGCACCGGGATACCCCTCCGCGTACTTGTTCGTGAGGACGCTCCCCTGCGCTTCGAGAACCGCCTCGCTGACGTGGTTCTCGCTAGCGATCATCGCGAGCGTCTCCTCCTGTCTCGTCCGTTCGCCGGCAAGCGCGTCCGCGACCGCCGGGTCGACCGCCCGGAGGTTCTCGTTGTCCATACGAATATTCGGGCGGGACGGAACATTAAGCCTGTCCGTCCGCACACCGCATGCCGCGAGCGCCACCGCCGCCGGCACCGACGATATCCCCGTCAGCGGAAACGCCGATTTCACGGATTAGAGGGCCTGAGAAGTGCTTATAAGCCTATTATATCCCGTTAATATTAAATACGCAACCGACTTTTATACGAGGAGATAGATGGTATCGAATTTACTTGAGGCAGACGTGGAAACCGTCCTCGACGGGGCGTTCGCGGGGACTGACGACGAACTGCTCGTGATCGACCCCTCCGCGGAGACCGTAACCGCGCTGATCGAGGCACGGATCGATCGGGACGATCTCCCCCGGATGTCGATGCTGGCCGACGAGGGTGTACTGAAAGACGTCATGGACGACTTCCTCGTCGCGTCGAAGGCCGCCGATCTCGTCGACCGCGACGCGCTCTCGCTCCGGCTCCTCCCCGAGGACGTTGAGAACGCGCTGTTCGTCTCCGAGTCCCGGGCGGTCGCCATCGTGGGCGCTGCCGACCGGGTCGCGGCGCTCTCGACGACCGACGAGGCGTTCGTCTCCGAGGTGTACGCGACGCATCGCGCCGCCTTCGACGACGCCGAGACGTACACTCTCCGCACCCCCGCGATCAGTCGGGTTCGAGAGACGATGGCCGCCGAGATCGGCGAGACCGCACGGGACGACTTCAACGCCGTCCTCGAAGCCCTCGACACCGCCCGCGGCGGAAACGGAAGCCTCGACGAAGTGACCGTCTCGCTGCTCGTCGCCGCGCGCAACGACGTGCTGCTGTACGACATCTCCAAGTGGGGAGAGGACGTCGGGATCGCCTCGAAGGCGACGTTCTCCCGAACGAAGACCCGACTCGAGGACCTCGGCCTCATCGACACGGAGAAGGTCCCAATCGACGTCGGCCGCCCCCGCCTCCGGCTCAAGATCGGCGACGAACGCCTCGTCGGTCTCGACGCCGCCGACTTCGCGGACGTCGCGGTCGACCTGGCCGCGTAACCCCCTCGACGCCGCCGGTCGCTCGTCGTTCTTCCCGTTTCCGTTCCGGTGAGGACCCGTGGGCGCAAGGAGCGCGACGCCGTCCTTGCGCGCCACCGCCTCTCCACGGGCTTTTTTTCCCTCCTCGTCGTCGGCCACGTCATGGATATCGGACTGGTCGGCGAGGGCCCTGCGGTCGACGCGGTCGAGGCCGCGCTCGCCGACGTCGACGTGAACGTGCTGCCGGTCGACGCGGCGCTGTTGGACGGGTTCGACCTGGCGGTCGTCGTCGGGACGACGGGGGCAGCCGTGTTCGGAACCGCGAACGACGAACTGGACCGGTGGATCGCCGTCGAGGTCGGCGGGGTGGGCGGCGTCCCGCTGGACGACGTCGACGCCGCGGTGACGGTGTTCGACGACGCCTGTTACGACTGTCTCGGCGCGCGGGTCGAAAGCGGCGGTGCGGAGCCGGCCGACACGGCGACGGGCCGTCGATCCGGGGTTAGGTTCGCCGGATCGGTCGCCGGCCGGCGGACGATCCGGCTGCTCGCAGGGGACCCCGTCGCGGACACCGTCCGTGAGGTGCCCGGCCCCGAACGACACCTGCTCCCCGTTCCCGGCTGTGGCTGCGGCCCGACGCCCGGCGACGCGCTCCCGCTGGAGCCGGGAGGGGGAAGCGGCACGGAACACGACGCCTCGCTGTCCGGCGCGCTCGACCGCGCGGATCGGGGTGTCGACCCGCGGATCGGGCTCCTGACCGAGGTGGGCGAACGCGAGTCGTTCCCCATTCCGTACTACGTCGCCCGGCTGGCGGACACCGCCCCGTTCTCGGACGCACACGCCGCGGCGTTCGCGGGCGGGGCCGACGACGACTGGGATGCGGCGTTCATGAAGGCGCTCGGCGAGGGGTTAGAGCGGTACGCCGCCGGGGTGTACCGGTCGTCGTCGTTCACGACCGGCACCGCCGCAGACGTGCCGAACCCGATCACGCCGGACGCGTTCGTCCGCCCGGACTCGGCCGCCGCCTACAGCCCCGACGACACGCTCCCGTGGACGGCCGGCGAGCGGCTGGACACGGGCGAGCGCGTCGACCTCCCCGCGGAGTTCGTCCGGTTCCCGCCGCCGGAGAACCGATACCGTCCGGCAATCACCACCGGACTCGGTCTCGGGAACACGGGCGCTGAGGCGGCCCTCTCCGGGCTCTACGAGGTGATCGAGCGCGACGCGACGATGACGACGTGGTACTCGACGACGGAGCCGCTCGGGATCGAGGTCGACGACGGGACGTTCGACCGTCTGGTGAAGCGGGCGCGTGCCGAGTCGCTGTCGGTGACGCCGCTTCTCGTCACGACGGACATCGATGTTCCCGTCGTCGCCGTCGGCGTCCACCGGGACGAAGCGTGGCCGCGATTCGCCGCCGGATCGGGAGCGGCCCTCGATCCGGTCGCCGCGGCCCGAAGCGCGCTCTCGGAGGCGCTCCAGAACTGGACGGAGCTCCGGTCGATGGGCGAGGCGGCGGCCGCCGAGGAGAGCGCGGCGATCGGGCACCACGCCGAGTTCCCCGCGGCCACACGGGCGTTCTTCGACCCGGACGCGACCGTCACGACCGAAGGGCTCGGCGAGCCCGAGCTGTCGGGTGTCGACGAGCTCGAAGCGGCGACGGAGCGCGTCCGTGACGCGGGCGTAACCCCCGTTGTTTCCCGGACGACGACCCGTGACGTGGCCGCGCTCGGGTTCGAGGCGGTCCGCGTGTTGGTTCCCGAGGCACAGCCGCTGTTCACCGGCGATCCGTTCTTCGGCGAGCGTGCCCGCGAAGTCCCCCGATCGATGGGGTTCGATCCGGTACTCGACCGGGAGTACCACCCGTTCCCGTAGGCCCGGATGAGCTTCGACGACGAGGGGGAGAGGAGGCCGGAGGTCGGTGGGAAGGCGACCGAACGGGTCGCGGACCGGCAGACAGGCGGACCGGCGGACCGGCGGATCGACGGACCGGCAGCCGCGGGTTTAACTACTGCCGTCACGCCGATATCGACATGGAACTCGTACCCGACGAGTCGGTCGAGTCGACGGAGGCGGTCCCCGGCGTCCACCTGACGCAGGGGGCTGTCGGAGAGGAAGCCAGCATCCAACGGTTCTACATCGAGCCCGGCGCGGAGGTGCCCGAACACGAGCACCCCCACGAGCAGGTGGGAACCGTCACGAGCGGGACGCTCACGTTCGTCGTCGACGGGGAGACGCACGCGGTTCACGCGGGCGACACGTTCGTCGTTCCCGGCGGCGAACCCCACGCCGCGTACAACGACCGCGACGTTCCGGTCGAGGGGTTCGACGTGTTCGCACCACCCCGCCCGAACCCGGACTGGCAGGAGTGACCGACCACCAGCCGGAGCGTTCGAGCGCGGTCGAACGACGCGCATAAGCCGTCCGCGACGGTACGAGAGGGAAATGGGAGGAAAAGACGAGTACTACAACCGGTCCAAACAGCAGGGGTACCGTGCCCGGTCGGCGTACAAGCTGAAACAGCTCGACGAGGACGCAGACCTGTTCGACAGCGGCAACACCGTCGTCGACCTCGGGGCCGCGCCGGGCGGCTGGCTTCAGGTGGCGGCCGAGGCGGTCGGCGAGGGAGGGACCGTCGTCGGGGTCGACCTCCAGCGGATCGACGACCTGGAGGACCACGACGTCGAGACGATCCGCGGCGACATGACCGAGGAGCGCACCCGCCACTACCTCCGAGAGGCGGTGGGAGAGGGCGGCGCTGACGTCGTCGTCAGCGACATGGCACCGAACATGACCGGCGAGTACTCGCTGGACCACGCCCGTTCGGTCCACCTCGCCCGCCAGGCGTTCGACGTCGCCGAGGAGCTGCTCGCGCCCGGCGGCGACTTCGTCGTGAAGGTGTTCCAGGGCGAGGACCTCGACGCGTTCCGCGAGGACGTGGGCGAGGAGTTCGAGTACGTGCGGACCGTCTCGCCGCCCGCCTCGCGGGACAGTTCCTCGGAGGTGTACCTCGTCGCGAAGGGGCTCCTCACCGCGCCGGTCGAGGCGGGCGACCGGATCGAGGTGACGATTGAGGAGCGCGGCGAAGAGGGCGACGGGATCGCCTACGTCGAGGGGTACTCGCTGTTCGTCCCCGACACGGAACCGGGAGAAACCCTCACCGTCGTCGTCGACGACGTGAAACCGCGGTTCGGCTTCGCCGAACGGGCCGCCGAGCGCGACGAGTAGGGGGTCCCTCCAGCCCGACAGTAGTTATCACACCCGATACTCCCGTGCAGGGAGTTATATCCCCGAGTCGGGTTGGAACGGCGTATGAGCCACGAGCGGAGCTCGGGATCGACGGCTGGGTCGGGCGAGCGACACCGTCGAGCTGAACTCGCGTCGTGCGCGGAAGGAACGAGGACGGCATAACCCCTCCAAAGCGTGTCTTGGTCCAGGAACGCGGGATTGCCGAGTGTGGCCGTCGGATCGATGGTTGACGGGGCCACGTCGGGAGCGGGAACCGGGACCACGATCGGTGGCCGATACCGGGAGCCGGTACGTTTATTCTTGTATATCTATATGGTGGTATTGAGCGGTAATATACAGACTTTTGCCATGAGCAGACCCAACACGGATCACATGGATCCGACACGGGACGCCGAGGCGGACAGTCAGACGCGACGGTCGTTTCTCGTCGCCGCGGGCGGCGCAAGCATGGCGGCGATCGCGGGCTGTGCGGACGAGGACGACCTCGACGGGGGTGACCCGGCGGACGATGGAGCCGAGGACGGCGGCGGCTCCGACGACCAGAACGTTATCGAGGTGTCGATCGCGCCCACGGACTCGTTCGACAACATCCGAACGAAGGGCGACGGCTCGGAGGCGATCACCTACCAGATATACGCCGGGTTGATGACGTACGGGCTCGGCGAGTTCGAGCCGGTCGGCGAGCTCGCCGAGGACTACACCATCTCCGATGACGGGACCGTCTACGAGTTCGACCTCCGCGAGGGTCAGACGTTCCACGACGGCTCGGAGTTCACGGCCCACGACATCGTCTACTCGTGGGAACGGCTCGTCGGCTCCCCGAACACCCAGGAGGCGCGGCACATCACGACGGACGTTCCCGTCGATCACGATGTCGACGCCGAGAGCCCGGGCGACGCGGTGTACCCGGACGACTACGTCCCGGGATCGCTGGCGGTCAAAGCAGTCGACGACCACACGCTCCGAATGGAGCTACGCGCCCCGTGGCACTCCGTTCTGGAGAAGCTCACCATCGGCGAGGTCGAGCCGATCCCCGAGGGGCTCGTCGACGACGCCCCGGGGTACGACGGCGAAATGGGGTTCGAGGAGTTCGAGAGCAGCCCGCCGCCGGGACTGGGCCCGTTCGAGTTCGTCGAGTATCAAGAGGGCTCTCACGCCCGCTTGGAGGCGTTCGACGACTACTACGGCGAGGGGCCACACGTCGACGCGGTCGAGATGACGATCCTCGCGGACGACGACGGGCGGTACCAGCGCGCGCTCGGCGGCGACGTCGACATCTTCGAGATCCCCGAGACGCAGTACGACGACAGCGCCGTCGATATCGGCACCGAAACCGAGCTCGGCGTCCGAACCGGGACGTACGAGTTAGAGAACGGCGAGACGGTGAACTACGGGGAATGGCAGGACGTGTACACCGCCTACATCATCAACAACGCCGAGCGGGTGCCGAAACACGTCCGGCAGGCGATGGCGTACACGCTGAATCAACACCAGATCGTCGACGAGGCGTTCAACGGGCTCGGCGTGCCGTCGTACATGTACACCCCGCCGACGGTGTACCCCGGCGGGCCGGAAGCCTACATGGAGAAGGCCCGCGAGGAGTACCCGTACGGGTTCGACGAGCGGCTCCCGGGTGAGGCGAGAGACCTCATGGAATCGAACGGTCACGACGCCGATACCCCGTTCGAGCTCACGTTCACGACGTTCAGCGACAGACAGCCGAACGCGTACGACCGGCTCGCGAACCTGATGCGCGAACAGCTCGGCCCGGTCCACATCGACGTCTCGATCGAGCAGGTGCCGTTCAACACGATCATCGACCGGGCGATCGGCGGCGAGCTCGACTCGTTCTCGCTCGGGAACTCGATCGACTACCCCGAGGCACAGGACACGCTCCGATACGCCCGCGGGGACCCGAACGACTTCAGCCGCTGGTACGGCACGGAGCCCGCAGAGCGCGCCGCGGATATCTGGGAGAACCAGGTGCTCGCGAACCCCGGCCCCAGCGAGGAGACGGTCGAAGCGCGCGAGCAGGCGTACATCGAGATGGAGGAGGCGAACTGGGAGGAGGTGCCGGACGTCATGCTGTATCACCCGGTCGAGACGGAGTACTGGAGCGAGGACCTCGAGTACGAGCCACCGTCGACGGCGTTCCACCGCCAGCAGTACAACCACGCCCGGTTCGAGTGACACCACGGATGCGTGTCGCTCCCGCGTGCGCCGTGCCAGCCGACGACGTCGGGTCCCACGCCGCCCGGCGAGCACTGACATGACCGTCGAATGAGCCGGCTTCAGTACCTCGGGAAGCGGTTCCTGCTGTCGCTTCCCGTGGTCGTGTTCGGGACGAGCCTCACGTTTCTCATCATTCGGCTCGGGCCGATCGACCCCGCAGCGGCGATCCTCGGTCCGGACGCCGACCCGCAGAACGTCGAGCGATACGAGCGGATCCGCGAGCAGCTCGGACTCAACGATCCGCTGTGGGAGCAGTACCTGAACTTCATATGGGAGATGCTCACGTTCGATCTGGGCGCGTCGTGGGTCGTCCATCCCGGAGCGGACGTGAACGCGCTGCTTATGGTGTACATGCCGCGCACGCTGTGGCTCGGGTTCTGGTCGGTGCTCGTCGCGCTGTTCATCGGGATCCCGCTCGGCTTCTACGCCGGGTTGAACCCGAACACGCCCGCCGACTATCTGGCGTCGTTCGGCGGGATCGTGTGGCGAGCCATGCCCAACTTCTGGCTCGCGATCATCCTCGCCGCCCTCCTCGTGCAGAGCGAGCGCTTCCTGTTCGGGTTCGACTGGTCCGCGTGGCTGATCGAGACGAGCGTCATCGGGACGCCCGATCTCGAGAACCTCCATCGGCCGTCGAACTTCCTCGCGGCGACGAAACAGATCCTGCCGGCCGCGCTCGTGTTGGGGTCGGCGTCGATGGGCAACGAGATGCGCATCGGTCGCACGGCCGTTCTAGAGACGATCAACTCGAACTACGTCGACGCCGCCAGGGCGAAAGGGGTCTCCGGCGGACGCCTCGTGTGGAAACACGTGTTCCGGAACGCGCTCATTCCCCTGATCCCGGTGATCACGAGCGAGGCGTTCCTGCTCATCGGCGGCTCCGTCCTCGTCGAGGTGATCTTCGGGATCAACGGGCTCGGCTGGCTCTTCTTCGAGGCGACGATCCAAGGCGACATCCCGCTGGCCGGCTCGCTGATGTTCTTTTTCATCGTGCTGATCGTCGGCGTGAACATCCTGCAGGACGTGTTGTACACGGTGATCGATCCGCGTGTCGGCTACGAACGGACATGACAGGAAACGACCCGAGAGACACGGACCCATGACATGAAACGAACGCTGCTACGGCTGCTCGGTGGAACCGACCGGCCCGACTGGCCCGAGGACGACACCCTCGGCGACCGGCTCCGGACGCGCCCTGGGCCGGCGATCCGCTGGGCAGCCGTCCTGCTCGGACTGCTCGCCGTCCAGATCGGGATGCTGCTCGGCTGGATCGCGGGCTTCCTCCCGGCCGGTCCCGTCGCGGACGCGCTCGGGTCGATCCCCGCGGCGATCTCCCACGAGACGGTCCCGAACCGCGGCTACTTCCACCCGGAACACGGCTGGGTCGGCACGTTCATGGGGCTATCGCCGGCGTGGGCGTGGGCGCTGCGGACCGGACTCGTCTACCTGTACGCCGCGACGGTGACCTACTGGGTCTGGGTGGGCTACCTCCTCTTTCGACGGGTGTACCGCGCGGCCGACTGGACCCCACGTGACGACGTGGTCGACCGGCTTCGCGGGCACACGTGGGGCCTGTTCGGCGGGGTCGTCGTCTTCGCGTTCCTCGTGTACGCACTGTTCGCCCCCGTGGTGAGTCCGACGGACATCACGCAGAACCTCTATGACCCGTTCGCCCACGAGATCACCCACTTCGACGAGGAGGCGGGCGAGGTCCGCAGCGTCTTCATCGGCGACGCGAACATCGGCTCCCAATCGGGCGCACAAGAGGGGATCGGCCCCATGCAGTACGACCCATACGACCGGTTCCACCCGTTCGGAACGATGGACCGCGGCCAAGACCTGTTCACCTTCATGGCGTACGGCGCGCGGATCTCGCTGTTCATCGGTGTCGTCGCGATCGGCCTCAGCGTCGTCATCTCGGGCGGGCTCGCGGTGCTTTCGGCGTACTACAAGGGGCTACTCGACCTGGGCGTCGTGCTCGGAAGCGACTCGGTGCAGGCGATGCCCCAGCTCCTCGTTATCATCCTGTTATCGGTGGTGTTCGCGGACACGTGGCTCGCCGGGCTGTACGACGGCGGGTTCCTGCTCGCGCTCATCTTCGGGCTGACGGGGTGGCCGTCGCTGTGGCGCGCGGTTCGGGGGCCGGCGTTACAGGTCGCCGACCGCGAGTGGGTCGACGCGGCCCGGAGCATGGGTCAACGGCCGACGCGAACGATGCGACGCCACATGGCCCCGTATCTCACGGGGTATCTGCTGGTGTACGCGTCGATGAGCCTCGGCGGCGTGATCATCGGCGTCGCCGGGCTCTCGTTTCTGGGGCTCGGCGTCACCTCCCCGACGCCGGAGTGGGGTCGCGCCGTCGACGCCGGCCAGCCGTACGTCGCGACCGCCTCGTGGCACATCTCGCTCGTCCCGGGGGTGCTCGTCGTGCTCGTGGTGACGGCGTTTAACGCGCTCGGCGACGGGATCCGCGACGCGATCGACCCCGAGAGCGACACGGGCGCGAGCCAGGAGGGGGCGATGGCGACGGGAGGTGGCGGATGAGCCCGCCGCTGCTCGCCGTCGAGGACCTCACGACCGTCTTCCGCACCGACAAGGAGACGATCCGCGCCGTCGACGGCGTGAGCTTCAGCATCGAACGCGGCGAGACGCTCGGGATCGTCGGCGAGAGCGGCAGCGGCAAGAGCGTCACCGCCCGGTCGATCATGGGGCTCGTCGACTCGCCGGGACGGATCGCCGAGACGAGCAGCGTCCGGCTCGACGGCGAGGAGCTGAACACGCCGGACACCGACTGGACCGGGGTGCGCGGCGGGCGGATCGCGTTGGTGTTTCAGGACCCGATGACCAGCCTCAATCCGGTGTACACCGTCGGCAACCAGATCAAGGAGTCGCTGCTGTTACACCGGGGGCTCCGGGGCCGCGAGGCGACGGAGGAGGCGACCGAGCTGTTACGCGCGGTCGGGATCCCGGACCCCGCACGGCGGCTCGGGGAGTACCCACACCAGTTCTCCGGCGGGATGTTACAACGCGCGGTGATCGCGATGGCGCTGGCGTGTGACCCGGACCTGCTGATCTGTGACGAGCCGACGACCGCCCTCGACGTGACGATCCAGGCGCAGGTGCTCGAGCTGCTCGCCGACCTCCGCGCCGAACAGGACCTCGCCCTTCTGTTCATTACCCACGACATGCACGTGATCGCCGAGATCGCGGACCGCGTCGGCGTGATGTACGCCGGCGAGATCGTCGAGACCGGGCCCGTCGACGCGGTGTTCGACGATCCGGCCCACCCGTACGCGGAGGGGCTGTTGAGCTGTATCCCCTCCCGGAACGTCGGACGTGACCGGCTCGACACGATCGAAGGCGACGTACCGACGCCGACGGAGCCGCCCTCGGCGTGTCGGTTCGCGCCCCGCTGTCCGGCCGCGTTCGACGCCTGCGAGCGGGTTCATCCCCAACGGGTGCCGATCGGGAGCGAGGAGGACGACGGAGACGCGGACGGGAGCGGGAACAAGGCCGGCGGTCCCGCGGACGGAAGCGGTGCCGACAGGGACGTCGCGTGTCTGTTGTACCCG
Organism: Halorubrum tibetense; assembly: GCF_055396225.1. Taxonomy (NCBI): domain Archaea; kingdom Methanobacteriati; phylum Methanobacteriota; class Halobacteria; order Halobacteriales; family Haloferacaceae; genus Halorubrum; species Halorubrum tibetense. The sequence continues at coordinate 806,990 of NZ_AP043742.1, forward strand.
GAAAACGAGTCCCGATCCGATCGGGTCCGCCACCACGATCGCGACGGCGACGCGCCGGACGGCGGCGGCCACGCGTCGAACGCCGGCGGCCGCGGGCCCGACATCGAGGGAGGAGGCCGATGAGCGCGGACGACCCGCTCGTCTCCGTCGACGGGCTCCGGACGTACTACGAGGAGTCCGGCTTTCTCCCCTCGGAGCCGGTGAAGGCGGTCGACGGCGTCTCCTTCGACGTCCGTCGCGGCGAGACGCTGGGGCTCGTGGGGGAGTCGGGCTGTGGGAAGACGACGCTCGGCCGGACGCTCGTCAGGCTGGAGCGATCGACGGCGGGGCGCGTCGAGTTCGACGGCGCCGACGTTACCGCGCTCGAGGGCGACGCGCTTCGGGAGTGGCGCGAGCGCGTCGCGATCGTCTTTCAGAACCCCCATTCGAGCCTGAACGAGCGGCTCACGGTCGGCGAGATCGTCCGGGAGCCGCTCGACGTCCACGACTGGGGGGAACCCGGAGAGCGGCCGGACCGCGTCCGCTCGCTGCTCGACCGGGTCGGCCTCCAACGGGAACACTACTACCGGTACCCCCACCAGTTCTCCGGCGGCCAGCGGCAGCGGGTCGCTATCGCTCGCGCGCTCGCGGCCGAGCCGGAGTTCGTCGTCCTCGACGAGCCCGTCTCCGCGCTCGACGTGAGCGTCCAGGCGAAGATCCTCAACCTGCTCGCGGACCTCCAGGAGGAGATCGGCTTGACGTACCTGTTCATCGCACACGACCTCTCCGTGGTCAGACACATCAGCGACCGCGTCGCGGTGATGTATCTCGGCAACGTCGCGGAGATCGGGCCGACGGAGCGGGTGTTCGGCTCGCCGGAGCACCCGTACACCCACGCGCTGTTGTCCGCGATCCCCGGCGACGCCGGCCCCGACGAGTTCACCGACCGGATCACGCTCCGCGGGACGCCCCCGAGCCCGGTCGACCCGCCAGCGGGCTGTCCGTTCACCGACCGGTGTCCGATGAAGATCCGCCCCGAAGGGTGGGAGGACCTCGACCCGGCGGTGTGGGGGGCGATAGCCGAGTTCGGCACCGTGATCGAGGCGCGTGAGAGCGGGGTCGAGGCACGGATCCGCGAACTGAAAAACCGGCTCGGGCTCGCGACCGAGCGGGAGACGGCGAGCGCGGTCGCCGACCGGCTCTTCGCGGAGGCGGACGCGCCGACCGCGGTCAGGTCGACGTCCGAGCGGATCGCCGAGCGGTTCGACGCCGGCGACCGGGAAGGTGCTCGTGGGGCGTTCGACGACGCGTTCGCCAGCGTCTGTGACCGATCGGTGCCCCCGACGACGACACACGCGACCGACCACCGGAGCCACTGTCACCGACACGACGACGCGTACGAGGACACCGATCGGTTCCGTCGGGAGGTGTTGGAACGGTGAGTCGGTCGGAGCCCGGTACGGGTCCCGACTCCTCGCGGTCGATCCTCGGGGGCGTGGTCGAGGTCAGCGTGTACGCGCTCACGGTCTCGCTGTGGACCGCGGCGTTCGTCATCGCGGTCGGCGTCGGGAGCGGGGCGGGCGTCGCGGCGGCGAAGAACGCGCTGTTCGTCCTCGGCTGGCTCGCGTTCGGCGTGGTCGCGATCCGGCTGTTTCCGACGGGGTACGAGGGAGGGACCGGCACCACCCGCCAGTCCCGGTTCGACGCCGCGGTCTCCCGGCTCCCGCCGCTCCGATGGTACTGGGACGAGGAGCCCCACGAGCGAGCGACCCCGATTGCTCGACAGTTCGGGGCCGCCGTCGCGGTGCTCGCGTCCTCGGCGGTCCTGGAGTTCGGGTTCGGGGTGGGTACGTGAGCGGACGCCGGGCGGCCGGTCCGGATCGACTGAGACGAGCTGGAGAGAACAAGTGAAATGAACCCGAGAGACACGAAACACGACACGGCATGAACGGCTGGCAACGGACCATCGAGGAGCTACACGCGCTCGAATCGAGGCTCCGGTCTGAGGGGTGGGAGACGGTCGCGACACAGGCGGGTGACGCCTCGTTCGTCCCGATCGGAGTCGGTGACGACGACTGGTTCGGGCTCTCGCTCACCGTTCCCGGGGACGACGCCGACCGGATCGAGCGGGTCGTCGGGCGCGCCACTCTCGACGAGTACGACGTGTTCCGCCGTGCGACCGATGGTCGGACGTACCTCGTGATCCGGTACGCGGACGCCGACGCGAGGGTCGCCGTCCTCGTCGCCGCGACGTACGATCGGCAGGGCGCGGCACCCCGGAAGGTCGCCCGATCCGCCGCCGATCGCGGCACGCTACACACACGGCTCCGGCGGCTTGACGGCACGCCGGTCGCCGAGTTCACACACGAGGACCACGAGCCGTTCTTTCCGGGGACCGGCGGCGACTGATTACCGGCCGTCGCCCCGTCGCCCGTCGCCTCGCCGGCTCCACTCCCGGAGCGTGAACCCCTCGTAGTCGGTCTCGTCGACGACCTCCCACTCCGTCTCGTCGAACTCGGGGAACCGGGTGTCGCCGTCGTACGCGCCGTCGACGTGGCTGATCGCCATCCCGTCGACGTGGGGGTGGAACAGAGCGTAGATCGCCCCGCCGCCGAGGACGTACACGGCGTCGGCGGTGGGGTCGGTTTGGGAGCCGGCGTCCTCGGATCCGTCGGGGCTGGGGTCGGCCCCGCTGCCCGTACCGGTCCCGTCACCGACCAGCTGACGGGCCGCGTCGAGCGCCGCTTCGACGCCGTCGGCGACGAGGGCGGTGGGCTCGTCGACCGCGTCGACGCTCCGGCTCACAACGATCTGGCGGCTCCCCGGTAGGTCCCCGCGCATCGACTCGAACGTCTTCCGGCCGAGGATCACCGGTGAGCCGGCGACGCGCTCGCGGTACTGTTCGACGTCGGCCGGGAGGTCGGGCCACGGCACCGCGCCGTCGTTCCCGATCACTCCGTTCTCGGCCACGGCGGCGACGCTGACGAGTCGCATACACTCGGTTCGGCCGCCACTGATAAAAGGGGGTGGGAAGGCGGATCCGTCACGGAAGCGGTGGAAAGGACGTGGATCGCGTCGCGAAAGCGACTCGCGGTGTCGGGAGTGAGTCGACCCGCCTACTCGGCGAGGCCGAGCAGGTCGAACGGGTAACCGTTGTCGTTGTCGTCGGCGTACTCGTACACGACGCGGGCGGCCGCGACGTCCTGGATCGCGAGCCCCGTCGAGTCGAAGACGCTGACGCCTTCGATCCCGTCCGTGCCGACCCGGCCGGGTTTGTTCCCGACGACGATCTCGCCGATCTCGCCGTAGATGTCCTCGTCGGTGAGCGTCCCCGCGGCGTAGGGGACGTTGATCTCGCCGGAGTGGGTGCACTGCTCGTGGTCGTCGATGACGATCGTCGCGTCCAACAGGAGCTCGTCCGCGAGCTCGTGTTTGCCCGCCGCGTCCGCGCCCATCGCGTTGACGTGCGTGTGTTCGGCCACGTCGTCGGGGCCGACGATCGGGTCCTCAACGGGCGTGACCGTCGAGAGCACGTCACAGTGGCCGGCCTCGGTCGGCGACCCGGCGCGCACGTCGAACTCGTCGTCGAAGGCGTCGACGAAGCGGGCGACGCGCTCCTCGTCGAGGTCGCTCACGACGACCTCCTCGATGTCGCGGACTTCGGCTATCGCCTCCAGCTGCGTGTACGACTGGACGCCCGCGCCGATGATACCGAGCGAGTCGGCGTCCGGAACGGCGAGGTAATCGGTAGCGACGGCGGCGGCCGCGCCGGTCCGTTTCATCGTCAGCGCGGTCCCGTCCATGATCGCGAGCGGGAAGGCGGTCTCCGGGTCGGAGTAGATCATCGTTCCCATCACGGTGGGGAGGTCGTGATCGGCGGGGTTGTCCGTGTGGACGTTCACCCATTTGATCCCCGCGGCGTCCCAGTCACCAGCGTCCAGATACGCCGGCATCGACCGGAAATCGCCGTTGTACTCGGGGAGGTCGATGTACGACTTCGGCGGCATCTGGGCGTCACCACGCTCGTAGGCAACGAAGGCACCTTCGACCGCGTCGATCACGCGGCCGGTTCGCGCGTTCTCGTCGACGTCATCGCTGTTGAGAAGCAACGTCTGCATGCCGCAGAATTTGCCGGTGGGGTACTTATGCCCTTTCGAACGTCGGTCGTGGAGTCACCGCTGTGAACGATGACGGAGCGAGTCAAAAAGCGTGAACGCGTCGAAACGTGTGGTCGGAACGCGGGTCGGTGGACTGAACGGTCGGTGAGAGGTAGTTCCTACCGAGCGTTACATCGCACCGCCCATGCCGCCCATGCCGCCCATGCCGCCGGCACCGCCGGGCGCGCCACCCTCGTCGCCGTCGCCGGACGTCGAGAGGTCGCCCGCGGCGATGATGTCGTCGATTTTGAGGACGAGGTTCGCGGCCTCCGCGGCGGAGGCGATCGCCTGCTCTTTGGCGTGGGCGGTCTCGACGACTCCCGTCTCGAAGGTGTCCTCGACCTCGCCGGTAAACACGTTGAGGCCGGCGTTCGCGTCGCCCGCTTCGTGGGCCGCTCGGAGGTCGACCAAGAGGTCGATCGAGTCGAGGCCCGCGTTCTCGGCGAGCACGCGCGGGATCAGTTCGAGCGCGTCGGCGAACGCCTCGACGGCGAGCTGCTCGCGGCCGGAGACGGAGTCCGCGTAGTCGCGGAGCCGACGGGCGAGCTCGACCTCGATCGCGCCGCCGCCGGGGAGCGTGCGGCCGTCGGAGACCGTGGTGGCGACGACATCGATCGCGTCGTTGACGCCACGTTCGAGCTCGTCGACGACGTGCTCGGTCGAGCCGTACAGGAGCAGCGTCGCGCCGTGAGCGTCCTCGCCCTCGACGTAGAACAGCTCCTCGTCGGCGTCACGCCGGACCGAGCCACGTGCGATGTCCTCGCTCGACACCGAGTCGAGGTCGGTGACGATCACCGAGTCGAGGACGTTCTTCAGGAACTTCATGTCGGACTTCTTCGTCCGACGGACCGCCAGGATCCCCTCCTTCGCGAGGTAGTGCTGGGCGAGGTCGTCGATACCCTTCTGACAGAAGACGACGTCCGCCCCGCTGTCGACGATCTGGTCGACCTTCTCGCGGAGCTGTGCTTCCTCTTGGTCGAGGAACTTCTGGAGCTGGTCGGGCGAGTCGACGTTGACCGAGGTGTCGACGTCCGCCTCCTCGACCTCGATCGGGTCGTTGAGAAGGAGGACGTTCGCGTCCTCGAAGTCCGTCGGCATGTCGTCGTGGACCGGGTCCTTGTCGATCACCGCGCCCGAGAGGAGCTCGGACTCGCCGGCCGAGCGGCCGGTTCGAGTCTCGATCTTGAGGTTCGCCAAGTCGACGACGTGCGAGCCGTCGTCGGCCTCGACCGTGACGCCCTGAACCGCGCGGACGACGAGGTCCGCGAGGACTTCCTTTTCGAGCTCCGCGCCCTTGCCCGTCATCGACGTCTCGGCGACGCTTTGTAGCGTCTCCGTGTCGTCGGCGTCGACGTCGTGGGCGATATCGTCGACCTGATCGCGGGCGTACTCGCTCGCGAGGTTGAACCCCTTGATCACCGCTGTCGGGTGGATGTCCTGTTCGAGGAGGTCCTCGGCGTTCTTCAGCAGCTCGCCCGCGATGGCGACCGCGCTAGTCGTCCCGTCGCCGGCCTCGTCCTCCTGGGTCTCGGCGACCTCGACGATCATCTCCGCGGTCGGGTTGTCGATGTCCATCTCCTGGAGGATGGTGACACCGTCGTTCGTGATGGTGACATCGCCCATCGAGTCGACGAGCATCTTGTCCATCCCTTTCGGCCCGAGCGTCGAGCGTACCGCCTCGGCGACGCCGCGCGCCGCGGAAATGTTGTACTCCTGCGCATCGCGGTCCTTGACGCGCTGGGCGTCGTCGCCCATGATGATCATCGGCTGACCCTGCTGCATTCGCTGACTCATACATCGTTTGATTGATTGTGATTCTATATAAATCCGTCGCTACTGCGTGCCCTCTCGGGACACGGACGAGGACGCCGTTGAACCCGAAAACCACAGTACTGCGCAGCTACTATCGCCGTTTCATGTTGACTATTCGCATGGCTGTCGAAGCGGTCGAGACGGCGTTTCGGACCGCATTTATATATTGCCCCCGGCGGATCGATGTCCGATCGTTATTATACTCGGGGCGGAAGCACGGTTCATGGCTGCGTTCGAGGGGTCGTTGGAAGGGGAACACGGCGAGTGGTCCGTCGGCGATCGCGTCGGATCGAGCGCCCGATGGCGGACGTACCGAGGGACCGGCGAGGGGGGAGCACCGGTGGCGATCCGGACGCTTGTCGGCGAGGTCCCGGACGACCGGCTCGACCGGTTCGACTCGCTCGCCCGCCAGTGGGCAGCGGTCGACGAGCGCCGCACGGTGCGAGCGCTCCGGGACTGGGGTACCGATCCGGAACCCTGGGTCGCCGTCGAGTACGTTCCCGACGAGCTGGCGGCGTGGGCGACGGGCAACACCCTCGCCGCCGCCGTGGCGTGTGACCGCCGAACGCGCGGAGAGCTGCTCTCGGACGTCTGTGAGACCCTCCGAACGTACGCGCGATACGGCTCCACCCCCTCGCATCTCACGATCCATCCCGACTGTCTCTCGTTCCGGATGGACTCAGAAGGGCCCGTTCCGGTCGTCGGCGACTGGGGACTGAGCGGACTCGTCGTCGACCCCCCGGTTACCCCCTTCACCGCCCCCGAACAGCTCGACGACGACCACGCGGGGCGGCGGACTGACGTGTACCGGGTCGGCGTCCTCGCCGCCGCCGTGCTCTCGGGGACCGTCCCGTTTTCGAGCGAACGTATCGCAGCGGGCGACGGGTCCGACGGGACGGGGGCGACGGACCGACCGGATCGAAACACGCTCGCGTCGGCGATACGCGACGGGCTCGACGTCGACGCACTGGGGGACTCGCTCCCGGACGACGCGATCCGACCGGTACGGCGGGCGACCGACCGCGATCCCGAGGCGCGGTACGCCACGACATACCCGCTCGGTCGCGACCTCCTCGACGCCGCCCCCCTCATCGACGTCGGCGACCGCGAGGCCGACGCCCTCGCGCCGACCGTCGCGCCGAGTGCCCCCGTCGCCGCCGACGGAACGACCGACGAGGCGGCCGACACCACGAACGACGACCCGAATGCGGAGAGAGAGGCCGACGAGGAGTCTGGAAACGACACGGGAGACGCGAGAAACGACACGGGAGACGCGGGAAGCGAGACCAGTGACGGATCTGACGACTCCAAGCAGGGCGCGGGCGACGCCGGCGGATCCCGCCGGTCGGTTCTGGCGTACGGAGCGGCGGCTATCGGCGGGATCGGTCTCGCGTACGGCGGCTTTCGAGCGTTCAACGATGGCCTCGGGACGAGCGAGCCGAGTGCCGGGGCGCTCGCCTCGGACGATAACGAGGGACCGGACGCCGAAACGCACGGGGAGGACGGCGACCCGTCCCTCGAGGTAACCGGTGGCACCGTTTCGGTCGGGGTCCAGCTCGGTGGAACGTATGAGGGGCTCCCCGAAGCCACGGCCGACGCGGGGCTCCCGGAGTCCATCGACGTCGTGATCGACGACCGGTTCGAGGCGCAAGATCGGGTCGATCAGTACATCGCGGCCGTCGAGTCGGGCCATGCTCCGGACCTCTTCGTGGTGAACTCGAGCGGGCTCGGGCGGCTCGTCCGCGCGGGGGTGACGGAGCCGCTCTCACGGCACGCCGACGGCCACTCGATCGGCGACGTGCTCGGCGAGTCGTTTCCGGCGCTGGAAACGCGGAGTCGTCATCCCGAGACCGGCGCGGTTCACGCCGTTCCGTACGCGTTCGCCCCGGAAACGATCGTGTATCGGAAGGACGCGTTTAGCGGCGTAGCCGACGAGTCCACCTTCGAGGCGTGGATGACGGACCCACCGACGTGGAGCGAGTGGTCCTCGACCGTTGCGACCCTCCGACGGGACCAGGGGTTCGTGTGGAGCGGCCAGCAGTTTCAGATCCCGCGGATCTTCTCCGAGGTCCTCGCCTCGTTCGGCGGTGGTTACTACGAGGTCGACCCCGGTCCGGCGGCTGACACCGACCCCGTGACCGTGGCTGACGACCGCGGTATCGAGGCGGCGAACGTGCTTCACGACCTCGTGATCGGCGGCGACACCGCCGACGCCGACATCGAGCGGGCGAGCTCGGAGCAGGTGTTCGACTACGGCTTCATCGAACCACAGCGCGTGTTCGAGAACCGCGACGCGATCGCGGTGCGAGTCCCCCTGTCGTTTTTCATCGGTCGGGTCCCCGAATCGGAACGCGGAGGGCTCGGCGTGATGCCGACCCCGGCCGGCACTGCGGGGTCGTACACCAGCGTGTACGGCCAGTACCTCGTCGTAAACCCGAACACGGACGTGCTCGCGGAGGCGCTATCGGTCGCCGAGACGTTCCGTTCCCCCGCGGTCGCTCCGCTGATCGTCGAACGTGGGTTCGTGCCGACGCTAAACGGCGACCCGTTCTCGGTCGAGGCGGTTGCCAACGCGCCGTCCGCCGAGTATCGCCCCGCGATCGAGTATATCACGGAGCACGCGGTGCTGGAACCCTCGACGTCGGCGTGGACTGAGAGCCGGGAGACGGTCGGAGCGCTTCTCCAAGACGCGATCGCGGGCGATCAGGTCTCCGCGCTCGAAGAGCTCGAAGCGTTCCTACGCGACGGGGAGTGACGGAACAGCGGGCAAAAGATGTGAGAGCGGTAAGGCGATCCGACGGCGGGCGAGCAGTCCCGCCGCTCACTCGTCGCGCTCGGGCGGTTCCGTGAGGAACTCACCGTCGACATCGTCGAGGGAGGGCTCCGGCGGGTCCGCCGTCGCCTCCAGCTCTCGACGGTTGAGATGGCTCTCCAGCTGACGGCGCTTGTTCCGCCCTTTCCGCTCGCGTCCCGATTTCGTGTCCGGCATGACAGGTGTGTCAACACTCCACACACATAAGAAGGTTGTGGCGGGAGAGCACACGGCCCGCCTTCAGGATCGAAGACGCTGAAACCGGTGCTCACCGGGATAGCTGTTGCCGACGCTCGCGTGTCGATCAGTCGAGAAACGCCAGGAGAGGGATTTGAACCCCCGATCCCGGAAGGGAACACGCTTTCCAGGCGTGCGCCTTACCACTCGGCCATCCTGGCTCGTTCGGAGGTAATCCGTTTGGACTGTTAAGTCCTTCTTTTCGCCAGCCGAGCCGCGATCCGGTGTTCGAAGAGATACGCCGCACCGCCGGCGACGGCCGCGACGACCCCGGCCAGTGCGAACAACCACGCGTATCGGACCGGGAGGTCGCCGCCGAGTAGCAGGTACGCTTGCGCGAGGACGAGAAACGAGAACCCGCCGACGGCACCCCACAGGGCTGCCGACTTCGCCCGGTTCCGTGGCGTCGCCGGAACGCCCGGAACCTGATCGGTCGGACCGTCGTCCGATCTCGCGAGAGCTCCGTTCTCAGCGTCCTCGCGTTCGTCGCTCCCCCCGCCTTCACCCATCCTATTCGATGCTCGCGACAGCCTCGATCTCGACGCCGGCCCCTTTCGGGAGCGCGCCAGCCTGAACGGCCGATCGGGCGGGCGGCGACTCGTCGAAGTAGCCGGCGTACACCTCGTTCATCTCCTCGAAGTCGTCGATATCCGCGAGGAAGACGGTCGTCTTGAGAACGTCCTCCGGTTCGGCACCGCCCTCCGCCAACACCGCGAGGAGGTTGTCGAGCGCCTGCTCGGTCTGCTCGGCTATCGAGGCGTCGTCGAGCAGCTCCCCGTCCGGCGTCAACGGGATCTGCCCGGCTGTGAACACGAGCTCGCCGTTCGTGGTCGCCTGACTGTACGCCCCGACCGCCGCGGGTGCCGCGTCGGTGTGGATCGTGTTCGCCATACGCCGACAGTTTCGACCCCGTCTCATAATAGCCATCGGTCCATGCCGGCTCATATCGGTCCGCCTGACACACATCGATCCACGTCGGTGCCGCGGATCCGCCCCGTTTCGGATCTGAGCGTGCGATCCGACGGTCAAAATCCGTGTGTGGGTGTCCAAAATCAACGTAACCGTTGGAAATATTAGTGGTGGGTGTTAACTAGTAACACATGATGGCGGAGCTGATCGTCGCGTTCGTCACGGGGGCGATCGCGGTCAACGTCGCGGTGGCGTGGTCAGTCGCCCGTAGCGGAGACGGGATCCGAAGACGACTCGCCCGGGACGGGTCCCCACCGCCGACGGGAACGCACCCGCCGGTCAACGAGCGGTCCCGCGAGGGCGATGTCGGGTACGCCGACGGCGGCACGGGAGCAAGAGGACACGACGTCGTCGGCGACACCACGGACAGCGTCGCCGGCACGCATCACGAGGACGGTGGTTCCGACGACGACCGAGTCGCGTGTCAGTACTGCGGCGAGAAGAACCACCCCGAGTTCCGCTACTGCCAGTGGTGTGCCCGGCCGGGGTTCGCGGGCGACGACGGGGGCGGTGTGCGGGGGTGAGGTGACCACCATCGTTCGACGCGACCCGCGTCGACCGCCTTCGACCCGCATCGGCAGCGTCCGTTCAGTCGGCGTCGATCCGACAGCCGCCCGCGTACTCGATCCCTGCGATCGTCTCGATCCCGTCGTCGCCACAGACTGGACAGTCGGGATTCCGCCGGTAGGGAACCGTCTCGAAACTCATCTCCAGGGCGTCGTAAAACAGCAATCGGCCGACCAAGGGGTCACCGGCGTCGAGGAGGAGCTTCACCGCTTCAGTCGCCTGGATACATCCGAGCGTTCCGGGTAACACGCCGAGAACGCCCGTCGTCGCACAGTCGGGAACGGTCCCGGGTTCCGGCGCTTCGGGGAACAGACACCGGTAGCAGGGGCCGTCGGGCACGAGCGTCGTCGCCTGCCCCTCGAACTTGTATATCGCCCCGTGAACCACGGGGATCCCTTCGATTCGGGCGACGTCGTTGACGACGTACCGGGTCCGGAAGTTGTCCGCGCAGTCGACGACGACATCGTAGGGCTCGATCAGGTCGTGAGCGTTGTCGGCGTCCAGCCGGGTCGCGTGCGTTTCGACTGTGACATCCGGATTGAGCCGCTCGACGAACCGGGCTGCCGACGCGGCTTTCGGCTCGCCCACGTCGTCGTCGCCGTGGATCACCTGCCGCTGGAGGTTCGACCGCTCGACGACGTCGTCGTCGACGATGCCGAGGGTCCCCACGCCGGCGGCAGCGAGGTACTGGATCACCGGCGAGCCGAGCCCACCCGCGCCGATCACGAGCACGCGACCGTCGAGGAGCCGACCCTGCCCCTCCGGGCCGACCTCGTCCATGATGACGTGTCTGGAGTACCGATCGAGCTGGGTGGCGTCGAGGGAGAGGCTCATATCGCCGAATGGGAGACGCCCGAGTATAATCGCTTCCCCACCGGCGACGTGGCGTATAATTCACGAGAGGACGCGTGTGATCGCTGATAAGTGATCGACGACGACGCCGCTGTACGCTGATAAATAGACGGCTGTAACGTCGCTGTACGCCGATAAATGGGACGGGCGCGTCGTTGGAGCGCTTACTTGCCCTGCCGGTCGTTGCTGCCGACCGACGGCCGGGTCTTCTCGGTCCCTTTGCCGCGTTTCCGCTGGCCGCGACCCTTGGTGCCGGCGGAGGTGAGGCCGCGGAACGCGCGACCCTTGTGGTCGTCCGAGCAGATCCAGTTGAGGTCCTCGTCGTTCTCGATCGCGGGGTGTGCGGGATCCACGAGGATCACTTCGTGCCACTTCTGGGAGCCGTCCTCACCGACCCAGTAGGAGTTGAGCACGCGCAGGTTCCGGTACTTCCGGGAGGCGCGCTCCTCGGCGATACGCTGGATCGACTTGCGTCGCGAGAGGCGATTGACACCCTGTCGCTTCGAGCGTCGGCCGGCCTTGTGTCGCTGTTTTCGCGAACCGCCCTTGCGGACGCTCACGCGGGCGACGACGATACCCTGTTTCGCCTTGTAGCCCAGCTCACGAGCCTTGTCGAGCCGCGTGGGTCGGTCGATCCGCTCGATTGCGCCCTGGTCGCGCCACTCCTGTTTGCGCTGCCACTGTAGTTCCGCGAGTTTCCCCTCCTTGGGGGACCGCCATGCGTCCTTGATGTGCGAGTAGAAGCTTCGTGCCATTGTGTTGTCCACGGACGATTGCGATTCAGCCGCGAGGCGGCCACATTTCGTCTCGTCCCGGATCGTCGGAGGCGGTCCGCGAACGGACTGCTGCCCGCGATCCGGCGGCGAGTGCCCGCTGGACGTCCGTACCAGCGAGTTACTGTCGTTTCCCCGGCGTGGAGTTTAAGCGCTTCGCTCCGGCGTTCCCGCGTAAGCCACTCGCACACCCGCGAACGACCCGTCACGGTTTAATAATACCCGAAGAATCCTCAAGTATGCCCAAGATAAGCGTAGAGATCCCGGGCGAGCTGCTCGCGGACCTCGACGAGCACGTCGGCGACGACGGGAAGTTCGTCAACCGAAGCGACGCGGTTCGAGCGTCAATCCGCAAGACGCTCGACGTGCTCGACGAGATCGACGAACGGCACGGCCGGCTGACGGACGACGGCGCCGTGCACGACGGCGGATCGTCGTCGGACGGGACGGTCGACGCGGACGGAGCGACGAATGAGTGATCACCCGTACGCCGGCGACCCGCTCGGCCGCGAGGCGGTGGCACAGGTCGGACTCGTCGCGCTGTTCGTCACCGCTCTCGCGACCGCGCAGGTGACGGCGGCGAAGGTGCTCGCGCTCCCGCTCCCGGTCGCGCTTCCGGCGGTCGGGCCGGAGATCCTGTTACCGGGCGCGGCGCTGGCGTACGCGATCACGTTCTTCGCGTCCGACTGTTACGCCGAGCTGTACGGTCGTCGGGCGGCACAGGTCGTCGTCAACGTCGCGTTCGCGATGAACTTCGTCGTGCTCGCGCTCGTCTGGTCGACGCTCGCGGCACCCGGTATCAACCCGGAGGTATCCGCCGCCTTCGACACGGCGCTCGGGCCGACAACGAACATCGTTCTCGGGAGCCTGCTCGCGTACGTCGTGAGCCAGAACTGGGACGTGATCGTGTTCCACGAGATCCGCGATCGGACCGGTCCGGGGAAGCTCTGGCTCCGTAACCTCGCCTCGACCGCGACGAGTCAGGTGCTCGACACCGTGATCTTCGTCGGCGTCGCGTTCGTCGTCGCTCCCGCGGTTCTCGGCATCGGGATGCCGCTGTCCCTCGGCGAGGCCGCCGCGCTCGTCGTCGGTCAGTACCTCCTCAAGCTGCTGATCGCCGTGATCGACACCCCGTTCGTCTACCTCGTCGTTCGCGCGGTTCGGGAGTAGGCGTTCGGGCGTTCACATGGCATCTTCCCGTCCTCGCTACACGACCGCCAGCGCTCGGGCGGCCGTCCGCGGTAGGTCGGCGGCCACGTGCTCGAAGCTGCCCCCGCCGTCGGTCGTTCGATAGAGGCCTCGATCGTTGAGCACCCAGACCTCGCCGGGAAGGATTCCGCCGGCGATCACCGCCCGATAGGTGCTGTCGCCGGTCGGGATCCCACGGTCGTCGAGCCGCTCCCACGCCGGCTTGTCCCCGCTCCCGCCGCCGGCTCCTTCCGTTCGGTAGAGGTACGCCTCGCCGCGTCGGTGCGCGGCGCTCGCACCGCTCGCGGCGCTGACGAGGACTCGGTCCGGGTCTCCGGGGTCGACTGCGATCCCCCAGACGTAGCCGTGATCGAGCCCCGTGTTCGGGGTCGCGAACGACGCGCCGCGGTCGTCGCTCTCGGCGTAGCCGTCGCCCGCGGCGACGTACACCCGGTCGGGCGCGTCGGGATGCGTCGCGATCGTGTGGGTGTCCCGTCGCGAGCCCTCGGGGCGGTCGATCCACGTCTCCCCGCCGTCCGGGGTGACGACGAGCGCGCCGGCTTCGATCCCGACGTACCAGCGATCGGGATCCGCGGGACAGGTCTCGATCCACCTGACGTGGTGGGTGTCCGGCCGGGGCGGAAACGACCACTCGTCGGCGGAGGGCACGCTCTGGAGGCCCTCGATACGCTCGACGCACCGACCACCGTCCGTCGACCGGTAGATCCGTGAGGGTTCGGTTCCGACGAGCACCGTTTCGGGGTCGTCGGGACTCACCGCGAGCGCAGTGACCGCGTCGATCCCGTCCCCGTCCGAGGAGAGCCCGTCCGTCGCGACCCGCTCGAACGTCTTCCCGCCATCGTCGGATCGATACAGCCCGTTCCACGTCCCCGCGAGCACGCGGTCGGGAGTTCGGGAGTCGACAGCGAGACACTCGACCCCCTGGTCGTCCAGTCGGGTGTCGACCCGCTCGTTCGCCGGGTCAACGACGCGGAGCCCGTCGTCGTACGCCGCATAGATGGACATGGGTCGGGTGTTGGGCTGGCGGGCGCAAGAGACTTAGCCCCGCAATCCATGGTAACGGTACGCATGGATCTTCGCGTACAGGGGGACGTCCCCCCCGACCCGTTCCTCGGCGCTGCCGACCTGTTCGAAACCGAGTTCTCGCTGGACGCACCCGTACACGTCCGGGTCCGAACGGACCCCGACGAGCGGACGTGGGCCGCCCACTACGACGACCACCACGTGTTGAACGTCTCGCGTCGCGCCGCCACGAGCGCGATGGCCCGGGAGCTCGCCGTCCACGAGCTGTCCCATATGGCCCGCTACGAGGAGGGCCACGCCTCACACCTCCAGTCGACGGAGGAGGCGTTGTACCTCGGGCTCGCCGGCGAGAAAGTGGAGCGTCGAAAGCTCGCACACTGCTATCAGATCGCGAACCACATGAAGGACATCTACGCCGACGACATCACGCTCTCGGTCGCCCCGGCGGACAAACTGGTCGGCTTCCTCGAGTCGACGCTCGCGGCCGCGATCGCCGACCGTCCGGAGCTGGACCGGGCCGGATCGCCTCCCGTCACCGCCGGAGCCGACCCGGATATCACCGCGGTGAACGCGGCGTTCGCGCTGGCGCTGGTCGAGCGCCACGACCTCGCGGGCCCCTCACACCGCCTGTACGACCTCGCCCGTGCCGCCGAGAGCGACGCGGCGGACGTCGACGTCAACGGCTTCAAACGGCGGTTCTTGGAGCTGGGCCCCGATCCGTCCGAGAGCGACTACCGGAAAGCACTCGTGTCGGCTGCCCGCGCGTACGCGGTGTAGAACCCAGTGGTCTGCGTTTGCTCTGTTGAAACCCTTCGGATCTGATACGAACTCCGTGCTGAACACAGGGCGCGAATGTTGCACAAGCCGATGGCTGATTTATCGCGGGAAGTGATCGGTCAATACAGGGGACTCACGAATCGTTCAGTACAGCCTCCTAGTGCATCACGACTGACTACTCAGACGCACCGCACGCACGATCAGGTAGATACCCACCGAGATCCATACGACTGCCCACACGCCTGACGGAATTGGGTCTTCGATAGTGCCGGTCAATATCGCTACACCGTACACGATACTAATCAGTGCAAGTCCGATTTTCACACCCTCCGGGAGTCGGGAAAACAGCCCCCCGCCCGAATTTGCTGTGTCAGTCATTATGACTTGTCACTGTTGATTCGGGTATAAGAGTTCCCCCAACGAGTCATGCAATCAGTTTCCTCGGCACGTAGTTCTCTCTTTGGTCAACAAGAGCTGCGTATTGACCGCAGTGGAGAAAATAAATATCACTTTCTAAGGATTTCAACAGAGCCAAAGCAAAGTAGTTTATTAAGCTGTTTTGGCAACACCAAAGTAAGAACTGCTAACGAATGGTTGAGATCATTCGTCTTCGTATGGAATCCGCATATCTCAATACTAATATTTGACTAATATTAGCCATTAATATTCTTGATTTCGTCTTCGATTGTTTTAATTGATTTATGCATATCATACAAATACCATAGGATAAAAATAATTAGAAATGAGGATAATAATAATGCAGGAATCCATGCATTACCGTCTATAATCACGAAGTAAAAGGAAATAACCCCAAATATGAGTAACGAGAGACCAACAAGCGGTAATTGCTTTTTCATATTATTTTCTAATATTATTTTAATCTACTTAAAACATTTGTTCTATAGACTCCCGTTATCACTCACCAAGCACGCCCAGTCTGACAGCTAATTCATCGCAGCTCGGTTGGAACAAATGGAGTCGGTCTGCTGAACTCACCCTCTCTATTCAGCGCGACGCGTGAACCCTCTCACGCCATATGGAGTGTAACGGGGACCCGATCTTCCCGGCAGTCTACTCCGCCCCGTCCGCCTGCGCCTCCTCGACGTCCCCGTCTGGGTCGTCTTCGGGGACGTCGAGGACGGTCACTCGCGCTTTCATGATCCGGGTGTTGTCGACGCGCTCGATCCGGATCCTGACCCCGTCGAACTCGATCTCCTCGCCCTCCTCAACGAGGCGACCGGCCCGGTTGAACACGAAGCCGGCGAGCGTCTCGAACTCCTCGCCCTCTGGGAGGTCGATGTCGAGCATCTCGTTCACTTCGTCGATGTTGACCTCGCCTTGCACGTACGCGACGTTCTCCTCGACGAACTCGATCGGCTCGGGCTCGTCGCCCTCGAGGATGTCGCCGACGATCTCCTCGACCATGTCCTCCAAGGTGATGATCCCCTCCGTCGTCCCGAACTCGTCGATGACGATCACCATCTGGAGGCGGTTGTCCTGCATCTCCTCTAACAGCTCGTCGGCGTTCTTCGACTCGGGGACGTGAAGCGTCGGCTTGACGACGCGCTCCAGCGAGGGGTCGCCCTCGGAGTATCGCAGCTCGCGAACCAGGTCGCGAACGGTGATGATCCCCACGATGTTGTCGAGGTTCCCGTCGTACACGGGGACGCGCTCGTGGTCCGCGTGGACGCACTTCTGTATCGCCTCCTCGACGGTCGACTCCTTCGGGACCGCGGTGACGTCGAGTCTGGGCGTCATCACCTCTTTGGCGATGGTGTTGTTGAACCGGAAGATGCGGTCGAGCATCTCGCGTTCCTCCTCCTCGATGACGCCCTCCCGCTCGCCCGTCTCGATGATGTTCTGGATCTCCTCGCGAGTGACGTACGTCGATTCGATGGCGGCCCGGCCGCCGGTCACCTTGTTGACGACGCGGGTCAGGTAGTCGAAGACGACGACGAGCGGATACAGGGCAGTCTGAGAGTACTTCAGCGGTCGGGCGATCCGGAGCGACCACGACTCCGTGTTCTCGACGGCGTACGATTTCGGCGCAGTCTCCGCGAACAGCAACACGATCGCCGTGATCCCGAACGTCGTGAGGGCGATCGTCAACAGCGCGCTCTCGACGTACGCGCCGATGAGTGCGGTCGCGATCGCCGTCATCGCGATGTTTACCAGGTTGTTGCCGACGAGGATCGTCACCAACAGCCGGTGCGGGTTGGCTTTCAGCGTCTGGATCGTCTTCGCGTGCTTGACTCCCTCCTCGACGAGGCCGTTCACGCGGTGTTTCGGCAGCGAGAACATCGCGATCTCCGAGGAGGAGAAGAACGCCGACATCCCGATCAGGACGACGATGGCGGCGATGCCGACGACGGTTACCAGCGGGTCGGTCACCGGTGGAGTCCCCGGGACGCCGGCCAGTAGTACGCTCGACAATGAACCCATGCTCATTAACCGTGCGTTGGGCGACGGTTAAAGGATTACCTTCCGTTCGGGCCGATGTCGGGAACACGGTAAGGGATAAGGCGTCGACGGCGAAACGATCCCGCGATGCCCTCCCCCTCTACGACGGGATCCCCCGATCCCGGGCGACCGGACTGCCACGAGTGTGGCGCGACCGTCTCCCCCGACGCGAACTTCTGTTCGGCGTGCGGAGCGGACCTCGCGGACGGGACGGAAGCCCAGTTCTGCGGCTCGTGTGGCAGCCGCTTCGGGTCCGACGACGCGTTCTGTTCCGAGTGCGGAGCCGAGCGCGACGGAGGCGGCTCCGAAAGCCCCGCTAGACACGAAGCAGTCTCGGC
Source organism: Halorubrum tibetense (assembly GCF_055396225.1). Lineage (NCBI taxonomy): Archaea > Methanobacteriati > Methanobacteriota > Halobacteria > Halobacteriales > Haloferacaceae > Halorubrum > Halorubrum tibetense. The sequence continues at coordinate 824,955 of NZ_AP043742.1, forward strand.
CGCCGGATCGGCCTCCGATACCGCGGACACCACGCTCGACACCGACGAGTCGACGCCCGACACCGACGAGTCGGCGTTTCGTCGGCGGGTACAGCAACACCTCGACGCAGGATGGGAGATCGAGCGCGACGAGGGCGACACGGTCGTCCTCGTCGACCGCGACATCGGATCGATCCCGATCCACGTGCTGTTGTTGTTCACGACTGGGGGTGTGGGTAACTTCCTGTACGGCTACTATCACCACTCCATGCTCGCGGAAACTCGGCGGCTCACCGTCGACGAGGAAGATTACCCGATGCCGAAACGGGAGCCGGACGAGGAGACCGCGCTAATGACCGCCTCCGCGTACGGACTGAGCGCGGTCGTACTCCTGGTCGGGTCGTTCATCGCGATCACCGCCGCGCAAAACGGATCCGTCGCCATGGCGGGCGTCGGTCTCGCGCTCGCTGTCGCCGGTCTCGCCGTCGCCCCGCCGGCCGACGATCGACTGGGCCGCCGACACCGGATCACGGCGTTCGGCCGGCAGAAGACGGTCGACCACCGGGTGCTCGAACCGGTCGATCCCTGTGAGGAGCCGTGTGTCGTCTGCGACGAGCGGTTCGACGGCGGGGTCGTCCGTCGCCGCCGCGACGAAACGCTGTTCGCCGGCGTGCCGGTCCGTACCCACGAGCACGAGCTGAACCACTACTGTGCGGCCTGCGCCCGGGCAGAGCTGTTCGGGACGACCGGTCCCGCGGCACCGGCCGACAGGGTCAAGACGTCGCTCGCGGACGCGGTCAACCCGGAAAACGGTGACACCGATCCGGAAAACGGTGACACCGATCCGGAAAACGGTGACACCGATCCGGAAAACGGTGACACCGACGCAGAAACGGACGAGACCCACGTGGCTAGTGACCACACGGGTGCGTCGGGAGCGACCGAGACCACGGCCGCGAACGATGGGTGACTCGTGGGTCCAGAGATTCCCCCCGGCGTCGACCGAGTGTCCCGCCAGCAACCGAGTGTCCCGCCAGCAACCGAGTGTCCCGCCATCGACACGGGTGCCACATCATAACGACACGGATACCTCGCCGCCGTCGACACGGTTACCCCGCCAGCGACCCCACGGAACGGTATGACGAGGCAACCGATCACGCTGTACCGGCTCCAGGCGTGTCCGTTCTGTGAGCGGGTCGTCCGGAGGCTCGACGACCTCGATATTCCGTACCGGTCGCGGTACGTCGAGCCGATGCACTCGGCCCGCGACGTGGTCAAACGCGTCTCGGGATCGCGGAGCGTGCCGGCGATCGTCGACCCCGAGACGGGCGTCACCATGTCCGAGAGCGCGAACATCGTCGCGTACCTCGACCGCACGTACGGGGACGGGGGTGCCTGAGATGGATCTAGGGTTCGACGTCGTCGATTTGCCGGAGGCCGACCACCCCACGGTCGGTGAGACCGCCCCGGGATTCACTCGGCCCCTCGTCGGCGACGAGTTCTGGGAGGACCGTGCGCTCGATGACGTGGTCGACGGGCCGACGCTGCTCGTGTTCCACCCGATGGACGGGGCGTTTCAGACGACGTACCTCTACAACGAGATCGACGAGCACGGCTGGAGGGACGACGTCGACGTGTACGGCCTCTCGATATCCACCCCGTACGAGCACAAGCGACTGCTCGCGGAGCGGGGCGACGGAGTCCGGGTGTTCTCCGACCCGAGCGCGGCGGTGATCCGGTCATACGGCGTCGACCACGACATCGACGGGATGGCGGGGATCACGGAGGCACGCCCCGCCGTGTTCCTCCTCGATGCGGACCGCGAGGTCCGATACGCTTGGGTCGCAGACGAACACCCCGACTTCCCCGAGTATGACGCGGTGGGGTCCGCGATCGACCGACTGGTCGACTGATCGGGTTCGTGAAGCGATCGTTCCCTTGCCGAGTCGTCGGGAGCCGCTAGCCTTTTTCGCGTTACCCGCCAACTCCGCGATGTGACTGACGACGGCGAACGGCTGGACGAATCGGGCCGTATGGACGGCCTGTCGGGAGACACGCGCGAAACCGTGGCTCGGGCGGCACACGCGGTGCGGAGCGGTAGCCTCGTGGTCTACCCCACCGAGACGGTGTACGGGCTCGGCGCGGACGCCCTCGACCCTGAGACGGTCGCAGCGGTGTTCGAAGTGAAGGGACGCAGCCGCGAGGATCCCCTCTCGATGGGCGTGGCGAGCGTCGACGCCGCGCTCGAACACGTCCGTCCCTCCGAGACCGCGCTGGCGTTCATGCGTGCGTTCCTCCCGGGACCGATCACCGTCGTCGTGGAGCGCGGCCGCGACGTTCCCGACGTCCTGACCGGCGGTCGGGACCGCGTTGGTGTGCGCGTCCCTGACCACCCGGTCGCCCGAGCGCTCGCCGCCGAGGCGGGGCCGGTGACGGCCACGAGCGCGAACGTCTCCGGGACGGGCAGCGTCACTCGGGTGGCCGACCTCGACGACCGGATACGCGAGCGCGCCGCGGTCGTGATCGACGACGGCGACTGTCCGGGCACGGAAAGCACCGTCGTCGACCCCGACGCCGGCCGGATCCATCGCCGGGGGGCGATGGCGGGTGCTGTGGAGGCGTGGCTCGCGGACCCGCCCGTGTGAGAAAGAAGACGGAGACCCAGGTACGTGGTCGGGGACGCGGGCTACACTGAGAGGTCGCCTTTCGCTCTGATCACGTCGAGCGCCTCGGCGTCGACGGTGTCGACGTCGAGCCAGTGCGGAACGTACTCGCGTTTCTCGTAGGCCTCTCGTTCGTCCGGGGTTCCCACCGTACACCAGAGCTGGGGTTCGTCCGGACCGTGCCACCCGCCCTGCGTGTTGATACCGAAACACACCAGCTCCTCACCCTCGTACTCGATGATCGCGTCCTTGCGGATCCCGGGGTCGCCGCGGACGATGAGGTGTTGCATACGCCGTCGTTGGCGGGTTCATCGCTTAATCGCTTCGATACCGCGGATCGGAGCGACGGCCGCATCGATACCCGTCCGTACCCGTCTCCGGGGTTCGTTATCCACTCCCCTCGACGCCTATCACCACCCGTTCTCGACGTCCGCGACGAGCGCCTCGAGGATCGCATCCGTCGTGTCGGCGACGATCCCCTCCATCGTTTCGGGATCGCTCGCGGTCGGATCACCGAGCCCGCCGAGCTCCGTCACGTCGCTGAAGTACTCGTAGCTCCGCGTCTCGGGGAACTCCGCCGCGTCTTGCGGTTCCTTCTTTCCGTCGCGGACCAGATCGGGTCGGTACAGCTCGACGAAACTCGTCTCGTGGTCGCCGGCGTGGCCCCACCCCTCCCCGAACGCTGCCTCGAGGTCCTCGCGGGCGAAGTCGGTCCAGTGGACGAAATGCACCGTCAGCTCCGTGTCCCGGCCGAGTCGGTCGGCCGCGATCGACAGCGGCTCCCGGTTGCCGCCGTGACAGTTCACGATGAGCAGGCGGTCGAGCCCGTGGGTCGCCATCGATCCGCCGATCTCGCGGACGACGTCGACGTACGTCTCGGTTGAAAGCGTCACTGTGCCCGGGAACGTCATGTGGTGTTCCGACTGTCCGTACGGCAGCGTCGGCAGTCTGAGGAGGTCGAGATCGAACGCCGGTGCCGCCTCGACGAGCTCGGCGGTGAGGTGGTCCGCACGCAGCGTGTCGGTGGAGACGGGGAGATGCGTCGAGTGTTGTTCGATGCTTCCCGCGGGGAGCACGCCGAAGTCCGCGTCAGCGATCGCCTCGCCCGCCTCCTCGTACGTCAGCCCGAACAGATCGGAATCGGTTTCCGGCATACCTCAGCGAGGGCGGCGGGCGACCAAAGAGCTCCGGGTGGCGGCGAGCGACCAGCGCGCGCCGGGCGGGGGCAGTCGAGCCCGGATCGGGGGCCAAACGAGACGACCGGCGTCAGGGCGCGTAGTAGTACTCGCCGTCGCGTTTCTGCTGGCGGTCCTTCTGTGAGTCCGGCTTGTTGATCCGGGGGCGGCCGGTTCGCTCGTCGCGTCGGAACGTGATATCCAGGTCCGCGAGGAACTCGTTCATCCCCTCACGCATCTCCTGTGGCGGCGTCGCGTGCCCGTGCGCCGCCGGCTCGCCGTCGAACACCATCAGTCGGTCGGCGAGGAGATCGATCATGTAGATGTCGTGGTCGATCACCAGCACGGTGGCGTCGTGGTTCTCCGCGTACCGGCGGATCGCGGTGGTCGCGCGGACCCGCTGTTCGACGTCGAGGTGCGCGGAGGGCTCGTCGAGCAGGTACAGGTCCGCGTCCTCGGACAGACACGCCGCGATGGCGACCCGCTGTCGCTCGCCGCCCGAGAGGTCGGTCAGGTCCTGTTCCATGATCCGGTCGAGCTGGAGCGGCTGGGCGACCTCGGTGTTCCAGTACGAGGTCCCGAACTCGTCGGTGATAGACGAGAGGAACGCGTCGACGCGCATCGGCTGGTCGATCTCGATGTACTGCGGCTTGTACGCGATGTCGAGCCGGAAGTCGAGCTCGCCCTGGTCAGGGGTCAACGAACCCGTGAACAGCTTGGCGAGGGTCGACTTCCCGATCCCGTTCGGCCCGACGATCCCGAGCACCTCCGACTCGTGAATGACGCCGCCCTCGACGTCGAGGGAGAACTCGCCCTCGCCGTACGACTTGTGGAGGTCCGGATACTCGACGAGCGGCGTCCCCTTCGAGGAAGCCCGAGGAGCGTGCTCCTCGAACGTGATCGCAGACGGACGGATCCGCATGTTCTCGTTGTCGAGGTAGCCTTTGAGGTACTCGTTGATCCCGTTTCGAACCGATTTCGGGTCCGTGATCACGCCGTACGCCCCGGGTTCGCCGTACGCGACGTGGAGGGTGTCGGCGAGGAGGTCGAGGATCGCGAGGTCGTGTTCGACGACCAGCATCGACCGCTCGGCGTCGTCGTCGTTCGCCAGCTCCTGGATGAGCCGCGCGGCGACCATCCGCTGGCCGATGTCGAGGTACGGGGTGATCTCGTCGAGGAAGTAGAAATCGGCGTCGCGGGCGAGACAGGCCGCGATGGCGACCCGCTGGAGCTCCCCGCCGGAGATGGAGTCGATGTCCTGATCCATCACCGGTCGGATGTTCAGTCGATCGATGAGGTCATCGAGCGCACCACGCTCGTCGGTCCGCTCCAACAGCTCGCGGGTGTTCCCGTCGAACTGTTTCGGGATCTGGTCGACGTACTGCGGTTTGCGGGCGACGGTAACGTCACCTGCTTTCAGGGCCGCCAAGTAGTTCTGGAGGCCGGTGCCACGGAACCGATCGAGAACCCGTTCCCACGTCGGGTCGGTCTCGTGGTCGCCGAGGTTCGGGACGCGTTCGCCGGCGAGCGCGTGAACGGCCGTCGACTTCCCGATCCCGTTCGGGCCCAGGATCCCGGTGACGCTGCCGGGCTCCGGCGTCGGGAGCCCGTACAGCGCGAACGCGTTCTCGCCGTACCGGTGGACGGGCTCCTCTTTCAGCTCCGAGGGAAGATTGATGATCTCGATCGCGTCGAACGGGCACTTCTCGACGCAGATCCCGCAAGTCTCCCCGAGACACAGCTCCTCGGAGATATGTATCTGGTCGGGGTCACCCTCGTCGGCGTCCTCGCCGCGCTCGGTGATGCACTCCTTTCCCGTCCGGTTCGGAGGACAGTAGTTGGCACACTCGTAGTTGCAGCGGTCGGGCTGACAGCGGTCCAGGTCGACTACCGCGATGCTGTCGTCGGCCATCTCAAAACGTCACCGCCGAGGTGAGCAGCACGGTGTAGCTGATGAACCACAGCGTGAACGTCATGAACGCCACGTAGAGGTTGTCCTTGACGCCGAAGTCGCCGACGCCGATGACCTTGTACAGCGGGTACTGTATCAACACGAACGCGCCCATCACGAGGACGGCGGTCGTGCTGGTGGCGGCGGCATCGCCGGTCCCGACGTACGCGGCCGACACCACGCCCGCGGCGATCCCCGCGAGACAGCAGATAGTGGTGACCACCACGCTCCGGGCGTGGCCGGTGATTGCCGGTTCGTCGCTCATGTCTACGGATCCGCAACCACCGGTGAAAAGCCGTTCGTTCCGTCCCCTACGGACCCGATCGGTCCGCCGCCCCTGTGTGCGGCGAAGCGCGCGCGAGCAAAATGACTGACTGACTGGTCAGTCTACACCCGATATACCGGAGGAATTATCCGGATCATGCGAAGAAAACCAGCAATAAAGGCCCCTAATGGCCCCGAAACGCCGGGAGTTGCATCAACATTTATGAGCGAGTACGGTTTCGAATCGTAACGATGGCTGGAACCCAAACGGAGGGTCTCGACGACCTCCCGCCGAGCGCCAAACTCGTCTTTAAGGTGCTCGAATACAACGGACCGTTGACACAGAAGGGGATCGTCCAAGAGTCGATGCTGTCCGCCCGAACCGTCCGGTACGCCCTCGAACGGCTCGAGGGGATCGACGTGGTCGACGAGGACGTCTACTTCGCGGACGCCAGACAAAACCTCTACAAGCTCACCGAGCCGGCACAGGAGTTCACGAGCGAGGACCGTGACGCCTCCTGTACGGCCGACTAGTCTCTCCGTTCTCGTTTCACGTCACGAACCCCTCGAACCGCCGCGACGACGGTGAGCAGTATCGCGACCAAGAGCCCGAGCGTCGCCGCCAACACGAACGCGAGGAGGAGGAACCACACGTCGGGCCCGAACAGAGGATACTCGCGGACCTCGACGAGCGCCCACGGCAGGAGCTCGAACGTTCGTACCAGGTACAACGCGAGCGCGACGCTCGCGCCGACGGCAGCACCGATCCGGACGTTCCGGTAGAACGCCAACGACTCCAGTAAGACGAGCATCGGCGGCTTATCGGTCGTCTCGTCGCTCACGGCCGCGCGTTATCGCCCGGCGGTCAAAGAGCCGTCGAAACGATCCGATCGAGCGGATACCTCACGAACGACAATAATATTTCTCGAACCTAACAGCGTAAGCAACAGGCATCAAGTGGGGGCGGGTCGTAGCGAGGCGTATGAAACGCGTCCTGCTCTCGTCGTTTCCGATGATCGACCCGGACACCTATCGTGCCAGACTCGCCGAGGGCGTCGACGACGACGTCGAGATCGTCGTCGCCGAGCTCGGCTCGGCCGACCGGGTCATCGAGGCCGGCCAGGGGTTCGACGCGATCGTCACCGACATCAACACGCCGGTCACGGCCGAGGCGATCGAGGCGCTGTCACCCGAGCTCGACGCTATCGTTCGCTCGTCGGTCGGCGTCGACAACATCGACGTCCCGGCCGCCGCCGCCGCCGACGTGACGGTAACGCGGGTTCCCGACTACTGCACCGATGAGGTGGCAACTCACTCCGTCTCACTACTGTTGACCTGCCTCCGTTCGATGAAGCCGTACGACGATGCCGTCGCCGACGGCCGCTGGAGCTGGGAAGACGGTCGGCCGATCCGACGGCTCAGCGCGTCGACGGTCGGGCTCCTGTCGTTTGGCCCGATCGCCCGGCGGGCGGCCGAACAGCTCGGCGGCTTCGGCGCGGAGCTGATCGCACACGACCCCTTCGTCGACGACGACGTGATGGCCGACTACGGCGTCGAGACGGTCGGACTCGACACACTGTTCGAGCGGAGCGACCACCTCGCCGTGTACGCGCCGCTCACCGACGCGACGAGGGGGATGGTCGACGCCGACGCGCTCGCACGGTTCTCGCCGGACTCCGTCGTCGTCAACGTGGGTCGCGGCCCCGTGATAGACGCCGACGCGCTCCTGGATGCGCTCGACGACGGCACGATCAAGGCGGCCGGGCTCGACGTGCTCGCCGAGGAACCACCGAAGGACGACCCGCTTGTCGGTCGCGAGGACACGGTCGTCACGCCGCACGCGGCGTGGTACAGCGAGGACGCGTACGACGACCTCAATCACAGCGCCGCCGCCGACGTCGCGGCCGTCCTCAACGGGGAGACCCCGGCCGGCCGGATCGACCCCGACGCCGACTGGCTGTAGCCGGCTAATCCGCTACCGCTTCGGACTCGCCCATCGACGCCGCCGGGTCGCGGATCCACAGGTCCCCGAACAGCTCGTCCTGACGGAGCGTGACGCTCCCCCGATGTGCCATGAACAACAGCGCGAGGAACGTCATGAACGGTCGGCCGCCGGCGGACGACACCTCCGCGAACAGCACCTCCGCGCGCCCGGCGTCGAAGTGCGGGGTGATCGCGGATTCGACGTCCGCGATCACCTCCTCGATGTCCTCGTCGTGGGTTCGGTCCGTCGCGTCCCCCGCGGTGGGTTCGCCGTCGCGGCGGAACTCGTCCCCAGTGTGGTAATCGAGGGTCTGGGTCCCCCGGTCGTACCCCGACGGCGACTCGGAGGTGTCGTACTTGCGGGACTCTTTCCACCACGAGCCGCGCTCGGCCTCGCGGAGCTCGCGGACGAGCTCGTCGAGCGTCTCCGGCGACCCACGCGTGTGCTTCCGGTCGAGCCGGCGGTCCATCTCCGCTTCGAGCTTGTCGATCGGGTCGAAGCCGGGGTCGGCCGGATCGGTGTCGCCGCCCTCCATCGCGAGCTCCCACGGCTCCGCGGCGGGCTCCGCTTCGTCCTCGTCGTCGGCCAACATCCCGTCGCTTTTCATTCGGAGCAGGACGCTGGCGTAGAACAGCGCGCGCCCCGTGGTCCGGAGATCCGTCTCGTCGAGCTTCTCCAGGAACGCGTCGGTCACCTGCACGATGTCGATATCCCACGGCTCGATCTCCCCCTCCTCGGCTAGCTGAACGAGCAACTCGACCGGTTCGACCTCCTCGTCGTCCTCGGCGGCGTCCGAGCGGTCGCTGGCGTCAACGTCTACGGCGTCCGAAGGGACGCCGTCCTCTGCGTCGGCGGCCTCCGAGCGGTCGCCGTCCTCTGCGTCGGCGGCCTCCGAGCGGTCGCCGTCCTCTGCGTCGGCGGTCTCTGAGCGATCACCGTCCTCTGCGTCGTCGCCGAACGCCGGAGCTACGTCCTGCCGTTCGCTCGTCAGATCGAGGTCGGGAACCCCGTCGTCCTCAGTCATCCGCGCTCACCTCGTCACCGAACTGCATTCCGGTGACGGCGGAGAGGTTGTCCCCTTGCATCGTGACGCCGATCGCGCGATCGGAGCGCTCCAGCAGCGCGGAGCGGTGTCCGACGACGACGAACTGTGCGTCCATGGCGAGCTCCTCTATCATCTCGCCGACCCGTTCCGCGTTGACCGCGTCGAGGAACGCGTCGATCTCGTCGAGCGCGTAGAACGGCGCGGGGTTGTGCCGCTGAACCGCGAAGATGAACGACAGCGCGGTGAGTGACTTCTCGCCGCCACTCATCGCCGCGAGCCGCTGGACCGGCTTATCGGCGGGCTGTGCTTTCATCGTCAACCCCTCCTCGAACGGGTCCTCGGGGTTCTCCAACACGAGCTCGCCCGACCCGGCGGAGAGCCGGGAGAAGATCTCTTGGAAGTGCTCGTTTATCGACTCGAACGTCTCCATGAACGTCGCCTTCTTCTCGGCCTCGTACCCCTCGATCCGCTCCGTGATCGCGTCGCGCTCCTCGACGAGGACGTCCCGACGCTCCTCGAGCTGGTCGAGCTCCGCCTGGACCTCGTCGTACTCGTCGATCGCGAGCATGTTGACCGGTTCGAGCGCCTCCATCTCCGCCTCGAGCGACTCGATCCGTGACTCGACTTCCGAGAGGTCCGGGACTGCCTCGGGGTCGTACTCGCCGACCTGCGACTCCAGCTCGTCGACCTCCCACTCCAGCCGGTCGCGCCGGTCGACCAGCTCTTCGAGGGCGGACTCCGCGTCGGCGACCGTCGAGCGCTGTTCGTCGCGCTTCCGGGTGGCCTCCTGGATCTCCTCGCGGAGCGCCTCGCGGTCGGCTTTCAGCGCCTCGAGCTCCTCCTCGAGATCCGCGATAGACGCCTTCTTCTCCGCTAACAGCTCCTCTTTCTCCCCGATCGTCGCCTCGTGTTCGGCGATCGCCGATTCGGCTTCGCTCTTGCGGTTCTGGGCAGTCTCCACCGTGTCGTGGAGGTCGTCGACCGCGTCTTCGGCGTACCCCTTCTCCAGTTCCAGCTCGTTTCGTTTCGCGTCGAGGTCGTCCATCCGACCCTCCAGTTCGGCGATCTCCTCGCGGATCCCGTCCGCCCGCTCGGAGAGCTCCGGGATCTTCGAGTCCGCGAGCTCCGCTTCGATCTCCGCGATATCCGCTTCCAAGCCGTCGATGTCGGCGTCCAGCGCGTCGATCGTCGTGTCGATCTCGTCCATCTCCTGATCGACGGACTCGCGTTCCGCGCGGAGCGACGCGAGCTCGTCTTCCAGCTCGTTGATCCGCGCCTCGGTCGACTCGAGCTCTGCTTCGGCGCGCTCGATGTCGCCTTCGAGCGATCGGACGCGGTCGGCGGCGTCCGCCTTGCGGTCGCGCGCGTCGTCGATATCCGCCTCCAGGGATTCGATCTCCGACTCCGCGCTCCGGCGCTCGTCCTCTAACTCGGAGATCGCCTCGGCGAGCCGCTCCAGCTTCCCGCCGCCGGATTTCGTGAACGCGTACCGCGAGCCGCCGCCGGAACCGCCGGTCATCGCGCCCGATTTCTCGATCAGGTCGCCGTCGAGCGTCACCATCCGGTAGTCGCCCATCAGGTCGCGGGCGGTCGCCATGTCCTCGACGACGAGCGTGGAGCCGAGCACGTACGAGAACACCGTCTCGTACCGGGAGTCGTAATCGACGAGGTTCCGCGCGAAGTCGATCACGCCCGGCACCGACGGCTTCCGGGGGAGGCCACGGTCGTCCATCTTCGTGATCGGGAGGAACGTCGCCCGACCCGCGTTGCGACGCTTGAGGTAGTCGATACAGGTGGACCCGACGCCGTCGTCGTCGACGACGACGTTCGCGAGCCGACCGCCGGCGGCGGTCTCACACGCCTCGGCGTACTCCGCCTCGACGGAGCCGAGCTCGCCGACCGCGCCGTGAACGCCGTCGATCCCGCCGTTCTTCACTTCGGTCACGGCGCGGGGCCAAGAGGTGTCGCCACGCTCGCTCGCGGCGGCTTCGAGTTTGGCGTACTCGTTCTGCTTCTCGCGGAGCTCCGCCTCGATCTCGTCCAGTCGTTCCTTCCGTTCGGACTTCTCGGCGAACAGGTCCGCGAGCGCGTCCTCGATACGCGACTCGTTTTTGCGTGCCTTGTCGAGCTCGCCGTGTAGTTCCGAGATCCGTGCTTTGAGGTCCGGGACGTCCTCGTGAGCCGCCTCCAGCTCCTCGCGTGCCTCCTCGACGGCGTTCGATCGGCGACGCGCCTCGTCGAGCAGCCGGTCCTTCTCGCGTTGGGCCTCGTGTTTCTCCTCACGGAGGGTCTCCAGACGTGCCTTTCGGTCCGCGAGCTCGTCCTTCAGCTCGTCGAACTCCGTGTCCGCGCCCTCGATCTCGGCTTCGACGTCGGCGAGCGTCGACCGCTTCGTCGCGATCTCCGACTTGATCGACGCCTTCTCGACTTTCAGGTCACGGATCTCGGTTTCGAGGTCGTCTATCGTCTCCTGTTTCCGGTCGATCTGGACGAACGCGTTCCGGCGTTCCGTCTCCGCCTCCGCCGCGCGCTCCTCGGCGGCCTCGATCTTGTCTTTCAGCCGGGAGATCTCGCCTTTGATCTCCTCTATCTCCGCGCGGATCTCGATCTGTTCGTCCTCGCCTTTCGTCTCGATCTCGTGAGTGAGGTCCGCGAGGTCCTCCTCCAAGCGGGTGAGCGCACCCTGTCGCGTGTCGAGCTCGGCCCGCAGCTCCGCGAGCTCGGCTTCCGCGTCGTCGATGTCGTCCTCGACGCGTTCCAGCGACTCCCGTTTGTCCTCCAGCTCGGAGGCCTTGCGGTAGCCGCGATACGTCTCGACCTCCTCGCGGAGCGACTGGTACTCGAGGGCGGTCTCGCGCTCGTCGGAGAGCCGGTCGAGCCGTTCCCGCTTCTCCTCGATCCGGAGGTCGGCCTCGCCGATCCGGTCTTTGACCGTGTCGAGCTCCTCGAAGGCGGCCTCCTTCTTCTCGTCGAACTCGGCGACGCCCGCGATCTCGTCGACGATCCCACGACGCTGATACGGCGTCATGTTGATGATCTCGGTGACGTCCCCCTGCATCACCACGTTGTATCCCTCCGGCGTGACGCCCGCTGCGGCGAGCAGGTCCCGGATGTCCGAGAGGTTCACCGAGCGGCCGTTGAGGTAGTAGTAGGAGTAGTAGTTGTCCTCGGTCTCCTTCACGCGGCGTTTGATCGTGATCTCAGAGACGTCGCCGACGTTCTCCGAGCCGGCCGCCGAGACGACCTGTGAGCGGTCGAGGGTCCCGTCCTCGTTGGAGAGCACCACCGTGACGGACGCCTCCGAGGGGCCGCCATCACCCTCGCCGTCCTCGTGTCCGGGGTTGTAGATCAGGTCGGTGAGCTTCTTCGCTCTGATCCCGCGGGTGCGTGCCAGCCCGAGCGCGAACAGGATCCCGTCGATGATGTTCGACTTGCCGGACCCGTTCGGTCCCGTGACGACGGTGAAATCCTCATAGAAGGGGATCCTCGTCGTGCGCCCGAAGCTCTTGAACCCGTCCAAAACGACTTCCGTGATATGCATGTTCGCGGGGTCTCGCGGGCTTACGCGACGATGATGTCGTTGTCGTCGGACTCGCCCTCGGTTTCGTCTCCTTCCTGCGTCGACGTATCGGTTTCGGCGTCGGGCGTCGCCGGCGACTCGTCGGGTACGATCACCTCGTCGTCCGTCCCGTCGGCGTCCGTCCGGTCAGCGTCCGTCCCGTCGGCGTCGGGGGCGGCCGCGGTGTCAGCTGGCGGATCGGTTCGCTCGACGACCTCGACGTGATCGTCGGAGTGGGTCCGGCGCTCGCCGCCGGCGGCGTCGGACACCGTGTCGGACGCGTCGTCCCCGGTGGATTCGTCCGCCTCGGCGGCCGCTTCCGCGGCGGCTGCACGTTCCTGTTCGTTTTCGAGCTGGCGGACGCGTTCTTTCATCTCGACGAGCTCCTCGGTGAGCCCGTTGACCGCCGCCTGCAGCTCCGCGACCTGCCGTTCGAGGTCCTCGACGCGGTTGCTCATGTACACACGTATGCCCGCGCGGGCCGTATAAATCTGCGTCAGACACATGTGTGACCAAGTGGCATACCCGAGGCGTCCGTTCGTAGAGTGTTCGTTCGGTTCGGCTTCTCCAGCCCATCCGGTTCAGCGGGCGTCCCCGGCGGCTGTCTGTCATCCGTCGGACGGGAAGCAAGCTATTTGTACCCACCACGGATACCGATAGGCGATGAGCAAGATCACGTTCCGAGCCGACGACGATCTCGTCGAGCGGCTGGAATCGTGTGACGCTTCGAAAAGCGAGGTGATGCGCGAGGCGCTTCGGGCCCACCTCGATACCGACGACGAGCCGTCCGAGGGGAGCGTCGACGCCGCGCTGGCCGACCGCGTCGACGACCTCATCGCCGAGCGCCTCGACGCGGCGCTGGACGAACGGCTCGGGACGGCTCGACCCGAACCCACGAACGCGTATACGCCGTCAGGACCCGGTGAGATCAACGTAAACGTCACTCTCGACGCCCCTAACGCCGAGGAGTCAGACGCGCGTGTAACACGTGAGACGATGCCGGAAGACGAGCCTGATGCGCGTAAGACGCGTGGAAACCGTGCGATGCAAACGACCGAAAACGTCTGTGGTGGATGTGGCGAAAACGTGCCTGAAGACCACGTTTACTGCCCGAACTGTGGTGAGAAGCAGTCACACAGAGCGTTCTGTGAGTGCGGCGACGAGGTCAGAACCGACTGGGCGTTCTGCCCCGGTTGCGGTCGGCGGACCCCCGCAGCGGACGTATTGAACGACAGATAACCGCCGTAAACAGGGCCGAAGTCCCGGTATACGGCGTTTCCACACATTTGTCTTACAACCGCCGTTAGTTTTATAAGCATAGCCTCGGTGACTACAACCGCGTAAGACGGTCGTCTTACAGCCGGCGCCCGTCGGCGGGGATGTCCTCGTCGTCGGGCGATTCGACGCTGTAAGACGCGCGACATGGGGTCGCGCCGTCTTACCGGGGGAATACACAAAATGGAGCGTGTGACACTACGGATCCCGAAACAGCAGATCGACGAGGTCGAACAGATGGTCGAGACGGGGGAGTTCCCGAACCGGAGCGAGGCGATCCGGTCGGCCGTCCGCGACATGTTGAACGAACAGGACGGCGAGCGCGAGGAGCGCAGCCGCAACCGCAGCTGGGCCAAGGTGTAGATCGATGCAGGATCTCGTTCAGGACGCCCTCGACAACGCGGAAGCGGAGAAACGCGACATGGACGTCGACATGGACGACGACGAGTTCGGGGACCCCCGGATCGTCATCGTCGGTGCCGGCGGCGCGGGTAACAACACAGTCAACCGACTGTACAACATCGGCGTCGACGGTGCCGACACCGTCGCGATCAACACGGACAAACAGCACCTCAAGATGATCGAAGCCGACACCAAGATCCTCGTGGGCAAGTCGCTCACGCAGGGGCTCGGTGCCGGCGGCGACCCTAAGATGGGCGAGCGGGCCACCGAGATGGCCCAGGGGACGATCAAGGAGGTGCTCGGCGACGCCGACCTCGTCTTCGTCACCGCCGGCATGGGCGGCGGGACCGGCACCGGCGCGGCCCCGGTCGTCTCGAAGATCGCCAAAGACCAGGGAGCGATCGTCGTCGGGATGGTCTCGACGCCGTTCAACGTCGAGCGTGCCCGCACGGTGAAAGCCGAGGAAGGGTTAGAGAGCCTCCGCAACGAGGCCGACTCGATCATCGTCCTCGACAACAACCGGCTGCTCGATTACGTCCCGAACCTCCCGATCGGAAAGGCGTTCTCCGTGATGGACCAGATCATCGCGGAGACGGTCAAAGGGATCTCGGAGACGATCACCCAGCCGAGCCTCATCAACCTGGACTACGCCGACATGTCCACGATCATGAACCAGGGCGGCGTGGCGGTGATGCTCGTCGGCGAGACCCAGGACAAGAACAAGACCCAAGAAGTGGTCAACGACGCGATGAACCATCCGCTCTTGGACGTCGACTACCGCGGTGCCTCGGGCGGGCTCGTCCACATCACGGGCGGCCCGGATCTCACGCTGAAGGAGGCCGAGGGGATCGCGAACAACATCACCGAGCGGCTGGAGGCGAGCGCCAACGTCATCTGGGGCGCTCGTATCCAAGAGGAGTACAAAGGGAAGGTCCGCGTCATGGCGATCATGACCGGCGTCCAGAGTGCGCAAGTGCTCGGTCCGTCGACACAGAAACAGGCGGACAAGTCCCGTGCCGCGGTCGACGGCGATGACCTCGGTGACTCCCGTTCGCGCGCAGCGGAAACGAACGCGGGCGTCGGAGGCTCCGGTGGGTCCGGGCGATCCGAGCGTGCGGCCTGGGAGTCCGACGGCGGGACCGAGACCGTTGAGAAGAACAACGGGCTCGACGTCATCCGGTAGACGAACCGCCGGGAGACCCCGCGAACGAACGTCCGACCGCTTTTCGATGATGCCTCGAATCACGAGCGGCCGCGTCGTCACGCGAGGGCTTAAGTCGACGACACCCGTGTAATCCGTGTGGTGTGTCATCGACGGACCGAGTCCCCGACGCCGGATCCGGACACCGATCGGAGCGCCGTACGAGCGAGCGAACGATGACCGACCGGGCGCTGTATTTCACCGCACCGGAAACGGTCGAGCGCCGATCCGTGACGGTCGGTCCTCCGGACGACGACGAGCTCTTGGTGACAACGAGTGCCTCCGCGATCAGCGCGGGCACGGAGCTGTTGGTGTATCACGACGAGACGCCATCCGGGATCCCCGTCGACGAGACGATCGACGGACTCGACGGGGAGTTCTCCTACCCGCTTCGATACGGATACGCGGCCGCCGGAACGGTGACGGCGGTCGGCGACGACATCGATCCAGCCTGGATCGACCGGACGGTGTTCGGGTTCGCCCCACACCAGACCCGATTTCGGGCGACACCGGAGGCCGTGGTTCACCTTCCGGACGGGATGTCACCCGAGACCGGAGCGTTGCTCCCATCGGTCGAGACGGCGACGAATCTCGTGCTCGATGCGGCTCCACGGCTCGGCGAGCGTGTTGTCGTTCTCGGCGCGGGCGTCATCGGGTTGTGTGTGACGAGACAGTTGGCGTCGTTCCCGCTCGCAGAGCTCGTCGTCGTCGACCCGGTCGAGTCCCGACGGGTTCTCGCTCGGGAGATGGGCGCCGATCGCGTGGGGACGCCCGAGGCAGTCACCGCCGAGGTCGACGAGGCGGACTGTGTTATCGAGCTGTCGGGGCGGCCGGCCACGCTCGACGACGCGATCGACGTGGTCGGGTACGACGGCCGGATCGTCGTCGGCTCGTGGTACGGGTCGAAACGCGCCCCGATCGATCTCGGCGGTCGGTTTCATCGGGACCGGATCGACATCGTCTCGAGCCAGGTGAGCACGATCGCCCCCGAGCTCCGCGGCCGGTGGGATCGCGACCGCCGGATGGACGTCGCGCTCGATGGGTTGCGTGAGATCGACGCCGAGGCGCTCGTCACGGACCGGATCCCCTTCGAGAACGCGACCGAGGCGTACGAGCGGCTCGACGCCGACCGCGAGTCGACGATACAGGTCGTGTTGGAGTACTGATGAGCTCCCTCCGAGACGCCAGTCGACTGCGAGAGCGGCTCACGACGCGGACACATGTAGTCCTCGCAGTGTTCGCGATCGGAGTCGCCGTCGCCGCGTCCCGAGTCCCGCTTTGGCGCGCGCGAGCGGCCGCAGCGCGCCTCTCCGACGCCGCACCGGACCGGATAGTTCCGTATCCGCTGTCGGTGTTACCGCCACCGGACGCGGAGTACGCTGGCGTCTGGGCGGTTCCACCCGAAACTGCTCGGCGGCGACTGATCGACGAGCACGGGTTCAGCCAGCAGCTCCGGGCGTACCTTCACGCGTACGAACACGGCGGCGAGACGGTGTACGAGGCGGCGAGCTGTGCGTATCGGCCGAACGGATTCACCGGTGAGTGGCAGCTCCACGTCCGACTGTTCGGGACGCCCGACGGGGAGACCGACGTCTGGTGTCACTGGGAGCGCAACCCCAACGTCGCCCCGTTCGCGCACCTCCGACAGGACGGCTACGATCCCGCGGAGGGGATCCGTCGCTTCCGCGAGCTGGTCCCGGCGGAGACGCGGATAGAGGGGCCGATCGCGGAGCAGGTCCGAGAGTCGGAGTAAGTCCAGCCGTCGGAGCGGGTCGGACGGTCGAACTGGGCGGGTATCGACCGGCCTGTCGACCGCTCATCCGGTCGAAGGCGAGCGAGGAGATCGAAGACGAGCGAGGAGGTCGAGGTGGTGAGCGACGAGTCCGAACTCGCCGTCGGCCAGCTGGGCTCGCCGCGTCGACACCCACGCCTCGGGGACCGACGGGTCGAGGGTGTCGGCCGGGTAGTCGGCGAGCGCGCCGTCGATCGTCGCGAGCAGGTGATCGAGGAACGCGTCCTCCCCGTTCGGGTACGTCCCCCCTCGCGGCCTGACGACCCAGTCGCCGCCGCCGACCGCCGTCACGTCGTACCCGTGTGTCGGGGCGCGTTCGAGGACGTCCCTCGCCGCCCGGCTGCTCCCGGGTCGCTCGCGGATCTCGTCCATATGCCGATGGTAGAGGGACTCGATCCTGCCGTCGTCCGGATGGGCGGGCGAGAAGTGGGTCGCGCCGTCGAAGGTACACGGGGCGTACAACGACCCGTCCGGGCGGAGCACGTCGCGCAGCGAGGCCAGCAGCCGGTCGGGGTCGACGATGTCGAGGAACGCGGCGGCGATCACGGCGTCGGCATCGTCGACGATTTCCCGTGCGTCGGCCGTCTCGAAACTGATTTCGAAGCGCGTATCGCCGTCGGGCAGTTCGGCAGTCACGACTCCGTCGTCGACCGTCGTCGCGTATCCCGCCGCCGAGAGCCACTCGGGAACGCGTTCGCGAGCGGCCGTAACACACTCGTCGGACACGTCGACCGCGCGATACGAGACGGTGCCCGGGAGTCGCTCCCAGTCGGCGAGCCGGGCGACCATCGAGCCGACGCCCGCCCCGACCTCGACGATCCGTAGCGGTCGGTCCGTCGCCGTGGCCCGATCGGTCAATCCTGAGACGAACTCGTCCCACACCCGGCGGTTCAGCGCCCGGTCGTCGACGCTTCGTTTCGCGGTCAGGTACTCGACGAAGTCGCTCACGCGGTGTCACCCCCGACGGTGTCGGCGGATCCATACTCGTCCCCCGTCGCCCCCTCGACGACGGATCGGAGGAACGTCCGGATCCGATCGGTCGTCTCGTCCCAGTCCGGGTGTCGTTCGGCGGTTCGAAGCCCGGCGACGCCGAGCGCGGCGAGCCGGTCGCGGTCCGTCGCGAGACGTCGGATCCGGTCGGCGATCGTCCGGTCGGCGGTCGGATCGACGAGGAACCCGTTCGTTCCGTCGCGGAGGAACTCCCCGGTGCCTCCCAGGGATCCGGCGATCGGAACCACGCCGTGTTCCATCGCCTCCAGATGGACCATGCCGAACGCCTCGTATCGGGCGGGAACACAACAGACGTGACTCCGGTCGAACGTCGATACGAGGTCGTCGTCCGGCAGCTCGCCGACGAACTCGACGCGGTTGTCGAGCCCGAGCGACGCGGTTCGTTCGACGAGCCGCTCGGTGTGGGCGGGGGCGACCCCGCGATTCCCGACGACCGTCAACCGCCACTCGGGAGCATCGCTCCCCGAGCGGTCGGACCGACCGTCGCGCCCCGAGGGGGAGTGCCGGCCGCTCACACCGTGCCGGTCGACCCGGGCGAGCGCGTCGAGGAGGGTCCCGAGGTTCTTCCGCGGGACGACGTTGCCGACGAAGACGATCCGTAGCGGCCCCCGTCGTGCCCGCTCGCGGACGCGGTCGGATGTCGTCGCGGCCCCCTCGGACCGACCGGCCGGCGGCGCGACGACCGTCGGCGTCCGAGCCCGAGACGGCGCGATCCGGTCGACCCGGTCACGGGTGAACCCGCTCGTCGCGATGGTCGCGTCGACCGAGCGGACGAACCGTCGCTCGAACGGGCGGATGACGGACGCGTACCGCTCCGTCGGGTCGTCCGAACGGAGGTGGTGGACCAGCCCGACGACCGCGTCCGGCCCCGAAAGCCGGCGGTTGTGCCGCCAGACGGACGGGTGACAGAGCCCGTCCTCGACGAGGACATCGACGTCACGGTCCAGCCGCTCGCGGATCCGGGGGTCGACCGCGTCGACGAGCCCCCGACCGTACCGCCGCCACGGGAGGGAGACGACCTCGACCGTGTCGCCGCGCGCCCGAAGTCGAGAGACCACCTCGCGGTCGTATCGGAACCCGCCGGAGGTGGCGTCGAGGTCGCCGTAGACGACGAGGGCCATCTCCAGCGGGCGGCCGTCGGCGACCGGTCGGTCGTCGTCGCGGTCCGTATCCCCGGTGCGGCCCGGTTCGTCGACGGTCTCGTCGGCGAAGCCTGCACCGTCGGAGGTCGGCGTCCCGTTCGCCGATGGTGTTGGGGACACGATCAGATCGGTCGCTCGTGGACGACTTCAGCTACATCGTCCTCCCGGACGCGAACGGCGAGCTCGGTCGCCGTCTCGGGGTCGAGGCGGTCGAGAAGCCGGTCCCCGACGTGTTCCGCGAGCCGCTCCGCGCTGGGGTTCAGGCCCTCGAACGCGGGCATGTCGTTGAGGGTTCGGTCCCGGATCCCGTCCACGACGGTTTCGAGCGCGTCGATGACGGCGTCGATATCGACGAGGTAGCCGTACTCGTTCAGCGTCGAGCCGCGGAACGACACCTCCACGTCGAACCGGTGTGAGTGAAGGGTCCCTTCCGGGCCCGGGTCCGGCACGGTGAGGTAGTGCTGTGCGATACAGGCCCGCGAGACGGACACCGTGTACATGCCCAACCGTTGGGCCACACACGCTTAGTTCCGTTCCCAGCGGCATCCGTCATCGGTCCGGCAGCTACTCGTCGAACTCCGCGTCGTACCGCTCGCGGAACCCCTCGTAGGCGGCCTCCTGGACGTCGACACAGACGTACCGCGCGTCGTCGCCGAACACGCGTTTCGCGGCGAGCGCGGCCGGTGCGGTGCCCGCACACGGTACGAGCACCAGTTCGCCCGCGTCGACCAGTCCGTCGATCCACGCCTCGTAGGGGGCGATCGGTTTCGCCCGACCGCCGCGTCCGTACGTCTCCTCGGGCCAGCTCGCGACCTGCCGCGCGGAGACGTCGGTCCGGCGCTCCGTCGGCCCGTCGTGTGCGAACACCACGGTGTAACCGCCGGTCGTGAGGTGCTCGCCGTGCGTGCCGCGGTCCGGCTCCCCGTCCGGGGTCAGATACGTCACGCCGCCCAGCTTCCGGAAGCCGCCACCCTCGGGGTCCGCCGCGGCATCGCCCCACACCGCACGGAGGTACTCGACGAACCGGGGGGCGAGCCAGTCGTCGGCGTCCGCCACGAGCCAGCCGCCGTCGACGAGCGCGTCACGGGAGGCGTCGATGACGTCCGCCGTCGTGAGCGTTCCGTCGACGTCGTCGCCCTCGGCGACGTGGTCCTCGTCGAACGGGTGGAGGTCGTACGCGAGCCCGCCCTGTTGGACCCGGCCCGGCCGAGCCCACGCGTCGTCGAGGAACACGGCGGCGGCCTCGTCGCGGTACTCGGCGAGGACGTCCATCGCGTCGCCCACGACGTAGTGTTCGCCGTCGTCGATCTCGTGTCGGACCGCGTCGTCGGGGAGTCCCATCGAACACTACCCGTAGGGCCGTTCGTCGCATCAAGCTTCGGGGTACCGGCGTGCGGTTCTCACCGCTTGCGTGAGTGCCCCGATCAAACGCGTCCGGACACCGACAGCCAGTCCCACAGGAAGTGGGCTAGGACGGGGACCGAAACTAGCCACGCGATCGTCCGCGAGAGCTCGGGACCGGGGACCGGCAGGAGCGCGAGAAACACCGTCGACATGATCACGGCCCCGGTCGCTCGGCGGAACTGGCTCGGCGCGAGGTCCGCCACCGCGAGCCCCCGGTGCCGCCGCCAGCGCGTCGCGGCGACGAACGCGTATCGCGCCACCCCGACAGCGAGGAAGACGAGCGGGGCGGCGTCGGCGGCGACGACCGCCACCGCACCGACCGCCACCAGCAGGGCGTCGACCTCGGTGTCGAGGATCCCGCCGAGCTCGGTGACAGAGTCCGTCCGGCGGGCGAGCGCCCCGTCTACCGCGTCGAGGAGCGCCGCACCCGCGAACAGCCCGGCCGGGACCCACGCCGCCGACCCGCCCGGCGGCTCGGTGAACAGGAAGCCGGCGAAAGCCGCCACCAACCCGGCTCGGACGACAGTCACCCACGTCGCGGCGGTGATCGGCTGTCTCCCGTGTGCCGTTCCCGCCCGAACCATCGAGCGATGGATGACGGCCGTCACCGCGAGGAACACGACGGCGACGCCGCCGACGAACGCCGGGGTCGGTTTCCCCTCCCACGCCAAGCCGAGCGCGACGAGCGCGACCGTGACCACGGTCCCCGCTCCGGCGACGGTCCACGGGAACGGACCGCCGACCGTGCCCGCCGAGGATGACCGGGAAGTCTCCGTCATCGTTCGGGCACCCCGCCGAGATCGTGGAGGTCCGGATGCGCGTCGTGGCGGTCAGGGTTCCCGTTGCGGTCGTCCGGATCCTCGTTGCGGTCGTCCGGATTCCCGTCCTCGCGACCGCCGACCGCCCGGTCGGGAGGCGGTACGTCGCTCCGGCGTGCGTCCCGAACGGCCTGCCACGCCGCGTGGCGACGATGAACGAGCACCGGAACCGAGCCGATATCGAGCAGCTTCGCGAGCGCGAGCCGGTGTTGGCCGTACGCCCGCCAGTACAGCTCCCCGTCCCGGCCGATGTCGACGTTGATCTCGTCGAGCCGGGCCGTCGTCGTGTAGCCGCTCGGCCCGTGGAGCTGCTCCTGACGGCGGTAGCCGTCCTCGCGTATCGCGTCGTGGAGGCGGTCTATCTCGCGGCACCGCTTGTCGAACCCGTCGACATCGGTGTACCCCCACGCGTTGCCGAACCGCGCGAGCTGCTCGCGGAAGGCGTCGAACAGCGCGGTGTCACGCCACTCGCGGCCCTCCCGGTAGCGTTGCTCGATCCCGCGCGGCACCGCCCGCTCGTCGAACGGCCCCCAGTCGGCCGCCCAATCGCCGTCCGCGACCCGTCCCCACTGCGGGATCCGCGGTGCGACTTCGAGGAGGCTCCGTCGGATCCGGTCGGGATCGACCCGGAGGAGGCGGAACGGCTCGGCGTCGGTGTATCGTTCCGGACGGAGGCGACGGCGGATGCGATGGGCGGCCGCGAGGGGAGCGAGCGGGGCGACGCGTCGTGCCGGCGACCCGACTCGTGACTGCAGCGCCGCAACGACCCGTCCGCGAACCCGGCGGACGGGACCGACACCGTCGCGTTCGTTCGCTGGCCCCCTGTCACCACCCGTCACGGCCGTCACGTGTTTCGGGCGTACAGCGCGACCAACACGCCGATCAGGACGACCTGTGCCACCTTGTCGACGACGTCGACCGTGCCGAGCTCCGCGAGCCCGGGCTGGTCGTTCAACACGTACCAGAGGACGACCTGTCCGGCGGTGAACGGCACCCCCAGCAGATACGTCAGGCGGCGCCGGAAGTCGACGAGCACCGCAGCGATGCCGACGACGAACCCCGCGGTCGCTCCGGCGAAGGAGATCCCGAGCCAGCCGGGGATGATGACCGCGAGATACAGGTGGACGAGCGCGGAGACGCCCGCCATCGCGATCCCGATCCAGTGTAGCGGCGTGAGCGCGTCCGTCCGGAGCGTGCCCGTGTCACTCATTGACGTTAGAACGGCGTCCGACGGGTTAATTCTTTCACCGGATCTGCCGAAAGCGGGGTGAACGACACCGATCGGCGCTCGAGCCATCGTCGACCCGCCGTCGACCCCGTGTCGGCTCGTCGATCCCCCGTCGCGCCGCTCACGCCGCTTCGATCGATTCGAGGAGCCGGCACTTCCGGCAGACGTCACGGCTGGTTTTCGAGCCGCAGCGTTCACACTCTCGGAGGGTCGGACGACCGTCATCGGCGCTGGCGTCCGAGTCGCCGTCCCCGTCCGACTCCACGTCCGATCTGGCGGGATCCCTTTCGTCCGACCCCACAGCGCCTCCCCGATATCGCTCCGCGACGATCCCGGACAGCTCCTCGTAGCCGGCCATGATCGAGTGGCGGGTGCCCGGGTGGTTCTCCTCCAGCTCGTGGATTACGGACTGGATCTCGCCGCGATACGCCTCCGACGCGTGGGGACACTCGGCCATGTGGACCGGGAGGTCGCGGACGTGACAGTACAGGGCGATCTCCTTCTCGGGGACGTCCCGCAGCGGCTTCGCCCGGGGAACGAACTCGTCGGTCTCGCCGCGTTCGTCGAACGGCCCGAGCGACGCGTCGAAGTGTTTCGCCACCTGGCGGACGTCGCCCTCGAGGACGTTCATCAGGGCGGTCTGGGCCTCGTCGTCGAGGTTGTGACCGGTGAGGAGTTTGTCGGCGTCGAACTCGGCGGCGTACCGCTCTAAGACGTCCCGGCGGAACACCCCACAGTACGCACACGGGGCCATGTTCTCGGGGTCGCTCTCGACGACGTCGTCCATGCGGACGCCGAACTCATCGTCGTAGGAGACCACCTCGTGGCGGATCGTCCGGTCCGCCGTGAGCTCGAGACAGGCGTCGAGGCTCTCGTCGCGATACCCCTCGATCCCCTCGTGGATCGTGAGCGCGAGCATCTCCACGCGGGGGTCCCGCCCGAACACGTCGTCGAGGATATGCGTCAACACGACGCTGTCCTTCCCGCCCGAGAGGCCGATCACCCAGCGGTCGGGGTTCTCGGGCGTCGCGTCCGGGTCGAGCAGGCCGTCCTCGCGGACGCGCCGTTTCACGCGCTTCTCGACCGAGCGACAGAGGTGCTCGCCACAGAGATGTGCCCCCGAGTAGGCGGCGTGATGGATCGCGTCGGCCCCGCACTTGTCACACTCCATTACCCCCGGCTTGCCGGTGGGTCGACATACGGGTTTCGGGGCGGGACGCAGCTGCGGGTTCGAGTCGAGGACGGCACCGCGTTCGGCCCGAGACGCCACGGGGTTCGGGACGAGGACGAAACTGCGAGTCGCCGGCAACCCCGCGTCGGTTGTTTCCCGTTCCGACACGCGTTTGCCCTCGGGCCCCCGCCGGTGTGACGTGACGGACGACGAGCCGACGACGGACGACGTCACGCCGGGAGCCCGCGTCGCCGCGGACACGCCAACCGGCCTCGACCGGGACCCCGATCCCGCCCCCGTAACCGGCGACCCGCCGGCCGAGAGCCTCCGCACGCGGCTGTGGCGGTACGGGTTCAACCTGCTTCCCGCCTACCGCGGCACCGGCGCACGCGTCGACCACATCGCCGCCGACTGGCGGTACGTCCGTGTCCGGGTCCCGTTCAACTGGCGGACGAAGAACGGGGTCGGGGCGACGTTCGGCGGGAGCCTCTACGGCGCGGTCGACCCCGTCTACATGACGATGTTCCAGCGGATCCTCGGGGACGGGTTCACGATCTGGGACAAGGCGGCCGCCATCGAGTTCCTCGAACCCGGCCGCGAGACGCTGTACGCCGAGTTCGAGCTCGACGAGGCGGAGACCGCGGGGATCCGTGAGTCGCTCGGACCGGGCGAGTCGACGGACCGAGACTACCTCGTCCGGATCGTCGACGACGAGGGGACGGTCCACGCGATCTGTCGGAAGACGCTGTACGTGCGCCGGGACCGCTGAGATCGGACCGCTCATGGGTCCCTGATCAGCTCTTGTGGGAGGGGCTCGTGCGGTCTCGTGGCTCCCTCGCGGATCAGTCGTCAGCGCGGGTCGCGTCCGAAACGGCCGAGCCACCCGAATTACCGTCGCCGTCCGAAACGGCCGAGCCACCCGAGTCGGCGTCACCGTCCGACCCTCCGTCGACCGCCGACACCGAGATGAGGAGCCGCCCGTCGCTTGTCGTGCTCACCAGCTTCGATTCGGGGAACGTGTTCCCGTCCGCGCGCACGCCGGTACTGCGTCCGGTCCAGCGGTCACCCTCCATGACGGCGGGCAACACGTTCGTGCGGATGTGTTCGACCTCGTCATCGGGGTGGAGTCGCTGCCACGGTTCGCCGACGAGCGTCTCGGGGTCGTACCCGTACGCCCGCGCGTACGCCTCGTCGACGTACTCGAACGTTCCGTCCGGACTCACGGTACAGACCGCGTCGAACGACACCCGTGCATCGACGTCGTCGACGGCGAGCGAGTGGGACGCGTCCGCCGATCCAACCGCGGTGTCCGGCCCGTCGAACGACCCGTCCTCCCCGTCGATAGCGTAGTCGACTCGTCGGATCAGCGTCGTGTAGGCGTCCGAGCCGCCGCGTTTCCGGACGTAATCGGTCACCCCGACGCGGACCATCTCGGCGGCGAGCTCGTCCGGCCCGGTGGCGGAGAACAACAGGAACGGCAGCTCGGGGTGTGTCTCACGGGCCGCCGACAGCAGCTCGACGCCGGTGCGCGCGGGCATGTCGTAATCCGTGACGACGCAGTCGAACGGCTCCTCTCGGATCCGCGCCAGCGCGGCGTCCGGGTCGGTTTCGACCGCGGTCTCACAGTCGAGGTCGGCGTCGCGTTCGAGGAACGTCGCGACCAGCTCGGCCAACCCCGGTTCGTCGTCGACACAGAGGACTCGCACGGAACGCTCGGTCATACCCCCTCTCGGCCGAGGGTCCCTAAACCTCTTCGCGCCTGATGTTCAGTTCTGATAGGGTGAGAGCGGTCGTCGAGACGGCAAGGGGGTCGCCCTCACGAGGAGCCGCGCCCAGGAAGAACACGCGCTCGCGAGGAGTCCCGCTCGTGAGCGGCCGCACTCACGCACTCACGCTTGCGCGGTCGCACTCACGCTTGCGCGGCTTCACTCACGCGGTTGCGCCAGCGACGAGGCTTTCGCGGACGGTTTCGAGGAAGCGGTTCGGGTGCTCGACGTGCGGGAGCAGCTTCGCGCGGTCGAAGACGACGAGCCGCGCGCCCGACGCGTCCGCGAGCTCGCGACCGTCGGTCAGCGGGCTCACCGCCGCCTCGCGGCCCCAGACGATGGTCGGCGGCACGTCGAGGTCGGCGAGCGCGGCCGCCAAGTCGAGCTCGCTGTTGAGGTACCCCGAGATGAACGACGCGGGCGCGAACCGCGCGTTCTCGACGTGGGTCGTCCGCCACTCGTAGTCCACCCACTCGTCGGTCGGGTTCGCGGGGTCATCGTAGCCGTGGTCGGCGTTGAAATACCGGATCGACGGTTTCGAGACGATCAAGTTGAACAGGGCCTCGCCGACGAGCGGAGCGCGGATCAGCTCTCGGAGGGGAGACTTCGGCGGGCTCGGGCCCGCGCGGGTCGTCGGGCAGACGGCGACGAACCCCGAGAACTCGATGTCGTCGGCAGCGGCGGCGTACGACGCCGACAGCGACGAGGCGACGACGGCCGGCTCGTCGAACGTCGAGAGGAAGTCCCGAACGAAGTCCTCGTACAGCGCCGCGGAGTAACGCAGCGGCGGGCGGTCCGACCGGCCGTACCCGGGGAAATCCGGCGCGATCACGTGGTAGTCGGCGGTGAGATCACCGAACACCTCGCGCCACTCTCCGGAGGAAGCCGCGGCGTTGATCCCGTGGAGCAATACCAGGTCGGGGTCGTCCGGGTCGCCGCCCTCCGTGTACGCGACGTCCATCCCGCGCCAGCGGAACGTCCCCTCGTCGCCGACGAGCGGCGATTCGAGGGCGTCGTCGTGGCGGAGTCCGGTGTTCACCGCGGCCAGCGCGCCGACGCCGAGGAGGGCCGTTCCGGCGAGGTTCCTGAGCTTCATGGAAACCTGTTGGTTCGCGGGCGACTTATAATCCGCGGGCGGAGGCGGCGGTCGCGGGATCCCGATACCGACCACGGTCATGAGCGACGCCGCGAGTCAGTCGTCGTCCATCGCCGAGCCGTCGCTCTCGGAGCTCCCGCCGGCCTCGTCGTCGACGCACGCCGCGATCGGATCGACGACGCTCGCCGCGACCGTGTACGGGTCGGTCTCGCGGCGACGCACCCGCTCGGCGAGCGCGTCGATCCCGCCTCGTCGTTCGATCTCCTCGGTCGCGAGCGCGCCGATATCCGAGCGGACGAGCGTCCGGATCTCCTCGGCGTACCGCTCGCGCTTGGTACGGTCGATCACACCCGAGTCGCGGAGGTATCGCGCGTGCGCGTCAAACGCATCGATCAGCGACTCGACGCCGTCCCCGGTTGTGGCCACGGTCCCGAGCACGTCGGGGGTCCACGTCGGGTCGCCCCCGCCGTCTCCATCGCCCTTGCCGTCTCCATCGACGCCGTCGTCGTCCGGGTGGTCGGGGACATCGAAGCCGTGGTGGCCGGTATCGAGCCCCTTCGTCGGGCTCTCACGGCGGTGGACCATCTCCTCCAGCTCCGCGAGGGTTCGGTCCGCCCCGTCCATGTCGGCTTTGTTGACGACGAACACGTCGCCGATCTCGAGGATACCGGCCTTGAGCGTCTGGACGTCGTCGCCCGAGCCGGGCTGGACGAGCACCGCGACCGTGTCGGCGGTGCGGACGATATCGACCTCGTTCTGTCCCGCGCCGACCGTCTCGATGATGATCGTGTCCTTGCCGAACGCGTCGAGCGCCTTCACCGCGTCCGCAGTCGCCATCGAGAGCCCGCCGAGCTGGCCGCGCGCGCTCATCGACCGGAAGAACACCTCCATGTCGCCGACGTTCGAGGCCATCCGGATCCGGTCGCCGAGCAGCGCCCCGCCGGTGTACGGCGAGGAGGGGTCGACGGCGACGACGCCGACCGTGTCGCCTCGCTCGCGATACGCCGCGGCGAGCTTGTCGACGAGCGTCGACTTGCCGGCACCCGGCGCGCCGGTGACGCCGATGACGTTCGCGCCGCCGGTGTGTTCGTGGAGCGCCGCGACGATCGCGCGATGGCCCGACGACCGGTTCTCGATCCGAGTGATGACGCGGGCGAGCGCGCGGTGGCTCCCGTCGAGGAGGTCGGCGACGAGCCTCTCGTCGGCGTCGCTCAGAGTCGTCTCCGACACGTCGGCGGCGGCCCGTTCCCCGTCGGGGGAGCGCTCCCCGTCGGCAGTGGATCGGCTCCCGCCCGTCCCGTTGCCGTCCATCTAGCGCTCCGGGACGTTCGCCCGGATGAACTCGATCGTCTCCTCCATCGGCGTGCCCGGGCCGAACACCTCGGCGACGCCGATCGCCTTGAGGTCCGCCTCGTCGTCGTCCGGAACGATCCCGCCGACGACGACGAGCGTGTCCTCGAACGCGTCGTACTCCTTGAGTCCCTCTATCACCTTCGGCACGAGGGTGTTGTGCGCACCCGAGAGGATCGAGATCCCGAGGACGTCGACGTCCTCCTGAACCGCCGCCTGAACGATCTCGTCGGGCGCGCGATGGAGCCCGGAGTAGACGACCTCGAAGCCGGCGTCCCGGAACGCCCGCGCGATCACGTGTGCCCCCCGGTCGTGGCCGTCCAGTCCGACCTTCGCGACCAGACACCGGATGGCCCGCTCGCGTTCCTCCGTTTCGACGCTCATACCCTCCTCTGGGTCGGCGACCCGTTTGATTCTAACGGAAGACCGGGAAGGATCGGACGCGCGACGACACGGCCCGCCGCTGACGGCGGTCACGGCACGATCGACCAATCATAAACGGTAGCTGCGTCAACGCGCGACCTCGGTCGGAACCCGATCTCGCTTATAAATACGCCGCCAGCCGGAACCCGATCTCGCTTATAAATACGCCGCCGGCCGGAACACGGCCTCGTTCGTAGCCGCCGCTTCGGTGTCTTCGTATATATACGTGCACCGCGCTCGACGACGCCGCTCCCCGGCAGCGGAGTATATAAGCACGGTCCGGGAGCGGCGGTAGGGCAGTCGTCCCGCCGATCCGTCGACAGTGGCGGTTTTCGCCCGGGTCTCGAGTCCTTTTATTCGCGGCGCGGTAACTCCCGTCCGAACATGGCACGCGTGAGCGCCGGGGGGCGACTCCACTTCGGCTTCTGTAATCTGAGCCTCTCCCACGAGCGGCTGTACGGCGCGCTCGGCGTGGCGCTCGCGGAGCCACGGGTGACCGTGACCGCGACTCCTGCCGACGAGGTACACGTCTCGATCGCCACGGATGACACGAATGCGGACGGGCTCGAGGGCGGGACCGTCAGTAGTTGGACGCCCGGAGACGACACGGTGGATGCGCTCCGCGCGGACGTCCGGAGCTACGCCACCGTGGCCGCGGACCGACTGGGGGTTCCGGGCGTGTCGGTCACGATCGAGTCCTCGCTTCCCCGTCACGCGGGGTTGGGAAGCGGCACCCAGCTGGCGGCGACGACGCTCGCGGCGGTGGCACGCGCGTACGACCGGCAACCCCGCGTTCGGGAGCACGCCCCCGCCCTCGGGCGGGGCGGCCGGTCGGGAGTCGGCGTCGCAGCGTTCGAGTCGGGCGGGTTCGTCCTCGACGCGGGCCACCCCACCGCGCAGTTCACGACTGACCGGCCGGCAGACGGGGAGTGGACCGTCCCAGCGGTGACCGCGCGGCACCGGGTCCCGGCGGAGTGGCGGTTCCTACTGGTCCGCCCGAACGCCGAACCGGGCCGCGACGGCGACGACGAGGACGCCTCGATGCGGTCCGCCGTCGAGCGGGCGGATCCGGGGCTCGCGGACCGGATCGCCGGGGTCGTCACGCGTGGGGTGCTCCCGGCGGTCGCGACGGGGCGCGCGGAGGCGTTCGGTGAGGCAGTCGCGACGGTCGGGCGGCTCAACGGCGCGTGGTACGCCGACGAACAGGGCGGCGTGTACCGCCCGCCCGTCGGCGACATCGTGGCGTCGTTGTCCTCGGAGTCGGCGGTGTTCGGAGCCGGTCAATCCTCCTGGGGTCCCACGGTGTACGGCGTCACCGACGCCGAGCACGCGGCGGCGGCCGCTACCGCCGGCGCGCGCGCCCTTGATGCGGCGGGCGTCGACGGCGACGTCGCCGTCGTTCGCGCGGCCAACGAGGGCGCACGGCTGAGCGATGAGGCCGGCGACCGGCAGAGGGAGGACCGACGCGAGGGTCGACACGGTCCCGACGAGGGACAACACTAAGCCGGACCGCGACCCGTACGGAGCTATGTCGAGTGTCCCGTTCGGCGTCGCCCGACTGGATTCGATCCTGGACGGCGGCGCACCCCCCGGAAGCGTCGTGTTGCTCGCGGGCGAGTCCGGGGCAGGCGCACGCGAGTTCATGTACACGAGCGCGGCGATGAACGCGCTCGCTCGGGCCGACGAGTCGCTGTTCGACCTCTACTACGGCGACCTCCCGGGCGACGCGGCTGTGCCGCCGGAGGTGCACTACCTCTCGTTTACCGCCGACGAGGACGCGCTCACTCGCGAGATGGGATACGCGATGGCGGACGAGGTCGTCGACGCCGCGGTCGACGGGATCGCGTTCCGTGACCTCTCGCCGGAGTTCTTCCAGCTCAGCCCGATCCCGCGGGAGTGGTACGAGGGGGAGACATCGTCGATCACGGACCTCGATAACCGCGGGCAGTACGACGACGTGCTCACCGCCTTCGGCGACTACCTGACGGAACACGCCTCCGGGAACCTGGTGTGTATCGACTCCGTCACCGACCTCGTCTCCGCCGTCTCCGACGACATGGAGTGGAGCGACGTCGCGATGGTGATGAAGGGGCTGAAGAAGGCGGCGGCCCGCTGGCAGGGGCTCATCCTGGTGTTGGTGAACGTGGACTCGCTGACCGACGAGGAGTTCGGTACCCTGATGGACGCCGCCGGCGGGACCCTCCAGTTCACGTGGGAGAGCGGGGGGTCGCGGCGCGCGCGGACGATGTTCGTCAGGGAGTTCCGCGGCGTGCTCTCGCGGCTGGAGGAGGAGAACATCGTCCGGTTCGAGACGGAGGTCCACGACGGCGGGTTCGACATCAGCGACGTGCGGAAGATCCGGTGAATCTCCTCTCCTCCTCTTCCGACCACCGAGCCTGTCCGATGTCCGAAGTATCGATACGGAGAACCACGCGACAGGTTACTTAAGCCTCCCCGATAAATGCCGAGTAGATGAGGGGGAGCGTCAATGGATGAAGCCGACTCAGGGGACGCCGTCGACCGCGCGACCGACGGGGCGACGGGCCCGATAGACCCCAGCGAAGGCGGCGACACGGGCGGCGCTCCCTCCACGTCCGAGCTCGAGAGCCTCCGGTCGCGGGTCGACGCGCTCGCCGAACGACTCGATGAAGACGTCGAGGACCTCCGTGGCCGGCTGGTCCGGACGTATCGCGAGGTCGAGAAGCGGGCAGCGGCGGACCACACACACCCGGAGACGGCCGACCGGATCGACGGGATGAGCGCCGACATCGACACGCTGGCGACCCGGATCGACGCGATCGAGAGTGAGCTGGAGGCGATCGAAGACGACGTTGGCGGGATCGAGTCCGAACTCGGCGCGGTGGGCTCCGACCTCGACGCGGTCGAAACCGATCTCGACGGACTCGGCGACGAGGTCGACCGCCTCGACGGGGCAGTCGCGAGCGCGACGGCGGACCTCGACGAGCTCGATGCCCGTGTCGAGACGCTCGCTGACGCCAACGACGACGCGATGGAGAAGCTCTCGAAGGTCGCGAACGCGGTCGTCCGGACACAGCGACAGCTCCGTGCGATGCGACAGGAGCGCGCGGAGCGCGAGCGGATCGACGCGATCCTCGCCGAAGCGAACCGACACGGCGTGCGGACGGCCGACTGTGCGGGCTGCTCGAACAGTGTCCGGCTGTCGCTGCTGTCGAAGCCGGAGTGTCCCTACTGCGGGAGCCGGTTCGGGGGGGTCGAACCCGGAAGGCGGTTCATCGGGACCTCGACGCTGACCGTCGACGACCGCCCCGCGCTGGAGGGTGAGGTCGGGTCGGCCGGTGACGGCGAGACGGGTGCCAGCGGGACCGATAACGACAGGACCGACGCCGGCTCCGCCACCGACGACATCAGCGCGCGCGGCGGTAGACGAGGATCGAACGCCGAACCGGAACGGGACGAGGGAGGACGCTCCCGATGACCGATGGCGAGGGCGCTCCGCGGGACGATCGGGACGGGGGAGACGACGACGACGACGGCGACGCCGACCCGGCGAGCGACCCGTTCGAGCACATGGAGACCGACGACCGGCCGGATCCGTTCGCGAAACTCGACGAGGCACCCGACACTGCTGATGCGGTCGACACCTCAGTAGCAGCGGAGGGAACCGGTGTCGCGACCGAGAGGAACGAGCCGGCCGGCACGTCCGGGAGTGACCCCGATGACCCGTTCGCCCGGCTCGATAGCTCGGTCGGGGCGGAGGCCGAACTCGATGCCGAGAACCCCTTCGAGCGGATGGAGATGGACGAAGTCGACGTCGACGACGTGTGGGACGCCCTCGACGCCGACGCCGAACCCGACGCGAGCATTCCGGGCCGCGGCGTGGACCCCGATCCCGACACGAGACGCGAGGACGTCGTCGACAAGCGAACGTACTGCCAGCGCTGTCCGCATTTCGCGGAGCCGCCGGCGGCGGCCTGCACCCACGACGACACGGAGATCGTCGAGGTGCTCGATTTCGCGGAGTTCCGAGTTCGCGGCTGTCCGATGGTCACCGAGGACGGTCCCGGGTTCGACCGGACGCGATAACGGGCGCGCGGCCCAACGGGCCGCCGGTGTCACCGGTCGGCGTCCACCGGACCTAAATGCGCTCGCCCCGAGCCCCGGATGTATGCAGTTCTGTGACGACTGTGGTTCGATGATGGTCTCCGACGGCGGCGAGATGGTATGTCAGAACGACGACTGTGGAGCGACGACGGAGCGCGACGAAGGGCTCGCCGAGCGATTCGAGTCCACCGTCGAGCAGACCGGGGACGAGCTGATAGAGACGGAGGAGGGGGCGAACTTCGAGGGGAAACCCACCGCCGACGACGTCGTCTGTGAGGAGTGTGGCCACGGTGAGGCGTGGTACACGATCAAACAGACCGGCTCCGCCGACGAGCCGCCCACCCGATTCTTCAAGTGCAAGGAGTGCGGTCGCCGGTGGCGCGGCTACAACTGACGAACAGGTAACCGCTCACGCCAGGCTCCTTACTCGTGCAACCGCGGTACGAGCGCATCCGCGACCGTCTCGCCCACCTCGCCGGCACGCCCGACGAAGAAGTGGTCTGACTCGAGGGGGACGGTCGGGAACCCGAGCGCCTCGGCGCGCTCGACGACGGGTTCCCAGTCGGCGGTCGTGTCGCGGGTCGCATAGACGACCGTGACAGGGGACCCATCCGCTGCCGCTCCCGCTTCTATGCCTGTCGCCGTGCCCGTCCGCGCTCCGTCTCCCGAACCGTCTCGTGCGTTCGCCTTGTCGGCCGTCCGCGACGTTCGCGCCGCGAGGTCGGCGAGCGCGTCGGTCGCGTCCGCCTCAGGGTTGAGCCGAGCGGTCGGCGCGAGCGCACAGACGGCAGCGACGGCCGGGCGCCCGGCCGCGGTCACGAGTGCGACGGTCCCGCCGAACGAGAAGCCGAACAGCCCCACCCGGTCGTACCGGTCGAGTGCCCAGCCGACCGCGTTGTCCGCGTCGGCGCACTCGCCGTACCCCTCGTCCCAGGGGCCGTAGTCGAACCGGAGACAGTCGATCCCTCGGGCGGTGAGCGCATCGCTGACGGCGACCAACCGCTCGTCGCCGCGATGACCGCGATGTTGTGGGTGCGGGGGGCAGGCGACGACGATGGCGTCCGCAGTGGAGGCGTCGGTGTCGTGTTCACTCTCGGCGACGTCCAGCGTCGCTCGGACGTCGCGACCGCCGGGTACGAGGACGGTGTCGCTCACGAGTTAGTGGGACGTGTCGGCGCGTTTGGGCCTCGGATCACGGGACCGTCATCACGTCACCGACGCCGTCCAGCGTCTCGATGTCTGCGGCGAGCGCGTCCTGATCGATACCCGCCTCGTAGTAACAGACGACGTCGAAGGTCCCCTCACGGAGCAGCTGCTGGCACTCCCAAACGAACGACTCGTCGTCGAGCGTGAGCCCTTGGAACTGGTTCGAGGAGAAATCCGGATCGTCGTTTCCGGCCTCGATGTACGTCTCTCCCTTGCCGGCGTGGTCGGCGATGACGTCGTTGAGCTCGACGGTCAGCTCGTGGAGCTCGAGGTCCTCGCGGCCGCTCAGCGTCGTGTGGACGACACAGCCGAGGAGCTCGATGTCGCCGGGCTCCAAGAGAGCCTTGGTCCGCTCGTAGAGGTCGCTGTCGATGGCCTCGCTCATATCGTCCGCTTCGGCCCCGGTAACTAAACGGATGGCGATCCGACGATGCCGAGCGCCGAACGTTCCCCGGTCCGATCGGTCGCCGTCGTCGCTGGTCCCGGCCGACACGACTTAACCGGTGTCGGTCGAACGGGCATACAAGCGAAATCATGACCAACAACGACGGCTTCGGGGATCGACTGGAGTCACGAACCGGCGCGTACCTCGATCGACTCATCGACTGTATCGAACTCCTCCCCGAGGCCTTCGACCGCTACGAGGCTGACGGGAAGTATCGCGACACCGTCGAACGGATCGCCACGATAGAAAGCGAGTGCGACGACGTGAACCGTGAGATAACCGGGTCGATCACGGATTCCGGCCCACAGGACATCGGACTACTCAACACGCGGATCAATTTCAACGCCGCCTCGCTCATCGAGTTGTACAACGACCTCGACGTGATCGCCAACCACACCGAACGGATCACACAGGAGCTCGTGATGACGAGACCCGAACACGGTACCGAGCCGTTCGACGGCCTCACGGAGATGGCGACCGAGACCGTGACCATGGCCGAGCAGCTCCGCGAGGTCGTCGAGCAGTTCGTCCACGGGCTCACGGCCCCCGACGAGACGGTGACACTAACCGAGGGGATCGAGACAGTCCGCGCCGGCGAGAGCCGATGTGACGCGATCCGCGACGACGTGATAGCAACCGCCTTCGACGGCGGACGGACCGCGGATGCGCTGTTGTACCGCGAGTTCGCGATCCTCCTCGACGAGCTCGCCAACACGATGGAGGACGTCACCGACCGGATCGTCGTCATCGCCAGTGACGAGCCCGGGATCGTCACTGAGGCGGGGTCGGTGTCGTAAGCGGCGGTCGCGTCGCGAACCTCGACTCGTCTCCTGCCGAGAACGTCCGGTCACGCATCCTCTCGCCGACAGCACATTCGATAACGAACGGGAGTTCCCCCTGCGGACGGAACTCCGGAGTCCAACACGCTACACGAGCATCTTGGAGTCCGTCGCCCTCGGGCACACGACACCGACCGGATCCTCTCAAAGCCGACCAGGCCTTGGATCTGGGGCGTCCCAGATAGCTACTCGACCGTCGTGAGACCGTATTATAACCGGGCGATCGTCTCGCCATCGCGATCCTCGACTTCGACGAGGCCGTCCTCAGTGAGGTCCGTGAGTAGCCCTCGAAGCCACTCTCGTCCGTGCTCACCGTCTGGCGTATAATCCACCCGAATGCGGTGGCCGAGCGTGTCCAGTTCCATCTCGTCGTGTTCACCGAGGAGTCGAACGATCCGCCCGCGGAACTGTCGACGACTCCCCTCGAAGCTCGGTTGTGTCGGCACGTCGGGCGCGGTAAAGTCACCAGTTTGGTACGCGTGACACCACTCGCGCCACGGACAACCCGCCTCGTCACATCGCGGACGCTTCCCGCAGGCGACGCCGCCGAGCTCCATGATCGCGTTGTTCCACACGCGGGACTCCTCGTCGGGCATCACGCGGGTAGCGACTCGCTCGAACGCCGCGTCGTCGTCCGGGACGTCGAAGGCGCGGTAGAGGACGCGTTTGACGTTCGTGTCGACGACCGCGTCCCCGTTGTTGAACGCGAACGACGCGACCGCGTTAGCGGTGTACGGCCCGACGCCCATCAGTTCGGCGAGCTCATCGGGCGTCCGGGGGAACTCACCGTCGTACGCCGTTTCGATCTGTGTGGCGGCTTCGTGGAGGTACTTCGCGCGGTTGTTGTAGCCGAGCGAGTGATCCGACCAGAACGCGACGACGTCGCCACGCTCGGCAGCCGCCAGGTCGGCGGGGGTCGGCCAGCGGTCGAGGAAGTCCTCCCACGCGGAAACGACCCGATCGAGCTGGGTCTGCTGGCTCATCACCTCGCTGACGAGGATCGCGTAGGGGTCCTCGGTTCGACGCCACGGGAACTCGCGGTGGTCCGCCTCGTACCACTCGATCAGCGCGTTACGGACGAGGTCCGGGTCGGCGGGGAGGGCGGCGTCAGGGTCGGACCCGCCGGCGGGCTCCACGGGCTCGTCCGGGTCAGGATCGGCCATACGCTCACTGGGGACGTGAGTCGTTTATCGGTGCTGATCGACGGAGCTGATCGACGGACGGGATCCCTCAGGCCGCCTCGGCGATCGCGGTCGTCAACAGGTCACATCCCAGCTCGATCTCGCGTTCGGTGACGTCCATCGGCGGGAGGATACGGAGCACCTTCGTCCCACACGCCAGCGTGAGGAGGCCGTGGCTCACCGCGCGCTCGATCACCTCGTCGCGCCGTTCCGTCGTGTCGAACTCGACTGCGAGCATCAGTCCGAGTCCGCGGACATCGACGACACCTTCGGGGTCGGCGTCCGCCATGGTTTCGCGGAACTGTCGGCCGCGGACGGTGGCGTTCTCCATGAGCCCTTCCGACTCGATCGCGTCGAGCGTCAGCGCGCCCTGTAGCGAGGCGACGATGTCGCCGGCCCCCCACGTCGAGGAGATCCGCCCGGCCTCCTCGGGGAACACGTCCGACCGCGAGATCGTCGCGCCGACGCGAAGCCCTTTGGCGCTCGCGATCACGTCGGGTTCGATCGCGTAGTGATCGGAGCCCCACATCTCACCGGTACGGCCGACGCCGGACTGGATCTCGTCGGCGACGAGGGTGATGTCGTGTTCCTCGGCCACCGCGGCGATCTCGTCCATGAACGGGTCCGAGGGGAACCGGTAGCCCCCTTCACCCTGGATCGGCTCCATGATCAGGTACGCCACCGAGTCGGGGTCGATGTGTCCGCGTTTCGGGTCGAGTTTCTGCCGGAGCCGCGAGGTCCCGCCGGCGAAGAACCCACACGAACAGGTCTCGGCGGTACAGCCGCTGTCGTCACAGTAGGGCATGTCGTGGACCGTGCTGATCTCGGGGAACTCCCGCCGATAGACGGATTTCGAGCGGTTGAGCGAGAGCGCGCCCAGCGTCCGGCCGTGGAACGCGCCGTCGAAGGTGATCGCGTACTTCGCGCCGCCGGCGTCGTCGTAAGAGATCTTGATCGCGTTCTCGACCGCCTCCGCGCCGGAGTTCGAGAGGAACACGGTGTCCATGTCGTAGTGGCTCGTTGCGTCCGTGAGCCGCTCCATGAGGTCCGCCGGACCGGGAGCACCTTCACCGGGCGCGTTCCCGTCGGAGACGTAGAAGTCCTGTCCCGCGATCTTCAGGGGGTCGACGAGGTCGAACTCCGAGAGCGGCTCGGTGATGAGTGGGTTGTTGTAGCCGAGCGGGGCGGCCGCGACGTGGCTCGTGAAGTCCATCAGGACGTTGCCGTCGACGTCGGTACAGAACGGGCCCGTCGCGGGCGCGGTCCGGTCCCACACGAACTCGTAGACGTACGTGCTCGGCGCGGCGGACTGGTGGTGGTGTTCGACCCACTCCGTGGCTCGCTCGCCCGGAAACTCCGACACCTGGGGGGTTACTGTGTCACGGTCCATGCACTGTCGTCGTCGGGCGCTGCGAAAAAACGAGGGGTCACCGAACCAACCGGGGAGAACCGGTGTTCGATCGCGGATAGCAACTGAAGAGCGGTCGTGGCCGAGAACGCGACGAGGGTGGGGATAAACGGTGAACTGGATGGAAACAGGGTGGAGATAAACGGGGAACTAGATGGAAACGGGGTGGAGATAAACGGGGAACTGGATGGAAACCGGACGGGGACAGAGGCCGAGACAGCCGACTTGCTCAGTGTTCGATGTACTGCGACTCCCACTCGGTGCGGGCGTCGATCTCGCGTCGACCGCGGCGCGTGAGCGTGTAGTAGTTCGTTCGCCGGTCACGCTGGCCCTTCTCGACGAGCCCCTTCTCGACGAGCGTGTCCAAGTTGGGATAGAGGCGACCGTGGTGGATCTCCTTCTCGTAGTAGTCTTCCAGTTCCTCTTTGATCGCCAACCCGTGCGGCTCGTCGAGCCCAGCGATCACGTAGAGGAGGTCACGCTGGAAACCTGTGAGGTCATACATGCGGTTACTCCGACATAACCGCGGAAAATAAATAAATATTCCGTTACGTGTATCCGTGTACCGGGTTTTTTCGGCGTATTTCGCTGCTATCCGCGCGTAGCGATACTGTCAGGACAGTAACCTACTGTCGAGAGGAAGGGGTGTTTTCGCGTAGAATCGAGTGTTCAATACCAAATACGTTATATCGGTGACCGATCGATCAGAACGGTCGGGTGCCTCGTCGGGTAGTCGTTTGAGAACGGACGTATGCCCCAGCGGAAAAAAGCCGCGTGAGGCATTCGTCCGAAATTGGTCCCCGCTGACGCTTCGGCCCTCCAGACGAAGCGTCACGTAATAGTATTGCGTTGGTACTAATAAACCTAACGAGCGATCGCTACATGTGTTCCTCCTCTAACACCCACCCGAGCGCTCGTTTGTAGTGGGTGAGGAGCTCCTCGACGCCACGGTGGCGCATCTCCTCGTCGGCCAACTCCTCGCGGAGGAACTCGTACTGTTCTCTGACCTCCTCTTCGGAGCGCATACCACCGGGTACGGGCGGCGAGACCAAAGGGTTGTGGCCGGGATCGTGTAGATCTCGTGGAGTCCGAACGACACGCCTAAACCCCGACCGACGGTACACAATGAAACGATGGACGACCGGACGCGCGAGTATCTCGCGGGGCGGTTCGGCGACTACTACCGCCGCGTCTCGCTGTCGCCGCCGCCGGACGCGAACCTCCGCGAGTGGGGGCAGATCCCGTGGACGCCCGGCACGGGAACGACGATGGTGCGTCACCAGTCGTTGTACGACCTGGGCGATCTCGATACGTTCTTCGCTGACAACGCGCCGCGGCACGCCTACTTCTCGGCCGCGCGCTACGACGATCCCGGCGCGTCGACGATGGGAAAGAAGGGGTGGCGCTCGGCCGACCTCGTCTTCGACCTCGACGCCGACCACCTCCCGGGTGTCGACCCCGAGACGACGAGCTACCCCGAGATGCTCGAAGCGTGTAAGCAGGCGTTGTACCGACTGCTCGACTTTCTGGAGAACGACTTCGCCTTCGAGGACCTCACGATCGTCTTCTCCGGGGGGCGCGGCTACCACGTCCACGTCCGCGACGAGTCGGTCCGCGAGCTGGACAGCGAGGCGCGCCGCGAGGTGGTCGATTACGTCCGTGCGGTCGACCTCGACACCGACGGGTTGATCCGGACGGTCTCCGACCGCGGGACGACGAAGCGCGTGCTCCGCACGGAGGGCGGGTGGGGCGCGCGCGTCCACGAGGCGCTCGTCGAGTACGCCGACGACCTCCGGGAGATGGACGAGACGGCGGCCCGCGAGCGACTGATGGAGCTCGACGGGATCGGCCAAGGGCGCGCGGGGACGATCCTCGGGGCGTTCGAGCGCAACCCGACCGCAGTCCGCGAGGGCAACGTCGAGGCGGGCGGTCCGGGAGTCCGACGGCTGGTGAGCGCGCTCGCCGCACGCGTGGCCGCGACCGACACCGCACCCATCGACGAGCCGGTGACGACCGACACCCGCCGGCTCATCAGATTGCCCGGAACGCTCCACGGCGGGTCGGGGCTCGTCGTCACGCCCATCGAACGGGCGGAGCTCGACGGGTTCGACCCGCTTCGGGACGCAGTCCCGGACCGGTTCGTCGGTCGGGAGATCCGGATCGAGTGTGAGACGGAACGGACGGTAGAATTAAACGGCCGGACGATCAGTGTTCGATCCGGCGAGAACACGGTCCCCGAGTTCGCGGGCGTCTTCCTGATGGCCCGCGGCGAGGCGCGGAAAGCACCCGAACGATGAATCTCGACGAACTCCGATCGGTCCAAGCGAAGGAACGCCGCAAGGACAGCCTCCAGCACCTGCGCGACGCCTTCTACGACGACGTCGCCGCGTACGTGAACGACCTGCGCGCGGCCCGCGATCATCGTGCCGATCAGGTGTCGAACCCCTTCTCCGACGACGACGTTCGCCGCATGTCGGACGAGCTGGAGACCGCCGAGGAGGTCGCCGAGGCGCTGTACGAGCGCCGCGTCGGCAAGGTCGTCAAGCTCGCGTCGTTCGCGGCCGCGGACATGCCCGTCGAGACCGAGGGGATGACCACGGAGGAGCGCGCGCTGTTCGACGACCTCGTCGAGCGGATCGAGGCGAACAAAGCCACCGTTTTGAACACGCTGGCGGGCGAGGTCCCGTCGGAAACCGACGGGGCGGACGGCACCACGGGTACGAACACCAGCAGTGACACCGACCCCGAGGCCGACGTGAACCCGGACGCGGCCACGAACGCTCACGGGGGAACGGCAGCCGCGGAGCCCGACCGGAGCGTGGAACGCGGTCCGGCCGCGGAGCCCGATCCAAGCGAGAACGCCGATCCGGACGCGCCAAGCGCGCCGGGCGGGGACGTCCTCGCGGGGGCGATGGGAGCCGATACGGACTCAGCGTCCGAGCAGGAGGACGGCCGTGGTGTCGGGAACGATCGGACCGCTACCGCCGACACCGTTCCCGACGGGGGCGCGACGGCCGATCGAGCGGGCGGCGGGACGGCCACCCCGGCAGACGATACGGCCGACAACGACGGTCCGACACCGGTCGAACCCGAGCCGGCACCGCCCGGCGCACCGGGAGCGAACGGGTCGACCACAAACGCGACGTCCGCACACGAGCCGGCGGACGGGACCGACTCGGGCACGGGTAGGGACTCGGCGAGCACCGGCGGTGGAGACCGACCCACTGACGCCGCGCGCGAGACGGTCCGGATCACCCGCGACGTGGGCGCGATACTGGGCGTCGACGAGCGCGAGTACGAGCTCACGAGCGAAGACATCGTCGACCTCCCGACGGCGAACGCAGAGCCATTGGTTCAGCGGGACGCCGCCGAACGGATCGACTGAGCGGCGGAGTTTTTACCCGTCACCGCGTCAGCCGAACGCATGAGCGACGCGTCGACTGCCGGCGACACCCCGCCGACTGCCGGCGACACCCCGCCGACTGCCGGTGACGACCCTCCGGAGACAACGGAATCCGGGACCGCCATCCTCGCCGTCGATCCGCGCGTGTTCGGCGCGGCCGCGACGCTCCTCGCGCTCGGCGGGATCGCGGTCGCGGTCGCCCTCGATCCGGGGTTCTCGTGGACCGGCGACGCGCTCTCGGA
This sequence comes from Halorubrum tibetense, assembly GCF_055396225.1. Taxonomy (NCBI): domain Archaea; kingdom Methanobacteriati; phylum Methanobacteriota; class Halobacteria; order Halobacteriales; family Haloferacaceae; genus Halorubrum; species Halorubrum tibetense. Next base: position 866,461 of record NZ_AP043742.1, read on the forward strand.
TCTCGGGGTTCGTGACCGAAGCGCGCCCGTCTTCAACGGTGGACTGATCCTCGGCGGCCTCGTCGGGATCGGCTATGCCATCGGGCTGTGGCGAGCGGCGGATCGACCGCGGATGACGAGTCGCCTCCGGGCCGTCGTGTTCGCGCTCGCGATGATCGCGATGGCGGGCGTCGGACTGTTCGATCTCACGCAGCCCCTTCACGGCCCCGCCGCGGTAGGCTTCTACGCGCTGATCACGGTCGTCTTCGGGATCGACGGCATCGCTCGACGAGGGACTATCGGGGGCCGGGTCACGCTCGCGTTCGTCCCGATCCACGTCGCCGTCTGGGCGACGTTCGTCGCCGGCTGGTGGCCCGTAACGGGACTCGCGCTCCCGGAGCTCCCGGGCGCGCTCATGCTGGCCGCGTGGGTGTGGCTCGTCGGGCCGTTGCCCGTCGTCGAGAGCGGTAGGGATGCTGCCGGCGACGCCGGCGGTGACGACAGTGGTGGGTGCGACGGCGAAGGGGTCGCCGGCGGCGGTGGCGACGGCGACCGTCCCAGCCCCGGGACCGACGAACACTAACCCGGCGGCCGGCTACGACCGGGTAATGGAGGTCGAGTTCCTCGGCGGTGCCCGCGAGGTGGGTCGGAGCGCGGTGCTCGTCGACGACTCGTTGCTGCTCGATTACGGGCTGTTGACCGCGGACCCGCCGCAGTACCCGATCCGGGATCCGGAGCCCGACGCGGTCGTCGTCTCACACGGCCACCTCGACCACGTCGGTGCGGTGCCCGCGCTGTTGAAGGGGTCGCGTCGTCCCACGATCCACTGGACGCCGCCCACCGCGGACCTCGCACGGGTGCTGGCGCGCGACACGCTCACACTCCACGGGAACAGCCCGCTGTGTCCGTTCACCGACGAACACGTCGCTCGCCTCGGCGAGGTCGAGCAGCGGCACGGCTACGAGGAGCCGTTCGCGGTGCTTGGAGGCCCCGACGCCGGCGGCTACGAGGTGACGCTGTTCGACGCGGGCCACATCCCGGGCTCCGCACACGTCCTCGTCGACGACGGTGACACCCGGCTGTTGTACACCGGCGATTTCCACACCGACGACCAGCGGCTGGTGGCGGGGACGACCACGCGGCCCGACGCCGACGTCGTGATCTGCGAGTCGACGTACGCCGACGTGACACACGAGGAGCGGGCGGCGGTCGAGCAGCGGTGGGCCGAGCGCGTGCGGACGACGACCTGGGAGGGCGGCACCGTCGTCGCGCCCGTGTTCGCGATCGGTCGGACACAGGAGCTGATGCTCGTCTCCGGAGCGAACGACCTGACTCCGTACGTCGACGGGATGGGTCGCGAGGTGACACGGCTGGTACGGCGACACCCCGAGTTCCTGCGCGACCCGGAGGCGCTCCGGGACGCGGCGGGTGCGGCCCGGTTCGTGACCGGCCGGGACGGCCAGCGCGAGCGGATCGCCGCCGACAACGCGCTGATACTCACCACCTCGGGGATGTTGACGGGAGGGCCCGTACACGCGTACCTCCCCGAGATCCGTGGTGACCCGACGAACGCGGTCACCCTGACCGGGTATCAGGTCGAGGGAACGCCCGGCCGGGAGCTCCAGGAGCACGGGCGGCTGGCGATACGTGGCCAAGTCAGGCCGGTAAGCGCCCGCGTGGAGTCGTTCGACTTCTCCGCACACGCCGACCGCGAGGGACTGGAGTCGTTCTTGGACGCGTATCGCGACGGGCGGGTGCTCGTGAATCACGGGGACCGCTGTGTAGCGTTCGCCGAGGACCTGCGAGCGGACGGGTACGCGGCGAGCGCGCCCGAACTCGGCGAACGGATCGAGGTGTAGCGCTCTCCTCCCTCGCAGTTCAGCCGTCCTCGCTCTCATCGACGACGGACGTGTTCACCAGTTGTTCGGCGTCGAGCGGGAGCTCCGTCGTCTCGACGCCGTCGCCGGTCTTCGGAGCGTCGTACTCGCCCGCGTCCCATTGTGGATGGACGTACGCGACGTCCTGGTCGGGGAACTCGATGGCGACGATCTTCCAGTCGTTCGGGAGCTCACTCGGGGCGCGGCTCTGGACGACCTCGGGTCGGACCTTCTTCGCGGTGTCGAGCGGTTCGGCGTCGTCGAACACGACGGGCTCGATCGCGTCCGGCGTGTCGACCGGCGGGCTGTCGACGATCCACACGATAGCCGAGACGTTACCGTCGGAACCATCGGTGTGGACGTCGGCGTTCGCGGCGTTGTTGTACTGAACGCCGGTCACGGTTGGGCCGTCGGGGTCATCCGGGTCGTCGGGGAGACACGTCACCGTGTGGACGCGGTCGAGCGAGACGCTGACGCCCCCGCCGCTTCCGGTCGCTTCGAACTGGAGGTGGACCTCCTCCTCGACGGGACACGCGAGGGTAACGTCGACCGTCCCGTCCGTCGCGCTCGGGAGCTCGTCGGGCGTCTCGGCGTCGACGAGCGTCGTCTCGGTATCCGGATCGACGATCGAGACGTCGACGTGGAACTCGTCGAGGTCGTGTTCGAACTGGTTGTGATACGCGACGACCGCTGTTGACTCCCCGTCGTCGACCGCGTCGGTCAGCGTGTCGTAGCCGAGGGACGCCTCGTCGTCGGCGACGACGCTGGCGTCGATCCCGCGGTCGGCGCTCATCACCGTGAACCCGGCCGTACCGAACACCAGCCCGACCGCGGCGGTGAACGCGAGCAGGACGCTGAGGGTGCGTAACCTGCGCAGTTCGACGGTCGGCCGCCGGGTTCGGGTGCTCATGGCTGTCGACGGGACTCCGGCTTTTCAGCTCCGTCTCCGGAGCTCGGGCGGTTTCGCCTCGTTGCCGAGGCGTCTTCGTTCGCCGTAGTAGTAGTGAACGAGCGCGCTCACGGTGAAGGCGGTAACGGTGAACACGGCGATCCCGAGCGGTTCCATGGCTCCGAATCCGATGACGCCGGTTTCGACGGCGAGCAGGGAAACCCCGGCGAGTCCCGCGAGCCCGATGTAATACTGGCTCCACGGGATCTCACGACCTCGGAGCACCTCGATGTAGATGTCGAGGTCCCGGAGCGCCGGGGTCGGGCGGACGACGTCCGTCTCGTCGTCGACGGTGATGACGTTCGTTTCCTCGAGTTTCGGCAGGTGTGTGCGTCGAAGCGTGCTGTGGACGTTTCGTCGGTCCTCGTACTCCACCTCCGTCGGATCGATGTCGAGCTCCCACGCGGTGACGTACTCGGAGATGTCGGCCACGTCGAGCGGCTCTTCCTCCGTCTCCTCGGCGCGTTTGAGCGCGTGGATAGTGTAGCGGCGGCGGCGGTTCGAGAGGACCTCGAACACGTCGTCCTCGGAGAGATCGGCGCGTTCGTCGCCCCCTCCGGTCGGTTCTCCTCCGGCTGTCGTCGTGGTAGCGAGCATAGCGTGGTGACCCCCGTCGGTCGGCCGGCGCGTCCCGGCCTGGACCGACCCGTTCGTTCCGCACGTGTTAGCGAATCCACTATAAATGGGTTGGATAATTAAGACGTTAGATCCGGATGTCTGACACGTACCGGCACTGCTTACCGGTTTTCTGCCCCGGCTCGATGTCCGACCCGGCCGTTTCAGCCCCTCGTTGATGGTGTGTTACCGTAACACAATCGGTCGTTTGTACTACCGCGAGACGCGCTTGAAACGGGATATCACGTCTCGATGGTGGCTTGGACCGTGCTCGATGACGGATCGAGGATCGATCGTCGGATCTCTCGTCCTCCTCGTGATCGCCGAGAGGAGTTCATAACGATATGCCATCCGCCCCATGGATGTTCCAAGCGCTCCCGGCCCGGGACGTCCCGGGGTGCGGGGGTGCGAGAACACAGGTGAGATACACCATGGAACGACGCAAATTCGTGATCGGAATGGGCGCATTGGCATCAGGAGCAGCTGCGGCGATGGGTACGGGCGCGTTTAGCGCAGCACAGATCAACGACCGTGACGTCGACATCGCGGTCAACGCTGACGATTCAGCGCTGATCCAGCTCCATCCGGGTGAATACGGCGAACGCGTGTTTTACGAGGACGGACAACTCGAAATCAGCTTCGACGGTGACGGCGGATCCGGCATCAATCCCAACTCCGTGTACCAGGTTGGCGCCATCGGCGGCGAAGCCAAAGGAGCATTCGAAGACTTCGCTGCCGGCGGTGCTGAGATCCTTACGATGGACGACGTCCTGTACGGGGGCGAAGGTGAAGACGGCTCCGACACGACGACTCCCGATGATCCGGCCTTCGAAATCGTCAACGAAGACTCCCAAGCTCACAACATCGAGCTCTTCTACAGTGGATCTGCCCCAGACACAAATAATGCCGAACTCGCACTCGTCGCTGCGGGCGACTCCACCGGTGCATTCGTCGTTCCGGTTACCGGAACCGAACAGGACGCCGACCGGCTCGGTGCGTTCCCGCTAGGGAGCGGCGAAACGCTCGCAGTGTCACTGATCGTCAAGGCGGCTGACTTCGATCCGACCAAAGAGGATAACGAGTTCGACGGAGAACTCGTCCTCAACGCCGGCGATCAGATCGTTGACCAGGATGACTTCGACGTCACCGGTCCGGTGGACGACTGAGAACATTAAACCAGAGGAGTAGATCCCGGAGGTCCTCCCTTCGGCCGCTTCTCGGGGAGAATACATAATCATGAAACGACGAAAAATCGTGCTCGGTGCCGGAACCCTCGCCGTGAGCGCTGCTGCCGCTCTCGGAACGGGGGCTTTCAGTGCCGCACAAGTGAGCGGACGAGACGTCGACATCGCGGTGGTTAACGATGCTGATGCGCTCGTTGGTCTCGTTCCGAATCCTGAGGTAGGTGGTGTACACGATGATGACGGTGAGCTGGTAATCGACCTCGGTACGACGGGAATCAATCAGAATTCCGTCTACCAGTTCGGGCTCTTCGTAGATGACGACAGCGGGGACGCGATCGCGGGCCTCACACCGTTCCCTAAAAAGAGCAACGAGCCGTCATCGGTCGGCGATCAGTCGGGGGAGTTCGATTCCGCGTTCCTCATCACCAACCAGACGAACAACACCTACGATCTTACGATAGAGTACAGACTCGAAGAAGAAGACGTCGGCGAATCGGGCGAGTTCAATACTGAGTTCTGGTTCGAAGTGCATAACGACGGCGAGCAACTGGATCAGATACACGGTCCGACGCCAGATCCCGTTGCGGAGGAAATCACGCTTGGAAGCGGAGAAACTATCGGCGTCTCGTTCCTCCTCCACGCGCCGGACGAGACGTTAGGTGAGCGGATCGACGGTGATCTCGCGGTCGATGCCGTCGTTTCGGAATAACTCACCACCGAATATTGGTATTAAAATCGACGATGGATCGATATCGGAACGGTGTGATTGTACAGGGCCCTACTGTACCAGCCGAAACCGGATCGACCGCAGCAAACCCGTTCCATGATTCGATTTTTGACTTAGACTCGCAACCATCCTCTCTAAACCACCACGACGACCGCTCGATGTCGCATCAACGACCCATTACTTTCGACTCCCCAACAACTATGGGGACCACCATGCGACTTCCCCGTACGACGACGTTCCTCGTCGCCCTCGCCGCGGCGATCCTCCTGTTGACGGTGGTGTCGGCTACACCGGGCGTCGACGGTCCCGAAGCGTATCTGCCGTCGATCGGGTGGTTCGGGGCCGCGGAGCTGCTCGGGCTCCTCTCGCTTCTCGCGATCGTCGTCGTGACCGTCCTGCTGTTCACGCGAACGCCGCGTCGATGAGGGGTATATAAGAGACGTGCGAAACGGCGCGGGACGCCGTCGATCCGTACGCCGTCACGACTCCCGAGAAGCGGTGGTTTCGGTGATACGAGCGTCCGTGGACGAGCAGTCCGTGCTTATATACTACCCAGCCACGCGAGCGGCCCTCCCGACCGCGGCGCGGCTACTCGCCGCCGTCCGTGTACGCCCGGTCTCGAAGCACGCGATCCGCGGTCGCGTCCACGTCGGCCGGGAGCGGGTGTCGGCCGTCGGCGACCTCGGTCGAGAGCTGACAGGCGAGCTCGTACACGGCACCGCCGTCCGCCCGGTCGGCGACGCGCTCGAACGTCGGCCGAAAGCCGGCCGCGCTGCGTCGTCCGGCCTCGTCGAGCGAGGCGTCGATGGCGTACTCGAGCTGTCGAACCGCTTCCTCCGGTTCCATAGTCGATCGTATGTCGACGGAGGTATTTAAGTATACTCGGATTCGGAACCGAGTTAATTTGTGTCGCCATCGGCTTTCGGACCCGTCGTGCCCGCGACACGTTCCGCGTCGCCGGATCGACGTTTATAGACCGCGTGAGGCCGTACTCGAGCCATGAGCGATATCGACGAGTCCCCGGTGCTCCCGCCGGACGTCTCGGACGCCGAGAAACGCGCTGCCGTCACCGAGGCGGCCGCACGGGCGGGTGCTCGCGTCGCCAACGACGCCTTCCGAACCGACATGCCGGTCGAGGAGAAGGGGGCGGACGACGTGGTGACCGAAGCCGACCGCGCCGCCCAGCGGACCGTGATCGAGCGGATACGCGAGTCGTTCCCCGAGGACACCGTCGTCGGCGAGGAGGAGGACGCCCACAAGCGGGTTCCCGACGAGGGTGCCGCGTGGGTGATCGACCCGATCGACGGCACGCACAACTTCGTCCGCGAGATCCGGTTCTGGGGGACCGCGGTCGCCGCCGTGATCGACGGCGAACCCGTCGCGGCCGCCACCGTCGCGCCGGCGCTCGGCGACGTCTACACCGCGGACCTCGACGGCGCGTACCGCAACGGGGAACCGATGCGGGTCAACGACGTGGCGGAGCCACGTCGAGGCGCGGTCGACCCCACGCTGTGGTGGGACCACGACGAGCGCGACGAGTACGCGAACGCCTGCGAGGCGATCGTCGACCGGTTCGGCGACATGCGACGGCTCGGCGCGGCCCAGGTCGTCCTCCCGACGGTCGCCGCCGGCGGGCTGGAGGGCACGATCACGAACCTCCGGGCGAACCCCTGGGACTCCGTCGCCGGCGTCTTCATGATCCGGCAGGCGGGCGGGACGGTGACCGACCTCGAGGGCGACCGCTGGCGACACGACTCCGTCGGACTCGTCGCCTCGAACGGGCCGCTCCACGACGAGGTGCTCGCGGCCGCACAGGCGATCGAGGAGTAGCGCCGGCCAGCGGACGGGCGCGTCGGGACGACAACGCCTTCCCACGGGTGGCGCGTTCCGAAAACCCTTACACGCTCAGCGTCGGAGGATCGTTCATGAAAGTCCTCGTGACCGTCAAGGAGGTCGCCGAAGCCGACGACGACTTCGAGATCGACGGGACTGACATCGCCGAATCGGACCTGGAGTACGACCTCAACGAGTGGGACGACTACGCCGTCGAGGCCGCCGTCCAGCTCGCCGAGGCCGACATCGTCGACGAGGTCGTCGCGGTCACCATCGGCCCCGAGCGTGCCGAGGAGACGATCCGGATGGCGCTCGCGAAGGGCGTCGACCGCGCGGTCCGCGTCTGGGACGACGCCTTCGAAGGGACGTTCCCCGACGTCGCCTCCAAGGTCGACGTGTTCGAGGCGGTCGTCGAATCGGAGGAACCGGAGCTCGTTCTCGGCGGCGTCCAGGCCGCCGACACCGGATTCGGGGCGACCGGCGTCGCGCTCGCCGAGCGGATCGGGTTCAACCACGCCGCCGTCGTCAACGACCTCGAAGTCGACGCCGACGCCGGCCTCGCGAACGTCCACCGCGAGCTCGAGGGGGGCGTCGAGGAGCTGACGGAGGTCGACCTCCCGGCCGTTCTCACCGTCCAGACCGGGCTCAACGAGCCGCGATACGCCAGTCTTCGTGGGATCCGTCAGGCTCAGCGCAAGGAGATCGCGGCCACCGACCTCGCCGACCTCGGGCTGGAGCCGGCGGACGTCGAGAGCGCGTTGACGTTGACGGCGATGTACGAGCCGGAAAGCGAGTCCGACGCGGAGCTCATCGAGGGCGACGCCGGCGAGGCCGCGGGACGCCTTGCGGAGGTCCTCCGTGAGAAGGGGGTGAGTGCGTGATGAGCGTGCTCGTCGTCGCCGACCACCGCCGCGGAGAGCTGCGCGATGTCTCCTACGAGCTCGTGACCGCCGGCCGCGAGCTCGCGGACGCCCTCGGGGGCGAGCTCGCAGTCGCCGTCGTTTCCGGCGACACGGAGCGGTTCGCGGAGTCGCTGAACCGCCCGGGCGTCGACCGGATCTACGCCGTCGAGAACGGCGAGGAGTTCGACAACACCGTCTACACCTCGGCCGTGACCGAGCTCGTCGAGCGAGCCGACGCGACCGCGGTACTCGCGCCGAACTCCGTCAACGGCCTCGACTACGCGCCCGCGGTCGCCGAGCGGCTCGACATCCCGCTCGTCACGGACGCGATCGGCTTCGCGTTCGGTGACGGGCTCACGGTCACCCGCGAGATGTACGGCTCGAAGGTGGAGACGACCGTCGCCGTCGACGGCGACCGGTTCTGTCTCACGACCCGCGGCGGCGAGTTCGAGCCCGCCGAGGGCGTCGGCGACGCCGAGGTCGAGTCGGTCGAGATCGACCACCCGGAGTCTGGCGCACGCGTGAAGGGGTTCGAGGAGGTCGGCGGCGGCGACGTCGACATCGCGGACGCCGACGTCCTCGTCTCCGTCGGCCGCGGGATCGGGGAGGAGGAGAACCTCGAGGTCGTCGAGGAGCTGGCGGACGCCCTCGGCGCGACGCTGTCCGCCTCGCGACCCATCGTCGACAGCGGCTGGCTCCCGAAGAACCGCCAGGTCGGCCAGTCGGGGAAGGTCGTCACGCCGGACGTGTACATCGCCGTCGGCATCTCCGGCGCGGTCCAGCACGTCGCGGGCATGAAAGGCTCGGACACGATCGTCGCGATCAACACCGACCCCAACGCGCCGATCTTCGACATCGCCGACTACGGCATCGTCGGCGACCTGTTCGACGTCATCCCCGAGCTCGTCGCACAGTTCGAGTGAGGACGGGTCGGGAAGCGCGGGAAAAGGAATATACGAACCCCCGAATATCGGTTGGATATGCCACATATCCGGGGCGCGATACACGGGACTGCGGCGATGGTCACCCTGATCGTTGGGTCGGTACTCACGTCGACGGTCCGCGAGCACGTCGAAGTGTTCGCGGAGCTATCGGCGACCACGACGCGGCTCCTCGTTGACGTCGCCGAGCTCCCGGTCTCCGAAGAAGTCGCCGGGATCGTCGTGCCCGTCGGCGTGTTGATGGGCGTGTGGGTGTTCGCGTACGAGCTCCAACGGCTCTCGCGAGCGGAGTGAGGCGGGCGGACACGCGGAGCCACGGTCGGCCCCCTCGCGATACACCGCTGCTCGCCGATTCGCGTCCCGTTATCACGTTCCGTCTCCCGCGTGCACGACGTCATCAGTACGTGCACGACGTCATCAGTACGTGCACGACGTCATCAGTACGTGCACGACGTCATCAGTACGTGCACGACGTCATCAGTACGTGCACGACGTCATCAGTACGTGCACGACGTCATCAGTACGTGCACGACGTCATCAGTACGTGCACGACGTCATCAGTACGTGCACGCCAGCGGTCCCTCCGCCCCACGTACACACCGTCGTTACCGCCCCGTTCTCGGTTCGTTTATCACCCCGCCGACCCCTCGATCCGAACATGAGCGACGCCGAGGGGTCGCCGGCGGCGACCGCGACGGGCCGGGAGATCTGGATCGAGAAGTACCGACCGCAGACGCTCTCCGACATCCACGGCCAGGAGGAAATAATCGAGCGGCTCCAGAGCTACATCGACCAGGACGACGTACCCCACCTGTTATTTTCAGGTCCGGCAGGAGTGGGGAAAACTACCGCAGCCACCGCCATCGCCCGGGAAGTGTACGGTGAGGACAACTGGCGGGGGAACTTCCTCGAGCTCAACGCCTCCGATCAGCGCGGTATCGACGTGGTGCGTGACCGGATCAAGGGGTTCGCGCGGTCGTCGTTCGGCGGCGACTTCCGGATCGTGTTCCTTGATGAGTCGGACAGTCTCACTGACGACGCCCAGTCAGCGCTCCGCCGGACGATGGAGCAGTTCTCCGACAACACGCGATTCATCCTCTCGTGTAACTACTCCTCGAAGATCATCGACCCGATCCAGTCACGGTGTGCCGTCTTCCGGTTCTCCCCGCTCTCGGACGCCGCCGTCGCGGCACAGGTCCGGGAGATCGCGACGGCGGAAGGGATCGAGGTGACCGACGCGGGCGTCGACGCGCTGGTGTACGCTGCCGACGGCGACATGCGACGGGCGATCAACTCCCTCCAAGCCGCGGCAACGACGGGGGGCGTCGTCGACGAGGAGGCCGTCTACGCGATCACCGCGACGGCTCGCCCCGAGGAGATCGAGTCGATGGTGACCGACGCGCTGAACGGCGACTTCACGAAGGCGCGCGCGACCCTCGACACGCTGCTCACCGACACCGGGATGGCCGGCGGCGACGTGATCGACCAGCTCCACCGCTCCGTCTGGGAGTTCGACCTCCACGAGCGCGAGGCCGTTCGGCTGATGGAACGGGTTGGTGAGGCCGACTACCGGATCGCCGAGGGGGCGAACGAGGGGGTCCAGCTGGAGGCGTTGCTGGCGGCGTTGGCGTTGCGCGAGGAGTAGCCGAGCACACGTCCCGGGAAGAGCGAGTCGCCGGCGGGAGGGGGCTCGCTCAGAACTCGTCGAGCGCCGACTGCTCGGCGGCCGCGAGCACGTCCGTACACGTCGACCACGACCGGCGGGCGTGGGCGGGCACGTCGCCGTGGTCGCTCGCGTACGCCCGCAGGAACGTGCGGGTGGTCGGGTCGCTCGGGTAGCCGCTGCCGACGCCGTCGTACGCGGGATACGTCGCGTCGATCGCACGCATCCGGGCGTCGCGGGCGACCTTGGCGACGATGCTCGCCGCGGCGACGACGGGGTCGGACTCGTCGGCCCCGTGGGCGGCGCTGACGTCGGGTGAGTGCCCGTTCTCGAGCGCGTCGCTCGCGCCGATGCCCTCCGCCAACCGACTCGCGAATCGCTCCTCGGAGGTGTCGCCGGCGTCGGCGACGACGCGGTCACCCGGGCGGCACACCCCGCGAACCGCCCGGGCCTGGCCCCACACGGTGAGGGTGTTCATGTCCGTGTCCGGAGCGTCGATCTCGGGCGGGTCGACGGTCGCGACCTGCAGTTCCACCGCGTCGTGCGCGCGGAGTTCGGCGGCGATCGCGACGCGTCGCTCGGGCGGGACGCGTTTCGAGTCGTCGACGTCGGCCGGGAGCTGGTCCGGGTTCGCGCGCACGGCCGCGGCGACCATCGGCCCGATCACGGGCCCTTTTCCGGCCTCGTCGACGCCGACGTACATGCCCGGAGAGGCGGGCGGGACGGACAAATACCTTCAGATCGGGGACGGATCCGCACCGGTGGTTCGGACCGGAGACCGGCCCGTTCACGCTGGAGTGGCGAAACGGAACGCGACCGAAAGAACGGAGCGAACGGAACCCGACCGAAAGTCGAACGGGCTACTCGATCAGGACGGCGTTGACGCCGCCGGTCTGACCGGGACGGGAGGTGACGCGGGCGCGGCCCTCGCTCGTCTCGATGATGGCACCCTTGGTGACGATGTTCCGGCGGGCGTAGTTGACGTTGGAGGGGTTGTCGACGACGTCCTCGATGGTGGCCTCGGCGACTTCGCCGTCGTCGGCGACCTGCGCGACGTTCGTCGAGAGGGCGCGGATCTTCGTTTCCGTGCCGCGGGAGTCGATGTACTGGACGCGGGGTTCGCCGACCGTCGTCTCGGCGGGTTCGCGGCCGAGCTGGTGGCGCTTCTTGTTCGAGGCGTGCTTCAGTCGGCCGCCGGTCCGCTTGCGCGTGGAGCGTCCCTGGTCTTTCATACAGGTACGAACAGTCAGCGAATACTTGAAGCGTTCGACTCGGGCCGGCGAACGGCCGTTCCCGACGGATCGGGGGCGGAGACGGATTCCGGGATCGAGGACGGGAACGGGCCCCGGGATCGAGAGCAGGACCGAAACCGAGGATCGGGAGTGAGTCGAGGCGGATCGGGAGTGAGTCGAGGCGGATCGGGAGTGAGTCGAGGCGGATCGGGAGTGAGTCGAGGCGGATCGGGAGTGACGACCACCTAGCGGTGCCGAGAGCGATGGGCCCTCGTTGTCGTCGAGAGCGATCGACAGACGAAAGGCCCGTCGGGACCGATCGGATCGCATGACCGACGAGGACGGGACCGCCGGGGAGGGCGTGTTGTCCGCGAGCGACCTCGGCGGCGAGGGGCCGCCGATCGACGAGAAGCCGTACAAGATCGTCTTCGAGGCGAACAAGTGCTTCGGGGCGGGTAAGTGTGCCGAGGTCGCGGACAACTGGGAGATGGACGTCATGAGCGGGATGGCGAAGCCCCGAACCTACTACATCGGCGAGGACGACCTCGCGGAGAACGTCCGGGCGGCGGAAGCGTGTCCGGCGAAGAAGGAGCACGGCGTCATCCACGTGGTCGACCGCCGGACCGACGAGGAGATCGCGCCGGACCCGCACGGCGACGGGACGCTCTCCGTCGACTGGTAGGGAGGACGAGTCGACCGTCCGGACGCCAGGTCGACGGTGCGGGACCCCGAGTCGGCGACCGCATCCGAAAGGGGTTTGACCGCGCCACCGGAAGCGGGGAGTGCGCGGGGGTGGCTGAGCCTGGCCAAAAGCGGCGGACTTAAGATCCGCTCCTGTAGAGGTTCGAGGGTTCGAATCCCTTCCCCCGCATTCCTGCTGCGAGCAGCCCGCGAGCAGCGGGAATAGGGCTCGAAGGAGTTCGAACCCGGAAAGTCGCAGCCCGGACCGGCGAGCGAAGCGAGCCGCATGCCCGGACCGTCTTTCGTTGGTTCGAATCCCTTCCCCCGCATGTCGCGGCGCTCACACACCGTGAGCGCCGCGGCCCGGAGCAGAAGGATTCGAAGCAGGGAACGGAGCGAGCGTCACGAGCGGAGTGAGTGAGGTTCGAATCCCTTCCCCCGCATGTCGCGGCGCTCACACACCGTGAGCGCCGCGGCTCGAAACGGAAGGATTCGAATCGGAGAGCGGGAAGTGAGCGAGCTGCTTCCACGGCGAGCGAACGCGAGTCCGAGGCGAAGTACGCGCCGTGACCGTTCGGTTACGACGCGACTCATCGGACCCGAGGAACTATACGATGCGGACCTGTTGGAATAGTTAACTTATGAGTGGAGCGTTGTTCGTCGATGTCGACTCGATCCCGAACAGAGGATCGTTCGAGAAGCGATCACTCGATCGATCCGTGTTGTTCTCGGCACCGACACACTTCGACGTCGACTACGAGATCAACCCGTACATGCGGCCCGGCGTCGACGAGGAACGGGCCGCGGCACAGTGGGAGTCGCTCGTCGAGCTGTTCGGAGAACTCGCCGACGTAACGGTGTTCGACGCGGACGGAGTACGGACGGAACTCGACGAGGAGGCGGCGGTTACGCCGCCCGAGGACCTCCCGGACATGGCGTTCTGTTCGAACCACGCCCTCTCGATCCCCGGCGAAGACCGATTCGTGCTCGCACGAATGGCGACCGCGGAGCGGCGCGACGAGCCGGCGTACTTCGAGCGGTGGGCGGAGGCCGCCGGCTACGAGGTGGTGCGGCTCCACACGGACGCCCCCTTCGAGGGCTGTGGGGACGCGCGTTGGCATCCCGGCCGAGACCTGCTGTGGGGCGGTTACGGCCAGCGGTCGGAGCTCGGCGCGTACCGCGAGCTCGCCGAGCGGTTCGGGATCGACGTGGTCCCCCTCGAGCTCACCGACGACGCCTACTACCACCTCGACGTCTGTTTCTCGGCGCTGGACGAGACGACCGCGCTCGTGTGTCCCGACGCGTTCACCGCGACGGGGCGGGCGAAGCTCGATCGGTTGTTCGACACGCTGATCGAGGTGCCGGCCGCGGCCGCACAGGAAGGGTTCGCCTGTAACTGTCACGCCGTCGGCGGCGAGCTCGTCGTCATCCAGGAGACGAACGACGCGACGATCGACCGACTGGAGGCACACGGCTACGAGACGGTCGGCGTGGCCACCGACGAGTTCATGAAGGCCGGCGGCTCCGTGGCGTGTCTGGCGTTCCCGTACTGAACTCGTGTCACCGCCGGTCGTGTGTGCCCGGCCGAGCGAGGTCGGATCCCGTCGACGGGATCCGAGACGACACGTGAGGCCGAGGTTCCGGTCGCGCTGGCGGTCGCCGGCTATCGAGCTGATCGGCGGTGCCGTTCTCGCCGAGTTCGTGGCGGCGACGGGACGGGTCGTCCGAAGGCGTCTCGGTAGCCGTCGCTGGCGTGGTCCTGGCGGCGACACAGTCCTAGGCGGCGACGTGGCCCTGATGGCGGCACACTCCTAGGCGGCGACGTGGTCTCGGCGGCGGCGGCGCTCGCCACGGGTGTCCGACCACGTCTCGGACCGTACCGGGAAGAGATCGAACCCGGGTCTCGGTGTGATCCCGGGGAGCCGGCGCGGAGCGCCTCAGTAGTGCCAGGGGTACTCCTCAAACGCCGGGTCGCGCTTCTCCAAGAACGCGTCTCTCCCCTCTTGTGCCTCCTCAGTCATGTACGCGAGCCGGGTCGCCTCGCCGGCGAACACCTGCTGGCCGACCATCCCGTCGTCCGTCAGGTTGAACGCGTACTTCAACATCCGCATGGCGGTCGGCGACTTCCGCGTCATCTCCGCGGCCCACTCGAGAGCGACCGTCTCGAGCTCCTCGTGGGGGATCGCCTCGTTCGCCATCCCCATGTCGACGGCCTCGGCAGCGGAGTAGGTCTTCCCGCGGAAGAACACCTCGCGGGCCTTCTTCTGGCCGATCTGCTTGGCGAGGTACGCGGAACCGAACCCCCCGTCGAAGGAGGCGACGTCGGGGTCGGTCTGGAGGAACTTCGCGTGCTCCTCGCTGGCGAGCGTGAGGTCACAGACCACGTGGAGCGAGTGGCCGCCGCCGACCGCCCAGCCCGGGACCACGGCGACGACCGGTTTGGGCATGAACCGGATGAGTCGCTGCACCTCCAGAATGTGTAATCGGCCCGCCCGCGCCTCCCGAACCAGGGGGTCGTCCGCCTCGCCCGCCTCGTCGCCGTCGCGGTACTCGTAGCCGGAGCCGCCGCGCACCGACTGGTCGCCGCCCGCGGAGAACGCCCAGCCGCCGTCCGTTTCCGACGGGCCGTTCCCGGTGAGGAGCACGCAGCCGACATCGGCCTGCTTGCGGGCGTGATCCAGCGCGGCGTACAGCTCGTCGACGGTGCCGGGGCGGAACGCGTTGCGGACCTCGGGGCGGTCGAAGGCGATCCTGACTGCCGGCACGTCGACCCCGCGGTGGTACGTCACGTCGTCGAACTCGTCGGTGACCGGCTCCCACGCGTCGGGGTCGAAGATCTCCGAGACCATACCGGGCGGTCGGGCGCGGAACGTATAAACGGCCCCGAGTCCGGCCCGTTGTGCCGTCGGCGCTACTCGCCCGCGTCTTCCGCGGCGGCAGCCAGCTCGTCGAGGTGGTTCCGGATCACCGACAGCGTCGCGTCGGCGTCGACGTACCCCTGATCGTACTCTCCGAGTGCCGTCTCCGTTCCGTCGAGGAACTGTTCGACTGCCGTTTCGAGGTCGTCGTCAGTCATACCCGTGCGTTCCTCCCAAGGAGAGTTATATCCCTCGAAGGGGCACGTCCACCCCGTCAGTTCCGGTCGAGGCGGACCGCACACGCTTTATAAGCGGGCTCGCCGGACTCGGGGTCGACCGCGTCCAGCGTGAGGCGGTTCACGTCCGGATGGTGGATCGGTGCCCACACGACGCCGTCGGGGACGCGTTCGTCGGCAACGACGCGGGCGTCGACACGTCCTCGCCGGGAGACGACGACGGCCCGATCCGCCCCGTCGACACCGTCGGCGGACGCGTTGTGAGTGGTGGGCGCGACTCGAACCGGGAGGAGTTCGTCGTCGCCACCGGACCGAACGCCGGTGTTGTACGCGTCAGACCGCCGTGCCGTCGTGAGCACCAACGGGAATCGATCGTCGGGAGGTTCCGGGGGCGATCGATGTCGAGCGGTCGAAAAGCGTGCCAAACCGTCGGTCGTCGGGAAGGTGAACCCGCCGTCGGGGTCGCGGTACCGGTACTCGGAGCGCTGGGGGGCGCTGTCGTCACAGTCGAACCCCACGGCTGCGGTCCGGGGCCAGCGGATCGACCCGTCGGACTCCAGCCGTGCGTAGGTCACGTGGGTGCAATCGGCCGGCGTCCCCGCGGTCAACCCGGCCAGCTCGGCGAACAGCGCCTCCGGGCCGACCGTATCGTCGACGGCGTTCGGACGGAGCCGGCCCGCGATCGACGCGATGATCGACGCGTCCCGGCGGGCGCTACCCGGCGGGTCGCAGCTCGGCCGGACGCGGGAGACGGTGCGGTCCATGCTCACCAGCGTCCCGCCCGTTTCGCCCCACGTGGCCGCGGGGAGGACGACATCGGCGTACTCGACCGTCGGGGTACGGAACGCGTCCTGAACGACGAGGAAGACGTCGTCGAGCGCCGCCCTGACGGGAGCGGTGTTCGGCATTCCGACGGCGGGGTTCGCGGCGACGGTCCAGAGGGTGTCGACCTCGCCCGCCGCGATCGACTCGAACAGGCCGACCGGGCCGGGCCCGGGATCCGTCGGGAGGCGGGTGGGCGGAACCCCCCACGCCGTCGCGACGCGCCGCCGAGCGGAGGGGTCGTCGAACGCCGCACCCCCGGGCCAGCTACCCTTCGACGCGCCGAGTCGGGCCCCCATCGAGTTCGCCTGCCCGGTCAACGAGAACGGGCCCGTTCCCGGGCCGAGATTCCCGGTGGCGAGACAGAGATCGATGAGCGCGCGTGCGGCTGCCGTCCCCTGAACCGACTGGTTGATCCCCATCCCCCAGTAGACGAGGGTAGGGTGGGTCAGGGCGTCCGCGATGTGCGCGACCGATTCGGGATCGACGCCCGCCGTCTCGGCCGCCGTTCTCGGGTCCGGGAGTCGGTCGCGAAGCGCCGCGAAACCGGCCGTGTGCGCCTCGACGAAGTCGTCTGCCACGTCACCGCGCGCGACGACCGTGGCGAGGACGGCCCGAGCGAGCGCGACGTCAGCGTCCGGGTCGAGTTGGACGAGACGGTCGGCGGCGTCTGCCGTCCGGGTCCGCACCGGGTCGACGACGATCAGCTCGCTTCCGTCGTCCGCGGCGCTCTCACGGATCCACGAGAAGAGGACTGGATGGGCGACGGCGGGGTTCGCACCCCAAACCACGTGCGTGTTCGCCCGGGGAACATCGGCGTAGGTGGGCGGCGGAGCGTCCGCCCCGAACGCGTCGCGGTAAGCCGTCACCGCCGACGCCATACACAGCGTCGTGTTGGCGTCGTAGTTGCGGGTCCCGATCGCGCCGCGGGCGGTCTTGCCCAGCAGATACGCCGCCTCGGTCGTCGTCTGTCCGGAGCCGAACACGCCGATCCGGTCCGGCTTCGTATCGAGCCGTGGACGGAACCGAGCCGCGACGGCGTCGAGGGCGACCTCCCACGGGACTGGGGTCAGGTCGCCGTTCCGACGGATCAGCGGACGACGTAACCGGTCGGCACCCGATCGAGACCCGGCGGTCTCCTCGATCCCGCGTCGACAAGCGCGCCCGCGACTGACGGGGTGTTCGGGGTCGCCGGTCACGCGGATCGAAGGGGACGTTTCGCGGAGGTCGTCGGTGGACACGGCGGTCGTTCGGAGCCCGCACCCGACCGCACAGCGGGCACAAGTCGTCCGTGTGGGCACCCCGTCCCCGGTTCCGTCCGACATCGTGTGTGGGTACTGTCGGTGTGTGATTGAACCTGTCGGCGGCAGGCGGACGGACAGTGGGCAGACGGGCAGCGAACGAACGGCGACCACCCACTGGACTCCCAGCTGGTGAGAATCCGACGGGGGGCTAAGCACCCGAAAGCCGTTCGGATCGGTGATGTCGGAGCAGGGCGAACCGACGGGAGAACTGGCTCCACGACGGACGGTCACCGACGGCGGGGAGACCCGATGAAGGGGAAATGGAAGAACCTCGTGTTGGCGACCGCGATGTTCAACCTCGGGTTCGTGATCTGGTTCTCGTTCGCACCGTTCACCGGAGCCATCGCCGAGGAGTTCGCGCTCTCGACTGAGGACCTCGGAATCGTCGCCAGCGCGGCGGTGGTCGCGGTTCCGCTCGGCCGGATCGTCGTCGGACCGCTCACGGACCGGTACGGCGCGCCCGTCGTCGCCTGTGTGACGATGTGTACGGTCGGCGTCTTCGCCGTCGTGAGCGCGTTCGCGTGGAGCTACGAGGTGTTCATCGCCTCGCGTGTCGTCGCTTCGCTCGCCGGTGTGACGTTCGTCATCGGGATCCAACACGTCTCGGAGTGGTTCGAGGCCGACGAGCTCGGGACCGCCGAAGGGATCTACGCCGGGATCGGCAACGCGGGAGCAGGGATCGGGGCGTACTTCACCCTCCCACGAGTGTTCGACGAGGGCTGGTCCGGGCCGATCTTCGCGTCGAACTGGCGGGCGGCGTTCTTTTATACGGGCGTCCTCGCCGTCGTCGTCGGGGTGGCGTACCTCCGTTTCGCGGAGCCGGCCCGGTCGGCGGAGAAACGCGCTGCGACTCGGGAGAGCGCCGGGTTCGACGGGTTCCTGTTCGTCGCCACCCGGTACGGCGCGATCGTGCTGTCGGCGGCGTACGTGATGACGTTCGGGCTGGAGCTCGCCATGAACGGGTGGCTCGGAACGTACTACCGGGAGGCGTTCGACGAGGGCGACCTCGTGATCGCGGCGACGTTCGCCGCCACGTTCTCGATCGCGGCGGGGCTCCTGCGTCCGATCGGTGGGTATGTGAGCGACCTCGTCGCCCGCAGAGAGCTGACGCTACTTCCGGTGTTCGCCGGCCGGTATCGCGAGCAGTGGACCTTCCTCACGCTCGTGTTCGTCGTCGTTTCGATGGGCGGAATGACGCTGGCCGGGCTGACAGGGGAGATCCGTCTCGCCGTGGTGGCCGCGTTCCTCGTGGGGACAGCCTGTGCGTTCTCCGAGGGCGCGATCTTCGCACAGGTGCCGGCGATGTTCCCGGACAGCTCGGGCAGCGTCGCGGGGGTCGTCGGCGGGGTCGGAACCGTCGGCGGCGTGGTGTACCCGTTGGTCTTCGCCGCACCGTTCCTCCCGAACCTCCATATCGGGTACGCGATCACCGCGCTCACGATGGTCCCGATCCTCGTCGCTGCCGCGTGGGCGTTTCGGCCGGAGGTCGCGGCCCGCGCGAACGAGCGCGGCGTCCTCGTTGGGGGCGATAGAAACCCCGCAGTACCGGCCGACGACGACTGACGGTCCGCTGTCCCGGTAGCCCGGATCCGCTCCGTGGCTGGGATCCGCGCCGGGTCCCGAAACCCACCGTGCCGACCGCGGGCTTTATATCCGCATAGATAATATTGTGTCTTATGTGGAATACTGCCTCCCGCCGTGCGGTGGCTTTCACGGGGGCGTGGCGATGACCGGGAAGTCCGCGGTGTTGGCGACCGATCTCTCGACGGCGAGCGAGACGATGGTCGAGTCCGAGACTGGGTTGAACTGTCTCAGCCGGATCGGGGTCGAGCGGATCCACCTCGTCACTGTCGTCCCGTCGAACGTCCACTCGGGGATGCCCGGGATCGACTTCGAGAAGCGGCGGAAACGCGCGCTTCGGCGGTATCGATCGACGATAGCGGACGCGGGCTTCGCGGTCGAGACCCACGTGGTCCGCGGAACCCCGCATCGCCGGATCAATGGCATCGCCGGGACGGTCGGTGCCGACCTGATCCTCGTGGGCTCGCGGGGAAAGAGCCCGCTCGAGAACCGTGTGATCGGGTCGACGGCGCGGAACCTCGCCCGGACGACGGTCGTCCCACTGTTGGTCGACCGGATCGAGCGCGGCGTCGACGATCCGAACACGATCCGCCGACACCTGTTCGAGCGGACGCTGTTCGCCACCGACTTCTCCGAGAACGCCGAGCGCGCCTTCGAGACGTTCGAGTACCTCCGCCACGCCACGCGGGAGGTAACGTTGACACACGTCCGCTCACCGAAGGACGACACCGGCGACGTCGCCGACGTCGAGTCCCGGATGGAACCACTGATCGAGCGGCTCGACGAGTGGGGACTCGACGCGCGGATCGACATCAGGCGGGGTGACCCTGCCCAAGAGATCCTCGCGGCCGAGCGTGAACACGACCCGAGCACCGTACTCATCGGCTCACGCGGTCGAAGCCGGCTTCGGCGACTGCTCCTCGGTAACGTCTCCGAAGACGTGGTCGCCAACGCGACGGGAAACGTGTTCCTCGTCCCCCCGCCGCGGTCGGTCTGACACTCGGCGACTGCCTGGACGGTGGCCGTTCGACCGGGGTCAACCCGGAGGAGCGGAAGTAACCCGATCGACGAACGTCCGGGCGGGGACGTCGTATCCGGCGGAATTGTGTATACTATACACAAGCCTTTTATTAGCAGGTCTCGTACATACGAGTCATACTATGCCCGATTCATTGGCCGAACAGCTCCGAAGCGACATGGAGTGTGAGGGATTGCTCGAATGCTTCCACGGGCTCAAGCCGCTCGACAGGGAGTGTTTTCAGGTGCTCGTCGAGAGCGACGAACCCCTGACGATAGACGAGATCGGTGAGGCGGTCGACCGGGAACGATCGACCGCGTACCGAGCCGTACAGCGACTCCTCCAGACCGGATTCATCAACAAAGAGCAGATCAACTACGATCAGGGGGGCTACTACCACGTGTATCAGCCGACCGATCCCGAGAAGATATCCGGGGAGATGCAGCGGATGTTGAACGACTGGTACGCGAAGATGGGACAGCTGATCCAGGAGTTCGAGGACAAGTACGAAGGGGTCGACGCCACTGAGTCGGCCGCCGCATCGAGCTGAGGTCGGCCGCCGCATCGAGCTGAGGTCGGCCGCACCGTCTCGTCCGGCGGCCCGGGTCGTCGTCGACGAGTCGGTTATGGTTTCTCCCCGCCGTTCCGGCCGCTTATCGCCGGCGGAGCATGTACGTCACGTAGCCGACGGCAAGGAGTAGCCCGCCGAACAGCAGGGTTCCGACCACTGCCGGGGTGGCGACAACGAGCTCCCCGAGCGGGTCAGTGACCGCGATTACGGTGGCGGACAGCAGGACGGCGATGAGGATCGCGACCGCGCCGAACGCCTTGAACGCCGAATCGAGACGTTGATGCGATGGTCCGGGCTGATGGCTCATACACCTCCGTATACGGTGAACGTATTAATGACCAGACGCGGATTCCCATCGTCGTGGAACGGCGGTGTATGTCATGTGAGTAGCTTCCAAGAGTCACATGACTAACGACGACGGGACCAGGGTCGCTGATCGGCGTCGTCGCGCGACGGAACGCGATCGAGCCCGTCCGATACGTGGCGTATCTCTCTGAATCGGTGACGAAAGCGGGGCACTCATGAGCAATGGCCGACCGGGGAGGTACGACTGATAACTTATGGAGACGTTATCTATCGTGTCTCGTCCCTCACGCGGATATAGTATTGTGCACTAGACCCAAAACCGTTATATCAACCCGTCGGCTACGGTGAGGTACATGACTACTATCGATCGGGTGATCCGCCGTGAGACGGAGCGCATCGCTGGTGGTATCCGATGACCGGAACCGAGATCCTCGTCGGTGCGTCGCCGTCGATACAGGCGCTCGCAGTGATCGCGATAGTGCTCCTCGAAGCGATAGTGCTCTACGTCGGGTACGGAACCATCGAGGAAGCCGTCGGACCGGCCGTCCTCGACAGCCTCGTGAAGCGATAGATGATCGAATCGATCCTCGCGTTCGAGCTGCTCGGACTCGGGACGGATCTGATCGTCCTGTTCGTCGCGTTCGGGTTCATGGTCGGCGTGTTCTTCGGCTTCTTCGGGATGGGTGGGTCGTTTCTCGTCACTCCCGCGCTGTTGATCCTCGGCTATTCGGCACCGGTGGCGATCGGGAGCTCGATGGCGTTCGTCTTCGGGACGGCGGTGATCGCGACGATGAAACACCACGACGCCGGCCAAGTCGACTATCGACTCGGCGCGCTGATGTTCGTCGGAATCACCGTCGGGATCGAGCTCGGGAGCCGACTCGTGTTCGGTCTGGAGGTGTTGGGGATCGCGAACGTCGTCGTCGGCGTCGCGTACGTCGTTCTGCTGGCCGCCATCGGCGTGCTGTTCACGCGGAGCGCGCTGAACCAGGGTGACGACGACGGGGACACGGACGACGACGGGGACACGGACGACGAGGTCCCGGCGATCGCCCGGAAGATCCAGTCGTACAACCTCCCTCCGATGATGACGCTCGCCGACGGGAGCAAGGCCTCGCTGTGGACGATCTCCGGAGTTGGGGGCGGGGTGGGCCTCGTCTCCGGGTTCCTCGGTGTCGGCGGCGGATTCGTCCGGATGCCGGCGATCTACTACGTGATCGGGACCTCGCTGGCGGCCGCGGTCGGGACGAGCCTCTTCGGCGGACTGATGTCGGGCGCGGTCGGCGCGTTCACCTACGGCCGAGCCGGGGTCATCGACCTCGGGATCGTCACCGCGCTTCTGATCGGGAGCTCGCTCGGCGCGCGGATCGGGTCGAGCGCGACCGCGTACGTGAACGAGGACGACGTGACGATCTACTTCGGGATCATGCTGCTCGTCGCCAGTCTCGCCGTGGGATTGGGTGAGCTCTCGGAGTGGCTCGCGATGCCGGTACTCGATCGGGCGAGCTTCGTGCTGCTCATCGGCTCCGCGCTGTTCGTCTGTGCGACTATCCTGTACCACGGCGCGCTCGCGGTGCGCCGAACGCGCAGCGTCTCGGCCTGAGCGGACCGCCATCGATGCGGGGCCGGGACCGCACACGTTAGTATTGTACATAACTTCCAAAACCGTTATCACGGTCGGGGGCGTACGTACGGGTGATGACGCAGACAACCGAAGCCGTTCCGACCGAACCGATAGCCCTCGACGACGACGACGCGTTCGACGGCCACGTCGCCGACTACGACGTCGTCCTCGTCGACTTCTACGCCGACTGGTGTGGCCCCTGTCAAATGATGGAACCGTCGATCGAGTCGGTGGCGGCCGAGACTGACGCGGCGGTACTCAAGGTGGACGTGGACCGGTTCCAAGCGCTCGCCAGCGAGTATGGCGTCCAGGGGATCCCCACGCTACTCGTGTTCGCGGACGGCGAGCTCGTGAACCGCATGGTCGGCGCACAGACGGAAGAGACGCTCCGGAGTGCCGTCGAGACGCAGCTCGACTGAGATGACGCCGCGCGAGCTGCGCGCGGACATTCCCGCACTTGGCGAGGGGACGGCGTACCTCAACTACGGCGCACACGGGCCGAGCCCGGAGTACGTCGTCGAGGCCGCTGGCGAGTTCATCGCCGATCACGAGTACGGTGCCGCCGAGACGGACCCGTACAGCCACGCGTTCGGCACCTACGATGCCGTCCGCGAGCGGATCGCGGCGTTCGTCGGGGCGGAGCCCGCCGAGATCGCGCTCACCGAGAGCACGACCGACGGGATCGGGCGGATCGCGGCCGCGATCGACTGGGAGCCCGGCGACGTCGTCGTACGGACCGACCTCGAACACCCTGCGGGCGTGCTGCCCTGGAAGCAGCTGGAGTCGGCAGGCGTCGAGGTCCGCGTCGTCGAAACCGACGCCGGGCGTGTCGACACCGACGCGTTCGCCGAGGCAGTTGCGGACGCCAGACTCGTCTGTTTCAGCGCGATCACCTGGACGCACGGGACGCGGCTCCCCGTGGCCGAGCTCGTCGATATCGCGAACGACGCCGGGGCGTTCACCCTCGTCGACGCCGTCCAGTCGCCCGGGCAGGTCGACGTCGACGTGAACCGGTGGGGCGCGGACGCGGTCGCGGCCGCGGGCCACAAGTGGCTGCTCGGCCCGTGGGGGGCCGGCTTCCTCTACGTCGACCGCGCGGTCGCGGAGGGGTTGACGCCGGGGACCGTCGGCTACCGTGGCGTCCGGACGCCGACCGCACCCGAGATCGAGTACGAACCCGGCGCGAAGCGGTTCGAGGTCGGCACGGCGACCGCGGCCGCCCACGTCGGGTTACTGGAGGGGATCGACGCGATCGAGGCGGTCGGGATCGACACGGTCGAGGACCGGATCGCGTCGCTCACCGACCGGTTCAAGTCGGCGATCCCGGATGGACACCTCATGAGCCCGCGCGAGTGCGAGTCGGGCCTCGTAACGGTCGACGTCGCGGAGCCGGCGGCGACCGTGGAGCGCCTCGCGGACCGCGGGATCGTGGTGCGCGACCTGCCGGGACCCGACGGGGTCCGGGTGTCGATCCACGCGGTCTCGACGGAACGGGAGGTCGACGCCGTCGCCGACGCGCTTCGCGAGGAGTGGTGACCGCGGACGACGAGCAGGGTCGTCCAACCGATCGGCGTACGGATCGGCCCACTTTTGTCCCACACGCACAATAGTAACGTATGGGATTCCACACGTTCGATGTCGACGGCGCGGAGCGATTAGAGGACCCCGATCGGTACCGCTGGGTCTCCGCCGAGGAGCTGGTCGGCGCGGTCGACCCGGCCCGCGACGACGTCGTCGCGGACCTGGGAAGCGGCACGGGTTTTTATACCGATGCGGTCGCGCCGCACGTCGCGACGACGTACGCGGTCGACCTCCAGGCGGAGATGCACGAGTACTATCGCGAGAAGGGCGCGCCCGCGACCGTCGAGTTCGTCGAGAGCGACGTGGCTGACCTCCCGTTCGACGCGGACGCGCTGGACGCCGCGTTCTCGACGATGACCTATCACGAGTTCGCGAGCGACGCCGCTGTCGCCGAGTTGGCGCGCGTTCTCCGTTCCGGCGCGCGGCTCGCGGTGTTCGACTGGTCGGCCGACGGGAACGGCGAAGCGGGTCCGCCCGCGGACGAGCGGTTCGGCGTCGACGACGCGGTCGGCGCGCTGGAGGAGGCAGGGTTCGAGGTCGTTCAGGCCACGACCCGGACGGAGACGTTCGCGCTCGTCGCGCTCGCGCCGTAGAGGGAGAGACACCACCGATTAGACGGGTATGACTCTGTTAAAACGCCACTTTTCAGACGTGTTCTCGTCTGAAACGGGGGTTCACTGAAGACTGCCTGTTGAGTGATGGTGGGAGTGGGCATCGCACACCGGCTGTGGCGAGACGGTATATCCCGGATCACGAGCGACGGCGACGATCACTGATACATAAGAAGGCGGTGGCGTGCCGGTTCGCGCCTTATAAGGCGCGAGCCGACCGAGAGGCTGGGGGGTGTGAGGTGCGTACTGTGCCGGGCGGGACGCAAAGGGCAGCCAGTGGGGCCGACGGGAGGGAGGCCCCGGCCGGCTGGGGCGATCGACGTATAAATATCCGCCAGCAGCACCACTGCGCTACGTATACACAGCCGATCATCCATACCGGGATACCCACTTGCGCTATCGATCACTGGGCGATCTGTACTGAATACGAGATCGCGAAACGTACCAGCTCTTGAGGGTTTCGACGGAGCCACCGTTGTATACACAGCCGAGCCAGACGCGGACACACCGTCTCATCACAGCGTGTCCCGCCGATCAGTGGTCTCGACACGCGAGTATCGATAGCTTCCGCGGGGCGGTCTGCGCAACGACGCCGACACCGGACTCGTCGGTAGCGGTGGAGTATATAAATAATCGCACCGGAAGCGGCGGGTCCGGTCGGGCGGTCACCGACCGGCAACCGACTCGACGGCGGCGAATCCGGCGACGGATCCGACGACGAGGAGCACGGTCCAGACGGCGAGCCCGGCCGTCAGCCAGCCGACCGTCACCCGGCGGGTCGGGCCGATCGCCGCCCCGACGACCGCCATGAGGTGGAGACCGACGAGCGGCGGCCCGCCGAGCGCGAGACCGACGAGCCCGTAGCGTTCGCCGACCCGCCTCGCGCGGGCGTACCGTCCGGACGCCTCGTCGTCGGCGGCGTCATCCACGTTGACGTCGAGGGACGCCTCATCGGCGGCGTCCACGTCGGGGGCGACCGTTCCGGAGTCGTCCGCACCGTCGTCCCCGGCCGACCGCCGCGCCCACCACGCCAGCAGCCGCTCTTGTGCGGCGACGATCGCGACGACGGCGGTGACGCTGCCGGCGAACGCCGCGACACCGGTGAGAAGCGGGTCGAAACCGAGGCCGATCGCCACCGGGATCACGACGAACGGCTCGATGAACGGGACCATCGCGAGGACGAAGACGAGCGGGTAGCCGAGGGGACCGACCGCCCCGTCGAGGAGGGTGCTGACATCGCCGAGGAGTGCGGGAGCCACGGTCGTCACGGTCGAACCGAGGGACGGTGGAAGCAAAAGCGTCGTGTTCCGTCGATTCGGAAGTCGAGGCGGTGCTGAGTGGGGAAAGGCGGGGCAGGGCGGTGCTGGGTGAGAGAAGAGAGGGGTCGTTCGAAACGCGCCGGCCGATACGAGTTCAGTTCCCTATGCGAAGGGAATGACCTCGGGCAGCGGGAGCATCGGGACGACGAACAGGCCGACGATCGTGGCCAAGCCGATCAGGGCCGGGAAGACGACGAGCGCGAGGTTCGTCCCGCCGAGGACGCCGCCGAGGTCGCTGCGCATCGCCGAGAGGCCGGGCGTGTCGCTGGACCGCAACGCCGCCAGCTCCAGCCCGAACAGGATCACGGTCGCGGCCGCCGAGACCATACAGAGCGGACAGATCTCGCCGATCACGCCCACCTGGAGGTAGACGAAGTACGCCGAGAACGCCACCCCGCTCGCCGTGATCGGCGTCAGGATCTTGATGATCAGCGGGTGCCGGGTGTCGAACCACCACAGCGCCATCGCGATCGTCCCCAAGTAGTAGAACGCGCCGAGCGTCGCCAGCGGGAAGCCGAACACGTACGCCCACTGGCTCGTGATCACCTCGATGCTGCCTTGGACGGGCGCATCGGCCGGTATCGCCGGTAGCGCGAACAGGTGGATCGCGGTGAGCATCGTGCTCACGAGCCAGCCGACCACCGCGACCGAGGTGAAGACGCCGAACAGCAGGGACACCCGCGAGGAGTACTCCCAATCGTAATCGAATCGATTCGCCGTGTACGTTCGTGTTCCCATACGAGTTGGTATCGTGCCCAGTACATTAAATATTGTGCTTTACACCCAATACCAATGGCGGAGAATGAGGCGACGATGTCCCCAGACGGTTTCGTAGAGCCGGCGTGGCGGCGCTCAGTCGGTTCGGTGGGTGACCCACTCGCTCAGGTCGTCGCCGGCGATAAACCCTTCAGCCCGGCGTGCGACCGGTTCTCCCTCGACGAAGAGAACGAAAAGCGGCACGCTCCGCACGTCGAACCGCTCGACGAGCGGCGGGTCGTTCCGCGGGTTCACGAGGCCGACGGCGACGTCGAGCTCGCGAGCGAGGTTGCCAAGCACGGGCTCCATGCTCGCGCAGATCCCGCAGCCATCGGTGTAAAACTCCACGAGCGCGGTGTCGGCGTCCGCAACGAACGCGTCGAGCTCCGTGGCGTCCGCGAGCGACACGGGGCGACCGGGCGTCGCTGAGGCCGACCCATCCGAGGACCCCATATTGTCTTTCATACACACTATTGTGCCCGAGTAGTGATAAATACGCTGGTGAGTGCGGGAGCGTCGCCGACACCAGAAGAGGGACGCGTCGCCGACGACGCCGATCCACGTTCGTCGACGTGAGCCGTCGCTACGTCGACGTGTCGCCGACTTGGTCCGCCCACACCCACGGAAGGCGACCGTACATCCCGGCGTTCCGGGCGAGCGCGGTCGTCGTGATGTACTCATCGACGGCGTGGACCGTGTCGGTACCGAACGCGAACTCGACGGTCGGGACCCCGGCGTGTCGGAACGTCTTGGCATCGCCGCCGCCCGTCGCGCTCCGGCGGAACACCCGTCCGTCGCCGGCGGCATCCGCGGGCGCGACGATCGCTTCGGCCGTCTCGGCCACCGTCGACACGAGCGGGCTGTCCGCCGGTTCGTAGGATCCGACCGACCAGCTCGCATCCGCGATCGACACCGCGGGAAACTCGGCCAGACACTCCCGGACATCCGCGAGCACGGTCGCGGTCTCGACGCCGGCCGTCAGCCGGATGTCGAGCCGTGCCGTCGCCGTGCTCGGCACCGTGTTGACGCTCTCGCCGCCCTCGATCGTGCCGAGGTTCACGGTCGGATGCGTGAACGTTCGGCGAGCCTCCGCCGCGCCGAGGATCGGCTCGTAGTACGCCACCGACTCCTCGATGACGGGCGAGAACCCCTCAGGAACCGGAAGATCGCGGGCGGTGAGCCGTCGACGGAGGAGCGAGACCGCCTCCCAGAGCCGGTCGATCGCGTTCTCACCGCGGCTCGGGCGGGAACCGTGTGCGGCGACACCCTCCGCCCGGAGCGTGAGCCAGATACTCCCGCGGTCGGCGACCGTGACCGAGTGGCGACCGTTCGTGCAGGTGGTCTCCCCGATGACGCAGGCGTCCGGTGCGAGCCGATCGAGCGCGCCCGATTCGACGAGGGTGTCGACGCCGGCGTCGCCCGCGGTCTCCTCGTCCGAGACGACTGCGAGCGCGAGGGTCACCGGCGGGTCGGTATCGGCCTCGACGATCGCTTCCGCCGCGGCGAGCATGGCGGCCAGTGGCCCCTTCATGTCCGTCGCACCGCGCCCGTAGAGGCGATCACCGTCGCGCTCGCCGAGCGGATCGTGGGTCCATTCGTCAGCGTCGTACGGGACCGTATCCGCGTGGCCGTTGTATAACAGCGTCCGGGTCGAGGTTCCCGGGATCGTCGCCACCAGGTTCGGTTTCATCGGATCGGTGGCGACCCGCTCGGTATCGACGCCGCGATCGGCGAGAAACGCGTCGATCCAGTCCGTGATCGCCCGCGTGTCGCCCGGCGGGTTCGACGTGTCGAGCGCGATCAGCTCACGCGCGAGCTCGACGACGCGCTCGGTGTCCGGCGGTTCGACGCCGTCAAGGAGCGGATCCGGCTCCGTCGGATCGGACTCCCCTGAGTCAGTGTCTGTCATGGGTCGAATATCACTCGGGAGGTACGTCAGTCGGACGGTCGGTTCGATCGTCGGGTCGGGGCTCAGTCGTCGCTCGGGACGGCCCCGGCGTCGGCGTCGCTCCCGCGACTCCGCCAGACGCCCTGAGCGTACGCGCCGATGAACATCCCGCCGATCGCGTAGAGGATCGGCCAGTTGCCGACGCCCAAGCTCGCGTACGCCGCGCCGGGACAGATGCCCGAGAGCCCCCAGCCGACGCCGAAGATCGAGCCGCCGACCAGCACGTTGCGGTCGAACGACTTCAGCCGACGGCCGTACGGCCGCCCGGTGAGCGGTGCCGCCCCCCGAACCGCTGGCAGCGTCCAGAACGCGAGTCCGGCGACGATCGAGCCGCCGAACATCACGAACAGGAGCCCGAGGTCGGTGAACGTCAGGAAGTCGATGACGACCTCCGGCCGCGCCATGTGGCTGAAGCCGAGCCCGAAGCCGAACACCAGCCCCGAGATCAGGATCAGCGGCATGAACAGCGGGTGGCGGCTCACAACCCCACCCCCATCGCGGCGACGGCGTTCGCGGTCACGATCGCGACGACGAGGAACGTCGCCACGCCGACGAGCGACGTCCGGGAGACGGATCCGACCCCACAGATCCCGTGACCGGAGGTACAGCCCTTACCGATCCGGGTGCCGATCCCGACGAGGATCCCCCCGACGAACAGCCGCCAGACGGACACCTCGGTCGTCCAGCCGCTGTTCGCGATCGACCACGGGTCACCCTGGTAGATCAGCGCGTAGACGGCTGCACCGCCGATGATCCCGACAGTGAACACCACGCGCCAGTCGCGGGACGGGCGATACTGTTTGAACCGGTCCTGATCGGAGACGTACGACAGCGTCGACTCGAGGAACGTGCTCGCGCCGGCCGTGATCCCCGTTCCGAAGTAGATCATCGCCGTCGCGAACCCGACGAGAACGCCGCCGATCGCGTACCGCGAGACGCCGTTCGGGAAGAACGCGTCGACGGTTCCGGCTCCGAGCAGATCGGTGAACGCCGCATCGATCACGGCGAATCACCCCCCACTAGCGAACGGTCGGTGGACGAGGGCGCTGCGCGAGGGGAGCACATGGTCGGATCAGTCGTCGCTCGTGAGCGCATCCTGGCTCGCGGCGCAGTTGTTCGGGCCGAGCTCGAGTGTGAACGCCTCGTCATCGTCGACATCGTTCTGCCCGAGGTTCGTCGCGATGATGTCCTCGTAGTTCGCCGGTCGGGGCGGCATGTCGGCGAGGACGACCTCGACGAACGCGTCCTCGTCCACCGAGAGCGCGTCCATCCGTTCGCGGAGCTCAGCGATCGGTGCGGTGTACGTCCCGTCCGCGGCGGGTTCAGCGGCGTCGCTGAAGTGCGCACCGCCGATCAGTACGTCGTCGTCGAGCGACAGCACGCGGTTCTGTAGGGAGTCGTACAGCGTGCGGGCCGCCTCCGGCGCGCCGTCGTCGCCTTCCTCGAGGTCCGGACGGGCAACGCTCTCGATGAACAGCCCGTCGCCCGTCGCGAGCAGGCTGTCGTCGAGCAGGTACGAAGTCATTCCCGTCGTGTGACCCGGAGTGAACACCGTCTCGATAGTGGCGTCGCCGACGGCGAACTCGTCGCCGTCGTCGATCAGCGTTACCGCGTCGGTGTACGTGACGCCGCGGTCGGCCGCAGCCGACGGGAGCAGCGCCTCGACGTCCTCGGCCGCGAGGTCGCGAAGCCCCGAGATGTGATCGGCGTGGACGTGCGTGTCGAGCGCGTATTTCAGGTCGACGCCGAGCTCGTCGGCGTCGGCGAGGTAGCGGTCGGTGAACGCCCGAAGCGGGTCAACGATCGCGGCCTCGTCGCCGTCGTAGAGGAGGTATCCGAGACAGCCGCTGGAGGGGCGCTGATACTGGAGCAGGGTACCCGCGCCGTCGTACGCGGTGACTTCGCGGGCCTCGTATATCGACGCCCACCCGTTCATCCCCTCCTCGAGGTGGTCGACGTCGTAGCCACGGTCGGCGAGCGCGCCGGCGACGTACTCGCTTGCACCGCCCTTCGCACAGAGCACGGTGACGTGCTCGTCCGCGGGGATCCGGTCGAGGACGTCGTCGTCGATCTCCTCGTCGAGGAAGTGGAAGTACGGGACGTTGATCGAGGTGACGGTGTCACCGTCGATCTTCCACTCCTCGTAGTCGCTCGACATCCGCGCGTCGAGGATCGTTACGTCCTCGCCGTCGTCGATGCTGGCTTTCAACGACTCGGGCACGATCGAGTCGACGGCCGATTCAGGGGTCGGGAAATCCATCTCGTCTGGATCCATGTACACCACATCGTACCGGGGCTATCGGCTTAAATCTTCGCATAGTAATTCAATTTTTGTACAATACTATTTGGCGAGTACGAGAGCGTATGGGCCCAGAATCTCGTTTTAATGCCGTCTATCGCGGATTACCGTATATTCGACTGGCTTAATAATCCAGTTGTTCAAGACAACCACAAGAATCGATGCCCTTATGAGTGGCGAGGGAATATTGTGTGATAGCCCCAACACGGGGAGGTAATCATGAGCACGGAAACCGCGACAGAGACGCTCGACGTGAAAGGACAGAACTGCCCGATGCCGGTCATCAAGACGAAAGGTGCGTTCGACGGCCTCGACGCCGGCGACGTTCTCGAAGTGATCTCGACCGACTCCGGCAGCATGAGCGACATCAAAGGCTGGGCCGACTCGGCCGACGGGGCCGAGCTGGTCGACCAGGAGGAGGGGACGGAGGACGGCGAATCGGTGTACAAGCACTACGTCCGGAAGGCGGAGTAACCGATGAGTACGGACACGCCGGCGTCGTCGGACCCCGCCGCTTCCCCCGAAGACGTTCGCGAGCTCCAGTCGCGGATCGAGGAGCTGGAGACCGAGCTCTCGGACCTCCGAAGCGACGTCGACGACGGTAACGCCGACAAGATGGTTATCATCGCGACCAAGGGTACCCTTGACATGGCGTATCCGCCGCTCATTCTCGCGAGCACGGCGGCCGCGTTCGGGTACGACGTGACGGTGTTCCACACGTTCTGGGGGCTGGAGATCCTCCACGAGGAGAACTCCAAGGACCTCCAGTTGAGCTCCGTCGGCAACCCGAACATGCCGGTGCCGAACATCGTCGGCGCGCTTCCGGGGATGGACCGGCTGACGACCCGGATGATGCGGTCGAAGATCGAGGAGAACGACGTCGCTTCCGTCGAGGAACTGATAGAGACCGCCGTCGCGAGCGGTGTCGACCTCCAGGCGTGTCAGATGACGATCGACCTCCTCGACTACGACGAGGACGACTTCTACGACGGCGTCACGACTGGCGTGGGCGCGGCCTCCGCCTTCCAGGACATGGTCGACGCGGACATCCAGCTGCTGGTCTGACACCGATCGCTTCTTCGCGTTCGCCCCGCGGATCGCGCGAGCCTCGCGAGTGCGCCGACACCGACTCGTGAGAGGGTCGTACCACACCCGCTAAGACCGTGGAAGCGATACGGACGACCATGCAACGGCGCGAGCTGCTCGCCGGACTCGGAGGAGCCGGCGTGCTCGCCGGCGGAGTCGTGATCGCTCGAACCGACGCGAGCGATCGCCTCTCAGCCGGCAACGGGGAGCCGAAGGCGGGCGGCACCGCGTCGACGGTTCCGCGGACACGGATCGAGACGTTCGACGCGCCGGGGAGCGAAGCCGGTTACCGGGAGGTCCCCGAACGCGGGGGCGTGACGGTGCTCGAGTTCTTCGCGACGACGTGTGACGTCTGTGCAGCGTACATGGAGACCCTTCGTGCGGTCGAACGCGACGTCGACGCGACGTTCGTCTCGATCACCGTCGAGGTCGTCGGAACGACCGTCGACCGCGAGACCGTCGCCGACTGGTGGCGCGATCACGAGGGCGACTGGACCGTCGGCGTCGACGACGACCTGACGCTCTCTACCGCGCTCAACGCCGCGAGCGTCCCTTTCACGGCCGTTCTCGACGAGTCGAATGCGGTCGTGTACGCCGACAACGGCGCGATGACGGAGGACACTCTCCGGGATACGATAGCCCGAGCATGAGCGTGTCGACCATCGGCGCTGCGGCCGCGGTCGTCGCCCCCGCCGCGGTCCCGCTGACCGCCATCGGCGACGCCGCCGGTCCCGCCGCGTTCGCGGCGGGCGTCGGTGTCACCGCTTTCCTCTCACCGTGCGCGTACGCCCTCCTTCCGGGGTACGTCGGCTACTACGTCGCCGCGACGGAGGGAGAGTCGCCGCCACTCACCGGCGTCCTCGCCCGCGGTGGGGCGGCCGTCGTGGGGGCCGTCCTCGCGTTCGCCGCCATCGCCGGCGCGGCAGTACTCGCCGGCGACGCGCTCGGAGTCGGGCTCCCGTATCTGGAGGTCGGCGTCGGGGTCGCGCTCGTCGGGCTCGGGCTCGTGACGCTCGCCGGCGTCGACCTCGGGGGACACGTCCGACTGCCGCGGCGACGGACCAGCGTCGTCGGCTTCGGCGCGTTCGGGGCGCTGTACGCGCTCGCCGCTGCCGGTTGCGTCTCGCCGCTGGTGATCGCCGTCGCCGTCCAGTCGTTGGCGCTCCCGGCCGCCGGGACGCTCGCGACGTTCGGCGCGCTCGCGGGGACGTTCGCCGCGCTGCTGCTCGCGACGACCGTGCTCGTCGGGATCGGTCACGACACCGCCCTGAAGCGGTTGGCCGGTCACTCGCGGTCGCTAACGCGAGTCGCCGGCACGGTCCTCGTCGTCGCTGGCGCGATTCAGATCGGACTCGCCGTCTGAGTCGTCAGCGCTCTTGCGGCTATCCGCGGCCACATCGCCGCGCGTCGCCTCCCCACCCCCGAGAAGGGGCGAGTCCGCGTCGGCGGACCCGGGGACCCCACAAACGCCGGCAGCCGCGCCCGCCCGCTCGACCCCACTCGAGAGCGCCTCGATCCGCCAGTCGACCGTGTGGCCGTGCTCCGCTTCGTGGTCGGCGAGCGCCGAGCGCGCGGCACGGAGCGTCGAATACGCCGATTCGAACCGACAGTCGGCACACGCGACCACGATCCGGCTTCGATCCGGTCGATCCATGGGGCCCGTACGGCCGGCCGCGAGATAACGCCCGCGATCGCTCGCGAGAGGATCGCACCAGACGCGTTAATCGGACGTGGAACGAACGATACGACGTGGACGAAACCGACGTGACGGGCACGCGCGGACCCACCGACGGGTACTCTGAGAGGGCCACTGAGTCGATCGCTACTGGGGATCACGACGCGGCCGCCATCGGGGGTCACGACGGGGCTGCGGCCGTGGGCGACGACACGCAGACAGGCTGGAGCGGATCGCCGTGACGGCGACGTGTGAGCCGTCCGGTAGCATCTACGCGTCCGAGCCGTTGAGCCTCGTCGTCTTCCTCGCCATCGGGCTGCTCGGCGGAGCCCACTGTATCGGGATGTGTGGCCCGCTCGTCACGACGTACGCCGACCGGATGCGGAGGGGGAACGACGGTCGCCGGAGCGACGATCTCACCGTGCGACAGGTCCGACAACACGCGCTGTTCAACCTCGGGCGGGCCGCGAGCTACACGGCGATCGGGGCGCTGTTCGGGCTCGCCGGCAGCGTCGCGTTCGTTACGGGGCGGGCAGCGACGGGAGTCGCGCGCGACGTTCACGCCGTGACCGGGATCGTCGTCGGCGCAGTCATCGTCGCGATCGGGGTCCGGTACGCGGTGCGGCTCGAGTTCCCGGCGACCCGGATCCCCGGCCTCGGTCGGCTCTCCACGGTCGTCACCGGTCGGATAGTGCCGCGAGTGGACGCATGGGTCGGGGACGCCCGGATCGCCGGGTTGGGTGCGGCACACGGGCTGTTGCCGTGTCCGTTGTTGTACCCTGCGTTCCTCTACGCGTTCGTCCAGGCCGACCCCCTCGGCGGTGCCCTCGCGCTCGCCGCGCTCGGCATCGGGACGATCCCCGCGATGTTCCTGATGGGGACGTTGTTCGCGTCGGTGAGCCGGGAGACGCGACTGCGGTTCCATCGAGTGCTCGGCGTCGTCTTCGTCGTCCTCGGCTACATCCCGCTCCAGCACGGACTCATGGTGATCGGCGTCCCGCTGCCACACCCGCCGATCCCGTACTACTCCCCGATCTGAGCGGCTGTCCCGCCGGGGCGGTCGTCGAGCACGTTCCGAGACTCGTCGGACGATCGCACCAGACGCGTTATTCGGATCGAAACCCGAGAGAAGCTATGAAGCGACGCGCACTGCTCGGTGGGGCC
Source organism: Halorubrum tibetense (assembly GCF_055396225.1). Taxonomy (NCBI): domain Archaea; kingdom Methanobacteriati; phylum Methanobacteriota; class Halobacteria; order Halobacteriales; family Haloferacaceae; genus Halorubrum; species Halorubrum tibetense. The sequence goes on from NZ_AP043742.1 coordinate 901,803, forward strand.
GCTGCCGTAACGGCCGGAACGGCGGGCTGTCTTACGCGGGTGTTCGACGACGGACCGGAAAACGTCGTCCTCGACCCACAGGAGGACCAGATCGCCGAGAGCGAGGCGCTCTCGTACCCCGCCTACGGCGAGTCGATGCCGACGTTCTCGCTGGCGGACCCCGTCCAAGGGACCACCGTCGACAGCGGAGACGTCGACCGCACCGCGGTGTACACCACCTTCTTCGCGTCCTGTCCGGCCGAGTGTGGAGTCCTGCTGACCAGACTCGCCGGGATCCAGAGGCTCGTCGCCGAGCGTGGCTTGGACGACGATGTGGTCTTCCTCCCGATCACGTTCGACCCCGAGCGCGACGACGCGGCCGCGCTCCGCGAGAACGCCGATATCTACGGCGTCGACCTCGACGCCGGCAACTGGCACTACCTTCGCCCGGAGACCCCGGACGAAGCGAAACGGGTGGTCGAGGACGAGCTCGGGTTCGGCTTCGAGCGCGAGACCGAGAGCGATCGACTCCCGGGGTACGACTTCGCACACATCGTGGTCACGCTCCTCGTCAATCCCGACGGCGTCGTCGAGCGCGCCTACCGCGGTGAGAACCTCGACCACAACCGCGTCGTCGACGACATCGAAACCGTCGTGGAGGGGTTCAGCGAGCGCTGACCCGGCGGCAGTCGGGGAAGGCTTCGAGCGTGCTCAAGAAGGGGGTTAGCCGCAGTCGGTACGGAGTTCGAGCGTGGTCGGAGCGACCGATCGCCGAGGACCTACCGGGCCCCGTCGATGCCCTGTCCCGCCATCATCGCCGGCAAGAACCGCCCCCGCGGACGACGACGGCCGCGAGCAGCAGCGTAGCCGTGACGAACGCGACCGTCGACAGCCGGATCGATCCGACACCCTCGAACAGCGGGATGCCGACGGCTGACCCGAGGGCAGCGACGACCGGCAGGAGACAGCCGGCACAGCTGAACAACCCGACGAACCCGGCCGCAAGCGACCCGGACCGAACGGCGAGCGCGCCCGCCAACAGGACGCCGAGGACGACGTAGCCAACCGCCTGAAACGGCACGACCGCGACCGCGAGCACGCCGAGATCGGCGAGGACGATCGGTCCCCACCCCGGAAGCGCCCCGGTCACGGAGACGCCGACGCCCGTCGTGCCGAAGGAGACGAGCCCGCTGACCCCCGCGAGCAGGAGGACGTATGCCATGGCGACACCGACCGCCCAGCGAGGGACGTCACCGACCGCCGTCGTGTTCCCGCCCCGTCCCCCGGCTGCCGTGGCCGCCGCAAGCGCCGCGGCACCGACGGAGAACCAGACGAGTGGGTAGCCGGCACGGCTCGGGTCGATCACGTCGACGCTCGTCGTCGCGAGGTAGACGGCGAGAACGACGAGATACGCGAGGGCAACGAGTGTCCCGGCCAGCGAACCACGGTACACCGCACCCGAGCGCCCGTAGAAGCGGTCAGGGAGCCGGGGCGGTGTGGCCGTGTTCGCGGCGTCGTCGTCGGTGTTCGTCGCCATGGATCGGACGGTTAGGCGGGGTCGTTCGGGTCCGACGCGCTCGCGTCGTCGGCGTCGCGCCAGCCACCTTTGAGCTGGACGACGGCGATGGCGACACCGGCGAGCACGAACACGCCGATCATGTAGGGGATCAACGGGAGCTCGACCCCAACGAAATCCAGCACGGTCCGGATCTCGTACAGTATCACGCCGAACACCGCGAGCGCGACGTACAGCCCGCCGCGAGTGATGTCCACGGTCATCGGATCACCTCCACGACCGGCGTCGCGGTGTCGGCGAGCGCACCGAGGACCGGGGCGACCGCGTCCGCGACCGCGACCACCGGGGCCGCGACCCACTGCGGGTACGTCCCGACACCGGGCCCGAACAGGCCGCCGTTGTTGACGATAGCCGCGAGCGGGAGCGCGTACGCGAGCACGACGAGGACGACCGCGATCCCCACCCACAGGCGCAGGTTATCCAAGACCTTCGGAGCGTCCTCGGGACCGGAGAGTGCGGGCGGGAGGGGCTCCGCGAGCCCGGATACCTTCGGGTTCCCCATCGTCAACACGACGTTACCGATGAACAAGACCGTCGAGACGAACAGCAGGGTCCCCCCGATGGCGATCTGGATATTGAGCTCCTCGACGCCGCCAAAGCCGATCGGGTAGTCGAAGCCGGCGTACTCCGGCTCCGCGGTCCGTCGGGGGACTCCCAGAAGCCCTTGCGCGTGCATCGCGTTCGACATGAGCGCCATCCCGATGAACCAGAGGACGACCTGGAACAGCCCGATCGCATTGCTGTAGATCGGTTTGTTCGTGATCTGTGGCCAGATCCAGTAGGTCGCCGCCATGAACGTGAGCGCGACCGCGGTACCGACGGTGAGGTGGAAGTGACCGGGGACCCACAGCGTGTTGTGGATCATGTAGTTGATGTTGAGCCCCGCGTTCACCATGCCGGAGAAGCCGCCGGCCGCGAACATCAGACCCGCGAGCATCATGCCGGTGAACGCCGGGTTCCGCCACGGAAGCGACCGAAGCCAGCCGAACAGCCCAGTGCCGCCGCGTTGACGTGCGCCGTACTCGACGCTGGCGACGACGGTGAACGCGGTGAGCAGGCTGGGCAACAACAGGAACATCGTGTTCGTCATCGAGATGAACTTGAACCCCTCCGCGATGCCGGGGTCGAGGTACTGGTGGTGGATCCCGACGGGGGTCGAAAGCAGGAGGAACAACACGAAGACGACCCGGGCGAGCGGGTCGCTGAACAGCCGTCCACCGGCGATCTTCGGGAGCACGGTGTACCACAGCAGGTACGCTGGCATCAGCCAGAAGTAGACGACGGGGTGGCCGAAGAACCAGAACAGCGTCCGCGTGAGCGTTGGGTTCACCTGCTCGATCAACCCGAGCGACCAGGGCAGCAGGAAGACGAGGACGGATGCGGCGATCGCCGACGTCGCGATGTACCACATGATCATCGTCGTCAGCACCATGAACGTCTGGAGCGGGATCCGTTCGTCCGGGTTGTCCTCGCGCCACGCGAGCCACGTGCGGAACCAGTCGGCCCCCGCGAGCCACGTCCCGATGATGAACACGACGAGCCCGGCGTAGAACAGCGGGTGCGCCTGTAACGGCGCGTAGAACGTGAACAGCACGTCGGCACTCATGTCGAGCCGGTCCGTGAACCCGGCGAGGATCGCGATCCCGGTCATCGTGATCCCCGCCGACATGAGCAGGTACCACGTCCACGTGATTCGGATGTCGACGACGGGGCGGTCGAGGCTTCGGACGACCGCCCACGTGAACAGGCCGACGAGGAAGAAGATGGTGAAACTGATGACGAGGAAGACGCCGTGGGCCGTCAACACGGTGTAGTACTCCGCGGAGCTGATGAGCCCGCGGAAGATATCGGTCCGATGGAGCGTCTGGACGATGCCGAACAGCGCACCCAACGCGAGCGCGAGGAAGGAGCCGAGGAACGCGGCACGGACGACCTTCGCCTCCTGGGGGAACTTGTCGACGAACGTCGGCTCCGTTTCGAGTTCGGCGCTCATGCGTCGTCACCTCCGTCGGTCATCTCGGCGTACTCCTCCTCGGAGACGACCTTGAGGGTTCCCTCCATGACGTGGTGGCCCGCACCGCAGTACTCGTTACAGACGATCCCGTACTCGCGGGGCTCGTTCGCCTCGACGGAGATCTCGGCGACCTCGCCGGGCACGACCATCGTGTTCGCGTTCGTGCCGACGACCTGGAAGCCGTGGATCACGTCCGAAGAGGTGATATAGAACGTTACCTCGCTGTTCTCGGGCACGACGATCGGGTCACCCGTTCCGGGGTTGAACCCGTACTGGTACGCCTCCACGTACACCTCGTAGCTGTTCTCGCCGACCTGCTCGACACGCGGGTCGGCGAACCGGTCGTCCTCGTCGAGCGCACCCGCGTCGATCTGTCCGCCGCTATCGGAGACCATCGCGATCCCCGGGCCGACCGCGCCGTAGGTGACCGATCCGATAAGTAGCAGGATCAACACGAGCGACAGCGCGAGCCAGAGTTTCTCGTATGCGTGGATATGCATTCCGTGGTCACCCCACGATGACGAGGTCCCGCCCGAGGAACTCGATGTAGTAAACGTACACCCACGCCAACACTAATATCGCAAAGTACACGGCGATGAGCGCCAGGGTCCCGACCGGGTCGAACTCCTCCTCGCCGCCGCCGTCGTCGACGGCCGCCTGTGCGGTCTCGGTTCGGCTCATGGTAGGCGTTGGCCGTACCGGCTCATATACGATCGAACCGTTCCCAGATAGTAAGAACCTTACTGTTATGTATGAGCAGCGGGGATAATTGTGGGTATGCAGCTCCCGTTACAGCGCGCCGTACTCCTCGTGTTGGGCGCACTCGTTCCGGTACTCGCGTACGCGGTCGCGCGAGCCGACCTGCTCGTGGCGGTTGCCGCGGTGAACGTGTTCCTGATCTTCGCGAGCCTCCGTATCGCCACCGGCGGAAGCGATCGGTTCGACGGGAATGGGACCGATCACGACGCACGCGGGAGCAGCTGACCGGTAGAGTGCGCCGAGAGCGCCCCGACTGACGGATCGTGAACCCAACATATGTCGAGCTGTACACTCTGTGACCTCCCAACTGGGGATGACCCACACACGGACCCGTCGGTCGACGGCGAGTTCTGCTGTCGGGGGTGTCTGGCGGTTGCCCGCTCGCTCGATGACGTCGACGACCTCGACGACGTCGCGGAGCGCCGCCCGGGGGCGGACCCGGGCGAATCGTTCGACGGCGAGACGACGTTCCTCCACGTCGACGGGATGCACTGTGCGACCTGTGAGTCCTTCCTCGAGCTGACCGCCGGGAAACAGGAGGGCGTCGAGGCCGCCGAGGCGAGCTACGCGACCGACACGATCCGCGTCGACTACGACCCCGAACAGGTCGACCGCGACGACCTCCCGACCGCCCTCTCCGTCGCGGGCTACACCGCGAGCGACCGGGCAGAACCGGAGCCGGAGGGTGACGACGTCGATGTGGTTCGGTTCCTCGTCGGCGGTGGGTTCTTCGGCATGATGGCGATGCTGTGGTACGTGTTGTTCCTGTACCCGACCTACTTCGGATACGAGCCGCTTCTGGATCTCGGCGGGGTGTCGGGACTCTACCTGTTCACCCAGATCTGGGTGTTCACGTCCATCGTGCTGTTTTACACCGGGTTCCCGATCCTCCGCGGGGCGTACGTGAGTCTCCGGGCGGGGCAGCCGAACATGGACCTTCTGGTGTCGCTGGCGGCGACGAGTTCGTACGCGTACAGCACGCTCGCGATGTTCCTCGGCCGGACCGACCTCTACTTCGACGTCACCATCGCCGTGATCCTCGTCGTCACCGCCGGTGGCCACTACGAGGCGATCATCAAGGAGCGCGCAACGGGCGCGCTCTCGGCGCTAACGACGGCGGCGGAGACGACCGTGAGACGTGAATCGGGTGGGACCGTCCCAACGGAGGCGGTCGAGCCGGGCGACCGGCTGCTCGTCAGGCCCGGCGAGCGGGTGCCGTTCGACGGGACCGTCGCGGACGGGACCGCCGCCGTCGACGAGGCGCTCGTTACGGGCGAGTCGTTGCCGGCGACGAAACGCGCCGGCGACCCGGTGCGTGGCGGCACCGTCGTCACCGACTCGCCGGTGGTCGTCGAGGTCGGCGAGGACGCGACGAGCACGCTGGACACCCTCGTTCGGCTGTTGTGGGAGATCCAGAGCTCGCGTTCCGGCGTCCAGCGGCTCGTCGACAAGCTGGCGACCGTGTTCGTCCCGCTGGTGATCGTCGTCGCCGCCGTCGTCGGTGGGGTGACACTCGCGACCGGTGGCGGCCCCACGGCGGCCGCGCTCGTCGCGCTCACGGTGCTCATCGTCTCCTGTCCGTGCGCGCTCGGGCTCGCGACGCCGCTCGCTATCGCGGCCGGGATCCGGGACGCGGCCGAACGCGGGATCGTGGTCGTCTCCGACGCGGTGTTCGAGTCGTCCGGCGAGGTCGACGCCGTCGTGCTCGACAAAACGGGGACGCTCACCGACGGGGAGATGCGGCTTGTCGATACGACGGTCACGGCGGGAGAGGTTACCGAGGAGGCGGTCGCAGAACGCGTGCTCGAACGGGCGGCCACGCTCGAACGCGCCTCCGCCCACCCGATCGCGGCGGCGATCGTCGACGCGGCCGGCGGCGGGTCGGGCGAGAACCACGGTGCGTCCGGCTCAAACCCTGCCCCGACACCCGGGCGAACCGGCACGACCGACGGCGGGGTGGACGCCGCGAGCGGGGGCGGGCAGGCGGGCGACCCGGACGACGGCCGCGGCTCGGCGACGGGCGCTCCCGGGGCCGTCGACGTGACGGTCTCCGATCGAGGAGTCGAAGGGCGGATCGACGGCGACCGGGTCGTCGTCGGTCACCGGTCGTTGTTCCCGGGATCCGAGTGGTCCCTCCCCGACCGGCTCGTCAGGGCGGGTGCGGAGGCCGAGTCCACGGGCCACGTCCCAGTGTACGTCGGCTGGAACGGGGTCGTTCGCGGTGTGCTCGCCGTCGGCGACGAGGTCAGGGACGAGTGGGAGGAACTGGTCGAGGAGCTCGACGCACGCGGGAAGCGCGTGGTGGTGCTCACCGGGGACTCCCTCGCGGCCGCCCGGCGCTTCGAGAACCATCCCGCGATCGACGAGGTGTTCGCGGAGGTGCCGCCGGAGGCGAAAGCCGAGACCGTGCGGCGGATCGGAGCGACGGAGCGCGTGGCGATGGTCGGCGACGGGAGCAACGATGCCCCCGCGCTCGCGGCCGCCGACCTCGGGATATCGATCGCGAGCGGGACGGACCTGGCGGCCGACGCGGCCGACGCCGTCCTCTTGGAGGACCGGCTCTCGGCGATACCCGAACTGTTCGACGTCACGGCGGGAACGAACCGGCGGCTGAAGGAGAATCTCGGCTGGGCGTTCGTGTACAACGGGGTGGCGATCCCGCTGGCGATAACGGGAGCGCTAAACCCGCTTTTAGCCGCGCTGGCCATGGGCGCAAGCAGCCTGCTCGTGGTAAGCAACTCGGCCCGGCCAGTGGTCGACACGGACTAGATGGCCGCCCGCCCGTGTGTGCGACGGTCGAAGCCCGTCTTCAGGCCGACGCGCCGACGTGGGGTTTCACGGCGCGGACGATGGCGTCGACGTCGTAGTCGTCCTCGGTCTTGTCGAAGACGACCTCGTCGTCGACGCGGACGACGAACACGCCGTCGTCGCCCGTAACCAACGCGACCTCGTCGACACCCTCGCCGAACTGTTCGAGGACCGCACCCGAGATGTCCTGTGCGCGGTTCAGCATGCCACACGGTACACAGTACTCGACTTCGACTCGTGTCATACGCCTCCGGATCGGGTCCGGCGAGACTTAAAAGGGCGGCTCGCGGAACCCGGAACGGGCGGACGAGGAGAGACGGACAGGACGAGACGGACCGGAGCGAACACCCGCCGCGGTGGCGCGCCCGCTCGCGCCCTTATATAGGCGCGAGCGGACCGCGAGGGCCGCCGCGGCTGTCCTTATAAGGGCAGCCGCGGCAAGGCTGGGGAGGCGTGAGGTGTGGAGTTGTACGAGGTGGGACTTCGGACGGGTCTACCCCGCCGAAGATGGGTTATCCCGGTCGGTTAGACGTGTTCACCGCGTTAGCGACGGCTTATAAGTAGAGAACGCATCCTCGTCGCCCTCACGACCGGAACCCCGGCCGCCAGTACAACAGCCCGACCGTGATCAGAAACACGGCGGTCGAGAGCCCGTAGGAGACGTCGAGCGCGGTCGCCGCGAGGATCCCGCTCCCGCCGAACACGCCAGAGGCGACCATCGCGATGATGGGGAACGTACAGGAGACACACGAGAACAGCCCGACGATCCCCGCGACGACCGACCCGGACGCCTCCAACACGGTGATGTAGACGAGCTTCGCGAGGGCGGCGTAGCCGATCAGGTACGCGGGCACCAGCACGAGCGTGAGGTACTCGCTCGCGTACACGACCGCGGGCCCCCACCCTAGCGGGAGCCACGCGATCCGGGCGTCGACCGCCCGTTCGGGAACCCCGGTCGCGACGAGGCCGGCGAAGAAGGCGAGCAGCCCGAAGTAGGCGGTCGCGATCGCCAGCGCGCGCCGGCGGGTCGGGAACCCGTAGCCGGCGGGCACCGGCACGGCGTACAGGACGTACGCGCCCACGTTGACCCACACGAGCCCGTAGAAGACGTATCTCGGCGTCGACGGGAACGACCCGAGAGAGGCGTAGTACGCCACGACCGCGACGAGCTGGAGGTTGGCGATCAGCGCGAGGAGGCCGGCGGTCCGCGCCGACGGCAGCGCCGCTCGGAGCCGGTCGGTGGCGGCCGCCTCGCCGACGCCCTCCTCGCTCGCCGTCATACGACCAGCGCGTCGATGACGACGGCGAACAACAGCAGGCCCAGATAGGCGTTCGACGCGTGGAACGCCCGGAACGCCGCGGCCTCCGTCTGTTCGTAGTGGAGCCGGATAACGGCCCACAGGAACACGGCCCCGAGCACGACGCCGACGGCCGCGTACAGTCCGCCGAGCGGTTCCGCGACGAGCGCGAGCACCGCGGCGGCGACGAGCGTCGCGCCGAGATACCAGACGATGTGTCGCCGGGTCGCCGTCTCGCCGCGGACGACGGGCATCATCGGGAAGCCGCCGCGCTCGTAGTCGTCCTTGTACGCCAACGCGAGGTTGTAGAAGTGCGCGGGCGTCCACAGGAAGATCACCGCCGCGAGCAGCAGCCCGCCGCCACCGACCGTCTCCGTCACGGCCGCCCAGCCGATGAGCGCGGGGAGCGCGCCCGCCGCCCCGCCGATGACGGTGTTTTGGACGGTGTTCGGCTTGAGCACCAGGGTGTACACGACGCTGTAAAACAGGATCGCGATCAGCCCGAGGAACGCCGTCAGCGCGTTCACCGTCCAGAACAGGCCGAGCGAGACCGCGGTCAGCAGACCGCCGAACGCCACCGCGTGCGGGACGGGAACGAGGTCGGTCGCAAGCGGCCGGTCGTTGGTGCGCTGCATCCGTTTGTCGACGTCGCGTTCGAGCACGTGATTGAACGTCCCCGACGCGCCGATCGCGAGCGCACCGCCGACCAGCGTCGCCGCGACCGTCCGCGGCGTGAACCCTGTGCCGCCTGCGAGCGCCATCGCGGCGGCCGCAACCAGACAGAGCAGCCACATCAGCCGCGGTTTCATCAGTCGGAAGTACGCCGCCGCGGTCGCCCTCAGCCGCGGACCGGTGCCGGTCGGAACTGCCGGGGAAGGAGCCGCCTCGACCGGCGGGAGATCGTCGGTCCCGGGCTCGAAGTCGACGGGAGCGTCGTCCGCGTCGCCGGTCACCGCCTCCAGCCACCAAGCGAGACCGGCGAGCACCGCGCCGAAGATCGCTACACCGAAGACAAGGTGGACCATCGCAAGGGGGACGGCGAGGAGGACGCCCGCAGACGCCCCACCGCCGAGTGCGACGAGCGCGCCGAGACCGATCTGAACCGGATACAGCGCGAGGGCGGCGACGAGCGCGGCACGGACCTTCCGGCTCGCACCGTCACGCCACGCGAGGAACGTGGACGCCGCTATCGCGACGCCGACCGCCGCGCCGAGGGCGCGGTGGCCCAGCGCGACCCAGCCGGCACGCTCCGTCGGAAGCGCGTAGCCGTCGCCACAGGCCGGCCAGCCAGTACAGGCCGCGGCGGCGTCCGTCAGCGAGGTCGTCGCTCCGACGACGAGCAGGAGATACGCTCCCATCGCCGTCGCGGCGAGGACCGCGGGGAACCGATCGGGTATCGTCACTTGGATCCGCTTGGGGATCGGCCCATATATGTCCCGCGCTTCGACGACTCCCGGTCGACCGCAGCGTGAGAACGCTCTCGGACGGATCGAGTCGTGCGTGCGTCACCCCCGACCGCCGGATCGACGCTCCCCCCCGACCGCCGGATCGACGCTCATCCCCGACGCGAGAGCACACGGTCGACGATGTCGCCAGTCGAGAGCAGCTCCGCGTCGTACCGCGGGTCGCGACCGCTCGCCCGTTCGACGCGACAGTCGAGACCGCGATCCGCGAGTGCAGCCTCGATGGTGGCCTCGTCGTGGTGTTGGTCGAATCCCAGCACGATGACGTCCGGATCGATCCGCTCGATGGGGACGAACACGTCCTCCGGATCACCGAGATGAGCCTCGTCGACCGCGTCGAGCGCCGCGATCATATCCCGGCGCTGGCGGGCGTCGAGGATCGGCTTCGGCTTGTGGGTGACGTTCGACGGGCGGGCGACGATGGCGTGGAGCTCGTCGCCGTACGTCGCAGCGTCCGTCAGATAGTGAACGTGCCCGGGATGGAGCAGGTCGAACGTTCCCTGCGCGACGACGCGAGTCATCGCCGCAGCCACGAAAGGAAGCCGCCGGAGTCTTCGTCCCCGTCGTTGCGAACCCGGTCATCCGGTTCGACGACGCCCCGATCGTAGCCGTCCTCAACGAGCTCGCGGTCGATGTCCTCCTGCGTGAAATGGAAGAAGTGCTCGTCTGGCACCTCCACGTCGAGTACGTCGAGGGTCGTCTGGTTCCCCTCGTTGTCGAACGCCTTCCAGTCGCCCCAGCCGTAAGGAGCCCCGACGATGATGTGGATCTCACCCTGTCCGAACGTCGCGAGGTCGGCAGAACTCGGGCGGAGCGCGCCGTTCGGGTGTGAGTGGACGGAGCCGACCGAGCGCATGTCGTTCGGCTTCATGTGTGAACGGACCGAGGCGCTCACCGGGTTCGACTCCGTGCCCGGAATGACGAGCACGTCGGTTATCACCTGTCCCTCCCGGTCGATGTCGAGTTTGCGGGCGTCGTCCGCCCGCAGGAACCCCATGTACTCGTTGGGGTGGGTCTCCTCGCTGGCTTCGAGGATGAACTCCATCGTCTCCCGGGCGATCCCGAGGAGCTCATCGGACCGGAACAGTCGCATACGTAAATCCACTCGCCGTCGCCTCATAGGGGTTCCGGACCCGTAGCAGGAAGCCGGTACGTGTCCGGACCGCGAGTCCCGCAAGGAACCCGATCCGGCCGTGGATCCCGGCCGAGACGGAGATAACAAGCTTAACACCTGCCGATCCCGAACGACGGATATGAGCGAGAACACCGCCGGAGGTTCCGGCATGCGGGACGATTCGAGTCCCGAACCCGACGCCACGACGGCCGAGGGGACCGCCGAGAAGGCGACCGTTTACGACCTCGCACCAGACTGCACGCTCGAGGACGTCGAGGTCGATGCCCTGTATCACGCCGAGGTCAACGGTGTCGTGGAGTACGGCGTCTTCGTCGACGTCTCCGACGCCGTCTCGGGGCTGATCCACGCGTCGAGTCTCGACGGCGAGTACGACGTCGACGACCGTCTCATCGTCCGTCTCACCGAGATCAAGGATAACGGGGACATCGCCTTCAGCGACGAGTCGCCGGCGGCGTACACCACCGAGACCGTCGACCACGAGCCCACGATCTCGCGGGTCCGCGGCCTCGTCCCAGGCGACGAAGTCACCGTCGAGGGGGAGGTCGTCCAGGCGAAACAGACCGGTGGCCCGACGATCTTCGGTGTCGCCGATGCCTCCGGAGTCGTCTCGTGTGCCGCCTTCGAGGAGGCCGGCGTCCGGGCGTACCCCGAGATCGCGGTCGGCGACATGGTCCACGTCGCCGGCACCGTCGAGACCCGCGAAGGTGGCCTCCAGCTGGAGGTCGACTCGCTGAAACGACTGGACGGCGAGCGGGAGACGGACGCCCGTGACCGTTTCGAGGCCGCGCTCGACGAGCGCGCCGAACCGGACGACATCGACCCGCTCGTCGAGTGGGAGGCGTTCGAGTCGGTCCACGACGACCTCCGGGAGCTCGCCCGACTGCTCCGCCGGACGGCCCTCGCCGGGCGACCGATCCGAGTACGACACCACGCCGACGGCGACGGGATGTGCGCGGCGATCCCCGTCCAGCTGGCGCTCGAACGGCTCGTCCGCGACGTCAACGAGGACCCCGACGCGGCACAGCACCTGTTCAAGCGCCTGCCGAGCAAGGCCCCGTACTACGAGATGGAGGACGTCACCCGCGATCTGAACTTCGCGCTGGAGGGGCGCGCTCGCCACGGCCGGAAGCTCCCGTTCCTGTTGATGCTCGACAACGGGTCGACGGAGGAGGACGTGCCTGCCTACGAGAACCTCGCCCACTACGACATCCCCATCGCGGTCGTGGATCACCACCACCCTGACCCCGAGGCGGTCGCGCCGCTGCTCGACGCGCACGTCAACCCGTACCTGCACGACGAAGACTACCGGATCACCACGGGGATGATGTGTGTCGAGCTCGCGCGGCTGATCGACCCCTCGCTCACCGACGAGCTCGAACACGTCCCCGCGGTCGCGGGGCTCTCGGACCGCTCGAAGGCCGAGGCGATGGACGACTACCTCGCGCTGGCCGCGGACGCCGGCTACGACGTGGACGACCTTCGCGACATCGGCGAGGCGCTCGACTACGCCGCCCACTGGCTCCGCTACTCCGAGGGGAAGACGCTCGTCAACGACGCGCTCAACGTCGGCTGTGACGACCCCGAGCGACACGCCGAACTCGTGGAGTTCCTCGCGGAGCGCGCCGAGCGCGACGTAAATCGCCAGCTGAACGCCGTCGACGAGCACGTCGAACACGAGCGGCTCGCCTCCGGAGCACATCTCTACCGGATCGACGTCGACGAGTACGCCCACCGCTTCACCTACCCTGCACCGGGGAAGACGACGGGCGAGCTCCACGACTCGCGAGTCCAGGAGACGGGCGACCCCGTTATCACGATCGGCTACGGGCCGGACTTCGCGGTGCTCCGCTCCGACGGCGTCAGACTCGACATCCCGCGGATGGTCACGGAGCTGAACGAGGAGCTCCCCGAGGCGGGGGTCTCCGGTGGTGGCCACCTCGTCGTCGGCTCGATCAAGTTCGTGAAAGGCCGCCGTGAGGCCGTTATCGAGGCGCTCATCGAGAAGATGGCTGACGCCGAGATCGACGAGGCGCTCTCCTCGACGGTCGCGATCGAGGACTGATCTCGACGGGATACCACGGCCCGCGCCCGCTTCAAACGAAGGCGACCTCCCGCCGTGCGACGAGTCCCGCACCGACCAGCGTCGCCACCAGTCCGCCGACGAACCCGACCGGCAGCTGGACGCCGCCACCCCGCCAGTCGGCGGCGTACGCTTTCGCATAAAAATCCGCGACGCCGGGATTCTCGATCGCGAGGAGCACCTCGCGGTTCTCCGTCGCCGCCTGCTCGTTCCAGTTGAGACTCCCCACGATCGCGGTGTCGTCGATCACGAGCCCCTTCGCGTGGACCTTCCCGTACCGCCCCCGGGGGTCAGCGACGGCGACCGCGATCGGCTCGTCGGCGAAGCGCTCCGCGAGCGCGCGGTTCTCCTCGCGGTCGTACCACTCCCCCGAGAGGAGGAGATGAACGTCGACGCCGCGGTCGGCGGCCCGGCGAAGCGCGCGGACGATCCGCTCGTCGGGCCCGCCCGTGCGTGGGACGACAGCCAACACCCGGTCGTCGGCCGCGTCGACCCGATCGACGATCCGGTCGGCGGCGTTGCCGGGAGCGGTGAGCAGCTCGACGTCCGCCGGCGCGCCGGTCGGCGGGTCGAACCGGGAGGGGTACGCGGGACGCGAGTCGGCCCCGGTGCCCAACCAGCCCGGCCCCCGTCCGTCCGCACCGTCCGCGTCCACCTCCGCGGGGGCGACGGGCGGCCCGTGGAACGTCGCGCCCCCCCGAAATACCGACCACTGTCGGGCGTCGGCGGCGGCCGCGTCGTTCTCGAAGAGGGCGGCGAGCGAGTCGGCGACCGCGTCGTCGTCCGCGACGATCCCCCACCCCCGGTTCGAGCCGCCGCCCGTTCCGGAGCGCTTCCAGTTCTCCGTGAGCACGACTGCGCGGTCGTCGACGACGGCGTACTTCGCGTGGTGGAACCGGAACCGGTCCGGCTCGCCGTCGAGAACTCGGACCTCGACACCCGCCGCATGGAGACGATCCGCAGCGTGTGCGCCCCGGTTCTGAAACCCGCCAACGGGCGTTCCCTCGATCAGGACGCGGACCGCGACGCCGCGCTCGTGGGCCGCGACGAGCCGGTCGACGACCCGGTCGGACTCCAGGGTGTAACCGGCAACGAGGACCCGGTCGTCAGCCGTCTCGAGCGGATCGACGGGCATTTCGGGGCTGTCGGGGAGCACGAACGGCGTCACCGCAGCGCCGGTGACACGCTCGGGAGCGCGCGGTTCGTACCCGTCCGGCCGCCACTCGCCCCACACCGCACGCCAGCGATGCCCCTCGCGGACGCGGCCGTACGCGACGGCGTCGACCGCCTCACCGTCACGACGGAGCTCGATCCGGTCGCCCGCCGCGGCGAGCGGGAAGTACCCCTCCAACGCATGAACCGGGACGCCGGTTCGCTGCCCGTCCCCCGCCCGGGCGAGGTGGTCCGCCGCGAGTTCCGGCGCCATCGAGAGCGCGACGGTTCCGTTCGCCCCGGACGGGATCGCCGTCGTGTGGTGGCCGTCCGAGAGCGACCAGTTTCCCGCCGACGGGAGTCGGACGACGAGATACTCGCCGCGGTTCCCCTCGGTGACGGGGTTCGGATAGAGCTCGACGATGGCCGGGGTCGCCTCCGATCGGGCGGCCGACCCGTTCGACGTGGCGACCGACCCGTCCGACGCGACATCCGGATCCATCGTCGTCACGTCCGAAGCTGTCGTCGCCACGCTCGGAGTCACCACGCTTGGGCCCGTCACATCGGGATGGGCCGTCACAGCCGGGCTCGCCGCCGCTGCGGGGGCAACGACCGCGAGCACGGCCACGAACACGAGCGCGGCGATGGCGACGACCACGGCGATGGACGCCGGCCTCTCGAACCACACGGATCGGTCGAACCCCCGTCGCATGCGCCGCATGGGTGCGGTATCGCATATAAACGGCCGGGTGCGGGACGACCGGGACGGTCGTGGTACCACGACCCTCGCAAGGGTTATGCCCGAACCGAGTGTATGTTTGTTTGCAATGGCAAACGGAAAGGTTGATTTCTTCAACGACACTGGCGGCTACGGTTTCATTTCGACTGAGGACGAGGACGATGACGTGTTCTTCCACATGGAAGACGTTGGCGGCCCGGACCTCGAAGAGGGACAGGAGCTCGAGTTCGATGTCGAGTCCTCGCCGAAAGGCCCCCGCGCGACGAACGTCGTCCGCAACTAACCGTCCCCTCGGGCGATCGTCGCCCCGGAACGCACACACTACGATCATCGGGCTCGGCCGGTCTCGACCGCGGGACACCGAACGCGACAGGTTTTCACGAACCCTTGACCCCGGAGCGAGAGCGCTCGCCGACGGTGGCGGCAGTCGCTGGCGGGATCGTTACCGATACTCTCGGAGAACGAAGAGCCACCGCGTCGGACCGACGGATGTCGCGGCGTTCGTTGCCCGTGTCGCGGGTTACACCACTCCGTACGAGGGTTACGCCGCCTGCGCCGCAGCGTCGAGCGTCGTCTTCGCTTTCTCCGCTTCGGTCTGGACGATGAAGGACCGCTCGTCGACGTACTCGGCGACGGTTTCGAGCGCGTCCTGCGTGCCGATCTGTCTGAGGGCCCACGCGGCGGCGGCGCGAAGGTCGTCGGAGTCGTCCTCGGCGAGCGCGTCGGCGAGGGGATCGACGGCACGGGTGTCGCCGATGAGGCCGAGCGCGCGAGCCGCGTGGGGACGAACGAGCTCGTCGGTGTCGCCGTCCGGGTCGAGCTGGTTCGCGAGGGGCTGAACCGCCTCGGTCGCGCCTATCTCGCCGAGCGCTTTGAACGTCGTCTTCTGGAGCTGCGGGTTGGAGGCCTCGTCGACGTACTCGACGAGGGTATCAACTGCCTCGTCGGCCGCCATCTTCCCGAGGATCCGGATCGCGAACCGGTCGCGCTTGCCGGCGCGGCCGAGCAGCTCTTCAAGCGAGGCCTCGGTTTTCCCGCGTTTTCCCATGCGCTCGAACGCTTCGAGACAGTGCCGCTCCATGAAGTCCGACTGGAGCGAATCGAGCGCGAGCAGGATCATGTCGACGTTACCGCGCGTCTCGTGCTCCTTCAGCGCCGCCCACTCGACGGGGAAGTCCTTGTAGTGACCGAGCACGTCGTAGTATCCCTGCGCGCGGAGCTGCTCGTGGGTCTCGAGGTCGTCCCACTCCTCTGCCGCTTCCAGCGCGTCCGACAGCGCGTCGGTGGCGTTGAGCAGCTCGGCGATCGTATCGGCGTCGTCATCGGGGTCGAGCCCCGCATCGTCGACCGCGTCCGCGACCGCGCCGAGCGCGTCCGTGAGGGCTTCGATCCCGTCGTCGTCGACGGTGACCGTCGCGTCCACGGCGACCGTCGCGTCGTCGACGAAGACGCCGACCGCGTCGGCGGCGTCCACACGGCCGTCCGCGGTCCACTCCGTGTCGGCCAGCGTGTCGGCCGCGGCGTCGATCGCGTCGACGACGTCGTCGGCGTAGGGGCCGCGGGCGTCCGAGAGGTCCTCACGCAGGGTCTCGATCCGGTCTTCGAGATCGCCGCGCGGGTCATCCGCGTCCTCGTCGTCCTCGTCGGGCTCCGGGAGGTCGGCGTCCGCGAGGGCGTTCTCGGCGTCGTCCAGCAGCGCCTCGACGTCGTCGAGGTCGGCCTCGGTCTCGGCGTCCGCGAGCGCCGTCTCGATCTCGTCGAGGTACTCGGTCAGGGATTCCTCGGTCGCCTCGTCCGGGAGGGTCGGGACGGTCGCCGCGGACTCGTCGTCACCCTCCGGGTCGTCGGCGTCGGCCCCCTCGGAGGCGTCCGCCGGGTCGTCGCCGTTGCTCATACACCCGAGACTGGGCGCGTTGCCCATTAAGACGTTTCCCTTCGCGGGCGGGCCGACCTCGGGCCGCCGAGCGACGGGCGGGTCGGACACTCGGGGAGTTAGATCGCGCCCCAGTGCTCCTGTATCCGGGCGTACACGGCGAGAACGCCGTCCTCGACGACCCACTGGTCGGCCTCGTCTCGGGTGAGGCCGAACACGGCAGCGGCCTCGCCGACGACCCACTCGCGGTCGAGCGTCGCCGGATCCACGTCGACGTCGGCCGGCGTCGCCGGATCGTCGAACACCTCGTCGGCGGCGGGCGGGTCGACGGTCATGGGATCAGCTCGAACACGGGAACGAGTACGACCTCGATGGAATTGAATCCGGCGGCACACGGCCGATACACGGAGTTGAATCCGACAGCGCACGGCCGATGCGTTTTCCGCCGGCCGCGACGACGGGACGAGTATGTCCGGGAAGGCTCCCACCGTCGCCGCCGTACAGCTGTCTATCGACGACCTCGCAGTCGAGCACAACACCGATCGCCTCCGCGAGCGCGTCGGTGACCTCCCGGCGCGGGTCGACGTGGCCGTCTGCCCGGAGTACGCGCTCACCGGGTTCGTCGACGACGGCCGGATCCGGGAGGTCGCACTCGACCGATCGGACGCGCTGGATCGGCTCACGGCGATCGCCGCCGCGGGCGACGTGGCCCTCGTCGCGGGGTACGTCGAGTGCGGGCCTGCGAACGACGGCCGCTCCAAGAGCGGCTCCGGGGGTGGGTACGAGTCCGAGGGCGGGAGCGAACTCGGGAACGGGGGCGAACCGGGAGAGAGCGACGTCGGCACCGTGGAGTACTACAACGCGACCGCGTACGTGCCGGCACCCGGTTCGGAGGGTCGCGAACCGACGGTGTACCGGAAGCGACATCTCTGGAGCGGAGAGCGCGAGCTGTTGACGCCGGGGACCGACCGTGTCGTCGTCGAGACGCCCGTGGGGCCGACCGGGATACTGACCTGCTACGACCTGAACTTCGTCGCCGAAAGCACTTGGTTCACGGAGCGCGCCGTCGACGCGCTGTTCGTTCCCGGGGCGTGGCCCGCGGCGCACGCGGCGAACTGGCGACTCCTCCTCCGGGCTCGAGCGCTCGACGGGGTTCGGTGGGTCGTCGGGGCAGGGCGAACCGGCGGATCCGGATCCCGGACAGGCGAGAGCGAGAGGCTCGAGTACGCCGGAAACTCTCTCGTTGCCCGACCGGACGGTCGGGTCGCCGCTGCGCTCGGCCACGGGGAGCGAGACCTGATCGCGACGCTCGAACGGGCGGTTCTCGACCGGCAGCGCGATCTGATCGGATCCGTCCCCGATACAAAAGATCGATAAAAATTTTTGTCGATATCAAAAATCTCCTTTCAAAGGTAACAACAGTTAAGTGGGTGGCGAGCGTACATACGATCGTTATGAGCACCCAAAAGCAAGCCCGTCAGCGGTACGGCGACGTCCACGAGAGCGAAGCGCTCCGGATCCCCGAGGACAAAGCGGAGCAGCTCGTCGACGCGCTCAACACGGACCTCGCGGCGACGTACGTGCTGTACCACCAGGTGAAAAAGCACCACTGGCTCGTCGAGGGCGCGGAGTTCCGCGACATCCACGTCTACCTCGGCGAAGTCGCCGGGGACCTCGAGGAGGGGGCCGACGTGCTCGCCGAGCGCGCGCAGGCGCTCGGCGGCGTGCCGCTGTCGGGCGGCGCGAACTACGAGGAGCACGCGCCCGTGAGCCCGGAAGGGCCCGACGCCTACGACATCCGGACCTCGCTGGAGAACGACCTCGAGGTGTTCGGCGACATCACGGAGCAGCTCCGCGAGCACATCCAGCTCGCCAACAACCTCGGCGACTACAACACCGAGGAGCTGCTGCGTGACGTCCTCGCGGACGTCGAGGAACACGGCCACCACATCGAGCACTACCTGGAGGACGACACCCTCGTCACCCAGGGGACGCTCGAGTAGCCGGATCGCCGGTCCCGCGGGCCGTCTCAGTCCACTGGTTCTTTCGAAGCCCGGTCCCCGCGAGCCCGGGGCACGTGCTCGACGAACAGCCGCGCCAGCACCGCGGTCCAGGGGGCGACGGCACCGAGCCCGACGACGACGGCCGCGTGCGAGCCGATCGCGAGGGGCGCGAGGAGGAGGATCGGAAGCGCGAACGGGACCACGAGCAGCGTGAGCAACGCGGCAACCGTCCCGGGACCGACGCCAGCGACGTTCGCGACCGCCCAGAGGCCGATCACGCCGACGAACGAGAGGTACACACGGAGCGTGCGACCGTCGAGGAGGAGGGCGCGCCAGAACAGCGGGTCGTCGGGGTGGGCGGTAGAAACGTTCGTGTCGTTGGAAGGGACGACGACGACCCGTTGGACGAGGTATCCGGTAGCGACCCCGATCACGGTCGAGAGGGCAAGCGCGGCGAGTCCCCAGCGGGCGTACGTCGACGCCGTCGGCTCGACGTGCGGGTACAACGATGCCGTCGAGAGGTTCCGGGTGAGGTAGTGGACGCTCGGAAACCAGATCGTACAGAACGGAACGACCGCCGTCCGGAACACGTCCCGATAGCGGGGGCTCTCTCGTGGCGTGGAGGGCATCGTCCGCGCTAGCGGTCGCGAGCGAGATGAACGTTCCGGCGAGCGCGGTGTCCGGCGGTCGGCGATCGAGGGAGTGAGTCAGCGATCGAGGGTGTGGGTCACCGCTCGAGTTCGACCGTCAGGTCGGTCGCGATCCACGCGTCGGTGTTCCCCTGTTCGGTGAAGACGGTGCGGTCGGGCGAGGTGTGGCTGGCCGCGACGGTCGGCCGGGCGTCGACCGTGGCGTCCGGGTCGCGTCCGACGCGTTCTCCGGTACTCATCGTCATCCGCTCGGGGGTCGGTGGGGTTATAGGTTTCGGTCGGCCTAAACCGGGATCGGATCCGATTTCGCCGTAGCGGTCGCGGCGAGCCACGTCGGGTACCGGATCATCTTAGCCCGCGGGCGGCGTGTGTCCGCCGATGACCGACTCGCTTTTCACGCCGTTCACGCTGCGCGACACCGAGATCCGGAACCGAGTGATGCTGTCGCCGATGTGCCAGTATTCGGCGGACGACGGGATGGCGAACGACTGGCATCGGGTTCACCTCGGCACGCGCGCGGCGGGCGGCGCGGGGCTGGTGATGACGGAGGCGACCGCGGTCGAACCGCGCGGGCGGATCACGCCGGACTGCCTCGGGATCTGGTCGGACGATCACGCCGAGGCGATCGAGCCGATCGTCTCGTTCGTTCGGTCACAGGGTGCGACGCCGGGGATCCAACTCGCTCACGCCGGGCGAAAGGCGTCACACGCCCCACCGTTCGAGGGCGGCGACGCGCTCACCCCCGACGACCCCGAGGGCTGGGAGACGATCTCGGCGACCGACGAGCCGTACCCGGACGACGACCCGGCGGCGACCCGGCGGATGGACGCCGACGACATCGCGGCCGTGACGGCGGCGTTCCGCGACGCGGCCGAGCGCTCGCTCGACGCCGGGTTCGAGGTCGCGGAGGTCCACGCCGCACACGGCTACCTCCTCCATCAGTTCCTCTCGCCCGTGACGAACGGCCGCGACGACGAGTACGGCGGGAGCTTCGAGAACCGAACGCGGCTGCTCCGGGAGGTCGTCGCGGCGGTCCGGGACGTGTGGCCGACGGGGAAGCCCGTGTTCGTCCGGATCTCCGCGACCGACTGGATCGACGACCGCGACTCGTGGGACGTCGACGACTCCGTCCGGCTCGCACCGCTGCTGGCGGACGCCGGCGCGGACCTGATCGACGTCTCCGGCGGCGGGATCCATCCCGATCAGCAGCTGCCGAGTACGGGCCCCGGCTATCAGGTGCCGTACGCGGAGGCGATCCGCGAGGGGACGGACGTGCCGGTCGCCGCGGTGGGCGGGATCACGGAACCGACCCACGCGGACGCGCTAGTGCGGAACGGGCGGGCGGACCTGGTCGCGCTGGGCCGCGAGCTGCTGCGTCGCCCCTACTGGCCGCTGGAGGCGGCGCACGAGCTCGGCGCGGACGTCGAGTGGCCCGTCCAGTATCGGCGCGGGCAGTTCAGGTAGTCCGGTCGCCGACCCGTACGAGGGAGCCAGCTGTTCACACGCTCCCAGAACGCTTATTCCGCCCCGTCGAGGGGTCGACGCATGGAGTACCGACCGTTCCCCGAGGAGCGCGAGGACGAGTTCCGAGCGTTCATGCGATACGCGTTCTCCCCCGAGCAGGGCCCGTACGACCCGGAGAACGAGGACGACGATCGCGAACACCTCGCCGACTACCGGGGGTTGTTCGACGGCGACGACCCCGTGGCGGTGTGTGGCCACCACGAGTTCTCGCTGCGGATCCGCGGTGCGGACCGGACGGCTGCCGGCCTCTCAGCGGTCGCCTCGCCGCCCGAACACCGTCGCCAGGGGAACGTCGAGCGCCTCCTCCGTGAGTCGCTTTCGGAGTACCGCGAGGACGGGGTCCAGTTCTCGGTGCTGTGGCCCTTCGAGTACGGGTTCTACCGCAAGTACGGCTGGGCAACCGTGAGCCGATATCGTCACGTCGAAACCCCGCCCGAACAGCTCCGGTTCGTCGACGGCGCGATCGCGAGAGCGACCGAGGCGGATCGGCGAAGCGGGGCGGGCGGGACGAGCGGGGCGAGCGGCCCGACCGGCCGATTTCGGCGGCTCGACGCCGACGACCACGCGGCTGCACGGTCGGTGTTGTCGGCGATGGCCGACCGCTACGACTTCACGATGGCACGAACCGAGGCGTGGTGGCGCGAACGCACCCTTCGCGGATGGAAGACCGACCCGTTCGTGTACGGGTGGGAGCGCGACGGCGAGCTACGCGCGTTCTGGTCGTACACGTTCGAGGACGGGTCCGGCGACGAGCGGGTGATGACCGTCCGCGACGTCGCCGCGGTCGACGAAGAAGCGTGGCTTCACGCCCTCCGGTTCTGCCGGGATCACGACTCGCAGGTCGGGACCGTCCGGATCCGCGCGCCGCCCGACGCGAACCTCCAGGACCGGGTCGCGGACCCCCGTGAGGTCACCGTCGAGTCGCGGACGGGACCGATGTTCCGCCTCGTCGACGTCCCCGGCGCGTTCGAGTCGATCGCTCCAGACCCGCGGCTCGACGGCTCGGTCACCCTCGCCGTCGACGACCCGCTGGCCGCGTGGAACGACCGGACGTTCCTGATCGCCGTCGAGGACGGGCGCGTCTCGGTCGAAACGCTCGGGGCGTCGACGACCGGGGGCGAGGGCGACGACGCGCCCGATGCCGACCTGCGCGTCGGGATCGGCACCCTCTCGCAGCTGTACGCGGGGTACCACTCTGTCGGGGAGGCGACGGAGTTCGGCGATCTCACGCGTCGAGGAACGGCTGACGACGAGAGGGACGACGACGCTTCGGGGGACGACGACGAAGTGACTGCGGGGGACGACGAAGTGACTGCGGGGGACGCGGGGGCCACGCGGAGCGCGCTCGACGACCTCCGCGCTCTCCTTCCGCCCCGACGGACGTTCCTCCGCGAGGGGTTCTGACGGGGACGGCGCTGACTGGCTTTTTACCTCCCGACCCCGTACGGGTGTGTATGAGTTCCCGCGACCGACCGCGAGACGACGACCTCGAGGAGCGCCTCGACGAGCTCGAGGACGTGCTCTCGAGGCTCCGTGCCGACCTCCGGGCGAGCGAACGCGACGGGCGTCGACGCTCCGGGTCCGGGCCGTCGACTCCTCGCCGGGGACGGGACGACGACCCGCGACGTACCGGCCCGAGACGGACCGACTCGCCCCGGACGCCGGACCTCCCTCGGCCGCCGCGGCTCTCGGAGCTCGTCCGGTTCACCGAGCAGTACACGATCCCGACGGTGATCGCCTTGCTGGAGACGACGATCAAGTCGCTGAAGCTGGTCCAGGGCACGCTTCGGCTGCTCGATCCCGAGCGCGACGCCCGCGAGGTCACGGGCGGGACCGCCGACCGGTTGAACGACGTGCGCGACGGCGCGACCGAGGGACTCGCCCGCTCGCTCTCGGAGCTCCGGACCGCGCTCGCCGAGGCCGACCTCCCGGAAGAGGCCGCCTCGCGCTCGATCATCGAGGACGCCCGCGACCTCACCGCGGAGATCGAATCGCGGATCGAGGAGGGGCGACGACGGGCCGATTCCGCCCGGGACCCGGACCGACGCGGCCGTGGCGAGTCCGACCGGCGCGAGGGTCGGCGGGGGCGTGACGACCGGGACCACCGCGACGGCGCGGTTCGCATCGACGTCACCGATCCGGACACCGAACGGAGGGACCGCGAGAGCGACCGATCGACCGACGAGGGGGACGACGCGAGCAGCGGGACGGACGACGAGGTCGACGACGCCCCCGAAGTCGACGTCGAGTCCGAGCTCGATTCGATCAAACGCCAGCTCGACGCGGTCGACGAGGAAAGCGACGCGGACGGCGACAGCGGCGGCGCGGACGGCGACAGCGGCGGCGCGGACCGCGACAGCGGTGCCGTGGACGGCGACGGCGAAAACCCGGACCGCGACCCACCGGCCGATCGCGACGACGGGAACTGATCATCGGGGAACCGGGGGCGCAAAACGGGACCGGGACGCCCGGTCGGGCAGTGTCGGCTCTCACCACTCCGCGCCGAGGTGGTCGGCCACGCGGTCGGCCGAGTCGAGCAGCAGCGCGTCGTCGTCGGTGAACACTTCCAGCGCGACGGTGCCGTCGAACCCCGACAGTTCGGCGCTGAACGCCTCGTAATCCACCTCGCCCGCACCGACCGGGATGTGGGTGTCGCCGCGGCGACGCACGTCGTGACAGTGGAGGTGTGAGACGCGGTCGGCGTGACTGCGGAGGAACCGGCGTATCGCCTTGTCCCCGCCTTCCATGTAGGCGTGGCCGACATCGAAGCAGATCGGGGTGTCGGTCTCGCGGGCGATGTCGCCGAGCACGGACAGTTGGAGCCCCTTGTGCTGGTGGCCGACGTTTTCGACGACGACCTCGACGCCCGCCTCCCGCCCCGCCTCGGCGACCCGGGCGAGCTGGTCGGCGGCGACGTCGCGGAAGTCGACGTCGTCGCGGTCGGCGGAGGTGGCGTGTAACACCGCCTTCTCCGCGCCGAGATCGCTGACCGCCCGCAAGAGCCGGCGTTGATACGCGACGATGGCGTCGTTCACCTCGTCGGCGTAGCTCGTTAACAGCTGGCTGTACGGCAGGTGAACGAGCAGGTCGCGACCATCGAGCGCCCGGTCGAGTCGGTCGGGATCGATCGACTCCGGCGGCAGGCTCGACGCGCCGACTCCGAGCTCTATGAAGTCGAACGCCGCCGGCGACGCCGCGGCACGGTCGACATCGACGCCGACGGTCACCCCGATCTCCATACCGACCGACTGACCCGGCGTCGACTTAAAAACGAAGGGTCCGAGAGCGGTGGGGACGGTGATCGATATCGGGGGTACGTCTCTCAACCCGAGAGCAACGAGATCGTATTTAAACGGTGTATGAGCGGCAGCGACGACTACTCATAAATGAACGATGCGGTGGCGCGCCCCGGTGAGCGGCCCGGCGGGCCGCGAACCGACGGTGCGAGGTCGCCGGCGCTACGCGCCGGCTGCCGGAGGGACCGCTGGTCCCTCCCTGGAGTCGCTGGCGCCGTATACGGCGCCAGCGACGAGGCTGGGGAGGCGTGAGGTGCGGTTGCGGGGCGGGACTCAAAGGGGCAGTCGCGAGGACGCCGCAGGCGTTCACGAGAGCGACGCTCTCGTGAGCCAATCAGAACGCTTTGCGTTCTGATGACGACGTAAGCGGCGTGGCGCTACGCGCCACGGGCAGCCGGCGGCAGAGCCGCCGGCGACACCGCAAGGAACGAACGAAGTGAGTGACTGAGGAGCGTGGTTCGAAAGAGCGAAGCTCTTTCGTCATCACGAAAATCTCCGATTTTCGAACGACAGCGAGCGTGCGGCGTCCTCGCGACTGGGGCTTTGGAGGTGTTCTCCGCCGGATCACAGTCACCGCTTTATAAGCGAGCGACTGGGGCTTTGGCGATGTTCACTACCGATCCGCCAGCAACGACTTATAAGCGAGCGACTGGGACTTTGACGGTGTTCACCACCGCCGATCCATACACGACTACTTATAAACAGCCGCCAGCAACACCGCTTCACCACTTATAAACAACCGATCACGCGTATTGCGATACTCACTCCCGGTATCACTCAATACACGGTCTTCAGGGAGCGGCCGTGTTACTCGTCGTCGACGAGCGAGCCGAGTACGCGCTCGGCGTCCGCGGGGACATCGAAGTCGTGGAAGTGTTCGCCCTTCTCCTTCGAGAGGATATTGAGGGCGGCCGCGGCACCGTCGCCCGCGGCGATGACCGCCTGCCACTCCTCGGCGCGGACCATCGCGCCGGTCGCGTACGCGTTCTCGACGCTGGTCTCCATATCGACGCCGACGTCGACCGTGTCGTCCTCGCCGAACGCACAGCCGAGCGACTCCGCGAGGTCACGGCTCGCGCCCGTCGCGAGCACGACGTAGGTCGCCTCGTGTGTCTCGTCGGCCGCGGAGACGGCGAAGCCGTCGTCGACAGACTCGACGGCCGTCACCTCCGCGTCGTGTCGCTCGACGCCGAAGTCGTCGACCTGGTCGCGGAGGGTCTCGACGAACACGCTCCCGTCGACGGAGCCGATCCCCGGATAGTTGAACAGGTGCGCCTTGTGCATCCACGTCCCGTCCGTGTCGAAGACGGTCGTGTCGAGGCCGTTCTTCGCCGTGAACAGTGCCGCGCTGAGGCCGGCGGGACCGCCGCCGACGACGATGACGTTCGTCATGGGCGTTTGTTTCACTGCGACGGGAATAAAACCGCGGTAACAGTAGTGTCAGCTGCAGCCGGGGCCGACGCGGGCCGTTGCCGCGTGTGACGCGCGGTGCGAGCGCGTGCGAGTCGTGGTCGACCGATCAGTCGTTCGTGGTCGACCGATCAGTCGTTCGTGGTCGACCGATCAGTCGTTCGTGGTCGACCGATCAGTCGTTCGTGGTCGACCGGTTAGTCGTCCGCGAGCGGGTTCTCGAGGTCGATCTCGCCGGCGTCGATCTCGGCTTCGATCTCGCGGACCGCGGTCACCATGTTCTCCGTCTTGCCGTACGCGATCTCGCGGGGGAGCAGTTTCAGCCCGCAGTCGGGCGAGACGGTGAGCTTCTCCGGGGGAACGACCCGAAGCCCTTGGCGGATGTTCGCTTTGATCTCCTCGACCGGTTCGATCTCGGCGGTGTGGGCGTCGACGACGCCGAGCGCGAGGTCGGGCTCGAACTCGGGCTCCTGGAACGTCGGGATCTGCTCGTAGTCGCCGTTACACAGCTCGACGTCGAACTCGTCGATCGGGTAGTCGTTGATCTCGGGGTAGATCCGCGAGTAGTCGCCGTAACAGACGTGAAGGCCGATCCGGACGTCCTCCGGAATACCCGAGACGATGCGTTCGAGCGCCTCGCCGACGATGGCGTGGTCCTCGGGCGTCGTCGCCAGCGCGGGCTCGTCGATCTGGATGTAGCGAGCGCCCGCCTCGACGAGCTTCTCGACCTCCTCGTTCACGAGATCCGCGAGGTCGTACACGAGCTCCTCGGTGGAGGGGTACGCCTCGTTGAACGCCCAGAACCCGAGCGTGTACGGCCCGGTTATGGGTACCTTCACCGGTTTCTCCGCGGCGCTCGTCGTGAACGCGAACTCGTCGACCAGCCACGGCTCGTCGTACTCGACCTCTTCGACGACCGAGGGTTTGTCGAAGTAGTTGTGGCCCCACACCTTCACCGGGCCGTTGAACTCGTAGCCGTCGATCCGCTCGGCGAAGAACTCCACCATCTCGTTGCGGCGCATCTCGCCGTCGACGACCGTGTCGAGCCCGGCGCGCTCGTGCTCGTGTGTGATGAGCCGGCAGGCGTCGTCGTGTGCCTCCGCCAAGTCGTTCTCGTCGAACTTCGAGTCGGGGTCGTCGACGAGCTCGTCGGCGCGGTTCAGCCACTTGGGCTTGGGGTACGACCCCACCACGGTGGTGAGCAGGAACGTGTCGTTCGGGTGGTCGGCGGGGCGGAACTGCGCGCGGTTGGCGTCGGGAGTCCGGGCCATTACGCGAGCACCTCCGTGCCCGCGGCCAGCGCGGCCAGTTTCTCGCGGTACTTGTTCGAGGGGAGGTAGAACAGCTCCGTGTTCGAGCTCAGGTACGTGGTGTCGAACTCGGCGGCCGGGACCTGCCCTTCGAACCACTCGACGCGTTCCGCGATCGTCTCGGCGTCCTCGACGAGCGTGTTCTGGCCGTCGACCAGCCCGAGCGCGACGGAGTCGGTCGCGCCGTACTCCTGGACGTTGTAGACGGTGTCGTCTCGGTCGCCGGCGACGAGGTCGAACCCGAGCGCGTCCGCGCCCGTCTCGTCGACGAGGTGGGCGTACAGTTTCTCGTCGAGCGCGCCCCAGTACGTGTGAACGACCACGTCGGCGTCGGTCGCGTCGGCGACCGTCCGGATCGCGGCGGTCGCCCGCTCCTCCGTCCCCTCCGCCGGCGGGTTCTCGACCAGCGACGGCTCCAAGAGGAACAGCGTCTCGTGGTCGGGGAACGCCTCGACCTCCCCGGCGAGAAACTCAGCGATGGCGGCCTGGAACTCGGCCGTATCGCCGTAGTGCTCGTCGGTCGCGAGGTCGGCGAGCGAGTACGGCCCCGGCAGCGTCGCCGCGAGCGGCGCGCCCCTCGAGAGGACGTCACTCGCAGCCTCCAGCTCGGCGGCGACGTCGCCGGAGAAGCCGAGATCGCCGGTCACGCGCGGGTCGCGATAGAAGTTGTTGTTGTCGTAGTAGCGCACGATACCGCCGGTCTCGACGTTGTCGTGAACGGTCAGGGGGTGAGCGATCATGTCGTCCCAGCGTCCCTGTCCCTCGACGACGCGGTCGAGGCCGGCGTCGAGCTGGTCCTCGACGAGCTCGGCGCGAACGTCGTCGTACGCCTCGACGATCGCGTCGTCCTCGTCGCCACTCAACAGGTCGCCCTTCTGGTGGCCTTTCAGGTCCGAGAGGGTCTCTTTCGCCCAGTCGGGGAGCGGGTACGCCCCCGGCGTGGCCGCGACTCGTTCGGTCATCACCCGTGGTTCGATATGTCGACGTATAATATTTGCTAATACAATTTATGACCTACAGTTATCTCATTGCCGGAGCGCGAGCACCGACAGCGACTCGAACGGGAACGACTCCTCGCGGACGACCTCGTGGTCGAAACCCGCACCCTCGATCAAGTCGATCACCGCGTCATACCCCGTCAGCGACGAGACGAGGAGCAGGACGACTCCGCCGGGCGCGAGCACCCGACCGACCTCGGCGACGAACGGCTCGATCACCGCCCGTCCGGTCTCGCCGCCCGACAGGGCGTGTTCCATCCAGTCGTCCCACTCGTTCTCGGGGTCCGTCGGGAGGTACGGCGGGTTGAAACACACCGTGTCGAACGCGTCGTCGCGGAACGGGGCGACCAGGTCGGCGACGACCCCGTCGACGCCCCGGTCGCGTGCCTCGGCGGCCGCGTGTGGGTTGCGATCGCTGCCGACGACGCGGAGCCCACGCTCCTCGGCGATCCGCTCGGCGACCCACCCGGACCCGGTGCCGACCTCCAACACCCGCCCGTGTGCGACCTCGATCGCCGCGTCCGCCAGCAACCCGGAGTCCTCGGCCGGCCGGTACACGTCCGGCTGCTCGCGGTCGAGCCCGGTCATCGGCGATCACCGGTGTCGTCCGTGTCATCCGCGGTGTCGTCCGTGTCGTCCGCGGTGTCGTCCGCAGTGTCGTCCGCGGTGTCTTCAGCGTCCGCGGGAGCGGCGGCCGTCGACGCGACTTCGTCCGGACGAGCCGCGGCGTCCGGTTCCACATCGACGCCCGCACGGCGGTCCGACACCGCCCGCTGGGGGAACGGGATGTCGATCCCCTCCCGCTCGAACGCCGTCTTGACCCTCTCTATCACCGCGTTCTGCGCCCGCCACTTCCGCTGGATCGTCGCCGGCTCGATCCAGTAACGAAGCCGGAGAACGACCGCGGAGTCGCCGAACGCGTGCCGAACCACGTCGGGGTCGGGCGTGTCGGCGACTGCGTCGAGCTCCGCCATGGTCCGGGTGGCGACGCTCGCGGCCCGTCCTACGTCGCAGTCGTAATCGACGCCGACGTCTGTCGTGATCCGGAGCCGATCGGTGTTAGTGTAGTTCACCACCTCGTCGCCGGTGACCTGGTCGTTCGGGACGAGCACGTGCTCCTCGTCGAACGTCCGGAGCTGCGTGTTGTACAGCGTCACGTCGGTGACGATCCCCTCGCGACCGCTGACCCGCACCCAGTCGCCCACTTTGAACGGGCGGGCAAGCAGGATCACGAAGCCGGAGAGCGCGCCGGAGAGCGTCTGTCGGGCCGCGAACCCGACGACGATCCCGAGCGCACCCGCGCCGAGGAACAGGTTACGGACCGGGATCCCCCACAGCGCCACCACGAAGCCGATCACGGGAATAAACACCGTGATCTGCGCGAGGTGATGGACTACCTCCCGTTGGTGTTCGGAGATGGCACCCCGAGAGACCCCGCGTTTCACCGAGCGCTTCGTCAGCCGGGTCAGCGAGTAGGCGGCCGCGAGCGCGATGAGCGTCACAAGCGCGCGGACCACCGCCTCCGGCCCGACGGCGACGAACTCGAACGCCGACTCGACCTCCCCCGTCAGCCGCCACACGGCGACGAGGAACGCGCTGAAGACGACCGACACCACCGTTACCAGTATCCACTGGACGGCACCGACCGTGTCGGCACCGAACCGGTCGCGGAGAGGCCGACCCGCGCCGAACACGACCGCGACGACGAGCGCGAAAGCGACGAGCGTACCGAGCGTGGCGAGGTACTGTGCGCCCGTGGTGTCGACCCATCGCTGGACCCGTAACGCCCACTGCCAGTGCCACGGCAGCTGCGCGCCGAGCGCCCACGCCGTGTCGGTGACGGCGACGAGATCCGTGCCGCCGCCCGGGAGCGATACGGCCGACACGGCGGTCATTCAGATCCCTCCGCGTCCGGCGTGTCGGCGCTGGCGCGATTCCGCCCGGCCTCGGAGTCGATCCGGACGCCGAGCTCGTCGGGGCGTGCCGACAGCGTCTGTTGTGGGAACGGGATCGTGATCCCCGTCGACTCCAGATCGGCCTTGATCGCGTTCATCGCGGCGGTCTGTGTGCGCCATCGCTTACGCATACTCGGGTTCGTGATCCAGTAGCGCACGCCGAGAACGACCGCAGAGTCCGCGAACCGCTTCGTCACCACGTTCGGCTCCGGCATCCGGGCGATACCGTCGACGTCGGCGACTGCCGCCTCGATCGTCGCCGCCGCGTGCTCGATGTCGGTGTCGTAGTCGACGCCGACGTCGATCCCGATCCGGAGCCGGTTCCGGCGCGAACGGTCGACGACCGGCTCCGAGCGCACTTGGTCGTTCGGGACCGTCACGACCTCCCCGTCGAACGACCGGAGCCGCGTGTTGATGATCGAGATCTCCGTGATCGTCCCCTCGTGTTCGCCGATCTCGACCCAGTCGCCCATCTCGAACGGCCGCGAGAACATCAGCACGAAGCCGGCGAGTACCGCGCCGAGCGTCTGTCGAGCGGCCATCCCGACGACGATCCCGAGGAATCCGGCCCCGACGAGGAGGCTACCGACGTTGTCGGTGAACAGGCCGACGATCACGAGCGCGACGACGGTGTACACGCTGAGCTGGACGATACGACGCAGCACCTCCTCCTGATGCTCGGAGATCGCCGTGCTCTCGACGGAGAGCTCGCGGATGACCCCGCCGAGGAAGTCCGTCACCGCGTACGCGCTCGCCAACAACACCACCGCGAGCACGATGTTCGAGAGGTGGTCGGCGATGGCCGCGGCCTCGTACGCGTCGACGAGCGCGCCGCTGCGTTCCCAGACGACGAGCAGCCCCAACACGCCGGCCGCGGTCGTCCCGGCGACCGTCGTCGAGAGCAGCAGCCGTTTTTTCGACGTCAGCTCGCCGTTCCGGCGTTTCAGCCGGTCGGTGGTGTACCGGACCCCGAGCACGACGGCGACGATCGCCGCCGAGACCGCGATTCGAGTGAGATTCCCCGACACGAGCTGCTCGACATCAGGGAGGGCCCCGATCGCCGTCGCGGCGACGAACCCCTCCATCTCAGACCTCCGTCGGGGAGCCGTGCTCGCGGGCGAGCGCGGCGAGCGCGGCGAACGCCGACGG
The DNA here is from genome assembly GCF_055396225.1 of Halorubrum tibetense. Taxonomy (NCBI): domain Archaea; kingdom Methanobacteriati; phylum Methanobacteriota; class Halobacteria; order Halobacteriales; family Haloferacaceae; genus Halorubrum; species Halorubrum tibetense. The sequence continues at coordinate 932,974 of NZ_AP043742.1, forward strand.
GTCGAGCTTCCCCGGTCGCTGTCGGAGCAGCTCCTCGTCGGTCGCCGCCACGACCGCTTCCGGGTCGTCGAGCCCGGAGATGTGGCCGGTGTTGCGGATCGCGTTGCGGACGGTCTTGCGACGCTGGGTGAACAGCGCCTTCACGAACCGGAGGAAGAACGCCTCGTCGTCGACCACGTACTCGGGGTCACGTGGCGTACACCTGACGACCGCGCTCTCGACGGCCGGCTGGGGGTCGAACGCCTCCTTGGGGATCCGTTCGACGATCTCGACGGCCGCGTAGTGCTGTGCGGAGACGGAGAGCCGGCCGTACTCGGACTCGCCCGCCGAGGCGACCATCCGATCCGCGAACTCCGCCTGAAACGTCAACACGAGCGGCCGCTTCGTTGGCAGCAGCCGGAAGGCGATCTCCGAGGAGACGCCGTACGGTAGGTTCGCGACGCAGGCGGTGAACGGCGGGAACGGGACCTCGAGCGCGTCGCCCGCGATCACGTCGAGCGTCCCGGCAGCGACCGCGTCGGCGAACTCCTCGCGGAGGAACGCGGCGAACGCGGGGTCGCGCTCGATCACCGAGAGGCGGCGGTCGACAGACGGACCGTCAGCGAGGTGGTCGGCAGACGGACCGTCGGTAGTGATGTCGTCGGTCGCGGCTCCGTCCATGTCGCCCGGGGCGTCGACGAGCGCCAGCAGCCGGTCGGTGAGCGCGCCCGCGCCGCCACCGATCTCGAGAACGTGGCTCGTGTCTGCGTCGTCCGGGAGATACGTCGGCAACCGGTCGAGGACGCGGTCGTCGACGAGGAAGTGTTGATCGTGGTCGGGGTCCGCGCGGGTCCCGGCCCGTCGGGCGAGCGCGTCCGGGTCGCGGGCTCCGTACACGGGTTCCCCATCCAGCGATCGGTCGGTCATGAGCGCGGTAGACCCCCGTTCGGGGTAAAAGTCCCGTTTCGACGTGCGACCCGACTCACCCCTCGTAGCCGGCGAACCGCCGGTACTTCAGGTCCTCCTTGCGGATCTCCTCGACGATCCGTTCGACGATCACCTCCCGCGGGCGGTGGAGTCCGGACACCCGTTCTTCGACCTCCTCGAAGCGCTCGAACGGGCCGCGTTTCCGCTCGTCGAGCACGTTGTTCCGCAGTTTCTTGCCGACGCCGGGTAGCAGGTTGAGCTGGTGGAGCCGCAGGGTGATCGGTTCCGCCTCGTTGTAGAAGTCGACGAACCGGCGTTCGTCGGCGTCGACGATCGCCTCGACCGCGTACTCGACCTCGGCGGCCGCGTTACGAGTAATATCGTCGAACCCGACCTCCCGATAGCGGGAGACGTTCGGCCCGTCAAGCGCGATCCGGTCGCTCACGGAGACGTCCGTGTCCTCGTCGAGCGTGATCTCGTACAGCCGGAACGACGGCGCGCCGAGGGCGTACGCGACCGGCGACTTCTGGTACGCCGGACGGTCGTCGTCGGGCCGACCGTTCGGGAGCACGTCGAGGACGACCGCGGTCGGGCCGACCGGCTCGTCCGTCGAATCGCCCGCCTCACCCGTCGAGCCGTCCTCGTCTCCCGGATCCACACGATCCTCGGCCGTACCGGTGGTCTCGCCCGTCGTGTCCGTCGATCCCTCCTCCGTCCCGCCGTCGGGACGGGGCCTGTCCTCGGGGACGGCGGCGTCGTCCATGGTCATGTGAAAGGTTATCGCACGAAGGGGTAAAAACTCGCCGTCCGATCGGGTCCGTCCGGACCGAACATCGGGCCAGTCTGGGCTGAACGCCGGTCCGGTTCGGCCTGAACGTCGGGACGGAAGTCGGGCCGTGAGGGTGCCGTCAGGCGTACTTCGCGACGACGTTCAACACGTCGTCGAGCTCGTCGCCGTCGAGCGAGTAACGCTCCTGTGCGAACACCGAGCGGAGCTCCGTTCGGTCCTCGGGGAGGAGGTCCGCGATCTTGATCGCGGTCGGGACGTCGATCGGGTCGAGCTCGGCGAGCTCCTCGACGAGCTCGCGGGACTCCTCGGCGTCGAGGTGTGCGAACCGGTTGGCGTGCTCGATCGCTCGGGCGAGCTCGTACCGGAGGTCACGATCCTCGTCCTCGGCGCGGTCCGCCTCGATCTCCGCGAGGATCGCCTTGGCCTCGGCCGTGGTGACGTACTCCTCGCTGATCTTCTCCTTGAATATCGTCATCTCAGTGCTGACGGCTCATGTGGGCGGCACGGACGATGAGCGTCTTCGTTTTGCCGCCGTCCGTGATCTCCACCGTGAACGCCGCGCCCTGCTTGCCGGTCACGGTCCCGGTCCGGCCGTCGAACCGGGGGTGGAAGCGACCTTCCTGGACGCTGGGGTCGATCTTGAGGTGGACTCGCGTCCCATCCTCGAACTCCTGGATCGCGCGCTGTGGCGGCGACGTGCCGCGGTCTCTCGGCTTGTTCGACAGCTTGTCTCGGGTCGCCTTCTGGGGCCCATTGGAACTCGGCATGGTCGTTAAGGTACGGTTCCGCTGCCGCGGTTATAAATGGTGCGTTACGTCCCGAACCGGCCGTGCGGGCGGGCTCCGGGCTCACCCTCCGAGACGCCCGCTCGACGAGGAAGGGCTTTGGCCCCGGACGACGAACCGGTGGCATGGACAGAGCCGTTCCGGTCGCCACGGGGTTCCTGGTAGGCGTCTGCGTGTTCGCGTGGCTCGCCGGCCCGGTGTTAGAAGCTCGGTTCGGCGCGGAGGCGCTAGTGGCCGCCTACGGGGCCGTCGCCGTGGGGACCGCCGTCACGACGTACGTGGTGGTCCGGCGGCTCGACGCCCGGCTCGGCGGGTCGACGGCGAAGGAGGCCAACCGGGGATCCGAAACGGACGGGGACGTGAGAGGAGGCCGACGGGCGGATGACGAGAGCGGGGGCGGTCGACGCGCGGGGGACAACGACGACCGCGGGGAGCCGGCTACGGTGACCGTCAGTCTCGACGAGCTCGAGGAGCTCGACGTGGACCGCGAGGTCCGGCAGCTGAAAGCCGAACGATCGGACGGCGACGGGGATTGACTGAGCGGTCGCGGCGAGTCCTGGCCGACTGGACGCAACGAGCCCTGGCCGACTGGACGCAACATCATACTGCACGCGTACGCGTCGCCGGATCCCGAGGCGAGTACCCCTATCGAAAGCACTAATCTACACCATCTCCTAAACTGTTCGAAATGAGTCACCAGCTGCCGGACGTACAGGCGTCCGCTCCTGACGTCAGTGTCGGTCTCTCCCAGGTCGGCGTCACCGGCGTGGAGAAACTCGTCAAGCTCGCCCGTGGCGACGACCGGCCGATCGTGTTGATGGCCGAGTTCGAGGTGTTCGTCGACCTCCCCGGTGGCCGGAAGGGGATCGACATGTCCCGAAACCTGGCGACGATCGACGAGATACTCGAGGAGATCACCCGCGAGGAGGCGTACCGCGTCGAGGACGTCTGTGGCGACGCGGCCGAGCGTCTGTTGGAGAAACACGACTACACCACCACGGCGGAGGTGTCGATGTCGGCGGAGCTCGTCACCCGCGAGGACACGCCGGCGTCGGGGCTCGAAACACAGAGTACAGCGACGATCATCGCCAGCGCGACCGCGACCGACGAGGGGACACGCGCGGAGATCGGCGCAGAGGTCACGGGGATGACGGTCTGTCCCTGCTCGCAGGGGATGTCGGAGTCGCGAGCTCGGGAGAAGCTCCACGAGCTCGGCGTGGACGACGAGACGACGGAGGCGTTCCTCGATGCCGTGCCACAGCCGGGCCACTCCCAGCGGGGCCACGCCACGCTGACGATCACGACCGACGACCATCCGAACGTCGACCTCCGGGACGTGATCGACGTCGCCCGCGACTCGATGAGCGCGCGGATATACAACATGGCGAAACGGCCGGACGAGGACCACATGACCTACCACGCCCACGCGAACGCGAAGTTCGTCGAGGACTGCGTACGGGCGCTGGCGGAGGGTACCATCGAGGAGTTCGATCACCTCTCCGACGACGCCGTGATCCGGATGAAACAGTCGAACGACGAGTCGATCCACCAGCACAACGCACACGCCGAACGCGAGGTCACGATGGGTGACCTCCGCGACGAGCTCGGCGAGTAGTCGACGGCGGGAACGAGCCCTCTCAGTCAGTCGAACCGCAGCGGCTCCGCGGCCTCCCACCGGGGTTCGAACTCCTCTTTCACGCTCGCGGCGAACTCCGCATCTTTGATATCGATCATCGCGAACGGCTCGTCGTCAGAGAGCGGATGCGGGACCTCGATACACACCTCGACGCCGTCGAACACGTTGAACGTCCCGTCGACGCCTGGAGTCGTCCGGACGGAGAACCCCTCGTTGCCGGCGAGCTCGGCCGTATACCGGCGGCCCACGCTCCGGGGGAGCGCGTCTACCGTCTCCGGCGACAGCAACACGCGGACCTCGACGCCGCGGTCCAGCGCCGACTCCAGCTCCTCGGTGACGCGCTCGCCGATAGTCCCGAGGTCGAATCCAGTCGCGGGCGCGCCGGCGACGACGACCATCCGCCGCTCGGCCGCCGCGATCCGTTCTAAGAGGAGATCGGTAGCGTCCTCACCGCCGACTGCCGCCGTCCAGAACCCCTCCTCGACGGGTTGGCCGGCGTCGAGCTCCGTCGACAGCTCCTCGACGACCGTCGCGTACTGTTCGGCCTGGGCTTCGAGCTCGCGCTCTTTCTCCTCCAGCAGGCGGTCGAGCGCGGCGTCGGGCTCGACCGCGACGTATTTTTTCGGCCGGCTGGCGGCCTGGCTCCGGACGAGGTCGTGCTGTTCCAAGCTGTTGAGCACGTCGTAGATACGCCCCATCGGAACCTCGCTGGCTCGCGAGAGGTCCTTTGCCGTCGTCGGACCGGTCCGCAACAGCGCGCGATACGCTCGGGCCTCGTACTCGGAGAGCCCGAGGTCACGAAGGGATGCCATACCATCGACTACCGCCGCCCCCATCATAAACACGTCGGACGTTTACACCAGTTGGGATGTGGATCTCTCCGGATCGGCGCGGGCGAATCGGCGTGACGACGGGTCGAATCGTCGCTTCGCGGCTCACTCGATCGTCTCGGCGACCCGCGCCATCAACTCGTCCGGCGTTGCTGCGGGCTCGGAGGCGACGCCGTCGGCGACGACGACCGCCGTTCCCTCGGGAACGGGTTCGGGCGTCGGCGCGTCCGAGCGGTGGGCGTTCGGCGCGACGACCTTCTCGTGGTCGGCGATCCGCCAGGCCGCGCGATGAAGGTCGCTGCCGGGTGGGGTCCCGACGGCGACCGCGGTCGTCCCGCGGAGCAGTCGACCGACGAGACTCCCGTAGCCGGCGACCTGGACCCCCAGCCGCTCCGTCGCGCCCGCGAACGACTCGGCCGTCTCGCGGGCCACCGCGCGGTACCGGTCCTCGCCGGTGAGCGCCGCGAGGTCGAGCAGCGCCGACGCCAGCGTCACGTTGCCGTCGAGCGGGCGGAACGGGTGGTCGAGCAACGCCGGTCCCGACCGCGGCCCGTCCACGAACGAGCCGTCGACGTGGAGCCGTTCGATCGCCCGGTCGGCGACCGCGCGGGCGACCGCCGCCCCCTCGCCGAGCACGCCCGCCCCGCGGACGTACGCGCCGAGAACGCGCGAGACGTCTTCGAGGAGGTCCGTCTCGCCCGTTTCCCCGTTCGCGCGGTAGCGAGTCACCTCGCCGGTGTCGGGGTCGATCAGGTCGTGTTCGAGCCCGTCGAGGATCCGCGCGCCGTACTCACGGGCGTCCTCGTCGTCCGTGTAGGCGGCGACGGCGAGGAGGGCGTCGGCTGCGAGCGCGTTCGCGCCGGCGAGGACGGTGAGATCACGACGGGGGGAGTCGAGCTCGGCGCGGTCGGCGGCGGGTGCGGCGTAGTACGCGCGACCGAGCCCCGGGCCGAGGCTGCCCCCGACACCGTACCCGGTCCAGAGGTCGTCCGTGAGGAACTCGACCGTGGCCGCGGCGGGCTCGCGATACGCCTCCTCGCCGGTGTAAAGGTAGGCGTTCGCGAACGCTCGCGCGACCGCGGCGTTGGTGTCGGCGGGCTTCTCGTAGGCGATATCGCCCCAGTCGCGCGAGCCGGCGAACCGGAAGAACCCGCCGGCGACATCGTCGGCGAGGTGGTCACGGATCGCGTCGAGGGTTCGCAGGGCGCGGTCGCGGTCGCGTTTCAGCGCGAACTCCACGGTGTGCGGGAGCGGGAACTTCGCGTCCGTCCCCCAGCCCGCGTACTCGGCGTCGTACTGCTGTTCCAGCTGCCCCGCGAGGTGACTCTCGATCGCCTCGGAGAGCGCGCCGGCTGGCGGCCGGTCCCCGTTCAGCGCACGGGGCACCCGCCCCGCCGCTCGACCCTCCTCGACCCACATCGTGCGGACGGATTCGAGCACCTGGCGCATCCCGTCGACGCCGAGATACCCCGCGCCCGTGAGCAGCTCCCCTTCGGGCGTGAGGAAGGCGGTCGTCGGGAACCCACCCATGTTGTACCGCTCGCGGACCCGTGGGTGGCGGTCGACGTCGACGCGGATCGGGACGAACCACTCGTTGACGTTGGCGGCCACGCGCGGTTCGGCGTAGGTGGTCGCGTCCATCTCGTGACACCCCTCACACCACGTCGCCGACAGCGACAGCAACACCGGACGGTCGCGGTCGTCGGCCTCGGCGAACGCCTCTCGGCCCCAGTCGCGCCACTCGACGCGGGTCCCCTCGGTCATGGACGCGAGTCGGGTCGGCGCGTGGGTAAGCGCTTCGAGACGGCCGCGATCCCGGAGTCGTCGACGACGAGGTGCGAAGCGGTTTATCCCCGCCCACCCACCCGATCCGTATGACGACCGAAGCCGACCACGGAGCAACGCCACGCGTGTGTGTCGTCGCCTGCGGCGGAACGATCGCGTCCGAACCGGACACGGGCGGGGCCGCGCCGGCGAAAACCGGCGACGACCTCGTCGCGGCCGTCCCGGGCGTCGAGGCGCACGCGACCGTCTCCGCGCGAGAGGTCTGCTCGCAGCCGGGGTTCGACGTGCGCTGGCGCGACGTGCTCGCGACCGCGGCGACCGCCCGCGCGGCGGTCGCCGACGGCGCGGACGGGATCGTCGTTACTCACGGCACCGACACGCTCGCGGACACCGCCTACGCGCTCGACGTCCTCACCGACCTGTCGGTACCAGTCGTCGTGACCGGCGCACAGCGTCGACTGGACGAGCCGTCGAGCGACGCGCCGGCGAACCTAACGCTCGCGGTCCGGGCGGCCGCCGACCCTCGGTTCTCTGCGGGAGTCCACGTCGCGTTCGACGACGAGCTCCACGCCGCCCGCGACGTGGTGAAGGGCCACAGCAACGCGCTGTCGACGATGACCTCGCCGGGAGCGGGCCCCGTCGCCACGTTCACACGAGGTGGGTCGCGGCTCCTCCGGGAGCCGCAGCGGCGGGTCGCCGTCGACCCGCTCGCGGGGCCGGATGGTCCGCTCGACGTCGGCGATCCCGCGCCCGGGTCCGCATCCGGATCCACGCCCGAAGCCCCGCCCGAACCCCCGGCGTCGGCGGCCGACCGCGTCCCCGAGGTCCCGGTGATACACTCGGGCACCGGCGCGGGGGCGGGGGCGATCGAGCGCGCCCTGAACGCGGGCGTCGGCGGGGTCGTGGTCGAGGGGACCGGCCTCGGCAACGTGACGGCCGCGATCGGCGACGCGATCCGTGAGGCCGTCGAGTCCGTTCCCGTGGTCGTCGCCGGGCGGCCGCCAGCGGGCCCGACCGAGCCGGTGTACGGAACGCCCGGCGGGGCGGTGACGCTGGCCGACCACGGGGTCGTCTTCGCGAGCGATCTCCCGGCCGCGAAGGCCCGGGTCGGACTCGCGCTCGGGCTGGCGGCCGGACTGTCCCGAGAGGAGCTCCCCCGGTTGTTCGCGCCGAAGTAAGGGAGGCGTGTCCCTGAGAGGCGCGGTCGCACTCGAGTATGTAGAGCAGTATCGTGTGAACCGATATCGTGTGAGGCAGTATCACGCGAGAATGACTTCCGAGATCCGGCCGCTGTCCATCGATCTCGGGAAGCACAGAGAGTTCTTTGTGCTTACACGAAGCCCTTATGTATCCCTCACGTACCCGTAGGTATGAACGAGATCACCCGACGAACGGCGCTGTATGGCATCGGAACCACGGCCGCGGCCGCCGCGCTCGCCGGCTGCGTCGAGGACGGCGACCTCGACCCGGGGACCGGGAACGGCGGCGACGAAAACGGCGGCGACGGGAACGACGACGATCTCGGAGGGGACGTGACCGCTGTCGAGACCGAGGTCCACCAAGTCGGGCGGGCGCTCTCGGGGCCCGCGTGGCGACACGACGACCGGGTCGGGACCGGGCTGTTGATCACGGAGCCGGGGGACGCGAGCTGGATCTACGACGAGGCGGACGAGGAGACCGTGGCGTTCCTCGAGGCGACTGATTTCGAGGAGTCGGTCATCGCGTACGTCGAGTCGGTCGGCCCGACGACGTGTGACTCGCTGATCGAGTTCGCGGAGCTCGGCGTCAGCGACGCGACGCTGGTCGGGAACGCGGCGGTCGCGAGCACGGCCGACGACGCCGACGGCGACGTCGCCTGCGGCGAGGCGGTCACCTACTCGGGCGCGATGGTCCGGGTCACAGCGGCGTCGCTCCCCGAGCGACTGCGACTCACCGTCACCAACGGCTGGGGCGACAGCGACGAGATCAGTGGGGCGGACGGGGTTCGAGACCCCGCGTCGCTCGACGGGTTCGTCCGGCCGAGCGGCGAGCCGGCGACCGTGCCGGCCGCGCTCACCTGTCCGGACGACGAGTTCGAGCGACACCCGTCGATCGCCGACGACGTGAACTGGGGCTCCGGCGGGAGCGTCGGCGACGACGAGGGGCTGGAACTGCGGCTCGTGAATCCCGCGTACGACGGCGACGACGCGGACGAGGCGCTCCGGCTCGAACGGGGCGACGAGTTCCGCGTGGAGATGACGAACGTGGCCGCACACGACATCGGCGTCGGTAATCACGGGAAGTACACCATCGAACTGTACACCGAGGAGGGGTGGACCGAGGTGCGCGGCGGCGACGACGCCTCCCGGTTCGCGTACACGGACGAGCTCGTCTCGACGAGACCGGGCGAGACCGTCGAGTGGTCGTTCACGATGACCGAGGACGGGCTGATCGAGGGCGGTCCCCACGAGGACCACCTTCGCGTGTGCCCCGACCTCGAACCCGGCCGCTACCGGTTCACCTTCTGGGGCGCGGACGACCTCGCCGTCGCCTTCGACTACGTCGGCTAACCGGTCAGCCACCCCGACCACCCGATCGGCGACGGACCACGGAGTCGCCGACGGGGGATACGCGAGCGGCTGGGTTCGGGGGACGCGCCGTCAGGAGTCGCGCCACTTGTGGCCACACTCGACGCAGGTGAACAGCCGAACTTCGTAGGATCCGCCCGGTTTCGGCATCATCTCGTAGTACGCGCGGTCGCTGTCGCAGTCGGCCGCCGGACAGGGTTCCCGCATCGTCTCGGAGGCGTCCCGGGTCGCATCAGCCACGGCGGGGGCCCCGTCGTCCCGCTGGCCGTCCTGGGTCGTCATCGCCGCCTCCGCTTGCGAGTCCCGCGGCTCCTCGGCCCCACAGGAACGACACACCCACGTGTCGCCCTCCGTGTGCATCACCGAACCGCATTCGTCACAGAATTGCATATACCGCGATCGTACATCGTTGTCGGATATAGGTGTTAACCTCCGATCCGTCGTGGATCGCCGGCGACGACTCGCCTCGATCGTACGGCTGTCTCTTATAAGTCGTTGTACGGCTGCCCTTTATAAGTCGTTGTACGGCTGTCTCTTATAAGTCGTTGTACGGCTGTCTCTTATAAGTCGTCGTACGGCCCGGACTTCGCAGCGGTGAGTCGGTCGACCTGCTCGTCGGAGAGATCGATCGTCGCGCTCGCGAGGTTCTCCGTGAGCTGGTCCACGGTCCGCGCGCCGACGATGGGTGCGGTGACGCCGTCGCGGTGGGAGAGCCACGCGAGCGCGACCTGTGCCGGCGAGGCGTCGACCTCGTCGGCGACGCCGTCGAGCTCGTCGTGGAGATGGAAGTTCTCCTCGGTGAGGTACGCTTCCTGAAAGCGACTCGACTCGGCCGCTTTCGAGTCGTCGGGGAGATCGGCGTCGCGGTCGTACTTCCCGGTCAGGAAGCCCTGTCCGAGCGGGCTCCACGGGCAGACGGCCAGCTCCTGCTGGCGCGCGAACTCAAGGTAGTCCCCCTCGACCTCGCGGTCGACGAGGTTGTACCGCGGCTGGAGGACGGTGAACGGCTCCCATCCCTCCGCCTTCGCGATCTCGTTGGCACGAGCGACCTTCCACGCGTTGGGTCGCATCGTAGACGCGCCGAGGTAGTGGACTTTGCCGTCGTCGACGAGCCCGTTGAGCGTCTTCATCAGTTCACGAGCCGGCGTCTCGTCGTCCCACCGGTGGATGTAGAGGACGTCGACGTAGTCCGTGTCGAGCCGGTCGAGTAGGGCGTCGAGTCGGTGTCGGAGGTTCTTTCGGTTCGTCCCCCGGCTGTTCGGGTCGTCCTCGCGGATCTGCCAGTAGATCTTCGAGGCGATCGTGTAGCGCTCGCGGTCGCGGTCCGCGAGCCAGTCGCCGATCCAGCGTTCACAGTCGCCGCCGCCGTACACGTCGGCCGTGTCGATGTAGCGACCGCCCGCCTCGGCGTAGGCGTCGAGCAGCTCGTGTGCGCGCTCCTCGCCGATCTCCACGTTGCCGGCCTCGGTCACGCGGCCGAAGCGCCACGTACCGAACTGGAGTTCGCTCGTTCGGAGGCCCGTCCGTCCGAGCGTGACGGTGTCGAGGTCGATCTCGTCGAGTGCGGGTGTCATCGCGTCACCGTTCACGTCGTCACGGCAAAAGACTGGAGAAACCGGATGGTACCGGTTCACGTGATCCGCCCGCGAAGCGGCGCGAAACGCCGCTACAGGGACGGGTTCGTCACCGGCCCAGGAGCGTTCCGATCGCCAGGGCGAGGAGGTACAGCGCGATAGCCACGAGGATGATCGTCGCACCCGTCGCGATGTTGAGGGCGTACGAGACGAAGATGCCGCCCAGCACTGCGACCTGGCCGAAGACGACCGACAACACGAGCCCCCCGTTGAAGCTCCCCGTCACCTGCATGGCGGCGGCGACGGGGATGACCAGCATGCCGGCGACGAGGATCGCGCCGAGCACCTGCATCGCCGCGACGACGACGAGCGCGGTCAACACGATCAGCAGGGTGTCGTAGAACCACACGTCGATCCGCGCGAGCCGCGCCGCCTCCCGGTCGAACGTGATAAAGAGGAGCTGTTTGTGCGTCAGTGCGACGACCCCCGCGACGAGCATCGTCAACCCGACCATGAGTTGGACGTTCCGGAAGGGAACGAACAGGATGTCGCCGAACAGGTAGCTCTCGACGGTCGCGCTGAACACGACGCCGTAGGAGATCACCGCGATCCCGACCGCGAACCCACCGGTGAGCATGATCGCGATGGGGATGTCGGCGTATCCGTCGGTGTTGACCGCGATCCACTGCATTCCGAGCGCGCCGATCGCGGCCGCGACGAGCGCGAACAGGAGCGGGTAGTCCAGCGTCGGCACCGCCGCGCCGATGAACAGTCCGATCGCGACCCCACCGAACGCGGTGTGGGCGAGCGCCTCACCGATGAGCGCCATCTGCCGGTTGACCAAGTACGCGCCGACGATGGGGGCAGTGATGCCGATCAGGATCCCGGCGGTGAACCCGCGCTGGAGGAACCCGCTACAGACGAGCCAAACGCCGGCGGTCGAACACGTCACCCCCCAGAACGCCTCGTACAACGGCGGGAACACCCAGACGATGAACGACACGATCGCGAGCCCCGCGGGGACGCCGACCCCTGCGACGATCCCGAGCCGTCGGGCGGCGCTCTGTGGCGGGAAGGCGTCCGCAAGTCGGTCGCTCGTCGCCATCTCAGTCGCCTCCGGCCAGCGAGTCGGCCTCTCCAGCCAGCGCGTCAGCATCTCGGCCCAGCGCGTCGGCGCGGACGGATCGCGCGGAGCCGAACACCCGCTCTAAGGCGTCGCTTTCGAGGAACGGTCGCGTCTCGTCGTGTGCGTACAGCTCCCCGTCGAGACACGCCATCGTGGTCGCGTGCTCGGCCAGCAGTCCGACGTCGTGCTCGATGAGGACAATGGTGATCCCCTCGTCGTTGAGCTCGTCGAGCAGGCGGTAGAACCGCTCGACTGAGTCGGTATCGACGCCGACAGTGGGTTCGTCGAGGGCGAGGAGGTCAGCCTCGCTCGCGAGCGCCCGGGCGATGTACGCTCGCTGTTTCTGGCCGCCGGATAGTCGGTTGATCCGTCGATCCGCGAGCGCCGCGATACCGACCCGGTCGAGCGCCTCGTCGACCGCGCGACGGTCGGCCTCGCTGAGCCGGCGGATCCCGGCGTGTGCGTACCGGCCCATCGTGACGACCTCCCGGACGGTGACTGGCATGGTCGCGTCGGCCTCGCTCGACTGCTGGGAGACGTAGCCGAGCCGCGTGCCGTCCGTAAACGCCCGTGCGGGCGTGTCGAACAGTCGAACCGATCCCGAGTCGGGGGTTTTGAGCCCGAGCAGGATCTTCAGCAGCGTCGTCTTCCCCGAGCCGTTGGGACCGACGAGCCCGAGAAATTCGCCCTCCTCAACGGTCAGGGAGACGTCGCTCAACACGGGCGTGTCTCCGTACGCGAACTGGACGTTCTCGGCGACGATTGCCGGCGTCATTCGGTACCCTTGCTGTCGGATGGGATTCGTCTCGAAGGCATATGTCTTCGGTCTCCGTTCAGTCCGCTCGCAACGCCGTCGCTATCGACGGGAGGTTGATCTCGCGGAAGTGGTCGATGTACCCCCAGTCGGACTCCATCGTCAGGTCGCCGCCGATCGGCGGGGTGCCGTCGATCTGAGTCTCGACGGGCGACAGCGGGAGCACCGTCGTCTCCGTTTCGTCCGCCAGCGACGCCGCGAGCTGTCCCGGCTCGCCGACGTCGTAGAGGACGTGGCCGATGCCGAACTCCGCGATCAGCTCCTCTATCTCCTGGACGTCTCCGGGCGATGCGGCGTCGTCCGGCGAGGTCCCGACCGGTGAGTAGATGTCGAGCCCGTAGCGTCGGTTCCACCACTGGAAGGAGTCGTGGGTGCCGACGACGAGCTCGTTCAGCTCCGCGCGGTCGACGATAGCCTCGAAGTCCTCGTGGAGCTCCTGTAGTTCCTCGTTGAAATCGGCGGCGTTCTCGGCGTACTCCTCGGCGTTGTCGGGGTCGATCTCCGCGAGTCCGTCGGCGACGTTCTCGACGCCCGTCTGACACTCGATCGGATCCATCCACCAATGTTCGTCGTTGTCTTCTGCGGGACTGTCGAAGAAGTCGATCCCCTCGGAGGCCTCAACGACGACGACATCGGCGTCCGCGAGCTGTTCGGCGGCGTCGTCCTGCCAGCTGGAGAAGTCCCGGAGGTAGACGAAGCCGTCCGCGCGGTCGAGTTCCTGTACCGTCCCGGGTTCGGGGTTCCAGTCGTGGCCGTGCTCGCCGACCGGCACGAGGTCGATCGCCTCGATGTTGTCGCCGGCGACCTGGCGGACGAAGTCCCACACCGCCGGCATCGTGGCGAACACCGTGGGCCGGTCGTCGTCCTCGCCGGCGTTCCCGTCCGATCCACTCCCCTGTGGATCCTCGCCGAGACAGCCGGCGAGTCCGAGCGTCGACCCGACGGCGACCGTCGCCCCCGCGATACCGCCGAGCGCGGCGCGCCTGGAGAGCGTTCGATCGCCCGACTCGGCGGAGCTGGCCGAGCCGGTCGACCCGGTCGATCCGGCCCGCCCCGACGGCGATCGATCGTTCCGTCTCGATCCGCGCCGACTAGTCTCGTCCCTGAGATCGGTCATCACCGAATACTCAGTCGGGAGCGAGGGATATACGTTACGATACAAACAAAATAATTAGATGCGTCTAAAAATTCCACCAGCAAGCATTTCAGCGCCCCATAACCCGATCTCGACGGATCGTCAAAGGAGTGAAGCGGCTCGCTCCCGTCCGTCGGATATGGATCGAAACGAGGTCCGTCGGGCGTGGGACGCGGTGGCCGAGACGTACGCGTCCCGTCGGGACCCCGACGGGTCGGACGCGGCACTGATAGACGACCTGCTCGACGAGCTCCCGCCCGAGCCCGCCGTCCTCGACGTCGGCTGCGGGGACGGCGCGCGGACGCTCGCGAACCTCCCCGCCGACAGCGTCGGTCTCGACGTCTCCCGCCGGGGGCTCGCGCTCGCTGCCGACGGGACGCCACGCGCTCGGCTCGTCCAGGGCGACCTCGCGACGCTCCCGTTCGCGACCGCCACTTTCGACGCGATCACGGCGTACCACGCCGTCTTCCACGTCTCCCGTGAGCGTCATCCGGCAGTATACGACGGTTTCGCTCGCGTTCTCCGGCCCGGCGGCCGACTGCTCATGACCCTCCCGAGCGGTCGGTTCGAGACGGTACGTCGGGGCTGGATGGGCGGTCGGATGTTCTTCTCCGCGCCGGGCCGCGATCGGACGCTCGCACAGCTGCGTGACGCCGGATTCGAGGGGATACGGACGGTCACCGCGACGGATCCGCTGGGAAGCAGCACCGAGTTCGTTTTCGCGACGCGATCGGCGGACCGCTGAGGTCGCGGAACCGCGCTACCCCCGGGCCTTACCGACGGGCTGACGGGATCGGCTACGGTGCCCACGGCGGATCGCAGTGCCCGCGGCCGGCCGGATCATTCGAGCTGGTGATAGTCCAGCTCGTACCCCTCGTCGAGCGCGGCCCGAACCGCATCGCTCGGCGTTCCAACGGGAGCCGTGCTGGGGACCATCCCACCGATGTCCGTCGGCTCGAACAGGACGTTGCGCCGCCACTCCTCGGCCGTTTCCGGCCGGTCCGTACGGTAGTGGGCTCCTCTCGACTCCGTCCGTTCTAACGCGCCGCGGAGGACGGCTTCGGCCACCGTCAGGCTGAACCCGAGGTCGATCGCGAACTCGAACGACGGGTCGGTCACGGCGCCGACGCGGAGGTCAGCCGCCTTCTCTCGGATCGCGTCGAGACGGTCGAGCCCCGCCCGAAGGGACGGCTCCTCCCTGAGGATCCCCGCGTGCTCCCACATGAGGTCACGCAGCTCGGCGAGCAGCGCCTCGGCGTCGTGTCTCCCGTCCTGGCCCGCAGTGGCGGCGAGGTCCGCGACGTGTGGCTCGAAGACCCCTTCGATAACCCCCTCCGGCACCGTTCCCGGCCCGTCGGCCCGGTCGGCGATCCGCTCGCCGGTGACGACGCCGTACGCGACCGTCTCGGCGAGGGAGTTGCCACCGAGACGGTTGGCCCCGTGGACCCCTGCCATCGTCTCGCCGATGGCGAACAGCCCGTCGACGGCCGTCTCGCCGTGTGCATCAACGCGGACGCCGCCCATCCCGTAGTGCGCGGTCGGCGCGACCTCGACCGGTTCCTCAGCCATGTCGACGCCCAGCTCCGCGAACCGCTCGTACATCCGGGGGAGTCGCTCGGCGATGAACTCGGCGTCACGATGCGAGACGTCGAGGTACACCCCGCCGGTCTCGGTGCCGCGCCCCTCGGCGACCTCCGACGCGATGGCACGGGCGACAACGTCCCGCGCGTCGAGTTCCATCTGGTCGGGCGAGTACCGCTCCATGAACCGTTCGCCCTCGGCGTTGTACAGCCTCCCGCCCTCGCCGCGAACGGCCTCGGTCACGAGCCGACCGCTCCACGGTCCCCACTCAGGGTCGTCCTCGTCGACAGCCATCCCGGTCGGATGGAACTGAACGAACTCCACGTCCATGAGTGTCGCCCCGGCGTCGTACGCCAACGCGGGGCCGTCGCCGTTGTTCTCGTCGTCACGGGACGTGTGCCGGTTGTAGATCGCGGCGTACCCACCGGCGGCGAGCACGACGTTTCCGGCGTTGATCAGCACGAACTCGCCGGTGTCCATATCGAACCCGACAGCCCCGTGCACGCGGTCGCCGTCCGAGAGGAGCTTCGTGATCATGACGTTCTCCCGATACGGCACGTCGCGTTCCCGCGCCTCGCCGACGAGCGTGTCGAGGAGCGATTCACCGGTGTGGTCGCCCGCGAAGGCGGTCCGGCGAAACGACTGTGCGCCGAAGTAGCGCTGATCTATCCCGCCGTCGTCGGTCCGCGAGAACGCCATTCCCCACTCGTCCAGCTCGCGGAGTCGATCCGGCATCTGCTTCGTGACCGTCTCCACCTTTTCGGGGTCGTTGAGGAAATGGCCCTCGTTGAGCGTGTCGGCGGCGTGGATCGCCCAATCGTCCTCCGGGTCGTTGGTTCCGAGTGCGCCGTTGATACCCCCGCGAGCCCACGTCGTGTGCGCGTCGCCGTGTCCCCGTTTTCCTAATACGAGCACGTCGTCGACGCCCCGGTCTGCCAGCTCGATCGCCGTCCGGGCGCCGGCCGCTCCCGCGCCGATAACGAGCACGGAGACGTCCACGCGCTCGTAGTCGGGGATCGCCTCGTCGCCGCCCCTTTCGCTCGCAGTTCCCATACGTGAACCAACGTGCCGGACACGCATTAACCCCTCGCGCGCGTGCGCGCACGACGGGAAGGAACCCGCAGTGATGAGATGACACAGGGTTCCGAGACGGACCCCCCGACAACCCCAGCAACGAGACGAATCACCGGGTGAGAACGGCTTCACCACCGATCACGCGTTGGCGCACCCGTATCGAGCCCAGCAGTTGATGTACGCAGATCACGTACGATCCGTCATGGAACCGCTCTCCGAGACCGACCGTCGGAAACTCGACGAGACGGACGACCGACGATTCTACGACTCGCCGCGATACGTCACACACGCCGACGACGCGTTTCTCGATCGGCTGACCGATCTGTATGCTGATGTATTCGAGCCCGGCGACCGCGTCTTCGACGCGATGGGGAGCTGGGTGTCACACTTCCCCGAGACGCAGCTCGGGCGCGTCGTCGGTCACGGCCTCAACGAGGCGGAGCTACGCGCGAACGACCGATACGACGAGTGGTTCGTACAGGACCTCAACGGCGAGCAGACGCTCCCACTCGCGGACGACGCGTTCGATGCCGTCTGCTGTGCGCTGTCGGTACAGTATCTCCAACGCCCCGAAGCCGTCTTCGCCGAGTTCGACCGCGTTCGCGCTCCCGGCGGGGTCGTCGTGGTGAGCTTCTCGAATCGGATGTTCCCGACGAAGGCGATCCGCGCCTGGCGCGAGGCGCCGATGGACGGACGCGCGGCCCTCGTCGCCGACTACCTCCGTGCTGGCGACATGGGTGTGACCGAGCGGATCACGGAGGTGCAGAGCGCCGGGGACCCCTTCTACGCGCTCGTCGGGGGCCAGGCGTCGTCCGACGCCGAGCGATAGGCGTCGCCGGCGATCCCGGCCGTGGTCCCCCGGGCCCTCACAGCCCGTCGCCGCGTTTTCGATACCACACCCGCTCGCCGACCGGGGATCCGCCGTCCGTCTCCAGCCGGTCCAAGAACAGGTCGCGAACGGCGAACGTGACGACGAGCTCGACCGTCTCGCCGTCGGGCCGCCGGACCGTCACGACGCAGTGCCCGTCCCGGGTCCCAATGGATTCGATCCGTCCGTCCGACCACCGGTCGACGTGATGGCTCGGTCGTCGTGCGTGGATCCGGTCGTGTGGCACCGGCTATCCCCCGTTTCCGCCAGTCGGATCTGCCACGAGCCTACACCTTTCGTTCGTGTCGGGGTCCGCGATGTCGGTGACGGCAGCGCTCGCCTTCGACGAATCGTCCATGTTCTACCGTACGTGCCCGAGAGACAAAACCGTCCGCACGGCTCAGTCACCGTCGGGGCGAACGGACGGCGTCGTCACGGGACGGTCGACACGCGCGATCCGGTCGATCGTCGACGGTGTCGCGGCCGCGTGGTCGGGGTGGAGACAGGCGAAGAGGGCCTCCAGCGAGTCGACGAGCCGATGGCTCGGGCGGTTGAACAGCGCGTTCCCGTCGACCGCGTACACCCGGCCGTTCCCGACGGCGGGGATCGACTCCCACCCGGCGTGGGCCGCCAGGTCGTCGACCGCCGCGACGGCGCGGTCGCGGTCGAACCCGCACGGCGTGACGACGAGCACCTCGGGCTCGAACGCGCGGATATCGTCCCACGCGACCGGCTCGGACGGGCCGCAGGGCTGGAACTCCGGGTCGCCGCCGGCGAGCTCGACCATATCCCGAACCCAGTGGCCGGCGCGGATCGGCGGATCTGTCCAGTCGAGGACGGCGGTCCGCGGACGTCCCGACGCCGCGACGGCGGCTTCCGCTCGCTTCCGAACCCGGTCGACCCGGTCGGATAGCCGTGCCCGCAGCGTCGCGGCCGCGTCGCGTCGATCGACAGCCGCGCCGATCCGTGTCACGTCGTCGAGCGCGTCGGCGAACGAGTGCGGATCGAGCGTCAGTGTTTCGGGGCCGGCGTCGATCGATGCGGCAGCCGCGTGAACCGCCCCCGCGTCGACCGCACAGACGTCACAGGTCGCCTGCGTGATGACGAGGTCGGGATCGAGGCCGGCGAGCCGGTCCACGTCGAGATCGTACACCGCTCCCTCGACGCCACGCATCTGTGCGTCGATATCGGCCGCCTCACGCCCCTCGTGGTCGACGACGGTGCTCGTGAGCGTCGGTAGCTCGCGGGCAGCTGGCGGGTGATCACAGCTGTGGGAGACGCCGACTGGCTCGACGCCGAGCGCGAACAGCGTCTCGGTCGCGGAGGGTAACAGCGTGACGACACGCATGGGACACTTCGTCGTCGGAGGGAGAAAAACGTCTCCCCGGTCGTCGCGAATCCGCCGTCGTCCCTCGGTTCACTTCCCGCGCTTCGACAGCGCCGACAGCGTCGACGCCGCACGGAGCTCATCGACGGTGCAGTACCACGCGCCGCGAACGCCGTTCGCGTCGTTCTCGACCGGCTGTGTGAGGGGGACGAGCGGGCCGAGCTCGAAGACGACCACGACACGCTCCTCGGAGAACGGGTCGATGAGCGCCGCCCAGTCGGCCTCATCCATCGGGCCGGGGCCGCCACGGACCTGCTCCGTCCGGTCGGTCACGCGGGCGTAGTGAGTGATCGCCGACACCGGCGCAGTCCGATAGAACGCCATGTACTCGAAGTCCGCGCGGGTCCGGTCGTACGAGCGCGGGCTGGGGTAGTAGCCCGCGCGACACCGTTCGAACGTCTCGGCCTGCGTCGCGACGACACAGACCCTGGCGTCGCCGGGTGCGTCGTCGACGGGGGCGTCGGCCGCGAACCGATCGAGGTCCATACGATCTGAAGGGGTCGCCGGGTGAAACGTCCTCGGACCTTTCGGACACGGTTTATCCGTGATCGGCCCGTGGATCCGGTATGACGGACCCCGCGGCCGGATCGGCACCCTCCATCGACACGACCACGCCAACCGACGCCGACCCTCCAACCGACGCCGACCCCCCGGCGCTCGCGATCGACGGCGTCTCGAAACGCTTCGGGAGCGGCGACGACGCCGTCCTCGCGGTCGACGACGTGAGCCTGACCGTCGAGCAGGGGTCGATCGTCGGCCTCCTCGGGCCGAACGGCGCGGGGAAGACGACGCTGATCAAGTGTGCGCTCGGTATCGTCCTGCCCGACTCCGGCTCCGTTCGAGTGTTCGGAACCGACGTCGCCGGCGGCGGTCGGCGGGCGGCATACGCCCGCGTGGACGCGATGCTGGAGGGTGCACGCAACGACTACTGGCGACTCACGGTCCGCGAGAACCTCCGGTACTTCGCGACGATAAGCGGCGTCGACCCCGACTCCGTCGCCGACCGCCACGACCGCCTCCTCGAACGGCTCGACCTGGCGGACAAAGCCGACACCGCGGTTCGGGACCTCTCACGCGGCATGAAGGGGAAAGTGTCGCTGGCGAGCGTGCTCGCGGGCGGCGCGGAGCTCGTGTTCCTCGACGAGCCGACGCTCGGCCTCGACGTGGAGGGGTCGCGAACCCTCCGACGGGAGCTCCGCCGGCTCGCGGTCGAGGAGGGGCTCACGGTCGTCGTCAGCAGCCACGACATGACGACGATCGAGGCGGTGTGCGACCGCGTCGTGATGATGGCCGGCGGGCGGGTCGTCGCCGACGACACCGTCTCGGCGCTGCTGTCGGCCGCCGACCGCGACGCGGTCCGGGTGACGAGCGCGGACCTCAACGAGCGCGTGGTGTCGACGCTCCGCGACCGGTTCGCGGTTCGATCGGTCGACACGGAAGTCGATACCGACGGCGACCCCGTCCGCACGACCGTCGAGGTGGCGGCCGCCGGCGACGACCTGTACGCCCTGATGGACGCGCTGCGGGAGGCCGGGGTGCGGATCGAGGACCTCCGAACCGTCCAGCCCGACCTCGAAGACGTGTTCGTATCGGTCACCGGGGTCGACGCCGACGCGCTCGACGGGGACGGACTCGATACGGACGGCGGCGGGCTCGACGGGGATCCGGCCGAGGCGGCCCCGACGGCGGGAACCGGAGGCGGGTCGCCGTGAGCCGGGAGCGCGCCGGCGACGCGTCGGACGTCGCGGCTGGGGGGACCGCTGCCGGGGACGCTGCCGCCGGGGACACCGCCACCGACACCCGCGACCCGCGACCGGCCACCTACTACCACCTCGCGCGGGCGGTGCTCTACCGCGAGTTCCTGATCTTCGTCCGCTACCCGGCGAACGCGATCGGCGGGATCGTCGTCGCCCTGTTCTTCTTCGGCCTCCTGTTTTACGGCGGGCAACTGCTGGCCGGGCAGGCGCTCGCCGACTCGCTCGAGGGGATCATCGCCGGCTACTTCCTGTGGACGCTGTCGGTCGGGGCGTACTCCTCGGTGTCGAACGACATCGGCAGCGAGGTCCAGTGGGGTACCCTCGAGCGACACATCACTACCCCGTTCGGGTTCGCGCCGGTCGCGCTGTTGAAGGGGGTCGCGAAGGTGGTCCGGACGTTCCTCACGAGCGCGGTCGTGCTCGCGTTCATGCTGCTCCTGACCGGGACGCGGCTCAGCCTCGACCCGATCACGGTGGTCTCGGTCGCCGGGCTGGCGATCGTCTCGGTGCTCGGGCTCGGATTCGCCGCCGGCGGACTCACGGTGTTGTACAAGCGGATCGGGAACTGGCTCAACCTGCTCCAGTTCGGCTTCATCGTCCTCATCTCCGCGCCGGTGTTCGAGCTGCCGTGGACCCGCTTCCTCCCGCTGGCACACGGGAGCGCGCTGCTCCAGCGCGCGATGGTCGACGGCGTGCGGCTGTGGGAGTTCGGGCTCGCCGACCTCGCGCTGCTCGTCGCCGTCGCCGTCGGCTACCTCCTCGGCGGCTACCTCGTGTTCCACTACGCGACCAAGCGCGCGCGCCGACTGGGCGTGCTCGGCGACTACTGAGCCGAGGACGCCGCAGTCGGCCGGGTCCTACACCGTGAGCGTGGAACCATTATACCGGAGGATGAGATCATCTACTTATAAACGATCGAAGCGGTGGCGCGCCTCCGAGCGGCCGCTTATAAGCGGCCGCGAGGAGCCCGCGAGGGACGCCGCGAACGCCCGTAGGGCGTGAGCGGCGAGGCTGGGGAGGTGTGAGGTGCGGGGCGGTTGCGGTGCGGGGTGGGACTCAAAGGGGCAGCCTGCTCCGGGAAGACGGGCGAGGCAAGCACTGGAACGGGCGAGCGTCGCGAGCCCGTTCCAGCGCGCAGCGAGCCCCTCGACCGGAGCAGGCTGGGGCTTTGAACGTGTTCACCGTCGATCTACCAGTGACCACTTATAAGCGAGCCCCTCGACCGGAGCAGGCTGGGGCTTTGAATCTGGATACCGCGCCAGCGACGACGTATAAGCGAGTGACTGAGACGCCGATGGCGTCCATCACTGATCCGCCCTTGCTGCTCCGCGTTCCCGTTACCGTTCCTCGTCGGGTTCCGCTGCGAGCGCCTCGTCGCGGAGCTCGCGGCACCGGTCGCCCGTGATTTCCAGCTCCGGCACCGGGGTCGGCGTCCCGTCCTCGTCGACGGCAACGAAGACGAAAAAGGACTCCGTCGTCAGCTCGCGCTCGCCCGTCCGCGGCGACTCCCGATACGCGCGGATCCGCGTCCGGAGACTCGTCCGCCCGACCGCGTACACGTACGACTCGATGAGGCAGGTGTCTCCCTGTGGCACCGGCCGCTTGAAGTCCAGTTCGTTGATCTTGGCGGTGACGCACGTCTCGCCGGCGGCGCGCATCGCCGACATCGCGCCGATCTCGTCCATCCACTTGACGATGTTTCCCCCGTGGGCGGACTCGTAGTTGTTCGTGTGAGTCGGCTGAACGCGCTGGCGGTTCTCGATGTACGTGTCGCTGACGCTCGGCATACCCTGTTGACGGTCGGCCGCGACAAAGGCTCGTCGGCAGCGATAGGGCGAGCCGCCCTCGTAGTTCGATCCTGTCGAGATCCGCTCCAACTGCTACGGCTCGTCGGTGCTGAATGCGTTCCACGGGATGAACTCTCTAAACAGCACGTGAGCGACGAGACCGAGCATCGCAACCACTGTTAACCCGAGACCGACTTCCTGTACCCATGACTCCGATTCAAATCCCAGCGTCCAGAGGAGGTAATCAAGTCCAAAGATAACCACCCAACCACTGAGGTAGATGAGTAAAAAGCCGATAGTGAGCCGATCCGGTGACAGTTGATCCGATACCTTGCGGCGGAGCGTCGTCGCGCCAACGACGACAAAAGCGATTCCACTGGCAAGCGGCCAGGCTGTCAAAACGAAAATCCCCGAGATATCGTCACCAGCGACTGCGACCGATCCGATCACAAGGACTACTGGAAGGAGGCTTACTGCCTCTACCCGCCGCAGTGACTCCGCTGGTTCTGACGGTCCGCCGTCGATGTCAGTATCGGATACCAGTGCTGCAACAACAAGCGCTGAAATCGCGATCGCACCACCAGTAATGATCTGACCCACGAGTACTGAATACGCGAGCGTCCCAACGCCGATGACCACCAGCGCAGTAGTGATGTAGCCACGCTTCACAGAGGGCATAGTGTAGGATAGTTGACGAGGAATAAAAAAACCCCGTTGAAATCGTCCGGAGGTGACACGAGGCCCATACTAGATATAGGGTACTCAATATCCGCACAAGCAGAATTTCAGCGGAATTAATTAAAACGGAACGCCGCCCGCCAGCAGCGCGGCGTCGACGAGCAACAGGACCGCACATCCGCCGCTTGCGAGGAGGTACGGTCGGCCGGCCGTTGCCAGTTGGTCGGTCGAAATCGACTCGGGAACCGCCTCGAACGGGAACCCCTCCGCCATGTACGTTCCCCAGCCGAGGTCGGGGTCGATCTCGCGACGCATCCGCAACACGCCCATCTCGATCAGGCCGTTCATGATCCCCCACAGCGAGAGCATCGCGAGAACGAGCCACCCGCGCGTCGTCGTCGTCAGCAGTTCCAGCGGGGCATATAAGACCCAGATCATGTACGCGCCGGTGAGCGGAAGCACAACCCCGGTCCAGCGGGTGATAAGCAGCAGCCGATGTGCGCCGTCGACGAACGTCGCCGGGCGCATCGTTCCGTCGGTCGCCCGTGGGAGGACGGCGTAGACGACGTATAGCGTCGCACCGGTCCACAGCGCCGCCGACAAGACGTGTAACACGAACGAAGCGGTAAGCAGCACAGCCGGAAGATCGGTCGGCGCGTATATAAACCCGGTCGCCGGAGCGGCGTACCGTCTCGGCGTCGCTGCCCGACGTCACCGTCCACGGTCCGCACGAACCCCACGTGGACCGCCGGCTCGCTGGGCCTTTTCACTCACCATCGCATGGCACCGACGTGGGTCAGCCGTGGCCGAGTTCGGGAACTCGATACGACTGCTCGCGAACCGCGAGTTCGCGTCGCTGGCGGGGACGGCGTTCGCACGCAGTCAGGCGTACTCGACGATCCTCATCGCGATCGCGTTGTACGCCGACCTGTTCGGAACGACTGGTTTCGTCGAAGGGCTGTTCGGTACCGCCTTCGCCGCCGTCCAGCTGCTGATAGTCCTCCCGCTCGGCCGGTGGGTCGATGTGGGAAACGCAAAGCGGTGGCTGCTCGCCGGATTCCTGATCAACGTCGGCGTCTTCCTCGGGTTCATGCTGGTCGGAAACCCCGTCCACGTGATCTTGGTGCGGATGCTCCAAGGACTGGGGGCGAGCGTGCTGTGGATCACGGGCGCGACCGTCATCGGCGAGATCAGTCCTGACGGGAAACGAGGGCTGTGGCTCGGCTCGTACAACCAGTTTGCCTCCTTTTCGTCGCTCGCCGGCGACCTGATCGGCGGCTACCTTCTGTACGCCTACGGATTCACCGAGACGTATCTGGTGTTGACGCTTGTCACGCTCGGCGCGTTTGCGCTCGTGTTCGCGTTTCTGCGTGACAACCCCGGCGGCCGGAAGGACCCCAAGGAGGCGGGCGGGATCGAGACGTTCCGGTCGCTGCTCGGCCTGCCGATGCTGCGGTCGCTCGTGTTCTTCCGGTTCACGTTCAGCGTCGGCAAGATGGCGGTCATCATCTTCCTCCCGATCTACGCCCGAACGACGTTCGGTATCTCGGCGTTCGCGATCGGCTGGATCATGGCGGGGGGGAAGGCGACGAAGGCGATCACGCAGGGGTTCGTCGGCGACCTCACGGACCGATACGAGCGGACGTATCGGTTCGTCGCGGTCGGGGCGTTCCTGTACGGGGTCGGCACCGCGCTGATACCGCTTGCCGCGTACTTCGAGGGGACGGTGTCGCCGGTCACCGTCTCGTATCTCGGCGACTCACAGACGCTCGGCGGCGCGTTCTTCGCGCTGTTCGCCGCGTACTCCCTGTTAGGGATCGCCGACTCGATCCGGCTCCCCGCCAGCATGTCCCTGTTCGTCGAGGAGGGTGAGGCGTACGACTCCGTCGCGTCGGCGATGAGCCTCCGTTCCGTCTCTTGGAAAGTCGGGCAGGTCGTCGGACCGGTGCTCGTCGGCGTCACGATGGATTTCACGTCGACCGAGATCGGGTTCCTGCTCGCGGCCGCGTTCATCGCGTTCGCGACGACCGGCTTCACGTGGCAGGCACGAGTCGCGTACAGAAACCGGCGCGAGCTGTCCGCGGCCGACTGAAACGGGAGAACGAGCTGAGTCGTTTCGATCAGTGACGTCGCGGGTCGTCGCTACCGCCCCACAGCACCCGGTACGCGAGGTAGCCGAACAGCGCGGCGAACGCGAACAACGCGACGGTCTCGGCGAACCAGACCAGCGCCCGGAGGAACCGGCTCAGGGTCCGCAGGAGGATCATCCCGCCGAACAGCGCGATCACGACCGCGAGCCCGCCGAGCGCGGCACGAACGCGTTCCATACACCCGATCGGTCCGCACTACCGTATAAGCGTTCGTTCGCGGTGCTACCGTTTACCGAGCGCTTCCTCGAAGACCCGCTGGGCCCGCTCGTACCCCTCGTTTCGGTCGACGATCGGGCCGGGATAGTCGGGTGCGAGGGAGTCGCGTTCGCGTTTCGAGAGCGTCGGCCAGTCGACGACCTTCCCAGCGGGCACGTCGCGGAGCTCCGGGACGTACGCCGTCACGAAGCGGGCGCTCTCGTCGTATTTTGCCATCTGGCTCACGGGGTCGAAGATCCGCACGTCGACGGAGTCGGTGCCCGTTGAGGCGGTCCACTGCCACGCCCCGTGGTTTGAGGCGTAGTCGTGGTCGATCAGCTGTTTGGTGAAGTACCGGGCACCCTTCCGCCAGTCGATCAGGAGGTGTTTCGTGAGGAAGCTGGCGACGACCTGTCGCGGGCGGTTGTGGACGTACCCCTCCTCGTTCAGCTGGCGCATCCCGGCGTCGACGAGCGGGTACCCCGTCTCGCCGCGCGTCCACGCCTCGAAGGCGTCGTCGTCGTCGCGCCACGCGATCTCGTTGGGGAACGATTTGTAGTTCGAGACGGCGAGATCCGGGGTGTAGTACAGCAGGTGGTACATCTGCTCGCGCCACGACAGCTCGTAGCGGTACTTGTCGACGTTCTTCCGCTCGCGGCCGGTCGCGGCGTCGTAGGCGTCGCTCGCGTCCGCCCACACCTCCCGGATCCCGATCGCGCCCGTGGCGAGGTACGGAGACATGCGCGAGACTGCGTGTGTCGGGGTCTCGACCGCCCGCGAGAGGTCGTCGCGGGTGTCGTTGTACGTGTCGATCCCGTTCGCGAGGAAGTCGTCGAACCGCTCGCGTGCGCCGGCGTACCCGGCCTCCGGGAGGTCGATGTCGGCGTCGGGCTGCGGCACCGTCTTCGGGTCCGAGACGTCGGCGAGCGTGTCGGCGTCGGGTTCGGCGTACGGGCCCCGTTTGGGGACCGCCGTCCAGTCGTCGTGGAACCGATTGTGGTTCTCGTAGCGGGGTTCCAGTCGGTCGGGATCGACCAACACGCGGTCCGTCCGGCCGTCGGCGTCGACGCCGATCTCCGCGAGCGCGTC
Organism: Halorubrum tibetense; assembly: GCF_055396225.1. Classification (NCBI taxonomy): domain Archaea; kingdom Methanobacteriati; phylum Methanobacteriota; class Halobacteria; order Halobacteriales; family Haloferacaceae; genus Halorubrum; species Halorubrum tibetense. Next base: position 959,488 of record NZ_AP043742.1, read on the forward strand.
CGCCACCGCCCGCTGGCGGTTTCGTCGGGCAGGTCGGTATCCTTCGTTATAGAAGACGGTGTCCGCGTCGTACGCCGCCGCGAGCTCGGCGAGGACCGTCTCGGGGTCGCCCGCCCGGACGACGAGGTCGCTTCCGCGCTCCCGATACCGTCGTTTCAGCGCCGCGACGTGCCGGAGGAAGAACGCGCGCTGTCGTGCGCCCACGGTCCCGAACAGGTCCGTGTCGTAGACGAACACGGGGAGGACGGTTCCCGCGCGTGCAGCCGCCGCGAGCCCGGCGTTGTCCCGGAGTCGCGGGTCCCACCGATGCCAGAACAGGTGCATGAGATCGGAAGGGGATGCGGAGGGTAATCGTTGTCCCCCGTCCAGTTAGGTATCAGCGGTGAAGGCGGGAGCGTCTCGGTCGCTCACGGCTAACCGTGGCGTGGTCGCTCACGGCTAACCGTGGCGTGGTCGCTCACGGCTAACCGCGGCATGGTCGCCTACGCCGCCGGTCACGGTCGGCCGCGACACTGCTCATCGCCGACCGCTCGGCGTGAGCGGTCGGACCGGGGTGGCGAGGAACGCCGTGCCGAAGACGGCACTCGCGACCGTCCCGCCGAACGCCGCACCGCCCGCTACGAGCGCGGCGATGCCGACGATCAGCGCGGTCAGTCCGAGGACGTGTTTGATATCGGTCACGAGGCTGGTGCCCGCTCGAGACGTCCGATCGTTGCCCTGGTTTTCGTCCATGAGGATGACCCCGTCGTTCGTTTCGGGGATAGGGCCGTTCGTATGTAGTATTGGTCCGCCCGAAGGAACGGTAGCAGTGGTTGAAGCCGGTTCACGCCGGGCCTGAAACACCGTGTGCGGGGATCGCTACCGGTGTCACAGGGGCCAGTCCGTGACCGCCGGAGCCGCTTCGGAACCCCCGGACTCGACCCGGATCCGACCCGATATCGAGCGTCCCTCATCGGGTGTCGTCGGGGGCGCTCGCTCCGCTGACTGCGTACGCAGACGCCGAAAGGACGATCCCGCGGAGACCGTGGGCCGACAGTCGAGGGAGAGAGTGAACGCCTGAGCGGGGTCGACACGACCGACGGGAGTGGCGGATGCCCCCAACGAGCAGGGCCGACGATCGTCGTGTGTATCCTACAGAATTTCATGACTCTGAAACAACCCCATCAGGCAAGAAACGAACACTTATATCCGATCGTCGAACTCCCGTCGAGCAAGCGAGATCCGACGTGACGACACCCACCCTACGGATCGGCGGTGGGACCGACGGCGGCGACGCCGCGGTTCCCGCTCCGATCCCACCCGACGACCCCGAAGCCTGGTACGCGCCCGATGTCCGCGCGCAGTACGAATCCGCGCCGGGGGTCGTCGCGACGATACGCGAACGCGACGGCGGCCGGTTCAGCTACGACGCTCGCGAGCCGCCTCTCTCGCCCGCCGACGAGCGCGCGCTGGACGCGGTTCGGGAGCACTTCTCCGAGGTGGACCACCGGCGGCCGCTCACTCGGGCGGGTGCGGTCGAGCGCGCCGAGGCCGGGTTCGAACCGAAGTACGCCCGCGTCCTCGACCGCCTGCTCGACACGACCGCGGCGGGTCGCCGTCGCGTGAACCACCACGCGCTGTGTGAGCTCCGCTTGCTCGGCGATCTCACAGCGATCGCGCTCGACGAACGGGTCGCCGTCGCCGACGTCGGCGACGACCGCGAGCTCGTCGTTCACACGGAGTCGTTCGCGCCATTGGAGACCGGCGTCGACGCTACCGCGGACTACGTCGAGCGGGCCGCCGGCGAGCGCATCGCCAGGTACGCCGTCGAGTTCGCCGGCTTTTCGGTCAGTGTGGTCGTCTATCGGGAGCGACTGCTCGGGTCGGACGCCTTCGAGACGAAGTACGCCGTGCTCGAACCCGACCTCCTTCCCGGCGACGACGCGCTGATACGGGAGTGCGAGCGCCGGATCTGGGAGACGCCGGTGGATCGCCTCGTCGACGACCGGACCGCGTTCGTCGCCGAACACGCCCGCAAACACCTTTCCCGGCAGCTGACTGCCGGTGACGCCCGCGACTGGGCCGCGTCGGGACGTGCCCGCCTGCAACGCGCGCTCGCGGACAGGGGGCTCGCGACGCCGACGGTGGACCCGCGGTACGACGACGACCGGATCGACGACCTCGTCTACTACGTCCTCCGCGACTTCGTCGGCGAAGGGCCGCTCACCGTTCCGATCCGCGACCCGCATCTGGAGGACATCGAAGCCAACCGCGTCGGCGAGCGAGTGAAGGTCGTCCCCCGCCCTGCGATGGTCGCGGCCGGCGGCGTGAACGGTGAATCGAACGGGAGAGCAGGCGGTGAATCGAACGCCGGAAGAGAGAACGAGGCGACCAAGGGACGCAGCTCGGACGGTCGGAGCGGTATAAACCCGTTCGGCGGCGGCGGCCGGATCCCGACGAACCTCGCGTTCGCGGAGGAGGGTCGCTTCGTCGACGTCGTCACCAGACTCGCCGCGCGCGACGGGGTCGAGCTGAACGCCGCGACCCCATCCGCGAAGGTGAACCTCTCGGTCCCGGAGGTGTCGGAAACGGTTCGCTGTGCGGTCGCGCTGCCGGTTATCTCCGAGGACGGCCCGCACGTCTCGATCCGAAAGCAGGCCGCGGACGCGTTGACTCCCGTTGACCTCGTGAACAGTGGGACGCTGTCGGCGGACCTGGTGACGCTGCTGTGGCTGCTGTACGAACACCACGGCGTCGTTCTGTTCGCGGGGCCGACCGGCGCGGGGAAGACGACGCTGATGAACGCCCACATGCCGTTCATCCCCTTCGACGACCGACCGATCTCGATCGACGAGGGGTCACGGGAGGTCCGGTTGCCCCACGAGACGGGAGTCGCGCTCACCACCCGGGACCACGAGAACTCGTACAAAGCGGTGAGCATGGCGTCGCTGATGACCGAAGCGAACTACCTCAACCCGGACGTGGAGGTGATAGCGGAGATCAACACCCCGGCCAGCTTCGAAACGTTCGCGGAGAGCATCAATACCGGTTAAAGCGTTGGGATGTTAGTACATCTTACCAGAGAAAGGCCCGTACACGGCTACGTTCAATTCACGGGAAAATAAAAGACGGCGGTTCGGCACCGATTCATCAAATGTAGTCGGTGTAGTCGGGGGGACCCCCCAACCTTCTTTTCTACAATATACTACTGCCTAAGCCGGTTCTACTCTCTCACAATCACGAGTTTCACTTCACCCCCGGCTACACCGACTACACCCCAAGGGTACTGGTAGTTGGGTAGCCTTAGACCCTTGAATATCCGTAGTCGGGGGTTGAGGAGTGTAGTCGGTCGGCGAGCGGGATCGCCGGCGAAAAAGCAATCGGGCGGTTACAACCGCTTTGAGAGTGACGGCTTCGAGCGGTCCAAGTACGACCCCTACGTCATCGGCCATGTTCGATCCGATACCTAAGGTTGTGGAAACGTGTCTGACGCGGATCGGCGTATAGACGTATTAGGTCGGATCAATTCATGATACGCGAGGCACCCACGGAACCTAAGTTACCTCACATTATGTGTTGATATATGCCGGATCTTGATTCAATCGGCCGCCGCGGGTGGCTCGCGTCCCTCGGCGTCGGTACGGTGGCGTTCACGAGTGGGTGCGCTGCACTCGACGACGTGATGGCGGGTGTCACTTCAAGCGAAATCGACGCGACGGAATGGGACGGCCAACTGATACACATTGACTTTGCCGAGGACACGACCGGTGATGAGTTCGGTATCCAACACGAGTTCGATGACGGATATGATGAAATGCGCTACGTCGGTGAGATCCCCGAGTTCGGCGGTCGCGTTTCGGTCGATTTTCGTGACGTGGTTCCGGGCAGTACGTACCCGAACAACAACTTCGAGATTGTCGTTTATGAAGGTAGCATCGGGGGGTTCCTGATCAACGTTGAAGAAGAACTTGACCGAGTTAAGGTGTCGGTTCCTGAAGAAAACTTCGCGAGCGGGACGTTCGACGGATAGTCACGTCGGACTACTGGGTCGTTACTCCTCGGAACCGTCGTACCCGTCCCGGTGGGTCGCGTGTCACTTTGAAGGACCTCGACGCCGCACCCGGTACACCGGACGAACCGCTCGCCGGTGTGCCCGGTGGTCGCGCAGGGGAGACAGATCCTCGACTTTTACGCGGCCACCGACACCGTCCTCGACACGTTTGGCAATCACGAGATAGGCTATAGGACCTGTTCGGAAAATAAAGACAGGTGGTGAAAATCAATCTTCAATGTATATCTCGTACGATGCGGTCCCGTCAGGGAATATAATCACACGGAATACACCGCTCTGTTCAGCTGTGTGGGTGAATGATCCTTCGGTTTCAACGATTTCATTGAATACGTCATTTCCTCCGGGATCTTCCAAGATTACATCCGTTGCGAACCCCTCGCGGTTATCTATTTCAACCCGGATTGTTTGCCCTTGTTCAACGTCGATGTTATGAAGCGCGTCGTCGGGTGCCCTTACCGTTCCTGATTCCTCCGCGTCCAATCCAGAACAACCCGAAAGCATGGTCACGGACATGATTGATACACAGCCAAGATATTCTCGCCTTTTCACATTTCCAAATATTCAATCCGATCTACATAAGTCCTAATCATGTCCTCCAAACAGGTATGTATCGGCTCTGTTGAAATCCTCTAGCGATGATATGTTCTTGGATCCGTGCTGAATACAGAGGGTCGGGCTTGTTTAGTCGCGTGAGATCACGGTTGTGAGTGGCTGACGGCTACCCCAAGACAGTTATCTACACCTTTCAAAATGAGTAGTATGAATAGAAGGGCCTTCCTTTCGACTGGGTTGGTGCCTCTTTTGAGCGGGTGTGCGTGGTTCGGCATTGGTGAAGAGCCGGGTGGCGATCTCCATGTTCGGAATCGTGATTTTACGGGACACACCGTCGAAATCGAAATCACTCCGACCTCTTCAGGTGCCACAGTTTTCGAGAATAGTATTTACGTTGAGGAAGGGCAGACGGTAGAAGTAGAGGAAGCATTTGGAGGCGGTTCATTCGACGTAGATGTTGCTCTCGATGATGGAAGACGAGAAGAGTTCGGCCTGAACGTCGGCAGCTGCCCGAACATCCGACTGAGAGTGGTAATTGGAGAAGACGAACTGAGGGTTGAGCAGTCGTACTGTACCTGAGCAGTCTTGAATCCGGTTGTACCGTCGAAACGTCACTGAGCGATACGCGCCCTGTATTCAGCACGCAGTTCGTATCAGTTGTGAAGGATTTCAACAGAGCCTATGTATCCTATTTGCTTACGCTCACCGCAAAGGTTAGTATTCAGCCAGCAACTCCGGGATCGGCTCGCCGTTCTCCTCGCGAATTTCTTTTTCACGTTCGAGGTCGGCTTCGTCTAAGGCTTCCCACAGCTCACACGCCGGTACTGGCGCGTTCTCTTCGGGGATTCCTTCCGGGGTGTGTTTGCCTACTGTGTCGCACGTCGCAACCGTGAGGTGTGGTTGATTACAGTAGGGTTCCGCGAGCATATTCGGCACAGCGATCACGAGGCTTTTCGGTCGCTGTTCTGGGAATTGTTGAACCGTTAGTTCCGGGTGTGGACTTTCATCCACGGTCGGGTATTGACCCTCGTGATCGAAGTGGGTCATTTGGATCATAATAGGCGGTCCGTCGTCGTCGTCGCGCGGCTCAAGTTCTTCAAGCCGCCGTTCAATCTTTTTCTTACTCATTTGATTCGGTGGCTGTTTTGTCGCTCTTCAATCGCTTCGAGGCGTTCTTCAAGCTCTTCAAGCTCTTTGTCGGCCAGTATCTTCCGCCGTTCAGATTCAGCCGATACAATCACCCGGAGGAATTTCAATCTGACACGTTCAGCCTCAGGATTTCTAATCCTTCCGTCACCCAGACTCTTGTATCGGGCGTGATCCACTACTTCGCTTAATGTCGCTAACGCCTCTTCGCGCTCGGATTGGATTTTATCTTGAAGTTCGTCGCTCATGCTTTTACCCCGTGTTTTCGCCGGATTCGTTCGTGTTATCCTGATCGTAAGCGCCGCTTATCTCTTCGTCCTCCTCTTCGTCGTCGTTCTCTTGAGTCGGCAGGATCGACGGGAACAGTTTAGACATTAACCTCACCCGTAGCCGTTTCCTCAACTGATTGTTGATCGACCGCTTCCCAAGCCGGCACGTTTCGTTCGGGTTCGATCACAAAGGAGAGGTTATCCAAGTAGGAAAGCGCGCGCTCGTACGTCCGATCTTTGGCTTGAACGGTCGATTCCCCAAACAACTCTTGTGGGTGACATGGCCGATCGTCTTTTTGCTTAATGTCGTACAGGTGGGTGTAGTAGTCAGACACGAGCCGGGAAGTCCATTCAAAGCTTTCTGGGATTTCAAGCTTCGAGGCTTCGGCTTTGAACGCGTCTGATCCCGGATGGGGCGCGTCGTCACTAAGCCGATATGCGGTATTCCACCGGATATCTTCCGCAGTCACGGCTAATGGTCCAGCGATCCGGTAGTACACCCACGATCGGCTTGTGTTTTCGTTTGGCCACGGACACGCGTCTTCTACGGCACTATCGTTCTCAATTCCACCCCGATTCAACACGGTGTTACGAATCTTCTCCGCACCTTCAAGCGCGCGTTCTACGTTCACGTCGTCGCGGTTCGGGGGGAGTACGTAAACGCGCTCGAACGGCGATTCCTCGATTATGTCGGGATCTGATACGTCGTTACCTTGGGTCATATAGTCGCTCATTTTTTGTTTTAGTTTGCTAATGTGTTCGCTCGCCGGTTCGTCGTCAATGGTGATCTTAATCACGCAAATCACCCGTACGGAAAACCGCGCGCGGATCGGTAGCTTCGGTGTGATTGTTCCCGCGCCTGATGTCCGAAGTGAAGGCAGCCGCGTCCCCAAACCTTGAGATCGACATTAAGGGACTTGGATTTCTCGAAGCCACCGGGCGGTATGCCTCACCGTGAGTTGCCAAGCCCCGGGTCATCGGCAGCCCGCTCATACGGGCACGAACACCTCGCGTTTCGCGTCCCACTTGCGGGCGTACTCCTCCCCACAAGTGCGGCACCGGATCTCGTTCTTAGTGTGCCGGTGTGTGTATCCAGTGTGCCCGCGCGGGCACCGCATCCGCCACGGGTCCCTACTCATGGTACTGGTACACCCCCTCGGATTCGCGGGTCAATACATGGCCGTCAAATTCGTCGCACAACCACGCCAGCCCTAACTCGGCGTAGCGTTCCGACTTGCCGAGCTGTTCGGCAACGGCGTCCGGTGTGAGCGTGTCGCCGTCGGTGTATGCCGCTTGCACGTCCGCAAGAAGCGACGGGTAGCCAACGCCCGAACTATCGGGTGCTGGAGCCGGATCTTCCGTGTCTTCACCCTTGGGGTCGGGTGTGTCTGAACCGCTCTTGTCGGCCGTTTTTTCGGTCGGCGCGCTTCCATCGTCGTAATCGTCAATCGAGCGGGGTTCGGTGTCATCGTCGTCGTCGTCACTGCCGTCCGACGCCGAGATTACATCGATTGGATCGGTTTCGCCCTCAACGGTTCCAAAGTTCTTGTACCCACGGCGGGGCGTTGCGTGCCGATCGGTTCGGACGCTACTAACATACCCAAGGTCGGCACCCGAATCCCGTGCGGCGTTCGTGAACTTGTTTTGCCCGACCGGATCCTCACCGTTCTCGCGGCACCAACGACGGTACACGTCCCACGCCTCACCCGTTGTGATATTCGGCGGGTCCGGATCGTGCTCGGCAACGTTGGACAAGAAGTAATCGAGACTGTCACCCCACGTTTGCCACTTGCGTCGTGTGTCGTCGGGCGACCCCGGCACGTTCGTGAACTCGCCGCGTTCCATAAGGCGCGTCCATCCTTCAATCGCCCAGTTGAGAACAGCGGACAAGTTCTCGGGTTCCTGCAGGCGGTCGCCAAGCATGGGGTCGCGCCGGTCCGAACCCTCGGGGAAGTAGTTATCAAACTGAACGATAATCCAACGCCGCCAAAAGGCGGTGTCGTCGTCGCTCACGGGCACGTCCGGCACTTCATTCGCCGCAAACAGCATCCCGCCGGTGTACGTGAACTTGAACGGATCCTTATACAACCGCTTTGCCGTCACGGCGTCGCCGCCGGTGAGCTTCTTAAACTCACCAAGGCTCCGGCCAGTAATCGAGCCACTGGATAGGTCGGCCGCTATGTTGGCTAACCCACCGTGCAACTCGGCTTTGCTCGGCTTGTCCCCAAAGTCGTATGGACTAATGTTCGTCGTGTTGTCGTCGCCGAGGAGCGCGCCGATCGTCTCAAGGAACGTGCTCTTACCGTTGGCTCCGCCACCGACAAGGAGAAGCGCACGCTCGAACGTGGCATCCCGGTGTAAGCAGTAGCCGATGTATTCCTGAACAGCGTCAATCATTTCATTCTCAACTACCTCACCAACGAACGGTTTCCACTCCCCGTCCGCATCGGGATTGTAGTCAACCGGGAGCCGCGTCTGTGCGTAATCGTCCGGCCGCAACTCCCGGAGCGCGTTCGGATCGTCCCGAGCCGCTTTTTCCAAATTCAGCAACCCGTTTTTGACGGCGAGCGTTCCGGGGTCAAGGCCGAACGTATCCGTTGAAACCTCAACGGTGGGATCGGCCGCGGCTTGATTCTTTAACTCCTCAAGCACGTTGCCGCCGTAGTTCACCGCGTCGAGCGTCTTCCGTGCGGCTTGTGCTAAGACCCGCTCGCCGTCCGCGTTCCATGTGCCACGTTCCGAATCGTAGGCCCATAGCGCGCCGTTCTCGCGGCTCACGCGGACGTAACACTCCTCGGACGCTTTGATCAACTCCCAAGTGTACGCCGCTTTCTGCCGGTCGTTGAGGTCGGAGATCTCCCCGTCTTCACCAAGGCCGGCGTACGCCTGCAGGTCGTCCGGACGCAACGTTACCGATCGCGGCGCGTCCCGCTTCGATGGGTCCGGACGCGTTGACGACGGCGGCGACCAACCGGCTTCTTTCGCGTTGTGTACGAGCGTCGCAACGCTCACACCCGCGCCGGCGGACGCGTCGGACCAAATCGATTCAATCTGGTTCTCGGCGGCGGCGTCGTACTTGGATCCGCGTTGCGACCACGACTCAAAGAGCGACCGCCCGCGGCTTCCACTATCGTAGTCGTGAACCGCATAGGCAAGGCGGACCCATTCCGAATGTCCAACGTCCGGATCAATATGGCTTAGAGCTTCCTCAACGTCGGACTCATCAAGCCATTCGTCCCCGTCGTACTCATCGGGCGCGCCGGCGGCGTCGTTCAGTCGCGGCGGCTCACCGCGTAGTTCCTCATAGGCGTCAAACAACCACGGGGTAGGGTCGATCGCGGCGATCGCACTCCCCGATTCCGGCACGGAATTACCAGTGAAGGTGCAGAACTTGTTAGTCAACACGTCAACGCCTTCATGATCGCCGATTTGGCTATCCGACCACCAATCAGGCACCTTACTCCCGTCAATCGGGATGTGGATCCCCGTGCCGCTCGGCGACCGCTCGATGTAGGTCGCCGCTTTGCTGAACCGATCCAAGCTCGGCACCCACTCTTTCAGGTCGCCACTATCGGTAACGCCGCCGTCAATGTCAATCACACCGAACGCACCTGCAGGGTAGTCGTCGTTATCCGCGGCCGTCACGTAGCCGATCCCCCACGTCTCGCGTGAGCGGGCGGCTTGAACGGCTTCCTCAAAGGAGCGCCATGCGTCCGGTTCAGACCAACTAATCTGAAAGTCACCCTTCCAGTGCGGGCGACGGGGAGTGTCTGCACCCGCGTCCCACAAGAGCCATTGATCGCGTTCTTTCAGCTCATCGGGGACGTTTTCGTACGGGTCCGTGTCCGTACGGTTGGGACTTTCCGCCCGGCTCATTCCCCACCCCCACCGGGATCGGTCACAACCAAGCCGGACTCCGTAACGTCGTACTCTACAGCGTCAATGGCTTCGGGATCAACGCCGAGCGTGTGAAGGTCGGCCGCGGTGAGAAAAATCCCACACCCGGCGTTGCTCACTTTCGCTTCCCGGCTCATAGTTGACCCTCACGGACGCGCTCGCCACAGACGGCGCACTTGTAGGCAACCACCTCATCCGGCGTTTCCGCAAGTGTGTCACGCTCACAACCGGGGCAAGCGTAATTAGCCCGGAGCGCGTACTTGCTCATGACGACCACCCGTCGTTAAGCCCACTTCCGCCGTGCCCGCGCCCCCACGCGGGTGCCTTCTTTCTACTCATCGTTAGGCGTCACCCTCGTAGTGACCAGCATCCGCAGCAAGCCGTCGGATCAAATCGTCGTAACTCTCACCCGGCTCTTTGAGCGGGTATAGAATCTCATCCCGAGTTTCAGTTGAACACGGGAGTCGTGTATCCACCTTGGGCATGTTCACATTCGTATAGAACGTAACACATAAAGGGCGTAAGTACCTTAATGAGAATACGTTAAGATGACTTCCGAGCGATCAAAGGGGCGGTTCCTAGCCGATTTGCAACGGTCGTACCTCCACGGCAACCATGAGCCCAGCACGCGAAACTCAAAATATGCTACAGAATCACAAATTCGGGCACGAATCAAGGGAGCGCTATTTGAATTGAAGGTGTTCAATGAGGCCGCCGAGGACGGAATGTTAGAAACACTATTTGAAGATTACACTCGGCTCCCTGAATCCGCACCCGATGAGTCAGCATACCAAATGAAGATGCCGAAGGAAACGAGTGAAATTGAAGCTATTATCGGAATGGCATACCGCGGCTACAAACTGAATGGAATGGACTCCGATGAGTTTGTCAAGTCTATTTTAGAGAATGCGATCCGGAAGGCGGAAGCTGATCACCACGGCGTCCGCATTCAAGATGTTTCTGCCGAGTTGGAACTAACGGAAGATATTGAGGTACACACCGATCCATTAGAGAAGTGGCAAAAAGACATGCCACTATCCAGATCTGAATATCAGGAACTACATGATCGACTTTCAGACAAGTTGGATCGGGAAATTCAGGTGAACGAAATGGATGATCTAATTGAACAGCATCTTGTAGACGACTAACTACACGTTCAGTTTGAAGATCCGTTCCCGGTACTCCTCCTCAATGTCTTCGTAGTACGTGTGGAGGTAGTGGCGAATCGCACCCTGATCGCTTAGTTGCGTCCCGCCAACCGTGTCCCCACGCATATACTTCACTAACTCTTGGTTCAGATCCTCTTTCACGCGCCAGTAAGTCGTGAAGTAGTGCCGGCCGAAGTGTGAGGTAATCGCCCGGTGGTCTTCGGTTTCGGCATACTCGGGGTGGAAATTCGGTTTCCACACGTCCCTGTTGATCGCGGTCTTACGCATTTGTACCCGACCGTTTTTCGAGAGGAATAGCCACGGCTCACCGTTATCAGGCCGAATGAGTAGGTAACGGACCAACACCGCCCGGAGTTCGTCGTCAAGCGGGAGTAGGCGCGGCCGGCGCGACTTGTTGCCCTTGCGGTTGTGAGGGATATACAGGGCGTTCTTGCGTCCTTGTAGACCGCTCGCGGTCCCCATGTCGTCATAGTGGTCCAGCACGTCGCTGTTCTGGATGTGTAACTCGGAGAGTTTGATGTTACACACTTCGGTCGCTCGAAGGCCGAGCTTGAGCTGTAAGACCACGATCGCCCGGTCGCGGATGTGGGTAATGTCGGACACTACATCCTGTAGTTCGTCAAGCGTCAGCCGTGGCGGCTCTTTCGGACCGCCACCGTTCAGGTTGACCGTATCCTTTGCTAATTCGATCGGGTTGTAATCCGTTGGGTGGGGAAAGGCGGCATCGTCCTGCCAATACTGATACGGCGCGTTCAGGTACATGAGGCGGTTCTTGACCGTCCCCGGCGCGTTGCCACGGTCGTCACGCAAGTAGTCTATGAAGCCCTTAACGTGGTCCTCATTCGGGCACGCGGGATGCCGATCCACGGTGCTCATGTGCTTTTTCCACTCCCGAAACGTCCGGTGGTACTCCCCGACCGCGGAATCCGATATGTCCTTGGTCGACAGTCGTTCCTCAACGTACACCTCGAATGGGTCGATCCCAGTTTCCTCGAAGGTGCTCGCGTACTGTGCAAGCGGGTCTAACTCACGGCCGAACGCGTCGGCCAATTGTCGGCGGGCGTCGTTGTCACTCATTTGCTTTCTCCAGTTTCCGGTTCCATATCTCACGCGCGCTATTCTCCGCGTCGACCACGGCCATGTGGAACGGGTTGTAGGTGTGTTGGTGCTCCGTGTGCCATAGCAACCAGTCGTAGAAGCCTTCAATCACGTTCCAGTGCTGATAGGCCCGATCGATACTGAACCGTCGCACCAACTCCGCGGACCACGCTTCCACGTCGTCAGGGCGGGCAAGGGCATGGTGTCGGCCGCGATCGTCCATGTGCTCTTTCCACCGCCGGGCGAATAGATCCCATTCCTCACTCATTCGATCCGATAGCTCAACGGTCGCCCGATAGTCCGCCCATGTGTCGCGCCCCTCATAGGCCGGAGCAAGGTTGTAGAGCCGTCGCCCGTCCGGCACGTCCGACAGTTCCTTGAACACACCAAGGCGGTCATACGGCGGTTCTGCGCGGCTCATGTCCCACCTCCCGTCGGGTAGTATTCGCCACCCTTCTTTTCGAGGTCCACACCTTCGAGCGCGTCAAGGTGGGGGTTCAACCGCTCGGGCACCGTGTCCGCGAGCCGTTGGCCGATCTCCGCGCGGGTCGCTCCGGGGTTTTGTTCCACGAACCGGCGGATCGTCTCACGCTCGCCACGGTGTAACTGGTTTTCGAGCTTGTCGATCCGGTCGCGGGCGTGTTCCAGTTCGGCTTTCAGGTCGTTGCGTTGCTCGCGTAGTTCACGGACCGTTTCGTCCGGTTCAACACTCGCGTCAAACTTCTTGCGACCGGCTTCGACCATCGCCTGTATCCATTCGGACACAGACATATCCATGTCCGCGGCGTCGGCTTTCCAATCCTCGTATTGGTCCGTCGCCGGGTAGGTCATGGCCGGTTGTGTGTCGTCGCCTGTCATGGTATGTAAGAGGGTTGCGTCCCCTCTTACTAATACTTATTCGCTTTATACCGGTCACGGCATCGTGGGGACGACACACGCCGCGGACATCGAGACTCTCGTCAACCGCGTCATCGAGCGCGGCGTGCCGCCGTACCTGCTCCGGGAGGTCGACCTCGTCGTGTTCCCGCGACAGGTCGGCGGCGATCGGTACGTCACGCAAGCCGTCGAGCCGCTCTCGCCCGACGAGTACGAGTCGCTCGACCCTGCAGCCCGTCGAAGCCGAACCGGGGACCCCAGACACGGCGGAGCGGGCGTCGTGGAGAAGGGCGGGACCGCCGTCCACTACAACACCGTCGCGTGGCGGACCGCCGACGGGACGTTCCGAATGGACGGGGTTCCGGACGCGGGAAGTACCGAACCCACCGTCGACGCCGGTGAGGGCCGCCGGATCCACGCGCTGGCTCGACTCGCGGAGCGAACGGACCGCGACGTCGAGGCGGTCGAAGCCGAGTTCGCCGCCAAGCGCCGATACGTCGAGTACCTCGTCCGTGACGGGATCGACGACTTCGACGAGCTGTTCGAGTTCCTCGCGGACCTCCGGGCGGACGAGGCCGCCACCGTGGAGCGGGCCGCGCGGATACGACGCGAGGGCGGCGGCCAGTGAGCCGCGAGGAGCAGGCGGGACACCCGGGGCAACGCCGTCGAGCCGGGCGACGTGACGAGAGCGACACCGTCGTACGGCGAGATGGGGGCAACACCGCTACGCGGGATACCGGACACGACACCGGCCTCCCGAGCGTCGACCGGGGCGTGTACGCGCTGTTCGCGCGCCACGCCGACGACCGACGGCACGCGGTCGACCGACGCAGATACCGCGGCTGTGATCCGACGACCGGGTTCGAGACGTACGTTTCCCGGGTGTACGCCCTCTCGTGGGTCGTGTGTCTGATCGTTCTCGGTGTCACGTACCTCGTCGCTCGGCCCGTCGTCGGGACGGCCGCGGCAACGGTGGACGGAGCGGTCGCCACCGCGCTAGACGGGGGCCTCGCGGTCAGCATCGGCGACCTGCCGGAGCCGGCCCTCGCGGTCGGCGTCGCGGTCGCGGTCGGGCTGCTCGCCAAGCGCGGGACGATCGGTGCCGGGGGAGCGTACCTCCGGTGGCTCGTCTCCGCCCGGCGGACGCGGATCGAGCGGACCCTCCCGGGGGCGGTCCGGTACCTCCACGCGCTCTCGTCGGGGAGCGACGACGCCCGGACGATGCTCGCGAAGGTGGCGGGGAACGACGCCTACGGCGGGACCGCCGTCTCGTTCCGAAAGGCGCTCAACGCCGCCCGGCTCACCGGTAGCCTCGACACGGGACTGGCGCGGGTCGCGCGCGACACGCCCTCGCGTGACCTGCTCGCGCCGTTCCTGTTGAAGTTCAGACAGCACGTCTCACAGGGCGACGATGCGCTCGCCGAGTTCCTCGGAACCGAGAGCCGGCTCCTGGCCCACCGGAAGGAGCACGCGCAAACCCGCGCACGACGGTATCTCAAGCCGCTCGCGGAGCTGTTCGTGCTCGTGTTGGTGTTGCCGGCGTTGCTCGTCGTCGCGGTGACGGTGACCAGCGTGTTCGCACCCGATCTCTCGCGACTGATCGACACGCCGGTCGGGGCGGTATCGCCGCGAGCGGTCGCGGTGTACACCTCCATCGGCTTCCTCCTCGCGATCGGGCTGGTCGGGATCGCGGCGGTCGGCGCGCTTCGCCCGATCGACTCGCGACGACGACACCGCCGGCCGGACACCGCTCGGGGCGTCCTCGCGTCCGCGTCGACGAACCCCGCGAGCGCGGCGGTCGTCGCGTTCGTACCGGCGGTTGGGGTCGCCGTCTGGCTCGCGTACGCCGGTTACACTCTGGTGAACCTCTCGCTTCTGGCGTACGTCGTCTTCGCAGTTCCAGTCGGACTCGTCGCGGCCCGGCGGGACCGCATCGACGACGAGAAGGACCGCCACGTGGCGGCGTTCGTCTACGCCGTCTCCGAGCGTGCGTCGGTCGGACGACCGTTCCCGGAGGCGGTTGCCGCCGTGGCGCGCGAGGTCGATCTCGGACCCCTGGAACGCGACGTCGCGGACCTCGCGTTCAATCTCTCGGTGACGACGACGGGCGGGAGCGATGTCACCGACGGAAGCGGGGTCACCGGCGAGAGCGAGGGCGGCGACGTACAGCCCGCCGGCCACGCCGCCGGGGGCCGCGCGGGCAGTACCGACGCTGCCGGTCGACCGGTAACGGACCGCCAACGGGTGACTGACGGCCGAGGCGAGGTGCGCGGGGCCGCGCTCGACCGCTTCGTCGAGCGGGTCGGAACGCCGCTAGCGGACCGAACGGTCGGGCTCGTGAGCGGGGCGCTCCACGCCGGGAGCACCGTGGACGACGTCTTCGGGACGCTCCGTGTCGAGGTCGACCGGCTGACCCACGAGAAGCGAGCGCTTCGAGCGGCGATGCGGCGGTACGTCTCCGTCGGGTGGGTCGCCGCGCTCGTGGTCGCGGGGACCGTCGCCGCGATCAACGCGCAGGTGATGGAGGCGGATCGGCTGGTCGCACTCGGGGCTGCGCTCGACCTCCCGTTCGACCCCGATCTGGTCCACCCCGAAGTCGAGCGGTTCCGCCTGTACGCCGTCGCCCAGGCGACGATGCTCGCTTCCGGCTGGTTCGCCGGGGCCGCCGCTCGGGGGCGAGACGGGGCGCTGCTCCACTCGGGGATCCTCGTCGGGCTCTGTTACGTCGCGTTCTGGTCGACCGGACTCGTGTGACGGGGTTCGAGAACGGGCCGCCCCGATCGACCCGATCGATTAAAGTCGGGTTGTACTAATCCATGGCTAGTGGTTATATCGGATCTCCCGGACGACCGGTACGCGCAGTACGGGCGGCGAACGGAGCGTGACTCGTGAGTCGCGTCTCGCTCGTGGTCGTCGCGGGGACGACGGAGACGGCCGCGATCGACGGGATCAGTGCCGCGGGAGCCGACCCGACGCTCCGAAGACACACGCCGAGTGCCGATCTCGAGATCGTCACCGACGGGCGTCCGGCGGCCGATTCCCCGCTTCCCATCAGTCCGTCGGGCAGTCCGACCCCCGCCGTGATCACGCGGGCGGTTCGGGAGCTCGTCGACTTCGACGTCGTCGGCGTCGACGCGGGGCTCGCGGTGCCAACCGCGACGCCGACCCGAGACGCGTGTGCGGAGCCCGGCGGCGACGTCCGGAACCCGAAGCCGGTCCCGGACGCGGCGGCGATACTCGATCGAGGGCGCGAGCTGGCGGGCGAGATCGCGAGCGGGGAGGTCGCCGCGACCGACCACGAGAGGGGGTCGGGTCCGCCCGACGAGCTCCTGATCGCCGAGACGATCCCGGGCGGTACGACGACCGCGCTGGGAACGCTGACCGCGCTCGGCGAACGACCGAGCGTCTCCTCCTCGCTGGCGGCGAACCCGGTCGAACGGAAGCAGCGTGTCGTCGACGAGGGACTCGCCGCCAGCGGCCTCGCGCCCGGCGACGCGGCGGGCGACCCGGCGTCGGCAGTTCGTCGGATGGGCGATCCGGTGTTAGCGGCGGCGACAGGGCTTCTCGTCGGTGCCGCCGCGGCGGACGTCGACGTGGCGCTAGCGGGCGGAACCCAGCTGGCCGCGGTCGCCGCGCTGGCTCGTCACGCCGGTGTCGACCGGCGGCTGCCGCTGGCGACGACGTCGTTCGTCGCCGACGACCCGACCGCGGACGTGGCGGGGCTCGCCGCGGACCTCGACCTCGCGCTCCTCGCGACCGATCCGGGGTTCGACGGGAGCGACCATCCGGCGATGCGGGCGTACGCCCGGGGCGAGGTGAAGGAGGGCGTCGGGATGGGTGGCGCGCTGGCGCTCGCCGACCGGGCGGGCGTCCCTGCCGCGACGGTGCGCGAGCGCGTCGCGTCGCTCACGGACCGGCTGGTCGCCGAGCACGGGTCGGGGGCGGGCGCTCAAGACATCGAGGTCGAGGGTGATCGGCTGTGAGAGGGGTCGTCATCGGCGGGACGGCCTCCGGCGTCGGGAAGACGGTCGCGACCCTCGCGACGATCCGGGCGTTGTCGAACGCGGGCCACGCGGTCCAGCCGGCGAAGGCCGGGCCCGACTTCATCGATCCGAGCCACCACGCCGCCGTCGCGGGTCGGCCCTCCCGAACGCTCGACCCGTGGTTACAGGGTACGGAGGGCCTCCGCCGCAACTACGCACGCGGCGAGGGGGACGTGTGCGTCGTCGAGGGGGCCATGGGGCTGTACGACGGCGAGGTGTCCAGTACGGCGATGGTCGCCGAGACGCTCGACCTGCCGGTCGTGCTCGTCGCCGACGCGAACGCGGGGATGGAGAGCGTGGCGGCGACCGCGCTCGGATTCGAGCGGTTCGCCACATACGCCGGACGCGACGTCGACGTCGCGGGTGTCATCGCCCAGCGAGCGCACGGGGGACGACACGAGGCGGGGATCCGCGGGGCGCTGCCTGACGGCCTGACGTACTTCGGCCGGATCGCCCCCGACGACGGGCTGGAGATCCCCGAGCGACACCTCGGACTCCATCTGAGCGAGGAGGCACCGATAGCGGACGGGGCGCTCGACGTGGCCGCCGCCGAACTGAGCGTCGATCGTCTCCTCGGTGTCGCTCGCGAGCCGAACCTCGCTACGTCGCCGTCGGACGGGGGTGTCGTCGAGGGGGGCCGAGAAGGCTCCACGCCCGACCCCGATCGCCCGCGCGTCGCGGTCGCCCGCGACGAAGCGTTCCGGTTCGTCTACCCGGCGACGATCGAGCGGCTGCGTGAGCGGGCGACCGTGGTGACCTTCGCGCCGACCGCAGGCGACCCGCTCCCCGACTGTGACGGGGTGTACCTCCCGGGCGGCTACCCCGAGCTCCACGCGGACGCGCTCGCCGCGAGCCCGGCGCTCGACGGGATCGCCGCCGCGGCCGCCGAAGGGAGGCCGGTCCTCGGCGAGTGCGGCGGGTTCATGGCGCTCGCGTCGACGCTGACGACCGCCGAGGGCGACACGCACGGGATGGCCGGCGTGCTCCCCGCCGACGTGCGGATGCACGACCGGTATCGGGCGCTCGATCACGTCGAACTGCGGGCGAAACGGGACGGGCCGACCGCCAGATCCGGAGAGACGCGCCGTGGCCACGAGTTCCACTACTCGGCCGCCGACGTCGACGACGACGCCCGGTTCGCCTTCGACGTGGAGCGCGGCACGGGCATCGACGGCGACCACGACGGACTGATCGAACACCGAACGCTCGGGACGTACTGTCACGTCCATCCGGAGAGCGGAGCGTTCGACGCGTTCCTCGACGGGCTGTGACCGTGATCCTCGCTGCGTCCTCATTCGTGTCCGTCGCTGGCCCGCTCCTCGCGGCGCTCGGCGTCGCCGTCGCGATCGATCTCGCCGTCGGCGAACCGCCGACGCGGTTCCACCCGGTCGCGTGGTTCGGCTCGATCGTCGGGCGCGTCGACCGCGAGTGGTCGCGGCCGCGGTCGGTCGGCGTCGTCGTCGCGGTCGGCCTCCCGCTCGCCGCCGCCGTCGTCAGCGGCGGCGTGGTGGCAGCCGTCGCTGGCGGTGTCGGCTGGGCTCCCGGGATCCTCGCCGCCGGCGTGATCCTCGCCGCGACGATGAGCCTTCGGATGCTGCTCGACGTCACCGCGGAGGTGGTCGCGCTCACGGCATCGGACCCCGAGGCGGCCCGCGGATCGATCCGCGCGCTCGTCGGCCGAGAGACAGCCGACCTCCCGCCGCCGGCCCTCCGAAGCGCGGCCGTGGAGAGCGCCGCCGAGAACCTCGCCGACGGGTTCGTCGCGCCGCTCGTCGGAGTCGTCCTCGGGGCGATTATCGGGCTCGGTGTGGGGATCGGGCTCGGGAGCGGCCTCGTACTCGGTGCGGGGACCCCCATCGCGACCGGGGGTCGCACGCTCGTCTTCTCCCTCGCCGTGGCCGGCGCGGTCTGGGTGAAAGCCGTCAACACGCTCGACTCCATGCTCGGCTATCGATCGAAGCCAGTCGGCTGGGCCAGCGCACGCCTCGACGACGCGGTCATGTACGTCCCGGCACGCGTAACGGCCGGCTGTCTCGCGGTCGCCGCGGCACCCGTCGGTTCCGTTGACACGCTCCGCCGGGCGAGCCGATGGGCGCGGGTGCCACGCTCGCCGAACTCCGGGTGGCCGATGGCGACCGCCGCGGTCGCGCTCGACGTTCGGTTAGAGAAACCCGGCCACTACGTGCTCAACCCGGCCGCGGAGCTCCCCACGGAAGCGGACGCCGAGCGAGCCGTCCGGCTCGTTCGGATCGCCGGGGGCGTCGCGGTCGCGGCCACGGCGGCGACGCTGGTCGCGGCAGCGACCCTGCTCGCAGCCGCCGCGACGATCGGCTGGCTCGCCACGCTGATCGGCGACCCCGTCGTTTCGTTCGTGGGGTGCCTACCGGAGGTGGTCACGCGATGATGGCCGCGCTCCGGGGCGCACTCGGCTTCTTCACCCGGATCCCGGTCGGGCGGAGCGACGCGGCGTGGGAGGCGTTCGTTCGCGCCCCCTGGACGTTCCCGGTCGTCGGCTACCTCGTCGGCGCGGTCGCCGTCACGCCCATACTTCTCGCCGGGGTTCGCCCGCTTCCAGCGGCGACCGTCGCGCTAGCGGCCGTGCTCGTGATCTACGCCGTGACGGGGATCACCCACCTCGACGGGGTCGCGGATCTGGGCGACGCCGCGGTCGTCCACGGCGACGCGGCCGACCGTCGGGCGGTTATGCACGATTCCGCCCTCGGCGTCGGCGGCACCCTCGCGCTCGTGCTCGTCGTGATCGGCGTACTGACGGGACTGCTCGGCGTCGTGGAGGTCGGGTCGTCCGGCGCACCCGCCGGCGGGGGGCTCGTCGCCGCGGCCGGGCTCGTCGTCGCGGCCGAGGTGTCCGCGCGGGCGGCGGCGGGCCTCCTCGTCTGCCTCGGCGACGCCGCACACACGGGACTCGGGTCGTCGGTGATCGACCCATCGGGGCCGCGAGCCGCGCTGCCGGTGTTCGCGCTGGCCGTTCCCGCCGTCGCGCTCGGCTGGCCACGGCTCATCCCCGTCGTCGCCGCGCTTGTCGCCGCGCTGGGGACGGCTGCCGCCCTCCGGTGGTGGGCGAACCGGCGACTCGGCGGCATCTCCGGCGACGTTCTGGGTGCGACGATCGAGCTGGCTCGGGTCGCCGCGCTGCACACGGGGGTGATCGCGTGGACGCTCTCGTGATGTGTGGCGGCCGGGGGACGCGCCTCGGCGGCGACACGGAGAAGCCGCTCGTCGCCGTTCGCGGTCGGCCGATGATCGACCGGGTTCACGACGCGCTCGTCGAGAGCCGCGTTGGGACGGCGTACACCGTCGTCTCACCGCACGCACCCGAAACAGGGGCGCACCTCGCGGGGCGGGGCGGAGGGGGCGATCGGGACGACGTGAACGGACGGTGTGATGAGAGCAGCGCTGGCGACGGCTCCGACGTGCGGGTCGTCGATGCGCCGGGCGAGGGGTACGTCGCCGATCTGCGGTACGCGCTCGACGCCCTCCCGCTCGACGGGTCGCGCGTCCTGACCGTCGCAGCCGACCTCCCGCTGCTCGACGGCGAGGCGGTCGACGCCGTCCGTGAGGCGGCACGGACCGCCGAGGCCGACTCGGTCGCGGTCTACGTGCCCGCGGCGCGCAAACGCGAGCTGGGCGTCAGCGCCGACACGGCCACCGTGATCGACGGGCGAGAGCTCGTGCCCGCCGGGATCAACGTCGTCGCCACTGAAACTGACGAGAGCGGGGAGAGAACGGTCCACGTCACGGACGACCGCCGGGTGGCCGTCAACGTCAACTACCCATCGGACGTGCGGATCGCCGAGGCGTTGCTCGCGGCGACGCCCGACGAACCGACCGAGGAGGACCATCGATGAACGTCGACACCGCCGCCGACCTCGACCGCGCGCCGCACGGAAGCAGCGACGACCCCGAGCTGCTCGACTTCTCCGCGAACACGAACCCGGTCGTGCCGGAGGGGCTCGAAGCGGTGTATCGGGAGGCGTTCGCCGCGTCGCGGACGTATCCGCGGGAGCCGCCCGCGGCGTTCCGCGAGGCGGCCGCCGACTACGTTGGCTGTGAGCCCGAGGCGGTGACACCGACACCCGGGGGGCTCGCCGCGATCCGCGCGACGATCGCCCTCGCCGTCGACCCCGACGACACCGTACTCGTTCCCGCCCCCAGCTTCGGCGAGTACGCGCGAGAGGTTCGCCTCCAGGGCGGGGAGCCGGCGTTCGTTCCCGCCGACCGGGTGCTCGATGCCGATCCCGCGGGCCACGCACTGGCGATCGTCTGTCAGCCGAACAACCCGACGGGGACCGCGTACGGGGAGTCGGCGCTGCGCCGGTTCGCGAAGCGGTGTCGGGCGGCCGGGACCCCGCTGCTCGTCGACGAGGCGTTTCTCGGGTTCACCGACCGTCGATCGCTCGCCGGCACCGACGGGGTAGTCGTCGCCCGCTCGCTCACGAAGCTGTTCGGAACGCCCGGGCTTCGGGCCGGCTTCGCGGTCGCGACGGGGCGGTTCGGATCGGCGCTGGAGCGCACCCGGCGACCGTGGAACGTGAGCGCGCCGGCGCTCGCCACCGGAACGTACTGCCTGGACCAGTCGGCGTTCATCGCCGAGACCCGCGAGCGGGTCCGAACCGAGCGGGACCGTATGCGGGAGGCGCTCGCCGAGCGGTACGCCGTCCACCCGTCCGACGCCCCGTTCCTTCTCGTAGATGTCGGGGACGACGAGCGGACCGTCGAAAGGGTCGTCGCCGACGCCCGCGACCGCGGTGTCGCGATCCGTGACGCGACGACGTTCCGCGGGCTCGACACACACGTCCGGGTCGCGGTGCGGCTGCCCGCGGAGAACGACCGACTGCTCGCGGCGATGGGGGTCGGTGACGAATGAGCGGAGCCAGGGCCGCCGGCTTCGAGGCGACCGTTCGCGACGGGGTGTTCCGACTGCGACGCCCGGAGACCCGCTGGCTCTCGACGGGATGGCGCGGCGGGCAGTCGCGGGGAGACGTGGCGTACAACGTCTCCGTTCCCGAGGGGTTCGACCGGACCGACCTCGACGCGTATCGCGACGAGCGTCTCTCCCGGGCCGAGTTCGCTGCGAGCGGATCCGACGGGCCGGACTCGTCCAAGTCGACCGCCCCGCCGACGCTGTTCACCGGCGTCTCGATGGAACACGCCCGGGGAGCGCGCCACGGGCCGGTCGTCGTTTACGCCACCGCCGGGCTCTCGAACCCGGCGATGCTCCCGATGGATCCGGGAACGACCGCCGGCGGCGACGGCGACCCCAACCCGGATCGGACCGGAACGGTCAACCTGATCGTCGGGACGACCCGACGACTGGCAGACGGCGCGGCGGCGAACCTGGTCGCGGTCGCGGCGGAGGCGAAGGCGACGACGCTGCTGGCGACCGCCGGCGTACCGGGCACCACGAGCGACGCGGTCGTCATCGGCGACGACCCGGCCGGCGAGCCGGCGACGTTCTCGGGGAGCGCGACGACCGTCGGGGGGTCGGCCCGGATCTGCGTCCGGGACGCGATACGGGCGAGCCTGCGGTCGCGGTACCCGGACGGCGACTTCCCCGGACCGGCCGCCGAGGCCGAACACGGCGTCGTCGCCGACGAGACCGCGGAGGTATTCGAACCATGACGAACGAGACACACGACACCGACGGCACTGGCACGGAGACGGACGGGAGCACCGACGATCCGCACCCGTCGACGCCCGGGGGCGGCACCGCTCCCGAACCGGAGCCCATCGACCCCGCCGCGCCCGACGAGTTCGGGCTCGTTCAGGCGTGGTGGGGGGACGGCAAGGGGAAGACGACGGCGGCGATGGGAATGGGGTTCCGCGCGGCCGGCCACGGCTACCGCGTCCACATGCTTCAGTTCATGAAGGGCGGGGCGGACAGCGTCGACGCGGTGCGCGGCGAGTACAACGCGATCGCCGCGATGCCGGGGTTCACCTACGAGAACGCCGGCCACTACGGCTGGCACGGGCTGCTCGACGGCTCCGCGGACGACGAGCACGCGGCGAAGGCGACGGCCGCCTTCGAGCGCGCCGAGACCCTCGTCGACGGGGCGGCCGAGGCAGATCTGACCGAGCCGATCCCGCTCGACGCCGACCCCGACGACGGAGTCCACCTGCTGATCCTCGACGAGCTGTTGTACGCCGCCGATCGCGGCCTCGTCGACCCCGATCGGGTCGTCGAACTGGCACGCTCGAAACCGGACCGTCTCGAGCTCGTCCTCACCGGCAGCCACGCCGAGCCGACGTATCTGGAGGCGGTCGCCGACCTGATCACGAACGTCCGGAAGGTGAGACACCCGTTCGACGCGGGTCACCGGGCTCGGCGAGGGACGGAGTACTGAGCGATGACGGCGACTCCCCACCGGCCGGCCACGCGATGACCGACACGATCCTGATCGCGGGCACCGCGAGCCACGTCGGCAAGAGCACGCTGGCTGCCGGACTCTGTCGGCTCCTCGCGCGTCGCGGCGTCGACGTCGCGCCGTTCAAGGCCCAGAACATGAGCAACAACGCTCGGGTGGCGCTCACGCCCGACGGCGACTGGGGGGAGATCGGCGTCTCCCAGTACGTCCAGGCCCGCGCGGCGGAAACCCCGTCGACGACCGATATGAACCCCGTGCTGCTCAAACCCCGTGGCGACGGGGAGAGCCAGCTGGTGATCGACGGCGAGGCGGTCGGCCATTTCGCCGCCGGCGACTACTACGAGTCGCACTGGGAGCGGGCCCTGACCGCCGCCCGCGACGCTCATCGTCGGCTGGCGGCCGACCACGACGTCGTCGTCGCGGAGGGTGCGGGCAGCATCGCCGAGATCAACCTCCACGACCGCGACCTCGCGAACATCGAGTGCGCCCGGTTCGCCGACGCGCGGATCGTGATCGCCGCCGACATCGAGCGCGGCGGGGCGTTCGCGAGCCTCTATGGTACGCTCGAACTGCTCCCCGAGGACGTTCGCGACCGAGTCGTCGGCGCGGTGATCACGAAGTTCCGCGGCGACCGCTCGCTGCTGGAGCCGGGAATCGAGGAGATCGAGTCCCGAACCGGCGTCCCGATGCTCGGCGTCGTCCCGTACGACGACCCCGGACTTCCCGCGGAGGACAGCCTCTCGTTGCCCGGACGGGCGGGGAGCGTGGACGGCTCGACCACGGGGGCCGAGCGGGCCGTCCTCGGCGATGACGACGGCGTCTCCGACGCCGAGTCCGTGCGGATCGCGGTCCCGCGGCTGCCGCGCATTTCGAACTTCACCGACCTCGAACCGCTCGTTCGTGAACCCGGGGTGCGGGTGGCGTACGTTCCGGTCGAACCGTCCACCGACACCGACACCGACCCGTCCAACGCCGACACCGACCCGTCCAACGCCGACACCGACCCGTCCAACGCCGACACCGGCTCACCCCTCGCCGACACCGGCTCACCCCTCGCCGACGCCGACGCGGTCGTGATCCCGGGGTCGAAAAACACCGTCGACGACCTCCTCGCGCTCCGAGCGGCCGGGCTCGACGACGCGATCCGGGCGTTCGACGGGCCGATCGTCGGGCTCTGTGGCGGCTACCAGCTCCTCGGCGAGCGGATCACCGGTGCCGACGTTGAGGGGACCGGAGAGCAATCGACGATCGACGGACTGGGGCTGCTTCCGGTCGAGACGCGGTTCACGACCGACAAGCGTGTCGAGCGGGTGACGCGGTCGGTCGAGGGCGGCGGGCCGATCACGGGGGCGACCGGAGCCGCCACCGGGTACGAGATCCACATGGGGCGGTCCTCCCCGACGGCGACTGTCGAGCGACCGATCGGTCCCGAAAGCGTCGCGACGGACCGGATCCTCGGAACGTATCTCCACGGGCTGTTCGAGAACCGCGGCGTTCGCGAGGCGTTCGTGGAGACGGTGTTCGACGCGGCCGCCACGTCACGCCCGTCGACCGGCTCAGCGGTGACTCGCTCGGAAGAAGCCGATCCGGAGAGAACCGGCTCGACGGCCGACACGCCGTACGACCGAGCGGCGGACCTCGTCGAAGACGCGCTCAAACTGGGTCCGCTCGGGGTTCCCGACCTGTCCGCCTCCTCGCCGTAGACGGGAGATGTCGGTCGAACTCGGTCGGCGGTCGAACTCGGTCGGCGGTCGAACTCGGTTGGCGGTCGAACTCGACAGACGGAAGCGATCCCCGATCGGGCGTCAACACTCCGTGAGCGTCTCCTCGAGCAGCTTTCGCTGCGCGACGGCGAGATGCTCGGCGAACGTCGACGGCGCGATGTCGAGCGCGTCGGCGACCGCGCTCGCGTTGGCGTCTCGCGGGCGCTCGAAGTAGCCCATTCGGTAGGCGGTTCGGAGGACCTCCCGCTGTCGTTCCGTGAGTCGACCGCGATCGACTACCTGACGGTCAGTGACCGCATCCGGCCCGCCGGACCCCTGAAGCAGGTACTGAACGGCGACACGGTCCGAGACCTCGCCCAGCGCCGAGACCACGTCACGAAGCCGATCGAGGTCCGGGAGATGGACGGTCACGTACAACACCCCGTTCTCGGCACGGGTGTCGGCGACGGGGACGTCCAAGGACTCGACGATCCGGCAGGCACACTCCCGGTCGTCCGATCGGGCATAGCGATACACACGCTCGGCACCGAGGTCGATAACCGACTCGGGCTCGGGGTCCATCTCCGCCCGCTCGACGAAGTCGTCGTCGCGGACGCGGAACTCCTCGGTGTGGCGGCCGTCGACGCGGGACCAGCTGATCCCGGTGATCGGATCGTCCGAGGTGTCCGACGCGGTAGCGAGCGGGCAGCCGTTCAGTCCGTGTAGGGCGAGCTCGGCACGGACGCCGGTCGGCGTCACGTCGTCGGACTCGTCTGCCGGTGGATCATCTACTGGGCGGGGTCGCGTTCCCATCGATCGGAGGGTGGGTCGGTGAACATAAAACCGTGACCCCGAACGAGTACCAAAATCACTCCGTCGAGAACACCCGCAATACTGAGGGCCGGTCCGTATCGGTTCGCCGCCCCGAACGATGACCGTGTACCGAAGCATCCACGCGGCCGGGGCGTTGGCACTGGCCGGTGCCGGAACGGGCATGGGGATCGCGGCGATCAGCGGAGTGACGGAAGTGGGCGGCGGCGACCTGGCGGGCTGGGCCGCGCTGTTCGCCGTTGTCGTGGTGCCTCTCGGCTACGTCGCCGCTCGCGAGACGCGGTGGGCGCTCCGCACCGACGGGTTCGACGTGACCCGGACCGATCTCGGCAACGCGGTGGCCGTGGCTGCCGGCGCGCCGGTCACCTACGTCCTCTCCATCGAGGTCGGGCTCGGGCCGGTAGTCGCGTCCGCGCTCGTCGGACTCTTCGCGTACGTGCTCTCCGAGAAGTACGCCGCACCCGCGTACTGTGGCTCGTTCGTCGGGATGGCGACGCCCGCTGCCGGTGCCGATATCGTGGCAGTGAGCGCCGCGGGTGTCGTCTCCGCCGGGGTCTTCGTCGCCGCGAAACGCGGTTTCAACGGCTTCGGGGGAAAGCTCGGGACGACCGCCTTCGTCGGCTGTCTCGCCGTAGCGGCGCTCGGCGGGTTCGGTCCCGGAAGCGGGACGGTACCGGCCGGCGACGTCGCCGCCGTACTCGTCGTCGTGGCGGCGCTCGCCGCCGCGGCCACGTTCGTCGTGAGCGTCGGACTGGACCACGGACCGGTCGTCGGCTCCGCGATCGTCGGCCTCCTCGCCGGGCTCGTCTGTCCGCCGCTTCTCGCCGCCGGGGACACGGTCGCCGCAGTCGCGTTCTGCGCGTCGTTCGCGGGCATGGCGACGCCGGAACGGATCCCCGGAACCGGTGCAATGATCGTGGCCGGGGCGGTTTCGGGGCTCGTGTTCGTTGGGGCCGCACCGTACTTCGTCGGCTTCGGCGGGAAGCTCGGAACCATCGCGTTCACGGCGTGCCTGTTCACCGCCGGGATCCGCTCGCTGGGGAAGACCCTCGTGCCGTCGCCGCTCGCCGGCGTCTCCGGGTAACCGCAACGATTTAAAACACCGCAGTACTCGGGCCGCAACCGGAGGGGGGTCGCCCGCGTATGACACGGTGATGACCGACCCGAACGAGCCGTCGGAACGAACCGTGGAAGCGGAGCGGACGGTGTGTCCGTTCTGTGGCGTCGGCTGTACGATCGAGTATGCCGGGAACGAAACGACGACCGGCGTCGAGGGACCGGTGAACACCCGCGGTGAGATCTGTCCGAAAGGCGCGGCGGCGTTCGACGTCGTCACGCACGACGACCGCCTCACCGAACCGCTCGTCCGACACAACGGCCGGTTCGTCACTGCTCCCTGGGAAGAGGCGTTGAACCGTGTCGCGGAGCGTCTCGGCCGGATCCGCGACGATCACGGGGCGGACGCGATCCAGTTCTTCGCCTCCTCGAACTGCACCAACGAGGAGAACTACGTCTTCCAGAAGATCGCTCGCGTCCTCGGCACCAACAACGTGGACAACTGTGCGCGGCTCTGTCACTCCTCGACGGTAGCCGCGATGGGGGAGCGACTCGGGGCGGGCGCGATGACGAACACCCTCGATGACCTCTCGGAGACGGACTGTCTGTTCGTCAACGGGGCGAACCCCGCCGAACAGCACCCCGTCGCGTTCCGGTCGTACCTGCTGCCGGCGATCCGCGACGGCGCGTCGTTGATCCACGTCGACCCGCGCGCGAACGACACCACCGAGGCGGCCGACGTTCACCTGCCGCTCGAACCCGGGACGGACATCGAGGTGGCGAACGCCATCGCGAACGTCCTCCTCGAAGAGGAGCTCGTCGACGACGCGTTCCTCGCGGAGCGGGTCACGGGTGTCGACGCGTTCCGAGAGCATCTCGCGTCGGTCGACGTCGAGGCGAACGCCCGTGCGGCCGGGGTCGACCCGGAAGCGATCCGCGAGGCCGCACGGCTGTTCGGAGAAGCGGACCGCGGCGCGGTGATCACGGGGATGGGAACGAGCCAACACCGGTGTGGGACCGACAACGTCCACGCGCTGCTTAACCTAGCCCTCTTGACGGGGAACATCGGACGGCGTGGGACCGGCGTCAACCCGCTCCGCGGACAGAACAACGTCCAAGGCGCGAGCGACGTCGGCGCGCTTCCGGGAGTCCTTCCGGGGTACGAGCCGGTGACCGACCCGGACGCCCGGGCGCGTGTCGCTGACGAGTGGGGAGTCGAGCCGCCGGCAGAACCCGGGCTCACGGAAGTGACCGCGACCCACCGGTTCGGCGAGGACGTCCACGGGGCGGTCGTCTTCGGCGAGAACCCGGCGGTGACGGAGCCGAACGCGACCGCGGTCGCGTCGGCGTTCGACGAGCTCGATTTCTGTGTCGTCATCGACCTCTTCGAGACGGAGACGGCCGCACACGCCGACGTGGTGTTACCGGCGAGCTCGTGGGCAGAGAAGGCTGGAACCGTCACGAACACCGACCGACGGGTGATGCGGATGCGACCGAACGCGACCCTTCCGGGGAACGCGCGTCGCGACTTGGACATCCTGACCGCGATCGGTCGGCGACTCACCGACGTCCCCGAGGAGTTCGAGTACGACGGTCCGGAGGCCGTGTTCGAGGAGCTGACGCGAGTGGCACCGATCTACGCCGGGATGAGCTACGACGGGATCGGCGACGGGTATCAACGCTGGCCGTTCCCGGTCGACGCCGAGGCGGGGACCGACGTGTTACACACGGAGACGTTCGCCACGGGGGAGCGAACCGCGCCGCTTTCGGCGGTCGACCCGACCCCGCCGGCGGACACCCTCGATACGGGCGAGCTGACGCTCACCACCGGTCGAGTACTACAGCACTTCAACAGCGGAGCGCTTACCCGCCGGTCCGACCGCCTGATGGCGATGCGGGGGGAGGACGTCCTGCAGATCCACCCGGACGACGCCGATGACCGGGGGATCGAGGACGGCGACACGGTGTCGGTCGCGAACGAGCGGGGTGAGGTGACGGTCACGGCCGACGTGACGACCGCCGTCCGCCGGGGCGTCGTGTTCTGTACGTTCCACTACGCGGAGCCACTCGTCAACACGCTCGCCGGCGACGCGCTCGACCCGGTCGCCGAGATCCCCGAGTACAAACACTCGGCGGTGCGAGTCGAGCCGGTCGCACCCCCGGTCGAAGCCGACTAGACGTATCGAAGCCGACCGAGCCAGTCGACCGCGATAGCGATGCGGCCGCGTCACCCCCGCAAACTATATTGCTGAATATCCACAATACTATCGCATGAGTGACGCGGCAGAAAGCGAGCGGGAGCGGATCCGAGAGCGGAAACGCGAGGAGCTACGCGAACGACTCGCCGACGACGGCGCTGTGTCCGGAAAGACGGGCAACAGCGGGTCGGGTTCGACGGACGACGGATCGACCCCCGACGAGCCGGTCGAGATCAGGGGCACCGAGGAGTTCCAGCGAGTCGTATCCGAGCACGAGGTCGTGCTCGTCGACTGTTACGCCGACTGGTGTGGCCCGTGTCAGATGATGGAGCCGACGGTAGAGACCGTCGCGAGCGAGACCGACGCCGCGGTCGCGAAAGTCGACGTCGACGCACACCCCGGGCTCGCACAGCAGCTAGGCGCACGGGGCGTCCCGACGTTCCTCGTGTACGCGAACGGGGAGGCGGTCGACCGGTTCGTCGGCGCACAGGACCGCGGGACGCTGGAGTCGGCGATGCGGCCACACCTCGGGAAGCGGCGGAGTCGGGATCACGAGGCGTGATCGCGCCGGGAGCCGCCGGGTGGGACAGGGTGCCGGGAACGGAGCCTCGGACCGGGAGTCGTTATCGCAGAGCCGAAGTGAAGTACGGTTCGTCGTCGAGGCGGTTGGAGACGTCCACGAGCCGTCCCGATCCGCACTCCGAACACCGGACATCCGTGTCGACGTCGTAGCCGACCGGACGGGCGTAGACGGTCGAACAGCGCTCACAGGAGAGATACTGGAGGCCAGTCATCGCTCGCCGTACGGCGCGCGAACGGGTTAACCATCGGATCACGCGGGCCGGCGCGTCCAAGGGAGCGTCGCGTCGACGGAACGGGTGGCACGGGTCCGTCGTCGGGTCACTCCTCGAGTTTCCCGTCGTCACGGTCCGCGGCCGTCGCGTCCGGGTCGCGGTCGGCGGGATCGCCGTACCCACCGCCGCCCGGCGTTCGGACCGTTACCGTCGTTCCGGCGGGGACGTCGCGGGTCGTCTTCGCCGGGACCGGTTCACCGTCGATCAGGTTCTCGCCGCGAGCGCCCGAGTCTCCGCCCGCAAGCCCCGCCGGGGGGTGTCTCCGCCGCTCGGTGAGCAGCGAGACGGTGGCGTCGACGAGGGTTCGAACCGAGCGTTCGAGCCCGAGCCCGCCGCGGTGTCGCCCCGCGCCGCCGCTTCCGGGGCGGAAAGCGTACCGCTCGACTTCGAGCGGGTAGGCGGCTTCGAGCGCCTCGACGGGCGTGTTGAGCGTGTTCGTCATCCCGACCTGAACGCCGTCCATCCCGTCGGCGCCCGGTCGACCGCCGAACCCGCCGCCGATCGTCTCGTAGTAGGTGAAGGGGCCGGACGCGTCGCCGTTCCCTCGATCGGCCGTCCCGCCGCTTCCGCCCCCGCGACTCCCGATCGTGAGGTTGTTCATCGTTCCCTGGCTCCCGGCGGCGACGCGGTCGGGGACGGCCTCGGCGAACGCCGCGAGGACGACGTCGGTGACGCGCTGGCTCGTCTCGACGTTCCCCCCGACGACGGCAGCCGGCGGGTTCGGGTCCAGCAGGGAGCCCTCCGGGACGCGAACCGTCACCGGCTCGTAACAGCCGTGGTTCGGCGGTATCTCCGGGTCCGTCACGCAGCGAACGACGAAGTACACCGCGCTCTTCGCCACCGCGAGCGGCGCGTTCAGGTTCCCCGCCACCTGGTCGGCAGTGCCCGCGAAGTCGACCGTAAGCGACCCGCCATCGACGGTGACGGCGGTCCGGATCGGGACGTCCGCCTCCGTGACGCCGTCCCCCTCCAGTACGTCTGCGGCCTCGTACGTCCCGTCCGGGAGGTCGTCGATGGCGGCGGTCATCCGGTCGCGGGAGTAGCCGATCACCGCGTCGAAGCCGCGTTCGATCCGGTCGCGACCGTAGTCGTCGATCAGCGCCGCGACCCGCTCGTCCGCTCGGCGGTTGGCGGCGAGCTGGGCCGCGAGGTCCGCCCGCCGCTCGGCGGGGTTCCGGGCGTTCGCGAACAGGAGATCGAACACGTCCTCCCGTCGCTCACCGCCCGCGACGAGCCGCGTCGGCGGTATCCGGAGCCCCTCCTCGTAGATCTCTCGGGCACCGGCCGGCATGCTCCCGGGCGTGGCTCCGCCGACATCGGCGTGGTGGGCGCGCGAGACGGCGTAGCCGAGCACGTCACCGTTGCGTGCCAGCGGCGAGACGAGCGTCACGTCGGGGAGGTGTGTCCCCCCGGTGAACGGGTCGTTGAGGACGAACACGTCGCCGGGAACCGGATCGCGGTCGCGGACCGCCGCCACCGCCTCCGGCATCGCCCCGAGGTGGACCGGAATGTGCTCCGCCTGTGCGACCATCCGGCCGTCGATGTCGAACAGCGCGGTCGAACAGTCCTGACGCTCCGTGACGTTCGGCGAGTACGCCCCGCGTATCAGGGTCGCGCCCATCTCCTCGGCGACCCCCTCGAACGCGTGACGTAACACCTCCAGCGTGACCGGGTCGACGTCCTCGGGCGCGCTCACGACCGATCACCCGCCTGCAGGAGGACGACCGTCCCGTCCGCGCGTACCCGCCACGACCAGTCGGGGGGAACGACCGTAGTGCTCTCCCCGCCGGCGAGCACCGCCGGGCCCGATCCCCGCGTCCCGACCGTCAGCGCGTCACGATCGAGCACGGTCGTCTCGACGGCCTCGCCCCGGGAGAACGGGACCGCCCGTGTCCCCCGCTCCGGGTCGTCGTCGCCGGAGGCGGCCCCCAGAACCGTCGGCGGGTCGTTTTCGATCGTCGCGGCGGCCCGCAGCGTTACGGCCTCCACGTCGGCGTCGAGCGTGTACCCATAGGCCCGCTCGTGTGCGGCGGCGAAGCGTTCGGCGACGGCTTGGGGATCGAAGCCGAGGGTGTCACCATCCGAGGGGCCCATCGGCTCACCCACCGGAACCGTCAGCTCGAACCGCTGGCCGACGTACCGACAGTCGACGCGCCACTCGACGGTCGCGGCGTCGGGGTCGGAGACGTCGGCGAGCACCCGGTCGGTTAGGTCGGCCAGCGCGTCCACAGCGACCTCGACCGCGTCGTCGTCCCCGAGTCGGAACCGGACCGTTCTAACGGCGTCGTGCGTCTCGTCGGCGGCAAGCAGTCCGTACGCGGAGAGCACGCCCGCGGGCCCCGGAACGAGCACGCGGGTGATCCCGAGCCGGTCGGCGAGCGCCGCCGCGTGCATCGGCCCTGCCCCGCCGAACGCGACGAGCGTGAACCCCCGCGGGTCGTGCCCGCGCTCGACCGTGACCGAGCGGATCGCCCGCGCCATCGTCGCGTTGGCGACGCGGTACACGCCGCGGGCGGCCGCGATCGGGTCCGGGTCACCGTCCTCGGTCGGTAACCCCGCCTCCGCCGACAGTTCGGCAAGCGCGTCGCGGGCGGCCGCGGCGTCGAGGTCGAGGTCGCCGCCGAGCGCCGCGTCGGGACCGATGTAGCCGAGCACGACCGCCGCATCGGTGACCGTCGGGTCCGTTCCACCGCGGCCGTAGCACGCCGGGCCGGGATCGGCCCCCGCCGACTCCGGTCCGACCCTGAGCGCGCCGCCCGCGTCCGTCCACGCGACCGACCCGCCGCCGGCCCCGACGGTCTCGACGTCGACTGCGGGCGTCCGGATCGGGACGCCGCCGATCGTGAGCGACGACGCGCGCTCGACCCGGCCGTCACGGACGAGGCTCACGTCGCTCGACGTGCCGCCCATATCGAACGTGACGACGTTCGCGTGGCTCTCGGGGGTATTCCCGCCCCCGTCCGATGGTGTCGCCCCCGCGCCAGGACGGTTCGTCTTCGGAACGGTCGCCCCGTCGGCGACCGCGGCCGCACCCACGACCCCCGCCGCCGGCCCGGAGAGGACCGTCGTGACCGCGTTCGACCGAACCGTCTCGATGTCGGCTACCCCGCCGTTCGACCGCATCACGCGCGGATCCGGGAGCCCGGCGTCGCGAGCCTCGTCGAGCAGCCGCCCGAGGTACCCCTCGATCGCCGGCGTCACGTACGCGTCGGCGACGGTCGTCGCCGTCCGCTCGAACTCGCGAAACTCGCGGCGAACCTCGTGGGAGGCCGACACCGGAACGTCGAGCGCCTCGCGGAGGAGCGACGCGACTCGACGTTCGTTCTCGGGATGCGCGTACGCGTGAAGCAACGAGACGGCGACGCTCTCGATTTGCTCGTCGTTCGCGTCGCCCGGTTCCGTCCCGATGCGCGCGGCGAGGTCGCGAACCGCGTCCTTGTCGACCCGGTCGCGGATCCCGTCGACGGTGGCGCGCTCGTCGACCTCGAACCGTCGCCGGCGCGGCACGAGCGGCGCGGGCTTCTCCGCGCCGAGGTCGTACAGCGACGGCCGGTCCTGTCTGCCGATCTCGAGGACGTCACGGAACCCAGCCGTCGTCACCAGCGCCGTCGTCGCGCCGTCGCGTTCGAGCAGCGCGTTCACCGAAACGGTCATGGCGTGGGCGAACGCGTCGACGTCGCTCGGTTCGATCCCCGCGGCGGCACAGCCCTCACGGACCCCCCGAAGGACGCCCTCGCTCTGCGGCTCCGTCGTCGGCACTTTCGTCGTCGTAAGCGCGCCGTCGACGAGCAGCGCCACGTCGGTGAACGTGCCGCCGACGTCGACGCCCAACCGGACGGAGTGGTCGCGTGACATCGCTCGCTCGATCTACCGGTCCGCGCAGTACTCGACGAAATTACGCAGGATCCGCAGCCCCGTCTCCCCGCTCTTCTCGGGATGGAACTGCGTGCCGAACACGTTGCCCGCGTCGTTGGCGACGATCGCCGGGAAGTCGACGCCGTAATCCGCGGTGGCGACGACGGCGTCCGGGTCGTCCGGCTCCGCGTAGTACGAGTGGACGAAGTAGGCGTACTCCCCGTGGACTCCCTCGACGAGCGGGTGCTCGCGGGCGACCTCCAGCTCGTTCCAGCCCATGTGTGGGACCTTTCGGTCGACGTCGAACCGGACGTTGGTGCCCGGAACCAGATCCAGCCCCGTCACCTCGCCTTCACCCTCGTGGTCCGCCTCCTCGCTCGTGGTGAGAAGCATCTGCATCCCCAAACAGATCCCGAACAGCGGGCGGCCCGCCGCGGCGTGGTCGGTGAGCGCCTCCCGGAGGGGGCCGGCGTTCTCCATCCCCTCGCGGAACGCGCCCACACCCGGGAGGACGACGCCGTCGGCGGCCGCGAACGCCTCCGGATCGTCGGTGATCTCGACTGAAGCGCCGGCCCGTTCGAGTCCGCGAGTCGCGGATCTGAGGTTCCCGAGCCCGTAGTCGACGAGAACGATATCCGCCAGCGTCTCCGCGGGCGGTTCGAAGGTGTGCATACGTCCCCTCCGAGGCCGACCGAAAAGTCGGTTTCCCTTGTGGCAGATCGGTGGACGACCGTTCAGCCGACTCGAACGGACGGCGGGTGTGGCGGAAAGCGGGGGGAAGTCCCGCGAGGCGTTACTTCAGTGCCGAGTCAGCCATCCGGCGCGGGAAGCCGGTGATCAGCTCCCAGATCCCCATCTCCACGTCGTCGGCGCGGAGCCGCGACCGGAGCCGCTGGCTGAACAGCTCGACGGAGATGATGAGGAGGAAGATGGAGATCAGCGTCGCCATCATGTTCGTGAACTGGAGCAGGTTCTGTTGGGAGGTCACGATGAACCCGAGCCCCCCGGCTCCGATGACGCCGACGGTGACGGCGATCCGGACGTTGATCTCGAGGACGTACAGCGTCCACGCGATGAACGCGGTCCGGACCTGGCTCAACATGCCGAAGAAGACGATCTGCGGCTTGTTCGCCCCGGTCGTTCGCATCGCCTCGACGGGCCCTTCCTCGATCTCTTCGAGCTCGTCGACGAACAGCCGTCCGAGGTTCCCGATCGTGTCGAACGCGATCGCCAGCGCCGCGGAGGCGGGACCGAGTCCGAGGAACGGGATGAAAATGAGCGTCCAGACGATCGCGGGAACCGCCCGAATGAAGGACATCGTCCCGCGGAAGATGAAGTTAAACGGGAACGGCGTGACGCGCCCGGAGCCGAGCGTCCCGAACACCAGCGCGAACGGAAAGCCGACGACGGTCCCGACGAACCCCATCGCGAGCGTGATCCCGGCCTCGCCGAAGATCTGGAAGATACCGAGCTCCGTGAAGAAGAACGCGTACGCGTCGGTCGCGCTCGGTGGCCACTGGAACAGGAGCCCGCCGATCTCGGGGTCGTACAGCAGGTTCGCCTGCCGGATGAATTCGATGTACTGTCCGAAATCGAGGAACGGGATCACGTCGAAGTAGAACGTGATGGGGAAGAACTCGTTCAGCGAGTCGAGGAACGTCCCGATCCGGGCGTCCGGATCGAGCAGTTCGGTCGCGGCGAACGCCTGGATCGTCGCGAACACGATGAAGCCGAGGAGGCCGAACCAGCCGAGCGCCCGTCGTCGCCGCGTTCGCCTGATGTTCTCGAACTGTTCGACGATCCGATCCGATGCGCCGGCCTCGTCGGGGCCCGACTCGGGACCGTTCGTTCCGTCGGATGTAGATTGGTTAGTTGTCACGTATATCAGCTCGATTCGTGTTAGGTCGTCGCCACGTCTTCCGCCGCACCGTCGGTTCCGTCATCTCGGCTCACGAACATCCCTTCCGTGTCGATATCGCCGTAGAGGTCGTCTATTACGTCGATCGTCAGTTCATCGCGGTAGCCGTCGAACACTTTCTTTCCGTTTCGGAGGCCGATGAATCGGTGCCCGAACTTCCGTGCGATGTTCACCTGATGGAGACTACAGAACGTCGTCAGATCGCGTTCCTCGGAGGCGCTGCGGAGGTACCCCATCACGTCCTGCGCGCTTCCCGGATCGAGGCTCGCGACCGGCTCGTCGGCGAGAAGCACGTTCGGTCGCTGGACCAGCGCGCGGGCGATCCCGACGCGCTGTTGTTGACCGCCGCTCATCCGTCTGGCTTTCTGTTCCGCCTCGCCGAGCAGCCCGACCGTGTCGAGCGCGTCGAGCGCGCGGTGTTTCTCCGATTCGTCCTGTAGCTGGAGCACGCTAGAGAGGAACCCGAACTGGTGGATACCGCCGGAGAGCGCGTTCGAGTACGCGGACATGTCGCCGATGATGTTGTGCTGCTGGAAGATCATCGCGACCTCCGGTCGGGGAGCGACCATCGGCGAGCCGTTTATCCGGATCTCACCCTCCGTCGGCGAGAGCAGCCCGCTCATCGTCCGCAGGAGCGTCGATTTCCCGGACCCCGAGACGCCGAGAACGATAACGAACTCGCCGGCAGGGACCTCGAACGATACGTCGTCGAGCGCCACGACGTCGCCGAACCGTTTCGTAACGCCGTCTACTTCGATGTAGCTCATAAAGGAGGGTGAGAGGGAACTGGCTGCTTAGAGGTCGCCCCAGTCGAGTCCGAGCGACTGCCCGAGCTCGACGACGGGGTCGTAGTCCTCGTGCGTTGCCTCAACGATACCGCTGAACCAGAGCTCGTGGTCCTGAACGAGCTCGACATCGTCGAGCTCGCTGTCGGAGAGCTCGTCCTCGTCCATCTCGAGCAGCTCCGGATCGATGTTGAGCGCCTCCGCGATATCGGCATCGGAGTCGTGTGCGAACGCCTCGTCGGGCGCGTTGAGCATCGCTTCCCGTACCTCGGTCTTGAGCGACTCGTCCCACGCCGCGTTGCTTACGATCGGCGCACGCGGGATCGGGTCGGAGACGGCGAGCAGCTGGAGCTCCGGATCACGCGAGCCGGCCCCGTCGTACTCGGCAGAGATGTCGACGTACTCCTGTGACATCTCGTCGAACTGTTCCTGTGGGACGTGTGGCCCCGTCGAGAACGCCCCGGTCGCTGCCGCGGCGATCGAGTCGTCGTCGACCATCTGTGTGCGCGCAGTCGTGTGATCGGAGGTTCGAAGTTCGAAGTCCTCCGGGCTGGTTCCGGGCGCCCCACCGATGTCGAGACCGGCGTTTTCGAGCATCAAGAGTGGGAACAGCGTCCCCGACACGGACGTCGGCGCACCGGACGCGATGATCTCGCCTTCGAGGTCGCTCAACGACTCAATGCCGCTGTCCGGCGTCGTCGTGATGAGCGAGAAGTACTGCTGTGCACCGAACGCGACTCGCATCCCCGTAACGTCGATCTCGTCGCCGATCTGTGCGACCGCACCCGGAGAGGTGTCCGCGAAGACCCGGTCGTTCTCCTCGGCACGCTGGAGCTCCGCGACCGTCGCGGAGTAGTCCGCCGTCGGCTGTCCATCGATCTCCACGTCGACTTCGGACTCGATGTATTCGAAAAGGGGCGCGTACTGTACCTGAATGTCGATCTCCTCTTCAGCCGGATTCATCACCCACGTGACTTGGTTTTCCGCCACGTCACTTGCGCATCCGGCCAACCCAACCGCACTTGCCGCACCCGCTGTTTTCAAAAACGTTCGCCGATTCGCCGACCACCTGTTGTCGGACATACACAGGATAACTTTACTGGGGTAACTAATCGTTTTCTATGTTTTCTATAGAGAGATCCCATGAGACCGACCCTCACGCGCTGAGAACTCCGAACCGGGTGGAACGCCGAGTCAGGGACCGGGCAGAACGCCAAGTCAGAATTCGCCGAGTCGCGACTGTCCGCTCGATCCCTCCGCCACCCCTGCGAGAGTGGCTGCCCGCGCGACCGTCTCGAAGAACCCCTCGCGCTGGCTCCGGTCGTACAGCGTCGCCGCCGGGTGAACGGACAGCAGCACACGGCGGGAAGAGCCGCCGAGCCGGGCGTCGACGACGCTCCCGGACTCGGAGGTGATGGCGACCGATCGATCCAACAGATGCTCGCTTGGAACCTTCCCGAGCGTCACGATCAGATCGGGGTCGAGCCGATCGATCTCCGTCTCGAGGTGGCCGCGACAGTTCGCCAGTTCCTCGCCTCGTGGATCACGGTTGTCCGGCGGACGACACCGCACGCAGTTGGTGATGCGGACGTCCGCACGGGCGAGCCCCGCGTCCCGCAACGCCTCGTCGAGCACGTCACCGGAACGACCGACGAACGGTTCGCCCCGCTCGTCCTCCGTCGCGCCGGGGGCCTCACCAACGAACAGCAGGTCGGCGTCGATGGGGCCGACGCCGTCGACGATACGGCTCCGTGACTCCACCAGCGCCGGACACCGCTCACACGACTGAAGGCGGAGCTCCTCGTCAAGCGCGGCCGCGTCATCGCTCATGGGATCGGTTCGGAACGGGAGCGACATAAGCGCCGCCGATCCCACCCGGTCAGTGACGTTCCACCGCCGCTCACTCCGTTGCCGCCGCTCGCTCCGTTGCCGCCGCTCGCTCCGCTTTCGCTACTCACTCCGCCGGTCCCGTCACGACCAGCACGCGGAGGTCGTTCACGTTCGTCCCGGTAGGCCCCGTTCGGAGGAGCGCGTCCGCCGCGTCCAACAGCGGCGCGACGTCGTGACGGGCGAGCGCGTCCCGCGCGGCGTCGGCGTCGAGCGTCGCCGCGTCGACGATCCCGCCCGCCGCACCGCTCGTCCCGTCGATCCCGTCGGTGTCGACGCTCGCGACGACGACCCCGTCGCGGTCGAGGGCGACCCCGGCACTCGTCGCGAACTCGCCGTTCGGCCCGCCGTGGCGGCCGTCGGCCGGTTCGCCGTGTCGTTCGTCCCGCTCGTCGTGTCCGTTCAGTTCGCCGTCTCGTCCGTCCCGACCGTCGGCCGTCCCGAGCGTCACCGTCGTCTCGCCGCCGGACAACAGGACACAGGGCGGGGTCGCCGGCGACCCGGTTTCCGTACACTCCTCGGCGATCGCGACGTGAGAGAGCGCCGCCTCCCGCGCTTCGCCCCGGACCCCCGCAGCGAGCACGAGCGGGTCGTACCCCCGGTCGGCGGCCGCCGTCGCCGCTGCGTCGAGCGCGGTCCGCGCGTTCCCGACGACGAGGGTTCGGGTTCGCTCGAAGAGCGGGTCGGCAGCCGTCGGCGTCTCCGGTCGGTTGCCCGCGACACCCGCCTGAAGATGCTCGCGAACGGTCGCCGGGGGATCGAGCTCGTACCGGTCCCACACCGCGAGCGCGTCCGCGTACGTTGACGGGTCCGGCGCGGTCGGGCCGCTAGCGATCACGCCGAGATCGTCGCCGACCACGTCGCTCACCGCGAGCGTGAGGACGGTCGCGGGGGCCGCGATCCCGGCGAGGCGACCGCCTTTGACCGCCGAGCAGTGTTTCCGGACCGCGTTGATCTCGTCGATAGACGCACCCGAGGCGAGGAGTTCCGCGGTAGCGGTTCGGAAGTCGTCGATCGAGATCGGGTCCGCCGGCGCGGCGAGCAGGGCGCTACCGCCGCCGGTGACGACCGCGATCACGAGGTCGTTCGGTCCCGCCCCGTCGGCGATGTCGATGACGCGTCGCGTCGAGGCGACGCCGCGGTCGCTCGGGAGCGGGTGGTCTCCGGGGAGGACGTCGACGGGCGAGGCCTCGTGACCCTCATCACTCTCGTCGCCCCCGTCGCCCTCATCACTCTCGTCGCCCCCGTCGCCCTCATCGCTCTCGTCGCCCTCGTCGACCGTGACGACCGCGCCCCCGACGAGCCGGTCCCCGAGCCGTGTCGCGAGGGCGTTCGCCATCCCGCCGGCCGCCTTGCCGGCACCGACCAGACGGACCTCGTCGTAGTCGTCGAGGTCGTACTCGACGTGCGTCCCGTCGACGGACTCGACGCCGAGCACGCCGTCGGCGACCGAGGCGCGGTCCGCGACGATCCGTTCCGGGAGCGCGGCGGCGATCCCGGCCGCGAGACAGTCGAGCGCGACGCCGTGTGCGTCGGTCCGGGCGACCGCGTCGCGGTCGGCGAACGTCGGTTCGGTCACGCCTCACGGCTCGGGCCGGGAGGACATATATCCAGCGTGCAACTCGGCGTGCGACGCGGGCGTCGGTGGCGGCCCGGGTTGACCGCCGGCGTCGACCCGACTC
Source organism: Halorubrum tibetense (assembly GCF_055396225.1). Lineage (NCBI taxonomy): Archaea > Methanobacteriati > Methanobacteriota > Halobacteria > Halobacteriales > Haloferacaceae > Halorubrum > Halorubrum tibetense. The sequence goes on from NZ_AP043742.1 coordinate 999,741, forward strand.
AGCCGTCGGTGGCGACCGCCTCGCGGTGAGCGCTGGCCGCGATCGACGCGACGCGGACCGGCTCCGGACGGCGGAACCCTTCGCGGACGAGCGCCCCGACCGTCGCCGCGGCGTCGGCCGGGTCGATCCCGACCGCGCGGACGAACAGGGGGTCAGCCTCGTCCGGGAGCCCGGCGACCCGCTGTCGCGGCGGGAGCGACCGATAGATGGCGAGGCGGTCGGCGAGCGCGTCACCGTCGAACGCCTCACGGAGGGCGGGTTCGAGCCCGGGGCTCGGCTCGTAGCTCACGGCGGAGACCGGCCGGTCGAGGGCGGCGTGGAGCCGGTCGAGGTCGACGAGGTTGAACCACGCGGGGGCGACGCCGGCGAGACAGACGTGCCTGACGTCCGGCCGGTCGAGCGAGGTCGCTAAGTCGCGGATCGCGTCGGTCGCGTCTGTCCCGCCGACGGAACAGGAGTCGTACGCCAGTCCGTCGAGAGCGAAGTCGCCGCGGACGACCGCGCCGGCAACGTAACTGACATGGGTACCCCCAGAAAAGGCGATGCCAAGCGTTCTGCTCGGCGATGTCACCTCACGTTTCCTCGGACTTGATCTCCTGGAGACGGTCGAGCAGCTCGTCGTTCGACGCGCCGGGCTCGTACTCGACGGACCCGTCGTGGGTCTCCTGGGCGGCTTGGACGCCGTCGTCGTCGTCGAAGTCCGCGTCCAGGTCCTGGTTCTCCTGTTCGGATTCGTCGTAGCTTCCGAAGCCCATGTTCGCTCGATGATAGGGAGTCGTACGGTATAAATCCCGGGACGCCCTCACGGGAACCCGGCCATCAGGCGGGTCCGACGCCGATAGCCGGGCGTCAGGTCACGTTTTTATCAGTCGCGTGTCGTGGTAGGGTATGGACCCGATCAACGTCACCGCCGACGCGACGGAGTTCACCTGTAACGCGTACCTCGTTCTCGGGGACGCCCCGACGCTCGTCGACGCCGGGACGATGCCGGGTGTCGACGACGTGATCGCCGACGCGCTCGCCGACGCTGGAGTCGACGACCTCGACCGGGTGATCCTGACGCACCAGCACGGCGACCACGTGGGGGAGCTCGACGCCGTGCTCGACCGGTTCGACCCGACGCTGTTCGCGTACGCGGACCACCCGCGGCGGGACGTCGCGCTCGTCGACGGCGACGAGATCCTCGTGGGCGACGAGCCCTGTGAGGTCGTGTACACGCCCGGACACGCCGATGACCACGTCTCGTTCGTGGGCGAGGAGCGACTGTACAGCGGCGACGTCGTCGTGTACAACGACGGCGCGTTCGACGACGGCTCGTTCGGCCGAACCGACATGGCCGGACAGTCACGCGAGCAGCTGATAGAGAGCCTGCACACGCTGATGAATCAACTGCCTGAGACGGTCGAGGCGATGTATCCCGGACACGGCGACGCGTATCGAGACGGTGACGGTCCGGACACGGTGCGTGGCGTGATCGAACGCGCGACCGACCGCGCCGAGCGACGGGAACCGAAATACCCCGAGTGACGGGCGCTCGGCCGCGGCCCGGCGGTCGGTCGGGTTTCGGACTCGGGGTTCTTAAGTGTCGTACGCCGAAGATCGGGTATGGACCTCTCGACCGCCGTCTCCGCTACGGTCTCGACCCTCCGGCGGCGACCCGCGGACCTGTTACCGTTCTACCTCCTCGGAACGGCCGTCCCCGTCGTCGCCCGGATGGGACTCCTCGTCTCGCTCGCCGGCGTGTACCTCCACTACGAGCTGTCCGGCCGTCTCGGTGCCGTCCGCGACGCGTTCGCGGACGCCGACCTGGCCCCGCCGGACGTCGAGGATCCAGAAGCGCTCGAACGGTGGGCCGAGGGGCTGATCCCCGCTTTCGAACCGCTGTTGACCCCGACTGCCGGCGCGCTGCTCGTCGCCGGACTGCTCGCCACCGTGCTCCTCGCGATCCTCACGTACGCCGCGGTCTCGGCGGGCCAGATGAGCGCCGTGGTCGCCCGGCTCCGAAGCGAGCGGGGACTGACCGCCGGGATCGCCGGCGTTCGGGAGCGCTGGGTGACGTTCCTCGGGCTGTACGTCGCGGAGTTCCTGTTGTGGGTCGGCGTGGTGTTGCTCGCGAGCGTCGCGATCGCCGTCGCGTTCGTGATCAACCCGTTCCTCGGCGCGGTCGTGGCACTCGGCGCGTTCCTCGTCGGGGCGGTCGTGCTGGTGGCGATCCGTATCGTGTTCGCGTTCGCTCCGGCGTCGATCGTGGTCGACGACGCCGGCGTCTTCGGGTCGCTCGGCGGGGCCGGCGGGTTCATCCGCTCGAACCCCGCGGACGCCGCCGCGTATCTCGTCGTCGCGATCGGCGTCACCGTGGCGATCGCCTCCGCCGCCTCCGGGCTCGCGTTCCTCGGCGGTGGGGCGGTCGTCGCACTCATCAGCGCGGTCGTCGTCGCGCCCGCGCTCGATCTGCTGAAGACCGTTCTCTACGGCGACTACCGCGGGACAGTCGATCCGGTCGAGCCGCCGGCGGCCTCCCTCCGGAGCCAGTTCTCGGGCGGCGTCCGTCGCGGATGGCGCGAGATGGTCGGATTCGTCGCTCGAACGCCGGGGACCCATCTGTTCGTCGTCGCGCTCGGCGTCGGCTCGGGGGTCGTCGGCTGGACGATCGCGGAGCCGTTCGTCGGCAGCGTCCCGACATCGATCGAGGCGCGGTTGGCGGATCACATCGCCCCCGTCGCGACTCTCGAGTTCTTCGGGAACAACTGGACCGTGGCGATATCGACCGCCCTCGGCGGGGTCGCGCTCGTGATCCCGGCGCTCTCGGCGATCGTGTTCAACGGAGTCGTGCTCGGCGGAACCGCCGCGCTGGAGGTGAACCGTGAGGCGCTGCTCGCGTTCGTGATCCCGCACGGGGTCTTCGAGATCCCCGCCATTTTCGTCGCCGGCGCGCTGGGCGTCCACCTCGGCGTCGTCGGCTGGCGAACGCTCCGCGGACGGGTAAGCCGTGAGGGGTTCGCCGACGTCCTCGAGAACGCGTTCTGGGTGCTGATGGGCGTCGGGATCCTCCTCGCGATCGCCGCGGTGATCGAGGGGTTCATCAGCCCGTACTACTGGCGGCCGTTCCTCTAGCCCGGATCCGAGGGACGGGACCTCCGCTGGCCCGGGAACCGGGCCTCGACCGCCCGTCCGTACGTTGAAGTCGCTCGAGGTCGAATCCTGACCCGTATGACACGACGCGATCCCTTCGGCGAGATCGAGAACCTGTTCGAACGGATGGACCAAGAGCTGGAGAAACTGGGAGCGGGACTCGAGCGCCCCCGTTCTCCGGGCACCACCGTTGACGTCGTCGAAACGGCCGACGGGCTGCAGGTGATCGCCGACCTCCCCGGCTTCGACCCCGACGCGATCGACGTCGAGCTCCACGAGGACGCGCTCACGATCGGTGCGACCAGGGAGGAGATCCACGAGACCGGGACGGACGCGGACGAGGCGGACGCAAGCGAGGAGGCCCCCGAGTCCGGAACACCGCGGTACCACCGCCGTGAGCGCCGGTACGGCTCCGTCTCGCGCCGGATCCCGCTCCCGGTCGCGGTTGAGGCGGACGGAACGACGGCCAGCTACGATGACGGTGTGCTCACGGTCAGCCTCCCGAAGCGGACCGAGTCGGCGTCGAGCGGCCACCGGATCGACGTGGAGTGAGCGGACGGCGGCGTCGACCGCGCCGTGTCCGGTCCCGAACGTGTCGGGCCTCCGCTTCGAGCGCGTCACCTCGTAGTCGCATACCACGAGCGAACACGGCTCAAGCGGGGTTTACTACCTCAGCGACCTATTATATGGGTGATACTCATGAACAGATCGAACCCGTTCGACGAGATAGAGCAGTTCTTCGGCCGAACCCCCTTCGGCGGGGCGGGACGCAGCCTCGGGCACGCGGACGTCGACGTCGCGGAGTACGACGACGAGTTCGTCGTGATGGCCGACCTCCCCGGCTTCGACCGCGACTCGATAGATGTCCGAGTGGACGGGGATCGGGTGACGATCCGTGCCGAGCGTGAGACCGAACGCGAGGGACACGGCGATGGGGCGGAACACGGGGACGCCGACGAGTACGGCGAGGAGGGACGGTACCTCCGACGCGAGCGCCGACACCAGTCGGTGACCCGGTCCGTAGACCTCGGAGCCGACGTACACGAGTCGGACGCGACGGCGACGTACAAGAACGGCGTCCTCACCGTGACGCTCCCGAAGCGGGTTCACGACGAGGACGACACGCACCGGATCGACGTCGAGTAGTCGCTTTCGTCCGCGGCTTACCCCCCACCCTCGAATCACACCGCCGCCGTTTCACGAGAGATCGCCTTCAGCTGAGGTCGCCTTCACGTGAGACTGGCTTCACGCGGGACCGTCTTCGCGCGAGATCGGCTTGTTATCTCCGCCACCAGCTTCTCAACTGTGGTGGTCGTAAGCGGACGTATGAGCGACGACCGCGCGAGCGAGCGGGGGGCCCTGGTCGACCGGCTCCGCGATCGGCTCGACGTCAGCGAGCGAACCCTCGCCGCCATCGGGTCGGTCCCGCGCCACGAGTTCGTACCAGCACGGCTCCGGTCGCGGGCGTACGACGACCGGCCGTTGCCGATCGGACACGACCAGACGGTCAGCGCGCCGCACATGGTGGCGGTGATGATCGACTTGCTCGAAGTCGGACCCGGCGACCGGGTGTTCGAAGTCGGGACGGGCTGTGGCTACCACGCGGCCGTCGTCGCCGAGATCGTCGGGCCGGGCAACGTGTACAGCGTCGAGTACGTCCCGGCGCTTGCCGAGTCGGCTCGCGAGCGATTGCGTCGACTCGGCTACGAGGTGACGGTTCGGGCCGGAGACGGCCGGCAGGCGTTCGAGGACGAGGCCCCGTTTGACGCCGCGTATCTCACGTGTGCGGCCCCGGACGGCATCCCGGATCCGATCGTCGATCGGGTCCGAGTCGGGGGACGTGTCGTCGGCCCCGTGGCGGACGGAGCGGGACAGCGGCTCGTTCGCCTGCGGGTGACGGCCGACGGCGTCGAACGCGAGGACCGTGGCGGGGTTCGGTTCGTTCCGATGCAATGACGCCCGTCTCGATACGGTGGCCCCGGTGTCGGGACGGCAGTCAGACGGGACGGAAGAGCGTGCAGTTTTAGCCCTCCGACGACCCAAGTGGGGTATGGACGAAGCGGCGCTCCGCGCGGACATGATCGAGGGGCTCGAACATCAGATCGGCGAGCCGCTCGGCGGGTCCGTGCTGGCGGCGCTCCAATCGGTTCCGCGGGAGACGTTCGTCGAGGACGCCCCGTACGCGAACCGTGCGAGCGAGGAGGAACGGTCGCGAGCGCTCGCCCCGGCGACCGTGGCGCGACTGCTGACGGCGATCGACGCCGCGGAGGGCGACGACGTCCTCGTCGTCGGGGCGGGGATCGGCTACACCGCCGCGACGCTCGCGGAGATCGCCGGCCCACGCCATGTCCACGCGGTCGACATCGACAGGGGGGCAGTCACCACGGCGCGCTCGAACCTCGCCGAGGCCGGTTACGACGCCGTGCTGGTCGACCGTCGGGACGGTGCTAGGGGGCTCCCCGAGTACGCGCCGTACGACCGGATCCTCGTGGAAGCGGCGGTCGTCACCCCGCCGCGGGCGCTGCGCGACCAGCTCGTTGACGGCGGCCGGATCGTGTATCCGCGCGGGACGGTCGAACAGACCATCGCCGCCATCGAGCCCGCGGATGGGGAAGTCGTCGACGAGGCGGACCCCGCGCCGGACGGGTTCGGTACCGTCGAGGAGGCCGGCCCGGTTCGGCTCGATCCGATGCTCGTCGACGGTGAACAGGCCGGGGTCGAACGCAACCGCAGTCGGCGCGAGGACGCGGAGATCGAGCGACAGGGACAGTTCGCGCGGACCGGCTGGGAGCAGGAGTGGATCGACTGGGACGACCGGATCTAATCCTCAACGACCAGCACCGACGTGTTCTCGCGTTCATCGACGTAGTCGCTTCCCGCCGGCGGCTTGATCTCGATCGAGAGCGTCCCGTCCGACTGGTTCGGACCGAGCTCGGGGTCGATATCGACCGTCGCGATCCCGTCACCGTCGGTTCTCGCCGTCGCGACGCCGTCGATCCGCGCGGAGCCGCTGCGGACGATGACGGTGGCGTCGGAGACGCGCGTCCCGTCGGGGTCGACGACGGCGACATCGATGGCCTGGCTCCCGGGCGTCGTCACCTCCGGTTGCGGCTGCGCGTCGAGCTCGGTCGCGACGAGCCCGTCGATACTCCCGATCATTCCCATCATCACGCTGAGACTCGCGACGCCGACGACGAGCGCGATCACCAGTCTGACCGGCAACCCCTCGATCGCGCGGCTGTCGGCGAGGAAGGAACGGTCGGACCGTGACGCGTCGGATGTCGTATCGAACATACGACCGCCTGGCCGCGGTATCGTATATAAACGGTCGGCCACGACGTCGATGGGTTCGGTCGGTTCGATGGCAGCCGTATGCTCCCAAGCCTGAGTAGCGAACGACGAGTTATATACGATACCGCGGTCAGACCGCGTATGGACGTGATCGGACGCGAGGACTCGGCCGGCGGGGGCGACGAGAGCGGCGGCGGGAGACCCGTCGACGGCGGCACTGGGGAAGCGGAAGCCGCGGACGGGTCCGGATCGACGGGTCCCCCGACCGTCCACCTCGGGGCGTTCCTCGCGCGTGACGGGAGCGAGGGGGCCGCCGTCGGACTGGACGTGGAGAACCCGCACGCCGCGGTGGTGTTCGGCAAGCGCGGAACGGGGAAGTCGTACACGCTCGGCGTCCTGGCCGAGGGGCTCGCCGACAGCCCCGGGGTGGCCCCGGTCGTCGTCGACCCGATGGGCGTGTTCGGCGGACTGACGGCAGTCGGCGGGCGAGTGATGGAACCGCGCGTTCGACCCGAAGCGATCCCGCCCGCGGTCTGGCCGGATCTCGTCGGTCTCGACCCCACGAGCGGCCCCGGAAGCCTGCTGTGGCAGGTCGTCGCCGACGCGGTCGACGGACGCGACGACGGGGAGTCACCGTCGATCGACGGGCTCCGACACTCGGTAACCGAAGCCGACGCACCCGCGGCGACACGGCGGGCGGTCGGGAACCATCTCCGGCTGGCGGACTCGTGGGGGGTGTTCGACGCCGAGGCACCGCCGGTAGCGTCGTTCGCCCGGGACGGGAAGCCGACGGTGATCGACCTCGCCGGCGTGCCCGAAGCGCCGGCGGCCGCGGTCGTCAGGGCGGTCGCTCGCGGCCTCTACGACGCGCGTATCGACGGCGAGACGGCGCGGCTACCGTGGCTCCTGATCGACGAGGCACACGCCTTCTTCGGCGGCGTGGCCGACCCCGCGCTCCGGACGCTTCTGACTCGCGGGCGAGCTCCCGGGGTGTCAGTGGTCTGTGCCACCCAGCGGCCCGGGGCGCTCCCGAGCGTAGCCGTCTCGCAGTCCGACCTCCTCGTGGCGCATCGGCTCACCGCCGCGCCGGACGTCGAGCGGCTCGCGGACGCGGAGGCGACGTACCTCGCCGGCGACCTCGCCGCCAAACTACCGACGGGGACCGGCGAGGCGCTCGTCGTCGACGACGCGACGGAGACGGCACACACCCTCCGGATACGGCGGCGACGAACGCCACACGGCGGCGGGAGCCCGGCGGCCAGCGGCGTCGACATCGACGCCGACTGAGCGGCTCCGATCGGCTCACGACCCGCCGGAACGATCGGAACGCACAACACCGGCGACGGCGACCGGTCGGACATGGAACGGACGGTCGTCGGGGCCGGGATTGTCGCAGTCGGCGGGTTCCTCGGGGCCGTAACACGGTACGCCGTCGACGTCGCGAGCGGCGACGTGACTGGGATCGGGACCCTCCTCGTGAACGTCATCGGGTGTTTCCTGCTCGGGGTTGCCGTGACACGGACGCTGACCGTCCGAGTCCGGCTGTTCGTCGCAACCGGCTTCATCTCCTCGTTCACGACGTACAGCGCGTTCGCCGCCGACGCGATCACATTCGGTACGATAGCGGGGACGGGATACGTCCTCGTCAGCTACGGAGCGGGGTTCGCTGCGGCGGTCGCCGGACTGACCGTCGGGAGGCGACGGTGACGGGGTCGCTCGTCGCCGCGATGGCTGTCGGTCTCGGCGGAGCACTGGGCGCGGTGGCTCGCCACGCGGTCGCGTTAAGGATTCAGAGCCGGTGGTCGCTCGTCGTCGTCAACACGGCCGGGAGCTTCGCGCTCGGTGCAGTGATCGCCGCGCCGGTCGACTCCGTCGTCGGACTCGCGGTCGGTGTCGGGTTCTGTGGCGCGTTCACGACGTTCTCCTCGTTCGCCGTCGAGACCGTGATGACCGCGGAGCGCGGAGAACCCGTCGTCGCGACGCGGTTCGCCGTCGGTAGCGTCGTCGCTGCGGTCGCCGCGCTCCTCGCCGGGTCGAGTCTCGGTCTCGCCATCAGCTGACCTCCGGTGTGGTCGGGGACGACGGTGGGCGCAGGATCGTACGTCGAACGATAGATACAGGCGGATACGGACCGTACTCGCGAGCGTGACTGACGACGGCGACGACTCGGACGGGAAGCGATCGGTGATCGGGGAGTCCGACGACGCCCGCGAGGAAGCGGCTCCGACCCCCGATCCGGACGCGGTCGGCGAGGTCGACTTCGCCGACCTGTCGCTCCCGCAACGGGTGTTCGTCGCCGCGGTTCAGAACCCGACGCGTGGGGTAGTGATCGCCGCGCTGTTCGCGTTCGCCTTCTCGTTTTACATCGCGTTCTGGATGGTGTTTCCCCGGCTCGCGGCCGCCTTCACCGGGCTCGGGATCGTTCTCGCCGCCGTCCTCGCCGTCGTCTACTACCTGTTCGCCCGGTACGTGGACTGACCGCGACCCGGGCCGGTAGCCAGCACGGCGGCCCGGCCGACGACCGGGGTGGCAGGTGTGAGAGGACTGGCGGACGTGAGAGGGCTGGCGGACGTGAGAGGGCTGGCGGACGTGAGAGGGGCGTTAGCGGACGGAGTCACGGGTGTGGCTCGTAGAACCGGCGGAGTGCGGTTCCGAACCCGTCGGCGAGCGTCGCGACGGCGTCGCCGACGAGCACGTCGCGCCCCGCGAACGCGGGTTCGACCCGCGCGCCGAGCGCGACGTCGGCCGCCGCGTCGCTCTCGAGGTAGCCGCGAACCGTGGTGAACTCGCGCTCCCGCTCGACGACGTATCGGTCGCCGTCGATAAACGGGCCGTACGTGTCGGGGTCGACGTCGTCCGCGTACGACTCGTAGAAGTCCGCGGCGTGTTTCCGGACGGCGACCGGCGGCCCCTCGTGGCGGACCACCGCCGGGCGAGTCGCCGTCTCGACTTCGGCGTACAGCGCCGCTCGGTCGCCCTCGTCGTCGACCATCGCCTGTTCGCGCAGGACGTCGAACCCGCGGTCGTTCAGCCCGCGGACGACCCCGTCGAGCGATCGGCGGAGCTGGGGCCACAGCTGGTCGTCGACCAGATCGGGGGCGTCGAAGACGACCGCCACGGGAACCGCCGCTCGCCGATCGAGGTGATCGCGCACTTCGGCGGCGGTGAGCGGCTCGTACTCCGGCGGGCGGAACAGCGACTCGCGGGGGTTCGCGAGCAGGTCGCGGGCGTAGTGTTGGAACCGCGCGAGGTTCGCGGCCGACAGCACCGCCGCCACGTTCCGAGTCGGATCGGTCGGATCGACGACGACGAGGGCGTCGTCGAACGTCCGCTCGGCGTGCCCCTCGGGGTCGAACTCCATCGGAGGGTGCCAGCTGCGCGCGGACTCGACGAGGGGGACGAACCCGCCGAGCTCCGCGACGAGCAGCTCCGTCAGATAGCCGGAGAACCCCTCGGTCCGGAGGTCGCTCCCGTACGCGCCGATCCCCTTGAGGAACGCCTTCGCGAGGACCACGTCGGCCGCGAGCTCGTCGTCGAGCCGCTCGGTGAGGTACGCGTCGTGGAACGGCGTGCGGTCGACCGCGGAGACCAGATCGCTCGCGGCGTCGACGTCGTGACAGGGGACGAGGTCGACGTCGAACCCGTCGTACACCCCTTTCACGTACGGGTGTTCGGCGTATTCCTCGTGGCCGTCCGGGAGGACCGCGTGACCGACCGCGAGGCCGTACTCCTCCAACTCCGCGCGGTCGAGGTCGGCAGGGAACCGGACGAACAGGTCGATGTCGCGGTCGCCGGAGACCCACGTCCCGCGGGCCGTCGACCCCACCTGAACCACGTCTGCCTCTACCGGGAGCTCGTCGATCGCCTCGCGGGTCCGGTCGGTGAGCGTGGCGGCGGTCGCCCGCAACCGGTCGCGTTCCTCGGGGTCGGGGAGGACGCGTTCGCGGACGCGCGACAGCACGGCGTCGAGTTCGGCCATGGTCGGCGTTCTCGCGGTCCGGCCGAAAGCGTGTCGGTCGGGGGGCCACTCCGGGCTGAAACGACGGACCTTCCGAAGTCGGGCGGAAACGAAAGCCCTATCAAAACCAGTCGAGTACTGCGAAACGAGCCGAAGTAGCTCAGTTGGTAGAGCGCCTCGCTGTTAACGAGGCGGTCCCAGGTTCGAGTCCTGGCTTCGGCGCCTCCTCTTACGTCGCCATAGTCACGGACGCATCGTTCCTGACCGCGATCCAGTACGACGACCGTCGGCAGGCGCCACTGCGTCCGGCGGACGGCCCCGGGGAATGCGGTAGGCTAAAGAACGTCCCTCGTTTATCCGGGGTCGTGGCGGGCCTTTAGCTTAGTCTGGCTCAAAGCCCTCCGCTCATAACGGAGTGATCGCCGGTTCAAATCCGGCAAGGCCCACTCTCGAACCCGATAGGCGACCGGCGTCGCTATTTATAAGCGATTTCGGGCGTGGATATCGCACACGGGCTGTGGCGAGATGGGATAGAAGTGATCGGGAGCGACGCTGACGGGTATTTATACCAACTCGTGGGGTGGCGTGCGCCGGTGAGCGCCCGGAGGGCGCGAACCGTCCGCACGAGGGAGTCGGCGGCGGCCGAGCGGAGCGAGGCCGACGACGACGAGGCTGGGGAGGCGTGAGGTGCGGTTGCGGTGTGTAGAGCTTCGGCTACGTTCCTCCAGCGTCGTCGGTAATATATAAGTATCCGACGAGGACGCCCGAACTCAGTATATAAGTAATCGACTCACTGTGAATCGAAAAGAACCCCGTTAGTCGAAGGTGAACGAGTCGATATCCCCATCAACGGAGTCGATCCCATCGACCTCAAACGTCCGGTCGAGGAGGATCGAGTCGCTCGGCGTGTGAATGATCCGGACGCGGATGTCGCTGCTCGCCCCCTCATCGTGATTGATATCGAACGTCCCCGACTCCGTGTCGCCGACACTGAACCGCTCGTCGAACTGTCCGGTCGCCTGAGTGCTGTTCGTGGCGTCCGAGACGACGATACGGAGGTCACCGCTCGCGATGGCGTCGCCGCCGTTGTGTTCGACGGTTATCGTGCCGTCAGTACCGTCCTCACCGACATCGACGCTCAGCTGTGCGGTCGGCTGGTTGTCGCCCAGCGAGTCGCCGAGTCCGAGGACGAACGTCCCGATGACCGCCGCGAGGATGACCGTGATGGCGACCATGAGAATGACGCCTATAACGGGACTCACTGCGCGGTCGTCGTTGCCGAAGATGTTGTGATAATTCATTGATGTGCGCCAGTCTCATGCCGGCGAACGGTAGCGGGAGCGGGGCCGCCGTCGACCCGAACCGATCCCCCGATCGCTCGGCTGCTGGTTAGTTTAAGAGAGGTGGCAAGTATATATGAAGGTTCGTGCGCGAGTATCGGTCGTGATAACCAGCGGGCGGCCCCTCAAACGTCTGGTTTCGGCGTGTGAGGTTCGACCTGCGGGAGTTACTTATAAACTTTCGTCGGAAGCAGGGGCAGCACCCGATCTCAGGGGTCGACGGCTTCGAGGAGGTCGACCAGTCCGTTCACGTCGTCGAGCACCGCATCGGCCCCGTCCGCGCTGAACGCGCGACGACCGTCCTCGCCCGTCAGTCCGCCGGTGAGGACGCCGATCCCGTAGTACACTCGGTCGTCGTCGGTTCGATCGGCATGTCGCGCTGTCCGGACGTCATCGAGGGTGTCGCCGGCGAACGCGACCCGCTCGGCGTCCAGCCGGTCGGCGAGCGCGATCAACCCCTCCGGGTCGGGCTTGCCGGCCTCGGGGTCGTCCATCGTGATGCGGTGAGCGTCGGGGATGTCGAGACCGACGCGTTCCAAGGCGATCTCGGCCTCTGCCGCCGGACGACCGGTCAAGACGCCCACCGCGAAGCGGTCGGTGAGGTGATCGATCGTGTCGGGGTCGACGAGCGTCGCCTCGTCGGTGATGTACCCCGGGGCGGACACCGGCGGATCGCCGCCCTCGAGCTCGCGGTACAGCTCCTCGCCGAGGTACAGGGCCTGAAAGGTGTCGCGGAGGCGATCGGTGTCCCACTGGTCGCGGACCCGCGCCTGCGCCACGCTCGGGAGCTCGGCGACGACGCGTTTGGCCGCCTCGATCCCGCCGTCGTCGTCCGCGGCGATTCGGTCCGTGAACTCCTCGACGTCCATCCGGAGCCCTTCGCGCCGGGCCAACACGAACAGCGCGGCCGCGTCGGTCAGCTCCCAGTCGTCGTTGAACCCGCCGGCGTTCTTGAACGACTGGACGGCCTCGCGGTCGATGCTCTTCCCGCACACCCGGTCGACCGCCTCGATGATCGCCCGTCGATACGAGTCCGCGACGTCGACCAACACCCCGTCGATGTCGAGGACGACTGCGTCGACCTGCATACCCGTACGCCAGCCGGCGGAGGCCATGAACGTTCGGATCTCGGAACGATAATTCTCCCGACGACGGCGGCGATCGGTCCCCGCAGCGACGACCGGCCTCTACGGCGGCGACACGTCGTGGTCCGTCGGCTGTACGTCCCCGTCCGGCGGCCGGACGACGAACACGGTCGATCCCGCCAGCGACTTCGGCTCCACGGCGACGACCGGCTGTTCGAACCCGAGCGTGGTGAACAGGCACGTCGCCCCGAGCGCGCGAGCGAGCGTGACCGTCGGCCGCTGGAGCTCCGCGGGGAGGTTGAGCGCGTACACCGCGTCGAACCCCGTGGGATCGGTCGTCACCCCATCAGCGATGGCGTCGGCGAGCGCCGACGGGGGGTCGGGGGCCGCGGCGAGCGCGACGATGTCGGCCCGATAGAACCGGAGCGACCCGGGCGACTCGGAGGAGTGACCGTCGGCGGCATCGGCGACGTCGGCGACATCGATCGCGACCACGTCTCGCCCGCGGTCGGCAAGCGCCCGGGCGACACCGGGGCGTGTCCCGATCCCGATCTCCAGCAGTCGGTCGTATCGGCCGAGTTCGTCGACGAGCGCACGACGCGAAGGGGATACCACGTCGCGGGGTTTATGACCGCCGCGGTCAAAAGCGGTTCCATGCTCGTGGACATCGTCCCCGTCGGGGAAGTCACTCCGCGCGTGAAGCGGGAGGCTTCCGCCGCGCTCCGGTTGGTATACGACTGCGACGTCACGGTCCACGACGACCAGGCAGTGCCGGAGAGCGCGTACGACGCGGGACGAGACCAGTACCGCGCGGAAGACCTCATCGAGGTCGTCGGACGCGTCGGGAGCGGAGAGAAGAACATCGGGATCACGCCGCGCGACCTCTATTACCGCCGACGAAACTACGTGTTCGGGCTGGCGTACCTCAACGGAAGCGGCTCCGTTATCTCTACGCACCGACTTCGAACCTCCTCGGACGGCGGCGTGTCGACGAAGCCGGCGATCGACGTGTTCTCCGACCGCGTTCGCAAGGAGGTCGTTCACGAGATCGGCCATACGCTCGGGCTCGAACACTGCGACAACAGCAAGTGTGTGATGTCGTTCTCGCCGACCGTCCGCGAAGTCGACGTCAAAGAGGAGAACCTCTGTGGGACCTGTTCGCGACTGATCCGGTGACCTCGGATCACCGGGCAACGCCGGACGCCCGCGACTGCCGGTAGACGTAAACCCCACCCCGACGAAGCCATGGATATGGCCGCAAAGCCGGAGTATCGCGACCGTCCGGACGTCGAGGTCGCGGTGCTGGACGCGCTCGTCGACCGCGGTGACGAGGGGATGACCGTGTTGGAGCTCCGCGCCGCGGTCGACGCCGACATCGACGCGATAGAGGACGCCCTCTCGGCGCTGAAGGCCGACTCGCTGATCACCGTCGAGAGCGGCGACAGGGTTCGGGTGTACCCGCACGACCGGGTGGTTCCCGACCCCGAAGCGGACGACGAGGAGCCGACCGGCGGCATCGTCGACGCGATCCGCGACCGACTCGGGTTGTAGCGTCGGGAAGGTCGTCGACCCGCCAGTCCCGACCGAGACCGACACCCGCGACCTTTTGCCGTTCCCCCGCCTCGGTCCGGACATGACGCTCGTCTCCGACGCCCACGTCGATCACGGCGCGAGCTACCGCGACCGAAGCGACCGGAGGGTCGTCGACCACTACGGGAGGCCGGAGCGCGTCGGGAAGGCGGTCCGGAACGTCGTCGGAACCATCGAAATGGGGTACGGCGTGCTCGCCGTCACCGGCGCGGACCGCGTCGAATTCGTCGATAACGCCGTCACCAATCGCGTCCCCGACACGGACGGCCGCGGCGTGTACGCCCTGTTGCTCGATCCGCAAGGCGGGATCGAGACGGACATGTACGTGTACAACGCAGACGAACGGCTGCTCGTCTTCCTCCCCCCCGAACGAGCGGAACCGGTCCGGGAGGACTGGGCGAGCAAGACGTTCATCCAAGACGTTGCCATCGAGGACATCTCGGCCGATCTCGGCGTGTTCGGCGTTCATGGCCCGAAATCGACGGAGAAAGTAGCCTCGGTGCTGAACGGGGCCGGCGCGCCGGAGGAGCCGCTGACGTTCGTCCGCGGGTCGATGGTCGATGCCGGCGTCACGGTGATCGCGACCGACGCGCCGCTCGGCGAGGAGGGGTACGAGGTCGTCTGTGCGGCCGCCGACGCCCCCGAGCTGTTCGACACCCTGATCAACCGCGGGCTCAACGCGGCCCCGTTCGGCTACCGGACGTGGGACGCGTTGAGCCTAGAGGCGGGGACCCCCCTGTTCGAGTACGAGCTCGAAGGGGTCGTCCCGAACGTCCTCGGGATCCGAAACGCGCTCGACTTCGAGAAAGGGTGTTACGTCGGCCAGGAGGTCGTCTCCCGCGTCGAGAACCAGGGTCGACCGAGCCGCCGGCTCGTCGGGCTCCGTCTCGACGGCCTCCGCGAGGAGCTGTCACGGCTCGACCGAGACGCGGAGCCGGGCGCGGTGGCGGAGCGACTGCCGGCGACCGGCGCGGCCGTCTTCGACGGCGACGAGGCCATCGGGTCGGTGACGCGCGCGGCGGTCGGCCCGGACTCCGGCGACCCGCTCGCGCTCGCGCTCGTCGGCTTCGACGACGCCACGGACACGGTCGGGGTCCGTGTCGACGGGACCGAGATCGAAGCGACCCGGGCGGAGCTGCCGTTCATCGACGGAAGCGCGCGGTCGGGGCGGCTACCGACGTATTCCGACGAGTAAGGCCGTCGTCGCGGGCGGCTCTCCTGCCGGACCGTCGACTGGATCGCGGATCAGAACACCAACCGAACTGCCGAGTAGACGCCGAAGCCGAGCACCAACGACCCGACGAGCGACGCGACCCACGCGAGCACCGTGTACCCCATCTTCGACCGGCTCACACCGGCGTCGCCGGCGGCGTAGCCGGCACCGACGATCGCCGAGACGATGATCTCGTTGAACGACACCGGGATCCCGAACGCCACGGCCGCCTGCGCGATCGCGAACGAGGGGATGAGCGCGGCGATCGACCGGCGCGGACCCATGGACGCGTAGTCCTGTGCGATCGCCTTGATCATCCGCGGCGCGCCGGTCCACGACCCGGCGAGCAAGCCGAGGCCGCCGCCGACCAGCAGCGCCCACAGCGGCACGTCGACATCGCCGAAGATCGGGACGAGGGGTCCGATCGCGAGCCCGACCTGCGATCCCCCCGCGGAGAACGCGACCAGCCCGCCCATCGCGAGCAGGAATCGACGCTGTGCGCCCGCCCGGTCCCGCCCGATGTCGAGGTACACAGTCCCGGCGACGAGCACGGCGATGGCGACCGAGACGAGCGGGGTCCCGGTTCCGTCCGGGAGCCCGAGACCGATACCGACCGTGGCCGCGATGGAGGCCTGTTCGCCGGCCGGCCCGAGGAGCGCGAACCCGACGTTCGCGAGGATAACGCCGACGAGACCGGCGAGTCCCGCCGTGAGCGCACGCTCGGGGAACCGGTCGCCGATGAGGGCGCGGGCGACCGCGTAGGCGACGCCGCCGCCGACGAACGGGGTAAGCACCCACAGCGTGAGGATCTCGGCGTACTTCCCCCATGCCGGGTCGCCGCCGAGCGCGAGGCCGACGCCGACGACCGCGCCGGTGACGGTGAACGCCGTCGCGATCGGATACCCCGCGAACACGCCGATGGCAACGAGCACCGCCGCTGTGAGCAGCGCGACGATCGCCGCCCCGGCCGTGAGCGTGACACCTCCGATCAGCTCCGTCCCGACCGCTTCCGTGACGTTCGCGCCCTGTAACACCGCACCGAGGAACCCGAGCACGCCGACGACGAGCCCGGCTCGCATCACCGAGATGGCGTTGGCACCGACCGCCGGCGCGAACGGGGTCGAACCGGACGATCCCGCGCCGATCGACCACGCCATGAACAGGCTGGCAACGCCGGCAACGAGGAACGTCAGGGTCGTAACGACGACCATCGTTACTCCTGGCCGTCCTCGTACCCCTCGCGGAGCCCCATCAGAGTCCGGCGCACGAGGAGGAATCCGAAGAAGAACAGGCCGAGTAGAACCGTTAAAACGAGGATCGGGAGCAGATCGACCGAGGTCATACTCCGAGATCCGTCGGCATCGAGTTAGGCGTTTCGACAGCGTTCACGCGCGGGAGTATCCCGATCCGACCGCCATACTCGTGCGTGACTAAAACGGACGTTTGTGCCTCGAACACCTATAATACGTCTCCGGCACGAGTGGTCGTTGCGACCCCCGCTTCGGCCCGCCACCGACGCCGCACGCCGGGACCCACACCCGTTCGGGCGGTCTCACCGGATCGCGTTCGCGGATCGACATCCCGTCGACCCCCCGCTTTCGGTCGCTTCGCATCCGACCTCCACTCCTTCCTCACCCCTTCACTCGGCCGGATCGGGGGTCGCCCTCGCGTTCTCGTCTCGAACCGACGAGGACGGACACGCGTCGCTCCGGTTCGAGCATCGGGGGTGCACTCGCTACGGCTCGATACGGAACGTCTCGAAGACGTCGCCGTCGGGGGAGACTAACCGCCCGTCGAGTCCCCCGTCGTTCGGATCGAGTTCGGCGTGTGCGGGCCGGTTTCCGCGCGGCTGTGCGTGGCTTCCGGGGTTCAGTATCGGCAGGCCGGTCGAGTCGTCGAAGCGTGGCCGGTGGCTGTGACCGCAGATCACGGCGTCCGCATCCCGCCCTCGACCGAGCATGACGAGGCCGGTGTCGCCGCTGCGGTGACGGTGTGTCACCGCGAACCGAACGCCCGCGTACTCGACGGTGCGGATCTCGGGGAGTCGCTCGCGGATCGCAGCCCCGTCGTTGTTGCCGAACACCGCACGGAGCCGGTTCGTGGCCGACTCGAACGCGTTGAGGACGGGTTCCCGATAGAAATCCCCCGCATGGACGACCGTCTCCGCCTCGTGGACCGCCTCGCGAGTCCGTCCACGAAGCCGGTGATCGTCGGTGCTGTGTGTGTCGGAGACGACGACGAGCATACCGTCGGGTCGCGTCCGTCGGGAGTTAAAGACGCGGGTCGGCGATCGCCGCCTGGAACCCGGCGGAGCTACCGGACCGTCAGCAGCCGCCGGAGGATATCGCCGTACGCCGGGCGAGTGATGAACACGCCGACCAGCACGCCGAGGACGGTGAAGATGGCGAACCCGGAGAGATCACCCAGGGAAAGCACCATCAACGGTGACATCGCGATGATCGTCGTCGCGGCGGCCGCGCCGATCACCCAGAACGCCCGTCTGAACCGTGAGTCGAACACCTTCCGGGAGTTGACGTCGCCCTCGCTCATCACCTCGTCGGCGATGATCACGAGGTCGTCGACCCCGGTCCCGACCACGGCGATGAACCCGGCGATCACCGCGAGCTCCAGCGGATAGCCGATGAGCGCCGCGAAGCCGAGCAGCGCGTACACCTCCGCCAGCGCGGTGAGGATCATCGGGAGGGCGACCTTCGGCTCGCGGTACCGCAGGAACACCATTCCCGCCACAGCGAAGATGGCGAACACGCCGGTGATCATCGAGTAGAGCCGGAAGTTCTCACCCTGTGCGGCCGAGATGGTCGAGGAGGTCCCCTGCCCGGCGATGTCGAGCTCGGCGGGGAGCGCACCGGCGCGTAGGTTGATCGAGATCTCTTGGGCGTCGGCGTAGGACGTGGTCGTCAGCCGGAAGTTGCCGGTGTCGGCCCACGATCCGGAGACCATGCTCTCCGCGAGGTCATCCCGCATGCCGAACGCGTTGACGACCTCGCCGTCGACGACGAGCAGCAGACAGGAGTCGACCGACTCGCCGACCGGCTCCTGCATGTACGTACACGTCGCGCCACCGGCGTTGGTCGCTACCCCGCGGTCGACGACGGCGTCCTGGAAGCGGTGCGCGGGCGACCGCTCGCCCTCGGCGGCCTCGTTGATCACGGAGACGGAGACGTACGCGCCGTCACTCTCCTCGCTTCGACTCGCGGTCCCGATGTTGATGAAGTCGTCCTGGATCAGCACTTCCTCTTCTATCGCGAGGCCGTCCTCCGCCTCCTCGTCGGGATAGCCGATGTCGATCTGGACGGTCCCGCGCTCCTCTAACAGATCGATCACGTACTGGCGGTCCTCGCCGGGCACCTCGATGAGGATGAAGTACTCGCCAGTGATCGACTGGACCTGTTGGACGCTCCCCCCCTGAAGCCCGAACTCGTTGACCTTGTTCTGGATGACCTCCTCGGCGGCGTTGCGGGTCTGTTCCGTGACGCCGCTGCGGATCCCGCCGTACGCGTAGCCGGAGGCGTCCATCGCGGCGCGGAACTGTTCCTCGGAGACGTCGCTGTCGGTCACCTCGACCTCGCCGCCGTCCTCGGTCTGTCGCTCGGCCGTCACGTCGCGTGTGGATACCCCCTCCAACTCCGCGGCGACATCGCTCGCGACTTGGACCGTGTTCTCGCCGGCGAACTCGACGTTCGTCGCGGTGTAGCCGATCAACGGCGCGCGGATCCGGGTTCCACCGGCGAGATCCAGCCCGTACTGGAGGTTCGTGATCCCCTGTCGGGCGTCCGCGCCGTCCTCGCCCGGTGCGGTGTCCGGACCGAACGCCGGCACGAACAGCGCGACGGACGCGCCGATCACGACGACCACGAGCAGCAGTATTCGCCAGTTGTCCTTGATCGGTTGAAGCATCAGCGTTTCACCCCCTGGAACTTGTACCAGCGAAGTAACGTCACGTTCATCAGATACGTGTTCATCATGTCCGCCGCGAGCCCGATCGCGAGGATGATCCCGATGTCACGCAGGAGGTCGATCCCGAACAGCGTCGCGACGATCGCCATGACGATCATGGCGGCCATCGAGGTGACGGTCATCGTCACCCCGGTCCGCATCGCCCGACTGACGGACTCGTAGAAGTCGCCCGTCCGACGCAACACGGAGTTGTTCAACAGGATGTCCGAGTCGACGCTGTATCCGATGATCATGAGGAGGGCCGCCACCGTCCCGAGCGTCATCTCGATCCCCAGCAGGTTCATCGCGGCGATGGGGATCACGATGTCCGAGAACGCGGAGGCGACGACCGCGACGGACGGGATGAACGTCCGGAACAGCGCGAACACGAGCACGCTCATCCCGAGGAACGCGAGTCCGACACCGAAGATCGCGGTCTGAGCGGTGTCGGCGGCGAAGCTCGCCGACACCTGGTCGATGGCGTCGAGCGTCAGTCCGGCGTCGTTCGCTTGATCCTCCAACTCACCCGCGAATCCCTCCGGGTCGTCCTCCGACGCCTGGAACGTCACCACGACCACGTCATCGGCCGGGATCGACCGGACGGAATCCGGTTCCTGTTCGAACGCCGCGTCGATCCGTTCGCCGAGATCTCCCTCGCCGTCGTCGGCGATCCGTAGCTCCACGCCGCCGGTGAACTCCAGCCCGAGATTCGCCGGCGCGCCGGTGACGAAGTACCACCCGCCGATGATCAGAAGCGCCAGGGCGAGCACCGCCAACGGAACCAACACGAGCTGCCGGTTGGAGTAGTCGGTGTAGTCGACCTCCGGTACCTCGATCGCTCCCATGACACGGGTTCGTTATTCGGTCCGAATAAGCCTTTGTATATCCGGGACTGAAAGAAATCGATGCACTCGGACCCCTCCCGGGAGTTATGCGATCTCGGAGGACCGACGGCCTGTCGCGCCGAAATCGGTTTTGCCGGCAGCCGCGTAAGGGCCCGTATGAGTGAACCGATGGCCGACAGCGTCGTGCTCTCGTACCCGGACGGGCTCAGCGGATGGGGCCGCGATCAAATAGACACCGACCGCTACCGGGGGTACTTCCGTCGCGTGCTCGGAACCGTCTCTGTCGGGGACGTCCGCGAGGAGTTCGTCGACGTCGGGTGCTGCGGCGACAGCCCCGACGTCCCGTTTCGGGTCGTAGCGATAACCGTCGACGGCGAACCAGCCGAGACGGCGGTCGTAGCGGCAGGGACGGAGGTGGCGTACGAGACCCACGACGGCGAGGTCGACGGCGGGTGGTGTGTCCAGAGCGCGGCGGGGCCGAACGCATGAAACACGCCTCCGACAGACGATCCGTCACTGACTCACGCCTCGTCACGGAAGGTACCGGACGCTGAGTACGCGGGGCTCCGACCGGATCTCGACCCGGTTCACGCCGAGCCGAGCCGCCCGTGACAACGTCCCCTCACGGTCCTCCAACACGTCATCGACCGCGTCCTCCGTCCCGCCCTCCGGCGGACACAGCACGTGTATCTCGCCGACCCCGGCCCGAGGCTCTCGCGCCAGCTCCCCGGGTTGCAGGTCCGCGGCGAGCTCGCGCTCCTGAACGGTCGGCGGCTCGTCACTCCGGTCGATCGACAGCGAGCGCCGTTCGTCGACCTCGATCACCTGATACGTCACCTCCAGCGGCGGGTCGGGCGCGACCGTCGCCTCGACCGCGTCGTCGACGGCGAGTCCGGGGTTCGACCCCAGCGTGTGTACCTGTCCGTCATGAACGTCCTTGAGAACGGCCGAGTCGGACTCGACGTGAGTCACGAGGAACGTGCTCTCCTTCTCGTTGGTCATCGATGGACGCTACGGTGTCGAGTCATTTCCCGGTTTCGAGGCGGAACAAGGGCCCGACATCGTCGCTGTCGGGTCAGTCGCTCTCGTTGGCTTCTCCGTTGTTGCCGGGGTGGTCACCGGCTCGTTCGTCGTCCGACGCTCCGGGAGCCTCCCCGTCCTCTCCGGCGTCCCCAGCGTCCCGAAGCCGGAAGTGCGTCAGGAACACGAGTCCGGCCCCGGCGATCGGGGGGGCGAAGCCAGCGCGCGGTGGAAGCGCGTACAGCGCGGAAACGACGACGGAGTCCGTCGGGTCACGCAGGTCCGCAGGTGCGGAGATCACCATCCCGAGGTACAGCGAGACGAGGAAAACGAACCCGGCGGCCGCGAGCCACCGGTCGTAGCCGGCGGCGACGCGATCGTCACGGCGATGTCGTCGCGCGACGAACAGCAAGGGGGCGAGAAGCGGCGCGACGGCGGCGAACCCGGCGATCACGTACAACGAGCGCGAAAAGAGGAACGTCCCGCTTTGTACCTCCGCGGTTTCGCCCATCCAGACCACGAGCCCGAGGGTGACGACGAGCGTTATGAACGCCGCCGCGACCGCTCCGACGACGCCGTACACCCGCATCGCCCACGAGTCGGTGTTCCGGATCGCGTAGGGGATCGCGCCGAACACCCCACGGTAGCTGTCGGTCATCACCCCCGATACGACCGATGGCGGATTAAACCCCTCGTCGTGAGGGCGAACACGACCACCGGTCACTTATGTATCTCGACGGTGGAGCGACGGGCGTGGGTTTGTACGACACGTACCTCGCCGTTCGCCACCGGCTACACGACGGCGACCCCCCGGCGCACGTGGCGATCGTCATCACCGAGCGGGACCTGCTGGCCGACGGCGCGTTCGACACGTTGCGGTCGGCGCTCACGTGGGCGTTCGGGTACGGCGCGGACCGCGTGACCGTCTCGGTGTCTGTGCTCGACGAGGCGGTCGTCCCGTCGCTGATCCGCGAGCTGCGCCGCCTCGACGCCCCACGCTCGATGTCGGTCCGTGGCCCGGACGACACGGAGCCCGCGGAGGCCCCGATCCGCGTGAACGTCGGCCTCGGCGGGAAAGCCGAGTTCGCCGCCGCAGTCCGTGACCTCGCGACGGACGTCGCCGACGGCGAGCTCGACCCGGAGGGTATCGACGAGGCCGAGATCGCCGACCGGCTCGTGTTCCCGACGGAGCCCGATCTCGTCGTCAAAACCGGTGCGGAGCGACTCTCCGACTTCGCGATCTGGCAGTCGGTGTACGCCGAACTCTACTTCACGGACGTGAACTGGCGGGATTTTCGGAGGCGCGACTACCTCCGTGCAGTCCTCGACTTTCAGGACCGACAGCGTCGCTTCGGGCGGTAGGGGGACTCGGCGTCGGTCGGCCCGTCGTCACCAGACAAAGCCAAACAGGAGATAAAAGGTCACGAACGCGCCGATAGTCGAAAGCAGCGGGACGACGTTCTGTAACACGACCACTCGCGCGGTGGTCGTAGGGTCGAACAGATCGGTAGCTGCCGGGATATCGTCGGGATCCTCCTCGCCGATCCCGACGACCTCGTCGCCCGGCTCGTCGGCAGCCAGCGCGCTGACCGCGACGTTAGTCTCCGCCTCGCCCCGGATCCCCTCGGAGACCGTCGCCGTTCGGGTGGCACGCCCCCACCCCAGCCCGACGATAGACATCGTCGCGATGATGACGAACGAGGCGGGGATCCCGATCGCGGAGAGCCCGATGACGATCCCGGAGGAGACGACGGCGACGACGATGGCGGCTGTCAACGGGAGGTCCGTGATATCGTTCCCGAGAGTGTCGAGCGTCCGGCGAGCGATGGTGAACGCGCCAACCGCGACGGCGGCGCTCCCGAGAACGATCATGGGGTTCATCTCGACCACACCCGCCCCGACGAGAGGGGCGATGGCGTTCGCGATGTTCGAGGTGCCCGAGGAGAACGCCATCAAACACCCGATCGCGACGACGACCACCGCGCCGACGACCTCGCGGCGGGTCGTGTTCGGGCCGAGCGAGGGCCGGGGAAGGAGCCCGGACCGATCGAACTCCAAGAGCGGCCCCTCCGTGCCGTCGATCGCGACCCACCGATTGATCCGCGGGTAGAAGTACCGGCCGACGACCCCGGAGACCCAGAAGCCGATGATCGGCGCGACGAGCCACCAGATGGCGATCGAACCCATCACTGCCAGATCGAGGCTGCTCGTCGCGACTCCCAGTCCGGCGATCGCGCCCACCGCCGTCATGGATGTCGACGCCGGGACACCGAAGTAGTTGCCGACGAACAGCGCGCCGCCGATGAAGAACAGCACGACGATGCTCGATTCCAGCGTGAACACCCCGGGCTGGGTGATGAGGTCTTCCCCGAGCGTGTCCACGACTCGCCGACCGAGCGTCCCGGCACCGATGAAGAAGAACACGGACATCAGCGCGGCCGCTCCTGCCTTCGAAATCACGCCCGCGCCGACGGCGGGACCGAACGCCGGTCCGGTCGTCGCGCCGCCGATATTGTATCCGACGAACGCCGCGACGACGAGCCCGACGACCAGAAGGATCTCCACCATTCGTTCGTTGGAACCCGCCTCCCACGGTTAAACGGTCCGCTTTCGGAAACGATAGCGCACGGCCGAGACTCCCGCGAGCGCGGCGAGCGGGAGGCAGGCCGGGAAACGACTGAAAGGAGTGCACCGGCCGAGATTTGAACTCGGGTTGCAACCATGGCAAGGTTGCGTGATACCACTACACTACCGGTGCGTGCGTCGCGATTCGAGGTGAACGCGTCGGATATTTAAATCTGTCACATCGGCGCGAGCGAACCGCGGGCCGTCGGCGTATGCTCACTCAGGAGTGTCGGAGTCGCCACCGCCGTCGCGTCGGTCGGCGACCTCATCGGCCGCCTCCGTGGTCGTCGACCGCGATCGTCGGATCGCATCCGCGTGTGCCTCGACGAGGTCCGCGAACGCCGCCGCTTCGGCCGCCTCTTGGGTCTCGTCGTCACGGCGGTCGCGGATCCGCGTTTTTACGACGCGAAGCGCGTCCGGCGTTCCCGCCCCGATATCGGCGGCGACGGCTTCGGGGTCCGCACTCACGCGAGAGACGAGTCCGGTTCGGAGCGCGTCATCCGCGTCGAGGACGCGACCCGAGAGGGCGAACTCGAGGGCGTTCCCCTCGCCCATCACCCGCGGGAGCCGGACGGTTCCGCCCCACGCACCGAACAGGCCGAACCTGACCCCCGGTTCGGCGAACGTCGCGTCGGGGGTGGCGACGCGGACGTCGGCCGCGAGCGCGAGCTCGACGCCGCCACCGCGAGCAGCGCCGTCGACGCCACAGACGACGACCGCGTCCGTGCTCGCAAGGGTCGACGCGACCCGCTGTCCCAAACGGGCGAACGCGGCGGGGTCGTCGAGCGTGGAAACGGCGTCGAGGTCGGCCCCGGCACAGAACGCCGATCCGGCACCGTGAAGGTAGATGACCGGCTCCGTCGCCGCCTCGACCGCCGCCGCCAGCTCGGAGAGGTCGTTCGGGCGGAGCGCGTTCCGTTTCTCGGGACGATCCAGCGTGAGGACGCGGACCGAGCCGTCCCCGTGACTCCGAACCATGGACTCCGGTGGGGGCGGTTTCCAAAGGTCTTTGCCCTTCCCTGTCGAACGAAGCGATAGTAATGGACGACGTCGTGCGGGCGCGTGACGCCGCGCTCGAAGCGCTCGCGGACATCGAGCCCGACTACCTCCGGGAGACCCTCGACGACCTGCTCGCGGACGCGGCGGTGACGCCCGGGGTGTTGTCGCTCGTGACGGCGCGCGCGCTCGACCCGGACGTAGACCCCGACGACGTCGTCGACCGGGCCGCCGGCGTCCAGCTCATCTACGAGGGGCTCCGGCTCACGCGCCGCCTGTCCCACGAGGAGCCCTGGGAGTCGGCGGCGACCGCCGAAGCCGACATCGACGCGGATATGGACGTGCTCGCCGCCGAGGTGCTCGTCTCCCGTGGCTTCTCGCTTTTGTCACACACCGGTGCCGCCGGCGCGGCGGTCGAGGTCGTCCGAGCGTTCGGCCGGGACCAGACACAGCGTAACCGGGAGGGTATCGCTCCCGAAGCGGCGGTCGCCCTCGATAGGAGTCTCGAAGTCGATGCTCTCGAGCTCGCCGTCGTCGCCGGGACGACGGCCGTCGGCGGGGACCCTCCCGCGGAGCTGCTCGAGTACGCCCGCGAGCTCGCCGCCGACTACGACGGCGAGTTCCCGCCACCCGGACGCGCACTCCCCGAGACGACCGCCGACCGGATCGCGGATATCTCCGATCGGGCCGTCAGCGCGACCGACCGCTGAACACGACGGCACCGCCCGACGGGTCCGGGACCGAAGCCGGATCGAAACCCCTAAAGTCGGTTCCGGACAACGAACGACTGCGCCTGGGTAGCTTAGCGGTAAAGCGCGTCCTTGGTAAGGACGAGAGCCCGGGTTCAAATCCCGGCCTAGGCTCTCCCTTTCCCGCTAATGATCACGTTGAGTGATCCGGAGAACAGCAGCTCAGTACGACCGTTCTACCGACGCCGTCCGAGTCGATAGAAGAAATCATATGCAGTCCGGATCCGATAGATGCAATTATTACTCTCCACAGAGGGTATATATAAGATAATTTCAGCAGTTTTTCAGAGGTGTTTGGAGAAATCGTCAGTTTCAGGGCGTGACAACCGTACGAGACAGTATTCGTAACATATTATAGTGATCGGTAGAAGTAACATGGTATGCCAAGTCGGCACGAAGGCTCCGGCGATAGCCGGACGATAAATCGACGTAGGGTCCTCACCACCATCGGCGCGGCCGGCGCTGCCGGGCTGGCCGGATGTGGTGATCAAGAGGGTGAAGGCCCCCAAGGTCCAGGTGACGAAGACGGACTGTTCCCGCTCGAAGTCCAGCTCGAAGTCAACGCGGACAACGACGACCGCGTCCAGCTGGTCGAGCTCATCGCCGAATCGATGGAGCAGACCGGCTACTTCGAGACGGAGGTCGAGACGTACGAGTGGAACACGTACGTCGGCCGCGTCCTCGATCCCGATATCCCGACGGCGAGAACATCGTTCCCTGTATCGGGCTGTCGGGGACGTTCAAC
Source organism: Halorubrum tibetense (assembly GCF_055396225.1). Taxonomy (NCBI): domain Archaea; kingdom Methanobacteriati; phylum Methanobacteriota; class Halobacteria; order Halobacteriales; family Haloferacaceae; genus Halorubrum; species Halorubrum tibetense. Next base: position 1,026,287 of record NZ_AP043742.1, read on the forward strand.
CCGCACAGCTTCTGTGACGCGCTCCACAACACCGCGAACATCGGCGCGTGTTGTAACCTCACGGGCATCTCCGACTCCGATCTCGACGAGCTCCTCGACACGGCTCGATACGGTGCCGACGTCGCGGAGGATCCGCAGCTGCGCGCGGAGCGCTACGACGAGATCTGGCGAACGCTCGCCGAGGAAGCGTACAGCTCCATCACGCACTTCGACCTCGCGACGGCCGTCGCCAGCACGGACGTTCACGGGTTCAACATGTGGCCCTTCAACGAGGGGCTCTTCAGCTACAACATGTACGCCCCGCAGGACGAGCAGGTCATGTGGCTCGACCGCGACTCCGCGGCGGACTTCGACGCTGACATCTCCGACCTCCAGGAGGGAGGCACGCTCCGCGGTGGCCTCGGCGCGAACGTCGACTCGTTCGACCCGCCACACAGCAGCGACACGACCTCGACGATGGCACAGGGGTTCCTCTTCGAGGCGCTCACCGCGACCGACTCCCAGGGGAACATCTACCCGTGGCTCGCCCGCGACTTCGAGCTGCTCGACGTCCAAGACATCGACCGCTCCGTGTACGACGAGTACATGCGGACCGTCGAGGCGACCGAGGACGGTGTGCCCGCCGGCGACGAATACGCTATCATCACGGGCGAAGCCGAGGACGGCGAAGTCGACATCCTCACCCACGAGGACGCTCGTGAGGCGGCCGAGGACGGCACCTACGGGATGCACTTCCGCTACGAGCTGCACGAGGGCGTCGAGTTCCACAACGGCGACGAACTCACCGCCGAGGACGTCGTGGCAACGTACGAGTACGCCGAGGGCTCCCAGCTCGCGCCGCAGACGTACGACTCGGTGCTGGCCGTGACCGAAGTCGACGAGTACACGGTCGACATGTACGCACAGGTTCCGGACGCCGAGGGCGACCGCGAGCTGCCCGGGCTCCTCATTCTCAACTCCACCCAACTCGACGAGATCGAGAAGGGGAACCTCGATCCGCGCGAAGGGAACATCCCGATCGGGACGGGTCCGTACGAGTTCGACGAGTTCGAGGACGAGCAGTTCTACGAGGTCGAGAAGTTCGACGACTACTGGGTCGAACAGAAGGGCGTCGAGGAGGCGTTCTCCTGGTTCGACGGCTCGGCCGACTTCCCGGATGGCCCCGTCGTCGACCGCTTCGAGCTGGAGATCGTTCCCGACGACGCGACGCGCTCGGGCGCACTCCAGAACGACGAGATCGACATCACGTACGGCCTCGCCAGCGGGACGCTCGACGACTTCGACGCCGACGACGGGTACCTCGTCCACGGCGTCGAAACCGGCGGGTACGAGTACATCCAGTACCCGGTTGACGTCGAACCGTTCGACGACCGCCGCGTCCGGCAAGCGATCAACCACCTCGTTCCGCGCCAGCAGATCGTCGACAACGTGTTGAACGGCTGGGGCCGCCCCGCCTGGACGGACCTTCCCGAGCTGGCACACGGCTCCGGGACCGTCGATCACGACGCGCTCGAAGACGAGATCCGGCCGACGAACGAGTACGACCCCGAACGGGCGGAGGAGCTGCTCCAGGAAGTCGCGGACGACCACGCGGAGTAAGCCAGCCGCCGAACCGCGGTCGGCGGAACGCTCTCTTCCCGACCGAACAGACAGCCAACCCACCCACCATTTACCAATGACCCCACCACGGTGACCCAGCGACGATGAGCCTCCAACGTTTCATACTGAAACGCGTACTATCGGTGATCCCGATCCTGTTCGGCGTGTCCGTGATCACGTTCGGGCTGTTCCATCTGACCCCCGGCGATCCGATTTCGCAGCTGGTCGCGTTGAACCCGGACGTCTCCGCGGCAGAAGAAGCACAGCTCCGGGAGCGGTGGGGGCTTTCGGGCCCCGTCTACGAGCAGTACTTCACGTGGATCACGAACGTGATGGTCGGTGACTTCGGACAGGAACTCCGCACGGGACGTGACGTCTCGGGTATCGTCTGGCGGCGTCTCCCTGAGACGATCGCGCTCGGTATCTTCGGCTGGGTGTTCGCGCTCGTCGTTGCGATCCCGACAGGGATCTACGCGGCGGTCAACAAGGACCGCCTCGGTGACACGGTAAGCCGCTTCATCGCACTGTCCGGCATCTCGATCCCGAACTTCTGGCTCGGGCTGATGTTGATCCTGATATTCTCGCTATACGTCGGCCTGTTCCCGGTGTTACCACCGTCGCGGCTCCCGCTGTATCACCCCGAGATGCTCTGGTATCTCATCTTACCGGGGGTCACGATCGGGACGGCGTCGGCCGCGAGTATCATGCGGGTGATGCGGACGTCAATGGCGGAGGAGCTGAACAAGGAGTACGTCACTGCCGCCCGCGCGAAGGGGCTTCCCGAGCGAACGGTCGTGTTCAAACACGTGCTCCGGAACTCGCTCATCTCCGTCGTGACGCTCGCCGCGACCCTGACTGCAGGGATCGTGGCGGGCTCCGTCGTCGTCGAGACCGTGTTCAACTGGCCGGGGCTGGGCTTCGAGTTCATCCAAGCGATCAACCAACGTGAGATCAACGTCGTGATGGCGATCACGCTGTTCACCGGCTTCTTCGTCATCGTCGCGAACCTCATCGCGGACATCCTGTACGCCGCACTCGACCCGAGGATCAGATATGACTGACACCGACAACCCTACCGACGAACGAGGTCGGATCCGGATCTCCGGGTTCGACGCGGATCGCGTCCGAAACCGGGAACCCCTCTCCGATTGGACAGGTGAGACGAGCGGTGAGACGATGAGCCGATGGCGACGCGGCCTCCAGCGGTTCGTCCGTAACCGCTCGGCGATGGGCGCGCTCGTTGTCGTGGTCCTGATGTCGCTGATCGCGATCTTCGCACGGCCGATCGAGATCGGCGGCTACGTCGTCCAGCCGTTCTCACTGGCGCCGTACGACCCGACTACGATCATCTACTTCACGGTCGACCCGAACGTCGGAATCTACGACCCGCCGTCTTGGCAGTATCCGATGGGTATCGATGGCTCCGGGCGTGACCTGTTCTCCCGGATCCTCGTCGGCGGCCGATACAGCATCTCGATCGGCTTCATCGTCGTCGGACTGACGGCGTCGTTCGGGCTGATCTACGGCGCCATCTCCGGCTACTACGGCGGGAACGTCGACGAAGTGATGATGCGGATCGTCGACACCATCTTCGCGTTCCCCGGCCTGATCCTGGCGCTCATCATCGTCGCCATCCTCGGCGGCGGCTACTGGCAGCTCGTGCTGGCGTTCAGCCTCTTCGGCTGGGCCGGCTACGGTCGGCTCGTCCGCGGTGAAGTGCTGAAAATCAAGGAGAACGAGTACGTGATGGCGGCCAAAGCGCTCGGCGCGCGCGACCGATCGGTCGTGTTCAGACACATCGCGCCGAACGCGATGCCGCCACTCATCGTGTTGGCGTCGCTCAACATCGGCAGCGTCGTGATCGGCGTCGCCGCACTCGGCTTCCTAGGGCTCGGGATGGACCCGAGCACCGCCGAGTGGGGGACGATGCTCGACGAGACACGCGAGACGCTGATCCAGGGGCCGGGCGGACAGATCCCCTGGTGGGCGACGGTGTACCCCGGTGCGGCGATCTTCACGTTCGTGATGGCGATGAACATGATCGGTGACGGTATCAACGACGCGTTGGACGCACAGGAGACGGGTGTCGGCCGCGGGGGTGACGACTGATGGCTCTCCTCGAAGTGGAGGACCTGACAGTCCGGTTCTACACGCAGGAGGGCGTGGTCACCGCCGTCGACGGGCTCTCGTATCGGATCGACAGCGGCGAGAAGTTCGGCGTAGTCGGGGAAAGCGGGGCCGGAAAGAGCGTGACCGCGCTGTCCGTGCTCCGACTCATCGAGAGTCCCGGCCGGATCGAGAGCGGCGAGATCCGATTCAAGGGCGAGAACCTCCTCGAGATGTCCGAAGAGGAGGTCCGGTCGATCCGGGGCAACGAGATCGCGATGATCTTCCAAGACGCCCAGACCGCGTTGAATCCGGTGTACACCGTCGGTGAACAGATCGCCGAGGCGATCGAACACCACATGGATTACGGCTCGGCGGAGGCACGGGACCGGACGATACAGCTGCTCGACCGGGTAGGGATCCCGGAGGCCGAAGAACGGTTCTCCGACTACCCCCACGAGTTCTCCGGCGGGATGCAACAGCGGGCGATCATCGCGATGGCCCTGTCGTGTGATCCCGATCTCATCGTCGCCGACGAGCCGACGACGGCGCTCGACGTCACCATCGAGGCACAGATCCTCGACGAGCTCAGCGAGCTCGCGGACGACTTCGATGTCGCGATCCAGCTCATCACCCACGACCTCGGCGTGATCGCGCAGGTGTGTGACCGCGTGATGGTCATGTACGCCGGGAAGCCGGTCGAGAAGGCGCCGGTCGAGGACCTGTACTACGACCCGAAACACCCGTACACGGTCGGGCTGATGAGCTCGATCCCACGGGTGGGAGACCCGCGCGACCGCCTCCAAACGATCCCGGGGACGATGCCGGACCTCGTCGAGCTGCCCTCGGGATGTAGCTTCCATCCCCGGTGTCCGTTCGCCGAGGAGAAGTGTACCCGGACGGAGCCGCCGCTTGTCGACCTCGAAACCGACCGCGAGGCCGGGATCGAGACGGAACGTGCGGCCGCCTGTGTCGAGTACACCGAGGGACTCTCCAGAGGTCTCGATTACACGGTCGAGGTAGACGGGCCGGTGGACGAGACGGTTCGGCAGTACGTGGAGGGTGGTTCCCGTGAGTGATCGCGGGGAGCCGATCCTCGAAGTCGACGGGCTCGAGAAGTACTACGACTCGACCGGTGGGTTCATCGACAAACTCTTCGGCCGATCACAGTGGGTAAAGGCGGTCGACGGCGTCGACCTCGAGCTGCACGAGGGCGAGACGCTGGGCGTGGTCGGCGAGTCCGGCTGCGGGAAGACGTCGCTCGGTCGGAGCATGCTCCGACTCATCGAGCCGACCGGCGGCTCGGTGTACTTCAAAGGCGAGGACCTGACCGAGTTCTCGAGCTCGGAGCTGCGCGACGTCAGAAAGGACATCCAGTACATCTTCCAGGACCCGTTCTCGAGTCTGAACCCGCGACTCACCGTGGGCGACATCATCGGCGAGCCGCTCGACATCCACGGGATCGCCACCGGCGAGGAGCGAAAGGAACGAATCTACGAGCTGTTGGAGACGGTGGGGTTGAACGCGAGCCACGCGAACCGGTACCCACACGAGTTCTCCGGCGGCCAGCGGCAGCGGATCGGTATCGCCCGGGCGCTCGCGGTCGACCCAGAAGTGATCGTCTGTGACGAGCCGGTGTCGGCGCTGGACGTGAGCGTCCAGGCACAGATCCTCAACCTGTTGGAGGACCTCCAAGAGGAGTTCGGGCTGTCGTATATCTTCATCGCCCACGACCTCAGCGTCGTCGAGCACATCTCCGACCGGATCGCGGTCATGTACCTCGGCGAGATCGCCGAGATCGGACCGACGCGGGACGTGTTCGAACCGCCGTATCACCCGTACTCGGAGGCGTTGCTTTCGGCAATACCCGAGCCCGACCCGTTGTGGGAGGGAGACCAGATATTCCTCACCGGGACGGTGCCGTCACCGCTCAATCCGCCGTCCGGCTGCCGGTTCCACACGCGGTGTCCGAAAGTGATCCGCGACGCCGACTACGACCTCACACAAGAGGTGTGGCGCTCGGTCATGGATTTCAAGCTGCGGACACAACAGGCGGACACGGTGGAGTCCGTGACCGCGGAGCTGGAAGGGGAGACAGACGGGAGCCGGACGGAGGCGACCGAGGCCGCACGGAGCGTGTTCGACGAGATGGTCCGTACGGAGTTCGACCTCCCGGAGACGCTGGGGGACCCCGAGGCCGAAACGGTGATCACGGAGGCGATCGACGCGCTCCACAACGATCGGATCGAGGCGGCCGCCGAACGGCTCGACGAGGCGTTCACGTCGCCGTGTTCGGAGCATCACCCCGAGTTCTACGCGACCGGACCGGAACACGACATCGCGTGTATCCGGTACGACGACCGGTTCGACGAGACGACGGACACGTTCCGCGGCGCGGCACCGACCACGGGAGCCAGCGCGGACCGCGGGAACGCGGACGACTAACGACCGCTGGTACCGGCCGAACCCGCTCGGACGACCGTGTCCGTCGTTTTATTTTTCTCGACCACGTACGACGGCCGATGCGACGGATATACGACTCGGGCGCGATCCACCGTGACGACGACGATCCGGGCGCGCCGAACGAGATCAAACGGGAGACGAAGCTCCAGGCGCTGCGCTCGGTCCCCTCCTCGACGCTCAGTGATCTCCTCGTCCCGCACGGCGTCAGACACCGGTTCGTGTCCGTCGACGTGACGACGCCCGAGTCGGAGTACGGGGTCGGCGAATCGATCCCGTTCACGGTCACGATACGCAACCACGTCCCGTTTCCGGTGTCGCTCACCACGGCGTCCCCGGTGCTCTGGACGTGGAACGTCGACGGCGACGTGGAGGCATCCGCCGTGCCGCTGCGCGACCCGCCGGACGAGACCGGTCGGTTCGAGTTCGACCGCGGGGAACACAAGCGGTTCCACAAGCGGTGGGACCAGATGTTCCGTGTGACCGATACCGACTGGGAGCCGGCGGAGCCCGGGGAGTACACCATCGGTGCGTCGGTGAACACGACCGACTCGGCGGCAAAGGGATTGGCCGACGAGACGACCGTGCGTATCATTCGATAACACAGCCGATCGACGCCGACCGGGTCGAACCCCCGTCAGTCGTCGCCGAGGCGAGAGCCATCGTCAGCGATCTGGTCGGCATCGACGGACGGGTCGAAGCGGAGACACTGAACGCTTCGACCGTCGCCACGCGAGACCGCCTCGGGCGTCGTCGACTCACACGGCGTCGGCACGCCGGCCTCCAGGATAGTACCCGCTTGTTCGACGTTCCCGTCGGCGATCGCGGCGGCAGCTCGGTCGATCGTCTCGTCGAGCGTGTCGTCCGAAACGGCGTCGGGAAGGTCGAAGGTCTCCCGGACGGTGTCAGCCGATATCGATCCATCGGCATCCCGGCCGGGTGCGACCGCAGGCGGGAGCTCGCCGGTCTGGACCGTGAACCGAAACGCCGCGACAGACCGCCACGTCTCCCGCGGAAGGTCGATGGAGTCCGGCGATATCACGGCCGGACACCGCGGGTGGAACCGGCAGCCTGATGGCGGGTCGCTCGGCTCCGGGACCGTCTCCGTGAGCGGTCTGCCGAGCCGCCGATCCGTCGGATCGAGCGACGGGACGGACGACCGGAGCACCTGGGTGTACGGATGATCGGGGTCACGGAACACCGCGTCGGTCGGACCGCGTTCGACGATCTCCCCGAGGTACATCACCGCGACCCGGTCGCAGAACCGACGGACGACGTCGAGGTCGTGGCTGATGAACAACACCGCGACATCGAACTCGCGGCGGATGTCGGCGAGGAGGTCGAGCACGTCGGCCCGGACGCGAGCGTCGAGCGCGCTGGTCGGCTCGTCCGCCACGATGAGATCGGGGTTCACGATCAGTGCCCGGGCGATCGAGATCCGCTGTTTCTCTCCGCCGGAGAACTCGTGAGGATAGCGGCCGTGGTCCGCCGCCGAGAGCCCCACCCGTTCGAGCAGGTCCTCGGCGATCGCGCGTCGACGCTCCGCGTCGTCGAACCCGTGAACCGTGAGCGGCTCGGCGACCGCTTCCCCGACCGGCATCCGCGGGTTCAACGCGTCGTTCGGGTCCTGAACGACGAGCTGAACCCGTCTTCGGAACGCGCGTAGCGACTCGCCGGAGCGCTCCTCGATCGGCGTCCCGTCGAAGCGTATCTCCCCACCCGTCGGGGTCTCGATACCCAGTATCGAGTGGGCGGCCGTCGTCTTACCGCTACCGGACTCGCCGACCAACCCGAGCGTTTCGCCGCGGGCGAGATCGAAGGATATCCCGTCAACCGCACGGACCCGGCCGACCTCGCGGCGGAGCCACCCCTTCGTGATCGGGTAGTGGGTCTCCAGGTCGCGGACGGCCAACAACGGGTCGTCACTCATCCGTGTCCACCCCCGGGCGGGAGTCGTCAGAGCGTGTCGGATCCGGTGACAGCGAGGCGTCCGACGGCGACTCCGATCCCGTTGGCGACGACGCGGCCGCAGCAGCACGGATCGACGACGAGTCGCCGTCGGGCGCGTAGTGGACACACGATGCGGCGTGTGCCGGGTCGTCCTCGACGGGGTGAAACGCCGGCTGATCGCCGCCGGTACAGGCGTCGACCGCGTGCGGGCACTCGCCGCGGAACCGACAGCCGTCCGTCGGAACGTCACCCCGCGCCGGTCGGGGGTCGGTCGACTCCTGACGCTCCCCGTAGCTGCCAAACAGCGCCTGCGTGTACGGGTGTGCCGGCATCGAGAACACGTCACCGACCGGGCCGCGTTCGAGGATCGTTCCGCCGTACATGACGAGCACGCGGTCCGCGAGCGACGCGGTGACGCGGAGGTCGTGCGTGACGAGAAGGAGCGCGGTCTCGTCGTCGGTCAGCTCCCGGAACAGGTCGATGAGCCGCGCCTGAACGGTGACATCGACCGCCGTCGTCGGCTCGTCCGCGATGACGAGGTCGGGGTCGGCCGCGAGCGCGATGGCGATCGCGACCCGCTGTTGCATCCCGCCGGAGAACTCGTGTGGATAGTCGTCGGCTCGCTCGCTCGCGCGCGGGATACCGACACGCCGGAGGAGGTCGACCGCTCGATCACGGGGCGTCTCGCCGTTCTGGGTGCCGTGTATCGCCACGGGTTCGGCGACCTGTTCGCCGACGGTGTACACGGGGTCAAGCGCCCGCTGGGGGTTCTGGAAGACGTGAGCGATCCGGGTTCCCCTGACGGCGCGAAGCTCCCGGTCCGAGCGGCCGAGGAGCGACTCACCGTCGAACGTCGCCGAGCCGCCGACGACGTTGACCGGCGGGGAGGGGACGAGACCGGTGATCGACTCACAGGTGACGCTCTTCCCGCTGCCCGACTCGCCGACGAGACACACCGTCTCCCCTGCGGCGACGTCGAAGCTGACTCCGTCGACGGCGTGGAGGCGACCGTCACCCGTGTCGATGTGGGTCCGGAGGTCGCGGACCGACAACAGCGCGTCGTCATGGGCGTTCCCGGCGGTCATCGTTCACCCCGCGGGTCGAGGGCATCGCGGACGCAGTCACCGAGCGTTTTGAACGCGATCAGGGTCGCCGTCAGGGCGGCGGCCGGAAGCGCCGACACCCACCAGATCTGATACGCAGGCACGTCCGCCCGGTTCTGGAGCTGTCCCGCGACCTCGGCGTTGATCGACTCGCTGATCGTCGACCCCCACGAGTACGTTTCCAGCTGGTGGAAGCCGAGGAACGCGACCCCCGCCTCGATGAGGACGAACAGGGCCAACAGCTGGAACGCCGCGGGAACGAGCGTGTTCGTGCTGTTCGGGAGGACGTGTTTGCGGGCGATGTACGACTCGGACGCGCCGAGGCTCCGCGCGACGAGGACGTATCCGTCCTCCCGCCTGCGGATCACCTCGCTGCGGACCAGCCGGGCGATCCCGCCCCAGCTCAACACGCCGAACGTGGCGAGCAACAACAACAGTGAGGGCCCCCAGTACGCATATCCGATGAAGTAGACGAGGATAGCCGGGAGACACAGCTGGACGTCGACGTACGAGCTCAGGATATCGTCGACGAGCCCGCCGCGGATCCCGGCGACGACGCCGACGGCTGCGGCGATCGGGACGATGAACGCCAGCGAGATGACGCTGACGTACACGGCGACGCGCGCGCCCTCGATCAGGAGGAATCCCAAGGGGTGGCCTCGCTCGTTCGTCCCGAGGGGATACTCCCAGGAGCCGTGACAGAGCCGTTCGAAGGGCTCGCCCGTTTCGGCGCCGAGACACTCGCTGGGCGGCACGGAGCTCGCGAAGCCGACCGGGGCGTGGAACGCGTGTTGAAATCGGAGCGGGGCGTAGCCGGTCAAAAGCGGTCCGACGAGGCCGACAACGGCGAGCACGAGCACGAATACCGCGGCGACCGTCGCCGCCGGATACCGCGTGAGCGCCGCGACCGAGAGGCGGTCCCGCGCGACCCGAAGCAGCGGAACCACCCCATAGGAGATGACGACGACCGCGGCGAGGAGGAACACCCAGTCGATGCGTTCGAGCCGCCAGACGGCGAGGAGGGTGGGTACACTCGCGACGGCTTCCGACGCTCGGAGAGTCACGACGGCGACGAGACCGGCGAGCAGTGCCGCGCGTTCTGCGGTCAGGTATCGTCGAGTATTTTCGTGTCTGTCCCAGTCGATATCTTCGAATCGCGGGGACTCGTCGGCCGATGACATTGGAGGGGGACTGATAGTCGTTCCTCCTTTACCGTGTTAAAGATACTCATCCACACTACCACAGCGTTCATACAATCGCCCATCCCGCGAAATGAATAGAGATACTGAGCGCGATCGGTGGACAGTCGTGGACCGATGAACCGGATCGCTGGATCAGTTTTATACGGTCGGGAGACGACCGTCCCGATCACATGACATCACGGTCCAGCCGAACGCCCTCCACTCGCGGCCGTCCCGCGGTCGACCACGGATGAGCCTCCTGCGTCTCCTCGCGAAGCGCGGCCTCCTCGGGCTCGCCACCGCATGGGTCGTTCTCACGTCCGTATTCGCGCTGTTCACGCTCACCGAGGACTGGGTGCTTCAAGGCCAGATCGGCGCGGCCCGGTTCGCCGGCGAAAACGATCCGGAGGCGTTGGACGCGATCAGGAACGAGTACTTCGCCGCACGCGGGCTCGACGGCCCGCTCCACGAGGTGTACCTCGGCTGGATGGCGAACATGGCCACCTTCGACTGGGGCGTCTCACAGGCGAGCGGGGAGCCCGTCTTCCCGCTCGTGACCGACGCTGCGCTCCGAACAGCCGGGTACGTGGTGCCAGCCGTGTTGCTGGCCATCCTCGCCGGCGTCGCGATCGGACTGTACGCGGCACTTCGCCCGGAGAGTCGGGTCGCGAACGGGAGCGTGACGGGAGCGTACCTGCTGTTCGCGCTGCCGAACTTCTGGATCGGCGGGATGGTCCTCTCGCTGTCCGTCGGGGGGGTCATCGACCGCCCGGCCTTCCTGTACGACCACGCGCTGCCGGTCCTATTAGCGTTCACGACGCTTTTGGGCGGGTACGTGAGCTACGCGCGGGCACACTCGCGGGAGTATGCGGTGGCCGACTTCGTCACCCTCGTCCGTGCGAAGGGCGGATCCAGCCTCCGGATGGCCACTCACGTCGTCCGAAACGCCGCGATCCCGTTCGTCTCGATGCTGTTCACGGAGGCGCTCGGGCTCCTCGTCCTCGCGGCGTTCGTCATCGAGGTGTTGTTCGGCATCGACGGCTTCGGACTGCTGTTGCTCGAGGCGGTCAACGAGCGCGACCTTCCGGTGTTGCTCGGCGGAACGGTCGTCGTGATCGGCGTCGGTGTCCTCGGCAACCTCGTCCAAGACGTCGCGTACGGCTCGCTCGACCCGCGGGTCGAGATCGGGTCACGAAACGGGGAGTGAGAAGGAGGAGCCGGACGCGGGGACGGGTCGCTCGCCTCAGGGCGTAATACCCGTGTCGGGGCCGGCAGTCTCGACCTCCTCCGGATTCAGTTCGAGGACGTGCTCGCCGCAGTCGTCACACCGGATGGCGACGACCTCGTGTGCGAGACAGCAGGACTCGACCGTGTCCGCGGTCGCCGCGAGCGACCCGTCACACACCGGACACGCCGTGTGAAACGATCGCAGCGACTGGAGGATCGAGAGCCGTTGCTCGACGGGGACATCCTTCCATCGGTCCGTGCGCTCCGAGAGCGCGAGGTGGGAGGCGACGTCCGCGAGGTACGCGCCGTCTCCGGGCCACTTCCGGACGCGACGGCGGACCGTGACCGCCGGATACGACCGGTCCTTGAACTCGATCGCGGCGGGGTCGACGTCGAACAGCTCGGCGAGTATCTCGGGCGTGACCGACTCGCGGTCGAGCCGCTCGACGTGTTCCGCCACTCGGTCGGCGAACGCCTCGTCGAACGCGAGCTCCTCGATCCCGTCGGTCCGGACGACCGCCCCGCTGTCGAGGAGGAACTCGAGCGGGTCGACCGCGTTCTCGCGACGGTTTTGGATGCGTTCGACCGTCTCGAACTCGGGTTCGTCGTCGGTTTCATCGTTGCCGTCGGCGGTTTCGTCGGCAGCCGTCTCATCGTCACCAGCGATGACCTCATCGTTGCCGTCGGCGGTTTCGTCGGTAGCGGTCTCATCGGCGTCGATAGTCCCATCGCCGGCGTCAGCGTCACGTCCGCTTCCCGTATCGCCCGTCTCGACCACGGCCGGATCGTCGGCTACCTCCCAGCCGTCGCGGGGGCCGGCAGGCGCCTTGCCGAACCGTTCGAGGACCGGGTCCGGGAGGTAGCGTTTCGTGAGCCGTGGCGTGCCGGGGATCAGGTAGCCACGGAAGTAGATCGAGCCCATCGACCCGAAGAACACGGCCGCGACGGCCACGGGGCCGAGCGGGGCGACGAGAGCCGTCGCGAGGAACGCGATAGCGACGTTGAGGGCAGTACACGGGAGACACCGGTTCTCGCCGGTGTACTCGGGTTGTCGGATCCGATCGAGGAACGGCTCGTCTCGCGATCTCATACCTCACACTACGGTCGAAGTGATAAAAACGGGCGGTTCCGCGGATCCGCTCGGGGACGCCATGGCTCACACGGGCGGGTCGATCGACACGCGAAAACCGGGGGAACGGCGCGCCGAACCGGAGCCGGTCCGGGCCGCGCGCCTACCGGGATCGACCGACCGGAGCGACTTATATTCGCGTCAGACGCCCGTATTTCGGTAGATAGTCAGTTGACAGGTCGCCCCACCTGGCCGACACACCGATATAGGCGGCGACGATCGGTCCGGTATGACCTTCGAGGAGCTGTTCGAGCGGGCGGCCGGGTACGACGTCGACGAGAGTGCCGTCGTCACCGCGCTCGCGGAGCGGCGTGATCGGGAAGCGGATGACACGGACGGAGGCGAGGACCCATGAGTAGAGACGTCGAGCCGAGCCCCGCGCGGGTCGTCGCCGACGCCGACGTACTGGCGGCCGACCTGCTCGTCGGCGGAGCGGCCCGCGACGCACTCGATGTGTTGCGGGAGCACTCGTGGACGACGCTCGTCGCCAGCGATCCGCTACTCGATGACGTCGAGGCGGTTGTCGCGTCGGTTGCGGATCCGTCCCTCGCGGCCGACTGGCGGGCGAAGTTGGCGACGTGGTGTGAGCCGGTGACTCACCCCGCCGGCGACCATCCGGCGCTGGCGTCGGCGTACCACGGCGGCGCGATGCAGGTGATAAGCATGGATCCCGCCTTGACCGGCCCGGGGGCCGCCGCCGGACTACGCGACCGGATGCCGGTGAGCGTTCGCGAACCGCGGGCGTTCGCTGCCGTGTTCTCCCCGGAACGGCTCCACCCGGAGGCCGTCGGCGGCGAGTATCCCGGGCCGGACCGGGAGGCGCGGGACTGGTAAGTCGCGGGGCCGGCAAGCGCACAGGACCGGCGAGCGGTCAGGATCCCTATCCGGGCGTCCCGGGTCAGCGCTCGGCGTACCACTCCGCGAACTTCGCGAGCGCCCGACCCCGGTGCGAGACGGCGTTCTTCCGCTCGGTGTCCATCTCGGCGAACGTCTCGCCAGCGTGCTCGAAGATCGGGTCGTAGCCGAAGCCGCCGGAGCCGCGGCGGTCGACGATCCGGCCGGGGACGTACCCCTCGAAGAGCTTGACCGGGAGGGGGTCGGTCTCACCGGCGGGCTCCGTTCCCGCGGCGTCGGCGTTCGTTCCATCGGCGTTAGTCCCCGTTCTCCCGGCGTCCGATGCGGAGTCGTCAGGCCCCGCAGCCGCGGCCGTCCCGCGGTCCGCGCGGTCGACGGGGTCGGGGCTCGCCGCGAATCCCTCGCCGTCGCAGTACGCGAGGGTACAGCGGAAGGCAGCGCGGGCGTTCTCGAGAGGACGGGCGAGCTCGCGGACCCGCTCGATTCCGAGCGTTTCCTGGACGTACGAGGAGTACGGGCCCGGGAAGCCGTCGAGGCCTTCGATGAACAGCCCCGCGTCGTCGACGAGGACGGGACCGCCCGCCTCCCGATACGCCTCGCGCGCGCCGCGTGCCGCGATCGGGCCGAGCTCGGGCGACTGGATCTCCGTGTAGTCGAAGTCGAGCTGCTCGACGGAGCCGTCGGCGAGGTACTGCTCGGCTTCGCGGACCTTCCCCGGGTTCGTCGTCACGTACCGCAACATACCGATCGGTGCGGGTGGGCGACGGGAATAGGCGTCGATAGGAGCGAGCCGACCGCGCCCCGGACGGCGATACGTTTTTATCCGATCGCGGGAGATCCGACGCCATGTCGAACGCCCTCCCGACGTTCGGGAAGCTGCGGTTTCTCGGGCTCCTCGGCGTCCTCACATTCGGCGTGACGGCGCTGCTCGCGGTGTTGGGCTTGGGGACAGCGGTTCCCGTGACCTTCGTCGTCGGCTTCTTCATCGTGCTCCCGGTCGCGGCGCTTCTCGGCGAGGACTTCCCGCTGATCGAATCGACGTCCGAGCCGGCCGACGCGACGACCGACGAGAACCCGGTCGCGACCCTTCGCGACCGGTACGCGTCCGGCGAGATCGGCGACGAGGAGTTCGAGCGACGGCTGGACCGGCTACTTGAGACCGAAGGCGTAGCCGACGAGATCGACCGCCGTGGGGAAGCGCGTACGAACGAGGAGCCGACGGATCTCGAATCCGAACTCGACTTATAAGCGGTTACCGTCGGGTCGGCGGTGAACGCCCCCGACGCGCTACCCGTTCAACGACCCTCCACCGTCGCGGTCCGCTCGGTCTCCGTGGTCCGCTCGGTCCCCGCGGTCCGCTCGGTCCCCGCGGTCCGCTCGGTCCCCGCAGTCCGCTCGGTCTCCGTGGTCCGCTCGGTCCCCGCGGTCCGCTCGGTCTCCGTGGTCCGCTCGGTCCCCGCAGTCCGCTCGTCCGTTCGGCAAGACTCTTGAGTGTCGACCGTTAGAAACGGACGGATATGCTGATCACCGGAACCGTCATCGCCGACCCGGATACCGTGATCGACGACGGCGCAGTCGTCGTCGCGGACGGGGAGATCGTCGCAGTCGGCGAGGCGGACGCCCTCCATGAGACCTACCCCGACCACGAGCGCCGCGCGTTCGACTTGGTCGCGCCAGGGCTCGTCGGCGGCCACGTCCACTCGGTCCAGTCGCTCGGTCGGGGGATCGCCGACGACGCCGAGCTGCTCGACTGGCTGTTCGAGGCCGTGTTGCCAATGGAGGCGGCGATGGACGCGGAAGCCACCCGGGCGGCCGCCGAGCTCGGCTACCTCGAATGTCTGGAATCGGGGACGACGACGGTGGTCGATCACCTCTCTGTCAACCACGCGGCGGAGGCGTTCGAGGCGGCGATCGAGACGGGGATCCGCGGCCGCCTCGGGAAAGTGCTGATGGACAAGGAGTCGCCCGACGGCCTCCGAGAGCCCACCGACGCCGGCTTGGCCGAAACGGAGTCGCTGATCGGCGAGTACCACGGCGCGGCCGACGGGCGGATCCGCTACGCAGTCACACCGCGGTTCGCCGTCACCTGTACGGAAGCGTGTCTCCGCGGCTGCCGGGAGATCGCGGACGCCCACGACGGCGTCACGATCCACACCCACGCCAGCGAGAACAAGGGCGAGATCGCGACCGTCGAGGCCGACACCGGGAAGCGGAACGTCCACTGGCTCGACGAAGTCGGACTCACCGGCCCGGACGTGACGCTCGCTCACTGCGTCCACACGGACGAGAGCGAGCGCGAAGTGCTCGCGGAGACGGACACCGTCGTTACCCACTGTCCCTCATCGAACATGAAGCTCGCCTCGGGGATCGCCCCCGTCCACGACTACCTCGACCGCGGGATCACCGTCGCGCTCGGCAACGACGGTCCGCCGTGTAACAACACGCTCGACCCGTTCACGGAGATGCGGCAGGCGAGCCTCCTCGGGAAAGTAGACGCGCTCGACCCGACCCGGCTCCCCGCGCCGACGGTCCTCGAAATGGCGACGGTCAACGGCGCTCGTGCGGCCGGGTTCGACCGGATCGGTCGCCTCGAACCCGGGTACGAAGCCGACCTGATCGGTCTCACGACCGAGAAGACGCGCGCGACCCCGATCCACGACCCGCTCTCGCACCTCGTGTACGCCGCTCACGGCGACGACGTCGTCTTCACGATGGTCAGCGGCGAGGTGCGGTACGACGACGGCGAGCACGTCGGGATCGACGCCGACGCCGTCCGCGGGCGGGCGACACGCCACGCGAAACGGGTCATAGACGAGGCTGGGATCGAAGCGACGATCGGCTAAAACGCGGGCACGGGCAGGTGTTCACCCGTGGAATCACTCAGTTTACTCCGACCGAGGGCCGGCCCTCCGCGCGGCACGTCGCCCACTGTATCGCGGCGGTCTCGTCGTTGAACGCTTCCGTCTCGACGCCGTCGACATCGATCGTCCGCTTGAGATAGCGGCGCTTCGAGCGTTCGCCGACGACGGCGAACCGACCGACATCACGGGCGACAGCGAGCTGTGCCGCCTCGCGGAGCGCCCGCCGCC
Source organism: Halorubrum tibetense (assembly GCF_055396225.1). Classification (NCBI taxonomy): domain Archaea; kingdom Methanobacteriati; phylum Methanobacteriota; class Halobacteria; order Halobacteriales; family Haloferacaceae; genus Halorubrum; species Halorubrum tibetense. The sequence continues at coordinate 1,042,986 of NZ_AP043742.1, forward strand.
CGGCGTCGGAGCAGGGGCGGGTCGTCCGGACGGCGATCACGACTGCGTCGACCGCGTGGTCGGCGACGGCGGATCGCCACCGATCGAGCAGTGCGTCGGCGGCGGCGGGGCTAATCCCCGTCCCGTGCGGGAAATCGACGATCAACACGCCGCCGTCGGTTCGGAGCGACCAGCGCTCGCTCGGTTCCATGACACCTACTCACATGTATCGAGTAATAAACCCACACATCAAATTATTCTTTTTGATATTTTGGACGGATCGACGGTAGCAACAACGGAAGCGGAGAGAGGAGGTTTCACCCCGCTAACCCGAACGGTAGCGTGTTCGTCGCGTTGTCGAATATCGATATCGAGAGCTGTCGGTTCGGATCGAGGTTATCGGAGGGGTGCGCGTCCGTCACGTCCCGGAGGTGGACTCGTCGACCTCGACCCCGCCAACGGCGGCGTCGACGACCGCCTCGGCGAGCGATTCGAAGTCGGCGTCGTCCGGGATCACGTCGACGTCGATCCCGAGCTCCTCGGCAGTCGCGGCCGTCGGCGGGCCGATCGCACCGACAACGGCGGCGTTCGTGCCGGCGAGTGCCGCCTCGCGAACTCCGCGGTCGGCGGCCGCTTCGAGGAAGTGCTCGACGGTTAGCGACGAGGTGAACGCGAGCGCGTCGAGCTCGCCCGCGGCCGCGAGCGACGCCGACTCGCCGGCGTCGTCGGGGCGCGAGAGCCGGTAGAGCACCGTCTCCGTCACGCGAGCGCCCGCGTCGCGGAGCCCGTCGAGGAGCACGTCGCTGCCGTGGTCAGAACGTGCGACCTCGATCACCTCGCCGTCGACACTGTCGCGGAGGGTCGCCACGAGACCCGCGGAGGTGTACTCCTCGGGGACGATGTCGACCGACCACCCGACCTCCCGAGCCGCGGCGGCGGTCGACGGCCCGATGGCGACGAGAGCGGCCTCGCCGGGCGTCCATCCCACATCCGCGGCGAGCTCGACACCGGTCTTGCTCGTGAAGACGACGTATGCGGCGTCGAGCGACTCCCCCGCCACGGGAGTCGCGCCAGTCGGCTCGACGGCGAGCATTGGGTCGGCGACGGGGTCCGCGCCGAGCGACGCGAGCAGCGTCACGGCCCGGTCGATTCGGTCGTCGTCGGGGCGAAAGACGGCGACACGGGGTCCGTCGCTCACGCGTCCTCACCCCCCCGTTCTTCGTCGGTTTCGCTCCCGGTCTCCGCCTCGGGGGAGGCGGTCGTTCCGGCCCGTTCGACCGGCGCGGAACCCGCGTTCTCCAGAAACGCCACCACCCGGTCGCGGGTCCCCGCCACGTCGCCGATAACGGTGATCGCGGGGGGTTCGATCCCGGCCCGGTCGCGGACGTCGACGATCGTATCGAGCGTACCCGTCGCGACCGCCATGTCGGGCCACGTCGCGCGTTCGACCAGCGCGACCGGAGTGTCGCCGTCGAGTCCCGCCTCGCGGAGCGCGGCGGTGTACCCCGGCAGCTTCCCGACGCCCATCAGGACGACGATGGTCCCGCCGGTCGCCGCGAGCGCGCCCCAGTCGACGGCAGACTCGTCTTTCGTCGGGTCCTCGTGGCCGGTGACGAACGAGACGGAAGAAGTGTGATCCCGGTGCGTGACGGGGATCCCGGCGACCGCGGGGCCGGCGATCGCGGAGGTGACGCCCGGGACGACCTCGAAGGGGATCCCGGCGTCGGCCAGGTGTTCCGCTTCCTCGCCGCCGCGGCCGAAGACGAACGGGTCGCCGCCCTTGAGTCGGACGACCGTCTTCCCCTCGCTCGCCAGCTCGACCAGCCGCCGGTTCGTGTACTCCTGTGGCGTCCACTCGCCGCCCGCACGCTTCCCGACGTCCTCGCGTTTCTCCGCCGGGATCTCCCCGAGGATCTCCGGACCGGGGAGCTTGTCGTGTAACACGACGTCCGCCGACTCGACCAGCCGCGCCGCCTTCACCGTCATGAGGCCCGGGTCGCCAGGCCCGGACCCGACGAGATACACCTTGCCGACGTCGTCGTCGTCGCGCGTTCGCGTCGGCGGGTCGTCGAACCCGTCGTCCGCCCCCTCACTCATCGGCGTCGCCCCCCGTGTCGGCGCCCGTGGTGGCGGTCTCGACCGACGCCCGCGCCCGCTCGATGAGGTCGGCCGCGCCGCGGTCGGCGAGGTCGGCCGCGAACGATTCCGCCGCGCCGGCGTGCGATCGGATCGGCAGGTCACGGGTGCCGCTCACCTCCTCAACCCCGTCAGTGGAGAGCACGCGAACGCGGGTGTGGACGTGCTCGCCCCGGACGAGCGCGGAGACGCCGATGGGCGCGATACACCCGCCGTTGAGTTCGGCGAGCACCGTCCGCTCGACGGTCGCCGCGACCCGGGTTCGGGGGTGGTCGACCGCCGATCGCACCGCCTCGATCACGTCCGGGTCGGTCGCGGTGACGGCGAGGGCCCCCTGGCCGGCCGCGGGGACGAACTCCTCGCGCGGGAGCCGCGTCGTCCGCGCGTCGTCGTACAGCCCCGACCGGCGGAGGCCGGCCTCCGCCATCACGAGAGCGTCGTACTCGACATCGACGGAACGCTCCATCGCCGAGCGTTCGAGCTCCGAGAGCGAGTCGAACCACTCCTCGACGCTCCGCTCGAACGACGCCTCGTCGGCCTCGGTGTCGTCGTCGCCGTCGGCATTGGCGTCCGCGTCGTCACCGGTATCGGCCGTCTTCGTATCCGACCCTTCGCCACCTGCCTCGGCGGTCAGCGCCGCCGCCTCCCCGGAGGCGATCAGCCGGCGTTCGTGTTCCGCCTGGAGGCCGGGCGCGAGCAGCTTCTCGATCCGGGTGTCGACGTTACCGCGGATCGGCTTCACGGTGAGATCCGGCCGGGCGGCCGCGATCTGGGCGGTTCGGCGGAGCGACCCCGTGCCGACGACGGCCCCCGACGGGAGGTCGGCGAGCCCGAGGCCGTCCGGGTTGACGACGACATCGCCCGAGGGCGCGCGTTCGGGGACGCCCGCGACGACCATGTCGTCCATCCCCTCCGTGGGCACGTCCTTCAGCGAGTGGACCGCGAGGTCGGCGTCGCCGGCGAGCACCTCCTCGTCGAGCGCGCGGACGAACGCCCCCGTGCGCCCGAGTCGATGGATGAGCTCGTCCGGGATCTGGTCGCCGCGCGTCTCGACGCGGCGGATCTCGACCTCGCGTTTCCGAGTCGACAACGCCTCGCGGACGGTCTCGGCCTGTGTAAGGGCCAGATCCGAGCCGCGGGTCGCGAGGGTGAGGGTTTCGGTCATACCCGAGGGGAGGTCCCCCGCGTTCAAAAGGGCATTAGTTCGGGCGTCGGCCCGGAGCGAAGGCAACGGTCCCGATCGAACGCGGGAGGCCGTCGGCAGCATATATAAATAGCATGAGATATCGACATCCCCGAGTCACGGTGGTGTGCCCGCGAAGGAGACCGGACAGACGGGTTATAAATACACGTCCGGCCGAGGAGGCGTGAGAGCGGGGTGATCAGAGACGGCGTGGGGCTTCCGCGGTGATCACCGCGCCACCGAGGATATCTAACTGACTGAGTTCTGGTGAAATCCGCATGTGCTCATAGGTTTTAAAATCGTGCTGAATAGAGAGGATGAATGTAGTAGACTAGCCCTATTTGTTCCAACCGAGCTGCGATGAATTAGCTGTCAGACTGGGCGTGCTTGGTGAGTGATAACGGGAGGGTATCGCAATACGGCTGTGCGAGATAGTATATAACTGCTCGAGAGTGATGCGACAATTGCTTATAAATAAGTAAGGCGGTGGCGCGCCCCAGTTCGCGCCTTATAAAGGCGCGAACCGACGGTGCGAGGGAGTCGGTCGCCCGGAGCAACGCGGAGGGCGGCCGACGAGGCTGGGGAGGCGTGAGGTGCGGTTGCGGGGCAGGGCGGGACTCAAAGGGGCAGTCGCGAGGACGCCGCAGGCGACGTAAGCAGCGTGGCGCTACGCGCCACGGGCAGCCGGCGGCTCTGCCGCCGGCGACACCGCAAGGAACGAACGAAGTGAGTGACTGAGGAGCGTGGTTCGAAAGAGCGAAGCTCTTTCGTCATCACGAAAATCTCCGATTTTCGAACGACAGCGAGCGTGCGGCGTCCTCGCGACTGGGGCTTTGGACGTGTTCATCACCGCCGATCCATACTCAACTACTTATAAACAGCCGCCAGCAACACCACTTCTTTCCTTATAAACAACCGATCACCCGTATTGCCATACCCACGCCCGCTATCGATCACTGGGCGATCTGTACTGAGCGATTCGTGACTTTCCAGAATCGATCGGCTTCGAGTAGCCCACCGATCACGAAGATCGCCGATAGCGTCTCCGCGATACGGGCAACACGTACCGGACCGAAGCCCTGTTAGTACTCGGGGCCCTATTCGAGGTAATGGGAGTCCAGGAACAGTACCCGTTCGACGTCGAGGCGATCCGCGACGACTTCCCGATCCTCCAGCGGTCGGTCGGCGGCGACCCGGAGACTCCGGGTGAGGGACCGGGCGACGACACCCCGCTCGTCTACCTCGACAACGCGGCGACCACGCATACGCCCGAGCCCGTGGTCGAGGCGATGAGCGACTACTACCGGACGTACAACTCCAACGTCCACCGCGGGATCCACCAGCTGAGCCAGGAGGCGAGCGTCGCCTACGAGAAGGCCCACGACACGGTCGCCGAGTTCATCGGCGCGTCGGGCCGCGAGGAGATCGTCTTCACGAAGAACACGACGGAAGCGATGAACCTCGTGGCGTACGCGTGGGGGCTCGAAGAACTCGGGCCGGGCGACAACGTCGTGCTCTCCGAGATGGAACACCACGCGTCGCTCGTCACCTGGCAGCAGATCGGCAAGCGAACCGGCGCGGAGGTCCGGTTCATCGAGGTGACCGAAGACGGACGCCTCGACATGGCGGACGCCGCGACGAAGATCGACGACGACACCGAGATGGTGTCCGTCGTCCACGTCTCGAACACGCTCGGGACGATCAACCCGATCCGCGAGCTGGCAGACTTGGCCCACGACCATGACTCGCTGATCTTCGCGGACGCGGCCCAGTCGGTGCCGAATCGGCCGGTCGACGTCGCGGATCTCGACGTCGACTTCCTCGCGTTCTCGGGGCACAAGATGGCCGGTCCGACCGGCATCGGCGTCCTCTACGGCCGCGAGGCCGTACTCGACGCCATGAGCCCCTACCTCTACGGCGGCGACATGATCCGGCGAGTCACCTTCGAGGACTCGACGTGGGAGGACCTCCCGTGGAAGTTCGAGGCCGGTACGCCCTCGATCGCGGAGGGGATCGGGCTCGCGGCCGCCGTCGAGTACGTCGAGGAGGTCGGGCGCGACCGGATCGAGGCCCACGAGCGCTTGCTCGCCGAGTACGCCTACGAGGAGCTGGAGGCGCTCGGCGGCGTGGAGATATACGGCCCGCCGGCCGACGAGCGCGGCGGCCTCGTCGCGTTCAACGTCGACGGCGTCCACGCACACGACCTCTCCAGCATCCTCAACGACTACGGCGTCGCGATCCGCGCCGGCGACCACTGTACGCAGCCGCTCCACGAGAAGATGGGCGTGGCCGCCTCGGCGCGCGCCTCCTTTTATGTCTACAACACCGTCGAGGAGGTCGACGCGCTCGTCGACGCCGTCGCCGACGCGCGAGACCTGTTCGCGTAAGCGTCCGCGGGGCCGTAGAGCCCCTCGCGCGGCCCCCACTCGGGGAGCGACCGTCGCCGCGAACCGCCTCAGAACCGGTCGCGGAGCTCCGCACGGAGGTCGTCGAGGTCGCGGTCCTTCATCGCCAGCAACACCAACAGGTGGTAGACGAGGTCCGCGCTCTCGGACGTGAGCTCGTCGAGGTCGTCGTCTTTCGCCGCGAGTATCGTCTCCGTCGCCTCCTCGCCGACCTTCTCTAACACCGCGTTTTCACCTTTCTCGTGGGTGAACAAGGAGGCCGTGTACGACCCTTCCGGGAGCTCCGCTTTACGCGACTCGATGGTCGCGAACAGCTCGTCGAGGACGGGGTCCGACGGACCGCCGTGAGCGGCGGCACCGGTGTCGGCCGTATCGGCATCAGCATCGGCGACATCGCTCTCGGCCGTATCGGCGTTCTCCGCGTCCGTACCGCCCCCCGTCGGATCGCTCACGCGACCACCTCCCGATCCGGGAAGAAGGCGAGGTCGTGGATCCGCGAGTCGTGAGTGAGCTCCGGGTGGAACGCGGTCGCCACGACGGGACCGTCACGCACCGCGACCGGGCGACCGTCGACCGTCGCCAGCGTCTCGACACCGTCACCGACGGCGTCGATAGCGGGGGCGCGGATGAAGACGGCGTGGAACGGCTCGTCGAGCCCCGCGATCGGCACGTCCGCCTCGAAGGAGTCCTTCTGTCGGCCGAATGCGTTACGGTCGACGGTGACGTCGACGACGCCGAGCGGGTCGACGCGGTCGTCCTTCGCGTCCCGCGAACAGACGATGAGTCCGGCACAGGTAGCCAGGACGGGTTTGCCGGCCGCGACGTGCTCGCGGATCTCCGCGGCGATCCCCTCCTGATGGATCAGCCGCGAGATGGTCGTGGACTCGCCGCCCGGCATGAGGAGGACGTCACAGTCGGGAACGATACCGGAGTCCCGGACCCTGACGACCTCCGCGGGCTCGTCGTGTGCGGCTGCCGCCCGCTCGACGGCCGCGGCGTGTTCGGCCACGTCGCCCTGGACGGCGATGACGCCTGCGTGCATACCGTCGATCCGGCGGGGACGGGCAAAAAGGACGCGTTCCCGGCGGCGACGCTGTTGGGGCGTGGAAACGTACGCCGACCGCGTGGGAGAGGGGGAGCCCTACGCGACGGTCAACGAAAGGATCTGAACGAAGACGCCGAAGAGGACACAGAACGCGAGGACCGTCTTGGGGTCCATCGTGATCGCGTTCCGGTCCTGTGCGTCGAAGTACCGAACCAGCCCCGCACTGGACATCAGTCCGCCGGAGTTGCTGCCACTGCTCATACCGTAGCGAACCACACCATCGGCTGTAAGCGTTTCGGCTCCGGGAGCCGTTTTCGGCGAGTGTTCCCCGCCCGTCGCCGGGTGAGAAACCCTTATCGGCGAGCCCCTGCTAGTCGTCGCCGAACCATGACTGTTCGACTGCTGGATTTCTACGCCGACTGGTGCGGCCCGTGTAAAACGCAGGACCCGATACTGGAGGAAGTCCAGGAGGAGCTCGGCGACGCCTTCGAGCTGCAGAAGGTCGACGTCGACGAGGAGCAGGACGTCGCCAATCAGTACCAGGTCCGATCGCTGCCGACGCTGATCGTCGAGAACGACGACGGCGTCGTCGACCGGTTCGTCGGCGTCACACAGAAGGAAGACATCACGGCCGCGCTCTCCGAGGCCGGCGCGTAACCCGTCCTCGTTCCGCCGGCCGGGGTGCGACTCGGTCCGTCCGTCGTGCCGCGGTGCGGTCCGCCGCCCCGTCACGTCTCGCAACCTTTTACAGCGCCCGCGCGCTGAACGGTAGTATGGCCAGTTTCGACGCCGCGGAACGCCGCAACCTCGACCGCGCGATCTGTATGCGCTGTAACGCCCGCAACTCCCCGGACGCCGACCGCTGCCGCAAGTGCGGCTACACCAAGCTCCGCCCGAAAGCGAAGGAACGCCGCGCGACCTGATCGGCCGCACGCGTCCGCTCCACTCGATCGTTCTCGTCCGCCGAGCTGGTGGTCTGTCGCGTGGATATCCCTCTTCCTCGCCCAGTGTTACCACGCCTTATTAGTCGTTCGTCCCGTCGGTGACCGTCTCGGCGTCGTCGGTGCTGCCGCGCGCCTCCATCATCTCCGCCGCGCGGGGTGCCCAGCCGGTGTAGTTGAAGCCGACCGCGACGACGAGTGCCATCCAGCAGTACGCGAGGAACACGCCGATGTACGCTCCCTCGGGACCGAACGCCAGCGTGCGGCTCACCAACCAGGAGACGCCGAGGAAGAAGCCGAACATCCCCGTCACCCGCGCGACGAGTGGGATCCGCGTCTCGCTCGCGCCCTGAAGCGACCCTGACAGCGCGGAGAAGCAGACGAGCGCGGCACCCGCGAACCCGTAGACGCGCGCGAAGTCGACGGCGTAGCTCGCGGTCTCCGGGTCGTCGGTGAACAGCGCGACGACATCGGGTGCGAGCACGACTAGCGCGAGACCGATCGTCCCGACCGTGACGACGCCGAGCCCCGCCACCGCCCAGCCGTTGTAGCGCGCCTCCGCGGGGTCTCCCGCACCCAGCGCCTGCCCGACGAGTACGGAGGCGGCGACGTTGTAGCCGCGCGAGAGGGGGCCGGTGACCTGCTGGTACACCCGGCGCCCGATCTGGAACCCGGCGTTGACGGCCTCGCCGAAGCCCAACAGGAGGGCGTTGAAGGGGAACTCCGCGGCCTCCGATCCGAACCCCTCGACCACTCGTGGAGCACTCACCCGCAGGAGCTGGCGGGCGATAGTGAGGTCGCGCGGGCGGGCGAAGTTCGCGTCGGTCCACGACCCCCAGATGGCGGCGCACAACAGCCCCGCGGTGAGCACGTTGGCGGCAGCGGTCGCCAGCCCGACGCCGACGATCTCCAGTCGCGGGAAGCCGAACAGCCCCAGCCCCAACACGACGGATCCGGCGATGTTGACGGAGTTGGCGGCGACGTTGACGTACATCGGGGTCCGGGTGTCTCCGGTGCCCTGAAGCGCTCGCGCGCCGACGAGCGCGACGTGTCGCGCGGGGGCCGTGGCGAAGACGATCGCGAGATACGTCGAGCCGAGCACGACCACCTCGGCGGGGGTTTCCTGCCCGACCAGCGTTCCGAACACGTCGATCGCGGCCTCGCCCAGGAAGAGCCCGAAGAGGACGAACGGGATCCCCGTGAGCGCGCCGATGAGGATCGCCTGCGTGACCGCCTCGTCCCGCGTTTCGGTTGCGCCCGCGCCGGTGTCCTGTGAGGAGAGCGCGATCGCGCCGCCGCCGAGTCCCAATCCGATCCGAAGCGGGAACCGGGCGTAGAGGTCCGCGAGCCCGATAGCGACGACGGCCGCCGGCGAGAACAGCGCAGTGACGATGATGTCCGTCGTCCGCATCGCGGTGCGGAACGTCTGCTCCGCCATCACCGGCCACGCGAGCGAGAACACGCGTTTCCAGACGCGCCGGAGCCGCGGGAAGTCCATGCGTCCCCGCCGAGGGGCGTCGCCGGTTTTTAGATGTCGGAGGCGGCCGGCCCCGCCGGTGACGGTCGGCGGGAGCGAGTCACCGACGCTGGCAGGTGTGTCGCCCCCGTCGAACTCGACCGAAGGTTGAAACGCGAGAGCGACCCAGCCGGGGTATGGACGTCTTCGTGTACGGGACACTCACCGCACCGGAACGGGTCGGCGAGCTGCTCGACTCGTTCGTCTTCGTCGGCCCCGCGACGCTCGCCGGCCTCCAGCTCGTCGAGGGGCGGTACCCCACGCTCGCACCGGGCGGCGAGACCGCCGGCCGCCTCCTCCGCACCGACGAGGTCGGCGCGCTCGACGCGTACGAAGGCGTCGACGACGGACTGTACGTTCGGGTCGCCGTTCCCCTCGAAGCCCCCGACGGATACCCGGACACGGCGGCGGTGTACGTCGGCGATCCGGACCGACTCGCCGCCGACGCCGCGTGGCCCGGGCGGGGCCCCTTCCGTGACCGGGTGAGCTCGTACCTGTCGGAGCGGGACGTGGCCGTCCGGATCGACGAGCGGGGCGGGGTCTGAGCGACGAGGCCCGCGCGAGTCGTCAGACGGGCCGATGACGCGAAGGTGATACCGCTCCAGTCTTGCGGTTTCACTTTCACTCCGCCTGCCTCACCTTTTTGTATGACCCCGCGCTTCGATCAGTTGCACGTCACACGCGTGCATTCCCCCATTTCCGTTTACCGGACCCCGACCACCGAGCGGCGGCCGCCGCCAGCGGTCACCCCTCGGAGTATCACCACTGACCGTTATCCGGGCCATCACCACTGGCCACTATCCAAGCCATCACCGGCCGGACCGGGCACGACCGGGAGCCGCCCGCGGACGACCGGAACCGATTAGCCGCCGGCGGCGACAGAACGCCGTATGCTCACGCTATCGGCGATCCGTGATGCCCGCGAACGGGTCGACAAGGTCGCCCGCCACACGCCCTTGGAACGGTCGCGGACGTTCTCGGAAATGACCGGCGCCGACGTTCATCTCAAACTGGAGAACTTTCAGCGCACCGGGGCGTTCAAGATCCGCGGCGCGACCAACCGGATCGCGACGCTGTCCGAGACCGACCGCGAGGCCGGGGTCGTTACGGCGAGCGCAGGGAACCACGCACAGGGGGTCGCGCTGGCCGCCGAGCGCGCGGGGGTCGACGCGACGGTCGTCATGCCGAAGTTCGCGCCCGTCTCGAAGGTGAAAGCCACCCGCGGGTACGGCGCGAACGTGCGGTTAGAGGGGACCGACTACGACGAGGCGCAGGCGTACGCCCACGAGCTCGAGCGCGAACTGGGCCTGACGTACGTCCACGCGTTCGACGACACGGCGGTGATGGCCGGCCAGGGCACGCTCGGACTGGAGATAGTCGACGATTGCCCCGACCTCGACACCGTCGTCGTCCCGATCGGCGGTGGCGGGCTGATCTCCGGCGTCGCCGTCGCGATCAAAGAGCAGCTCGACGACGTCCGCGTCGTCGGCGTGCAGGCGGAGGGGGCGGCAAGCGCGCCGGAGTCGTTGCGAACGGGCGAACGGCAGGAGATCGACAGCGTCGACACGATCGCCGACGGGATCGCGACCCGGTCGGTCGGCGAGAAGCCGTTCGCGATCATGCGTGAGTACGTCGACGAGGTCGTCGTGGTCGACGACCGCGAGATCGCCTTAGCACTCACGCTCCTGCTTGAACGCTCGAAGACGCTCGTCGAGGGCGCGGGCGCGGTCGCGCTCGCGGCCGTCCTCTCGGAAGCGTTCGAGTACGACGACGACGAGACGATCGTCGCCGCGCTGTGTGGCGGGAACATCGACCTCAACCGGCTCGGCACCGTGATCCGCCGCGGGCTCGTCCAGATGGGCCGCTACCTCAAGATCACGATCAATTTGAAGGACCGCCCGGGCGAACTGGAGCGCGTCTCCAGTATCGTCGCGCGCACCGGCGCGAACGTGTACGCCGTCCACCACGACCGCACTTCCCGAGATGTCGCCGTCAACGCGGCCGAGCTCGAGCTCGAGCTCGAAACCGACGACGCCGAACACGCCGCCGGTATCGTCGAAGAGCTCGAAGCCGAAGGGTACAACGTGGATATCCTCTCATAGCGCCGGCGACAGCCGTCACGTATCACATATCAGATCACACGAGACCGCTATCAGGCGGGAACCGGTATCACCCATGAAGGCGCGGCAATACGCTACCTGAGTTAACGGGAGAGTCTCGCCCCTTTAGGGCGGGCGTGAATCCGACACTCCACGTCATAAACCGCGTCGAGGCTCACGGCGGAGAGGATGTCATCTGACGACGGTTACCGGCGCTGCCGACCGCCGAACGATCTTCTCCGCGATGTTCCCGACGAGCAGCCGGTCGGCGAGGCTGCCGCCGTGGCTTCCGATGACGACCGCGTCGAACCCCTCGGTCATGTTTATCACTGCCCGAGCGGGGTGACCGATCCTGACGACCGTCTCGATCTCGACGTCGTACTCGGCGGCTATCTCATCTGCCCTTTCTAACAGGCCACTCGCGTTCTCTCGTGCGGCTGCTTGGGGATCGTCGGCGAGAGCGATCCCGGTCGCATCACCCATCATCAACGACGGCTCGCCGACGACGTGGAGCACAGTGATCTCGGCGTCTGGGTGTGCATCGAGCGCGTATCGGAGCGCACGCTCCGCCATCTCCGAGTCGTCCATCGGAACGAGTACGCGAGATATCATGAGTTACCTACGCACCGGGCAATGATGAAACCGGGTGATCGGTGGTCCGTGGCGTCCCGATCGTCTCTAAGGATATCGACCCGGTGCCGCCGGCGACGAGGATCATCCGACGAACGGGACGACGATGAAGAACACGTACGAGAGGAGCAACGCCACCGACGGACCGATGATCCACATCGAGACGTACTTCAGGATCGCTCGTGGATTGAACAGGTTTCCGGTGTTCAGCGCCTTTTTCGATTCCGGCTGGCCGATGGGTCTCGCGGTATCGCCGTCATCCGCAGTGATGGCACCGGTCGCGATCGGCGTCTCCGTCTGACCCGTCACCACGTCCCGGGCTGTAACGGGTCGGGTGGCCCGACCCCATCCGAGCCCGACGATGGTCATCACCATCGCCATCACGAGGCTGATCGGGATCCCCGCGTACGAGAGCGCGGTCGTGATCGTGGCGGCAGTCGTCATCACGATGAGCGCGGCCAAAAGCGGGATATCGCTCAGCTCGGTCCCCACCGATTCCATGGTCCGACGAGCTATCGTGAACCCACCGACCCCTATCGCGACCGTCGCGAGGGCGACCGCGTTCACCTCGCCGATCGCGTTGCTGCTTACGAGCGGTGCGACTGCGTTCGGGACGTTGCTCGCACCCGCACTAAATGCCATGTAACAGCCGATCATCAACACGACCACCGTGCTCACGAGCTCCCGTCGGTCCGTGTTCGGTCCGTATGTGAGGCGGGGAACCCGACCGCTTCGATCGAGAGTGAGAAGCGGTCCGTCGGAGACCGCGATCGCGAATCGCCGGTTGAGCTCCGGATACACGTACCGTCCGATCACTGCACCGACCCAGAAGCCGATTATCGGCGTGACGATCCACCACGAGACGATGGAGCCTATCGTTCCGTAATTCAGCGTTCCAGTCGCGAGCCCGAGCCCGGCGATGGACGCGACCGTCGTCATCGACGTCGGGACCGGCACGCCGAAGACGTTCGCGATGAGGATGCCGAGGCCGATGAAAAACAGCACGCCAACGCCGGCTTCGAGCGTGATCGGAATCGTAATGATATCTCCGGCGAGCGTGTCCATTACGTTTCGCCCGACCGTTATCCCGCCGAGAAACACGAAGAACGTCATCAACCCGGCAGCCGCCGTCTTCGAGAGAATACGCGCACCGACCGCCGGCCCCCACGCGATTCCGGTAGAGGATCCGCCAATATTGAATCCGACAAAGATCGACGCTGCAAGCCCTGCTAAAAGGACAATACTGAGAGACATAGCTACTAGTTGTCCGTCATCAATATAAGTATGCGGATGCGACATCAATAGTATTCATAAGTTATAGCCCGAGAGCGAACGTCGCGCCGCTCGGTTCCGGCTCAACGGTGTTGCACGAGGAGTTCGACATCGACTCCGGTGGAGAGGGACCAGCCCTGTAGCAGCTCCGTGTTGGCCACCCAAGCCGATCGGTCTACCGTATCAGCGCGTGTTCCTGATGAGCGTGTTCCCGGCGCCGTCGTGGGGTCAGTCGTCCGCGGCCGCGGCGTCGACTTCGGGTTCGTACAGCTCGCCGGCCCGCTCACGTTCCGAGAGGTAGTCGTCGGCGTCGAGCGCGGCCATCACGCCCATCCCGCCAGCGGTGACCGCCTGCTGATAGTGGTGATCGACCACGTCGCCCGCGCCGAAGACCCCCTCGACCGCGGTCGCGGTCTGGCCGCCGTCACGACCGCCCTGGGTCAGCAGGTAGCCGGCGTCGTCGAGCTCGACACCCGTTCCCTCCAAGAACTCGGTGTTCGGCGTGTGCCCGATGGCGTAGAACACCGCGCCCACCTCGAACTCGTACTCGTCGACCGCGTCGGCGGTCGCGGGGTCCTCCAGTTTCTCCTTGGGGTGGCCGTCCGGGTGCTCGACGAGGGTGACGCTCGTGATCCCCTCCTCGGCCGTACCATGGATCTCGGTGAGCTCCGTGTTCTTCAGGATCTCGATGTCGCCGTCGTCGACCTTGTCCATCACGCGGTCGATCCAGACGTCCTCGGCGCGGAACTCCTCGCGCCGGTGCGCGATGTAGACGGTGTCGGCGAACTTGGTGAGGAAGTTGGCCTCCTCCATCGCGGCGTCGCCGCCGCCGACGACGAGCATGTCCTCGTCGCGGAAGAACGCGCCGTCACACGTCGCACACGTCGAGAGCCCGTACCCCATCAGATCGTCCTCGCCGGGGACGCCAAGGGTGCGCGCGGACGCCCCGGAGGCGACGATCACGGCGTCCGCAGTGTACACGTCACCGTTCGTCAGCTCGACGCGGAAATGGCCCGCAGGCCGTTTCTCCACGTCGGCGACGATCCCGCTCTCGAACTCCGTACCGAACTTCCCCGCCTGCTCGCGCATCTCGTTGATGAGCTCGGGACCGGATATCCCGTCCGGGAACCCGGGATAGTTCTCCACGTCCGTCGTCAGCGTGAGCTGGCCGCCGGGCTCGTCGCCCTCGATCAACAGCGGCTCATTGTTCGACCGGGCGGCGTAGATCGCCGCGCTCAACGCGGCGATGCCGCTCCCGGCGACCAGTAGTCGTCGGTGTTCGAGTATTTCGTCACTCATACTATACTGTTCGTGACGGCGGGATATGTAGGTTGCGCTGATAGACCGTCACAGGACCCTCAAGGAGAACCCTCGTCAGCCGGGCGCGACCGCGACGAACACGGTCCGGTCGTCCTCGGGCCCGTACCCGTCCACCGTCTCGACGTCGAATCCGGCGTCGACGAGCGCGTCACGGACCGTCTCGTCCGCGAACGGCGTCATGGGTCGGCTGCTCACGAACGGGTCGCCGTCGGCGGTGAACGTCACCGACCGCCAGTCCAGCCGCTCGTCCTCCCGCGGCGCGTGTCGCGCCACCCGGACGTACCGCCCGTCGGCCGTCTTGCCGACATCGAGCCCGGGCTGGTTGCCGTCGGGCGGGAGCGGCGAGTTATCGAAGACGACGAGGCCGCCCTCGGCGAGCGCGTCCGCGAACCGCCGGACCGCCAGAACCAACGCGTCCGGCGACACGTGGTTGATCACGCCGCGGATCGCGACCGCCGCGTCGTAGCGACGGTCGACCTCGGTTCCCGGGAGCGCGTCCCGTCGAAAGGCGACGGTGCCGGCCGCCGACCCGGATTCGGGACCGCCGTCCGACCCGAGTTTCCCGCGGGCGACCGAGAGCATCCCCTCGTACGCGTCGACGGCCGTCACGTCGAACCCGCGCTCGACGAACCGCCGCGTGTGTTCGCCGGTGCCGCAGCCGACCTCGAGGAGCCGCCGGCCGTCGACCCCGTGACGGGACAGCTGGTCGACGACGAACTCGACGTCGCGATCGTAGTTCCACCCGGACTGGATGGCGTCGTACAGCTCCGGGTGGTCGGTGTAGAGCCGTTCCTCGGCCATCAGGCGAGGATCTACTCCGAGAGATGATACGCGTTCCGGGGCCGTGGGTAAGTATCACACACGACTCGCCGCCTCCGACTCACTCCGGGAAGTCGCTCGCGGGTTCCGTCGGCGTCGTCCCGGGTGTCGGCGCTGGCGGGTCGTCGAGCGCCTCGAAGAACCGCCCGGAGACGAACGCCTCGACCACCTCGTCGAACGACTCGTCGTCGGCGACCGCCTCCAGGATCCCGACGGGGACCTGCGCGCCGGCCATGTTGGCGTGCCCGCCGGCCGAGCCCGCCTGTTCGAGCGCGTCTCGCAGGAGCTCCCCCACGTCGAGGTCCGCGCCGCGGGCGCGCGCTGACCCGTATATCATGCCGTTCATGTAGCCGTAGACGAAGGTGACGGAGGCGTCCTCCAGGTCGAGCAGTCGGTCCGCGGCCTGGGCGAGCGCGTCGCGGTCCGTTATCTCCCCGACACACGACGCGATGACCGACTCTCTGACGTCGCGGTTCTCTATCGCCGCCGCGAGCACGCGCAGCGTCTCCGGGCTCACGCTCGGGCTCTCGACGCGTTCGAGCGTCGACTCGTCGGCGTCGGGGATCAGCGACGCGGCGGCTTCGAAGTCAGCGATCGACACCTCGCGGGTGAAATCACGGGTATCGACCCGGATCCCGTACAACAACGCGGTCGCGATCGCGCGGTCGGGAGCGATCCCCAACCGCGAGAGATAGTCGGCGATCAGGGTGCTCGTCGCGCCGATGTCGGGACGGACGTCGACGAACGTCCCTTCGATCGGGCCGCGCGGCGGGTGGTGGTCGACGACGATGTCGACGACCGTTCCCTCCGGCAGCGAGTCGTTGATCCCGGCCCGCGAGTGGTCGACGAGCGCGATCCCGGCGTACGAGTCGATATCCACGTCCGCGAACGTCCGCAGCGACAGGTCGAGCAGATTCACCATCGCGCGGTTCTCCTGGTGGGCGATCTCGCCGCCGTAGACGGCGTCGGCGGGCGTCCCGATCGCCTCGGCGATCCGGGCGAGTCCGAGCGCGCTCGCGATGGCGTCCGGATCGGGGTTGTCGTGAGCGACGACGAGCAGGTCGCCGGGGATCCGGCGCAGAGTCCGGACTAGCCGCGGCGGTCGCTCCTGTACGTCCGGTTCGTCGAAGCCGGGGGAGCCGACTTCGCCGGTCACCCGTTCGTCCTGTGCGTCCCGCGGCGGCAGTCCGACGGCGTCGAGGACGCGCCGGGTGGTCGCTTCGACGGGGTCGACGACGTGGTCGGCGACCACGTCGAGGTCGGCGACCTGCTCGGCGGTCGGCGCGGTGCCAACGTGGGCGACGATCATCGCGTCCGGGTAGTGCTCGCGGGCCGCCTGTGCGGCGGCGACGTTGCGGGCGGGATCGTCGCTGGCCACCAGCACGACGGAAGCGTGATCCGGATACGACGCCGGATCGGTCGGGTCGGCCTCGACCGTCGCGACGTTCCGGTCGCGTAGCGTGGAGGCCCACCCGGTGTCGTCGGTGATCGCGAGGATTCCAGCGCGGTCTTCGCGCGCACGCTCGACGAGCGTGTTCCCGACAGCGCCACAGCCGAGCAGCAGACGCCGGGGCATATCGAGAGCAAGGGTACGACGACGCAAAACGCTGCCGTCCGCGGCCGACCGGTCGTCAGTCTCTCGTGGTTCCGACCATCAGAGCGCGTCCGGGTCACTCGCGGCCTCGACGACGTCCACCGCGGCGCGGTTCGCTGCGACGTCGTGGACGCGGACGAGGTCAGCCCCGCGGTCCGCGGCGATCGCGGTCGCGGCGACGGTCGCGTGTTCGCGGTCGTCCGGGTCGCGGTCGATCGCCCCGAACAGCGACTTGTGCGAGTGCCCGACGAGGACGGGACAGCCGAGCGCTGCGAACTCGTCGACGCGGCCGAACAACTCGAAGCTCTCCGCGGCCGACTTGCCGAACCCGATCCCCGGGTCGACGATCACCCGCTCGCGATCGATCCCAGCGACCTCGGCGCGGGCGAGTCGCTCCCGAAGGTCGGCGATCACGTCGGCGACGACATCGCCGTACTCCGGGTCGTTCTCCGGGTCGACCGGCGCGTCGACGCTGTGCATCACGACGACCGGGCAGCCGGCGTCGGCGACGACCCCGCGCATCGCGGGGTCCTCCAGCCCCGTGACGTCGTTGATGACGTCCGCGCCGGCGTCGAGCGCCGCCTCCGCGACCGCCGGCTTCCGGGTATCGACGGAGACGAGCACGTCGCCCGCGGCGACCGCCTCGACCTCACGCACCGCCTCGATCACGGGGACGACACGGTCGATCTCCTCGTCGACTGACACCGGGTCCGCCCCGGGCCGGGTCGACTCGCCGCCCACGTCGATCACGTCGACGCCAGCCTCGACCATGCGGCGCGCGCCGGCGACGGCGTCAGCGAGGGCCTCGTGGCGTCCCCCGTCGTGGAACGAGTCGGGCGTCACGTTGAGCACGCCCATCACCGCGGTGTGCTCGCTCCACGGGTACGCCGGGGCGGGCTCGGGATCCGGCCCCTCGTCGCCGGCTCCGATGCCGA
Source organism: Halorubrum tibetense (assembly GCF_055396225.1). Lineage (NCBI taxonomy): Archaea > Methanobacteriati > Methanobacteriota > Halobacteria > Halobacteriales > Haloferacaceae > Halorubrum > Halorubrum tibetense. The sequence continues at coordinate 1,060,860 of NZ_AP043742.1, forward strand.
CGCTCGACCGGAGGTCGTCGGCGACGCCGGCGAGCCCGCCGCCCGCGTCGTCGAGTCGGTCACAGAGCGCGCGGAACTCGGCGAGCGAGCCCGCGAGCGTGACCGGCGAGTCCTCGCCGCCGGCGACGCCGCCGCCGTCCGCGCCGCTCCCCACGCCGTCGGCGGCGAGTCCCCCGACCGCCGCCTCGCCGCCGACCGTGCGGAGCGTGGAGGCGACGCGGCTCGCGCGGTCCCCGCGGAGCCGGACCGTCACCGTCCGGTGGTCGACCCCGTCTCGCGTACGCTCGACGTCCGCGGGCGGGACCCCTCCCGCTTCGAGCGCTCGCTCGGCGTCCTCGGGGTCGCGGATCGATTTCGGCGTGACCGTCCGGGAGAGAGCAGTCCGGGCCTCCGCGACAGCGAACAGCGAGCCGACGACGAGCACACAGTCGTCCGCGTCGGCGCGGGCCCGGGCGGTCGCGACCGCGTCCGCGACGTCCTCGCCGGCCGTAACCGACTCGACGCCCGCGGACCGAAGCGCCGCCGCCAGCACCGCCGGGTCCTCGGCGCGGTCGAGCGCCGGCCGACAGGTGACCGCGCTCGCGGCGTCGGGGAGCGCGGTGGCCGTCCCCGCGTGGTCCTTGTCGTGCATCGCGGCGTACACGAGGTGACAGTCGTCGTAGTCGTACTCCGCGAGCGTCCCCGCGAGAGTCTCGCAGGCGGCCGGGTTGTGTGCGCCGTCAAGGACCGTGAGGGGAGCCGCGTCGACCACCTCGAACCGGCCGGGCCACGTCGCCCGCGCGAGTCCCGCGGCGAGCGCTCTGTCGGTGACCGCCCAGTCCGCGTCGGTCGTGTCGCCATCGCCAGTCGCGTCGCCATCGACGGTGGTGTCGCTGCCGTCGGCGATCGCCTCCACGGTCCGTCGTGCGAGCGCCGCCGCGACAGCGGCGTTCGTCGCTTGGTGCTCGCCGACGAGGGGGATCCGATACGTGCCCGCGGACTCGCCCGCGAACGCGACGCGGGCGTCGGTGTCGCCGACTCGCCCCTCGTAGGTCGCGACGATCGCCGCTTCGTCGCCCGGATCGGTCGGGCCGTCCGAGTCGTCCGCGCCATCAGATTCGTCCGAGTCGTCCGCGCCATCAGATTCGTCCGAGTCGTCCGCGCCATCAGATTCGTCCGAGTCGTCCGCGCCATCAGATTCGTCCGAGTCGTCCGCGCCATCAGATTCGTCCGAGTCGTCCGCGCCATCAGATTCGTCCGTGCCGTCCGCGCCGTCAGCGTCGGTCGAGTCGTCGGCGTCGGACGCGGGGTCGGCTTCATCGGCGGTGGATCCAGGCCCTGTGACGGTCGTTACCGGCGCGCCCGCGTCGGCCGCGACCTCACGGACGACGTCGAGCGCCTCCCCCTCACAGGCGGTGACCATCGGCGCGCCCGGCTCCGCGATCCGCGCCTTGGTGCGGGCGATCTCCGCGATCGTGTCGCCGAGCACCGCGGTGTGTTCGAGCGAGACGTTCGTCACCGCGGTGGCGACGGGATCGACGGCGCTGGTCGCGTCGTACTCGCCGCCGAGTCCGACCTCCAGGACCGCGACGTCGACGTCGCGGCGCGCGAAGTCGTGTATCGCCATCGCCGTGACGACCTCGAAGAACGTGAGCGGTTCGCCGGCCGCCGCGCGATCGACTAACCACGGTTTCACCTCGTCGACGAAGTCGACGATCGCGGCGTCGGTCATGGGTCGGCCGTCGACGCGGACCCGCTCGCTCAGCGACGAGAGATGCGGCGAGGTGTACAGTCCGACTGAGAGTCCAGCCTCGCGGAGGACCGACTCGACCAGCCGCGCGGTGCTCCCCTTCCCGTTCGATCCCGCGACCTGGACGCACGCGAGGTCGGCCTCCGGGTTGCCCAGCCGGTCCAACAGCGCCGCGACGCGCTCGGTGCCGGGCTTGACCGAGAAGCGACGGAGGTCGAACAGGAAGTTCGCCGCCTCGTGGTAGTGCATACCCGCTGGGTCGGCGTCGCGTCGTTTAGGCGTACCGGACCGGGAAAGAGCAACCCTTAGGCGCGACGCCCGCGGAGGGGATCCATGAACGAGACGGTGCCGTCCGAAGGGGCCGGCGCGGACTCCGAGGCCGGTTCTGACTCCGACGCCGGCTCGGGACCCGGTCGAACCGGCGCGACCGATCGACCCGACGAGCCCGTCCTCGTCGGGGAGGGGATCCGGAAGTCGTACGGCGAGGTCGTCGCGCTCGACGGCGTCGACCTGGCCGTCGGCGCGGGCGAGGTGTTCGGGCTCATCGGGCCGAACGGCGCGGGCAAGACGACGCTGGTGCGCGCGCTTACCGGAACTGCCGCGGTGTCGGGGACCGTGCGCGTCTTCGGGGTCCCGCCCCGCGAGGTCGACCCGCAGCGGGTCGGGCTCCTGCCGCAGTCGTTCGACCCGCCCGCACGGCTCACGGCCCGCGAGCTCGTCGACTACTACGGGGGGTTGTACGACGACGCCCGCGACACGACGGCGGTCCTCCGGGACGTCGGAATGGCCGACGACGCCGACGCCTGGTACGAGACGCTGTCGGGCGGCCAGAAGCGGCGGACCTGCGTCGCGACCGCCATCGTCAACGACCCGGACCTCCTCTTTTTGGACGAGCCGACGACCGGGATCGACCCCGCCGGCCGGCGGTCGATCCACCGGCTGGTCGAGCGGCTGGCCGCCGACGGGACGACCGTCCTCCTCACCAGCCACGCGATGGACGAGGTACAGCGGTTGGCCGACCGGGTCGCGCTCCTCCGGGACGGCGGCGTGGTCGCCGTCGGCGCGCCGAACGAGCTGATCGCCGCCCACGGCGGGCAGCCGCGACTCGACGTGACTCTGGCGGAAGCGACGACCGGGGGCGGAACGGACGGTTCCAGTGTTGCTGGCGCGGACGCCACGGACGCTATCGCGGACGCCGCGGGCGCTGTCTCGGAGGCCGCGAACGCTATTGCGGACGCCGCGGACGGCGTCGACGTCGAGCCAACCGAGGAGGGGTTGCGCGTGGTCGGCGTCCGGCCCGAGGCGATCGGTGAAGTCGTCGACGCGCTCGCGGCCGCCGGGGTCGGCTTCGAGTCGCTGTCGTGGTCCGAACCCTCGCTGGAGGACGTGTATCTCGAACTCACCGGGAAGTCGTACTCGCCGCAAGGGGAAGCGTACTCGCTCCGAGGGAAGTCGTACTCCTCAGGAGGGGAGCCCGATGGTACGGGAAGGCGGTCCGACGGAGGTGCGAAATGACCCGCATCGGACGGATCGTGACGGAGGCGCGGGCAGCGACGCGGTCGTTCCTCCGTCGTCGGACGGCCGTGTTCTTCACGTTCTTCTTCCCCGTGATCCTCGTCGTTATCTTCGGGGCGCTGGTGCGGACGCAGCCGACCGGCGGGGGGCTCTTCGCCGAGCCCGCCGGCTACTACATCCCCGGCTACCTCGCGGTCGTGGTGCTGTTCACGCCGCTGTCGCGGGTCGGCTCCGAGATCGCCCGCCACCGCGACGGCGGGCGGTTCGAGAAGCTGGCGACGACGCCGCTGTCGCGCGCAGAGTGGCTCCTCGCGCACACGCTCGTCAACGTCGCCATCATCGGCGCGGCGAGCCTCCTGATACTGGGGCTCGTGGTCGCGGTGACCGACGCGGAGCCCGTCGTCTCGACGGCTCTTTTCGCCCTCCCGCTGTTCGTCGCCGTCGGCGTCGCGCTGTTCTGCGGGCTCGGGGCGCTCCTCGGCGCGCTCGCGGACTCCCAGGACGGGGTGATCGCCGCGAGCAACACGGTCGCGCTCCCCCTCCTCTTCCTCTCCGAGACGTTCGTCCCCCCCGAGCTGCTCCCCGGGTGGTTCCTCCCGGCGGTCGCGGCGTCACCGCTGACGTACTTCGCGCGGGGAACGCGGGCGATCCTCTACGAGCCGGCCCCGTGGCTCGGCGACCTAGCGGTCCTCACGCTCCTCGCGGCCGCGTTCCTCGTGCTCGGCGCGTACGCGGTACCCCGGACCGAGTGAGTGTGGGAGTGACACGGCCGTCGTCGGGACGGTTCGAGCGAGGACGGAACCCCGCGACGGAAAGCCGGTCATTTATCACTCCCGCCGCCGTCCTCGGGACAACGAGGGATCCCCGTGTCGACCGTCGAGTTCACGTGTTCGGGCTGCACACAGCGCATCGAGGTCAACGAGGAGATGCGCGAGACGATCCTCTCGGTCGGCTGTCCGGTTTGTACGACGCCCGCGACTGAGGACGATTTCGACGAATAGCAGTTCGACGCGGGTACCGCACCCCAGTACCTATTCCTCGCGATCGACGACGATCTCCCGGCCAGTCAGTCGGTCCGGGTCGAACCGATAGAGGTCGATGTCGAGGTCGGGTTTCCCGTCCGCCCAGATCTCGAAGAGGGGGCGACGGGTCTCGCCGTACTGCGTGATCGTCTCGGGCGTGAGCTCGTCGACGGGGATCCGATGGAGCGTCCCGACGCCGACGACGCTAGTGTACGTGTCGTCGCCCTCCTCGTACACTACGAGTCGGGCGGACGGCTCGGAGCCGAGGAACGCGCGCTTCTCGCTGTCGGGCGTCGACACGAGCCGGATGAACGCCCGGCGTGCGGTCTCGTCGTAGCCGTACGAGATCGGGATCGCGTACGGCGCGTCGTCGCGGGCGAGCGAGAGCACGCCGGTCTCGTGTCGCCCGAGGAACGCGTCGATCGCCGACGCGGACATCTCGACCTCGCGGTTCGTCGCCATACGATACAACTGTCCGTGCGGGGGTATAAACTACACGAGACTGGACGATCGTCGGGGAGTAATTGGCGGGCGTTCGACGCGAGCAGCGGCCGTTCGGACGCGCTCCCGAGTCGTCACCCGGGGATCCTCCCGGGGAACGGGAGGATCCCCGCGGAACAGGGTTATGTGGGTGCGCGGTGTATCGCCCTGATATGCCCTCCCGACGCGACGCGCGGCCGGCCAGTCGAGTCGCCGCCGCACCCCGTACTCGAACCGCCCTCCACGCGACCGAACTCCTGCTCGCCGGCGCGGTCCTCCTCGTCGCCGCCACGGCGTTCGAGTATCTACCCCGACCGTATCCCATGTGGCCGACCGTCGGTCCCCTCCCGATCACACCCGAGCTCGTGGTACCGACGCTGCTCGGGGTCGCGGCGGCCCTCGTACCGGTCGTCGACGGGGTCGACATCGGCTCCGTCGCCATCGCCGCGCTCGGTGCCGTGACGGTTGGTCTCGGTGTCGTGAGCTTCTCGATCGTTTACGCCAGCACCGGCGGCGTGTTCTTCCTCGGACTGTTCACTCTCGCGTCCGGGATCGCGCTCGCCGTCGCCGTTGTCTGTCGACGGCTCGTCCGAACGGGGGTCGTTCGGACAGTCGTCGGGAGGGCGGTCGGTCGGATCGAGGGGTAGCCACGGGGAGACAGGTCACTCGACGGTCGTCATCGCGGTGAGGTCCGCGTCGACGACGGGCGCACCGCAGACGACACAGCCCGCGTCGAGGAGGCTCTCCCGCATCGCGTCGTCCACCTCGAACGAGTGACGACACTCCGGGCAGACGAAGGTGTGTGTCGATTCGGGCGTCATAGAAACGAGTACGACAGGCATCCACATGAAACGATCATCGAGTTCCCACGCTCCCGGAATCCGGGCCGCCGCTGAACCGACGGCGGAGTGGGAAACTCAATCGATCACGGTGTTGAACACCTTCCGCTGGACCGCCGCGAGGTGCTCCGCGAACGTCGACCGGTCGATCCCGAGCGACTCGGCCACCTCGCCCGCGTTCGCGCCCTTCGGGTGATCGAAGTAGCCGGCGTCGTAGGCGGCGGTAAGCACCTCGCGTTGTCGCTCCGTCAGCTCGCTTCGGTCGAAGGTGACCAGATCGCTCTCCTCCGGCGTCGACGACGACTGAAGCAGGCGCAAGACTTGGAGGTCCGTACACGTCTCTTGGAGCGCCTCGAGCACCGCGCGTAACGTCGCCAGATCGCTGGCGTGAAACGTCACGAGCAGTCGGCCGTCTCGGATAACCGTTTCCGTGGCGGGCACGCCGTAGCGATCGAGCACCGCGAACGGGGACGCGTCCGAACACGCCGTCTCGAACCGATAGGCGGCCTTTTCGCCGTAATCGAACACCGTCTCGACACCGTCGGGAACGTCGAGGTCGGCGTCGGCGAGGAACTCGATCACGACCCGATCCTCGTCGGCTTCGGGGTCGTCCGTTCCGAGGTCGTCCGCTCCGGCTTCGAACGCTGCACTGTCGTCGGCGACGGGGTCGCCGTCGGTGTCGCGAACCCGCTGGACTTCGAGTCGGCTCCGAGCGACGTTGTACACCGGCGTCGATCCGTCGACGACCCCGTCGAACGGGGACGAGGCGGACGTCGGTAGCGAGATCTCCGCACGGATGCCGGCTCCCATCGTCCGTCCGTTCCCGTCATCGGACAAAACGTTGACGGCACGGGAAGGCGAGCGCTCGCCACCAACGACGACCCGCCTCGGCACGTATAAACCACCCCGCATATGCTGGGTGGGGGTTCGGGTGGATACGGCGCCATCGTACAGGTATGAAGCGAAACCCGTCCCAAGTTAGCGGACCGATGACGACGACCCTGACGGACGCAGACGAGAGCCTTGGCGACGCGTTCGACGCCCTCGCGGACCCCGACTGTCGGGCCATTCTCTCCGTCGCCGACGAGCCGATGACCACGAGCGAGCTCGCTGAAGCCTGCGATATCGCCCTCTCGACTGCCTACCGAAAGGTCGAACGCCTGAACGCGACCCCGCTTCTCACCGAGGGGATCCGGTTCGATCCGGACGGTGACCACGCCTCCGAGTACGTCCGCGGCGTCACGGACGTGGCTGTCGAGCTCGCGGACGACGGCGTCAGCCTGACGATGGAGTCCGACGACGGCGTCGGCCACGGCGCGAACCCGTTCACCGCAGAAGTGTCTGCCGATTAATATTTCTATCACGGCGGGTCGGCGAGACCGGTAGACTGAGGGACGACGCGGTCGCCACGTAGTCGGTTTCGGTTCTGATAACGTTGAGAGAACCCTTATATGGGCTCTAGTGAAACTCGGCAGGTATGCTCCGCGCTCCCGACGCCGAGAGCCTCCTGGATCTCACACGGGAGAAGCTCGTCGTGCTCGACGAGGCGGGGAAGTACACGTATCTCAACGCCGCGACCCGCGACGTCCTCGGGTTCGATCCGGAGACGCTCTTCGGGACGGACGCCTTCGACCTCGTACACCCGGAAGACGAGGCGCGGATCCGGGCGGCGTTCAGGGAGCTCGTCGACGGGGACGGAGACGGCACGGAGACGCTCGAGTACCGCTACGGGACCGCCGGAGGCGACTGGCTCTGGCTCCGAAGCCGGATCTACGCACCCTCGGAGACCGATATCGACGGCTACGTCGTGAGCTCCCGGGACGTCACCGAGGAGGTGGAGTCGATCCGTCGACTCGAAACGATCGTCTCCACGTCGACGGACGTGTTGTGGATGTTCGACGCCGACTGGTCCGAGCTCCTCTTCGTCAGCGACACCGTCGATGAGGTGTTCGGGCTCTCGCGGGCGAGGCTACAGCAGGAACCGCGGGCGTTCCTCGATCGGGTGTACCCGGCGGACCGAGCACACGTGGTGCGAAAGATGCGACAGCTCTCCGACGGCCACTCGACGACCCTCGAATACCGAGTCGAGCCGGACGAGGGGGAGGTCCGCTGGGTCCGTGTTCCGGGCGAGCCGGTACGGGAGGACGGCGAGGTCGTCGCGGTCGCCGGCTTCGCCCGCGATATCACCGACGAGTACCGACACAAACGCCAGCTCGAAGTGATGGACAACCTCCTGCGACACACGATCCGCAACGACATGAACGTCGTTATCGGCACGGCGGAACGGATCCTGGAGGCGACCGAGACTGCGGAGCCGATCGGGACTGCGAAAGCGAACGAAGCCGGGAAGAACGGAACCGAGAGGAACGGAACCGAGAGGAACGGAACCGAGAGGAACGGAACCAGTGGAGACGGACCCGCCGTCAGCGACGCGGTGGACGTGGAGGCCGCGGCGAGGACTGTCCGTCGAGTCGCGGACGACCTCCTCGACACCGCCGAGAAACAGCGCGACGTGATCGAGTTGCTGAGCCGCGGCGGGTCACCACAGTCGATCGACGTCGAACCGATCGTCCGCGAACTCGTCGGCGAGATGCGGACGGAGCGACCCGCGGGCGAGTTCTCCGTCTCCTGCCCGTCGGACGTCACGGCGTTCGCCCTCCCGGAGCTCGAGTACGCGGTTGCGGAGCTGATCCGGAACGCGGTCGAACATGCGGACACGACGCCGGTCGTCGAAGTGGACGTCACTCGCACCGACGGCGAGGTCCGAATCACGATACGGGACAACTGTCCGCCGATCCCCATCGAGGAACGACACATCATGGCCGACCGATGGAAGATGGACGACCTCCGACACACGGTCGGCATGGGACTATGGCTCGCGTATTGGGTGGCCGAACGGTCCGACGGCAGCCTCGCGTTCGACACCGTCGATGACGGCAACGTCGTCACGATCCACGTTCCGCGTGAGGAATATCCCGAGGAGAACGACCCTCCCGGACTGGCGAGCGACAGGGAAACGGATCCCCCCAGCGGTAACTAGCGGTCTGCCGGAGCGGCTAGCGGCCGGTAAACTGGCCGGCGATCGGTCGAAATGGTCCCCGGTCGGTCGAAGTTGCCGACGGTCGGGAGGCGGCCAGATCCCCTATTCGTCCAGTTCTCGCCGACGAGACCGATCGATCGTTCGTTAGGATTCCCGAGTTGCGGGGACTTTCAGGGCTATTAAATCGCTGCTCGGAGTAGATGGGGGACGATGGGTACGCTCAACGAACTGTTCGACCCGGATCGGGTCGCGGTCGTCGGCGCGACGACTCGCGAGGGCGCGGTCGGCCGTGCCGTCACGTCGAACCTGCTGGCGGACTTCGACGGCGAGACGGTGCCTGTCAACCCGAACTACGACGAGGTGCTCGGGGTACCGTGCGTCGACGCGGTCGGCGACGCGGACGCCGACGTGGCGGTCATCGTCGTCCCGCCCTCGATCGTGCTGAACGCGATCGAGGCGTGTGGGGAGGCGGGCGTCCGCAACGTCGTCGTGATCACCGCGGGGTTCGGCGAGACGGGCGAGGACGGCGCGGCACGCGAGCGCCGGCTCGCCGAGATAGCCGACGAGTACGAGCTGAACCTCGTCGGCCCCAACAGCCTGGGTATCATGTCGACACCCTCGGGAATGAACGCCACGTTCGGCCCGGAGAACGCGCTTCCCGGCGGGCTCTCGTTTATGAGCCAGTCGGGGGCGTTCGTCACGGCGGTGCTCGACTGGGCCAACGACAACGGCGTCGGCTTCAAGGACGTCGTCTCGCTCGGCAACAAGGCGGTCCTCGACGAGACCGACTTCGTCGACCACTGGGGTGACGACGCGGAGACGGACGTCATCATCGGCTACCTCGAGGGGATCGAGAACGGGCGAGAGTTCATCGAGACCGCCCGAGAGACGTCACAGGACACCCCGATAGTCGCCGTGAAGTCCGGGCGCACGAGCGCGGGCGCACAGGCCGCCTCCTCACACACCGGTACGCTCGCCGGCTCCGAGAAGGCGTACGAGGCGGGGCTCGACCAGGCCGGCGTCATCCGCGCGGAGTCGGTCGACGAGCTGTTCGACGCCGCCGGCATCCTCGGTAGCCAGCCGCTGCCCGACACCGACAGCGTCGCGATCGTCACGAACGCCGGCGGCCCGGGCGTCATGGCGACCGACGCGGTCGGTGACGCCGGGCTCGACCTGGCGTCGTTCACCGGCGAGACGACCGAGTCGCTCCGGGAATCGATGCCCGAGGAGGCGAACATCCACAACCCGGTCGACGTCATCGGGGACGCGGACATCGACCGGTTCCGCGAGGCGCTAGAGATCGTCCTCGCCGACGAGAACGTCGGCGCGGCGCTGGTGTTGGCCGCCCCCACCGCAACCATCGACTTCGACGACCTCGGCGAGGCGATCCGCGAGACGACCGCGACCACGGACGCGCCGGTCGCCGCCTGTCTGATGGGTGGCGACCGGACGCGGGAGCCGAAACAGAAGCTCCAGCGGGAGGGGATCCCCTGTTACTTCGACCCCGCCCGCGGGATCGACAGCCTCGCGACGCTGGCGGAGTACCGCGATATCAAAGCGCGCGAGTACGCAGAGCCGATGTCGTTCGACGTCGACCGTGACCGCGCAGCCGAGATCCTCGCGTCGGTCCGCGACCGCGACGACAACCGTCTCGGCGTCGAGGCGATGGCGCTGCTCGACGCCTACGGCATCCCGACGCCCGACGGCGAGATCGTCGACTCGCCGACGGCGGCCGCCGAGGTCGCCGCGGGGATCGACGGCGATGTCGTGATGAAGATCGTCTCGCCGGACATCCTCCACAAATCGGACATCGGCGGCGTCGCCGTCGGCGTCGCGGACGCGGACGTCGCCGACACCTACGAGGACCTGATAACGCGTGCGCGGAACTACCAGCCGGACGCGACGATCCTCGGCGTTCAAGTCCAGGAAATGGTCGACCTCGACAATGGTGTCGAGACGATCGTCGGCATGAACCGGGACCCACAGTTCGGACCCCTACTCATGTTCGGGCTCGGCGGGATCTTCGTGGAGGTGATGGAGGACACCACGTTCCGCGTCGCGCCCGTCTCCGAGCCCGAGGCGAGGGAGATGACCGAGGAGATCCAGTCGGCACCGCTGTTGCGGGGCGCACGCGGCCGCGACCCGGTGGACGTCGACGCCGTCATCGAGACGATCGGTCGGCTCTCCCAGCTGGTCACCGACTTCCCCGCCATCCTGGAGCTCGACATCAACCCGCTCGTTGCACTGCCCGACGCCGACGGGGCGAACGCCGCCGCCGTCGACGTCCGACTCACCGTCGACCCCGAGCAACTCGACCAATGACAGACACCACCACCACACTCGTCACCGCAACCGGAGAAGGAGCAGGAAAGACCGCGATCACGCTCGCGCTGGCGCGGCTCGCCGCCGACCGCGGCGGCAGCGTCGGCTACATGAAACCGAAGGGCACGCGTCTACAGTCGAACGTCGGCAAGACGCTCGACCAGGACCCGATGCTCGCCCGCGAGACGCTCGGCCTCGACGCCGAGATGCACCAGATGGAGCCCGTCGTCTACTCCCCGACGTTCATCGAGGGAGCCATCCGCGGCACCGAGGACGTCGAGGCGCTCCACGACCGAGTGCGCGAGGAGTTCGCGGAGCTCGCCGCCGACCGCGACCACATGTTCGTCGAAGGCGGCGGCAACTGGACCACCGGCGGCGTCGTCGACCTCACGGACGTCGACGTGGCGGAGCTGCTCGACGCGCGCGTCGTGCTCGTAGCCGACTACAAGACGGCGGGTGACCTCGACGACGTGCTCGCGGCCGCCGACGCGTTCGGCGACCGCCTCGCTGGCGTCGTGTTCAACAAGGTGTCGGACGCCGCGTTCGACTCGCTCGACCAGGACGGGATCCCGTTCCTCGAATCCCGCGGGATCACCGTGTTCGGGGCGCTCCCGCACGAGAAAGAGCTCGCGGGCGTCACCGTCGGCGACCTCGCCGACGAGCTCGGTGCCGATCTCCTGACCGACGCGCCGACCGACGCGTTCGTCGAGCGGTTCCTCGTCGGCGCGATGGGCGGCGACGAGGCGCTCAGGCACTTCCGGCGCGCCCGCGACGCCGTCGTGATCACCGGCGGCGACCGCGCGGACGTCCAAACGGCCGCGCTCGAAGCGTCGGGCGTGAAGTGTCTCGTCCTGACGGGTGGACACCGTCCGTCCGGCGCGGTACTGGGGAAAGCAGCCGACGCGGGGAAGGCCGTCCTCGCCGTGAACACGGACACCGTCACGGCGCTCGACCGGATCGAGGAGATAATCAGCGGCGGACGGACCCGTGACGCCCGCACCGTCGACCGGATGACCGAGCTGCTCGAAGGCCACGCGGACGTCGACGCGCTGATCTGACCGGTCGCGTCGACGCCGCCATCCGAGCGCGATCGGGAAGCGTCTGACATACTGTTTTCAGGGAGGACGACGAACGAGGAGTATGACCAGTCTCTCGGAGACGTACGGTGGGACGGGACGCTCCGAGGTCGATCCACGCAGGCTGTCGCTTGGCGCGGGGCTGTTCGTCGGCGGGACGCTGTTGCTCGTCGCGGGGATCCTCGTGGCGGCGGAAGTGCTCGTGCCGAGCGGGTACACCTCCGGGGCGGCACGTCGGCTCGGCGGGATACTCGGTGGCCTCGGCGTCCCGGCCCTCCTGCTCGGCGTGATGACCGTGTTGCCAGCCGACCGGCGCACCCGGGCCGCGGCGGTCGTCGGGGCGGCGATCATGGCGCTCGGCGTGGCGGTGTTCTCGCAAGCGTACCCGCACCACTGGGTGAACGGACCGAGCCCGGAACTCGTCGACCTCACGCTTCCGACCGCGGGGATCTACTTCCTCGGGGCCGCGACGACGATGTGGTGTGTGTTCGTCGGCGTCGCCAACTTCAAAACGCGGAACGACCCCGGCGGAACGGTGACGATGGAGGTCACACACAAAGGCGAGACGAAGATCATCGAGGTCGAACGCGATCAGCTCGGGAGCCGCGGCGGGATCGGGCTCCTCGGCGGCACGCCCGACGGCGACGTCGAAACGCAGACCAATCGGCCCGACGAGCCCCCAGCGGGTCGGAACGGCGGATCCGGAGGCGGCGACACTCGCACATCCAGTACGGTGGACGCGGAAGTCGATTCGGACCGTTCGGCGTCGCTCGGTCTCGGTGGGACCGAGACGAGCACCTCGTCCGCACCCGACGGCCCGTCGCCTGGCGTCAGCGACGGCGGTGACACGGCGACCGCGACGGTGACGTCGCCGCTAGACGAGCCCGGATCGGAGGGGTCGGCGAGCCCCGACGCCACCGGCGGGCCGGACCGGGTCCCGTCGGGGCCGACGCGGTCAGGACCGTCCGGGATCGACGAGGGGGGTGCGGACGGGTCGACGGCGACGGCTCGGGACGGACCCGGGGACACGTACTGTGGGAACTGCGCGGAGTTCGACTACGTTCGAACCGACGACGGGATGCGCCCGTACTGCGGCCACTACGACGAGCTGATGGACGATATGGACGCTTGCGATCAGTGGACGCCGCGCTAGGGAGTTCGAAAACGGGCCGGCAGGTCGGGACCTGCCGGCGTGATGGTTTCGTGTGTTACGCCGGTTCCGTTGACGGTAGCTGTGACTCGGCGATCGCGAACGCGAGCGTGCTCAACACCCCGAGGAGCGTCCCGGCCGCGAGCGCCAGCGCGAGGTCCCCGAGGGCGAGCGCGGTGACGCCCGGGGCGGCCGGGAGGAAGAACCCGGAAACGGCGTACAACACCACCGCGATGGCGACGACGTAGAACGGCGCGTTGAGGTATCGCCAGCGGAACCGACCGGCGAGGTACTCGTCGGTGATCTGCCCGAGACTGGAGGTGACGCCCGCGACGGCGAGCCACTGGACGAACCCGTGGACGAACGCCGCGAGGGTGGCCCCAGCCGGAAGCGCCCCGGAGTGGACGCCCCGGACCGCCTCGACCGTCTCTCCGCCCTGAACCACCCCGACGACGATGAGCGCGAGCGCGACGACGTAGGTGATGAGCGTCACGCGGCCGGCGTACAGGAGGTTTCGGATCCCGGCGGCCGCCCCGTCGACGGTCTCCTCCAGCCCCAGCCCGCGGAACAGCGAGTAGAGCCCGACCGCCCCGGAGATGACGCCCAACACGGCCGCGCCGGCGACGTCGAAGAGGTTGGCGACGACGACGAGCGGGTAGATCAGGAGGAGGACCCCGAGCGGGACGAGGATGGTCCCGCGGGTTTCCCGGTCCGCGAGCACCTGCTTGATCGTGTAGTACAGCGACTCGAGGTCCTGCGCCTGTCGGACGACGACGCGGCGGACCCCATCGATCGGCATTCGGGAACGGATCACGGGGAGTACGGACTCGTCCTGTGCGCCGTCGGTGATCACGATGGCGGACACCTCCTCGCCGGTGGAGAGCTCGGCGAGCACGCGGTCGATCTCCGCGCCGACCGCGCGGTTCGCCTGGACGTCCGACCCCTCGACGCCGGTGACGGCGGCGACCTCGACCGTCTCGCCCGCCGCGGCCAACTCGTCGTGAACCGTCACGCCCTGAAACAGGACGTTGACGTCGGAGTCCTCTGGGTCAGCGGTGGCGAGCGCGACCGCGGCCTCGGTGACGGCTTCGGCCCCGATAACCGGGGTCGGGATCCCGGTTTTGCGGCCGAGGTCGTCGTCGAGGTCGACACAGAGGACGAGCAGCATCGGACGGACGTATGCGAGGGGTCGGCATATGTTTTCGGCTCCCCGACGGTGCGAGGGTCGAGCACGCCGGCCGCCCTCGCCGGAACCGCGTTACTCCGACGGCTCGTGTTCGATGCCGTTGAACATCCGGCGAACGTTCTCGCCGTCGCCGAACGCCTCCGGGTACGCGGCGAGCGGGAGAACGAAGTCCTCGCCCGCTTCGACCACGTCGCCGACGTGGAGCTCGAGGTCGACGGTGAAGTCGGTGCCTTCGATCTGCCCCTCGGCCGTGTACACGATGACGTCGAGCGCCTCGCCGAGGACGTCAGTCGTGTACTCCGACCCGCGTTCGAGGTCGTCGACATCGTCGTAGCGGTCGACGATCAGCTCGGCACGCTCCTCGTCGTCGAGGTCGCCGATAGGGTTGAACGTGCTCCCGAGCACCTCGACGCGCGGCGTCGCAAGCACGGAGACGACCGCCGCCTGATACCGTTCGCCGAACAGCTCGACGGCCTTGTCGTACTCGGCGATCCGGTTGGTGACGCGGACCTCGCTTGTCGTCCCCGCGACGTCGAACTCCTGGGAGACCGATTCCGACCGCACGTCGTTGAGCTCGTATCCCGTCTCCGAGAGAGCGTCGTCGGCGACAGTCGCCGTCCCGGCCGCGAACTCGGCCGGCTCGTCGCCCGTCAGGACGTCGAGCGCCGTACATCCCGCGAGTCCGGCGGTCGCGACCGCCCCGCCGACCGCGAGGGCACGACGTCGA
Source organism: Halorubrum tibetense (assembly GCF_055396225.1). NCBI lineage: Archaea > Methanobacteriati > Methanobacteriota > Halobacteria > Halobacteriales > Haloferacaceae > Halorubrum > Halorubrum tibetense. The sequence continues at coordinate 1,075,946 of NZ_AP043742.1, forward strand.
GTGGGTCCGCCGCCGGACGACCGGTCGCGGGTGCCGTCGGTCGGTTCCGCTCCGTTGTCGGTCGGTTCCGCCCCACCATCGATCGGTTCCGCTCCGTTTTCGGCCGATCGGTCACGGTCCGTGTCGGGGGTTCGGTCGGGTTCCATGGCCGCGAGTCACCGCTCGTCGGGTACATGTCTTGTGTTCCGCGCGGTGGCTGTTGTCGTCGCGTGCCAACCGCTGTCGACCGAGAACGCGCTTCGGACGCTTTTTGAGGACGGACGCCGAACGGACGGTAGATGATCTCCAAGGGCTGTGAACAGTGCGCCAAGGGCGGGAAGATGGTGCTGTTCGTCTACGGCTACTGTGACCAGCGGGACTGTTTCTACTGCCCTCTCGGGGAGAACCGGAAGAACGTCACCGACGTGTACGCCAACGAGCGGAAGGTCGAGTCCGACGAGGACGTGATCGCGGAGGCCAAGCGGATGAGCGCGCTCGGCACCTCGATCACCGGGGGCGAACCCCAGGAGGCGATGGCGAAGACGTGCCGGTACCTCCGTCTCCTGAAGGACGAGTTCGGCGAGGACCACCACACCCACCTGTACACCGGGATAACGGGCGGACGCGAGAACATGCGGCGGCTCGCGGAGGCCGGCCTCGACGAGATCCGGTTCCACCCGCCACTGGAGCTGTGGGGCGACATGCACGGGACGGAATGGGAAGAGATCCTGTACATCGCCCGCGAGGAGGGGCTCACGCCCGCGTTCGAGATCCCGGGGATCCGCGCGGAGCCGGAGTTCCTGGAGTTCTTAGACGAGGGGGCCGCCGAGTTCTGTAACGTCAACGAGTTCGAGATGAGCGACGGGAACTACCGGCGGATGCAAGAGGAGGGGTTCGAGCTCCAAGAGGGCCACATGTCCGCCGTCGAGGGGTCGAAGGACGCCTCGATCGTCGAGGAGATGGCCTCCCACGAGAAGGTGTACTTCTGTACGTCGGTGTTCAAGGACGCCGCCCAACACCGGAACCGTCTGAAACGGATGGCGAAGAACATCCGTCGGGAGTTCGACGAGGTGACCGACGACGGCACGCTCGTCTACGGGAAGGCGTTCGCGCCGCCCGAGCGGTTCGAGGCGCTCGGCGTCCCCGAGGAGTTCTACACCGTCAAATCGAACCACGTCGAGGTCGCGTGGTGGCTTCTAGAGGAGATGGTCGAGGACGGCGACCTCGACGAGGGAGAGATCGTCGAGCAGTACCCGACCGTGAACGGAACGGTCGTCGAGCGGACCCCGGTCGCGTAGGAGGATCCCGGCCGCGTACAACGATCCCGGTCGCGTGGGACGCCGATAGCGCGAGAGACACGCGCTCGCGACGCTTCCCCGCCACCCTTTTCGCGGACCCCCGTGTACGGCGAGTCGATGAACGCCGTCACCCTCGGTCCCGCCGGCACGTACTCACACCGTGCGGCGCGGGCCGTCGCCGCCGAGGTGTCGTTCCGCGAGTCCGTCACCGCCATCGTCGACGCCGTCGAGGCGGGCGAGTTCGAGCGCGGAGTGGTCCCGATCGAGAACAGCATCGAGGGCTCCGTGACGGAGAGCCTCGACGCGCTCGCCGACCACGACATCGCCGTGACGCGGGAGGTCGTCACGCCGATCCGCCACGCCCTACTCGCGCAGGGGCCGGAGTTCGAGGTCGTCGCCAGCCACTCGCAGGCGCTCGCGCAGTGTCGCAACTGGCTGGAGGAGCACTATCCGTCGGCGGGATTGGAGGCCGTGGCCTCCACCGCCCGCGGGGTCGAGCGCGCCCGCGAGGACGCTCGGATCGCCGGGATCGGCCACCCGGACAACGCCGGTGACGACCTCACGATCCTCGCCGAGGACATCCAGGACCGGACCTCGAACGCGACGCGGTTCCTCGTCGTCGCGCCCGAGTCCGCGCGGTCGGACGCCGGCGGAAAGACGACGCTGATCGTCTATCCGAACGCGAACTACCCCGGCCTGCTGCTCGAACTGCTGGAGGCGTTCGCGGACCGCAACCTCAACCTCTCGCGGATCGAGTCGCGCCCGAGCGGCGAGCGACTGGGTGACTACCTGTTCCACTTCGACGTCGACGCCGGCCTCTACGAGGAGCACATGGCGAAAGCAGTCGGGGACATCGAGGCCATCGCCGACAAGGGCTGGGTCAAAGTGCTCGGCTCGTACGACACCGAACACGTGTTGGAGTGAGTGCGTTCTCGGCGGTGTGGTGGCGCGTGCCTCCGAGTGGCCGCCACCGGCGGCCGCGAGTAGGGAGAGACTGGAGGTCTCTCCGACAGCCGGCGGCTTCGCCGCCGGCGAGAGCGCCGCACGAGGGACGCGGCGAACGCGAGCGGCGAAACCGCGAGGCGTGAGGCTGTGGTTGCGGTGTGGGCGGATGGGATTCAAAGGAGCAGTCGCGCTCGGCGAACCCCAGCGGGCTGTGGGAGCCGAGTGCGACTGGGGCTTTGGAGCGCTAACCGTCGATTCGACGGCAAGGGTTTATAAACAAACGGTGAGGGTCCCTTCGATCACCAGTCGAGTCACTGATCGCGTCGTTCCGACCGACTGAGGGGAAAATACTAATAGCACGGTGTTCACATCACGTCACATGGACGGGCGGGGTTCGGATAAAAACGGGACGCTTGCTCCGATCTATCCGAGTGAGGTCCCGTCCCTCGCAGATAACGGACGACGATGGGTCGCTATCCTCCTGCTGATGGTATTTATCAGCGGATTCGTCGTCTCATCGCTGATCTGGATCGCTGGTCTCTTCTGAACCGCTCGCCGTCAGAACCCAACGTCGTCGGACATGGCCTGGTTTCAACCGAGACCGTCCGTCTCGCTCCGATCACGCGGGAGAGGATGTCATTCGAACCGGTAGGTCGCCCCGTCCGGCCCGTCCTCGATCTCGACGCCGACCTCACGAAGCGCGTCGCGCAGCTCGTCGGCGCGCTCGTAGTTGCCGGCCTCGCGCTCCGCCTCACGGACGTCCAAGACCAGCTCGACTAGCTCGCCGGCCAGCTCGACCTCCCCGTCGCTCTCCGCGTCGAACTGGAGGCCCAACACGTCGCCGCCGAGCGCCTCGAACGTCTCAACTGCCTCCCGGAGCCCCGCGTAGTCGTACGCGTCCGACGACCCGCCCTGAACCGCATCCACGTGCCGGTTCACGGCGTCGGTCAGCTCCAGCAACGCCGCGGTCGCCTCCCGGAGGTTGAGGTCGTCGTTCATCGCGCGCTCGAACTCCTCGCGAGCGGTTGCGACCGCCGCACGAAGGTCGTCGTCTTCGGCCTTCGCGCGGGCGTCGACGGAGTCGAGCGCGTCGACGGCGCGGTCGTAAGTGCGGGAGAGGCGCTCCCAGCGCTCCTCGGCCTCCGCGATCGTCTCCTCGGTGAGCGACTGCTCGGAGCGGTAGGCCGCCCCCGCATAGAACGTCCGGACGACGTTGACGCCGAGCTCCTCGAGCGCGTCGGGAACGGTCCAGAAGTTGCCGATCGAGGAGGACATCTTCTCGCCGTCCATCTCCAGGAGTCCGACGTGGAGCCAGTGGCGCGCGAACGTCTCCCCGGTGGCCGCCTCCGACTGCGCGACCTCGTTCTCGTGGTGGGGGAAGACGAGGTCGCGCCCGCCCATGTGGATGTCCAGCGTGTCGCCCAGATGCGTCGTCGACATCGCGGAACACTCGACGTGCCAGCCGGGACGGCCCTCGCTCCAGGGTGACTCCCACGTCTCGCCCGCGGGTGTCTCGTCCCCGTGGTCGTGTTTCGCGTGCTCGCGGGCGGCGTGTTCGCTCACGCCGTCCGCCTTCCACAGCGCGAAGTCCGCGGGGTTGCGTTTCTCCGAGCGCTCGTCCGGTTCGCCCTGCGCCTCCAGCTCGTCGACGTTCTGGTTCGAGAGTTTGCCGTACTCCTCGAACCGTGTAACGTCGAAGTAGACGGAGCCGTTCGACTCGTAGGCGTACCCCTTCTCGACCAGCGTCTCCACGAGATCGATGATCTCCGGGACGTGCTCGGTGACGCGGGGGTACACCTCCGCGCGGAGCAGGTTCAGGCCGCGCATCGCGTCGAACGTCGTGGCGGTGAACGTCTCTGCCACGTCGCGCTCGGCCGCCCAGTCGTCGCGCTCCCCCACGCGGGCCGTGATCTTCTCGTTGACATCGGTGACGTTCTCGACGTGGCGGACGTCGTAGCCGAGATACGCGAGCCAGCGGTGGAGGACGTCGGCGTGGAACCACAGGCGGGCGTGGCCGAGGTGGGGGTCGTCCGACACCGTCAGCCCACAGACGTACAGCGTGACGTCGCCGTCGGCCGTGAACTCGACGCGCTCGTCTTCGAGGGTGTCGGTAACGACGAGACTCATTATCGACCCGTACCCGCGGAGATCCTTTTAAATCGTCGGATCGGTCGGCGGAAGCGGATCGCCGCTCGGGTCGTCGGTTCGATGATTCCGTCGAGCGCTCACGTGATAAGGTATCTCCTCACACAGCCACAGCCTCGCCGGAACGGCGCTTATAAGCGCCGTTCCGGGCTCCAGCGGGGATCCTCCGATTCCGCTGGCAGCTGGCGCGACGCGCCGGCGACAGTGAGGCGCTTCGTGCCTCTGGCAGCCGGACGTAGTCCGGCGACTGCCTCTTTGAGTCCCACCGCGTACCGCAACCGCACCTCACGCCTCCCCAGCCTCGTCGCCGGCGGCAGGGCCGCCGCCGACTCCCTCGCACCGGCGTCGCCGGCGCTTCGCGCCGGCTTCCAGAGGGGCATTCGGTCCCTCGCTGTTCGCGCCGCCGCAGTTGCGTATACCTGACCAGGTATAACTGAACGGCGCACTCCCTCACTCCACCTGCGTCGTACACTCGACCGAGTAGCCGGCGTCCCGCACCGCCTCGACGACACGCCGCATGTGTGCCGGGCCGTTCGTCTCCACCTCGAACACGAGGTCCGCGTCGCCGACGGGGAGATCCGGGCGGCTGCGCTCGTGGCGTACGGTGCGGATGTTGGCGCGTTCGGCCCCGATCAGCGTCGTTATCTCGCCCATCGTACCGGGCGTGTCGTCGATCCGAACCGTCAGTTCGATCAGCTGCTGGCGGTCGACGAGCGCGTGGGTGAGCACCTCCTGAAGCGTCGTCACGTCGATGTTGCCACCGCACAGAAGAGGGACGACCGTCTCGCCGGCCAGATCGAGGTCGTCGACGATGTCGTCGTTCAGCAGGGCGGCCGCGGCGGTCGCCCCCGCACCCTCGACCATCTGTTTCGCGCGCTCCAAGAGGAGGAGGATCGCGCTCGCGACGTCGTCGTCGCTGACGACGACCACGTCGTCGAGGTGGGCGTCAAGCAGCTCGAAGGTGAGCTCGCTCAACCCGCCGGTGGCGATCCCGTCGGCGATCGTGTCGGGCTCCTCGCGAGTCACGAGCTCGCCGGCGGCGATGCTCTCGGCGAGCGTCGAGGCACCCTCGGTCTGGACGCCGACCACGCGAACAGCGGGCGCGTGCGCCTTGATCGCGGTCGCGACGCCGCCCGCGAGTCCGCCGCCGCCGACCGGGACGAGGACGGTGTCGACCGCTGGTGCCTGGTCGAGAACCTCCAGCCCGATCGTGCCCTGACCGGCGACCACGTCGGGGTCGTCGAACGCGTGGACGAACCGGGTGTCGGCGTCTGAATCGTCCACGAGGTCCCGGGCGTGTGCCATCGCCTCGGCGAAGACCGCGCCGTGGAGAACGGTCTCGGCCCCGTACGAGCGAGTCGCCTCGATCTTCGCGGCGGGCGCGGACTCCGGCATGACGATCGTCGCGTCGAGCCCGATAGCGGTCGCCGCGAGCGCGACTCCCTGTGCGTGGTTGCCGGCGCTGGCCGCGACCACGCGATCGACGGAGGAGTCGGCCTCGACGAGCCGGGAGACCGCGTTGTACGCCCCCCGTGGCTTGAACGAACCGGTCCGCTGGAGGTGTTCCATCTTGAGGTGTACCTCCGCACCACACCGGTCGGAGAGCGAACGGCTCCGCTGGACGGGGGTCGACTGGACGATGTCGGCGTCGGCGAACCGCGCGGCCGCGGCCTCGACGTCGTCGATCGTGACTCGGGGCATGTCCTCGGGATCCGCTCGCCCCGCGAAAAAGGACCCGGTTCCGAAACCGGGTTCCTGATTCACGCCGGCGCGTCGTAGCCGAGCGTGGCGATCGAGAGCCCGTGACCACGGGGCGGTCAGTAACCCACGACTGAGCTCGTAGGCTTCCTGCTTGTATGTTCGTGAACGGCGGTGGTGAAGCGCGGCCGAGACACCAGTGGGTTTATACGTCCAAAAGTGAATTTCTATCGGCTCCGGATCGGCTTCTGAACGGCTCGAAACAGGATTTAAGCCTATCGAGTCCCATCTGATCAGTACACGTCTTTTATGAGTCAAAGGTCCATCGCAGAGTCGATACACTCGTTTCGTGAAGAGGTCGATCCGGTCCCATTCGTCGTCGGCGCGCTCGTCACGTTCGGCTTCCTTGGTTACACGGTCGTCGACACCGAAGGGGCGGCCGCGGCTATCGATGCCGCCTTCGTCACCTTCGGCGAGGGGCTCGCGTGGCTCTATCTCGGGTCGGTGTTCGTGTTGGTGATCGCCGCCGCCTACCTTCTCGTCGGTCGCTACGGGAGCGTTCGGCTCGGCGAGGGCGACCCGGAGTACGGCACGCTCTCGTACGTCGCCATGTTCTTCTCGGCGGGGCTGTCGGCCGGAATCGTGTTCTTCGGGCCGGTCGAGGCGCTGTTACACTATCAGACGGTGCCGCCGCTTTTCACCGGCGAGGTCGCCGCCGAGTCGAGCGCCGCCGCGGTCCCGGCAGTCGCGTACACCGTGTTTCACTACGGGATCAGCGCGTGGGCGGGGTACCTAGCGATTGGGCTCCCGGTCGCGTACTTCGCGTACCGGCACGACGCTCCCTTCCGCGTGTCGACGGCGCTGTACCCGGTGTTGGGACCCGACCGTCTCGACGGCGTGATCGGGCGAACGGTAGACACCCTCGCCGTCGTCGCCACGCTCGGAGGGATCGCCACGGGGCTCGGCTTCATCGCGTCACAACTCCTCACCGGCGTCACGTACCGGACTGGCTTGGAGTTCACCGACGCCGAGACGGTCGTCGTCATCGTCGGTATCACGGTGCTTTTCACACTGTCACTCGTCGCCGGCGTGCGACGCGGTATTCGCCGTATATCAGTCTTCAACGTCGGTATCATGGGAGTACTGCTCACGGTAGCACTCGTCGCCGGACCGACGACGGCGGTGTTGAACACCGCCGTCGCGGCGATCGGAACGTACGTCACCTCCTTCTTCGAGATGAGCCTCTTCACCGGCAGCGGCGTCGACGGCGGAGCCGGGTGGAGCGCCGCCTGGACCGTCTTCTACTGGTCGTGGTGGATCGCGTGGGCCCCGTTCGTCGGGCTGTTTCTCGCACGTATATCGAAGGGACGGACGATCCGATCGGTCGTCGGAACGGCGTTCGGGACGATGACCGTCGTCTCGGCGCTGTGGTTCACCGTTATCGGCGGCACGTCGATCCGGCTGCAGGACAGCGGTGCGGTCGATATTCTCGGAGCCGTCGCGACGTTCGATGACGGCGTCTCCGGCTACGTGCTGTTCGGCTCGTTCCCCGGCGGAGAGCTGTGGCAGCTGCTGTTTCTGGTGCTCGTGACGACGTTCTTCCTCACGTCCGCTGACTCCTCGACGCTCGCGGTCGGCATGCTCACCACCGGGGGGAAGCGTGAGCCATCGAGCGTAAACCGGGTGTTCTGGGGCGTGTTACAGGGTGCAATCGCGTCGGTTCTCGTCGTCGTCGGGGGAGCGACCGCGCTACGGTCGTCGGTGATCGTTACCGGCGCACCGTTCGCCGTCGTCTGTCTCGTCGCGATGGGCGGGTTCATCCGCTGGCTGTTCCACGAGTCGACGCCCGAGTCTGACGCCGAGCCGGTGCCGACACCGACAGCCGATGGGGAGCCGACCCCCGAGGGATCGGGTGGAGCCGTCACGGCCGAGGACGACTGAGCGCTCGTAATTCGGCCCCTCAGTCCCGTCTCCAACCCGTTACGATGTTGCCACCGGCGTCGGCGACGATCCGACGACGCGACTATTCGACGACGCGAACCACGGCCGCGTCGTCACGCCGCGTACGCGCGGTGTCACGGCAGCCGAAGAGACCCCTCGTAGCGGTGTGTCCCGTCCACGGTCTCGACGTACGTGTACGCATCCGGAGGCTCGATCCCCCACTCGCGGAGCCGCTCGTCGACACCGTCGACGTACGTCGTCAGAAACGACCCGCGTTCACGAAGCGTCCTCGGAGTGCGCGTGTGCTCCGTCTCGAACCGGCAGCGCGCCGTTCGACCGTCGTCACTCGGATCGATTCGCAGTCGTAGATCCGAACGGAGACGCTCACGAACCGGTGGGGAGCCACCGTGGAGATGCCCCTCACCGAACGCGTCGATCGCCTCGAGCGCTGTGTCCGGAACGTGGTTCACTGTCGAAGTCGTACGTGCCGCACACGCATACGGTCGGCCGTCGCCGTTTCCTCATGCATCAAGTCGACTGGACGCCGTCGTTCCGAGCAATTCATCCTGTCTCCGGTGTCGCCGCCAGTGCGTCCTCGACCACGCGAATCGCGGTCGCGCCCGCTCGTCTCTTCACGACGACGAGGAGCGCGTTCCCTGCAATCCCCGCGGCAGCGGGGAAGATATCAGCGGTCCGAAGCCGGTCGATCGTCGCCGCGAGCGCCGTGGCATCCACGTTGCCGGTCGCGATGACCGCGGTGTCACCCCCATCGGGGACGACGGCCACGCCGGGAAGCCGGAGCAGTGCGTCCTCACCGTTCCCCGCTGGTTCCTCGATCACGCTGACGCCGCTCTGCATCGACACGGTCGCCGAGCGCTCGGCGGTCGCGTACGTCGGAAGCTCCTCCCGGAACCGACGGAGTGCCGTCGCGACCGCGTCGCTGTCGCCGTCGAGGTCGGCGTCGTTGGCGAGCCACGTAGCGGCGGCGCTGTAGTTCACGACTCCCGCACGGAGCGCGTCGAAGAGGAACGGGCGCGCCCTGACTGCTTCTCGCGTCTCAGCTGCCAGCGACATAGCCGAGTCTGTGACACGAGCGATGATGGTGATTTCGGTCGGCTTGCCACGCGGCCGGACGCTCCGAAGTCCCTAAGAGCGGCGCGACCCCAGATCGGGTATGCAGTCGCTCGTCATCGTCGCACACGGCTCACACCTCAATCCCGAGTCGAGTACGCCGACGTACGACCACGCCGACACGATCCGCGCGACCGGCGCGTTCGACGAGGTACGGACCGGCTTCTGGAAGGAGGAGCCGCATTTCCGGGAAGTGCTCCGGACGGTCGAGGGCGACGAGATATACGTCGTCCCGCTGTTCGTCTCGGAGGGGTACTTCACGGAACAGGTGATCCCCCGCGAGCTCCGGTTGGAGGGCTGGGACGTCTCCGAGTGGGACTCCGACGGCCTCTCCGCCGATCAGGCCACGCTCGTCGCCGAGGACATCGACCGGGAGGTCCACTACTGCGGCCCCGTCGGCACGCACTCGGCGATGACCGACGTGATCGTCCGCCGCGCGGAGTCGGTCACCGGCGACCCCGACGTCGGCGAGGGGTTCGGGCTGGCGGTCGTCGGCCACGGCACCGAGCGAAACGAGAACAGCGCGAAGGCGGTCGAGTACCACGCCGACCGGATCCGCGAGCGGGACCGCTTCGACGAGGTGAAGCCGCTGTACATGGACGAGGACCCCGAGGTCGACGACCTCCCCGAGTTCTTCGAGAGCGACGACGTCGTTTTAGTCCCCCTCTTTATCGCCGACGGCTACCACACGCAGGAGGACATCCCGGAGGACGTCGGGCTCTGTGCCGACCACACCGAGGGATACGACGTGCCCACGACGGTCGACGACACTCGGATCTGGTACGCGGGCGCGGTCGGCACCGAGCCGCTGATGGCCGACGTGATCCTGGAGCGTGCCGCCGACGCCGGGGCCGACCTCGGGACCGCACTGGAAGCCGTGCGTGAAACGACCCGCGTCGCCACGGGGGACTGACCGTGAGCGACGCGACCCCCGAGTCGACACGAAGCGATGGGGCGACCGTCCCGGAGATCGATCTCCCGAGCGACGCGTTCGACGCCGTGCTCGCGGCGGTTGCGGCGCTCGATCCGGGCGAGCCTCTCCGGTTCGAGGGGTTCAGCGTGGGTCACGACGGCGAGGGCGAGTACGTCCTCGCGGCCGGCGAGCGGCGGACCGGCCTGAGCGAACGCGAGCTCCACGCGGCGCTCGACGAGCGCGCCGCGGCGGTCACGGACTGGTACACGTTCGAGCACGCCATCGGCGAGTTCGGCCCGCGCCGGGCGTTCCTCCGCTGGATCGAAGACGCCGACGGTCGGACGGTCACCGATCGGTACGCCGCGCTCGCCGAGGGGATCGAGCGCGCCTGGGGCGAGCTCCGGATCACGGCGACGGTCACCGACCGCGGCGAACGGCGCTACGACGTGCGCCACGCGGACGACACCGGGACGCCGGTCGCGGAGCTGGACGCGTACGACGACCCGCTCGACGCGCGCGAGATCGTGAAACACGACGCGAAGGGGCGCTATCGCCCGCTCAAGACCGCGCCGACGCTCGATTCCGGCTGGGCCTTCCCGGAGCTCTCCCCGCGTGACGCCTACGAAACGGTCGAGACGATCTACCCCGCGACCGTCGCGAACTGGTATCGAGAGCGCGAGGGCGAGCTCGACGTGACCCACTGGCGCGAGACGATGGAACGACAGTCCGGCATCTACGGCGTCGTGAAGACGTGGGACCGCGGCGAGGGGTACGAGCACGTGAACTGGGTCGCGGAGGCGTGTTGTGACGACTCGCAGTGTCTCAAACGCCGCGAGTGGGCGTACGACGACGACACCGAGCTCGACGTGGACGGCGGTGACGGGGTGTTCCCGTGTCGCGAGCCGTGTTCCGTCGTCGTGAGCGCCGCCCGGAAGTGGACTCGCCTCGAGAGCGAGCAGCCTCGAACCTACGAGTTCGAGCTGACGCCGAGCGAGAAGGAAGGGGTCGAGGCGATCATCGACGCGGTCGCCGACGGCCGGATAGACGAGATCCGCGAGGCCGACACGAAGGACCCGGCCAACCGCTACCGCGCCCGCTTCCTGCGCGCGAAGCGGTTCGACGACGCGGGGAACCTCTCGGGGACGCCGACGGATCCGGACGCGGACGACGGCGAGGACGAGGACGCGTAGGGCGAACGCGGGAGTCCCGCGACTGTTCTCGCCGTAGTGTTTACGTCGGTCGCGGGCGAACCACCGTGTGAACACGAGGCATGATAGCCGACAGGATCCGACGATACCGACCGGAGTTGGTTACGCTTCTCGTCCTCGCCGGCATCTCCGTCGGCGTGCTCGCGGGGGTTCGTCAGGACACGTTCACCGTCGTCGCGCTCGGCGCGCTCGTGGCGGGCATCGTCGTGTTGTCCGCGGGGATGATCCGCCTGTTCGCGGTGGCCGAGGGGGTGTTCCTCCTCGAAGCGGTCGGCGTCGCGGTCGTCTCACCGCTGTTGTTCGAGCGGTCGGTCCGGTTCGAACTGTACGGGGTCGGGCTGGCGCTGGCGTTCCTCGCGGGCGCGTTCCTGAGTGTCGCCGCGAAGCGGTCCGACCGGCCCGCGCGGGAGGGATCCGGCTCACGAAACCTTTAGACGGGAGAGCGGCGTACCCCAGCGCAATGAGTCGCGGCCCCGAGGTCATCGTCACGGAGAAGGACAACGCCGCACGGCGGATCGCCGACATCCTCAGCGGCGGCTCGGCGACGGCCGAGCGGATGAACGACACGAACGTGTACGAGTGGGGCGGCAAGCGGTGTATCGGGCTCTCCGGCCACGTCGTCGGGGTCGACTTTCCGCCGGAGTACAACGACTGGCGCGACGTGGAGCCGGTCGAGCTGATCGACGCGCCGGTCACCAAGGCGCCGACCCAAGAGGGGATCGTCGCCGCGCTCCGACGGCTCGCCAGGAACGCCTCCCGGGTCACCATCGCGACCGACTACGACCGCGAAGGCGAGCTCATCGGGAAGGAGGCGTACGAGATCGTCCGCGAGGTGAACGAGGACGTACCCGTCGACCGGGTCCGGTTCTCGTCGATCACCGAGAACGAGGTCACGGAGGCGTTCGCGGACCCGGACGACCTCGACTTCGACCTGGCGGCCGCGGGGGAGGCCCGACAGGTGATCGACCTCACGTGGGGGGCCGCGCTGACTCGGTTCCTCTCGTTGTCGGCCCGCCAGCTCGGCGACGACTTCATCTCCGTCGGCCGGGTGCAGGGGCCGACGCTCAAGCTGATCGTCGACCGCGAGCGCGAGATCCGCGCGTTCGACCCGGAAGCGTACTGGGAGCTGTTCGGCGAGCTGTCGAAGTCCGGAGGTGACCCGTTCGAGGCACAGTACTACTTCGAGAACGACGCCGGCAACGAGGCCGAGCGCGTGTGGAACGAGTCGGTGGCGGGGACGCTCACGGAGGCGCTCGCCGCCGCCGACGACGCGGTCGTCGACGACGTCCGCCGCCGCACCCGGACGGACGAGCCGCCCACGCCGTTTAACACCACCCAGTACATCCGCGCCGCGGGGTCGCTCGGCTACTCCGCCCAGCGCGCGATGTCGATCGCCGAGGAGCTGTACACCGCCGGCTACGTCACCTATCCCCGAACCGATAACACGGTGTATCCGGAGGATTTGGACCCCGAGGAGCTGTTAGAGGAGCTCTCGGCGGCGGGGACGTTCGGGGCGGACGCGGCCGACCTCCTCGACGGCGACGCGGAGATCGAGCCCACCGAGGGGGACGAGGAGACGACCGATCACCCGCCGATCCACCCGACCGGCGACCTCCCGAGCGCCGCCGACCTCTCCGAGGACGAGTGGGAGGTGTACGAGCTGATCGTCCGGCGGTTCCTCGCGACCTGCGCGCCCGCCGCGAAGTGGGAGCGGCTCCGGGTGGTCGCGCTCGCGAACGGGGACGCCACCGCGATCGCCCGCGAGGCCGACCCGACGGCGGCGTTACGGGAGCCGGAGCAGGCCGAGGGAACCCCCTCGCTCGCGGCCGACGGGGGGCTCCGACTGAAGGCGAACGGGAAGCGGCTGCTGGAGCCGGGGTACCACGAGGTGTACCCGTACCGCTCCAGCGACGAGCGGATCGTGCCCGACGTCGAGGTCGGCGAGACGCTCTCGCTGTCCGGCCGGCGGACGGACGCGAAGGAGACGCAGCCGCCACGTCGGTACGGCCAATCGCGGCTCATCGAGGAGATGGAAAAGCGCGGCGTCGGCACGAAGGCGACCCGCCACCGGACCCTGGAGAAGCTGTACGACCGCGGCTACATCGAGAGCGACCCGCCGCGGCCGACGCGGCTCGCGGAGTCGGTCGTCGAGGCGGCGGAGACGTTCGCCGACCACGTCGTCAGCGAGGAGATGACCGCCCAGCTCGAACGCGACATGCAGGCGATCGCCGCCGGCGAGAAGGGGTACGACGAGGTGACGGAAGCCTCCCGCGAGCTGCTCGAACGGGTGTTCGACGAGCTCACCGAGTCGCGCGAGGCGATCGGCGACCAGCTCCAGACATCGCTGAAGGCGGACAAGACGCTCGGGCCCTGCCCGGAGTGCGGCTCGGACCTCCTCGTCCGACAGGCGCGTGGCGGGTCGTACTTCGTCGGCTGCGACGGCTACCCGAGCTGTGAGTTCACGCTGCCGCTCCCCTCCACTGGCAAGCCCCTTCTGCTCGACGAGACCTGTGAGGAGCACGACCTCCACCACGTGAAGATGCTGGCGGGCCGGAAGACGTTCGTTCACGGCTGTCCCCGGTGCAAGGCGGACGAGGCCGACGAGGCGGACGACGAGGTGATCGGCGCGTGTCCGGAGTGTGGGGAGGGCACGGCGTCGCCGCGCGACGGTGACGGTGAAACCGCCGACGGCGGCGGCGAACTCGCGATCAAACAGCTCCGGTCCGGCTCGCGGCTGGTCGGCTGCACCCGCTACCCCGACTGCGACTACTCGCTGCCGCTCCCGCGTCGCGGCGAGATCGAGGTGACGGACGAGAGCTGCGAGGAGCACGGGCTTCCACATCTCCGGATCCACTCCGGCGACGAGCCGTGGGAGCTCGGCTGTCCGATCTGTAACTACCGCGAGTTCCAGGCCCGCCAGGAGGGATCGGAACTGGAGACGGTCGAGGGGATCGGCGAGAAGACGGCCGAAAAGCTGCAGGGTGCCGGTATCGACGGCGTCGAGGCGCTGAAATCCGCCGATCCGGACGAGCTCGCCGACGCCGTCGACGGCGTCGGCCCCGACACCGTTCGCGACTGGCAGGCGAGCGCCGACTGATAATCGGGGATACAGACATATACGTCCGGGGAAGGTTCGATACGACGACTAATGGATCGTGACAGGAACGAGAGGGGCGACACCGTCGACAACGGGGGAGCCGACGCGAGCGATCCAGCGTTCGAAGACAGTACACAGAGCCCGGAGCAGTCGGCGGCGGGGTTCGGCGACGAGACGACGGACGAGTCTGTCGAGGCCGCACGCGCCTTCGTCGCATCGGTGCCGACCGCGACGCTGGCCGCCGACCCCGAGACGAAGGCGATCCACGCGGCGAACGGACCGGCGGCCGCGTTGCTCGGACGGGACCGGTCGACGCTCACGCTGATGGGACTCACCGACATCGGGAGTTCGACGACCGTAGACGGCGACCCCGTCGATGCGGCCTTCGAGTCGGTCGTCGAGTCCGACGTGACCCGGGAGTTCCAGTGGGAGACGCGGACCGACGAGAAACGACGCCGGCTCGTCGTTCGGGCCCACACGACGGCGGTCGCCGACCGCGAGTGGCTCGTGGTCTCGCTCGTCGACGCCACCGACCAGGTCCGGATAGAACAGGCCGCACACGAGCGAGCGCGAACGCTCGACGCCGTCGCCTCGACGGTTCCCATGGCGCTGTTTCGGTGTGGTTTGGGCGGGACGATAACCCGTTGGAACGATCGACTGGTGGCCGACACCGGGTACGAAGCCGAGACGCTCGGCGGGCAGGCGCTCTCCGACTTGTTCGACGACACGAGCCGGAACACCGTCTCGGACGGCCTCGCGGCGGTGTACGCCGACGGCGAGGTCGTCGAACGGACCGCGAGGTTGTTGACGCGCTCCGGCGAGCGCACTCCCTATCGGGTGACGATGGGGCCAGTGGTCGATGTCGACGGCTCGACGGTCGGCGCTGTCGGCGTCGGCGAGGATCTCACGGACGCCGCGCTGCGTCAGGAACGGCTTGCAGTGCTGACCCGTGTGCTCAGACACAACTTCCGCAACGAGCTCAACGTGGTAATGGGGTTCACCCGACAGGCCAAACGGTCGATCGAGGATCCCGACACCCTCGCCCAGCTGGATCGGGTGATCGACACGGCGGGGCGACTGTTGCACCTCGGTGAAACCGCGCGAAAGGTCGAGCGCCTCCTCGCAGAACGGCCGACGCCCGGGCCCGTACCGGTTTCCTCGGTGGTATCCGACGCGCTGGGCGCGGTCCCGGACGGGCTGTGTGAACACGCCGAGATCGAAACGGACGTGTCCCCCGAGTTGACCGTGTCCGCCGTGGACCAGCTGTCGGACGCGCTCGCCGAGCTCGTCGACAACGCGATCCGACACAACGACGCGGATCAGCCGCGAGTGCACGTCTCGGCGGCCGAGCTCCCCAGCGAGTCGTGGATGTCGCTCGTCGTTGCCGACGACGGCCCCGGGATCCCGCCGGCGGAGCGGGCGGTGCTCACCGGCGACGAGACGCCGCTCGACCACGCGAGCGGGCTCGGCCTCTGGTACGTGAACTGGGTCGTCACCGCCGGTGGCGGCTCCCTCGACATCACCGACAGCAAGGGCGGCGGGACTCGGATCGAGCTCAGCCTCCGGACGCCGAACGCCGGCTGACACTCCCAGGGTGGTCTCCGCCGGCGACCTCGATCGGGGAGGGCAACCTCGTCGCCGACGGCCTCACTCGCGGAGCACGACCTCGTCGCCGACGGCGACGCCTTCGGCCGCGCCCGCAGGGAGTTCGACGATCGTATCGGCGCGTCCTCGCCCGAGCCCGACGAACGGGGCGAGTCGTTTCGTCGCCGTCACCTCCTCGTCGACGAGCCACACCGCGTCGATGGCGAAGGGAACGAACAGCATGTGGAGCCACCGCGTGTCGGCGTCGTCGAACGGGAACACGAGCGCGTAGTCGTCCGGTATCGACCGACGGAACATCAGCCCGCGGGCCTGTTCGAGCGTCGAGCGGGCGACGTCGACGTCGGCGGCGAGACGGTCTTCCTCGCGGTCGTCCGACGGCCCATGGCGGTGAACGAGTCGCACGTGGGGGTCGTCGTCGTCGATTGATAAATAGGCTCGTGGGTTGCGGTTCGGTGACGACGCCTCGGCGGTCGTGTGGGCGCGCGACCGAGCGGTCGCGCGACCGCCACCGTGCCTAGCTCGCGTTCCCGTACGTCTTCTGGAGGTACGCGACGATGTCGTCGCTCTCGGACATGCCGTCGATCCCGTTCGCCTCGTCGACGAGAACGGGAACGCCCGTCTGTCCGCTTACCTCCTCGACTTCGGTCCGCTCACCGTGTGAGCGCGGGACTTCGATCGACTCGTACTCGAGGTCGAGCTCGGCGAGCGTATCCTTCACTTTCGCACAGTACGGACAGCCGGGGAGTTCGTAGAGTTGTAAATCTGCCATCGACCGAGAGTACGAGGTAGACGGGTAAAGATGTGCGGCCGTCGGTGTACCCGGAACGCACGAGCGTTCGGGTCGATACGGCGGGTGCTCACTCGCGGGTCAGGGGTATCGAGGCGGCGCTGCCGACGGCAGTTTATCAATGATCACCGACACCGCGGCGGTTGACTCGGAGAGCCACGGGCAGGGACGTACATACAGACGGCTCCGTTTGAACCCATCAGAGCTGATACGAGCTCCGTGCTCGATACAGGGGACGAGTCGGTCACGTCCGGGACTCTGGCTGTCCCGAATACCGAACGATCGAGGTCCACTATTCGACACCGAGATATCCAGCAGCGTCCCCGGCGATTGTGATGACCGTTCCCTCGTCGAGACGGCTTTTTTGCTGAATGTCGGCGGTGGGGTGAAGTGTTCTCATAGCGTGGCGATGGGGCAGAATACGTCTCAAGGTCTAATTCGTCGGATCTTAGATCGAGTTGGTTATACAAATAATGCGAGGGTGCCACGAAGGCCTGGGCGGTACCCCATCGTTTCAGTTCAGCCGATCGAGTTCTCCCCGTCGTTCGCGATGCATGATTCCGCCAGCGAACCGCCGTAGTTTGGCCACGAGGTCGGCCTCAGTCTCGTAGGTTTCAACGCGTAAATCCCACCGAACGGACGCCGACCGGATCATTGCACTCGTCACGTCATCCTCGTGGACGAAGATCAACCGGTCACCGTGGGTTGCCGCGAGGGTTTCGAGAACACTGCCAGCCTCTTCGCCGACGCCGAAGTTGTGACCGAGAAACGGCACCACGAACGCGGTTGCGTTGCTACACCGTGCGTACTCGATGCTCTGGGTCACCGCATCCACGTCGTCCGTGTCAATGTCGACGTCAAGCGCGAGAAACGCATTCACTCCCGGATCGGTTCGAAGCTCCCCTTGCACACGTCGCAAGAGTGCCTGTGCCGCGTTGATGTCGTCCTTGTTTCGAAAGAGCCGACGTAACGGCCCAGGAAGATCGTCGACGTCGATCTCGCGGCGGTCCTCCTCGCTGAGGACGTAGTTGAGATTGAACGATTTATACGGCCCCATCAGATAGAATAAAAACCGATCGTACGTCACACGTCCGAGCCGGTCGGCGATCAACTCGCGCGTGATTTCGACAGTCATGGTCGCCTCTATTCAGCAAAAGTATATAAAAGGCAGTATTTTTGAGAACTCTCGGCTTGACAACGACTAAGCGCTTCCGACGCGTAGCGTGTCGTACGATGGCGACGGATCAAACGCGAACGGTTAGCGGCGACGCCCCGGACGATCCGGCGGACCTGCTGCCCGAGGAGAGCATTCTCAGCCTCGACGAATACCTCGATATGCACGCCGCTGTCGGCCACCGCACCCGGTATGAGGTCCTCTATCGACTCGTTCACGTCGGCGAGATGAGTCCGAAAGAACTCGAGGCCGCACTCGACATCGACGACAGTACGCTCCACTACCACCTCAACAAGCTCGTCGGCGTCGGCCTCGTCGAGAAACGCCAGCGCACGGAGCGCGGACAGGACGGCCTGTACACGTACTATCGAGCCACCGTATTCGGCGAGGTGACCCTCACCGACGGTGTCGACGAGTTGATTCGTGGTGAGCAAGCATTCGAAGAGATGTACGACAGTTCGACCGCCTAACTGCGATACCGTCGCTACGGTTCACTTGCAAAAGTGGTGTGTGGATCCCACGGATCGATGGGAGTCCGGAAAGAGACACCCACCACTGGTTCAGGAATTAATCTAGCTGGAGCGGTGGAGCAGAAGCATTCACAGTCCCATATTTACCAATCTCAGTTCTACAGAGGATCTGATTTTTCTATAGAATGAGAAACTCAGCTGGATTTTTCTGTTTATGTGGCCAGCTCGATCTGAGATCCGACGAGTTAGATCTTGAGACGTATTCTGCCTCATCGCCAGGTAGTATATAAGTGGCCGACGCCGGCAAACGGCTCCGACGCCCCGATCGTTTGCTCGTAGCTGACCACCACCGGATCGGTAGCGTTCGTCGCCACCGTCCGGAGCCTCACGTTTATAAATGAATCCGGAGCACGCCACTCCGGGGTCGGTTGTACGGGACGGGCGAGAACCCTACGACCTCAGTCGTGGACACCACGCCGCCCGACTCAGGGCCGCGTTCCGAGCGCGGGACGCGTCTCCTCGCGCGGGATCCGGTCCGCTCGCCGGTCGTGAACGTCCTCGTGACAGTCCGGACACAGGGTAATCAAATTCGAGAGGTCGTTCGTGCCGCCGTTGGCGCGCGGCACGACGTGGTGGACCTCCAAGACCCGGGCGGCGGTCCCCTGCGTCGACTTGCCGGACGGTCGACGGCGGGTCCGACCGTCACGGGCGCGCCAGACACTCGCGCCGCCGACGGTTTCGATCCGTCCCGCCGGACACAGCGCGCACTTGAACTTGTCGCGGAGCCGGACCCTCGCTTTGGTTTCCCAAGAGGGCTGTGACGAGCGATACGATCGGGGACCGTTCTGTGAAAGCTTCGAGAACAGCTGGGTGATGGTGAGCCGTGGGGGATCCGGCAGCTCCCGGAGCTTCCACGCGCGGACCGACTCCCACTCCTCCATACGACCGGGTGGCGGCGGGCGGGTAAAAAGCGCCTGCCCCGGGTCCGTTTAGAAGACGAACCCGCCCGTCTGGAGCGCGTAGTAGGCGACGAGCAGGGCGGCAAGTACCCACTGTCCCGGGTGGACATCGTCGGTTTCGCCCATGGCGGCTTTGATGATCGGGAACGTGACGATCCCTGCCGCGAGCCCGTCGGCGATGGAGTACGTCAGCGGCATCACGAGGATGGTGAGCGAGGCCGACACCGTCCACGCAGGGTGACTCCAGTCGATGTCGGTGACTCCCTGGAACATGATCACGCCGACGACCACGAGTGCCAGGAACGAGGCGTAATCCGGCAACAGCGGGACGATCGCAACGAACGGGATCGCGAGCAGGAAGCAGGCGGCGACGACGAGCGCCGTGAGGCCGGTGCGGCCACCCTCCTCGATACCGGTCGACGATTCGATGTACGTCGTCACCGTGGACGTACCAAGCATCGCGCCAACGGTGGTACCGACGGCGTCGGCCATCAGCGGCTCGTCCATGTCGGGGAGCTCGCCGTCGTCATCGAGGAAGTCGCCGAACTGTGAGACGCCGATGAGCGTACCCGCCGTGTCGAAGAAGTCGACGAAGAAGAACGTGAACACGACCAAGGTGAACGTCACCGGGTCGATGTCGGCGAGCCCGTCGAGGAACGCGCCGGCGAGCGGCGTGAAGTCGAACTGGACGGTGGTGACGAGCGTCAGCAGCCCGCCTATCACCCCCTGCTCCGCGAACGTCCCGTAGAGCCCCTCATCGACGACGGCGGCGGGCGCGACGACGCCAGCGATCGCGGCCAGCCAGCCGGCGGTCGCCGTCGTCAGGATGCCGATAACGATCGAGCCGGTAACGCCGCGTGCCCACAGGACGAGCGTGAACAACACGCCGAGAACGCCGAGAAGCGCGCCGGGCGTCGCGACGACGTCGCCGAGCTCGACGAGCGTCCCCTCGTAGCCGACGATCACCTGCATCTCCTGGAGACCGATGAACAGCAGGAACGCGCCGATACCGGCCCCGACGGCGTACTTCACCGGCTTCGGGAACAGGTTGATGACGTACTCGCGCGCCCCGACCGCGGTGAGCGCGATGAAGAGGATCCCCTCGACGAAGACGGCCGCGAGCGCGGTCTGCCACGGGATCCCCAACCCGAGAACCACCGTGAACGCGAAGAAGGCGTTGAGCCCCATGCCCGGCGCTAACCCGAACGGGCGGTTCGCGTACAGCGCCATCACGACGGTGGCGACGACGGAAGCGAGGATCGTCGCGATGGCGATCATCTGGAACACCTGTATCTGTTCGTACCCCTCGATGACGATCGCCTGTGAGAGGATAGCCGGGTTCACCACGATGATGTACGACATCGCGAGGAACGTCGTGATCCCCGCGATCAGCTCCGTCCGTACGTCGGAACCGTACTCCGTCACGTCGAACCGCGCAGCCAGCGTGTCTGTGAGCCCCATTGAACGGGTACAGGTACCACGGTATCGAGTAATAAGCCTTGCTGACCGCTACCGCCAGCATATACATATGTGTGTATCAGTACTGGGTCAAACAGGCGGAGAAGGGCGCGGATATTGCGAGAACGTGGTTATTCGAACGTCGTCAGCGCGCCGACGGGTGCGTCCGTGATCTCGCGAGCGCGCGCCATCCCCTCGTCGCCGACGGCGATGAGCGTGAACACGCCGCCGACATCCGCATCTGCCTGGAGCGCGATATCCAGGAGCAGTTCCTGCGTCTCGCCCGACCGGATCAGGTCGTCGACGACGAGAACGGTGTCGCCCGCGTCGATCGCGCTCGCCGGGAGGTAGTAGGTGAGCTCGATACCGGAGGCGAGCCGCTGGCGCGACTCGATGAACTCCTCGACGGCGGTCTCCTTCGACTTCTTCGCGTACGCCAGCCGTGCGTCGAAGAAGGAGGCCATCGCCGCGCCGAGCGAGATCCCGTCCGTCGCGGCGGTGAGCACGACGTCGGGCGTCTCGAACGCGAACGTCTCGGCGGCGACGGGCGCGACGAGATCCAAGAACGGCTGATCGAAGACGACACCGGAGTTATCGACGTACCCCTCGTCGTCGAAGTTCACCCGGGCGACGAGCTCGTCCGCGAGCGCGTCGCGACCCACGTCCGCGACCACCTCACGGGCGCGGTCGGTGCCGGGTAACACGTGTCCGTTCACGTAGCGGTTGAGGTCCCCCGCCGGGAGCCCGGTAACCGCCGAGAGCTCCTCGTACGTTCGCGTCTCCTTGAGGCTTCGCAACACGGCGACGGCGCGTAACTGGAGGGCCGCCTTCTCTGCGCGGTTCATGAAGATGATCGTGATCGCACAAGTATGAATATATCGAAGTGTGCCGGACACGGGTTGTACATTCGTGTGGATTCGACCGGCGGCGTGCGTCCCGTTCGGACGGGCTATCGACACTCGAGGTGGCAGGCGACTCGATGTCCGGAGCTGTCGAGCTCGGGGTTGTCCCGCTCACAGACGCTCTCGAACGCATCGTGTAGCGACGCCGACTCCCACTCGTCGCGTGCGACGGCAGCGAGCGCGTCTTCGATGGAACTACGCTGGGCCGTCGGCACGGAGTGATCGAAGAACCGCTCGAAGGCGGCCTCGACGAACGCCTCGACCGCGTCGTCGTCGATCCGGTCCGGTGGTGTCTCGTAGCCCGCGCGGTCCCACACCTTCGTGACGCTGAGGCTCCGCGTTTCGAGCACCCGTCTGAGGTCCATCACCTCCCGATACGCTGCCTGATCGATAGCCATCCCGTCCGGCGGGATCACCTCCGGACATCGAGTACGGAACCGGCAACCGCTCGGCGGATTTCGCGGGGATGGTACGTCGCCGGAGAGGATATCGACGCTTCGGTCCTGTTCGGCGAGCGACGCTCGAGGAACGCTCTCCAGCAGCGCCTCGGTGTACGGGTGTCGCGGCGACTCGAACAGGTCGGCCGTCTCCCCGATCTCGACGATCTCCCCGAGATACATCACTGCGACCCGATCACATATATGTCTGATTACTGAAAGGTCGTGTGAGATGAGCAGGTACGTCAGGTTCAGCTCGTCTTGGAGGTCGTTCAAGAGGTTGAGTATCTGTGCCTGAACGCTCACGTCCAGCGCGCTCGTGGGTTCGTCAAGCACGACGAACTCCGGCTCCAAAGCGAGCGCCCGTGCGATGGCGACGCGCTGGCGCTGCCCGCCGGAGAACTCGTGTGGATACCGGTCGTACTGTGCGCCGGAGAGCCCGACGCGTTCCAGCAAGTCACGGACCCGCGCTTCCCGGTCGGCCTTCGATCCCACGTCGTGGACATCGAGCGGCTGCTGAACCGACTTCCCGATCGTCTTTCGGGGATCGAGACTGGAGAACGGGTCCTGAAAGACGATCTGCGCCTCCCGGTGGAACTCGTTGAGCGCCTCCCCGGAGAGGTCGTACACGTTTCTCCCCTCGAACTCGACGCGACCCTCAGTCGGCTCTTGGAGCCCCAGCACGGTCTCGCCGGTCGTCGATTTCCCGCAGCCGGACTCGCCGACGAGCCCGAGCGTTTCACCCCGCCGCACATCGAACGTGAGCCCGTCAACCGCACGGACCGCAACCGGGTCGTTTCCAAGCAGCCGATCCACGATCGAGTCCCGCTCCCAGAAGTACTTGCGAAGCCCCTCGACGCTGAGGACGGCGTCGGTCATCGCGACTCACCCCCATCGGTCGAGACGGACTCCTCGGCCGTCTTCCCTCCCTCACCGTCGTCCGTAGCCGCCCCTGAAGACCCGTCACCGTCGTCGTCGAAGTACTCGTCCGGGAGCGGCGGGCTGTCCCCGTAGGAGACCTCCCCGAGCACGCAGTTCACGAGGTGATCACCGTCGTCGTCGACCGCTCTCGGGTGCGGGCGCTCCAGACACGCCTCCATCGCCTTCGGACAGCGATCGGCGAAGTAACACCGGTCCGCCATCTCGTGATCGAGGAGACTCGGCACGTTTCCGGGCACCGGGTCGAGCGACCCGCCGACGCTCTCGAGGTCCGGTACGGAGCCCAGAAGCCCCGCCGTGTATGGGTGGACGTTGTCGCGGAATACGTCCGCGAGACTCCCGCGTTCGACGATCTCACCCGCGTACATCACCCCAACGCGATCACACATTCGGGCGATCACGCCGAGGTTGTGCGTGATAATCAGAACGGTCATCCCGGTCTCTTTCTGAAGATCGGACAACAGATCGAGCACCTGCGCTTGGATCGTGACGTCAAGCGCGGTCGTCGGCTCGTCAGCCACCAACACGTCGGGTTCGCCAGCGAGCGCCTGAGCGATCATCGCGCGCTGGAGCATCCCGCCGGAGTACTCGTGCGGGTACTCGTCCGCGCGCTCGACGGGATCCGGGATCCCCACCATCTCCAGCAGCTCGACCGCGCGCTCCCGGCTCTCCTCGCTGATGTACCGCCGAGAGGGAAGCGCGAACGAGAGGATCAGCGAGCCTAGCGAGTACTCCGACGAGTCGGTTCGCGCCCGGGTCGACCGCGGTCGCGAGCTCGCACGCTGCTGCACCTCAACCGCCTCGGCGATCTGTTCGCCGACGGTCAGGCTCGGGTTGAAACTGCTCTCCGGGTCTTGGAAGATCATGCTGAAGCTCGTGCCACGCAGCGATGTCCGGACCGCTTCGGGGACGCCGCGGAGATCGACATAGTCTCCGTCGACGGCCGCCGGAAACTCCTGCTGGAGGTCCGCCGCCAGCTCAGCGTCGCGGTACCACAGCTTCCCGCTCGTCACCTCGCCCGGGGACTCGACGAGGTCGACGAGCGAGAGGCCGGTGACGCTTTTTCCCGACCCCGACTCGCCGACGATCCCGAACACCTCGCCTTCCCGCACGCGGAACGAGACGTCTTCGACGGCGTTTACCTGTCCTTCACCGGTGAAAAAGCGGGTCGAGAGCCCCTCGACACGGAGGACGTCTTCGGACATCTCAGACACCCCGCTGTCCCTCGTCCATGTTCGGGTCCAGCGCGTCGCGGAACCAGTCGCCGAGGAGGTTTACGGCGATCACCGTCAGTACGATACCGATACCGGGGAGTGTTGAGACCCACGGGCGGGTTCGGAGGATGTCCTGTCCCCGCTCGATCTCGTACCCCCAAGAGAGCGTCGTCCCGGAGAACCCGAGGTACGCCAACGACGCCTCGAGCAAGATGATCACCGCCACCTGGATCGTCCCGAGCACGATGATCGGCGTGATACTGTTGGGAAGGATGTGTCCGAGCAAGATGTCACGGTCCTTCGTCCCGAAGCTCTTGGCTGCTTTGACGTACTCCTCGTTGCGTAGCGAGAGCGCCTCCCCGCGAGCGACGCGGGCGAACCACACCCAGATCACGAGCGCGGCGACGATCGTGACGGTCCCCGGTATCGGTATCGACTCCGGCATCCCGTCGGCGAGGCCGAGTGCCACGATCGGGTCGGGGACGTACACCGGGGACTCGCCGAACACCCCGATCAACGCCAGTGCGAGCACGAGCGCCGGGAACGCCAACATCGTGTCCGCCACGCGCATCAGCGCGTCGTCGACGCGGCCGCCGTAGTACCCCGCGATCAACCCGATCGGCACGCCGATAAGCATCGCTATCAGCGTGGCCGAGAAGCCGACCAGCAGCGAGATCCGGGCCCCGTACACGAACCGCGAGTAGACGTCCTGACCAACGTTGTTCGTTCCGAGGACGTGTGCGGACTCCGACGTCACCTCCACTTCCCGTATCTCGCCGTCGACGGCCACCTGTGTGGTGTAGTCGAATCCGATCGGCGGGTACGCGTTGCCACCTTCGTCGTAGTATCCGGTTCGTGTCGGGTCGTGTGTCGCCAGCAACGGCGCGAACACGGCCATCAGCACGATGCTTACGAGCAGCACCATCCCGATCTTCGGGAGGAGGCTCTCACGGAACGTCCGTCGGAGGTTCGAGGTTATCCTGTCGGAGATCATTCGTCGCTCACCCGCGGGTCGAGAGAGGAGTACAGCGCGTCGACGCCGATGTTGATCGTCACGAACGCGACCGCGATGAACACGATGATCCCCTGCATCAGCGGCCAGTCACGGGCGTCGAGCGCGTCTATCAGCCGGAGCCCGAGTCCCGGCCAGTTGAACACCGTCTCGGTGATCACCGCCCCGCCCATGAGCGTCCCCATCTGAAGCCCCAACACGGTGAGGATCGGGATCATCGTGTTTCTGAGGACGTGTTTGTACCGCACGAGGACCGCCGGTAACCCCTTCGCGCGAGTCGCCGTCACGTACGGTTTCCCGAGCTCGTCGACCATTCCGCTGCGGGTCAGTCGTGTGATGAGCGCGGTGAAGTACGTCCCAAGCGTGAGCGCCGGTAACGTGATATGCCGGAGCCACGCGAGGAGGTCGCCGACGGAGCCGAACGCGACGAGCGTCCAGATCGCCTCGCCAAGGCCGACGGGGCGGCGACCGGTCGGGAGGATCCCGATCCAGACGCCGAAAAGCAGGATCAACATCAGGCCGAGCCAGAAGTTCGGCGTGCTGATCCCTAAAAGCGAGAACAACGTCGCCCCGTAGTCCGACGGCTGGTTCCGGCGTGTCGCCGAGACCACACCGAGCGGGATCGCGATAACGAGCGCGACCATAGTTGCTGCGATCGCCAGCTCGAGCGTAGCAGGGATCCGTTCTATTACCATCGCCTCGACTTCCCGGTTCGACCGCCAGGAGTAGCCGAAGTCGCCGACGAGCAGCCCCTGAACGTAATCGAGGTACTGGACGTGGATCGGCTGGTCGAGACCTTCCTGTGCCCGCACCCGGGCGATCGTCTCGGCCGTTGCTCCTTCACCGAGCATCAGCGTCGCCGGATCGCCGGGCGAGACTGCCCGGAGGCCGAACATAATTGTCACGACACCCCAGACGACGAACACCGCCTGTAGGGTCCGCCGGAGGAGGAACTTCACAGTCGACATCTCGATGTGTCCTCGAAACCCGCCCCGCGATAATTAGCTTTCGACACGACCACCGTGCCGCCGCGTTCGGGGTCCGGATCTTACTGGTTCATCCCCCAGACGTACACGGTCTCGTCCTCGCGGGGGTCCCACTGGATGTCCTCGCGGACGCCGTAGATGCTCTCCTGCGTGTGCAAGAAGACGAATGGGGCCTTCTCGTGGGCGATCCGGTTGACCTCCTCGAGCTGTTCGCGACGCTCGTCCGGGTCTTCGATCGCCTGACTCGCCAGGATCGCGTCGCTGAGCTCCTCGTCGTCGAACGTTCGCGTCTCCGCCTCCTGACTGAAGAAGCCTTGAACACCATAGTCGGTGTCGCCCGTGATCGTCCCCCAGCCGATCATGTAGAACGGGATCTCGATCACGTCGGGGTCGATGCCCGCAGAGTTCGCGTCGGAGACGACCCCGAAGTCGACGATGTTCACGTCACAGTCGACGTTGTCGAGCTGGTCGATCTGGTCGGCCGCGGTCTCACCGACCGCGGCGTCGTTGAGGTACCGTCCCTGCGGAACGGTGAGCTCGATCTCGATCCCACCGTAGCCGCTGTCCTCAACGAGGCTTTCGGCCATTCCGATGTCCTGTTCGTACGGCTCGATGTCGGGGTTGAAGCCGTTGATCCCGGGGGCGACCGGCTGGCCCCGCGCCTCGCCGAACCCGCTGAGCACGGAGTCGACGATCCCCGCGTTGTCGACCGCGTAGTTCATCGCCTGCCGGAACTCCTGGCTGTCGAACGGTTCGACGGTGTTCTTCATCGGCAGGAAGATGTTCCGGAAGCTGGTCACCCGCCGGATCTCGACGTCGTCGGCGTTCTGTACCGTGTTGACGTCCTCGGGGAGAATGTTGATCGTCAGGTCAGTCTCACCGGTTTCGAGCGAGCTGACCCGACCGCTGGACTCGCCATCAGCGTTGAAGACGACGCGTTCGAACGGCGGCTCCTCGCCCCAGTAGTCGTCGAAGCGTTCCAAGACGATCTCCTCACCGGAGGTAAAGTCGACGACCTCGTAGGGGCCGGTCCCATTGAAGTCTTCGGGGTCCGCACCGGAGACCGACTCGCCCTCCTGGTCGGCGTCGTGGTTCTCGATCGACCAATCGCGGTTCATCGCGCGGGCGTAGTTCCCGAACTCGAACTCGGCGAGGCCGGGCGCGCCGTTGTAGTACACTTCCAAGGTCGTGTCGTCCATCGCCTCGGCACCGGTGATCGAGCCGAGCCCGAACGCGCCGATGTCGCTGGCGACACCGATGTCGTTGTCGACGGTCCGGTTGATCGTCCACGCCACGTCCTCTGCGGTCATCTCATCGCCGTTGTGGAACACGACATCGTCGCGGAGCTGGAGCTCGGTCGTTCCACCGCCGAGGATCTCCGTGTCCTCGACCACCCGCGGGAAGATCCCCTCCCCGGGCTCGAAGTCGAATAGCGGTTCGTAGATGTGGTCTAACACGTCGAAATAGTCACCAGTGATGTGATCGAGCGGATCGATCGTGTCGGGGAACTGCGTCAGCGTGATCGTGAGTTCGTCCGGTCCCTCTTCGCCGAGACAACCGGCGAGCCCGGCCATGGAAACACCGGCAACGCCGGTGGCTTTCAGGACGTCTCGTCGGCGCAGGTCGAAGCGTGAGCCTTGCGACATAGTGGCATCATTTGCCGATCGATCATATATAGTTGTTGGTACCTCTTCCGAGATGACGGATCGTCCGTAGATCGTTCGGATCGAATCCCGATGCCTATGTGATATGGAGGTATCAGACCCAGAGAGATCCGAGATCCCAAATGATAACAGGCGTGTATCCTATCGGATCCGAATAACAACGCGATTAGAAACCGTACAGAGCGTTCACCCACGCCGAACCGTCACCGCTCCCGAACGACGACGAACTCGGCGAGGTCCCGGAGGTACTCGATCGCCTCCGTCTCGGGTGGATCCGCGTCTTCGAGCGCTTCGAGCGCGAGGTCGGACTGCTCCCGTGCCCGAGCGTTGATCTCCTCGGGCGTCAGCGAAGTCACCTGTAACACCGACGGCCGGTCCATCTCGGCGTCCTGACCCGTCGGTTTCCCGAGATCGCCGGCGTCGGCGGTGGCGTCCAACACGTCGTCGCGCATCTGGAAGGCGACGCCGACGCGCTCGGCGTACTCCCCGAACGATTCCACCGCGTCCGGGTCGGCGTCGCCGGCGACGGCCCCGAGCTCCGCGGCCGCCCGGAACAGCGCACCGGTTTTCCGGCGGGCGAGCTGCATGTACTCGGCCTCCGTCGTCGGCCGGTCGGCGAGCTCGGTCGCCTCGCCCTCGCCGAGCTCGACCATCGCCTCGGCGACGGTCCGCATCGCCCGCTCGTCGGTCGAAAAGAGCGCGAACGCCTCGCCGAGGAGGCCGTCGCTCGTGACGATCGCCGGACCGTAGCCGAACTCCGCCCACGCCGAGGCCGTCCCCCGGCGCACCGCCGAGCGGTCGATGATGTCGTCGATCACGAGCGAGGCGTTGTGGACGAACTCGATCCCGGCGGCGAAGTCGACGGCGTCCGCCGGATCGCCGTCGAAGGCCTCACACGCGAGTATCGTTACGGCGGGGCGAACGCGCTTCCCGCCGGCGAGGACGACGTGACCGAGTTCGTCGGACAGCGCCGCCGGTTCGACGTCGTCGATGACCGTCTCGATCCGGTCCTCGACCAGCGCGACCCGGCGCTCCAGGTACTCCATCTACCGCGGAGAGGACCCGCCCGCGCAAAGGCCTAACGGAACGCGGTGCGACCCGGATCGAACCGGAGACACGGCCCGGAGCGTCCGACTCACGTGAACCGGATCCCGAGGTCGTGAAGCCCATCGTTGTTGCTCGCGACGTTGATGAGCAGCGGCGTGAGCGCCTCGATCTCGGGCGCGTTGGCGAGCCCGCCGGCGTCGAGGACGCGGAGCCCCTCGATCCCCTCGGCGACGTCGCTCACGATCCCCTTCGCGTCCTCGTCGTCGGCGACGACGAGCGTGTCGATCCCGAGGTCGGCGTCGAGGTTCGCGAGGCGGGCGGCCGCGAGGTTGTGGAACGCGCCCACGACGGCGACGTCCTCCGGGGCGGCGTCGGCGGCGATCCGCGTCACCGACCCCGCGCCGGGCTTGTGGTAGTGGAACCCGTCGTCGTCGCGTTTCATTCCCGTCGCCGGGGAGACGAGCACATCGCCCGCGTCGAGCGCGTCCGCGACCGCTTCGACGGTGTCGCCGACGTGGTACGGCGGGACCGCGAGCACGACGATGTCCGCCCGCTCCGTTGCCGCGACGTTCTCGAAACCAGTTACCTCGCGGTCGAGTCCGCGACTGTCGAGCTCCGTGGTGTACTCCTCGGCTTTCGTCTCCGCCTTCTCTGCGTCGCGGGAGCCGATCAGGACCTCGTGGGACGTGTCCGCCGCGAGCCGCAACGCGAGCCCCTCGCCGATGTCGCCGGTGCCGCCGAGTATCGCGATATCCATACCGATCGTCGGCGCGTCACGCTCTTAGGGGTTGCGTGACCGGCCGTCCTCGCCACCGTCGGCGGTGGCGTCTCGCCGGCTCCGCGAGCGTCGGGTATACCAGGTTCCCGCCACGATCCGCGGCATGGACCGCCAAGAACGCGTCGCGGCGTTCGTCGACGAGCAGGGCTGGAAGACCGACCTCGCCTACCGGGTGTTGGACCTCCAGAGCGAGGTGGGCGAGATCGCCGACGAGGTGACGACGACGACCGACTACGGGGCGAGCCCGGCGGAGGCACGGGTCGCCGTCGACGAGGTCGGCGACGCGCTGTTCGCGCTGCTGGCAGTCGCCGAGTCGGCCGGCGTCGACGCCGACGAAGCGCTCGACACGGCGATCGCGAAGTACGAACGCCGGATCGCGGAGACGGGAGACGGCGGATCGGGCGAGTGAGCGGTCGGCGGGTGGGTCCCGCGGCGAGCAGCGGGGGTGGAACGGGAAAGGAGCCGGCGTGGACGCTCCTACGCCCGGATCTCGATCAGGAGGTCCGCCTCCGGCTCCTCGCCCATCACCGACCGAACTCGGTCCCACGAGAGGTCGGTTCGGGCGGTGACGGTGCCCGCGGCGATCGCCCCGCACGCGTTCGCGACGAGCAGGGGTACCTGGTAGTCGCGCGGGTCGTGTGAGAACCCGTCGCCTGCCGCGGCCTCGTCCCGCAGTATCGCCCCGAGGAATCCGGCCGCAAACGCGTCGCCCGCGCCCGCGGTGTCGACCGCGTCGACCTCGAACCCCGGATGCGAAACATCGCCGTGTGGGGTGTGGACGGTCGCGCCCGCCCCGCCATGCTTCACGGCGACCACCCGGTCGTCCGGCGCGCGCGGGTCGATACCCGTCGCGTCGGCGAGCGCGTCCGCCTCCCGGTCGTTCACGAACAGCAGGTCCGACGCCCGGATCGCGGCGTCGTACTCCCGGTCGGAGACGCGCCGTCCGGGGTCGAAGCTGCGAGTCGCGCCCGCCTCGGCGGCGGCCGTCGCCAGCGCGGCCGCGGTGTCGGGCTGTTGGCCCGTGAGGTGGAGGTGATCGGCCGACACGAGGGTCTCGCGGTCGAGGTCCGCGGCCGAGTACGACTCGTTAGCCCCCTCGTTCGCCAGCATCAGCAGCTCCCCCGCGCCGTCGACGATCACGTAGGTGACGGAGGTCGCCTCGCCAGCGTCGACGAGCACGTGTCCGGGGTCCACGCCCGCGCTCGCGAGCTCGCGAAGCGCGAGCGCGCCCGACTCGTCGCCGCCGACGCTCCCGAAGACGATCGACCGCCCGCCGAGCCCGACCAGCCCTACCGCGACGTTTGCGGCGCTGCCGCCGCCGGACTGTTCGAGCCGCTCGATCCGCGTCTCGCCGTCCCGCTCGGGGAGCTCGTCGACGTGGATCGTCACGTCCCAGTTGATGTGGCCGGCGGTGACGACCTTCGGCGATCCGGCCCCGGACTCCGGGTGGAGATCGGGGTCGTCCGCGGGCGGGACGCGGCCGTCACCGCTCGTGTCCGTGCCATCGCCATCCACGGTCGCGTCGCCATCCGCCGTCGCGTCGCCATCCGCCGTCGCGTCGCCATCCGATTCGTCCCCGTTCGTTCGCCCGCTCATGGCTCCGCCCACGGCTCGGCCGCCCCCTCGCCGAACAGCTCGCGCATCAGCGCCACGATGCTCTCGGGCGGGAACTGGCCGTGTTCCGTCACGATCGCGTCCATGTACCGCGGCGGCGTCACGTCGAACGCGGGGTTCTCGACGTCGATGCCACCGATCGCCTCGCGGGTGCCGGGGTCTATCACCTCCGCCTCGTCGCGCATTTCGATCTCGACGGTGTGGCCCGTCAGCGTCTCCGGGTGGAGCTTGATCGTCTGGGCGGCGGTCATGATCGGGACGCCGCGCTCGCGGGCGTTGACGGCGAGCCCCGACGTGCCGATCTTGTTGATCACGCCGCCGTCGGCCGCGATCGAGTCCGCGCCGACGACGACGTGGTCGACCTCGTCGAGGTAGCGCCGCGCCGCGGAGTCGACGATGAGGGTGACGGGGACGCCGGCCTCGCGGAGCTGTTCGGCGGTGATGTGACCCTGGTTTCGCGGGCGGGTCTCCTTGACGACCGCCGAGATCTCCTTGCCCTGTTCGACGGCCGCTTCGATACAGGCGAGCGCGTCCGTGGAGTGACAGTGCGTCATCACCGTGTCGCCGTCGGCGAGGCGGTTCGCGCCGACGCGCCCGAGATCGCCCTGCGCGCGGTCGAGCTGGTCGGTGAACGCCGCGGCCGCATCGACGACGTTCCGCCGGAGCGTCTCGACATCACTCCCGTCCATCCGCTGGAGGACGTACCGCAAGGCGTTCGGCAGCGAGACGGCGGTCGGCCGGGTCTCTCGGAGGGTTCGCGCGGCCGCACGGAGGGAGGCGCGGAACGCCTCGGGGGAGTCGGCGTCGGTTTCGCGCGCTTGCGCAGCCAGCGCCTCGGCCGCCCCGGCGGCGATCGTCGCTGCGCCGCGGATCTCCATCGTAGCGATCGCCTCGGCGGTGTCACGCACCGACGCGACGGGCTCGTGCTCGGTCATACCGGTACCGTGTCCGCCCCGGTATATATAAAGCCGGCTCCGTCGGAGTCGTGTCCTCGGACGCACCCTTCTTCGAACCAGCCGGTCGCGGCAGGGCTTACCGAGTGATCGTTCGAGTGGCCATCGTTTTCAGCGTGAACGACCCCGCATCCTCGACGGTGTGTCGAACGGTGACGTCCATTGGCGGGTGCGTGAACTCGACGGCCGCGTCGTACGCGATCTCCCCCTCGCACTCGGGGAGGTCCGTGTTCGGAGGCGAGTCGGCCGGGTTGAAATCGATACGGACCTCCATATCCGCGTCGTCACGGTCGCGCTCTCCGACGCCGTTCAGCGCGGTGACGGAGAGCCCGTCGGCGACTCGCGGAACCGCGATACTCCCTTCGATCCGTATCCGTGTCCCGTCGTCCGAGCTGGGTGTGATCGTTGCCGACTCGTCCGGGGCGTCGCGACAGCGCCGATCCAGGGCCTGAATGCTGCTCGATGCGACTTCGGGCGTCGTCGAGGTGGCGGTTGAACAGCCTGCCAAGCCGCCGATACCGGCGGTTCCGAGCAATGAGAGGAGGGCTCGTCGGTCCATAGCTAAGTACTAACATACTGTTATAAATGTTTTCTCGTACGGTCGATGTGACACATCGACCGGATCCGGTTCGCGATAAACCGCTGAGAACCCGACACCGACGCTTGCCTCAACTGTTGATAAGCAGTCGTGTGAATCCACGCAGACCGGTAACAAGTAGCTGTCTCCACTCGGGGTCGGATTTATAACCTCCGTTCGGGTCGAGGACCCCGCTACCGGCCGCTTTCGACCGCCTGTCGCATCTCCTCGGCGAGTCGCTCGGCGCGGTCGGCGTCGGCGGATTCGGCGTAGATACGGATCTTCGGCTCCGTCCCCGAGGGTCGAACGAGCACCCACGCGTCGCCGTAGTCGAGGCGATAGCCGTCGGTCGTGTTCGGCGTCGCGTCGGCCGTCTCGACGTAGGCGCGGGCGGCGGCGAGCATGTCCTCACGCTCGTCTCCCCCGTCGTACTCGACGTTGACCCGCACGAAGTGGTAGTCCGCGTACGGCGCGACCACCTCGCTGGCCGGCGCGCCGTCGGCGGCCGCGAGTAGCTCGAGGAACTTCGCACCGATGTACGCGCCGTCCCGCGAGAGCCGGTACGGCGGGAAGAACACCCCGCCGTTCCCCTCGCCGGCGATCGGCACCCACGTTCTCTCGTCGTCGAGCTCGCGGGTACGGGTGATGATGTTCGTCGCGCCGATGGGGGTCAGCTCCAGTGCCGCGTCGTTGTCGTCGCAGACGTCGACGAGCCGCTGGGAGACGTTGACCGCGCTGACGACGGCGTCGCCCGGCTCCAAGGCGTCGTCGGCCAGTGCTGCGAAGGACGTGTCGCCGTCGACGACCGCCCCCGTCTCGTCGACGAACACCGCGCGGTCGGCGTCGCCGTCGTGGGCGATCCCGACGTCGGCGTCGCTCGTCGCGACGAGCCGCGAGAGCGCCGTCAGGTTCTCCGGCACCGGCTCGGACTCCCGCCCGGGGAAGTGGCCGTCCGGGGTCGCGTTTACCGTCAACACGTCACAACCCAGCTCGCGGTAGATCCGCGGGGAGCTCACGGACGCCGCGCCGTGACCGGGGTCGACGGCGACCGTGAGCCCGGCGTCGGCGATCGACTCGTCGTCGACCGCCGCGACGAGCTGGTCGACGTAGTCGTCGACGGCCCCCTCAACGCGGGTCTCCGTTCCCGCGTCCCGCCAGTCCGCCAGATCGTAGTCGTCGTCGAGCACGCGCCGCTCGACGCGTTCGAGCACGTCGACGGAGAGCTCGACGCCGTCGTCGCCGACGAGCTTGACGCCGTTGAACTCCGGCGGGTTGTGCGAGGCAGTGACGAGCACGCAGGGAACCCCCGTGGACTCACAGTAGTTGCCGACGGCGGGCGTGGGAACGACGCCCAGTCGGTCGACGTCACAGCCGACCGCGGCGAGCCCGCTCGCGGCCGCGTTGGCGAACAGTTCCCCGGTCGTCCGGGTGTCCCGGGCGACGGCGACACGCTCGGCGTCCCAGGTCGTCCCGGCCGCCTTCGCGATGTCGAGGACCAGCTCCGGCGTGAGGTAGCGCAGCGCGACCCCCCGAATGCCGCTGGATCCGAACAGCTCCATACCCCGCCATGTGCCGGCCGACGGGAAAGCGGTTCCGAACGCGGGCTACGGCGAACGCGACGGGACGGTTCGACGTACCGTCCGTGCTCGAACGCCCTCCGTGGCCGCCGACTCGTGTGGTTGAAACCGTCGCCGCCCGTACGGATCCCATGACGCGATCACGACGGGCGCTGCTCGCCCGGGTCGGCGGCGCGGTCGCCGCGGTCGGAACGACGGCCGTAGCCGGCTGTCTCGACTTCGCGGCCGGCGACGGAGCACAGGGTCCCGACGGGACGCCCGCGACCCTCTCCTGTCCCGACGGGGGGTTCGTTCGTCTCGACGCCCCGTTCGACGAGCCGATCGAGACGCGAACCGTCGAGACCGACGACACACGCTTCGAGCTCTCGACGGAGGCCACCTCGGAGACGTACGGCTCGACGCTCCGGCTCGTGTTGCGGAACAGCGGCGGGGCGACCGCCAGAACGGAGGGGGAGTACGCGTATTCGATCCAGCGCCGGACGGACGAGGGCTGGCTCGACGTCCGGGGAGCGACCGGCGGCGCTCCCGCGACGCTCCCGCGCGAGGAACGCCCGCTCGACCCGAACGGGACGTACAGCTGGTCGCTCCGCCTGAACGAGGAGTCGTTGACGTCGGCGGTTCCCGAGCGCGAGCTCGACGTCTGCCCGCCGCTCGGTCCCGGTACGCACCGGTTCGTCTACTGGGGGATCGTCGATGCCTCGCCCGTCGGCGTGGAGTTCGAGCTCGTCGGTTGAATCGCCCCCGAAGCCAATCGCGGGGTTCCCCGCCCGGCGGTCGGTCGTTGCTGCCGCTCCACCGAGGCGTCAGAACCCGATCCACTCGGAGGGCTGCCCCATCCGCCCACGGACGCGGAACTGGCGCTCGTCGTCTTCGACGCGCGTCTCCACCACGAGCTCGAACGGTTCGTGGAGCGTGTGTATCACCTGTTCGTCGTGTGTCGTCGATCCCACGACCCCAACGAACGGCCAGTCCTGCCCGGAGGCCTGCGAGGTCATCACGCGAGTGAACCGGAAGATCCGTTCCGGCTCCCAGTACATCAACAGCTCCGACAGCGAGTAGACACCGACCGCGCGGGAGAGCCCGGCCGAGGACTCGACGACGTCAGTGAACTTGATCCCGATCTCGGTCAAGTCGCCCGGGCTTCCGACGTACTTCGTGGTCGGGGTGTCCGCGGGCTTGTCGCCCTGTTGGTGCGTGACACAGTCGATAACGATCACGTCGTCGGCGCTGCCGCCCGTGGCGCGTGCGTAGTCCGTACGGACCTTCTCGGCCGTGCGGCCGGTCGAGACGAGGATGGGCGCGTCCGACCACGCGGCGAGAAGGCGGTTGAACAGGTCGTACTTCCCGCTCATCGGGGGGCCGCTGATGAGCACGCTGTCGGCGTCGAGGACAGCCTCGGGAAGCACGCTCATATGTCCCACCTGAGGGCGAGTCCGGTAAAACCCTTCCGAGGGATCACTTTCGGAGGAACGACGGGAGGTCAAGTGACGACGGAGGCCCGTTCCGCGGTCGCTCCGTGAGAGTCAGTTCGCTGAGGGCTCCGGGAAGCGCCGCCGGCACCGGCGGGCGGCGAGGCGTCCCCGCGGCGTCGACGAGCTCCTTCCACACCGCCTCGGGCTCGTCGACCGGCGCTTCGAGCGCCTTCGTCCGTCCCTCGTCGTAGGCGAGCTCCACCAGGCTCCGGTCGTACGCGCTCGGGAACGCGGCTAGGACGCGGTCGAGCTCGGTCGGTCGGTCGCTCCCACAGCCCGCGGCGACGCCGAGCGCGAACGCCCGGTCGACTGCCTCCCCGCGGTCGAGCTCGGCCTTCTCCCAGTCCGTGCCGAAGGTCCGATCGTACATCAGTGGGTCACCGTCGCCGCCCCACCGACACGAAGTCCACCGTCGGTAAACTCGACGTCTTGGATGTCGGTATCGATGTCCGCTCCACGCATCTTCAGCACCTGTAGTCCGCGGCGCATCCCGTCGTCCTCCAAGTAGTTATGCATGAACACGACACCGTGTGCGAGGTAGTGCTCCTCGGAGTACGCGCTCGGATCGGTCATCTCGGAGATGAGGAGCGTGGTCGCGTCGGTTCGTTTAAGCGACGAGAGGAGTTGGATCATGGTGTCCTCGTCGTCGTCGAGCAGGAATCGCAACAGCATCGTCGAGTCGAAGACGATGCGGTCGATGTCGCGGGAGTTGATGAACCCAGTGAGTCGATTAGCGACGCCGGACCGATCCCGGCGTTCGCCGGGCAGTCCGAAGAACCGACGACCGTCGGCCGAGAAGGAGTCCAAGAACGTGATACGGTCGGTTTCCAGGGCGCGGTCGAAGCCGAAATCGTAGCCGCCCATATCGCGTTTGATCCCCGCTTTGGTCTCGTGCATGCTGACGTACAGCACGTCGTCCCCGTTTCGGGCCCCCTGCGCGGCGAACTGTGAACAGAACGTCGTCTTCCCACTGCCGGGCGGGCCGCTTACCACGTACAGTCGATCGGCTGGGAACCCGCCGTCGACCACCTCGTCGAAGCCGGGGACCCCACTGGAGACGCGCATACCTGGATCCTCGCGGGTTTCCGCATAAGCCTTGCCGCCCGGTTTTCAGCGGTGAGAACGCCGAGTGATCGTCGAGTCGCCTCGGCCACACGCAAAAGCGCCCGATTCGAGTTAGGCTGTCGTCGACTCGTCGACCGGGACATCGGTGCCCTCGCCCCCGTCGACTGCGGGATCGACCCACACGACGAACCGGTCGTCCGACTTGACGATCCCGTTGATCCCCTGATCGTCCGTGGTCGTGCCCTCGTCGACGTCCTCGACACCGACGTCACGAACTTGGAACACCTCATCGACGATCCACCCGACGGTGCCGCCCTCCGAGAGCCGGTCGTCGTCGAACACGACGATCCGCTCTCGGGGGCCCGTCCCCTCGATATCGAACAGCGTCTTGGGGTCGACGATCGTCGTCGTCCGTCCGCGGAGGTCCATCACGCCCTCGACGTGGTCGGGTGAGTTGGGGATCCGCGTGAGCTCGCCGGCGTCGACGATCTCGTCGATGACGCCGATGTCCAAACAGTACGTTCCCTCGCCGAGGCCGAACTCCAGTACCTTCGTGAGCTCGGCGTCCGTCTGTATGGCTGCCATACACGACGGTGTGTGGAAACGACTCATAACCGTGTCCCCTGAATTATCACCGGTGATTACTGGGTCCGTGGGTTTATGCCGATTCTGGGCGGTCTCTCGGACATGAGTAGGACGACGGATCGACGCGGTGGGCGGGGGCACGCTCCGCGGGTGGTCGTCGTCGACGACTCCCCGTTCATGCGGGGGCTGATCGCCGACCTCCTCGACGACGCCGGGGTGGCGGTCGTCGGCGAGGCCGGCGACGGCGCGGAGGCGCTCGAAGTCGTCGCGGAGACGCGACCGGACGTAGTGACGATGGACGTCGAGATGCCCGGAATGGGCGGACTCGAGGCGGTCGAGCGGATCATGGCCGAGACGCCGACGCCGATCCTGATGCTGTCGGCACACACCGACGACGGGGCGGCAGTAACGTTCGAGGCGCTCGAGCGCGGTGCGGTCGACTTCTTCGCGAAGCCGGGTGGCGAGGTGTCTGCCGGCGTCTCCCGCGAGGCTGACCGGCTCGTCGCTGCCGTGCGGTCGGTGGCGGACGCCGACCTCGACGCGGCGACGCGCGACGGCGCGGCCGCCGACGTGGAGGCCGACGCGGGTGGCAGCGCGGGGCCCTCGACCCCGAGCAGGGACCTAACGGACCCCGTGACGGTCGTGATCGGGGCGTCGACCGGCGGGCCGAACGCGGTCGAGCGCGTGCTCGCCTCGTTGCCGATGGCGGACTGTCGCGTCCTGATCGTCCAACACATGCCCGAGGCGTTCACGTCGCGGTTCGCCGACCGGCTCGACGGCGTTTCCGCGTACGACGTGCGTGAGGCGACTGACGGCGAGCGGATCGGCGCGGGCGAGGCGCTCGTCGCCCGCGGCGGCAACCACCTCGAAGTCGGGAGCTATCGCGCGGGACGCCTCCGCGTGAAGCTCACGGAGGACGACTCGCGATCGGTCACTCCCGCCGTCGACGTGACGATGGAGTCGGCCGCCGGGA
Source organism: Halorubrum tibetense (assembly GCF_055396225.1). Classification (NCBI taxonomy): domain Archaea; kingdom Methanobacteriati; phylum Methanobacteriota; class Halobacteria; order Halobacteriales; family Haloferacaceae; genus Halorubrum; species Halorubrum tibetense. Next base: position 1,114,549 of record NZ_AP043742.1, read on the forward strand.
CGGTCTCCGACCCGCTGGTCGGTGTGATACTGACCGGGATGGGGTCGGACGGATCGATCGGGATCCGCGCGATGGCGGACGCCGGCGCACGGACGATCGCACAGAGCGAGGACACCTGTGTGATCTACGGCATGCCGAAGCGCGCCGTCGCGACGGGCGTGATCGACGCGGTCCACGACCTCGACGACGTCGCCGGTGCGATCTTCGACGGAGGTGCGGCCTGATGGACTCACACCGTGCGGCGTTCGTCGCCGAGGCCGAAGACGGGATCACCGACCTCAACAACGCCCTGCTCGCGCTGGAGGCCGACCCCTCGGACGACGCCGCGATGGACGACGTGTTTCGGGTCGCCCACACGCTGAAGGGGAACGCCGCCGCGATGGGGTACGAGGACGTCTCCTCGTTCGGACACACGCTGGAGGACCTCCTCGACGCGGTCCGCTCGGGCGATCGGGAAGTGACCCCCGAGCTGATGGACCTGTTATTCGAGGGCGTCGACACTGTCGAAGCAATGGTTGCGGAGATCGCCGACACCGGGGAGGTATCGACCGATCCCACGGATCTGGAGTCGCGGCTCCGCGCCATCGAGAAACACGGAACGGTCGATCCGGCGGGCGATACAGGGAGCAACGAGACGGAACACGACGAGACGGAACACGACGACACAGAACACGGCGATACGGAACACGACGAGACGGAACACGGCGATACAGAAGGCGGTGACAGGCAGAACGGAGCAGACGGAAACGCCGAGGATAACGACGGAGGAGACAACGCGGAGACGAGCACGGACGTCGACGAACCCGCGAACGCCGACGTCACGGTGCCGCCGTTGCCGGACAGGGCGACCGAGCTCGGCGACGAGATCGTCTACGCCGCGGTCACCGTCGGGGACAGCGCCATGCCGGGCGTCGACGCGACGCTCATCACGCAGGCTGTCGACGGGCAGTTCGACGGGTTCGTCACTGATCCCGACGCTGACGCTCTCGAAGCCGGCGAGTACGACGGCGGGTTCGACGTGTTCGTCGCCGACGCGAACCCCGAAGTCGTCGCGAAGGGGCTCGACGCGCTCGCGCAGGTCGAATCAGTGACGGCAGCTCCCGTGGAAGCCGAGACGAACAACGCGGAGGACCCGGACACCGACGCTGGTGCTGACGGCACCACGGACGACGCGGACACCATCACCGCCGACGCAAACGACGCGGACACCATCACCGCCGACGCCAACGATACCGCCGACGCCAATAGCGCCAACGATACTGCCGACGCCGACGACACCACCACGGACGGCAGCAACCGCGACGAGATCAAGTCGATCCGGGTAGACGTCGACCAAGTCGACGAGCTGTACGGGCTGGTCGAACAGCTCGTGACGAGCCGGATCAAGCTCCGCCGCGAGCTGGAGGGCGCGGACGCGGAACCGGACACGTTAGACGAGCTGGACAAGCTCGCGTCGAGCCTCCAGGACACCGCGATGGATATGCGGCTCATCCCGTTCTCACAGGTGTCGGACTCGTTCCCGCGGCTGGTTCGGGACATCGCCCGCGACCTCGACAAGCAGGTACGGTTCGAGATCGAAGGCGACGACGTCGAGCTCGACCGGACGATCCTCACGGAGATGCGGGACCCGCTCGTACACGTCCTGCGGAACGCGGTCGACCACGGGATCGAGCCCCCCGCCGAGCGGGAGGCGGCCGGGAAGGACCCGCGAGGAGAGGTTCGACTCACCGCGGAGCGGGAACGGGACCACGTGATCATCGAGGTCGACGACGACGGCGGCGGCCTCGACGCGGACCGACTCCGCGACAAGGCGGTCGCCGAGGGCGTCGAGAGCCGGGACGCGGTCGAGGCGATGACCGACGACGAGGTGTACGACCTCGTCTTCCACCCGGGCTTCTCGACGGCGGAGGAGGTGACCGACGTCTCCGGACGCGGCGTGGGGATGGACGTGGTTCGGACTACCGCGCGGGACCTCGACGGATCCGTCTCTGTTAGTAGCGACCCCGGCGAGGGGACCACCGTCACGTTCCGGCTACCGGTCACCGTGGCCATCGTGAAGGTGATGTTCGTCGACGTCGGCGGCACCGAGTACGGGATCCCGATCAAATCGATCGCGGAGGTGTCCCGTGCGGACGGGATCGAGCGGGTCCACGGCGACGAGATCGTCCGACACGAGGGCGATCTCTACCCGGTCGTCAGGCTAAACGAGCGGCTCGAAGGGGCGAACGGATCGGAAGCATCGAGCCGGACCACGACTCCCGACGATGCCGATGTCGACGCCGGTTCCGACGCGGACACGGCCCCGGTCGACTCGTCGACGACCACAGCGACGGACGGCGGGGCGAGCGCCGACGACGAGGGGATGCTCGTCCGGATCCGTGAGGACACCCGGACGGTCGCGCTCCACTGTGACGGCGTGTTGGACCAGGAGGAAGTGGTCGTGAAACCGCTCGACGGTCCGCTGTCGGGGACGCCGGGACTCAGCGGGACCGCAGTGCTCGGCGACGGTGACGTCGTGGCCGTCCTCGACGTGGTGAGCCTATGACCGGGGACGCCGCCTTCGACGGGGTGTTACGCCAGATCGACGACTCCGTCCCGTTCGAGCCAGGCTACTACAACGAGTCGTACCTCGACCGGCGGATCTCCGCTCGAATGCGCCGTCGTGACACCGACTCACACACGGAGTACGAGCGGCTCCTCCGCGAGGAGAAAGCGGAGCGGCAAGCACTGATGGACGCGCTCACGATCAACGTGACCGAGTTCTTCCGCAACCCCGAGATGTGGGCGGTGCTGCGTGAGGTGCTGATCGACCTGACCGAGGAGAAACGCCGTGTCCGCGTCTGGTCGGCACCCTGTGCGGACGGACGGGAGCCGTACTCGCTGGCGATGTTGGCGTGTGACGACCCCGACATCAACGAGCGGCGGGTCGAGATACTCGGGAGCGACATCAGCGAGGAGGCGCTCGAGAACGCCCGAGAGGGGGTCTATCACACGACTCGAACGACGGATATCGCCGAAGAGCTCGCGCCGCTGTCGAACCCCGAGCGGTACGTCGACCGCGACGGCGACAGCTTCCGCGTGCGGGCCGAGCCCCGTCGACTCGTCGAGTTCGACACACATGACCTCATACGCGACGGGTCGCGCGGACCGTTCGAGTTGGTGTTGTGTCGGAACCTGCTGATCTACATCGATGTCGGGCACAAGGGGGCACTGTTCGACACGCTGGAAGCGTCACTCGCTGATCGGGGCGTCCTCGTCGTGGGTATGACGGAGAGCGTCCCGCCGGACCGAAGCGACGAGTACGAACCGATCGACAAGCGGCGGCGCGTGTTCCGGAGGCACTGATGTCGCTGTACCGCCACGCGCGCGACGGAAACGTCGAACGGCTTAGGGACGCGCTGGGGAGCGACAACGCCGCGGTCCGAAAGCGGGCAGTGGAGTTCCTCGGCGAGCTCGGTGAAGTCGACGACCAGGCGACTATCGACGGGCTGCTCCGAGCTGCCACCGCGGACGATGACCCCGGCGTTCGAGGAGCGGCTGTCGACGCCCTCGACGAGATCGGACAGGAGGCGCTCGAACAGCTCCTCACCGAACTCACGGGGGGAAGCGGGTCGGAGGCCGAGTGGGTGACCGCCCGCAAGTTCGCTCGCGCGCTCGACGCCGACCGCCCCGAGCTCCGGATCGCGGCGGCAAACGCGCTCGCACGGCTCGACGAACCCAGCGCTCTACCGGCGGTAGTGGACGCCCTCTCGGACCCCGACCCCCGTGTCCGGCTGCGAGCGTGCCACGCCTGCGGAACCTTCGCGGACCCACGGGCGATCCCGGCACTGATCGACCGCCTCGACGGCGAGCCACGCGTCCGGCGGGCAGCGGCGAACGCACTCGGGAGTATCGGCACCGATCGCGCGCTCGACCCCCTACTCGACCTGCTCGACGACTCGGACGAGTCGATCCGGCGGATCGCGGCGGGCGCACTCGGCAACGCGAACAACCCGAAGCCGGTGGAGCCGCTGGCACGGGCGCTTGGCGACGAGAGCGCGATCGTTCGGAACGCGGCGGTGTACTCCGTGATCGAGCTGCTCTCGAACGTGCCGACCGAGCACAGCCACACGGTCCGAGACCGGGTCGTCTCCGAGCTACAGGCGGCCGACGACGAGACCGTCGTCGACCCCCTCGTCGAGATCCTCACGAAGGGGAAACAGCGCCGACAGCGGCGGAACGCGGCGTGGATCCTCGGACGTGTCGCGGACCCGGACACGGCGCCGGCCGTCGAGGCGCTCGCGGACGCGCTCGCCGACGACGACCCCCAGACCGCACAGTTCGCTGCGACCAGCCTCCAGAGCCTCGGCGGACCGGTCGTGGAGGACCGGCTCCTCGATCGGGTCGGTACCGAGCACCCCGAGGAAGCCCGGGCGAAGGCGGTGTTCGTTCTTGGGTCAGTCGGCGGGAAGGAGACGCTGAACCGTCTCGAGGAGCTCACCGACGACGAGAGCGCAGCCGTCCGGAAGCGGGTGTTCTCCGCCGTCTCCAAGCTTCGAGCGGGGGGTGGGTAGATGGCGGGAAGCGACGGCGAGTACAAGGTCGCCGACACCCAAGCGCGGTTCGCAGTCGCCGTCCGCGAGGGACGCCCCGTCAACGACGTCTCCTGGACGCCCGGGCGGGTGTTGTTGTCGAACCGCCGGCTGATACTGGCCAGTAACGACGGGAAACGGACCGTTCCACTCTCGCAGCTGAACGGACTCGGCGGGCGACACGACGCCAACCAGTCGATCACGCGAGTCTCGAACTACGTGAGTTTTGACCTAGGCGATCAGGTCCTCATCGTCGCCGCGGCGGACCACGAGTCGTTCGAGCGGGACGTGTACCGCGCGCTGCTCGACCAGCGGACGCTGATGGCGAAACACCCGGCGGTCGCCGGCGGCGTCGTTCAGGAGAGCGAGTGGCAGCAGGCACGGGTGAAGATCGACGAGAACGGGCTCGGTGCCGCGCTCGAACAAGGGGCGTTCGTCGAGTTCGATCTCGACGATATCAGCGGGTTGGACGCCGCGAAACGGACCGTCGACGGAAAAAAGAAGCCGGTGATCGAGGTGTCACACACCGACGGAGACGGTACCAGCATCGAGACACACCTCGCAGGGAGCTCACAGCGAATGCGGTTCGTCGAAGCGTGGCTCCGCAAGGGCGAGGAGCGGAGTACCACGAACGTCGACCTCTCGAGCCGGGACCGAGAAGTGTTGATGGCGCTGTACTCCGGTGTCTCCCCGTTCGAGATCCCGGCCTTCCTCGGGATCGACGTCGACGTCGTCGAGGAGACGTTCGAACGACTGATCGAGCTCGACGTCGTCGAGGAGGTCCGGGTCCGGCGGGAGGTGACGCTCAACTCCCGCGGGCGAAACATCGCCAGCGAGGCGATGAACGAGCAGTGAGTCGGGGCACAACGCCGGAGCACTGACGCTCCGAGCGATCGGCGGATGGCGGACAGCCGGCGGCGACGCTCCCCGACCGGGTCACCGGACACCCGTCTCGCCCGGATCGGGGCGGTGGTCAGTACACGCACACGAGTGGTTCGACATCGGACAAAAGGAGTCGGCTGGGACGGTGGGGGACGGAGAAGAGTGGTTGCGGACGGTGGTCGCCCACCGGCGTCGAACCACGTTTAAGTCGCCGCTCCACGAGGGTCGATCCATGCGTTATGAGGCAGTCCTCCTCGATCTCGACGATACGCTGTATCCGTACGCCCCCTGCAACGAGGCGGGGAAGCGGGCGGCACTGGCGGCGTTCCGCGAGCGGGGATACGACATCGACCGTGACCGGTTCGACGACCTGTACGCGACCGGCCGCGAGGAGGCGAAACGCGAGCTCCGCGGGACCGCCGCCTCGCACGAGCGATTCATCTACTTCAAGCGTGCGCTGCGGTCGCACGCGGACCACCACGACGCCGCCGACGCGCTCGCGATCGGCGAGGCGTACTGGGAGGGGTATATCGATCGGATGGAGCCCTTCGACGGCGTTACGGAAGTGTTGGCGTCGGTCCGGGAGTCCGGGTCCGCGGTCGGCGTCGTGACGAACCTCACGACCCGTGTCCAGCTCGAGAAGCTGGAACGGTTGGGGATCGACGACCACGTGGACCGGCTGGTCACCTCGGAGGAGGTCGGCCGGGAGAAACCGAGCGCGCTTCCGTTCACGACGATGCTCGCGGCGCTCGACATCGCCCCGAGCGACGCGGTAATGGTCGGCGACAACCCGACCGCAGACGTCGAGGGGGCGAACGCGGTCGGGATGGATTCGGTGTTGTTCACCGGGGGGAGCCGTGAGCCACCCGCGCCCGACGCGCTGACTGGGGTCACCGAACCCGACCATCGCGTCGACGAGTTCGCGGCGCTGACGGAGGTGATCGCGTGACGGACGACCGGTCGCTCCTTCGGGACGAGCGCGAGGCGGTCGTCGAGCACGCGCCGGAGCTAGCGGCGCTTACGCCGGGCCGAACCGGTAATCTGAGTGTCCGTCACGATGACGCGTTCGCGGTCACCCCGACCGGTGTCGCGTACGACGCGTTCACCGCCGAGGACGTCCCGGTCGTCGGCCTCGACGGTGACCGTCGGGCGGGCCGAATGGCCCCCTCCAGCGAGGTGCCGATGCACACCGGGATCTACGACCACGCCGCGCCTGGCGCGATCGTTCACACCCACTCGCCGTGGGCGACGACGATGGCGACGCTTCATCGGTCGCTACCGCCGATCCACTACATGATCGTCTCGGTCGGCCGCGAGGTCCCCCTCGTTGAGTACGCCCCGTACGGCACGGAAGAGCTCGCGGTCAACGTCGTCGCCGCGATGGCAGAAGCAGACTCTGACGCCGCCATTCTGGCGAACCACGGCCTCGTTGTCACCGGGCCGGATCTGTCGACCGCGATCGAGAACACTCACCACGTCGAGGACCTCTGTCGGCTCTACCTTCGGTCGTCAGCCGTGGGGGAGCCCCACACGCTCACCGACGACCAGCTCGCGACCGTCGAGGAGCAGTTCGAGAGCTACGGGCAGAACCCGGACGGGACGTAGGGACGGGAGGTCCCGCCGGTTCGGCGATCGGTCCAACACGTCCGGACCGGGACCGGATCGATCACCGATCGAGCGCCGCAAGCGTCGCCGCCGCTTCCCGTGCGGCCTCCAAGTGTTCGCGTGCGCGACGCGGGTCGTCGGTTCCCTCCGCCGCTCGGGCGAAGCGAGTCAGCGTTCGCGTCAGCGACGCTCTCGCCTCGTCGACGCCATCGACCGAACCGGTCGCCGAGCGCTCGGTCATCCCCTCAGCCGCACCGGCCGCGGTCGGCGTCGCAGCACCCGCCGTCCCACCGCTGGGCGTGCCCGTCGTCAGGTCGCCCGATCCGGTGGGGTCGCTCGACCCGATGGTACCGCTCGACCCGATGGTACCGCTCGACCCGATGGCGTCGTCCGATCCGGGCGCATCAGCGACCTCCGCGGACCTGTTGTCCGCAGCGTCCGGCGTCGACCCGTCGTCGTCGGGCACCGCGTATCCGTCCTCAGTGGCGTGACAGCTCGGACAGAACTCTCGGCCGTCGTGGCGGAATATCGGGTCGCCGCAGGCGTCGCAGTGGCGGTTCGTCATCGTCGCGCCCTGTAAGAGCAGCTCGGACATTCGCTGGGTGTGTTCACGCTTCCGTTCGTCCTCCGCGAACTTCTCGCGGAGCTTCTCGCGTTCGGCCTCCTTGTCGAACCCGTCGCTCATACCTCCTCGGACGCCCTTCAGGCGCAAAAGTCCGGTGGGCTCGGTCGACGCTTCGATCCGGGGACGTGGTCGGATATCGGGACCGCTAACGGGGGTCGGCGGCAGGACCAGCGACGACGAGACCCGCTGGCGGGGAGCCGCGGTTGCGAAGCCGTCACGGACCGATCCCGTGTCGGTGCCTCACTCCTCCGTCCGGGTCCGGTCGGCGTCGAGCTCGCCCCGATGGATCTTCGAGCCGTCCTGTGCGACCTGCCGGCCGAGCACGGCACACTTGATCCGCATCGGCGATATCTCGACGCCGAGCATCTCCGTGACGTCCTCGGTGTCGAGCGCCTCCAGTTCTGCGACGCTCATCCCGTGGAGCCGTTCCGAGAGCATGCTGGCCGACGCCATCGAGATCGCACAGCCGTCGCCGGTGAACCGCACTGCCTCGACCGTCTCCTCGGCGTCGTCGAGCGCGACCTCCATCTTGATGGTGTCGCCACAGGAGGGGTTCTCGCCGACGTGGGTGAAATCCGGGTCCTCGAGCTCCCCGTAGTTGCGGGGGTTCTTGTAGTGATCGAGGATCTGCTGCCGGTACATGTCCGAGCCCAAGCCCATACTGTTTCCGGATACGTCAGTGGCGTTCAAAAGGGTTCCGTCGGGGTCTTACTCCTCCGAGCGTGCCGGGAGGGTCGTCGAGCCGGGGGCGTCTCGTGGCGTCCGTTCCGGCCGTGACGGGCCGGGGTCGACGTTTGAACTTCGTGGAGACGTGGCGTGAGCACGGATCGCAGCGAGGAGCCTATCGTACTGTCCCCTGTTCGATCGTTTCCGGAGATACGCGTCCGCACCGGCGGCGATCGCGCGGGACTCCACCCGCGCGTCGTGACACGTGGTGTGGAACAAAACCGGCGTTCGGACACCGTGCTCGCGGGCGCGGTCGACGAGGTCGATCCCGGTCCCGTCCGGGAGGCGCTGTTCGGTCACCACACAGTCGACCTCGGTGACGAGGTCGAGCGCGTCCGCGACGCGGTCGGCGGATCGGACCCTGACCTCCTCTTCGGCCCACGCGACGAACGCCCTCAGGAGTTCGGCCGCGCGCGGGTCGGGCTCGACGTGAAGGACATCGATCCCGGTTCGACGCCCGCCGTCGACGGCGACCCGGCCGGCCCCTCGCACCGAAGCCGCCGGGTCGTCGCCGATCGCTCGGCCGTCCGCGTCCTGTCGGCGTGTGTCGGGCGCTCCCGTCGTGTTCGCTCGTGTCAGTGCTTCTCGCGTGTGCTCCGCTCGTTCGTCGATCATGGTCGGTTGTTCCGGCTCGACACCTCGTCTCCCGCGGCAACTACTACGAGTGTAGTACTCGTTCTTCTAGTGTTTTGACCACCACGGGTGAGGTGATAAACATTGTGCGATCCCCGTTGTCACGGTTCGAACGGGGCGAAACCACCGGAAGTGACGATCGGTAACACGGTTCCCGATCCGTCCGCGGGCTACGCTTAAGACGGGCCGGGGCGATCGGTCACGCATGTCGACACCATACGGTGAGTGGCCCTCCCCCATCGAACCGGCGGACATCGCGGCGGGCGGGCGCGGTTTCGCCGGCGTCCGGATCGCTGACGGGAACGCCTACTGGCTGGAGCGACGTCCCTCGGAGGGCGGCCGTGGCGTCCTCTGTCGGGCACCGCTCGGGGGGGCGGGCGATCTTCCGGCACACGAGGAGGTCACGCCGGAAGGGTTCGACGTAAGAACGCTAGTTCATCAGTATGGGGGCGGTGACTTCACCGTTGCCGGCGACACGGCAGTCGTCGCGAGCATGGACGACCAGCGCCTGTACCGGCTTCCCGCCGACGGGAGCGTGGACCCGACACCGATCACGCCCGAGCCGCCGGAGCCGCTCGGGCTCCGGTACGCCGACGTGGCGATCGGGCCGGACCACCAAACCGTGTACGCGGTTCGGGAACGCCACGTCGGGCCCGAGACTGACGACGAGCCCGCGAACGAGATCGTCCGGTTGCCGCTGCATCCCGACGCGGACGACGAGACGGAAGCGGCGCTTCCCGACCCGGTCGTGATCGCCGAGGGACACGACTTCTACGCAGCCCCTCGACCGTCGCCCGCCGGCGACCGGATCGCGTACCTCCGGTGGGACCACCCGAACATGCCGTGGGACGGGACCGAGCTGGTCGTCGAGGCCCTCGACGCGAGCGGCGAGCGCGTCGAGGGGTCCCGACGGGTCGCCGCGGGCGGGGACGACGAGTCCGTCTGCTCGCCGGCGTGGTCGCCCGACGGCGTCCTCCACGCCGTCTCCGACAGAACCGGCTGGTGGAACCTCTATCGGGTCGAGGACGGCTCGCTCGCGAACTACCACCCCGCCGACGCCGAGTTCGGCGTGCCGATGTGGCAGTTGGGGGTCTCGACGTACGCCTTCCTCGACGACGGCCGGATCGCGACGCTGTACACGGATGCGGGGGAGCCGAGCCTCCGGTTGCTCGACCCTGACGCTCCGGAGGACGGCTTGACGACCGGCGGCGGCGAGCCCGCTGGGAGCCCGCTCGATGACCCCGATCTGCCGTACAGCTCCTTCCGACCGACGGCGATCCGGTCCGACGGCGAGCACGTCGTCTTCGTCGGCCACCGACCGGACGCACCGAGCGCGGTGGTGGAGTGGTCCCCCTCGGCCGGCCCCCGCCGTCACCTCCGTGAGTCCACCGACGACCCCCTCGATCCCGAGTACGTGTCGACGCCAACGCCGGTCGTCTTCCCGACCGGCGACGCGGTCGGTGCGGACGAGACGGTCGCGTACGCCCACTACTACCCGCCGCACAACCCGGACGTGACGCCGCCGTCGGACGACGAGGAACGGCCGCCGCTGGTCGTGACGGTTCACGGTGGGCCGACGAGCCGGTCGGAGGCGACGCTGTCGACGTCGACACAGTTTCTCACGACCAGGGGTGTCGCCGTTCTCGACGTGAACTACCGCGGATCGACGGGGTACGGCCGGGCGTATCGTGACGCGTTACAGGGCGAGTGGGGGGTTCGGGACACGCTCGACTGCGTGAACGCCGCCCGCTACGCGGCCGCGGAGGGGCTCGCCGATCCGGACCGGCTGGCGATCTCGGGCGGGAGTGCCGGCGGGTACGCCGTCTTGAGCGCGCTCGCGTTCCACGACACGTTCGACGCGGGCGCGAGCTACTACGGCGTCGCCGATCTCGCGGCGCTCGCCGCGGAGACCCACAAGTTCGAATCGCGGTATCTCGACGGGCTCGTCGGCCCGCTACCGGCCGCCGAGGACGTGTACCGCGAACGCTCGCCGCTGTATCACGCCGAGGGGATCACGGCCCCGCTGTTGCTGCTTCAAGGCGGAAAGGACGAGGTCGTACCGCGGGCACAGGCGACGGCGATGATCGACGCGCTCGTCGAGAACGGGACGCCGTACGCGTACGTGGAGTTCCCCGAGGAGCGGCACGGGTTCCGCGACGCCGACAACATCGCACGGGCCCACGAAGCCGAGTTCGCGTTCTACGGGGAGGCGTTCGGGTTCGAACCGGCGGGCGACCTCGATCCCGTCGAGGTCTTCACGGGCGAGCGACCCCCGGAAGCGGAGTAGGGGCGGGCGGGCACGGCGAAAGCGAGGAGAGATCGGTCGAACGAAGCGACGAGGGAGGGAGGCGGTCGTCGATCCGTCCGGTGCTCACCGCTCGCGTTCGAGCTCGCGGTCGATGTCGTCGACGTCCTCGCGTTCGAGCTCGCGGGCGATCCGCTGTTCGAACTCCGCCTCGCTGATCTGTCCCTCGACGTACTGTTGTCGGAGCCGATCCTGCCGACTGGCGGAGTCGGAGGAGGACGACGACGTCGAGGCGTACGATCCCCGACCGGTCCCGATCGTGTCGGTCGTGGAGTCGTCGCTGCCGAAGATCCACGACCCGGCTTTGTACGCGACGTAGACGATCCCGAGGAGGATCGCGAGCGAGATCGCACCGGAGACGACCGCCCATGCCAGACTCAACAGCGTCGACACGATGGAGACGACGACGCTGACGGCGATCAGGATCCCGATCCCGATCGCGCCGTAGTAGAGGACCTTTTTGAGCGCCATGCCTCGAACTGGCGGCTCCGCGTGGAAATACCTTCGGCCCGGCGGGTCGAGCACGCCGGACACCCGTTCGGGTACGGTCCGGCTCAGGGGTGAACGAACTCACCAAAACAGGCATGTCAACGCCGGTCACAGGATGGAAAGGTATAGGACGCCGACCGCTCCACGAGTATATAAGCAGATGTCTCAAGAGGGTTACGACCACACCGCGGTGGAAGAACGGTGGCAGGGGGCGTGGGACGACGCCGCCGCGTACCGCACGCCGGACGACGTCGACGACCCCACGTACGTCCTCGGGATGTACCCGTACCCGTCCGGGAAGCTCCACATGGGCCACGTCCGGAACTACACGATCACGGACGCGTACGCGAGGTACCGCCGGATGCGTGGCGACGACGTGCTCCACCCGATGGGGTGGGACGCGTTCGGACTCCCGGCGGAGAACGCCGCCAAGGAGCGCGACACGAACCCTCGCGACTGGACGATGGACTGCATCGATACGATGAAAGGCCAGATGAAGTCGATGGGGTTCGGCTACGACTGGGAGCGGGAGATCACCACCTGTACTCCGGAGTACTACCGGTGGAACCAGTGGCTGTTCCGCCGGTTCCACGAGGAGGAGCTCGTCGAGCGCCGCGACGCCGACGTGAACTGGTGTCCGTCCTGTGAAACCGTCCTCGCGGACGAGCAGGTCGAGGGCGATGCGGAGCTGTGCTGGCGGTGTGACACACCGGTCGAGGACCGCGAGCTCGAACAGTGGTTCCTGCGGATTACGGAGTACGCCGACGAGCTACTGGAGGCGATCGACGACCTAACGGGCTGGCCGAACTCCGTCCGACAGATGCAGCGCAACTGGATCGGGCGGCAGTACGGAACGACGCTGGACTTTCAGATCGGCGAGGCGCGAAGCGCCTCGAACGGACGCGGCGAGGGGACCGAACCGCGGGAGTACGGCCCCGTCGAGGCGTTCACCACCCGCGTCGACACGATCCACGGCGCGACGTTCTTCGCGCTCGCCCCCGACCACCCGATAAGCGAGGAACTGGCGGCCGAGGACGACGCGGTCCACGAGTTCGTCCACCACGAGGCCGACCCCGAGGGCGACGAACCGAACGGCGTCGCCACCGACCTCACCGCCACCAACCCCGCCACCGGCGAGGAGATCCCCGTGTTCGTCGCCGACTTCGTCCTCTCGGACGTGGGGACGGGCGCGCTAATGGCCGTCCCCGCCCACGACGAGCGCGACCACGCGTTCGCCGAGAAGATGGGCGTCGAGATCCGTCCCGTGATCGCTCCGAAACCCGACGACCGGAACGACCCGACGACTGCTAACGGCGAGTCGCTTCCCGATGCACCCGACGTGAGCGACTCGGCCTTCACCGACGACGGCGTGTTGATCAACTCCGGCGAGTACGACGGGATCGACAGCGAGACTGCCCGCGAGCGGCTCACCGAGGACATCGAGAGCGCCGCGGAGAGCACCCAGTACCAGCTGCGTGACTGGGGGATCTCCCGACAGCGCTACTGGGGCACGCCGATCCCGGTCGTCCACTGTCACGACGACTGCGGGAGCGTCCTCGTGCCGGAGGAGGACCTCCCCGTGGAGCTGCCCGAGTTCATCAACACGACCGGGAACCCGCTCGACGCCGCCGAGGAGTGGAAGGAGACGACCTGTCCGGAGTGTGGCGGTCCCGCAACCCGCGAGACGGACACGATGGACACGTTCGTCGACTCCTCGTGGTACTTCCTGCGGTACGTCTCGCCCGACCTCGACGACGCCCCGTTCGACCTCGGCCGTGCGAACGACTGGATGCCCGTCGACCAGTACGTCGGCGGTATCGAACACGCCGTGATGCACCTGTTGTACAGCCGGTTCGTCACGAAGACGATCGCCGACCACGAGGGGCTTGACCACCGCGAGCCGTTCACGAACCTGCTCGCACAGGGGATGGTGCAGCTGGAGGGCGAGAAGATGTCGAAATCGAAGGGGAACACCGTCTCGCCACAGCGGATCGTCGAGGAGTACGGCGCGGACACGGCCCGGCTGTTCATGATGCAGGCGGCCCAGCCCGAGCGCGACTTCGACTGGTCGGAGGAGGGCGTCAAGTCGACGTACCGGTTCCTGACCCGTCTGAGCGACCTCGTCGAGGAGCACGCGGCGGGCGACCCGGGCGGGGCGGGAAGCGCCGACGCCGACTCGGACTCCGACACCGAGCGCGACACCGTCGACGAGTACGTTGCGAACGAGATCGACGCCGCCGTCGCTATCGCGGGTACGGAGTACGAGGAACTGACGTTCAACGTCGCGCTGCGGGAGGCACAGGACCTGGTCGGGACGCTCCGCAGCTACCGCGAGCACGCCGAGCCGCACCCCGAAACGTACGAGCGCGGGCTGGACGTCGCGGTTCGTCTGCTCGCGCCGGTGGTGCCACACCTCGCCGAAGAGCTGTGGGAGACGCTCGGTCGCGACAGGTTCGTCGCCGAGGCCGACTGGCCGAGCGCGAGCGCCGACCGCGAGACGGTCGAGAAGCGCCGTCGCCTCGTGACGAACACCCGCGAGGACGTGCGCGACATTATCGACGTGGCGGGGATCGAGGACCCTGAACGGATCGACGTCGTCGTCGCGCCCGACTGGAAGTACGACGCGCTCTCGATCGCCGTCGACAGCGAGGCCGACAACCTCATCTCGGAGTTGATGGGAGAGAGCCACATCCGAGAACAGGGCGACGACGCAGCCTCGTACGGGCAGGACCTGCAAGCGAACCGAGAGGCGCTTCAGGAAACGCTCTCCGGCGACGAGGAGTACGACGCGCTGCGGGCCGCCGCGTGGCTGATCGAACGCGAGTTCGACGCGCCGGTCCGCGTCGAGCGCGCCGCCGACGCCGACGACGCGGTGGTCAGCAAAGCGGAACCCGGTCGGCCGGCGATCGACATCGTCGAGTAGCGGTCGAGCCCTTTTATATACCTCCGGCTTCCGAGGTGCCATCCCCGGAACCGATTAGTCGACGGCGGCACCCGATCCCGTATGGACGAGTACGACGGAGCGGCCGACGTGGGCGACGCGGACCCGGCCGTCCTCGCCGCCCGACTCGACGGCGCCGACCCGCTCTCCCCGCTCGCGGACCGATATCACGTCCCCGAGGACGTGGTGTATATGGACGGCAACTCGCTCGGCCCCGCAAGCGACGACGCCCTCGCGAGCCTCGACCGCGTCGTCGACGAGTGGCGCGACTTGCTGATCGCCGGGTGGACCGACGCCGACCCGCCGTGGTTCACAGTCGGCGAGCGACTCGGCGACGCGCTCGCGCCCCTGGTCGGGGCGGATCCGAGTGAGGTCGCCGTCGGCAACTCGATCACGGTGAATATCCACACGCTCGTCGGGACGTTCCTCGACGAGCTGCTGGCCGGGAAGGGGCCGGAGCGAGAGGGGGTCGCGGTCACGGGCGGGGAGTGGCCGACGGCGGAGGACGGCGGAGCTGTGCCCGCCGTGCTCGTGAACGAGCTCGATTTTCCCTCCGACCACTACGCGATCCGCGCGCAGCTGCGGGGTCGCGGGATCGATCCGGACGAGAAGCTCCGGGTCGTTCCGAGCCGGGACGGCCGGACGATCGACCCCCGAGATATCGAGGCCGCCCTCGAGAGACACGACGATATCGGGATCGTCTGGATGCCGACCGCGCTGTATCGGTCCGGACAGCTGTTCGATGTCGAGCGGATCACGGAGGCGGCCCACGAGGCGGGCGCGTACGTCGGCTTCGACGCGGCCCACTCCGTGGGAGCGGTCCCGCACGACTTCGACGAGGCCGGCGTCGACTTCGCGACCTGGTGCACGTACAAGTACCTCAACGCCGGCCCCGGCTCGATCGGCGCGCTGTACGTCGCCGAGCGCCACCATGGGCTCACGCCCGCGCTGGCGGGGTGGTGGGGCCACGAGAAGGCGACGCAGTTCGAAATGAACATGACGTACACCCCCGCCGCCTCCGCGGGCGCATGGCAGATCGGGACGCCGCCGCTGTTCGCTGCCGCACCCTTGGAGGGCTCCATTGAGCTCCTCCGGGACGCGGGGATCGACCGGCTGCGCGCCAAATCGCTCGCACTCACCGACTTCCTGATCGCGCTCGTCGACGAGAGGCTTCCAGAGGTGTCGGTTGGCACGCCCCGCGAGCACGCGGCCCGCGGCGGCCACGTCGCCCTCGAACACTCCGATGCGGAGCAGCTGAGCGCGGCCTTGCGGGATCGCGGCGTGATCGTCGACTTCCGCCCGCCGAACGTGGTCCGGGTGTGTCCGGCCGCGCCGTACACCTCGTTCGCCGACGTGCTGGAAGTCGTCGACGAGGTCGAGGCGATCCTCGACGGCGGCGCGCACGAGGAGTACGCGACGAGCGAAGGCGGCGTGACGTAGACGACGTGTGTTGTACATAAACCGAACTGCGGTGGCGCGTGCCCACGAGCGGCCGGTAGGCCGCGAGTGGCACCGCGCGAGGGACGCAGCGGCCACTTATAAGTGGCCGCTGCGAGGCTGGGGAGGCGTGAGGTGCGGACGCGGGACGGGGTGGGGCTCAAAGGGGCAGCCGCGAGGACGAAGACGCGCGACGTAAGGACCGCAAGGAGGGAGCGCGAGCGACCGACTGAGGACCGCAACGAGCGCATCGAGTCGTCGCGGCTGGGGCTTTGGCAGTCGTCAGCGTGGAGTCCGTGACTTATAAGCGAGCGGCTGGGGCTTTGGGCCTGTCCACCGTCGATGTACGGCCACCCATTTATAAAGACCGACCGGGGTTCGAAACCGGTCTCCGTCGATCCGCCGTCAGCCATTTATAAATAAACAGCCGAACTTCGACGGTGATCGCCACCGATCGCTGGTCGCTGCGAGCGTTCAGCACAGCATCGATCACTTATAAGTGCCGTGTTGAACGCAAGACGGCGGCAACATCGGATTTTTGATATTCGATATTCTACCGGTAGCGGCGCTTTATCTGTAGATTCTCAGATCGGGCGATTCGATTTGAGCGGAATTGTGCGGCGACCAAAGCATCAGTTTCACAAGATACTACATAAAGCATGAGGTGGACGATGGCGATGCCTCTCCCGGATATATTCGGAGAAGGAGAGCAGGCGGCGAGCTCTAACTCGCCGCCTGCTCGAGGTTATGGACGATACACTTCCGTGTGAGCTCCCGGAACTGGCCGTGCCAGCTCCGGGAGCGGATCTCGTCGCCGTCGTCTTTTAGCATCGCAAACACGGTCTCACTCATTGACCGCTGATTGTAGACATCATCGTCAATTCTGGCGTTGTGAGCTTTCTTGAGCGCGTTTTGCTCGCAGTGTTTGATCACTGGTCGGGTAGACGCGTCACGACAGGCTTCGCGGAGATCACTCCACGAGTACATTTTGTCGGCCAGCAACGCCTGCAGGTCTTCGGCGTTCCGCCGAAAGACCTGCAGCCCGATATGGCCGTCATAGGCTTTCTTCGTCGTGAAATGAGCGTCCATGATAGCAAGAGAATCCGTGTCAACAAGCAGCGTCGTTTTGATCGCGTTGAACGAGTAACCGACCCGATTCCGGTAGTGTGAGCTGGCTTGATCACGCTGAAAGCCGCTGGCGTCGATCGACGCAGTGCCTGAGAGCCCCGCCTGCTCCGCCGAGGCGCGGAGCAGGCGGCGCAGTTCTTTCATCGGGAATTCATCGTCCCAGACGCTGAAAGATGTGTAATCCGGAGATGCCTCAAGATCAAACACACCGAGAATTCCCGGCATCTCGTTGAGATAGTCTTCGAGCCTCCGAAGCGGCTTGTTGATCTCCTCTTTGAGCAGAAGGAGCGCGATCTTGGTGGACTTGGCGTACCCGTTGTCGCCGTCGGCGACAGCGGGTACGTCTGGTTGTTCAAAATGGTTCGTAGCGAATTCGTGAAACGTTTGTGCGAGGTTCCTGAGACGTCCCATATCGCCAGACGGCGTCCAAATCCCGTGAAATCAGCGATACGATCCGCAGACGGCGTCGGCGTTCAACGGAGCACTTATAAGCAATCCACGTACAGCGACGGGCTTAATCACCCGAGTCCCCAACTTCCGACGATCAGAGAATGGCGGAACCGTCGGGGATGGACGCGTTCGCACACCTCGGGAGCGAGGTTCGTGAGGCGCTCTCCGACCAGGGATTCAGCACCCCAACTGAGCCACAACGAAAGGCGATCCCCCCGCTCGCAGCCGGAAAGAACGCGCTCGTCCTCGCGCCGACCGGAACGGGGAAGACGGAAACCGCGATGCTTCCGGTCTTCGACGCGATCGTCGACGACCGCGACGCGCCGGGCGATCAGCCCCGCGAGGGGATTTCCGCCCTGTATATCACCCCGCTGCGCGCGCTCAACCGCGACATGATGGACCGGCTGGAGTGGTGGGGCGACCGGCTCGACGTCGAGGTCGCGGTGCGCCACGGCGACACCACGCAGTACGAGCGGAGCAAACAGGCCGACGACCCGCCGGACGTGCTCATCACCACGCCGGAGAGCCTCCAGGCGATCCTGACGGGGTCGAAGATGCGCCTCGCGCTCGAGGACGTCGCACACGTCGTGATCGACGAGGTCCACGAGCTCGCCTCCGCCAAGCGGGGCGCACAGCTCACCGTCGGGCTCGAACGACTCCGTCGCGTCGCGGGGTCGTTCCAGCGAGTCGGGCTCTCGGCGACGGTGGGGTCCCCCGACGAGGTGGGCCGGTTCCTTGTCGGCTGCGGGAGACGTGACCCGGAGCGCGAGGGCGATCGGGCGTTCGAGACGGTCGAGGTCGCAGCCGGAACCCGAACCGACGTGCGGGTGCTCGACCCGGAGATCACCGACCGCGATTCTCGGTTGGCCGGCGAGCTGGCGATCGACGAGACGACCGCGAGCCACGTCCGGACGATCCGGGAGATCGTTGGTCAGAACGAGTCGACCCTGATCTTCGTCAACACGCGTCAGACCGCCGAGGCGCTCGGATCGCGGTTCAAGACGCTGGCAGAGCGGGAGCGGACCGACGGGACCGACGACGACACGACTGACACGGCCGACGACGAAACGGTCGACCCAACCGAGATCGAGGTCCATCACGGCTCGCTCTCGAAGGACGTGCGGATCGACGTCGAGGACCGGTTCAAGACGGGCGAGCTCGACGGCCTCGTCTGCACCTCTTCGATGGAGCTCGGCATCGACGTGGGGCGGGTCGACCACGTGGTCCAGTACGGGAGTCCCCGCGAGGTCGCGCGCCTGCTCCAGCGGGTCGGGCGGGCCGGCCACCGCCGCGATCTCGTCTCCGAGGGGACCGTGGTGACACAGGGGGGCGACGACACCCTCGAGGCGATGGCGATCACCCGGCGCGCCGGCGCGGAGCTCGTCGAACCGGCGAACATCCACCACGGCAGCCTCGACACCGTGGCCAACCAGGTGGTCGGGCTCGTGATGGACGACGGGGAGATACACGCCCGGGAGGCGTACGAGACGGTGACGAACGCCTACCCGTTCCGTGACCTCTCGGAACCGCGGTTTCAGGAAGTAGTCCGCGAGCTCGACGGGAACCGCCTACTGTGGCTCGACGAGGAGCGCGACACCCTCGAGAAGTCCGGCGGTACCTGGCAGTACTTCTACGCGAACCTCTCGATGATCCCCGACGAGTCCACCTACGAGGTGTACGACATGTCCTCCCGGCGGGGGATCGGCACCCTCGACGAGCGGTTCGTCGTCAACTTCGCCGGGCCGGGCGAGACGTTCATCCAGCGCGGCGAGATGTGGCGGATCACGGCCGTCGACGAGGAGGAGGAGCGCGTCGAAGTGACGCCGATCGAGGACCCCGCCGGCGAGGTACCCTCGTGGATCGGTCAGGAGATCCCCGTCCCGCGGCCGGTCGCCGAGGAGGTCGGGCGGCTCCGTGGGGAAGTCGCCGCCGCGCTCGCGGCCGGCTCGACACCCGAAGCCGTTGCGAACGACCTCGCGGGCCGGTACCCAGCCGACACAGACACGGTCACGACCGCTATCGAGTCGGTGACCGACCACGTCGAGGCCGGCCATCCGGTCCCGACCGACGAGCGGATCGTGATCGAGGGGAGCGCACGGACCGTCGCCGTGAACGCGACGTTCGGCCACGAGGTCAACGAGACGCTCGCGCGGCTGCTCGCCGCGCTCGTGGGGCAGCGGGCGGGGTCGTCGGTCGGGATGGACGTCGACCCCTATCGGATCGAGTTCGAGGTGCCGCGCGGCGTTGACCCCGGCACGTTCCGGGAGGTGCTCGAGACGACCGATCCGGACCGACTGGAAGCGTATCTCGAACTCGCACTGAAGAACTCCGACGCGCTCAAGTTCACGCTCGCACAGGTCGCTGCGAAGTTCGGGTCAGTCAAGCGCTACCGGGAGGGACGCGGGAAGTTCGGCGGCGACCGGCTGCTCGCCGCACTGGAGGGAACGCCCGTCCACGACGAGGCGCTCCGGGAGGTGTTCCATGCCGACCTCGCCGTCGAGGAGACCGCCGGGATCCTCGCTGAGATCCAGTCTGGGGACGGCTCCTCCGCCGGAACACGCCTCGCGACCGCCCGCGAGCGGACCCCGCTCGGCACCGCAGGGCGGTCGGCCGGCAGCGAGTTCCTCGTGCCGGAGAACGCCGACGCCGACGTGATCGAGACGATCAAAGAGCGGATCCGAAACGACCGGGTGATCCTCGCGTGTCTCCACTGTACCGACTGGAAGCACACGACGAAGGTGCGTCGTGTTCGCGACCAGCCGGAGTGTCCCGAGTGTGGATCGACCCGGATCGCCGCGTTGAACCCGTGGGACGACGAGACGGTCGCCGCGGTGCGGGCCACCGAGAAGGACGACGAACAGGAGCGGCGGACGAAACGCGCCCACCGCGCGGCGAGTCTCGTCCAGACGCACGGGAAGCGGGCCGTGATCGCGATGGCCGCCCGCGGCGTCGGCCCGCACAACGCCGCCAGAATAATCAACAAGCTCCGGGAGGACGAAGAGGAGTTCTACCGCGACGTGCTCCGCCAAGAGCGCGAGTACGCCCGCACCCAGTCGTTCTGGGACTGAGACGGAGGACCTGAAGCGAACCTAAAAACAGGGAAGAGCCCGAAAAACCGGAACGGCCCCCAGCCGCGTTCCGCTTCCGTCCATCTTTTGTGACCGCCGACCGATCCCCTGATCATGACCGATGACAGGCTGGTCGTCCTCAACAAGGACAGCGACTCGATCGCCGTTATCGACCCGGACACCGGAGAGACGGACACCGTCGTCGAGACCGATTTCAACCCCCACGAGGTGACGGTCGGCCCTGACGGGTCTGTCATCTACGTGACTTGTTCGCTCGGCGGCTCGTTACTCACGATCGACACCGACGACTGGACCGTCAAAGACCGGTTCGAGCACGAGTCGTTCGACTTCCCGCACGGGCTCGCAGTGCGGGGGACGGCCGACGAGCTCTGGCTCGCTTCCACGTACTCCTCACAGGTGTTCGTCTTCGACATCGCCGACCCGATTCCGACGCTGATCGACCACTTCCCGACCCACCAAGACAAGTCCCACATGGTGGCGCTGACGCCCGACGACGAGACCGCCTTCATCGCGAACATCGGCGGCGACAACGTCACCGCCATCGACGCCGACACGCGCGAGATCAGCGCCGATATTCCAGTCGGCGAGGGCCCGGAGGGGATCGCGGTCCACCCCACAGCGGGCCTGCTCGTCGCCAACCAAGAGGACTCGCGCCTCTCCGTCGTCGACCCCGAAACGTTCGCGGACGAGGGGATCGCAGTGCTCGGCGACACGCCGATCCGCGTCGTTCCCTCGCCAGACGGCGAGTACGTCCTCGTCCCGAACCGCGAGGGCGACGACGTGAGCGTGATCGAGGCGGAGTTCGTCCGTGACGGCGAGGTGCGCCCGTGGGAGGTAGCGCGGATCCCCGTCGGGATCTGGCCCGGCGGCACTACCTTCGCGCCCGCCGGCGACCGCGCGTTCGTCGCCAACAACAAGACCAACGACGTGAGCGTGCTCGCCGCGCCCGAGGCGAGCGATGACGCCGAGAGCGACCGGGAGAGCGAGGCGCCCGTCCCCGACTGGACCGAAGTCGACCGCTTCGAGACCGAGCTCCACCCGGACGGGATCGCGTACGTCGAGCGCTGAGCCGATCCCCCCGTCCCCCCACCACCTGCCACCGACGGCAAGCGACCCGGACGCTTATATCGACGCGGTCGAAGCGGGAGTATGGACCCGTTCCTCGCCGCGATACTGATCGGGCTCCCGCTCGCGTGGCTCGTCGGGTTCGCGGCGTACGCCTATCTTGACGCGCCGAACTACGGGATGAACCCGGAAAAGTGGGCAGCGATCTCGTTTTTCGTCCCGCTGTTCGGCTTCTTCGCGTACCTGTTCGAACGGAGCGAAACCGAGTACGATCCCGAAGAGGACCCGTACGCACAGGGACAGCGGTTCGAGGTCCACGAATCACGACGGGGCGAGACGATCCTCGACCCGGGGGGCGACGACCCCGACGAGAAGCGAGCGGGGGACACTGGGGACCGCGACACGACCGACGGGAAGCGCGACACGACCGACGGGAAGCGCGACACGACCGACGGGAAGCGCGACACGACCGACGAGGACGACGAGTGGAACGATCCGCCGGGCGTCGATATTTGAGACGTTCCCGCGCAGACGACGGCTCAAAGGAGATCCAGCAGCGCGGCCCGTCGCCGGTCGAGATCGAAAGCGGCCTCCGAAGCGTCGAGCCGGTTCAGGAAGGCGAACACGTCCGCCCCCTCCCGTTCTGCGTGGTCGATGAGCGCCTCGATCGACGCCCGGTTGAGCGCGAACGACTCCAAGCAGCCACAGAGCAGCGCGAGCGCGACCCCCGCCTCCCCGCTGGGAAAGGCGGGATCGACCGTCGAGAAGTCGGGTGGGGAGGTCGAGCCATCGGTTCCCTGCGACCCCGTGGCTGCTCCGGCGGCCGCTCCGTCCGCCCCCGCTCCGTCCACCGCCGCGTCCGCCCCCGCTTCGACGGCCGGTTCCGTCCGGAGACACCGCGTACAGATCGCGCTCTCAGTGGCGGGTGCGTGCTCGCGAAGAGGAGGCGGAACGCTGAACGCGACGACCGCGGCGTTACAGTGTGGACAGGACATACCCGTCGGTGAGCGACGCGAGAACGTAAATCGACGGGACGACGCTCGGAAGGAATCGAAGCCGGTGAACGGAGAGTGAACGGAGAGGCAGATCAGGCGTCGGCGGCGCCCGCGGCCGCCTCCGCGTTGGCTTCGGCTTCAGCTTCGGCCTTCGCTTCCTTTTCTTCCTGCTCTTTCTTGTCCTTGATCTTCTTTAGCCGGAAGATCTCTTCACGCTCCTGCTCTTCCAGCTTCTGTTCGATGTACTCCTGGTTCTCGTACAGCTGCGGGAGGAGCGTGAACTCCAAGGCGTTCACGCGGCGCTTCGTCGTCTCGATCTCTTCCAACATCTTCTTCATCGCCGTCTCCACCTCGGCGGCGAGGATGACCGATTCGAGCAGCTCCTCGTAGGCGTCGGCGGCCTCGTCGATCCGCGCGGAGGAGCCGAGCAGGCCGTAACCGCGCTCGTCGAGGCTCTTTTTTACCTTCGAGGATTCGATCTGCGGGACGACGACACCCATGATGTTCTTCGACTGCGTGGTGATCTCTGGGTGTTCCTTCAGCGCCGCGGCCGCACCGCGGACGGCGACGTCACCCTCCATCGCGCGCGCCATGTCGATCTTCCGCTGGGCCGTCTCGTAGTCCTCGGACATGCCAGATCGAACGTCCTGTGCCTGATCGAGGATGTCCATGAACTCCATGATGAGACCGTCACGCTTCTGTTCGAGGGTATCGTGACCGCGCTCGGAGAGCTCGATACGATCCTCGATCGCCATCAGGTTCTTGCGCGTGGGTTTGACGTCCTTGGCCATGGGTTAGTCCGCCGCTTCGACGGTTTCCGGTTCGGCGTCCTCGTGGTAATGCTCCTCGATGAACTCCTCGTCGATCCGGTTGAGCGCGTCCTTCGGCAGCATCGAGAGCAGCTCCCAGCCGATATCCAGCGTCTCCTCGATGTCCCGGTTCGTGTCGAACCCCTGGTCGATGAACTCCGACTCGAACCGATCCGCGAAGTCGAGGTACTTGTTGTCGAGGTCCGACAGCGCCTCGCGACCGACGATGTTCACGAGGTCGCGGAGGTCCTCTCCCTCCGCGTACGCCGCGAACATCTGGTCTTTCACGTCGGCGTGGTCCTCGCGGGTGAGCCCTTCACCGATCCCGTCGTCCATCAGCCGTGACAGGCTTGGAAGGACGTTGATCGGGGGCTGCAGGCCCTGGCTGTTGAGGTCGGGGTCGACGTAGATCTGTCCCTCCGTGATGTACCCGGTCAGGTCCGGGATCGGGTGGGTGTCGTCGTCGCCGGGCATCGTGAGGATCGGGATCTGCGTCACCGATCCGTCACGACCCTCGATCCGACCCGCACGCTCGTACAGCTGCGCCAGGTCCGTGTACATGTACCCGGGGTAGCCACGCCGCCCGGGGACCTCCTCGCGAGCCGCACCGATCTCGCGGAGCGCCTCGCAGTAGTTGGTCATGTCCGTCAGGATGACGAGGACGTGGTAGTCCTTCTCGAACGCGAGGTACTCGGCAGTCGTCAGGACCATCCGCGGCGTGACCGTCCGCTCGACGGCGGGGTCGTCCGCGAGGTTCATGAAGACGACGGAGCGCTCCAGCGCGCCGGTGCGCTCGAAGTCCTGCATGAACTCGTTGGCCTCCTCCTGGGTGATACCCATCGCGCCGAAGATGACGGCGAACTCCGAGCCCTCCTCGTCGTCGCCTTCCTCTTCTTCGGGCACGCTGGCCTGTCTGGCGATCTGCATCGCCAGCTCGCTGTGTGGCTGGCCCGAGCTCGAGAAGATAGGGAGCTTCTGGCCGCGGACGAGCGTGTTCATGCCGTCGATCGCGGAGACTCCCGTCTGGATGAACTCCTCGGGGTACTCCCGCGAGTACGGGTTGATCGCCGCGCCGACGATATCCTGTCGCTCCTCCGGAACGATCTCCGGACCGTCGTCTATCGGCCGTCCGGAGCCGTCGAGCACCCGTCCGAGTAGGTCCTCGGTAACGGGCATCTTCATCGTCTCGCCCAAGAATCGGACGGACGCCTTCTGGTCGATACCGGAGGTGCCCTCGAACACTTGGATGGCCACGAGGCCGTCCGAGGATTCGAGCACCTGGCCGCGCAGCGTCTCTCCCTGTGCCGTCTCGATCTCGACGATCTCGTCGTAGCCGATCGCCTCGTCGACTTCGGCGTACACGAGGGGGCCGCTGATCTCAGTGATTGTTTGGTACTCTTTCATGATCAGTAGAGACTCCGGATCTCCTCGGTGATCTCCGCTTTGAGGTCCGCGATGAACTCCTCGTAGTCCTCCTGAACGCCGATGCGGTTGATCCGCGGGGCGGCCTCCGTGGAGACGAGGTCTTCGACCGGCACGCCCGCTTCCAGCGCGTCGAACGCCTCGTCGTGGAACGTCTCGATCGTCGTCAGGATGAGGTACGTCTTCTCGGGCGGACAGTACGTGTCCACCGGGTGGAACGCGTTCTGCTGGAGGTACGCCTCACGCAGGTAGCGGGCGACCTCCAGGGTGAGCTGCTGGTCGTCCGGCAGCGCGTCCTTCCCGACGAGCTGGACGATCTCCTGTAGCTCCGTCTCCTCGTCGAGGATGTCGACGGCCCACTGCCGCTTCTCCGCCCAGTCCTCCTCGACGTTCTCTTCGAACCACGGGTCGAGCTGGTCTTTATACAGCGAGTACGACTCGTTCCAGTTGATCGACGGGAAGTGGCGTCGTTCGGCCAGATCCGCGTCGAGCGCCCAGAACGTCTTCACGATACGCAGCGTGTTCTGTGTGACCGGCTCCGAGAAGTCGCCGCCGGGCGGGCTCACCGCGCCGATGGCGGAGACGGACCCTTCCGTCCCGTTGATGTTCTCGAAGTAGCCGGCCCGCTCGTAGAACTGTGCCAAGCGAGCGGCGAGGTAGGCGGGGTACCCCTCCTCGCCGGGCATCTCCTCCAGCCGCGAGGAGATCTCCCGCATCGCTTCCGCCCACCGCGAGGTGGAGTCGGCCATCAACGCCACGTCGTACCCCATGTCGCGGTAGTACTCCGCGATGGTGATCCCCGTGTAAATACAGGACTCACGCGCCGCGACGGGCATGTTCGAGGTGTTTGCGATGAGCGAGGTCCGCGCCATTAGCGGGTTGCCGTTGGCGGGGTCCTCGAGCTCGGGGAAGTCCTCGATCACTTCCGTCATCTCGTTGCCACGCTCGCCACAGCCGACGTAGACGATGATGTCCGCGTCGGCGTATTTCGCGAGCTGGTGCTGGGTGACCGTCTTCCCGGAGCCGAACGGGCCCGGGATCGCGGCCGTCCCGCCCTTCGCGATCGGGAACAGTCCGTCGAGGATGCGCTGGCCGGACACCAATGGCTGACGCGGCGTGCGCTTCTCGACGGTCGGCCGTGCCTCGCGCACCGGCCACTCCTGATGCATCGAAATCTCCTCGCCGGTGTCGAGCTCGACGACCGTCTCGGTGACGGTGAACGAGCCCGACTCGATGGCGACGACCTCGCCGCCCTCGGAGTCCGGCGGCACCATGACCTTGTGGTCGATGGTGACCGTCTCCTCGACGACGCCGACGACATCGCCGGCCGCGACCTCGTCGCCCGACTCGACGGTCGGCTCGAACTCCCACTCCTTCTCGAGGTCGATGCCGGGGGCGTCGACCCCGCGGTCGAGGTAGGGACTTCCCATCTTGCCCTCCAACACGTCCAGGGGGCGCTGGACACCATCGTAGATGGCGTCCAACATCCCCGGACCAAGGTCGACCGACAGCGGCTCGCCCGTGTTCTCGACGGGTTCGCCGGGGCCGACCCCGGAGGTCTCCTCATACACCTGGATCGTCGTGATGTTGCCCTCGATCTCGATCACTTCCCCCATGAGTCCTTCGTCGCCGACGTAGACGACGTCGTTCATGCGGGCGTCGAGGTCGCGGGCGCTCACGACCGGACCGCTCACGCTTTGGATGACACCGTCACCGGTGGTCTCCGTGGATTCTGCCTTGCTCATATTAGTCCTCCTCCTCCATCAGGTCGATCCCGATGGCTCGTTTGATCTGGTCGCGGAGCCCGCCGCTGCCGGCACCGTCGGCGCCGAGCGTCACGAGGACGGGCTCGATACTTCCCTCGACGCGCTCGCGGGTCCCCCGCGAGAGGTGGTCGAGGTCCGCGTCGTGCATCACGATGATGCCGGTCTCCTCGTCGTCGAGCGTGCGCTCGACGGCGTCGTCGAGCCGCTCGTCCTTCTCGTCGTCCGGCACGTTCTCGAACTTCCGGACGCCAGCAAGCCGGAAACCGGTGGTGAACTCCGGGCTGCCGATCACGGCGATCTCTTGGCTCATGTTATCACCAGCTCCGATTCGATCTCGTCGGCCGACAGTCCGGCCTCCTTGCCGCGAGCGATCGCTCGGATGTTCTCGACCTCGCGCTCCTTCGCGAGGATGTACGAGATCACCGGGGTCACTGACACCGGGTGGATCGTTCCGAGCCGATCGCCGTACGCCAGCAGTGCAGCGTCCGTGGCGTGCTCGAACGCGATAAGGCTGTCCGCCTCTTCGAGCTCGCGCAGCGCGGGCCCGAGCTCGTCGGCGTACTGGCTGTCGGCGATGTACTCGACGAGCTCGTCGAGGTTCCGCGCGAGGCGGGCAAGCGTGTCCCGGGTGAACAGGTCGCCACCCTCGATGAAGTACGCCGCCGGATCGATGTCCGCCCCGGACCGGGCGAGACGCAACGCGTTGTCGGCGTTGCGGAAGTCGACCTCGGCTTTGAGGAACGCCTCGTACTGCCGGGTCGGCTCGTCGCCCGGCAGGTTCGCGAGGAGTCGTTCGTAGAACGCGCGATCGACGGCGTTCTCGAGCGGCACGAGCGTATCGGTCTCCTCGTACTCCACGTACGCCGCTCGCAGCGGATCACCGTAAATCGTGTCCTCGAGCACCTCGACGACCGCCTCGATCGAGTCGGCCTCGAGCAGCCGACGGATGCGGCGATCGTCGAACTCGCCGGCACGGATGAGGTCGACCTCGACCGCCTCCTGACCGGCGTCGGTGTAGATCCCGCGGATCACGGTTTTCACGTTCCACGCGTCGAACTTCCGGAGATAGCGGGCGACGAGGTCGTACAGCCCACCCTCGCTCCAGTCGAGGATCCCCTCGAACTGCTTGGCGAGGTTCCGGTTCAACGCGTACTCGATGAGGTCGACGCCGGCATGCCGGCTCCCCAGCGCGTTGATCTCCGTTTCGTAGCTCGATTCCTCCATGAATCGGGCGATCTCGGCGGGACTCATCCGGACGAGCTTACGGTACTCCTCATCCCCGTACAGCGAGCCGCGGCGGGCGCGAACCCGCGCGACGACGTACTCCGGGTTCGAGCTGCCGACGGCGCTCATTGGTCGAACAGTCGCTCCGAGATGTTCTTCAACTCGTCGTCCCAGACCGTCTCTAGGATCGAGTCGAACGTGTTGTTCACGCGGACGCGGGAGGTGTCGCTCTCGGCGACGACGCCGCCGAGACACTCGACCTCGCCGTCGACCTGGGCGGTACGGCCCGCGACGAGCTCCTCGAGGAGCTCGACGTCCTCCGTGCGAGTGTAGACGGCGACCTCCTCGTCGTCGTCGAACTCCGCCAGCGTGGCATCGAGCAGAGCTTCGGTCAGCTCACGGCGGCGGTCACCGTCGAGCTCCTCGATGGCGGCCTCGACGCCGTCGTACACGTCCTCAAGGACGTCTCGGCGGGCGGAGAGGCGCTCCTGTTTGGCTTCGAGCTTCGCCGACGAGAGGGTCTGCTCGCGCTCCTGGTCGATCTGGCTCTCGACCTTCGCGAGCCGCTCCTCACGGATACGCTCGGCGTCGGCCTCCGCCTCCGAGATAACCTCTTCGGCGTCCGCCTCGGCCGCCTCGCGTATCTCCTCTGCACGCGCGCGGGCTTCGTCTCGAACGTCCTCAACGACGGTTTCCAAACTCATTGGTGGAAAGGGAGCCGCTTAGACGATGAAGACGACGACGAGCGCGAGAATGACGATCGTCTCGGGAAGGACCGTCAGGATGAGCCCGTTGACGAACAGGTCATCGTCCTCAGCCATCGCGCCGACGGCGGCGGACCCGATCCCCCGCTCGGCGTATCCTGCACCGAGCGCGGCGAGCCCGACGGCGAGCGCGGCCGCGGCGTCGGCGTCAGTCAGTGTTCCCCCAGCCTCCAGTACGACGTTCCCGAGTTCGTTGGTAGCTTCAAGCATTGGTAGTAGTTGCAGTTGCTCGTCTCCGAACAGTACGTAGTTGCCGCCACGGGAGTCATAAAGCTTCCCAAAACGACCGACCGGAACCGCCGGGAGACGGGGTCTCACAGGTGTCAGTCCGGGTTGTTCGGTCTTCGAGGTCGAAACGGAAGCGGCCGTGACCGACGGTTCGGGACGAGCCGGGATCGAGAGGAGTCAACCAAACTGATCGAGAGGGTCGAATGACCCGTTCGAGCCGCCGCTACTCCTCGGACGTGTAGGTCCGTTCGTAGCCGAACGGCGCGTAAGGGTCGCCACCGCCCTCGTAGAACTTGCCGAAGAACTCGACGTATTCGAGGCGGATCCCCTGAATACCGGCGGCCGTGATGCCGAGTAGGAGGACGACGATATGTCCGACGATGGCAACGAGGACCGCGCCGACTAGCGCGACGATCCCGACGAGCCCGATCGAGCTCGGGTCGAACGCGGTCGACATCCCCGCGAAGACGAGCTCGTAGGAGGCCGGATCGGCCTGGACCTCGGCGAGCCGCTCCGCGCTGAAGATGAAGTGGAAACTCCCGGAGCCGCCGTCGTCGATGTACGCGCCGAACGCGAGCAGGTTGACGGCGAGTGCCATCCCACCCTTCGCGAGCAGCACCGCCATGATCCGGGCGTACGAGACGACGTTAACGACCGGCGAGAGCACCTCGACGACCTCGGCCGGCTCGCCGATCGCGAGCAGGACGAAGCCGACGAACGCCGCGATCAACCCGAGAACGCCGACGAGCTCCGGGAAGCCGGCAAACTCGACAGCGCCGAACGTCAACACCGCGACGGAGTCGAACAGGAACTCCGGTTTCGGCCCCGTGGCCGCCAAGTCGAGCTCGGCGACGTTCGCACCGACGAGCGGGATCGTCACGTCGGGCCGGAGGAACTCGGGACGGACGCCCGCCGCCTGACTGCTGAAGATCCAGACCCAGATCCCGTTGAGCAGCAGCAGCCACGACGCGCTCTCGTACATCGCGTGTTTCAGGTCGTGGAGCTGGTAGTTACTCACGAACGAGAGGACGTACCCCACGTTCAGATGCAGGATGCCGAACAGCACGCTCATCACGAGCCACGCGAGCGCCCACTCACCGGTACCGGGCGAGAGCCCCTTCGAGACCTCCCACGACTCGATGCCGAGCAGCGGGTACGCGTGGTAGCCGAACAGGTCGATCCCGTAGTAGATGCCGAACAGGATCGTGAACGCGCCGGCCCAGATGGCGACCGCGCCCATCTCGCGGAACGCGCCGTCGTAGTTGGCGTACAGGTACCAACCGACGGCGGCGTACAGGACGCCGTAGCCGATATCCCCGATCATGAACCCGAACATCAGCGGGAACGTGAGGAAGACAAGGAGCGTCGGATCGAACTCCGAGTACTTCGGCCGGCCGAACCCTTGAACGAGGAGCTCGAACGGACCGGCCGCCTTCCCGTTGTTCTGGACGACCGGCGGGTCTTCGTCCCCGTGAGTAGCGTGGCCGCCGTCCGTGGCTGCCTCGCGTTCCGTTGCCTCCGCGTGCTCGGGAGTCGCGTCAGCGCCCCCGCCCGCGACCGACTCGGTGTGGTGGTCGCCGTCGGGGCCGAACTCCGCCCGCTCCAGCTCCTCGACCTCGGCGTGGTCGCCGACCGCGTCGGCGATGCTCGCGGCGAAGTCGGGGAACGTCGCCGTCGGGATCCACCCCTCGGCGACGAACGCGTTCTTCGTGGTCGCGAACGACAACGGCGCCTCCTTCTTCTGTGCCTCGATGGTGAGCTGCTCTTCGGCGCGGAGCAGGAACCCCGCCGCCTCCTCCTTGACGGCGTCGAGCTCCGCGTCGATCTCGTCGAGCTCCGCCTCGAGCTCGGCCCGCTCGCGTTCGAGCTCGGCGACGTACTCGCTCGGGCTCGCGTCCGCGTCGGGCACCTCGAGCATCGCGATGTCGACGCCGACGAAGGCATCCTGAAGGAACCCGTCGTCGGCCCCGTCGGCCGGCGCGGCGAACGCGGCGACGACACCTCCGCCCGAGAACGTCTCGTGAGCGGCGACATCCCCGGCGGCGGCGAGTGCGTCCTCGACCGCCTCGAGTTTCGCCTCGCCGACGACGACCTCCAGCGAGTCGTAGCCACGGAGGAGGTCGAGCGCGATACCGAGGTCGGCGAACGGCTCCATTCGGTCGATCTCCTCTTGGCGGTCGCGGATCGACGCCCGGAGGTCGTCACGCCGATCGTCGAGCTCGTTCACCCGCTCGCGGGTGCGTTCGAGCTCGGCCGCCAGCTCGTCGTCGTCGACCGACCCGACGGCGTCGAGGTCGTCGGCATCGACGTCGAGGATGCTCTCGAGCGAGCGGACCGTGACGAGTCGCTCGTTGACTCCCTCGGCACCCGCGAGCGAGTCGCCGGGTTCGAACCCGTCGTAGCGGCCGTCGTACTCGCTGACGTGGAGCGAGTGGTGTTCGTACGCCGCCTCGATGACGTCGTCGATGACGCGTTTCGACCCCGTCACCGACACCTTGCTCATCCGTTCGGGTCTAAGAACCATTCATTCCCCCGTGTGGCGCAACACCGCCTCCTCGAAGCGTTCGACGCCGTAGTCGATCGCGTCGTCCGTGCGGTCGCGAGCGGCCGATTCGAGCGCTTCGCGGTCCTCCTGGCCCGCGGCGAGTATCTCCTCGCGACGCGCTTCGATCTCCTCGCGGGCGGCTTCGAGCCGTTCCTCGGCCTCGGCGTCCGCCTCCTCCTCGGCCTCGGCGCGGATCTCGGCCGCGCGCTCTCTGGCCTCGGCGAGGCGCTCGTCGGCGTCCGATTCCGCCTCCGCAATGATCTCGTCAGCCTCCGTTTCAGCCTCCTTTATCCGGTCGAGCACCTCTGGTCTCGCCATTCTACTGATCGCTTCAACGTCTACGAGCGACGTATAAGGTGTTTGCGGAACCGCGTGGGCGGGTACGCGGGGCCTGGGACAACGATCCTACCGACCGTCCCGGCGAGACACCAGCCGTCTCGGCGAGACGCCGGCCGTCCGGTCGACGGATGGACCGTCGCCGCCTACATTTAAGTAGCAGTCGCCGGACCCTGACGGTATGGCAACGGTGTATGCGGTCGCGTCGGCGAAGGGTGGCGTCGGGAAGACCACCACGACCGCGGCGGTGGCGACCCTACTCGCGGGATCGGGCGCCGACGTCGTCGCGATCGACGCGGACATCGGCATGGCGAACCTCGCCGACGCGCTGGGGATCGATCCCAGTGGGACGACGATCCACGACGTGCTCGCCGGCGACGCGTCCCCCACCGATGCGGTTCACGCGGGGCCGGCTGGCCTCAGGGTCATCCCCGGCGAGACCGACCTGGACGCGTATGCGGCCGCCGACCCGTCGAGGCTCTCGGACGTCGTGGAGGCGTTCGACGACGCCGACTACGTCCTCATGGACGCCGGTGCGGGGCTCTCACACGACTCGACGCTCCCGCTCGGGATCGCCGACGAGTCGCTGCTCGTCTCCACTCCGGAACGGAGCGCACTCGGTGATACCGAGAAGACCCGGCAGCTGGCCGAGCGGATCGGCGGCCACGTCGCCGGGGCGGCGATAACCCGCGTCGATAGCGGGTCCGACGACGCGGCCGACGACGTCGTCGGCGAGCTCCTCGACACGACGGTGTTGGCCCGGATCCCGGAGGACACGGCCGTCGGGGAGGCGAGCGCCGCGAACGAGCCGCTCGTCACCGCCGCGCCGACCGCCCCGGCGACACGGGCGTACCGCGAGCTGGCGCGCGCGCTCACCGGCACCGACATCGATGAGCCTCTCGAGGTGGACGAAACGGAAGCGACCGACGACGAAGACGAGCGGGACGAGGACGATATCGTCGTCGCCGATGCGGGGCCCGCCGGGATCGCCGAGGAGGGCGACGGGACGGACATCATCGTCGCGGACGAGGAACCACCCGAATCCGAACGGATCGACGAAGCGGTCGGGGACGAGCGCGAAGAGGCCGCGCGTGAGTCGAGCACCGACGACGCGGGCGACGCGGAGCGGGCGGAGCCGCCGGCGTCGGAAGCCGATCCGGGTGACGAGGTCGATAACGACGAGCCAGAGCCGGACGACGCCGACACCGATGACGAGCCAGAGCCGGACGACGCCGACATCGATGACGACCCGGACCCGGACGACGTCAAGGACGGCGACGCTGAGTCGCTCATGGGGAACATCCCGGACGCGGAGGACCCCGATCGGGAGTCGACCGCGGATCACGAGACGGAGGGAACGCAGGACGGCGGAGTCGCCGACACGGAGGCGGACGAGGGGAGTCTCGACGCCGACGAAGACGACGAACTCGCCGGCAGCGTCCCGTTCCGCGACGACGACGAGGGGACGGTGGGGACAGCGCTCTCGCGGTCGGCGGACGACGAGGACGACGAACCGGGGCCCGATGCCGACGACGAGGACGACGAGAAGGGCGGCTTCTTCAGTCGGTTACTCGGGCGCTGACCGGCCCCAAAACGCGATAGCCGAGTTCGAGGCGCGAGAGTGGCATCGAAATCCCGGGAGCGTCGGCTACGCCTCTGACGGCGCTTCCGCGCGATCGCGGATGAGCTCGCGGATCCGCTCGGGGTCGTCGACCGCAGCGAGCTCCGCACAGGAGACGATAGCGGTGCCGTCGACCGACTCACGCTGCTCCTCCTCCTCGGTGAAGTACACCGATCGGGTGCGTGCGACCTCACCGATTGAAGACATGATGCGGGCGCGCTTCTCCGCCGCGGGAGTGAACGCCGAGTGGCCGGTGAGCAGCCGCATCACCGGCGAGTCGTCGTCCTCGGAGACCGCCTTGAACGGCGCGCGGGCGGTCGGATGGACGGTGAACCCCGCGCTGGTGAGCACGTGAACGACGTGCTCGTCGTCGGGGTCCGCGTCCGGGGCGGAGGGAGTCGGGTCGGCGTCGCGAACGTCGTCGGCCCCGTCGAGAACATCGACCGGGCTGGAGAACGGTTCGTCGAACAGCTCCTCGAGCTGGACGGCGACCTCGATGGAGGCGTTCATTCCGTCCTCGTACTTCGACACCGTCCGGCGGGAGACGCCGAGCTCGGTGGCGAGGCGGCCGAGCGACCAGCCGCGCTCCTCGCGTTCGTCGGCGAGGAGGTCGCCGTCGAGGCTGACGTAGAGCCCCCCGGGAGCGGCGTAGATCAGCGGCGGCATTCCCTCGATGAACAGGTCGTAGGCGGTGTCCGGGTTGATGACGGGCACGCCGTGTCGGAAGTACACCACACCCGGCTTCAGCTCCTCATCGCGGGTCCGGATCCCGATCACCATCGGTGTCGCGTCGAGATACTCGCCGAGCCGGCGCATCTCAGCGCCGGTCTCCGCGTCGAGCGCGTCGACGTTGCCGAGGATCTTCAACAACAGCAGGTCCACCTCGCGGCGGGCGGCCACGTCGAAGCTCTTGGGCCGGACCGCACACCGGTCGCTGACGAGGAATCCCGCGTCCTCCAGCATCGCGGTGACGTTGTCTACCAACGCAGTCCGGGACATAAGTGAACCAAGCGCCTCGGCACATATATACGTTGTGTCGGCGAGATCCGCGGACGGCACCGCCCGCTTGCGGTTTTCTCCGAATGACCGACGACACCATTAAATACGGGTTCCGGCCCGAAACCGGCTTGTCCGCCGGGACGAAACCACGGATATGCCCATCGTCGCCGTCGACGACACGGACTCCCGCGAGCGCGGGATGTGTACGACGTACGTCGGCGTCCGCCTCGGCGAGCGACTGGAAGCGATCGGCGGAACCGTCGAGCGACGGGTCCTCGTCCGGCTCAACCCGGCCGTGAAACACAAGACACGGGGGAACGCCGCGGTCGCAATCCACGCGAGCGGGGTCGCCGCCGACGAGGCGTTTCGGGTCGCCGCCGACACCGTTCGGGAGTTCGCGGCCGCGGAGGACCCGCGGACGTCGCCGGGCGTCGTCGTCGCCGACATTGATGTCGCAGGTCTCGATGGTGGGGTCACCGATCCCGACGGCCGCAACGGCGATCCGACGGCCGTGATCCCCGAGGCGGTCGAGGCGTTCTCCCGGCGGGCGCTCCGAGAGCGGCTCACGCTTGACGAGGCGACGACGCTCGCCGACGCGCACGGCTACCGCCACGCGGGGTTCGGGTCGGGCGGAGCGGCTGGAGAAGAGACACCGGGCAGGGGACGTATCGGGGCGCTCGCGGCCGTCGGCGCGCCCGCGACGCTCGACGACCGGAGCTACGAACGGATCACCTACCGCGAGCGCGACCGCTGTGGCACGCCCCGCGAGGTCGACGCCGAGAGCGTCTTCGCCGCCGCCGACCGGGAGTACCCGACCGTCTGGGACACCGTCGACCGCGGCACAGGGGCGGTGGTGTGTGTCCCCAACGCCCCCGGACCGATCCTCCACGGGATCCGCGGCGACGACGCCGACGCGTGCCGGCGAGTCGCCACTGATATCGACAGCGAACCCGTCGAGCGCGCCGCGACGTTCCTCACCAACCAGGGCACCGACGCGCACCTCGCTGACGGCCGGATCGACGCCCTCCGAGACGGGGCGGGCTACCGCGTGTCCGGCGTCGTCGCCGGCGACCCGGAGACCAAACGCGGCGGCCACGTCCACGTCGACATCGCGGAGGACCGCCCCGCAGAGAACGGAGAGCGAGAGGGGTCCCACGTCGACGGGTCACCCGCCGACGGGAGGCGTGCCGATGGGCTGGCCACGGAGCCCGCGCTCCGCGCCGTCGCGTTCGCGCCCACGGGTCGGTTCCGTGACCGCGTGCGGGCGCTCCGCCCGGGCGACCGGGTAACCCTGTGTGGCGAACACGAGCGTCGTGCGTCGGATCCGGGGCCGGACGGCACCCTGAAACTCGAGAAGTTCGCGGTCCGCGAGCTCGTCCGGACCGAGCGGACGACGCCGACCTGTCCCGACTGCGGGCGGCGGATGTCGTCGGCGGGGCGCGATCAAGGGTACCGCTGTCGAGACTGCGGCACGACCGCGCCGGGTAAGGTGGCCGAGCCGACCGACCGGACGCTCGAACGCGGCTGGTACGAGGTGCCGCCGAGCGCCCGCCGACACGTCGCGAAACCCCTCGTTCGCGGCGGGTTCGACGCGCCGACGCATCCGGAGCGGTAGCCCGGCGTGGGGTCGGTGTCGCCGAAACCGCCAGCGGCGGAGTCGACGGCGGGCGATCTCAGACCCCGTCGAGCTCCCGCACCACGCTCGCGGGGTTCCCCTGGACGACGACGCCCGACGGGACGTCCCCGGTGACGACCGCGCCCGACCCGATCACGGCCCCGTCGCCGACGGAGACGCCGGGGTTGAGCACGGCGCGCCCGCCGATCCAGACGTCGTCGCCGACGGTGACGGGCTCGCCGGACTCCAGCCCACCGGCCCGGTCCGCGGGGTCGAGCGGGTGTGTCGCCGTGTACACGTGGACGCCCGGCCCGAGCAGACAGTTCCTGCCGAACTCGACCCGGCGAACGTCAAGCACCACGCAGTCGAAGTTCGCGAAGAACCCCTCGCCGACGTGGAGGTTGTAGCCGTAATCACAGCGGAACGGGGGGTCGACGGTCGCCGTTCGTCCGCCCGAACCGAACAGCGTCGCCAGCACGTCCCGTCGTTCGGCCTCGTCGCCGGCCGCGGTTCGGTTGTACCGTCGCGTCAGATCGCGAGCGCGTTCGCGCTCGGCGACCAGCTCGGGATCGCTCGGATCGTACGGCTCGCCGGCCAGCATCCGCTCCTTCTCGCTCGACATGCGGGCAGATCACCGCCACCGGGCAAGTGGCTTCCGGAGCCGACGGAGCCGTCACGTGGGTTTAGGTGTCGGCCCACCCTTCCCCCCGTATGTCCGGGATCGTCTTTTACGCGACCGAGAACCACGACGCAGTCGTCGAGTTCTACCGCGACCGACTGGGGATGGAGCTGTGGCTCGAACAGCCCGACTGTACGATACTCGAACACGGGAACCTCATCGTCGGGTTCTGTGACCGTGACCGGACCGACGACTGCGGGATCGTGACGTTCCTGTACCCCGACAGGGCCGGCGTCGACGCCGCCCACGACCGGCTCGCGGACGTGGCCCGCGAGGAGCCACACCGGAACCCGACGTACGACATCTATCAGTTCTTCGCGACGGACCCGGACGGCCGGACTGTCGAGTGTCAGACGTTCCTCGATGACGACGTGGAACTCCCGTAACCGTCGGGACGCGAGCCGGGTTCCGGTTCGACGCCACGACCACGCCCTCCGTTCGACAGCGACCACGATACCGACTCACTCGTCGAGGTCACGCGCGGTGCGCCACGACTCCGCGTGTGCCTCGGCGGCCGCGCGATCGTCGAACCGGACGCGGTCGTAGGCGGCCTCGTCGGTCGCCTGCTCCATCACGTCGAGCCTGACGACGAACCCGCCGTCGCCGCGCTCGCGGATCCGAACCGTCGCGTACCCGTCCGAGCGTTCCCACTCCGTGATCGTGTCGTCCTCGCGTGCGATCGACCAGCTCATGTCCGGGGAGGGCGCGCCCGGGGCTAAAACGGCCCGGTTCCCGCGCCGAACGCGGGCTGGTGGGATGCGAGTCCGATCCGAAGGTGGCGACGCTCGATCCGTTTTCTAGACCCGTCTCAGTCGTCGGTCGCGATCGGCCCACCGGAGTACGAACAGACCGGACAAACCGCGTAGCCGAGAGTGTCGTACGGAACTGACGTCGAGGGGGCCGTGGTGTCGCAGTTCGGACAGTCGAACGTCGAGGTCGGTTCGGTGCTCATGTCACCACACACCACCCCTCAGGGTATAGTTACGACCCGCTTGATGGGGCAGTAACCACACCCTGTTTATATACTGATCCGGCACCGACACCGGGTATGACCGACGACACATACACGACCCGACGGGCGCGAACGCGGGACCGGCTCGCCGCCGTCGACGCCGACGGGCTGGTCTGTTTCCCGAGTCGAAACCTGCAGTACCTGACGGGGTTCAACGAGGAGCCGGGCGAGCGACACTTCCTGTTGATCGTTCCCGCGACCGACCCCGCGACGCTCCTCGTACCCGAACTGTACGGCGAGCAGGTCCGATCGGAGACCGACGTGGACGACGTGCGCACGTGGGCCGACGGCGACGACCCCCGCGAGGCCGCCCGTGACGTCCTCGACGAGCACGACCTGCGGAGCGGTCGCCTGCTCGTCGACGACACGATGTGGGCGCGGTTCACGCAGGACCTCCGGGCCGTCGCGCCGGCGGTGACGTGGGGGCTCGGGAGCGAGGCGCTCGCCGACCTGCGAGTTCGTAAGGACGAGGCGGAGCTCGCGGCGCTGCGGCGGGCGGCCGCGGCCGCGGACGCGACGGTATCGGACCTCCGCGCGCTCGGCACGGAGGCGGTCGGGATGACCGAACGCGAGCTCGCCGATTGGATCGCCGACCGGCTCACCACTCACGGCGGGGAGGGGATCTCCTTCGAAACGATCGTCGCCGCTGGAGAGAACGGGGCGAAACCCCACCACAGCTCCGCGGATCGCGAGATACGCGCTGGCGACCCCGTCGTGCTCGATTTCGGGACCCGCGTCGACGGGTACCCCTCCGATCAGACGCGAACGCTCGTGTTCGGTGGCGAGCCGCCGGCGGCGTACGAGGAGGTCCACGCCGTCGTCCGCGAGGCACAGGCCGCCGCGGTCGGGGCCGTCGAGCCGGGCGTCACGGCAGCGTCGATCGACCGGACCGCCCGCGAGGTGATCGAAGCGGCAGGGTACGGGGACGCGTTCGTCCACCGGACGGGCCACGGCGTCGGCCTCGACGTCCACGAGGAGCCGTACCTCGTGGCGGGCAACGACCGCGAGCTGGAGCCCGGGATGGTGTTCTCAGTCGAGCCGGGCGTGTACCTCGACGGGCGCTTCGGCTGCCGGATCGAAGACCTCGTGGTCGTGACGGAAGACGGCCACGAGCGACTGAACACGACGGACCACGATTGGCGGTGAAATCCCGCGTCGA
This sequence comes from Halorubrum tibetense, assembly GCF_055396225.1. Taxonomy (NCBI): domain Archaea; kingdom Methanobacteriati; phylum Methanobacteriota; class Halobacteria; order Halobacteriales; family Haloferacaceae; genus Halorubrum; species Halorubrum tibetense. The sequence goes on from NZ_AP043742.1 coordinate 1,153,669, forward strand.
GGGGCGAGACGCCGTTTCGTCGTGAGACCGCCACCGACGACGCGACGTGTCCGTGAGGGCTGGCAGACGTCTCCGGCGGCCCCGACCCGGAGTCTCTGACGGGATCGTGTGCCTCGACTCCCGCTCAGAGCTAGCGAGCGGGACGTGATAACCGTGTGACCGGATATGTTCGGTACCCTGTCGGTGAACCATCGACATCAGGGCGAGGATAAACCGTATCGAAAACGTTACCCTCAGCGCACCGGAATCGCGGGGCATGAGCGACACCGACGCGGAAGCGGACGCGGAAGCCGAAGAAGTGCCCGCCGTCGAGCTCGGCGAGGGGCCGGACGTGGCGGGCGAGCCGATCGCCCGCGTCGCGTCGCGGCTCACGTGGCCCGCGAAACGGAGCGACATCCGGGCACAGGAGGGCGACAGCGAGATCCGAACCCCGGAAGGGCCCGTCGAGCTCGACGGGGCACTCGCGGAATCGGACGTCTCCCTGTTCGAGAGCCGCGGTGAGTTCGTCGACGCGGTCGAAGAGGTCGTCGGACGCGGCCCAGTCGCGACGGAGTAGCGGCCCGCCGTCGCGCGGCTCAGAGCGACCCGCACCACACGATCCGACCCGCACCACACGATCCGGGCGACAGGGACCATACGGTCCGGGCGACACGTGCCGAGTGGTCCGAAGCGACCGGCATCGCACACCCTTTTGTCCGTCCCGCCCGAGTGAAACCCATGACGCTCCCGTTCGACCCCGACGCGCTCGACGGCGACGATTTCGGCGAGAAGCGAGCCACCCTAGAGATGGACCACGAGGCGGCGATAGCACGCGTCCGCGAGGTCTGTTCGGAGGTGGGGTTCGGCGTCCCCGTCGAGTTCTCCCCTTCCGAGCTGCTGAACGAGAAGGTCGACGCCGACCGCGACCCCTACTACGTGCTCGGGGCGTGTAACCCGGCAGTGGCCGACCGCGCGCTCGACGCGACCGACGGGCGGATCGGCGCGCTGTTCCCCTGTAACATGGTGATCGAGCAGGTCGAACCCGGCGAACAGGTCGTCCACCACGTCTCGATCATGAAGATCGCGCGACTCCTCGGCCTCCCGAGCGACGACGAGGAGATGGACGCGATCGTCGACGACACCGGCGAGCTGGTCGAGGAAGTCTTCGACCGGCTCGGCGAGTGATTCGAAGCGGATCCGACGAGTGAGTATATAAGCGACACCTCGATCACCGGTCGGTGCTGCCGGTGAGTTGCCTGCCGACCGTAGCGGCGACCGCGAGGCCGGAACCGACGCAGCCGACGCGGCCGACAAAGCTGACGTAGCCGACGAGGTCGGCCTCCCGATCGAGTATGTAAGCGTCACACGGGTCCGATTACGAGAACTCCGCGAGGTTCGCCTGGAGCCCGGCCGCCATCGTCGACTTCCGCCGGAGCCGAGCGGTCGAGATCGGGAGGTGCTCGGCAACACCGCGAACGGCCTCGCCGAACGTCTCGGCGGTGCCGTGTTCGCCCGAGAAGGCGTTTCGGACGGCCTCGCGGACCTGCCAGACCCCGACGGGACCCCAGTACTCGTCGGAGACGTGCCGGCAGACGAGGGCTTTCGCCTGCCGCCCGCGCTCGTCGAGGTGTTCTAAGACGCCGACGCGGGCGGCGTAGTACGCGCCCGCGGTCTCCTCGACGTAGCCGGTGCGCCCCTCGCGCCCCTCGCTCGCGGCCGCGAGGTAGGTCCCGGCCGCCGGGTCCGGGTTCCAGATCGAGCCCGGCGCTTTCAGCTCGACCAGCTCGTACTCCCAGTTGCCGGGGACGAGGACGACCCAGAACGCGTTCCCGAGGTACTCGTTGCGGTGGACCTCGATGGCGTCGATCGTCGGGTTCGACCGGATCGACCCGCGGAGATACTGCCCGATCGTGTCGTCGACCGCGGTGATCGACCACCGCGTGGGAACGAGTCGACGGCTCTCCCCCTGGCCGAGCGCGCCCGCGGAGAGGATCGTGTTGATCTCGTACACGTCGAACCCGCGCCGGTAGAGGTACGTCATCGCCCCCTCCGCGCGCCAGTCGTCGTCCTCCAGCGTCTTCTTCACCGGCCGCGGCACGTGCGGGTTCTCGCCAAGCGCCGCGTCACGGGCCGACGCCCGGGGGCCGGTCGGGGTCTTCACGTCCTCGACACCGACCTCGAAATCGAGGTCCGGCGTCCCGTCCAAGCCGATTTCCACGTCGACCGGGCGGTCCGCGATCGCGACCTCGCGCTGGACCCCGAGCCACCCGTCCCACGCGTCGTGGACCCCGGTTCCGTCGCCTGCTCCGGCGTCGTTCACGTCGATTCCTCGGTTGGCGTTCAGCAGGCTCGTTCGGCGCTCGAACACGTCGCCGATCGAGACGCCCTCGTCGTACCACGCCGCCGACGTCTCGAAGGTCGCGGCGCGCTCCTCGCGTCCGACCGGCGAGAGCAACCCGGTCGAGACGCGGGGGTAGTTCGAGCGGCCGACGAAGATCGACGGCGAGACGCTGCCGACGACCGCGTCGTCGGACACCTCCGCCTCGAAGCGTCGCTCGAAGGAGTCGAGATGGTCGAGGATCCCGTAGTCCTTCTCGCGCGCGAGTCGCCGCCGCTCGGCGCGCTCGTTCGCCTCGAACTCCAGGTACTCGTCGAGCCGCATTCGCTCGGATAGTGGCGACGGCGCGGCTTGAACGTTACTCGTGTCGAGGGGGAGAACGGCGCGTGGAACAGACCGCTACGCGTGGATCCCCATCGCCTCGATCTGCTCCTGATACCGGTTGCGGATGGTGACCTCCGTCACCTGTGCGACGTCGGCGACCTCGCGTTGGGTCTTCTTCTCGTTACAGAGCAACGAGGCGGCGTAGATCGCGGCCGCCGCGTAGCCGGTCGGGGACTTCCCCGAGAGCAGTCCCTTCTCGGCGGTCGTCTCGATGATCTCGTTGGCTTTCCCCTGCACCTCCTCGCTCAGTTCGAGCTCGGAGGAGAACCGGGGGACGTACTTCTTCGGGTCCACGGGCCGCATCTCCAAGCCGAGCTCCTGGGAGATGTACCGATACGTGCGGCCGATCTCCTTGCGGTCGACGCGCGAGACGTCGGATATCTCCTCCAACGAGCGGGGGATCCCCTCCTTTCGACAGGCGGCGTAGAGGGCGGCGGTGGAGACGCCCTCGATCGAGCGGCCGCGGATAAGGTCCTCGTTCAGGGCACGGCGGTAGATGACGGAGGCGACCTCCCGTACCGAACGCGGGACGCCGAGCGCGCTCGCCATGCGGTCGATCTCTGAGAGCGCGAATTGGAGGTTACGTTCGCCCGCGTCCTTCGTCCGGATCCGTTCCTGCCATTTCCGCAGTCGGTGCATCTGTGACCGTTTCTTCGAGGAGATGGAGCGTCCGTACGCGTCCTTGTCCTTCCAGTCGATCGTCGTCGTCAGCCCCTTGTCGTGCATCGTTTTCGTCGTCGGCGCGCCGACGCGGGACTTCGACTGCCGCTCCGAGTGGTTGAACGCCCGCCACTCCGGGCCGGGATCGATCTGTTCCTCCTCGATGATGAGTCCGGTTTCCTCGTGTATCAGTTCGCCGTCGGCCGTCCGGGTGAGCTCCGCCGGATCGAGGTCCTCGGGGTCCAACTCCTCGGCGTCCAGCTCGTCGAGATTCGATCCATCGATGTCCACCCCACCGGACTCCGTTTCGTCCTCGTCCTCATCCCGCGTGCGCTGCCGGTCGTGATCCCGTTGCCGGGTTGGCCGTGTCATCGCATTTATATACTAAGCCGACCGGCTGACTTAAAAGTTCGTGAGGGATCGGATCTGCTGCGAGCCGCGGACGACGGGCCGCCAGCGGTCGGTAAGCCATCAACAGTCGACGAGCCATCAACAGTCGACGAACCACCCTCCCGAGACGGACAACGCTTTTACCCGCCGGTTCGGAGTTCGGTCGAATGCCGACGATCGACTGTGATCCGGCGGTCGCGCGCTCCCGCTTGGAGGACGCGGGCGTCCGGATCGAGCCAGGGAACACCGACCACGAGCGGTGGCGGGCGGACCGGGACGGCGCGGTCGCCGTCGCCTACGACGACAAGGTCGTGGTGCAGGGGAGCGATCCGGCGCGGCTGACGAACCTCATCGCGGAGGGGGGCGGGCGGGCGCACGTCTACTTCGACGGCGCGTCTCGCGGAAACCCCGGTCCGGGCGCAGTCGGCTGGTGTCTCGTCACGTCCGACGGCGTCGTCGCGGAGGGCGGCGAGCGGATCGGTCGCGTCACCAACAACCAGGCGGAGTACGCGGCGCTGATCCGAGCGTTGGAGGCGGCCGACGAGTACGGCTTCGACGCGATCGACGTCCGCGGGGACTCCGAGCTGATAATCAAGCAGGTCCGCGGGGAGTGGGACGCCAACGACCCGACGCTCCGCGAGCGACGGGTCCGAGTCCGGGAGCTGTTAGCGCGGTTCGACCGGTGGTCGTTGGCGCACGTTCCGCGGGAGATAAACGCACGCGCCGACGATCTGGCGAACGAGGCACTCGATGAAGGGGACTGATCGGACCGACGAGCACGGGGACGGAACCGCCGACGACGAACCGCCGGAGTGGGCGAAAGAACGGGCACGCGAGATCGTGGAAGCGGGGTCGCCGGATGGAGACGCCGCTGTCGACGGAGACACGGACGACACCGGCGGGGCGACGACGGTCCAAGAGGAGGCCGCCGACCGCGTCCCGGACGTCCCGGTCGAGGTGGTCGAGGAGGCGGAGCGCCTCACCCGGCTCGCGCGGGAGGCGACGGACCCGGACGCGGCCGCGCACTATCGCGAGCGACGCGACGAGCTCGTGACCGATCACGAGTACACCCCGCGGCTCCGCGAGGACGACGACACACTGGTGTTGTATCCGGCGGAGTGGATGGAGTCGGGGACCGTGCGGATGGACCGGATCGAGGACACCGATCGCGCGGTCGAGGTGTCGCTGTCCGGCCCGGGGGACGCCGACCGATACCGCGAGATCGCCGCCTACAACGACGCGGTCGTCGACGCGGTCGCCGACCGTGCTGCCGACGTGCACGCCGAGACCGCCCGGACGTTCGCGGCGTTCATGAGCAATCACTACGTTCGGCACGTCGACGACGCGACGCCGGCGATCCGGGAGGAGTTCCGCGAGGAGTACCTCCCGCGAAACGGCTGGCCTACCGACGAGCAGCTCGCGCGCGTCGAGGAGTCGCTGACGACGGTCGAATCGGTGGCAAGGGATGTCGAGGAGCCGGAGATCGAAGATCCGGAGATCGAGAAACCGAACATCGAGGGATCGGGCCCCGACGAGCCCGAGATCTGAGAAGTCGGCGTCGTGACTCGCCGTGAGAATGGAAGACGATCCGTGTCGTGTGCCAAAGCACGGATCGTGATCGAACAGGGATCAGGCCGTGACTGCCGTGGGCCGTGGCCGCGTGGAACCGGTTACTCGACAAGCGAGCGGACCTCGTCGGCCCGCGTCTCGTCGATGACGAATCGGTCGAGGACCCACTCCAGCTGGCCGAGAACGACGTCGTGTCCGGCATCAGTGAGCTCGTACTGGTTCGTTCGCTTGTCGAGTTCGCTCTTCGAGACGAGCCCTTGGTCCACGAGGTCGTCGAGGTTCGGGTAGAGCCGGCCGTGGTTGACCTCCGAGCCGTAGTACGCCTCGAGCTCCCGTTTGACCGCGAGCCCGTACATGGGCTCTTCAGCCAGGATCGTGAGGATGTTCTGCTGGAACGCGGTCAGGTCGTGGGCGGTCGTCGATTCTTCGGAAACTGATCGTGCCTCTGACATGCATGACCGAACGGTTCCCTGACTTATAACCTTTCTCAACAATCGTCGGTATAGACCGGCAGACGGCGGGTACACGTCTCGGATCGGCCGCTTCGCCCGATCCGCCGGAAACGAGTCGGAGTGAGAAGCCGGCCGATCCGGCCGGGTCCGTGTGTGACACCCGCGAGAGGGGTCGGCTGACTGGTACCGTGTCTGGCAATCGGGAGACGCCGTCCGAAAGGACTTTGGACGCGTTCGTCGGACTGTGTTCTACATGGTAAACCTCTGGGAGGACCTCGAAACGGGGCCGAACGCCCCCGACGAGATCTACGCGGTCGTCGAGTGTCTGAAAGGCGAGCGGAACAAGTACGAGTACGACAAGGACATCCCCGCCGTCGTGCTCGACCGGGTGCTGCACTCGAACGTCCACTACCCGTACGACTACGGCTTCATTCCGCAGTCGTACTACGACGACGGCGACCCGTTCGACGTGATGGTACTCGTCGAGGATCAGACGTTCCCCGGCTGCGTGGTCGAAGCCCGCCCCGTCGCGCTGATGCGGATGGACGACGACGGCGAACAGGACGACAAAGTGATCGCAGTCCCCGTTGAGGACCCGCGGTTCGACCACATCGAGGACCTCGAGGACATCCCACAGCAGATCCGCGACGAGATAGACGAGTTCTTCTCGACGTACAAGAACCTGGAGGCGGGGAAGGAGGTCGAAACGCTCGGCTGGGAGGACAAAGCGACCGCCAAGGAAGCGATCGAACACGCACAGCAGCTGTACGCCGAGGAGTTCCAGTAACCACGGGGCGGGTAGCCGCCTTGCGAGTCGGCGTGAAACGACCCGGACCCCGTGCGATCGCATAACCGCCGAACATTACTCCGCGCTACGCGCATGATTTATGCGCATGGGTAATTTTTAGGGAGTGGACGGCGTATCTTGAGGTAGGGAGATGAGCGCACACGACCTATCGGTCGGCATCGATCACCCGACCGTCGTGCCGACGAACTTCGACCGGGACAGCCGGGACCCAGAAGCGGACACCGTGGGGTCGCCGGCAGAGACGCCCGTTGATGAGGGTGGCGACAACCTACGCGACCACTGAGTTCAGGCCCGTTCGAGAACGGCCGATAATGGGGTCGCATCGACCACGAGCGCGTCGAACCGTGAGTCGGCCCAGTCGAGCACCGACGGAGCGGTGGATTCGAGCACGTACCGCGGGTTGTTGTTCTCGTCGTAGGCGATGACACACGCGCGATCATCGTAGCGAAAGAACCCGTACTCGATCGAGCGCTCGGTGACGTACACGGAGGCGTCGTCGTCGTCGAGGGCTCGGTCGGTCGCCGGACCGAACTCGTCCATCGACGTCGCGAGCACGTCCCGGTCGATAACGAGTTCGACGTCGGAACCCGCATCGAGTGCGGACGCGGCCGCCTCGTTGTACTGGGTCGTGACGATTGGCGAGACCGCCCGGATCGACGAGCCGCTCGCGACCCGGAGCAGTTCCACGACACGGTCGAGCGCAGCCAGCGGGTCCCGCTCGGTCGCGGCGGTGAGCGTGCCACTGTCGAGTCCCGATGCGGGGAACCCCGCACTGGCACGTTTCATGTCGGCCGCGAACTCCCCGTATCGGTCCGCACGGTCGATATCGGCCAACAGCGACTCGTAGGCGTCGTGGACCCGTTCGCCGGTCGCCGTCACGTGATACGCCGCGTCACGTTTGACCACCCATCGGCGCTCACGGTACCCGGCCAGAACTCGCTGGACGGTCGTCCGAGTCGCATCCACCGCGTCGGTGAGCGCCGCCGGACGACACGGTTCCTGCCGGAGCGTCCTGAGGATCTCGACCCGCACTGGCGACCCCGTGAGGTACCGTGCACCGTCGTGAGGCCGGGAACCGTCATGGTGGCCGGGATCGGACGCCATCGTTGACGCGTGGGTACGCACAACGGATTGATAACCGTGTCGTCAACTGTATACCTCGCCGGAACGGCGAAGTATCGTGTCCAGTGAGGGTTAAAGCATCGGAAGCGGTTCCTGAGCCGCGGAGTCACGGAGCCGCGGAGTCACGGAGCCGGATGGAGCGTCGCGGCAGTACTGCGGTCAGGGCCGGTATTGGAACGTGACGACCGTCCCGACGGTGTCGTCGCCGGCGATCGTCTCCGTCGTCACCGTCAACCCGACGACCGCGTCCTCGCCGACGGCCTCATCGACGACGGCACGGAGCGCGTCGGGATCGGCACCCTCCTGTAACACCGGGATCCGGACCTGTTGTCGGTTGATCCCCACGTCGCCGAGGTCGTACTCGGTGTGCTCGAACGCCTCGTGGATCGTGGTCTCGAGGTCAGTCATACGTCGTGATTCACACCCGAGCTACAAAAACGGGGTGGCGAACGCATGGAGGCAGAGCGCAGGCGAGCAGAGGCGACCGAACTCAGGCGTACGCCTCGTACTCCTCGCCGAAGGCCGCGAAGTACGTGACCCCGGCGAGTCCGATGACGCTCGCGATCCCGAACGCGAGGACCGGGTCGCCGTCGAAAGCAAAGTCGACCGACGATAGGGAGAAGCCGCCGTAGATCAGGCCGCCGATCGCGGCGCTCGGGATGACGACCGCGTTGCGCACGAAGTAGTACGACCCCGACACCGTCCCGCCGGCGTCGCGTTCGGCCGGACCGACGATGAGCGCCTTGTGTGCCGGCAGTCCCGCGAACCGGAGCCCGGAGAACGCGAACAGCAGGGCGAACACGAGCGGGTCGCCGGGCGCGACGATGAGCAGGACGGGGAAGACGGCGTACACGAGGAAGCCCAACCCGACGACCGGTTTCAAGCCGACCCGCTCGGCCAGCCGCGCCGCGGGAGGCATCGACACGAGCGCGACCGTCATCTCGATCGCCAACAGGACGCCGAAGAACACCGCCGGCGACAACGAAATCGGGCCGACGGTGAGTCCCACCTCGCGGAACTGCGTGACGACGAGGACGAAGAACACGTACACCATCCCGTTGGCGAACCGGACGAGCGTGTCGGCCACGAGGAGCGGACGGAGCGTCGAGGGGAGCCCGCGGAGGTCGCCGAGTATCTCGGAGATCCCCTCGAACTCCTTGCCGATCGAGTCCTCGCTCGCGTCGTACAGCCGGTGTTGGGCGACCGTGGCGAGCACCGCGAAAACGACGGCGATCGCGAGCACGTACTGGAACCCGACGGTGAAATCGGCGAACGCGTACAACACGCCGGCCGCGATCAGCGGCCCGACGAGAAACGCGGTCCGCCGGAACACCTCCGTGCTCGCGAACCCGCGCGCGAGGCGGTCGGGTGGGACGGACTGCTTGACGACGGCGAACGTCGCGCCGAGACCGAACGACTTCCACGCCTGTGCGAAAAAGAGCCCGACGAAGATCCAGATCCACGGTTCGAGGACGACGCCGGTGACCGTGATCGTCCCGAGGTTCGGCGCGACGAGCCAGACCGCGAACCCCAGACTGGAGGCGAGCCCGAACAGCGTGAGCGCCACGCGCGACCCGATCCGGTCGGAGAGCCGACCGCCGGGGTACGGGTACGCCGCGCCGATGACGTTGCCGACGGTACCGAACAGTCCGATGACGAACGCGCTCGCTCCGAGCGCGGACATGTACTCCGGAACGTACCGGCTGGTCATCTGGAACCCGAGGCTGAACGCGAACATCGCCACCGACAACACGAGCACGTCCCGCCGAAACGAGAGGAACTGGCGGAACGGGTCAAGCAGGTCGACGTCGCCCTCGCTCATACCCATCGATGCGGCGAGTGCCGCTTGAATCCAGCGACGGGTGACGAGTCCTGCCGATATGGCGCGGTTTCAGCGGACGATCGGGTGTCCCATGGCTTGAATAGCGACCCCTGCGTCGATCCAGCTGTCGAACGGGCCTCGACGTTCGTTTCAGAACTGTATTGATTCAAACATCGAACACGTACCAGTTCGCATAAGACTGGATGTTATTATCACGCGTTATCTTCTGTAATATGCACGAAAGTGTTGCAGACTACCTGGCTGAGAACCCGAAGATGACCGGCGTCCTGTTCACCGCCCTGCTGTTGTTGTCGCAGGCGGCTCCCGCGGCGGCGAACGCTGTTGTCACCGATCCAGGCCCCTAATCGATCGTGAAAGTATCACTCCAGTATAGTTCGCCATCGACGAATATCGGGAGTACCTCCAATTCAAGGAACTCTCTGAGGTTTGACGAAGAAACGTCATCCACAGTCATAAGAGAAGGTAAATAATAATTTGACTGTGTTGACCCAAGATTAGCCGTAGTAAGTGATCCCAGCCCGTACGCACCGTTCGGGAACACATCAGTTAGCACGTTCCAACTATCGTCTCTATTACGCGAGAGTGTAACAACTACAGCTGAACCACTCCGGCTCTGACAGATCGTCGCTCCACCGTCGCCGACGACGATGTACTGGTGGCCGGTGATCAGCTCGCGTTTCGCGACGTGAAGCGCGGTCCGGAGGTTGAACCCGCTGTTCATCAGTCGCGCGATGATCCGGCCGAGTTTGGTCGCCGGCGAGTTGGCGACGTCGCTCAGGGTGACGATGCCGCCGCGGCTTCCACGGTGGACGAGCGCCTCGCCCTGTCCGTACGACTGACAGGCGTTCAAGAGGAAGGCGCTGACGCCGACTTCGAGGTCCTCCTGGGTGAGATCGAGGTGATCGTCCGAACACTGCATCCCCCGGTCGTCGACGTGGCCGATGTAATGGAGGAAGTCCACGTCGGACGCGAGCGTCTCACGCATCTCCGCGCGGGTGAGGTTGTGTTTGACGTCGATGTCGAACTGCACCATATCGCGGAGCCCGTACAGCTCCGAAACCTCGTCCTCCTCGGCCATTTGCTCGTCGTTACAGACGACGAGGACGGAGATGCGTGACTGCTCAACGGCACCCGTCTCCAGCCGCCGGCGGTACGCGTCCAGCGTGGCCTTGTTCGCATCGAGCGGCACCCCGTCACCGACCCAGGCGTGCTCCACCGTGTCGACCCCCTCCGGTTGCACGAACTCCGCGCTGTCGAGGGCCGCCCCCCGGTCGGTCGGTACGTCCGCGCCGCGCGTCGACGCATCCGCACCACCCCGAACCAGATCGGCGGGTTCCGGGCTTGGCGCACGGAAGAAGCCGAGACCGTCGTCCGCCGTGGCGCTCGCGGGCGTAACCGTCTCCGGCGAGCGGACGATCGACAGCTCGGCCGCGACGAACGGGATCGATTCGATGTTGTCCGGGTCGGGCCGGACGTCCGTCGTCAGCGTCCACTGCGGGAGCTCGGGTTCGACCCGCTCGAACGGGACGGCGAGGTACTCGCCGAGGCGCTCAGCGAGCGGGGCGTCGTACAGGGCCCCCCAGTCGAGGTCGATGTCGGTCGCCTCGCGCTCGTGGAGGTCGACCGGATAGAACCCCTCCGTACGGGCGATACAGTCGAAGTGGAACGACTGTCTGAGGACTTCGGCTGCCCGCCGTTCGAGGTCCGGTTCAAGCGAGTGCTCCCAGCCGTCGCCCTCGATCCGTGCCGGCGACCCCGGGACGACCTCCGCGGCGAAGTAGTACGCGAGCGGAACGACCGGGTACAGCGATCGATACTCGGGCGGGACGACGATCCGGACGCCGCTGTCGGGCGGATCGACCCGCTCGGGGATCCGGAACTCGTCGCCCGGCTCGATCAGCGGCGGGTGGCCCCGGAGCGTCGGGAACGACCGTTCGGGGCTCGTCGTCTGAAGCGCGGAGCCGAGCAGTGAAACGGCCTGCATCAGCGACTCAGGGTCGGTCGGGGTAGTGATCGTTCCGGCGGGAGCCTGATGGAGCGAGCGGAACCCGAGCGAGATGACGGTGGGGTTCTCGAACTCGATACGCGTCGTCTCGCGGTCCGCCGTTGCGGAGAACTCCGCCGAAAAATCGAGATACAGCTTCGTCGGCGCGGGATCGATGCTGACGTAGTACTCGCCGTCGGGCATCGAAAAGTCGTCACCGCGGGCGAGAAGCGTTCCGTCGGCGTCACGGGCGGTCACCTGTGCGACCCGCGGGATCTTGATACACCCCGTCTCGACCGTCACGCTCGCGTCGACCGGGAAGTAGTGGTCCGCCTCGGGAGACGGGCGTGGCACGACGCGCCGGTCGGTGTACAGCTCGAACTGGGTGTTCTCGATGTGATCGGTCACGGTCAGACCGGCGGCGTCACACAGCGGGTCGATATCGATGCTCATGTGATGGGTTTCGTCCGCGACCGGGCGGGGTCGAGCTCCCGAAACGGCGACCGTTCCGCGACCGGAACGTGGGAGGACCGACACGCGGGACGGTAGTGGCTACCATCCGTTTGTCGGAGACGGGCGTAAAGCTTGTGTCGCCGATCGGGTCGCTCACGCGACGTGGACCGAACGGATAAAGGGGCCGCCGGCCCACCTCCGTGTAATGATCACGCTGGGAACGGCACGGGCACCGCCGGGCGAGGCGGACACCGGCCGTCTCGAGGTGGGGGAGACGCGCGACGGAAGCCCCGTCCGGCTGCCGGTCGCCGTCATCAACGGTGCCAGCGATGGGAAGACGCTCTACATGCAGGCGGTCAGCGACGGCGACGAGCTCAACGGGCTGGGGGTGGTGAGCCGGGTCGTCCCCCGGATCGACCCGGCGACACTGTCGGGCGCGGTGCTCGTCGTCGGGATCGTGAACTACTTCGGCTTTCAAGTCGCCGAACACCGGAACCCGATCGACGACCGAAAGATGAATCGCGGCTACCCCGGCGACCCCGAGGGAACGACGAGCGAGCGGATCGCCCACGCGACGTTTCAGACGGCGAAGGAGGCGGATCTCGTCCTCGACCTCCACCAGGGCTCGACGAGCCGGATGATAAACGAAACTCGAGTCCGCTGTGGGCTGCGACACCACCTCCACGGCGACTGCTTGGAGCTCGCGAAGGTGTTCGGCTGTGGCCACGTCCTCGACATCAAGGGCCCGGACGGCCAGCTGGCGCGGGCCGGCCCCGATCAGGGGGTCCCGACCATCGACCCCGAGCTCGGCGGGTGCGTAGGGTGGGACGAGGAGTCGATCCGGTACGGTGTCGAGGGGGTGTTCAACGTCCTCCGTTACTACGGCTTCCTCGACGGGGACGTCGACGTGGAACCACAGACCCGAGCGCGGGGGTTCGACCAGTACGGCTCCCCGGCCGGCGGGCTCGTCCGGTTCGAGACCGACCTCGGCGAGCGGGTGTCCGTCGGCGACACCCTGTTCGAGGTGACGGACGTGTTCGGATCGCGAAAGGCGCGGGTGACCGCGGACGAGAGCGGCGTGTTCTGGCGAACCCGCAGACTGCCACAGGTCGCCGCCGGCGAGTACGTCTGCTCGGTAGGGACGAACGTCGACACGTACTGATGGGCGGGACCGATTGCGGGGAAACGACGGTTCGATCCCTGGAGTGTCCGGCCTGTGGGGAGACGGTGGGAGACCGGTGGCGGTGTCGGTGTGGTGCCCCGCTTCGTTTTGCCGACCGTCCGATTCCGGGAGGCGAGCCGCCGTCCCCGGCCGAGTTCGACACGCGAGCGGGGCTGTGGGCCTTCGAGGCGTTCCTCCCCGTCGGTGACGACCCGACCGATCGGGTAACGCTCGGCGAGGGCATGACGCCCCTCGTCGACGCCGACGGGGCGCAACGAGGCTCGACGGACGCCGGCGGGGACGGCCGATCCGATGAGACACGATGGAACGCGTCGTTCAAACTGGAGTACGTCTTCCCGACCGGTTCGTTCAAGGACCGCGGGGCGACGACGACGCTGACACGCGCAACGGAGCTGGGCGTCGATCGGGTCGTTGAGGACTCGTCGGGGAACGCGGGAGCCGCGATCGCGACGTACGCGGCGCGGGCGGGGATCGACGCCGAGGTGTACGTTCCCGCCGACGCGAAACCGTCGAAGCTCCGAGCGATCCGGCGGGCGGGCGCGACGCCGGTGCGGATCGAGGGGAGCCGAACCGACGTAACCGACGCGTGTGTCGCGGCGCTGTCGATCGGTGAGTCCGGTGAGTCCGACAAGTCCGGTGGCAAGGCGTGGTACGCGAGCCACGCGTGGAACCCCGCCTTCTTCGAGGGGACCGCTACCGTCGCGTACGAGATCGCCCTCCAACGGGGGTGGGACGCGCCGGACGCGGTCGTGACCCCGCTCGGCCACGGGACCCTCTTTCTCGGGGCGTACTGGGGGTTCCGTCGGCTGCGACGGGCGGGCTGGATCGACGAGATCCCGCGGCTGTACGGAGCACAGGCGGCGGGGTTCGCCCCGGTCGTCCGCGAGCTCCACGGGGGCGACGCGGCCGGCCCGGACGGCGCGAGCAACGATATCGCCGACGGGATCCGGATCGCGGAGCCGGTCCGGATCGACGGGATCCGCGAGGCGATAGCCGACGCCGGCGGCGACGCGATCGCGGTTACCGAGGCGGCGACGACGCGGGCGCTCGACCGGCTCCACGCCGACGGGTTCTACATCGAGCCGACCTGTGCGGTCGCGCCCGCCGCCCTCGACGAGCTGCGGACGCGGGGAGCGATCGGCGACGACGAGGACGTCGTCGTCCCGCTTACCGGCAGCGGGTTGAAGGGGTAACTGGGCTGGAAGAGCGAGGCTGGAAGCGACAGGCCGGGGCTGGAAGCGACAGGCCGGGGCTGGAGGCGACAGGCCGTGGCGAGCTCCGAACGAGGCCGGGAGCGACCGACCTCGTCTCCTCCGGAGCGGTCGCGTGCGGATCCCACCGATATTTCTTTTCCGGGGTAGGCCGTTGGATCGACTATGGAGGTGCTCGTGTACGGCGCGGGCGCGCTCGGGAGCCTCGTCGGTGGGATGCTCGCTCGCGCGCACGACGTGACGCTCGTGGGGCGGGACGCTCACATGCGGCGGATCCGCGAGGACGGGCTACGGATCGATGGCGAAGTGAACGCGCACGTGCGGCCGCGGGCAGTCACTGACGGGGCCCGGCGCTCGGCGGAGCTCGCGCTGGTCACGACGAAGACGTACGACACCGACAGCGCCGCGGCCGATCTGGCGACTGGCGAGTACGACGCGGTCTGCTCGCTCCAGAACGGGCTGACCGAGGAGCGGCTCGTCGCGGCGGTCGACCCACCGGTGCTCGCCGGGACCGCGAGCTACGGCGCGCGGTTCCTCGAACCGGGTCACGTCCGGTGTACCGGGGTCGGCGAGGTCGTCGTCGGGACGCTCGCCGGCGGGCCGAGCGCTCTGGCAAGCCGGATCGGGCGCGCCTTCGACGCCGCCGGGGTCGACGCCACGACCGCGGAGGACATGCCCCGTCGTCGGTACGAGAAGCTCGCCGTCAACGCGGGCATAAACGGTCCGTCGGCGCTCGCACGAGTGACGAACGGCGAGGTGCGGACGGGGCCCGCCGTCGATGTCGCTCGCGAGGCCGCCCGCGAGGTCGCGACGGTCGCACGGGCCGACGGGATCGATCTCCCGGACGAAACGGCGATCGACGCGGTCGAGCGGGTCGCCCACGACACGGCCGCGAACCGGTCATCGATGTGTGCGGACGTCGAGGCAGGACGGCGGACTGAGGTCGACGCGATCTACGGCACGATCGTCGAGCGTGCCGCCGCCCACGATGTCGACGTCCCCACGTGTCGAACGCTGTCGGCACTGATCCAGGGATGGGAAGTGGGAGAGGGCGTTCGAGACGGGGAGTAGCCGACTCGGGTTCGTCGGCGAACGGGACGGAAATATACCCGGAACGCGAGGGTGGCGACTTCAGCACCACTCCTCGAGCACGGGAGCATCCGTCTCGTCGACGGAGAGCCACGCGTTCTCGCGGGAGACATCGGCGATCACGAGCTCCGATCGTGTCGCCGAGGCGTCGATGGACGCCATGACATCGGGAGAAGAGCCGACGTCGACGTCCGGGTCCATCGGCAACCCCGTCCGATGACGGTCAGGGTCCGGGTCGTCCCAGGGAGTGGAACTCCGTGACATGGTTGTGATTACTTCTCAACCATTTATAAGGTTTCCGAACCCAGGTTTCGGATCAGTCGGCCTGATCGGCGTGATCACCCGATATCCGGGTCTGGATCGCCGTCCGCTCGCGGATCAGGAGATCGTCGACCGGGATTCGGTGACGATCCGACGGAATGGAACGAGAAGGCCCCGGATAGCCGGCGGAACCCGCGAGGGATCGCCCGCCGGTCACCTTCGGGGGATACAAGAGGAGCGACGCTGAAAGACGGAGCATGAACGTAGCAGACGCCATGACGCCCCGTTCGGACCTCGTCGTCGTCGAGATCCCGGGCAGTCGAAACGACGTGTTGGAATACCTCCAGGAGCACGGCTTCTCCTCCGTACCGGTCGTCAAGGAGGTCGACGGCGAGGAGGTGTACCGCGGGCTCGTTTCGCGTGACGACCTCATCGACCAGCCCGACGAGGACCAGCTCGCGCTGTTGATGCGTGAAGTGCCGACGACGACGGCGGACACCTCGATCGAGGCGGCCGCGGAGCTGATGGTCGCCGACGGGGCGCGGCGGCTCCCGGTCGTCGACGGCGACGCGCTCGTCGGGATACTCACCGTCACCGACGTGGTGCGTGCTATCGCCCGCGGCGAGGTCGACGGCGACCGACAGGTCGGCGAACTGGCGACTCGGTCGGTGAACGCGACTCACGTCGAGACACCCCTTCCGGTCGCCGAGCGCGAGATCGGGCTCGCGGGCGTCCCGTACGCCGTCGTCCTCGACGACGACGCGTCGATGGCCGGCATCCTCACGGAGGTCGACGTGGTGGAAGTCGCCCGCGTCGTCGAGGGGGAGGCGAGCACCGGCGACTCGATCGCCGAGCAGGACTCCGAGTGGTCCTGGGAGGGGATCAAAGCGACCGGCGCGCGCTACCTCCCCACCCGGAACGTCGAGCTGCCCGTGGGGCCGACGCGCCACTTCATGACCGACGAAGTGATCACGGTCAACGGCGCGCGGACCGCTCGCGACGTGGCACAGGAGCTGATCACGAACGACGTCGAGCAGGTGCCGCTCGTGAACGGCACGGAGCTCGCCGGTATCGTTCGAGACGTCGACCTCCTGGAGGGTATCTGATGGCCAGCGAGGCGCTCACCGAGCTCGCGAAGCGGCGCGGGTTCTTCTTCGGCTCGAACGGCGCGTACGGCGGCACCGCCGGCTTCTACACCTTCGGTCCGCAGGGCGCGGCCCTGAAGCGGAACGTCGAGGACGCCTGGCGCGACCGCTTCACGCTCCAGGAGGGGAACCGCGAGATCGAAGCGCCGACCGTCATGCCGGAGGCGGTCTTCGAGGCGTCGGGCCACCTGGACACGTTCGACGACATGCTCGTCGAGTGTTCGGAGTGTGGCTCGTCCCACCGCGCCGACCATCTCGTCGAGGCCGTCACCGACATCGAGGACGCCGAGGCGTTACCCGGCGAGGAGGTCGAAGCGCTCATCGCCGACAACGACATCGCCTGCCCCACGTGTGGCGCGTCGCTCGCGGGCGAGCCGGTCGAGGACTTCAATCTCATGTTCGCGACCGATATCGGACCCGGCGACGCCCAACCGGGGTACCTCCGGCCGGAGACGGCACAGGGGATCTTCGTCGAGTTCCCGCGGTTGAAGGAGTACGCCCGCGGGAACCTCCCGTTCGGTATCACCCAGATCGGCCCCGCCTACCGCAACGAGATCTCGCCGCGCGGCGGGCTCCTCCGGCTGCGCGAGTTCACGCAGGCCGAGCTGGAGCAGTTCATCGACCCCGAATCAGACGAGCCGCCGCTGGACCGCGTCCGCGACGTGTCGGTCCGACTGTACCCCGCGACCGAACAGGAGGCCGCGGACGGCGAGTACCTCGACACGACGATCGGCGAGGCGGTCGACGACGGCGTCATCGGCTCGCCGTGGGTCGGCTACTACCTCGGCGTCGCCCAAGAGTGGTACGAGCGCGTCGGCGTCGACACCGACCGGTTCCGGTTCCGGCAGCACCTTGCTGGCGAGCGCGCCCACTACGCGGCCGACTGCTGGGACGCGGAGAGCGAGGTCGACGGCGACTGGATCGAGATCGCCGGCTTCGCGTACCGCGGCGACTACGACCTCTCGAAACACGACGCGTACGGCGACGACTCCTTCACCGTGTTCAAGCGGTACGACGAACCGAAAACCGTCGAGCGCGCCACCGTCGACCCCGACATGTCGGTGTTGGGGCCGGAATTCGGCGGGGACGCCGCCGCGGTCGCCGAGGCCCTCGCGACCCTCGCCGAGCGCGACCCCGACGCCTTCGACGGCGAGACGGTCGAGGTGACCGTCGGCGAGGGCGACGACGCGGAGACGCACGAGGTCGACGCCGACGTGGCGAACTTCTCGGTTGCGGAGGCCACCGAGAACGGCGAGCACATCACGCCGCACGTGGTCGAACCCTCCTTCGGGGTCGGACGAACGGTCCAGACGCTGCTCGCGCACGCCTACGAGACCGACGAGGTCGACGGCGAGGAGCGCACCTTCCTCTCGTTAGCGCCCGAGGTCGCACCACAGGACGCCGCCGTCTTCCCGCTGGTGACGAACGACGACCGGCTGACCGCGCTCGCCGACGAGGTCGCCGCCGACCTGCGGGCGGCCGGCCTCGCGGTCGCGTACGACGACTCCGGCTCGATCGGGCGTCGCTACCGGCGGCAGGACGAGGTGGGGACCCCGTTCTGTGTCACCGTCGACCGCGACGGGATCGAGGGCGACGGGCCGGAGACGGTTACGGTCCGCGAGCGCGACTCCGCCGAACAGGTCCGGGTCCCGGTCGACGAGCTCGCCGAGACGCTGGCCGGGCTGCGGGCGGGCGGCTCCTTCGGCGACCTGATCGATCGGTACGGGACGGTCGAGACGGACGTGGAGACGAGCTGACGTGACGCTCCCGGCGGCGGCGTGGCGCGAGCGCGTCGAGTTCGAGCGCCGGCTGGTCCACATGGGCGGGGCGCTCTACCCCGTCCCGCACCTGCTGGGCTGGCTCTCGTGGGGCGAGACGACCGGGGTCCTCCTCGCGGGCGTGGCGGTCGTCGGCCTGCTCGAACTCCTCCGGCTCTCGGGTAACGCCGGCCCGCTGTCGCCGCTGTACACGGCGTTGGTGCGCGAGTACGAAGCAGACGGCGTCGCCGGCTACGCGCTGTATCAGGTGAGCATGGCGGGCGTGGCGCTGGCGGCGACGACATCGCTGGCGACGCCGACGCTGGCGGTACCCGCGATGTGGATGCTCGCGATCGGCGACCCGGTGAGCGGCGCGCTCGGCGACAACGGGCCGACGGAACCGAAACGACCCGCCGTCTGGGTCGCGATGTGGCTCGTCTGTGTCGCCCTCGCCGCGCCGTTCACGCTCCCCGCGTTCGGGACGACGGTCGGCATCGCGGTCGCGGCCGCGGGCGCGGCCTGTGCGGCCGTCGCCGACGGCCTCCCGCCGGTCATGCGCGGCGTCGCCGTCGACGACAACCTCACCATCCCGCCGGCCGCGCTCGTCGGGATGGTCGCTGTCGTGACGCTCGTCGGGTGAATCGGCGGCATGCCGTTCATCGGGTGAATCGGCGGCGTGCCGTTCATCGGGTGAATCGACGGCGTGCCGGGTCGCGCCTTATAAAACGCGACCCGACCGCGAGGGAGTCGTCGCCGTCGGCGACGACGAGGCTGGGGAGGCGTGAGGCGCGGAGCGGAGCGGTGCGGTGCGGTGCGGTTAGAGGACGCGGAGACGAGAATCGAGGACCGACCATCACCCCCATCCGCAACCGTTCGTAGTACTCGACGACTCGCACTCATATACGGGTATATAAACACCCGTAGTGATCGACGTATCCGATGATACGGAGCCCGTGACTGCCGACGATATACTTATAAACGTATCAGGACAGCCGCCCCGCACCTCGGAGCGCGACTTGCCGACATCCGGCGGCTCACCGGCCGATCGTTCCCTGCCGCGTGATCGGCGCGTCGGGGTCGATCAGAAACGCCACGAGGACGGCGTCCTCGCTCGCGGTGAGCGTCACCGCCGACCCCTCCTCGACGACCGCGCTCTCCGTCTCGGACAGCCGTTCGTCGCCCACACCGGGTCCCTGCGTACCCGCTCCGTCCGCGCCCACTCCGTCCGCGCCCGCTCCGTCCGCGCCCACTCCGTCCGCACCCGACCCGTTGAGCGCGACCGATCCTTCGAAGACGTACAGGTAGACGTCACGCCCCGGTTCGGCAGGGAGGTCGACGCTCGTATTGGCGTCGAGGCGAACGTCGTAGAGGTCGACCGCGTTTCGAACGGTGACGGGGGCGTCCGAGCCGTCCGGGCCGAACACCCGCCGCCACTCGCCGGGGACCGGGTCGGGAAGCGGCGCGTGTTGGATCCCCGGATCGAGCCCGAGGCCGTGGGGGCGGACGAAGATCTGTAACATACGCAACGGCGGGTCGTCGGGGGCGGTGTACTCCGCGTGCCAGAAGCCGCTCCCGGCGTTCATCGCCAGCACGTTCTCGGCGTCGGTGACGAGATCGTTCCCCTCGCGGTCGTCGTGACGCATCACGCCGGCGGGCACCCACGAGACGATCTCCTCGTTACGGTGCGGGTGCATCGAGATCAGGGTGTCGGGGTCCATGAACGACTCGACGACCGTCGAGAGCGGGCCGTACCCGTGGTCGTCGTGGCCCGGGACTGCGCGGCCGGGGAAATTGAACCGCGTCCGGAACGACCCCTGGTCCTGTACGACGTTCGATCGCGGGCGGTGTGAACCCGCGTCGTCGGTTCGGCGTCCATTACCGTCGATCGGTCGCGAACGCGTATATACGCGTCGCGGCCGGGGACGGGGGTCGATCCCCGGGTCGGGACCGGACCCTCGACCGGTACCGCGACGACGACCGACCCCGACAGTCAGTCGCCCGATTCGGGGACCGAACCGCCCATCTCCGTGTCGATCCGGGAGACGACGAGCTCCTCGAACGGCCGGGAGTACCCCATCAGCGTGGTGCCGAGGATCGCCATTATCAACACGTAGCCGACCGCGAACGCGTTGATCGTCGCGGCGAGCGCCGGGTCGAACGTGCCCGCTTCGGCCCCCGAAACGGCGATCGTCGCGATGATGAGCGAGAACTCGCCGCGGGTCGTCATCCCGAGGCCGACGCGCGTCGAGCGGCGGGTGTCGAGCCCGAACGCGCGGCCGCCGAGGAAGCCGCTCACCAGCTTCGTGGGCGTGGTGACGACGACCGCGAGCAGGATGAGCCCGGCGACCGCCCCGAACAGCAGCGGGTCGGTGACGAGCCCGATCCAGAAGAAGAACACCGCGGCGAACGTGTCACGCAGCGGTTCGAGCAGCTCCTCGAGCTGGTGGACGTAGTCGGTCGCCGAGAAGGCCATCCCGACGAAGAACGCGGCCACGGCCTCGCTCACGCCGAGCGCGAGCGCCGCCCCCGCGATCAACACGAGCACGCCGATCGTCCGGAGCACGATGAACTCGTGGTCGTCGGTCTCGACGAGCTTCGAGAAGAAGCTCGTGCCGACGTACACCAACACGAGCAGCGCGAGGATGAAGCCGACCGCGATCCCGATATCGAGCGCGGCTGCGCCGATGCTGCCGCCCCCAAGGATCAGCGCGGAGACGATCGCGAGGTACAGCGCGATGAAGAGGTCCTCGTACACGAGGGTGCCGAGCATCGGCTCGGACTCGTCGTTGGCGATCCAGCCGAGGTCGATGAGCGACTTGGTGATCACCGCCGACGAGGAGATGTACACGATCCCGGCGACGAGGATCGCGGGTAGCAGGGATCCGAACACGAGCCAGCCGATGACGAGTCCCGCCCCGAAGTTGATCCCGAGGTCGATCGTTCCGGCGGTGCCGATCTCGGTCCGTCGTTCGAGCAGCCGGTCGAGGTTGAACTCGAGGCCGAGGAAGAACAGCAGAAAGACGATCCCGAGCTCCGCGCCGAGCACGATGAACTCGGACTCGGCGACGAACGCCGTGCCGATCACCGGCAGCTCGACCCGTCCAAGCACGAACTCGCCGAGCAGCATCCCAGTGACGATATAAAAGGGGATCACCGACTGGCCGAGCCGGTTCGCCAGCGCGCCGGCCCCCGCGATCGCGGCGAACATGACACCGATCTCCAAGAGGAGATCAGCCACGCAGGATCACCTCTGTAGGGCCGACGAGAAGGGTAGACAGAGGGGATCCACTCATTCCCTGAGGAGCTCCTCGAACGCTTCGCAGTTCTCGCGGGTCCCGACGCCGATCACCGTGTCGCCCTCCCGGAGGACGGTGTCCGCGGGCGGGCTGTCGATCGTCTCGTCGTCGCGCTGGATGGCGACGATCGTGAGGCCGGTTCGGTTGCCGACATCCGCGCTCTCCAGCGTCTCGCCGATCAGGTGTGAGCCCGGTTGGATCTCGTACCACTCGAGGAGGATCCCGCCCGGGAGGGTGGTCTCCTTGGTGCCCGCCTCGATCGGTTGGAAATGCGCGCCCTCGATGATGGACCCGATGGTCCGAGCGAGGTCGTCCGAGAACTCGAACACCTTCTCGGAGTCGGCGTCCGGATCGGGGCGATAGAACAACTACCGTTTTCCGGTGTTGTGAATGACGACGATCATCTCGCCGTCCACGAGTTCGATCTCGAATTTCTTCCCGACGCCGGGAAGGTCTGACTCGGTGATCGGCATACGCGGAAATACGACTCCCGGATTAAAAGCGTATACTTCGGTGGTGTCTGACGGGTGTCGGCCGCGCACCAAACGCTAAGTGGACCGGGGTAGTGTATGTGGATATGTGGCGCTCCCGGCGGAACCGGGACCGACGAACGGTGGTGTGTATCGCGTGTGGCGACTCCGTGTTGCGCGAGGACGCTCGCGAATACGACAAGGAAGGCGACCGCTGGGACCGGCGGGACAAGGAGTTCGAACACCTCTGTACCGACTGTGACGACGAGATCTGTCATCAGCCTCGTGACGGGCTCGAGTCGCTCGTCCTCTCTATCGAATCCGACGGGCTCTCTCAGGAGGAGTTCCTCGACCGCTACGCCGACGCGGTCAGCGACTCCGCAGGGCCACCCGAAGACGGGTAGACGGATCGCGGAAGGATAGACGGATCGCGGAAGGATAGACGGATCGCGGAAGAGTCGGTCCACGGACCCCAGCGGAGGCGTCGTCGCCGTCGAACCGTTAGAACCGTTAGGTCGCCGACGCATCGTGACCGACATGCCCCTCCAGATCGGCGCATCACCGACGATAGCCCTCCAGTTCGCTGTGCCAGTGACGGTAGTCCCCCAACTCGACGTTCCGACGACGATCCTCGGACTCGGTCTCCTCGGCTTGGCCGTCGGCGTCCTCGTGGGATCGTACGGGCTGTACGGCTCCCTGAACGCCCTCCGAGTCCTCCGCGCCCGCGAAACCGACCCCATGAGCCTCGCGGACGACGACCGGAGTGTCAGCGTCGTCGGGCGCGCGGCGTCGGTCGGCGAGACGCTCCCCGCACCGTTCACCGACGAGGACGCGCTGTGTCTCGCGTACGAGGTGGCGGAGTACCGGACCAGCGGGAAGACGCAGTCGTGGTCGGCCATCGACACGGGCGAGGCGGGCGTCCCGTTTCGCGTCGACGTCGACGGGACGGGCGTCCGGGTCGACCCCGGGAACGCGACGTACGTCCTCGGGCTCGACGAATCGATCCGCGTGAGATCGAGCGAGGAACCGCCCGAGCGGATCCGGCGGTTCGTCGACGCCGTCGACGCCGTGGAGGGGTCACATCCCGGATACGACGTGGGTCCGTTCACGGTCGGGCGGGGACCCGACCGCCGGTACCGACAGCGTGTGCTCCGACCGGGCGACACCGTGACCGTCGTCGGCGACGCGAGCGCGTTCCCCGACGCGCCGGTCGGTGAGGTGAAAGCCGGGATCGCCGGTGGGAGCCCGTTCGTCGTGAGCGACGCGAGCCCGCGTCGGACCGCGCTCCGACTGGTCGGGCGATCCGCCTTCCCGCTCGTGGGGGGTGTCGTCCTCGCCGCGGTCGCTATAGGGTTTCTCGCGCCGGTTTGGCGGCCGCTGATCGGATGAACCTGACAGCCGGCTCTGCGGATATCGTCCGAGTGACGGAGCCGGAGCGGCGAGCAGACGGTCGTCCGAGCGGACGCGCCGGAGCAGTCCGGCGAACGACCGACGAAGCGGGCGAGCTCGGACGACCGACGGACCGGGCCCCGACAGGCCTTTCTAACGGACGCGCGTTGGTGCGCGTATGTCGAACGACGAGCCGAAACAGGGGTCCGCCGAGGACCAGGGTCCGGTGACGATCACCGAGGCGCTGGCCGACCGGCTGGCCGACAAACGGGAGGAGCTGTTCGAGGAGTTCGGGATCCGCGACGAGTTCCCCCCGGAGGTCCTCCGCGAGGCCGAGACCCGAACCGAGGGCGTGTACGACGAGATCGAATCGGAGATCGACGAGCGGCGGGACCTCCGGGAGTTGACGACGTGGACGACCGACCCGATCGACGCACAGGACTTCGACGACGCCATCTCGATCGAGCGCGAGGAGGACGCCTACCGACTGTGGGTCCACATCGCCGACGTCACTCACTACGTCACGCCCGACACGGCGATGTGGGAGGAGGCGGTCGAGCGCGCGAACACCGTGTATCTCCCCGCGTACACGATCCACATGCTGCCGCCGGTGCTCGCGGAGACGGTCTGTTCGCTCGTCCCCAACGAGGACCGGCTCGCACACACGGTGGAGATGGAGATCGACGACGAAACGCTCTCGTTCGAGGACATCGAGATCTACAAGTCGGTGATCAACTCCGACGAGCGGCTCACCTACAAGCAGTGTGAGGAGCGATTGGAGGACCCCTCGCTCCCGCTCGGCGAGGAGAACCAGCTCGCCTTCGAGCTCGCCGACCGGATGCACGAACAGCGCAAGGAGGACGGCTCGCTCGTGTTGAACCCGCGTCGCGACCGCGCACACACGATCATCGAGGAGTCGATGTTGAAAGCGAACAAGGCGGTCACACACACGCTGATGTGGGACCGCGGCGTCGAAGCGATGTACCGCGTCCACCCGCAGCCGACGCCCGACCAGTGGAGCAAGGCGCTCCAGGAGATCCAAGAGCTCGACGGCGTCTCGATCCCCGGCGACGCGTGGGGCGACGACCCGCGGAAGGCGGTCAACGCCGCCTTAGAGGAGTCACCCGAGCGCCAACTGAACAAGATCCAGCGTGCCGTGTTGCGAGTGATGCCCCGGGCGAAGTACATGAACGACCCGTTCGGCGGCCACCACGCGCTCAACTTCGACATCTACGGTCACTTCACCTCGCCGATCCGCCGGCTCTCGGACACGATCAACCACTGGATCGTCCACGAGAACGACGTCCCCGAGACCCTCATCGAGCTCTGCGATCACGCCTCCGACAAACAGAAGGACGGCGAGACCGCCGAGCGACTCTACAAGCAGTTCCTCCAAGAGCAGGGGCTCGACCCCTACGCCGTAAACAACCGCGGGCTGGAGGTCGTCGAAGAGGCGGAAGCGAAACACACGGTGTGAGCGGAACCCCGCAGTCGGTGGCGGAGGAGGCCATCCGGAAGCGAACGGACCGTGTCCAGGCCCCAACAATCTGGGCGGGAGCTATACGCCGTTGGAGCCCCTACCGTGACGTATGACTCACCACGATCACCACGACGCCAGCGACGGCGACGACGAAGTCGACCGCCCCCAGCGACGCGCCCGCCCGTTCGAACGCACCGGTGACCCGGAGCGGGACGCCGAGCGCGCGGCGACCGTCGGCGGGTTCGCCGGAGCGGTGCTCGGCGCGAAGGGTGGCCCCGTGGGAGCCGGTATCGGCGCGTTCCTCGGCGGATCGACCGGCTACGCCGTCGGCTACGTGATGAGCGAGCTGGACGCCGCAGTTGACGACGACACCCGCTCGACGACGCTCGACGACTACGCCGAAAGCGACGACGAGGAGATGGACGACGAAGACACCACAGACGACGGCCCGGTGACGATCGAGGTCGGATCGCCCGAAGAAGCCGCGGATGAGGCAACCGAGGAGCACCCTGAAGCCGAGGCGAGCGCTGAAGACGAGCACGCGAACGAAGCGGACGGTGAGACCGGTGATGACGGCGAGGCGGCTGGCGACGACGATACCAGGACCGACGGCGACACCGGCACCGACGACACCGACGCCGACGAAGAAGGACTCCCCAGGTAACGCGCGAAGCGCGCCTGAAGTCGCCGGGGAGCGCTTCGCGGGGCCGGTTGTGCTCGATGCTGGGTCCGGCAACCCGACTGTGGTCTCGTTGGATCGACCGCCGTGGGTTGCTGTAGGTGCGGGCGAGGGCGTGAGCCCTGGGCTACATGCGAGCCCCCACCCGTCAAAGAGTCTAAACCAACCCGACTAATTTTCAACCGTGATAAGCGGGTCGGTAAGTACATAAGTCGGATCCGGATACGCTCACGTAACCAGCAACCGGCCGGGATCGGCGGCGGGCCGAATCCGCGTCGGCGCACCGCTGGATTCAATCCATGAAACCAGACAACCTGTTCAACTCGGAGAACCGTGCGGTCAGCCCCGTGATTGGGGTCATACTCATGGTCGCGATCACTGTGATCCTGGCCGCCGTCATCGGCACGTTCGTGCTCGGACTCGGCGACTCGCTCGGGGATAGTCAACCATCTGCGCAGCTGAGTGTTGATTTTGATACCGACGATGACGACATTATTATTGAACACAACGGCGGTGATCGGATTGACTCGGATACACTAACGGTGATTGTGACTAACACAACTAGTGGTGAGAGTGTCGAAGGAGATGTCGAAGAACCCTTCAGTGTTGGTAACTCCGTGACCGGCGATTTCGATGGCACTGGAGATACACCTGAGAACGTCCGGGTCCGGATCGTTCACAACCCCAGTAATTCTTTCCTGCTTGACCGCACATTCGAACTCAACGGCGATCTCGATATCGGAGATGGCGACATTAACTTCTCTAGCTAATTGACTCCGACGACTTTTTATTCGCGTCCGGTACTGTAACCCGAGGACTGACGTGTTACACAACTCTTGAACCGTCACCGGGTCGTACTCTTCCCGTGTGGTTCGAATATTCTCTTCACTCTCCACCAAGTGCGCAAGAGCGGCATCAGTAACGACACTCATCGGCGGGTCGTCGTCGGGATCGCTCGCCACTATCTCGGTCGCCCGCTCCAGCTGCCGCTCCCGCTCGTCGGTGATCTTCAGGCTCGTTCGACGGCCCATATATATACCAGTTGTATATGCAGAGGTCTCTCAAATCCCACAGCGCGCTGCCGGGACAAGCAGCGTGAGCCGGATTGTCGACGAGCACGAAGTATATAAGGCGCGTGCAAGGCGCAGGGGCGAGTGATCGAGGACGTCGCACGAGACGAAACAAACACCGCACCGCGTGTGAGTACCACCCCGCGGATCGGTACAACGTGCGGCTCGTCAACGAGGACGGGGAGCGGCTCGACACGAGCTGGTACGATGGGCTGAAAGACGGCACGCCGTGGGAGTTCAAGGCGACCGCGCACCGCCACGCCGAGGGGAATCCGGGCAACTTCAAGATCTACGAGAAGTATCACGTGAAACTGCAGCAACAGGGCGGGTGGTACGGGTTCGCTGTATACCGACGGCGCGGGACCGGGACGCAGATCTTGAAGACGACCGCCGTTCGGGCGTCAAAGTTACCGACGCTTCGGTGGCATGGGGGTGGGAGTCATCGGGATAGTCGGCAGGGGAAGATTTCGATTGAATCGGTGGTTTCTAATTAATTTACCCACCCAGTGAACTCTTGGCATATTCGTCATTCCAAGGAAGATATGAGAAGGTTTCATATTTTAATTCTCCATCAGATTTAGTGAATTTCAGCGAAAAGTCTGCTTCATAAACTCCTTCTGAAAAAACGGATTCGTATTCAATTTTAACTTTTCCGTACAGCACATCACGTTCATCTAGATTATTCCGTATAATCCTGCCAAGTGATCTTTGGGAATATGAGGTAGACGTGCTTCCCATTGGAATAACACTTTCTGACGTGATCTCGAATTCTATTCCAACCTCAGAAGGCCTTACAGACGAAGATAACGTTACATGGTCCATAACAGATGAATCTGTTTCAATTCGTCTCAGTAACCCGCTAGCCGTGTCAAGCGGGCCGGTACCGTCTAAGTCGTAGAATTCGATAACAAGTTTGAGAGATGTAGCTGGCCCACCACCAAAATTTGATATTCTAACATCGATAGATTGTAGTTCATTAAACATATCGAACTCAGTAATTTCTAAATGCGGCTCTTGCTGGGCTTTCAACACAGAATGTTGCTCGTAATATAGGACTACAAGTCCGAGAGTCAACACCGATGTTGCGATTATCGAGATTGACTCCAAACCGACGGATCCGTATCTTAAATATGATATTGGTATTGAAGAAACAAATACAAAACCTACAATGAGAATACCTGCCGCAGTTTTCCATCGATTTGGGAGCATGTTATCATAGAATTCAGTTTGTACTACTAATCAGTAATCCTCCGTTTGGTCCTGCCAAGATCTTCATCAGGTAATGGGTTTCTGCGATTATGCTAAATGTAAGACAAGATTCACAGAATGAACAGCATATGCCCTGAAAACACCGTATTTATCTTTTTGCCCTTGAGGTATATTCAAAAGGGCGAGGCGTTTTGACAGATCAGCGGAATTAGTTATACATGTCCGTAAAAACAGAAACCGAAGCGGCACTGGTAGCACTTGAGATCGGAAATGTAATCGAATCGTATGATAAACTCACTGAGCAACGGTTCGGTGTTATGTGTCCTAGTGAAAATCATCTGGATTTTATTGAATCGCTTCCTAAGATTACAGAGGTTAATGATAGCCCCCCAGAATACGATTTTGTAGTCACTGAGTCAGAAAGAGTTGCCATCGTTGACAGCAGATGATCTTACTTATGTTACCCAATTGTTCGGCAGTGTAGTGAGTAAAACATACTCACATCTCTCATACACTAGCTAGAAATCAGCACATCTGCGTGTTCCGTCAAGTTTTATCGCGCCGCAAGCGGCGCGCCGCCGATCCCGTGAAAACAGAGGGGTACCTTAGAATCTGTGGCCTTAGCCACACCCCTAACGTGTGACCGACCCCCGGGGGTCGATCCGAGTTCGACTCGCAGCTCGTCGAGGTCGCCGTGGGCTGTGGGCTCGACCGAGATCGTGGCTGATCCGTCGCTCACTCCCCACCGGTCCCGGCTAAAACGTCGCGAAATCCGGCCTGGCGTTGCTGCTCCCGAGTATATAAGTAATGTCGCCAGATCTGCGTGAGATCGGATGAACCTCGGCTCCGTGCTTCTGTGAAGTCAAGCCATAATTGAATGGACTCGCGGGGTCCCCGTGAGCGGCGAAGCCGCGAGCGGGGGCTCGCGAGGGAACGACTGAGCGAACGAAGTGAGTGAAGGAGTGGACTCGCGGGGATTATGAACCAAAACCAGCCGTTCCCCTCGCTTCGCTCGGGGCTGCGGCTGGTAGGGTTCAAATCCCGCTCGTTGCAGTGTTGCGCCGCTCGCGACGTTGCTCGCGGCGCAAAAACATGGACTCGCGGGGTCCCCGTGAGCGGCGAAGCCGCGAGCGGGGGCTCGCGAGGGAACGACTGAGCGAACGAAGTGAGTGAAGGAGTGGACTCGCGGGGATTTGAACCCCGGGCCTCTTCCTTGCGAAGGAAGCGATCTGCCGCTGATCTACGAGCCCGCATTACGGAACACACTCCGTCCGTACTTGTACCTTACTTTTCGACGACCCGCGCGTGAGGCGGTGACACGCGAGCCGACCGCCGAACGACCGCCGGAAGCGACGCCCTTAGGTGACTCGCGGCGTGAGTTCGACATGAAACGGCGGGGCTGTCGAAACGCCCATCACGGTTTTGAGATCCATCACACATTCGGTATGCTTTTCAGTACGCACGGCGTCGATCTAGGTATGTCAGAGACGACGGCGGCGACCGCCGACCCGGCGGCGATCGCGGCGCTGAAACACGTCGCGCTCGCGGGCGGGCTCAACGAGACCAAGGTGTCGTGTGCGGCGCTCGGCGACCGGCTCGACGCCTCCACACAGACCGCCTCCCGACGGCTCCAGACGCTCGAATCCGCGGGGCTCGTCGAACGCGACGTCGTCGGCGACGGCCAGTGGGTTCGGGTCACCGACGCGGGCGAGGCCGCCCTCCGCGGCGAGTACGCCGACTACCGCCGCCTCTTCGAGACCGACGTCGAGCTCGTCCTCCGCGGACACGTCACTGGCGGGATGGGCGAGGGCCGTCACTACATCACGCTGCCGGGGTACGCCGAGCAGTTCGCGGCGCGCCTCGGCTACGAGCCGTTCCCGGGGACGCTCAACCTCGAACTCGACGCCGAGAGCGTCCGCCGTCGCGGCGAGATCGCCGGCGTCGACGCCGTCCCGATCGACGCCTGGGAGGACGCGGACCGGACGTACGGTGCGGCCGCCTGCTACGCGGTCACGCTCGTCGCCGACGGCGAGCGGTACGCCGACGCCCACGCGATCGTCCCGGATCGCACGCACCACGACGACGACAAGCTGGAGGTGATCGCGCCGGACGAGCTCCGCGACGCCCTGGACGTATCGGACGGCGACCCGATCGAGGTGCGCGTCGAGGCGGCGTCGCGGGCGGACCGATCGGCGGCCGCCCCGGAGCAGGAGGTGGCCTGAATGCGCGCCGACGCCGAGGGCCACGACTCCAACGCCCCAGACGCCGGAGCCGAGGCCCCGCCGAGCGACGCGGACGGCGCGGTCGAGCGCGCCCTCGACGCCTTCCGCGCCGGCGACCCCGTGTGTGTCCACGACTTCGCCGACCGGGAGGGGGAGACAGACATCGTGTATCCGGCGGGTGCGGTCGACGAGACCGCGGTCGCACACATGCGAAACGACGCGGGCGGGCTGATCTGCGTCGCGGTCGCGGACCCCGTCGCGGACGCGTTCGGCCTCCCGTTCCTCGCGGACGCGCTCGACCATCCGGCGGTCGATGACGACCCGGCCTACGACGACCGGTCGTCGTTCTCGCTGCCCGTCAACCACCGCGAGACGTTCACCGGGATCACGGACGCGGACCGCGCGCTGACGATCACGGAGATCGCGAACGCGGCCGCGGCCGCCGCGAGCGACCCCGACGGCTACACGCCCGCGGAGTTCGCCGCGTCGTTCCGTGCGCCGGGCCACGTTCACGTGTTACGCGGCGCGCGTGGCGGCCTCGACGACCGCGTCGGACACACGGAGCTCGGACTGGCGCTCGCCGCGGCCGTCGACGCCGCGCCCGCCGCCGTCGTCTGTGAGATGCTCGATGACGAGACGGGCGACGCGTTAGCCCCCGAGGACGCCGCGGCGTACGCCGCCCGCAACGATATCCCGTACGTCGAGGGAGCGGCGCTGGTCGAGGCGTTTCGATAAGGCGGATCGACGGGCCGGATCCGCCGGTCCCCACCCACGTATGTCATAATTTTAAGCCGGGACACCCCGACTCTTCAGTCATGGGATTCGATGAGATGGACGTGGACACGATCTGGAAGAACGGGGAGTTCCTCGACTGGGAAGAGGCGACGACCCACGTGCTGACACACGCGCTCCACTACGGGAGCGGTGTGTTCGAGGGCGTCCGGTGTTACGACACCCAAAACGGCCCCGCGATCTTCCGCTGGGAGGAGCACCTCGACCGGCTGTTCGACTCCGCGAAGATGTACGACATGGAGATCGAGCATACCCGCGAGGAGATCACCGAGGCGACACTCGAACTCCTCCGCCGACAGGATCTCGAGTCCTGTTACATCCGGCCGATCGCCTACTACGGCTACGACACCCTCGGGGTCTCGCCGAAGGACTGCCCGACGGACCTCGTCCTCGCCGCGTGGCCGTGGGGCGCGTATCTGGGCGACGAGGCGTTAGAAGAGGGCGTCGACGTGATGGTTTCCTCCTGGCGGAAACACGCCTCCTCGCAGGTGCCGACGAACGTGAAGACCACCGGCCTCTACGTCAACTCCATGCTCGCGGGCGAGGAGGCCCGTCGAAACGGCTACGTCGAGGCCATCGTCCTCAACAAGGAGGGGAACGTCGCCGAGGGGCCCGGCGAGAACATCTTCATGGTGAACGACGGCGAGATCTACACGACCGGGCCCGCACAGTCGATCCTAGAGGGTATCACGCGTGACACGCTCATCACGCTCGCCGAGGAACGCGGGTACGAGGTCCACGACGAGGCCGTGATCTCCCGCGGCCAGCTGTACACCGCGGACGAGCTGTTCTTCACGGGGTCGGCGGCGGAAGTGACGCCGATCCGGTCCGTCGACGACACCGAGATCGGCGCGGGGACGCGCGGACCGATCACCGAGGAGCTACAGTCGGCGTTCTTCGATCTGGTCGAACGGGAGACCGACGAACACGACGACTGGTTCACCTACCTGTAGACGAACCGAGGGGGTTAGGAGCTGTCAACCGAGCCCCCGCCGTCCGCCGTGGGGTCCGAGCCGTCGGTCGCGGTGGCACCCGTGGAACCGGTTGTGCGCCCCGGGCGACCGATGCCACCCGGCGTCCCGCCGCCCTCCGGGGCGTCCGCGGGCGGCCGCTCCTCTTGAACGGGGATCTGTTGTGCGGACTCCGCGAACCCGGCCGAGAGGATGCGTGTGAGTCCCTCCTCGACGGTTTCGCCGGTATCCTCGATCCGTTCGGGCTCGACCTCGATAACGAAGCCGGTGGTGATGTTCGGGGCGGTGGGCATGAACAGGACGACCTTCCCGTCGCGGGTCTCCTTGCCGGTCCGGAACGCGGTCATGCGGATCCCGGGCCACGTTTCGAGGTACACCGGGCTCTGGAGGTCGTCCGTCCCGGAGATCGCCGTCTCGACCGCGAGCTTCGAAGCGTTGTACACCACCCGCATCGCGGGGATCCGGTTTATCGTGTCGTCGACCTTCGCCTCGGCGAGCCGCCCCATCGTCGTCCGCATCAGGTACCCGACCGCGAGCACCAGCGTAGCGAGCACCGCGACCGCGATGATCACCCGCGAGAACGGCTCCAGCGGCTCCGGGATCGCGGCCGGCTGGAGCGCGTCGATGAGCGGTATCGAGGCGATGTAGCGGTAGATCCATCTGACGACGAGAAGGAGAACGAGGAGCGGAGCCAGCACGATGAGCCCGCTGGCGAAGTCGCGTTTCCACGTGGACATCTATCGCTTCCGTATGTGTCGCCGGCCCTTAAGAGGGTGTCTACATGTCGGCTGAGCGGACAGTACGACGGTCACCGGCCGACGACCGCCCGAAGCGCGAACAGGACGTTCTCCTTGCGCTCGCGGACGCGACGGTAGAAGTACGAGAGCCACTTCTCGCCGTACGGTGCGTACTGTTTGACGTCGACGCCCTGCCGCGCGAGGTCGCGTTGTGCGTCCTCGCGGACCCCCATCAGCAGCTGTATCTCGTAGTCGGTGTCGTGTGTCGAGCCGAGCCGGTTCGCCAGCGAGATCATCTCCGGGTCGTGGCTCCCGACGGCGACGCCGCGGTCACGACGTTCGAAGAGGAACTCGATGTCCTCGCGATACGCCTCGTTGACGCGCGCTTTGTCCGTGTACGCGATCGATTTCGGCTCGTCGTAGGCGCCCTTCACGAGCCGAACGAAACCGGGGACATCGACGAGGCGCTCGAGGTCGTCGTGGGTGCGTTTCAGGTTCGACTGGAGACACTGGCCGACGCTCCACGGGTACTCCGTCGCGATCGACTCGAAGGCGTCCAGCGTGTCGTCGGTCGTCTCGGCGTCCTCCATATCACACCAGACGAACGCGTCGCGCTCGTGGGCGCGTGAGACGATCTCTCGATAGTGTTCCTCGAACAGGTCGGCGGAGATGTCGAGACCGATCTGCGAGGGTTTCACGGAGACGCACGCGTCGAGGCCGCTCGCGGCGATATCGTCGATGAGGGCGAGATACGCGTCGACGTCGGCACGGGCCGCCGCGGGGTCGTCGTAGTGTTCTCCGAGCAGATTGAGGATGACGGCGACGCCGTCGTCGTTGCGGGCCCGCGCGTGGTCGAGCGCCTCCGGGACGGACTCGCCGGCGACGAACCGTCGCGCGATCGGCGGGATCATACCGACGGATCGGGGCCATCGGACTTGAGCGTTGTCAAATGTTGCCACCCGAGCGAAGGGAGACGCGAGGATCCACGGTTTATATCACCCGGACACTCGTGAGCCTAGCCATGGTCGGTTCGCTCGTCGCGACGGCGTTCTGGGCGATGTTGCCAGCGTACGTGCCGAACAACGCCGCGGTGCTCGCGGGCGGCGGCCGTCCGATCGACGGGGGCCGCGAGTGGCGGGGTGCGCGCGTGCTCGGCGACGGGAAGACGTGGCGCGGCACCGCGGTCGGCACGGCCGCGGGCGTCGCGCTCGCGCTCCTCCTCAACGCGATAGTCGGTCCCGCCGGTGCCGCGATCGGCGTCGAGCTCCCCGCGTTCGACCTCCGCGCCGCGGTCGCGCTGGCGTTCGGGGCGATGTGTGGCGACATCGGGGCGTCGTTCCTCAAACGGCGGTCGGGTCGGGAGCGCGGCGCGGCGTTCCCGGGACTCGACCAGCTCGACTTCGTCGTCGGCGCGCTCGTCGCCGTCTTCCTCGTCGCGCCCGGCTGGGCGACGGCGGTGTTCACCCTCCCCGTGCTCGCCGTCGTCCTCGTGATGACGCCCGTCCTCCACGTGGGGACGAACGTCATCGCGTACGCCATCGGCGTCAAGAACGAGCCTTGGTAAGGGTACCGCGACCGTGGACAACGTTATGCCTCTCCGACGACCGATCCGATCGTGAACAGACGCTCGTTCCTCGCGTCGGTCGGCACCGGTGCCGCGGTGGGGACGGCCGGTTGCGCGTTCCTCGACGACGGTCGGAGCGGGCCCAACATCGCCGTTCCCGACCGGCGGTTCCGCGTGGTCGACGACGGGTTCGAGGTGGCCGTCGACGACGGCCCGTTCGAGCCGCTCGCCGTCCGCGGCGTGAACCTCGGCATGGCGAACCCCGGCCACTTCCCGGGAGAAGCCGCGATAACCCGGGAGGAGTACGATCGCTGGTTCGGCGCGATGGGCGAGCTCGGAGTCACCGTGGTTCGGGTGTACACCGTCCATCCGCCGGCCTTCTATCGGGCGCTCGCCGAGCACAACCGGGGGAATCCGGACCCGATCTACCTCGTCCACGGCAACTGGATCGGCGAGGAACACCTCCGGGAAGCGGGTGACGCGTTCACGCTCGCAGACCCCTTCGACCGCTCGTTCCGCCAGGTTATCGACGCGGTCCACGGCGCGACGACGATCGCACCGGAGCCGGGCCACGCGAGCGGCACCTACGACGCGGACGTGAGCGATTACACCCTCGGCTACGTGATCGGCATCGAGTGGCCGCCGGCGGTCGTCATCGAGACGAACCGTGTGAATGACGCGGGCGGATACGCGGGGTCGTACCTCGACTCGGTCGCCGACCGCCCGTTCGAGCGCTGGCTCGCGGAGCGGCTCGACCGCGGGATCGCCTACGAAACGGACGAGTACGGCGATCAGCGCCCGACGGCGTTCACCAACTGGGTGACGACCGACCCGTTGGATCACCCCTACGAGCCGTTCGAGATGGAGGACGCGGTGAGCGTCGACCCCGACGCGCTCGTCCCGACCGACGCGTACGAGGCGGGGACGTTCGCCGCCTACCACGTGTATCCGTACTACCCGCCGCTGTTGAACGAGACGCCGGAGTACGCCGAGTACGTCGACCACCGCGGCGAGCCGAACAGCTACGCGGGCTATCTGAACGACTTGGTGGGATCGACGGACATCCCGCTCGTCGTCGCGGAGTTCGGCGTCCCCTCCTCACGGGGGATCGCCCAGCGCGACGTCCACGGCCGCGATCAGGGGCGACACACGGAGCGCGAACAGGGCGAGATACTCGCGGCGAGCTACGAGGACGTCCAGGAGTCGGGGGCTGCTGGTGGGATCCTCTTCAGCTGGCACGACGAGTGGTTCAAGCGGACCTGGAACCTCGAAGCGCTCTCGGACCCCAACCGGCGGCCCCACTGGTCGAACGTTCAGACTCCCGAACAGCGGTTCGGGCTACTCGCCTTCGACCCCGCCGACGCGGTCCCGCTGGACGGGTCGCCTGAGGCGTGGACGGACGCGACCGTCGCGGAGCCGAGGGGCGAGTCGACCCGCCTCGACGACGGTGTCGATCCGGCCCGCGAGCTGACCGCCCTTCGGGTCACGAGCGACGAGGCGTACCTCTCGATCCGGCTCGAGTGCGCCGACCTCGGTTCCGGCGTCGACTGGGACCGCGTCAACTACCTGCTGACGCTCGGGCTCACCGACCGCGGCGAGGTCGTCCTGCCCTACGACGTGGACGCGACCTCGCGAGGGGCGGACTTCGTCGTCAGGCTCGGCGGCCCTGACGATTCCCGGGTCACGGTGTATCCCCGATACGACACCTTCGCGTACCGCTACGGCGCTGAGGCCGGGTTGGACTTGGCCGCCTACCGCGACCCCGAACCGGGCTGGTTCGCACCGCTCCGAATAGTCATCAACCGCGGCTACACCGTCCCCCCGACCGGCGAGCGGATCCCGTTCGAGTCGGTCGAGACGGGGCGGCTCCGATACGGGAACGGGAACCCGGCCTCGTCAGCGTACGACTCACTGGCGGACGTCCACGTCTCGCCACCCGAGGACGCGATCGAGGTCCGGTTGCCCTGGCAGCTCCTCAACGTCGCCGACCCGAGCCGACGACGCCGACTCGGCGACGTCTGGACCGACGGACTCGACAGGTACGAGCCGTTCGAGACGATCGACGTCGCGGCCGCGTCGTACGTGCCGGCTGGCGGTGACGGCGACGCCGCGTCGGTGTCAGGGTTGAGAGTAGGAGCGGGGGCAGGGGCGCGGGCGGATGCGGAGGCGGGGACAGAAGCGGGAGAGACGAACCTGACGGGGGCGATCCCCGGGATCGACGAGACTGGAGGGGGATCGGCAGGCCCAGACGCGCGTCTCGACACGACCGCCTACACCCCACCGACGTGGGACGTGCCGCGGTACACG
Source organism: Halorubrum tibetense (assembly GCF_055396225.1). Lineage (NCBI taxonomy): Archaea > Methanobacteriati > Methanobacteriota > Halobacteria > Halobacteriales > Haloferacaceae > Halorubrum > Halorubrum tibetense. The sequence continues at coordinate 1,190,483 of NZ_AP043742.1, forward strand.
GAGCGGCTCAAGGAGTCCGCGGACGCCGTCGCCGACGTCTTCGATAGATACGCGTGAGCGTGAGCCGAGGACGGATATCGCCGTGCGCGTGTCGGGACCCCCTGCCCCGACAGTGTCCGGTCCACAGAGAGGGGCGGACGGGGCGTCCGACCGTCCTCACTCCACCGTCACGCTCTTCGCGAGGTTCCGCGGCCGGTCGATCGGCCGACCCTTCTCGTTCGCGACGTGGTACGCGAACAGCTGCCAGTAGACGTTGGCGACGAGCGGCTCCAGATCGCCGATGGCGGGCACCGGGAGGTCGACGTCGACGTACGAGCTGGCGTCCGCGCCGCCCGGGCCGGCTCCGGCGCTCGAACCGTCACCGGCGTCCGTTCGCGCGCCGATCACGGGCGCGCCACGCGCCTGGACCTCCTTGACGTTGTTCAGCGTCTCCTTCGGTCTGCTGCCGTCGGTCAGCAGCGCCAGGACGGGCGTCTCCTCGGTGACGAGGGCGAGCGGCCCGTGTTTCAGCTCGCCGGCGGCGAACCCCTCGGCGTGGTCGTAGGAGATCTCCTTGAGCTTCAACGCCCCCTCCAGCGAGACGGGATAGCCGAGCTGTCGGCCGATGAAGAAGAACGCGTCGCTGTCGACGTACTCGCGGGCCACCTCGCGGACGCGGTCCTCGGCGTCGAGAACGCTCTGGACCGCGTTCGGGAGCTGCCGAACGGAGTCGAGCAGCTCCTGTGCCCGGCCGTACGGAAGCGTTCCGCGTTCCCGACCGATGTGGACCGCGAGCAGGGTGAGCGTCGCTACCTGGGAGGCAAACGTCTTCGTCGCCGCCACCCCGATCTCGGGGCCCGCGCGGATGAACACGCTGTCGTCGGTCTCGCGGACGATCGTGCTGCCGAGGGTGTTCGTGACCGCGAGCGTCCGCGCCCCAGCGCGTTTCGCCCGGCGGATCGCGGAGAGCGTGTCCGCGGTTTCCCCGCTCTGGGTCACCGCGACGACGAGCGTACGCCACGGGTCGCGGCCGCCGTCGAACTCGTACTCGCTCGCGACCTCGACAGTCGTGCGGACGTCCACGGTCGACTCCAGCAGCTCCGCGGCGTACCGTCCGGCGTAGTTCGAGGTGCCGCAGGCGACGATCTGTATCTCCTCGATAGAGGCGATATACTCCGGGGGGAGGTCGACCTCGACGTCGACGCTACCGGCGTCGGGGTCGATCCGTCCGGAGATCGTCTGTCTGAGCGCCCGTGGCTGCTCGTGGATCTCCTTGAGCATGTAGTGGTCGTAGCCGCTCTTCTCGGCGGCGTCCGCCTCGTACTCCAGCCGCTCGACCGTCGGCTCGACCCGCTCGTCGTCACGGTACAGCGCCAGCCCGTCGTCGTCGATCACCGCGAAGTCGCCGTCCTGAACGTACGTCACGTCGCGGGTGTGCTCTAGGAAGGCGGTGACGTCGCTACCGATGAACGTCCCGTCCTCGCCGTGGCCGACGACGAGGGGGCTGTCCTGCCGGGTCGCGTATAGCTCGTCGACGCCGGCGATCGTCACGACCAGCGCGTAAGTGCCCTCCAGCCGCTCGACCGCCTCTTCGACCGCGGCTCGCGGGTCGGCACCCGCGTCGAGCGCGTCCTCGATGAGGTGCGGCACGACCTCCGTGTCCGTCTCGCTCGTGAACGCGTGCTCGTCGGACAGCTCCGCGCGCAACGCGTCGTAGTTCTCGATGATCCCGTTGTGGACGACGGCGACCCGACCCGTACAGTCGGTGTGCGGGTGGGCGTTCTCGTCGGTCGGCGGGCCGTGCGTCGACCACCGCGTGTGGCCGATCCCCGCCCGGTGGTCCGTCGACTCCGGCAGGATCGATTGGAGGGCGCTCACCTCGCCGGACGTCTTGTACACCGCCAACGCCTCGCCGGACAGCGCCACCCCCGCCGAGTCGTAGCCGCGGTACTCCAGGTTCGCGAGCCCCGTAGAGAGGATCGGAAGCGCGGGTCGTCCGCCGACGTAGCCGATGATCCCACACATGATTATCCCCTCCGTACCGTTTCCGCGTCGGCGACGCGTCCACTCACCGCCGCGCCGTCGCCGACGACCGCGTCGTTTCCGAGGACCGTCCCCGGGGCGAGCACGGCTGCACCCCCGACGCTCGCGTCGTCGCCGACGACCCCGCCGAGCCGGACGTTCTCGTGGAGCGTCCCCTCGACGACGACCGTCGCCGTTCCGCCGCGAACCGTGGCGTTCGCGCCGACGGTCGCGCCCGCGCCGACGACGCAGTCGCGGAGCACCGCACCCGCCTCGACGGTCGCGTCCGGGAACAGCACGGAGCGCTCGACCGTCGCGTTCGGGCCGACATACGCGTTCGCTCCGACGGTCGTCCCCGACGCGACGACCGCGTTCCGACCCACCGACGCGGTGGACGCGAGGACGCTCCGCTCGTCGACGGCACCGCCCGGGGCGACGTTCCCGTCGATCGCGCCCCCCTCACGGTCGATCACCGCGTCGGTGACGTCGAGGAGGTCCCAGAGGTACGAGACGTCGTGCCAGACCCCGTCGTGTCTGACCGCTCGAACCCCGCCATCGTCGATGAGCCGTTCGACCGTGGCCGGCAGCTGGTACTCGCCGTCCGCGGCGGGGTCGGTCTCCCGGATCGCGTCGAACACTGCGGGGGAGAAGGCGTACACGCCGGCGTTGATCAGCTCCGACTCGATGTCGCGGCCGGGCTTCTCGACGATCGTCTCGACGCGGCCGTCCCGCACCGTGACGACCCCGTACGAGCGCGGCCGGCCGCTTCGCCGAACCGCCATCGCGGCCGCCTCGTCGCCGTCGGCGAGCGCGTCCCGCACGTCGGCGACGATCCGGGAGTCGACGACTCGGTCCCCGTTCAACACGAGGAACGGCGAATCGACGTGTGCCTCCGCCTGTAAGACCGCGTGTGCAGTTCCGAGCCGTTTTCCCTGGGTGACGTATCGGATCGACACGTCCCAGTCACCGCCGTCGCCGAAGTGAGTTTGAATGCGCTCGCGCTCGTAGCCGACGACGAGCACGACCTCCTCGACGCCCGCGTCGCTGACGGCCTCGATCACGTACTCCAAGAGCGGCCGGTTCGCGACCGGAACCATCGGCTTCGGCCGCCGGTTCGTCAGGGGGCTCAGCCGTCGGCCGGCGCCCGCGGCGAGTACGACGGCGGTCGTCGTTCGGTGTTCCGACATGTTCGATCGATTAACCCCGACCGCCTTCAACGTGCGGGCTTCGGTCCCGTTCGCCGGCGGCACCCAGGGCGTTCCGACGGCCGGATCCCTCCACCCTTATGCGCGCCCGGGCGCTATAGGCGAGCGATGAACCTCGGGGTGTTCGACATGATCGGGCTGGCGGCCTCGTTAGTGTTCGCGATCCCGCTCGCGAACTACGCCGTTATCCAGTTGTTTGCCGGCCAGATCGCGCTCGGCGCGGGGCTGCTCGTCGTGGCGGTCGCGATGGTCGTCCTCCCGCAGTACTTCCTCGATCCGGGACGGATCCTCGCCGGGCTGTTAAAAGGGCTTCTCCCACGGCAGCTCCGCGGCGAGGAGGAGACGGACGGCGAGCGGGCGAGGACCGCAACAGCGACTGACACCGACGAGACGGAGGAATCGCCCGAAACGGCGGAGTCTCCCGAAACAGCGGAGTCGTCAGAGACGGGAGAAACGACGGAGACGACGGACACCGCCGAGACGCTCGGCCGCTAATCCGTCTCCATCGGGCCGATCCGTCCCCGTCGGGTCGATCCGTCTCCATCGGGCCGATCCGTCCCCGTCGGGTCGATCCGTCTCCATCGGGCCGATCCGTCCCCGAACGCCGACTCACGACCGACCGCGTTCAGTCGGCACCGTTCCGAACGGGTACGACGCGAGGAGCTCGTAGCCGTCGTCGGTGACGACGGCGAGGTCCTCCAGTCGGACCCCGCCGACCGTGGGGTCGTACACGCCCGGCTCGACCGTCACCACGTGTCCCGGGCGCAGCTCGACGTCACCCGACAGCGACGGCGACTCGTGGAGGCTCACGCCCACACCGTGGCCCGTCCCGTGGGTGAACCCCGCTTCCCCCTCGTCGGCGTCCGGGTCGAACCCGTAGGCGGCCAGCTCCGCGGCCGCCTCGCGGTGGACGGTCGCGGCGGTCACGCCCGGACCGAGCTCCGCCAGCGCGGCCTCCCGGGCCGCCTCCACCGCGACGTACGCCCGGCGGTCCCAGCCGCCGTCGCCGTCGACGACGAACGTCCGCGTGAGGTCACCGTAGTAGCCGTCCGGACCGCGCGGGGAGATGTCGATCAGGACCGTCTCCCCCGCGTCGATCGGGTCGGTGCCGACGTAGTGGAGGTCGGCCGCCGTCGGCCCGGCCCCGACAACGGTGTTGCCGGCGTCCCGAACGCCGTGAGCGGCGAGCGTCGCGTTCACCGCCCGCCGAAGTCGTTCGGTCGTGAGCGGTTCGCCCCGCCACGACACCGGCCGGGTGTCGTCGTCCGTCGTCGCGTCCGTCGCTGCGTCGGCTTGAGCGTTCGATCCCGGTTCCGCCGGGTCGCTCGCGGCCAACACCGACTCCGCCCGCGCCATCCCCGCGGCGGCCGCCCGCTGGACCCGCCGGATCCGACCGATCTCGGCCGGGGACTTGACCGCGCGAGCCTCGGCGACCACGGTCGTCGACGCCAGCTCGTATCCCGCGCGTTCGAGGTACACGGCGGCGTCGTGAGGGATCGATGCGGGAACGAGGACGGACACCGGTTCGTCGCCTGCGTCTCCCTCGACGCCGGTGTCGGCATCGGCATCGGCGGGACCGGCTCCGCCCTCGTCACGGCCGGTCACCCGGTCGAGAACGGCCACGGCCCTGAGCCCGGCGGGGTCGCCGACGCGGTCGAGGCTCACGGAGCGGACGACCCCGTCGTGGAACGCGTCCGCGCCGGCCGCGGACGCACCCGGGCCGTCTCCCCGCGCCGCGGAGACGAACTCCCGCTCGGCCTGCTCGGCGAACAGCCCGGGCGCGAGGAGGGTCGCCTGCGGCGGGACGTCCCCGTTTCCCGGACACACGACCAGCCCGTACGCGCGGTCCGGACCCGAAAAACGGGCCAGGTATCGGAGGGCGTCGTCGAAGCGGTCGCCGACGGCGACGAACCCCACGGCCCCCGCCGTCCGAACCGCATCGACGACGGGCGTCAGGTCCGTCCGGAGCGGGGAGGACGCGTCGGCCGCTTCCTCGGCTCCCGATCCGGCCGCGTCCTCCCCTGACCCGTCGCCTTCGTCCGCTTCGGCCCCCGATCCATCCCCGTTCACGGGTCGGGTTCCGGGACCGCCAGCTCCGCTTGAACCTCCTCGATCAGCTCCTGCGGAGGTTCGTCACGGAGCTCGTTGAACAACAGGACGCTGATCGGGAGGGTCGGCGCGCCGCCGATCAGGCTCTCCATGATGACCAGTCGCTCGCGAGCCCGGGACATCCCGACGTAGAAGACCCGGCGCTCGTTGTCGGTAAGCACCGGGACCGGGCTCGTCGACTTGGTGAACTCGTCGACCCCGTCGACGTCGGTCGGGTCGTCGATGGAGGCCGCCATCTGCTCGACCACCTTCTCCGTGAGGTCGGTCGCGACGAACACGTGGTCGGCTTCGCGGCCCTTCGCGGAGTGGATGGTGCCGACGCGGACCGCGCCCGGGTCGGCGTCCTGATAGTCGCCGTCGAAGTACGCACCCATCGATTTCCGCTGGAAGCTCGTCACCTTCCGGACCATGTCGTCGGCGCTCGTCCGGTCGGGCATAAAGGGGATGTAGTCGGTCACCTCGTCGGGGTCGAGCTCGATCGTCGCGATGTCGTCGGCGTCGGCGTCCTCCTCACAGTCGTCGAGGAAGTCGTAGAACTCGTCGCGGTCGTGGGTGCCGAACGCCGACTCTTGGAGCATGTCCGCGAGCCGCCGCGCCTCGAGCAACGACACCGGCTCGCCGTCGTCGACGTTCTCGATCGCCGCGACGTAATCTTGGATCCGGTCGGTCCACATCCGCCCGTCCGTCAGCATCGTAAAGGGGATCCCGTGGTCGATGAACTCGTCGATGAAATCGAACATCTGGTAGCGCGCACGGAACAGACACATCACGCTCCCATCGTCGTCCTCGACGGTGTAGCGGACGTTCCGGACGAGCTCGAGCATCGACGGGGACTGGATCGCCTCGACGCTGCCGCCCTCCTTGCGCGGGTGGAGGTCCTTCTCCTGCCGCTTGTCGATGTGGCGGATCTCCGCGTTGACGACGTTGAGGATCTCCGAGGGGAGCCGGTAGGAGTTCGGGAGGATCACGTCCTCGTCGACCTCGGTCTCTAAGAGGAGATCGGGGTCCGCGCCCTGCCACGCGTACACGACCTGGTCGTCGTCGCCGGCGATGAGCACCTTCCGCATGTGCGGTTTCCACTCCTCGAAGACGTTGTACTGGAGCGTGGTGATGTCCTGGAACTCGTCGATGATCAGGTACTCGACGCTCGGAACGAGCGACCGCTGAGCGACGCGTTCGAGCATGTCGGCGAACCCGACGAGGCCGTTATCCCCTTTATATCCTCGCCACGCACGGATCGTCTCCGGGATGTCGATCCGGTCGTCGTCGGAGGGCCACGTCGGCGTGTACTTGTTCCCCTGCTGAGCGTTGGGGTCCTCCTCGGGGGGGAGACGGACCTCCTCGACGTCCCACTGGAACGGGACGTCGTACCAGTCGGCGACGTCCCGCTCGGTGCGCTGGAGCCACTGGGAGGTGGCGATGATCTTGTTGCCGATGGTCGTCGACCGCGCGGTTCGGCGGCCCGCGCCGCCGTGTTGGTCCTCGAACTCGATCCCGTACTCCTCACAGAACGCCTCCTTGTCGTCCTCGCCGACCACGTCGCCGCGCGAGAGGTCGAGGAGCTCGTACGCTTTCGCGTGCATCGTGCAGACGTTCCCTTTGAGGCTTCGCGGGGAAACGTCGAGCCGCTCGGCGAGCCGTTCACGGATCTCGGCGGCAGCCGCACGGGTGTACGAGACGACGAGGACGTCACGGACGTCGGCGTCCTCCTCCGTGAGGATCGTTTCGACACGGTCGAGGAGGGCGGTGGTCTTCCCGCTTCCGGGGCCGCCAAACAGCCGAGTTACGGTGGGGTCGTTCATTACCGACTACTGATCCTCACTCTCCTTAAACGCCGTGGCTCGGAGTATGGCGTGCCGTCAGGGGTCGAACAGGACCGACGATGGAGGGCCGACCGAGAGGGCGGCCGGAACACGTACGGCACGGAGGAGCGTTCGGGGCGAGTCGGCCGATCAACTGCGCGTCGCGCGTGCTTCGCGGACGTCCGCGCCGTCACGGACGAGGTCCTCACAGGCAGGACAGACACGGGGCCGATCGACATCGTTGGGCGTAAAGACCCGTACGTAGTCCGTAGTGACGAACGAACCACAGTTCTGGCAGGTCGGCATAATGGCAACTAACCGATCGGTATACATAATACTACCGCCGGATCTCAGTGGAAAGAAAAGCGCCGCGTCGAGTAGCCGTCACCGGCGCGTCGGGCGTTCGGAACCGTTAGGTCGGCCGCCAGTCGCAGACGTCACAAGTGACAGCGTCTTGGGGGTGTAGCGCACCACACTCGGGACACTGAAGCTTGTTATAAGATCGTTCCCAGCGTACGATCTCCGTTTCGTGACCGCGGTCGGACAGGAACTCGTCGAACACGTCGTCGTTCGAGCTGGGTGCGCTAGACATTGCGTGTCAATGTATGCCAAGGATCGTATAAGTATCTTTCCGTCCTCCCGATCGGACCGTTCGAACGTCGGTTTCTCGCCGGCCAGCGCACCGAGATCTGATCGAGCGGCGTATCGTGATACGCTCGGCCGGTATCCGTCAACGACGGAGATGGGCGTTCACGACCGAAACGTCATCCGAGGGTTATACCGTGTCGCCGAGAAAGGGGACGGTATTGACGAATGATCCCCGAGCCCAATTCACGCCCATGACCGGCGACGCTGATCCGACTGCTCGGACCGGTACCGCCGAGCGGTCGAACCCGTTTAAGAGTCTGCTCAGGTTAGCTGACGAGGATCTGACTCCCGAGGAACGGATCCGGACCGCCATCGACGTCGGGAGAGCGTACCTCGACGTCGACTACGGCGTGCTCTCGTACACCGGCGAGGGCGAGTACGAGGTGATTCGAACGAACATCGATGAGGGCCCATACGCTGAGGGAGGTGTCGTCGATCTCGACGGAACGTGGTGTCGCCACGTCGTCGCCGACGGGGAGACGATCGGCTTCGCCGACGCCGGCGAGAGTCCGTACCGCGACGACGTCGCTCGGGAAACGACCGGGCTGAACTGTTACGTCGGCGCGCCGGTAACGGTCGGCCGCGAGACGTACGGGACGCTGTGTTTCTCGAGTGAGAACGCCCGGACGGAGCCGATCAGCGACGAGGAGCGTGACTTCGTCTCGATCCTCGCGGGATGGGTGGGAACGGAGATCGAACGGGCGAAACACTACGCGGACCTCCGCGAACAGAACGAGCGACTCGACGAGTTCGCCGGCATCGTCGCCCACGACCTCCGGAACCCACTCGCGGGGGCCATCGGGTTCACCGAGCTCGCTCAGGAGGACGCGACGGGCGAGACGGCCGAGTTCCTCGACCGGGTGCGGAGCTCGCTCGCACGCATGGAATCGATGATCGCGGAGTGTCTGATCTTAGCGAAGGAGGGCGCGGACGTGGGCGAACGCGAGGCGGTCGAACTCGAACCGCTCGTCCGCGACGCCTGGGCGACGGTTCGAACCCGGAACGCGACCCTCGCGGTCGAGATCGATCCGGGAACGACCGTGATCGCCGACGCGGAGCGGCTCCAGCGCCTCTTCGAGAACCTGTTCCGCAACAGCGTGGAACACGGGGGGCGCGACGTGACGGTGACCGTCACCGGCGACGCGGACGGGTTCGCCGTCGCCGACGACGGCCCCGGGCTCCCGCCCGCGGTCGAGGCCGCACTAGACCGTGCCGACACGGAGAACGTGAAGTCGTTCGGGCTCGGGCTCCTCGTGGTGCTCCGCGTGGTGTCGGGACACGACTGGGACCTCGACGTGACGAGTAGCGCCGATGGGACGACGTTCCGCGTAACGGACATCAACGCCGCCGAGCCCGTTCACGACGCGCTTCACCGCGACGACAACGACGACGGCGCGTCCGCGATCCAGACGTAGCCGGCGTCGGGGTCCACGTCGTCGAACTCCCGCGACCAGACGAAGCCGCCGTCGCCAACCCCGTCCGTCGGGTCCGTCGTCCATACGAACCCGCCATCACCGACACCCTCCGAGAAGTCCGTCGTCGCGACCAGGCGGCCGACGTGAGGGTCGTTGCCGTCGAGCACCCAGACGAAGCCGCCGTCGCCCACCCCGTCCGTCGGGTCCGTCGTCCACACGAATCCCCCGTCGCCGACACCCCCCGAGAAGTCCGTCGTCCACACGAACCCCCCGTCGCCGACGCCCACGACCGGGTCACGAGCGAGCGAGAACCCGCCCGCGATCTCGTCGCTCGCGAGATACGAGACCCATCGGAACCCGTCCGATCCGGGCTCCTCGCGGAGGTGATCGGCCCAGACGAACCCCGAATCGGTGCCCTCGTGAGCGTCCGAGCCGTCATCTCGACGCGACGACGCGGCCGCCCCCGCGGCCGCCGCGCTGCCGGCAGCCATTCCGGCGGTCGCCCCCGTTCCTCCGCTCGTACCGGCGTCCAGCGCATCGCCCCCGCCGAATCCGCGACGCTCCATAGCACCCCACGACTTCTCGCCGCGGAGATACTCGACGAGCCCGTGCCAGGCGACGATCGTCTTCCACTGCCGGTAGCCGAAGTTCTCCAGGATCCCGTACCACAGGAGGCGAACGACGTCGCGGGGGCGCTCGTACCGATTGAAGCTCCACACCTCGCTGAACACCCCGAACCACGAGAGGAAGACGCCGACGCCGACGGTGAGAAAGAGGAACGCGAGGAAGAACTCGATGTTCAACAGCCCGAAGTACCAGGCGAGCGGCAACAGTATGTAGCCGAACCCCTCGATCAGCGGACCGATCGCCTCCGCCATCACGAAGAATGGGAGGATGAGCGTGCCGACGCGACCGTACTTCCGTCTGAGGAACATGTTCCGGTTGGCGACGACGGTTTCGAGCATCCCGCGGTACCAGCGCCGCCGCTGACGGCCGAGCGTCTTCAGATCTCCAGGCACCTCCGTCCACGCGACCGGTTCCGGGAGGAAGTCCATCGTGTACTCGATATCCTCGTCGACGAGATACTGGTGAAGCCGGACCACGATATCGAAGTCCTCGGTGATCGTGTCGTGGCGGTAGCCACCGATCTCGCGGACCCGATCGGTTCGGAACACCCCGAACGCGCCGGAGATGAGGATCAGCCCTTTGAGCCGGTTGAGCCCGAGCCGCCCCGAGTAGAACGCACGAAGGTACTCCATCACTTGGAGCCCGGGGATCCCCGTCTTCGGGAGGTTCACCTCCTGTACCTCCCCGTCCTCCACGACGCAATTGTTGGCGACGCGGATCGTGCCGCCGCTGGCGACCGCCTTGTCCGGCTCCTCGAGGAACGGCCGCACGATCTGTAACAGCGCGTTTCGGTCGATGATCGTGTCCGAGTCGACCGCACAGAACAGCTCCTGGTCGGTGAGCCACACGCCCGCGTTGAGCGCGTCGCTCTTCCCGCCGTTCTCTTTATCAACCACGAGGAGGTCCTCGTACCGGGTCGAGCGGTACACCCCGCGGATCGGCTCCGACGGGACATCGTAGGGGAGTTCGGCCTCGACGGGCTCCAGATCGAAGGCGTTTCGCAGACGATCCATGGTGGCGTCCGTCGAACCGTCGTTGACGACGACGATCTCCTGGTCGGGGTAGTTCAGCGTCAACATCGACCGGACGCTCTCGACGATCGTCGCCGCCTCGTTGTACGCGGGGACGACCATCGCGACGCCGGGGTAAAACGGGCTGTCGAAGGGGCGAAACGGGGGTTGCCACTCGGCCTCGCGGACGTTGTCGCGCAGCTCGAACAGCGCGAGCACGTGTATCAGGAGGTATCCGAGGTTGATGACGGCGTAGTACGCGACGATGAAGATCCCGGAACCGATGACGAGGCTCGTGACGACCCCTTCGACCGTCGTCATCCGTCCGCCCCCTCGAACGCGGGCGCGGTCGCGACGCGCCGACCGGCAGAGACGTCGCGAGCGAGGGCGTCGAATCGTGCGTGTTCAGCGGCCCACTGCCACGCGACGTCGAGACCGTCCGGGACCGGCGTCTCGGGGGTTCGAGACCGGTTGTGGAAGAGGGCGTCGGCCGCGGCGACCCGAGCTCTCGCGTCGGGTTCGGCGGCTGCAGCCCCCTGAAGTGTCGCGAGTGCGTCCGGGTCGCCCCACGCGCCGAGCAGGCGGTACGCGTCGGCACGGACGATCGGCGAGGGGTCGTCGTAGATGGCATCGAACTCGACTCCTGCACGGATCCGCGGGTTCCAGCCGTACGCGTCGAGGGCGCGCCAGGCGGCGACGCGGACCCGCTCCGCCGGGCTGTCGATAGCGCGAACTGCCCACGAGAGGTCGGCACCCCCGACGACGGTGTGGAGGTGGCGGGTCGCGAGCAACACCTGTTGTTGGAGCGCCGGGTCCCACTCGTCGAAGTCGGCCGCCGCCCGCTCGAACAGCACGGAGGGGTCCGCTTCGGCGACCCGGTACAGCGTGTCGATACCGAACACCGAGAACGCGTCCGGACGGTCCCCCAACAGAAGGTCGACGCCGGTGGTCGCGAGGTCCGTGGCGTCGCTCGCGTACAGGACGCGTGCCGCCGCCGCCCGCTCACGGGGCGTTCCGCGGCAGTGGGTCTCGAGCAGGTCGCGGTCCGGGGCGTCACGCAGCAGCGCGAGCCACGTGAGCGCGTGGAGCCGGTCCCAGTAGTCGCCGGTCGCGATGTCCTCGCGGGAGCGGTCGTCGATCCCGAGCGCCGTCCCGAGCCCGGCGAGCCGGCGCGCGTCCCGTCCCTCGATCTCGCGGAGGTACACGCCGAGGATCGACTCCAGTTCCTCGCGCTCGCGGCTCGACAGCGACGCGGCCCACGCCTCCCACGCGGGATCGTCGCGGCCGTACAGCCGGTCGAGCAACTCGGAGCGCAGCTCGCTCCGGACGACGGTCCGTCGTCGTCGCGTTCTGGCCGCTCGAAGCGAGTACCCGAGAGTAACGATCACGGCCGCCATCAGCGCCGAGACGAGGACGACGATCGCCCCCGTCAGCACGCCTGTCGGAACCGTGACCTGTGCGATGAGCGTTGCGGCCGTCACGGTCGTCTCGCGAGCAGTTTCTCCAGTCGAGCGAGCAGTTCGTTCGGACTGAACGGCTTCGTCAGATACTCGTTCGCCCCGGATTCCAACCCCTCCAAGACGTCCGACTCGCGCCCACGGGAAGTGAGAAGCACCACGGGGACGTCCGGATCGACCCCGAGCTCCCCTCGACGGATCTCCCGGAGGAGCTGGGTTCCCTTCAGTCGCGGCATCATCACGTCGAGGATCACGACATCCGGGTCGATATCGGGGGCGTCGAGCGCCTCCCGTCCCTCGACGCCGTCGTGACAGACCGTCAGGTCGAACCCCGCCATCGACAGCTTGTACTGGAGGATCGACCGGATGGTCTCGTCGTCGTCGGCGATGACGGCCGTTCGTGACACACGAGATATCAGATCCCTGCCGTACTTTATACTACCGAGGTGGGTCACGGATGGTCCGGGTGTGCGGGTGTCCTGGGGACCACTCGAGCTGTCGATGGCGGTCGTGCAGTCCGAGCGGCATCCCGACACCGACCGGGATACTGCGCCCTGGGATCGGTCGGAACCCGGAATGGATATCCGTCGGCCGCCCGGACCGTCGACCATGTTCACCGGCATCGTCGAGGGAACCGGAACCGTCCGGAAGCGGACGGAGACCGACGACGGACTTCGACTGCGGATCGGCATCGACGCGGTCGAAGGAAAGGACGAAAAGACGGGAAACGGCGGGTTCGACGACCTCCACCACGGCCAGTCGATAAGCGTCAGTGGCGTCTGTCTAACGGTCGAATCCTACGGAGAGCCCGACGGCGAGGGCGCGTGGTTCGAGGTGTTCCTCGCGAGCGAGACCGTCGAGAAGACGTACCTCGGGGAGCTCCGCGAGGGCGATGCTGTCAACGTGGAGCGCGCGATGCCCGCAGACGGGCGGTTCGACGGCCACGTCGTGCAGGGGCACGTCGACACCGTCGCCGACGTGACGGCCATCGAGCGGGTCGGGGAGGACTGGCGGTTCACCTTCTCGATCCCGGAGGGACACGGTCGGTACCTCGTCGACAAGGGGTCGGTGACGCTCGACGGCATTTCCCTGACGGTCGCAGAAAAGGGGGAGTCGGCGTTCGACGTGGCGATCATCCCGACAACCTACGATCTGACGACGCTCTCGGAGAAATCCGTCGGCGACCCGGTCCACCTGGAGGTCGACGTGATCGCGAAGTACGTCGAGAACATGACCGAGGGGTACTGAGAACAACCGGGGAGGGGTACTGAGAACAACCGGCGCGTTACGCGTCTTTCGCGCCTCGGACCGTCTCGCGAACCGCGTCGACTCCCTCGTCGTGGAGGAGGTCCCCGACGACGATCACGTCGCTGTGGGCGGCCATCTCGTTTGCCGACTCGTAGTCGTGGATGCCGCCACCGTAGAACAGCGACGCGTCGTTCAGCGCGTCGTGAGCGGCCGCGACCGTCTCCGTGTCGCCGAACGTGCCGGAGTACTCGACGTAGACGATCTCCTGGCCGAACATCCGTTCCGCGACTTTCGCGTACGCCTCGACATCGTCCGGCGTCAAGTCACAGTCCGCGTTCGTCAGCTCCGCGACCGCCGCGTCCGGGTTCAACACGATGTACGCCTCGGTGTGAGTCCGCTCCCAGTCGAGATCGTCGATGCGGACCCACTCCTTGTGTGCGCCCGTGATCCAGAACGGACCCCCGGCGTTGAACACCGTGGGGATCAGGTAGCCGTCGAGTGCCGGTGACTCGATAACGACACCGGGATTCGACGGCTCTTGGTAGAGCGGGACGTCGTACTCGGCGGCGGCGTCGATGACCCGCGTCATTTTTTCGGCGGTGATGTCGAGGGTACCGCCGATCTCGATCGCGTCCGTCCCGGTCCGGCAGACGTCCTCGAAGGTTTCCCCGTCCAGCAGTTCCTTGTCGGGGTCGACCTTCAGCACGTGGTCCCAGTCGTCCCACGGATTGCTCATCGGAAGTGAGTCCACCGGGCGGGAGTAAAAAGGTGCGGAAGCGTCGTGAGGGCGACGGCGGCGGCGGAAGAGGGCCCCGGGCTCGCCTGCGAGGTCACATGAGGTCGTCGAGCTCGTCCGTCTGGAACGCCTCCGCCGGATCGGGCCTCGTCCCCTCCTCGTCCCGGACCGCTTGGCGCGCGCGTTCGAGGAACGCTTCGACCCGCCGCGAGCGCTCGACGCCCGCGAGCAACACCACGGCCGCGAGGCGGTCGGAGTCGAGCGGGAAGTCGCCGCCGCGGACCTGCATCGATCCCGTCTCCTCCTGGAGCCACTTTCGCGCCTTCTCCGCGCCCTTCCGGGAGATCCGCTCCGGGTCGCCGGCGATCGCGACGAGGCCCGCGTCCGCTTCCGTGGCGTTCGGCAGCGATAGCCCGGTCATCACCGCGCTGCGGACCGTACTTATCACGGTGTTCACGTTCTCGCCCGCCTCCTCGGCCGCCGGGGCCGATCCGTAGCCGACGGCCGCCATCCCGCCCGCCCGGAGCGTGTTGATCACCTCGCTGGTGTCGACGACCGACTCGCCGACGCCCTGTGTGGCCTCGCCGGCGGCGAGCAGGAGGCCGACGCGGCGCGCCATCGACTCGTTGATGGCGGCGTAACCGCCCTCGACACTCTCGCCGGCCGAGCGCCACGCGTCGTTGTCGAGGAGGATCGTCGCGTCCGCCTCCCGGACGAGCGTCTTCAGCGACCGGCCCGCGTTCACCTGATACATCGCACCCTCGTCACGGCCGGGAAGGACGCCGAGCGCGTAGATCGGCACGTCGTACACCGCGGCGAGCTCGCGGACGAGTACCGGCGCGCCGCCGGACCCAGTCCCGCCCCCCAGCCCGGCGACGACGAACACCGCCTCCACGTCGGCCGTCACCTTCGGAGCGAGCGCATCCAACACTTCGACGGCGTCCTCGTCCATCACCTCGGCACCGAGCTCGTTGTCGCCGCCGACGCCGTGGCCGTTCACTCTGGACTGTCCGACGAGCACCGTGTCGAGAGGGAGTGGGTCGAGGTCAGCGACCGCGCTGTTGACGGCGAGGGCGTCGCGGACCGCGCCGAACCCCATCTCAGCGTCGAACTCCGAGAGCGCCGTCGTGAGCTTGCCTCCCGCTTGTCCGACACCGACGAGGACGGCTTTCATGCACGAACCATACCTATCCGGGGATAATACCCTTTCCCCGTCGATTTAAGTACGGTACCGCGGCCACCCGGCGTATGTCGAGCGAGAACGGCGGGACGGTCGAGGGGAGCGCGACGACGGAGCAAGCCCGCCTCACGGAGCGGTTGGCCGCCGTCGAACGGGCGATCGCCGGGGGCGAACGGCCCGCGGGCGGGAACGTCGACGGCGGGAGCGTCGGCGGGGAAACGGAGGCCGTACACGATCGCCTCGACGAGATCGAGGCGCGGGTCGAGGAGTTGGAGGCCGCGACACAGGCCGTCCGGGGATACGCGGGGGCGATACGCGCCGTCAACCGCGACGTGGAGCGGCGCGCCGACCTCGCGCTCGCCCGGGCGACGGAGGCCCGCGGTACGTCGGCCGACCGGGACGGGGACGACCGACGCGCCGACGGAGGTGACACGAGCGTTCCCACGGACGCCGCGATCGAGGCCGCGATCCCGGGGGACGACCCGGCGACTGTGGCGACCGGGAATCCGGGAGCGGACGGAGAGGGGCGGGACGACGACACCGTTGGGAGCGACGAACACGACGGGAGCGGCACGACCGGCGCGTTCGAGCGACTCCGTGACGCCCTGTGATCCGCGTCGTCCTGACCGTCCTCCTCGCAATCGCGTTACTCGCCGTCTCGATGCCCGCCCTCGACGACGCACGGACCGGGATAACCGTGGAGCGGATGGAAACGGAGGGAGAACGGGTCGAACGGGCCGCCGGAGACGTGGTCGCCGATTCGATGGCCGTCGACGAGCGAGCGCTCGCCGCCCGCTCGTCGCTCGTCGTCGGCCCCCCGACCGGGTTCGCCGCCGCACCGCTCGACCGGCTAGCACTCGTGGACGCCGAGCGAGTCGGTGGGGTCGGCGATGTCGGTGGGGTCGGCGATGTCGGTGGGGTCGGCGATGTCAGCGGGGTCGGCGATGCCGACGTCGTGCTCGCGTACCGACTTCGGGGCGCTCCGATCCGGACGGTTCCGCTGTCGAACCCTGAAGGCGTCGGCGGCCTCGACGTCGTCGGTGGAAGGGTCGACCTCCGAACCGACGGCGAGAGCCGGCTCGAACTCCGGTTCGTCGACGGGGACGACGGTCCGACAGTTCGGATCCGACGAACGGGGTGACGGGCTGTTCGTCCCGCCGTCCACGAGGTGACAGAGGCCGTCCAGCCACCGACGGAACGACCGACCGTTTATATACAATACCGCGGCCACGCGGCCCATGACCATCGACATCCCGTCGTTCGTCCGCTTCGGGGACGACAACGACGGGTGCCGCTGTGACGCGTCGTTTCACCGCCCCGTCGGCACCGGCGTCGACGACCGGGTCGTGCTCGCGGTCGACGCGAGCGACTGTCCAGGACGCGGCGACCTCGCCGCGAACCCGGACTGCCTGTCGACCGTCATCCACGCCCTGACCGACCGCGATGCCGACGTGATCCGGACGAGGCACGCGGGACGGGAGCGGACGTACGCCGGTCGGGCCGCGGCCTGCCTCCTCGCCGCCGGTCGCTTTCGCGAGCAGGTATCGTTCCACGAATCGCGGCTCGCCGAGCGCGTCACCCGTGACCCGGTGGGGGCCGCTCACGAGGCGTCCGGCCGCGCCGGGCCACCACGTCGGATCGTCTCGGAAGTCGGCCTCGAAGCGGCAGTCGGAAACGCGGAACGGACCGCGGACGTGATCCGGGCACACGCGGGTCCCACGGTCGCGTCGACGCGGGTCGCGGCGACGACGCCGGCGGAAGCGGCACTCGTCGATCGGTGGGAGCTGGAGACCGGCGCGACGGTCCGGTTGTACGCCGGCTCGGGCGACCTCGACACCTACCACCTCACACCCCCGGTAGCGGATCTCGATGCGAGCGCCATCGAGACCCTCGAAGCCGCAAAGGAGCGGCTGCTCGCGGACCCCGACGGGGGAAAACGGGCACCGGGTCGTGCGGTGCGAGCGGTGGCGAGCGACGACGACCCGGTCTCGGTACTCGCCGCCGTCCTCCAGCGACACACACACGGATACGGGGTGTTCGAGCACGTGTTCGCCGACGACCGTGTGAGCGACGCGACGCTGTCCGCCCCGGTGACGGAGAACCCGCTCCGCGTCGTGCTCGACGGCGAGCGCTGTCACACCAACGTTCGGCTTCCGCCGGAGGGTGCCGCCACTCTCGCGTCGCGGCTCCGTCGAACGAGCGGGCGGGCGTTCTCCCGGGCGACCCCGACGCTCGACGCGACCATCGAGACGGAGTCCGGACGCGTTCGCGTGGCGGCGACCACCGCCCCGGCGAGCGACGGGCTCTCGTTCACCTTCCGCCGGGGGGACCCCGACGCCTGGACGCTCGCCCGGCTCGTAAGCGTCGGAACGCTCTCGGCCGACGCGGCGGGCGTGTTGTCGCTGGCCGTCGAACGCGGCGTTACCGGTCTCGTCGCCGGCGGACGTGGCGCGGGGAAGACGACGGCGCTCGGCTCGCTCCTGTGGGACCTCCCGCCTGCTACCCGAACAGTCCTCATCGAGGACACGCCCGAGCTGCCGGCGACAGCGCTCGCGGCGGCCGACCGTGACGTCCAGCGGCTCCGGGTCGGGGACGGTGCGGAGCCGTCGCCGAGCGAGGCAGTGCGAACCGCGCTCCGTCTCGGCGGGGGTGCACTCGTCGTCGGCGAGGTCCGCGGCGAGGAGGCGACGGCGCTGTACGAGGCGATGCGTGTCGGCGCTGCCGGCGAAACGGTTCTCGGGACGATCCACGGGGAGGATCCGGAATCGGTCCGAGAGCGTGTGGTCACCGACCTCGGAGTCAGCCGGTCGTCGTTCGCTGCGACGGACCTGCTCGTCGTGTTGAACGACCACCGAGTAGACACCATCTGTGAGGTCATCGATCACGGAGACGACGTCGCGTTCGAACCGCTGTTCGAGCGCTCCGAGAGCGGTTTGCGCGCAACCGGTCGGATGGACCGAGGGGAAAGCCGACTCCTCGAGTACCTCTCACGAGACGGGGAGTCGTTCGCGGCGGCACGAGCGGCCGTGGACCGTCGGGCCGACGCGATCCGCGCGGCGGCCGCCGCCGGACGGATGTCGCCGGATCGGTACACGGGGGCCAAGGGATGACTGAAGCCGGCTCAAGACCTGTCGATCCGGACGGAGGGATCCGATCGGGCAGCGGGATCGGCGACGGCGACACGGCGGACGCGTCCGCCGAGCTCGAGCGGTCGGTCGCGTTCCTCGGCTGGGACGTGACCGCCGACCGGATCGTCGAAGTCGGGTACCGGTTCGGGGTCGTCGCCGGACTGGTCGTGGCCGCGGTCGTGACCCTCGTCGTCGCCCCACCCGCCGGGCTCCTCGCCGGAGCGATCGCAGGGCTGTCGACGACACACGCCACCCATCGGGGGCCCGTCTGGTTGGCGACGCTCCGGCGGACCCGTGCGCTGGGTGCCGCGCCAGGGCTCGTCGGACGGCTGGTGTTGCGGATGCGGCTGGATCCGTCGACCGAGCGGGCCGTCGAGTTCGCCGCACGGACCGGGCGTGGCCCCCTCGCCGAGGCGTTGACACGGCACGAACAGCGCTGTGTGAACGGGCCGACCAGCGGGCTTCGGGCGTTCGCCCGGGAGTGGCGACCGTGGTTCCCGGCGATCGAGCGAGCTGCAACGCTCGTCAGGACCGCCGCGTCAGCGCCGCCGGAACGTCGCGGACGCTGTCTCGACCGCGCGCTCGACGCGACGCTGTCTGGGACGACCGAACGGCTCGCCGAGTTCGTCGGCGCGGTTCGAGGACCGGTGAGCGCGCTGTACGCCTTCGGCGTCCTCCTCCCGCTGGCACTCATCGCGCTGTTACCGGCGGCCGCCGCCGCCGGCGTCCCGATCCGTCCGGGGCTCGTCGCGCTGTTGTACCTGGGTCTCCTGCCCGCAGGGTTACTCGCGGCCGCCGCGTGGTTGCTCTCGCAGCGGCCGGTGGCGTTCCCGCCGCCAGCCATTGACGGAAGCCACCCGGACGTACCACGTCGGCTTCCACACGCGCTTGCGGTCGGAGTCGTGGGAGGTTCCGTCGCGGCCGTCGTCGCCGGCTGGGCGGTCGCCCCCTGGGCAGCACCGATCGGGGGGATCGGCGCTGGGGTCGGTGCGGCGCTCGTCGTCGGTGTTCGGCCCCGGCGGGCGGTCCTGTCCGAGGTCAGGGCTATCGAGTCCGGGCTCCCCGACGCGATGACCGTGATCGGCGGCGACGTCGCGGAGGGCGTCGCGGTGGAGCAGGCAGTCACGAACGCCGGGACGAGACTCGACGGCGCGACAGGAGCGGTTTTCGAGCGGGCCGCCCGGCGGAGCGACACGCTCCGGGTCGGCGTTCGGGAGGCGTTCGCCGGGACAGGCGGGCCGACCGCGACGGTTCCATCACCGCGGGTACAGGGAGCGGTCGCGCTGCTCGCCGTCGCCGCACGCGAGGGGCGACCGGCAGGTGACGTTCTCCTCGAGCTCGCCGACCAGATCGAACGACTCCGCGAGCTCGAACGCGACGCGAGACGCCAGCTTGCAACGGTGACTGGTACCCTCTCGAACACTGCCGCGGTGTTCGCTCCGCTCGTCGGCGGCGCGACGGTCGCGCTGGCGACGGGAGTGGACACGGTCGGCGTCGGGGGACTGGGCGCTGCGAGCGGCGGGGTCGGTGACGTGGGCGTCGGGATGAGTGGGATCGATGGCAGAGGTGGGGACGCGTTCGGCGGAACGGACGGCACGAGCGACGCGACGGCGGGGGCGGAACGGGAGGGTGGAGACGCGCTCTCCGTCCCGGTTCTCGGCCGGATCGTCGGGGCGTACGTGCTCCTCCTCTCGGCGACGTTGACCGCCCTGGCGACGGGCCTCGAACGCGGGTTCGACACGACGCTCGTCGCGTATCGGATCGGGATCGCGCTCCCGACCGCGACCGCGACGTACTTCGTGGCGTTCGTCGGTGCGACGGCGTTGTTGTAGTGGGCTCGTGGTCGTCAAGTGCGAAGAGCTCGATCCGATCCGGTTTCGGGGAGAACATCGATACGGTGTCCCGGGGGCGATCTTTTAAATACGAAACCGCGGCCACCGGGCGTATGTTCGAAACGCAGCTGGACGCGACCTACGCGTGGCTCGGCCTCGCAGTGGTGAGCGTCGCGACGGCCGGCGTGGTCGCCGCGCTCCCCGCGTCGCCGCCGCCCGACGCGGCGGGCGTCGCTCACACGATCGATTCCGTCGCGGACGGCGAGTACGTCGCGACTGCCGAGCACGGCCTCGCGGCCGACCGGATCCGCCTCACGGATCGGCGTATCGAGCTCGCCAGTGGTGGGGCGACCGCCCGAGCGACGCTTCACGGCGGGCCGGTAACGCCGGTACTCGCCGAGGGATCCGGCGGGGACGACCGATTGCGGAGCGTTCTCGACGGCGTTCCACCGGATGCCGTGTTCGACGACCCGGAGGCGTTCGCTGCCGCCGCCGCCGACGCACGGACAGGTGGTCAGGAGTGGCGTGCCGCGCCCGACCGAATAACCGTCAGACAGGTCCACTACGAGGGGTACCGTGCCACACTCGTCGGATGAGGCGTTCGGGGCGGCCGACCGGGGTGCCGTGGAGCCGATCGCCGCCCTCGTTGCCGTCCTCGCCGTCGGTGCCGCCCTCGGACTGTACGTCGGCGCCCTCGACGCCGCGGCGAGCGGGACG
Organism: Halorubrum tibetense; assembly: GCF_055396225.1. Lineage (NCBI taxonomy): Archaea > Methanobacteriati > Methanobacteriota > Halobacteria > Halobacteriales > Haloferacaceae > Halorubrum > Halorubrum tibetense. The sequence continues at coordinate 1,211,598 of NZ_AP043742.1, forward strand.
ACCGGCGGACAACACGACGCGACGGCCGTGCTCGACCGAATCGAGCGTGACGTGACGGTCGGCGGCGTCGTCAGACCCGACCGCCTCGGTAGCATAGGCGGGACGCGAGCGGAGGCGACCGTCGAGCTGCGTGCAGGAGGCGAGACGTGGAGAACACGGACCGGTTCGGACGCCGTCACTGATGGCGGTGGGAGCGACCCGCAGTCGCTTCCAAGCGCGGAGAGCGCGGTAACGGTGCGGGTCGGGCCGGGCGAGAACCTCCCCGGGAGGCTTCGCGTGGTGGTGCACGGATGACGAGTACGGTGCTCGACGTGACGGTTCTGTTGCTCTGTGTCTCCGCGAGCGTCGTCCTCGTCGGCGCGGCCGACGATCGTTCGGCACCCAGCGGTCCGGAGTACACCGCGACCGACGCCGCCGACCGGCTCGTCACCGAGACCGCGACGGTTGCGTATCCGGTGCCCGGAACCGACGGTGGGTCGCGAACGGTCCACGCGACGCTCGTCGAGCTGCTTACGATGGCGGCCACTGCCGACGGGACGGCGGACCCGGCGATGACGGACCGGTTCCGGCACCGAGCGCTCGCGACGGTCGCCGATGCGTTGGGGCAACGAACTCGCGTCGACGTGCGACACGTTCGTGACGTCACGGACCAGCCTCGTTCGGAACCGGGTGATCCGCCGGTGTCGATGCGGTGGGGGTCCGGCGTGGGGCTCGTTCGCGGGAACGACGGGAACGATGCGGCGGACGAGGGTCCAGAAGAGTACGATCCGGTCGCCGTCGGCGACGAGCCGCCGGTTGGGAAGTCGGTGACAGTGGTCGTTCTGACACATCCCGGACCGGATCGGTTCGAGTCGACGGGAGCCGACGACCGGTTCCACGTCGTCGTCCGGGTGTGGTGACGATGAGGGAGTTCAACGAGGACACCAGAGCACGGATCCCGTTCGCGCTGATCGGCGTGTTGCTGCTCGTGACGAGCGCGGCGTACGCTGCTGGCTTGGCCGACCAAGGGCTCGTGAGCGAGGATCGAAGCGTCGAGCGAGCGGTCGAACGCGTCGACGCCGACACGACGGCGGCGTTGAAACGTGCGGCCCGGGAGGCCGCTCACGACGCGGCCGCGGAGCCGGTGACCGACGCACCAGGGGACGCGTCCGGGACCGTGGACCCCGGCGCGACGGCCGCGGTCCGACCCGGTTCGGCGTTCGAGGACGCCTTCCGGATCCGGATCGCGCTCGCCGCCGAGGCGTCGCTGTCGGCGGTCGAGACGGAAGTGAACGGCGTCTCGGCGACGGCGGCGTTCGTCGTCCGGGAGGACGGTATCGGATCGGAGGACCTCCGGACCGCACGGGAGCGGATCACGGTCGAGCCGGTCGCCGACGGGACTGCGACGCGAGTCACGTTCGAGGATGTGACGGTGACCGCGACGCGGGACGACCGTACTGTCGCCGAAGAGACGGCCGACCGGACGGTCGTCGTCGCCGTCCCGACGCTCGCCGCACACGAGCGGACCGAGCGGTTCGAGGACCGACTGAATCGTGGCCCGGTCGAGGGCGCCGGCCTCGGCCGACAGCTGACCGCGAGTCTGTATCCCATGACGTGGGCACGGGGGTACGCACAGTACGCGGGCGCACCCGTCCGAAACGTCCTCGCGAACCGACACGTAGAGCTGTCGACGAACGCCGGGATCGTCCGGACACAGCGGGACGTGTTCGGGGAGAGCGACCCGGGCGCACGCGGCGGCGTCGCCGCGGCGACCGCGAGAACCGGGGTCGCGGACCTGCTCGCACCGACCGCGCTCGACGAGTCGGCGTGGTCCGACCTCGTCGTCGACACGCCCACGCCGACCCGCGGCACGGGTGACGACGGGTTCGTCGCCGCAGCGGGACACACGGACGAGACGACGACCGTCCCGGTGGGCCACGCTGCGGACGTCGCCGCGGTCGAGACCTACGAGGGGGTCGAGACCGGTATCGAGGACAGTTACCGGGTCGAGGCGACGCTCGAAGCTGACGCCGAGCGGGTCGTGAACGGTGGCGTCCCGCGTCCACCACGGCCGGACACTGCCGAAGAGGGCGAGTGGGTGCGAGTCGACACCACTCACGACGAGACTGCCAGCGTCGTGGGTCACGACGCGGTCCCGAGTGGGGTGCCGTCAGGGACCGTCACTCCCGGGGAGACCGTCGATTTCGGAACGACGATGCGCGAGGTCATCGTCGAACGCACGGCCAGCCGAACGTGGGAACGGGTTGTCGTCGTCGACGACGAGGACGACGCTGACAGCGAAAACGGCGCTGACAGCGAAAACGACGCTGACAGCCAAAACGGCTCCGATAACAGGGAAGACGACGGGATCGGGCCGGTGATCGACGGCGGCGGATCGACACACGTCGGCGTCGTCGCGAACGTCGATCGGGCCCCGAGACCCGAGACGAACGCGGGACCGACGACCGTTCACAGCACCCAACCCGAACGGGAGGTCGCCGAGCGGACGACGACGAGTGCAACCGTGACCGACCGGTACCACGCCGTCATCTCCGTTTCGGGCGCCTACGCACCGGTCGATGGCGCGCCGGATCGCCCGACCGCAACGTTCGGAACGGGCGGAAGCGGCGGACCGGACCTCACCGGAACGCCGTCTACAGCCCGCTCGACGCTCGGCGTCGAGACGGCTGTCGGCGTCGAGGACGCCGCTCACGACGCCGTCATGTCGGATAGCTTCGAACGTACGACCGTCGTGTTCGGAGAGCCGTCGTCGGGGGCCGTCGATCGGATCAGGGCGGACCTCGACGGGCTACGAACCGACGTGCGAGCGATCGATGCGACCCTCTCGATGGAGTCGGTCGCGGCCGGCGAGGCCGGTACCCATGGGGCGCTCGCGGGAACCGTAAGGGAGCGTCGAGCGGAGCTCCTCGCGGCACCGAACACGTACGACGGGGCCGAGGACCGCGCCCGGGTCGCCGCCCGCGCTGCGTACCTTGCCACCGTCGTCGACGAGCTGGAATCCGCCGCTGACGACGACGAAGCAGCGACCGACGGGTTTCTGGACCGAGTGGAGAGCGCCTTCGACGGTCCGTCACTCGGAGAGATACTCGCCAGCCGCGAGGCCGCCCGCGACACCCGGCGGTATCGCGTCGGCGAGGAGGGGCCGGGCGGCTACGTGCGGTTCACGCCGGACGGCTCGCCGGGGTATCTCCCGCGAACGCCGGTCGACGGGGCGACCGTCGAGGCGGTCGACGGGACGACGACTCGGCCGCTCGCCACGCGCAACCTCAACTACGTGACCGTGCCGTACGGCGATGTCGCCGGCGGAATCACCGACCGGATCCTCGGGACGGAGGACACGGTCGGGATCGGCGTCGCCGGGCGGGCGTTGTTGGCGGCCGACGACTCGCTTGCAGGACGGAACGACCCGGATCTGGAAGCCGACAGGGACGTGCTCGCCGACCGGATCGAAGCGTCGCGATCCGTGGTCGACGACCGCCTCGAGTCGACCCTCGCGGACCGGACGTCGCTGACACGCGAGGAGCGGGCGTCGGTCCTCGCCTCGGTCGCCGGAACGTACGACTCCCCGGGGGCGCGAGCGGTCGCGATCGGCGATGGGGGGTACGCGGATCGGGTGGCCGACGAGGCAGCGAGAACAGGGTCGCTTTCGGCGGGGGAGCGAGCGACACTGACCGCACGGCTCCACGTCACGCTTCGGACGGCCGCCGGACGGGACGCCGTCAGGATCCCAACCCGGTTCGTCGACGGGCCGACCGAACGAGTCCGCGAGGAGGTCCGCGGCGAGATCGAGGGGGCGGTCGAGGAGGGCGCGTCGCGGGTGGGCGAGGAAGCCGCCGAGCGATGGGCGCCGAAGCCGGTTCGGAGCGTCGGGGCGGGGCTTCCGGTCGCGCCGGTGCCGGGGTACTGGGTCGCGACTGTTAACGCCTGGCGCGTGGAGGTCCGCGGCGAGTATCCGCGGTTCACGCTTCGGGCGGACGTCGGGGAGCCCGGACGACCCTTCGAGTACGTTCGCGAGGAGGCGACGGTGACAGTGTCCGTGGATGGCGACCCGATCGAGCTCGGGAGTACCAGGCCGGTCGCGTTCGAGACGGGGACGATCGTCGCCATTGCGGTTCCGGCGGGCCCACCGGGCGTCGGCGACGTCGACGGCACCCGCGACGAGACCTCCGCAGGGTGGTGATCGTCGGCCCGGGAGAAGAGCAGGACACAACGAGGCGGGATGGGCTCAGACCGGTCCCTGACCGGTCCCTGACCGGTGGCGTTTTGAGACGGGACCACCGATCGACGGTATGTTTCACGAGATCGTCGACGAGTCGGACGTGACCGGGAGGTCGGACGACGACAGCGACGGGACGATCGAGGCTGCGGCGTTGTTGGCGGCGTTCGAGGCGGCGCTCGCGGACGCGATCGACGCGGCGGGTCGCGACCGAGTGGTCGCGGAGACGTCGCTAGACGAGGAGACAGTCGACGCGACCGCCACCGGAAACGTGGGTGACCTCACGCTTGAGGAGGGAGTGTCCGTCCTCGCGGCGGCGAACGATCGCGAGCCGGACCCGATGGTCGCCGAGCTCCGCGATCACCTCCTCATGGGAATGGTAACGGCGGTGCTCGACGTCGACACGATCGCGGCATCGATCGACGCCGACCTCACCGGACAGGAGGTTCAACAGGTGTTGGAGGGCCGCGCCGCGATGACACTCGAACAGCTCGCGCAGGTCATGGCCGTCATCGAGGGTCGAAAGCCATGAGGATCGTCGTCGTCGGCTGCGGCTACGTCGGGCTCGAACTCGCCGAGCAGCTCGTGGCTCGGGGCCACGACGTGACTGGCGTCCGCCGATCGGACCGTGGGCTGGAAGCGGTCGAGGCGGTCGGGGAGGCGGTCGACGGATCTGTGGGGGATGAGTCGACAGGCGGCACGAGCGGAGCGATCGGCTCCATCGACGCGGTTAGAGGAGATGTGACGGAGCCGGGGACGCTCCCGGCGCTTCCGGATGCGGACGCCGTCGTCTTCGCCGCCAGCTCCGGCGGCCGGGGTGCGGACGCGGCTCGGGCGGTGTACGTCGACGGGCTCCGGAACGTTGTCGAGGAGTACGGGAGCCGTGCCGCACCGCCGGGCCGGCTGGTGTACACCTCTTCGACCGGTGTGTACGGCGACCACGGGGGCGAGCGGGTCGACGAAGGGACGCCGATCGATCCGACGACGGAGAAGACGCGAGTGCTCGCGACCGCCGAGGAGGTCGCGCTGTCGGAGGCGGCGGATCACGGGATCGACGGGACCGTCGCCCGGTTCGCGGGGTTGTACGGCCCGGACCGGTATCGCTTACGACGCTACATCGACGGTCCCGTCACGGCCGGCTATCTCAACATGGTCCACCGTGCGGACGCGGCGGGCGCGATACGACACCTCCTCGAGACCGACCGAGCGCGGGGAGAGCCCGTCGTCGTCGTCGACGACGAGCCGGTCGACAAACACGCGTTCGCCGACTGGCTCGCCGACGAGTGTGGCGTCACCCGGCCCGAGAAACGCTCGAAGGACGAGCGGATCGCCGACGGCGACCTCTCGGCGGCCGCCCGGCGACGGATCCGGACGAGCAAGCGATGCTCCAACGACCGACTCCGGGCGCTCGGCTACGAGTTCGCGTATCCCACGTACCGCGAGGGGTATCGGGACGCGATCACCGCGTTCCGTGCGGATCACGGGACAGAGAAGGTCTGAAACGGTATTCTACAGGTATCGGTCGGTCGAAGTATCCACGAACCTTGATGTATCGGCGGCGAGTGCCGTCTGACGTATGTGGTCATTAGGGACGGTGAGCGAAACGCTCTCCGGCGCGGAGACGTTCGTCCGTGAGAACCCGGAGCTGACCGCCGTGGCGGTGTTGGCGGCAGTCGCCGTCGTCGCGAGCACGTACGCACTTCTCCGCGCCCGTCGGCCACCGGGTGTCTCGTTCCGTCGACTGCTGGCCGACGAGGAAGAGGTCACCGTCCTCATGCATCCGAACCCGGATCCGGATGCGATGGCGGCCGCAGTCGGGATCGCGTCGCTCGCCGACCAGCTGGACGTAGGAGCGACCGTTCAGTACCCCGGACAGATCCGACATCAGGAGAACCGGGCGTTCCGAACCGTCCTCGACCTCGAACTGGATCGGATCGACCACGTCAGCGACCTCGCCGCGGAGACCGTCGTGCTCGTCGATCACAACGAGCCACGGGGATTCGGCGGCGCGGACGGGGTGTTGCCGACGGCGGTCGTCGATCACCACCCGGGAGACGGTGCCGGCGACGAGTTCACGGATGTTCGGACCGACTACGGCGCGACCGCCTCTATCGTGGCGGAGTACTTCGACGACAACGGAGCTGTTCCGGTGCCGCCGGACAGACACGCGAGCGAGACCGACGGCGACTTCGCTCTGTCGACACGGGCCGCCACCGGTCTCCTGTACGGGATCCTGGCGGACACGAAACACCTGACCGTCGGCGCGAGCGAGCCGGACTTCGCCGCCGCGGCGTACGTGTACCCCGGCGTCGACCAGGACCAGCTCGACCGGATCGCGAACCCCGCCGTTGACGCGGAAGTACTGGAGGTGAAAGCACGGGCGATAGCCGGGAGACAGATCGAGGGGTCGTTCGCGGTGGCCGACGTCGGCGGGGTGAACAACGTGGACGCCATCCCGCAGGCCGCCGACGAGCTGATCCAGCTGGAGGGGATAAGCGCCGTCGTCGTCATCGGTGAGCGCGACGGGACGGTACACCTCTCGGGACGGTCCCGCGACGACCGCGTTCACATGGGGAACGCCATCGACGCCGTGCTCTCCGAGGTCGAGAACGGCAACGGCGGCGGGCACTCGCGGATGGGTGGCGGCACGATAACACCGGAAATCGAACCGACCGGGGAGGAGGCGCTCGAAACGGTCGACCGTGACACCCTCTCGAACGACCTGTTCCGGGCGATGGCCGGCGACGTCTGATCGGCGGGACGCGCGGGACGAGCGTCGACCGAATCGTTGTCGACCCAACGGTTAAGACGAAACCCGTCGATCGGGCGGTATGGAGTTCGGATCGGTCGACGACAGCTGGCGGACGCTGGTGGGGGTCGGGCTCGGATACGTCCTCGCGACCGGGCTGATACTCATCGGGTTCTTTTTATTGCCGTACTTGGTCCTCAGCGCGTTGTAGCGAATCGGGCGTCGACCGGGTGGAAACGGATGTGGAAGCGGGAAGAGAACGGGAAGGAAAGACGCGAAGCGGAGTGAGGCAGGGCAGTGCGGATCAGGCGAACGCCAGCGAGTCGTCGGCGTCGCTCGCGTCGTCCTGTTTGAGCTTCTCGTGCGCCTCGAGGAAGTCGGAGAGGGTGACCTGCGTCCGGTCGTCGCGGATGGCGAACATCCCGGCTTCGGTGCAGATCGCCTTGATATCGGCACCGGAGGCGTCCGGCACGTTCTCGGCGAGCTGCTCGAAGTCGATGCCGTCGGCGAGGTTCATGTTGCGGGTGTGGATCTGGAAGATGATCTCCCGGCCGGCGGTGTCGGGTTTGGGGACCTCGATGAGGCGGTCGAAGCGGCCGGGACGGAGGATGGCGGGGTCGAGCATATCGAACCGGTTGGTCGCGGCGATGATCCGGACCTCGCCGCGCTCGTCGAACCCGTCCATCTCGCTGAGCAGCTGCATCATCGTCCGCTGGACCTCGGCGTCGCCGGAGGTCTTCGAGTCGGTCCGTTTCGAGGCGATGGCGTCGATCTCGTCGATGAAGATCACCGCGGGCTGGTTCTCGCGGGCGACCTCGAACAGGTCGCGGACGAGCTTCGCGCCCTCGCCGATGAACTTGTGGACGAGCTCGGAGCCGGCCATCTTGATGAACGTCGCGTCGGTCTCGTTAGCGACCGCCTTCGCCAGCATCGTCTTCCCCGTCCCCGGCGGACCGTACAGGAGCACACCGCTCGGTGGCGTGATCCCGACATCCTCGAACATGTCGGGGTGTTCGAGCGGCATCTCGACGGTCTCGCGGACCTCCTGCATCTGGTCTTCGAGCCCGCCGATGTCGGCGTACGTGACGTCGGGCGAGTGCTCCACCTGCATCACCCGAGCACGGACATCCGTCTCCTTCTCCAGCTTCTTGACGACCGACAGCGAGTTGTTGACCGCCACCCGATCGTCCGGATCGAGCGTCTCGCGCATCTCGTCCGTGATCTCGGTTAACGCCTCCTGGTTGTTACCGTGCTGTTTGATCACGGCACCGTCCTCGGTTATCTCTTGGACGGTCGCTACGAACAGCGGCGACTGTTTGAGCTTCTTGTTCTCGTGGGTGAGCCGCTCGAGCTTCTGCTGGTACTTGTTGTTCTCCGCGTTCGCGTCGAGGAGCTTGTCGCGCATCTCCTCGTTCTGGGACTCGAGCACCTCTAGCCGGTCTTGGAGGGTCTCGATCTTTTCCTGTCTCGTCGCCGACCCCTCATCGTAGGGCATATCGACGTCGTCGACGGTGTCACTCATTACGTCAAGCAAGGCGTCTCGCGGATAAGAGGCTTCGGGTGGGGAAACCGATGCACACGAAAAAGCCATATTTATGCTCCAAAGTAATTAGAACGGATAGTAAATATTATTTAACGGCATGAACTACTGGAGGACACGTATGAGCACTACGGACGCAGTCGCCGCCGACGACGTCACGGACCGGTGGGAAGGGGTACGCGACCTCCCGCCGAGCGCGAAGCTCGTCGCGAAGGTCCTCGATTACAACGACACGCTGACCCAGAGCGAGCTCGCCGAGGAGACGCTGCTCCCGCCACGAACCGTCCGGTACGCGCTCTCGCGGCTGGAGGAGGAGGACGCGGTCGACTCGCGCTTTTCGTTTACCGACGCCCGCAAGCGACTCTACTCGCTGTCGGTGTGAGCCCGGTGGGTGAGCACGGGGACGGTCTCGGATCGGGGCGGCCGAGAGTATAAATCCGATACCGCGCCAGGGAGCGTGTGGTCTCGACCGACGACGTCAAGCGGGCCCTTTCGGCGCTAGCGACGCGAACCGACACCGCGAGGCGGCCGTACGCGGCCGTTATCGACGAGGCCGACGCCGCACGAGACGATCTCCAGCGGGCGGCCGGGTTCGTCGAGGCCGTCGGGCTCGATCGGCTCGACGAGGCGATCAGGGACGCGGAGCGGCACGGGCGCGTCGATCTCGCCGAGCGTGGCCGCGTGGCGCTCGAGTCGTACCGGCGGTTTCGGGCGGCGACGAGGGAGACGGCGACCGTTACGTCGACGGCGACAACGACGCCAGGAGAGGCGGCGACGACGGATCCGACACCGCCCCGGAACCCCTAAACCCGATACGGGCCAATCGTGGAGCGATGACACGGGTGATCCACACCGGCGACACCCACATCGGGTACCAGCAGTACCACTCGCCGGTCAGACGCCAGGACTTTCTCGACGCGTTCGGAGCCGTCGTCGACGACGCGATCGACGGCGACGTCGACGCCGTCGTCCACGCGGGCGACCTCTTTCACGACCGTCGCCCGGAGCTCCCCGACCTGATGGGGACGATCACCGTCCTCCGCCGACTCGACGACGCCGGGATCCCCTTCCTCGCGGTGGTGGGGAACCACGAGTCGACCCGCGGGGGACAGTGGCTCGACCTCTTCGAGCGGTTGGGGCTCGCGACACGGCTCGACGACGAGCCGGTGACGGTCGGTGACACCGCGTTCTACGGGCTCGACCACGTCCCCGTCTCGCGCCGCGACGAGCTGGAATACGCGTTCGAGCCGCACGACGCCGACTACGCGGCGCTTGTCGCCCACGGACTGTTCGAGCCGTTCGCACACGCCGACTGGGACACCGAGACGGTGCTGACCGAGAGCGACGTGGCGTTCGACGCGATGCTCCTCGGCGACAACCACAAACCCGATCGGGCGACGGTCGCCGACACGTGGGTGACGTACCCGGGGTCGACGGAACGCGCGAGCGCGAGCGAACGGGAGGGACGCGGCTACAACCTCGTTCGGTTCGACGAGGCCGCCGCGGCGGGCGACGACCGCATCGAGATCCGGCGACGCGCGCTCGACACCCGCGAGTTCGTCTTCGTGAGCGTCGAGCTCGGCGAGGGAGAGGGGGAGGCTCGCGTCCGCGAGCAGGTCCGACAACACGACCTCGCGGACGCCGTGGTGCTCGTCGAAGTGACCGGCGACGGCGACCCGATCACCCCGGCGGCCGTCGAGGAGTTCGCGGCTGACGCGGGCGCGCTGATCGCCCGCGTCACCGACAGACGAACGGTCGAGACGGACGAGGCGGTCGACGTGAGCTTCGCCGATCCCGAGGACGCGGTTCGTGAGCGGATCGAGAGGATGGGCCTGTCGACCGCCGCACTCGACGTCGATGCGACGGTTCGTGACGACGGCGTCGCCGACGCGAACGTCCGGGAGACGGTGAAGTCGGCGGTCGAGGAGCGACTCGACGATCCGGGAGCGTTCGAGCCGGCCGAGGACTCGATGTCCGACGGGGACGAGAGTGACGAGGACGCGGAACCCGACGCCGGTAAGCACGCGGAACCCGACGCCGGTAAGCACGCGGAACCCGACACGGATGGGACGCACACGGGTGAGACAGGAGCGGACGACGGGACGGAGTCGACGGCGGAGCGGGATGAATCCGCCCCGGGCGCCGACGGCCAGGTGTCGATGGAGGACTACCTATGAGGTTCGACCGGATCCGGCTCTCGAACTTCAAACCGTACGGTGACGCCGACCTCCAGTTGACGGAAGGCGTCACGGTCATCCACGGGATCAACGGCAGCGGGAAGTCCTCGTTGCTGGAGGCGTGCTTCTTCGCGCTGTATGGCTCGAAGGCGCTCGACGGTACCCTCGACGACGTGATCACGAACGGCGAGGAGGAGACGGAAGTCGACCTCTGGTTCACCCACGACGGCGTGTCGTACCACGTCTCTCGCCGGTTGCGAGCGTACGACGACCGGGTCGACCACGACTGTACCCTCGAGGCGACCGCGGGGAGCGACGTAACCCGGGACGGTGCGACCGCGGTGCGCCGGTTCGTCACCGAGCTCCTCCGAATGGATGCCGACGCGTTCGTCAACTGTGCGTACGTCCGACAGGGGGAAGTGAACGCACTCATCAACGCCAGCCCGAGCCAGCGACAGGACGTCATCGACGACCTCCTCCAGCTCGGGACGCTAGAAGAGTACCGCGAGCGCGCCGGGGACGCCCGCCTCGGCGTCGAGGACGTGTTGAACGCCAAACGGGCAGTGTTAGAGGAGAAGGAGAAACGCATCGAAGAGAAAGAAGAGAAGGGGCTCCACGACCGGCTCAACGGGCTCGAGAGCGAGCTGTCGGAGCTCGACGATCAGGTCGACCACTACGAGACCCAGCGCGAACAAGCGACGGAGACGCGGTCGGAGGCCGCCGAGACGCTCGCAACGTACGAGGAGAAACGCTCCGAGCTGGCGACCGTCGAGTCGACGATCGAGTCGATCGAGGAGTCGATCCGCGAGACGGAGCGGGAGCGCGAAGAGCACCTAGAGGCGGTCCGGGAGGTACGCGAGCGGATCGACGAGCGGGAGGCCGCGGTCGACAACGCCGTCGAGGCCGCCGGGCTCGACGCCCCGACGGCGGCAGCGATCGCGGATCGCCGGTCGACGCTGGCCGACCGCGAAGCCGAGGTCCGCGAGACGCTCGACGACCGGCGGGTGGCAGCCGAGGCGTTCCGAAACCAGGCGACGAACCTGGCTGGGAAGGCGGACGACCTCGCCGAACGGGCGGCGGAGGCCGGATCCGAGGCGGATCGACTCGCGGACGAGGCGGACGAGGCGGAATCCGAGGCTGACGAACGGGAGGCATCCATCGAGGAGCTCCGCGAGGAGGCCGAGACGTTGCGCGCACGCTTCGAGGCGGACGCGGCGGACGATCCGGAGGGGAGTCCGAGCAGCGACAGAGACGATGGCGATAGGGGCAATAGCAACGGAGACGCCGACGCGTTCTCACCCGTGAGCGTCACGCCGGAGACCGTCGCCGAGCGACGGGAGACGCTCCGGGAGCGACGAGGCGAGCTGCGTGAACGGATCGCGGAGCTGTCCGCGGAGCTGAAGAACGCCCGGGAGCGGGTGGCAGAGGCCGAGGAACTGCTCGCGGCGGGGAAGTGCCCGGAGTGCGGACAGCCCGTGGAGGAGTCGCCGCACGCGACGGGGATCGACGAGGACCGCGAGCGCGTTGCGGAGTTGGCGTCGTCGCTGTCCGGGGCCCGAGAGCGGGAGGAAACGCTCGACGACCGGATCGCGACGCTCGACGAGCTGGTCGAGGCGGCCGAGCGGCTCGACGAGATCGACGGGACCGCCGAGATGCTACGCGAGCGGGTGGAAGAGAAGCGGGCGGAAGCGGCCGAGAAACGGGAAGCAGCGGCGGAGGAGCGCGATCGTGCCGCCGGGCTCAAGGAGCGTGCGGACGAGACGCGCGAGGTCGCCGAGGGGAAGCGCGAGGAGGCCGAGGCGGCCGCGGCGGCGGTAACGGAGCTGGAGTCGGAGCTCGATGAGATCGATACCGCCCGGGAGGCCGTGGACGCGGTCGAGGAGCGGCTGGAGTCGATAGCCGAGCTCGAAGACCGGATCGAGCGACACCGGGAACAGCGCGAGAACCTCGAAGCCGTAAACGACGAGCGTCGGGACCGGCTCGCCGACAAGCGGGAGCGGCGAGACACGCTTCGGGAGGCGGTCGACGAGGAGGCGATCGAGACGGCAAAAGAGCGGAAACGGGAGGCCGAGGCGTACCTCGAACGGGTCGACGAGGAGCTCGAGGAGTTGGCCGAGAAGCGGACCGAGCTTCAGAACGCGATCGGCGGCGTGCGCGGCGAAATCGAGGGGTTGGAGGCGCTTCGCGAGGAGCGGTCGTCGCTCGCGGCCACCGTCGACTCCCTGGAGTCGCTCCACGAGGAAACCGCCGAGCTGGAGGCGACCTACGGGGAGCTGCGTGCGGAGCTGCGCCAGCGAAACGTCCGCGAGTTAGAGCGGACGCTCAACGAGACGTTCGAGCTGGTGTACGGCAACGACGCCTACTCGCACATCGAACTGGACGGCCAGTACGCGCTGACGGTGTACCAGAAAGATGGCGAGGCGCTCGAACCCGAGCAGCTCTCCGGCGGCGAGCGGGCGCTGTTCAACCTCTCGTTGCGCTGTGCGATCTACCGGCTGCTCGCGGAAGGGATCGAGGGGGCCGCGCCGACGCCGCCGCTGATCTTAGACGAGCCGACGGTGTTCCTCGACTCCGGACACGTCTCGCGGCTCGTCGACCTCGTCGAGGAGATGCGCGGATTCGGCGTCAGACAGATCCTCATCGTCAGCCACGACGACGAGCTCGTCGGGGCCGCCGACCAGCTCGTCACCGTCGAGAAGGACCCCCGAACGAACCGGTCGACGGTCACCCGCGAGGACGCGGCGGGACTCGACGTCGCGTCGCTCGCCGACGATTGAGCGGGAGACGGATGAGTGGTGGACGCCCGAACGGCGGACGTGGACACGTCGGCGTCCGGCGCGCCGATAGCGCCCGGCACGCCGGCGGCGGACGAGCCACCGCCGCCAACGACACAGTACATAAGTGCCCGAACCCGGGTGTGGAACGTCAGACCAGGAACGAGGACGAACAGCACCGACGCTCCCGCCATAGGCCCCAGCTGGGGCGTTGTCCTCGACGCTCGTTCGGGCGGTTGTGTATCCGGGATCACGAGAGTCCGGCCGCTGTTTATAAGCGGTTCCGCGGTCGAGCGTCGGTCATCACTGGCCCCCGTCTCGCCCATCCGTGGCTGGAGATGCTTCCGGGGGAGGCTGGTCCTCGCGCCGTTCGCTCACGACTCGTGTGCGTCGGCGGCGACCGCCCCGCCGCGTAACAGTCGGACCGCGTCCTCGGCGGCGGGCGTCGCCGCATATCCGCGCCGTCCCGCGACGTCGGCCTCCTCGATCAGTCCCGCGACGCGGAACTCCGCGAGTCGGCCGTGAACGTCGGACTCGCACATGTCGTACGCCATGACCTCGACGGCCGACAGCGGTCCGGCGTCGACGAGTTCGACGAGCAGCCCGAGTGACCGATCGTCGTGGACCGACCGGACGACTCGTCGAACGGGGGCCGGCACGCCGCGCGCCGCCGTGGCCAGTGGTGACTCGCCGTCGACGACCTCCAGATCCGCGTTCGCGACGTACCGCTCGTCGCCCGTCTCCGGGTCACGGACTCGGCTCGAGTCGTCGGACCGCTTCACGAGGAGGTACGTGTCGCCGTCGGCGTCGCGAACCGTCTGCATGCGGGTGAGAAGGTCCTCCGAAGGGATTACCGTTCCGGGCGGTCGGTGTCCCTGTCGCTGGGGTCGGGATCCGAGTCCCCGTCGCTGGTGCCCGTGTCGGTGGGAAGCGGGTCGGACTCGGGTCCGGGGTCCGACTCGTCGTCTTCCTCACGCGCCCGGTCCCATGCACGATACGTCTGATACGTTCGGATCCCGGCGAGCACACCGACGACGAGCAGGGCGGGGCCCAACCGGTCCCATCCCTCGAAGAACCACACCATCGGGCCGAGAAAGACGAAGAGCAGCGCGACGTTCGCGTAGATCACGGCGACGACGAACGCACGGAGCGTGTGCTTGTCGACGTCGCCGGCGGCGTCGAAGTCGCCGCCCTCGTCGAACGTCTTGACGGAGGGGGCTTTGGGTGCCTCCGGCGTCATCTTCCGCTCCGCGTCGGAGCTCTCGCCGAAAGACACCTCGCCCTCGTTTTCCTCGTCGAAGGGGAACACGGCCGTGCTACGCCGCGCCGGGTCAAAGGAGTTGTGTCCCGGTTTCCGCCGGAAACGCGGGCGAACGGACAATCGGTCCGACCGGAGGGATCAGGCCGCGTCGGCGAGTCGGACGGTTCGGCTCGCCTCGACCCACGCGAGCGGATTTTTCGCGTCGAAAAGCACCACGTTGCCGTCGTCCTCGTACGCCTCCACCTCGGCGTCGGCGTCGCTACCCGTGCGGTGCGTCCCGTGTTCCCCGTTCGGGTTCGAGGGCATAGACCGTGGTAAGTCGTGACACAATATATGCCTTTCCGTGGCGGGTCGTTTCGCCGCCCCGGGGATCGTGGCCCGATAGAATCGTCTTCGGTGACCGGAACCTCCGCTCGCATCGTCGGCCGAACGCCGAGTTTTTTAGCCGGGTACGCCGAAGTCACGGTATGACTCAGTCGGGGCTCACGGATTTTTCGTCGGCCGGTGACGCGGACGACGACGGCGGCACCGACCGCGACGACCTCGCCGCCGAGGAGGCGAGGGTCGTCACCGGTTCCGGTGGCGGACGCGTCAGCGACGTGATCGACGTCGACGAGGCGAAGTTCCCGGACTCGACCGGTACGGTCGAGCTGATGATCACCCAGATCGATTACGCCGTCGAAGGGTACGGGAGCGACGAGTATCCGGTCGTCCACGTGTTCGGTCGACGACCGGCGGAGAACGTCAGCGGGGACACCGACCACGACACCGTCGAGCATCTCCGGGTGCTGGGCGTCGAACCGTACTTCTACGTGCCGACCGCCGAGCTCGACATCGACCCCGTCGAGGAGTACGACGTGGTCATCGGCACCCGGGAGTCGGACCCCGACGGCAACGCCTACGAGAGCATCCGCGGCGAGCCGCTCACTCGGATCGTCACGCGGACGCCTCGCGACGTCGGGAACATCCGCGACGACTTCGCGACCACTTTCGAGGCGGACATCCTCTTCCCGAACCGGTTCCTGATCGATAACGGGCTCAACGGCGGGATACGGGTCGAGGAGCGTCGGCTCGACGACGAGGAGACGATCCAGGTCCACGAGGGGCACCTCGAACCCGCCGACGTCGACGCCGAGATGCGGGTGAACACCTTCGACATCGAGGTCGACGACCGGCGGGGGTTCCCGGAGGACGGCGAGGAGCCGATCATCTGTCTCACGAGCCACGATTCCTACGACGACGAGTACGTGGTCTGGCTGTACGACGCGCCCGAAGCGACGGTGCCCCCGCCGGAAGACCTCCCCGACTACGAGGGGATCGTGGAGAGTGACGACGACGGCGTAGTGCTCGATTTCCGCGTTGAAACGTTCGAGGCGGAGGACGCGATGCTCGACGCGTTCGTCGAGTACCTGGACGAGAGCGACCCGGACGTGCTAACGGGTTGGAACTTCGAGGACTTCGACGCGCCGTATCTCCTCGATCGGATGGAGGAGCTGGACGACGAGAGCCAGTACGACCTCTCGGTCGATCGGCTCTCTCGGATCGGTGAGGTGTGGCGTTCGGGGTGGGGCGGCCCCGACATCAAGGGGCGGGTCGTCTTCGACCTGCTGTACGCGTACAAGCGAACGATGTTCACGGAGCTGGAGTCGTACCGCCTCGACGCGGTCGGCGAGCGCGAGCTCGGCGTCGGCAAGGAGCGGTACGCCGGCGACATCGGCGACCTCTGGGAGCAGGACCCCGAGCGGCTGTTGGAGTACAGCATCCGCGACGTCGAGCTCTGTGTCGAGATCGACCGGGCACAGGACGTGATCGCCTTCTGGGACGACGCCCGGAAGATCGTCGGCTGTAAGCTCGAGGACGCGACGACGCCGGGCGACGCGGTGGATATGTACGTGCTCCACATGGCGTACGGGAACTTCGCGCTCCCCTCGAAGGGGCAGCAGGAAGCCGAGGAGTTCGAGGGGGGTGCGGTGTTCGACCCGATCTCCGGGGTTCGTGAGATGGTGAGCGTGCTGGATCTGAAGTCGTTATACCCCATGTCGATGGTGACGATCAACGCGTCCCCGGAGACCAAAGTCGATCCGGCGGAGTACGACGGCGAGACGTACCGGACGCCGACGGGGGTCCACTTCCGGAAGGAGCCCGACGGTATCATCCGGGAGATGGTGAACGAGCTCCTCGACGAGCGCGAGGAGAAGAAAGCGCTCCGGAACGAACACGACCCCGGGACCGAGGCGTACGAACAGTACGACCGACAGCAGGGAGCGGTGAAGGTGCTGATGAACAGCCTGTACGGCGTGTTCGGCTGGGACCGGTTCCGCCTGTACGATCGCGAGATGAGCGCCGGCGTCACGTCGACGAACCGTGAAGTGATCGACTTCACCGCGGACGTGACGGCGGAGATCGGGTACGAAGTGACGTACGGGGACACTGACTCAGTTATGCTTTCACTAGGGGAGTTAGAGAAGAAAGATGCCATCGACGCCTCCTTCGAGATAGAAGACCACATCAACGACCGCTACGACGACTTCGCGCACGACCGGTTGAACGCCGAGGACCACCGGTTCCAGATCGAGTTCGAGAAGCTGTACCGCCGGTTCTTCCAGGCCGGTAAGAAGAAACGGTACGCGGGCCACATCATCTGGAAGGAGGGGAAAGACGTCGACGACATCGACATCACCGGGTTCGAGTACAAGCGCTCGGACATCGCACAGATCACGAAGGAGGTCCAACAGCACGTGATCGAGACGATCGTTACCGGCGACGACATCGACGAGGACCTCGAAGCGATCGAGACGTACCTCACGGACGTGATCGACGACTTCCTCGCGGGCGAGCTCAGCGTCGAAGAGGTCGGGATCCCCGGGGGGATCGGCAAACGGCTCGACGCGTACGAGACGCCGACCGCACAGGTCAGGGGCGCACAGTACGCGAACGAGCTGTTGGGAACGAACTTCGGCAGCGGTTCGAAGCCGAAACGACTCTACCTCAAGAAAGTCCACCCCGACTTCTGGGAGCGGATGGAGTCCGAACGCGGACTTGACCCGCAGCGCGGGGGATTATACGGGGAGTTCAAACGGGATCCGGACGTGATCTGCTTCGAGTACGCCGATCAGATCCCGGAAGAGTTCGAGATCGACTGGGAGAAGATGCTCGATAAGACCCTGAAAGGCCCGATCGAGCGGGTCATAGAGGCCTTAGGGACCTCTTGGGAGGAGGTCAAAACGGGACAGGAACAGACGGGGCTCGGGTCGTTCATGTAAGAAACGAGAACTCGGTTTTCGATCGTCGAAAGAATTATTCTACTATTCGTGATTTTGAACGGGTAAATGCGTAACCATTAACCGCTGGAACCCCCACTGTTTCGGTACGAGGCTCAACCCTACAAATGGCAACTCTCGAGATCAGCGACCTACACGCACGGGTAGCGGAAGAGGGCGGAGAACGGATCCTTCGGGGCGTCGACCTCGAAGTCGATTCCGGCGAGATCCACGCGCTCATGGGACCGAACGGCTCCGGCAAGTCCACGTTGGCAAAAGTGATCGCTGGCCACCCGGCCTACGAGGTCACCGGCGGGAGCGTCACCCTTCACCTCGAAGACGCGGACCTAGCGGACATCGAGGCGACGCTCGACGACGAGGACTATCACTGGGAGCTCCTGGAGATGGAACCGAACGAGCGCGCGGCGCTGGGTATCTTCCTCGGCTTCCAGTACCCCGCGGAAATCGAGGGTGTCACGATGACGAGCTTCCTCCGACAGGCGCTCAACGCCAAGGCCGAGGAGCGTGAGGAGCTGTTCGAGGACGAAGAAGAGGAAGCGGCGGAGTCGGAGGCCGACGACACCGGCTACGACACCTCCCCCATGGAGGGCCCCGCGGACGACGGCGAGATCGGCGTCGCGGAGTTCCAAGAGATCCTCTCCGAGAAGATGGAGCTGCTCGACATGGACGAGAAGTTCATGCAGCGGTACCTCAACGCCGGGTTCTCCGGCGGTGAGAAGAAACAGAACGAGGTCCTCCAAGCCGCGATGCTCGAACCCGTCATCGCCGTCCTCGACGAGATCGACTCGGGGCTCGACATCGACCGCCTCCAGGACGTCTCGAAGGGGATCAACGCGCTCCGCGACGAGCAGGGCACGGGCGTCCTCCAGATCACCCACTACCAGCGGATCCTGGACTACGTCGAACCGGACCACGTCCACGTCATGCTCGACGGCGAGATCGCCAAGAGCGGCGGCGCGGAGCTGGCCGAGAAGCTCGAGGACGAGGGGTACGACTGGGTTCGCGAGGACGCGTTCGAAGCCGCGTAACGACACGTGATTACGCAACAACCCTATACAACCGGAAACGAAAGCTAACGACATGAGTTCACAAGACCACCTGAAGGAGACCGACACCGAGGCTCGCTTCGAGTTCAAGAAGGAGGAGAAATCCGCCTTCAAAAGCGAGAAGGGCCTCACCGAGGAGACGGTCCGCGTCATCTCGGAGGACAAAGACGAGCCGGAGTGGATGCTGGAGCGTCGCCTGCGCGCACTCGAACAGTTCCAGGCGATGCCGATGCCCACCGACTGGCCCGAAGCACCCGATCTCAGCGAGATCGACATCGACGAGATCGTTCCCTACATCCGGCCGGACGTCGAGGTCCGTGGCGGCGTCGACGACTGGACCGACCTCCCAGACGAGATCAAGGACACGTTCGACAAGCTCGGCATCCCCGAGGCGGAGAAGAACGCGCTCTCGGGCGTCGGCGCGCAGTACGAGTCCGAGATCGTCTATCAGAACATGCAGGAGCAGTGGGAGGAGAAGGGCGTGATCTTCTGTGACATGGACAAGGCCGTCCAGGAACACGAAGAGCTCGTCAAGGAGTACTTCATGACCAAGGCCGTCCCCCCGAGCGACAACAAGTTCGCGGCGCTCCACGGGGCGATCTGGTCCGGCGGCTCGTTCGTCTACGTCCCCGAGGACACGACGGTCGAGATGCCGATCCAGGCGTACTTCCGGATGAACTCCGAGGGGATGGGCCAGTTCGAGCACACGCTCATCATCGCCGAGGAGGGCTCGGAGGTCCACTACATCGAGGGCTGTTCCGCACCGAAGTACTCGGCGTTCAACCTCCACTCCGGCGGTGTCGAAGTGTTCGTCGGCGAGGATGCCCACGTCCAGTACTCGACGGTGCAGAACTGGTCGAAGAACACGTACAACCTGAACACCAAACGAGCCATCGCCGAGAAGGGCGGCCGGATGGAGTGGATATCCGGCTCGATGGGGTCGAAGGCGACGATGCTGTACCCCTCGACGATCCTCAAGGGCCGCGGCGCGTCGGACAACCACATCACCATCGCGTTCGCCGGCGAGGGCCAGGACATCGACACGGGCGCGAAAGTGTATCACAACGCGCCCGAAACCAAGTCCACGATCGAGTCGAAGTCGATCGCGAAGGACGGCGGCCGCACCAACTACCGCGGGCTCGTCCACATCGCGGACGGCGCGGAGAACTCCTCGACCGCGGTCGAGTGTGACGCGCTGATGTTCGACAACAAGTCCACCTCGGACACCATGCCGTACATGGAGATCAACGAGTCGAAGGTGGACGTCGCCCACGAGGCGACCGTCGGCAAGATCGGCGACGAAGACATCTTCTACCTCCAGTCCCGCGGTCTCGACGACGACGACGCGAAGCAGATGATCGTTTCGGGCTTCATCGAGCCCATCACGGAAGAGCTGCCCATCGAGTACGCCGTCGAGCTCAACCGGCTCGTCGAGCTCGAAATGGAGGGCTCGCTCGGATAACATGAGCACGCAAGCAATACAGAGCCTCTCGGAGGACACGGTGCGGCGCATCGCGGAGGAACGTGACGAGCCCGAGTGGCTCTTAGAAACCCGCCTGAACGCGCTCTCGGCGTTGGAGACGGCGGAGCTGCCGGACGTCATCCAGACGCCCGGGCGGCGCTGGACGGACCTCGAGGCGCTGGACTTCGAGGCGCTCGTCGACCCGCTGAATCAGTCGGACACGACTGAGCGCGCCGGCGGCGATGACGACGTCGTCGTGTTACCGTTCACCGAGGCGTTCGACGAGTACGGCGACGTGCTCGAGTCGAACTTCGGCAGCGTGCTCGACCCCGAGCACAACTACCTCACGGCGCTGTCGGTGGCGCTTTTCACCACGGGTACGTTCGTCTACGTCCCCGAGGGCGTCGACGTCGAAGACGTGACGGTGCGCGCGGAGATGAACTCCCGCTCGCTGTTCAGCCAGACGCTCGTCGTCGCCGAGGAGTCGTCGTCGGTGACGATCCTCGAATCGATCGAGTCGGGCGAGAGCGACGTGAGCGGCGACCGCTACTTCTCGAACCTCGTGGAGGTCGTCGGCGGCGAGAACGCCTCCGTTCAGTTCGGGTCCCTCCAGAACCTGGACGACGACACCTACACGTACGCGCTGAAGCGCGGACGCACGGACACGTACGCGACGATCGACTGGATCGAGAGCAATTTCGGCTCGAAGCTCACCCGGTCGGACGTCGAGACCGAGCTCGCCGGCGACGGCTCCGAGAGCCAGATCGTCGGGACGTTCTTCGGCACCGAGGACCAGCACTTCGACATCAACGCCCGCGTCTGGCACGAGGGCGAGCACACGACGGCTGACCTCGTCACCCGCGGCGTGCTCGACGACGTCGCCCGCTCCGTGTACGAGGGGGTTCAGGACGTCGGCGAGGATGCGTGGAGCACGTCGAGCTACCAGCGGGAGAACACGCTGATGCTCTCGGACGACGCCGAGGCCGACGCGTCGCCGAAGCTCATCATCCACAACCACGACACGGAGGCGTCCCACTCCGCCACCGTCGGACAGGTCGACGCGGAGGACCTGTTCTACCTGGAGAGTCGCACGATCGACTCGCGAACCGCACGGAACATGCTCGTTGAGGGCTTCTTCGTGCCGGTGTTAGAGGAGATCGCGGTCGACGAGTTCCGCGACGACGTCGAGGAGCTCGTGTTGAAACGCCTGCAGTAGCTCGCCCGCTGCGTTTTTCGGTTCTTTCAGCGACTCCGGTAGCAAGCAGCGCCGGCTGCCGGTCGTAAGTACGTGGGTCGGCCCCGGGCGAGAAAAGACCGAAGCTACGAGGAAAGCGTGTAAAGGTGCGTGAATCGGTCGTTATGCGTCAGCGTCTTCCTCCTCGTCGTCGGTGTTCTCGCCGTCAACGTCTTCGTCGGTGTTCTCGCCGTCAACGTCTTCGTCGGACACGACATCGCTCACCGCGTCGCCGAGGTCGTCGAGCTCACCGCCGATGAACTCGTGGACCTGCTCGTGGATCTGGCTGACGTGCTCGGGCACCTGTTCGGGGAGGCTGCTCGGCGGGCCACGGTCGCCTGCGGCTTCGTCATCGGCGTTCCCCTGTCCGTCGGGGGCGGCGTCATCGGGCTCGTCGCTCGCGTTCTCGTTCTCGTTCGCGGGCGTGTCGTCCGGCGCGTTCTCGTCGGCCGCCGTCGCGTTGTCGTTTGCCTGTGCGTCCGCGGGGGATGCGGCGCCGACCGCCGCTACCCCACCGATCAAAACGGTCACCGCGAGTGCGACCGTTACAACTGTGTTCGCGTTCATCGCGTCCCTTCCTATCGGCCGAGAGGTGTTAATACGGGGACGCACTGAACCCGGTTTTCGACGATTTCAGCGACGTATTACCTGGATCACCGCGAATTAACGCGAGCTGAGCTCGGATCGAACGGGCACAGACCGTAATCGGGGGGAGACCCACGCCTCGGACGACACCCCTCACCGCGCACGGCTCACGACACGCGACGCGCTCCCCACTGCGCACGGCTCACGACACGCGACGGGCCACCCACGCGCCCACTACAGTCGAAGGAACATCTTAAGTCGGCCAGGCTCCGAGTTCGTGTCGTATGCGAACGGGCGTATCGACCGGGTGGTCGCGGTGAGCGTTGGTCAGCGAGTGACGACCGACGACCAGCTCGCGCGCCTGCTCCAGATCGGGATCGTGTTGGAGGAGGTCGTCGAGGCGCGAGCGTATCACCACTACCGGAGCCTCGACGAGGAGCTCGACGAGGAGGTTGCGGCGCTGCTCGAAGGCGCCGCCGAGGAGTCCGCGGAGCACCGCGAACGGCTAGAGGCGCTGATCGACGGACTCGGGGTCGAGAGCGTTCCGTTCGACGAGATCGAGTCGCTCGTTGACGCCAGATACGGTCGGACCCGGCCGGAGGATTTCGACGGCGTGTTGTACGACCAGTTGTGCAACGAGGAGACCGCCTACAAGTTCTACGACGACCTCATCGAGGCGATAACCGAGTCGGACGCGGAGTTCTCGATCGACCGCGAGGAGCTGTTGGACACCCTACGAGCGATCCGCGAGGAGGAGTCGGACGGGGTACGTGAGGTCACGGAGGTCATGGAACGACGATGAACGTCACGAGAGTGCCGCCGGAGAGCGGCAGCGACGGAGGGGAGCCGTGAACACCGCAGATCAGTATTTGAAGACCATATACGTCATCCAGCAGGCGGCCGACGGGCCGGCGTCGACCGGGGCGGTCGCGGATGCCCTCGACGTGAGCCCGGCGAGCGCCAACGAGATGATCGGCAAGCTCGAATCGCGTGGGCTCGCCGAACACGAGAAGTACAAGGGGGTTCGACTCACCGACGACGGCATCGTCCGCGCCCGAGAGGCGTTACAGACGTACTGTATCATCGAGCGGTTCCTCGCGAACGTCCTCGCCGTCGAGGAGTTCCGCGCGGAGGCTCGGGAGTTGGAGGCGGTGATCGACGGCACCGTTGCCGAGCGGCTGGACACGATCATCGACCGGAAGCCGGAGTGTCCGGACTGCTTCGACCCGGAGACCGACGCGTGTGCGTGTCTGGAACTGACCTCGACGACCGAATAGACCGTCGTTAGACGCCCGTCGAGTAGCGTAAGATCCCGGCGACACCGCCGAACGCGTCGAGCAGCTGTTCACCCTTTTCGAAGTCCGTGGAGATGAATTTCGTATCCGTGCCGCGCTGTTCGGCGATCGCCATCAGGTGTTCGATGACGTCCTCGCGCTCGACTACTTCGGCTTCCTGGCCACACTCCTCGCACTCGTGGTCGGGCGTCGAGTGGCGCGAGTCGATCACCTCGTACTCCTCGGTGCCGTCCGGGCACTCGTACACGACCACGTCGGATCGCAGGTCTTCGGAGATGAGCAGCCGGTCGACAGATCCCATGATCAGGTTCCGGCGGGTCTGTTCGAACCCGTAGGTCGCCTCCTCACCGGTGTGGAGGTTCTCGAAGAACTCCTCCATGTGGCGTTTGTCCTCGACGATCTCCTGATCGGCGAGCGCCTCGCTCGCGTTGTCGACGAGGTCTTTCAATCCGGACTCGTCGGTGTACGCGACGTCGAACTTCCCGAGCACCTTGTCCTGCAGCTCGTGGTGGAGGTAGTCGCCGTCGAGGAACTCGTCTTTCGTCGGCGACGGGCCGCCGACCAAGATCCCGTCGAGCTCGTGGCGTTTCGCCACGAACAGGTCGTTCGCCATCTCCGCGACCTCCTGATAGAAGTTGTCGATGGCCTCCAGCCGGAGCCGGGCGAACCGCTGTGCGGACTGGCCACCCTTCCGCTGCTTGCCGGGAACGAGCGAGGAAGCTGACTTGACGGCCTCGACGCGTTTCCCCTTCAGCCACCCGACGTTCGCCTCGCGGCGATCCAAAACGATGAGCCCGAACAGTCCGGAGTCCGCCAGCATGTGTTCGAGCGGGTCCGTGAGGAAGTTCGAGTCACAGTGGTAGCGGAACGATTCGATCGGCTGCGGCGGCGATTCGAGCGTCCGCGTCACCATCTCGGTTCGGCCACCGCCGGAGTTGACCGCTCCCGAGAAAAGCACCATTCCGTTCTCCGGCGGGTACGTGTCGTAGTAGCGGAGCCGGTCTTTGATGCTCGTCAGCGCGTCCTGGACGTTCGTCCGGGTCTGTTTGGATTTGATGTTGGCCGCCTCGCTGTGCTCTTGGGTGACGTGTGCCACCACGTCGGACACCTGTTTGTCCTCCGGGATGTAGATGGTGACGAGCTGGGTGCCGGAGCCCTCGTAGTCTTTGAGCTCCTCGATGACCTTGCGGAACTCGTACTTCCGCCGGTCCTCGCTCGCCTGTTGGGCGTCGCTACTCATTGTCTCGACTACGGCCGCGTGCGTGTAAGTAACCTTTGACCCGCGGAGCGAAGCGAACACGCCCCGTACACTCCCGCTATGGCTCGGTTACCGGTGGTTCACATCGATTCGGGGGCCTCGACGCCGAGGACGTCGAGCGCGTTCGCCATCGTGTAGCGGGCCGCGGCGACAACGGCGAGTCGAGCATCGCGGAGCGCGTCGCTCTCGGCGGTCAACACGGGACACTCGCGGTAGAAGGCGTTGTACGCCTCGGCGAACTCGCGCGTGAACGTGGCGACCGTGTGCGGTTCCAAGTCCTCGGCGGCCGCCTCGATAACGGCCGGGAACCGGGCGACCTCCCTGAGCAGGTCGCGCGCCTCGGCCGTCTCCAGCACGCTCGGGTCGACATCGACGGTCGCACCCGGTTCCGGCACCGTGACATCGGCTGTCGTCGCTTCATCGAGGATCCCGCAGCAGCGGGCGTGGACGTACTGGACGTACGGCGCCGACTGCGCCTCGAAATCCAACGCCTCCTCCCACTCGAACGTGATCGCCTTTGCCGGCTGTTTCGAGACGATATCGTACCGGACGGCCCCGATCCCGACCTGGTGAGCGATGCGTTCGATATCGGCCTCGTCGAGGTCATCGTCGCGGATCCGGTCGTCCATCCGGCTCTCGACCGCCTCGCGGGCGCGAGCGATCGCCTCGTCGAGCAGGTCATCGAGCATCACGCCGGTCCCTCGCCGGGTGGACATCTTTCCGTCAGGGAGGTTGACGTACGAGTAGATGACGTGGCCGAGCGAGTCAGTGTCGTTGCCCAGCAGCTCCAAAGCGGCGTCGAGCTGGTCGGCCTGGAGCTTGTGGTCCTCGCCGAGCACCGTCACCGCGCGGTCGTAGTTCGCGAATTTCCACTCGTGATGCGCCAGATCCCGGGTAGTGTAGAGGCTGGTGTCGTCCGAGCGCAAGAAGACGAGGTTCTTGTCGATCCCCCAGTCGTCGAGCTCGAGCTGCCAGGCGTCCTCCTCGTAGACGGCCTGTGGCGTCTCCTTGAGCCGCTCTGCCACGTCGTCGGTGGACCCGTCGCGCATGAACCGCGTCTCCTTGACGAACTCGTCGAACTCCGCAGGCAGACGGGCGAGACACTCCTTCATCCCGCCGAGTACCGCATCGACGACCTCACCAACGCGTTCGTAGGTCGCCTCGTCGCCCGCTTCGAGTCCTTGGAGGATCGACGATATCTCCGCCTCGGCAGCCTCGACCTCGTCCGAGTCGGCACTTTCGAGGAACTCGTTCCCCTTCCGGTAGTAGCGCACCAAGTCGTATTCGATACGGTCCCGGGCGGGGTCCGCTTCGAGGTCCGACTCGTCGAACCGTTCGTACGCCCACGTGAACACCGCCATCTGCCGGCCCGCATCGTTGACGTAGTAGTGGCGGTCGACGTCGTAGCCGGCGTACGAGAGGAGGTTCGCGACCGCGTCGCCGACGATCGGGTTGCGTGCTCGCCCGACGTGGACCGGCCCGGTCGGATTCGCGCTCGTGTGCTCGACGACGACGGAAGTGTCGCGGTCGGGGAGGCTTCCGTACGCCTCGTCGGCCGCCGCGGCGGTCAAGGTGTCGGCGAGGTACCGCTCGCCGGCGTGGAAGTTGACGTACGGGCCAGCTGTGTCGACGGCGACGAGGTAGTCGTACCCCTCCACCTCGACCGCGTCCGCGACGTCGCTCGCGACGTTCGGCGGGGCGTCGCCGACGACGCCGGCGAGCCGAAACGCGACGCTGGAGGCGAGCGTCGCGTCCATGTCGTCGGGCGGGCGTTCGATACCGAGGTCGTCGGTCGGGAGGTCGAGACTCGCGAGCGCGTCGGCGAGCGCCGACGACACCTCCGACCGGAACTGCCTGAACATACCGTCCGTTCGTCGGTCCGGCTAAAAGGCCCTTCCGAAGCGCCCGCAGCGGGAGACGACTGCTGTCGATCACGTGGCCGTGAAGCGGACGTGCCCTCTCAGATGCTAGAAAGCAGCGTAGCAGGGCGCGGAGAGGGTCAATGACGAACGATTCGAGGACGATCGGGACGGCCGCCACCCACGGATCCACCGCGACAGCCGAGTTAAGTGGCTGGACGCCCAACCTCATCACGATGCGTGCCACGCTGGAAACGCTCGGGATCGTCTCCATCATCGGCGTCGTGCAGGCTGCCCTGAGCGTCGTCGGGCTCGCGTGGGTGTTCGCGCTGTCGGCGCCTGTGTCGATCGCGCCGTGGACCGTCGTCACGAGCGTCTACGCGCACGCCTCCGCCAGTCACCTGCTTGCGAACGCCGTCGCCCTCCTCCTCGTCGGCCCCCTCGTCGAGCGCCGGACGACGCGGCTCCGGTTTCATGCCTTCGTCGTCGCGAGCGGCGGCCTCGCCGGGATCGCACAGGTGACTCTAGGCGGGCTCGTCGGCGCGTCACCTGCCGTCCTGGGGATCAGCGGGGCGGTGTTCGCGCTTGGCGGCTACCTGCTCGCCGGGAACGCGGTGACGACGACGTTGTTCGACCGCCTCCGACTCACCCCACGGGCGCAGTTCGCCCTATTTGCGGGGATCGCGGTCGTGTTGACGCTCGTCACCGCCGCACCCGGCGTCGCGCTGATCGCTCACGCGGCGGGCGCGTTCTGTGGGCTCGTCACTGGGCGGGTGAGACTACTCGACCGGCGGTGACGACGGGGTCGTCGCCAGCGCTACCGCTACCTTCGGAGGCACTTGCCGCCACGCGTGGCTATCGGGGATAAAGAAAACGAAGGAACGGAAGCGCCCTAGCGCTTAGTCTTCGAGGACGATCTCGATGCTGACGTCGTTCGGCACTTGGACGCGCATGAGCTGGCGGAGCGCGCGTTCGTCGGCGTCGATGTCGATCAGCCGCTTGTGGACGCGCATCTCCCAGTGCTCCCACGTCGCCGTCCCCTCACCGTCCGGGGACTTCCGCGACGGGATCTCGAGCGTCTTCGTCGGCAGCGGGATCGGGCCCGACAGGGCGACCCCCGTCGAGTCCGCGATCTCGCGGACGTCGTCGCAGATGTCGTCGAGGTCCTCGGGGCTCGTGCCGGCGAGGCGGACGCGTGCCTGCTGCATCGATTATCGCTCGTTGACTTCGAGCACCTTGCCGGCCGCGATGGTCTGACCCATGTCGCGGATGGCGAAGCTGCCGAGTTCGGGGATTTCGCCGGACGGCTCGATGCTGAGCGGTTTCTGCGGGCGCACGGTGACGACCGCGGCGTCGCCGGACTTGATGAAGTCCGGGTTCTCCTCGGCGACCTCACCCGACGAGGGGTCGATCTTCTGGTTGATCTCCTCGATCGTACAGGCGACCTGCGCCGTGTGGGCGTGGAAGACCGGGGTGTAGCCGGCAGTGATCACGCTGGGGTGCTGCATGACGACGACCTGTGCCTTGAACGTCTCGGCGACGCTCGGCGGGTCGTCGGCGGGACCACAGACGTCACCGCGACGGATGTCGTCCTTGCCGATGCCGCGGACGTTGAACCCGACGTTGTCGCCGGGGCCGGCCTCGGGAACCTCCTCGTGGTGCATCTCGACCGTCTTCACCTCGCCGCCGACATCGGACGGCTGGAAGGAGACGTTGTCGCCGGTCTTGAGCATCCCGGTCTCGACACGTCCGACGGGGACGGTCCCGATACCGGAGATGGTGTAGACGTCCTGGATGGGGAGTCGGAGCGGCGCGTCCGTCGGCGGCTCGGACTCCGGCAGGTCGTTGAGCGACTCCAGCAGCGTGGGGCCGTCGTACCAGGGCGTGTTCTCGGACTCCTCGGAGATGTTGTCGCCCTCGAACGCCGAGATCGGCACGAACGTCGTGTCGTCGGTCGCGAAGCGGACCTGGTTGAGCAGGTTCTTGACCTCCTCGACGACCTCCTTGTACGAGGACTCCTGGTAGTCGACCAGGTCCATCTTGTTGACGCCGATGATGAGCTCGTTGATACCCAGCGTGCGGGCCAGGAACACGTGCTCTCGGGTCTGGGGGGCGACGCCGTCGTCGGCCGCGACGACGAGCACCGCGTTGTCTGCCTGCGAGGCACCCGTGATCATGTTCTTCACGAAGTCACGGTGGCCCGGGCAGTCGACGATGGTGAAGTAGTAGTTGTCGGTGTCGAACTCCTGGTGGGCGATGTCGATCGTGACACCACGCTCTCGCTCCTCGGCGAGGTTGTCCATCACGTAGGCGAACTCGAAGCCGCCCTTGCCCTTCTCTTCTGCTTCCTCTCGGTGCTGCTCGATTACGTGCTCGGGAACGCTCCCCGTCTCGAAGAGGAGTCGGCCCACGAGCGTGCTCTTGCCGTGGTCGACGTGGCCGATAATGGCCAGATTCTGGTGCGGTTTGTCACTCATGGGGTAATCACGCGCTAAGGCGTTGTGTGAGTACGTTTTCGGTTGATCCCACTAAAACGGTTTCGATACGGCACACAGCCGATGGAAACGCCGTCTCATGGTTCGTGAGATCGTTACGCATGGTAGCGTGGAGATGAACAGTAGTGGGAGTTCGGCCCCCACCTCCAACGGGCTTCGCTCCAAACGGGCCTCACCGCAAACGGCCCTATCGGCGCCGGGTGGTTCGACCCTCCGACGATGACGGCTACTCGAGCCGTCCAACGTCCCCGAGCACCGCGCTTGCGGTCTCCGGGCCGCCAGCCCCGCGGCCGGAGATATTGAGCCGGCCGGCGTGGGAGGTCTCGATCTGGACGATGTTCTGCGTGCCGGAGACGGCGAGGGTCCCGTTCTCGGGGACGAGCCGCGGGGCGACTCGGACGGTCTCGCCCGTCGCCTCGCCGATCAGCCGAACGGTCCGTCCGTCCTCGGCGGCGAGCCGAAGCGCGGAGCCGGGAACGTCGCGGATCCCCTCCACGTCGGCGTCAGCAAGCGTGAACTCGCGGGCGTCGGCCGGGTCGTCCGCCGCACCGAACGAGAGGACGTTCGCGAGGATGACGCATTTGAGCGCGGCGTCCGTCCCGTCGACGTCGAAAGAAGGATCCGCCTCGGCGACGCCGAGGTCCTGCGCCTCCGAGAGCACGTGGTCGTAGTCGAGTCCTTCCGCAGCCATGCGGGTGAGGATGAAATTCGCCGTCCCGTTCAACACGCCCCGAACAGCCGTGACATGGCCAGGTTCGATGTCTTCGACCGTCGAAACCGCCGGGATCGCGCCGCCGACCGTCGCCTCGAAGCGGATGTCGCCGTCGCTGTCGGCGGCGAGCGTTCGGAGGTCTCCGAACCGCTCCGCGACGGGGCCTTTGTTCGCCAGTACCGCGTGTCGATCGCGCTCTAGCGCGGCCGCGACGTGCGAGAAACCGGGCTCCGCGTCGCCGAGCGTCGTCGGCGTCGCCTCGACAAGCACGTCGTAGTCGGCTGCGAGCGCGTCGGCGGGCTTCGCGTCCCCGACGACTCCCGCCTCAGCCTTGCGGGTCACGACCGCTTCGGTGTCGAGCCCGACCTGTCCACTGGCTCCGGACGACCCGTCGCTGACGATCGCGGACGACGAATCGGCGACGGCGACGACCTCGTGGCCGTACTCCGCTGCGAGCTCGACGACGGAGCGCCCGACCGCGCCCGCGCCGATCACGGCGAGTTTCACGCGTCCACCCCCGTGAGCGGCTCGACCACACGGAGCGACTTCTCGTCCGCCAGCTCCCTGACGGCGGCGAGCGCCGCCGCCGTCTCACCCGCCCGCGCCTCCAGCCGGAGCCGCGCGCTCGAGGCCTCCTCGGTGCCTTGTGGCGCCGCCAGCGACACGTCGGCGACCGACGCCGACTCACACGCCTCGATCCGCGAAAGGGTGTCCGAGAGGTCGGTGTCGATGAGATGTCCGAACAACAGCACCGTCACCTCCTCTGCGTAGCGTTCCGTGCCCGCCTGCATCACGTTCACGCCCGCCTCCCTGAGCGCCTCGACTATCGTCTCGAACCGCTCGGCGGTCGCCTCGAAGTCGACCTCGACGGGGATCCGCCCGCGGGGGGTCTTGTTGCCCCGTTCGTGGTAGATCGACAGCAGGTTCCCGCCGTTATCGGCGATCGGGTGGAGCGCCGCGAGTAGCTGCCCCGGTTCGTCGACGAGTTCGAGCCGAACCGTGTGTGTCGACGGGGTCGTGGACGCGTGGCCCCCGTCCGGGGAAGCGCCGTCCTCGGGGACGTTCCCTTCCTTCTCTGGGGCGCCGTCTACACGGTCGCTCACGCGATCACCTTCCGGGAGCCCGTCCGGGCGGCCTCGTCGATCGCAGCTGGCGGACGGTTCCAGGACGTCATCGGCGTAGTCCCCCGACACGCTCCTGTGATCGGCGCGGAGCGGCCGCTTGCTGGCTCCGTCGCGATGCGCCGAGCGGGAGTCGTGCCCGTCTGCATATCCGATAGAAGTCGGGGGAGCCGGTATAAGCCTTCGGCGATGGCATGCGTTGCCTCCCTCACGGTCGTGTCAGCGTATGTCGTGTGTGAGGGATCGGCATAACGAGACACCAGAGGACGAAGACAGAAGAACCGAAGGGAGCGACGAGCGAACGGAACGGCGGCTGCCGACGCGGCGCGTGCCGCGTTTGGGTTAGATGTAGTCGATCGAGGAGGGGAGCTCCAGCTTCATCCCCTTGCGCTCGCGGATCTCCATGATCTTCTCGCGCTGGAGGTTGTCGACGAGCACGCGGAACCCGGCGTTCTCCGTGTTCCACGACGCACGACCCTCGGTGGCCGAGCGGATGTCGGAGGAGAAGCCGATCATCTCCTCGACGGGCGCGATACCCTCGACGACCATGAGGTCACCTTCCTGGTACATGTCGTCGACGCGGCCGCGACGACCCTGGATCTCGCCGGAGGCGGCACCCATGTGTTCCGAGGGCACGTCGATACGGACGTCCTGGATCGGTTCGAGCAGGCGGACCTCGCCGTCGATCAGCGCGCGGTGGACCGCGTCGCGAACGGCGGGGATCACCTGTGCCGGACCGCGGTGGATCGTGTCCTCGTGGAGCTTCGCGTCGTGCAGGCGGAACAGCGAGCCCTGCACCGGCTCGGCGGCGAGCGGCCCGTCGTCGAGCGCCTCCTGAAGCCCCTCCAAGACGAGCTCCATCGTCTCGTTGAGGTGCTGAATCCCCTTCGTGTCGTCGATGAGGATGTTGGTCCGGTGGATGTCCTCGACGTTCTGGGAGGTGTCCTTGTCCATGCCGGCGTCCTGAAGCGCCTCGCGGCGTTCCAGTTCGGGCATGTCCATGGAGACTTCGCCGAGCTGGATGGCGTCGACGATCTCCTGAGCCATCGGTTCGACCGTGAGGTAGAACTTGTTGTGGCGGTTCGGCGACTGCCCCTCGACTTCGCGGGACGCCTCCTGGGGCTGCTCGCGATAGACGACGATCGGCTCCCCGGTAATGACCGGGATGCCCTGGTTGTCGCGGATACGCTGGGTGATCACTTCGAGGTGGAGCTCGCCCTGCCCGCTGATGAGGTGCTCGCCCGTGTCCTCGTTGATCTCGATCTGGATCGTCGGGTCCTCCTTGGCGACCTGCTGGAGCGTCTCGATGAGCTTCGGCAGGTCGTCCATGTTCTGGGCCTCGACGGACTTCGTGATGACCGGCTCGGAGATGTGTTCGATCGACTCGAACGGCGTCATCTCGATCGAGGAGACGGTCGAACCGGCGATGGCGTCGCGGAGGCCGGTGACGGACGCGATGTTGCCGGCGGGGACGCGGTCCACTTCCTCGCGTTCGCTCCCCATGAAGAGCCCGACGCTCTGGATGCGGTTCTTGCCGGCCGTTCCGGAGACGTACAGCTCCTGTCCCTTCTCCAGCGTACCGGAGAAGACGCGACCCGTCGCGATCTCGCCCGCGTGCGGGTCCATCGAGATGTCCGTCACCATGAAGACGACCTCGCCGTCCTCGTCGACGAGCCGCATCGTGTCAGCTAGGTCTGACTCGGGGTCACCGCGCCAGATGCGGGGGACACGCCGGGGCTGGGCGTCGACGGGGTTCGGGAAGTGCTCACACACCATGTCGAGCACGACGTCCGACAGCGGGGTGCGCTCGTGGAGCTCCTGACGCTTGTCGGCCTGTTCGAGGTCGATGATGTCGCCGAAGTCCATGCCGGTCCGCTGCATCGACGGCATGGAGACGCCCCACTTGTACAGCGCAGAGCCGAACCCGACCGTACCGTCCTCGACGGAAACGGTCCAGTCCGTCGGGATGTCGTCCATGTTCTCGGCCATCCCGCGGATGAGCTCGTTGACGTCGGCGATGACCGCCATCAGCCGCTCCTGCATCTCCTGAGGCCCCTCTTGGAGCTCGCTGATGAGGCGGTCGACTTTGTTGATGAACAGCGTCGGCTTCACGCCCTCACGGAGCGCCTGCCGGAGCACCGTCTCCGTCTGCGGCATCGCGCCCTCGACGGCGTCGACGACCACCAGCGCGCCGTCGACGGCACGCATCGCGCGGGTGACGTCCCCGCCGAAGTCGACGTGGCCCGGCGTGTCGATGAGGTTGATGAGGTGGTTGGTGTCCTCGTACTCGTGGGTCATCGAAACGTTTGCCGCGTCGATGGTGATGCCGCGCTCCTGTTCGTCCTCCTTCGTGTCCATCGCGAGCTGCTCGCCCGCGGTGTCCTCGGAGATCATGCCGGCACCCGCCAGCAGGTTGTCGGAGAGCGTCGTCTTTCCGTGGTCGACGTGGGCGGCGATGGCGATGTTCCGGATGTGCTCCGGGTTGTCCATCAGCCGCTCACATTCCTGAACGATCTTCTTGCGTCGGCCCATTATACCGGTTGTTACCGACAGCAGGGTCAAAAGGGTAGTGTTTCGTCCCGGACGGATCGGCAGGATCGACCCCGGATCCGCGTCGATTTCGTCTCGAACGGGGCCGATCCCCTCCGAGAGCGCGTCGATTCTGTCCCCGACCGGGCCCGCCCGCGTCCACCCGTATTTAAGTCGCGCCTCGTGAACCGATCCGTATGAACGACACGCTCTCGCGGCTCGCCGACACCGGCGTCGTCGCGGTGCTGCGCGGCGTCGAAGCGGACCAGCTCATCGAGATCACGGACGCGCTCCGCGAGGGCGGGGTGACCGCCGTCGAGATCACCGCGGACACCCCAAACGTCGCCGAGAAGCTCAACGAGGTCGCGGGGTCGTTCGGTGACGAGGTCGTCGTCGGCACCGGCACCGTCCTCGACAGCGAGACCGCCCGCACGACGCTTCTAGCCGGCGCGGAGTTCGTCGTCTCCCCGAGCCTCCACGAGGACGTCATCGAGACGTGCAACCGGTACGGAGCCGTCACCGCTCCCGGCGTGATGACCCCGACCGAAGCGATCCGCGGCTACGAGGCCGGCGCGGACTTCGTGAAGGTGTTCCCCGCGAAGACGGTCGGTCCGGACCACCTCGGCGCGATGAAGGGCCCGCTCGGCCAGATCCCGATGATGCCCACGGGCGGTGTGAGCCCCGATAACGCGGCCGACTACATCGACGCCGGCGCGTTCGCCGTCGGTGCCGGCGGAGCGCTCGTCGACTACGACGCGGCCGCGCGCGGCCACTACGACGAGATCACGGAGACCGCCCGCGAGTTCGTACAGGTCG
The DNA here is from genome assembly GCF_055396225.1 of Halorubrum tibetense. NCBI lineage: Archaea > Methanobacteriati > Methanobacteriota > Halobacteria > Halobacteriales > Haloferacaceae > Halorubrum > Halorubrum tibetense. The sequence goes on from NZ_AP043742.1 coordinate 1,246,008, forward strand.
TCGAGGACGCGCGCGACGAGGACTGAAACGCGACCCATTTATAAGCTAAGAGAGCGGCAGAAGCGGTGGCGCGCCTGCGAGCGGTCGCCGACGGCGACCGCGAGGAGCCCGCGAGGGAGCCCGGAACGGCGTTTATAAACGCCGTTCCGGCGAGGCTGGGGAGGTGTGAGGTGCGGTTACTGTGGGGGACGGGGCGAGACGCGAAGGGGCAGTCACCGGACGACGTTCGGCTGCCAGAGGCGCGGAGCGCCTCGCTGCCGCGAGGGCGAAGACGCGAGACGCAAGTAGCGAGGGACCGACGGTCCCTCGGACAGCCAGCGGCAGAGCCGCCGGCGACTGGGGCTTTGGAGCGGTCGCCGTCGATCCGTCGAACACGATTTATAAACGAGCGGTGGGACTTTGGCGGTGATCGGCCGACAGCTCGTCGATCCACCTGGTTATACATGATCAGCCGAGTCTCCGGGGCCGCCTACCGCGTCGATCACTTATAAGCCCGGAGAACACGACCGACGAGCCCGATCCCCTACATGAAGTCCGCGATACCCGACTGCTTGTTGGTGTCGTCCTCGAAAATCGACTCCAACGCCTCCTCTAACACGTACAGCCGCTGTTTGGTGTAGGGCCGACAGTCGAACTTCTCGGCGACCGCGATGGCGGTGTCGACGTACTTGCTCACGGAGCCCTCGTGGACCGTGAGGTTCACTCGCCCGCCGCACTCGCGGCAGTCGCCCGTCAACGGCACCCGCCGGTACTTCTCGCCGCAGTCGAGACACCGCGTCTCCTGTCTCGAAAAGGCCCGGAGGTTCCCGATGATGTCCGGCAGGAAGTGGTACTCGATGACCCGCTCGGCCACGTCCGTCTCGTCGACCGCGCGGGTCTTCCGCGCCAGCTCCAACTGGGCGTTCATCTTCTCCATCATGTCGCCGAGCGTCTTGTACGCCGACAGATCCGGCCCCATCGCGATGTCCGTCGTGTCGTGGGTGTGATCGAAGCCGCGGTACTCGTCGTCGGTTCCGAGCGTGTCCTCGCCGAGTTGAATGAGGTCCTCGACCGTCTCCGGGTCGGCCATCTCCTGAGTCGCCTCGTAGAACTCGAGCGGGTACTGCCGCACGATGTCCATGTTGTGTGCCTCGTCGTCGATCTCCGACGGATCGATCCGCGAGGACATCACTAAGGGTGCATCCATGCGCCCGCCACGCTGGTTCGGGAGAAATTCTTTCGAGAAATTGAGAAGTCCGTCCATGAGAAGCATCACGCAATCCTCGTCTCCGTCACACTGATCGACTGATAAATCGTTTGCGACGAGCGAGTGCGTGTCCTCGACGGTGAGACAGTAGACGTGCTCGAAGTCACTCTCAACGATCTCGATCTCGTCAACGGCTTCGACGAGGTACTCCCCGGATCCCCCGTCGGATACGCGTGGGACGTACGGTTCAACAGACGAGACGTTCTCTGCGAGCAGATCTGCTTTGCGAGAGAGGTGAAAACCGGCGGCTTCAGCGAATCGAACGGCTTCCTGCGAGGAGACGGCGATAACGTACGTCTGTGCGTTCAGCCGCATGTCACTCTCGTCGTAGAAATCGGGGAACTTCTCGTGGAGCCGGACCCGTTCGGGACGGTCGACCGTGGCGTGAATACCGAGGCGTCGGAGTAGGGCGAGGAGGTCCTCTCGGAGTTCCTCGCTCACAGTCGTGGCCGTGATTCGGAGCGATCTCCTGTCAACGACGCCGTCACCGCTGAAGTACCCGCTCAGGTACGCCCCGACGATGTCTTCCGATGCGTCGAACATCGGGTCAGGGACGCGTTTCGTGTGCGCATGCGCGCCGGCATCGAGGACCGAATCGAAGAACGCACGCAACAGACGCCCGGAAGTGGTGATCTTCGCGTGGTTCTCCTCGTACGGGTCGACACCGAACTCGTCGCGAAGAACGTCGAGGAAGAACTCCCGCGCTTCCGCCTCGGTACCACACACCGTTGTCTGGTGGATCGTTCCCTTCGGAGTCTCCTGTTCGCGGGCGAATCCCTCGGCTGCGTAGTAGCCGAGCAGGGTCGCGACGCGCCCGTTGAGATCGACGATCCGATCGATCTCGGTGCGATCGCGTTTCATCCCGAGGGTTACGTCTTCGGGAACGAACCCGAGGAGATCGTCGATCGAGGAGAAACATCGCTGGAGATACGAGGCGGGGAAGCTTTGCCGATACAGGTAGTTGCTCAGCGTTTTCTTGTTCGTACCGAACACCTCCGTCATACTCTGGAGCGGGTAGAACTTTCCGTCCCAGTCGTCGGCAAACACGTCCTCGAAGAGTCCGTACAGCCGATCCTTATCCAGCCCCTTGATCATGAGACGGTCGGTCGGGATCGCGTCGGATCTGATGAACTCGGCGAGCAGATCGAACCGCTGTGGGTTCGGATCGGCCTCGTCGCTCCCGATCGAATCGGGAACGACCAGTTCGTCCGTCGTGTCGAGGTCTCGCGCTTCCGTGCCGACGATCTCGTCGCGTTCCCCGTCGTATACATGGATCCCGTGATCCGGAGTGACAGTTATCGAGCGTCCAGATGTCGTACGGATCCGCATCATGTGGTCCGGGGCTTCGTGTCTACTAACCGCCTCTACCGGGCGAGACACCCGGTCTCCCTCGGCGGTTAACGCAGGCACCTGCAGGTCGCCGTCGACCCCTTCCAGCTCGCCAACTGCGGTCCCGAAGTCGTCGAACTCGACTTCGGATCGATCGAGGTACGCCTCGACGAAGTCGTCGATTTCGTCGTGTCGTAAGCTGCCCGTCTCGTCTTCGAACCAGATCTTCGTCTCCGGATGGAAGCAGTTTCGCCTCTTGGCGGCGTGAAAGTATGGATGCGCGTATCCCACCGCGGCCGACGTGAATCCGACTACTCTCCCGACAGTTGCGGCGCTCGTGTGGGGAGCCATCCCGAAGACGAGCTCGCCGACGAGGTCGTCGCGCTCGTTTACCTCGTAAAAACGCGGGAGGTCGTAGAACTGCGCCAGTAGGTCGTCGACGAAGTCCGCGGTCCGCAGCATATGTTCGGCCGCACCGTCCGAGAGGACGATATCCTGGACCTTCAACTCGATCAGCTGGTCGTCGTGGCGGAGCGGGTCGCCGTCGATATCGGTCTCGTAGCCGAGCTCGCGGAAGTGGTCGGCGGTGACGTCGAGCTCCTCGGGCCGGACCGCGGTGACCGGGAGGTCCGTCATGTCGTATCGGACCGTTCCGTCCTTGAACGAGGTGACGCCGTTTTTCGCGCGCAAGATCCCCTTCTCTATCGCCTCCGGCGTCTTGTTCGTCGAGGTGAGCCCCTGTACCCCCTTGCAGATCTCGAAGGCGGACTCGCGCTCGCCGACCGTCTCCAGCGCCGACCGATACGCCTCGTTGACATCGACCTCTTGGTAGGTCGCCGCCGTCACCTCCCACTCGCATCGGGGACACTCGACGCGGCCCGCCTCGTCGGGCTCACACACCGTTCCACAGTCGCCACACTCGTAGTGGGGTTCGGTGTGCGTCCCACAGTCGGGACACGCCGACCGGTACGTGTGGGTCCCGCAGCTCGGACAGAGCCGGTTGGCGACCTCGATCTCGAGGTGGCCTCGTCGACCGCGGTCGTCCATCAGACCGGCCGCCTCGGAGACGTCGCGCTGCGGCCCGCCGGCCTCGTTGATCGGGAACAGGGTGTGGACCGCCGGCGAGAGGTCGCGACTCTCGGACTTCTCCGGGCGACCCATCCGGTTGCCGATCCGGACCGGCGCGCGTTCGCGGACCTCGAACGGCGCGACCTCGTTGACCGCCCGCATCGCGTTCTCGCCGCCGTCCCACTCGCGGGCGGCGGCGGACAGCTCGTTCCACCCCTTTCTGAGCCCGTCGTCGACGCCGAGCGACCGTGCGAGCGGCCGCCACGTCGGGATCCGGAGCGCGTCCGGGGTCGCGGCGTGTTCGACGAGCAGCGCCTCCAGCGCGGCCGCCGTCGTCTCAGTGTGTTCGATCGCGAGGACGCCGTCCACGACCTCGCCGTCGGCGACCGCGTCCGCGAGCGCCTCGAACGCGGCGACGCTCACGTCGTGCCAGAGGTAGGTGTACTCCGGGTGGAGCGGGCAGTCGTACGTCGTCGCCCACGACAGCGCGGTTTCCGGGTCCGGATGTTCGAGGTCCACGTGGGGGTCGTCCGAGAGCGCCTGCACGTCCGCCCCGGCAGCGTCGAGCTCCTGTATCCACCACTCGGAGACGTACGACGCGGGCGCGAGCGGGTGGTTGTTCTCGACGAACTCGCCGTAGTTGACGAGGTACTCGCCCAGGTCGAGGATCTCCTCGACGCCGTTGCGTATCTCGCGGGCCTCCTCGGGGTCGTCGATCCGGCGGACCTCGCCGTTCGCGAGCTTCACGGTGGGGCCGTCGATCGAGTCCACCGGTACGACACCGTGGGCTTTCCCCGGCCGCTCCGTCTTGATCTGCGTTCCCGCGGCGAGGAAGTCGTCCACGATATGCATCGTCGCCGGGTGGACCCCGCCGGTCGCGAAGCCGTGGTTGCGTGCCCGCCCGTAGCGGAGCCGGAACCCGCCGGGCTCGGAGGGGTGGGTGAACACCGGCCGGCCCGCGATCAAGTCGCGGAGGAACTTCTGTGAAGGTTCGGGCCGCGGCGGGCCGTCAGGCTCGGAGCCGTCTCCGCCGTCTACGTCGGAAGGAACGCCCCCATCGTCGGCATCGACGGTATCGCTCTCGGCGTCCGCGTCAGCTGAGGCGTTCTCGGCGTCTGCTGCGTCGTTCTCGACGTCCGCGTCCGCCCCGATCGTCCCGTCGATGAGGTCCTGTAGCCACGGCCAGTCGACCTCGTCGAGCTCGCGGGTGTACCGCTGGATCTTCGGGGCCTTCAGCGCGATCCCCTCGGCGGCGACGAGACACATCCCGCCGCGCGCGGAGTTGGTGTCGACCCGTTCGAGATCACGGAACCCCGACACCTCCTCGTCGCCGGTGGCTTCCCCGTCGAGCATCACCGGGAGGTGTTTCGCGATGAACTTCGACTCCTTGTCCTTCGGCGTGTACTGGAGGCCCGTCTCCTTGTCGTAGAGCGCGATCTCCTCGGCGTACCGCTCGACCTCCTCGGTCCGAGCGTGGTACTCGTCGATCCCCAGAAGCGACCGGGCGTAGTCGGCGACGAGCACCGATAACGCCTGTGCGGTCCCACCGGCCGACCGGATCGGGCCGGCGTAGTAGACGTTGATGAACTCCGACCCGTCGTCGTTTTCTAGCAGCTCGACACGGTCGATCCCCTCGATCGGCGCGGCGACGACCCCCTCGGTGAGCAGCGCGACCGCGGTCCGAACGGCACCCTCGACTTTCCCCGCGCGGGAGTCGTACTCGCCGACGGTCCCCTCGACGAAGTCCGTGACGAGCTCGAGGGCCGCCTCCTCGCGGGACATCTCGCCTTCGAGCTCGCGAACGCGCTCGGCCACGCCGTCGATCCCGAGGATGTTCTCGACGCGGTCGGCCATGTCGCGGGCGACCGGGATCTCGATCTCCGGTTCCGGATCCTTCCCCTGCGCCTTTGCGGCCTCCGCGACCTCGAACGCCTCGTCGAGACGCTCCTCGATCCGGGCGAAGTACCGCTCGTCGTCCGGCCTCATCGGCACTCCCCGTCCATCACAGCCACAGGTCGAGGTCGGTCACCGGGTCGTACTCGCGTTCCAACGGATCGGCGAACGCCCGGAAATGGCACTCGCCCGCCCAGACGGTCGCAGCGTCGAGGTGGCCGGCGAGCGCCTGCCCGCTCGGCCGCGAGAGAACCGCGTGAGTGTGCGCGAACACGTCGCCGTCGAGCAACGAGACGTTACCGACACAGGCCGCGACCTCCAGCGGTTCGTCGAACGTTACGGAGCGATACTCGGTGTCCTCTTGGTCGTAGAACCAGACCTCGGCGTCCTGTACCGCGCCGAGCGCCGAGAACCATCCGGCCTCCGCGTCCGCCTCGCGGGCGAGGTCCTCGATCTCCTCGCGCCAGTCCGCGCCGGTCTCGAACCGTGCGACGTACTCCGCCGTCGGTTCGACCTCCCGATAGTGCATAGAGAGCGGTGACAGCCCCGAGGCAAAAAACCGACCGGTGGTAAGGCCTCGCCGAGCAGCGATAGTCGACTTCTATATCGCGTTATATAGTTTACCACGTGCGGCCGCATCGAATCGGGGAGACACGTCTGTCGGCACGAGAACGCCGATACACGGCGGAAACCGTCGAGAAAACTGAACCGCGCTTAGAACGGGGCTTGCGGCCCTTCGTCGTCACCGTCGTCGCTCGTCTCGCCCGGGAACGAGGGAGACATACCGCCACCGGTGCCGCCGAGGTCGCCGTCCGCTCCGCCACCCATACCGGTGTCGGCGTGGACCGTCTCGATCTCGGGGATCTCCTTGACCATCCGGGACTTGATCGCCTGGATCGTCATCGGGGAGATACCACAGCCGGAACAGGCACCGCCGAGCTGGATGTGGACCTCGCCGGTCTCCATGTCGAGGTGGCTGATCGCGGCGCTCCCGCCGTGCATCTGGATCTGTGGGAAGTTGCGCCGCAGGAAGTTCGTGACGCGCTCGCGGAGGTCGTTCTCCGCGTCGGCCGTTTCCGTGCTCATGCGTTTCGATTGGCGTTGGCCGTGCTTATGCCTTTGGTTCGTTCCCGTTTCGTCGGCTCACGCGTCGGGAGCGGGGTCCTCGACGCCGAGCGTCCGGTACAGCTCCGTTTCGATCCGGTCGATGTACTCCTGGAGCGTCGCCTCGAACTTCTCGTCGTCGACGAGGACCCCCTGGAGCCGCTCACGGGGGTTTTCGGGCAGCTCGACCCGGAACTCTCCGTCCTCGTACATCGGTTCCGACTCGTTGAGCACCATCTGGTCGATCCCGTGGATCAACTCGGAGTCGTAGCGGTCGTTCATCTGGTTGAACGCGTTCTTGTACGCCCGCTGGAGCTCCGGGAAGTAGTGGACGTACTTGTCCTCGAACTTCTCGGGGTCGAACTCGTCGGCCATACCGCGTGGAACGGCCCGACGAGGAAAAAGCCGGTCGATCCGTCAATCGATCCGTCCCCGGTCCGAGAAACCGAGGCGGATCACGGCGCCATCACCCGATTCTAACCGGATCCTGAACGAATGATGATAATCGACGGCGTAAGGATTAAACTACATATCGCTATATAAAATGAGGGGCGAACCATGGCGCTGAAGTTCGGTAAGTAACTCTCAAATCCCGATGAATTGCTGTATATAAGGGTGAAGTCGTTTTCGGCGCTCAACCCCGAATTTAGTGTGATTTTATCCTTCTTGTTCAACAATCTGATTCACATAAATCTCATGCGTACACCCCTCATCCTCCTCATCCTCGACTTCTATCCTGACAGTCACTTCAGCAGGAGTAACCTCGACAACCTCGTCGAAGGAAACCGGTGGACAAGTCACGTATTCACCGTCTGTATTCTGAATAGCGAACAGATTCACTCTAGCCTCACCTGACCTACTAACATAACCAGGGCTCCCCCAGCTTGAATCGAACTCGGTCTCCAATTGCTCTTCCACGTGGCGAACGGCTGCTCTAGCAGCCTCAACGCCACAAGGTTCGTCATCATCCGACACAGTCGTTTCGATCGGATCGGCTCTGCCCTGCTCGTGTCGTTCCGAAACGCTACAATTAGTTGCGTTCGAACCATCCTCATCGTTTTCGGACTGCTCGTCCTCGGTCGTTGAGTCGTCTGTTTCACCACCACCGTTGAAGTCGTCGGTTTTGTCTCCACCGCTTCCTCCTAAACAACCTGCTAATACGACCGACGCCGTAGTGCTGAGTCCAAGGAGGGATCGTCGGGACAAGCGTGACACCATATTTTATCGTTCAGTTTTCTAGGAATATGCTTTCTGGCTACCTGTATTTTATACGTATGCGGCTTTGTTGAAATCCTCAGAAATTGATAGTTCCACCCTTAATTGCTCGATACTGAATACTGGAGCCACACTAACCACCCCATCCTGTTGAGATTTTATATAGTTTTTAATTGATAATAAAGCCAGTTAAAATCAAAGTCTAGGAGTTGTTGCTATCGCTCTTTCACTTGGTCAACCAGTCGGTAATGATAGCGATCGAGGGTCAGATACCTCTCTCGTTGTAACCTGTTTAAACAATTGTGAAATTAAGGCACGCATCAAACACATCCTCCGAGATTATAGACATGGCGCTCACGCTCGACGTCGAGACGAGCGGAAAACGGAAACAGCGTGGGAGCCGCCCTACCGGTTCAGCGTGTGGATCGCCTGCCCCTGCGCGTTCTCGGCCGCCTCCATCACGGCCTCCGCGAGCGTCGGATGGGTGTGGATCGTCGCGGCGACGTCCTCCAGCGTCGCGCCGAGCTCGATGGCGAGCGCGACCTCGGCCACCAGTTCCGACGCCTCGGGACCGACGATCTGGCCACCGAGCAGGAACCCGTGTTCCGCGTCGGCGACGAGCCTGACGAAGCCGTCCGTGTGGCCGGTCGTCATCGCGCGGCCCGACGCGTTGAACGGCATCTCGCCGACTGCGACCTCGAAGCCCGCGTCCTCGGCCTCCGCTTCGGTCATGCCGACCGTCCCGATCTCGGGGTCGGTGAACACCGCCGCAGGCATCGCCTGATAATCGAGCGCCGCCGGTTCGCCGGCGACGTGCTCGGCCGCGACGATCCCCTCCTTCGAAGCGGCGTGAGCGAGCATCGGGTCGCCAGCGACATCGCCGACCGCGTACACGTGCTCCGTCGACGTCCGAGCGCGGTCGTCCGTCTCGATGAATCCGCGATCGGTCGTCTCGATCCCGGCGTTCTCGACATCGAGCCCGTCGGTGACGGGCTGTCGGCCGACCGCGACGAGGATCCGATCGACGCCGTACGTCGATGCCTCGCCCGACTCCGTCTCGGTGTGGAGTAGGTACCCGCCGTCGCCGCTCTCCGTCCACTCGCTCGCACCCTCGCCGAAGTGGAACTCGACGCCGAGCGACTCGGCGCGTTTGCGGACCACCCGCTTAACGTCGTCCTCGTACGGGTCGAGGATGTCGTCGAGCATCTCGACGACCGTCACGTCGGCGCCGAGCTTGGCGTACGTCGTCGCTAACTCCATCCCGATGTACCCGCCGCCGACGACACCGAGGCGATCGGGAACCGAGTCGGCGTCAAGCGCGTCCGCGGAGCTCCAGACGTGCTCCTCGTCGAACTCGAATCCAGGGATCTGGATCGGTCGCGACCCGGTCGCGACGATCGCGTGCTCGAACTCGATCGATTCCGAGCCCTGTCCGTCACCGCCGTGTGCAACGCGAGCGGTGTGCTCGTCGACGAAGCTGGCGGTCCCCTCGATGAGGTTCACGCCGTTGGCCTTACACAGCTTCTCGACGCCACCGGTCAGGCGGTCGACGACCCCGTTCTTCCACTCGATCATCCGCGTGAGGTCGACGGCGGGGTCGGCGTGGATCCCCATCTCCTCGGCGTTACCCGCCTCGTGAGCGAGACTGCTTCCCGTGATGAGCGCTTTGGAGGGGATACACCCCCGATTGAGACAGGCCCCGCCGTAGGCGTCTTTCTCGACCAGCGTCGTGTCGAGTCCGTTCTGTGCGGCGCGGATGGCGGCGACGTACCCGCCCGGGCCCGCACCGATGACCAGTACCTCCGTTCCGGTGGCGATATCTCCGACGACCATTATTCGTTCAACAGCAGCAGTGGGTTTTCAAGGTGTTCCATGACGGTGTTCGCGAATCGGGCCGCGACCGCACCGTCGACGACGCGGTGGTCGATCGACAGCGACAGCGGGAGCGTCGGCGCGGGAACGACGGTCGTCCCCGCCTCGTCGTCGAGGAACCCCTCGTCGACGTCGGAGCGGTCCCTGACGACGGGTCGCTCCTCGATCGCTCCCAGTCCGAGGATCGCGGTCTCGGGGTAGTTGATGATCGGCGTGGCGTACTCTCCGCCGATCGCGCCGAAGTTGGTGATCGTGAACGTTCCGCCCTTCATCTCCGCGGGTTTGATCTTCCGGTCACGGGCGCGAGCGGCGAGGTCGTTCACCTCCTCGGCCAGCTCGAAGAGGCCCTTCTCGTCGACGTGTTTGACGACGGGAACCATCAGGCCGGCGTCCGTCGCCACCGCGATCCCGAGGTTGTACTCGCGTTTCAAGGCGATCTCCTCGTCGTCCTCGCGGAGCTCGCTGTTGAGGTACGGGTGCTCTTTGAGCCCCGCCACGATCGCTTTCATCACGAACGGCATGTACGTGAGTTTCACACCGTTTGCCTCGGCTTTCGGCTTCAGCTGCTCGCGCGCCTCGACGAGCGCGTCGACCTCGGCGGTGTCGTGATGGGTGACGTGGGGCGCGGTGAACTTCGATCGCTCCATCTGCTTGCCGATCGTTCGGCGAACCCCACGATAGGGCACCGTCTCCTCGACCGCGTCAGGCGCGTCCGTATCCGCGACCGACGCCGGGGCGGATACGGACGCGTCGGACGTCGACACCGACTTCGGGGTCGACGCGGGCTCCGAACCCGCCGTCTCGACGACGGTCGCCTCCGTGTCGCGCTCGGCGTACACCCGAACGGCCGCCTCGTCGACGAACGGCTCGCCCTCCCGCATCTCATCGGTCGGAACGTCGTCGATGTCGACCCCGAGCTCGCGGGCGACTTTCCGGGTCGCCGGCGTCGCCAGCGTCGTCTCGCGGCCGGCCGGCTCCACGCCCGACGCCGACGAACCCTCGGTGTGGTCGCTCTCGCCCCGCTTACTGACCGCGGACTTTCGATCGCTCGACCCGATGTCGACCGGTTTGGGGCCATCAGCGTCGGATCCGGCGTCATCACCCGAGGAGGAGTCGGTCGCCCCGCCTGACTCCGCGTGCGCCCGCACGTCACCCTCGTCGATCCTGCCGCCGGGACCGGATCCGTCGACCGCCGCGATGTCGACGCCGAGCTCGCGGGCGAGTCGACGGACGGAGGGCGGCGCGAACGTTCGTCCCGACGGCGTCTGTGGTTCCTCGGTTGCGGCCGAGATGTCATCCGCGTCGTCGGCGGGATCCGGTCCGTCGGCGGCCGCCGTGTCGTCTCCGGCTTCCGCGGCGTCGGCGGCCGCCGTGTCGTCTCCGGCTTCCGCGGCGTCGGCGGCCGCCGTGTCGTCTCCGGCTCCCGAGGCAGTTGCTTCGCCGTCCTCGTCGACGCGGAACGAGATGATCACGTCGCCGACGGGGACCATCTCCCCCTCCGCGACGAACAACTCCTCGACGACGCCGTCGTACCGCGACGGCACCTCGACGAGCGCCTTGTCGGTCTCCACTTCGGCGACGGGTTGGTCCTCCTCGACGCGGTCGCCCGGCTCGACGAGCCACGTCACCAGTTCACCCTCGGCGACGCCCTCGCCGACGTCCGGGAGTTTGAATTCTTTGACCGGCATGGTTAGAACTCGGCAGCCTCCCTGATACCCTCCTCGATGCGTTTCACGCTCGGGAGGTAGTAGTCCTCCAGCGCGTACAGCGGGTACGGTACGTCGAACCCGGCGACCCGTTTGACGGGTGCCTCCTGGTACAACAGCGCCTCCTCTTGGATGATCGAGGTGATCTCCGCGGCGAGGCCGCCGGATTTGGGTGCCTCGTGGACGACGGCGGCGCGGCCGGTCCGCTCGAACGCCTCGACGATCGCCTCACGGTCCAGCGGCGATATCGTCCGGAGATCGACGACCTCACACTCGATACCGTCTTCCGCGAGGTTCTCCGCGGCCTCAACGGTCCGACGGGCCATTGCGCCGTAGGTGAACACGGCGACGTCCTCGCCCTCGCGACGGGTGGCCGCCTCGCCGAGCGGAACCGTGTACGGCTCGTCGGGCACCGCCTCGCGGAAGGCCCGATAGACGAGCTTCGGTTCGAGGAAGACGACCGGGTCGGGGTCACGTATCGCCGAGGCGAGTAACCCCTTGGTGTCGTACGGCGTCGACGGCATAACGACCTTGAGCCCAGCCTCGTGGGCGTAGAACGCCTCTTTCGACTCGGAGTGGTGTTCGGGCGCGCGGATCCCGCCGCCGTAGGGTGCACGCAGCGTCATCGGCAGGGTGAATCGGCTCCGCGTGCGGGTTCGGAACCGCGCCATATGCGAGACGATCTGGTCGTAGCCGGGGTACATGAACCCGGAGAACTGTATCTCCGGGACCGGGCGCATCCCCATCGCGGCCATCCCGACCGCACAGCCGATGATGCCGGACTCGGCGAGCGGGGTGTCGACGACGCGGTCGCCGCCGAACTCGTCGTACAATCCCTCGGTGGCGCGGAAGACGCCGCCGTTCTTGCCGACATCTTGTCCGAGCACGACGACGTCGTCGTCTCGGGCCAGCTCCGTGTGTAACCCGTCCCGTACCGCCTGTACCAACGTGAGGTTCTGTGTTTCGCTCATTACTCGTGTAAGAAGGCCTCGTCACCGTGTTCCTCGCGGAGCGCCGCGAACCGCTCGTACTGTGCTTCGAGCTCCGGCGGGAGCTCCTCGTAGGCGTGTTCGAAGATCTCCCGCGGGTCGGGCCGCGGGACGCTCTCGGCCGCGTCGATCGCGTCGGCGACCTGCGCCTCGACGCTCGCTTCGACCTCCGCGACCCGCTCGTCGTCGAGGACCCCCGTCGACCGAAGGTACGACTCCAGTCGCGGGATCGGGTCCTTCCGTTTCCACTGCTCGACCTCGTCGTCGTCGCGGTAGACAGTGGGGTCGTCCGCGGTGGTGTGTGCGCCGAACCGGTACTGCACCGCCTCGATCATGGTCGGACGCGGGCGGCCGTCCGGGGGGTCACGCGCCTTCTCGACGGCAGCGCGGGTGGCGCTGTACACCGCGAGCGGGTCCATTCCGTCGACCTGGATCCCCTCGAAACCGTACGCCTGCGCCTTCTGTGCGAGCGTCGCGCTGCGCGTCTGTCGCTCGCGGGGGACGGAGATCGCCCACTGGTTGTTGTTACAGAAGAAGACGTTCGGAGTGTCGAACACGCCCGCGAAGTTCATCCCTTCGTGGAAGTCGCCCTCGCTCGTCGCGCCGTCGCCGAAGTAACAGAGGAACACGTCGTCGTTGCCCTGGAGTTTCGACGCCCACGCCGCGCCGGTCGCGTGGGGGACCTGCGAGGCGATCGGGACGGCGACGGGGAAGACGTTCGCGTCCTCGGGGACGTTGTTGCCGTCCTCGTGACCCATCCAGTAGAGGAGCGTCTTTTTCAGCGGGACACCGCGGACGACGGCCGCACCGTGTTCGCGGTAGGAAGGGACGATCCAGTCGTCCTCGGCGAGTGCGAACGCCGAGCCGATCTGTGCCCCTTCCTGGCCGGAGAGTGGGGGATACGTTCCCATCCGGCCCTGTCGCTGGAGGCTCACCGCCCGGCCGTCGAAGTGACGGGCGAGTCGCATCTGTCGGTACATGTCGACGAGCGTCTCGTCGTCGAGATCCGGCACGTCGCCGACGACCTCGCCGTCCTCGTCGATGACGCGAACCGGGTCGTCGAACGCTCTATCGAACACGCTCACAGTCGAACCCACCTGTTCATATGCGAACTGTCCGACGCCCGGGTAATATGGCTTTCGTAAAAGATTTATTATGGGCAGAAATAGGCCACCAGTTCAGGTAACTGTCCAGTAGCAAATGCGATAATCGAACGTTTTTGAATCTTGAGCCGGGTATCCGGCAATATTTTCGTCGAGATCGCCGATTCGGCGAACAGTAATGGACAAACAGGAAGGTTTCTCGTCGGATCGGAACCGCGGGCGGCGTCGGGGAGGAGGAAAAATGAGTGGATCAGGGTGTGTGGAGTGAGTGTTTCGAGAGGGAGGAGACCGGCTCTATCGGGACGTGCGTGTGTAGTTCGGCCCCGAACACGTCCCGTTCCTACCGAAGCCAGACACCAGCGACACACGTCACGACGCCGGCGATAAGCGGTGTGACGTTGACGATGGCGTCCCCTTCGGTCGGCGCGACGATTTCGGGCAGGATCACCGCGTGCCATGCGAGGGCCGGTACATCGAGGAACGGGGCGAAGAACGACCAGAAAGCGAGGATCCCGAGGGCGAACAGTGCATAGCTAACAAGGCTACGGAGGACACCCCCAACGCGACGTATCGGACTCCTCTCACTGGTCGTCTCGCTCTCCACGTCGTAGTCCATATGTCGAGACCGGCACGGAAATAAAAAAGTTTGATCGAAGAACCCCACTGCTCAGGCGTATAACTCTACTATCCGTTACTTCAAGTGGAGACCTCAGGATAAGCAGTTCACGACGCCCGTCTTCGACCGAGACAGCGACGTCACCCGAGTCGGAAAGAGGGTTCGTCGGGTTCGCCGTCGAGGTCCTCGAGTTGGATCACGTCCTCGTCCTCGTCTTCGAGCTGCTCGCGGAGGTAGTTGACGTAGCGTTTGTGCTCTTCGAGCTGCTCACGGAGGTGGTCGGCTTCGAGCTCGAGCCGCTCGTGTTCGCGGACGAAGCTCTTCGGGACCTCGATCTTCGGCGGGAACGACTCGCCGCTGTCGCCCATACTTTCGAGCTCCGCCTCCGGGATGACACGGACCTGTCCGTCGTGGGCAACGAGCGTGTCCACGTAGTCCCGGAACACGGCCGACAGCGAGATGTCCCGCTCCTCGGCGATATCTCGGAGGGTCTCGAACGCGTCCTCGTTGACGCGGAACGAGATCGTCTTGTTCTTGTTGCCCATTATCGGCCGATCGGCCCGCGTGGTACTTAAGCGTTTGTCAGACGACCGCACACGAGGGGGGGAGACGGACCGCGTTCGGCCCGGATCGAGTCCGGTTACTCGACGCGTTTGACCGCGAGCCCCGCCGCACAGACGCACGTATCGACGCACTTCGGACACTCCTCGACCGGCCGGTCGAACGGCTCGCGGTGGGTCGTCTCGTACCCGTGGCGGTCGAAGAGGCGTTCCGGCGAGTCGTCACCGCCGTGATACCACGAGTCCGCGAGGAGACAGTCCACGCCGTGGTCGCGACCGATCGCCTCGACCCGCTCAAGCAACCGGCTCCCGATCCCCCGCCCGGTCGCGTCGGGCCTGACGTACCCCATCTCGAGGAGGCCGTAGCGATCGGCCGCCGGCAGCAGGTCGGGATCGTCGAAGAAGTACATCTCCTCGGCGACGGCGGCCGGGTCGTCGTACACGTCGACCGCCATCACGCCGAGGATACCGCTCTCGTCCTCCGCGATCCGGACGTGATAGTCCGGGTCGCCGACGCCGGGATCGACGGTGTAGGAGCTCCCCTCGGAGAAGTGCGCGGTGACGAGCGCCTCGATCTCCGCGACGTCCGCCGCCGTTGGCTCCCGAAACGTGATCGACTCCATCGACCCGTTATACGAGCCCCGCGGTGAAATGGATCGCGGGTCGCGTGCCACGCTACGCTTTTACCCGGCCGGAGTGTCATGTTGACACATGGGAGATAACAACACGGAGACGGGTGGCGGATCGCTCTCGCGGCTCGGCCGGGTCGCCGTCGGCGTCGGGCTGGCGGCGCAGGCCTCGGAGGACTTCCGGGAGATGGACGAGACGGTCGAGTACGCGGAGTCGGCGGGCGTACCGATGCCGGACGTGATGGCCCCGTTCGCCTCGGGGATGATGCTCGTCGCGGGCGTCGGGATCGCCCTGTGGCGCGCGCCGCGGATCGCGACCGGCGCGGCGGCGACGTTCCTCGTCGTCGTTACGGCGACGATGCACGACTTCTGGAACGCCGACCCGGAGGACAAAAGCGGCGAGCGACTGGCTTTTTTCGGCAACCTCGCGATGCTCGGCGGGGTGCTCGTCCTCCTGCGAGAGGCGTATAAATAGCCGACGCACGCCGTGGATGACGACTCGCCCTCGCTGCCGGTGCCGAGAGGGTTATTTATAACCGAACGGACGGATACGGAAGTGATGACGGCCACGCGATCCGGCCGGCTCGGTCGTCCGGAGGCTTATAAGTCGCGTACGGGAAGGGACCGAGCCCCCGCGATTGCGGCCTGCGTGCCGGGGACGGATCGTGCGGGGGGCGAGGAGGACGGGAGTGCGCTTATAAGGATACGCGCGCAGCGAGACGCTGCGCCGATGACGGGCCGAACGCTGCGCCGATGACGGGCCGAACGCTGCGCCGATGACGGGCCGAACGCTGCGCCGATGACGGGCCGAACGCTTCGTTCCCGTCGCCGGCGGCTGTGCGGCCGGGGACGAGGTTCGAAGGCGTGAGGCGCGTCGCGATCATCGACGGATCGACTCCGCGGAGGGGGCGGCACCGAGATATAAATAGGGTGAAACCGGATCCGACACCGTGTATGAGCCCTCCCGACGAGCCGAAGAACACGAGCGGTACGGAGCCGGCCTCGGATCGAACCGCGGACTACACCAGGTTCGACCGGACGAGCTTCGTGTTCTTTGCTGCCGTCGTTCTGACGGTCGTTCTCCTCGTGCTCGCTTGGCTAAACGTGTTGGCCGCATCCGGGTTCGACGATCTCGGAGGGGGGCTCGCGTATCTGGTACTCGCCACGTTCGGCAACACGGTGTTGATACTGATCGTCGCCAGCAAGCGCTGAGAACGCTCGTAGTACCTATCTGATCGATCGGCCGCCGAACACGGGCCGCCGAACACCGGCCGCCGAACACCGGCCGCCGAACACCGGCCGCCGAACACCGGTCGACCGTCAGTTCACTCCGCCCGCGGGAGGTGCTCGTTGGTGAACAGCTGCTCGGGCGGCAGCTCGTCGGCGGGGATCGGCTCGCCGTCGAGCGTCGTGAGAACCCCCTCGTCGGCAAGCCACTCGACGAACGCGGCCCACCGCGTCTCGTCCATCACGCCCCACGCGCCGTCGTCGGTGAGATACGCCTCGGAGACGCGCCGCTGGCTCTCGCGGAGGAACTCGGGATCGTCGGCGTCCATCCCGCGCGCAGTCAACCGGAGCAGGTCGGCGGCGGTCTCCGGCTCCTCGGCCGCGAACCGATACCCGCGGGTGGTGGCGTCGAGAAAGTCGGCGAGCCGGTCGTCGTCCGCTTCGATCGTCTCCGGCCGGGCGAGGAGGACGGGCGTGTACCCGTACGGTACGTCGTACTCGTCGAGCCCGAACGCGTCGAGTTCGGTCCCGGCGCGCTCGGCTAACAGCCCCTCCCAGGGCGTGAACACCCACGTCGCGTCGGCGTCACCGTCGAGGAGGGTGTTCGGGATCCCGAGCTTCGGCGGGGTGATCGACTCGAACTCGCCGTCGCCGCCGTCGTTTTCGATCATCCGGGCGACGATGTGATCCTCGAAGCGCGCGTCGTAGGAGGCGTACCGCCCGTCGTCGAGGTCGGCCGGGCGGTCGACATCGCTCTCGGCGAGCGTCACGATCGCGCTCAGGTCGACCTGACACACGGCTGCGACCGCCGTGAGCGACGGGTGCTCCGGGTGTGTCGAGTAGCTGATCACGCTCTCGGAGGGACCGATCGCGAGCGTCGCGTCCCCCGTCGCGACCCGCTTTGCGGGCGTCGTTTCGTAGTCGTCGGTCGCGGGCGAGCGGATCGTAACGTCGAGCCCCCGCTCGTCGTAGTACCCCTCCGCCGCCGCGACGTAGAAGCCGGTGTGGTTCGTGTTGGGTGTCCAGTCGAGGACCAAGTCGATCTCGCGCATCCGTGGATGTTACGACACAGTGATAAAAGTGTGTACTGGTGTCCAGTGTAACGGAACGAGCCGACGGTGTCGCTCTCGCGTTACGCCCGCCAGATCCCCTGACGACCATCGAGCCACGCGACCACGGCGACGTGCGGCAGCGTCATCGCCGCGATGGCGACGAGCGACACCCCGAGCAGGTCGCCGGGAGCCGCCACCCCGTACGGCACCGCGAGTGCGACACCTCCGACGACGCAGAACCCGCCGAGCGTGAGCGGCGCGGCGTCGCGCGCGAACCGGCGGAGCGCCCCGCGGAGGTTCCCGTCGGCGAGTGCGCCGGCCGCCACGTCGTCGAGTAGCACCAGCCGGCCGACGTGACGCAGCGCGTGCCAGAGCGCGAAGTACACCCCGATCGCGAACACCGGTGCGGCGAGCAGGAACCACGCCCACAGCGTGAGCGTCTCGCCGACGTCGCGGAGCCAGCCGCGGCGGGTGGCTCCCTTGCGGACCCGCCACGCCCCGAGCGTGAGCGACACCGTAGTCGCGCTCACCATCGCGACGCCGACCGCGATCCGAACGTCGGACGTGAACACGGGGGCGACCGCGGCAGCCGCGTCGGCGACGAACAGCCCAACGATCCACTCCGCGACCAGCCGGTACTCCCCGGGGTGTGAGAGGAGTGGAACGCCCATCGGGAGGCCGCCGCGGACGACGAGCGTCAGCGCCCGCTCCCACGGCGTCCGCAGGTGCTCGACACCGGCGACGGCGAGTGCAGCGACGTCGCCCTGCCCCCAATGGAGCCACGTGAGGACGATGAACCCGACGAACGCGGCGACCGGCGCGAGGAAGAACCCGGCGACGACCGCGCCGCCGAGAACCGCGTAGACGACGGAGACGGCGACGAGCGACCGGCGGAGCGACACTCCGAACGCCGCCCGCAACGGGACGAGATGGTCGACCGCGCCGTGTGCCATCCCGACGACGAGTGTACCGAGCGCGAACGTCGCGACGCCAACTTCGACCGGAAACAAGGGGGTCACCGCGCCGAGCGGGAGCAGGGCCGCGAGCGCGAGCGCGGGGTAGAACGCGAAGGCTCGGTCCGCACGCGCGGACGCGCCGCGGTCGGCCGGCCAGTCGTCGCGAAGCGACCCCGTCACCGTCCCCGCGGAGGCGGCGGCGTCAGTCATCGGCGGGGTCGAGCGCGTCGAGCGGCGACCCCTCGGCGGCCGCCCGGCGGTCATTCCAGTCGAGCACCCACTCGAACAGGACGAGCCCGTTGATCGTCATCAGGCTCGCCGACGCGAAAAAGAGCATCTCCTCTATCGGGAGCCCGAGCACGGCGACCCCGGTCGTGTACGTGTCGGAGATGATCCACGTTCCCATCTCGATGGCGATCCGGTCGACGACCCAGAAGTAGAGGGAGGGAACGAGCGTCGCGGTCAGCCACACCTCGGGGGTTCGGATCAGGTAGCCGCCGCCGACGCTCCACTGGAGCGCGAGCACCGGCCCGACCCAGGCGATCAGCCCGCCGAGATAGAGGAACGAGTCCCCGAGCGACACGAGCCAGAGCCCGACGACGACCATCGAGAGCCCGACGAGGACCCCCGCAACCCTCGGTTTCCGGTCGAAGTCACCCTCGCGGAACGTCGGGTCGAACCCGAGCCGGTGGAGGACGAACGCGACGATGAGCGTCTGGATCGCGAAGTAGAGGTACTCCCCGAGCGGTATCGACAGCGCCCGAACGAGCACCGCCCCGTCGCCGTACCACCACGCGCCGCGGCGGATCATATAGCTGATCCACGGCGTCGTGTACGCGTACGCGATGGCGACGAGGATCGCGATCCCGATGGTCGCACGGCGACGGCGGCGGGCGTCGTACCGCGGAGCGACGTACCACAGGACCGCGAGAAGCGGGAAACTGAAGACGAGGTGGAACTGCAGGTAAGTCAGGGTTGGGATCATCCGGACACCCCTGCGAGTACGGCCATACCTCGCCCTTCGATCCGGTCCCGAATAAGGATTTACGAGTCGGGCGAACGGCCGACCCGCGGACGAGTTATCTGTTGGTTGATACCACACCGTGTGCTTCCAGTACCTTTCCGAGCCGGTACATCGAGGCGACGACGGCGTCACAGACCGGTCGGACCGCGTCCTTCGGGACGAATCCGACGGCGAGCCCGGCGACCTCCAACATCGGCAGGTCGTTCGCACCGTCGCCAACCGCGACCGTCGACGCCATGGGGACGCCGAGGTCGTCGGCGAGCCCCTCCAGAACGTCGTCCTTCGTCCCCTCGATGAGCGGCCCCTCTGCCTCGCCGGTAAGTTCGCCGTTCGCGACCGGAAGCCGGTTGGCGACGATCGTGTCGACCGCGACGCCCTCGCGTTCCAGTGCGCGCTCGACGCCCCGTTCGAACCCGCCCGTGAGCACCGCGACGTGGTGGCCGTCCTCGCGTAGGCGGCGGATGAGTCGAGCCGCACCCGGTCGGATGCGGACCGCGCCGAACGCCTCCTCGGCGGCCTCCGCCGACAGCCCGCCGAGCAGCTCGGCCCGGCGATACAGGCTCTCCGCGTAGCTGATCTCGTCGTTCATCGCCTGCTCGGTGATCTCGGCGACTTCGTCGGCGACGCCCGCGCGCTCCGCGAGCAGGACCGTCATCTCGGAGTCCGAGAGCGTGCCGTCGAAGTCGAACGCGATGAGGCTCATACCCGGCGTTCGTCGCGGGAGGGTTTGTAACCGCGTGATCGCACGACACGACCCACGGCTTCCGGTGGAGGTCGATCCGGGTCATGTGGGTGACACGCACACCGGCTTCGAAGGCCGTCCGTCCGCGTCCCGGCAACACACGCCGACGTAATCAAGGGACTGCGACCCGATCCGACGAACACGTGTTCAGCCTCAACGTTCCGCTACCGCCCGCTGTGGGTCGGCTCGCGGCCGATCTCTACCCGAAACTTTCGGGTTTCGATCGCGTTCGTGACCGGCACACACTCGTCTGCAAGCGGTTCGGCGTCGACGACATCGGTGGGAGCGCGCCCGATCGACTGCGCCCGCCGAAGTCCGAAGCGGTCGAGACGCTACGCCGCGACCTCGGCGGGCTGCTGTCGGGGACCGTTCCGTTCGAGGTGGCGGTAACCGGGGTCGACGCCTTCGAGACCCCCACGTCAGGTGCCGGACCGGTCGTCTACCTCGTCGTCGAGAGCGACGAGCTCGTCCGACTGCATCGACGTCTGTGTGCCGCCTACGACGCGATCGATGGGATCGAGGGCGACGAGTACGTTCCGCACGTCACGCTGGCGCGGGGCGGGGATCCGGGCCGGAGGGCGCTCCATCGGCTGATCGGGACCGATATCGAGCCGATTCGGTGGCGCGTACACGCGCTCGACCTGTACGACGCCGAGTTCCGGGAAGTCGCCGGGACGGTCACGCTCTGAGCGTGGACCCCTGGGTCGGATCGACGACCTACCGCTCCCGTAGCCGCATCGGCACCGGGTGGTTCGGGTGCATCGTCAGCGAACCGCGAAGCGAGAGTTCCGGGCCCTCGTACTCGAGGGCGTACTCGGAGCAGACGGACGCGAGGATGAGCTTCGCTTCCAGCAGCGAGAACGCCTTGCCGATACAGTGGCGGGGGCCGCCGCCGAACGGGAAGTACGAGAACCGTGGACGGGCGCTCCGCCGCTCCGGGAGCCACCGGTCCGGATCGAACGTGTCGGGGTCGTCGTACCACCGGGAGGACCGGTGGACGACCCACTGTGAACACATCAGCGCGGACCCTTCGGGGATCCGATAGCCGTCGATCTTCACGTCGAGCTTCGGCTCGCGGAACAGCAGGTACACCGGCGGGTACAGCCGCATCGCCTCGTTGAGGACGCGCTCCGTGTACGCCATCTCCCTGACATCGGCGGCGGTCGGCGGCCCGTCCGCGGTCGCGGCGTCGACCTCGCGTTCGACCCGCTTGCGGGCCTCGGGGTGTCGCGAGAGGAGGTAGAACGTGTACGTCAACGCGAGCGCGGTCGTGTCGTGACCGGCCAGCAGCATCGTCACCATCTCGTCCCGAAGGTTCTCGTTCGTCTGCTCGCCACGGTCACGGGCGCGCAACAGCACCGAGAGGAGGTCCATCGGGACGTCCCCGTCGGGATCGCCGGGTGGCCCGGCGACCGCCGTCCCGTTGGGGCCCGCAGGGTCGGCCGCCGGATCGCGTTCGGTCCCCTGTCGGCGCTCGACGATGCCGTCGATCACGTCCTCCAGCGTCCGCACGGCCTCGTCGAACGCGCGGTTCTCGCGGGTGGGGACCCAGTTCGGGATCAGGAAGCGCCGGGGGTCGGGCTCGAACCGCGCGCCGAGCGGTTCGAGGTTCTCCTGAACCGTCGCCACCTCCTCGTCGGTGACGTCCGCGCCGAACATCGCCGAGACGATGATCCGAACGGTGAGCCGAGCGACCTCCAGTTGGATGTCGATCACGTCGTCCGGCTCCCACTCGGCGAGGTGCGACTCGGTGTGGCCGACCATCGTTCCAGTGAGCGCACCGATACGCCGGGTGTGAAACGACGGGTTCGCGAGCGTCCGCTGTTTGCGCCACGTCTCCCCCTCGCTCAACAGGAGTCCGTCGCCGAGCAGTCGCGTCATCGCGTCGTCGCCGAACTGGGGTTTCCGGTACCGCTCCGCCTCGGAGACGAGCACGCGCTCGATGTCGGCGGGGTTGGTGAGCAGGTACGTCTCGCGCGGACCGAGATCGAACCGGACCACGTCGCCGTAGCTGTCGGCGCAGGCACGCATGAACGTGAACGGGTCGTCAGCGAACTGTCGGCCGTTGCCGAACAGGGGGTCGCCGATGGGTCCGGGCGGCGTAACGGACATACGATTTCTGGGGGTTGAGCGTGGTTAAACGTTCGGCGGGGAGAGAAAGAATGATAGGTAATAAATATATATTGCGGGTATGAATGGGCGATATCTCGCCCGACTCCGCCCCCATCTCGTCGGAACGAAGCGGCCGAGACGCCACCTCGCCGCCGGCGTCGCGGTGCTCGTGGTGATCGCGACGACCGGATTCCTGCTCGGAGTCGACGCGGCGCTCTCGCTCGGCTGGATCGCGGTTGTTTTCGGTATTGCGGTCGCGGGCGGTACGTGGGGAGCGGGGTTCATCCTGACGGCCGTCACACTGTGGCTCGTCGGGTTCTGGTGGACGGCGTTTCCGCCGCTCGCTGGCTACCTTACCGGTGGATGGGCTCCCGTGTCTCGATACACCTACCCGCGGACGCTCGATTACGCCGCCGTCTCCGCGCGGGCGGAGCTGGTCGGCGGGATCGAGCAGGGCGTCCGAATCGGCCTCCTGTTCGCAGTGGTTCTCGGAGCGTCGGGATACCTCATCGGGGTCGGCATATCGCGACTGCGGCTGCGGTGAGTCCTCGGATCGGGGTCGTCACTCACGAGTGTCGAGTCGCTCGACCCGCGCGATCAGCTCGTCGACGGCCGCCTCCTGGTCGTCCGTGGCGTCCACGATCCGCGTGGTCGCCACCTCCGTCCGGTCGGAGCGCTCACGAACGGACTCGAGCGTCGCCGTGAGCTCCTCGACGGTCGCCGCCTGGTCGTCCGTGGTCCGCGCGACCTCGGCGACGCCGTCGGCCGCCTCGTCGACCGCGTCCGCGATCGCTTCGAGGGAATCGAGCACCGTCTCGATCTCGTCGCCCGCGTCCTCGATCCGCTCGTGGGAGCGCTCGACCGCCGTCGACGTCTCCGTCGACTGTGCCTGGAGCTCGTCGAGGCTCTCCGTGATCGCCTCGGTGTGTCCCCGCGTCTCGTCGGCGAGCTTCTTTACCTCCTCGGCAACCACCGCGAAGCCGTCTCCGCCGTCACCGGCTCGTGCGGCCTCGATGTTGGCGTTGAGCGCGAGCAGGTTCGTTTGTTCGGCGACATCGGAGATCACCTCGATCACCGCTTCGATGTCGTCCATCCGATCCGACAGCGCGCCGACGCTGTCGACCAGCTCGTCGCCGATCTCGATCACGTCCTCGGTCGCCTCCCGTGCGTCGCCGCTCGCGTCGAGCCCGTCCTCCGCGGCCTCGCGTGCCGCCGACGCCGCGGTGTCGACCTGGTCGGCGGTGGCAGCGACCTCCTCCATTCCCGCCGAGAAGGACTGCATTTCCGAGACACCCTCGGACAACAGCTCGTTCTGCTCGTCGACGTTTTCGGCGATCGTCTCGGCCGCCTCGCTCGCCTCGTCCACCGTGGCGTCGATCTCGCGAGCCTGCGCGTGGACGCTGGCGGAGAGGTCATCGAGGTTCTCCGCCATCCGGTTGACGACGCTGATGACCCGCAACAGGTCGTCGTCGAGGACCTCACACTCCTCGTGACGGACCGCACGAGCGTCGAGATCCCCATCGCCGATCGCCTCCGCAGTCTCCCGGATCTCCGTGACGAGCTTCGAGGTGGCATCGCGCTGGATGACGTTCTCGGTACGGTCGACGACGACCTCCGTGACGCCGACGAGTCCGCCGTCGTCGTCGTACAGCGGCGTCGCCGTGAACTCGATGTGTTTCTCTTCGCCGTGTCGATCGGTCATGGTGCTGGCGTCTCGATACCGCCGACGAGCGCCGCCACGGCGTTCGACGTCGTACACCTCGTCCGCGTCGTCCGGCGCGTCGAGAACCTTGTCGGCGAGGGTGCCCGTCCGCCGACCGTCCGGGTAGAACAGCTCGGAGACGTGTGAGTGACCGATCGCCTCCCCGCGATCGACGCCCGTGAGCGCCGCCATCGGCTCGTTCCACTCCGCGACGGTACCCTCGCAGTCGATGACAAACGTCGGAACGCTGATCGCGTCGAACACCTGCTCGAAGCCCGCGCCGGCGAGCGTCGCCGCGCGGTTGACCCCCCTCTCGTCAGCGACGACATGTGCCGCGCGGTCGGGATCGCCCGCGTCCGGGGCGCTGGCCGAGGCGTCACTCTCCAACGGGTCGTCGACGACGACGCCGCCGTCCGGGACCGACCGCGAGCCCCGTTCCCGTCCGAGCGCGCGACGAATGACCGCTCGAAGTCCCAGCATTGTTGGCTAACCGTCACCGGATCGGATATATAAACGGTCGTCCTCAGGAATCAGTGCTGATAAATTGGGGCACGGCTGGTCCGCCGCCCGCAGCGTTCAAACGCGTCGAACGGATAGATAGAATCGATGGACGCCGAGGCGGTTCGGACGCGTGCGAACGACCTACCTCCGGAGCCGGGGGTGTACCAGTTCCGCGACGGCGAGACGACGCTGTACGTCGGGAAGGCGGTCGACCTCCGCGACCGCGTCAGGTCGTACACGGACCCTCGATCCGGTCGGATCCGCGGGATGGTCGAGCGCGCCGACCGGATCGAGTTCGCCGTCACCGACACGGAGACACAGGCGCTGTTGTTGGAGGCC
Source organism: Halorubrum tibetense (assembly GCF_055396225.1). Lineage (NCBI taxonomy): Archaea > Methanobacteriati > Methanobacteriota > Halobacteria > Halobacteriales > Haloferacaceae > Halorubrum > Halorubrum tibetense. The sequence continues at coordinate 1,270,993 of NZ_AP043742.1, forward strand.
AACCAGATCAAACGGCTCCAGCCGCGGTACAACGTCCGACTGAAGGACGACAAGTCGTATCCGCTGGTCGCGTTCACCGACCACGAGGTCCCGCGGATCGAGGTCACGCGGGACCCCGAGGAGGGTTCGGTCGCGTACGGGCCGTTCACGAACAAGGGGCGTGTCGACGCCGTCGTGAAGGCGATCCGTGACGAGCACCGGCTCCGCGGCTGTTCGGACCACAAGTACGCGAACCGCGAGCGCCCGTGTCTCGACTACGAGATGGGGATCTGTTCCGCGCCCTGTACGGGAGAGATAGCGACGGAGGCCTACGCGGAGGACGTGGCGGCGGCTCGGCGGTTCTTCGAGGGCGAGACAGGGGTGCTCGCCGATCCGCTCCGGCGGCGGATGGAAACCGCCGCGGAGAACGCGGAGTTCGAGCGGGCCGCGAACCTCCGTGACCGGCTGGCGGCCGTCGAGGCGTTCCACGGCGACGGCGGCGAGGCCGTGAGTGACCGGCGGGACGACCGGACCGTGGACGTGCTCGCGGCCGCCGTCGAGGGCGACGTCGCGCGGGTCGCACGCCTCCACAGCGAGCGTGGCCAGCTCGTCGACCGAGACCGCCACCGACTCGACGCCGCGGTCATGGACGAGGGCGACGACCCGACGCCGAACACCCCGGCGGCCGTCCTGTCCGCGTTCCTCACGCAGTACTACGCCGAGCGGGAGTTCCCGGACGCCGTACTGCTGGCGGAGCGCCCCGACGACGACGTGGTCGACTGGCTCGAAGGAGAGGATGTCGCGGTCCGGGTGCCGGGCGCGGGACGGGAGGCGAAGCTGGTCGAGCTCGCGCTCAAGAACGCCCGAAAGCGCGGCGGGCGAACCGATCCGGTCGGCGCGCTCGGCGAGCGGCTCGGGATCGACCGGCCGGAGCGGATCGAGGGGTTCGACGTGAGCCACGCGTCGGGGACCGCCGCCGTCGGCTCGAACGTCTGTTTCGTCGACGGGAGCGCGGCGACGAGCGACTATCGACGGAAGAAGCTCGCCGACCGCAACGACGACTACGCGAACATGCGCGAGCTGGTCCGATGGCGTGCGACGCGAGCAATCGAGGGGCGCGACGACCGCCCCGATCCGGACCTGTTGCTGATCGACGGCGGCGAGGGACAGCTCGGAGCTGCACGGGACGCGCTCGCGGAGATCGGCTGGGACGTTCCGGTCGTCGCACTGGCGAAGGCTGAGGAGATCGTCGTGACGCCCGACGGCCCCCGTCGCTGGCCCGACGATACGTCCGAACTCCACGTCCTCCAGCGAGTTCGCGACGAGGCGCACCGCTTCGCGGTGCAGTACCACCAGACCGTCCGCGACGAGGTCCGGACGGTGCTCGACGACGTTCCGGGCGTCGGCCCGGAGACCCGGAAGCGGCTTCTCAGGCGGTTCGGGTCGGTCCAGAACGTCCGCGACGCGTCCGTCGAGGACCTCCGCGACGTCGACGGGATCGGGAAGACGACCGCCGAACGGCTCCGCGATCGGTTATAAGTGGCGAGCAGGCGGCGGCATCGGCCCGGGACGACTGCCGCACACCCGTCCCCCGTCCCGGGGCTTCGATCAAGTCACGGGGCGGTTGGCCGCGGATTCACGTATATATCCTCGGCACGTCGGTTCGTTTCCTAATATATGCTCTGGAGAGGAGCGGATACGGAGATATAACTCACTGGGGGCCGAACCCGATCCGTGACGTTCCTCCTGTACGGCGCGTACGGCTACACCGGCGAACTGGTCGCACGTGAGGCGGTCGCCCGCGGACTCGACCCGGTGCTCGCCGGGCGTGACGGGGACCCGCTCAGGGAGCTGGGCCGTGAGCTGCGATGTTCGGTCCGTGAGTTCCCGCTACAGCCTCCCGAGACGGTCGCCGAGAGCGTCCGGGATATCGACGTGGTCCTCAACTGTGCCGGCCCGTTCGTGGCGACCGCCGAGCCGCTGGTCGAGGCGTGTCTCGAAACCGGAACCGACTACCTCGATGTGACCGGAGAGTTCGCGGTGTTCGCGTCGCTCGCTGGTCGCGATGCGGCCGCGACGGAGGCGGACGTGACGCTTCTGCCCGGAGTCGGCTTCGACGTGGTCCCGACCGACTGTCTCGCCGCACGGTTGGTCGATCGACTGCCCGAGGCGACCGCGATCGCGCTCGGCTTCGACGCCGACGGCGACGTCTCGCGGGGGACCGCCAGGACCGCAGTACGGGGGTTGGGCGAGGGGACTCTCGTCCGTGAGGACGGGGCACTCGTCCGACTGCCGATAGGGAGCCGGACGCGCGACATCGACTTCGGGCGGGGAACGCGGTCCGCGGTCGCGGTGCCGTGGGGCGATATCGTCACCGCGGCGTCCACGACTGGCGTGGAAAACGTGACCGTCTACGCCGCGGTGCCGCCGCGGGTTCAGCGGCTACTACGGGCCGCCCGGCCGCTGGCCCCGCTCCTCCGGAGCCGGCCGGTGCGGTTTCTCCTCGATCGGATCGTGTCGGCCCGGGTCGACGGCCCGAGCCCCGAGTCCCGAGCCGGGAACCGCGCCTACGTATGGGGCGAGGCCCGAACCGACGACGGCGAGACGGTCGTCGAGCGGCTGGAAACCCCCGACCCGTACGATCTCACGGTCGAGGCGTCGCTGGCAGCCGTCGAGCGGACGCTCGCGGGCGACGCGCCGGCGGGGTTCACGACCCCCGCGGGGGCGTTCGGATGGGCGTTCGTCGACGCCGTCGACGGGGTAACGTGGGCCGATCAGTCGCGGTCCGCGTCCTCGGCGACGAGGTCGTCGTAGCGCGCCCCCGTCTGTTTCAGCGTCTCCGTCGAGTAGAGCCGCTCGTGGTCGAACGGGAGGTGTTCGGACGCCAGCTCGTCGATCTTCGCGTCGACTGCCTCGGCCTCGCGACCGTGGATCATCGTGAACATGTTGTACTCCCAGTCCTGATCCGGACGCCTGGGGCGGTGATAACACAAGGTGACGTACGGGAGGCTCCCGACCGCCTCACCGCGGTCGTCGAGCTCGTCGTCCGGCACGTCCCAGACGACCATGCAGTTGTTCGTGAACCCGGTGACGATGTGGTTGACGACACAGCCGATCCGCTTGATACAGCCGTCGGCAAGCAGACGCTCGACCGCCGCGAGCACGTCGTCGACCGGGGAATCGATCTCGGCCGCGACGTCGGCGTACGGGGTCGCCGACAGCGGGAAGCCGTCCTGGATCGCTAAGAGCAGGTCGGCCTCCAGCGGGCTCAGGTCGCCGCGGGCGTCCTCGGAGATACGGGTGGCGGAGACGTCCGTCCGATCGATCGACTCCCTCGCGAACCGGTCCCGGTTGACCACGGGGAACTCCAGATCGATGTAGTAGTCGGTCAACATCGGGAGGTTCAACACGTCACAGCCGGTTCGCTCCGCGATCTCGGCGAGTATCTCGTCACGCTTCTCCCGGGAGCCCGCAGTAACGACGAACCACTGGTTCCACTCGTGCTCCCGGCGGTAGTTGTGGTTCACCTGACGGTAGCCGTTGATCACGTCGGCGATCTCGTCGAACCGCTCCGACGGGGCCCGAACGGCCGCCAGCGTCGAGGAGCCGATCACGGGTGGGTTCAACACCGCACCGAACCGACGAAAGACGCCTTGTTCCCGGAGGTCACGGACGCGGTCGAGGAGTTCGGTGGCGTCGACCTCAGTGCCCGTCTCGGCGGCGATCTCGGCCGCGACCCGCTCGAACGGCCGTTCCTCGACGGGGAATCCGCTCTGGTACTCGTCGATGAGCGCGGCGTCGACCGCGTCGATCCCGGCCCGCCAGTCGGCGTCGAGACTCATTATCGCGATCAGGGGACGGAGCTATCTACCGGTTTCGGAGGACGAGGCGTCAGCGGGGTGCACGGCCCCGTTCAGTCGTCGCCGGAAGCGTGGCCCGGCAGTGGCGAGAACGCCCGCGCGCTCGCTTCGAGCTCCGCCGTCGAACAGCCGCCGACGGTCGCGGCCTGTTCGAGCGTCAGCGTGCGGGAACGATACAGCGTTAGCGCGGTCGCCACGGATTTGGACGTCATCGGGTACGAGTACGATCTAGATGGACATGTATATAACTCTAACGCCGTAAGCATACTACAGTAGAACTACTATCTCGTAGAAAGAAACATTTGTGTGCTTATTTTCCAGAAATTACCTGTATCGATCAGAAATTGTACGTCACATAGTACCAAGGTCGGTGCCGCATCCGGGTGGCTGTCCCGCGCGTCGTCGCTCGCGCTCGGCCGTTAGGCGGATGTTCGGCTCGTGTTGGAGTCGTAACGCGTCGTGTCTCGGGTCATGGTGGGTCGTGTTTGGGGTCGCAGCGGGTCGTGCCCGAGGAGACGGCACGGTGACCGTTCCCAAGGGACGGGAGCCGAGCGGGAGGCTTTTCGTTCACAAACCCGAACGAAGCGTATGGCTCAGGCGACACAGGAGTTCGGCGAGTGGCCCCTCAAACGGTTGATGACCGAGGTCTGTGGTTCCGGCCACAAGTCGGCCGACGACCTCACGCGCGCACAGGCGACCGAGGCGTTCGAGCGGGTTCTCGCGGACGAACCCGACCCGACGACGCTCGGCGCGTTCTGGCTCGCGAACCGGTGGAAGCGGAACACCGCCGAGGAGCTCGGGGCGTACGTCGACGTGATGTGCGAGCGCGTCGAGTACGCGGAACCCGACTGTGATCCCGTCGACTGCGGCGCGAACTACGACGGGAAGGGTCGGACCGCGATCCTGGGGGTGGCCGCCGGGGCCGTGGCGGCCGCCGCCGGCACGCCGGTCGTCGTCCACTCCGGCGACCGCGTCCCCACGCAGAAACAGGACGCGTACAAGCACGTCCTCGACGAGCTGGGCGTGGGAACGGAGCTGACGCCCCGCGACTCCGCCGAGATGGTCGACGAGACCGGCTTCGGCTTCTACTATCAGCCGGCGTTCAACCCCGCGATCGACGACCTGTTCGAGCGGCGGGATATGATGGGGGTTCGGACGTTCGTCAACACGATCGAAACGCTGGCGAACCCGGCGGGCGCGTCGGTCCACCTCGGCTCCTTCTACCACCTCGCGTTCGCGAAGAAAGTCGTCGACACGTTCGGCGAGAGCGAGTTCCACGACCTCGACCGCGTGTTGATGTTCCAAGGGATGGAGGGGTACGACGATGTCCGCCCCGGCTACACGAAGGTTGCGGAGTGGGACGCCGCAGGCGACGACGGCGAGCCCGTCTTCGACGACTTCGAGATCGAGACCGCCGAGTACGGGATGGATCTCGAGGAAGAAGACCTCGCAGTGGACGAGGTCGCCGTCGAGTCGGCGGCGATCACCGAGGCGGTCCTTGCCGGCGAGCGCGACGGGCCCTTCGCCGATGCAGTCGCCGTCAACGCCGCGCTTCGGATCTACGCCCGCGGGGACGTAGACTCCATCGAGGCCGGACTGGAAGCGGCCCGCGAAGCCATCGCGGACGGCTCCGCGCTCAGCGTGCTCGAGGACCTCCGCGAGTTCTGAGCGGTCGGCGACGGCGGGGGCCTCGTCTGACACCGGTAGCGACACCGGGCAAACGCCGCGATTCCCGGGGAGCCCGGCCGAAAGCCGGGATATCGATACCGAGCGGGACGAACTCCGGACGAATTTTGGACTGAGTTTGGAAAGGGGTCTTGAGTGCGGAACCCCTAGCTCAGCTGTACAGATCATGATCCACGATAACGCACCACAATATGCCGACGTGTGAACACTGTCAGGCGCACGTTTCGGAGCGGTTCGCCCGGGTGTTCGCCGACAAGCGGGGACGGATCCACGCGTGTCCGAACTGCTCCGCGAACGCCGGGATCGCGGAGGTCGCGAAAGAACGGGCCCACGACGCCCGATCGTGATCGGACTGTAAAAACGCCTTATCTCTCCGGAGCGGGCGGCATCGACCGCTTGTGCGCACTCCGCTCGTACAGCTCGACGACGCGGTCAACGGCCTCGGTGGGGACGCCGAGCTCGCGGATCGTCGCCGAGCGCGAGAGTCCGCCGTCGACGTGGACTGCGAGGATGGCGTCGACCGTGTCGTAATCGAGACCCATCTCCGCAGCGTCGGTCTGTCCGTCCCACATCCCGGCGGTCGGTTCCTGCATCACCAGGTCGCGAGGGACGCCGACGTGGGCGGCCAGCTGGCGGACCTGCATCTTGTAGAGGTTCCCGATCGGGTTACAGTCGACCGCTTGGTCGCCGTACTTCGTGAAATACCCCGTCATCGCCTCCGCCCGGTTGCCGGTCCCGAGCACGATCCGGTTCTCCGCGTTGGCGACGAAGTAGTTCAACACCGCGCGGGTCCGGACGTACACGTTCCCCGTCGCCATGCGATCGTCGGCCGCTTCGGGCATCGCGTCGAAGAACGCCTCCGCGATCGGCTGGATCTCGATCACGTCGTAGTCGATCCCGAGCTCGTCGGCGACCCGCTCGGCGTCACTCATGACCTCGGGGTCGTTCACCGCCGCGGGCATCGTGATCCCGTGGAGGCCCTCCGGCCCGAGCGCCTCGACCGCGAGGTACGCCGTGAGCGTCGAGTCGATCCCGCCCGAGAGGCCGAGGACAGCCCCCTCAGTACCGGCGTCGGCGACGAGGTCCGTAATAAATGAGACGATGCGATCGCGGGTCGTTTCCAGCTCCGACTCCGACATGCGGAGGTCGATCGGCGGGTCGTCCGACAGCAACACCGACCCTTGCGAGGTCTGGCTCATACGAGGGGAGAAGGGCTGAGACGACTAATACCTCCCCGTCAGCACAGGAAGTTGGACGCATGTCGAGTTCCGAGTCGATCGAGCGGCTTGATCCGTCTGAACCCCATCGGAACCGCCGATATCAGCGAGCAGTGGCTGGTTTCGTGTGTTTCGCGATGGACGGAGGAAGTGTTCAGCAGCGTGGTTGCAACGACGATCAAGTCGTCGGTGTCCAGTAGGAGCGATCAGTTATCGGTGTTGAGTGATAGTGAGACGACAATTACTTGAACGGCATCGGCTGCTACTGCTTGTGGAGCCGATGTCGATCGATGAAGAGCTCTACACCCCCACCGTGACGAACGAACTCGACCGGTGCCGGCTGCCCCGGTGCGGGCGTCGTGAACGTAAGCGTTGCAAGCGAGGGGTCGTCCGGAACGAGCGTGTACGTGTCCTCGATCGGACCGACCGAGAGTTCGAGCGAGAGCATCCCGCCCTCTTCGGAAACGGTCGCCGTCGTGACCCCGCGATACGCTTCGTACTCGCCAGTGAGTTCGGATACCCGCCTACGGTATCCGATCGACGGAACCACGTCTGCCGGCTCTTCACCGAGCAGCAAGGCAACGATACCCTGACCGATCTCGGTTGGGTGAACCTCGGGCTGTGCGGCACAGCCGAGCGCGAACCCGAGGCCGTGTTCGGGAAGAAATCCGATCGCGGACGAAGACGTAAGCAGCGATCCGCCGTGTCCGATGAGGGTCGTCCCGGCGATATCGTGAATCGACCACCCGTAGCCGTACCCCTCCCCGTAGCGTGGGAGCGGGTCGATATGGGATTCGTGCGCTCGTGCGAGGAGGTCCTCGCTTACGAGCCGGGTATCCGCGAACACACCACCGGCGAGATTGAACTGTAGGTAGTTTCCGAGGTCAGTCGTAGCGGTGATCAACCCACCGGGGCCGTACGAGAGCTCGCGTGCGGGAAACGATGTCGCTACGTACTCGCCGTCATCGAGCAGGTACGGCGTTGCGCGATCGTCGAAGGAGTCGTACGCATCAGCATCGAACGTCGAGCGATCCATCGACAGCGGCGTGAGGATCTCGTCCGTGACGTACTCCTCGAACGGCTGGCCGGTAGCCGATTCGACTGCATGTGAGAGGAGAATGTACCCCGTATTGTTGTACATAAACCGGCCAGCGGAGTGTTCGTCCCGTTCGTCACCGACACCGTCGACGTGGTAATAGAGATCGTCGGTGTCACCCAGCGGAACGCCGACATCGTCCATGCCCGCCTGTCGAGCAAGCAGGACGGCCGACGTGCTCAAAGACGGGATCCCGGAGCTGTGGCTCAGTAGCTCGTGGATCGTGACCTCGTCAGCACCCTCGAACTCGGCGTCAGTGTGCTTCTCGATCGGGTCGTCGAGTTCGAGTTCGTTTCGGTCGACACACTGTAGTACCGCAAGTGCAGTGAACGACTTCGTGACGGAGGCAAAGCCGTACAGCGTTTCCGGCGTTGCAGGGTCGTTCGTTTCGAGGTGCCGAGCCCCGTATCCGGATCGGTAGAGCGTTTCGGTCTCGTCGACGATCGTCACGCTCGCACCGGGTGCAGCCGTATCGGTCAGCCACTCGTACACGAGCTCGTCGATCCGCGAACGGGTGGTCGTCGAAAGTACATCCGCCATTGCCGTCACGACGCGTGGAGCCGTCAAAAGCGTTCGTAGAAGGTGGGCTGACGTTTCGGTATCGGCGTCTCGGACAGCCCGTTCGGAAGGTCGGCGGTGAGACCGCCGATCTCAGTGCGCTTCGTGGACGTGCTCGCGGAGCGCGTCCGTGCCGTCGAACCGTTCGTTACAGACCCCGCACGTGTCGTGGTGAAGCGGGAGGTGCTGGGTCAGGGCGGCCGCCGTCTTGAACTCCGTGTCACAGTCCGCGCATGTGATCGCCATTGTGTTATTAACTTAGGCGCAAACATATATAAACGTTTGTTACTATTGAGGATAAGTACATTGCCATAGGTTGTTAACTACCACGTCTCGCTATAGTAGCCCGTCGGCGTCCGCCAGCAGCAGCCCCTCAAGCGTCGCGTCGTTCGTCGGGGGCTCGCGCGCCGTTTCGAGCGCCTCGTCGATCGGGACCGCATGCGGGACGAGGAACTCGTTGCTGTCGGCCTCGACGTCGACCGGTTCGAGCCCCTCGGCGAACACGTACCCGCGTTTGTGCCGAAGCACGCCCGTCGAACACCACACTTCCTGTAACAGCGCGGTCGATGCGGGGTCGAAGCCGGTCTCCTCGGCGAGCTCGCGCGCCCCTGCCTCGGTGTACGACTCCCCCGGCTCGACGATCCCCGCGGGCAGCTCCATCTGGGTGGTGCGGACGGTCGGCCGATACTGCTCGACGAACAGCACCGAGTCGTCGGCGATCGCGATGACGACCGTCGCGGGCGGGAGCTCCGCCCAGTAGTACGCCTTCTCGGTGCCGTCGGGCTGTTCGACGCGGTCGTACCCGCCGACGAACCAGCCGGGGTCGTACTCGACGGCGACCTCCCGAACCGGCCACTCGGGCTCGCCGGGCAGCGAATGGAGCCGTCCGTCGGAGAACGCTGGGAGATCGCGGAGGTCGGCCGCGGGACGTGGCGCGTCTCCGGTCGGCCGCTCGTCGGTCCGCCCCGGCCGCTCGTCGGCTGAGTCGTCGCTCATGCGGGATCCTGCGTGACCTCGACGTAATACGTTTGCCCGTCGCGCTCGACACGAACCCCGTCGTCGACGGCCGCCTCGGGGACCCGCTGCGTGAGCGCGTCGACCTCGTCAAACGGCGTGTGTGTGAACCACTCTTTTACCCCGTAGGGGCCGAGCTGATACCCTTCGGAGCGACCGTCGGCGCTCTCGAGTGCCCCCGTCAGGAACGGGTAGCGCCGCTCGTCGACGTCGTTGACGTCGACCGCCGGTTCATCGGTCTCGATCCCCTCGGCGGTCAAATAGTAGGGATCGCCGCTCCCGAGGTAGCTCGGGAGCGCGCCCAGCGCGAGCAGGGCGACGATCACCAGCGCGATTGCGATGAGGAGGTTCCGGGTGACCGGGCGCATATCGGTCGTACGGGGCCGTGCCGAATACCGGTTTCGCCCCGGGGCAGACCGGCTCACTCCAGCGCGCGAACGAGGTCGAGGAGCGCCGTCTCGTACGCGTCGGGCTCCAGCCCGAGGTCGACATCGATGGAGACCGAGATGGCCGACGAGAGCTCCTCCTCGAAGTGTTCGGCGACGTTCTCGGACGGGAACGCGCCGCCGCCGACGAGAACGCTCTCCCCGGCATGCCAGACCCCCAGTCGGCCCGCAACCGGAACCGCGTCGGTGTCGAGCTCGACCGTCCGGTCGTCGGTGACGGGGACCGCGATCGGCGCGAACGGGAGCGTCCCGGCCAGGTCGGTTCGGCGCGCCGTCTCGCCCGTGTCGACCGTGAGCTCGCCCTCCGCGACGGTGTCGGTCCCCTCGACGCCGTTGGCCGCCATCCGATCTTCGAGGGTGGAACGGGCGTTCGCCTCCACCTCGTCGACGACCTGATCGCGGCCGACGCCGCCGGGAAGGTTCGTCAGGTCGGGGTCGAAGGTGACCCGACTGGCGAAGAAGACGGCCGGTGCGTCCGCCACTTCGCCGAGCGTCTTCTCCGCGAGCTCCTCGCGGAGGGCGACGTTCGTGTACAGTTCGGTCGTCGCGGTCGCGGTGAGCTCCTGTCCGGCGTACGTCTCGCTGAACGCTTCCTCCTGGACCGTTTCGTCGAGCTCCCAACCGCCGTCGTCGAGCGCGTCCTCGGGGACGATCGGCGGGCTCGGGGAGGCGCTCGCGAGACAGCCGGCGGCACCGAGCGCACCGACGCCGACCACGGAGCCGAGGAAGCGACGCCTGTTCGTGGAGCGACGCCCGTCCATGAAGCGACGCCCGTTCGTGGAGCGATTCCCGTTCATGCGCCGATGTCCGGCGTTGCGCCGTTTGAACCTGACGCCGCGAGTATCAGGGTTGAGTCCGAGTCGACGGCCGAGGGAGTGGGTCGGGCGACGCGTTTTACTCGGCACCGGCCGTGGATCAGGTATGGAAGCCCGGTTCGAGTTGGCGCTGTGTGCGGCCCTGGAGTCGCCCGACAGGGTCGTCGCCCGCCAGCTCGGATCCGGCGTGACCGTCCCCGGGAACCGGATCGTCGACGTCTGTGTCCTCGCTCCCGGTCCGGCGTTCGACGACCGGGCGGCGATCACTCCCGAACGGATCCCCGACCCCGCGATCGACGCGTCTGTCGGACCGGGTAAGGCGGTGCCCGTCAACGAGGCGTTCGATCGCCCGATGGACCGTGCGCGAGACGTCGTCGACGCCGCCGTCGAGGCGGGATACCTGGAACGCGAGCGCCACGACGGCCGTTCGACGGTACGGGCGACCGCCCGCTACCCGGACGACTGGATCGGGTCGCTCACGGCGATCGAGAACAAGCCGGATCTCGGCGAACCGGGCGACTTGGAGGCGCAGCTCCGGTACGACGTCGCGCTCGGACTGTTCGACGAGGTCGTGCTCGCGACCGGCTCGTACGTCACCCGCGCACACCTCAACCGGATCCCCGACGCGGTGGGGGTGTGGCGGTTCGACCCGACGAGCAGTGAGCGGGAGGTGGTCCGCGAACCGACGCGGCTCGATCCCGGGACGGCGGGCGTCGAGATCCGCGAGGAACGGGCCTCACGCACCGACGTCGCGGTCGTTTCCCCGGCCTCGAAGGCCCGGAAACGGCGGCGGATCGCCGAACGGGCGTACGGGAAGGGATGGCGGCCGGCACCCCCCGGCTGCGCCCACGCGTCGACGACGGTGGACGGCCGACCGTACTGCGGGGAGTTCGACCGAGTCGTCGTCCCGGGTCGCGAGTGCGGAACGGGGTGTCCGGCGTACGACCCGGCAGCCCCTCCGACCGACGACCGTGACCGGCTTCGCGACGAGCACAGCGCGTGGGTCGCGGAGCCGGAGCGTGGCGGCCCGCGACGGCAGTCGGGGCTCTCGCGGTTCTCGTGAGCGGTCCCCGGCAACCGTCGTGAGAACGCTTATACGCCGACAGCGGGATCCCCGCGTATGGACGAGATAGAAGACGTCTTCGTCGCTCGGCTGATGACGACCGACCTCCACACGGTGACGCCGGACACGTTGGTCGAGGACGCCGCGGGAATCCTCCTCGACAACGACATCAGCTCCGCGCTGGTCGTCGAGGGCGGGCGTCTCGTCGGGATCCTCACGACGACGGACTTCGTAGAGATCGTCGCCAAGAGCCAGCCGAAAGCGGAGACGACCGTCGAACGGTACATGACGACGGACCCGGTGACGGCGGGAGCACAGGACAGCGTGGCGGACGTCGCCGCGACGATGGTCGATCGGGGATTCCACCACGTCCCGGTCGTCGACGCCGACGGAACACCCATCGGGATCATCACCACCTCCGATCTCGCCGCGTACGTCTCCGGAACCGAGCCGCTGACGACGTAGAGGTGGGACCCTCGGCGGCCGAGAGAGAGAGAGAACCATTCACGACCTGATCGTCGGAACCGCCGACGACAGAGAAGGCCGCACCGCGGGAAGCGGGTCCGTGAAGACGCCGTGTCCGTGACGCCGACAAGTGCCGCCACTTTCTTCGGGGTATTACCTCTCGAAGCCGTATCGGGTGTATGACCGACCGGCTTCACCTCAACCTCTTCACGATGAACTCCGTCGAACACGTCTCACCGGGGTCGTGGACGTACCCGGGCGACCGCTCGACGGAGTACACCGACACCGACTACTGGACGGAGATCGCCCGGACCGCCGAGCGCGGCGGGTTCGATGCGGTGTTCTTCGCGGACGTTCGCGGCGTCTACGACGTGTACGGCGGCGACCGTGACGTCGCCGTCGAACGGGCGATCCAGACCCCGGCGAACGACCCGCAGCTGGTGGTTCCGGCGATGGCTGCCGCGACCGAGGAGCTCGGGTTCGCCGTAACGCGGTCGACGACGTACACCCACCCGTACCAGCTCGCCCGAGAGTTCTCGACGCTCGATCACCTCACCGACGGCCGGATCGCGATCAACGTCGTCACCTCCTATCTCCAGTCGGCGGCCGAGAACCTCGGGCTCGACGAGCGGATGGACAAGGAGACGCGGTACGACCGCGCCGACGAGTTCCTCGACGTCTGTTACGCGCTCTGGGAGGACTCCTGGGAGGACGACGCGGTCGTGCGCGACCGGGAGGCGAACCGGTACACGGACCCGGAAAAGGTCCATGGGATCGGTCACGAGGGCGAGCACTTCTCGGTGCCCGGGCCGCACGGCTGTGAGCCCTCCCCGCAGCGGACCCCGGTCGTGTATCAGGCGGGCTCCTCGGACCGGGGGCGGGAGTTCGCCGCCGCCAACGCTGAGGCGGTGTTCGCGAGCCAGCCGACCGAGGAAGGCGTCCGCGAGTACATGGAAGACGTTCGCTCCCGTGCGGAGGCGTACGGTCGGGACCCCGAGAGCCTCCGGTTTTTCATCGGGGTCGTCCCGATCGTCGGGGAGACACAGGCGATCGCGGAGGCGAAACGGGACGAGTACACCCGCCACGTGGACGTCGAGGGAACGCTCGCGCTCCTCTCGGGGTTCCTCGACATGGACCTCTCCGAGCTCGATCCGGATCAGCAGGTCGAACACATCGAAACCGACGCGATCCAGGGGACGATGAACGCGTTCACGAAGTCACAGCCGGACCGGAGCTGGACCGTCCGCGAGGTGGCGGAGTTCTGCGGGCTCGGGACGACGTCACCGACGGTGGTGGGAACGCCGGAGGTCGTCGCCGACGAGCTCCAGTACTGGCACGAGGAGGTCGGCGTCCACGGGTTCAACGTCAAGGAGGTCGTCCGCCCCGACACGCTCACCGACTTCGTCGATCTCGTCGTTCCCGAACTTCGCGAGCGGGGGCTCGTGCCGCCGGCGGGCGACGACCGTCCGGGCGACACGCTCCGTGAACGACTCCTCGGCGAGGGACAGCGCCGCCTCCGTGCGGACCACCCCGCACGTCGGTCGGGAAACTGACTGATTAATAACCACAGCAGGAGTGTTGATACGCTATCTCTGCCGCCCCCGGCACCGTTAAGTGGGTCGCGCTTCTGCGTTCAGGTGACGCTTCGCTTGGAGGGCCGAAGCGTCAGCGGGGACCTACTGAACGGCTCGGCGTGCCACCTTTTCCCGGCACGCCGGGCCGTTCGTTCCTTTGAACCAGTGAGCGACGGCCCTGTCGGCACACGAGAGACGTCGTTCAGATCCCTTCGCCCTGGTACTCGCCGTCGTACGTCCCGTCGTGTTCCGCACGGGCGAGGACGAGCTGCGCGATCCGCGCGCCGGGTTCGATGTCGATCGGGGTACCGACGTCGAGTCGACCCTCGCCGACACCCTCGTACCCCGCGTCCCAGACGGCGGTGTCGAGCGTACAGGCGTTCCGGAGCAGCGTCGACCGGGGAAGTACGAAACCGATCCGACCGTCCGGGATCCGGACCTGCTCACCGTATCGGACGACGTACGTTCCGGGATCGAGCCGATAGGCATCGTCGACCGGATCCAGCTCGCGACGGTCAGCGACGGACTTCCCTTCCCGACCGATCCGTCCACGTCCCGTCCCTTCGAACACCGCGTCGACGGTGAGGTCCACCCCGTTCGGCTGTCGTTGCGCGTCCGTGAGCGATGCGCCCGCCGTTTCGAGCGCCCGTGCCACAGCCGATCCGGATTCGAACATGCGGTATCGGAGCGCGGGCATCGACAAAACGGTGTCGACGGACCGGGATCGGTGGGAGGATCGTCACACCCACGTTGCGTGTCAACACGGTCGGGTTCCACCAAAAATCTCCGCGTCTATCGGTTCCACATGGTCGATGTGGCGGATCACTCGCGGGTTTTATATTCTCGGGACAGCCATCTCCGGCTGATATGGGACAAACGATTACCGAGAAGATCCTCGATGACCATCTCGTCGAGGGCGAGCTGACGCCCGGCGAGGAGATCGGCATCGAGATCGACCAGGTCCTCACGCAGGACACGACCGGCACGATGGTGTGGCTCCAGTTCGAAGCACTCGACCTCGACGAGGTCCAGACGGAGCTCGCCGCGCAGTACTGTGACCACCAGACGTACCAGTTCGACTTCAAGAACACGGACGACCACCGATTCCTCCGCTCCGCGGCCGGTACCTACGGCGCGTACTTCTCCCGGCCCGGCAACGGTATCTGTCATCAGGTCCACAAAGAGAACTTCGCCGCGCCCGGCAAGACGCTGCTCGGCTCCGACTCGCATACGCCGACGCCCGGCGGCCTCGGCCAGCTCGCGATCGGCGCGGGTGGCCTCGACATCGCCGTCGCCATGGGCGGTGGCCCCTACTACGTCGAGATGCCCGAGGTCGTCAACGTCCACCTCGAGGGCGAGCTCCCCGAGTGGGCGACCGCGAAAGACATCGCGCTCCACCTGCTCGGCGAGCTGACCGTGAAAGGCGGCGTCGGCAAGATCTTCGAGTACACCGGCCCCGGTGCGGAGAACCTCTCGATCCCCGAGCGAACGACGATCACGAATCTCGGGACGGAGCTCGGCGCGACCTCCTCGATCTTCGCGACCGACGAGAAAACGAAAGACTGGCTCGCGCGCCAGCACCGCGAGGAGGAGTACGTCGACCTCCAGCCCGACGACGACGCGGAGTACGCTGAGACGATCGAGGTCGATCTGGCCGACCTCGAACCGCTCGTGGCTGCCCCGTCGATGCCCGACAACGTCGCCCCCGTCAGCGAGTACGAGGGGACCGACGTCGAGCAGGTCATCATCGGCTCCTGTACGAACGGCGCGTACGAGGACATCCTCCCCAGCGCGAAGATGCTGGAGGGCCGCGAGGTCTCCAAGGGAACCGAGATGATCGTCGCACCCGGTTCCAAGCAGGCCTCCGAGATGCTGGCCCGTGAGGGCTGGACCGCGGAGATGATGGCGGCCGGCGTCAACTTCTCCGAGGCGACGTGTGGCGCGTGTATCGGCATCGGTCACGTGCCCGCTTCCGACTCCGTCTCACTGCGGACGTTCAACCGCAACTTCGAGGGTCGCTCCGGCATCGAGGACGACTCCGTCTTCCTCTGCTCGCCCGAGGTCGCGACCGCTGCGGCCATCACCGGTAAGATCGTTGACCCGCGCGACCTCGCCGACGACCTCGGCGACCTCGAAGCGCCCGGCTTGGAGATGGGGACGAAGTACGGCCCCGGCATGGGTGAGTCCGACTCGGACATCATCTCGCCCGACGAGGCGATCGACGACGGTCTCGTCAAGGGCCCGAACATCGGCGACGTGCCGCTTAAGGACGGTATCGACGCCGATATCGGCGGTGAGGCGCTCCTCAAGATGGAGGACAACATCACCACCGACCACATCATCCCGGCGACGGCGGACATCCTGAAGTTCCGTTCGAACATCGAGAAGCTCTCCGAGTTCACGCTCTCGCGCGTCGACGACACGTTCGCGCAGCGCTCGCTCGACGCCGACGGCGGCGTCCTCGTGGCCGGCGAGAACTACGGACAGGGCTCCTCGCGGGAGCACGCCGCCCTCTGTCCGATGTACCTCGGTATCGAGGCGGTGTTCGCGCAGAGCTTCGCCCGCATCCACAAGGCGAACCTGTTCAACTTCGGTATCGTCCCGCTCGCGATCGACGCGGAGACGTACGAGAAGATCGACCAGGGTGACGACATCCAGGTCGTCGACGACGTGCCGGCCGGTGTCCGCTCCGGCCAAGAGGAGTTCACCGTGAGCGTCAACGACGAGTGGGAGTTCACGGCCGATCTCGACGCCTCCGAACGCGAGCGCGAGATCCTCGCGTCCGGCGGCAAGCTCTCGTGGGTCAAACAGCAGCACGACGGCGGCTCCGGCGCGGCCCCCGCCGACGACTGAGAGTCCGAGTCCGACCCGACGACAGCGTTTTTTATCGCTCAGCCCCGAAGGACGGGTAGCGATGGCACAGTCACGAACCCGATCCGCGGTCACTCCTCACGGTGACGTCGAGTACGAGGTCGTCACCTGCGCCAGCTGCGGCGAGGAGGTGATCCCCGCGGACGCCGTGCCCGTCGGCGTGGGAGTTGAGACGTACACCTGCGACGGGATCCCCTTCTGTCGGGAGACACACGAGCGGCCGCGAGAGACGCACGCCCTCTGTGCGTACTGTGCGGAGGCGACACTGGGTTACACCGACTCGCCGGACGGCGTCGAGGACCGGCTCGACGAGCTCGCGGCGGAGACGTCCGCAGTCGGGCTCGGGCTGTGGCTCGGCGTCGTCGGTGGCGTGGCGCTGTCGGTCGGGCTGTTGCTCGTCCAGCTGCTGGTCGGGATCGTCTGAGAGCCGGTCGCGTCACGGGGAAAACCGACCGGGTTCGAAAACCGTTGACCGCGGATCGGGCGTCGTTCGGCCGGGATCAGCGGGCGGCGGCGGCGACGCGCTCGCGCTCCTCTTTCTGCGAGATGGAGTACGTCTGCACGTCGTAGTCGGCCGCGCCGATGAGCTCCTGTGCGAGCGCCTCGGCGGCGGACGTGGTGGACTTGTACGTCGCGTTGGCGACGCCGTCCGAGATGAACAACAACGCCTGGTCGACGCGGCGCTGGGGCGCGACGTCGACCGCCTTGGGGACCGAGATACCACCGTACTTCAGGCGGACGGTCTCCTCACGGGGGGCGGCGTTCTCGACGGCGGTCACGAGCACCTGCACCGGGTTCTCCTCGGTGCGCTCGTGAACGATGTCGAAGGCGTCACGGACGATCCGCGTCGCCTGCTGTTTCTTACCGGTGTTCTCCTCGGTCTGCATCAGGCGGTTGATCAGCCGCTCGACCAGGGAGATCTCCGACTTCTTGAACTGCTTGGACGCGTGGCGACCCATCGTGTGAGCGATGGGCGTCACGGTCATGTAGCGTTTCGTCGAAGGGTCAGCGTAGGAGATCTCGGTGACATCCCAGACGCCGAACAGCTGGGCGTTCTCGTTGGCGGTCTTGCTGGCCGCGGGCGCGTCCGGGTCGGGTTCATCGGCGGCGACCGACTCCTCGTCGATCTCGGCTTCTTCCCCGCTCATCGGACCGGTTTCTCCGCGTTACCGCGAACCAGTTCGATCATCGATACGCCGTTGACCTTCTCGACTTTGTAGTTGACGCCGGAGAGGTCGCCCATCGCGCGACCCTTCGCGCCGCCGATACCGGCGATCGTGACCTCGTCGTGCTCGTCGATGAACGAGATCGCGCCGTCGCCGGGACAGAACGCGGTGACCTGCTTTCCGTTCTTGATCAGCTGTACCCGGACGCACTTCCGGATCGCCGAGTTCGGTTGCTTCGCCTCGATACCGACCTTCTCGAGGACGATGCCTCGCGCCTGCGGGGCACCCTCGAGGGGATCGGACTTCTTCTTGAGCCCGCGCTCTCGCCGAGCGTACTCGGAGTCGGACCAGCGGCGTTTCTGCCGGTCCTGTTTGAGCTTGCGGGCGGCATATTTGCCGTTCGCCATCGTACATCCACTTCCGAACGGAGCTACTTAAGCGTCGTCTTTCCAGGTCGAGAAACGGGCGCAGATCCGTCGAACGGCACCTCTCCGCCGATCTGAGGCGGTTTCTTTGATCGAAACGAGCGGCAGATATCGACGTTGAGTCGATAAGGGGGCGTAAGAGCCCGTCGTTGGCGGTGACGCCGCTGAACGGGTCAGTCGGTCGTTTCGGTGCGCGCCTCCTCGACCCAGTCCGGTTCGGACACCGACACGCCGCGGTCGCGGTACTCGATATCGACGTCGACGCTCGCGGTCGTCCCGTCGTGGGAGCCCTCCCAGCGCTGTTCGATTCGCGGGACGAATCCGGATTCGAGGATGTCCACCGTGGCCGAGGCGGTCTCGACGGTGGCGGGGACGGGCCGACTCCCGTCGAAGGAGTCGGCGGCGAACCGCGCCGCGGGTTCGTCGTCGACGTCGACCGACGCCTCGAACGTCGGCTCCCAGTTCTCTAACCCCTCGTACACCACGTCGTCCCCCGCGGACCCCTGTGGGACGCGAATCCCGACCAACGCGTCCACTCGCATCGTCTCTTCGGTAGTGCCCGCCGACCCGTCGAGCGGCTGACGATCGTACGTCACCTCCGAGCCGAGCTGCTCGCGGAACAGCGCCTCCTCCGGCGTGACGTACAGCTCCGTGACCTCCGTCTCGTCGCTCTCGGTCACCGCCTGTCTGAGGAGCTGCCGTTCGTTCGCGAGGTCGTAGCGGGACTCGTACGTCTGATCCGGGAGCCACGGGCTCGGCTCCGACTCCCCGTCGTGGCCGGTCCGTGCGGTCGAGTAGAGGGTGACCCCGCCGGCGTCGACGGCGGCATCGATGTGGCTGGTCGCGAGCGTCTCGACATCGAGGCCGTCGCCGTCTCGCCAGTCCGCGTTCGGAAACGGGCCGGCGGGTTCACCGTCGAGGACGTCCCCACAGCCGGCGAGCGTGACCGTCGACATCAGACCGAGGGACGCGAGGAACCGTCGTCTGTCCATGTCGGCTCCAAGCGACTGAACGGCAAAAACCCACCCCCGTATGGATCACGAGAGCACACGAAACGGATGCGGCCGGGAGAGAACGAACGCGGTCAGGTAAGCTGGACGTCGTCGATGTCGTGATGTCGCTTCGCCAACGTTCTGGCCGTCTCGATGTTCCGGCCCTCCGCGCCGATCGCGACCCCGCGATCCGGTTCGGGCACTTCCACGTACGCGACCCGGTCGTTCTGTTCGGAGACGGTCACGGCGTTGACCGCCGCCGGTGCAAGCGCGCTCGCGACGAACGCCTCGGGCGTCTCGGCGTCCTCGACGAGGTCGACCGACTTGCCGAGGCGACGCTCGACCTCCTCGACCGTCTCCCCGGCCTGTCCGATCGCTGCCGCCATCTCGCCCGCCGGGATCAGGAAGACGAGCCGTTCGCCCTCCACGAGGCAGTCCTTCGGCGCGACGTCGGTCAGCTCGTCGAATCGACCGATGTACCGCCGTGCCTCGTCGGAGAGCTCGACGCGCATCAGTCGGATCGGTTTTCGCCGCCGTCGGTAGCCGCGTCGTCGTTCACGACGCGCGACCCCATCCGGAGGTCGACGTCGCCGGTCCCGATCGATATCGGTTTCCCGGCGATGACGTTCTCGATGACGCCGTCGAGCTCGTCGTACTCGCCGTGAACCGCCGCGTCGAGGAGGTGGTTCACCGTCACCTCGAACGCCGCCCGAGCGAGCACCGAGTCCTTCGAGCCGGAGATACCGTGCCGGCCGATCGACTCGATCTCGCCGTTGTTCGTCATGATGTCGGCGACGAGCATGAGGTGGCGGACGTTCACGTCGTCGAGCCCCTGCTCTTCGAGCGTGTTCTTCGTCTCGTCGATGATCGTCTCGCGAGCGGCCTCGACCCCGAGGTTGCGGTAGATCTCGTGGATGTTGTTACACGTCGTCCGCGAGGCGTCGACCCCCTCGATCTCGAGGGCGTCGCCGAAGGCGGACCCCTCGGTGTAGAGGACGAACTCCTCGCCCTCTTCCAGCTCTTCCTTCCGGATGACGACGCGTTCGACTTCCTCGATCCCCTTGAACACGATCTCACGGAGCCGCTCAACGAGCTGGAGCAGCTCGCGGTAGCTCGGCTCGTTGGGGCCGAACTCGATGACGGTACCCGCCTGACGGGTGTCGACACCGAGCGCGTCCTCGATCGTCTCCGCGATGATCTCGGCGACCTCGGTGGCGTCGGAGTGGGTCGGCCACCGCTCCAACAGCGTGTCGTCGTTGAGGTCGATCCGGACGAGCATGTCCGCGACGTTCGTCGAGACGTCGCCGAGCGCGAGGATCCGCGTCGACTCGATCGACCAGACGACCTCGTGGGCTTTCTCGCGATCGGTCGCATACTCGCCCTCGAGGTGAACCGTCATCATCGGCGTGTCCGGGGTCTTCCGGGCGTCCACGAGCTCGATAAGTCGTGGGAGCCCCTGCGTGACGTCGATCTCCGCGACGCCGGCGTAGTGGAAGGTGTTCATCGTCATCTGGGTTCCCGGCTCACCGATGGACTGTGCCGAAACGGTGCCGACGGGCTCTAGCGGGTCGACGCGCGTCTCGATATAGCGGTTCTCGACGCCGGTGGCGATGTCGGTCGCCTGCTCGATCGTGACGCCGCCGTGCTCCTCGGCCTTCGCTTCGAGCGTCTCGTATACCTGCGTCTTCAGCCGGGAGGGGAGCTCCGTCGACTCCACTACGGCCTCCATGTCGTCGGTGACGTGGTCGTACTCAGTCATCGGATTCCACCCCCAGCTCCTCCGCCTTGTTCAACCCTGGACCGGCGTGCTCCGAGAGGTTCGTCGGCGGGGCGCGCTCGCCGAGGAACCGCTCCTTCTCCTCGGCGGAGTCGAACTCCGCACCGATGACGCGGTCGGCGATGCCGTCGACGTCGATCCCGTCACCCTCGCCGGAGGACACCTTGATCGGCGAAGTGCCGTCCTCGCCGAACTCGAACTGGACGATGCGGCCGGAGGTGTCCCGAACCGTCCCGTCATATTGCGCTTCGAGCTCGGAGAGCGCGTTGATGAGCCGGCGCTGGAGGTAGCCGGACTTCGACGTCCGGACCGCCGTGTCGACCAGCCCCTCGCGGCCGCCCATCGCGTGGAAGAAGAACTCCTCGGGCGTCAATCCGCCACGGTAGGAGTTCTCCACGAAGCCGTGGGCCTCCGCGGAGAGGTCGTTCGGTTTGTAGTGAGCGAGCGTCCGGTCCTCGTACCCGCGGTTGATCCGCTCACCGCGAACCGCCTGCTGACCGACCGAACCGGCCATCTGCGTGAGGTTCAGCATCGACCCACGCGCACCGGAGCGGGCCATCACGACCGCCGGGTTGTCGTCGCCGAAGTGCTGATCGGCGATCTCACCGGCGGAGTCGCGGGCCTTCCCGAGCGTCTGCATGATCTTCATCTCCAGCGTCTCGTCGACGCTGCGGCCCGGCAGCGATTCGAGCTCGCCGGCACGGTACGTTTCGATCAGCTCGTTGACGCGCTCGTAGGCGCTACCGATCGCCTCGTCGACCTGCTGCTCGGCCGCCGGCGGGATCGATTCGTCGTCGATCCCGATCGAGAAGCCGAAGTGCATGATCGCGCGCATCGCGAGCGACGCGATCTCGTTGATGAAGACGCGCGCACGCGTCTCGCCGTACTCCTTGGTGAGCGTGTCGACGACCTCGCCGCCGAACGCGCCGACGGCGTCCTCGTCGATCGTCCCCTCCACCAGCTGTCCGTTCTCGATGACGACGGCGTCGCCCGTCGAGGAGGTGAACTCCAGCGAGAGGTCGTTCGGAAGCAGCTCGGAGAACAACGTCCGGCCGGTCCAGTAGTCGCGGCCGTCATCGTCGACACCGTCCGGCTCGGGCAGCTCGTCGACCCGCGTCGCACGGAGCAGGTCGAGCGCCTGCGTTTCGGTGAACTGCGGGTTCGAGTGCGTGAGCAGGTACGTCCCGGAGATGTGGTCCTGGATCGCGCCGATGATGTTCCCGCCGAACCGGGGGCTGAGGATCTGCTCTTGGACGCGCATGAGGACGCGCGCCTCCGCGCGGGCCTCCTCGTTCTGGAGCGCGTGCATGTTCATCTCGTCGCCGTCGAAGTCGGCGTTATACGGCGGGCAGACGACGGTGTTGAGCCGGAACGTCTTGTACGGCATCACGACCACTTCGTGGGCCATGATCGACATCCGGTGGAGCGACGGTTGTCGGTTGAAGATCACGATGTCCCCGTCCACGAGGTGTCGGTTGACCTCCCAGCCGGGCTCGACCTTCTCGGCGAGCTCCTCGCAGTTCTTCTCGGTCACCTTCAGGCGTCGACCGTCGGGACGACGCACGTAGTTCGCGCCCGGATGTGCCTCGGGTCCGTTCCGGACGTACTGGCGGGCCTCCTCGGCGTTGCGCTCGGTGACGTTGAGCGTCTGGGTCATCTCCTTCGCGACCCGGTCGGGAACGCCGACTTCGTTCAACGAGAGCGTCGGGTCCGGCGAGATGACGGTCCGGGCCGAGAAGTTGACGCGCTTCCCGGAAAGCAAGCCGCGGAACCGGCCCTCCTTCCCCTTCAGCCGCTGGCTGAGGGTTTTGAGCGGGCGGCCGGAGCGGTGTCGCGCCGGCGGGGTCCCGCTTATCTCGTTGTCGACGAACGTGGTGACGTGGTACTGGAGCAGCTCCCAGAGGTCCTCGATGATGAGCTGGGGTGCACCCGCCTCGCGGTTCTCCATGAACCGTTGGTTGATGCGGATGATGTCGACGAGTTTGTGCGTGAGGTCGTCCTCGGAGCGCTGGCCGTTGTCCAGCGTGATCGACGGTCGCGTCGTCACCGGTGGTACCGGGAGCACCGTCAGGATCATCCATTCGGGACGGGAGTGTTCGGCGTCGATACCGAGCACTTCGAGGTCCTCGTCCGGGATGTCCTCGAACCAGTCGCGGATGTCGGAGGGCATGAGCTTGTTCATGTCCTCCTCGGTGAGGTCGACGTCGAGCGCCGTCTCGATGGCGCGTCGGTCCTCCTTCCGCGGGCGGAACTCGCCGGCCATGATCTCGTTGATCCGGTCGAGCGCGATCCCGGTCTCGTCCGCGAGCTCCTGCGGGGAGGTACCGGGGTCGTCCTCCTCCTCGTCGGGCTGCATCGCGGCCGCGATATGCTCGGAATAATCACCCGAGAGCACGTCCTGGACCTCGTAGTACGTCGTCGGCTTCTCGTGTTTGATGTCCGCCTGCGGCTCACCGCAGTACGGGCACGTCGACGCCTTCCGGGCCTGTCGAACGGCCGCCTTCAGGACGTCGTGGGGGTCCTCGCCGAGCTCCTCGGCCCGTTCGAGCCGGTCGCGGAACTCGTCGCGCTCCGCTTCAGTGAGCGCCAGCTTCCCGCACTCGCGACACGTGGACCGGAGCAGCCGGCGAATGAGCTTCGTGAACCCGACGTGGATAACGGGCGCGGCGAGCTCGATGTGGCCGAAGTGGCCGTTACAGGATCCGGAGTGAGAGCCGCAGGTCCGACACTCCAGCCCGGGGTCGATAACGCCCAGTCGCGGGTCCATCAACCCCATGTCTATCGGGTAGCCGTCGTCGTCGTACGTGTCCGCCGTGATCACCTTCGTGGCCGACATGTCCCGGTACGTCTCCGGGTCCATGAGGCCGAAGTCGATCCCGCCGAGCACTTTCGGTGTTTGCATTGACATTTAAATCGCGTCCTCCAGTTCCAGTTTCGGTCGAATACCCAGGGCGATCATCTCGTCGAGGAGGAGTTTGAACGCATAGCTCACCTCGAGCTCGTGGATGTCGTCCTCGTCGCCCGTCACCGGGTCGTACACGCGGCGCTGTTCGCGGTCCTCGACCGCGACGAGCCCGGTTTCCGCGGAGACGTGTACCGTCTCCGCGTCCGAGGACTCGAGCAGTCGCTCGTTGAGCACCATCGACGCGCCGTGGCCGATGATCGTGTCGCGCTCCATCTCCCCGACACGAAGCCCACCCTCGCGGGCGCGCCCCTCGGTCGGCTGGCGCGTGAGTACCTGCACCGGACCGCGGGAACGGGCGTGGAGCTTGTTCGACACCATGTGGTACAGCTTGTGGTAGAAGATCGTCCCGACGAAGATCTCCGCGTCGATCTTCTCGCCGGTGACGCCGGAGTACATGACCTCCTTGCCGGAGGATTTGAACCCGTGCTCCTCCAATCCGCTCCGGAGCTCCTCCTCGTCTTCACCCTGGAACGGCGTCCCGTCGACCCGCGATCCGCGCAACGAGCCGACCTTGCCGCCGAGCATCTCCAGGACGTGCCCCACCGTCATCCGCGACGGGAGGGCGTGGGGGTTCATCACGAGGTCGGGGACGACCCCCTCCTCGGTGAACGGCATGTCCTCCTGTGGCGCGAGGTGGCCGACGACACCCTTCTGGCCGTGTCGGGACGCGAACTTGTCCCCGAGCTCGGGAACCCGCTGGTCCCGGACCTTCACCTTGGAGAGCTTGGAGCCGTCCTCTCCCTCCATCAGGGTCACGGTGTCGACGACGCCGGATTCGCCAGAACGCATCGTCACCGAGGTCTCACGCCGCTTCTGCGGGGAGAGACCTCCCATGTCGTCCGGCTCCTCGAGGAACCGTGGCGGGCTGGTCTTGCCTAACAGCACCGAGGACTCGTCCACCTTCGTTTCGGGGTTGACGAGGCCGTCCTCGTCGAGGTGGGTGTAGGCGTCCTCGCCACGCGCGCCCCGGACGTCCTGTGCTGGGATCTCGAAGCGGTCCTCCTGACCACCGGGGTACCGACGCTCCTCGCCCTCGTAGGTCCGGAAGAAGTGCGAGCGGGTGAGCGCGCGGTCGACGGAGCCCTGATTCATCACCAGCGCGTCCTCGATGTTGAACCCCTCGTAGGACATCACGGCGACGACGAAGTTCTGTGCGGCGGGGCGTTCGTCGAAGCTGATCTGATCGGACGTCTGCGTCTTCACCATCGCCAGCTGCGGGTAGTGGAGCAGGTGCTGACGTGTGTCCGGTCGGATTCGATAGTTCGCCGAGGGGAGCCCGAGCGACTGTTTCATCATCCCCGCACCCATCGTAATTCGCGGGCTCGCGTTGTGTTCGGGGTACGGGATCATCCCGGCACCGATACCGAACACGAGCTGCGGGTCGATCTCGAGGTGCGTGTGGTCGTCGGTGACGTCCTCTTCGTCGACGGCAACGAGGATGTCCTCCTCCTCCTCGGCGTCGATGAACTCGACGTAGCCGCGATCGACGAGGTCCTCGAACTCGACGTCGCCGCGTTCGAGGGCGTCGATCTCTTCGTCGCCGAGAAGCGGTTCACCGTTCTCCACCACGATAAGCGGGCGACGGGCGCGTCCCGCGTCCGCGTTGACGATCACTTCCCGGGTCCGGTCTTTGACCGAGACGTTCACCATTTCGCTCACGTCGCCTCGACGGCGCGCTTCGCGGATCTGCTCGGCGAGCTCGTTCGGGTCCGGATGGGTCCCGACGAGGCTGCCGTTCACGTACACTTTCGCTTCGCGTTCTGCTTGAGCCATATTAGTCGTCCGCCGTCTGTCGTTCGACGCCCTCGATGCCGGGGATCCCCTCGACACCCATCGACGCCAGTTCTCGTTTCAGCCCCTGTTCGTCGTCCACCGTCTGTGACAGCTCCATCGCCTGCGCGAAGTTCTTCACGAGCCCACAGTTCGGCCCCTCCGGCGTCTCGGATGGACAGATACGACCCCACTGGGTCGCGTGGAGGTCTCGCGCCTCGAAGTGCGGCTGTGACCGAGACAGCGGCGACCGGAGACGTCGCAGGTGAGACAGCACGCCCATGTAGTCCGTTCGGTCGACGAGCTGGGAGACGCCGGAGCGACCGCCGACCCAGTTCCCCGTCGCGATCGGGTGTTCAAGCCGTTCCGTCAGCACGTCCGAGCGAACGACCGTGTTGACGGTGAGCTGTCGATTCCGCATGTTCGCCCGTTCGAGCTGGTACTTCACGTCACGTGCCAGCTTGTTCAGGGCCGTCCGGAACAGATCACGCATCAGGTCCCCGGAGACCTTCAGCCGCTTGTTCGCGTAGTGGTCCTTGTCGTCGGCCTCGCGGCGGTCCAAGGCGAGCTCGAAGCACGCCTCCGCCATCCGACAGAGGTAGTACGCCTTGTTGATCCGAACGTCTTCCTCGTCGACGCCCTCCTCGTGGAGGTGCGGGAGGAGATAGCGATCGATGACGTAGTTCGCCCGCTTCAGCTGGTAGTTCTTCCCCTGACCGGAGGCGACGCGCTCGCCGAGGGTTTCGATGGCTTCCTCGGTCGTCTGCACCGACGCCTCCTCTAAGTTCTCCAGCATGAACTTCACGATCTCCGGGTCGTCCGAGACCCGGTGGACGATCTCTTCGTCGGATTCGAGCCCGAGCGCGCGAACCAGCGTGACGAAGTCGATCGAGCCGGACACCGAGGGGAACGACACCTCGAGGAGTCCCTCCCGGTTGCGCTCACACAGCACCAGGGCGCGGTACCCGCGGCGCTGGGAGAACGTCTTGGCGACCTGGATCTCGTCGCCGTACTTCGAGTCGTACTCCGCGAGGATCTTGTTCGGCGCGAGGTCCTCGCTCGTCATGAGCACGCGCTCGGAGCCGTTGACGATGAAGTAGCCGCCGGGGTCGACCGGGTCCTCGCCGATGTCGATCAGCTCCTCGTCGGAGAAATCGGCCATGTTACACTTGTTCGAGCCGACCATGATCGGCATCCGGCCGACCTTCGTCTCCGTCGTGTCGACGACGGTCTCCGGCTCGTCCTCGCCGCCGCGCACGATGGACATCTCCATGAACACCGGCGCGGAGTAGGTGATGTTCCGGAGTCGAGCCTCTTGGGGATACAGCAGTTCCTCGGAGCCGTCGGCCTCGCGGACGCGGGGCGTGACCATTCGGACATCGCCGAGCTCGACGTAGACGGGCTCTTGACCCTCTTTGTCGCCGATGTCGGTTTCGATGGTCTCCTTCTCATCGACGACTTCCTGCATCCCGCGATCCAAGAAGTTGTTGAACGATCGGAAGTGGTGTTCGGCGAGCCGGTCGTCGGAGAAATACTCGCGTGACACCACGCGTCGGTCTTGCCTGTTCATGAGACGACGAGTCGATACACGACCGCCTGATCGGTCGTGCGGGAGTTTCGGACGATCTTCACCACGTCCCCGACTTCGGCATCATCCGGGGTCGCAGGATCGGTGCGTTTGATCTTCGGCAGGTTGGTCTTTCTCACGTCGTACTCGTCCAGGATCGCGTCGATCTCCTCGGGATCATCGATCAGGACGTGATCCGGAACGAGTTCGTGTTGGCTTACGTCTACCATGGGTGCTGGTGGTGGGGAAAAGCTATCACGAGATACTACAGCGGCATAGCGGCTCCAGCCGCATAAGGTTTGTCAAGTCCGCCGCGCACGGCTCACGGCGACCCGCAACGGTCGTCGTTTCCACGGTGGAGAGTAGCACACAAAAACGTACCGCCCGGAGTGTTACACCGACCCATCCTCACCGCCGATGGCAAGCCTTATTTGCCAGACCCCGGTACGGACTGATGCGACGCGCCCGGATGGTGTAGTGGCCCATCATACGACCCTGTCACGGTCGTGACGCGGGTTCAAATCCCGCTCCGGGCGTCCCCGTTTTCGGGGCTGGCGTCGCTGTCTGCCCGGATGGTGTAGTGGCCCATCATACGACCCTGTCACGGTCGTGACGCGGGTTCAAATCCCGCTCCGGGCGTTCCTGTCGACACCGACCATGATCGAGGAGCGGTAGCGACGAGCGAGTTCGGCGTCGACGAACCCAGATTGAAGGGAATTGAATCTGAGGCGAGCGGAGCGAGTGAACTCCTCCGGGTTCAGCTCCCGCTCCGGGTGTATTCTGTCGCCACCAACCGGCGAGCGGGACGTGCCGCTCGTCGCCTATTCTTCGACGACCTCGATCGACACCGGGCGCTCCGATTCCGGCACCCGTCGCCGGTCGGTAGAGTCGGAGGTCGGGACGCGTCGGTCCGCGCTCACGGGGCGTTCTCCATCGTCGTTCACGGGGCGCCCCCCGTCGGCACTCACGGGATGTCCCCCGTCGGGTATCGGCGTAACGCCATCGAGACTCGACCCGATCAGATAGCCGACCGCACCGCCGAACCCCGATGCGACGCCTGCCCCGACCGGACCGAAACGGGAGCCGATCGACGCACCGATGGACGCGCCGGTCGTGGCTACGCTACGAGCGGTTCGTCCGCTACCGGTACCGAACAGCCGTTTGCTGGGCATACGTGTCGATCGGACTCCACTATCTTGTGTGTTACTCCCATACTCGACTCGTCGAGTATCGATCAGAGGTCGAGCGCGGTCCGGAGCTCCGCCACCAGCTGTTCGGTCCGTTCGTCCGGTTCGGCGTCATCGACGACGGGGGAGCGGCCGTCGTACGTCTCGTGGACCATCGACACCCCTTCGGCGAGCGTGTCGAGCCCGTAGCCTCCCTCGAGGACGTACGCTGCGGCGGCGTCGAGGCGGTCGACGAGCGCACGCATCCGGTCGGTCAACAGAGCGTACCCCTCGGAGGAGACGCGCATCCGCGAGATCGGGTCGTGTCGGTGCGCGTCGAAGCCGGCGGAGACGACGAGCAGGTCCGGGTCGAAGCGTTCGATAGCGGGTGCGATCGCCTCCTCGACCGCGTATCGGTAGTCTGCGTCACCGGCACCGGCCGCGAGCGGGAGGTTGGCGGTCGTCCCTTCGCCACTCCCCTGCCCGGTCTCCAGCAGGTCGCCCGTGTCGGGATACAGCCCCTCCTCGTGGATCGACGCGTAGAACACGTCGCCCCGGTCGTAGAAGACGTCCTGCGTTCCGTTGCCGTGGTGTACGTCCCAGTCGAAGATCGCGACGCTATCCGCTAACCCGTCGTCGATGACCGACTGCGCCGCGACGGCCGCGTTGTTGAAAAAGCAGAACCCCATCGCGTCGTCCGGAACGGCGTGGTGTCCGGGGGGGCGACCGATGGAGAACGGGGTCCGGCGGCCGTTCTCGCCAGCGAGTGCGGTTTCGGCCGCCCACTGGGCGAGCCCGGCGGACATCAGCGCGGCGTCCCACGTCTCCTCGCCAGCGACCGTGTCAGGGTCCCAGTTGCCGCCGCCGTCCGCACAGAACGACTCCAGCTCGTCGACGTATCCCTCGTCGTGGACGGCGGTGACGGCCGCACGACTCGCGGGGTCGGCCTCGGTGTACTCGACGCCGTGCCGCTTGGCGAGCCCGCGACGGATCGCCCGGAGCCGGTCCGGGTTCTCGGGATGGCGGTCGCCCGTGTCGTGGGCCAGACACCGTTCGCTGTAGCCGAAGCGCATCTACTCGAACAGCGCGAAGTACGTCTCGATGTCCTCGGCCTGTACGGTGCGTCGATCCGCGTGTCGGGCGAGCGTCGCGGCGGCGCTCGCGACGTTGTCGGCGTAGTCCTCGAGGATGTCGGCCAGCGCGATCCGCGCGTCGACGCCGATCCGATATCGGTCGTTGATACGTAGTCGCGCGATCCGGTCGATGGGGGCGACCGGCAAGGAAAGCTCCTCGCGTGGGATCACCTGTTCAACGCCGAAGTCCGACGCCATCAGGGTCTTGCGGCCGTCATCGGTTGCACGCTCGGCCGCGTCGATCGCCAGCTCCGCCCCGTGCGACTGGATCCGCCGAGCGAGCTCCTCGGCCGCGTCGGCGCTGACGCGAAGCTCGCCGGCGTTCCGCCGGATGATCGCGTCGACGGGCGCGAACGGCAACTCGACACTCATACACACAGACGCGTCCGTCCAGGGTATAACGCTTTCCGTTACCGCGTTTGCGGGGTCGAACGGGTGGCTCGTGGCACTTCAGGGGTTCGTTCCGTGGCGGACGAGAGCAAGGGCGGGACGGCGGAACGACCGGTAGTGATGGGGGGGAACCCCCCGGTGTGGTTGCGGAGCCGACGCCCGCAGGTTAAAACACGTCTTCCGCGTGTATCGCGCCGTTCCGCTCCGGGCCGCGGACCGTGATCTCCTCGCCGAGACGGAGGCTCGCGTCCGTCTCGACGCGTTTCGTCCGCTGCCCGTCGTCGAGGACGACCGGGTCACCCGTCTGGACGACGGTCCCAGTGAACTCCACGGACTCGGTTGCGCTGGAGTCGGCCGTCACCGCCGCCGCGGAGCCCGACGCGCCCTCTCCGGCGCTTCCGCTTCCAGTACCGGGCGTCGCATCCGGATCGCTTCCGGCCGCGTCGGCTCCGGACGTGCCGGCTCCGGACGCATCGGCGTCGCCGGCGAAGGCATCGAGGCCCGTCCCGTCGGAGTCGTCGGTTCCAGCGGTGTCGGCGGCGTCGGGGGTCGTCCCGCTCGCGTCTCCCGGGGTGTCGTCAAGGACGGACACCGTCGATCGCCAGTTAGCGGAGGCCTCGAGGTCGTCCTGCCAGCCGTCCTGGATCTCGACGTCGGTGAACACGACGCGGTCGGCGAGGTCGATCGCTTTGTCCGCTTTATCACCCCACAACGCTACTCGTATCTCTCCGGTGTCGTCCTTGATACGGACGTTGCGGACCTGCCCCTCGGAACCGTCGTCGCGGTCGAACGTCCGCGTGGGGTCGGTCTCGATGACCCCACCGGCGATGTCGACCGTCTCTCCGATCTCCACGTCGTCGATATCGGTGGTCTCCGGGACGTACTCGACGTCCTCGTCGACGCGCTCGACGGTGCCACGGTCGCCGACGTGGAGCTCGAGGTCGCCGTCGCGCTCGCGGACGTAGCCGTCGCCGACCTCAACGACTTCGCCGGCCGCGAACTCCTCGGCGAGCTCGGCTTTGTCGTCCCACATGGTGACCCGGACACGGCCGGTTTCGTCGCCGACGGTGAGGTTCGACACCTGACCCTCGGAACCGTCGTCGCGCGAGAAGGTCCGGACCGCGTCGGTGTCAAGCACTTTTCCGACGAGATCGACGTCGGACGCGCCGAGCGACAGGTCCTCCACGCGGTAGGTGTCGAGCACCTGCACATCGACCTCGGCGTCGTCGTCCGTCTCGACTTTGTTCGCGCTCACTTCGAGCCCGCTGTACCCCTCCTTGGGCCGACCCATGACCCGGAGGACGTCGCCGACCTCCAGCTCCTCCTCAGCACCGACCGCCATTTCGTCCCAAAGAGCGACTCGAACGGAACCAGAGGCGTCCGCGACATCGACGTTACACACCCGTCCCTCGCCGTCCTCGCCATCGCGTTCGAACGTCCGGACCTCGCCGATGGAGGTCACCTTTCCCATGAACTTCACCTCGTTCATCCCGGGTTCGATGTCGGCGATGGTGTCCGCCTCCTCATCGCGCAGCTCGTGGGCGATGAGCATCGCCGCCGTCTCCTCGTCGGCGAGGCCACCCATCTGCTCGACTTTATCCTCGACTGCCGCCGCGAACTCCTCGAACTCGACGTCGGTGTCGAGGTCCTCGTAGACGTCCTCTATAGCTCCCATACGCGTACCTCGTGGGTGGTCGACTTCGCGGATAAGCGTTGTCCTTGCGCCGTTTTTGCGCCGTCAGCGGGACGGATCCGTCCCGCTCGCGACGCGGTGAGTTCCCTCGCCATACGGGAGTTGGTGGCGGTTCGGTACAAAAACGTTCAGTCGTCGTTTGAACAACGTTGGCCCCCCGCAAGTCACACGTCGTCGGGGGAGTCGGTGGCGACGACCGCGTGGCCATCGGCGTCGTCGTGGACGACGGTCACCGATCCCGGGACACCGTCGACGAAAGCCGCATCGACCGCGTAGCCCACTTCCGTCAGCGCCTGCGTACACAGCTCCTCGGGATCCGAGTCGTCGACGGCGGCGACGACCACACGGAACCGGTCGTCGGTGACGGTTGCGTCCGCGAGCGCGACACCGTGACAGCCCGTCTCGCCGAGAACCGTCCCGTCGACGTGGACGGCGTCGCTCGTGAACTCGATCACGGCCTCGCCCACTGTCTCGGCGTCCGCCTCGTCGATCTCGACGTGTTCGGGCTCCGGCTCCGTCGCAACCTCGACAACGGACGCGGTGGAGTTGGAACCGCTGGAGTCGGAACTGCCTGAGCTCGCAGAGTCGGAGCTCGGGGATCCCGAGTCGGGGCCATCGTCCCCCGACTCACCGGCATCGGAGCCGTCGACACAGCCGGCGGCGGCGACGGCGGCGGCCGCGGCCGCGGCGGTCGTGGCGAGGAGACTCCGGCGGTACATACCTCTCACGACGGGGCAAGAGTATATAAATAGCCAGGGAGACACCGTTGCACGGCCCGTACCGACGGTTTCGCGGGGGGCGAACTACCGACGAGGGCCGCCATGGGAGCACCGAACACGGGGCCGCCGGACCGTAACCGTCTTAAGTACCTCGGCGATAGATGTAATCGAGTCCTGGTAGGGTAGTGGACTATCCTCTTGGCTTGCGGAGCCAGGGACCGGAGTTCAAATCTCCGTCAGGACGCTCACTTTGCGGCCGTCTCACTTCGTTCGACGGCCGCTGCGTTCGCGACCTGACGTGCCCCACGCTCGCTCCGCTCGCGTGGGACTCCGTCAGGACGTTTTCGGACACACAACACGGCGAGCACAGCGAGCCGTCCGTGTGTCCGAAAACTCCGCGGAGAGTCGGGAGCGGTATCTCGGCGGGGAAGCGAGAGGCAGCACTCGATGTCTGTCATTGCGACACATAACCAAGAAAATATTAAGTCGAACACACGAATCTGTGGGGATACGCTTCGGCGGGACACCCGCCGAGCAGACACCCATGACCGTCCCCATCTCCACCCCGATGCTCGCCGGTTGGAAGAGTCTCGGGGCTCGGATCCGCGGGACGGTCGTCGCTCGTACCGACACCGTCACCGCGTAACCCGGACGCGGGGGCGGGAGCGGCCGCCCGTCGGAGCGAGCGCGTCTTTCTCTCCCCCGTGTCCCTCGACACAGACCCGGTAGCTCAAGCGGCAGAGCCTCGGGTGAGGAATCGACTCCCTCCCGGGTCCGTATGGCAGCCATGACCTGCCGCGCGACCGACGTCGCGCTCCGGTTGGAGGTCCCTCGCGACGCCGCGGGCGACCTCCACGCCGGTGTCCGATCCAGACTCGCCCGCCACGACGACATCGAGGTCCTCGACGTCGATGTCGTCGGACTCCAGCCCCGCCTCAACGACCTCATGGTGGAGGTCGAGGCCTCGGTCCGGCTCGCACCGGACGCGACGCTCTCGGATCTCACCGGGATCGTCGGCGTCCACGAAGCACGTCCGGCGTGACCGCGGATACGGTCCGCACGATCCGTTCGGCGGCGCAAATGCGGCCGACGACGGCGAGCGAACGAGGAATCGACGACGAATCAACAACGAACCGACCGACGAACGAGCAGCAACCACGGCGCGAGGGACTCGCGCCGAGAGGACACCGACCACGAAACGATGTCACGATCACGACCGCATTCACGACTCACGACCCACCGGGGGGCCTACGTCGGTCCCCAGCCGATCCCCCGCGATCTCACCTGGCGATCCATCGCGATACTGGGGGCACTCCCCGTTACTGCCCTCGCCGTCGCGTTGTATCCGCTGGCCGCCGCGTTCGTGCTGGCGACCTTCTCGGGCGCGGTCGCCGGCGCGGCCCTCCAACGGCGACGTCCCGAGGTCCTCGCCCGGATGGTTCCGGATCGGGAGCCGCCCGCCGACCGGGAGCGTTCCGGGACCGCGCCGCGATAGCCCCGCTGACGCAACGACCCGCCGATCGCACTCCGTTCGAACAACGGGACGCTCGGTCGAACCGGTCATCTTCGACGGCCCTCACCGCTTATATATCACCGTCGTCGACCGGACGGTATGATCGACGACGCCGGCGACGGCGACGACGGCAGCGACGGCAGTGACGGCGACGGCGACGACGACGGCGCCGGTCACGCCCCGACCGGGAGCGCGGGCGTGCTCGGCGATCCGTCGGACGTCGCGGTCGCGCTCGAAGCGGGCGTAGCCCTGTTCAACGAGGGGTTCGTACTCGCCGCACACGACCCGTGGGAGGCGGCGTGGCTCCCGCTCGACGCGAGCGTCGAGGGGGCCGACGAGCCGCTCCTCCACGGGTTGATCGCGACGGCGGCGGCGACACACCACGCCACGACGCGGAACTGGGCGGGGGCGGTCGGCTGTGCCGACAACGGGGTCACGTACCTGACACCGCTCGGATCGTCGTGTCGCGGCCTCGCGCTCGACCCCGTCCGCGACTGGTGTGGGCGGCTCGCGGCCGATCCGGAGACTATCGAGCGCGCAGGGCGACCGACGCTCCGGATCGACGGGGTCGCCGTCGGCTTCGACGACGTGGGGTTGGCGGCGGCGACGGTCGCCGCGCCAGTCGTGGCGGAGACGGTGACCTCGACCGACGAGTCTGTCGTGTCGGCGGCGGCCGAGCTCGCGCGTGAAGAGTACGGAACGGGACGGACGGCGGTCACCGAGCTGGTGTTCGCGTTCCTTCGTGAGCCGGACGCGCGCCCGCAGGTCGTCGCCAGGCTCGCGGACCACGTCGACCGGGCCGAGCGGCAGCGGCGGGACGTCGACGGACTGTTCGAGTGAGCGGAAGGGTCAGGTTCGAGTGAGCGGAACCCCGCCTAGCCCTACGACTCGTCCGCGGGCGGGTCCTCGACCTTCGGTTCGCCCTCGAACGTGTAGTCGGCGGAGTTATCCTGTGGATCGTAACCGAGCACGTCGCGGGCCCGTTCGATCGAGTAGTACCGGCGGTCGTTGTTCGAGATCCCGTACACGATCTCGAAGCCGTAGTCGGCGTTGAGACACCGGTCGAACAGGTGCGCGCAGTCCCGGTGGGAGAGCCACATCGCTTGGCCGCGCTCGTACTCCCGGGGCGGGTGGTCCTTGGTGAGGTTACCGATCCGGACGCAGACGACGCTCATTCCGTATTCGTCGTGGTACAACCGCCCGAGTGCCTCGCCGGTCGCCTTGGAGACGCCGTAGAGGTTACCGGGCCGGGGGAGCTCCGTCCCGTCGAGGCGATAGTCGTCGTCGGTACGGTACAGATCGGGAGTACGGTCGTCGGTCTCGTAGCCGCCGACGGCGTGGTTCGAGGAGGCGAACGCGAAGCGTTCGACGCCCTCCTCGGCGGCGACACGCATCACGACTTGAGTGCCGTCGATGTTGTTCCGGAGGACGGAGTCCCACGGCGCGGTCTTCCGCGGGTCTCCCGCCAGATGGATAACGGAGCCGACGCCGCGCATCGCGTCGCGAACCGCCCGCTCGTCGGTGATGTCCGCCACGTAGCGGTCGGCGTCGGGGACCGCGTCAGGCACTTTCGCGGCCGGCAGCGGCTCCCTGTCCAGCAGGCGCCAGTCGTACGCGTCGCCGATGCCGTTCAGGATGGCCTGCCCGACGCGCCCACCGGCGCCAGTAAGCAGTACCGGCTCGTCCATTCACCCTAACGTGGGCGTGAGGAGGGCATATATGACACGGTTCGGCGAAACAGCCGGAGGAGCCGCCTACGAGGCGAGAGTGACCGGATCAGGAGAGTTTCTGTCTGGATATCGAAACGCCCGTGGGCACGACGACGAGCTGGTCGTCACCCTTCTGGACGATGTCGCCGTCGACTTCCTCGGCCACCTGACGCAGCTCGTCGATGATGTGCTCGACCGTTCGGTCCGAGGTCGAGTGGCGCGTAATGTCTGCGATGACGAGATCGCCGTCGTAAACCGCGTCCTTGATCGGAATGACGTCGCTCTGGTCGCCGATCTCCGCGATGTGTACCTGCATCCCCGCTCCCGTGCTCGCCTCGGCGAAGTCGTCCATCTCGAGTTCGACGTAATCGTCGACGGATCGGTTGCCGCCCCCGCCGAGGATCTTCGTCATGATTCCCATGGCACACACACGGGGAGCTCACACATTAGTTCTTACGTCAGACACGGCCGCATCCGGGCGTTCGTCGGAGGGCGTTCGGGAGGGCGCGGGCCTAATCGGATCGTGTCGACCGGCTACTCCAACCGCTCCTGCCACTCCTGTACCCGCGAGAGCAGTTCGATCGGGGCGGTCTCCGCGAGGTCGACGTCGGTCAGCTCCTCGATCACTGCGCGGGTTTCGGGGTTGGGGGCCGGCTGCTCGTCGGCGGTCCTCGGTTCGCTCGCAGCCCTCGGTTCGCCCACACTGCCGGTGTCGCCCTCGTCCGTGGCATGCTCGCCGCTCCCGACTCCCGTCGCGCTCGTCCCGTTCGCGTCCGCCCCGTTCGCGTCCGCCCCGTCCGCCCCGTCCGCGAACGACCCCGACGAGAGGTCGAAGACGGCCTGAGTGGTCCCGGTACCCCCCGCGGCCGACCCGCCTTTCGCCTCGATCGCCTTCTCCTCACGGAGGCGGTTGAGCACGTCGCCCGCGCGGGCGACGACCGGCTCCGGCACACCAGCGAGGTCCGCGACGTGGACGCCGTAGGACCGGTCCGTGGGCCCCTCCCGGACCGTTCGGAGAAAGGTCACGTCGCCGCCCCGCTCGTCGACCGCGACGTGAACGTTCTCCACGCGTGGGAGGTGGTCGGCGAGCGTCGTCAGCTCATGGTAGTGCGTCGCGAAGAGGGTTCGTGCGCGTACCTCGTTGTGGAGGTACTCCGTCGCCGCCCACGCGAGGGAGATGCCGTCGTAGGTAGCCGTCCCGCGACCCACCTCGTCCAGGATCACGAGCGACTCCTCGGTGGCGGAGTGGAGGATGTTCGACAGCTCCTGCATCTCCACCATGAACGTCGACCGACCCTGTGCGAGCTCGTCGAGCGCCCCGACTCGGGTGTAGATCCCGTCGACGACGCCGACCTCCGCGGAGCGGGCGGGAACGAACGAACCCGCCTGTGCGAGCAGTTGGATCAGCGCCGCCTGTCGCATGTACGTCGACTTCCCGCTCATGTTCGGGCCGGTGACGATCAGGAAGCCGCGCTCCTCGTCCAGCCGGAGGTCGTTGGGGACGAAGTCGGTCGTCCGCTCGACGACCGGGTGTCGTCCGGCCTCGATCGAGAGCGTCCCGGGCTCCGCGAGCGTCGGACGGGTCCAGTCGTTGCCGGCGGCATGAGTCGCGAGCGACGCCAGCGCGTCGATCTCGGCGAACGCCCGTCCGACGTCCTGGAGGAGTTCGGCCGTGGCGGCGACCGTCTCCCGGAGCTCCTCGAACAGCTCGTACTCCAGGTCGCCGCGGGCCTCCTCGATCCGAAGGATCTCGCGTCCCCGCTCGGCGAGCTCGTCGGTGACGAACCGCTTGGAGTTCTTCAGCGTCTTGATCTCGCGGTACTGCTCCGGCACCTGGTCGGCGACGGACTTCCCGACCTGGATGTAGTAGCCGTCGGTCTTGTTCCGGTCGACCGTGACGTGTGAGAGCCCGTGTCGGCGCTTCTCGCGCTCAGCGAGGGAGTCGATCCACTCGATCGCCGTCTCGTGGCGTTCGATCAGGTCGTCGAGCTCCGGATCGTACCCACGGCGGAGGATCCCGCCCTCGGTTTTCGTGTTCGGCGGGTCGTCGTCGAGCGCCGCGGCGAGCTCGTCGTGGAGGTCGCGAGCGCGGTCGCGGTCGGGGCGGTGGAGCGTCTCGGCGACCGGCGACTCCGCGAGCGGCGTCCCCGACAGCGCCTCCGAGAGCGCCGGGAGCAACGCGAGCGTGTCGCGGACGGAGGCGAGCTCGCGCGGCCCCGCACTCCCGCTGGTGGCGCGCGCGGCGAGCCGTTCGAGGTCGTACGCGCCGTCGAGAGTCTCTCGAAGGCGGTCGCGCGCGAGCGCCGCCGACGCGAGCGCATCGACGGAGTCGAGCCGACGGGAGAGCTCCTCGCGGTCGCGTTTCGGTCGGGTGAGCCACTCGCGGAGGAGCCGTCCCCCGGCCGCGGTGACGGTGTGATCGAGCGTGTCGAACAGCGACCCTTCCCGGTCGCCCCGCATCGTCTCCGTGAGTTCGAGGTTGCGCTGGGTGGTCGCGTCGACGTCGACGTGGTCGGTCGGCCGATAGACGGTGAGCCGCGTCATCGACGCGAGCACGCCCGCGCCCGTCTCCGCGACGTACGCGAGCGCCGCGCCCGCGGCCCGGACCGCCAGCTCAGAGTCGAGCCCGACGCTGTCGACGGTCTCCGCGCCGAACTGGTCGCGGACCGCGTGTGCCGCCCGGCCGGGAGCGAACGCTTCGGCGTCGAAGACGGAGACGGACCCCGACAGGTCATCGCGGACCGCCGCGAGGACGGCGTCGTCGTTGCGAACCGTCGGTCCGGGGAGGACCTCAGCGGGGTCGAACCGGTACAGCTCCGCACGGAGGTCGCCGAGGTCGTCGAGCGTCGTGACGAGGAACCGGCCCGTGGTGACGTCCGCGAACGCGACACCATACGGGCCCTCGATGTCGCCGGAGCCGGTGGCCGCGTCCGTGGCGTCCGCGCTCGAACCGGTCGGGTGGGCGTTCTGACGCGCGTCGCCAGCCCGGACGACCGTCGCGAGGTACCGGGCGTCGGCGTCGCTCGTCTCGAGGAGGGTTCCGGGCGTGACGACCCGCGTCACTTCCCGCGCGTGGCCGCCGTCGTCGGTCTCGTATTGGTCGGCGACCGCGACGCGATAGCCGCGTTCGACGAGCGCTTTCAGGTACGGCGTCAGCTCCGAGAGCGGCACGCCCGCCATCGGATACGAGGAGCCGTGTGAGGACTTCTTCGACACCTTGAGGTCGAGCTCGTCGGCGACCGTTTCCGCGTCGTCGGCGAAGAACTCGTAGAAGTCGCCACACTGCATGGCGAGGAGGTCAGCGTCCGTCCCGTCCTTGAGTTCGAGGAACTCCCCGACGATCCCCGTTGGCATACGTCCGTACTCCCGCCGTCGGCGGGTAAAACCCTACGGGTCCACGGACAGAGGACGGGCCGGTAGACCGAAACGTCGCGGGCCGTGTACAGCCCCTACCCGAGCGACACGGACCCGCGACGGAACATCTCGCGTCGGCACGTGTATCAATGTTTCCGGTGTCGTTTTGCAGGGAGGCAGTGTCGAAGGGCTCCTCGGGCCGCCGTCATAGCACCAGCAGCGTGCCATCGTAGCACCCACATGCGGTGTCTCGGACCTACCCGTCCATCGTCGTGGGGTTCACTGCGCCGGGGCCGGAACCGACGTCGTAGCCGCGTCGGATCGCCTCGCTCATCCCATCGACGGCGGCCGTGACCGCCTCGTCGAGAGGCTCGCCGCGTGCCAGCCGGGCGGCGATCGCACTGGAGAGGGTACAGCCGGAGCCGTGGGTCGCGTCCGTGTCGATGCGGGGGGAAACCGACCGGTGAACGGTCGGCGTGTCGTCCCCGTCGGAACCGTCGGCGACGACGAGGGTGTCGACGACCTCGGGAGCGTCGCCCTCCGATCCCGTCCCGTCGAGATGACCACCTTTCACCAGCGCGGCGGTAGCACCGCGAGCGACCAGCTCGCGCCCGGCGGCCGCCGCGTCAGCCGTGGTCTCGACCGGGCCGTCGACGAGCACCGCCGCCTCGTCGGCGTTCGGCGTGACGAGCGTCGCCGCGGCGATGAGGTCGTCGTACGCGGCCTCCGCTTCCTGGGACAGGAGCCGATCGCCTGTCGCGGCCACCATTACGGGGTCGACGACGATCGGTCCGTCGAAGCCGGCGAGGCGGTCGGTAACCGTCTCGACGATCTCGGCGGTCGCGAGCATTCCGGTCTTGACCGCGGCGACGGGGAAGTCGTCCACGACCGCGTCGTACTGGCTCGCGACGTGGGCGGCGGGGATCGGGTGGACGTCGTGAACCCCGCGGCTGTTCTGGGCGGTCGTCGCGGCGACGACCGTGGTGCCGAACACCCCGTGTGCCGTCATCGTTTTCAGATCGGCTTGGATCCCTGCGCCGCCACCGCTGTCGCTGCCGGCGATGCTCAATGCGACGGGCGGGCAAACGGGGTCGTATTCGCCGGTCATGATCGAGTGGTATTCACGGATGATTATAACTCCTGGCGGTCGGAACTCGCTGGCCCGCCGCTCTCCGAGACGATCACTCGTCAGTCGTCCGTACGCCCCGCATCGCTCGACGGGTCCGTGGATCCGTCCGTGGGCCCGTTCGTTGGCCCGGCCGTCGATTCTCCCGCGTCGTCGACGATCCGGTACGAGAGGTACACGCTCCCGAGCGCGAGCGCGATCCCGGCGACGACGTCGACCGCCCAGTGGATCCCGAGGTACATCGTAGCGACGACGACGGATCCCGCGATCCACGCGGCGATCGGGGCCCACGCGCGGTACTCGTCGTAGGTGAGCGCCGCGAACGCGGCGACCGTCACCGACAGCGAGGTGTGTAACGAGGGGAACACGTTCGTGGGGACGTTCACTTCCCCGGTGAGTGCGCGATACTCCGGATTAAACGTGTATAGCAACGGCGTGACGAGGTCGGGCATCACGTTCCGCGGACCGTACGCGAGAACGAGGGTGTACATGACGAGTCCGAGCCCGTAGTTTAGCGCGTACGCAAGCATGAGCCGCTTCAGCGTCGTCGATGTGGAGAGCGCCGCGTACGCAATGAACGGGAATACCAACAGAAACGCGTAGCCGTACACGTACATCCAGGAAAAATACAGCGTCAACTCGGCGGTGGCGAACGTCTGAACCCACCCGACGAACCCACCCTCGAAAGCGTAGATGTATCCCGTGAGCCGGAGCCCGATGAGCTCAGATACCGTCTGAAGCGGGGCGCGGCCGACGGCACTGACGAACATGACGGCAACGAGCACGGCGACGTACCGTTTCGCCTCCTGAAGGTAGTGAACGAGGTTCCTCGGTACATCGTACAGCCGCCGCGGACCGATGATGGTAACACCGGCGATAAGCGTCAGCGCGCTCAGCCACAACAACAGCCCGGAGACCGCCGACAGGAAGGGGCTCATTGGTCCCGGGACAGCAGTTCGCCGTCCTCGTTGAAGCGATACGACGCCTCTCGGAGCGCCTCCCGGGCCTGTTCGGCGTCGAGCGCGCCGTCCTCGCCGTAGAAGGGGTGGACCGGGTCGTGAGCGCGGTCGTCGTCCCACCGCAGATCCGAGGGAACCCAGTCGGGCGACGCCCCAAGCGGGGAGGTTGCCGGGCGAGCGTAACCGGCGAACGCGTCGTCAACGAGCGCCGCCTTGTCGATCAGCGACGCGACGATCGCGCGGAACTGGAAGTTCGACAGGGGCGCGCGGCGGGTGTTGTAGCCGATGTGATAGAACGCGGCGGACCGTTCGCTCACGAGCGTCGCGTCCGCCTCGCGGCCGATCCGCGGGACGGCGTCCGGGCCAAGGTTGGAGGCCGTCGCGTCCGCAAACCCGTCACCGACCGTCTGGACCGCGACGATGTCCGATCCGACGCGCTCGATCTCCAGCCGGTCGAACGCCGGGTTCCCCCAGTAGGTGTCGGGGATCCCGTCGCCGAGGGAGGTCGTCCCCCCGGTCTCGCCGCCGTCGTCGGTCGCCGTCGTCTCGTTGTCGTCTGTCGCCACCGAAGCGAGTCGGGCGAGGAAGTGGTCGGGGTTGCGCTCGAACGTCACCGACTCCTCGGGCGTCGCCTCGACGAAGCGGAGCGGGCCGCTACCGATCGGCTCCTCGTTGTTGGTGACGAGCGCCTCCGTCGTCGCCTCGTCGAACTCGAACCCGGCGACCGTCGCAGTCCCGGTCCGCTCCCGCCAGACGTGTTCGGGGAGGACGGGCACGTGGAGCGCGCGATGGGTGACGGGAGGGGGAACGTCCCCCACCCGGAGATCGATCGTCGATTCGTCGACCACCGACGTGGAGTCGACGATCGACCCCTGGCCGCGGTACTGCGGGCTCGGAACGGGAGTGTCGATGCCGCCGAGCGACGTGTCACGGAGGAACTCGTAAGTGAACTCGACGTCGGCAGCGGTCACGGGCTCACCGTCGTGCCAGGTCGCGTCACGCAGCGTGACCCGGAGCGTCCTCTCGTCGACCCACGTTCGGTCGCGGGCGAGCCACGGGATCGGGTCGACGCCGTCGAACTCGATCAGGCGGTCGTACAGGAGCGAGGTGAAGGTACCGTGCCGACGGTACTCCGCCGCGATCGGGTTCCAGTTGGTGGTGATCCGCTCGTCGGTCGTCACGAGCCGAAGAGTCACTGGGTCGTCGCGGTCGTCCGTTTCGGCGTCGCGGTCGTCCGTTTCGGCGTCGCCGTCGTCTGTTTCGGCGTCGCCGTCGTCCGTTTCGGCGTCGCCGTCGTCTATTTCCGTGTTGCCGACGCCGGCGTCCGCCGATCGGCGCAGCGAGAGGAGGCCGGCGAGCGAAGTCGGGCGGTCCCTCTCCCACCCCACGAATCGGTCCGATCGGACCGCAGTGAGCGCGTCCGGAAAGGCGACCACGGTGAACGGTTGGAGGTCACAGAGCGTCCGCTGGAGCTCCGCGACGACCCCCGGACGGTCGTCGCGGCTCGCAGTCCGTTGTGACTCGAGTAAGTCGTCGACAGCGAAGTCGGTGAACCCGAACGGGTTCTGCCACCCCGTCTCGGCGGTGAACCGGGAGTGTGTGAGCCCGTACAGCGCGTCCGGGTCGAACGGGGTCGCCTCGTTGTACTGGCCGACGTAGATGTCGAAATCGTGATTGAGGAGGACGTCACGCCGGAGGTCGGCGCCGCCGACCGTGTTCACTCGGGTACCGATCCCGACGGCGTTCAGGTTCTCCGAGAGCGACCGGGCGATCCGGATCGCGTTCGGGTCCTCGTCGGTGGGTGTCGTGCGGATCTCCAAGACGAGCTGTGAGGAGCGATCCCGGCCCGCGATGTTCCGGACTCGTCCGATACAGCCGGCGCTCGCGGCGGCAGCACCGATCCCCGCGAGAGCCTCACGCCGACGT
The DNA here is from genome assembly GCF_055396225.1 of Halorubrum tibetense. NCBI lineage: Archaea > Methanobacteriati > Methanobacteriota > Halobacteria > Halobacteriales > Haloferacaceae > Halorubrum > Halorubrum tibetense. The sequence continues at coordinate 1,313,987 of NZ_AP043742.1, forward strand.
ATCGGACGATTCATTTCTTAGCATACTCCGTTCTCAGGGGATATCAGTTCTGTGGTAGGTGCGCCGGGGATGAAACCCGACGTGAACCGGCGTGGAGCGGATCGGCAGGTGGTGAACCGTCCGAAACGTGAGATCCGCGACATCGTGGGCTCGCGGAGGCCGCGGGTCAGATCACGTCCAAGAGCGGCAGGGCCAGGCCGACGACCCACGCGAGCAGGCCGACGACGAGGACCGGCCGGTCCTCCGCGGCTCGGCCGACGGCGACGAGGCCGAGGGCGGCGAGGACCGCGATCCGGTGGACGATCAGGTCGGCCGGGACCGCCACCCCGAGCGCGGCGAAGTCGAGCACGAATCCGGCACCGAGCCCGACGACGACCCCGAGGAACGCCGCCGTCGGGTCACAGCGCTCGGCACCGGCGATCACGAGGGCCGGCAGGCCGAGCGCGATAACGAGGTACAGCGGCGCGGCGATGGCCTTCGGCGCGAGCCCCGGGTACGTCAGCTCCAGCGCGACGCCGGCCGTTCTGACCGCGACGAACACCGCCGCGAGCGCGGTCCCGAGCACCGCCGCTTCGGCGTGTCTCCCGGCTTCGGTCCGAAACCGACCCGCGGTTTCGACGGCCGCCTCGCGGGTCCGCCGCCGGAGGAGCGCCCCGAAGACGGGAACCAGGAGCGCGAGCTCGAACACCGAGATCCACCCGTCGCTCAGCCCACCCTGAATGCCCCGGTACTCCCGACGGACGTCGCTCGCGAGCTCGCTCTCGATGAACTCGTTCTCCAGCCGCACCGCCGGGTCGTTGATGTCCGGCACCGTGTGGCGCAAGCGGAACCAGTCGTAGTACTCCTCGTGGATCTGGACCGCGGTGTACTCGCCGTCTGGGGATTCGTACGCACGGATGTGGTCGCGAGAGCCGAGGTACTCGCCGTCGTGGAGCTCGAACGACTCGTCGGCCCATTGGCCCCCATCGGGGCCGGCGAAGTACGAGTAGCGGTCGGAGCCGTGTGCGTCGTCCCACTCGCGGACGACGATGTCTCGCACGAGGTCGGGGTCGGCATCGGTTTCCTCCTCGTCCGTCTCCGCCCAGTCGGTGTCCTGCCCCGTCTCGAGCGCCTCGCGAACCGAGTCGCCGTCGTCGTGGAAGACGACGTTGATCGCGAGCGTCCGCCCGTCGACGGACTCGGTGCGGCTCGTGTACGGCCAGAGCTCGTACTCGCCGTCGACCTCGATCAGCGAGTCCGCCGGTACCTCCGCATCTGCCGGCTCGTCGGCCGCCCCGCCGAAGAACCCGGACAACGAGAGGCCGACGGCGACGACGACGAGGAGGCCGATCGCGACCGTCTTCCGTTCCATGGGTCGGTGGCATGCGCTCCTGCGTGAAACCTGTTGCGGGGGAGGGAACCGTTGCGGGGCAGGGGGCTTGCGGGGCAGACGGGTATCGTGGGTCAAGAGGCCGTTACGGCCCGAAATATCGCCTTACCACGTCTCCACGTAGCCGTCGCGGACGTCCCCCGCACACCCTTCACAGTCCGGGTGACCGGACTCGAAACACGCCGGGCGACCCTCGGCGTCGACCGTGACGGAGCGCTTCTCGGCGTGTCGCCGGCAGACGATCCGGGCGCGGCCGTCCCCGTCGGCCGGGAGGTCGTACAGCGCTGTTCCCGCGTTCGACCCCTCCGGGTCCCCTCGACCCTCCGTGTAGGCCCGCTTCGCCTCCTCGAACTGGCGGCCAGCCTTCCGGAGCTGCTGGCGGATCACGCGTTCGAGACGGTCGTCCATACTCCCCCTTCGACCGCACGGACCATAGGTCCGTTGGCGTCGCGGCCGGCAACGGGAGGCACCGCGCGTGAACGAGGCGTTCGTAGGGCCTGACGCAAGCGTCTCTGGTGTGTCGACGTGGCGTCAGCGGGGCATCGAGCCGACGTGGCGTCAGCGGGGCATCGAGCCGACGTGGCGTCACCGAGGCATCGGGCCGAGGTGGTGTCAGCAGGTGTCGGATCGAGACGTGTGATCGTTCCACTCGAAACGCCGCCCGCGTCTGGCTGACCTGCGTCAGACAGAGACCGGACACCTGCCGAAACCGCCGCGAGCGCCCGTCACCCCTCCACTTTCACCGCGGTCACATGCGTTTTAATACGATGAGGAACCAACCGCCGTACGCCTCCCACCGAAACATGACCGGAGGCGAGATACCCATGAGCGAACTGCGACAGGAAGCGGAAGCGATAGCGGAACAGTTCTCGGACCACCTCGAGGTGGGTCCCGACGAGATCGAAGAGCGGCTAGAGAACCTCGTTAACGAATACCGCGTGCCGCTCGAGGAGGCGCGACGCAGCGTCACGAACAGCTACCTCGACGACGCGGGCATGGAGCGCGACGAGCTCGGCCGCGGCGGCTCCGAGCGAGTCCAGGTGAACGACATCGACGAGGACGAGCAGTGGGTCGACCTCCGCGTGGAGCTCGTCGACCTCTGGGAGCCGCGCAGCGACTCGATCGCGCAGGTCGGCCTGCTGGGCGATGAGTCGGGCACGATCAAGTTCGTCGCCTTCGAGACCTCCGACCTCCCCGAGTTGGAGGAAGGGCAGGCGTACGAGCTCACGAACGTCGTCACCGACGAGTACGAGGGCTCCTACTCGGTGAAGCTCAACCGAACGACCGGGATCACCGAGATCGACGAGACGATCGAGGTCGGCGACAACGCCGACACCGTCGAGGGCGCGCTCGTGGACATCCAGTCCGGATCCGGACTGATCAAGCGCTGCCCCGAGGAGGACTGTACGCGCGTTCTCCAGAACGGTCGGTGTTCCGAACACGGCCAGGTCGAGGGCGAGTTCGACCTCCGAATCAAGGGCGTGTTGGACGACGGCGAGACCGTCACGGAGGTGATCTTCGACCGTGAAGCCACCGAGGAACTCACCGGGATGAGCTTGGAGGAGGCCAAAGACATGGCAATGGACGCGCTCGACACGACCGTCGTCGCCGAGGAGATGGCCGAGGACATCCTCGGCCGCTACTACCGCGTGACGGGGCCGACGTTCGGCCGCTACGTCCTCGTGGACGAGATGGAGGAACCCGGGACCGTGGACGTCGAGAGCGCGCTTATCAAAGCGAGGTCGATCTGAAATGAGCCAGTCAACCCCCACTCGAGAGGTCGCCCGGCGCGCGTTCGCGAGCGAGTTCAACGACGCCGGCTACACGTTCAAGGAGTCCGACGACGAGCGCGCCCCCGTCTACGCGCTGTTGCCGACGGGCGAGTCCGCCAACCGCGTGTTCTTCGTCGGCACGCTCACCGAGACGGACGACGTCGGCGAGGACAGCGAGTACTGGCGGGGCCGCATCGTCGACCCTACTGGGACGTTCTTCGTCTACGCCGGCCAGTACCAGCCGGAAGCCGCCTCGAAGCTTCGGGACCTGGACGCCCCCGCCTACGTCGCAGTCGTGGGGAAGCCCCGGACGTACGAGACGGACGACGGGACGGTCCGCGTCTCCGTCCGTCCGGAGTCGATCACCGAGGTCGACGCGGACGTGCGCGACCGCTGGGTCGCCGAGACCGCCGAGCGGACGCTCGAACGCGTCGCCGCCTTCGACGACGAGGGGAACGAGTACGCGCGCATGGCGCGCGAAGAGTACGATCCGGACCCCGAGACGTACAAGGCCGCGGCCCTGTCCGCGCTCGAGGGTCTCGCCGACGGCACCGGCGACGAGCTCGCCGGCGGCGACGAGGTCACCGACGGCGGTGACGCCGACGACGCGGACCGCCTCGACGGCGAAGCCGCCGAGATCTGACCGCCATCGCTCGCTGAACGCCGCCGAGCGACGAACGTCGCCGGATCCGGACCCCGAACCGGAACACCCGTTTTTCACCGCCCGACCCCGACATGGGTAGTAGATAACTCAACCGGAACGACGGCGACAGAGCAGATAACCAACGAGCCGGTGGCGGGACCGGCGGCTTCGGAGCCGATCGCCGGTGGGGGCGCTTCTCCCGTCCACACTTATAAGGAAAGCCGCGACAGCGGGGCGGGACGTGCGCCCCGGAAGCCGGCGACGGAGCCGCCGGCGACGGTTATAAACGGCCGCCGGCGACGGTTACAACGGGCCGGCGACGACGCTTATAAGGAGCCTTTCGTGCTCGGCGTGTCGCTCCGCCGATCGTCGAGTCGGGTGGCGTCGTCGAGGGCACGCGCGAGAGCCTTAAATAGGGCTTCGACCTCGTGGTGGGCGTTGTCGCCGCGTTCGACCGCGGCGTGCAGGGTGAGGTCGGCGTTCATCGCCAGCGACAGCGCGAAGTGATCGGCCATGACGCTCGTGAACTTCCCGACTGCCTCCTGAGAGAACTCGCCGGCGAACTCGTAGTACGGGCGGCCGGCGACGTCGACGACGACGCTCGCGACTGCCTCGTCGAGCGGGACGCGCCGGTCGGCGTATCGCCGGATCCCGCGCTTGTCGCCGAGCGCCTCGTCGAACGCCTCGCCGAGACAGATCGCCACGTCCTCGACGGTGTGGTGGTCGTCGATGTGGGTGTCGCCGTCACAGCGCACCGTCAGGTCGAAGAGGCCGTGTTTCGCGAACGATTCGAGCATGTGGTCGTAAAAGCCGATCCCGGTGTCGACCTCGCTATCGCCGTCGCCGTCGACGGCGAGAGTGAGCTCGATCGTGGTCTCCCCCGTCTCACGGGAGACCGCGGCGGTGCGGTCGGTATCGCTCATACACGGTTCTCGTGGGGGACTCTTAAGGGGGTTGCGGGGGCAGGTTGTAGGCGAGGGTCGGGACCCGACTCCGTTCGTCGGTGGCTATTTTTGCCCGCCAGATGAACACGCGACCATGGGCACCGAGGATGTCGGTCCGGAGAGCGCTCCGGAGCCGCCGATCGAACACGACGTTGACGAAGGTGAGGGGGAGCTCGAACGGACGATCGGGCTTGTCGGCGGCCTCGCGATCGGTATTGGGACGATGATCGGCGCGGGGATCTTCGTGTTCCCGGGGCTCGCGGCCGAAAACGCCGGCCCTGCGGCGTCGCTCTCGTTCGCGATCGGGGCGGTGATCGCGCTGCTCGTCGCGCTGCCGGCCTCGGAGCTCGCCACCGCGATGCCGCGAAGCGGTGGGGGGTACTTTTTCATCTCGCGGGGGCTCGGTACTGGGCCGGGTGCGATCGTCGGGCTCGGGCTCTGGCTCGGGCTCGTCTTCGCGTCCGCGTTCTACCTCGTCGGGCTCGGCAGCTACGCCGGACAGGTGTTCTTCGAGGCAGGGATCACGCTCCCGATCAACCCTGCGGTGCCGCTTGGGGTGGCGTTCGGGATCGGACTCACGGTGCTCAGCCTGTTCGGAACGGAGAACACCGCCTCGCTCCAGAACGGGATCGTGATCCTGCTGTTGGCCATTCTCACGCTGTTCCTCTCGTACGGGAGTCTGGACGCGCTCGGGGTGTTCGGCGCGGAAAGCACGCCGGAGCGGTTCTTCCCGCCCGGCGGTGCCCTGCCCGTCCTCCAGACCGCGGCGCTCGTGTTCACCTCCTATCTCGGGTTCGCACAGATCGCGACCGTCGCGGGCGACATCAAACAGCCGTCGCGAAACCTCCCGCTGGCGATGGTCAGCTCCGTGATCATCGTCGGCGTGTTCTACGTCGTCACCATCTTCGTCGCGACGAGCGCGTTCGGGAGCGCTCGCCTCGGCGAGTTCGGCGAAACGGCGATGGTGGAGGTCGCTCGCGAGTTCATCGGGTTCCCCGGCGCGCTCGCCATAGTGATCGCCGGGCTGTTGGCGACGTTCTCCAGCGCGAACGCCTCGATACTGAGCGCCTCTCGTGCAGTGTACGCGGTGAGCAGCGACGAGATCATCCCGAAAACGGCGAGCCGGATCAACCTGAAGTACGGCACCCCGCACGTGGCGCTGGGGCTCGCCGGCGGCCCGATCGTCGTGCTCACGGCGACCGGGCAGGTGGAGCTGCTCGCCGAGGTGGCGTCGTTCCTCCATCTCGTGTTGTACGGGCTGATCTGCGTCGCGCTGATCCAGCTGCGCCGCGAAAGCCCGGAGTGGTACACGCCCTCCTTCGAGTGTCCGGCCGGGTTCGCCGTTGCAGGGGTCGGGGCGGTCGCGAGCTTCGGACTCATCGCGTTCATGCAGCCGGCGTCGATCGGGATCGGGATCGTCGTGATGGTCGCCGCATACGGGTGGTACCGCTACTACGCGACCGACGTCGAACTCAAGGGTGACTTCTGAGATGACGAACACGAACACACCGACGGCCGACGAACAGCCGGAAAACGACGGTATCGAGCAACAGGAGGGGGCGGAACGGCCGACGGTGCTCGTCCCCCTCGAAGTGCTCGAGGGCGATTCGATGCCCGACGGGACGAGCGAGCTCCTCGCGAACGCACACGTGGTGCTGCTCGGCTACCACGTGATCCCGGAGCAGACCGCGGCCGAGCAGGCGCGCGAGCAGTTCGGCGAGACCGCGATGAAGAAGCTCAGCGAGTTCGCCGATCGGCTCACCACCGCGGGGGCGACGGTCGAAACCCGGCTCGTGTTCACGCATGGGGAGCAGGCGACGATCGACCGAATCATCTACGAACACGACTGTCTGGCCGTGCTCGTGCCGAACAGCATCGAGAAGCCGGAGTCAGTGCTCGTCGCCGTGCGGGGAACGGTCGGGATCGGACGCAACACGCAGCTGATCGCCGGGTTGTTCGCCGGCACCGACATCCAGGTGACGCTGTACCACGTGCTCGGCCCGAAAGAGGAGGCAGACGACGCGCAAACCCTCTTGAACGGGGTTGAGGCCGATCTCGTCGAGCGGGGGATGGACCCCGACGCAATAGACATCCTCGTCGAGGAGACGGAGACGCCGATCGACGCGATCGCCCGGAACGGCCGGGAACACGACGCCGTGGTGATGGGCGAGACCGACCGATCGGTGACGACGTTCGTCTTTGGGATGCCCTCCAAACAGGTGGCGGAGCGGTTCCTCGGTCCCGTCCTCGTCGTCCAGCGAGAGCGGGCGGCGGAGGGCGGTGACGGCCCGGACTGACTCACCGATAGCGGTCGAGGGTCGGGCGAGTTCCCCGCGATCCGCCCGCGCTCTCGTTCGGGAGTCCCGACCGGATCCGCCGGGAGACGACGACATGGATCGCGACGAGTGTCGCGAGAACCGGCAACAGCGCTCCGATCGGTCCGGATCCGCCGGCGAGGGTGAGCGCGCTCAACGCGAGGAAGCCGCTGAGAACGGTCGCATACGTGACCGTCGCCGCGACGATCGTTCCGACCGCGACGACCGCGAAGAACGTCGCGACCGCGACGGCGTACTGCGCCGAGCGGCCGGCCAGTCGGAGGGTTTCGGTCGCGCCACGGCCGACGGTTTCCCGCGAGAGTTCAGGTATCTCCGCGCCAGCGACGGTGGGGTTCGATGGCTGCTGCTCCGCCGTGTCGAACACCGGTTGGGGGGGAGCGTCACCTGGTGGCCCGTCGAGTTCGACGGGGAACCGCTCGCCGTCGAGCACCGCGAGACCACCGGGACCGTACCCGAGGGACTCAACGAGCCGAACGATCGGGTACTCCTCGGACCACGTGGCCGGCGGGTCGAACGCGACCGTGTGGCGCTCCCCGGTGGTCAACACCTCGATCGGGACGCGGATCCGTCCCGCCTCGACGTACGGCTCCGCGACGACCTCGGCGGTCGCGTATCCGTGTTCGTCCGTGTACTCGTGTGCGCGGACGAGCTGTTCGGTGGCACTGTCGGCGGTCACTGGCCGGCTCCTCCGGTGGAACGCCGGGTTCCGGTTCCGACGGGGTACCGACACCTCGCTTCGATGACGACCCTCATGAGACGGTAACTATGCACATACTATGGCTCCCGAGCGGTTAAACCTCACCCCGGAAGAACCGTCGTTCACGGCGAGGTGACTGTCGCTCGCGCGGAGAGAACCGCTTCACTGCGTCGGGCCCCGTCACTTATATCGCGTCCGCGTCGTCCGCCGCGGCCTGCGCCTCCCGAAGCGTGAACCGCCCCTCGTACAGCGCGGTGCCGACGACGACCGCGGCCGCGCCCGCCCGCTTCAGCGCGACGACGTCGTCGACGGTCGCGACCCCGCCGGAGGCGACGACGGGGATCTCGACCGCGTCGACCACGCGCTCGACCGCCTCGCGATCGATCCCCGCCAGCTGCCCCTCGACGTCGACGTTCGTGAACAGGATCGCGCCGGCACCGGCGTCCGCGTAGCGGGCCGCGGCCTCGGCGGGGTCGAGCCCCGTCCCCTCGGTCCAGCCGCTCACGACGACCTCGCCGTCCTTGGCGTCGAGACTGACGACGACGCTTCCCGGGTGCGTCTCGGCGATCTCCGCGACGATCTCCGGCTCCTCGACGGCCGCAGTCCCGAGGATGACGCGGTCGATCCCCGCGTCGAGCAGGCCGCGTGCGTCGGCGGCGGTCCGTATCCCGCCGCCGAGCTGGAGGCCGACGTCGTCGTCGACCGTCTCGACGACCGCCTCGATGGCGTCGGCGTTGGCGCGCTCCCCGTCGAACGCGCCGTCGAGGTCGACGAGGTGGAGGGTTCTCGCGCCCGCGTCGATCCATCGGGACGCCGCCTCGACCGGGTCACCGTACCGTTTCCCCGTGCCCCGTTCGCCGCCGACGAGCTGGACCACCGCGCCGTCCTGGACGTCGACCGCCGGGACCACCTCGAACGACGGAAAAGCCTCGTTTCGACTCATGATGGGTGTGCCGGGCCGCCGCCGATTAAACCGGTCGATCGTGGCGCATCGACCGCCGGGGCCGACCGATCGCGGCCTCACTCGACGGAGGGAATGAGTGCTTCGACCGCCTCCTCGAACGTTTCGGGTTCGGTCGCGAGCGCTTGGGTGTCGTCGATCAGCTCGTCGACGACCGTCTCCGCACCGATCGGGACGTCGAGGGCGCGCTCGATGGTGTCCGACAGAGGCTCCGTCGGGTGGGCACCGCCGGAGATGAGGACGTCGGTGCCGTCGTGCCACACCGCGAGCCGGGCGGTCATCTCGGCGACGCCGTCGGCGACGGCGGTCGACCCGTCGGGTAACGGTACTTCCCAGTCGAGCCCGAACGCCGCGACGAACGTCGCGGTCGACGCCGTGTGTCCCCCGGCGACGGTCGCCTCGCCGTCATCGACGCGCTCGATGTCGGTCACTCCGGCCTCCCTGAGCTGGTCGCGGAACGCCGCCTCGGCGGCCGAGCGGACCTCGTTCATCAGTCGGTCGCGGCCGATCCCGCCGGGGAGGCTGTCGATCGCCGGGCGGATGTCGATCCGCGCGGCGAAGAAGGTGACCGGGGAGCCGTCGGCGTCGAACGCGTCCGCGACCGCCTCCGCGATGTCGACGTACTCGTAGACGACCGTGCGTTCGAGCGCGCTGACCGTCAGCGGCCCGTACGACTCCTCGAAGGCGACGCTATCTGACGCCTCGACCAGCCGCCAATCCTCGTCGATGCTGTCGTCGGTGACGACCGGCTCCGGCACCTCGCCGTCGCGGGTGCCGAGGCAGCCGGCCGTGGCGAGCGTCCCGACGGCGACGCCCGAGGCGAGGAGTCGGCGACGCGTGAGACCGGACGGCGACGCGTCCGCTGCGATCGTGGATCGAGCCGGTGTGGGGCGTTCGGAGGCGTTGGATCGGTCTGGTCGATCTGACCCGTCGAACCGGTCGGATCGCTCGTCGTTCATACGCGTCCCGAGACGATCAGGACCTAAATGGATATCGTCGCTCTCGTAGACTCGACTGCGACACGGATCCCTTATGTAACCACCAAGTACAACAACTAGGTAATGACTGACGAGACGGCCACGGGAGACGGGAGCCGAACCGCGGACTCAGGCGGCACACACAGTCGGCGGCGGTTCCTCGCGCTGAGCGGGGCAGCAGGTGTCGCGGGACTCGCCGGGTGTAGTGCGGAACAGGTAACCGACGGGAACGGGGACGACGGGAACGGCACCGTCGGCGGCGGCGAGGAGGGGGGCGGCGTCCTCACCGTCGGGACGTTCGGCTCGTTCGTCGACGCGCCGTCGATCAGCCCGGGCGAGTGGCTAAAAGACGAGTTCGAGAGCCGGTACGACGCCGAGATCGAGTACGCGACGCCGGACAACGAGCTGAACTACTACGTCGAGCGCGCTGCCTCCGGAGCGAGCATGGACGCCGACCTCTACGTCGGCATCGGCACCGAGGACCTCGTCCAGATCGACGAGGGGTACGACGGCGATCTGTTCGTCTCCGATCTGGAGATAGATGGCGACGACGACATCCGCGAGGGGCTGCGCTTCGACCCGTTCGGGCGCGCCGTCCCGTACGACACCGGCTACGTCAGCCTCGTGTACGACAGCACGGAGACCGAGGCCCCGGAGACGTTCGAGGGACTCCTCGAAGAGGAGCACCGCGGCGACCTCATCGCGCAGAACCCCGGCAGCTCGACGACCGGACGCTCGTTCCTGTTGCACACAGTCCATCGATTCGGGGACGAGGGGGAGTACGACTACCTCGACTTCTGGGCGGACCTCCAAGAGAACGACGTTCGAGTGCTCGACGCGTGGGACGCCGCGTACACGTCGTGGTCCGAGGGGGAGGCACCCATGGTCGTCTCCTACTCGACGGACCAGGTGTTCGCGAGCGCGGACGGCGCGGACTTGGACCAACACCAGATCCGCTTTCTGGACGACCAGGCGTACGCAACACCGTCGGGGATGGCGCTGTTCGAGGAGGCCGACAACCCCGAGCTCGCCCGGCAGTTCATGTCGTTCATGTTGGAGCCGGACGTACAGGGGGAGATCGTCGAACGCAACGTCTCGTTCCCGGCGACGGAGACCGCCGAACTGCCGCCGGACTACGACGAGCTGGCCCACGAGCCGGACGACCCGGTGACGTTCTCCTACGACGAGCTCCAAGGATCGATGGAGGGCTGGATCTCGGCGTGGGAACGCCAGGTCGCCGGCAACTGAGCCGAAGCGGTGACCGACGATCCGGACGGACGACCCGATTCGAACGCGATCGGCGGCCAGCGGCGCACGGCGCGCGTCCGCGACCGGCTCGAACGGCGGGTGCTGGCGGCGCTCGGGCTCGGGACGCTCGGGATACTGCTCGTCGTCTTCTACTACCCGGTCGCGACGGTACTCGTCGAGTCGGTCGTCGTCGACGGCGTCGTCACGCTGGCGGTGTTCGCGGAGCTGTTGCGCGACCCCTTTTATTTCGGCGACCTCGCGCGGGTGTTTGCGGGCGAGCACCCGTTGGGAGTCGCGCGCGACTTCCTCGGCCCGGATCGCCGGATCGGGATCGTCGGCTTCACCGCGTATCAGGCCGCGCTATCGACGCTCGTCAGCGTCGCGCTCGGCGTCCCGCTCGCGTACCTGCTCGCACGCTTCGAGTTCCGGGGCCGGCGGACGCTGCGGTCGCTCACGATCCTCCCGTTCGTCCTCCCATCGATCATGGTCGCGGTCGGGTTCGTCGCCACGTTCGGCCGGAACGGGACGCTCAATGGGGTGCTCGAGACTCTCGGACTCCCGCCCGTCGAGCTGATGTTCACGCTGGAGGCGATCCTCATCGCCCACGCGTTCTACAACGCGCCGCTCGTCGCGCGGGTGACGACCGCCGCGTGGGAGTCGGTCGACGCGAGCGCGGTCGAGACCGCCCGGAGCCTCGGGGCGGGGCCGATCCGGGCGTTCGCCGACGTGGTCGCCCCACAGGTGTACCCCGCGGTGTTGATGGGAGCGGCACTGACGTTCGTGTTCACGTTCGGAACCTTCCCCATCGTGTTGGCGCTCGGCGGGTTCCAGCTCGCGACCGTCGAGGTGTTCATCTACCGGCTCGTGCGCGACCTCAACTACGCGGAGGCCGCGGCGCTGGCGGTGGTCGAGCTCGTCATCTCGTTGGCGGTGTTGTTCGCGTATCTCCGGTACGAGGCGAAACACACGGTGCAGTCCGGAGGCGTCAGGCCGCTCCCCCGGAAGTCGCTGCTCCCCACCGCACACACGGTGCGCGAGTGGCTCCCGCGAGTCGGGCTTGGAGTCTACGTCGTCGTCGCGTCGCTCGTGTTCGTCGCGCCGATCGTCTCGATGATCCTCGCGAGCGTCACCGGCGGCGACGGCGCGCTGACGCTGGACCACTATCGGTTCCTGATCGAGCGGCAGGAGACGGGGGCCGCGTTCCAGGTCCGGCCGTGGCCCGCGATCCGCAACTCGCTGGTGTTCGCGGCCGCGTCGGCGCTGGTCGCGCTCCCGATGGGCGTCGTCATCGCGGTGGTCACCACCCGCGAGTACCGCGGGCGGAAGCTCGTCGGGACGCTCGCGATGGCCCCGTTCGCCGTCTCGGGGATCCTCGTCGGACTCGGCCTGTTGCGGGGGCTGGTGTTCGGCGTCGAGATCGCCGGCTGGCGGATCGCGGTCGCCGGGTCGGCCGCGATCGTCGCTGCACACGCCGTGTCGGGGTACCCGTTCGTCGTGCGGACGGTCGCGCCGGGGCTGGAGTCGCTCGACCGGTCGCTGATCGAGTCCGCGCGGGCGCTCGGCGCGTCGCGGGCACGGGTGCTCCGCGACGTCGAGCTCCCCCTCGTGTGGCCGGGCGTGGTCGCCGGCGCGGCGTTCGCGGTCGCCATCTCGATGGGGGAGTTCACGTCGACGATCGTGCTCGCGACCGGCGCTGACGCGTACACGATGCCGGTCGCCATCGAACGGTTCATCGGGCGGCGGCTCGGACCGGCGACCGCGATGGGCGTCGTACTGCTCGTGGTGACCGCGATCAGTTTCGTCGTGATCGAGCGGCTCGGAGGTGACTACAGTGGGATCTGAACGAGAGACCGAACCGGAACGAGAGACCGAATCGGAACGAGAAACGGAACCGGAACGGAACCGGACACACGCTCCCGGCCCGAACGCGCCGGTCGCGGTCGATCTGTCGGGCGTGGCGAAACGCTACGACGGGGCGGTCGCGGTCGAGAACGTCGACCTGCGGATACGCGAAGGGGAGTTCTTCACCCTGGTCGGGCCGTCCGGCTGCGGAAAGACGACGACCCTCCGGCTGATCGCGGGGTTCGAGACGCCGACCGAGGGGCGTATCCGGTTCGGCGACCGCGACGTCTCGGGCGTCCCGCCGGAGGACCGGAACGTCGGCGTCGTGTTCCAGAACTACGCGCTGTTCCCGCACATGACGGTCGGCGAGAACGTCGCGTACGGACTCAACTTCGCCGATCCGCCGGGCGGGGTGAGCCGCGACGAGCGCGTGACGGAGCTGCTGGAGCTCGTCGACCTCCCGGGGACCGCCGACCGCGACCCGGACAGCCTCTCGGGCGGGCAACAACAGCGGGTGGCGATGGCGCGGGCGATCGCGCCCGGCCCCGACATCCTCCTGTTGGACGAGCCGATGAGCGCGCTCGACGCGCAGCTGCGCGAGCGGCTCCGCGTCCAGATCCGGACGATCCAGCGGGAGCTCGGCATCACGACCGTCTACGTCACCCACGACCAGGAGGAGGCGCTGGCGATCTCCGACCGCGTCGCGGTGATGCGCGGCGGGACGCCCGAACAGGTCGCGCCGCCGCGGACGGTGTACAGAGAGCCCGCCTCCCGGTTCGTCGCCGAGTTCGTCGGCGACAACAACGTCTTCTCGGGGACCGTCACGGACGCGTCCGAGCGGGGCGCTGACGGCACCGCCGCGGGGGCCGGAGCCGGCGCGCTCGACGTCGCCGTCGACGTCGGCGGCGAGACGCTCCGGGTCGCCCTCGACGACGACGACCCGACCCCCCCTGCGCCGGGCGACCGGCTGACGTTCTGTGTCCGGCCCGAGCACCTCCGGATCGGCCGCGCCTCGAACGCGGTGCGGGCGACCGTCGAGAGCGCGGAGTTCCTCGGGGAGACGACCCGGATCCACCTCGACTGGGACGGGACGGCGCTCGTCGTCAGGACGCGGGACCCCTTGACCGGCACCGTCGCCGTCGGCTTCGACCCGGCCGACGCCCACGTGATCGACGTCGAGCGGTCGTGAAGGGGAGCAGGTCTGCGCTTATAAGCGGGACAGGACGGCCAGCGCGGCAGGGCAGTCGGTGCGGCAGGGCAGTCGGTGCGGCAGGGCAGTCGGTGCGGCAGGGCAGTCGGTGCGGCAAGGTAGTCGGCGCGCCTGCGAGCGCCCGACGGGCGCGAGCCAGCCCGCGAGGGATGCCGGGTCGGTGCTTATAAGCACCGACCCGGCGAGGCTGGGGAGGCGTGAGGTGCGGGGCGGTGTCGTGCAGTGCGGTGGGAGCGTCGACCGCCGTGACGTTCGGGATCACCGCCTCGTCGGTCACTTATAAGCGGCCACGTGGACCGGCCTCGCCGCGTTCCGCGCCACGATCACTTATAACCCCTCGGGCGGCGTCCGCCCCGCGTCGATACGTCTTAACCGCCGGCCCTCCAACGCGGTGTATGGCTTCGGAGTCGTGTGACGTCTGCGAGCGGTCCGTCAGGATCGCCGGAGGGATCGGCGACCTGTGGAACTTCGCGTTCGAGTCGACCCAGGGGATGACCCTCGAGCTTACCGACGGCTCCGAGTTCTTCCTCTGTTTCGAGTGTATGGAGGCGCTGCCCGAGGACCACGAGCCGACCGAAGCGGACGTCGAGGCGCTCCGCGAGCGAACCGACCCCGTCGAGGAGGACGGGAACTCCTTCTGGCACTGGGGATGACCGGGCAAGCGATCGACGACGGCGGAGACGACAGTCCGACGAACCGTTTCCGTCCCGAAACGGTCGGCGAGGCGTTCGGCACGGCGGCCGTCGTGGGAACGGCCGGGTTCGTGGTCGCGTTCTTCGCCTTCGTCGTGTACGCGGTGGCGTTCGTGCCCGAGGGCGGGGAGATCCCGCTCACGAACCCGATCGTGGTCCTCTGGATCGGCTCGTGGGCCTTCGTCGTGGGGTCGCTGCTCGGGTACGTCGGCTGGGCGAGCCGACGGCTCCGGGACGGATCGGGGGGTTCGGCGGAGCGGCAACGCCGCGTCCTCGTGGCGCTCGGGTTCGCGGTCCTGTTCCTCCTCGCGCCGGTCGCTATCGTCGCCGGGAGTCCGAGAGGGGCCTAACCGCGGCTGTCCGTCCGGCGTCCGCGAGTCGAAGTCCGATGAGTCGAGACTCGATGAACCGAGATTCAGTGAGCCAGTAAAAAGCAGCCGCGCGATCGGAGGGCAGTACGGTAGCGGGTCGACGGTTCAGTAGCGATTCGGTGCCGGTTCGGTGCCGGTTCGGTGCCGGTTCGGTAGCGTCAGTCGGCTCGGGACCGAACGACGCGGTACTCGACCGTTCCGATCCCGGGGACGTCGATCCGACGGAGCGAACCGCGGTGGCGGCGGGCGAGCTGTGCGAGGTTCCGGGCGACGCCCGCGAGGACGACGGCCGTGGCCAGCAGCACGACGCTGGCGACCGGATAGGTGACGACGAACAGTGCGACCGCCGCGAGCGCGAAGAACGCCAGCAGCGTGAGGATCGTTCCGCCGATCGATGGGGGACTTCCCGACGGCAGCGGGGATCGGTCCGTGGAGTTCGCGAGTAGTGGGTCCATACACGTCCGTAGGAGCCGCGCGGTAATAAGTTTTCATATCACAAACACTTTCTGATAAGCGCTACCATGTCACACACTCTAAAAGCGGCTGAAACACCCGGTATCAGCACGTAACGTGTACCATGGCACAGACTCCAACACTTGTTCAATATCAAATATATACCGATCTATCATGCACCGGAACGGGGCCGGATCGCGACATCGGGGTGGCGGCCCGATCGGGACACAGGCGGCCGGAAAGCGCTGAGCGGTCACTCGGGTTCGGAGGGTCCGGATCGATCGCTGCGCCATTCACAAGTACCATACCCTCGCGCGACGCCCGATACGATAACAGGTGGATCCCGTGACGAAGAAACGCGAATACCGCGACGACTACGACGACAAGACGCTGTACATCCCCGGCCCGACGGAGGTCCGCGACGACGTGATCGAGGCGATGACGGAGGCACCGTTCGGCCACCGAATGGACCGGATGACCGACTTATATACGACCATCGTCGAGGACACGAAGGAATTCCTCGGCACCGACAACGACGTGATCATCCTCACGGGCTCCGGGACGGAGTTCTGGGAGGCGACGACGCTGAACCTCGTCGACGAGCACGTCCTCGTCCCGACCTGTGGGGCGTTCAGCGAGCGGTACGCAAACGTCGCCGAACGCCTCGGCAAGACCGTCGATCGGTTGGAGTACGAGTGGGGAGACGCCGTCAAACCCGAGGACGTTCGCGAGGCGCTCGAATCGAGCGACACCGGGTACGACATGGTCGCGGGCGTGCTGAACGAGTCGTCGACCGGCGTCCGTAACCCCGTCGAGGCGATCGGCGACGTGGTCGCGGAGTACCCGGACACCTACTTCGCCGTCGACGCGGTCTCGTCGCTCGGCGGCGACTACGTCGACATCGACGAACACGACATCGACGTGATCTTCGCGTCCTCCCAGAAGGCGTTCGCGATGCCGCCCGGGCTCGCGATCTGTGTCGTCAGCCAGGACGCCTACGACCGCGAGGTCGAGAAGGGAACCTCCTCGTGGTACGGCGGCTTCCGCCGCTGTCTCGACTACTACGACCGGAAGGGCCAGACCCACTCGACGCCCGCGATCCCGATCATGTTGGCGTACCGCAAGCAGATGAAGCGCATGCTGGACGAGGGCCATGAGGCCCGCGACGAGCGCCACCGCGAGATGATGACGTACGTCCACGACTGGGCCGAGGAGCACTTCGCGATGTTCCCCGAGGAGGGGTACGAGTCGCAGACGGTCGCCTGCATCGAGAACACCCAAGGGATCGACGTCGCGGCCACGATCGAGGGCGTGAGCGAGGAGTACGACATGGCGTTCTCGAACGGCTACGGCGACCTCGCAGAGGAGACGTTCCGCATCGGCCACATGGGCGAACACACCGTCGAGAGCGTCAAAGAGTTGACCGACGCGATCGAAGACATCGCCGATCTCTGAGCCGGCGACCGGGCGTACACTAGGTCGACCGCTTCTCACGGGACCGGAAAGTCGAGCATCGACCGGGGGAAGGTACTTCCGTTCCGAATCGGTGGGTCGGCGTATGGACCCCGACGCCCTCCGTGCGGCCCTCGATCGCTGGACGGACGAGGAGGTGATAGACGAACCGACCGCGGAGCGGATCCGCGAGTTCGAGGCGGGGCGCGAGCAGTCGACCCCGGACGGCCCACCCCGGGAAACCGATCCGGATGGCCCTCGGACGGACTCCGACCCGATAGCCGCCGGCACGGGCCACGTCGACCACGCCGCTGACGACGGCCTCCTCGGACGCGGCCGGGTCGTCGTCGCTCTCGCGTTGATGGGCGGCGCGCTCGTCGCGGTCGGCGTCGGCGCGTTCCTGTTCGAACGGTGGGAGGCGATCCCCGTCGCGGCCCGCGTCGCGATCCTCCTCGGTGTCCCGATTGCGGCCGGTGGGGGTGGGGCTGTCCTGCGGGGAGACGCTCCCCGGACCGCCCACGGACTCTGGCTGCTCGCCGCGATCTTCACCGGCGTAACACTGTTCCAAGTCGCGGAGCTCGCCGAGCTCGACGCCGACACCGTCGGCCCGTGGCTGCTCGCGGCCTGGACCGTCGTCGCACTCGTGATCGCGGCCGGCCTCGACTCGCGGCCCGTCGCCGGACTCGGTGCCGTCCTCGGAGGGGCGGCGGTCGTCACCGCGATCGAGCCGGTGGAATTCCTGCTCGTCCCCGGACTCTACGGGAGCCTCCTGCTCGCCGCGGGGGTGCTGTTGGCGGGGCGTGACGGCTCCGCGACCGCCGCGATCGCCGCGACCGCCGCGACCGACTCCGAAGGCGGACACACGCGGCGACGGTCGGTCCCGAGAGTCGCCGCGACGTTCCGTTGGATGGGGGGCGCGGCCGTCGTCGTCCTGCTGGCGCTCGTCGTCGCGGTCGGCCCGCCGGGGCGAGCGGCAGTCGCGCCCGGCGAGGCCCTGCTCGGGGCGGCCGTCGTCGTCGCCGCCGGTATCGGCGTCCTCCGGGCGCGGGCCGGCGGGGTGCGAACGCGTGAGGGCAGGCAAGCGTCGAAAGGGAGGGTCGACGACCGTGACGACCGCGCGGCCTGGTACGCGGTCTCCCCCGTCGTCGTCGCACCGCTCGGCATTGGAGCCGCTTGGGGGCTCGGGTTCGTCGGCGTCGGCGACATCGGCGGTGCGGTCGCCGCGCTCGGACTGTTGCTCGCCTTGTTGTTCGCGCTCGTCGCGGCCGCCGTCGGGCTCGGCGAGACCGCTCCCGTCAACGTAGCGGCGCTCGGGTTCGTTCTCGGCGTGGGCGCGTTCCTCGTCGGGCCGCTCGCGGGCGTCGTTTCCGGGCCACTCGCCCTCGTCGCCGCCGGACTCGTCCTGTTAGCCACCGGCCTCGGGGCCGAACGGGGGCGCCGCGAGGTGCTCGAACGGATCCGATGACCCGGGTCGGCGATTACGTCCAGAGCGGCAGGGCAAGGGAGGTCACAACCAGAGCAGCTGGGCGTGGCGGGTCCCGTCGAACTCCATGACCGTTTCCTCGTCGACGAGACCGGCCTCGACCGCGACGCCGACCGCTTCGGTGCCGACGATATTGCCGACTTGGGCGCGGTGAAGCGCCGCGATGACGGCCTCGGCGTCGGCTTCCTCGGCCTCCGGGCCGCCGTAGAACTCCTCGGAGACAGTGATAGTCGCCCGGCCGTTGTCGTACGTCTCGCCGAGACAGTCGGCATCACAGACGGAGACGAGCCGCCCCTCGGCGGTCTCGCGCTCGCGGAGGAGCATTTAAAAGCCCTCTGGCCCCTCGCCCTGGAGCTCGCGCTCCGGTTCCTCGCGCGCGCCCCGCTGGGACCCACGGCCGCCCCGCCCGTTCCGGCCGCCTCGACCGCCGGCACCGGATCGACCGCCCTGCCGACCCTGCCCGCCCGGCCCAGGCGCTTGCCCGGTCTGCTCCTCGATCATCTGCTCTTCGGCCTCGCGACGGATCTCCTCGGCGCGGTCGGCGACCTCCTCGGCCTGCTCGTGCTCGCCCGCCTCCTCGAGGGCGCGGGCCTTCTCCTCTAACACGCCGGCGTCGCGGTAGCCGAGGCGGATCGCGTTGTCGAAGCAGTTGACGGCGTCCTCAACGAGGCCACGCTCGACGAGCAGGAAGCCGCGGTTGTACCAGGCTTCCGCGAAGCGCGGGTCCGTCTCGACCGCGCGCTCCGCGTGTTCGAGCGCCTGCTCCTCGCGGCCGAACTCCCAGAGCGCGTACGCGAGGTTGGTCTCGGCGGTCGCGGCGTGCTCGGAGTCGTCGTCGATCCGTAGCGCCTCCTCGTACGCGCCGATCGCCTGGTCGAACTCCTCCAGCTGGGCGTGTGCCGCCCCCTTGTTCACCCACGCCTCCTGTGCTTCGAGCGAGTCCTCCTCGGCGAACTGCGCGGCGCGCTCGAACGTCTCGGTCGCCTCCTCGAACCGGTTGATCCCCATGTACGAGAGCCCCACGTCGATCAGCCGCTCGACATCGACGGCGTCGCTCTCGACGTTCCGTCGGTCGAGCACATCGGTGAGCACCCGCGAGTCGACGGGGTCGACCGTGGTGGGATCGGCGTCCAGCTCTTCGGGATCGAGCGTGAACTCCTCGTAGTCGGCGTCGACGCCCTGACCAGCGGAGAACTCGTGGCCGTCGACGTCGCGTTCATCGGTCATATGGCCGGAATTGACGGTCACGATGGGTAAGCGTTACGTCGGCGGGGCGATCGGGGGGAGCCGAACGACGGTTCCGGCGGCGAGTCGCCGATCCGTGGACCCAATGTCGTCCGGGACGAGCGATCGGTATGACCGACGACGCAGGGGATCGCTCCCGGGTCGGATCCCTCGCGTCGATCTCGCGCGGCGCTTCGCTGTACACCGTCGGAAAGGTCGTCTCCGACGCCGGCGAGTTCCTGCTCCACCTGCTCGTCTCGCGCTTCTTCGGGGCCGCGACCTACGGGCTGTTCGCGTACGGAAAGACGCTCGCGTTCACGGCGCTGCTCATCACCAACCTCGGGTCCGACGAATCGATCCTCAAGTACCTCCCACAGTACGCCGACGACCCGCGGAAGCGACGGTTCCTCCTTGGACTGGCGTGGGTCACCTCCGCCGCCGGCGGGCTGGTCGTCGCCGGGGCGCTGTTCCTGCTCGCCCCGACGATCGCCGCCCTGACGCTGGAGGACCCGCGGTTCGTCGGGGTGCTCCGACTGTTCGCCGCGGTGCTGTTCGTCGACACGCTCGCGAGCCTGTTGTACGCGACGTTTCGGGCGGTCGAGCGGGTCGAGTACGAGGTGGCGACCAAGCGACTGCTCAAGCCGACGCTCCGCGTGGTGGGTGTGGGTGGAACCATCGCGGTCGGGGGGTCGCTGTACGGCGTCGTGGTCGCGATGGTCGCCGCCAGCGTCGTGACGCTCGGGGTCGCCGCCCTGGTTTTCGTCCGCCGGCTCGACGTTCGACCGACGCTCCGGTCGCCGGGGGACACCCGCCGGACCGTCCGGGAGTACTACGGCTACTCGCTCCCCCTGACCGCGAAAGAAGCGGGAACGGTGATGCAGGGACGCGTCGACGTCCTGATGGTCGGGTTGTTCCTGTCGTCGACCGCGGTCGGCGTGTACAACGTCTCGGTCCTAGTCGCCGGCGTGTTGTACGTCCCGCTGTTAGCGTTCAACCGGCTGTTCCCACCGGTCGCGTCGCGGCTGCACGCGGAACGCCGCCGAACGGACCTGGCGGCCATCTACGGCGTCATCACCCGATGGACGCTCACCGCCAGCCTCCCGGTGGCGGCGGTGATGGTGGTGTTCCGCGCGGAGATCCTCGCGCTGTTCGGGCCGGAGTTCACCGTCGGAACCGTCGTGTTGAGCCTGTTCGTCGTCAGTCAGCTGTGGAACTGCGCGACCGGACCGAGCGGCTACCTGTTGATGATGACCGACCACCAGTACGCCGTGATGGTCAACGAGTGGGCCTTCGGCGTCGCCAACGTCGCCCTCAACTACCTGTTCATTCAGGCGTTCGGGCTCGTCGGCGCCGCGCTCGCGTCCGCCGGCGTGCTCGCGGCGCGGAACCTCACGAAGGTGGCGGAGGTGTGGTACTTCGAGCGGCTCCACCCCTACTCGCGGTCGTTCCTGAAACCGATCGGGGCGGCCGCCGTGGCGGCCGGCGGGGCGCTCGTCGTCGACACCGCGCTCGCCGGACCGGCCGCGCTCGCCGTCGGCGGTGGCGTGGCAGGCGGGTTGTACGTGGCCGTCCTCGCTCTCGCCGGGATCGAGCCCGTCGATCGGGAGGTGTACGAGCTGCTCGTCGGGTCGCGCGGGGAGTGAGCGGACCCCCGCCGGGTTTATTACCGGTAGCGACGGGGCCAACCACATGCGCGCGTTCTTCGCCGTCGACCTCCCCGACGCGCTCGCGGGACCGCTCGCCGACGTCCAGTCGGCGTTCGACGACGCCTCGGGGGTCACCCTCGTCGACCCCGGGCAGGCGCACGTGACACTGAAGTTCCTCGGGGATGTCGCGGAGCGCGGTGCGGGCGAGGAAGGCGGAGCCAACGAGAGCGACGAGTCCGGAACGGACGCCGCCGATATCGACGCCGTCACCGCGGCGGGCGAGCGCGCAGTCGCCGACGCCGACGTGGACCCCTTCACCTGCACTGTCGGGGGGCTTGGCGTCTTCCCCTCGCTGGAGTACATCTCGGTCGTCTGGGCGGGGATCGAGGCGGGAAGCGCCGATCTGACCCGGCTCCACGAGTCGCTGGAGGCGGAGACGACCGCGCTCGGGGTCGATCCCGAGGACCACGAGTTCACCCCACACGTCACGCTCGGCCGGATGCGGGACGCCCGCGGGAAAGAGCTGGTCCAGCGAGCGGTTCGCGATCGGGACCCCGAGGTGGGCTCGTTCACCGTGAGGGAGGTTCGGCTCGTCGAGTCAACGCTGACGGCCGACGGGCCGGTGTACGAGACGGTCGAGACGGTCGAGTTGGAGTGAGCGGTCGACCCCGGATCAGGGCTCGTCGGTCGCGCCGGTGTCGGCATCGGAGGCAGCCTCGCCGTCGGAGTCGACATCGGAGGCAGCCTCGCCGTCGGAGTCGGCATCGTCGCCGGTGCTCTTCCTCGATCCGTCGGGAGGCGCCGCTCCGGGCGCCGCGACCGGGTGTTCTACCCGGACTCGTGTGACCCGAGTGGGGGTCGCCGCCGTGACGATCAACGCGACATCGCCGAACTCGACGCGGTCGCCCTCCTCGGGGAGCCGGCCGAGCGCCTCCGTGATCAGTCCGGCGACCGTCTCGAACTCGCCGGCGGTGGGGAGGGCGATCCCGAGGCTCTCGTTGAGGTAGGTCACCGTCGTCCAGCCGCTGACGGTGGCGGTCCCGGCGTCCGTCACCCGGACGTGTTCCGTCTCGCCACGGCCGACGAGCTCGCCGACCACCTCCTCGATCACGTCCTCCATCGTCGCGAGCCCGACGACCGCGCCGAACTCGTCGACGACGATCACCATCCGATGGCCGTCGTCACGCATCTCCGCGAACAGCTCGTCGACCGGCTTCGACGCGGGGATGAACGTCACCTCACGGGTCGCGCTCGCGAGGTCGTCGCCGGCGGCGTTCGCGCGGATCGCGTCGCGCACGTCGACGATTCCGACCACGTCGTCACGGTTCTCGCCGTAGACGGGGAGTCGCGTGACGTGTTCGGTCGCCGCCCGCTCGATAGCCTCGGCCGGGGTAGCGGTGTCGGGCACGGCCACCATGTCGGTCCGCGGAACCATCACCGCCGTGACCCGAGTGCCCTCCATGTCGAGGACGCCGCGGATCATCGCGCCCTCCTCGGGGTCGAGGGCACCGCCCTCCTCGCCGGAGAGCACGAGCGTCTCGATCTCCTCGCGGCTCACGTACGACTCGATCGCGGTGTCGCCGCCGACGGCACGCGTCACCAGTCCCGACGCGGCCTCGAAGACGAACAGCACGGGCCGGAGGACGCGCTGGGCGAGGACGACCGGCCGCGACACCCGAAGCGCGTGTTTCTCGGCGTTCGCGACCGCGTACGACTTCGGCGCGATCTCGCCGAAGACGATGACGAAAAACGAGGTGAACGCGGTCGAGGCGGTGGCGGCCTGTCCCGCCGGCAGGTACTGGACGAGCACCGCAGTGGCGACGGAGGCGGCCGCGATGTTCGCCACGTTGTTGCTGACCAGCGCGGTGACGAGGAAGCGGTGCGGGTTCTCCCGCAGCGTCGCGAGCGCCGCGCTGCCGGGGACGCCCTCGGCGACGAGGCTGTCGACGCGGTGTTTCGCGACCGAAAAGACGGCGAGCTCGGAGCTGGAAAAGAAGCCGCTGATCGCGGTCAGCCCGACGATCGCGACCGCCCCGAGCAGCGTGAGCGTGAGGTCCATGTGCCCCCATCATTCCGGACCCGAAAGGGTGTACCGGCGGCGATCGCCGTCGAGGACCGAGGAGCGGGGCTCGATCGGCGACGGACGGAACACCGACCACAGCCACGAGCGCAGCGCGGTCGATACCCACGAACAGAGGGTTTCCACCCGAAACAGAGGGGTATGAGATCCACGATCGTGTATCGAATATGGCGGCGACACCGCGGCACGTCGACCGGCAAAACGGCGCGATGAGGAAAGCGTTAACCTCGCGCCGCCGGTCGATACGGACATGAAAGTACTCGTCACGGACCCGATAGCCGATCCCGGTCTGGATCGGTTACGGGAGGCCGGCCACGAGGTTGTGACGGATTACGACGTCGAAGGCGACGCGCTGTTGGACGCCGTTAGCGACGCTCACGCGCTGATCGTGCGGTCCGGGACCGACGTCTCGGAGGCAGTGTTCGCGGCCGCCGAGGAGCTCGTGATCGTCGGGCGGGCCGGCATCGGCGTCGACAACATCGACATCGAGGCCGCCACCGACCACGGCGTGATCGTCGCCAACGCGCCGGAGGGGAACGTGCGCGCGGCCGCCGAACACACCGTCGCGATGACGTTCGCGGTCGCACGCTCGATCCCACAGGCACACGGCCGACTGAAGGGCGGCGAGTGGGCGAAAGGCGAGTTCCTCGGCACCGAGGTGAACAACAAGACCCTCACGATCGTCGGGCTCGGTCGCGTCGGCCAGGAGGTCGCGAAGCGGCTCGACTCGCTGGGGATGGATCTTGTCGTCTACGACCCGTACATCTCCGAGGAGCGCGCCGACCGGCTGGGTGCCGACCTCGTCGAGGACCTCCACGAGGCGCTCGGCCGCGGCGATTTCGCGACGATCCACACGCCGCTGCTTCCGGAGACGGAGGGGATGATCGGCGAGGAGGAGCTCGCCCAGCTGGAGGGCGGCTACCTGATCAACTGCGCCCGCGGCGGCATCGTCGACGAGGACGCACTCGCGGCGGCGGTCGCGGACGGTACCCTCGCGGGCGCGGCGCTCGACTCGTTCGCGGAGGAGCCACTTTCCGACGACTCGCCGCTGCTCGACGTCGAGGACGTCGTTCTCACGCCACACCTGGGGGCGTCGACCGAGGCGGCCCAGGAGAACGTCGCCGTCGACACCGCGGAGGCCGTGATCGCGGCGTTCAACGGCGAACCGGTGTTGACCGCGCTCAACGCGCCCTCCGTCGACGAGACCGCATTCCCGCGGATCGAGCCGTACATCGCGGTCGCGGAGACCGCGGGGAAGGTCGCTGCCCAGCTGCTCGACGGCCGGATCACGAGTATCGAGGTGAGCTACGAGGGCGATATCGCCGCCGAGGACATCGAACTCGTCACGGCGTCGGCGCTGAAGGGCGTGTTCGAGCCGCTGGAGTGGCAGGTGAACGCGGTGAACGCCCCACGCCTGGCCGAGGAGCGCGGTATCGAGGTGACCGAGTCGAAAACCCGACAGACCGACGACTTCCAGAGCATCGTGCGGGTGACCGTCCACAACGGCGACGACTCGCTCAGCGTCGAGGGGACGCTGTTCGCGGGTGAGGACCCGCGTATCGTCCGGATCGACGGGTTCCGCGTCGACGCGGTCCCGTACGGCCACATGCTCGTCGCGCGCAACACCGACGAGCCCGGCGTCATCGGGCTCATCGGTACCGTCCTCGGCGACCACGACGTCAACATCGCCGGGATGTTCAACGGCCGCGAGATCCGTGGCGGCGAGGCGCTGACGGTCTACAACCTCGACCAGGCCGTCCCCCAGGAGGCGATCGAGGCCCTGCTCGGCGACGATCGGATCGTCGAGGTGACGGAGATCACCCTCGACGACGCCGACGAACGACACGAGGCGTAGTCCGCCGATACGCGGCTCTTTCTCCGACGCGCACGATCGTTCAACGCCGGAGACCGCCGTCGGGGCGGGCCGACCCGACCCGAGCCGACCCGAACCGTTATCGCCGCCGCTAGAGAACGACTCGGAAATGGTCGACGCCGAGGTCCACGTCATCGATCGCGGAGGGATCCGATGCGACATGAACTACATGCTGGAAGGGCACGTCCTCGCCACCCGCGAGGAGCCGAACCCCGACAGCGACTACGGCGAGATCCCCGTGTGGAACCTCGTGATCGACCACCCGGAGGGAACGATCCTCTGGGACACCGGCTCACACCACGACGCCGCCGACGGGCACTGGCCCGACGACCTCGTCGAGGCGTTCGATCCGTACGACGCGAGCGATCATCGCCTCGACGACGACCTCGCGGCCGCCGGCTACGCGGTCGAGGACATCGACGCCGTGTTCGTGAGCCACCTCCACATCGACCACGCCGGCGGGCTGGAGTTCTTCGCCGGCACGGACACCCCGATCTATGCGCACGAGGAGGAGCTACAGTTCGCCTACTACGATGCGAAGGTGGGCGCGGACGACGGCGGCTACCTGCTCTCTGACTTCGATCACGACCTGAACTGGCGGCCACTCTACCGGGACCACGAGGAGCACTTCACCGACCTGGAGTTCGTCCGCCTGCCCGGTCACACCCCCGGGCTGACCGGCTCCGTGCTCCATCTCGACGACGAGGGCACGCTCGTGTTCGCCGGCGATCAAGCGTACATGCGGGCCAACTACGAGGCGGAGGTGCCGCTCGGCGGGCCGCTTCTGTGGGGGAAAACCGAGTGGCGCGAGAGCCTCCGGCGGCTGCAGTCGATCGAGCGCCGACACGACGCAGCGGTCGTGTTCGGTCACGACGCCGACCAGTTCGAGTCGATGCGCCCGGGGTGGGGAGTCTGAGAGCCGAGAAACGCCGTCGACGCGGTCAGTCCCGCAGGTGCTCCACGACCGCGTCGACGTCGTTCGGGACGGGTTCGGGGTCGCCGCCCGCCTCGTAGGCCGCTTCGGGGTCTTTTAAGAGGTGTCCCGTGGTCAAACAGACGACGCGCTCGTCGGCGTCGACGACCCCCGCGCGGCGGAGCTTCTTCAGCCCCGCGAGGCTCGCCGCGGAGGCGGGCTCGACGCCGACGCCCTCGCTCGCGAGGTGCGCCTGTGCGGCCGTGATCTCCGGGTCGCTGACGGCGACCGCGGTGCCGCCGGTGTTGCGGATCCCCGGCAGCGCCTTCGGCGCGTTGACCGGGTTGCCGATGCGGATCGCGGTCGCGCGGGTCTCCACCTCCTCCCAGCGACGGATCTCGTCGTTCCCCTCCGTTATCGCCTCCACCATCGGCGCGGCACCCTCGGCCTGAACGCCCGTCAGCTTCGGGACGTCGTCGACATCGAGCGCGGCTGCCTGGACGAGCTCGCGGAACCCTTTATATAATGCCGACGTGTTCCCGGCGTTGCCGACCGGGAGAACGATCCGGTCGGGATACGTGCCGTAGTCGGCGTGGAACTCCTCTAAGATCTCGAAGCCGATGGTCTTCTGGCCCTCCAGGCGGAACGGGTTCAGCGAGTTGAGCAGGTACGCCTCGCCGCGCGCCGCCAGCTCCTGAACGATGTCGAGACAGGCGTCGAAGTTGCCGTCGACTTCGAGGATGCGCGCGCCGTGAAGGCTCGCCTGCGCGACCTTCCCCGCCGCGACTTTGCCCTGCGGCAGGAGGACGAGCGTCTGCATGCCGCCGCGACCGCCGTAGGCCGCGAGCGCGGCCGAGGTGTTCCCGGTGGAGGCACACGCGAGCGCGTCGACGCCGAGCTCCTTCGCGACGCGGACGCCGACGGTCATCCCGCGGTCCTTGAACGAGCCGGTGGGGTTCATCCCCTCGTGTTTGATCCGGAGCGCGTCGACACCGACCGCCTCCTCGATCCGCGGGACGCGGTGGAGTGGGGTGCCGCCCTCGGGGAGCGTCACGCCGAGGTCGAACGGGAGCGCCTCGCGGTAGCGCCAGACGCCGCGGTCGGGACCCGAGGTGGACGCGCCCGCGCCGAACTCGTCGAACGTGGGCGGGTCGTCGTAACGGACCTCCAGCAGACCGTCGCATTCGTCGCAGGTGTACCGGACATCCTCGAACGGGGCGAACGTCTCGCCGCAAGCGATACAGGCGAGCCAGGTCCCGTCGTCCGCACAGGCCGGGACATCGGGGGCGGCGGCGTCGATGGCGAGGCTCATTGTGTCACCGTCGGTTGCGCCGCCTCTTAAGCCGGGCGATGGGGTCGGACGTTGCCAGCCGCGGGCGGTGGAGTAGGCGTCGCCAGCCGCGGGACCGACGGCCGCTCAGTCGACGATGATCTCCGAGTCGGAGCCGCCGTCGGCGTCGTCGGTGCCGCTCATCTCCGTCTGGTACCGGTCGATCCAATCGGCGAAACATTCGGGACAGAGCCGCTGAGTGTCGATGTTCGCCCGGTCGACGCTGAGCCGGACGGTGCGCGCGAGGGCGTCCGTCGTCGGCTCGCCACAGGCCTCACAGGGGTCGGTCGTCGGCGCGTCGCTCATACCGACCGCTCGTGGGCGGATCCCTTAAAAACACGCCACGGGCGGCCGCGGACCGCGGAGTTCGGGTGCGACGACCGAGTCGGTGTGACGATCAAATCGGTATGGCCATCACATCGGTATGACGGCCGGGTCGGGAGCGTGTTCCGCTCACGTCGTCCGGAACGCCCGGTCGCCGGCGTCGCCGAGCCCGGGGACGATGAACCCGTCCTCGTCGAGGTGGTCGTCGATGGCGACCGTCAGCAGGTCCGCGTCGGGCACCTCCTCGCCGACACGGACGAGTCCGTCGGGCGCGGAGACGGCGGAGAGCACGAACAAGTCCTCGTAATCGTCCGCCTCGGCGAGGATATGCTCGAGGACGGCACACATCGTCGACCCCGTCGCGAGCATCGGGTCGGCGACGATCACGGTGTCGTCCGGGCCGATCTCCGGGAGCTTCACGTAGTCGATAGTGATCGGGAACTCGCCGTCGTCGTTCATTCCGGCCTCCTCGTCGCGACCGGCGGAGATGACGCCCTGTTTCGCGCGGGGGAACGCCTTCAACAGCCCCTCGACGAACGGTGTCGCCGCCCGGAGCACGTTGACGATGACGACATCGTCCATCCCCTTGACGCGCTCGCCGGTCGTCTCGGCGAGGGGCGTCCGAACCGGCACGTACTCGGTTCCCATCGCGCCGTCGATGATCTCGTACCCGCAGATCCGGCCGAGCTTCACCAGCCCCTTTCGGAAGGCGACCTGCTCGGTCGAGACGTCACGGAGCCGCGAGAGGGTGTCCTTCGCCAGCGCATGCGTGACGAGATAGGCGTCGTCTCGGTCTTCGATCGTCATTACCGGAGGGGGGTCCGCGGGCGTCTTAAAAGGTGATCACGCATCGGCGTCGACCTGATCACGCGTCGGCATCGACCTGATCACGCGTCAGCGTCGACCTGATCACGCGTCGGCATCGACCTGATCACGCGGAGGTGTCGGGACGAGCCGATACGTTGATACGGTCGCATCGCTCACCCGCAGGCATGTTCGACCTCGTATCCGTCTCCGCCGTCGGTATCGTCGGATCGATGGCGACCCTCCTGATGGTCGTCGCAATGTTGTACATGGTCTGGCTCGCTCTCGGCGACGAGACCCACCAGCCGAGCCCGGACACCGGGAACGAGCCGGAGCCCGTCGACGAGTAGCCGATCGAGAGGACGCACGGTTGACGTGGCGTGCTATCGCGCCTGATACACGGACGGGGGAACTTATACTCGTCCGTTACGTACCAGACGACAACCAATGGAAGAGAGCATCTCCGGGTTCAAACAACGCGGAGACTGGGGCGACATCGTCGAGCACGGCGAGCGGATCACGCTCGCGCTCCGGGAGGCCGACATCGACGGCGACGCCTTCCACGAGTTCGACGACTGGCGCCCGAAGACGCACGAACGGATCGACGAGGACGTCTCCGAGAAGACCGCCGAACAGGCCTCGGTGAGCGAGGGGAACGGCGAGAAGGCGGGAAAGACCCCCGGCGACGACCTCCAGACCGCCGGCGAGAAGCTCACGGAGTCGTACGAGAAGGTCGAAGACGACGACACCGAAGGGGCGATAGAGCGCTGGAGCGAGTCGATCGACCACGTCGCGCGCGCCGCCGACTCCGCCGGCCGGAAGGCGATCCGGAAGGTCGAGGACACGGTGTACCGGAAGGTGATGACGCAGGTCGCGCCGTACTACTTCGACAACGAGCTGGTTAGCGCGAACGTCACCGAGGTCGGTCGCGGCGACGACGGGGAGACGTTCGAGTTCGAGGTGAACGTCAACGACGACGAGCTCAAAGACGAGGTGCGATCGATCCTCGAGGAGTACGAGTCGGAGATCGACCGATGGCACGTCGAGACCGAGAAGCGGACCGAGGACGTCGCGGCGGCCGAGGGGGTCGAACCGCCCGAGGAGGAGGGCGGCCCGGAGTCGACGATGACCTGAGATGGGCGGACCGGTGCGGATCGAGGCGGGCGAGCACACCGCCGACGAGATCATCGACCTATTGGAGACGGGTCACCGCGTACTCATCGGCGTCGAGGTCGCCGGCTCCGTCCAGGACGTGGTGCTCCGGTACGACGGGGAGACGTACCACTGTGACACGCCGACGAGTCTCCATCGACACACCGAGGAGTCGGAGATGCGCGGCTGTCTCGCTCGGATGGGCTACGCCGCGGAGGACTGAGCTTTAACCTCGACACCGCCAACGTGGGGGTATGGCCGAGTCAGACAGCGAGCGGTCCGACGGCGAGCAGCCCGACATCGACGACCTCGTCGGCGACATCTCACCCCCGTTCGACCACGTCCTCTCCTGTGTGTTCGGCGTCCGGGACCACGAGAGCCGTACGTACCTGACGCTTCTCGACTACCCGGGAAGCACCGTGAGCGAGCTCGCGGACGCGCTCGACAGGGACCGATCGAACGTGAACCGGTCGCTGTCGACGCTTCGCGAGAAGGGGCTGATCGAGCGCCGCCGTCGCCTCCTCGATTCCGGAGGGTACGTGTATCAGTACACCGCGGTTCCCGTGCCGGAGGCGAAACAGATGCTCCACGAGGCGCTCGACGAGTGGGTCGAAGGAGTACACGAGTCGATCTCGCGGTTCGACCCGGATAACACGGAGTAGCGGCCCTCTGGCGTCAGTCCTCAGGCTTCGATCGTTGCGGAACGATCGCCGCTCGCCGCTCGCCGAGCGTCGAGCGTCGCGGGTTAGTCGGCGCGGTCCGGCTCCGTCGTGTCGGGGCCCGCTTTCTCGTCCCCGTCCTCGTCCTCGCCCGCGGTGAGCCCGTCGTCCTCCGGCCGGTCGAGCGCCCGCGGCGCGTCGTGGTGATCCGAGTAGCCGTCGAACCAGCGAACGATACGCTCGATCCGGTCGACGATGTGGGCGGGTTCGCCGGAGCGAGACAGCTCGTGGCCCTCACGTGGGTACCGCACGAACCGGGTGTCGACCCCGTTCTTCCGGAGGATGCGATGGTACAGTTCGGCCGTACAGATCGGGGTTCGCGTGTCGTCCTCGGAGTGGATCAGTAGGGTCGGGGTGTCGACCGCGTCGGCGTGGCCGGTCGGCGACTGCTCCCAGAGCCAGCCGGGTTCGGCGGAGGGAACGGTGTCGAAGTCGCCCTCCAGCAGTTTGTACGCACCGTCGGTCGAGCCGTAAAATCCGGTGAGGTCGTACACGCCGCGCTGGGCGACGGCGGCGCGGAACCGGTCGCTCCGCCCGACCGCCCACGCCGTCATGAAGCCGCCGAAGGAGCCGCCGGTGACGAACACGTTCTCCTCGTCGATCGGGTAGTCCTCGAGCACCGTGTCGACGCCAGTCTCCACGTCCGCGAGCGTCACGTCGCCCCAATCGCGCTCGATCGCTTGCAGGAACGCCTCGCCGTAGCCGGCGGAGCCGCGCGGGTTCGACCAGAACACGACGTAGCCGCGGGCGGCGAGCGTCTGGAACTCGTGCCACATCGTTCCCGCAGTCGTCCACATGGCGTGGGGACCGCCGTGGATCTCGACCGCGAGCGGGTAGGTCTCACGTCCGTCCCCGTCATCACCGGTGCCTACCGAGGCGTCCGTCTGGTCGAACCCGGGTGGTGTGAGCACCCACCCCTGGATCTCGACACCGTCGGACGCGAAGCGTATCTCCTCCGGTTCCCCGACGTAGCGGTCGGCGAGGAACCCCGCGTTCAACTCGGTCAGTCGAGTCGTCTCCTCGTCTCCGGCGTCGAACAGGAACACGTCGCCGGGGTGGTCCCACTCGCTGAGCGCGACCGCGAGGCTACCCTCGTCGCTCGCGTTCGAACCGCCGACGGTCGCCCCCGCGACCGCGCCGCGACGGAAGCGACGCTCCGGGTCGGCACTGCCGTCCGCGGGGACGCGCCACAGCGCCGTCCGGCCCTCGTCAGGGGTAGCGAAGTAGAGCGCCTCGTCGTCGGGGCCCCACTGTGGACTCGCCTCGTACCCCAAGCCGCGGTCGAGCCCGTCGGTGAGCGATCGGACCTCGTCGCTCGCGCGGTCGAGGAGGTGGAGATCGCTCTGGTTCATCGACGCCTGGTCGGGGTCGGTGTGGGTGAACGCGACGCGGCCGTCCGCGGTCGCCGCGAGCGACGCGCCCCAGCCGGTGGTGGTGTGGACGCGTTCGACCGTATCGGTGGCGAGGTCGTGGGCGTGGATCGCGATCTCGTAGGAGTCGTCGGGATCCTCGCCGACCGACTCGGTGTAGTACAGCGTGTTCGGGTCACCCCACTCCGGTGCGGCGAAGTCGGCGTCGCGGTCGGTCACGCGCACGACGGCCGACGACTCGCCAGCGTCGTCATCGGGGTGGTTCGCTCGTCCTCCGTCATCGTCTCCCGGTCGTTCGCCCGCGGTTCCTCCCGTGGCGTCGGCGGCGATCCCATCAGCGGCGACCCCATCAGCGGCGACCCCATCGACGACGGCGTCGGCATCGACGACGTACACGCCCGGTCGGCGACCGTCGAAGTATGACTGATTGGATCGGTACACCGTCCGGTCGATCACGCGCGGGTCGGGGTGCTCCTCGGGTTCGTACTCCTCGGGAACCGACAGGTCTCGGTCCGCCTCGCGGTCCGCGGCGGTGACCGACTGGGTGAAGGCGATCCGGTCGCCGTCGGGCGACCACGCGATCCCGGAGACGCCGCCGACGACGTCCGTGACCTGTCGGGCTTCCCCGCCGTCGGTCGGGAGGACCCACAACTGTTGACGGTCGTCGTCGGCTCCGCGTGTCGAGGTGAACGCGAGCCGGTCGCCGGAGGGGCCCCACCGAGGCTCGGCGTCGACGCCCTCCGCGAGTGTGAGCCGGCGGGGATCGCTCTCGCCGTCCGCGTCGACGGCGTACACCGTCGATTCGTAGGTGTCATCGCCGTTCGGCTGTCGGCGGAGGAAGGCGACCCGGTCGCCGTCCGGGGAGATCCGGGGGTCCGCCGGCTTCGCGATGTCGTGATACGCGGCCGCTGTGACGCGTTCCATACGGCTCCGTCATCCTCCGGATTCAAAAGCCGTCGGGAGCCGGAAGTCGGCGGGTCGATCCCCGTCGTCAAGCGCCGGCGGGTCAGTTCCCGTTGTCGAACGCCAGTGAGACGTCGTCGTCGACGGTCGCGGCCGCCGCACACACCGGGTGTTCGAACTCGGCTCCGAGGAGCTCGGTCGCGGCCGCGTCGGCGTCGGTCGCGATGAGGTCGTACGGTTCGGGCGCGTTCTTCTCGTAGGTGGCGACGAGAGTCGGCGAGTCGACGGAGTCGACGAGCAGCGCGTCACGACGGACGATCCCGATCGTCGCCGCGTCCGCGCCGACGACGCCGGCGATCCGGGGCGTGTCGTAGTCGTCCTTCTCGAAGTCGAGCGAGAGCAGCGCGGTTGCGAGCGCGTCACGAGCGGGATAGCCGAGCGCCGCCTTCTCCGCGATCGGGTCGACGTGCGATCCGTTGCCGACGACCGCCAATGACTCGCCAGCCGGTGTCTCGATCGCGCGAACGCAGTTGTAGGAGACGTACGGATTGTCGGTCGGAGGGGCGTCCGGCGTCGGTGCGACCGTCAGCGTCCCGTCGCGGGCGACCACACGGCGGTTCGGGAACGAGCGGGAGGAGACGCGATACGCGCCGATGCCGGGTGCGACGACGACGAACCGTCCAAGGTACATACACGGAGCTGGTTAGTGAAACCGCTAAAACGCATCGATCGATCCACGTTCGGCGATCGTTTTAACGGGCAAGGTACGTGGTGTGGACGATGTGGGCGATGTGGACGGCACGGACAACGAGCAGCACGGACAGCGAACGTCACGGACGGCGTGAACGGCACGAACGGTGTGAGTGAACAGGCGGCGTGAACGGACCCCCGTCGGAGGCTGTGATCAAGTGTCACGGCGAGCGTGACGCGCAACGCTTACAAACACGCACGGAGTACCGATGATGCGCACAGTCCATTGGGGTAGTGGCCAATCCTGAAGCCTTCTGGGGGCTTCGACCCTGGTTCGAATCCAGGATGGACTATTCTTCGGTCCGGTGTCGATCGGTCGACGACCTTCGACTGGTAAACGTCGGAGTTCGCATCGAGTTATTCTTTCAGGTGGAACTATCTCCCCGTCACGTCTATCGGTTTGGAGGCGAAGCGAAGGGGTGTACGTTCGACGGAGAACACGCGGGAGCAGGTTCGCTGTTAGCCGACCCGCCAAGCGGATGCCCTCACTTCTCGACGTCGAGCAGCGCGACGCGCTCGTGGACGACGGCCGGCAGGTCGCCGAGTGTCGCCGCGAGCTCGCGGTCGGTGATATCGTAGTACTCGCGAACCGACGGCTCGTCGAACCGCCCGAGCGTCGGTTCGGACGTCACTGCCGAGGAGAGCCGATCGACGGCCGCGTCGAGGTCGGCCGACGAGCGCGCCGCGTTCGGGACGTCGCCGAAGTCGGCGGCGACGAGGACGACCCGGTTCTCGCCGAGCGAGACGCCCATCCGGAGCGCCCGGTCGATCTGTCGGCGACCGGCAGCGTACAGGAGTATCTCGACGCCGGGATCGCGAGCGACCGCCGTCTCGCGGGCGATGGCGCGGGCCGCGAGCCGCGTCGCGCGGCGGAGGTGGCGAGCGTCGACGACGTAGTCCGCGTCGAACGCCTGCACGACCGCTCCCGTCGCCGTCCCGACCGCGTCGAGACGCGCTAGGAAGCGGTCGAGATCGTCGACCGTGAGCCGCCCCTCGACCAGTCGACAGTCGGGGCGAGGGGCCGGAGCGGTCGAGCGCTGAGCGTCGTCCGTGTTCGAGTCGTCCGTGTTCACGCCGTCTACAGGCCCGGCGTCCTCGCCCGCGTCGGGTCCAGTCATCCGAAATCACCCAGGCTGGACTGGCCGTTACCGCCGTCGCCGCCGCTGCTCCCGGCGGTCGCGGCCGCGGAGGCCGCGGCGTCGGCAGTGACCTCGTCCATCGAGGGGTCCTCGCGGCCGGCGTGTTCGAGGATCCGTTCCGCGGTCTTCTCCCGGCCGCGAAGCGCGCCGAGCACGACCGACTTGTCGGCCTCGCGGAGGTCCGCACGCGTCTCGATCCCCGCCTCGTACAGCCGGCGGGCGCGCTTGCGACCGACGTTGCGGACGCCGGCCAGGTCGAGGAGGGGTTCGCGGACGCCGTACTCGACCCGCTTTCTGGCGCGGCGAACCGCCAGAACCGCGTCGCCGTCGACCCCGTCCACGTCGCTCGCGAGGGTCTCGGCCGCGCGGAGCAGCCACTCCGCGCTGTCGACCTTCCCGCGGATGTCGCCGGGGCCGACGCCGTAGCGCTCGGCGATCCGGTCCTCGTCCACCTCGTCGGCCCAGTCTTCGAGCAGGCGCGCGGTCTTGAGCGCTGCGAGCCAGTCCTCGAAGCGGACGTCCTCGTACTCGGAGGGGACGTCGCCGAGGAACTCGTGCTCGCGCTCGTAACAGGTCTCGGTGTACGTCTCACGGTCGCCCGACTTGAGGTAGAGCTCGTACATATCGGGGGTCCGGCTCACGAGGTGATAGAGGCCGAGCGGGGTGAGCTCGGGGTTCGCGTCGTCCGGGTCACCGTCCGCCTCGCTTGGGTCGCCGTCCGCCTCGCTCGGGTCGCCGTCCGCCTCGTTCTCGTCAGGCCCTCGTTCGTCACCGTCGTCCCCGTCCCCGGCCGGGCGGTACGTTCCGAACCCGGGCTCGTCGCCGTCCGCCTCCGGAGTCACCCGTTCGTACGCGCCGGAGTCGGCAGGCATCGCGTCCGCGGCAGCCCCCGCTTCCCGTGAGGCGCGCGCGTCGCGAAGGCCGTCGATCATCTCCGCGGCGCTCATCGGGTCGAGGTAGAGCCGGGAGACGGTGTGGCCGATCCCCGTCGCCGATAGCCGCTCCGTCCCGTCGGCGAACTCGCGGTCGATGAACTCGTTGACGGCGAGGTACTCGAGCACGGTGTCGGTGACCGCCGCGAGCCGCCCCTCGTCGTCCGTCTGGGTCGCGTAGAGGGTGTTATCGAGGAAGTCGAGCAACCCTTGTCGGGTCGCGGCGAATCCGGAGGCGACCGTCGCGAGCACGTGGGTCCGGAGCGCGGGTTCGGCCGCGAGCTTCGACCGGACCGGCTCGGGGTCCGCCCAGACGTACCGGTCGAACAGCTCCTCCATCCCGTCGGCGTCGTTGGCGAGCAACACAGCCTCGCCGTACGGGTCGAGCCCGGGGCGACCCGCCCGCCCGCACATCTGGTGGATCTCGAGGACATCAAGCGGTTTCATCCCGCCAAACTCGCCGTCGTAGCGCCGCCAGTCCCGGACGACCACCCGGCGGGCCGGGGTGTTGACGCCGGCCGCGAGCGTCGGGGTCGCGGAGATGACTTTGATCAGCCGGTCGCGGAACGCGTCCTCGATCAGGCTTCGGTGCTCACTCGCCAGCCCCGCATGGTGGAACGCCGCTCCCTGCTCGACGGCGTCGGCGAGGTCCTCGGCGGTGTCGGTGTCGGAGACGCCACGAACCTCCGCGGCGAGCTCGCGGAGTCGGTCGCGCTCGTCCGTCGTGAGCCGTGAGCCGGTGACGTCGGTCAGGTTCCGGGCGGCCGACTCGGCGTTCCGACGGGAGTTGACGAACACGAGCGAGGAGCCGCCCTGGCCGTCCTCCTCGGTGTCGAGCGCGTCCGCGACGAGCCGCGCCGTCTGGTCCTCGCCGCGGTCGACCGGCACCTCGCGCTGGCTCCCGTCGTCGAAGTTGATCGCGTTCCCGAAGTGAACGCCGGTGCGGAGGTCGATCGGTCGCCAGTCCGACTCGACGAGCTCGGCGTCGAGCCAGTCGGCGATGACGTCCGCGTTGCCGACCGTCGCCGACAGCGCCACCGTCTGGAGCCCCGCGTTCACCTTCCGCAGCTTCGCGAGCGTCACCTCCAGCGTCGGGCCGCGGCCCGCGTCGTTGACGAGGTGGACCTCGTCGCTGACGACGCAGGTGAGGTCGTCGATCCACGGCGCGCCGTTGCGGATCAGCGAGTCCACCTTCTCGCTCGTGGCGACGATGATGTCGCGGGAGCCGAGCCACTCGCCGTCCGACTCGTAGTTCCCCGTCGAGACGCCGACGGTCACGTCGAACTCCTCCCATCGCTCGAACTCGGTCTTCTTCTCGCTGGCGAGCGCTCGCAGCGGGACGATATATAAGGCCTTGCCGCCGCGCTCGATAGCGGACAGCATCGCCAGCTCGGCGATGAGCGTCTTGCCCGACGCCGTTGGAACGGCCGCGACGAGGCTCTCGCCGTCGAGAACGCCCGCCTCGACGGCGGCCTCCTGTGGCGGGTAGAGCTCGGCGACGCCCTCCGATTCGAGCGCCTCGCCGACGCCGGCGGGGAGCCCGGAGAGCGAACTCGGTTGCATTACCGGTAGTTAACTCCCGATCCGATTTAACCCGTCGGAACCGACGAGCGGGAGTATATAAACTGCCGAGGCTCTGTTGACTCGATGGAAACGCTGCTACTCCATGAGAACGTGAAACAAGATATGGGGCGCAAGAGACCGACGGATTTCACGTGCCACAGAGCACGTTCTGTTGACTGGTCCGTGTGCGAAAGAAGTCGAGTCATGGGCGTTACAGCCCGGATGCCGCGCCCCGCGGCATCCGGGAAAGCCCGAATAGGTGAATCTCTGCTTCACGCACTGGCGTCCCGGGTGAACAAACCATGTACCTCGGAATCGACGTCCACAAACGGTACGCACAGGTGGCAGTGATGGATGAGGCTGGGAAGATCGTCGAAGAGGTTCGCGTCGAGAACGCGAACCTCGACGACCTCGCCCAGCGATACGCCGGCGCACAAGCCGTGCTTGAGGCGACCTCCAACTACTACCACATCCACGATACGCTGTCGGAACACTTGGATGTAACCGTCGCTCATCCCAAAAAGATCAACCAGATCGCAGACACCGACAAGAAAACCGACCGCGTTGACGCCAAAGAACTCGCGCGGATGCTCCGGTTAAATTCGGTGCCTGAAAGCTACGTTCCGACCGAGGAGGTCAGGGAAGCCCGCGCACTCGTGCGCGGGCGACAGACGTTGGTCGAAAACCGTACCAAGTACGCCAACAAGATTCATGGGCTCCTCTCCGATCACGGCATCACTGAGGACGTGAAACCGCTAACCGTAGAGGGACGAGAGTCCCTGCGGGGACTCTCGATCCCGACGCCGTTCGATACGTTGCTTGAGTCGTACCTCGACCTGATCGAGTCGCTCACCGAAGAGATTCAGAAGCTCGATGAGACGATCGAAGAGCGCGCTGGGTCTCTGAAGGAGACCCAGCTGCTAATGACGATTCCCGGTGTGAGTTACTACACTGCGCTGACGATCTACGCGGAGTTAGGTGGGATCGATCGGTTTGACGGTGACAAGGAGGTCGTCAGTTACGTGGGATTGAACCCGGTGATCCGCGAGTCAGGTGACTCGCGGATCGAAGGGAGCATCTCAAAACGTGGATCAGGGCGTGTGCGATGGTTACTCGTTCAAGCAGCAAACACCGCAGTTCATACCAGTAATGATGAGTATCTGAGTCGGTTCTACGACCGGTTAGCAAGCCGAAAGAACTCACAGAAAGCGATTGTGGCAGCAGCTCGGAAGATGCTGGTATCGATCTACCACATGCTTGATCGGGGAGAAGCGTACGATCCACCCGGTGTGACCGCATAGACGAAGGACCTGAGGGCCGCCGAACGGGCGGCCCTCAGTGGCCAGCCGAGGCCCTCCATGAGCGTCAGCTATCGCCAGACAGCGACCGCACCGCAGACACGTTCTGGCCGCCTACCGGCTGTGAAAACAGCAGATCCCTAGACGGCGTAATCATTTTGTCGCTAGGCGTGGTTTGCCCGGGTAGCAGCGTTTCCATAGGTGAAATCCTTCGGCTCTGACAAGAACCGCGTGCTGAATGCAGAGCGCTCACTCAGCACTGGTCGCCCCAGTTTGGTTGGTTTTCCTCGTCGCCCTCAAACTCGGCCCCATCATCGAAATGGTCTGGTTTTTGTGTGATTTGTTCAACACACCACGCGCTAATATCCTGATCAAACGACCTCGCACTCTCGAACATCCTCTCCATGGTTTCGACGTTTCTGGTGTCCCACGCGCTAATATCCTGATCAAATGACTCCGCCTCTCGAAACATCGCACCCATATTTTCAACGCTGCTGGTGTCCCACGCGCTAATATCCTGGTCAAACGACTCCGCCTCCCGAAACATGATATCCATGTTTTCGACGCTGCTGGTGTCCCACCCGCTGATATCTTGATCAAATGATGCCGCACCACCAAACATCGACTCCATGTTTTCAACGCTGCTGGTGTCCCACCCACCGATATCCTGATTAAACGACACCGCAAGAGTGAACATCGCACGCATGTTTTCGACGCTGCTCGTGTCTGCATTGGTCAAGTCAAACTCGCTAATCCGTCTCCCAATATCGTCTTCGGTGAATGAACTCTCGGCAAGGTTGTGTTCCTGAAGTTCGCCCCCCCAGAACAGTTCGCTGCTGTCCGGTGGCAAGACCACACCCACGCCTTCGGGGGTACCCCAGTCCGGTTGCTTCGCTTCCTCACCCTCAAACCCCGCACCGTCATCAAATCTGGGTGGTTGTTCGGGGATTTGTTCAACATCCCACCCGCTGATATCCTGATCAAACGATGACGCACCTTGGAACATGCTACGCATCAATCGGACGCTGCTGGTGTCCCACGCGCTAATATCTTGATCAAACGACTCCGCCTCTTGGAAAATCCCCTCCATGTTTTCGACGCTGCTGGTGTCCCAGTCCCCGATGTCTTGATCAAACGAGGACGCGCCCGAGAACATCGAACTCATGTTTTCGACGCTGCTGGTGTCCCAGTCCCCGATGTCTTGATCAAACGAGGACGCGCCCGAGAACATCGAACTCATGTTTTCGACGCTGCTGGTGTCCCAGTCCCCAATGTCTTGAT
Organism: Halorubrum tibetense; assembly: GCF_055396225.1. Lineage (NCBI taxonomy): Archaea > Methanobacteriati > Methanobacteriota > Halobacteria > Halobacteriales > Haloferacaceae > Halorubrum > Halorubrum tibetense. Next base: position 1,353,738 of record NZ_AP043742.1, read on the forward strand.
CAAACGAGGACGCGCCCGAGAACATCGAATCCATGCCTTGGACGCTGCTGGTGTCCCAGGCGCTAATATCCTGATCAAACGACTCTGATAGAAGGAACATCGCCCCCATAGCTTGGACACTGCTGGTGTCCCAGTTCCCGATGTCCTGATCGAACGACGCCGCCTCATGGAACATCGCGCTCATGTCTTCGACGCTGCTGGTGTCCCAGGCGCTAATATCCTGATCAAACGACCTCGCACTCTCGAACATCCTCTCCATGGTTTCGACGTTTCTGGTGTCCCACGCGCTAATATCCTGATCAAATGACTCCGCCTCTCGAAACATCGCACCCATATTTTCAACGCTGCTGGTGTCCCACGCGCTAATATCTTGATCAAACGACTCCGCCCCATTGAACATCTCCTCCATGCTTTCAACGCTGCTGGTGTCCCACGCGCTAATATCTTGATCAAACGACTCCGCCCCATTGAACATCCCCTCCATGCTTTCAACGCTGCTGGTGTCCCACCCGCTGATATCTTGATTGAACGACAGCGCACCAGCGAACATGAAATTCATTTTTTCGACGCTGCTGGTGTCCCACCCGCTGATATCTTGATCAAATGATGCCGCACCACCAAACATCACCTCCATGTTTTCAACGCTGCTGGTGTCCCACCCGCTGATATCTTGATCAAATGATGCCGCAATACCAAACATCCACTCCATGTTTTCGACGCTGCTGGTGTCTGCGTTGGGCAAGTCAACCTCGCTAACCGGTGTTCCTACATCATCTTCGGTGAATGAACTCTCAGCAAAATTATGTTCCTGCAGTTCGCCAGACTCGAACAGTTCGGAACTATCCGGTGGCAGCACCACACTCGTGGCGTCGTCAGAGTCTTTTTCGTCGTCGTCCTCCCCTTCGTCGGTGGCGTCGTCTTCTTCGTCGTTGTCCGGGTCGTCGGACTGTGGTTCATTTCCAGTGTCGTCTTCCGAGTCGTCGTCATCGTTGCTCCCACAGCCGGCGGTTGCGGCGGTCAATCCGACGCCTACAGCACCGAGCACGCGCCGTCGACGGAGCAGGCGCTGATCGTTGTCTTGGTTGCGTAACCTCTCGGACATGCCAAATCCTGTTAGCGGTAATACATAAATGTTTGGAAACCAGACAGGTTACTGCTCGCTGACGCGGCTCGACGCCGTCGACCCAGCGGCGGTCCCGAACTCTGACACTCGATGATCACGGCGGGTGGACTATATGACCAGATCTTCGTACAGGATACATCCTCTGTATCTCGCATGACCCACGAAATCTATCACCATCTGAGAATTTCAGCAGAGCCGCAGCCGAGGAGCGCCCACGGACGCGGTCACGAGACTTGACACGTAATCGCCACGACACCACCGTCACTACGACAATACCGTCGCCCCGCGGTGGCGCGCTCGCTCGCGTCTTTATAAGGCGCGAGCGGCCCGCGAGGGACGCGGTGAGCGCTCGGAGAGCGCGAACCGCGAGGCTGGGGAGGTCCGAGGTGCGGCGCGGTGCAGCGCGGTGCGGTGCAATCGCAATCCGCTCGGTCCGGAGCGCGATCACCGACAACCCGCGCTGGCGATTGGGTTTTAAATACTATATAATCTGAAGACCCCTCACACCGTATCGTCGAGGTCGTGGTCGGCCGCCATCCGCGACGCCTCCGTCGCGAACCGCTCGACATCCGCCGGATCCGTCTCGCCGAGCGCGTGCTCCTCGACATCGCGGCCCGCAGTGACTCCGTCGCCGGTGACGAGCCGTTGTTCGGCCAGCTCCTTCGTGTGGACGCGCTCGCCGTCCTCGGTGGCGTACGTCAGCCGAACGAGTCCCTTCGAGTCGAACTGCCGGTCGACTAACCAGACTTCGGTCATCGTCGGAGCGTGGCGGGCGCGAGGCTTAAATAGTGGGAACCGGCCGCGCCTCTCCACCGTCGCCATCGCTTTGTACCCGGTCGACGTAGCCGCCGTATGCGAGTGAGGTTCGACCGGGACACCTGTATCGGGATGTACCAGTGCGTCGCCGAGTGGGACGCGTTCGAGAAGGACCTGAACGACGGGAAAGCCGACCTGGCGGGCAGCGAGGAGACCGAGCCGGACGTCTTCGAGGTAGCGGTGCCCGAGGGCGAGGAGCTGGACGCGAAGTTCGCCGCGCGAGCCTGCCCCGTCGACGCCATCGAGGTGTACGACGACGACGGCGAGCAGGTAGTGTGAGCGGCCGGATCGTGACTCGATCCCTTATAAGCGCTCGGCGAGTTCCTCGGCGAAGTAGGTGACGATGAGGTCCGCGCCCGCGCGCTTGAGCGACAGCAGGGACTCGTGGGCGGTCGCCTCCAGGTCCAGCCACCCCTTCTCGGCGGCGGCGTGGAGCATCGCGTATTCGCCGGAGACGTTGTAGGCGGCGATCGGTCGGTCGAACTCGCGGCGGAGGTCGGCGACGATATCGAGGTACGGGAGGCCGGGCTTCACCATGAGCACGTCCGCGCCCTCCTCGGCGTCGAGGCGGGCTTCGCGGAGCGCTTCGCGGCGGTTCGCGGGGTCCATCTGGTAGTGGCGGCGGTCGCCGAACGCCGGCGCGCCGTCGGCCGCGTCGCGGAACGGGCCGTAGAACGCCGACTCGTACTTCGCGGCGTAGCTCATGAGCGCCACGCTCTCGTGGCCGGCGTCGTCGAGCGCCTCGCGGATCGCTCCGACCTGTCCGTCGGTCATCGCCGAGGGCGCGACCATGTCCGCGCCGGCGTCGGCCTGCGACACCGCGGTCCGTGCCAGCAGGTCGAGCGTCTCGTCGTTCCGCACCGTGAGGCGCGGGTCGGTCGCCGCGTCGGACTCGACGACGCCGCAGTGGCCGTGATCGGTGTACTCGCACAGACAGACGTCACCGATCACGTACGCGTCCGTGTCGGCGGTGATCGCCCGCATTGCCCGCTGAACGACACCGTCCTCGGCGTATGCACGGCTTCCCGTCGCGTCCTTGCTCGTCGGGATCCCGAAGAGGATCACGGCCTCGACACCGGTCTCGCGGACCTCCTCGACGCGGGCGACCGCCTCCTCGACGGGGACGCGCTCGTGGCCCGGCATCGACTCGATCGGGACGCGCTCGTCGGTCGTCGCGTCGACGAAGACGGGCGCAACGAGGTCGGACGCCGACAGCGACGACTCGCTGACGAGCGGACGGATCCCGTCGGTGCGGAGCCGGCGTGGCCGGTCGGGCGGGTACATACCCGGCGGTTAGCGCCGGGCCGTCTTTTATAATTCGTTCGCGGGGCGGGACGCGATCACTCGGAGGACTCGACGTCGATCCGGTCGCTGAGCGCCGCCAACCCGTCGTCCTCGGCCAGCTCCTCGACGCGCTCACGGAAGTGGTCGGTGCACAGTCCGACGACGACGCCGGCCTGTTCGGCCTCGAAGGCCGCCTCCCGATCGCAGTAGTGACACCGCATACTCGAAGTTCGGTGAGCCCGGGAGTTAACGCTGTTCCCGTCGTGTCAGTCGTCCGTCGGCCGCTCGTCGTGCGTATCCGCCTGTGGGGCGGGATCCGGGAGCCGGTCGCGGACGGGCGCGAACGCCGACGCGGTCAGTCCGGCTTCGCCCAGTGTTCGTTCGTGCGCGTCGCTTCCGCCGGTCGCAAGCAGGTCGTCCGCGGCCGTGACGCGGTCTATCCGCGCCGTGTCGACCGATCGGCCGTAGGGGTAGAATCGCTCGACCGCATCCAACTCACGAGCGACGTCGAGGGCGGCGTCGACGTCGTCGTAGCGGAAGGGGTGGGCGAGTCCGACGATCGGACACGCCTCACAGAGGAGCTCGACGCCGCGATCGAGGGGCGTCACGTCGCGGGCGACGTAACACGGGCCGTCGTTCCCGATCAGCTCGTCGAACGCGTCGGTGTAGTCGTACGGCGCGGGCGACTCGTCGATCGCGCGGGCGATGTGCGGTCGACCGAGCCCGGGCCGCGGCGTCACGTCCAGATCGATTCCCAACTGGTCCTCGACGCGGGCGAGGATCCGCGCGCCACGCTCCTGGCGGTCGGTCTGAAGTCGGTCTATCTCGGCGTCGAGCGCCTCGGTGTGTTCGACGCCGTAGCCGAGAAGGTCGAGGCGCTCGAAGCCCGCGTCGACCCGGAGCTCGATCCCGCGAACGATCCGGACTCCCTCGCGCTCGACCACCGCAGACTCGAGCCCGGGGTGGATCCGATCGTGGTCGGTGACGGCGACCCAGTCGAGGCCCGCCTCGCGTGCGGCCGCGGGGACCTCCTCGATCGAGAGCGTCCCGTCCGAGACGGTCGTGTGGGTGTGGAGGTCGGCGACGACGGGGTCGGCGGCGGTCATACCCGCCGTTCGCGAGCGAGTCACTAAGGATCCGCGGTCGAGCGGAACCTGATAATAGGCAATATAAGGAGTACTCCCCGACTAAGGTTATACATGGAAAATCATTAAGAACCATCGCGTGTTTTCATCTGTTGATGCGATTGAATGGCGTCGACGACCGGATCGAACGGCACCAGTTCCCGACCACCTCGGAGGAGATCATCGCGGCTCACGGAAACGCGACCGTAGAGCTCGCTGACGGCTCCGAGCGGCTCGGCGATGTGCTCGGACGGTTCGGCGAGCAGACGTTCGACGCCCCGGACGAAGTGATCGACACGCTGCGGGCGGGCGTCTGTCATCGCGGCGTCGGCCGACGGTTCTACTCGGACCGCGACCCCGCGACGGCGGGCGAGGACGGACCACAGCCGGTCTCGTTCTGAGCGGCCGCGCGGACCCGAGCGGACGTATTCCTCGGTTTTACTGACGGCTGATTGAACCGATCGGCAGGACGATCCACTGGAGCCGACCGGCAGGACGATCTCCGGGCCGAGGCGACCGGGAAGCCCCTGACAGCGGTGACGAACCGCTCAGTCGACCCACTCGATGACGGCCGACAGGTCGAGCGGGATCGACCCCTTCCGGTACCCCTCGGTCCGGCCGTCCGGACGTGTCCGGAGGACGATCGCCGGCTTGTGCCGGACCGCGGGCTTCGCGGACCGGACGCGGGCCCAGTCGTCGTCGGGGAAGGAGCTGCAGTCGACGAGCAGGGTCGCGCCGCCGCCGTGCGCTTCGAGCTGACCGCTCGTCTTCGTTTCGACGGTGTCGCGGACGGCGGCGACAGGGTCGTTCGCCGACCGCATCGCGACCGGCTGTGGACGGGTCACCTCGACGAGCGAGGCGGCCCCGGTGTCGGGGTCGGCCGCCCGGAAATCGAGCGAGTGACCGGTGGTGACCTCGATCTCGGGGGTGACCTCGTACCCCGCCCGCGAGAGCAGGCTCGCGGCGGTGAACTCCGCGATCGTCGCGCTCATCCGAACGAGGTCCATCGACGTCGACGTGCCGAGCTTGCCCGCCATCGTCTCGCGGTAATCGTCGAGGATCCCCGGTCGGAGTAGGGACTCGACGTAGCCGGTTCCCTCCTCGCGCGTCGCGTCCGGGAACCCGGCGGCGTGGTCGCGGAAGAAGGCCCGGGTCGTCGACGAGCCGTCTTTCGAACAGAAGACGGGAAGGAAGAACCACGAGACGTGCGGGTAGTCGGCGAGCCACGGCTCGTCGTCGTGGAGCTCGGCGAGCAGCTCCCGCTGAGCCCAGCGGGAGACCGGATACGGGACCTCGTCGAAGCCGTACTTTTCCGTCCGCCAGAGCTCGCTCGGCGTCTCCGTGTTGCCGAGCCAGTACCCGACCGGACCGCCCCCCGCACCGGCCGGCGGGTCGCTGTCGTCGTCGGTCCAGCAGAACAGCGCCATCGACCCGTCGTCCATGTCGAACCGGCGCGCCTCGTAGGCTGGCGGCGGGGCGAACCACGGGTCGCCGGCCGCCGCACCGAGGTTATCGTCGAGCGGGCGTTCGATCCGTGAGCGAACCCGGCCGAGGTCCCAGCCACCGGGTGCGCGCCTGAATCGGAGCGGTTGTGCCACAGGCCCGCTACCGTGCCGGCGGGCTAAGGGGTTTCGACGCCGCGGCGGGAGTCCACGAATATCAGGAGCGATAGGTCGGCGACAGCTATATAAATAGGAGATGCCAAGTGAGGCTGTACCATGTCAATGGGTGCCTATGACGAGGACGAACACGAGCGTCGTGAGCAGAAGACGGGCGTCGTCGACGCCGATTTCGACGCGGAGCGGCCGGAGTACTCCGGGTCGCTCACCTATGACTCCGGCGACTCCGCGGAGGCACTCCTCGACACGTTTCAGGAGCTGAAAGACGACTGACGCCGCGTGTCGGGACTCCGGCGCGGCGTCGCGACTCTCCTGCTTCGATCCCGACGGATGCGCAGCCGCCGTTCACACGTCGGTGAGCAGTATCGCCGCCGTACAGACGACCGCGACCGCGAGCACGTGGCCAACTACCGCGCCGAGCAGCACCGGTTCCTCGAGGAGGAACGGAACGAGGCCGAGCTGAAGCACGGAGAACCCGATGTTCTCCGCGTCGAGCCGGCGCACGCTCGCGGCGTCGGACGGCGAGAGGTCGATGTGGACCGCCCGCCAGAGCGCGACAACCGCGCTCCACCACGACGTGCCGATCCGGTAGGTGAGATCCCAGAGGATCAACAGCGTGAGATAGACGACGGGCACCGGCGGGTTCGGGCCGAACAGCCGGTCGATGAGCGCGCCGTTCCAGACGAACAGGTACGTCACGAGCGCGATGAACGCGAGCACGCCCAACACGATCTCGATACTCGACCCGAAGAGGAGCCGTTTGTGTGCGGGCGGGGTCGACAGCAGCCGGTTCTTCTCGCCGAGACGGTGCATTTCGACGCTCCCGATCGCCGCGACGACGACCGCGGCGGTCCCCGCGATCACCGCGCTCCACAGGTCGTAGTACCAGCCGAGGGCGAGCACCCCAGCCTGGAAGATCACGAACTGGATCGCGACCGCGAGCGTCCGCGACACCTCGAGGCCGGGGACGCCGCTCACCAGGCTCTCGTACACCCACGTCTCGCCGTACTGTCGGCTCACGCCGACCGCTCCCCCTCGGTGGCAACCGTGGTCGGGGCAGCGTCGTCGAGCGCTCGCGCGACGGCCAGTTCGAAGGGAGTCGACTCCACCGGCACCAGCTCGCGGATCCGGTCGTCCTCGACGATAACGGTGTTCCGAAGTCCCTCGACGAGCGACCGCGCGAGGTACGGGTTCACGTCCGTGACCAACCGGAGCCAGCGGGCGGAGAGCCCGGGGCTGAGAACGGGGACCCGAACGATCCGGAGCCCGTGGCCGAACTGACGGCGGGTCAGACGGAGTATCTCGGCGTACGTCAGCACCTCCGGCCCGCCGATCTCGTAGGTCTCGCCGGCCGTCTCGGGGACATCGAGGACGCCGGAGAGGTATCCTATCACGTCGTCGATCGCGATCGGTTGACACAGCGTGTCGACCCATTTGGGCGTAACCATCACCGGGAGCCGACCCGCGAGCCCGCGGATCACCTCGAAGCTCGCGCTGCCAGCCCCGATGACGATCGCGGCCCGAAGCGTCGTGAGCGCGTACGTCCCCTCGCCAAGGATCTCCTCCACCTCGCGGCGCGACCGGAGGTGTTCGGAGAGGTCCTCGCGGTCCTCACCGAGCCCGCCGAGATAGACGACGCGGTCGACGCCCGCCTCGGACGCCGCGTCGGCGAAGTTTCGCGCGCAGTTCCGGTCCCGTTCCTCGTAGCCGGGGCCGCCGTCCAGCGAGTGGACGAGGTAGTACGCCGCGTCGACCGGCTCGCCGTCGACCTCGAAGGCGGGGGGGAGGGTCTCCGGTTCGAGGAGGTCGCCCTCGACGACGTGAACGCCCTCGGGCGGGTGGTAGCCGTCGGCGTCGCGAACGAGGACGGCGACTTCGTGACCGCGGTCGAGTAGCGTCGGGACGAGCCGGGATCCCACGAACCCGGTCGCGCCGGTAACGAGAACGCGCATACGGTTCACACGGCCGGGACGACCATAAGCCCCGGGCACGGACTGCCGATAGACCGGACACGATGACTGCCGATAGACCAGACACGACGATTGCCAGCGACCGATCCCTAAAAGCACCCACCCGTCGTCGGTCCGATATGCACGCTGGCGAGTTCGAACCGGTCCGCGGCGTTCCCGACCTGTACGTCCACGACACTGGGATGTTCGACACTGACGAGTACGGCTCCGTGTACGTGTACGACGCGGCCGAGCCCGTCGTGATCGATACGGGGACGGGGGCGAACCGCGAAGCGCTGTTCGAGACGCTCGACGAGATCGGGATCGGGCGCGACGAGCTCGCGTGGATCCTCCCGACCCATGCCCATCTCGACCACGCGGGCGGGGCGGGCCACCTCGCGAAGCGGTACCCCGAGGCCGAGGTCCTCGTTCCCGAACGAGGAGTCCGTCACCTCGTCGACCCCGAGGCGCTCGTCGCCGGCACGAAGTCCGCGGTCGAAGACCAGTGGCGATACTACGACGACCCGGAGCCGATACCCGAAGCCCGGATCACCGGACTCGCCGACGGCGACCGGGTCGACCTCGGCGACCGCTCGCTCGTCGTCCACGAGGCCCCCGGACACGCGCCGCACCACGCGGTGTACCACGACCCCGACGCGGACGTCGTCTTCACTGCCGACGCCGCTGGGATCTACGTCCCCGAGGTCGACACCGTCCGACAGACGACGCCGCCGCCGCAGTTCGACCTGGACCAGTGTCTCCGGGACCTCCAAACGATCGCCGACCTCGAGCCCGAGTATCTCTGTTTCGGCCACTTCGGCCCCCGCGAGTACGACGACGCACTGATCGGCGAGGCGAAACGCGCCTACGTCGAGTGGGTGGAAGCGGTTCGAGCGAAGCGAAGCGAACTCGACGACGAGACGGTCGTCGAGCGTTTCGAGTCGTCGAGCACGGACGTGGAGTTCTGGAATCCGGAGCGGGCGCGGGCGGACGCGAGCCTGAACACTCGAGGCGTGTTGACGTATCTCGACCGGGTCGAGGAGTGAATCGGGGGCGAGAGGAAAGCATCCGGAATGGAACCGAGGTAGAAACGCCCTAAACCCCACGCCACGTAGGGCGGACAACGAATGGGCATCTTCGATACGATCCGGGCCGTACTCGGGACGAACGCCGAAACCGGCGCGACCCGCGAAGCCGACCCGGAGGACCTCTTCGGGATGTCGACAGCGTACATGACGATGCAAGCCGACCTCGGCTACGACAACTGCGGCGAGGCGGCGCTGTGTTTCTCCGGCGTCGACAGTACCCGCTTCGACGAGGCCGTGAGCACCGTCGAGGAGATCCTTGAAGCCGGCGAAGTCGAGACCGGGACCGGTTTTCACCGTCACGAGGACGACCACGGCTACCACTGGTTCGTCCTCGAAGACGACGACCCCGAAGACCTCGTCACCAGCATCCACTTCGCGGCCGACCAGTTCATGGAGGAGGGATTCGGTTCCCGGCTCCTCGCGGCCGTCTTCGGCTTCGAGGACGACGACGGCCCCGCCTACTGGATCTACTCGTTCCGGCGCGGGGCGTACTACCCGTTCGCGCCCGACGGGTCGAACAGCCGAAACCAGCGGGTGGAGTTCAAACTCCAGTCGGTACTTGACGGCGAGCTCGGTATCGAGGACGACGAGTCCTACTGGTACCCGCTGTGGCCGGACGCGCCGGGCCGACACCCGTGGGAGTGAGCGGATGAGCGACGGGTCGACACCGGCGGCGGCGTCCGACGAACCGATCGGCAGCAGCACCCGCGACGCCGGCCACAAGCGGATCCTCCGGGCCGTCGCTGCGCAGACAGCGGTGTTGAGCGCGGCGGTCCACCTGCTGTGGGCGTGGCCACGGCTGGCGGACCCGACCGACCCGCGACCGTACGTGTTCGTCCTCGCGGCCGTCTTCACGGTTCTCGTCGCGGCAGCGACGCTGAAGGCGGACGAGTACCGGCGGCTGTACGCGCTCGGCGCGGGAACGCTGACCGCGTTTCTCGTCGGATACGCGGGGTGGCACGGCGCGGAGACGACTGCCGCGCTCGCGGCGGACCCGTTGGCGATCGTCGGGAAGGCCGCGGAGACGGTGGGCGTAGTCGCGTTCCTCGCGCTCTACCGCGAGGCACCGCCGACGGGCGTGGTCGTCGAACGCCGGCGTGTGCGCACGGGCGAGAGTGAACCGGACGACAGCGAGACGGACACCACGGAGGACCGGGACACCGACACGCCCAACTCCGACGGCTGAACCGAACGGAGCGCGACGGTAGAACCGACCGATACGACTTAACCGCCCGCCGGCCGACCCACGACCAGTGAGCGACACCTACCGCACGGTGGCCGAGCACGCGACAGCGACGTTCGAGGTTCGAGGCTCGGAGTTCCTCGGACACGCCGCGCCGGCGGACACGGTCGAGCAGGCGGAGACCATCATCGAAACCGTCGAGGCGGAGTACGCGGACGCGACGCACAACGTCCCAGCGTACCGGGTTCCGGCTGGAGAGGCGTCCGAGCGGACGCCCAGCACCGACGTGATGCTCCGGGAGTACAGCGACGACGACGGGGAGCCGAGCGGCTCGGCTGGGAAGCCAGCGCTGAACGTCCTCCAGCAGCGCGACATCCGCAACGTCGTCTGCGTCGTCACGCGGTACTACGGGGGAACGAACCTCGGCGTCGGCGGACTCGCCCGGGCGTACTCGCGGGCTGTCAAAGAGGCGGTCGACGACGCGGGCGTGATCGAGGAACGACCGCACCGCCGGCTCGCGGTGCGGACCGGCTACGACGATTCCGGGACCGTTCGCGGAGTGATCGAGTCGTCGGGAGTCGAGTTCGACGCCGAGTACGACGAGCGGGTGCGGTTCGAACTACGGGTACCGCTCGACGAGATCGAACCGCTAGTCGAGCGACTCAACGACGCGACGAGCGGGCGGGTCGAGATCGACTGATCCCGGCGAGAGGTGGCGCTAGCGTCGATCGAGTGGCGAGCAGGCGACGCGGAATCGGACCGTCCGCGACGGGGCGTCGCGCTCCCGTCCAGTGCGTCGCGGGCGACGGCTACGTCACGGAGGGAGTGGTCGCGGTATCGACGATAAACGGTGGGGTCAGGTGAACTTCCGGACGGTCATATCCAGCGTGTCGAGGTCGAGGATCGGGGCGTATCCGGCGTCCGGGTCGATATTGACGGACTTCTGGAAGTCGGTCTGTGCCTGCCAGCAGCCGGAGTTGACCGCGAGCACGCCGTGGTACTTCCCCCAACCCAGCTTGTGGACGTGGCCGGTGTGAAACACGTCCGGAACGTTCTCGATCACGAGGTAGTCGCGGTCCTCGGGGGCGACGCGGGTGTGTCCGCCGAACTGCGGGGCGACGTGACGCTTTTTCAGTAGCTGGTACATCGCCTTGTGGGGCTCGTCGTAGCTCGCCTTCTCCTCGGGGAGCTCGGCGATCACCTCGTCGAGCGAGACGCCGTGGTACATCAGTACGTCGACGCCCTCGACGGTCACCGTGGCGGGGTTCGAGACGATCCGCGCGTCGTGGACGTCCATGATCGAGCGGAGCTCCTCGTTGAACCCGGGTTGTGGCTCCGCGAGGCGGACCGCGTCGTGGTTCCCGGGGATCATCACGATCTCGGTGTCGGCGGGGACCTCCTTGAGGTACTCGGCGAACACCTCGTACTGGTCGTAGATGTCGACGACGTCGAGCTCCTCGTCCTGGTTCGGGTAGACGCCGACGCCCTCGACCATGTCACCGGCAAGGAGGAGGTACTCCACGGGCTCCGCCTCGGGCGTGTGAAGCCAGTCGGTGAATCGGCTCCACGCGTCCGCCATGAACTCGTCGCTGCCGACGTGGACGTCGGAGACCAGCGCCGCTTGGACGTGGCGGTCGGCCCCACCCGTGACACGGGTTCGCGGGATATCGGGGAAGTGGAGCGAGTCGGCGAAGAGGATCCCGGAATCGTCGGCGAGGGTGCCGTCGACGGCGACACACTCGTCCATCAGGATCTCGTCGACGACGTCGGCAAGCCCCTTGTCCTTCATGATCAGCGCCGGGAACGTTCCGGTGGTGTCCTCGAGTTCGACGAGCCAGTGACCGGATTTCGTCGAGCGGACGTCGTTGACGAGCCCGATCATGGCGGCCTCGCTCCCGCCGGGCATGTCCGCGATCGCCTCCGCAGGCCGGTGGTTGACCCGCCCGCGGAGCAGCTTCGAGAGCCGTTCGTAGCGGTCGCGGAACGTCCGGACGAAGTCGTCGTACTCGCCGGTTCCGGTGCTGTGACCGGTCATGTCGTTGGCGATCTCGAGCTCGCGACGGGACGGGTCCCGGTCGTGGTCGGCGGCGGCGTGCGATCCCGGTTCCGTGCCGGGTGCGTCCGTGGTCGGGGGCGTCGCTTCGTCGACGGCGGTGGCCCCCGGCGACCCCTTCGTTTCAACTGGAGATCTACCGTTTTCGACCGCCTCTCCGGCCGGTTCCGTGGCCGAAGGGGTCGAGTTCACGGTCGCAGGTGTGGGGTCGCCCGTCGCGGGTTCCGAGTCGGCCGTCGCGGACTCCGGATCAGCGGTCGTGGGAGTCGGATCGACCGCGACGTCCGAGGGGGTGGCCGGCGCGGACATCTCGTCGAGGACGCTGCGGACGTGTTCGACGGTGATCCGGAGGGCGTCGTCGGGCGCGTGGTCGACGACGGCGTCGAGGGTTTCGATCGGACGGTCCGCGCCGGCGAGGACGGTCACCGCCTCGCGCTCGGCGTTGTAGCCGCGGCTGGCCAGTTCGCTGACGATCCGGGCGTTCGACTCCAGCGGCACGTGCGGAGGGACGGCGGTGCGAGCCAAAACGGTTCCGGAGCAGCGGAGTAGTCGGAGCGGAGACGGCGACCCCTTCGACTCTCACCCGCGGTCACCGATCCCGTTCGAAGCCGGCGGCGAACGTCGACTCGGAAACCGAGAGCACCGTCGGGCGACCGTGCGGACACGCGAAGGGACGCTCACACTCTCCGAGACGGGCAAGCAGCGCACGGATCCCGTCCTCGTCGATCGCGTCACCCCGTTTTAGCGACGGGTGACACGCGAGGTCGACGAGGAGCCGGTCCCGGGCGTCGCGGCCGCCGCCACCGGCTCCCCCGTCCGACACCGATCCACCATTCGGTCCCGACCTGCCGTCTGGCCCCGATGCGCCGGCCGGACCCGAAATGCCGTTCGACACCGCCGCCAGCGCGTCTCGGAACGCCTCGGCGTCAGCGGTACGGCCGAACGGGGCGGGGACGGAGCGGAGCCGGAGGGTCCCGCCGCCGAACGGCTCGGTGGCGAAGCCGAGCGCCGCGAGGTCGTCTGCGTACGCCTCCGCGGCGGCCGTCTCGCCGGCCGACAGCGACACCGTCGCCGGCGGATCGAGCTCGGCCGTCGGCACGGGGTCGTCCGCGAACGCGCGGGCCAGCCGCTCGTAGTTCACCCGCTCGTGGGCGGCGTGGACGTCTATCACGAGGAGCTCGTCGCCGGACTCGACGAGCGCGTACAGGTCGCGGAACGTCCCGATCGGCTCCGCGTCCGCGAATGCCGCCGAGCGCGAGCCGTCAGCCTCGCCGACCGGGTCGAGCGCCGTGTCGAGGTCGGTCGCCACGTCCGCCCGTCGTCGGAGATCGGCCCCGGTGAGCGCGTCGGCGACCGCGGACTCGACCGCGTCGGCGACGGCGTCGGCGTCACGGAGCGCCACCTCCCGTTTCGCCGGGTGGACGTTCGGGTCGATCCGCTCGGGCGGGACGGCGACGTCGACGACGGCGACGGGTTCGCGGCCGTCCGGGAGCAGGCGGTCGTAGCCCGCCCGCACCGCGCCAGCGATCCGGTCGTGGCGGACCGGGCGGCCGTTCACCGACACGCGGAGGTGGTCGCGCGAGGCCCGCGTGACCGACGGGTACGCGAGCGCACCAGTCACCGCGACGGACCCGTCCGCCGCGGCCTCGCAGTCGTCGTCGAGCGATATGCTCGCCGACAGTTCGGTCGATCGGCTGGCCGTCTCACGGTCGTACACGCCCAGGATGGCGTCCGTGACGCCGGTTCCCGGCGTCGTGAGGGTCGTCGAGCCGTCGTGTTCGAGCGTGAACGCGACATGGGGGTTCGCAAGCGCGTAATCGGCGACCAGCGCCGATATCCGTGCGAACTCGGCGCGCGCCCCTGCGAGCGCCTCCCGGCGAGCCGGCCGGGTTGCGAACAGGTCGCGAACGACGACGGTCGTCCCACGGGCGCGGCCGGCGTCGGAGACGTCCGGGTCCGGTCCGTGCGAGCCGTCGGTCCCGTTCCCGCTCGCCCCGTTTCGGGGGTCGACGACGACTCGGGAGCCGACCGCGTCCCCGTCGTTGGTGGTCAGTTCGAGGCGGGCGGCGTCGGCGATGGCGGCGAGCGCCTCCCCGCGGAAGCCGAGCGAGTCGACGCCCACCGGATCGCCGTCGGGCGCGAGCTTGCTCGTCGCGTGCCGCTCCACGGCGAGGCGAGCGTCCGCGCGGGACATCCCGACCCCGTCGTCGTCGACACGGATCCGGTCGGTTCCATCGCCGTCGACCGCGATCTCGACCCGAGAGGCGTCCGCGTCGAGCGCGTTGTCGACGAGCTCGGCGACGACGCGGGCCGGTCGGGTGATCACCTCGCCGGCGGCGATCCGGTCGACGGTGGCGGCGTCGAGCCGGCGGACCGCCGCGTCGGTGGCGGCAGTGGAGCACGTCGGCGGCGATCCGGTCGCGTCGTCCACGTCGCCGTCGAGGGAGTCGTTATTCGTCATCGTCGAGGCGGTTCTGGAGGTCGTGTAAGGCGTTCAGCGCCTCGATCGGCGTGGTCCGCGCGAGGTCGAGGTCGCGGAGGGTCTCGGCGACATCGGGCGGGAGGTCCGCCGACGGCGCGGTCCGATCGTCCGCCGACGGCGCGGTCCGATCGTCCGCCGACGGCGCGGTCCGATCGTCCGCCGACGACGCGCCCGGTCCCCCCTCGTCGTCATCCTCGGCGAGGAACTCGCGGAGCGGGACGTCATGGGGAGTGTCACCGTCGATGTCGTCGGGGACCGGCTCACTTCCATTCGGGGTCGGGGAACCCTCGTCGGCGGCAACTAGCTCGCGCGAGCGCTCGACGACCGGTCGGGGAACACCAGCGAGCTCGGCCACCTCGACGCCGTACGACGAGGAGGACGCCCCGCGGACGACGCGGTGGAGGAACGTCACGTCGCCGTCCTCGCGGGTGGCGGAGAAATGCAGATTGAACACGCGCTCGCGGTCGGCGGCCAGGTCGGTGAGCCCGTGGTAGTGCGTGGCGAAGAGGGTTGTCGCGCCGAGCTCGTCGTGGACGAACTCGGCGGCCGCGCGGGCGATCGCCCGCCCGTCGGTGGTGGCGGTCCCGCGGCCCACCTCGTCGAGCAGGACGAGCGAATCGGGGCCGGCGTCGTGGAGGATCCCCGTCAGCTCGCTCATCTCGCGCATGAACGTCGACTGGCCGCCGGCGATGTCGTCCGACGCACCCACCCGCGTGAACACCCGCGAGAGCACGGGGAGCCGGGCGGCCTGCGCCGGGACGAACGATCCGGTCTGTGCCAGCACGACCGTCAGCGCGACCTGCCGCATGTACGTCGACTTGCCGCTCATGTTCGGGCCGGTGATCACGGCGACGCTCCCTCGGGGGAGGTCCGCGTCGTTGGGGACGAAGGCGTCCTCGGTTCGCTCGACCACCGGGTGCCGGCCGCCCTCGATCCGGATCCCGGCGTCGGGCTCCGTGATGACCGTCGGGCGGACGTAGTCGTTCGCGACCGCGACCGCCGCGAGCGACGCCAGGGCGTCGAGCTCGGCGAGCGCGTCCGCGAGCGCCTGGATCCGCTCCGTCGCCTCGGCGACGCGCTCGCGGACGTCGACGAACAGCTCGTACTCGAGGGCGTCCGCGCGCTCCGCGGCGCCGACGATCGTCTCCTCGCGTTCCTTCAGCTCGGGAGTGTAGTAGCGCTCGCTGTTCTTCAGCGTCTGTCGGCGGCGGTAGTCGTCCGGAACCCGGTCGAGGTTGGCGTCGGTCACCTCGATGTAGTAGCCGTGGACCTGGTTGTGCCCCACCGACAGCGAGTCGATCCCGGTTCGCTCGCGTTCGCGCGCTTCCAGGTCGGCGACCCACTCGCGCCCCTCGCGCTCGGTGGCGCGCAGCCCGTCGAGGTCGGCGTCGAACCCGTCGCGGATCACCCCGCCCTCGGTGATCTCCTGTGGCGGGTCGGTCGCGATCGCGTCGTCGATCAGCTCGCGGACGGCGGCGATCTCGTCGAGACGCTCGTGGAGGTCACGGAGATGGTCGGTGCGGGGCAGCGAGTCCTCGCTCGCCCCGGGATCGTCCGTGGCGTCCGGCGGCGGCTCCGCCAGCGTCGCCTTCAACTCGGGGACGACCGCGAGGGTGGCGTGAAGCGACCGGAGGTCGCGGGCGTCGGCACGGCCGCGGGAGACGCGCCCGACCAGCCGTTCGAGGTCGTAGGCGGTCGCGAGCGCGTCCGCGATCCCCTCACGCACCAGCGTCCGGTCGGCCAGCTCCGCGACCGCGTCGTGTCGCGAGCGGATCGCGTCGGCGTCGACGAGCGGACGGCGGAGCCACCGCTCCAGACACCGGCGTCCCAGCGCGCAGCTCGTCACGTCGAGGACGTCGAACAGCGTGTCGCTCGCGCCGAGGCCGCGGTTCTCGAACAGTTCGAGGCTACGCTGGGCGGCCGCGTCGAGCCGGAGGTGGTCACGCGGATCGTACCGGCGGACCCGCGAGACGTACTCCAGCGGGCCGTCGTCCCCCTGTGTGTATTCGGCGTACGCCAACACCGCGCCCGCGGCGCGGAGCTCGGCCTCGCCGTCGAACCGGCGCTCGGGGGCAGGAACGTACGGGTCGAGCCGGTCGAGGGCGGTCCGGCGTGCAAACACGTCGGGGTCGTGACGGTGGACCGTCCAGTCGCGGACGGTGGGGACGACGTCACCCGCGTCCGGGCCGACGAGCAGCTCCGCGGGAGCGAGCCGCTCCAGCTCCTCGACGACGGTTTCGGGATCGCCGGCGGTGACGAGACACTCGCCGGTGGCGACGTCGACGGCAGCGAGGCCGACGGCCGGATCGGGCGGGTCGGTACCGCGTTTCTCGGTCGCGCCGCGTGCCACGGCGGCGACGTAGTTGGCGGCCCCCGACTCCAGGAGGTCGTCGTCGACGACCGTGCCCGGCGTGATCACTTCGGTGACCGCGCGGTCGACGAGCCCCGACGCCTGCTCGGCGTCCTCGACCTGATCGCCGAGCGCGACGCGGTACCCCGCGTCGAGGAGAGCCTCCAGGTACGGGGCGGCGTTGTCGATGGGGATCCCGGCCATCGGGTACTCGCCCGTCGAGTCGGTGCGCTCGGTGAGCGTCACCTCACAGACCCGCGCGACCGTCTCGGCGGCCTCACAGAACGCCTCGTAGAAGTCGCCGACCTGGAACAGCACGAGCGCGTCCTCGTGGGCGGCACAGAGGTCGGCATACTGCGAGAGCATCGGCGTGAGCTCCTCGCGGGCCGCCGCGATCCCGGGCGGGAGCCCCGTGACCGTCTCCCGGTCGGGCGGTGACATACCTTCAACCGGGTCGGCCGCGGACATAAACGGTGCGGACCGGTCGTTTCACCCCCGAGAGCCTTACAACCGTGGAGGCCGTGATCGGAGGCGTGGCGAACCGTACGATACTCGTCGGACTGGCGGCGACGTTCATCGGGCTGACGGCCCTGCTGGTCGTCGCCGGGATCGTCGTCAACCCCGTCCTCCTCGCGGTGGCGCTCCCGTTCGGGGCCGCCGCGTACCTGCTGTGGTATCACGCGAGCGGCCGGCTCCACGATCGGATGCGGGTCGAAGCGGACCGGATCGGGCCGACGGAGCGCGAGCGGGCGAGACAGCGCGCCCGCGCCGCCGAGAACCGACGCGACGCGTATCGGGCGGCCGGGGCGGGTGCACGCGGACGAGGGACCGGCGGGCGTGGGGGCGGCGTCGGCGGTGCCGGGGGAGGCGCGGCGTACGGGGTCGGCGGTCGAGGCGGCCGCGACCCGCGGGACCGCGCCCCGTCGACGAACGGGATGTCCGAGCGCGAGGCGTACGAGACGCTCGACCTCGATCGGACCGCCGACCGCGAGACGATCCGCTCGCGGTATCGCGAGCGCGCCAAACGGCTCCACCCGGACGGGGAAAACGGGAACGAGGACGCGTTCAAGGAGTTGAACCGCGCCTACGAGGTCTTGACGGACTGAGAACGATATCAACCTGAAACGAGCAACCGCGTGGACACTGCAGATGAGAGATGGAATACGGGTCCACACGGCGAAATCAGTTGTCGCTACGGGGCGCGAGCCGGTCTAGCGCTTCGAGTAGCTGTTCGACACCGGAAGCGCGGACGAGCGGAGGGTCAGTTCGGAGTTCATCACGGGACCAAAACCGAACCGCTTCGGCGTCATCGCGTGCGCGCATAGTTCCCTCGGCGTGGACCGCTCGCGCCGCGGAACACCCCGTCATCGCCGATGAGGGTGGCGCGGGCCAAGGGGGTCGGGTTCCGATATATCGTCACCGCACAGCCGGTACAGTAGGGCCGAGGACCATCAGCTGTCTGCCGAGAAGTCAGCGACTGGCCACACGCAGGACAGAACGCTACCTCCGGATGTGTGAAGGTCCAGCTCACGGGCCAATCCTTTCGACGGGGGGAGACGATCGACGAGACATACCGAGGTCGTAACACGGGGTTGGGATGTACTCGCTATAAATACTCCCCCAAGAACGCCGCCGCCTCGTCGAGCTCGTCGCGCGTGTTGACGTTGGTGAACGTCCGTTCCGTCGTCCGGTCACGGATCGTCGCATCGTCGACGACGACGGCGTCGAGCGTCTCGATCACGTCGAGGATCTTCCGGTCGCCGCGAGCGAGCGCGCGGTCGCAGGCGTCGGCCATCCGCTCGGCGCGGTACACCGCCTGCGTGGTCTGGAACCAGCGGTCGTCGAGCCGCGGGACCGCGGCGTCGGCGGGACGGGCGCGGAGCGCGGTCTCACCCGCGGCGTCCGCGAGCAGCGTCGCGGCGAACGCCGGATCGACGAACGGCATGTCGCAGGCGACGACGAAGACGTACTCGCCGGGGGCTGCCCGGCACGCGTTTTGGATCCCGGCCACGGGCCCCTGGTCGGTGTCGTCGTCGATCGCCCAGCGGATCGGGAGCGAGACCCCCTCCATCGCCGCCCCGATGGCGTCGCGCTGGTCGGGGCGGCAGTTCACCACCACGTCGTCCACCACCGGATCACCCCCGGCGGCCCGCGCCGCGCCCGGCGGAACGGGGTCGTCGACGCCAGCGAGCCGATTCGTGACCCGCCGGATCATCGGCACCCCGCAGAGCTCGGCGACGGACTTGTCGGCGTCGCCGAACCGGGTCGAGCGTCCGCCGGCGATGACGGCACCGGTAACCATACGTCGACCCTGAACGCGGATCGACTTCGCGTTTGTGGTCCCGCGTTGCGGATCCGGGAACCGGCGCTATCGACGTTCGCCCCGCCGAAAGCGACCCGTTAAGTGGCCGGCGACCCTACCGATCGACATGCCAGAGGCAACGGATCTGGAGGAGCTGAAGCGGGGGACCGAACTGGTTAAGCGCGGCTTCGCGCGGATGCAGAAGGGCGGCGTCATCATGGACGTCGTCAACCGGGAACAGGCCCGCATCGCCGAGGACGCCGGCGCGGTCGCGGTGATGGTCCTCGAGAACGTGCCGGCGGACATCCGCAAACGCGGCGGGGTCGCACGGATGCCGGACCCGGAGCGTGTTCCCGAGGTGATCGACGAGGTGTCGATCCCGGTAATGGGTAAATCTCGGATCGGCCACCGCAAGGAGGCGGAGATCCTCGAAGCGCTCGGCGTCGACATGATCGACGAGAGCGAGGTGCTCACCCCCGCCGACGACGAGTACCACACGGACAAACGCGACTTCTCGTCGCCGTTCGTCTGTGGGGCCCGGAACCTCCCCGAGGCGCTCCGGCGGATCCACGAGGGCGCGGCGATGATCCGGACGAAGGGCGAGGCCGGCACCGGCGACGTGAACCAGGCCGTCAAACACCAGCGGACGATCAAACACCAGATCCGGACGCTCACCGGTCTCAACTACGAGGAGCGCGAGAAGTGGGCCCGCGAGCACGGCGCGCCGCGCGACCTGGTCCACGAGACGGCCGATGCCGGCCGGCTCCCGGTCGTCAACTTCGCGGCCGGCGGGATCGCGACGCCCGCCGACGCCGCGCTCATGATGTACCACGGCTGTGACGGCATCTTCGTCGGATCCGGGATCTTCGGCGCGGAGGACCCAGTCCGGATGGGCGAGGCGATCGTCGAGGCCGTCAACAACTGGGACGACGCCGACGAGCTCGCGCGGATCGCCAGCGGCACCGGCAAGGGGATGAAAGGCCAGTCGAACGCCGACATGCCCGAAGAGGAGAAGCTGCAGGGTCGCGGCGTCTAAGCTGCGGGACACCGTATCCGGCTGAACGGGGTCGTCGACTCGCCGAGAGGACACGCCTGTCGACGCCCACGAGAGACGGTCACGCGAACAGCGAGTGTCCGTCGTCTACCTCCGATTTCTCCGCGTACGCGACCGTGTAGTAGTCCCGGTCGGCGAGCGTCGACGGATCCCGAGTCACAGTCGTCTCCACGTCAGACATGAACAGCCGACGACCGTAGACGACGTCGTAGCCGGCGTTGACGAGTTTCCGATGTGTCGTCGGCACGTCGGTCACCTTGAACAGCACCATCCGGTCGGGGCCGGCCGGGGCGTCGCCGTCCGCGGCCTCCCGGAGCGTCAGCTCCGACCCCACCGTGATCTCGACGTCGAACGCGCTGGTGAAGGCCGTCACCGTCGAGACGCCCGGAACGACCTCGACGGCGACCGCCGGGTGGAACCGGTCGAGCGCCCGTCGGAGGTGTCCGAACGTCGAGTACACGTTTGGGTCGCCGAGCTTGACATCCTCCCCGCGCTGAGGCGCGAGGATTCCTCCGTTGGGGGTTCGGCTACCGACCCACGGAGGCAACTTGCGGGTTCGTGCGCACTTCTTTGGGACTTTCATGAGGGTATGGTTTCCCCGACCAGTCGTGGTCGTCCCACTCGAATCGCACGGGCCGTGCCATCGGCCTGACTTCGCTATCGCTGTTTTCTCGAAGGAACGTCTCTGACGCCGTGAGGTCGGCGTGCCCCTCGAAGCCACATGGACAGGTCAGCGTATCCTCGTGGCGAACCGTCTCCTCGTGGTCGCCACACTCGGGACACGTCTGACTCGTCCACGCTTCCGACTCGGCTTCGAGAGAGATACCGTACTCCTCACAGACACACGCGAGACGGTGGCTGAACTTCTTGAACGCCCAGAAGTTGTGTGTCTTCTCGTTCACCCTGACCGACCAGTGCGTTTTCAGCACGTCGGTCAAGTCGCCCACGTACACCGTCGCCACGCCCTCGTCATACAGCCGTTCAACGAGGTCACGTACCAGCGCGTTCTGTGCGTGGTCACGGCGCTTCGTCCGCTGTCGGTACAGCCGTCGAATCCGATTCGAGGAGTAGCGCCCCTCACGGAGTTTTGACTGTAGGCGGGCGATTTCGTCAGTCGTCTCGCGGAACCGTCCGAACAACTCGCGTCCATCGTAGAGGTACTGGTTCCCAGTAGTCGTGGAACAGGCGACGAGATTGTTTGCGCCAACGTCGAGGGCGGCTTCGTGAGAAGCCAGTGGTGAATCCAGTCGAGAATCAGGTACGGTGACTGGTTGAAAAGCCCTGAACGTGTCGCTCACTTCGTCGTACTCAAGTTCCAGACGACCTTGTTTGCCGTCCCACTTCGGGTTGCCTCGGACTTCGAGGCGGAGTCGTTCGTGGTAGCCGAGTCCGTATTCGTCTTTCAGTTCTTGCCCGACAGGGATTTCGAGACGGCTACGCTTGCCCCACTGAATCGTGTACTGGTTGCATCGGATGTAGGTGCGGAGTTCGCGTCCGTCTTCCTCGTTGCCCCAGTACGACGGTGGGTTGGCGTACTCGCCTTTCTCCTTGAGGGCGAAGAACGACCGCCACGCTTCGCTGTTCTTGCGCGTGACCTGTTGGACAGTCGCGCTTCCGACGACACCGTTGTACTGTCCACGGTACTCGGAGGTGTCCCATACGTCGCCGTCACCGAAGTAGTTCTGACGACGTTCGTAGGTCAGTTCGTTCCACAGGGAGGCAGAGGCGTCGAGTAGCCGCAGAAGACACTCTTTGTCGTTCTCGGTCTGTGGAACCACCTCGAAGGTGTTGACGCGCTTCATTCGTCGCCACCTTCCTGTTCAGCGATGTACTGTTCGACAGCGCCCTTTGAGGCACTACCCGCCGTACCGACGTAGTACGAACGAGTCCACTTCACGCGGTCGTCGTAGCGTTGATTGTACTTCCGCGCCGAGATGCCCTTGACCCAGTTGACGATGAGTGACGGGGCGTTCTTCGGCGGACTCCCGATGAACAGGTGTACGTGGTCGGGCATGACCTCGCACTCGGCCAGTTCGAGGCCCTTGTCCTCACAGATTTCCGCGAAGATGGTTTCGAGACGTTCCTTCGTCTTCCCCGTCAGGTACGAACGCCGATACTGAGCGGAACCCTGTTCCGCGAGGTCAGCGGGACCTTCGGTCCCGCCCGATTTCGGCACGAACACTATGTGGTAGTAGAGTTCGTATTTCGCGTGACGGGTACTCTTTACCATCTATGTATACTATGACGGTCGGACGCCTTAAAGATCACATTGGAACCCCGCCCGTGCCATCGTTGGCGGTTGAATACTATTGGTCGGCTTCATCCCCGCCCTGAAGGGCGAGGCTTTCGCCTCGAATTTTCCGTAACGAACGCCGCCTGCTCGTCGCGGGCGGTCGACGCGACCGTGTCAGCCGCCGACTTCCAAGCGGTCCGAAGCTCGTCCTCGTCACGGGTCATTGGGAACTCGAGGTCGCTCAGCGTCTCGTCGTCGACGTACGACCCGGCGACACGACGGGAGAGGCGGCCGGGCGTGTAAACCACGTCGGCGGCCTCGAGGAGCCGACGACCGCGAACGGTGAGGAGTTCGGGGTCGCCCGGGCCGAGCCCGATACCGTACAGCGTCACGGTTCACCCTCGTCGTCGAACCGGTGTCGCGTCGCGAGGCCGGCGATGTGCGGAGCTTCGGGCAGGACGAGCGCCGTCAGTCCCGTTCGGACGGCGGCTCGGCTCCCCGGGAGACAGAACACGGGCGTGCCGGCCACGATCCCGCCGGTCGCCCGAGACGCCATGGCTCGGTGGCCGATCTCCTCGTAGGACACCTGTCGAAAGCACTCGCCGAACCCCGGGATGTCGCGCTCGAAGAGCCCCGAACAGGCGGCGGGCGTCACGTCGTCGATGGTCATCCCGGTGCCGCCAGTCGTGACGACACAGTCGACGTCGTCGCGGCCCGCCAGCCGGTCCACGGTTCCACGGATCGCCGAGAAGTCGTCGGACACCAGCTCGCGGGCGGTCACCCGGTTTTCGGAGTCGCGTATCAGCGCTGCGGCGGCGTCGCCGCCCGGGTCGTCCTCAAGCGTTCGCGACGAGGAGACGGTGACGACGGCGACACACAGCGGGTCGACGACCGCGTGGCCGTCCTCGTCGACTCCACGCCGATCCGCGGGGCTGGGGAGGTCGTCGTTCATAGCTGGACCGCCGTCCCGTCCTCGTTCGGGAACGGGTTGGCGAGCCCTTCGGTTTCGGGATCCGGGTCGGCATCCGTGAGGAGACACGAGTCGAGGAGCGTCACGACCGCGTCTCTGTCGACGTCGCGGCCGATTATCGCGAGCTCGGTTTTCCGGTCGCCGTATCGGTCGTCCCAGTCCACCGATCGACCGCGTCGGTAGCGCTCCCGATGGCTGTCTGGGAGGGAAGCGATCCACCGGCCGGCGACCTCGACGCGGGTCCGTTGGCCCGCCCGGGAGAGCGTGAGCGCGTGATCACCCCGGCCGGCGACGTGGAGGTAGCCCTTCGCACGGACGACGCTCGACGGGAGGTCGGCGACGGCGTCCGCGAGACGTCCGGGATGCATCGGCCGTCTGCGCTGGTAGACGAACGAGTCGATCCCGTACACTGCCGGCGGATGCTCGTGGTCGTGATCTCCCGGCTCGTCATCGTGGTCGTGATCGTCGGACTCCTGGTCGTGATCGCCCGGCTCGCTTCCACGTTCGGGGGCGTGATCGTCCGACCCATCGCCGTGCTCGGGGTCGTCACCGGCGTGACCCGCGCCGTCGTCCGTCGAGCCGCCGTGTGCCCGATGGTGATCGAGCGCTCGCCTCCAGCTCGCGGAGCCGGCGACCGCCTCGGGGTCGAACCGACTCGTTCCGAGGACGTCAGCCGGATCGACACGGCCGAACGCGGTCTCGAACATCGTCGCCGCCGGCTGCACCGCTCGGATCATCTCACGGACCTCGTCCAGCTCCGCGTCGGTCACCAGATCGGTCTTGTTGATGACGAGGGTGTCACAGAACTCGACGCCGTCGAGCACGAGCTCGGAGAGCGGGCGATCACCCGCGTCCGTGTCGTCGCGACGCTCGACGCCACCCGTTCGGAACGTGTCGTAGAACCGTCGCGCATCGACGACGGTCGTGACGCTGCTGACGTCGTAGAACGTGGAGGCGTGGCCGGCGACGAACTGCCGAGCGACGGGTGCCGGCTCGGAGATCCCGGAGGGTTCGACGAGGAGGTAGTCGAACTCGTGGTTCAGGGCGAGATCGATGATCGCGGACTCGAACTCCCCCCGCATGCCACAACAGATACAGCCGTTCGAGAGCTCGACGGTCTCGCCCGTCCGTTCGACCCGACGCCGTACCAGCTCCGCGTCGACGTTGATCTCGCCCATGTCGTTGACGAGGACTGCCACCTCGTGACCGTGGTCCGCGGAGAGAACATCGTTCAGCAGCGTCGTCTTGCCCGCACCGAGCGTCCCGGACAGTACCGTAACGGGAACCGTCATCTCAGTCGTCGGCGAGCGCCAGCTCCCGCTGGTCCTCGTCGCCGAACGGGTCGGGATACCGATCCCAGTTCTCGTTCAGCTCCTCGTCGGTCAACAGGCAATCCTCCAGCCACGCTTCGAGCTCCGACCGATCGAACTCGCGGCCGATGAACACCAGCTCGACACCACGGTCGCCCCAGCGGTCGTCCCACTCCTCTTCGAGATCCGGCATCGTCTGGAGGTATCGCTGCTGTTGTTGTGGCGGGAGGGTAGCGATCCACCGGCCTTTCGGCCCGGCGCGAACCGACTGCCCGGCCTTGTCGAGTCCCATTGCGACGTCCTCGCGGCCGGCGGACCAGAAGAACCCCTTCGCACGAATGACTGCCGACGGGAGGTTCTCGAAGAGCTCCGCGATCCGCTCCGGGTGGAGCGGGCGGTCCGCCCGGAAGACGAACGACTCGACGCCGTGTTCGGCGGCGGCGTCGTCGTGGTGATGGCCGTGTTCGAGCTCGTGTCGCCAGCCGGCGGAGCGTTTCGCCTCCTCGAAGTCGAACCGGCCGGTGTCGAGGATCGTCGACGGCTCGACGCGTCCGAACTCGGTTCGGACGACCTCGGCGCGGGGCTGTAACGTCCCGAGAACGGCCTCGATCTCGTCGAGCTCGTCGTCGGGGACGAGATCGCACTTGTTGAGAAGCAGGACGTCACAGAACTCGATCTGGTCCATGAGCACCTCCTCGGGGACCCGGTCCGTTCCCGTGGCCGCGTCGTCGTCGGCCAGCGCGCGTCCCGAGTCGAACCCCTCGTACATCGCGTGGGCGTCGACGACCGAGACCATCGTGTCGAGGTGGAAGTCCTCGGTCGGGTCGTAGTCGGCGTCCTCGTAGCCGAGTACGAACGTCTGTGCGACTGGGATCGGCTCGGAGATGCCCGACGACTCGATCAGCAGGTAGTCGAAATCGCGGTTCTCTGCGAGCGCGCCGACCGCCTCGAGCATGTCGCCGCGGAGCCGACAGCAGATGCAGCCGTTGGACATCTCGATGATCTCCTCGTCGGTCTGTGAGAGCTCCGACTGCTGTTCGATATGGTCGGCGTCGACGTTTACCTCGCCCATATCGTTGATCAGGACCGCGACCTCGTAGCCGTGGTCCGCGGTCAACACGTGGTTCAGCGTCGTCGTCTTGCCCGCGCCGAGCGCGCCGGACAGTACCGTGACTGGAATAGTGTCGCTCATCACGAATAGTTAGTAACTGAGAGTATAAAGTTGTTAGTTATTACGAAATAACTAATTGATCATAACAACACCTATCAACGAAGGCGGCCGATCGAGCGTATGCCAGTCGTTAGCGTTTCCATGCCCGAGAGTCTCCTGAACGAGCTCGACGACTTCATCGAGGATCACGGCTACAGCGGGCGAAGCGAGGCCGTTCGGGAGGGCGCACGTGGGCTGATCGACGAGTTCGACATGGCCGAGTTCGACGGGGAGGTCGCGTGTATGATCGCCGCACGGTTCGAGCACGATTCGACCGCGGAAGCGTCGCTCTCGGAGCTCCGCCACGCACACGCTGAGCTCGTGACCTCGAGCGTACACAGCCACGCCGGCGGGGCCTGTCTCGAGCTGTTCGTCGTCGAGGGGTCCATCGACACGATCTCCGCGTACGTGGCCCGGATCCGGGCCGTCAACGGCGTGAACACGGTCGAATACTCGGTTCTAGAGTCGACCGAACGGGCTATCGCATAACCGGTCGGCGCACCCATCGACTACCGCGACCGGAGGCCCCCGGGTTCCCGTCACCGCTCCCCCATCGCTCTGCGTCGCTACTCCTCTTCGTTCGTCCCCCGTCAGCGCTCGTGGTCCGCGAGAACGGTCGCGCCGCGACCGATGCGGGTCTGGTACGCGCGGGCCTCGATCCCGGCATCGGCGAAGGCGTCGAGCATGGCGGCGGCGATCGCCCGTCGGCGGTCCTTCCGGCATGCGGCGACGATCGCAGGGCCGGCCCCGCTGACGGTGACGCCGGTCGCGCCGGCGTCGAACGCCGCCTCCCGAACCGCGTCGTAGCCGGTGATGAGGCGGGCGCGCTCGGGGGTGACGACGGGGTCGGACATCCCGGCACCGACGAGCTCGGGGTCGGACCGACACATCCCGACCGCGAGGGTGGCGGCGTTGCCGACGGTGGCGACCAGGTCGTCCATCGAGGCCGTCTCGGGGACGACCCGGCGGGCGTCCCGCGTCGAGACGGCGACGTCCGGGAGACAGACGACGAGCGGGACCGCGGCGTCGACCGCCGTGGTCCCGTCGGCGGTGGTGACGGTGAACCCGCCGAGAATGGAGGGGGCGACGTTGTCCGAGTGGGCGACCCCGGAGACGACCGCCTCGCCCTCGGCGGCGACGGGGACGAGCTCGTGTCGGGAGAGTCCCCGGTCGTACAGCTCGTTGAGCGCGACCGCCGCGCCGGCCGCGCTGGCAGCCGAGGAGCCGAGCCCGGACGCCGGGCGGACGCCCTTGTCGATGTGGATGTGGGCGGGCGCGTCGAGCGCCTCGACGACCGCGCCGACGGTGTTGGCGTCGGGGTCCTCCGGGATGTACTGCGCGCCGACGCCGGTCACCTCGATCGTGGTCCGGTCGGCGCGCTCGACGGTGACGACGTCGGCCGGGCGTGAGAGCGCCGCGCCGAACACGTCGAAGCCGCTCCCGAGGTTCGCGCTCGTCGCAGGTGCCCGTACCGTGACCATGCGAGTGACTCACTCCGGGGCGTCAAAAAGGAGCGGGATCGAACAAAACGGGCAACGGAAGACCGGTAACGGGCCGCAGGCAACGCGCGGTGGACCGTCGATCGGCGCGGCGTTGAGAGCGGGACAAACGAAGGAAACGGGGAGCGAAGGGAACGGAGAAGACGCGGAGCGAAGGGAACGAAGGAAACACGGAGCGAAGGGAACGGAGAAGACGCGGAGCGAAGGGAACGGAGAAGACGCGGAGCGAGGGGGCGGTTACGAGTCGGCCGTGGTCCACAACAGCGGACCGACGACGGCGAGCCCGATGCCGAAGAGAACGTACACCGCCGGGAGCGTCGTGAACGGTGCCATGAGGAAGATCGCGCCGAAGCCCATGACGACGGCGGCGATCACCCTCTGGGACTTCAACGGGGCCGCGCCCAGAAGCGAGACGACGAACGCGAGCAGCAGGACGTGCCCGAGGTGGTAATCGAGCAGGAACGCGTCGATGGTCAGCGGCGATAGCATCTCATCCGGGAGTCCGTGGGATTCGCGCATTAAAGTTCCGTTTCACGTGGGGACGGTGAGATGGACGGGATCACACCGCCTGTAGGGGAGACCGGGTTTGAGGACGGTCGTGTGCCCGCCCCCGATCCCCGAGGTATAAGCCGTACCGTGTCGACCACGGACCGTGCGACTGGTACAAGTGATGATCCCGGCGGGGAAGCGCGCGGCGGTCGTCCGCGCCCTCGACGAGGAAGGGGTCGACTACGTCGTCACCGACGAGACGAGCGGACGCGAGTACACCGCGGTGGCGACGTTCCCGCTTCCGACTGCGGCGGTCGAACCCGTTCTCGAACGGCTCCGGGAGGCCGGGATCGATGATCGGACCTACACCGTCATCGTCGACGCCGAAACGGTGATATCACGGCGGTTCGAGGCGCTCGAAGCGGAGTACGCCGCGGAGTCCGAGCGCGCGGAAGACCGGATCTCCCGCGAGGAGCTCCAGGCCAAGGCGGCCGACCTGGCGTCGGGGATGCGGACGTACGTCCTCATGACCGTCATCTCGGCGGTGATCGCCACCGCCGGACTGCTGTTGAACTCACCGGCGACGGTCGTCGGCTCGATGGTGATCGCGCCGCTGATCGGGCCCGCGATGTCGGCCGCGATCGGCACCGTCGTCGACGACGAGTCCATGTTTCGGCGGGGCGTCCGGATGCAGGTGATCGGGGTGGCGGTCGCGGTCATCGCCGCGACGGCCTTCGCCGCCGCTTTGCGGTCGCTCGCGTTGGTTCCGCCGGGGCTCGACCCGCTCGAGCTCGCGGAGGTCGCCGAACGGCTGGCTCCGAACGTGCTCGTGCTCGCGGTGGCGATCGGGGCCGGCGTGGCGGGGATCGTCTCGCTGATGACGGGCGTCTCCGCGACGCTCGTCGGCGTGATGATCGCGGTCGCGTTGATCCCGCCGGCGGCTGCGGTCGGGATCGGGATCGCCTTCGGGATCCCCCGGCTCGTGATCGGGGCGGGGGTGATCGTGGCGGTGAACGTGCTCTCGATCAACCTCTCGGCGCTCGTGGTGTTGTGGTACAACGGGTACCGCCCACAACAGTGGTTCCGCGAGGACGAAGCGCGGGCCGCGCTGATCAAACGCGTCACCGTGTTGGTCGTCGCTATCGGGATCCTGTCGGTGTTCCTCGGCGGGGTGACCTACGACACGTACATCGCCTCGACTGCCGAGGCCGAGATACGGGACGCTGTCGACGACGAGCTGGCGGCTATCGACGACGAGCTGGAGCTGCTGGATCTGGACGTCCAGCGGACCGGAACGGTGCCGCCGCTCTCGACGGACCGGGTCGTTGTCACGGTCGGCGCACCACCCGGGACGGCCGTCGAGGGGATCGCGGGCCGACTCGACACGCGGATCGAGGCGGTGACCGGCGAGCGCGTGGACGTGGAGGTGCGCGTGATGACGGTCGACCGGGCGTGAACGCGACCGCCCGAGCGTCGGGGGACTGAGCGTGGCGACGCGAGCACGTGGCAAGGCCAACCCATTTTTACTCGGGGGACGCTCGGTACTCCAGTAAGCGATCAGCAACGACCCGACGACTCGATGCGGGACGTAGTCGAGCGGTCCCGGAGCGGCGCACCGGCGGTCGGCGAGGCCGTTCGAGATCGCTTCTCCTCGGACGAAGTGTTCCAGCGTATCATCGCCGCCGCCGACGAGGAAGTGACCTCGGGCGGCCGGGAGCTGTTCTTCAGCGGGATCGCGGCGGGGCTCGCGATCACGATCACGTTCCTGTTGTACGCCTCGATGACGGAGGCGACAAACGGTCACCCGATACTGAGCGTGTTGTTGTACCCGCTCGGGTTCATCTACATCATCATCGGCGGGTACCAGCTGTACACGGAAAACACGCTTCCGCCCGTCGCACTGACGCTGGAGCGGCTCGCCAGTTTCCCGACCCTGCTTCGACACTGGAGTATCGTGCTCGCCGGGAACTTCGTCGGCGGCGCGTTCGGCGCGGTCGTGTTGGCGTATACGGGCGTCTTCTCGCCGGAAGTGATGGACGTCGCGATGTCGATCTCACAGTCCGGTGTCGACACGGACTGGTGGGCGCTGTTCTTCAAGGCCGCCATCGCCGGTCTCATCGTCGCCGGCGTCGTCTGGGTCGGCTTCGCGACGACGGACACCGTGACCCGAACGCTCGTGGTGTATCTGGCGTTCCTCGCGATCCCGCTCGGGAACCTGTATCACGTCGTCGTCTCCTTCACGGAGGCCCTGTTCCTGATGTTCGTCGGGACACTCGGGCTCTACGTGGGGATGGTGGAGTTCGTGTTACCGGTGTTGCTCGGCAACACCGCCGGCGGCGTGGTCCTCGTCACGCTGGTGAACTACTTCCACACGAGCGAGGAGCGGCTGGAGAACGCCCGGTTCGAAGGGATGTCTCGCCGGCTCTCCGTTCCGGAGTGGCTGCTCGGACGGGCAGCGGGCCGCTCGTACGTCCCCATCCTCAACACCGCGGAGGCGACGCTGTTCGCCGACGAGGGGTATCGCGTGATGGTCCCGGTGACGAACCCGCGAACGGACGCTCCCATCGTGGAGCTCGCGAGCCGGATCGCGAGCGATCACGAGGACGGACACGTCCACATGGTCCACGTCGTGCAGGCACCACGACGGATGTCCGTGTCGCGAGATTCCGGACAGGTCGTCGACGTCTCCGAATCGGGACTGACGGCGCTCCGGGAGACCGCGGGCGAATACGACGTCGAGGTGTCGAGCTCGACCGTCGTTTCCCACCGTTCGTTCGAGGAGGTGTTCACCATGGCCAAACGGACCCGCCCGGACGCCGTGTTGATGGGGTGGAGCGACAACCACCTGTGGAGCGCCGCACGCGCGGAGCGGCCGATAGACGAGCTGACGAACCAGCTCCCCTGTGATTTCCTGATCTTGAACGACCGCGAGTTCGACACCTCCCGGATCCTCCTTCCGACCGCCGGCGGGCCGGACTCCGCGCTGAGCGCGGAGGTCGCGAGCACCCTCTCGCGGACCGCGGACGCGGAGGTGACGCTCCTCCACGTCGTCGACGACGCGGCGGACCGCTCGGAGGGGGAGGCGTTCCTCGCCTCGTGGGCGGCGGAGCACGACCTCGAGGAGGCGAACCGGATCGTCGACGACGGCGGCGACGTCGAGACGGCGATCGTCGAGGCGGCGAGGGAGAACACGCTCGTCGTCATCGGAGCGACGGAGAAAGGCGTTCTCTCGCGGCTCGTCTCGAACGCCCTCCATCTGGACATCATCGACGATATCGACTGTTCGCTGTTACTCGCGGAGCGGCCGCAACGCCGCTCGCTCCGTGAGCGGCTGTTCGGCGGCGGCCGACGGCAGACCGGGGCGACGACGGACGTCGAATCCGTGGGGGAGGAGCGCCCCGGCAGCGAGGTGGCAGAGGCGACCGATGCGCCCGCGACGCGGACGGACGACCCCGACGGCGACGAGTACCCGACCGAAGAGGCGGTGATCGCCGATCACGAGGACCGAGGCGAAAGCGACGAAGCGGAACCGACCGGAAATTGGAGCGACAGCAACGATGACGGGGACGACGGCGGAGAGCGGAACACGAAATAGTCCGGGTCGGCAGCCGGAGCTGTCGTGCGGGGTAACGAGCGGCCGACTCCAAACTGCCAGGACGCTCGACGCGAAACCGGGGGGACGACACGAGACGATCCGGAGGGATGAAACCGGACCGGACGACACGAAATCGGTAGCTACTCCTCGGCGTCCCGCGTCGGCAACCCGGCGTCGTAGTCGACCGCGTCGACGACGATATCGAGGACGTGCTCGACGTTCTCGTCCTCGGTGATACTCATCGTCGCGTCGACGGCCTCCGCGCGAACCGCGTCGAACCGGTCGTGTTTGTTCGCGACCGTGATCAGCGGTATCGACTCGTCGAACAGCGCACGGACCTCCTCGCGGAGCTCGAGCTGCACGTCGAGGGGGTAGCCGCAGTCGCCGGAGGGGTCAAGGACGAACAGCACCGCGTCGGCGAGGTGGGAGACGGCGCTGACGGCCTGCCTCTCGATGTCGTTCCGTTCCTCCTCGGGCCGGTCGAGGAGGCCGGGCGTGTCGACGATCTGGTACCGGACGCGGTCGCGCTCGAAGTGGCCGACCTGAACGCCGCGGGTCGTAAAGGGATACTCGGCGATCTCGTTCGAGGCGCGCGTGACGCGGTTCACGAACGAGGACTTGCCGACGTTAGGGTAGCCGGCGACGACGATCGCGGGCTCGTCCGGGCGGATGTCGGGGAGGTCACGGAGGTCGTCGCGAGAGTCGCCGATGTAGCGGAGATCATCCTCGATCTGGTCCATGATGTCCGCCATCCGAGCGAACGCCTGCTTTCGGTGTTTCCGGGCGGTGTCGACGTCGGAATTGCGGATCTTGGTCGTGTACTCGTCGCGGAGTTCCTCGATCTGCCGGCTCGCCCACATCACTTGAGAGAGCGCCTGTCGGAGCCGGTCGACGTCGACGATCGCGTCGGCGAGCTCGTAGTAGAACGGGTCGACGTCGAAGCCGAAATCCGGCCAGGAGACGACGACGTTCTCTAAGTTGTCCGAGAGGACGTTGCCGGCGGTCCGGAGCATCGACTCCTGGGCCTCGTGGCCGCGCTTGGCGCGTCCCGCGCGTGCGGCCCGGGAGAACGCCTTGTCGACGAGTTCCTCCGAGCGGGGGGTCGTCGGGAGGCCCTCGAATATCATACCCCGGCGTACCCGGCCGAGGCGTATAAGCGCGTCCGTTTCCCGCCCGCCGCGACACGGCTCCGCACGGACCGCAGCGCTCGACCGTCCGCAACCGTTCGACCGTCCGTCACTGCTCGACCGTCCACCGGTGTCCGACCGCGTCGTCCCGTCCCGCTCCGGTACGTTTACCCCGGTCGGTAGCCCCCGTTCGGACATGAGCCTCGAAGCCACCGTGGCCGCCCCGTTCCAGCGGCACGCGACGGAGCGGCTCGGCGAGGGTGAGTTCGTGGTTGCGTTGTCGCTGGAGCGCGAGTGGTTCTCTCCCGACCAAGCGAAGCGCCTCGTCGACGTGGCGGTTGGGCGCGGGCTCGTCGAGGAGGAGGACGGCGATCTCGTGGCCCGCTTCGACCCGGCTGACGTAACGGTCCCCGAGGAGTTCCGCCCGTCCGAGGAGGTGTTACGCGAGCAGTCGACGTTCGAGACCGCCCTCGACGCCATCGTCGACGCCGGCGTCGAGAAGCAGCGCGCAGTCGCCGCCATCAACGAGCGCCAGCGGGCGCTCGCGATCACCATCGAGGCGGCGGCAGTCCTCTACGCGAAAGAGCAGGGAGCGGCGGTCGACCGGCTCGCCGAGGACGTGCGCGCGGAGCTCGCGGGGGGCGAGTGATGGTCGAGGAGCGGCTGACAGACGGGGTCCGGATCGCACAACTCCTCGCCTCGGAGGTGACCGGCGACCGGGGGCGGCTCCGCGCGCTGGACGTGACCGACGCCGACCCCGACGTCGAACCGACGCCTGACGGCGCGCTCGCGTACGGGTTTGCGTCCGAGCGGGACCCGGCGACGCGGCTCGCCGACGTGTACGTCCACCCTGATCGGGTCCGGATCGAGGTCCGAGTCGCGCCGGATGCCGCCGCCGACGCCGCCACGGCGGCGGGGTTGCGCGTCAGGCCGAAAGCGGTTCGGCCGCCACGAACGCTGGTGTTCGTCGAGAGCGGCGCACAGGTGAAACGGGCCCTCCCGACGCTCGAAACGCTCCTCGAACACGTCGAATAGGCGGAGCGCGGCGGGAACACCGGAGAAGGGGAAAAGAGAGGAGAGAGGAAAGAGAAGAGAGAGAGGAGAGAGGAAAGAGAAGAGAGAGGAAAGAGAAGAGAGAGAGGAGAGAGGAAAGAGAGGAAAACAACCGGACGAAACGGGGTCGTGGTTCGCCCGGGCAGCGATATCAGTCGCTTCGACCGCCGTCGCCCATGGCGCGGTTCCCCGACGGCGACGCCGAGAAGCCACCCGATCCGTCCGTACCCGATCTGTCGCTGACATCGAACCGTCGGAGCAGCCGCTGGAGCCGCTCGGCCTGATCGACGAGCGACCCGACCTCGGTGGTCGCCTGCGACATCGCCGACAGCTGGTCGGCGGCTGCCATCGAGACGTCGTCGGCCTCCTCGGCGGTGGCCTGACTGATCCCGGCCACTTCCTCGGCCATCGACACCGTTTCCTCGGTGCTGGCGGCCTGGTCGTCGGTCGCGTTGCTGATCTCGCGGATCCCCTCGTCGGTCTCGGCGGCGTTGTCGGCGACCTTCGTGAACGCGTCCGCCGTGTCGCGGACGGCGTCCGCGCCGTCCTGCATGTGTTCGCTGGCCGTGTTGACTTCCTCGACCGTCGCGGCAGTCTGGGCCTGCGTCCCGTCGATCAACGCCTCGATCTCCTCGGCCGCCTCCTTCGTCTCCTCGGCGAGCTGTTTCACCTCGTCGGCGACGACGGCGAACCCGTCACTCGCACCGTTACCGCTACCGCCGGCGCGTGCGGCCTCGATGTTCGCGTTGAGCGCGAGGAGGTTGGTCTGTTCGGCGATATCGCCGATCAGGTCGACGATCTCGCCGATGTCGTCCATCCGCTCGTCGAGGTGTCTGACGTTCTCCGCCGTGGACTCGATCGCCGCCTGGGACTCCCGTACGCTGTCGATCGCCGCCTCGGCCGTCTCCTCGCCTTCGTCGGCGATCGCGGTGGTCTGCTGGGCGGCGTCGGCGACCGTCTCCGTCGACGATGCGACTTCCTCTATCGCCGCCGAGAGGTTGTTCATCTCGCTCGACACCTGCGCGAGCATCTCCCGCTGTTCGTCGGCCCCGTCCGCGATCTCCGCGATCGACTCGGTCACGTCCTCGCTGAGCCCCTCGGCCGTGTCCACCCCCTCCATCGCCTTACTGCTCGCGTCGGACACCTCGTGGGCGAACGACTGGATCTCGCCCATCGTCGCCTCGATGTCGTCCATCATCTCGTTGAACGCCGTGCCGATCCGTTCCATCGCCTCGGCGTCGGTGTCGGCGTCCATCCGGGCCGTCAGGTCGCCGTCGGCCGCCCGCGTCATCACCGACGAGAAATCGGCCGCCTTTCGCTCGAGCTCCTCGTTCACCGCGTCGATCTCGTCTTTCTGGGCTTTGATCTCCTGTTGGGCGTTCTCGATCTCCGCGCGCTGTTCCTCGAGCTGGTCTATCTCCGCCGATTTCGCGTCGATCTCCGCGAGCTGCTCCTCGATGTCGCGCCGTGACGATTCGATCGAGGACCACAGCTGGAGGATCCCCGCGACGCCGGCGAGAACGAACACCGCGTGAACGTTCGCCCAGAACCCGTGGTTCTGCATCGCCGGCTCGTGGTTGAACATCATCCCCATCTCGAGCACCGAGAACAGCTGGTGTGTCGCCGCGACGACGGTCACGCCGATCGCCAGCGGCACCCAGTCCTCGTACATGGCCAGCCAGACGACGGCGACGAAGTAGTGGAAGTGCGCCTCGATGAATCCGCCCGAAAAGGAGACGAGCACCGTCGACGCCCATGTCAACGCGAGCGCGATCGCTCCGGCTCGGGCCCGCCGCGGTAGCATCGGAACCGCCGCGACAGCAGTCAACACCCCGATAACCCCGACCCACAGGACCAGCTCGGTCGTCGCGATCGCGGGCAACGTCGCTCCCGATATCGGCTCCGGACCCTCGAGCAGCCCGAGCGCGACGAGGAACGGGATGTGCAGCGCCGAAATGACGAGCATGATCCGATGCCGGCGAGTCCACGTTTCCGCGTCGATCTTACTCCCGTCAGGGATCGACTCGAACAGGCCGCTGAAGCGACCGGACGCGCGGTCAGTGATATTCATGATTATCGCAGGTCTCTCTCCGGAACGTATGAATCCTCAGTTGCGATTATCAGATACTGTACTCTCAGGTGGCAAGCGGACGTCTCATACGGGGACGTGGGATCGACGAGCTGAGCCGGACGGTTTTACTTCGAGCCGCGACACGGTACGCTCGTGACCCTCGATCCGATCCACGTCGAGAACATCGCGCGGCTCGCGTACGGCATCGCGGGCGACGTGGACACCACCGACCACGAGGACCTCGCAGGGCAGGTCTGGACGGAGTGGCTCCCCGAGCTCTACCGCGACGGGCGGGTCGTCGTCGAGCCCGTCGCCGACCACGAGCGGGGGCTGGCCCCGATCGACGACGTCGCCCTCGCGGAGCGACCCTTCGGAACGGTCCACGGGCTCGACTCGGGCACGATCAACCCCACGACGTTCAAGAACGGGCTCGTCGTCGACGTCGCACACGCGGCGATGGCGGCCGACCCGACGGACCTCGACCTTCACCGTGACCGGACGATCGTCGCGACCGTGCACGCCGGCGACTCGACCGCCGATTTCGACGGCGAGTGGACCGAGCGCGACGCGGGTCACACCCGCCAGCGCGTGCTCCACGCCCCGCGCGTGAACCGGTACGCCGAAGGGGTCGTCCACGCGCTCGCGCTGTACCTCGCTGAGGGGACCCACGCGCTCGATCACGCCGACGAGGTGGACGAGCTGCTGGTGCTCGACGGGCCGATATACCCGAAGGAGCTGTTCACGTGGCAGGACCGCGACCCCGAGCTCGGCGAGCTGGCGCGGGAGGCGAAGCCGCGAGCGGTCGTCGAGAAGTACGTCCGGCTCGTCGAGCGGTTCGTCGAGCGCGACGTACCGCTCGCCGGGTTCGTGAAGAACCCCTCCAGCCGGACGATCGTCCGGTCGCTCGACCGCAAGGGGTTCGAGTCGCCGTGGCCCGACGACACCGCGCTGTTCACGCGGCTGTTGGAGCGGCGCGAGGGAGCCGGCGACACGGCCGGCGTCGGCGCGAGCGCGGATCGCGACGAGGGCGACGACGCGCGGGTCGAGGACGCGCTCACGTTCACCACGTGGTTCCACAGCCGGGGCGGCGCGGACCGGACGATGGCGGCCGACAGCGACGCGCTCGGGATCGAGCGCCGGCTCGACGCGGAACTGTACGAGCCGACGTTCATGGTCGTCTACGACCCGCGAACCGACGTGACGTACAAGTTGGAAGCGCCGTACGCGTTCACGCGCGAGGACGCCACCCGCGAGCGGCTCACCCGGCAGGTGCTCGCGGACGTGGCGACGACACGCGGGCCGCCGGCGGCGGTCGGGAAGGCGGACGAGCTGGCGCGGATCTCGACGACGGAGAAGGCGGCGCTGCGCCGGAAGTTCGAAGAGCGGTTCGACAGCGACCAGCAGGCGACGTACGACGACCACCGCTGGGGAAAAGCGCAGTACTGAGCCGGCGGTCCCCGTGGTGTCCGATACGGGGACTGGGCAGCCGGGACGCCGATCCGGCAGC
This sequence comes from Halorubrum tibetense, assembly GCF_055396225.1. Taxonomy (NCBI): domain Archaea; kingdom Methanobacteriati; phylum Methanobacteriota; class Halobacteria; order Halobacteriales; family Haloferacaceae; genus Halorubrum; species Halorubrum tibetense. The sequence continues at coordinate 1,391,229 of NZ_AP043742.1, forward strand.
CGGGACGCCGATCCAGGGTTACAGACTGTCGACGAGGAGGACGACGTAGATCATCGCGTTGTAGAGCCCGTGGGCCAGCCCAGGGATCAACACGTTGTCGGTCCGCTCGTAGAGGAGTCCGAGCACACAGCCGAGCGTGGCTGCGATACCGACGTACGCCCACTGTTCTGCGGGAGAGCCGTCGACGCCGGGGAGGTGGATCAGCCCGAACAGCAGGCTCGCGATCAGGATCGCGGGGAGGGCGTCGAACGCCCGGCGGATCCCCCCCTGAACGACCCCGCGGAACAGCAGCTCCTCGACTGGGCCGACGACGAGAAGCGACACCGCGATCATCGCGAGGTAGTAGATGATCGGGTCGCCGCCGGGAACGGTCGCCTGGTTCCGTGCGGTGCCGAGCCCGGCCAGCTGGAGTCCGAACAGCGCGGCGTACTGGAAGACGAGCAGGGCGACCGCGACGCTCACGACGAGCCCGGCGTCGCGCCGCGAGAGCCGCGAGAGGCGAAACAGATCCCACTCGTCGGTGATCGCCAGATACGCGAGGGCCGCGAGGAGGAACCCGCCAAACTGGACGATGGTCCGGAGCAGCTGCCACCCGTTGCCGCCCTCGACGACGAGGCCGGCTCGGACCGCCAGCGTCGAGGCCGGTTGGGTGACCGCGCTGGCGACGAGGAGGGCGAGGAGGACGGCGAACAGCGCGCTCGCCAGTCGACGGAGGCGGCGAAGCGGGTCGTGGGTGTCGTGGCCGGCGGCGGCATCGGGGACAGCGGTGTCGTCGTGGCCGCCGGAGCTGTCGTGGCCGCCGGAGCCGTCGGGACCGTCGTCGCTCATCGGCGGACGTAGGGAACAGGGGGAGTTAGGCGCACCGCTCCCGGTCAGCGGGACTCGACCCGGAGCTCGCGTTTGTCGTCGACCGCCTCGGCCTCGGCGAACTCGCCGCCACCGAGCAGCCCTCGGGCCGCGTTCTTCCCCCATTCGACCGCGGGCTGGGTGAACGTCGAGACGCTCGCCAGCTCGCCGTACAGCACGCAGGCCGCCTCCATCCCGTACAGGAGCTCGCCGAGGTTCCGCTCGTCGACGCGATCGATCTCCACGCGGAGGTTGGGGACGCCGGCGGCGGCGAGGCTCGCCTCCGTGGCGTCGAACTCGGCGTCGAGGAGGTCACCGAGCGAGGAGCCGCCGAGGTAGGCGAGCCCCTCCAGTTCCGTCTCGGGGATCGGGGTCGTCGCCCGCTCCGTCGGCCGGACGAGCGTCACGAGTTTGTCCGGGGGGCCCGCCCGATACAGCTGGAGCTGGGAGTGCTGGTCGGTCGCGCCGAGCGCGCGGGCGGGCGTCTGGCCGAGCCCGTCCTTGCCGAGGCTCTCGGCCCACAGCTGGGCGAACCACTCCGCGAACGTCTCCAGCGACTCCGCATAGGGCATGACCGCGTTCGTGAGCGCGCCGCGCTCCGCGAGCGCGTACGTAGTCGCGCCGTAGGCGTACGCCGGGGACTCGAACAGCGACCCAGACAGCGCGTCCATCCCGTCACGCCCCCCAGCGAGCACCGCCTCGATGTCGTGGCCTTGGAGCGTGGCGACCGCGAGGCCGACCGTCGAGAGGACCGAGAAGCGCCCGGGTACCCCCTCGGGTACGTCGAGCGCGGGGAGGTCGTGGTCCTCGGCGAGTCGTCGGAGGTTCCCCGCCTCGCCCGTGGTGACGAGGGTACGCTCGGTCCAGTCGACGCCGGCGTCGGTCATCGCCTCGCGGACGACGAGGAAGTTGGCGAGCGTCTCGGCGGTGGTTCCCGACCGCGAGACGACGTTGACGACGACGTCTTCGAGCGGGAGGTCGGCGAGCAGCGCCCGGACGTGGTCGGGGTCGACGTTGTCGAGGAAGTAGGCGTCCACGTCGCTTTCGAGCGCGTCCGCGAGCGTCGCGGCCCCGAGCGCGCTCCCGCCGATGCCGACCGTGAGGACCGCGTGGGGGTCATCGAAGGGCGCGACCGCCGCGCGGATCGCGTCCGGGTCCGCCGTTTCGGGGAGGTTTAACGAGGCGTAGCCGAACTCGTCGTCGACCATCCCGGCCGTGATCCGCTCGTGTGCGTCCGCGACCCGCCCGTCGAGTCGCTCCAGCGTGTCCTCCGTGAGTCCCGGCGTCGTGCCGAGCGCGTTGCCGATGTCGACGTTCATGAACGAACGAGCGGGCGAGGGCGACTTAAGTATGGGTTACGCGCCGCCCGACATCGACCGCGGACGTCGTTATCGGCGGCTCCCGTCAGCAGCGAAACCCACCATCGACGGCTCCCGTCGTCACAGGTCGCGACAGCGGCTTATATACCGCCGATCCACAGTTTATATACTCAGATCTATCCGTGTTCTCATCCGTGTGTTGCGATGCGGTGGCGCGCGCGATCCGCGGACGACCGACGGGAGTCCGCGGCGCGTGCGAGGGAGGTCGCGGGGCGACACGATATGGTGCGGTGCGGCCTCGCGTCGCCCCGCGACCGAGGCTGGGGAGGCGTGAGGTCCCGCTCGGCGAACCGGTCCGCGGATACGTCACTTATAGCCCACCGATCGGACCGAAAAAGAGGATACGGCTGGGTTCCCGCACTGGCAAGACGACTCAGAGACGGTTCGAACGCTCGAACGCTCGAATGCCCTTATAAACCGATCACCGACCGGATTCGTAGAACTCCTCGCGATACACCCGGCCGAACGCGTTCCGGCGGAGGGTGCTCACCGCCGCGTCCTCGCCGTCCTGGAACGTCGTCGCGATCACCGTCTCGGCGAACGGGATCGGATGCCACGCGACGTTGTCGACGCGCTCCCCGCCGAGCCGCGTCACGTCCGCTTCGTCGTAGTCGGACGTCGAGAGCCACTCGTCGAACTCCGCTTCGGTGCCGACGTGGACCGCCAACAGCTCGGCGAAGATCGCGTCGCGGGCGGTCTCGACGACCTCGGGACGGACGCGCTCGTCGTACTCGTCCGCGCCGAACTCCATCGCCTTCGCCGTCTCCCGAACGACGGTTTGGGCGGCCGGGCCGGCGTCCTCGTAGCGCTCCAGCGCTTCCGACCGGGTCGTGGGGGCGAACGGGCCTCGGGTTCTCATACGCGGCAGTGAGGGATCCACCGAAAAGGGCGTTGTGTTACGGGTCGGGGCGGTCGTCGGTGGCGTCGGTGGCGTCGGTGGCGGTGGAATCGACCGTCCCGTCCGCCCCACGCGCCTCGTCGGTCTCGTCGGGGTCGGCTACGCCTTCCTCGTCCGCCCCGTCCGCCCCGTCCGCGTACATCTCCCGAGTCAGTTCGCGCGCCTCCCGGACCGCGGCCGCTGCCTCCGGATCCAGCTCCGAGGGATCGGAATCACGGAGCGGGGTGCGGGAATCGGCAGCCTGCCCGTGGTCGTGTCCGTGGTCGTGTCCATGCCCGTGGTCGTGTCCATGCCCGTGGTCGTGTCCATGCCCGTGGTCGTGTCCATGCCCGTGTCCGTGGTCGTGGCTGCCGGAAGCGACATCGGGCCGACCGGGGCTCCGATCGACGGTGTCTTCGAACACCTCGTGGTACTCCGCTTCGGCAGCATGTTCCGTGACCGCCTCGGCGAGCCCCGGCGGATCGCGACCGCTCCAATCGGGGACGTGCTCGTCGAGCCACGTCTCGTGGTCGTCACCGTGGAGCATCGCCGTGAACGCGAGGTGGTGGGCGAGGTGCTCGCCGTCGCGCTGGGGCGTCTCACAGACCGGACACGCGTATCCCATGTCGAGCGTGGGTTCGTGAGTGAGGCGTAAAGCGGCGTCGGACGATGACGGCGGTGACGGCGACGACGGCGGTGACGTGGTTCGTTTATAGAGATTAGGCGAGAAAACCCACGACTTTAGCCGTGGGATGAATCGCCGAACGGTTCTCAAAACGCCGTAGTCCAAAGGTTTGACTGCCCACACTTCGTATCTCTGTTTGTCGTTGCGATGGGTACCGCCATCGTGAACGATTGTCCGGGAACTGGTAGTTGACTTGGTGTTTGCCTCATCAAAAAGTAAGCCTTCGGACGCTTCAACCGACGTAAATAATCAGATAACTCCGAATCTGTCACAGGATAGGAGTAACGGGGGCGTGGCACTCCCATCGGCGTGTCGGGTCGCAAACGTACGTTCCCAAACCAGCGCAACGGGCGTGGGAAGCCCACGACTTTAGTCGTGGGTAGATGTCACACGGTAGTTCTCGTCTCCTCCGTCGGATTCCCGCCTTCCGATCGACGGATCCGCCGGCGCTCGCGTGCGCGTTTCTCGCGGCTATAACAGCAACTTTATCACTCGCACGGGGCGAATTTCCGGTAAGACTACTCCGTTAGGAGGTCCAACAGTGACTGAAGCCAACACACAACCGGAGGTGAACATCGGTCTCGTCGGTCACGTCGACCACGGGAAGACGACGCTCGTCCAGGCGTTGTCCGGCTCGTGGACCGACCAGCACAGCGAGGAAATGAAACGCGGTATCTCGATCCGACTCGGGTACGCGGACGCGACGTTCCGCCGCTGTCCCGGCGTCGACGAGCCCGAGTGTTACACCACGGACGAGGAGTGTGCGGACGGTTCGACGAGCGAAGTCCTACGCACCGTCTCGTTCGTCGACGCGCCGGGCCACGAGACGCTGATGGCGACGATGCTCTCGGGCGCGTCGATCATGGACGGTGCCGTGCTCGTCGTGAGCGCGACCGAGGACGTACCGCAGGCACAGACCGAAGAGCACCTGATGGCGCTCGATCTCATCGGGATCAATAACATCGTCATCGCGCAGAACAAGGTCGACCTCGTCGACCGCGACCGCGCCGTCGACAACTACGAGCAGATCCAAGAGTTCGTCGACGGTACCGTCGCGGAGGACGCCCCGATCGTCCCGGTGTCGGCCGGTCAGGAGGTCAACCTCGACCTCCTCATACAGGCCATCGAGGAGGAGATCCCGACACCGGATCGGGACCCCGACGAGAGCGCCCGGATGTACGCGGCCCGCTCGTTCGACATCAACCGGCCGGGCGCGACCGCGAGCGAGCTCAAAGGCGGCGTCGTCGGCGGCTCGCTCGTCGACGGGCAGCTGGAGGTCGGCGACGGCTTAGAGATCCGGCCCGGGCGACAGGTCGAAGAGGAGGGGCAGACGGAGTGGCGGCCGCTCGAAACGAGCGTTCGGTCGCTCCAAGCCGGCTCCCAGCAGGTCGATATCGCCCGCCCGGGCGGCCTCCTCGGCGTCGGAACCGGCCTCGACCCCAGTCTGACGAAGGGCGACGCGCTCGCGGGGCAGGTCGCCGGCGAACCGGGGACGCTCCCGCCGACGCGACACGAGTTCGAGATGCAAGTGGATCTGCTCGACCGCGTCGTCGGGAAAGAGGACGACGAGAGCGGCGAGAGCGACATCGAGGAGATCACGACGGGCGAGCCGCTCATGTTGACCGTCGGCACCGCGACCACTGTCGGGGCCGTGACGAGCGCTCGCGACGGCGAGTGTGAGGTGCGCCTCAAGCGGCCGGTGTGTGCGGAGGCCGGCGCGCAGATCGCCATCAACCGACGCGTCGGCGCGCGGTGGCGACTCATCGGCGTCGGGACGCTGTCGTAGCGTGACCGACACCTCGACGCCCGTCGTCGCGCTCGACACGAGTGCGCTGATGGCCCCGGTCGAGGCGAACATTCGGCTGTTCGAGGAGCTCGACCGGCTCCTCGGGACCTACGAGGCAGTCGTTCCGGCCGCCGTGCGGTCGGAGCTGGACGGGCTCGCGTCGGGCGCGGGAACGGCCGCGACCGCGGCGAGCGTCGGGGCGGACTTAGCGGGGCGGGCGCGGACGGTCGGCGTCGACGACGCGGACGTGGAAGACACGGACGCGGCCGACGACGACACCTACGCGGCCGACGACGACACCTACGCGGACGACGCCCTCGTCGCGCTCGCGGTGACGGGGCGCGTCGACTTCGTCGTGACGAACGACCGACCCCTCACCGAACGGGTGCTGGACGCGGACACACCAGTAATCTGTTTAAGGGGGCGGAACACACTGGCGATAACGGAACCATAGCGGACACGGACCGGGAGGGCGTCCCCGGCCGGGAACGCGCGACCGAAGAGGCGGGCGGCACGGAACGACGGATCACCCCGGAGACGGGGACGCGGGCGGCGCGACGAACGGAACGACGGACACACGCGATCACAACCACACCACACGCACATGTACAAACGAGTTCGACTCAAGGATACGGTCGAGGTCCCGCCGAAGCACCTGGCGGACGTCACCGACGAACGGGTGAAAGCCCTGCTACAGGACAAACTGGAAGGACGGATGGACGAGGAGGTCGGGAGCGTCGTGAGCGTTATCGAGGTCCACGACATCGGCGAGGGGGCGGTGTTACACAACCGTCCCGGCGTCTACTACGAGGCGGAGTTCGACGCGCTCACGTTCGATCCGGACATGCAGGAAGTGATCGACGGGACGGTCGTCGAGACGGTCGAGTTCGGCGCGTTCGTCGGGATTGGCCCGGTCGACGGCCTGCTTCACGTCTCACAGATCACCGACGAGTACCTCACGTTCGACGGGGCGAACCAGCAGCTCGCGTCCTCGGATTCGGACAAGACGCTCGGCGTCGACGACGCGGTTCGGGTCCGCGTAGTCACCAAGAGCGTCGACGAGCGCAACCCGCGTGACTCGAAGATCGGTCTCACCGCGAAACAGCCCGGGCTCGGCAAACACGACTGGCTCGAAAGCGACCGGCGGCGACGCGCGGAGTCCGGCGCGGCCGCGGAGGACGACTGATGGCGGAGGATCGGCTCGCGTGCCGGGAGTGTCACTACGTGAACGACCCGGACGCGCAGACGTGTGAGAGCTGTGGCTCCTCCTCACTGACCGAGGACTGGGCCGGGTACGTCATCATCACGAAGCCGGAGGAGAGCCAGATCGCCGAAGAGATGAACGTCTCGAAGGCGGGCTCGTACGCGCTGAAGGTCCGGTGATCGGGGCCACCCGTGTTGACCCTTCCAGATAGCCTGCGGGACGCGTTCAAGCAACCGATGGGTCCGGTGACGACCGATCCGGATACGCTGTTGGCGGCTGCGGCCGAGACCCGCGGGACGTACGGTACCCCCGACGCTCCGATCGTGGCGGTCGGCGATGTCGTCACCTATCACCTCCGGGAGGCGGGACGGGTTCCGGATGTCGCGCTCGTCGACGGGAAAACCGAACGCGAGGCGGTTCGGACCGAGATCGCGAACGCGCTCGATGGGGCCGAGGAGCGCCGTATAACGGTCGAAAACCCGGCTGCAACGCTCAGCGAGGGGCTGTTGGAGGCGTTGTCCGCGGCGCTGGTCGACCCCGACCCCGTCGTGATCGAGGTCGACGGCGAGGAGGACCTGGCTGCCTTGCCCGCGATCGTCGCGACCCCGGTCGGCGGGACCGTCGTCTACGGGCAACCCGGCGAGGGGATGGTGCACGTCGCGGTGACGCCCGAGTCCCGCGCGGAAGCGCGTGCGCTGTTCGAGCGGCTCGACGGCGACGTGGAGCAGGCGTTCGAGCGGCTCCGGATCGGCGACGACTGAGCGTCACGCGTGACTGAGCGTTACGCGCCGTGGCCGGCGGGCGCGAAGAACCGCGAACGGCGAACCGCGAGTGAGTGAGCGTAAGGGGAGAACGACTGTGGCGGCGATTTTCGACGGGTGCTACGTCCCGAACAGCCGGTTCAACACGAGCCGTTGGACCAGTCCGGCGCGCTGCTCGTCCGCCGGCTGAACCATCACCGCGGTACAGTCGACGCGATCGACGAGTTCGTCGCCCGGACGTCCGAACAGGTCGCCGAGGAGGCCGCGGCTCTCGACCGAGGTGACGAGCAGGTCGGCGGGCTCCGCGAACCGGACGAGGCCGTCGATCGGGTCGTCGGTTTCGAGCACGCGCGAGTCGACCGGAACCGTACAGATCCGGACGAGCTCGCGGTGGTAGTCCTCGACCGCCTGTCGGCGGGTGTCGGGCGCGTCCGACGGGATCGGCTGGAGAAGCGTCAGGCTCGCACCCGTCTCCTCGGCGAGGGCGTCCGCGACCAGCAGTTTGAGCGGGTCGTACGCGCCGCGCTGAGTGACGACCGCGATCTCGTCGGCCCCGTCGAAATCGCGGTCCTCGATGACGGCCGCGCCACACGGGACCTCGCGGAGGACTCGCGTGGTCTCCCCGCCGACGAGTCGGCGGTGAAGCTCTTCCGATCGACGTTCGAGAAGGACGAGGTCGTGACTCTCGTGGGCGGCGTACTCCGCGACCGACTCGGGAGCGTCCTCGGTGTGGACGACGTGGCGACGGAGCCGCCCCCGGTCCGGGTCGTCGGGGCGGAGGGGTTCGAGCGGGAGCTCGACATCGGCGACGTCCGACTCCGTGGCGAGGTCCGTCGACCGCGGATCGTCGGACTCGTCGACTTCGACCGCACCGTCAGCCCGGGGCCGGTCGGTGAACCACGACGGGGCCTCCCCGTCGTCATCGGACCATTGGTGGAACGGCGACTCCGCGGGCTCGACCCGATCGGTGTGAGCTGTGAACACCCGGTGCGGGTGTGACTCGAACCGAACCAGATCGACGGTCCCGCCGCGGAGTCGCGAGACATCGAGACCGATCCGGGTCATGTCGCGGGCAGCGGCGTCGCTCGTTCCCTCGGTCAACGCGACGAGCACGTCGGCCGGTTCCCCCCGGTCGAACAGCTCGCGGGTACGCTCGACCGCCCGATCCGCCACGCTTCGCCTGACGGCATCGCGGGCCGCGCCTTCGCGGTCGATCCGGCTCCGCGCGTAGACGAAATACCAGACTGCGGCGAGCGCCGCGATCCCGAGCGCGCCGAGCGCCGGGACGAGCCCGAGCTGGAAGAGGACGTAGCCGCCCCCGACGATCCCGAACAGCTGGAGCCAGGGGTACAACGGCGCACGGAACGCCGGCCGGTAGTCGTCGACCGCTCCCTCCCGGAACCCGACGAGGGCGACGTTCAACAGGATGAACACCAAGATCTGGAACGCACTCCCGAAGGAGGCGACCGCCTGGATCGGGAACACCGCGACGAGAACCATCAACACGAGCCCGGTGAGCGCGACCGCGTTCGCCGGAGTGCCGAACCGTTCGCTCACCTCCTCCAGCGACGACGGGAACACCCCGTCCCGCGCCATCGCGAGCGGGAACCGGGAAGCCGCGAGGATACCGGCGTTCGCGGTAGAGGCGAGCGCCATGATCGCCGCGATCACGATGGCGACGACACCCACCTGACCGAGCACCTCGTCGGCGACGAGCGCGATGACCGCACCCTCGCCGTCGGACTGGAGCTGACCGGCTTCGATCGCGGCCGGGATGTCGAGGACACCGACCGTGATGTACACCACCGCCGCGTACAGCGCGGCGACGATGGCGAGCGCGCCGACCATCGCGAGCGGGAGGTTGCGGCCGGGGTTTTTCACTTCTTCAGCGACCGCCGGGACCTTCGTCACGCCGGCGTAGGAGATGAACACGACCGCCGTCGCCGCGAGGATCCCCTCGGTTCCCGGGTCGAACGCACCCTCAGTCGCTGCCGGCTGGATATCGGGAACTCCGGCGACGATGAGCCACGCGAGCGCGGCGAACAGCGCGGCGACGATCCCGAACTGCAGCTTGCCGGATCCCTCGGCACTCACCAGGTTGACCACGGTGAAGAACAGCGCGAGCCCGACCGCGAGGAACGTGATCAGCTCGGCGAGTGACGGTTCGACGTACACCAGATACGGGACGCCCCCGACGAGCGCGAGCGCGCTCTTCAGCGACAGCATGATCCACGTGCCGACACCCGCGATCGTGCCGAGGAGCGGGCCCATCCCCCGCTCGACGAAGAGGTATGGGCCCCCGTCTTCGGGCATCGCCGTGGCCATCTCCGCCGCCGACAACGCCGCTGGGAGGACGAGCACCGCGGCGATCAGGAACGCGAGCACCGCCGCGGAGCCGGCATACACATACGCGATACCCGGGAGGATGAAGATCCCGGACCCGACCATCGCGCCGACCGCGATGGCGGTCGTCTCCGCCAGCCCGAGGTCGCGTTTCAGCCCGGATGGCATAGTCGTTTGAACTGACGGACGATCTCGTGTTCGTTCCCTGCGGTCGACCAGATTGGAGACGTGTCAGCGCCACGACGACACGATCTGGACGGTCGATCTCCGATCCGACCGACCTCGGAGTTGTAGTGTAACATCGTTACCCCGTACGGGGTGTAGCTGCCTTAGCCTCCAGTCTAACGAGTATGGGTCGGGGGGCTCGACGCCGCTCACTCCGCCGAAAGCGAGAGCCCGACGACGACCACGGCCGCGACGAGCGCGAGCGCGCTCGTCGCGAGCGGCGTGACCGGAACCGAACCGAACGTGAGATATGGGTCGACGCCGATGTCCGCGAACCACGCGGTCCGTTCGACGCCGGTGTGACCGATCGCGAGGATGCCGACTCCGGTGACGACACCCAAGAATCCGGTAATAAAGCCGATCCCCGTGAGGGCGTCCTCGAGGCCTATCAGGGTCCAAACGCGTGACTCGGGAGGGTCTCCCGTTTTCATTCGAGCGAGCAGCCCCAACCCGATCCCGGCGAGCGCGAGACAGAGGACACCGAAGGACGCGACTGCGGCGGCACCGAGCGGGGTCCGGATCGGATCACCGGTGAACTGGGCCTCAACGATCGGTTCGGGGAGCGTGAACACGATCGGCGCGGCCAACGCAGCGACGAACAAGAGGTAGCCGCACCAGCGAGCCTTCCGTGCGGCGGAAAGGGGGACCATGAGGTGTTTCGCCCGCATCAGCTCGTACCGCGAGCGATCACTCGGTTCGACGAAGGGGTCGTCCTCGCTGTCCATCTGGTCGTTCATTGTTACGTTCGTTCTTTCGGGTTCGAGTGACCTAAACCCTGTACAGGACGGCGGCATCCGTGTCGGCGGGCGAGCGCTGAACGCTTCGAAATCCTTTTACAGCGTTCGGGGGGTAGTACACGTAACTGAACCATGGACGTCGATATCATCTCCGAGGAGGAGAACCCAATGTTGCACCGGACGGACATCCGATTCGAGACGACCCACGAGGAGGCGACTCCCTCCCGCCTCTCGGTTCGCGATTCGCTCGCGGCCAAGCTCGATAAGGGCTCCGAGGAGGTCGTCGTCCACGAGCTGAACACGAAGTTCGGCATGCGAAAGACGGTCGGCTACGCGAAGGTGTACGAGTCGGCGGCTCACGCGCTTGACGTCGAACAGGACTACATGCTGGAACGGAACAAGATCGGCGCGGACGACGGCGCGGAAGAGGCCTAAGCGCGTCGGATGCGCGTTCTCGGTATCGAAGGAACAGCGTGGTGTGCGAGCGCCGCGCTCCACGATACCGGGACCGACACTACCCGTATCGAATCGAACCCATACGAACCGGAGAGCGGCGGCATTCACCCGCGGGAGGCCGCCGAACACATGGCCGATGCGATCCCCGAGGTCGTCGATACGGTGCTTTCGGGGGCCGACGTGGAAGGATCGGAGCACGGGGTCGACGCGGTCGCGTTCTCGCGCGGGCCGGGCCTCGGTCCGTGTCTCCGGGTGGTCGGAACCGCGGCGCGCGCGTTGGCCGGGACGCTCGACGTCCCGCTGGTCGGGGTGAACCACATGGTCGCCCACCTCGAGGTGGGTCGCCACCAGTCCGGGTTCGAGAACCCCGTCTGCCTGAACGCCTCGGGGGCGAACGCACACCTGCTGGGTTATCACGACGGACGTTACCGCGTTCTCGGTGAGACGATGGACGCCGGCGTCGGGAACGCGATCGATAAGTTCACCCGACACGTGGGATGGAGCCACCCAGGCGGCCCGAAAGTCGAATCGGCCGCGGCCGAGGCGACCGCGGGAACCGACGGCGGCGACCTGCTCGACCTCCCGTACGTCGTCAAAGGCATGGACTTCTCGTTTTCGGGGATCAGCTCGGCCGCCAACGACGCGTACGACGACGGCGAGCCCATCGAAGAGATCTGTTTCTCGCTGCAGGAACACGTGTTCGGAACCCTCGTCGAAGTGTCGGAGCGCGCGTTGTCGTTGACGGGGGCCGACGAACTGGTTCTCGGCGGGGGGGTCGGACAGAACGATCGCCTGCGTGAGATGCTCGAAACGATGTGTGACTCCCGAGGTGCGTCGTTCTACGCCCCTGATCCGCCGTACCTCCGCGACAACGCCGGGATGATCGCGATCCTGGGTGCGAAGATGGCGGCGGCCGGCGACACGTTACGGATCGCCGAGTCGTCTATCGACCCGAACTTCCGTCCCGACGACGTGCCGGTCACTTGGCGGGACGATACGTCGTCCGTCGTTCACGGCGCACCGAGCGACGGTCGTGGCGCAGAAGCGACGGTCGACGTTATCGCCGGGGCGGTCTCGGACGAAGTCGGCGGACCAGACGAGGGCTCAAGAGGAGATGTCGGCGGGCCGGACGAGCGGTTCGGAAGAGACGTCGGCGACCCGGATGAGCGGGGATCTCGCGTCCGAAAGCGGCGCGTGCCGAAACGCTACCGTCATCCGGCGTTGGACCGGTCGCTCCGCCGCGACCGAACCGTTTCCGAGGCTCGACTGACGAGCGAAGCGAGACGGGCCGGCGTCCCGACCCCACTCGTCCACGACGTCGACGTGCCGGACGCGACGATAACGCTCCAGTACGTCGGCGACCGCGACCTCGCGGTCGACATCACCAGGTCGAGTGATGGCGGCGGGTCGGGTGATAGAAAATCGGGAGACTGCGGCGTGAACATCGACGGGAAAGACCCCCGCCAGGTGACACGTGCGGTGGGGACGTACCTGGCGCGGTTACACCGCGCGGGGATCGTCCACGGCGATCCGACGACTCGAAACGTCCGGGTCGGTCGAACCGGGGGCCGCACGGGACCGGATCCAGTGCTGATCGACTTCGGGCTCGGGTACCACTCGGGCCACGTGGAGGACCACGCGATGGACCTCCACGTCTTCGAAGGGTCGGTGAACGCGACCGCAACGGATCCCCAGCCGCTTATCGAGGCGTTCGAGGAGGGGTACGGATCGGTCGGGGAGGACGCGGTTCTCGACAGGCTCGGGGAGATCAGGGACCGCGGCCGGTATCGCTGAACGGGCGGCAAGCGTCGCCACGATTTATATCCCCGGCGCGCGACCGGACACGTATGGACGAGAAACCGTCATCGGGAGAGATACTCGGGATCCCGTACAACTTCGAACGACCGAGCCTCGGCCGACTGCTCTCGTCGTACTGGCAGCCGGGGAAGGGAATGTTAGTCGAGAAGCCGTTCGGGATCGGCTACACCCTGAACCTCGCGAACTGGCGCTCGTGGGTCGTTCTCGCGGTCGCCGGAGGGCTGTACTACCAACAGAAGAGTTCCGGGGCGGCAAGCGGCGGCGACGGGGCGGCGGACGCGGAAGCCGACGACGGCCCCGTCGAAGTGATCGTCGACGACGACTGATCCGACGACTGCTGATCCGACGACTGCTGATCCGACGACTGCTGATTCGAGCGCGCGACCCGTCTCGCGGACGTTTTTCACCACGATCATGGACCCGGAGACTTATCACTGGAAGCCGCTAACTCCGCCACGATGGACCCCGAGGATCGGTCGGCATCGGACCCGAACACGCCGGCCGAGGCGGACGAATCACCCTCTGACGACGTGAGCGACGGCGAGACCGGCGGCGGATCCGTGACCGAGAACGGGACCGCGGACCGGAGCGAATCGACAGATCAGGGCAGATCGACTGACCGAACCGAGCCGGTTGTCGCGAACGAGGACGAGCCGGTTGACGCGAATGAGGACGAGCCGGTCGACGCGAACGAGGACGAGCCGGTCGACACGAACGAGGACGACGGGACGACCGAAGTGAACGGGGTGTCGGCTGGAGCACCCACCGATGTAGATACTGGACCCGAAAGGGTGGGATCCGACGATCCGCACGATGATCGAGGGTTCCTGTACCGGTTCCGTCACGACATGGACGGGCCGCTTATGTGGATCCGGGAAATGCTCTCCAGCGTCGCGGTCGTTCTCCTGATCGGCCTGCTTCTGTTCGGGCTCAGCGGGGTGTGGCCGCCGATGGTCGCCGTCGAATCCGGCAGCATGGAGCCGAACATGGACGTGGGTGACCTCGTGTTCGTCACGGAGCCCGGGCGGTTCGCACCCGACGCGGCGGACAACGACGCCGGCGTCGTTACACACGAGATCGGACAGGAGGCCGACTACCGGAGTTTCGACGACTACGGGTCGGTGGTTATTTTCCAACCGCCCGGGAGACAGGCGTCGCCGATAATCCATCGGGCGATGTTCCACGTCGAGGAGGGGGAAAACTGGTACGAACGAGCCGATCCCGAGTACCACAGCGCGAACAGCTGTGAGGAGCTCCGACACTGCCCGGCACCACGGGACGGATACGTCACCCTCGGCGACAACAACAGCGAGTATGACCAAGCAAACGGGTTAGCAGAACCCGTTGCGGAGGAGTGGATAACTGGCGTCGCCCGGCTTCGCGTCCCGTACCTCGGATACGTGCGATTGATCACGACCGGACAGGTAGAGATCGGTGATCTCCTGACCACCACCCCGATCGAGCTCACTTCGTCGATCGAGCTCACTTCGTCCGGTTCGCTCCTCGTAGACCACGCTCCGATCTCCGTACGAACGTGAGTTCCACCTGAAACCAAGGGGTTGTGTAAGTTAGTGCCGAAGTGTGTGGGATAACGAACTCGAACGTGGCGAGTTCAAACGTGACGGCTGTGAGCGCTGGTAGCGACGAAGCGGGAGATGCCTCGATACGATCGGGATCGAGTCGACCAACGTCGATACGACCGGGGAGTCAGTTATCGAAGCGAGCCTGGACGAACGGTTGTGCGTTCTCGATATCGCCGAGCCGGGAATCGGAGAGCAGGACCGCCTCGGTCTCCTCGACGGGAACTGACAACCCCATCTCCTTCGTCCGACCGTATCGCCCCTTCGAGACGACGACCGCGTTGACGATCCCAAGCATATCGAGCTCACTGATGAGATCGGTGACACGTCGCTGTGTGAGTACGTCCGCGTCGATCTCCTCACAGAGCCGCTTATAGATGTTGAACACCTCGCCGGTGTTGATATTGTGGACGCCGTTTTTTTCGAGTAATATAACTGCAAATAGAACTATCTTGCTCTGTGTGGGAAGCGTTCGGACGACCTCCACGACGCGGTCGAGTTCGATCTTGTCTTGGGCCTGTCTGACGTGTTTCTCGGCGACGATCTCCGCCTGCGAGCGCTCGGCGAGCTCGCCGGCCGTCCGGAGGAGGTCGAGCGCACGCCGGGCGTCTCCGTGCTCCTGTGCTGCGAAGGCCGCACACAATGGGATCACGTCGTCGGTGAGCGCGTCGGGTTTGAACGCGATGTCCGCGCGGTGTTGGAGGATATCACGGAGCTGGTTCGCGTCGTACGGGGGGAAGACTATCTCCTCCTCGCCGAGGCTGGATTTGACCCGTGGATCGAGGAAGTCAGTGAACTTCAGGTCGTTCGAGATCCCCATGATGGATATCCTGGAGTTGTCCAGCTCCGAGTTCATCCGAGAGAGGTTATACAGGGTGTCATCACCGCTCTTTTCGACGAGCTTGTCGATCTCGTCAAGCATGATCACGACGACGCGTTCGTGATAGTCCACGGCGTCGAAGAACGTGGTGTACACGCGGTCCGTCGGCCACCCCGTCATAGGGACTTCTTCCATCTCGTCGGCGTCCTCCTGCAGGCGTTCGATACGTTCTTCGATGGCCTCAGTCGACGAGAACTCGGTCTGTTCGAGCGCACTCGGGTCCTCGCTCGCGCTCGATCGTAGTCGCTCATAGCGCTCGATCCGTTCCTCGATAACCGCCTGGTTCTTTTCGATGAACGTGTTGGCGAGCTGCGCGAGGACGCGGTATTGGGTGTCGGTTACCTCACAATTAATGTACTCGACTTCGCAGGGGACGTCATACTTCTGTGACGTCGATTCGAGCTCCTGTGAGACGAACTTCGCGGAGGCCGTTTTTCCCGTTCCAGTTTTTCCGTATATAAGGATGTTCGACGGGGTCTCCCCGCGGAGCGCGGAGACGAGGATCGTCGCCATCCGGTTGATCTGGTCGTTACGATGGGGGAGCTCGTGGGGCGTGTACGACGGACGGAGGACCTCCTTGTTCTCGAAGATCGGTTCGCCGGAAAGGAGGTCATCGAACAGACCCTGGTTGTCGTCGTCGAGGACGACCCCGTCGAGGTCGACATCGGGGGAGGAACGGTCGCGACCGCTACTCCCGAGGTTAGTGTCGTTACCGCTGGTAGTGTCGGCGGTGTTGGTGGTGTTGGTGGTGTTGGTGGTGTTGGCGGTGTTGGCGGTGTTGGCGGTGTTGGTGGTGTTGGTGTTAGTAGTATTGGTGGTGATATTCTCAGTATCGCTGGGGGATACCTCATCAAGAGAGCGGCCATCAGCGCTGGAATGCTCACGTTGAAGCTCAGAATGATCGATGGAAGACGAAGAGGTGTTCGTGGGAAGAGACTCCGAAGATTCTCCATCGTCGGAAGGTGCTGGATCGTTAGCGACCACGTGATCGTCAGCCGGCTCGTTGGATGAACGAGAGGGATCATCGGATGTGGTTCCGCCGGGTTCCGACTCCTGTTGCTCGTTCACGACATCATCGCTGCTGTCATCGCTACTGTCATCGGTTCCGGTCGTCTCGGCTGTGTGTTCACCCTCGTCCATGTCATACCCCCTTGTTTCGGGTGGAATATCCCACACAGTAGCACGAAGAACCCGTTGAGCAGTCGTTAATACCGACCGATGACTGTTTTGGGCGTGTGGGAAAGTCCACTTGATGCAGTCGAACCAGATGAAGAGGTGCTACTAAAGTGTTCCTCTACGGACGCGATACGAAGGTGTCAGCTATTGATCCCGTTTCGACCGGTACCGTCGCTGTCTAACTGCTACGTGCCAGGTACCGAGAGGAGAGTGGAAGTGAAACGGTGGTGGCGGGATGTCGGGTACCGAGAGGTTATCGTAGACGTGACTGGGTATCGGGATCTTATCTCGTTCGTAACCGGTTGTAGCGAGCGGTTGACCTCGTCACCCCCCCACCCCTTCGTTTCGTGTGGAACGCGCGTAGGTAGGGGAGGGGTCAAACCGGTTATTGTATAGCAGTAGTTTTATTATAGAAAAGAACAAACAGTACCCTCGACAAACCCTAAAATATTAATTCTACTCTTGCTGTTTGATATTATCTGTTCTACTTATCCGTAGGTGACACTTCGGTCAAAGAACGACAGCTCTCCGCCCCGCCTCCGCTGCTCTCCACCCGAAACGAAGGGGTGGGGGAGGGGACCGAGCTAGACGCGCACTGTTCCTCGGCTCCTGACCGATCTTCCGGACTGACCTTTCGAAGTGATATCTTGTGAGGATGTCATCGACCCGTGAGGATGTCATCGACCCGTGAGGATGTCATCCACCAGAAACCCTGTCTGACGCAGTTCTTAAGTGAGAGCGGTGTGGACTCCCCGATATACCCGCATACGCCTAAGATCGTACGATGACGTACGAGGCGTCTGGGAACACACCACACTAGTGGAGGTCAGGATGGGACTGTTAACGAACCTCAGAGATAGCATATCACGGGTCACCGACGGCCTGTTCACGGACTCCGAACCGAAACGGATCGGGATCTATGGACCGCCGAACGCCGGAAAGACGACCCTCGCGAACCGTATCGCACGCGACTGGACCGGCGACGCCGTCGGGCCCGAGAGCCACATTCCACACGAAACGAGGCGGGCTCGCCGCAAGGAGAACGTCGAGATCGAGCGGAACGGCCGGAAAGTAACGATCGACATCGTGGACACGCCGGGTGTCACCACGAAAGTCGACTACAAGGAGTTCCTCGATCACGACATGGAGAAGGAGGACGCCGTTCGCCGCTCCCGCGAGGCGACCGAAGGGGTCGCTGAGGCGATGCACTGGCTCCGAGAGGACGTCGATGGCGTCATCTACGTGCTCGACTCGACGACGGACCCGTTCACACAGGTGAACACCATGCTCATCGGGATCATCGAGTCACAGGACCTCCCGGCGCTTATCCTCGCGAACAAGACGGATCTCCCGGAATCGGACGTCCAGCAGATCGCGAACGCCTTCCCGCAACACGAGACGATACCGCTGTCGGCGCTCGAAGGCGAGAACATGGACGAAGTGTACACGAAGATCGCGGAGTACTTCGGATAATGCCGGGTGCGACCCCAGACGTCGACGAGAACGGCGATCCCGTGGATAACGGCGTCCGTATCGACATGATAAGCGGGGCCCGGATGGAGGGGCTCACGAGCATGGAGAAGATCCGGCTCATCCTCGATGGCGTCCGCGACGGCAACATCGTCATCCTTGAGGAGGGCCTCTCGCCCGACGAGGAATCGAAGCTCATCGAGGTCACGATGACCGAGATCAGTCCCGACGACTTCACCGGGATCGAGATCGAGACCTACCCGAAGCCCGATGCGAACAGTCAGAGTTTCCTGGACAAGCTGATGGGGCGGGAGTCCACACAGAAGCTCACGGTTATCGGTCCTGCTAACCGGATCGAAACCCTCCACAAGGACGAAAATCTCATCAGCACGCTCGTCTCCCGGAAGTAACACACAAATGCCACACCAGTGTATCGAGTGCGGTCGAACGTTCCCTGACGGCTCCAAGGAGATGCTTTCCGGATGTCCGGACTGTGGCGGAAACAAGTTCCAGTTCCGGCCTCGTAATAAAGCGAAAAGCGAGAAAACGGCCGAGACTGAAGGGTCTGAGCCAGGATCGGTGAAAGAGAACGAACCCACCACGAACGAACCCGTCCCGAATCAACCCACCACGAACGAACCCGTCCCGAATCAACCCACCACGAGTGAACCCACCCCGGATCAACCCGACCGTGACGACACCGAGTCGGAGCCGGCTCGTGAACCGCCGACGACTAGCGACCGTGATGGAAGTTCTCCGGTCACCGCGTCCTCCCCTTCCTCTACTGATCGGGACTCGAACGAGCCGAAGAGAAAATCGGGCGACTCGGATACCAGCAACACCGCAACGGACGCGGAGCAGCTTCGGGACGACGGAACCGAGGACACCGCACAGGCAAGCGCACGATCGGATGTAGTGACGCCCGACGAGCTCGATCGGGCGAGCCAAGACGTTGCGGGTCCCGACCCCTCCGAGGTAGACAACGAAACTGCACCCCGTCCCGATGTCGACGAACTCCGCCACGAACTCAACGAACAGTTCGAGAGCATCAGGATCGTCAGTCCGGGACAGTACGAGCTCAACCTCATGGAACTGTACGACCGTCAGGAGTACATCATCTCGCTTCAAGAAGACGGGAGATACGTTATCGAGATGCCGGATGCGTGGGGCGTTTCGGACGAATAAAACGAAGGCCTCGTCTACATCTTGACTCGGATTCGTCCTACCACTTTCTGTACTACTTCCCGTATCACTCCCTGATGTTTGGGCGGTGATGTGGACGGCGACCATTGTCGAAGTGGACACAGTTATCCGCCACCCTCAACTACGGAACCCCATGCTCAGTGTTCACTGGACGACTTCGCCCACCGAGTCTCGGGCCTCTCTCAGCTCAGCTCGTACGTCTCTTACCCGCATCATAACGGATCGTGGCCGATCAATATCGACTCGTGGCCGATCAATATCGACTCGTGGTCAGTCCGTATCGACTCAGGGTCAGTTCGCATCGGCTCCCGACCGACCCGTATCGGAGGCGATATGCGCGTAGTCGCGAAGTTCGGTGGGACGAGTCTCGGTAGCGGCGACCGGATCGAGCGGGCAGCCGAATCGGTCGCCAACGCGGTCGACGCGGGTCACGAGATCGCCGTCGTCGCTAGCGCGATGGGATCCACTACGGACGATCTACTCGAAGACATCACCTTCGAGACGAACGACGAGGACCGTGCGGAGATCGTCTCGATGGGAGAACGGACGAGCGTCCGCATGTTGAAAGCCGCACTCGCTGTTCGCGACATCGACGCGGTGTTTCTCGAACCCGGCCACCCGGACTGGCCGGTCATCACCAACGAGCTCGGCGAGGTCGACGTCGAGGAAACTCGTCGACGGGCCGGGATCCTCGCCGACAGACTCGATGGCGTCGTTCCGATCATTACGGGGTTTCTCGCGGAGGACCACGACGGTAACGTCACGACGCTGGGTCGGGGCGGGTCGGACACGACCGCCGTCATGCTCGGCAACTACATGAACGCCGACGAGGTAGTTATCGTCACGGACGTCGAAGGCGTGATGACGGGTGACCCCCGTGTCGTCGAGGGGGCACGGAACGTCGGACGGATCACGGTCGACGAACTCCGAAACCTGTCGTTCCGCGGGGCGGAGGTCGTCGCTCCCTCGGCGCTCTCGTATAAAAACGAGAACCTCGCGGTTCGGGTGGTTCATTACCAGCACGGAGACCTGTTACGAGGCGGTACACGGATCGAAGGGCAGTTCGAGAGCCTCATCGATATGCGCGAGACGCCGCTCGCCTGTCTCACCGTCGCGGGGCGTGCGATCCGGAACCGACCCGGGATCCTCTCCGAACTTGCCGACCCACTTCGAGACGAGGGGATCAACATCGACGCGGTCGCGTCCGGGATGGACTCCGTCACGTTCTACGTTGATGTCGACATCGCCGAACGCGCCGAGGCCCTCCTCCACGAGGGCGTCGTCGCCGACGAGGCGCTCTCGTCGGTCACCGTCGCGGACCCGATCGCGGTGATACGGGTGACTGGCGGCGAGCTCCCGAACCAGTCCGGCGTCATTCAGGATATCATCAGCCCGCTCGCGGACTCCGGGATCAACATCATCGACCTGATCACCAGCGCGACCTCCGTCGCCGTGTTCGTCGACTGGGACGACCGCGAACGAGCGCTTGAGATCGTCCAACAGCGGTTCGACTGACTCGGTTCCCGTAAACCCACCCCGCTTCTCACTCGTCACGACCCACGTTGTCTCTCCCCCACTATCGAGTCACTCCCCGATATCCAGCCGAAACCGGGTGGTGTCACCACCGTCGAACCGCGGTCCGGCTCCATAGGCTTCGAACCCGGCGGCCTCGACGATCCGGATCCGATCCTCGTCGTCGTTCGGAACCACGACGTCGACGTCCATTCGTTCCCTCTCAGCGAACCGACGGGGCTCCTCGAACAGGCGGCGAACCGCCTCTTCCGTTCCCCCGAAGTCGGTGACGTTGACGACCTCCGAACCCGCATCGAACGCGAGAAATCCCACAACGATGTCGCCGCTGTCGGCGTCGCTGTGGTCGCCGCTGTCGGCGTCGCTGTCGGAGCCACTGTGTTCGTCCCCAGCTGTTGTCGTCTGCTCTTCCCGACTTTCACCGTTCGACCCCCTGGTTTCCGGTCCGCGTACGGCGACGCGAACCGACCGATCGTGAACGAGATCGACGACCACGTCGTGGGGACGGCCAGTCAGGTCCGCGAGCGCGGCCGCATCCGATTCGAGGGCGTCGCGGATACGCATACCTCCGTTATCTCACCGAGACGTATAAATCCGGACCCCGCGAGCAGGAGCGGTGATCTCGAGCTGCCGTGTCTCATCCATACTCGGACCGGAGGGAACTGCCTTGACGACGACCGAATGAATTTAACAGGTCGGTGTCCACGACTCGTTTATGAGCAAAGCAACCAAGGTCGTTCTCGGAACGGTCGGCGTGTCGGCCGCCCTGTCGATTCTCATCATCCTCTCGTACGTCTTCGGCGCTCTCGCATAATGTTCTCAGTACGCGAGCTAGACACCGACTTGGAACGGGTCCGTGACCGCCACGCCCCGGGCTCACCGGTGATCGATGTCGCGTCCGATTTCGAGACGATCCCACCCACCGTAGCAGAGGACCTCGGGCTGTTCGTCGACGGGTTGGAACCGGCCTCAGCTCCGGCGGAGTGGCTCCCGGAAACGGTCCCTGATCGTCTACGCGCGTACGCGGGACCAACGTTTACTGTCGGACTGCCCGGAGGTGGAACCGTTATTCGAACCACGCAGACCGACCCACCCGCCATGCTGGTGAAACGGCGAGCCGAAGGGACGCCTGACGACTTCCTTGCGTTCCTCATCGCTGACCGACTCGTCCAGATCGGTCTCAAGCCGACACCGGCGTCTATCTCATCTTCCGCCCCCTCATCCACCCGGTCCGACGGGGTGCCCGATCCCGGCGTTCCGGAGACGTTCCTCCCGTTCTTCGGTCCGCAGTATCCCGCACTCGACGCCGCGGTTCGGCGGCCGGACCCCGAACCGGGCGAAACACGGACGGGATTCGGCCCGAACGACGTATATCAGGTCGGGGCCGCGCTGTTCGACGCGTGGATCGGTCTCCACACGCGACCGGTGTTCGCGTCTTGGGAGGAGCAGTTCCCCCGACTGTACGACGCTTGGATGGACGCGGGCGAGCGTCTCGAAGGGCGGCTCCCCGAACTCGCGGGCGAGGTTGCACGCGGGGAGACGGCGTTTCCGGCCGCTACCGAGTACGCGTGCTCGGCGGTCAGACACGGGCTCGACCTCCCCGCCCCCTTCTCGGCGCTCGACACGAGCGCGTACCGCGATCGCGGAGCGCCCTACGCGGTGACGTGGGCGGAGAAGACGTTCGAATCGCTGACCGACACGTAGCGGTCGACCGTGTCGCGGCCAGACATCCGACTGTCAGTTCCGACCGATCCCGGAACGCTACGCTGAGGGCAGCTCGACGGTCACGTTTCCGTCCTCGTCGAGATCGATGACGCCGTCGAACAAGTCGCGGAACCGGTCGAGGGTCGCGACCTCGTGGACCTCCTCGGAGAGGTGGAAGATGCCGACCGCGTCGTGTTCGTCCAACAGATCGAGGATCTCGGCGGCCGCCTCGTACACCGCGTCGTCGTCGGCGTAGTATGCCATTTCAGTAAGCGAATCTACAGACACTCGGCGTTTTCCGTCGTTTTCTTTCAGGAACCGACCGACACGATCGACGACTCCCTCCACGTCGTCCGGCGCGGAGACGTAGTACACGTCGTCGCTCGACCGCCGGGAGTACCCGCGTTCGACGGAGAGCGTATCGAGGATAGTCGCTTTCCCCTCGTCGACGTCGTAGTACTCCAGCTTCTGTTCGACCTCGCGGGCGGTCGTTCGAGTCGAAACCACGAGGAACGCGTCGGTGTCGGTCTTCAAGAAGTCGGTGTCGATCCGGTCCGTCTCGCCGATGCTCGGGTGAACGAGGAGGAGTCCCGTGCCGCCGGGGATCGTTTTGGGTCCGTTCTCGACCGCGAGCGTGTACTCCATACTCGTGGCAACCGCCGGATCGACTTAACGGTGCGGGGCTGGGCGCTCCCCGACGAACATCTCGGGTCACGAGGTCGTCTCCTCCCGGACGGCTTTTGACACACCCGGCCGTTGAGACAGCCGAATGACCGGACACGAAACTGCACGAGAGGTGTATCGGCAGGCGCTTCCCGTCATCCTCGTCAGCTTGATCGCGGGACTGTTCGCGGGAACGATCCTCGGGTCCGAGTCCATGCGTGACGGTATCGAGAGCGTCCCCGGGATCCTCCTTCTTCTGCCAGCATTTCTCGCCACACGTGGCGGTGTTTACGGCTCGCTCGGTGCTCGTCTCTCGACGGGGCTCCACCAGGGGTTGATCGAGCCCCGGTTCGAGCTCGACCGCCACCTCACGAACGCCATCGTCGCCTCGTTCATCAACGGGATGGCGGTCTCCGTGTTCATCGCGGTGATCACCTACTTCACCCTGTTCCTGTTCGGGGGTGGCGGGAACCTCGTCGAGCTCGTCGGCATCATGGTGATAGCCGGGTTCCTCTCGGCGGTGCTCATGCTCTCGGTGCTCATCACGGTCATCTTCCTCGGGTTCCGTCGAGGACTCAATCCTGACAACGTGATCGGTCCGGTCGTGACGACGCTCGGGGACGTGTTCGGTATCCTCTTTCTCCTCGTCGGGATCTACGTCGTCGGGGTGATCGTGTGAGCGACCCCGACTCGAACCCCCCGTCCGATCCGGACTCGGATCGTCCCCGCGATACCGACCCGAATCAGCCCCCGGACTCGGATCGCCCTCGTTCCGAGTCCGACCCCGCAAGCGATCCGCCGACGACGGATACCACTCGGATCGCCGTGGGGGTCGGCGACACGCTCGAGGACATCCTTGAGGACGTGACCCGGCCCATCCCGGAGGAACCGATCGAACCCACGCGAGCGGAGACGGCCTCGACGGAGTCGCCCGGCGTCGACGAGTGGGCGATCCGCCGAATCGTTTGGACGATGGTCCCGCTCCTCGCGGCCCTTTCCGTGCTTCAACTCGTGTCCGGGAGCGTGCTGGAGGGATTCGAGGAAACGCTGTTGCAGTACCCCGCACTGCTCGTGTTGGTCCCGGTTCAGATCGGAACCGCCGGCAACCTCGCATCGATCATGTGCTCGCGGCTCACGACACAGCTGTACCTCGGGACGTACGAGCCGAGCCTCTCGAATCCGGGGGTTCGCGCCAACGTGGGCGCGGTGTTCGCGCTGGCTGGAACCGTTTTCGGGGTCGTCGGAGTCGCGGCGTGGGCGATCGGCCTCGCACTCGGTGGCGCGCTCGCGCTCGGTTCCGTGCTCCTCATCTCGCTCGTTTCGGGGATGCTGCTCGCGGTCCTCGTCGTCGTCGCGAGCGTCGTTTCCGTCGAAGCCTCCTACCGGATCGGGCTCAACCCCGACGACACGACGATCCCGGTCGTCACGAACGTCTGTGACGTGCTCGGGGTCCTGATCCTGTTCGGGGTCGTCACGGTCGTTGTGTGACTCGGTTCATGCGGTGACGTTCGCGTTGGCCCTTGGCTCCTCGCGGTCGATCCGGTTTTGACCCCACCGTTCGTCTCCCCGGTATGAGCGTTAGAGCGGAGTTCGACGAGTGGGCGACGTCGGGGAAGGACCGCGGTATGGAGGACCGGCACTGGCACACGGCGAAACACGTCCTCGCGCGCATGCCAGTCGAGGCGGGCGACACCGTGCTCGACCTGGGAACCGGCTCCGGCTACGCACTTCGAGCGCTCCGCGAGCGCGACGTGGGCCGCGGGTACGGGCTCGACGGCGCACCGGAGATGGCTCGGAACGCCCGGGGCTACACCGACGACGACGCGATCGGCTACGTCGTCGGCGACTTCGACGCGCTCCCCTTCGCCGACGACTCGATCGACCACGTGTTCTCGATGGAGGCCTTCTACTACGCCGCGGACCCGAATCACACGTTGGAAGAGGTCCGTCGCGTGCTCGCGCCCGGGGGGACGTTTTACTGTGCGGTGAACTACTTCGCCGAGAGCGAACACACCCACGAGTGGCAGGAGAACATCTCCGTCGACATGACGCTGTGGGACCGCGCGGAGTACCGTCAGGCGTTCCGTGACGCTGGACTGTACGTCGCCGAACAGGACGCGATCCCCGACCGCGAAATCGAGATCCCGCCCGCAGAGTCGTTCCCGACTGAGGACTGGGAGAGCCGCGACGCGATGGTCGACCGATATCGGACGTGGGGGACGTTGCTGACGGTCGGCGTCGCGCCCTGATCAGTCGGAAACGTGCCTTGGCCGCCGGTGACGACTTCCCGGCGCGCAGCCCTCCCTTGGAACGCTTATAAGGAGTGATCGGCTCCCGAGACGACCGCGAGCGGGCCGGGGGATCGTCGGACTCGGGGCTCTGCCGTTCCTGTGCTCGGTCGTCTCTGTGCTCGGTGCCGTGTCGTCGTGCGGTCCGTTCCCGCACAACCGAGGCCGTTAAGGGGGAACCGCAGAAAACCCTACCCGATAATGCCCAGCGGAGAGTACGACCCCGACACCGCCGAGCCGCACTGGCAGCGGCGATGGGTCGACGAGGAGACGTACGCGTACCCCGACGAGCCCGTCGATCCGAACACCGCCTTCTCCATCGACACGCCCCCGCCGACCGTCTCGGGGAGCCTCCACTGGGGCCACGTATACGGCTCGATCCTGCAGGACGTCGTCGCCCGGTTCCACCGGATGTACGACAGCGAGGTGTTCTACCCGTTCGGCTACGACGACAACGGGATCGCCTCCGAACGGCTCGCCGAGCGCGAGCTCGACATCCGCCATCAGGACTACGACCGCCACGAGTTCCAGGAAAAGACTCGGGAGGTGTGCCAGCAGTACGAGGACGAGTTCACCGAGAAGATGCAGGGGGTCGGCCTCTCCATCGACTGGAACAACACCTATCAGACGATCTCTCCCGAGGTCCAGCGTGTCTCCCAACTCTCCTTCATCGACCTGTACGAGCAGGGTCGTGAGTACCGTCAGGAAGCGCCAGCGATCTGGTGTCCCGAGTGTGAGACCGCCATCTCACAGGTCGAAACCGAAGACGACGAACAGGACTCACACTTCCACGACATCGAGTTTGGCGTCGCGGACGCCGGCCGTGACATCCCCGGGACGTTCACGATCTCGACGACCCGCCCCGAACTCCTGCCCGCCTGTGTCGCTGTCTTCGTTCATCCAGAGGACGACGACAACCAGGTTCTGGTCGGCGAGTCAGCCGAGATCCCCCTGTTCGGCCATGAAGTCCCGATCATCGCCGACGACCGCGTCGACATGGAGACGGGGTCCGGGATCGTGATGTGTTGTACCTTCGGCGACCAGAACGACATCGAGTGGTACCAGGCACACGATCTGGACCTCCGTGTCGCCATCGACGAGTCCGCGCACATGACTGCGGTCGCGGACGAGTACGAGGGACTCCACGCATCGGAGGCCCGCGAGGCGATCGTCGCCGATCTCGACGACGCCGGCGCGCTGTTGGACCGATGGGAGATCTCCCACACCGTCAACGTCCACGAGCGGTGCGGTACCGGGGTCGAATTCCTCGTCACCGAGCAGTGGTACATCGAGGTCCTAGATAAACGCGAGGAGTACCTTCAGGCTGGCCGCGATATGGAGTGGTTCCCTGACAAGATGTTCACCCGGTACAAACACTGGGTCGAAGGGCTCCAGTGGGACTGGCTCATCTCGCGGCAGCGTTCCTCCGGGATCCCCTTCCCCGTCTGGTACTGTGCCGACTGTGACCACGAGGTCGTCGCCGAGAAGGCTGATCTCCCCGTCGACCCCCTCGCTGACGACCCACCAGTCGATGTGTGCCCCGAGTGTGGGGGCGAGTCGTTCGTCCCCGAGGACGACGTGCTGGACACGTGGGCGACATCCTCGCTCACCCCGCTCATCAACGCGGGCTGGGACTGGAACGACGAGGCGGGGGAGTTCACGATGGAGCGCCCGGAGATATACCCGATGGACGTCCGTCCGCAGGGCCACGACATCATCTCCTTCTGGCTGTTCCACACCGTCATCAAGTGTTACGAACACACCGACGAGGTCCCGTTCGAATCCACGATGATCAACGGGATGGTGCTCGACGAGAACCGCGAGAAGATGTCCAAATCGAAGGGGAACATCGTTGCGCCCGATGAGGTCCTCGAAAAGTATCCCGTCGACGCCGCCCGCTACTGGGCCACCGGGTCGGCCATCGGCGACGACCTCCCGTATCAGGAGAAGGGGCTCCGGGCGGGCGAGAAACTCATCCGGAAGCTCTGGAACGCCTCCAAGCTCGTCGAGTCGCTCGCGCCGGAGCCGTTCCCGCCGGAGCCCGACGACGGCCTCCGCGAGCTCGACCGATGGCTGCTCGCGGAGCTCGACCGCGAGCTCGACACTCTGACCGACCGACTGGCGAACCGCGAGTTCTCGAAGGCTCGTGACGACCTGCGGGGCTTCTTCTGGAACACGTTCTGTGACGACTACCTCGAGATCGCCAAACAGCGTGCGGACGACTCGGCGGCGTACACGCTTCGGACCGCCCATCGCCGGTTCTTGAAGACGTTTGCCCCGACGCTCGCACACGTCACTGAGGAGCTGTGGCAGGACATGTACGCAGAGCGCGTGGCGGACTCGCCGGACGATATCACTGTCAACCCCGCCGCGAGCGAGTCCGTCCATCTCGCCGACTGGCCCGAACCTGTTGGCGCCGACGCGGACCACGATGCGGGTGTCGCGGCGATGGCTGTCGTCGGCGCTCTCCGTCGATATAAAAGCGAGAATCAGCTCCCACTCAACGCCGAGCTCGACACTGTCGAAGTGTACGCGGACATCCGCGGCTTCGAGGCCGATATCACTGGCGTGATGCACGTCGACAACCTCCGAGTCCATCCCGACGCCGACGCGCCAATCGAGACCGTCGTCACCGGGATCGACCTCGACTACGCCACCGTTGGTCCCAAACACGGGAACCGCGTCGGCGACATCGAGGCCGCGCTCGCGAGCGACGACTACGAGATCGACGGTGACCGCCTCCACGTTGCGGACGTGACCCTCGAAGCGGACGAGTTTGCGGTCGAAGAGGCACGCCAGTACGCGGGTTCGGGTGAACTGCTCGACGCCGACGACGTCGTGGTCATCGTCGACGACGAGTAAACTCGCCCGGACTGGACCGAGAGCTTACTCCAGGTCCGCGCCCACGGCGTCCTCGACGGTGTCGAATCCGTCGCGGTCGAGCAGCCGGATAAGCCCGCGGTTGATGTCACGGGCGACGCCCGGTCCCTCGTACACGAGTGCGGTGTACAGCTGGACAACCGACGCCCCTGCGCGGATCTTCTCGTAGGCTCCCTCTGCGTTGGCTATCCCACCGACGCCGACGACCGGAACGTCCGTCCGTTCGGCGACGAACCGGACGAGCTCCGTCGAACTGTCCTCGATCGGCTTCCCCGAGAGGCCACCCCGCTCGGCGCGGTTCGGGCTGGCAAGTCCCTCGGGACGCGACGTCGTCGTGTTGGTCGCGATCACTCCATCGAGCCCGACTTCATCGACGACGGCGAGCGCCTCCTCGATCGCTGCCTCCGGTAGATCCGGGGAGAGCTTGACCAACAGTGGGGCGGCTCCGGCGTCGGCAAGGCTCCCGAGGATCCGTTCGAGCGCCTCACGGTTCTGTAGCTCTCGAAGCCCGGGCGTGTTCGGGCTCGACACGTTGACAACGAAGTAATCCCCGTGTTCCGCGACGCGTTCGTAGGTGTAGCGGTAGTCGTCCGCCGCTTCCGCTAGCGGCGTCGATTTCGACTTGCCGATGTTGATCCCCACGGGGACGTCAGCCGCGGGGCTCCGGCGGAGACGATCCCCGACGCGGTCGGCTCCCTCGTTGTTGAACCCCATTCGGTTTATCAACGCCTCGTCCTCACGAAGCCTGAAGAGGCGTGGCCGCGGGTTCCCCGGCTGCTTTTCGGCCGTGACGCCACCGACCTCGACGTGACCGAACCCGAGCGCGGCGAGCGCCCGCGGAACTTCGGCGTTCTTGTCGAACCCGGCAGCGACGCCGATCGGGTTCGGGAACGCGGTGTCGAACACGGTCGTCTCCAGCCGTTCGTTGCTCACGACGTATCGCTTCCGAGCTGCCGCCGAAACAGGCGTTCCCTGTACGCCGCGTAACAGGTGGTGGACCGCGTTGTGTGCCGTTTCCGGCGGAACCGCGAACAGTGCCGGCTTCAGGAGATCGTATACGCCCATCGTTCGGATCTCGTCACGGACCCCAATCAATCCGCCGACTACACCGGAAGAAACGGGTACTCTCGTCGTCGAGTCGAGGGTACTCTGTCGACCACCGGACTAAAAGTCGTGTTCGAGCTGTTCGGGGTTCGAATCCGCCTTCTGGATGATTATTTTCCCGTCGCGAACACGGACGAACACCTCGTCGCCGATCTCCATCCCCGCCACCGCGAGTTCGTCCTCATGGAGGTTCACGTGGACGTTATGATACTCCCCGTCCTCGTCTTTGGCGCCACTCGGGCTGAGCTTCTTTTTACGAACCATCGCGGTTGTATGGCTCGCACTTCGCGACAGCAGACATATAAGTGTTGTTTACGGTGTTCCTGACTCCCCTCACGCGCTGGGCTAGCCAGTACCCGAACCGGTTCCACGATCCGTCCCAAGCTCGCTGCTTTGCCGGGCTACCGATTACCGAATCCACGGTTTCTGGCGCCATCATTTATAAGTCATGTACCGTCCAGTTTTCATTTCCCCGATATATTTATTACACACTGTGTGCTGGTTTGGCATGGAGGTAAAACCATGGTACGTGAAGACGGTAAGCGAAACTTCGCCCTCCGGGAGGAGGACGGGTCGGAACCGAGCGAGTTCTCCGGAAACATGCCGCGACAGGCCGCACTCAAGGCGGCTCGAACGCTCGAACCGGGCCCCTCCGAAGAGGAGGCGGAGCGAACGACGATCAGACTACGGGAGAAAGGGACGGAAAAAGTCCACGAGTACGAGGGGTGGGCGTGGAAAGCCAGTGCGCCGGAGGTCGACGAGGCTGACGACGACTTCTGGCTCAATGACCTCGACGATATCACGAAGGCGAACGTCTCGAAACAAGGTATCGAGTACCTCGACGACGAGTAGCCGGACCGATCGCCGCTCCACCCCGTCCTGCCTTCTTTTCATACACCGGGAGTGTCGAGTCCAGAACTCGAATGTGCCCTCTCCGGAGGAGACGTCTTCCGGTCGTA
This sequence comes from Halorubrum tibetense, assembly GCF_055396225.1. Taxonomy (NCBI): domain Archaea; kingdom Methanobacteriati; phylum Methanobacteriota; class Halobacteria; order Halobacteriales; family Haloferacaceae; genus Halorubrum; species Halorubrum tibetense. The sequence continues at coordinate 1,421,783 of NZ_AP043742.1, forward strand.
GCGGCGATCAGCCACCCGGTTCTCATCGACCGTCGCCCCCGGCATGAAACCGCATGACGTGGCGGTGGTAGTTCGACGGGGTTAAGTACAACCCGGGCATTCGGACTAATGCGAAGAACGCACCGCGAACTCGGGCCGTTCAACCCGGCCCGGTTTCGCTGGACCGAAACGAGTCCGATGGGTTTATAACCCATGCCGGACAACGTTCAGGTCCGCGAAGGATGAGGATCTCGCCCCCTGTGCTCCGGCATAAGAGGGGATCTGATGTGAGCCTTGGTAGTTCGGTGTCATCCGGAACGCCGGTGACACTGGACACCATATTGGACCATGCAATGGTGTGTTGACACTACGTCAACACCCGCCAACATAACCCCCCTCGCACCGGGAATCAGGCGCGAGGGTATTCATTCCGGTTGATCCTGCCGGAGGCCATTGCTATTGGGATCCGATTTAGCCATGCTAGTTGCACGAGTTCAGACTCGTAGCGAATAGCTCAGTAACACGTGGCCAAACTACCCTTCGGAGCACCATACCCTCGGGAAACTGAGGCTAATAGTGCATCCCGCACTCACCCTGGAATGGCGAGTGCGTCAAACGCTCCGGCGCCGAAGGATGTGGCTGCGGCCGATTAGGTAGACGGTGGGGTAACGGCCCACCGTGCCGATAATCGGTACGGGTCATGAGAGTGAGAACCCGGAGACGGAATCTGAGACAAGATTCCGGGCCCTACGGGGCGCAGCAGGCGCGAAACCTTTACACTGCACGACAGTGCGATAAGGGGATCCCAAGTGCGTAGGCATAGAGCCTACGCTTTTGTACACCCTAGGGAGGTGTCCGAATAAGGGCTGGGCAAGACCGGTGCCAGCCGCCGCGGTAATACCGGCAGCCCGAGTGATGGCCGATCTTATTGGGCCTAAAGCGTCCGTAGCTGGCCGTGAAAGTCCATCGGGAAATCCACCCGCTCAACGGGTGGACGTCCGGTGGAAACTTCACGGCTTGGGACCGGAAGGCGCGACGGGTACGTCCGGGGTAGGAGTGAAATCCCGTAATCCTGGACGGACCGCCGATGGCGAAAGCACGTCGCGAGAACGGATCCGACAGTGAGGGACGAAAGCTAGGGTCTCGAACCGGATTAGATACCCGGGTAGTCCTAGCCGTAAACAATGCCTGCTAGGTGTGGCTCCCACTACGAGTGGGTGCTGTGCCGTAGGGAAGCCGCTAAGCAGGCCGCCTGGGAAGTACGTCCGCAAGGATGAAACTTAAAGGAATTGGCGGGGGAGCACTACAACCGGAGGAGCCTGCGGTTTAATTGGACTCAACGCCGGACATCTCACCAGCATCGACTGTGGTAATGACGGTCAGGTTGATGACCTCGCCACGAGCCACAGAGAGGAGGTGCATGGCCGCCGTCAGCTCGTACCGTGAGGCGTCCTGTTAAGTCAGGCAACGAGCGAGACCCGCATCCTTACTTGCCAGCAACACTGCGAAGTGGTTGGGGACAGTAAGGAGACTGCCGTGGCCAACACGGAGGAAGGAACGGGCAACGGTAGGTCAGTATGCCCCGAATGTGCTGGGCAACACGCGGGCTACAATGGTCAGGACAAAGGGTTCCTACTCCGAAAGGAGACGGTAATCTCAGAAACCTGATCGTAGTTCGGATTGTGGGCTGCAACTCGCCCACATGAAGCTGGATTCGGTAGTAATCGCGTGTCACAAGCGCGCGGTGAATACGTCCCTGCTCCTTGCACACACCGCCCGTCAAAGCACCCGAGTGAGGTCCGGATGAGGCGCGTTCCACGCGTCGAATCTGGGCTTCGCAAGGGGGCTTAAGTCGTAACAAGGTAGCCGTAGGGGAATCTGCGGCTGGATCACCTCCACAGACCCGAGACTCACCCACACGGGTGAGCTCACCTTTCGACCGTCACCACGACGGTCACTACTCATTCGCACGGTCCACGTCCACGTCACCGCCGCTCCGGACACCTACGAACTACCACGGCTCACACTACACACGACACATACCGACCACCACCCCTTCCCGCAAGGGAAGGTGGGCTCATAGCTCAGCGGTAGAGTGCCTCCCTTGCAAGGAGGATGCCCTGGGTTCGAATCCCAGTGAGTCCATGTCCCCCGACGCGAATCCGTCCCCTTAAGTGGGAGACGCGACTCGGTTGGGATAGACGACCGATGCACCATCCCGGGAAACCGCGGATGGGAAGGGTTCGACGAACACCCCGCCAGGGTGATTCGATGACGACCGTGTATACGTGCGATCCAGACGTCCACTGAACTCATCCGAGTTCGTGGAACGTCAGTAAACCATATACAGTCGGGTGACATTATAGTCACTTGACACACTACTGGCTACTGTGCCAGCTGGTGAATGGCTCGGCTCGAGAGCCGATGAAGGACGTGCCAAGCTGCGAAAAGCTCGTGGGACCCGCATGGAGGGAAAGAACACGAGATCTCCGAATCGGAATCCGTCTAACAATTGCCACGCGCAATAGGGAACTCCCTGAATTGAAACATCTCAGTAAGGGAAGGACAAGAACGCAACAGCGATGTCGTCAGTAACCGCGAGTAAACGCGACACAGCCCAAACCGAAGGTCTTCGGACCAATGTGGTGTTCGGGTTGACAACCAAAACGCGAGCTCTCATTCGAAGTCTCCTGGAACGGAGCGTGAAACAGGGTGACAACCCCGTAGAATGAGACAGTACCGTTGGCGTCAATACCAGAGTAGCAGGGGTCGGATATCCTCTGTGAACGCCCCAGGCATCCCCTGGGAAGGCTAAACACTCCTCGAGACCGATAGCGAACAAGTAGCGTGAGCGAACGCTGAAAAGCACCCCGAGAAGGGCGGTGCAATAGGGCCTGAAATCAGTTGGCGATCGAGCGACAGGGCGTACAAGGCGTCTCTTGAAACGACCGAGAAGCGATTCTCTAGTAGGAAAAGAGACGAGCCGGCGTCGTGTCGTGCGTTTTGAAAAACGACCCAGGGAGTGTACTTACATGGCGAGTCTAACTCGTGAACCGAGGAAGGCGCAGGGAAACCGATACGGCCGCAGCACTTTGTGTGAGGGCCACCGTGTTCAAGCGCGGGGAGTCATGTGGGTACGACCCGAAACCAGGCGATCTATACGCGAGCAAGGTGAAGCGTGGCGAAAGCCACGTGGAGGCCTGTTAGAGTTGGTATTCTACAATATCCTCTCGTGACTCGTGTATAGGGGTGAAAGGCCCATCGAGCCTGGCAACAGCTGGTTCCGACCGAAACATGTCGAAGCATGACCTCTTCCGAGGTAGCCCGCGGGGTAGAGCTACCGATTGGATGACCCGCCTCCGAGAGGAGTCGGCCATCCTGTCGAACTCCAAACCCGCAGGCGCTGTAGACGAAGGGAGTCCGGTGCGCGGGGTAAGCCTGTGTACCGTGAGGGGAACAACCCAGAGCCGGGTTAAGGTCCCAAAGTGTAGATTAAGTGCGATTCGAAGGTGGTCTCAAGCCCTAAACAGCCGGGAGGTGAGCTTAGAAGCAGCTACCCTCTAAGAAAAGCGTAACAGCTTACCGGCCGAGGTTTGAGGCGCCCAAAATGATCGGGGCTCAAATCTACCACCGAGACCTGGCCGTGCCCGTAACAGGGCAACCGCGTAGGTCGGCGTACTGTCCGGATGGAAGCACGGGTGAGAACTCGTGTGGACCGTTCAGTAACGACAATCCTGGTCACAGTAGCAGCGATAGTCGGGTGAGAACCTCGACGGCCTGATGTGTAAGGGTTCCTCGGCACTGCCAATCAGCCGAGGGTCAGCCGGTCCTAAGATGCACCGCAACTCGACTGCATCAACGGGAAACTGGTTAATATTCCAGTGCCATCGTGCAATAAAAGTCGACGCCGTGTGGAACGCTGAGCCGGGCTTTCGCCCGGTCAAATCATGGAAGCTCGTGGACGCCGTCACGGCACGAAGCGAGCGAAACGTGAGATAGCGCAAGTCAGCCGTACATAGGGCCCGTGAAAAGACGAGCACGATGTCCGTACCGAGATCCGACACAGGTACACTGCCAGCGCAAGGCAAGGCCTGTCGGGAGAACCGACGTTAGGGAATTCGGCAAGTTAGTCCCGTACCTTCGGAAGAAGGGATGCCTGCTCTCGACGGAGCAGGTCGCAGTGACTCGGGCGCTCCGACTGTCTAATAACAACACAGGTGACCGCAAATCCGCAAGGACTCGTACGGTCACTGAATCCTGCCCAGTGCGGGTATCTGAACACCTCGTACAAGAGGACGAAGGACCCGTCAACGGCGGGGGTAACTATGACCCTCTTAAGGTAGCGTAGTACCTTGCCGCTTCAGTAGCGGCTTGCATGAATGGATAAACGAGAGCGCCACTGTCCCAACGTTGGACCCGGTGAACTGTACGTTCCAGTGCGGAGTCTGGAGACCCCCAAGGGGAAGCGAAGACCCTATAGAGCTTTACTGCAGGCTGTCGCTGAGACGTGGTCGCCGATGTGCAGCATAGGTAGGAGTCACTACACAGGTACGTGCGCCAGCACGCCACCGAGACAACATTGAAATACTACCCGTCGGTGACTGCGACTCTCACTCCGGGAGGAGTACACCGGTAGCCGGGCAGTTTGACTGGGGCGGTACGCGCTCGAAAAGATATCGAGCGCGCCCGAAGATCATCTCAGCCGGGTCGGGAATCCGGCGAAGAGCGCAAGAGCACAAGATGGTCTGACAGTGTCATTCCCAACGAGTGACGCTGACGCGAAAGCGTGGTCTAGCGAACCTACGAGGCTCCGAGATGGGGCCCGTAGATGACAGAAAAGCTACCTTAGGGATAACAGAGTCGTCACCCGCAAGAGCACATATCGACCGGGTGGCTTGCTACCTCGATGTCGGTTCCCTCCATCCTGCCCGTGCAGAAGCGGGCAAGGGTGAGGTTGTTCGCCTATTAAAGGAGGTCGTGAGCTGGGTTTAGACCGTCGTGAGACAGGTCGGCTGCTATCTATTGGGGGTGTTGTGGTACTTGACGTGAACGAACGTATAGTACGAGAGGAACTACGTTTGGTCGCCACTGGTGTACCGGTTGTGCGAGAGCGCAGATGCCGGGTAGCCACGCGACACGGGGTAAGAGCTGAACGCATCTAAGCTCGAAACCCACATGGAAAAGAAGTACCGTAGAGGTCACTCGTAGAAGACGAGTTAGATAGACTCGGGATGTACGCGTCGAGGCAACGAGGCGTTGAGTCCACGAGCACTAACAGACCGAAGCCACAGTCATAGGTTGACTGGCTTCCACACTCGCATGAGTTCAGGCGGTAACTGGATCGCACGTAAACACGGTAGTCCGGTCGAGAGACCGGGACCACCGACACAGGAGTCTCTCTGTTCAAGACGGAGAGTCTCGGTTCGATTCCGAGAGTCGGCGTAAGGGCGGCCATAGCGGTGGGGAAACACCCGTACCCGTTCCGAACACGGAAGTTAAGCCCACCAGCGTACCGGGAAGTACTGGAGTGCGCGAGCCTCTGGGAACCGCGGTTCGCCGCCCACCCATTCATACGCGGAACACAAAGCCCACGGACCGATGTCCGTGGGCTTTTTTCATATCTACAGAGCCGACCGCTAGGCTTAAACGCTCCACGTGGGTACGTTCGAACGCGCCAAGGTGGCAGAGTTCGGTCAGACGCAGCGGCCTGCAGAGCCGCCCAACGCCGGTTCAAATCCGGCCCTTGGCTTCTTATTCTTGTCCCGTCCCGTCGACGCAACGCGCTCCGGATCACTACTCGTTAGTAACCGTTATACGGGGGGTGACCCACAGACGAAGCATGCAACGACGCGCTGTAGCCGTATACGTGGCGCTCTTTCTGCTCGTCGCGAGCGTGGCCGGCGTCCTCGTGGTGACGGCGGAGGACCCGCAGGTCTCCCTTGACAACCCGGACTACGAGCTGTCGGAGGGCGACACGTTCGTGGTCGATGGCGAGGAGTACCTCGTTTCAGGGATCACGGTGACGGAGGGTGAGGACGACGAGGAGGACGAGATCACGGCACAGATCGAACGCGAGGAAGTCGTCGAACAGACCGAGACGTGGGCGAACGAGTCGACTGTTGAGGTCGACGAGCGTGAGTGGCAGGTGCGGATCACTGGCGACGACCCGGATTCGTTCACGCTCATCGAGGTGCTCGATCGGGAGGCGATACTGGCTGAAGACGACACGGCCGACAACGAGACGGTCGACCGTGACGGCGAGGAGTTCGTCGTCATCACGGACGAGGAGGGCGAGTCCCGACTCGTGCCGGCCGACGAGTACTTCCCGGCACCCGAGGAGCGAACGTACGACGTGGCTGATGAGTTCGCGTACGCGGACACCACGGTGGCCGTGGATTCGGTGACCCCTGACGAGGTCGTGATCGGGTGGATGGGACCGCAGACGACGACGATAGACGTGGCACAGGAGTCGACGGTGACGGTCGGCGAGACGGAGTTCATCGCACATTTCCCGAACGACTCGACGCTGACGCTGTCGACGGACATCGACGCCTATGACGCACAGCTGGCAGATATCGAGCGGTTCGATCAGCAGAACGACGGGCTGTGGCGCGTGCTCATCATCAGTGTTCTCTCCTCACTGGTGCTGGTCGCTGTCGCGTTCATGCCGTCGCGGTACTGAACCGTTCACCGGTTCCGTTCCCGGATCGACACGCACTACCGTTTCGCACGCGGAGCGTGCGTATGACTTCGACTACGGAGAAAGTCCGTCAGCTGGCACCGCATTGGGGGGTGATCCTCGTCGTCGTGTTCGTCGTGTTCGCGCTCGTCGAGAACACGGTCGGCGAACTCGCGTTCTGGCAGTCCCTGCTTATCGTCGCCGTTATCGCTTTCGGCTATCCGCTCGTGGTTCGGCGTCTCGGGGTCGCCCCCGAAGTCTGGCAGCGGGAGTAACGCTTGGCGGGAGTCGGGGTCGCACGCCGTTACCGTGTCGCCGGATTCAGCTCGCTAGATACGCTTGGCCCGATCTATTCGTTTTCGCCGCCGCCGGCGGACTGTTCGTTCGAAAGGGTCGCCGAACTGACGCCGAACGCGCCGACACCGACGCCGAGCACGAAGGACAGGACGGCCGACACGGCGATCCACAGCGTTGCCGGATGTTCATGGCCCGCGTGAAGTAGTATCTCCATGGTTCTGGTGTGGGGTCCACCGGCTAAAAGGCGTTCATCGCTCACCATCCAACCTTCCCACGACCTAGCCGCGAAGGCGATCGGCGGCGTCGTCGACGACGTCGGGGAGTCGACGCCGGAGCAGCGTGTACGAGACCGCGACGGCGAGCGCACCCCCGACGAGCGGGCGGTACGTCCCGTCCAGGAGGACGAGCGGTGGTGTCGCGGCGGCGAACGAGAGGAGGAGGTCGGACCGAGAGCCGTCGTACCGTATCGATCGCTTCGCGAGTCGCCACTCGCCCCGGACGTGGTCGTACACGGCACGGTCGGTGGTTCGTTCCCACGGTCGGAGCTCGTAGCTCCCGCCGTAGGCGTCCATCCGGGAGTGTACCGCGGCAGCGACGGTAGCGGTAGCGACGGCGGCGGTCGCCGTCGACGGCCAGACGAGCACGACGATGACGGTCGGAACGGCGAGGAGAACGTACCCGCTGGGAAAATGGAGGGTCCGTCGGTGTCGGGCGACGACATCTACGTCCGGGAGAACGCTTCCGACGACCGCGCCGGCGACGACGCTGCCGGCGAGCTCGGGAACCGCGACCGCGACCGGCGTCGCCAGTGCCATCCCGACCAACACGTGTGTCGGGAGCATCATGGGCGAACGAACGGGCTCACGGATCATAAACGCCGTGCTCGGGGGCGATAACACCCATGTCAGCCGATCACCTCCCGATCTCTCCCGGATTTATGCGGTCAGGGATGTAAGACGAGGTATGAGCGAGGAATCCGAAGCGCCGGTGACCCACGACCGACCGGACGCACCGTTCCACACCACCGGAACCGACCACATTACGGTGTGGGGAAGCAACGAGGCCGACACGATCGCCTTCTATCGAGACCTCCTCGGGATGCCGCTCGTGTTGCGCCAGCCCAACTTGGACGACCCCTCACAGACGCATCTCTTCTTCGACACCGGCGACGGCCGGATCCTCACGTTCTTCGTGAGCGATGACCGCCCGTCCGCACGTGGTCAGCGGCCGGGGACCGGCTCGGTCCACCATCTCTGTTTCAGCGTCGAGCCCGACGAGTACGAGGAGATCATGCGTGCGCTCGAGGAGGCGGGGAAGGGGTACAACGTGTTCGACCGGGGCATCTTCCACTCGATCTACACCCAGGACAACAACGGCCTCGTCATCGAGCTCTCAGCGGACAAATACGAGATCCCGAACGACCGCAAGGGCGAGGTGCTCGCGACCGCACAGCGGCTTCGTGAGGCTGACGGTGCCGACTTCGCCCAGGACCGCCACATGGAGGCGGCCTTGGAGGAGCTGGGGCTCCCCGTCGAGAAACACGACCTCCCGGACGCCGACGCCGGCGTGGGCGTATGAGCCGTCGTGATCCGCACGGGAGCGAGGACCCGCACGGCGACCGGACGTTGGGGGCCGCCGGCGCGCCGGTCGCCGAGGCCGACACGGCGGTCGTGCTGGTTCACGGACGGGGTGCGACGGCGCGGAGCATCCTCGGCTTCGGCGAGTCGATCGCCGGCGACTCCGTCGCGCTGCTGGCCCCGCAGGCGGCCGCGAACACCTGGTATCCAAACTCGTTTCTCGCGCCAGTTGAGCGGAACGAGCCCGGTCGGTCGTCGGGACTGGCCGCGGTCGGGAACGCGGTTCGAACGGCGACCGACGCCGGGATCGACGCCGAACGGGTCCTCGTGGCCGGATTCTCACAGGGCGCGTGTCTCGCGAGCGAGTTCGTCGCGCGCACGCCACGCGAGTACGGTGGGCTCGCTGCCCTGAGCGGCGGGTTGATCGGCGAAACGGTTGCTATCGGCGACTACGTCGCGGGCGACGAGGCGGATCCACTCGCCGGAACGCCGGCGTTCCTCGGCTGTAGCGACGTCGATCCACACATCCCGGAGGAGCGTGTTCACGTGACGGACGAGGTCCTATCGGCGCTCGGTGCCGACGTCGAGACACGGATCTACGAGGGGATGGGTCACGGGATCAACGAAGACGAGACGGAACGCGTGACGGCACTGGTGTCGGCGCTGTAGGCGGCACCGTTCCTCCCCTCACGCGCTGTTCTTCGACCCTCCGGCGATCCACGCCGAGACGACCCAGTTACGTGGCCGCAACGACGATCGAGAGCCACAGCGCCGCGATCGCGACGGCGAACAACGTCGCGCCGAGGGCCGCTACCGGGGCAGTGACTCCACCGGTCACGATCGCGATGCTCGCCGGCAGGAGGACGGAGAGGAACACGAGCCCGACGGAGACCATGCCGACGTTCATCGGGTCGACCCCGTCGAGACGGCGGCGAACCGTCCGCGCGATCTGGGAGTCCGACCCTTCCCGACGCGTCCCGTCGAGCCGTTGGTCGTCCCGCGGCGTGTCCCCGTTCGCCCGTTTCGGTCGATCGTCTCTCTCCTCACTCGTTCGCGTCCGTCTGCCGGTCACGATCCGCCAGCGACCGTTCTCCTGTCGTGCTCGGGCGAACTCCCCGGCGACGTGCTCTGCCGCGCCCGGCGCGTAGCCGAGCCCGCGGACGAGCGCGACGAAGTCGCTCTCGTCGTACTGCCCGGCCGTCGGCCAGCGATATCGGTCGGTTCGACGCTCTCCCGTCGGCAAGCTGTACTCGACGTTCACGGCGTCGCCGTCGCGCTCCCACCCGAGGACTTGGACCGTTACGCTCCCGTCGTCCGCGGCGTGTCGCCCCATCAGATACAGCTCCGTGGTGTCATCGAGGGCTCCGGGGTCCCGTTCGGGGAACGCGAGCGGGAGGTCCGCCTCGATCCCGTCGGGGGGATCCGTCGCGTCGACGCTGGTGACCGGGGGCCGGTGGTCGCTCTCGCCACTCGTCCCGCCTCCCGGAGCGCTCATGGGATCCGGTTCGTCCTCTAGGGATATAACTCCGGCACCGTGAACACCCCACGATCGCGTCCGAGAGGTCGAAACGACTCGCCGACTCAGGCCAACCAGTCCTCGGGCTTCGTGTCGTAATCGATCTCGTCGGCGGCGATCCGGGATTCGATTTCGGGATCGAGGTCGTGTTCGGTCACCGCTCCCCCGTCGTACTGGAACCGGACGCCGACCTCGGTGCCATCGGGCTCCCGACCGTCTCGTCGGGCCCGTTCGACCTCCCGGTCCGTGTACTCGGTACGGATCGTCGCTAGGTTCACCGGGCGACCCCACAGTTCGAACACCCGTTTCAACGTGGCTTTCGCCGTCGCCTCGTCCAGCGCGATCCCGTTGTACTGGTGGGCCAACAGCAGCTCCCCTCTGTTCTTGAAGTTCCCGTCGAGCACCGTGATCGACGGCTTTCCGAAGTTGGTGAACTGTAAGAGGAGTTTGCGTTTCACGTCGCCGGCATCGACACTCGCGACCCGGAACCCCTCGCCTGCGTGACTGTACTCGTAGGTGAAATAGTTCCGTTCGCGGACGAACTCCTCGGTGAGGAACTCGTCGATGAACGTCACGTCGTTGTGGCTCTCACGCACCTCGTACATCCGGTCCCACCCGGCGGTTCGATCGACGTCTTCGAGCGCCGCCTCGACGCTTTCGTACCGATCGACATCGAACATGTATCGCGCCCGCTCTTCGAGCGTCGTCCGCGGGACGTTCCGAAGGGCCCCGCGATGCTCCGGTCGCGAGAGCGCGTAGTGTCGTTCGGCGAGCCCCTCGTACGTGAGCAGTTTCCAGGGGTATCGCTCGATGTCGGGGCCCGCTTCGGGGTCGCGGTCGCCGGCACGGACGGACAGCGCGCGGTCGACCGTCTCGGCGTCGACGCGCGGGTCGCCCGTCGCGGCGAGCTCACCGAGCTCGTCGAGCGTCGCCGGTCCCGCACCCGCGATGACCGGGTCGGGCTCGAGCGCCGACCGTACCGCCTCCAGGTCGATACGCGAGTGGAAGTTCTCCGGTGTCACCCCCTCGACGCGGAGCAGCTTGTCGATCACGTCACGTCGCGCCGCACGCACTTCGACGTGGGTCCACAGCTCGAACCCGAGCTTGTACGGGTTGAGGCCCGGTGAGCCGAGCACCCGTGACATGTGTTCCGCGTACGTGAGGAACTCGTCGGGACCGGCGAACCCCTCGCCACCCATCATGAGCGACTCCCAGTACGTCGCCCATCCCTCGTTCATCACCTTCGTCACCTTCTGGCCGGCGAAGTAGTACGCCTCCTCGCGGATCGCGTCGATGACGGTGGTCTCCCACGGCTCGCGGTCGACGGCCTTCCCCGTCTCGGGGTCGTACCGCTTCCCGTGGTCCCGGAGGAACGCGAGCACGTCCGGGCGAGGGGATTCGGGTTCGACCCCGTCCGCCTGGTCGTCGAGCCACTCGTCGTCGAACACGTCACGCTTGACCTCCTCGGAGAGGCCGAGCTCCTCGATTCGTGCTTCCAGCTCCGCTTGCGGACCCTCCGTGCCCTCGTCGCCGGTACTGCCGTTCTCGCTCCGGCTGGCGTCCACCGGGCTGTGCTGGTCGATCGTGTCCTCCAGCGCGGTTACCGCGTCGATCAGCCGTTCGACCTCGTCGCGGTCGACGTCCGCCCGTCGCCCGATCGCCGCCAGCCGGTCGGCGTTCCGCTCCAGTCGCGCGGCCGCGTTCGGCCCGTCGGCCCCGCGGTCGGCGTACAGCCCGAACCACTCGTTGTTCGCGAAGAAGTCGGCGTGCGCCTCCACGTGGGTTATCACCGCCTTCTGGTCGGCCGCGGTGTTCGACTCCTGTAAGAACGCGTGACTCGGGTCGTCGTTGTTGACGATCTCGAACGCCTTTCCCAACCCGTGCCGGTCCTTCTTGCGCTGCCGTTCGTAGTTCATTCCCCATCGCCAGTGCGGGTACCGCCGTTGGAACCCGCCGTAGGCGATGAGCTCGTTCATCTCGTCGTGATCGACGACCCAGTATCGAACCGGGTACGGGTCGAGCCCGAGCCGTTCGGCGAGGTTCCGCGCTTCCGTCGCCGGCTCGTCGAGCGTTTCCGCCTCGCGTTTCGCTTCGAGTCTGTCGTCTCTCATCTCCGGGTCACCGTCGTTCGTTCCGTCGGTCGGTCGCCGCCGTTTCGGTCGGTCATTCCTCCTCCGCCTCCGTGCTGAGTATCTCGTAGATCGCGTCCGTTACGTCCGCCGGTCGTTCGACGCGCGCGACGGCGACGTTCGACCGGTCTCCGAGGGCTCGTTCCACCTCGTCGGCGTGGCGGGCGTTCGTCGCCGACCCCCCGGGCTGTGTCTCGACGTACGCGTGGAGGTTCGCGTCTATCGACTGCATCCGTGGGATCACGTTCTCTTTCGTGTCGGTGCCGGCGTTCTCTGAGTCGCCGGCGGCGAACACGTATCGGTTCCACTCGCTGTACGGGTACGCCTCGAGGATCTCCTCGACGAGCTCGTACGCGCTAGAGATACGCGTCCCGCCGCCGGACTGGACCCCGAAGAACTCCCCGCGGTCGACCTCCCACGCCTCGGCGTCGTGAACGACGTAATGGAACTCGGCGGCGTCGTACTTCCCGGTGAGATACCAGTCCATCGGCGTGAACACCCGCTCGACGAGCTCGCGTTTCGTCTCCCGCATCGACCCGGACGCGTCGCGAACGTTGACGACGACGACGTTCCGCTCGCGCTTCTCTATCACCTCCGGATGCCGGAACCGCTCGTCGTCCGGGCGGAACGGGACGGCGTCGAGCCCGTCACGCCGGATCCGCCGGGAGACCGGCTCGCGGTCGAGTTCGGCTTCCAGCGCCGCGAACGACGCCCATCGGTCCAACGCGGCCACCGGCTCGCCGCGTTCGGCTTCGAGCGCCGCGGCCGCGTCGGCTATCCACGCCCGCGACACCGGGACGTTGGACTCGCGCGCCCACTCGAAGACGGCGTCGACCCCCGCGCCGTCGACGAACAGCCCTTCCCGGACGTACGACTCGTCGAAATCGGTCGCGAGGTAGCGCTTCAGTCCGCGTTTGAAGAACTCGTCGACGTCGAGCGAGCCCTTCGGGCCGGCGCGGGCGGTGTCGGTGAAATCGCCCTCCGTCTCCTCGACGACGCGTTTCCCCTTCGGTTCGAGGTCGAGCCCGAGCGCCTCGTCGAGCTCGCGGGCGAACTCCTCCGGATCCATCTCGTAGTACTCGTGCTCGCCGCCGTCCTCGCCGGGCTCTCCCTCGTCGCCGTCGTCGTCGCCCGGGTCGGCGTCGACGGGCTGGCCGGGTTGGGGCTGTCCGCCCTGGCCCTGGCCGACCCCACCGGCGTCCCGGCGGTCGTACTCGAACGAGGGGAGGTCGACAACCTTGATCGGGATCCGTACCCGATCGGGGTCCGACCCGCCGAGGTCGCCGTGGCTGATGAACTCCGTGAGGTCCTCGCGACGGGCGTCGCCGACCTCGCGGAACCGCTTCCGGTCCTCGGGCAGCCCCATCACCGACCACCCCCGTCGAACGCCGCGGGCGACCCGCCGTGTCCGTCGGAGTCGTCGCGGTCGCTGTCGGCCGCCAGCGCCGCCCACTCCTCGCGGACGTCACGCATCACGGCGCGGCTCGTCAGCTCGGCGGACGCCCGGCTGTACCCGCGGTCCACCATGCGCTCGATCGTCGCGGCTTTCACTCGCTCGGTTTCGGTGTCCGCGGGCGGATCGCCCCATTCGGCCGGGTCGAGCGCCGGGAACCGCCGTTTCAGGTCCGCTAGCTCCTTCGCCTCCAACACCGCTTTCAGCTCCGGGATCTCCCCGAGGTCGACGTCGTCGACGCTGAACTCGTCTCCCCGGTTCCGCCACGCGTACCTGGTGAGCGCACGGATCACCTGCTCTCGGCGGAACTCGGCGACCGCAGGGGTCGGCTCCGTTCCGCGGTAGTCCTCCTCGTCGAACCGCCCGAGCGACTCCGTCTCGAACACCTTCATGACGAGCGGGTCCGGCGACTCCGACTCCCGGTCCGTCCCCGCCGGATCCTCGGCGTCCCACGCGTACACGTGTTCGACGTACTCCGCGACGGTGTCCGTCGGAACGGTCTCTGCGGCCAGCGCGGCGCCGACGACGTCGCTCCGCTGGCGCTCCCGAACGCGTTCGAGTACCGGGGCGTACCGGCTCTCGAACTCCGCGACCTCGGCCCGGGAGAACACCGGGGCGTCGGTTAGGCCATCGAGCATCCCGTCGAGGACGTCCCGCGGGGTGACGACGCGTTCGACCGGGAGCGCCGGATGGCTTCGGTCGCTCTCGGCGTTCAGGAGGTCGGCGATGACGTCTCGGGTGTACGTGACGGGGATCCCGGTTCGGCCGTCATCGGTCCCGAACGCGACGTCGGTCGCGGTGATCACCTCGTCGTCCCGCCGGAGCTCGCCCGTCTCGTACAGCCGTGCCGTTTCCACTAGGTCGAGCGACGCCGGGAGGTTTTCGGCTTCGAGCCGGCTCACCACGGCGTACAGCGCGGCCGCGCCGATCGCGTGCGGTGCCAGCTCCCGCTCTCTCGTCCGCCCGTCGTCGTCGCGAACCGTCGTCGTCAGCGCCGCGCGGACGGTCTCGCTCGCGTCGCTTCGATTCGCGTCGGCCGACCCCGTCCGGACGGTGTCGCTCCCGTCCGCCCCCACGCCGACCGCGGTCATCGCGTCCCGGTCGCCGATCTCCCGGCGGAGGAGCGCGGCCTCCAGCCGTCGGTCCGTGAGGTAGCGGAACTCGTGGCGGGTGAGACGCCGCTTCAACGCCTTGAGCGGGTCCGCACCCTCCCGCTCGGCGTGTCGGTCGAGCTCGGCGTCGAGGTCCGGGTTCGACACGATGATCAGCTGGGTGTCGATATCCATCCCGATCCCCTTGTCGAGCTTGACCCGGTTCTCGTCGGGGACGTTGAGGAGGCGGCGGAGCAGGTCCGCGTGCTGGCTCGCGTCCTCGACGACGGTGACGACGCCGTTCCCCTGTGAGAGCACTCCGTCGTAGCTGAACGCCTGCGGGTTCTTCCGGCCACGCGAGCCGAGCTCGCGCACCATCCCGCCCATCCACGACCCGACGAGCCGCTCCTTCGGGGTTCCGTCGTCCTCGGCGTGGAGCACTCCGATCCCCTGCCCGACGTCGACGACGTAGCTCGTCACGCGCAGGTGGTCCCTGTCGGTGACCGCCGAGAAGAGGTCCCGTCGCCCCTCCTCGCGGTACATCGACTCCAGGTGGTCGTACGCCTCGCGGCTGAACGGGTCCAGTTCGACGTCCGCGGCGATCGGGTAGGTCGTCCCCGCCTCGACGGCGTCGGCGATCCGTCTCCGGGTCTCCGGCGGGAACACCGAGAGCGGGTGGCTCTGTACCGGGCTCCGGTACCACTCGCCAGCGTCGCCGCCGTTCCCGTACGACAGCGACCGCGACCCCCCGCCAGTCCCGGTGACGTTCCACTCGACGGTGTACCGCCGCCCGGCGTCCGTCTTCGAGAACTCGCGGAGGCCGTTCACCAGACAGCGCTTGAACTCGGATTTCCCCGTGGCGGTGGGCCCGTCTATCCAGGTGATCTTCTCGTCGTTGCCACGGCCCGCGGCCGCCGCCCGGAGGTCGTCGACGAAGGCGTTCAGCGCGGTCGTGTTGCCGAGGACGGCGTGCTCGCCGTCATTGAACGGGTCGTCGAAGAACCGGTAGCGATCCAGCTCCTCGCCGCGCTCGACGACCGGGCGCGTCCCCTGTGACTCGATGGCCGCGAGCACGTACCGCGCGCCGGAGGCGGCGGCCGCCGGGGTCGCGAGCACCCGGTCGACGTAGGCTTCGAGGCTCATCGGTGGGTCGTACGCCTCTCTGAGCGTCTCGTCGGCCATCCGACTGAACGCCTCGCCGTCGGGGTCGCCGTCGTTCATCGGTCGGGCACCCCCGCTGTCGGATCGGTCATGGCTCAGTCCCCGTCACCTTCCATCTCGGAGCGGGCGACCGCTGCGCCCGCGTACTCGAGCACCTCGGCCGCCCCGTCCTCGGAGTAGCCGCGTTCCACGAGCGCGTCGACCCACGCGCTTCGCTCCTCGTCGTCGAGGTCCGTCGCCGAGACCAGCGCCGAGAAGTTGATGTTGTGTTTCTTGTCCTCCCACAGCTTGCGCTCGAGCGCACGGCGGAGCCGGTCGTTGTCCTGCGGGTCGAAATCCCGCCCCTCTCGGGCGCGTCTGGAGACCCAGTTCGACACCTCCTGCCGGAAGTCGTCCTTTCGATCGGAGGGGATGTCGAGCTGCTCTTCGACCGCACGGAGGAACGTCTCGTCGGGTTCCGTCTCCCGGCCTGTGAGCTCGTCGTCCACGGTGGCGTCGTCGATGTACGCCATCACGTGGTCCATATACTTCTCCCCCTGCCGCCGGAGCTCATCAATGTCGTACGCTAACGCGTGTCGCACGTCTTCGATCGCCCGCTCCCGATACTCCTCCCGAACCGTGTCGAGCAGCCGTTCGTACCGATCGAGGTCGTCGGCGGCGATCGAGCCGTGCCCGTCGAGGTTCGCTTCGAAGTGGTCGAAGACGGACAGCGGCGAGAGGTGCGAGCGGTCGCGGTGTGTCGAGTCCATGATCGCCTCGGCGATCTCGTCGCCGATGAACCGGGCGGAGACGCCTTCCATCCCCTCGCGGATCTCCGCCGACTCGGCGGCGTCCTCCCGGAGCTTCCGGCGGTCGATCTCGTCGTCCTCCAGCTCGCCGTTGTACACCTTCGCCTTCTCGACGAGGCCCACCGTCTCGTCGGTGGGCTCCTCAAGTCGGGTCAACACCCCGAAGAGCCCGGCCATCTCCAGCGTGTGCGGTTCGACGGCGACGTTCGGCACGTCGGCGTTGGCGAGCATCTTCCGATAGATCTCGGCTTCGCTCTCGTACTCCAACACGTACGGGTAGTCGATCCGCTTGGTGCGGTCGTTGAACGCCTCCATCTTCTCGTCGCCGGTCTTCTCGCGGTACTCCGGCATGTTCGTGCGGCCGACGATCACCTGATCGATGTCGATCCGGGGGTTGTTCTTCGGCTTGATCGTCTTCTCCTGGGAGGCGTGGAGGAAGTCGTAGAGGAACTCCCGCTGGAGCTTCAACAGCTCCTCGCCGGAGAACAGCCCTCGGTTCGCGTTACAGAACGCGCCGGCGTAGTCGAACGCGCGCGGGTCCGACTCGCCGTACACGGCCAGTTTGGCGTAGTTGACGTCGCCGGTGAGCTCCGTCTCGTCCTGGTTCTTCTTGTCTTTCGGCTCGAACGTCTCGATACACTCCCGGCGGTTCTCGTCGGCGACGAGCCGGATCACCTCGACGTGGTTCTCCAACACCGCCTGTAGGTCGTCGTCGTAGTGCGCCAACAGCTCGTTCAGGTAGAACTCCGAGGCGGGGTCGGGGTGTTGCTCGTTTCGGAGCGTGTACGGCGCGTCGAGTCGTTCGTTAAGCGCGTCGATGACGCCCGCGCGCTGCTCTTTGGGGAGCAACACCAACGGGTCCTGGTTCATCGGTGACCGGACGGTGTCGTCGCCGGGGTCCTGATCCCCGATGACCGAACAGAGGTCCACCCACCGGAACGTGTACATCCGGCCGGCGTCGTCGCGCGTGTACGCCTCGAAGTAGCGACGCGTGAGCCAGTCGAAATGCGACTTCCCGGAGCCGACCGGCCCCAACAGCAGTTTGATCCGTTTTTCCGGGCCGAGCCCGCGCGCGCCGGATTTCACCTTGTTGACGAACTCGTGGATCGCTTCGTGGATCTCCCGGCCGTAGAACACGTTCGCCCCGTCGTGGAGCGGGTCGTCGGCCGCGAGCGCGTACTCGACGACGCCGGCCTCCTCGTCGTAGCGTGTGCCGTAGTGGTCGAACATGTCGGCGACACGCTGGTGTGCGTTTCGGGCGATACGCGGGTCGTCGTACAGCGTTTCGAGGTACCAGTCGAACGATCGCGCCTCCCGAAGGTCGTCGGGGACGGACGTCCGATACGCCTCGCTTATCCGTTCGAGTGTCTGTCTTTCTGACATGGGTTGGTGATCTCGGAGACGATGCCGACCGAACCCGCCACGTCGACCCTCCGGCCGCGTTTCCGGCGGCGGGAAGGCGTTGCTCAACGCCGAGGACGGACGCGTGGCTCACCGGCCTGAGCCATCTCCCTTGACGCCGCGACCGACACACCTTCCGGGACCAGCACGCGGATGACCGTCGTTCCGGCCCGTATCCGAGGCTATATGTATGGCAGGGATTCACACTCATAAGTGTGTCGCACGTTACCGTCATTCATACTGGCCAGATCGCCCGCCCGGATGCGATCACGACGGCGACCCGGTTCGAACTCTTCACTGGGGTTTAAATATCCACCACCGAATCGGCAGTACAATCCGGTTCTCGTCGTTGGATCGTCTCCTTCGACTGCCGACGCCGACCACGTCGGTCGACTGGGCCACCGAGCGTCGTCGACGACCGCCTCGGTACCCGGTTCCGGTCCCCGACTCGGGGCAGCCGCTCGGCGACCGTTCCGTTCCTCCCCCGGCCCCGGCCGAGCCGTCACGGAGGCGTGGACCGGAACCGGAAACGACACCCCCGGAACGTAGCCTTTTGCGCCCGCCGTCCACACCGTCGCACGTGACGTTCAGTATCTGCGTTCGTGAGCGGTACACCGACGACGACGGGACCGATCAGTGCCGGTTCGGCGTGGCGGTCACCACCCGGCTCCCGGGGGTCGGCACCCTGTGCCCGTTCGTCTCGCCGGACGGGGCGGTCGCGACACAGTCGCTCGTCAACGTCGAGCTCGGCCGAAAGGGGATCGAGTACCTCGGGGACGGACTCGCCGTCGACGACGCGCTCGAGGCGTTGCTCAACGCCGACGAGGGGCGCGAACAGCGGCAGCTCCACGGCGTCGACGCCGACGGCACGTTCGCGTTCTCCGGCGAGGAGTGTCACGACTGGTACGGCCACACGGTTGGTGAGAACTTCACTGTCGCCGGCAACCTGCTCACCGGCGAGGACGTGATCGACGACACCGCCGCGGCCTACGAGTCGGCCGCACACGGCGACGCTCCGCTCGCCGAGCGCCTGATAGACGCGCTGGCGGCCGGCCACGCGGCCGGCGGTGACAAACGCGAGGACCTCGTCGTCCAGTCGGCGGCGTTGCGAGTGACGAACACCGAGGAGGGGGAGCTCGCCGACCCGTACTACAACGACCTCCGCGTCGACGCCACGGAGACGCCGATCGCCGACCTCCGGGAGACGTTCGAGACGGCGACACGCGGCTACGAGGCGGTGATGGAGCGGTACGCCGACGCCTACGAGGAGGACGACATCGACGCCGCGGAGTGACGGCGGAGGCGGGCGAGCACCGGCAGGTGATCCGAGGGGTAGCGCCCGCGGTCGTCGCGGTCGGCGAGCGTCGCGACGGCCTCCGACTCGATGTCGGGCGAGACGAGCACGTGGTCGATCCGCCGGTCGTCGATGAGCCGCACGAAGTCTGTGACGGTCGTCGTCGGGCCGTGTCGGA
This sequence comes from Halorubrum tibetense, assembly GCF_055396225.1. Classification (NCBI taxonomy): domain Archaea; kingdom Methanobacteriati; phylum Methanobacteriota; class Halobacteria; order Halobacteriales; family Haloferacaceae; genus Halorubrum; species Halorubrum tibetense. The sequence continues at coordinate 1,441,326 of NZ_AP043742.1, forward strand.
CGTCGGCGTCGGCGACGGCGTCACGGAGGTCGACCCGGTCGTCCGTTCGCTCGTGGCTTTCGTCGCGTCCCGTCAGTATCCGGTGTGGCTCCGATCCTGGCGTGCTGTTGAGGTCGCCGACGAACACGACCGACCGCTCCCGGCTCCCGTCCGGCTCGCCGTCGCCGGCGAGCGCCCCGACCCGCTCGACGAGCAGTCGCGCCGACTCCCGACGAGCCCGCGGGCTCACGTGATCGAAGTGCGTGTTGACGACGAGGAGCGGTCCGGAGCCGGGGCGGACGGGCCCCTCCGGGGACGGGTTCGGCTCCACGCTCGCCCACGTCGCGATCCGCGGGTGTGCGGCGTCCCAGTCCGACGACGGCTCCGTCGGGGTCTCCGAGAGCCAGAACGTCCCGTCGTCGACGACCCGCCAGCGATCGGTGCGGACGGCGATCGGGCACCCCTCGCCGTCGCCGCCGGGCTCGCGGCCACGGCCGACGAACGCGTACTCGTCGAGCCCCTCGCGGAGGTCGCTTCGCTGGGCGGGGAGCGGCTCCTGGAAGGCGGCGACGTCCGGCCGGTGAAACCGAACCAGGTCGATCACGCCGTCGCGGCGCGCGTACCACGCGTCGTGGTGGTCGCTGCGGTTGTCGTACCGAACGTTGTAGCTCAGCACCCGGATCCGGCTCATTGTCGGCCAGTCGGTGCCGACCGGATTAAAAGGCGCGACCGCCGCGTCTCAGACGGTCTCCTCGCCGGCACCCGGCGCGTTCCGCTTGACGCTCGTCACGCCGTCGACGGCGCCCGAGCGCGAGGCGTACCCCTCGCCGGAGTCGGCGACGACGTTGCCGTTGCGGTGACGGAGCCGCCAGCGCCACTCGTCGGCGGCGTCCTCGTAGATCTCGAAGGCGGCGTTGCCGACGTCCAGCGCGTCGGCGTCGGGCCCGTACCCGCGAACCCGCTCGATCGCGTCTTTCGCGCCGCTCCTGTCGGCGTACCCCTCGCCGGAGTCGGCGATGATGTTCCCGTTCCGGTGGCGGAGCCGCCAGCGGTACTCGCCCGCGTTGTCCTCGTACAGCTCGAACGTCGCGTTCGCGCTTCCCGTGCCGTCGCCCTCGCCGCCGGTGTCGTCGTCGAGGTCTTTCACCGGCGCGTCGCTCACGTTCGACCGGACGCTCTCGACCCCCTGACGCGCCTTCGAGCGCGAGGAGTACCCCTCGCCGGAGTCGGCGAGGATGTTCCCGTTCTCGTGGATGAGCCGCCAGCGCCACTCGCCGGCGTTGTCACGGAACAGCTCGTAGGCGGCCGGATCGACGCGAAGGTAGTCCGCGGCGGCGATGTGTTCCCGAACCCGGCCGAGCGCACGTTTCGCGTTCGACTTCGAGGCGTACCCCTCGCCGGAGTCGCCGATCACGTTGCCGTTGTCGTGTGCGAGCCGCCAGCGCCACTCGCCGGCGTTGTCCTCGAACAGCTCGAACGTCGCCTTGCTCGCGATCTCCTCGTCGTCGCTCGGGACGGCGACGTCCGGCTCCGCGGCGTCCTCGGGCTCCGGGCCGTCGTCGTCGGCGACCGCCTCGGCCTCCGCGACCGGGGTCTCGATCCGTAACAACCCGGCACCGAGCGCGTTTCGCCGGACGCTGTGCAGTCCCTGCTGGGCCTTTCCACGGCTGCTGTACCCTTGCCCGGAGGTGGCGATCACGTTGCCGTTGCGGTGGCGGAGCCGCCAGCGCGGCTTGCCGCTCGCGTCCTCGAACAGCTCGAACCGCGCCTTGCTCTCGCGGAGCGCGGCCGTCTCCGCCCGCGCGGCCTCCGTCTCGGCTCCCAGCTCCTCGGCTCGCGCTTCGGCGTCGGCTAGGTCGGCGGCGGTCGCGTCGAGCTCGGACCGGGCCTCCTCCAGCTCGGTGGCGGTCTCGTCGCGCTCCGCGGCAGTCGACGCCGTCTCGGCCTGCATCCGCTCGTAGTCGTCCCGAACGGGATCGGTTATGAGCGGCACGATCGTCCCCGCGAGGCCGATCACGACGATCCCGGCAGCGTACAGCGCGTTGACGACCTCGTTGCCGGTCGAGCGCGACCAGCCGTCGGGGAAGACGACGAAGAAGTACGCCACCGCAGCGAGCGTGAGCAGCCCCCCGAGGAGGCCGAGCGTCGTCGCCGATCGCTTCAGCGGGAACCGGACGATCGCACCGATCATCACGGTCGGCGGCGACAGCGCGACCAGCGCGTAGCCGACTGCCCGTGCGGTCGTCCGCGGGTCGGTAAGGGCGAACACGACGACACCCAGCACGCCGAGGATCACTCCGAGCGAGAAGATCCAGTACCCCTGTACCTCGTCGTCGGTGGTCGGTGTCCCGATACGTCCCTCATATAGGTCCGCGAGTGGACCGTTCGGTTTCGTGTCTCCCATGTTCGGAGCACTCACGCCGGCGGGGGATATATATGTGGGTAGTTGTCAAACCACAATCTCCGGCCCGTCTCCGCCGGAAGCGGCGTCGAGCGTTCCGCTACCCTACCTTTTACGCTTTGACCGTCCCGTCCTCCGGTATGCACGTGCTTCGTGGTGGACGGGTCGCGGACGTGGACGGGACCAGAGCGGCCGACGTCGCGATCGCCGATGGCGAGATCGTCGCCGTTGGCGACCCGGCTGCGGTTGACGCCGCCCTCGAGGGGGACGATACCGCGACCGACGCCACCGAACCGACCGAAACCGACGTTTCGGGGCGGGTGATCGCGCCGGGGCTTATCGACGCACACGTCCACCTGATGATGGACGGGCGGCCGGATGTCGCCACTGCCACCGCCGACAGCGACTACACCGCGAGCTACCGGGCGGCACGGAACCTGCGGGCGGCCGCCGAGGCCGGAGTCACGGCCGTGCGGGACCTCGGCGCGCGCGGCACGCTCGCCATCGACGCGAGCGAGGCGGTCGCCGACGGGGTGCTCGTCGGCCCGCGCGTCGTCGCCTGCGGCCGGAACGTGATCATGACCGGCGGCCACGGCAACTGGTTCGGCCGCGAGGCGGACGGCCCGGCCGAGGTCCGGAAGGCGGCCCGCGAGCAGCTGAAGGCGGGCGCGGACGTGCTCAAGTGTATGGCGACCGGCGGGGTGCTCACCGAGGGCGCGGTGACCGGCGCGCCGGAGCTGACGCCCGCGGAGCTCGCGGCGTTCACGGACGCGGCCGCGCCGACGGACACGCCGACGGCGGCACACGCCCACGGCGAGGCGGGGATCAAGAACGCGGTCGAGGCGGGGATAACGAGCGTCGAACACGGGACGTTCATGGACCGCGAGGCGGCCGAAATGATGGCCGAGCGGGGGACGTACTGGGTGCCGACGGCGAGCGCCCTCCACGGCATCGTCGAGAACGGGACCGAGGCCGGGATCCCCGCCGACGCGGTCGCGAAGGCCGAGGACGCCGCGGAGCGCTTCGACGACGCCTGGGAACATGCGCTCGACGCCGACGTTCCGATCGCGATGGGGACCGACGCGGGAACCCCGTTCAACTACTTCGGCGACATCCCGGCGGAGCTCTCGCTGATGGTCGAGTACGGGCTCTCCCCCGCCGACGCGCTCGAAGCCGCCACCGTCAACGCCGCCGACCTCCTCGGACTCGACGATGTCGGTCGGGTCACGGAGGGGTACCGCCCGGATCTCGTCGTTCTCGACGCCGACCCCAACGCGGACGCCGGGGCGTGGCGCGACCCCGAGGCCGTGTTCCTCGGCGGTGATCGGGTCGTCTGATACGCGTCCGCCTCCCCGATCCGGGACTCCTTCGTGCCGTTTTAATCCGGTGCGGATCAAGTATCGGTCGATGACGAGCTCGTCGACGCGACACGCGGACCCCGAGGAGAACCCCTACGTCGAGGAGCCGCCGACCGACTTCGAGCCGGTCGCGGAGCTGTCGCGGGAGGCGGCCGAGCGGCAGACGGCGCTGCTTCGGGCGGCGATCCGCGAACACGATCACCGGTACTACGTCGACGCCGACCCCCTGATCGAGGACGCGACGTACGACCGGCTGTTCGACCGCTTGGCGGCCCTCGAACGCGAGTTCGACCTCGGGACTCCGGACTCCCCGACCCGTCGGGTCGGCGGCGAACCCCTCGACGAGCTGGCGACGGTCGAACACGTCGCCCCGATGCGCTCTATCGACAACGCGAAGACCGCCGAGGCGGTCCGGGAGTTCGACGAACGCGTCCGGTCCGGTCTCGACGCGGCCGGCTTCGACCCCGCCGACGTTCGGTACGTCTGTGAGCCGAAGTTCGACGGGCTCTCGGTCGAAGTCGTCTACGAGGACGGCGTCTACGCCCGGGCGGCGACCCGCGGCGACGGCGAGCGCGGCGACGATGTCACCGAACAGGTGCGGACGATCCCGACCGTCCCGGGTCGCCTGCGCGGGAACCCGCCCGACACCCTCGCGGTCCGTGGCGAGGTGTACATGCCGCGGGACGCGTTCGAGGCGCACAACGAGGAGCGCGTCGAGCGCGGCGAGGAGCCGTTCGCGAACCCCCGCAACGCCGCCGCCGGGACCCTCCGCCAGCTCGACCCCGCGGTCGTCGCCGAGCGCCCGCTCGACGTCTTCTTCTTCGACGTGTTGGCGTGGGAAGACGGGAGTGACGCTGCGGGGTCCGCGTCGAGCGCGTCGACCGCCACTCGTCCGGCCACAAACCGCGGCCAGTTCGACGCGTTCGACGCGTTCGGGCTCCCGCGGACGGACCGGATCGAGGTCGTCGACGACATCGACGGGGCGATCGACTACCGCGATCGGGTGCTCGACGCCCGGGACCGACTGAACTACGCGGTCGACGGCGTCGTGATCAAAGTCGACGACCGGGCCGCCTGCGAGGCGCTCGGTTCGACCTCCCGCGCGCCCCGCTGGGCGTTCGCCTACAAGTTCCCGCCCCGGACCGCGACGACCGCCGTCGAAGCGATCACCGTCCAGGTCGGCCGGACGGGGCGGTTGACTCCCGTCGCGGAGCTCGACCCCGTCGACGTCGGCGGCGTCACCGTCTCGCGGGCGACGCTCCACAACCCCGCCGAGATCGAGGCGCTCGGCGTGAACGTCGGCGACCGCGTGCGGATCTACCGCGCCGGCGACGTGATCCCGTACGTCCCCGAGGTGGTCGAGAAACGCTCCGAGGGAACGTACGCGTTCCCGGAGACGTGTCCGGTGTGTGACGCACCCGTCGAACGGGACGGGCCGCTCGCGTTCTGTACCGGCGGGCTCGGCTGTCCCGAACAGCTGGAACGGGCGGTCGAACACTGGGCCCGCCGTGACGCGCTCGACATCGAGGGGCTCGGGCCGGAGCGGGTCGAACAGCTCCGCGAGGCCGGCCTCGTCGAGTCGCTGCCCGACCTGTACGACCTGACCGTCCCGGCGCTGGTCGAGCTGGAGGGGTGGGGAGAGACGAGCGCAGAGAACCTGATCACGGCCCTCGACGACGCCCGGAACCCGCCGCTCGACCGGTTCCTCGCCGGTCTGGGGATCCCCGACGTGGGCGCGACGACGGCGCGGGCGCTCGCGACACACTTCGGTTCGCTCGACGCGGTGCTCGACGCCGACGCCGCCGCGCTCCGCGAGGTCGACGACGTCGGCCCCGCCGTTGCCGAGTCGATACGGGCGTTCCTCGACGCGCCGGAGAACCGAGCGGCGATCGGGGGGCTCCGCGAGCGCGCGGTCGAGCCCGAACCGGTCGGAGACACTGGTGACGGCGAGGACGGGTTCGCCCCGCTCGACGGGCTCACGTTCGTGTTCACGGGGTCGCTGTCCGTCCCCCGAAGTGACGCACAGGCGCTCGTCGAACGCGCCGGCGCGAACGCCACGTCGAGCGTCTCCGGCAACACGGACTACCTCGTCGCCGGCGAGAACCCCGGGCGCTCGAAGCGGGACGACGCCGACGCGAACGACGTGCCCGTCCTCGACGAGGCGGCGTTCGCCGATCTGCTGGCCGACAACGGGATCGACTGGCCGCCGGCGTAGGGGTGGCTGCCTCCCGTCGTTCCCACCTCTTCGGCCCCGCTTGGCGGCTCCCGGCCGCCCCCGTTCTCCCGAGCCACAACCCTTTATCCGCCGGCTGGCGGAACGGACGGTATGACCGCTATCGAGCTGCGCGGGGTGACCAAGGAGTTCCCCGGAGCCACCGCGGTGCGGGACCTCGATCTCACCGTCGAGGAGGGGGAGGTGTACGGCTTCCTCGGGCCGAACGGGGCCGGCAAGTCGACGACGATCGACATGCTGCTCGACCTCGTCCGGCCGACCGAGGGGACGGTGACGGTGCTCGGACGGGACGCCCGGGCGGAGAGCGTCGCGATCCGCCGTCGGACCGGCGTCCTCCCCGAGGGGTTTTCGGTGTACGACCGGCTCTCGGGCCGGAAACACGTCGAGTTCGCGATCCGGTCGAAGGAGGTCGAGGCCGACGCCGACGCGCTCCTCGACCGGGTCGGGATCCGCGAGGACGCCGACCGAAAGGCGGGCGACTACTCGAAGGGGATGCGCCAGCGGCTCGCGCTCGCGATGGCGCTCGTCGGCGAACCGGACCTGCTCGTCCTCGACGAGCCCTCCTCGGGGCTCGACCCGGCGGGCGCGAAGGAGATGCGCGCGATCGTCGAGGCCGAGGCCGACCGCGGCGCGACCGTCTTCTTCTCCTCGCACGTGTTGGGACAGGTCGAGGCCGTCTGTGACCGTGTCGGGATCCTCCGCGACGGCGAGCTCGTCGCTGAGGACTCCATCGACGGGCTCCGTGACGCCGTCGGCGGCGAGGAGACGCTGGAGATCGAGGTCGACGCCGCCGCTGATCCGGCCGTCGATGCCGTCCGCGCGCTCGCCGGCGTCTCCGGCGTCGAAACCGTCGCTGACGGGTCGGGTGCGGGTGACACGCTGGTCGTGAACTGCGAGAGCGGGGTCAAGACCGGTGTCATCGCGGCGTTAGCGGACGCTGGCGTCGACGTCCAGGACTTCCATACCCGGGAAGCGTCGCTCGAGGACCTCTTTTTGGCGTACACGGAGGGAGATGCGCCGGGATCCGCGGCGGGTCCCGATTCCGCAACCGACGCGGACGAGGAGGTGGACGCGTGAGCCTCCTCGCGGTCGCGGACAAGGACTTCCAGGACACGGTGCGGTCGCGCGGGATGGTTATCCTCGTCGCGCTGTTCTCGCTTCTGGTCTCGCTTTTCGCCTACATCGTCCGTCCGCAAGGCGAGGCCGACCAGTTCGCGACGGAGCTCCTGTTGAGCAGTCTTGTCGGGCCCGTGTTGGTCACCGGCCTCGTCCCACTCGTCGGGATCGTCGTCGGTTACAACGCGGTGAGCGGCGAGCGGGAGTCCGGGTCGCTGAAACTGCTGCTCTCGCTGCCGCACTCCCGGGCGGACGTCGTCTTCGGCAAGGTGATCGGTCGCGGCGCGGCGATCGCGCTCGCGATCCTCGCCGGCTTCCTCCTGCCCGCGCTCGTGTTGATCGTCATCCCCGTGACGTTCAACGCCGGGGCCTTTTTCGGCTACACGATATTCGCCGCGGTGCTGGGCGTCGTCTTCGTCTCCATCGCGGTCGGCTGTTCGGCCGCCATGCCGACCCAGCAGCGCGCGCTGATCGCCGGAATCACGGTGTACGCGGTGTTCGTCTTGCTGTGGGGGCTGATCACGGGACAGGTCCTCGGCGCGCTCGACGGGGTCGTCGCGCGGCTCCCCGCCTCCGCCGAACAGATCCGGACGTTCCTCGACGTGGCGAACCCGACGACCGGGATCGAGGCGCTCGCGAACGGGTTCCTCGCTGACCAGCTGTTCGCCGGCGAGACGGCGACACAGCAGGTGTCGGCGGCCGCGATGCTCGTGTTCTGGACCCTCGCGCCGCCGCTCGCGGGACTCCTGAAGTTCGACAGCGACGACTTATAAGTCGCCGCGGGCGGATCGGTGGTGTCGATTTATGCACTATTGATAAGGGAGAGCGCCGACAGTCGACTGCGCGGGTGTATACGCACTCGGCAGCGGCGATCCGGAGCCGATCCCTGCCGCCGATTGATAAGCGGCCGCTGGCGACGCTGGCTGTCCGTCCCCCGGTGAGCCCGCCGTCAACCCGGCGTGTCAGTCGTCCGCCCCCGCCTCATCATTTATAAGTGGCACCCGGGCCGTCACGCGGGTTCCCCGCGGCTCCCGTGTCGCGTACTCGACGTCCGCGCCGAGCGCCCCGGCCGCCCACTCGATCACCCACAGCCCGAGCCCGGAACCGTGTTCGAGCGCGGTCTCACGCCCGGATTCGACCGCGCGCACCTCGTGATCGGGGATCCCGGGACCGTCGTCGTCGACGACGAGGACGAACTCGGCGGCGTCCCCGCGGTCCTCCCGCCGGAGCGTCACCCGAACCCACGTCCCGCCGTCCGCGCGCTCGGTCCCTTGACCGTCGTGGTGGACGACGGCGTTCTCGACGGCGTTCGCGACGATCGCCTGGAGCGCGTCCGCACGGAGGGACGCGACCCACTCCGCGTCGGTTCCCTCGACGGCGAGCGTGACGGCGTCCTCTCCGGCCCGTTCGCGGGCGTCGTCGACGACGTCGCTCACGAGTTCGCGAACGTCGACCGTCGTGGGGTCGCCGTCCGAGAGCAGCGTCTCAACCGTTCCGGCCTTCTCCCCGAGCGCGGCGAGCGCGCCCGCCCGCCGGTCGATGGCGTCCGCCATCCGAACGAGCTCGGGGTCCTCCAGCCGTTCGACGAGCAGGTCGCCGTAGCCGGCCACCACGCCCGCGTCGTTACGGAGGTTGTGCCGGAGGATCCGGTTGAGCACCTCCAGCTGCTGTCTGCGGCGCTCGCGTTCGGTGACGTCGGAGAAGACGACCGTGTAGCCGACGTGGGTCCCCTCGGGGTCGGTCAGTGCCGCGGTCGATACCGCGAACGTCCGGCGTCGCGGGCCGACGCCGACCGTGATCTCGTTGTCGCCTCCATCCGCGTCGCCGCTCTCCACGTCGATCGCGACGTCGAGGAACGCGTCGAATGGTCGGTCGCGCGCCTGTTCCGCGCCGACCCCCAGCAGCGACTCGGCCGCCGGGTTGAGCCGCACCACCCGCCGGTCGAGCGAAAGCGCCACGATCGGGTCCGCGAGGTCGTCGATCGCGGTGCGCTCGGCGGCCCGGCTCGTCGTCGGGTGCCGGTCGAACATCTCGGCACGGTTGAACGCGTACGCGTCGAGCAGGACGTGCGGGACGAACAGGATCGGGGCCAGCTGCAGCTGCGGCACGGGTCCGAGCTCGAGGATCCACGCGACGAGCGCGAACCCCGGCGGCAACGAGCTCATCGCGACCGCAGCGCTCTCGCGGCGGTAGAGCGGGCCATAGCTGAGGAGCGTGTCCACGAGGAGGAACACCGCGCTGGCGACGAGGACGGTCTCGACGGCGACGACGAGGTACGCCCAGGGGCCGAACGCGTACGACACCGTCGCGACGCCGAAGACGGGGTCGACCCGGAACCCCGTCCAAAACGCCCCGTGGAGCGGGTTCGTCGCGAGTATCAGCGTCGAGAGGACGCCGAACCCGACCACGCCCGCGAACAGGCGGCTCCGAACCACGTCGCTCCGCCCCGTGTACTCCAGCGCGAAACCGAGGAAGGCGATACCCGTCCAGAGGATCCCGAGCCACGTCGACGCCTCCAGGACGGCCCGGAGCGTCGGGTCGGCGACGAGCAGCCCGATCCCGTAAGAGAGACACCACACCGTCTGTGCCGCGAACACGCCGAGGAACCAGTCGACGCCCGGCCGCCCCCGATGGCGGCGGATCGCCCACGCCAGGCCGATCGCGCCGGCCCCGCCGGCGATCGACCCGATCGCGGGCCACGCCGGGACGGCGTCGAGAACCATACACGGGGTACGACGGCGACCCGCGGCGTAAACCTGTCGTGGTCCCGCGGTCTGGATCGCACCCGTTCGTCCGCTTACGTGGCCGGTCCCGTCCGGTCACCGCTCGACTCCTCTCGGCGAGCGAACGCGGCCACCACGGGGGCGAGCAACAGCGCGCCGAGGAGGAACGGGGCGGCGACCGCGACGGTGTACAGCACCGCCATCACCGGCGGTCCGACCGTCCGACCGAGGCTCGACGCGCCCTGTGTGACGCCGAACGCGGCCCCCTGCTCGGCGTCGCTGGCCGCCCCCGAGACGAGCGTCGCGAGCGAGACGTTCACGAGGGCGTTCCCGAGCGAGAGCCCCGCGAGCGCGACGAGCAGCGCGACGAGCGGGAGCGTGAACCACGCCGGCCCGCCGAGGGTTACGTCCCCGGCGAGGCGGTCGATGACGCCCGTGAGCGGGATCGCGACGAGCGCACCCCCGAGGATCACCCCGCCGCCCGCGACGAGCGTTCGCGAGGGGATGACCCGCGAGAGCCGGCCGACGAGAACGCCCTGGTTGATCACGCCGAGGACCCCGACGTACGTGAGGAGGAGCGCGGCCGCGGTCGCGTCGTACCCGAAGCTGTCGGCGACGAACGGGATGAACATCACCTGGACGCCCGCAAACGCGACGGCGACGACGAAGTACGCGACGGTGAGCGGTCTGAGTGCGACCGACGAGATCGCCTCGCGGAACTGGCCGACGACCGTCCGCCGCGGCGGGATCGGCGACCCCGGGGCGGCGTCGGAGACGGGGCGTGTTCGCTTCGGTTCCTCCAAGAACAGGAACCCAACGGCGACGGCGAGGAAACTCATTCCCGCGGCGGCGAAGCTCGGCAGCGAGTACGGCGTTGCGGGGACGAACGACGGGAGGAGCGCGTCCGCGCGGGCGACGACCGGGTCGGCCGCGAGCAGCCCACCGATCGCGGGCCCGAAGACGAACCCGAGCGCGAACGCGGCGCCGACCAGTCCGAGCGCCCCCGCTCGTCGGTCGCGTGGAGTGATGTCGGCGACGTACGCCTGTGCGGCGGCGATGTTTCCGCCCATCGCGCCGGCGAACGTCCGCGACGCGAACAGCGTCACGAGGGCCGCGACCGTCCCGAAGCGCGCCCCCGACTCCCCGGCGTAGCCGAACGCGACCCACGCGACGCCGGCCGCCGCGAGCGACGCGAGCAGGACGGGCCGGCGGCCGATCCGGTCCGAGAGCCGGCCGAGCGTCGGGGCGGCGAGGAACTGTGCGAGCGAGTACGACGCCGCGAGCAGTCCGATGAAGGCGTCGCTGACGCCGAGCGACCGGACGTAGAACGGCAAGATCGGGATCACGATCCCGAACCCGACCAAGTCGATGAACACAACGCCGATAACGACGGCGAGCGCGCGCCGCGGGTTCGACACCGCGGGTGCTCGTCCGTCGCTCGCGTCCGTCGGCGACGGCTCCTCGCCTTGGATCGACGCCGCCCCCGCTTCGGGGTGTGTCACGGTGTCGAAACGATGCGCGTGAGGTTAAACCGGCCGGATGAGTCGGCTGGCTCCCCGGCCGCTCACACGTGTCGCTCGATGACGCCTTTTGCGGCCCTACCCTTCTCCTTCCAGCCGTACCCCTGGTCGTACACGTGGCGTTTCGAGTCGACGAGCTCCGCGGGCGAGGACTCCTCGAACCCGCCGCGGTCCCACGCGCCCGACTCCCGTAACCAACCGATCACGTTCTCCCGGGTCTCCGGCCAGGAGAGCCCGACCATCTCGTACCACGCGATCATCGCGAAGACGGCGTTGTCGTGACAGCCGGGGACCGACCCGTGCTCGTACACGGTCCGCATCGGCTCGCGGGTCGGCTCCGAGACGCGCTCTTTGAACTCCGCGGCGGTGAGCAGCCTGAGGAGGTCGTCGTCGCGGACGACGCGCTGTTCACGCTCCAGCGTCCCGAGCGCGGCCTTGTGGAGCCCGTCCCACTCGCCGGCGACCGCTTCTCGGAGCGCCGACTCGGTGATCCCCTCCGGCTCGGCGGTGAGCACGGCGAGGAGGTCGGTGTACGCCTTCTCCACCGTCGGCCAGCTCACTCCCTCGAACTCGCAGTCTGCGTCGTGGAGGCTGTTTGTGGTCCGGCAGCCGGGACACGGGTAACGGAACGTCGGCACTACGACACGGTGTGCGCCGGCGGGAGTTAGGGTTTTCGCGACGCGGCCGGCGGCCGATCTCACGGCCGCAATCGGCAGTTCCGAAACGTTTACTCGCCGCCCGGTCGCGGATCCACACGGTATGACAAAAGTCAGCGTCATCGGCGCGGCGGGGACTGTCGGAGCCGCGGCCGGCTACAACCTCGCCTTGCGCGACGTGGTCGACGAGCTCGTCTTCGTCGACATCCCGGACCAGCGTGAGACGACGATCGGCCAAGCGGCCGACACGAACCACGGCATCGCCTACGACTCCAACACGACCGTCCGGCAGGGCGAGTACGCGGACACCGCGGGCTCCGACGTCGTCGTGATCACGGCCGGAATCCCGCGCAAAGAGGGCCAAACCCGGATCGACCTCGCCGGCGACAACGCGCCGATCATGGAGGACATCGGCTCGTCGCTCGCCGAGCACAACGACGAGTTCGTCACGGTCACCACCTCGAACCCGGTCGACCTCCTCAACCGCCACCTGTACGAGGTCGGCGACCGCGACCGCCACCAGGTGGTCGGCTTCGGGGGGCGGCTCGACTCCGCGCGCTTCCGGTACGTCCTCTCGGAGCGGTTCGACGCGCCGGTCAAGAACGTCGAGGCGACGATCCTCGGCGAGCACGGCGACGCGCAGGCCCCCGTCTTCTCGAAGGTGCGCGTGGACGGTCGCGACCCGACGTTCGACGCCGACGAGAAGGAGGCGATCCTCGCAGACCTCCAGGAGTCGGCGATGGACGTGATCAGCCGGAAGGGTGCCACGCAGTGGGGCCCCGCCACCGGCGTCGCCCACACCGTCGAGGCGATCCTGAACGACACCGGAGAAGTGCTCCCGTGTTCGGTCGTGCTCGACGGCGAGTACGGCTACGAGGACACCGCCTTCGGCGTTCCCGCGAAGCTCGGATCGGATGGCGTCGAGGAGGTCGTCGAGTGGGAGCTCGACGAGTACGAGTCGGAGCTGCTCGACGAGGCCGCGGAGAAGTTATCCGAGCAGTACGCGAAGATCGAGTAGGCGAGGGTGGAGGAAGCGAGGGTCGAGCAGGTACGTTCGACCCGAAATGGGGTTAGGCTCATTCGAACTGCCCCCGTTTTTTGGTCCCTGGCGCGGTATCCCGATCCATGAGCACCTTCGACAGACTCGGCTACGGCACGTACAAGCTCGAGGACCCAGAGGAGTGCGCCTCGGGCGTCGCCCACGCGATCGAAACCGGCTACCGCCACATCGACACCGCACAGGGGTACGACAACGAGTCGTACGTCGCCGACGGGGTCGAGCGATCGGCGGTCGACCGCGACGACCTGTTCGTCGCGACGAAGCTCTCGACGGACAACCTCTCGTACGACGACGCGATCGCGACCGCAAAGGAGAGCCGCGACCGGCTTCGGACCGACTCGATCGATCTGTTGTACGTCCACTGGCCGATCCACAGCTACGACCCTGAGGAGACGCTTCCCGCCCTCGACCACCTCGTCGACGAGGGCGTCGTCGACCGGATCGGGCTCTCGAACTTCCGCCCCGACCAGCTGACGGAGGCGATCGATCGACTCGACCACGAGGTGTTCGCCCATCAGGTCGAGTGTCACCCGCTGTGCTGGCAGGACGAGCTCCACGAGCTCGCTCGCGAGCACGGTCACTGGCTCGTTGCGTACTCGCCGATCGCCCGCAACCGCGTCGCCGACGTGGACACGATCCAGGAGATCGCCGCGAAACACGGGACGACCCCCGCCGCGGTGAGCCTCGCGTGGCTGCTCTCGAAGGAGTGTGTCGCGCCGATCCCGAAGGCCGCCTCCCACGACCACGTCGAGGCCAACTGGGCCGCACGAGAGCTCGAACTCGATGCCGAGGACATCGACCGGATCGACGCTATCGATCGCGAGGAGCGCGTCGTCGACTTCGAGGAGGCTCCGTGGAACTGAGAGCCTGACCATCGCCCGGCCGGATCGCTCGGCGAGTCGACTCAGTACCGCTCGCGCGGCTCCCCGACCCGTGCCGACAGCGTCCCGTCCACCTCGACGACGACGGTCACGCGGACGTCATCGGAGCCCCAGCCAATTTCGGGGTGCCGATCGACGATCTCGGCGTTCGGAAGGTCGAGCTCGCGGTTCCCGTCCCCGTCACCTCCCGCCGACTCGCGTCCCGACCGGGCGGTAACTCCGTAGGGGGCCGGATACGACACCGACCGCCCGCGGAGCGTCGCCGTGTGTCCCGTCTCACCTGCGGGTGCGAGGGTCGGTTCGTGTACCTCGTCGTCCGCGTCGCCGGACTCGTCGACGACGGTGACGACCAGTTCGGCGGGTTCGTCGGACTCGTTCACCGCGCGGAGCGGACGGAACCGGACGTGTTCTCGGGTCACGTAGGCTGTCCACGCCATACCGCCGCCGACCGCCGCGACGAGCCCGCCGAGCGATCCGGCGATCAGGGTACGTCTGCTCGTGGAGGGCATACGACCCCGTTTGCCCCCGACAGGGATAAGTATCGGCGGCGATCGGGACCGAGTCGAAACTGATCGACGTGCTCGGAGTAATCCCCTCACGGGAGGCCGTAACCCTCCGATTTCACTTTCACTTCCGGGCTCGGGTATAAACGGCGTCGGCACGACGGGTCGGACATGAGTCAGTCCACGTTCGACGACGACGACCTGTTCGGCGAGGCGGCCGAGGAGACCCGCGCCGAAGTCGAAGAGCACCTCGCGGCCGCGCGCGACGCCCTCCCCGACCCGGACGCCGTGTGGACGACCGACGCGGACAACGTGCTCGGCGCGCTCAACGGGTTGAAGTCGGCGCTCGACGCCGGCGACGCGCTCGAACACGTCCGCTCGGCGAAGAAGGCGTACGTGCTCGGCGAACGCGCGGACGCCTTCGAGGACGCCGAGGACCTCGAGGCGGAGATAACGGAGTTGGAGTCGCTCGTCGGCGACATCGAGTCGGCCGCCGAGGAAGTGTCCTCGCTCACCGGGACGGTCCCCGCCATCCGCGGCGCGCTCCAGGACGCCGCCGACGGCGACGACGAGTAGCCGATCCCGCTGTCTACGACCGCGAGGGGATCTTATCTCCTCGTTTCGCGTTCCACCACGGCCGCCGCCAGCGTCGCGAGCGCCTCGCTCGCGAGCGCGACCAGCTCCTGCCCACGCTCGGCGTCGCCCGCGGTCGGGTCGCCGACGACGCCGTTGTCCGTGAACTCGTGGCTGTCGTGAGCGAGGTTCACGCCGGAGACCCACTCACCCCAGTGGTCGGCCCCGCCGTCGCGAGCGGCCTCTACGCGGTCCTCGCGGACCATCTCGGGGTGTTCCGCCCGCAACATCGCCGTCTCCAGCGGGCCCGCGTGACCCATGTCGCTTCCGTGCTCGCCGACCGCGTCGAACCAGGTGAACGCCACCGCGTACCCCTCGTGTGTCGGGTCTCGTGAGAACCGGCGGGCGACCTCCGCGAGCGCGTCGACGTTGCCGCCGTGACCGTTCACGAACACGACGCGGTCGATACCGTGAGCCGGCAGCGAGGCAGCTGCCTCCCGGACGTACGCCCGGAACGTGTCGGGACTCACCCACATCGTCCCGTCGAACCGGCGGTGCTCCTCCGCGACGCCGACGGGAATCGGCGGGCCGACGAGGGCCTCACCATCGGCGTCCATCCCGTCCACCTCGTCCGTTCCGTACGCCGCCGCGCCCGCCTCGGCGACGGCGACCGCGTTCAGCGTGTCCGTGCCCAGCGGGGCGTGCGGGCCGTGTCCTTCGGTGCTGCCGACGGGGAGAAACGCGACGTCGACGTCGGCGTCCCGCACGTCGGTCCAGGTTGCGTCCGCGAGTCGCATACCCCCCTTCAATGGGCGAGCGTCGTATAGCCGGCGGTCCAAGACTGGGTGCCACCCGCCGAACGTCGCAGTCTCGACCTTGGGAATTAATCCGTTCCCCGTTGAGGGGAGGTGTATGACGGATGAGCAGGACTCCAACACCGTGTACGGCGTGGCGTTCGGTCCGTTGAAGCCGGCGCTCCGCGAACACAGCTATCCGGTGACCCGATCCGAGCTGATAGAACAGTACGGCGGCTTCGAGCTCGAACACGCCGACGGCAGTGACCGTCTCTCCGCCGTGTTACAGGAGGCCGACGCGGCGACGTTTCGCGATCCGCGACAGGTCCGTGACGCGGTCCTCGACGCGCTCGAGCCGGCGGCCGTCGAGGGTCGATCGTCGCCTGACGGAAGCGAGGGCACTGGAGACGGACGCGAGGAGCACGACGATGCGCATGGTGAAGAGCCGGGCGACGGGAGCGACGACGGCGGCGACGGGACCGACGGTCCCGGAGACTGGAGTCAGACCTCCGTCTGAGACGGCCGAACCGATTCGAGTTGGGTGTCCCGACCCGACCCGGGTCAGTCGTCGTCCTCTGCCTCTTCTAGCACTCGGGCCGTCCGCTCCTGTGCTCGATCGATGAACTCCTGTGGCAGCTCGTCGATCTCCCCGGCTTGGACCCCCCAGAGGTGGGCGTACAGCCCCTCGTTCTCCAGCAGCTCGTCGTGTGTCCCTCGCTCGACGATCTCACCGCCCTCCAACACGAGGATCGTGTCCGCGTCCTTGATCGTGGAGAGCCGGTGGGCGATTGCGAACGTCGTCCGCTCCTCGGTGAGCCGGTCGAGCGAGCGCTGGATCAGCATCTCCGTCTCCGTGTCCACGTCCGAGGTCGCCTCGTCGAGGATCAGGATGTCGGGGTCTTTCAACACGGCACGGGCGATGGTGACGCGCTGGCGCTGGCCGCCGGAGAGCTTCACGCCCCGCTCGCCGACCATCGTGTCGTAGCCGTCGGGGAGGTTCTGGATGAAGTCGTGTGCTTCGGCGGCTTTCGCGGCCTCGATCACCTCCTCGTCGGTCGCGTCGAACGTCCCGTAGGTGATGTTCTCCTTTACCGTCCCGTAGAACAGGTACGACGACTGGCCGACGTAGCCGAGCGAGCGGCGGAGCGACCGCAGCGTGACGTCGCTGACGTCTTGATCGTCGATCCGGATCGCCCCCTCGTCGACGTCGTACATCCGTAACAGCAGTTTGAGAACCGTCGACTTGCCGGCACCGGTGGGGCCGACGAGCGCGAGGGTCTCGCCGCCCTCCACGGTGAAGTCGATGTCCTCGATGATCGTCTCGTCGTCGTAACCGAACGTGACGTGGTCGTAGACGACCTCGCCGTCGTCGACGACGAGCTCCGTGGCGTCGGGGTTCTGCTCCAGCTTCGAGGGTTCGTCCATCAGCCCGAAGATCCGCGCGGAGGAGGCGCGGGCGCGCTGGTACATGTTGATGATCTGGCCGAACTGCGCCATCGGCCAGATGAACCGCTGCGTGTAGAGGATGAACACGACGAACATCCCCACCGAGAGCTCGCCGGTGAACGGGCCCGGCGGGGTGTCCTGGAACACCCACAACCCGCCCACGATGAACGTGACCACGAACCCGATACCCGCGAGCACGCGGAGCGCGGGGAAGAACTTGATCCGCGTCTCGATCGCGTCCCAGTTGGCGTCGAAGTAGTCGTAGGAGACGTCGTCGACGCGATCCGATTCGTAATCCTCGGTGTTCGAGGACTTGATCACCTGGATGCCGCCGAGGTTGTTCTCCAGCCTGGAGTTCATCTTCCCGACGGTCGAGCGGACCTCCGCGTACTTCGGCTGGATGATCTTGATGAACATGTACGTGAACCCGGCGATGAGCGGGACGGGGAGGAGCGCGACCAAGGCGAGCTGCCAGTTGATCCAGAACAGGAGGACACCGATCCCGACGACCATCACGGACAGCCGGAACATCGAGTTCATCCCGTCGTTCAAGAACCGCTCGAGACGGTTCACGTCGTTCGAGAGAATGGACATCATCTCCCCGGTCTGTTTATCCGAGAAGAAGTCCATATTGAGCCGCTGCATCTGGTCGTACGTGTCCGTCCGGATGTCGTGTTGGATGTTCTGAGCGAACGCGTTGAACCCCCAGTTACGGACCCAGTGGAACGCCGCGCCGAAGAAGAACGCCCCGGCGATGGCGGCGATGAGGAACCAGAACTGCTCGGTCTGTGTCGCCGGCAGCCACGCCTCCGGGAGGAGGACGAGGGGGATCTGTTCGCTGAACACGGCTTCCTCGCGGAACACCGCGTCGATGGCGATACCTAACATGAGCGGTGGGAGGAGGTCGAGCAGCCGAGCGAAGACGCTGGCGAAGATGCCGACACTGACGGGGAACAGGTAGTCCCGCCCGTACACGACGAACAGCCGCTTCATCGGGTTCTCGATCTTGTCCCGCTGTTCCTCGAACGGGTCGTCTTTCTCCCAGTCGATGCTACTCATTACCGTTCACACATGTGAGGTGCCGCAAGTATGTTTCCTTCGAACCGAAATACGTCGGCACGCCTTGCCGGAGACACCTCAGATCTCCCGTTTCTCGACGGCCGGATCGACGTTTGCAGCCGAGAGATCCCGCCTGATCCGCTCTCGAAGGGGGTTCGGAACGCTCGCGCGCGCTACCGGATGGGCCGTTCCCGCTCCCGCGTCCGTGTCGCTCGCCTCGGTCACACCGGTGTCGTTCGGGACCGTCCAGTAGAGCACCGTCTCGGCTCCGGCGTAGTATTCGACGGCGAACCGGTCGCCCCCGCCGTCGTAGTGGACACGTGCCGCATCGCCCTCCGCCCGCCACCCGTCTTGCTGAACGAGCGCAGCGATCGAATCGTTCATGATCGCAGTGGGGGCGGCGGGCACATGTCGGTGTCGCCGACGGGTCGTCGAGGGGCACATCAGTCCTCTCGGATCCGATCTCCCGGCTCCGCATCGCGTTCTATCGATCCCGAATCCCTCTCGACCACGTCCGCATCACGTTCGACCCGCCGCCGCGCGCCGTCGGGCGTCTCGGTCTCCAGTAACGCCTCCAGTTTCCGCTCGAACTCCTCGTCACCCAGGTCTCCGCTGGCGTATCGGTCCCGGAGGGTGTCGAGCGCGTCGGCGGTCGACTCGGTGTCGCTCGCGGCTGTGTCCCTCTCGCCGGTGTCCCTCGCGAAGCCGTCAGGCCAGAGGGCGTCGATCACGATCGCGCCCCCGATACCGAGCGCGAATGCGGTCACCGCCGCACTCCACCACCCGAGTGCGGCAAACACGATCGTCGCGGCGAAACAGAGGGCGAACACCGCGTCTTCCGGGTCTCGACGGACCCCGTCGGAGAGCCGGACCATGGCCGATCGACCCACACGGATGATATAAAAACCACCGCCGCAGGCCGTTTCGTTGGCCCCCGATCACCTCGCACTGCCGCCGGTCGGACCCCGTCGGCGATGGCGTTCGCGTCGACGACTCGGTCCGTGGCCCCGACGCCGTCATCGACACCGGTTTATAAATTCCGCCCCGAAACCCGGCCATGTCCCTTCGCGTCACGTTCCTCGGTACGGGCGGCGCTGTTCCAACCGTGGAACGCGCGCCGAGCGCGCTGTTCGTCAACCGCGAGGGCGACCGCCTGCTGTTCGACTGCGGCGAGGGCACCCAGCGGGGGATAATGCGGTACGGGACCGGCTTCGGGATCGACCACCTGTTCGTCTCACACCTCCACGGCGACCACGTCCTCGGGATCCCGGGGCTCGTTCAGACGCTCGGGTTCAACGACCGCGAGGATCCGTTGACGATTCACTGTCCGCCCGGCACGCGTGACGACCTCCACGACTTGGTTCACGCGGTCGGTCACGACCCGGCCTTCCGGATCCGGATCGAAGAGGTCGCTCCGGGCGAGGTCACGTTCGATGGCGACGGCTACACCGTCAGTGCCTTCGAGACGACACACCGGACTCGGTCACAGGGGTACGTCCTCGAAGAGGACGACCGTCCGGGTCGCTTCGATCGGCCGAAGGCGGAGGCGCTCGGCGTTCCCGTCGGTCCCGCGTTCGGCCGGCTTCACGCCGGCGAGTCGGTCGAGCTCGACGACGGGACGGTCGTGGAGTCAGATCAGGTTGTCGGTCCGCCGCGACCCGGCCGCACGCTCGTGTACACCGCGGACACCCGACCCCGTGAACGGACGGTCGAGGTCGCCGAGGGCGCGGACCTGCTCGTTCACGACGCCACTTTCGCCGATGACATGGCCGACCGCGCCCGCGACACTGCCCACTCCACCGGTCGCGAGGCGGGAGGGGTCGCCGCCCGCGCGGGCGTCGAGCGGCTCGCCTTGGTCCACGTCTCCTCGCGATACGCCGGCGACGCCTCCCCGATCCTCCGTGACGCTCGGGACGCCTTCGACGGCGAGTGTCTGCTCCCGGACGACGGCGACCGGATCGAGGTCCCGTACCCCGACACTGGGGAGTGAGCCTGACTGGAGGACGTTCGCTGGGCTCCCCGGCCACCACCGTTCGGTTCCTCACGATCGAACTGCTGATTTCGCATGTTTTAGTCCCGTAACGTGGGTTTTTGCGTGTTGGAGGCGTATGGATCGTGATAGCTGATGCCCGCCCCACAGACCGCCGACGGCGATGCAGCTGACACGGAGCCGGGAGACACGGAGCCGGGAGGCGCGGAGCCGGGAGACACGTTGCAGGCGCGGCTCGACCGTCTCGACCGCGAGATCGCTCGACAGATGGACCGGCTCGGGATCCCGGCGCTCCGCGTCGCGCTCGGCGTCGTCTTCATCTGGTTCGGCGGGTTGAAAGTGATCGGCGGGAGCCCGGCCGCCGAGCTCGTCTCCGCGACGGTGTACGTCGTCCCGCCCGACGTGTTCGTCCCGATCCTCGGCGTCTGGGAGGTACTGATCGGACTGTGTCTCCTGTACCGTCCGCTCATCCGCGTCGGGATCCTGCTGTTGTTCCTCCAGATGCCCGGCACGTTCCTGCCGGTCGTCCTCCTTCCGGAGGTCGTCTTCGTCACCTTCCCGCACGAGCTCACCGTCGAGGGGCAGTACATCATCAAGAACCTCGTGATCATCGGGGCCGCGCTCGTCGTCGGCGGGACGGTCAGGGGTGACGTCGACGACGGTTCCGCGGAACCGAACGACGACCCGGCCGTTTCCGACGGCGAGTGACCGCCGCCCGCTGGTCGGGCCCTTTCCGGCGTTACCGCCCGCCGGGAAACCTTGATACGCCGCGGCACCGACCCCTCGCGTATGTCCGATGACTGTGTGTTCTGTTCGATCGTCGCCGGCGATATCCCGGCACGAACGGTCCACGAAACCGACGACGTGCTGGCGTTCCTCGACGCGAACCCCCTCGCGGCGGGCCATACGCTCGTGATCCCGAAAGCACACGCCCGACACGTCGGCGATCTCGACTCCGCGCTCGCGAGCGACCTCTTCGACGTCGTCGCCGAGCTGACGCCGCGCGTGCAGGACGCCGTCGACGCCGACGCGGCTAACGTCGGGATCAACGACGGTGCGGCGGCCGGTCAGGAGGTTCCGCACGTCCACGTCCACGTCATCCCGCGATTCGAGGGCGACGGGGGCGCTCCCCTCCACGCGGTCGGCGGGGATCGGCCGGACCTCTCCGAGGACGAGCTGGACGCCATCGCTGCCGATATCGCCGGATAACGGCTTCGAACCTCGTTCAACAGAGTTAAGCGCGGATCCACGAGTACGTGGGTATGCATGCGACGACGCTCGCGCTGGTCGGGGCGACCGGCGGCGCGGGGACGACACGCACGGCCGTCGAGCTGGCGGCGATCGGTGCCCGCGGTGGCCGCAACGTAGCCGTGATCGACGCCGCGTTTACCACTCAGGGACTCTCGGAGTACGTCCGGGACCGTATCGGCACGGACCTCACTGCCCTCATTACGGATGACGCCGGCGTGTCGCTGTCGGCCGCCACGTACACGCTCGCCGGCGACGGTGCTGCCGCCGACCAGCTGAACGACCTCTCCGGGAAGGTCGATCTGATACCCGCCCGTGCCCCGTTCGAGCGGGTCGCTCGCGCGAAGACCGCCGAGGCTGCCCGGAAGCTCGAACGGCGTATCGACGAGGCCACGACCGGCTACGACGCCGTCGTCGTCGATACCTCGCCGGTCGCCTCGAACGAGGCGGTCGCCGCGGTCACGTCCGTCGACCGCGTCGGCGCGGTTCGGCCGGCGACGCCACACGGCGTTGACGCTCTCCAACGGCTCCGTGGCCGGATCGCCGACGTAGGCACGACGGTCGATGCGAGCGTCGCGGTACGGCGCGGGATCGACACGGAGACCGACGCGGCGCTCGACGACGCGGACGTCGTCCTTCCGCCGACGGACCCGGCGGTGGCGGCCGCCCCGGTCGTCGCGGACGGATCGATGGCGTACGCCGAAGCGATGGTCGACGGCTACGCGCGGCTGTTCGACACGAGTGTCGACGTCGAGTTCGCGGATGCGGGGCTCTTCGAGCGGCTCCGGAACTGAGAACTCCGACCGCGACGTCTTCCCTCTCCCGCGCTCACCGTCTACCGACCGGACCGTTCACGACCGTCGCCTAGCGGAGGTCGTCCGGCGAGCCGACGGCATCCCCGAGGGGATCCGTGGAACCGAGCGCTCCACCGAGCGGTGACGACCCGGCGACCGCGGCTTCCACCGCGTTCGCCGCCGCCGGTATCGGGTCGTGGGTCTCCATGTACGCCGCGAGCGCGAAGTCCGCGCCGTCTCCCCCGGTGAGCGCGACCGCCTCCCGGCGGGAGATCCGCCCGTCGAGCCAGTCGCGGACGACCCCGCGGCGCGTCGGTGCCAGCGGACAGACGCCGTCGACGCCGCAGCGATGGAGCGCCTTCGCGGCCGTCATCGGTGTCACGCCCGCCTCTTCGGCGGTGTCGGCGACACTCCGCCCCGCGGTGTATGCGTCCACCAGCGTCGCGGTCGCTGCCGCCGTACACGGCAGCGCGTTCTCGTGTGCGCGGAGCCGGTCGACGAGCGGCGTCTCCGTGTCGTCCGCGACGACGACCCCCCGGTCACGCTGGACCGTCGTCACCTCCAATCCGGCCGCGATATCCGACAACGTCATGCCATCCGATGCCACCCACCTGGTCATAAAACCACCGTACTCCGTCGGGGTCGACGGCAGATCACCGACCGATAACCGGTCGGTCCAAGCGCGGCGATCCGGCCGATCACCCCCCGATCCACCGGGGTTTAAGTAAGGCATCGGGACCGAGGTTCAGTTGTGATGAGTCAGGCACGTCCGACCCACGTCCGCTCGAACCGCTCCGAGACCACCGACGCCACCCAGATCGATACGGTCGACCAGTGCCCCGAGTGCTCCGGTCGGACCCGGGTCGAGAGCGCGGAACGGGTCTGTACGGAGTGCGGACTTGTCGTCGAGGCCGACCGCATCGACCATGGCCCCGAGTGGCGGTCGTTCGCGGACGACGACACGAACCCGAAACGTACCGGCGCGCCGCTGACACGCTCGCGTCACGACCGCGGACTCTCCACGGAGATCGGTCGCTCGACCCGTGTCAAGGGTCGCAAGCGTCGACGGCTCGCCCGCATGCGCACCCAACACAACCGCGCCCGGATAGCCACGAAACGCGACCGCAACAAGGTGTACGCCTACACGGAGATCCGCCGACTCACCGGCGCGCTCGAGCTCCCGACGAGCATCCGCGACACCGCCTGCACGCTGTTCGACTCCGCCCAGTCGGAGAGCCTCCTCCGCGGTCGCTCGCTGGAGGGGTTCGCATGTGCCTGCGTGTACGTCGCCTGCCGGACCGCCGACATCGCCCGCACGGTCGACGAGGTCTGTGCGGCGGCCAAAGCGAGCGAGGCCGAACACCGGGCGGCGTTCGACGCGATGAACCGCGAGCTCGGTCTTCCGATCGGGCCCACCTCGCCCGTCGAGTACCTCGCCCGGTTCGCCTCCGAGCTCGGCTGCTCCTCGGCCGTCGAGCGCCGTGCACGCGAGCTCGCCGACCGCGCCGTCGAGGAGGGGATCGCGAACGGTCGGAATCCGGTCGGCGTCGCCGCCGCCTGTCTGTACACCGCGGCTCGCAAACACGACACCGAGTGCACCCAACAGGACGCCGCGGACGTCGCCGACGTGACGCCCGTGACGATCCGCCGGACGTACGTGGATCTGACGAGCGAGGAGTGAACGCGCCTGACCTACGTGGTGGAATGAACGATCTCGACGAACACGTCGGGTCGACCGCCTCGACGGCGAGTGCCGTCTCGTGACGCCGGAAGCGACCGCGACGGGCGTCAACGGGGACCGTCGCGTCCGGAGGGACCGGCGGAGGGCTGATGGAGGGCCGATCGAGAGCCGATGGAGGGCGGCGGCCGCCTCCCGACGTCACGCATCTGAACACAGGGACGGTTCCCGGTTCTACCTTAGTCGTAAACAATCCGGACAAACCGTACAATCCGTATCGAACGAATAAGACGTTCGTTCAGCGTAATTCGGGCGGCTCCCAGCGTTCAGCGTAGCTCGAGCGGCGCTTACTCGTCGAGCTTGTGTTGGAACGCGAAGAAAACGCGTCGGCCGATTCCCGTCAGATGCACCGTGTCCGACCGCCCGACCGGTTCGAGCTCGACGTATCCCCGGTCGCGGAGCGGGTCGAGCACTCGCGTCTCTAGGGCCCGGTACTTCGCCGTGCGGCTCTCGCCGGCCTCCTTGAGGAACGCGAGCTCGCGACCGCGCGCCCACTCGATCAGGTTCCACTTGTCCGTCGTTCGGTCCTCGTTCGATCGCTCGTACAGCCGGCCGAGGACGGCGACCTGGTCGTGTGTGGGCGCGTCCATCGGGTACAACGGAAGGTCGACGGTCCGCTCGACCCCCGCGGTGAGCGGCTCCTCCCGCACGTCGTGGTGGTGGGTCTCCGGCTCGACGCTGTACGGGCGCGCGCCGACGATCATACACGCCATCGCGACCCCGACTGCGGCCACCCGCGGTCCGGTCGACACGTTCGCGAACAGCCTGTCGCGTCCGGTCCGGTTCCCTCCGTGTCCGTTCCGATCGCTGTCGTGTACGGTCGTGTGACCGCCCCGGCCGCTGCCGGAGCCGTCGCCCGCCCCGTGTCGGGCGGCGACCGTCGTCGTCACCCCCAACACGTCGTACACGTCCGCGAGCTCGACGGGGAGCGCCCGGACCTCGGCGAACTCGTCGAGGGTCTCCCAAGCGTCACGCTGGTAGTCGGTCAGCGCGTTCGGGTCGACCCGGGTCGCCCCCGGGTCGTCGAAGTCGACGTCGAAATCGACGGCACCACGCTCGCCTGGGCGATCGGGGGCGTCCGCGAGGAGGTAGACGACGTCGGCACGGTGACGGCGGAGGGGTTCGACGATGCGGTCGCGTTCGTGTCCCAGCGGTACGATGTGGACGCGACGCTCGGACACGCGGGGGGCCGTGACGTCCATGAGTTTCACATCGACCGAACCGATATAAAAGACACCACTCGCCCGACCGACGCGTTCGAGCGCACGGTCGAGCCGGTGGCCGTCCAGAGTTAAACGCCTGGAACGCCGAACGCGCCGATACCGAGTCTGAAGATAGAGTTGACGACGAGAAGCACGAGGAGCGCGGCGACCCACGCGCCGCCGCCGATGACGGCCGCCTTCACCCAGCCACCCGGGTACCGCCAGTTGATAACGCCGACCCACACGACCAGCGCGATGACCGGGCCGACGAGCGGGACCCACGACGTGAGCGCCCAGCCGAGCGCGCCGAGGAGCGCGGTGACCACGGCGTGACTGTAGTCGTTGACGTCGACGACGAAGCGAGCGCTGAGGTAGATGGCGAGCCCACCCACGAGCAGAGCGACGACGAACGCGACGATCGATCCGATGAACGGGATCGGCATGGAGGATCGTTCACGAGGAACCGTATAAAAGGACGGCAGACGCGGTCGCCTCTCGTCGCGATCGACAGTCGTACCGCGTTTCGATCCCTTCCGGAACGGCCGACGGAACGCCTGCCATCCGCGTCCGCGCGGCCGCGAGCGGAACGACCCCGTCGCCGGCTACGCGTCACCGAGCAGCTCGACGAGCAGCGCGTTCTGTGCGTGCATCCGGTTCTCCGCCTGGTCCCACACGAGCGCCCGATCGGACTCCAGGACGTCGTCGGTGATCTCCTCGCCGCGATGGGCGGGCAAGCAGTGCATCACCTTCGCGTCGGTGCCGTCGAGCAGGTCGGCGTTCACCTGGAAGCCGTCGAAGGCGGCGAGCTTCTCCGCGCGCTCGTCCTCCTGTCCCATCGATATCCATACGTCCGTGTACACGATATCCGCGCCGTCGATGGCGGCCGCGGGGTCGGTCGTCGGCTCCACCTCCGCGCCGAAGGCAGTCGCCCGCTCGAACACGTCCGGGTCCATCCCGTAGTCCGTGGGGGTCGCCACCGACACCTCGATCCCCGCCATCGCGGCGCCGACGACGAACGACTGTCCGACGTTGTTGCCGTCGCCGACCCACGCGACCGTGGCGTCCTCGCCGACCGTCTCCCGGATCGTCAGGAGGTCGGCGAGCGTCTGACAGGGGTGTGCCTCGTCGGTGAGCCCGTTGATCACGGGGCAGTCGGCGTTCCTGGCGAGCGTCTCGACGTCCTCGTGGTCGAACAGCCGGGCCATCACGCCGTCGACGTAGCGGCCGAGCACCCGGGCGGTGTCCCGGAGGGGCTCCCCGTGACCGAGCTGGATGTCGTCCGGCCCGAGGAACATCGCGTGGCCGCCCAGCCGCGTCATCCCCGTCTCGAAGGAGACGCGGGTTCGCGTCGAGGGTTTCTCGAAGATCATCCCGAGCGTCGCGTCCGTGAGTCGGGGAGCCGTCTCCCCGGCCTTCATCGCGGCAGCGCGGTCGAGCAGCGCGTCCAGTTCGGCGGGCGTCACGTCGTCGATATCGAGGAAGTCGTCGGTGGCGAGTGGCATTGGTGTCGGTGGATGTGTCGTCGTGTACGGTTACGTGTGAGCGTTCGATGTCGAAAACGCGCGCCGCGGCGGAGCCGCGACGCCTACCGTCGGTCTCGGCAGACGTCGCTCAGAACGGTCGTCGCGCGGTCCAAGTCGGACAGTGGCAGCCGCTCGTCCGGCGCGTGGTCCAGGTCGGAGTCGCCGGGACCGTACGTCACCATCGGACAGTCCCAGGCGGCTGCGAAGAGGTTCATGTCGCTGGTTCCGGTTTTGCGGATCAGCCGAACGTCACCGCCGGCGTTCCGGATCGCGACGCGGAACGCCCGCGCCAGCGCCGTCCGCGGGCTCTCCATTACCGGCGGGATCGGCTCCTTCCAGTGGACCGATCCGGTCGTCAGCTGCGCCTCGGCGAGCTCGTGGATCTCGTCGACGGTCCGGTCCGGAGGGACGCGCAGCTGTACGTCCATCGTCGCCTCGACGGCCAGCCCGTCGTCAGTGAGCCCGCCGTCGATGTCGACGGGTTTCGCCGTCACCTGCTCGAACACCGGCGTGTCCGGGTCGTCGGGATCGAACGTCTCCTCCACGTCGTGCCACCAGTCGATCGCGTGCTGGATGGCGTTCGGCTCCGGCCGCGAACTGTGCCCGGACTCGCTGGTGTTCACGTACGTCCCGGCGAGGAACCCCCGGTAGCCGAGCGTGATCCCGTCCCAGCCGGACGGCTCGCCGTTCACGACGGTCTCGGGCGCGTCGCGGTCCTCGACGAGGAAGCGCGCCCCACGCGAGCTCGTCTCCTCGCCGGCGACGCCGACGAACGAGACGCCCGTCCGCACCGCTGCGACCGCCATCGCGACGAGGGGGCCGGTAGCGTCGACCGTTCCCCGCCCCCAGAGCACGGGCTCGCCGGGCTCGCCGATCGGGTCGTCCTCGGCGGCCGGCGTGACTTCGACGGGGATGTCTCCCGGTACCGTGTCGACGTGCGAGGTGAGGAGAACGGCGTCGTCCGCGGGTGCGCGAACGTTGCCGACCTCGTCGATCCACGCCTCCCGGCCGTTGGCCTCGAAGAAGTCGACGAGCCGCTTCGCGGCCTCTTCCTCTTCACCCGATGGTGACGGGATGGAGACCATGTCGTACAGCAGCTTTCGAGCCGGCGTGTCACACGCTGCGGGGTAGCCTCCCCCGGCGACGACGTCGGTACCCGCCGCCGCAGACTCGTCAGCGGTCGACGCGGTCGCCGAATCCTCCGTGTCGACCGCGTCCGATTCGCGCTCCGTCTCGGTCGACATCATTCCACCACCTCTTCGATGGCGCCGACGACCGCGTCGGCGTGCTCGCGCTCGATCGTCAGCGGCGGGAGCAGACGCAGCACGGTCCGGCCCGCGGGCAACGCGAGGATCTGATGGTCGATAGCCAGATCGCGAAGCAGGCGGTTCGAGCCGCGTTTCACCTCGATTCCGATCATCAGGCCGTCGCCACGGACCTCGCGGA
The DNA here is from genome assembly GCF_055396225.1 of Halorubrum tibetense. Classification (NCBI taxonomy): domain Archaea; kingdom Methanobacteriati; phylum Methanobacteriota; class Halobacteria; order Halobacteriales; family Haloferacaceae; genus Halorubrum; species Halorubrum tibetense. Next base: position 1,469,569 of record NZ_AP043742.1, read on the forward strand.
TGTCGTCGCCGAGGCGCTCCTCGAGCTCCTCGCGGAGGTACGCGCCGACCTCGGCTGCGTGTTCGGGGAGCCCCTCGCGCTCGATGACATCGAGCGTCGCCCCTGCCGCCGCCGAGACGACGGGACCGCCCGAGAACGTCGAGCCGTGGTTCCCGCAGTTCTCGGCGATCCAGTCGCGACACAGCGTCGCGCCGATCGGTAACCCGCTGCCGAGTCCCTTCGCGGTCGTCAGGATGTCGGGCACGACGCGATGGTTGTCGGCCGCCCACAGCGACCCGGTGCGGCCGAGTCCGGTCTGGATCTCGTCGAGGATCATCGCCGTCCCGTTTGTCGCCGTCGCGACGCGAACCGCCTGCAGGTACTCCGTGGAGACGGGATTGATCCCGCCCTCGCCCTGTAGCGGTTCGATGATCACCGCGGCGGTCTCCTCGCCTATCGCCTCCCGCATGGCATCGATGTCGCCGTAGTCGACGAACTCGACCCCGCCGGCGAGCGGTTCGAACCCCTGCTTGTACTTCGTCTTCCAAGTGGTCGCGAGCGCCCCCATCGTCCGGCCGTGGAACCCCTGTTTCGTCGCGACGATCTTCTCGCGACCCGTCGCGTGCCGGGCGAACTTCAGGGCGGCCTCGTTGGCCTCGGTCCCCGAGTTACAGAGCCAGACGTTGTCGACGTCGACGGGGCCGGCCTCGGACAACTGCTCGTACAGCGCTGTCCGCGCCGCGTGTGGGTACGACGCTTGGACGTACATGAGATCCTCCAGCTGGCTCGTCGCGGCGTCGACGACTTCCGGGTGGCAGTGTCCGACGGGGGTACACGCGTAGCTCGCGCCGAAATCGAGGTACTCGGTCCCGTTCGTGTCGGTGACCGTGACGCCGTCGCCGCTGGCGATCTCGATCGGTTTCTCCGAGAAGACGAAGCCGCTCACGCGGGATCACCTCCGTCGGTCTCGACGGTCGCGTCGCTTTCGTTCGCCGCCTCCCCGAGCGCCGACCGCTCGATCGTCGTTCCAGCGCCGCCGAGCGCGGCGACGATCGGGTCGTTGACGTTGGCGTCCGCGACGACGACACGCCCGGAGCCTCCCGACAGCGCTTCCTTCGCGGCCATTATCTTCTTGCCCATGAACCCTTCCGCGGCGGCTTCGACCGCCGCCAGTTCGTCGGGCGTCGTCGCCGCCTCGATCAGCGTGTCGGGGTCCTCGGGGTCCGCATACACGCCGGCGACATCCGTCAACAGGACGAGGTCGGCGTTCAGCGCGCTCGCGACGGCGGCGGCTGCCCGGTCCGCGTCGGTGTTGACGGGTGTGACGCCGCCATCGCTCTCCGTCCCCTCCATCGGGGGCGACACGACGGGGGTGTAGCCGTCGGCGAGCAACCCCGTGAGGAGGTCGGCGTTCACCGACTCGATCCGGCCGGAGTGCTCGCCGCGCCGGATCTTCTTTTTTCCGTCCTCGATCACGCGGATAGCCGACTTCCGAGGCCCCGAGAGGAGCCCGCCATCGACGCCGCTCAGCCCGACCGCGTCGATGCCGGCCTCGCGGAACAGCGCCGTCAGCTCGGTGTTGAGCGTGCCGGCCATCGCCATCGTGAACGCCTCCATCGTCTCCGCGTCGGTGAACCGACCGGTGACACCGGAGGCGGACTCGACGTACTCGGGCTCCATCCCGAGCCGCTCGATAGTCTCGTCGACGACGGTCGAGCCGCCGTGAACGACGACGACCCGACGCCCGTTGGCGGCGAGGTGGGCGACGTCGCCGACCGCCCCGGCGGGGTCGACCGCCTTCGCGCCGCCGATCTTGACCACGACCGGAGGCTCGTCCCCGGTCACGGCTCCGGCGTCCGTGTCGCTGCCGTTATCGACGAGCTCATCGGGGTCGGCGTCGACGTTCGTGTCCCCGCTCATGGCGACCCCACGGGATGTAATCCGTCGAACTCCAACCCGGCGGTCTCGGGCAGCCCGAGCGCGACGTTCGCCGCGTGGACCGCCTGTCCGGCCGATCCCTTTGTCATGTTGTCGATAGCCGAGAAGACGACGACACGGCGGTTACCGGGGTCGAGCTCGAAACCGACCTCGCCGTGGTTCGTCCCCGCGACGGACTTCGGTTCGGGGTAACGGTACACGCCGCCGCTGCCGGACACGATCCGCATGAACGGCTCGTCGGCGTACGCGCCGCGGTACGCCCCCCACAGGTCCCCCTTCGAGACCGGCTCCTCGGGGAAGACGTGACACGTCGCGCTCGCGCCCCGCACCATATCCACCGCGTGAACGGTAAAGGAGACGGAGAGGCCGAGATACGCCTCGATCTCCGCCTCGTGGCGGTGGCCGGTGGGCGCGTACGGCCGCACGACACCCGACCGTTCGGGGTGTGAGGAGGCCGCACCGCCGCCAGCGCCGCCCTCCGAGGACCCGACCTTCACGTCGACGACGACCTCGCCCGTCTCGGGGCCGAGGACGCCGGCGTCCACGAGCGGCTTGAGCCCGAGGATCGTCGCTGTCGCGTTACAGCCGCCCCCGGCGATGAGATCGGCCCCCGGGAGGTTCTCCCGGTTGATCTCGGGGAGCGCGTACTCGGCGCGTTCTAAGTACTCCGGCGCGCTGTGGCCGTCGTACCACTCGTCGTACAGCGCGGCCTCCGGGAGCCGGAAGTCGGCGGAGAGGTCGACGACGGTGTCGGCGGTCTCGACATACTCGTCGATCCGCTCCATCGAGACGCCGTGCGGCGTCGCCGAGAACAGCACGTCCACCGGTTCGAGCTCCTCGGGGCTTGAGAAGCGCAGATCGAGCCCGCGCAGGTTCGGATGCGAGCGACCGACGGTCATGTTGTCGGCCGACCGCGACGTCGCCTGCACGACCTCGAAGCTCGGATGGCCCGCCAGGATCCGCAACAGCTCGCCGCCCGTGAAGCCCGTTCCGCCGATAACGCTGGCAGTGTACGTCTCGGTGGTGGCCTCGCCGACGGGTGAGTCCGGGTCGGCGGCGGTTCCCTCACCGGTCATACCACGACCTCGTCCGAATCGGCGTCGTCGGTTCCCGCCGCGGCCTTCGTCTCCAGCCAGTCGACGACTTTCGCCGGGACGTCGACCTCGCTGGCCTCGTTCAGCGCTTTGAACTCCACCGTGTGGTTGATCTCGTGGACCGTGTACCGGCTCGACCCCGCGCCGCCGACCTCCATCAGGTCGACGCCGAGGAGACCGTCGCCGACCGCCGCCGACGCCCGTTCCACGATGTCGAGCGCGGTTTCGTCGAGCTCGAACGACTTCGTCTCGCCGCCCTTCGCGGCGTTCGTGAGCCAGTGGTCCGACGAGCGCGTCATCGCGGCGACGGGGTCGCCGTCGGTCGCGAGCACACGGATATCGCGTCCCGGCTTGTCGACGAACTCCTGGATGTAGAACACTTTGTGCTCGTAGTGACCCAGCGTCTCCTTGTGTTCGAGGATCGCCTCGGCGGCGCTGCGCGTGTCGATCTTCGCCATCAGCCGGCCCCACGACCCCACGACCGGTTTGAGTACGCACGGGTAGCCGAACGACTCGATCGCCTCCATCGCCGACTCCTTCGTGAACGCCACTTCCGTCTCCGGCGTGGGGATCCCGGCCTCCGCGAGCGCCAAGGAGTTCTTCGCCTTATCGGCACATACGTCGGCCGTCTCCGGCGAGTTCACAACCGGCACACCGTAGCTGTCGAGAAACCGCGTCGCGTACAGCGAGCGGCTCGTCGAGAGACAGCGATCGACGACCAGATCGAGGTCGTCGACCGCCGCGGTGGTCGACTCCAAACCGAACCGTTCGCGGCGCACGTCGATCTTCTCGACCTCGTGACCGCGGTCACGGAGCTCGGTGAGCAGCAGCTTCTCGTCGCGGCGGATGCGCGAGTAGAGGATCCCTATGTGCATGTCGACCACTCGCGTGTCGCGACCGCGTGGCTCGTCACCATCTACTCTCCCCAGTCCTCCTCGAGTTCGGGCGCCTCTTCCAGCACGACGGGGTCCAGCGAGATAACCTCGAGCTCGGTCCCGGTGACCGGGCTATCGATGATCTCGCCGACCTCGACGTCGGCCGGCAGCTCGATCTCTTCGCCCGTGATCGGGTCTTCGGCGAACAGTGGGTCGGTGTCAGTCGTCATCGTACGTTCTACTCCACGCCCGACCGGGTTAAACCCTTCGAACTCATATTATTACTTACACTACGTAAAGTAGTCTCTAACGGTGCAAAAGCGCCCTAAACCGCCAATGCGAAATCTGATATAAGATTTCAGTTATGTATTGTCCCCGAACGGGGACGGCGGTCGGCCCGGGACCGAGCCGACCGTTTTCGGGATCGGTCGCCGTGGTCGGTCCGTGTGGCACCCGCCGGGGACGGCTCCCCACGCTCCCACGTCGCGGTCGTCGGCGCGGTCACACATACTTCTCCACCTCCGCATCGAGATCGTCGGCCGCGGCCGCCAGCGCCTCGCGCCGGTCCGCGAGACCGGCTTGGTCGGCATCGAGTCGCCCATCGAGCGTGGCGAGCTCGTCGCTCACCGCCTCAGGGGCGGGGCCGCCGACGGAGTCGCGGCTCGCGACGCTGGCGGTCGGGTCGAGTGCACGTTCCACGTCCGCACGGGTCACGTGCTCGAAGAGGGACTCACCGGATACCTCTCGTGCGGCGTCGTCAACTTTTGCGGCCGCCGTTTCCGGGTCGTCGCCGTCCGCTATCGACGTGGCGGCAGTCGCGACGATCTCGTGTGCCGTCCGGAACGGGAGGCCGCTCATCGCGAGCAGGTCGGCGATCCCCGTCGCCGTCGAGAACCCGTCGCCCGCGGCGTCCGCGAGCGTCGTCTCGTCCCACTCGGCGGTCGCGACCGCGCCCGCGACGACTTCCGTCGCGTCGCTCACGGAATCGACCGCGGTCCACGCGTGCGGCGTCGCCTCCTGTAAGTCGAGGTTGTACGCGCGTGGTAACCCCTTCAGTGTCGTCAGCAATCCGGTCAGCTCTCCAGTCGCGGTGCCGGCCGTGGCACGGACCAGCTCGACCGGGTCCGGGTTCTTCTTTTGCGGCATGATCGAAGACGTCGACGAGTAGTCGTCCGACAGCTCCAAGAACCCCTTGTTCGCGTAGACGATCAGGTCTTCCGCGATCCCCGAGAGCGTCGTCGCGTGCGTGGCGAGGGCCGCCGTCGTCTCGGCGAGAAAGTCCCGGCCGGCCGAGGCGTCCATCGAGTTGCGGACGACCCCGTCGAACCCGAGCAGCTCGGCAGTGCGGTCGCGATCGATATCGAACGGCGTCCCCGCGAACGCGGCCGCGCCGAGCGGTGACCGATTCGTCCGCTCGTACGCGCCGAGCAGGCGTTCCGTGTCGCGGGCGATCGCCCCCTCATAAGAGAGCAGGTAGTGAGCGACGGTCGTCGGCTGGGCCGGCTGGAGGTGGGTGTAGCCGGGCATCACGGCTCCCGTGTGCTCACCGGCGACCGACAGCAGCGCCTCGCGCAGCGTCAGCGTCGCCGCGACCGCGTCCAGCACGTCCCCGCGCAGCCGATACCGGATACAAGTCGCTACTTCGTCGTTCCGCGAGCGGGCGGTGTGCATGCGCCCGCCGTCCGGGCCGACGCGGTCGATAACTGCGGTCTCGATCGCCTCGTGGACGTCCTCGCCGTCCGGAAGCGCGCCGTGACCGGCAGCCTCCACGTCGTCGAGCGCGGCGAGGATCTCGCCCGCAATCGCGTCGTCGACGATCCCCTGCTCGGCGAGCATCACTACGTGCGCGCGGTCCACCGCGAGGTCGGCCGCGAAGATTCGCTCGTCAGCGTCGAGGCTCGACATGAACTCGCGGGCGGGGCCGCCGCTGAAGCGACCGCGGCGGACGGCCGTACCGGGATCGTCGCTGGTCATGTGGTTACTCGCTCGTTTCGTTCGTCGCGTCGTCGGCTCCGGTACCCCCGTCCGTCGTCAGCTCGGGCCGCTCGACGTTCGCTTTCACGTCGTTGGCGAGACGCTCTTGGAGCCCGTGGTACTTCGCGACGCCCGTGGCGTCCGACTGGGCGATGCCGGCGACGTCCTCGGTGTTGAACGAGGCCATCTCCTCGGAGTACACCGCGTACTCGGAGTCGCGAGCGACGACGCGGCAGTTGCCGCCGGAGACCTTCACCGTGGCCGTGCCCGTCACCACGTCCTGCGTCTCGTCGACGAAGGCGTCGAGCGCGTCGACGACGGGCGCGAACACCAACCCTTGGTACGCCTTCTCGGACCACTCCTGTTCGATCCCCTTCTTGAACGAGCGCTCGTTTTTCGTCAACACGAGGTCCTCGAGCGCCCCGTGTGCCGTGAGCAGCACCGTCGCGGCCGGGTGCTCGTAGTTCTCGCGCACCTTCAGCCCGAGCATGCGGTCCTCCATCACGTCGGTGCGGCCGATCCCGTAGCCGCCGGCGTACTCGTTGAGGTACTGGATGAGCGGGACGGGGTCCATCGCCTCGCCGTCGACGGCGACGGGGACGCCCTCCTCGAACTCGATCTCGATGGTGGTCTCCCCCTCCGGCTCGGCGGTCCACTCGTAGATGTCCTCGGGCGGCTCGTAGTTCGGGTTCTCCAGCTTCCCGCCCTCGACCGCGCGCGACCAGATGTTCTCGTCGATCGACCAGACGCCACCGTCGCCCGCCTCGACGGGCAGCTCCTTCTCGGCGGCGTACTCGATCTCCCACTCCCGCGTCAACCCGAGCTCGCGGACAGGGGCGATCACTTCGAGATCGGAACCACGCCAGACCGCCTCAAACCGGAGCTGGTCGTTCCCCTTGCCCGTACAGCCGTGTGCGATCGCGTCACACCCCTCGTCCTCGGCGACGCCGAGGATCGCCTCCGCGATGACGGGGCGCGCGAGAGCCGTCCCGAGCGGGTAGCCCTGATACGTCGCGTTGGCCTTTACGGCGTCGAAACACAGGTCCGCGAACTCCGCTTTCGCGTCGACGACGTGGAGATCGAGCCCCAGCGCCTCGGCGGTCTCCTCCGCCTCGTCGAACTCCTCGGTCGGCTGTCCGACGTCGACGTTGACGCCGATCACCTCGTCGTAGCCGTACTCCTCTTTCAGTAGTGGTACACAAACCGTGGTGTCGAGCCCCCCGCTGAACGCGAGTGCAACGCTTGCCATTACGAGAGTACAGTACGCTTACGACCTTAAATTCGTCGATCTAGTAATTGAAAAGAATTGGCAGAGACGACGCTACCGACGGACACAGCAGTGACTCTACGGAACGAAACGGCGCGAACGCGACGAGGGAAGTGAAGTTAGTGGCCTCGAGGGGCCGGTCGTCGCGCCGCGCCGGAAACCGGTCGCGGTCGGACGCCTCGTCGCGGTCGCGGGGCTCGTCGGCCTCGGAAGAGCGTGGCCGCCGGACGAGCCGCCGCGGTCATTACGAACACATAACTGATCAGTCGTATAAAAACGTTCCGTCACACGCCTTCCCGTGTCACGGTTTCGAACCCGATCGCGCCGCCGGCCGCCGATCCGGCCGGCCGGCAAGCGCACGGGCCTGTCCGGGCGTTCGGGATACGACCAGGGCGGTCAGAGCACCGCTCGATACGCTTCGAGTGTCCGCTCGACGTCCGCCTCGGTGTGCGCGTACGAGGTGAACTGACACTCGAACTGGTTGGCGGTCAGGAACACGCCCTCGTCTTTCATCCCCTGCCAGAACACGCGCTCCCACCGATCCGTCTCCGCGGCGGCGACGTCGGCCCCCGTCTTGGGGCACGACTCGTACCGCGAACACGACGGGTCCTGCCGGCAGCCGCTCATACAACAGTCGGCGTCGTCGTCGGGGGCCTCCCGGGTGAACACGGTCTTGAACATCGAGTCGGTCCCGACGACGGTGTACTCCGGAGCGCGGTCGGCGCAGATCTCCGTGATCCCCTCACGGAGCTGCCGCCCGAGCCGGTTCACGTGCTCGTACACGTCGTTCTCGGCGGCGTACTCCAGGTACGCCTTTCCGGCCGCCATCGTGACCGGGTGTCCGGAGAACGTGCCGGACTGGAACACGTCACCCGCGGGCGTGAACTCCTCGACTATCTCCGCACGGCCGCCGATCGCGCCCACCGGGAACCCGCCGCCGATGATCTTGCCGAACGTCGTCACGTCCGGCGTGACGCCGAACTTCGACTGTGCACAGCCGAGCCCCCCCACCCGAAACCCGGTGATCACCTCGTCGAATATCAGCAGGGACCCGTGGTCGTCACACAGCTCCCGCAACGTCCCGTGGTAGCCGTCGATGGGCATCACGATGCCGGTGTTCGCGAGGATCGGCTCCACGAGCACCGCGGCGATGTCGTCGCCGTGTTCCGCGAACACCGCCTTCGCCGCCTCCGGGTCGTTGAACGGGATCGGTAGGGTGTGTTCGGCGAACGACTCGGGGATCCCCTTCGTCGACGGGTGGTGGCTCTCGGGCGTCCCTTCCACGAGCGTCGACTCCTGTGCACCGTGGTAGCCGCCCTGCATGATCACGACCTTGTCGCGGTCCGTGTACCCGCGCGCCAGTCGGACCGCCGACACCGTCGCTTCCGTCCCCGAGTTGACGAACCGGATCGACTCGACGCTCGGGACGTGCCGCGCCACGAACTCCGCGTGTTCGACCTCGATCTCCGTTGGCGCGCCGTACATCGGGCCCGCGGCCGCGTGCGACTGGACCGCCGCCGAGACGGGATCGGGCATCTCGTGGCCGTACAACAGCGGGCCGTACCCCATCACCCAGTCGATGTATCGGTTACCGTCCGCGTCGATCACGTGGCCGCCGTCGCCCCGCTCGATGAAGAACGGGTGCGGCATCGTCGCACGGACCGAGGAGTTGACTCCGCCCGGCATGACCGACAGCGCCCGGTCGTACAGCTCACGGGAGCGTTCGTGATCCATGTGCGTCGGTTGCGTCGCCGGAATAATAGTCGTTGGCAACCCGGTCGCCCGGGCGGTTCGACGCCGATCGCGAGCGTCGTTCAGTTCGCGTTATTCGGTTCGCGTTATTCGGTTCGCGTCGATCCCCCCGATCACGCGGGCAGTGGATTCGACCGTGTTTCAGACCGCCTCCGGCCCGGTCGCCCCGGTCCGCACCTGCATGGCGTCCTCGACCGGGAGGATGAACACCTTTCCGTCGCCCGGCTCGCCGGTCTTGGCGGCGTCGGCGATCGCCTCGGCGACCTCGTCGGCCGGGATGTCGGCGACCACGACCTCGACTTTCACTTTCTGGTGGAGGTCGACCGTGAACTCCTCGCCGCGCCACTGCCCCTTCTTCGCGGGCTGGCTCCCGCGACCGGAGACGTTCGTCACGGTGAGCGAGGGCGCGTTGATCTCCGCGAGCGCCTGTTTGATCGCTCCGAGCTTGTCCGGACGGACGACCGCGGTGACCATCTTGATCTCGGAGCCGGCTTCCTCGCCGCCGTCGGCGCGCGGGGAGCCCTCGGTGGTGTCGACGACGGAGGAGCCGCCGTCGGTCGCGACGCTCGGCTTGCCGAACTCGGGGTACGTATCGACGCCGTGTTCGCTGACGTCAAGCCCGTCGCGTTCGTGTTCAGGAGTGACGCGGGCCTGCCCGACGGCCTTGAACGCCCCGAAGACGGCCCCCGTCGCGAGCACCGTCCACGCGGTGATGACGACGACCCCGATGACTTGCGAGACGAGGAGGTCCATGGAGAAGCCGTTGACGTGGACGAACGGAAGCGCCAAGACGCCGATGACGCCCGCGGAGCCGTGGACCGGGAACACCGCACAGACGTCGTCGATCTTCATTTTGTCGGAGACGAACTCGAAGACGAGGGGGAGCTGGAGGCCGCAGATCAGCGCGACCAGGATGGCGCCCCACCAGGTGACGAGGTCGGCGATACCGGTGACCGCGACGAGCCCGGCGAGGAGCCCGTTCGCGACGTACAGCGTGTCGACCTTCTTCGTGAGGTACAGCGACCCGATCGCCGCCCCGATGGCGCCGGCGGCCATCCCGACCGTCGTCGCCATCGCGACGCGACCGACCACCGCGAAGCCGTCGAGCGTGAGCGCGCCGTCCTCGACCGCGAAGACGGTCGCGGTCGTCCCGACGTTAAACCCGTACCAGCCGAACGCCAGCACGAGCGTTCCGAGCACCGCGAACGTCATCGAGTGTCCGGGAATGACGTTCGTTGAACCGTCCTCGGCGTAGCGGTCCATGCGCGGCCCGAGCATGTACGCCGCCGTCAGGCCGGCGATACCGCCGACACCGTGAACGATCATGCCGCCGGCGAAGTCCGTGAAGCCGAGGTCGGCGAGGAACCCGCCGCCCCAGGTGATCCCCGCGACGACCGGGTAGATGATCGCCGAGATGGCGATCACGTACGCGACGTATGCACGAAGCTTCGCACGGCCGGCGACCGCACCGGAGACGATGGTCGCTGCCGTCATCGCGAAGACGGCACCGAACAACCAGCCGATCCAGCCGGCGTCAGACGCCGTCAGGGCGGCCGTGAGTGCATCGACGGAGACGCCGCCGCCCCCAATGATCCCCTCGATACCGAAGCCGATCAGGAAGTAGACGATGATCCCGACACCCCACGTCAGTAAGTTCTTCGTCAGCTGGTTCGCGACGTTCTTCGCACGCACCTGCCCTGCCTCCAGCATCGCGAAGCCAGCGTGCATGAAGAAGATGAGGAAACAGACCACGGCGACCCACATCAGGTTGATCCCCTCCACGAGGACGCTCGGGTCCACCGTCGCCAGTACGCCGGTCGTCACGACCACACCACCTCAACTGAACGCATGTCTTCTAGACAGCCAGTTTCGCTCGTGTTCATGTGTTGAATCACGTATCGACTGCGGGGAATACGAATATATAAACGTTCGAGTTGGGTTTCACAACAAAGAGACCTAATAATACTGAACTCGTCCAATATAAGGATGGATGGATGGTATATAAGGTCGTTCTCCCGACGACGATCCGGCAATAGTTGCGATAAAACCGGACGAACGTGTTGTTGTCTTCCCGTCAATTACTGCCAGACTACTCGATATCGGCCCGCTCGACTCCGGGCGCGCCGATTACTGGCGAAAATTGCAATCGGCGGTGCGTCCGATATCGCGTACACGGTTCGAAACCGGCGATATCGGGTGTCTCAAGCGATATCGGCGGAAATTGACGTTCGTAAAGCGTTTCTCACGACGCGTCGCTCGTTCCGCGATCCCGACTACTCCGGTTTCAGGCCGGCACCCTCGACACGCATCACGGCCTCGCCGTCGGCGAGGTTCGGCGCGTCGACGAGACGGACGATCCGCTTGTTCCCCTTCGATTTCCGGAGATACATCCGGAACGTGGAGGCGTGTCCGAGGATGTTTCCGCCGATCGCTTGTGTCGGGTCGCCGAAGTAGGAGTCAGGGTTCGAGGCGACCTGGTTGGTGACGAGGATGGCGGTGTTGAACAGGTCGCCGATCCGCATCAGGTCGTGGAGGTGTTTGTTCAGCTTCTGTTGGCGGTCGGCGAGCTCGCCACGGCCGACGTACTCCGCGCGGAAGTGGGCGGTGAGCGAGTCCACACAGACGATCCGGATGGGCCACTCGCTCTCCTCGTGTTCGCCCGCGAGCTCCTTCGCCTTCTCCGCTAAGAGGATCTGGTGGTTGGAGTTGAACGCTTTCGCGACGTGGATCTGGTCGAGGAACGCGGCGACCAGCTCCTCCATCGCCTCCTCGTCGCTCGGTGTCCCCTCGATCTCGCGCCGCTCCATCTCGTCGGCGAGGATCTCGTCATCGAGGCCGCGGACCATGTCGTCGATCCGCTCCGGCCGGAACGTGTCCTCGGAGTCGACGAAGATACAGCCGCCTTCGAGGCCGCCGTTTTCCTTCGAGAGCTGGACGTTGACGGCCATCTGGTGGGTCACCTGCGACTTCCCTGACCCGAACTCGCCGTACACCTCGGTGATCGACTGGGTCTCGATACCCCCGCCGAGGAGGTCGTCGACCTCGTCGATCTGCCAGGAGAGCTTGCCGATCTCCTGACGGCGTTCGAGCACGGTCGCGCCGGTTTCGAAGCCGCCGACGTCGGCGGCGTCACGGGCGGCGTTGATGATGTCGGCGGCCGAGGACTCGCCGATGTCGGCCGTGTTCGACATCTCGCCGGGGCTCGCGACGGCGATCGACTGGTAGCTCTCGAATCCGTTTTCGACGAGTTTGTCCGCGGTCGCGGGGCCGACTCCGGGAAGGTCCTCGAGTTCGTCTTCTGGCATGTACACGACCGTTGTTCCCCTTCGGATATAAAGCCTGGTTAACACCCTAGTGAAAGTAAAAATTCACCCGTCGACGTCCTCGATTGGCTCGTCTTCGTTCATAAGGCACCACACCGGTTCCGCCGATCGGTCTCGGCGCGAAACTGAAGACGGGAAGAGCCAAGGCGACGGGAATCCGCGGAGCGACGGTAATCCGCGGAACGACGGGAAGAGGCGAGGCAACGGGGAGACGCGAAGCGACGGCTAGACACGGAACCGAACGACGGTCGGGACCCGAAACCGGACGACGAGTCGGTACCCGTTCCAAACGGTCGGCCTCCTTCGACGCGGGGACCGTCCCGCGATCAGAAGCCTACGCGGCGAACGTACGACAGCTCCCGGATCTCGACGAGCAGCTCCCCGGAGAGGTCCGCGTCGGTGATCACGTACAGTTTGGGGTCGTCGGTGAACTCCGGGTCCTCGCTCAACACTTGGCGGATCGAGACGCCGTGGTCCGCAAGGATCCCCGTCACCTCGGCGACGATCCCGGCCTCCCCGGCGGACGCCACCTCGATCGTGAGGACGGTCAGATCGAGGACGGGAGCCAGATCCATCAGGCTCGGCACCGAAGAGATGTTGGTGAAGATCCGTTTCAGTTCGGGGTCGGCGAGGATCGCGTCCGTCGTCGAGTCGACGACGCGCCGATCGACGTCGAGCTCGCGGGCGATCCCGGTGTACGGGATCTCGATCCCGCCCGAAACGACCCGTCCCTCCTCGTTGACGGAGAATCCGCGCTCCAAGAACAGTCTGATGACGGCCTGCTGGCTTGGTGATCCTTCGAACTTCTCTAGGATCTCGTCGAACATTCGTTGCTACTCGTCTACGCCGTGACCGGTTAAAAAGCGGGGTGACGGACCGGCGTGTACGGCGGCGCTCAGTTCGCGACCGCGGCGTAGACGCCGCCGAGGACGACGCCGTAGACGACGTGGCCAACGAGGCTTTCGACGCCGATGTTCGGGAGCGGTGGCGCGCCGCCGAACCCGACTGCGCCCAGCCAGATCGGCATCACGACCACCGCGAGCGCGACCCAGACGAGGAGGCCGTAGCCCGCGCCGACGCCGAGGCTCGTTCCGATCGACTCGCTCACGTCCGGCTTCAGGCCCGCGATCGCCGCGAACCCGAGCCCGATGACCGCGCCGTGGGACATGTGGATCGCCCACCCGATAGCGCCGGCGGGACCCTCGATCCCGTACATCGCCGGGATCCCCATCTCCAGTACGGGCGGTGTCATCACCGACATCATCGCACCGAACACGAGTCCCCCGACCAGTCCGCCGGCGACGCCGGCCTGCCAGTCGCCCGTTTCCGTCGATACGTTCGCTGCCGTCGCGGTTTCGGTTGCCATAACGGCTGGGAGCTCGCCGGGTCGGCATGAATACCTACCTCGGTCGTGCGCTGGTAACACCGGTGTCACCAGAGTTTATATACTCTAAATTTCAAATCAAAGGGATTAGTCGCGAGAACATGGCACACGGACGCCGGACGCGCTCTCCTCGTCCGGGACGGCCGCCTGTAACCCGAACCAGTGTTGCACGGTTCCGTCGGCGTCCGAAACGGGAACGATCGAGACCCGATTGACGAACGGGGTGCCGTCGGCACGGTAATTATATAGTTCGACCGTGACGCTGCTCCAGCCGCGGATCGCTTCCCGAAGCGTCCCGACCGGATCGGGATCGGTTCGAGAGCCCTGTAGTCGCCGGAGGTTCCCGCCCCGCAACTCCGACAAGGAGTAGCCGGTGAGCCGGCACGTGGCGCGGTTCGCGTATACCACCGGATTGTCCTGGTACGCCGGGCCGGTGAGTACGACCCCGATCGGCGCGGCCTCCAGCGTCCAGGCACGCCACACGAGTTCCCGGTCGCGAACCGACATGCCCGTGACGCCCCCTTTCGGATCGAACGTGTCCGGTGTCGTGGTGAGCTGTTCCGTGCCGAATCCGTGTTCCGTCCCGAGCCGGTCGACCGTCTCACGAAACGACCCGACGTCCGCGGTGAGTGTCGTTTCGAGCGCCGCACGTAACTCCGGTCGAGGCCCAGGGGAGTCGTCCACGGGACTCCTTGGAGCTGACATCGTATAACCGGACGTGTTCTCGTCTCCCGCTCGCCCATAGTCGGCGACGGAGTCCATCGCGTTCCGCCACGGTCAGGCGACGAGACTCGGGTCGGAGCCGTCGTCCCGGCGACCGAGGCCGACCCCAGCGACGAGGAGGGCCGCCACGTTCCACTTCCGCCGAGGTACCCGACTCCTTTTGAGCGGTGACGACGAACCGGAACCCGTGTCAGAGTCGTCGCATCTTCGGTTCTTCCCGTACGAGGAGCCGTACCCGAACCAGCGCGAGGCGATGGACCGCATCGCCAACGCCCTGGACCGGGGCCAGGACGTGCTGTTCGAGGGCGCGCCCGGGACGGGGAAGACCCTCTCGGCGCTCGTGCCGGCGCTCGATCACGCGCGCGAACACGATCGGACGGTCGTCATCACGACGAACGTCCACCAGCAGATGCGACAGTTCGTCGAGGACGCGCGGGCGATCACCCGCACCGAGCCGATCCGCGCGGTCGTGTTCAAAGGGAAGTCGTCGATGTGTCACATCGACGTCGACTATCAGGAGTGTCAGACACTCCGCGATACGACCCGTGACCTCGTCGAGACCGAACGTGATGTCGCCGAGCTGGAAGCGCGCCAGCGCGAGCTGCTCGCGGAGAGTCGCGAGGGCGATGCGGGGGCTGCGGAGGCCCGCGAAGCGATCATGGAGGAGCTCGACGACGTCGAGGGCGAGCTCGACGAGTTCGAGACGGCGAACGTGTGTGAGCACTATCACAACAACCTCACCCGCGACACCGACGAGTTCTTCGGGTGGCTGTTCGAGGACGTCCGCACGCCCGACGACGTGTACGCGTACGCCGACGAGCGCGACCTCTGTGGGTACGAGCTGTTGAAAGAGGGGATGGAGGGCGTCGACTTGGTCGTCTGTAACTACCATCATCTCCTCGACCCGAACATCCGCGAGCAGTTCTTCCGCTGGATCGACCGTGATCCCGCCGACATCGTCACGGTGTTCGACGAGGCGCACAACGTCGAGGACGCCGCCCGCGAGCACGCGACTCGAACGCTCACGGAGAACACGCTCGACTCGGCGGTTGAAGAGCTCGCCGACAGCGACGACTCCCGCGCGGCAGCCGCCGAGAACGTGCTCACCGCGTTCCGGGACGCGCTCGTCGACACGTACGACGACGCCCTCGGTTTCGGCGCGCGCGAAGGGGTCGGAGAGAACTGGGAGGACGTCTCCGTCGCCAACGACAACCGCCGCGACGATCTCACCATGGCGTTCCTCGACCGGTACGCGGGGCGGGGGATCGATACCGAGACCGAGCTCGCCGTCCAGCTCGGAGGGGCGCTCGACGAGGAGTACGAACGACAGTACCGTGAGGGCGAGACGACGAGCCGAAAGGAGTCGGCCACCCTCCAGGCGGCCCGGTTCGTCGCGACGTGGATGGAGGAAGGGACCGCACTCGGCCAGTACCCGGTCGTCTCGGTGCGCCGCGACGCCGGGACGGACGAGGTGTACGGCCGCGCGGAGCTGTACACCTGTATCCCGCGGTCGGTCACGTCGGCGCTGTTCGACGAGGTCGCGGCTTCAGTCCTGATGAGCGCGACGCTCCGCCCGTTCGACGTGACGGAGGACGTGCTCGGACTGGAGGACGTCGCCACGCTCGCGTACGGGATGGCGTACCCCGAGAGGAACCGACGGACGTTCGCGGTCGATATCCCGCCGCTGTTCGCGTCCGAACGTAACGACCCCGAGACGCAGGAAGCGGTCGCCGGCCTGTTACGCGACGCGATCCGGTTCACCCCGGGGAACACGCTCGCCTTCTTTCCGTCGTACGGCGAGGCGGAGCGGTACTACGAACGACTCGGCGGCGATTCCGGGGTCGCCGACGCGGATCTCGGATCGCTGTTTCTCGACGGCTCGGGCACGGACGAGGAGCGGCTTCGACGGGAGTTCGTCGCGAGCGAGAACGGGACGCTGTTCACCTCGCTGTGGGGGACGCTCGCGGAGGGCGTGAGCTTCGACGCCGACGACGCCCGGACGGTCGTCGTCGTCGGCGTGCCGTATCCGCACCTCTCGGACCGGATGGAAGCGGTCCAGGAGGCGTACGACCGGGCGTTCGCCGACCGCGACCGCGCCCGCGATCCGGGATGGGCGTACGCCGTCGAGATCCCTACGATCCGGAAGACCCGCCAGGCAGTCGGCCGCGTTGTCCGCGGCCCCGACGATTTCGGCGTCCGGATCCTCGCTGATCGCCGATACACGACCGCGGATATGGGGAAATACTCCGTCCGGGGCGCGTTCCCGCCCGAGGAGCGCGAGGAGCTACTCGACGTCGACCCGGAGAAGCTGAAGTTCGCCATGCTGAACTTCTACGGCGACCACGACGCCTACGACGGTGATCCGCCGACGCCGTGAGTCGTGACCGGCGATTCCGAAACCCGCGGTCGCCGTACCTCGTCGTGGGCGGGGCAACCGCCGGAACGACGGTTATCCCGGCCTGGTCGCGAGTAGGAGCGTGATCCCGCCAAGGACGACGCCGAGGAGCACGGTCACGACGACGTGGACGGCTGTCACGGCGGCGAGTACTCGACGACTCTCGATCTCATAGCTCCAGCGGAACATCGCGGCGTCGATCGCGAGCGCGACCGGAACCGTCACCGCGGTCGGGATGGCGAACGCGCCGCCGACGACCCCGACGACCGCCGGTAGCGGCCCGACGTACAGCGCCCGTCGCGGATCGGCCCCATCGAGGACGTTGCGGGCGGCGAGGTGTGCGGTGAGCGAGAGGAACAGCGCGAACAGGACGGTCGTTCCCAACACCGCCGTCGGCGTCGCCGTCTGTGCGGTCACCACGGACATACCGGTGGTACGTGCCACGACCTAAAAGGGACCGCGGGATCGGTCCGGTCCGGCTACGGCCGTCCGACGGGACTCATGGCGTTCGCTGGGTCGGGCGGGGTTCGTCTGGACGTGGCGTTCGCTGTGTGTTCGGCGTCGATCGCGCCCGCGAGTCAGGCCAGTAAGCCGAGTCCGTCCAGTTCTTCGACGATGACGTCCACCGCCTCGCGGGCGTCGTCGGGGTCGGTACCGCCGGTGATCACGAGCTTCCCGCTGCCGAACAGCAGCGCGACCACGTCCGGATCGTCGATCCGGTACACGAGCCCGGGGAACTGCTCGGGCTCGTACTCGATGTGTTCCAGTCCGAGTCCGATCGCGATCGCGTTGAGGTTGAGGCTCTCGCCGAGGTCGGCCGACGTGACGATGTTCTGGACCGTGATCTCGGGGTCATCGTCGATCGGGATCTGTAGCGCCCGGAGCTTCTCGAAGACGATCCCGAGGCTCTCGTGAACCGCCTCGGTGGAGTTCGCGCCGGTACAGACGATCTTCCCGGATCGAAAGATCAGCGCCGCGGACTTCGGCTCCGCGGTCCGGTAGACGAGTCCCGGGAACTGTTCGGGGTCGTAGTCGGCCCCCTCGAGGTCCATCGCGACGCTTTGGAGATCGAGCTCCTGTCCGATCCCGGTCGAGGCAACGACGTTCTCTATCGAGATCGTATCCTTCGGATCGGCCATCACTACATAAATACTGATTTAAAAGAGTAAAAAGGTTGTCGGCACCGATCCGACCGTCCCGTCTCACGGGGTCCCGCCGTGTTCCGTCGCTCGGATCCGCTACGCTCATGCGGCGGGCGGCCGGACGGAGTCCCGTGTACTGGCTCGAACTGGCCGGCGAAACCGACGCGTTCGCCGCCTACGAGGCGTCGACCGCCGCGACCGGTGTCGAACTGCTCGCTCCGGGGGTCGCGCGTGCCGGGAGCGTCGCGACCGGTGTCGTCGACCTCGCGTACACCCGTGCAGCCCACGAGGCCGTCGCCCGAACCGACGCCGACCTCGCGAGCGCGGTCGCGGCCCTGCGAGCGGCCCCGATCGACCGCGAGGGGAGCGTGGCGGTCCGCGCCCGTAACGTTCGGAACACGACGACCGTCTCGACCGCCGAGGCGGAGCGTGCGCTCGGGGGCGTCCTCGTCGACCGCGGGTTCGACGTCGATCTCGACGACCCCGATCACGTCCTACGCGCGCTGTTCGCCGAGGGGCGTCGGCCGGACCACGACGCGGTCGCCGGCGCGGACGGTGAAGACGGGGCCGTGTGCGCGCTGGGATGGGTCGATCGGGAAGCCCGTCGCGAGTTCGCCCCGGACCCGACCGACCGCCCGTTCTTCCAGCCGGGGAGTATGGCGCCCGCGGACGCGAGAGCGTACGTCAACCTCGCGGGCGCGGCCCCGGGTCGGGTGCTGCTCGACCCGATGTGTGGCACCGGCGGGCTCCCGCTCGAAGCCGGCTTGGTCGGCAGCGACGTCATCGCCTGTGACGCACAGGAGAAAATGGTCCGCGGGACCCGCGAGAACCTTCGCGAGTACGTTCCCAGCCCCGACCCGACCTGGGAGGTCGCCCGCGGCGACGCGACCGACCTGCCCCTCGTCGACGACGCAGTCGACGGCGTCGTCTTCGACGCCCCGTACGGCCGACAGTCCAAGGTCGCCGGACACGCCCTCGCCGACCTCGTCGGCGGCGCGCTCGCGGAGGCCGCCCGGGTCGCCCCGCGCGCCGTGCTGATCGCCGACCGCGACTGGCGCGCCCCCGCCCGCGAGGCCGGGTGGCGGGTTGACGCCGCCTTCGAACGCCGCGTCCACCGATCGCTCACCAGACACGTGCTCGTGGTACGCCGGACGGGGGACAGGAGGGATGACACCGGCGGAACCGACGCTCTCGGCGATAGACAGGCACCGCCAGGACCGACCCGGTAGTGAAACCGGAGCGCACTTCATACCGCATCCTGACGGGAGTACCGGCTGTTTTCACTTCCGCCGAGGGCGCGGGCAACGGTTAAGTGGACGGCGCGAGGTGGTTCCTCCATGCCCGGGGACGCCGACGACGACATGCTCTCGTGGGACGAGTCGGTGTTCCGCGACGAGTCGGTGTTCGAGATCGACTACGTCCCCGAGACGTTCCGCCACCGCGAGAGCCAGTTAGAGAGCCTGAAGTACGCCCTGCGCCCGGCCGTCCGTGGATCCAGACCGCTGAACACGGTCGTTCGCGGCCCGCCGGGGACCGGGAAGACCACCGCGGTCCAGAAGCTGTTCTCGGAGCTGCGCGCCCGCACCGAGGTGCGGACGGTCCAGGTGAACTGTCAGGTCGACTCGACGCGATACGCGGTGTTCTCCCGGCTATTCGAGGGGATATTCGAGTACGAGCCGCCCTCGTCCGGGATCTCATTTAAGAAGTTGTTCGGTCAGATCACGGACCGACTCGTCGAGGAGGACGAAGTACTCGTCGTCGCGCTGGACGACGTGAACTACCTCTTCTACGAGAACGAGGCGTCGGACTCGCTGTACTCGCTGTTGCGTGCCCACGAGGCCCACTCGGGGGCGAAGATCGGGGTGATCGTGGTCTCCTCGGACCTCTCGCTCGACGTGATAGACGACCTCGACACCCGAGTCCAGTCGGTCTTTCGGCCCGAGGAGGTGTACTTCCCGGTGTACGACGCCACGGAGATATACGACATCCTCGGCGAGCGCGCGAAACGCGGCTTCCACGAGGGCGTGATCGGCGACGCCGAGCTGGAGCGCGTCGCCGACCTCACCGCGGACAGTGGCGACCTCCGCGTCGGGATCGATCTCCTTCGGCGGGCCGGACTCAACGCCGAGATGCGCGCCTCGCGGACGATCACCACCGACGACGTCGAAGACGCCTACGACAAGTCCAAACACGTCCACCTCTCGCGGTCGCTTCGCGGCCTTTCGGAGTCGGAACAGGCCCTCGTCAGGGTGCTCGCCGCGAACGACGGCGAGCGCGCGGGCCCGGTGTACGAGGCGTTCCACGAGGAGACCGACCTCGGCTACACCCGCTACTCCGAGATCATCAACAAGCTGGACCAGCTGGGCGTCATCGACGCCGAGTATGCGGACGTCGAGGGGCGTGGTCGATCCCGGGAGCTCTCCCTGGCGTACGACGCCGACGCCGTCCTCGATCGGCTGGAGTGAGCGGGCGGTCGTCGGGGACGGAGTCGCTCGTCCGATCGATCCCGTTTGTGGACCGTACGACGCCTTTTCAACCCCGCCGCTCACACCCGTACGCATGAAGACGAGCGGCGGCAGCGACGCGGCGAAGCGACGAGCCGGCGAGTCGGCGGCCGACGCGGTCGCCGACGGCGAGGTTGTCGGGCTCGGAACGGGGTCGACGGCGGCCCACGCGATCCGGGAGATCGGGGACCGGATCGACGCCGGGCTCGATGTTCGCGGCGTGGCGACGTCGTTCGCGAGCCGCGAGCTCGCGCTCGACGCAGGGATCCCCCTCCTCGACCTCGACGAGGTGGTCGGCCCGGACGCCCCCGGGATCGACGTCGCCGTCGACGGGGCGGACCGGGTCGCCGGCGGCGATCTCATAAAGGGTGGCGGGGCCGCACACGCCCGCGAGAAGATCGTCGACGCGGCCGCCGATCGGTTCCTCGTCGTCGCCGACCCCTCGAAGCTGTCGGCGACTCTCGACCGTCCCGTTCCAGTCGAATTGCTCCCCGCCGCGCGCTCGCCCGTGGCGGCGGCGGTACGGGAGCTGGGCGGCGACCCGGTGCTCCGTCGCGCCAAGCGGAAGGACGGCCCGGTCGTCACCGATAACGGGAACCTCGTCCTCGACTGCGACTTCGGGGAGATCGACGACCCAGAGCGGCTCGCGACGGCGCTGTCGACGAGCCCGGGCGTCGTCGAACACGGGCTGTTCGTCGACCTCGCCGACGAGATCCACATCGGGACGGCCGACGGGATCCGGATCGAACGCCCGTGATCCGAACCGGACGCTCACGACTCACATCAGCCGTCTTCGGGCCTCCGTCGCTCGTGCGACGTGGCGGCCGCTCGCCGGGGAGCGCGTCGAAATAAAACGGCAGGACTGAGCGCCTTACAGGTCGCGCGGCTGGACCGTCTTCCGGTCGTTAGCCTCGGCGCGGCGTGCGGCGTCTTCGAGCAGCTCGTCCACTTCGTCGTCCAGCGCGTCGTAGAAGTCCGAAGCGACGTTCTTGTCGTCCAGCGCTTCCTTGACTGCCGCTTTGACAATGAGGTCTGCCATGCGATCGGCAGTATCCCGCGATAGTTAATAAGAGTTCCTGAATTCCCCCGCGAGGGACGCCGTGCTGGCGGTTCACGGGGGTCTCCTCTCGGCGCTGTATTTAAGTCTTTTGTCGGTACCCTCCCGATCCGGTCGGTCGGCGGCGCGGATCGACGGCTACGAACCCCTGCGGCACGGACGGATCGGTATGCGAGAGGAGCGATCCGGCGCGCGCGACACACTCGAATCGCTCGCGGCCGGCGAGATCGACGTCGATGAGGCGGAGTCCCGGTTAGCGGGCTACGTGACCACGGAGTCCGGGCGGTTCGACGCCGATCGCGAGCGTCGCCGCGGGATCCCGGAGGCGGTGCTGGCGGAGGGAAAACGACCCGCGGAGGTGGCGTCGCTGGCGACGACCGCCCTCGAAACCACCGGGCGTGCGCTCGTGACGCGGACGAGCCCCGAGCACGCCGCTGCGGTTCAGGACGCGCTCGCCGACGCCGCCCCGGACGCGACCGTCGAGACGGACGAAACCACCCGGACTGTAGTCGCGCACGCGGCGGGATTCGAGCCGCCCGCGCTCGACGCCACGGTCGCGGTCGTCGCCGCCGGAACCGCCGACGCGCCGGTAGCGGGCGAGGCGGCCCTCGTCGCTCGCGAGGTCGGCGCGTCGGTCGACCGGATCGCGGACGTGGGTGTAGCCAACCTCGACCGGCTGCTCGACCAGATCGATAGGATCCGCGAGGCGGACGTGATCGTCGTCGCGGCCGGCCGTGAGGGGGCGCTCCCCACTGTCGTCGCGGGGTTAGTCGCCGCGCCCGTGATCGCGGTTCCGGTGTCGACGGGGTACGGCGAGGGTGGCGCGGGCGCGGCGGCGCTGTCGGGTGCGCTCCAGTCGTGTACCGTCCTCACGACCGTGAACGTCGACGCCGGCTTCGTCGCCGGCGCACAGGCGGGGTTGATCGCCCGCACGATAGACGGGGCATGACCGGCAGCGCGACCGATCACCACGTCTACGTGCTCGAGTGTGCGGACGGCACCTTTTATACGGGGTACACCACGGACGTCGACCGACGGGTCGCGGAACACGACGCGGGCGAGGGGGCGAAATACACTCGCGGGCGAACCCCCGTGACGCTGCGACACGTCGAGTCGTTCGACTCGCGGTCGGCGGCGATGTCCCGCGAGCACGCGATCAAGTCGCTATCGCGACGGGAGAAGGAACGCCTGGTCGGCGAGGAGTAGGAGGGCGACTGCGGTCACTCCACCAGCCGCTCGATCTCGGTGACGAGGATGCCGCTCGCACCGACCGTTTTCAGCTCCGTGATCGTCGCGAACACGTCGCGCTCTTCGACGACCGCGTGGACCGCGACCATCCCGTTGCCGTTCTCGTCGGCCTCGACGTCCATCACCGTCGGGCCGCCGAGCCCGGGGATCACGTCTTTCACCTCGTCGAGCCGCTCCTTGGGGGCGTTCATCATCAGGTAACGCCGACCGTCGGCGGCGAGCACGGATTCGAAGGCGGTCAGCACCTGCTCGACTTTGGGGTCGTCGACGACGTCGGGGCGCGCGAACAGCCGGACTGAGGAGTCGAGCACGTCGTCGATCACGGCGAGGCGGTTCACCTTCAGGGTCGTCCCCGTCGAGGTGATATCGACGATGGCGTCGGCCATGTCGACGTGCGGGGTAAGCTCGGTCGCGCCCGTCACGGTGACCACGTCGGCGTCGACGCCCACGCGGTCGAGGTAGTTTCGGGTGACGTTCGGGAACTCGGTGGCGATCGTCTTGCCGACGAGGTCGTCGACGGTCGAGATGTCGCCGTCCTCCGGCGCGGCGAGGACGAGCTTGCAGGAGCCGTAGTCCAGATCGAGCAGGTCGACGAGGTCGTCGTCGCCCGCCTCGCTCGCGGACGAGACGACGCCGCCGGACTCCGCGGCCTGGTCGAGCCCGGTGACGCCGAGGTCGGCCGCGCCGTCACGGACGTACTCAGGGATGTCAGCCGCGCGCGCGAAAAGGACCGAGACGTCGGGGTCGACGGTGTCGGCGTACAGCTGGCGGTCGGCGGTCTCCTCGACGTGGAGCCCGGCTCGTTCCAGAAGCGAGAGTGTCGGCTCGTGTAGGCGGCCCTTGTTGGGGACGGCGATGCGCATGTGCGGGAAGTCGCGGGGAGGCGGGGAAACGTTTTCGTCCGGGGAGCGGTGACGAGCGTCGTCGCGAGATCGCTTATAAACGATCGATGCGGTGGCGCGTGCCGACGAGCGCCCTTCGGGGGCGAGTCGCACGCGCGAGGGACGCGGCGACCGAAGGGAGCCGCGAGGTTGGGGAGGCGTGAGGCTGTGCGGTGCGGTTGCGGTCGGGTGGGACTCAAAGGGGCATCCTCGCGGCTGGGGCTTTGGAGGCATTCACCGTCGATCCAACGTCATCAGTTTATAAGTGAACGACTGACACTTTTGAGGGTCCACCTCAACGACCGGTAGACACACTCTCGACCGTGCCAAACCTCTTTCTGACCACCCAGTACGCGACGGGGAGACAGCCGGCGAACGCGACCGGCCAGGTGGTCAACTGCGAGGCCGGATCCGGCGGCGACACGAGACTCCCGACGACCAGTCCGCCGAGACCGGCGACGACGACGACGGCGGCGGCTCGCTCCCACCGAGACGGCGGGTACTCGCGGGACCGTCCGCGACGCCACCACAGCAGGTAGTAGAACAACATGATTCCCGAGAGGGGCGCAAGAACGCCCCAAACGGCCGGATAGTCGCTCCCGCGTGCGTGGGCGTCGAAGTTGACCCAGACGCCGGACGCGAGCCAGACGAACAGGACGAGGGCGGCGCCGAACGCGACGGCCGGTGTGAGGAGGGACACGGATGTGCGTTCAGCCCGATCGGTAATCGGTCTTCCCCCGTCGGGAGAAAGCGGAACCGTCCGCGCGAGACCGATCTCGCCGCAGTCACCAACGTAGCCGCGCCGCTCAAGTGTCTCCGCCGCCAACGACGCGTATCGTGAGCGACGCCGACTCCCCCCTCTCGGAGGACCGTCCGACCGTCGACCGACCGCTCCGCGTCGACGCCCCGTTCGAGCCTGCGGGCGACCAGCCGGAGGCGATCGAGGGCCTGGTCGAGGAGTTCGAGTCGGGCGCGGACAAACAGACGCTACTCGGCGTGACGGGGTCCGGAAAGACGAACACCGTCTCGTGGGTCGCCGAGGAGCTCGACCAGCCGACGCTCGTGTTGGCGCACAACAAGACGCTCGCGGCCCAACTGTACGAGGAGTTCCGGGAGCTCTTTCCGGACAACGCGGTCGAGTACTTCGTCTCCTACTACGACTACTACCAGCCGGAGGCGTACGTCGAGCAGACGGACACGTTCATCGACAAGGAGATGTCGATAAACGAGGAGATCGACCGCCTGCGCCACTCCGCGACGCGCTCGCTTCTCACCCGCGACGACGTGATCGTGGTCGCCTCGGTCTCCGCGATCTACGGGCTCGGCGACCCGGCCAACTACCGGGAGATGGCGCTCCGCCTAGAGGTCGGCGAGGCGGTCGGCCGCGAGGAGCTGCTCGCCCGGCTCGTCGACCTGAACTACGAGCGCAACGACGTGGACTTCACGCAGGGTACGTTCCGCGTGCGCGGCGACACCGTCGAGATCTATCCGATGTACGGCCGGTACGCGGTTCGGGTGGAGCTGTGGGGCGACGAGATCGACCGGATGCGGAAGGTGGACCCGATGAAAGGCGAGGTCGTAAGCGACGAGCCCGCGGTCATGCTCCATCCCGCCGAGCACTACTCGATCCCCGACGAGAAGCTGGAGCAGGCGATCGCTGAGATCGAGGACCTGATGGAAAAACGCGTCAGGTACTTCGAGCGACAGGGGGACCTCGTCGCGGCTCAGCGTATCGAGGAACGGACGACGTTCGACATCGAGATGCTCCGGGAGGCGGGCTACTGCTCCGGGATCGAGAACTACTCCGTCCACATGGATGACCGCGAGTCGGGCGACGCGCCGTACACCCTCCTCGACTACTTCCCCGACGACTTCCTCACCGTCGTCGACGAGTCCCACCAGACGATCCCCCAGATAAAAGGCCAGTACGAGGGCGATAAATCGCGGAAGGACTCGCTCGTCGAGAACGGGTTCCGGCTCCCCACCGCGTACGACAACCGGCCCCTCACCTTCGAGGAGTTCGAGGAGAAGACGGATCGTACCCTCTACGTCTCCGCGACACCCGGCGACTACGAGCGCGAGACCTCGGACCGGATCGTCGAACAGATCGTCCGGCCGACCCACCTCGTCGACCCGAAGGTGGAGGTTCGGGAGGCGACCGGGCAGGTGGAGGACCTCCTCGATCGCGTCGACGAGCGGATCGAGCGCGACGAGCGCGTCCTCGTCACCACGCTCACGAAACGGATGGCCGAGGACCTCACGGAGTACTTCGAGGAGGCCGGCGTCGACGTCGCGTACATGCACGACGAGACGGACACCTTGGAGCGCCACGAGATCATCCGCGATCTCCGACTCGGCAACATCGACGTGCTCGTCGGGATCAACCTCCTTCGCGAGGGGCTCGACATCCCGGAGGTGAGCCTCGTGGCTATCCTCGATGCCGATCAGGAGGGGTTCCTCCGCTCCACGACGACGCTCGTGCAGACGATGGGGCGGGCCGCCCGCAACGTCAACGGCGAGGTCGTCCTCTACGCCGACCGGACCACCGACTCGATGGAGGCCGCGATCGAGGAGACCCAGCGCCGCCGCGAGATCCAGTTGGCGTACAACGAAGAGCACGGGTACGAGGCGAAAACCATCGACAAACCGGTCGGCGAGACGAACCTCCCCGGGTCGAAGACGGACACCTCCTCGGTCAGCGTCGGCGACGTCGAGAGCGAGGAGGAGGCGGAAGCGCGGATCGAGGCGCTCGAAGACCGGATGAACGAGGCGGCGAGCAACCTCGAGTTCGAGCTGGCCGCCGATATCCGCGACCGGATCGCCGAGCTCCGTCGCGCGTTCGAGCTGGACGGCGACGACGAGGGCGTGCCCGCCCCGATGATCGACGAGTAACCGTCCCGCCCGGCAGTCCTTCCCCTCCCGTTCGCCCTCGACGCCGATTATCAGTCGCGGTTACGGGCCCGGGCGGTTTTTATCGGCAACTGACGGACCGGTACCCATGCGCCGCCGCGCGGTCGTCGCCGGTACGTTCGCCGTCGCGACCGCGGGGTGTACCGATCGGGTCCACGACCTGGCGGCGTCGACGCCGCGGGACCTCGGCGTCCGGAGCCGGTACGTCCCCGAGGACCCGCTCGTCGCCGCCGAGAGCGTTCGGGCTCGCCCCGCGGGGATGGTCACACACGCGGTCTCGATCCGGTCCGCGGGGGAGGCCGGCGGGGTGTTCCGGTCCGACGCCCCGGCGGCACGGTCGTTCGCCGACGGGACCGCGTTCCTCGACGACGGCGGCGAGTCGGTCCTCGTCGTCGCACAGCGTTTGACCGCGCCCGGCGTCGACCTTCGACTCGGATCGGTGAACCGGATCGGGGACCGCTCGCTTCGGGTCGCTGTCGACGAGGTCGGCCACCGGCCGGGCGACGACGACCCGGCGATCCAGACCCTGTTGGTACGCCTGACCGATGCTCGCGGTCCGCCCGCCCGGGTCGTCGTCTCCGTCGAGGGCGACCGCGTCGGTGTCACGATCTGAAAAGGGACTTGTCCTTCGATACGCTTGTCTCTCACATGAACCCGCCTCGCCGCCTCCTCAGTATTGCCCTCCTCGTCGCTGCCGCCGCCCTACTCGTCCTCGCGGCCCGCTTCACGCCCGCGATCGCCCCGGCGGTGGGTTCCGGATCGCCGACGGCGCTCGTGCCGTCGCCCTTCTCGTTCGTGCTCACGCCGGCGTTGCTCGCTGCCGGGTCCGTCCTGTTGACCGCGGGAGTCGCCGCGTTGGTCGGCGCCGAGCTCTCCGCACGCGGCGCGTTTGCCGCCCCCGCGGTCGGCGTCCTCGCCGCGTTCGTCTTCGGTGTGAGCCTCACCGACCCGGCGGTCTTGACCGCCGGAACCGAGTTGATCGTCGTCGCGCTCGACGGCCATACTGGTGCGGTCGTCGCTGGCACGGTCGTCGGTGCAACCGTCGCACCCGTAGTCCGCGCAGCGATAACCGGGGACACCGTCGCGCTGCTCGCCGCCGCTGGACTGTTACTCGCCGCGGTCGCGACCGCGTCGGCCGCGGCGCTGCCGCTCGTCACGGGAGGTATCGGCGGGGTCGCGGCGGTCGCCGTACTGCTGATCGTGGACGACACGTGGCGACCTTGACCCTCAGCCCGAGATGGATGGAGCGTCCGGCACGGCAACCCCGTTCCCGTGGATGCCGGAAGCGGCCGATCTCAGCTCAAACGAACCCCTTCGAACGGCAGGTGACGGATATCAGTCCGGCGGCTCGCCAGACTGGTAGCCGCTGCCGGGCTCCGCGCTACCGCCCCGGTCGTTCCGATTCCGACTCCAGTTCGATGTCACGGTCCGCCTCGCGGTCGAGGTCGGCGGCTGCGGCATCGGCGGCGGCTGCGGCGTCGGCGGCCGTGTCGGAATCGCGGCGCTCGTCCGTCCGGAGGTCGTCGTCCGCGACGCTGTTGAGCTGTTCGAGCGACGCCTCGATGTCGTCGAGCCCGAGGAGCCGTTCCGTCTCCTCGTCGAACGCCTTGCTCTCTAACCCCTCCATCTCCTGGACGTCGGAGCCGGAGAGCGCCTTGCCGTATCGGCCCACGAGGCTGGTGAGTTCCTGGGGGAGGACGAACGTGGTGGATTCGCCCTTGCCGATCTCTTCGAGGGTCTCCATGCCGCGTTCGATGATGGCGCGCTCGCCCATCGACTCCGCCGAGCGGGCCCGCAACACGGTGGAGATGGCGTCACCCTGCGCTTCGAGGATCTGCGACTGCTTTTCACCCTGTGCGCGGATGATGTTCGACTGCTTGTCACCCTCGGCCTGCTCGACCGCCGAGCGGCGTTCCCCCTGCGCTTCGAGTATCATCGCCCGACGACGACGCTCCGCCGACGTCTGCTGCTCCATCGCCCGCTGAACCTCTTGGGAGGGGTTGACCTCGCGAACCTCGACGGCTTCCACGCGGATCCCCCACTCGTCGGTCGGCTCGTCCAGCTCGCGGCGGATCTTCGAGTTGATCCGGTCGCGCTGGGAGAGCGTTTCGTCGAGTTCCATGTCGCCGAGGACGGCACGAAGGGTGGTCTGTGCGAGGTTCGAGACGGCCTTCTTGTAGTCGTCGACCTCCAAGAACGCCTTCTTCGCGTCCATCACCTTGATGTACACGACCGCGTCCGCCGTCACCGGCGAGTTGTCCCGCGTGATCGCCTCTTGTCGCGGCACGTCCAGCGTCTGTGTCCGCATATCGAACGCGTACGTCCGCGACACGAACGGCGGAACGAGATGGACGCCCGGCTCCAACAGCTCCCGATACTCGCCGAAGACGGTGAGCGCCTCCTTGTCATAGGCGTCGACGATCTCGACCGCGCTCGCGAGCGTGACCAGCGCGAGCAGGATCGCCAACACCCCGACGCCGAGGAAGAGATTCTGGCTCAACACGACGACGCCGACGAGCAGCGCCACGGCTAGTGCCGTGTACTGCCAGACGGCGTCCGGGATCTCGCCGGCCAGATCCCCGAGCTCCGGAGGGTCGTCTTGCGGACCTCGTGTTCCCATACACGGAGTTACGGTTCAACGACGTTAACAGTTCGCACGAGTTCGCCTGCTCAGGCGGCTTGCGCTATCCGCCGCCCGCCCGGATGCCGCGTTCCGCGTCCGTCAGTGTTCGCCCCGTGTCGGGTCGACGTCTGCACACGTGTCCGAGCCTTCGGCAGCGTCTGTCGATGGCGGGCGGATTTAACCCGTCGGCGCGCGGAGGCCAACGTATGACTGACGAGAGCGAGACGTCCCACGAGTTCGACACGCGAAGCGTCCACGCCGGATCGAGCCCGGACCCGGCGACCGGTGCTCGGGCGACGCCGATCTACCAGACCACTTCCTACGAGTTCGAGGACGCCGAACACGCCGCACGGTTGTTCGCCCTCGAGGAGGCGGGCAACGTCTACTCCCGGATCATGAACCCGACGAACGCGGCCTTGGAGGAGCGGATCGCCTCCCTAGAGAACGGGGTGGGCGCGGTCGCCACCTCGTCTGGGATGGCCTCCTTCGACCTGGCGACGTTCATGCTCGCGAGCGCGGGCGACAACATCGTCTCCTCGTCCGCCCTGTACGGCGGCACCTACACGTACCTGACCCACACCGTCGAGCGGCGCGGGATCTCGACGCGGTTCGTCGACCCGCTCGACTACGAGGGGTACGCCGACGCCATCGACGAGGACACCGCCTACGTCCACCTCGAAACGATCGGGAACCCGGCCCTCGTCACGCCCGACATCCAGCGGATCGCCGATATCGCCCACGACCACGGTGTCCCGCTGTTCGTCGACAACACGTTCGCCACTCCGTATCTGTGCCGGCCGCTCGATCACGGCGCGGACCTCGTCTGGGAGTCCACGACGAAGTGGCTCACCGGCAACGGCACGACCGTCGGTGGCGTTCTCGTCGACGGCGGTTCCTTCCCGTGGGGAGAGTACCCCGAGAAGTTCCCGGAGATCGCACAGGACAATCCCGCATACCACGGGATCAACTTCGTCGAGGCGTTCGGCGACGCGGCGTTCACCTTCGCGGCGGTCACCCGCGGCCTGCGCGACTTGGGCGATCAGCAGTCGCCGTTCGACGCGTGGAACACGCTCCAGCAGACGGAGTCGCTCCCCCTCCGGATGGACCGTCACTGTGAGAACGCCGCGATCGTCGCGGAGTACCTCGACGAGCACGCCGACGTCGCCTGGGTGAACTACCCCGGACTGGAGAGCCACGAGACACACGCGGAAGCCAGTGAGTACCTCGATGGCGGCTACGGCGGCATGATCACGTTCGGGCTGGAGGGTGGCTACGAGGCCGCCAAGGGGACGGTCGAGAACGCGGAGCTCGCCTCGCTGCTCGCCAACGTCGGCGACGCGAAAACGCTCGTTATCCACCCCGCCTCGACGACCCACCAGCAGCTGACGGAGGCGGAACAGGAGGCTGCCGGCGTCACCGGCGACATGGTACGGCTCTCGGTCGGGATCGAGGACCCGGCGGACGTCGTGGCGGATCTGGAAGCCGCGATCGAGGCGGCGACGGAGTAGGTGTCGAAGAACGCGTCCGAGTCGTCCGGGGACGCTAGAGCGCGTCCCTCACGGGGGCGTCGTCCGGGGTTCAGTCGCTCTGGATGCGCGGCGCGAGCATGTACGTCACTTGGCCGAGCCCCTCGCCGAAGCTGTAGTGGAGCTTGACCGGGAACTCCTCGCCGAGCTCGATCGTGACCTCGGCGTCGCCCGGGATCGCCTTGTTCATGTCCTTGAGGTAGTCGAGGCTGAAAAGCGAGTCCGCCGCGCCGGGTGTGAGCGCGATGAGGTCCTCGCGGGTCAGTTCGAGGTCGACGTCGTCGGTGTCGCCCTCGGCCTCGATGAAGAACGCCTCGTCGGTCTCGTCGACGCGGAGGCGGATATGATCCGAGACCATGTCCGCGGCTTTGACCCCGCGGTCGAGCTGTGCGCCCTCGACGACGATCTCTGCGGGGAGGTCGAGATCCGGGATGTCGGGCTCCTGGCGGATCGAGTCGGGGTCGATGAGCGCGAGGGTGTACGAGAGGCCGTCCGTCTCGATATGCAGCTTGCGGGTCTCCTCGTCCAGTTCGAGGTGGATCAGGTCACCGGAGTTAGCCATGCCGGCGATGTCCTCGAGCCGGGCGAGGTTGACGCCGATGACGCCGCCGTCGGCGTCGTACGACTCGAACGCGGCGGCTTCGAGGGTGAGATCGACCATGCCGACGTTGGCGGGGTCGACGGCGCGGATCGAGAGCGCCTCCTCGTTCAGGCGGATCTTACACTCGTCGACCAGCACGCTCACCGAATCGAGCGCGTCCTGTAGCGTCGACGCGCTCACGATGGCCTTGAACATATACGTTCGGCTAGGGCGGTATCCCCTAAAAAGGCACCCAATCGGATGCCGAGGTGACCGGCGACGAATACTTGATCGACGCCGGCGCGACGCTCACAGCGCCCGGACGAGCCGGGCCACCGCGACGATCACGAGCAGGACCGCCCTAGCGAGTCGAAGCCACGCGGTCCGCCGATCCGGACAGGACTCGTCGTCATCGTCGTTAGCGCCGCCGTCCTCGTGGTCGCGGTCGATGTCGGCCCCGCCACGCTCGCCGTCGTCCTCGTCGCTGTCGACCTCGTCGCCGTCCGTGTTCCGGTCGTTCTCGTTCGTGTCTTTCGGAGGGCACGGCCGCTTCGACGGCCGTCCTGGGTCGTGAATCATGGTCACCACGTGGCCGCCGCCCGACCACGACGTCGGCTACGCACGTACGTCGTATATAATCGAGTCAGACGCAGGGTGAAAGTAAAACGTACTCGACGCGTTTTTGGACGACTTCGACGACCCCGACAGCCGCGCCGGTCGTCACTCGACAGCGTCGATCCGGCGGTGTCGATCCGGTAGTGTCGATCCGGCGCGTCTCAGACCAGCGGTTCGACGAGCTCACGCCCCTCGACCAACAGCGACTCGACGCGCTCGTCGGCGTCGGCTTCCGCGTACACTCGGAGCTTCGGTTCCGTCCCGGACGGGCGGACGAGCAGCCACGACCCGTTCTCCAAGAGGAGCTTGAACCCGTCGAGGGTGACGACCTTCGCGACCGCGTGCCCGTCGACCGACTCCGGGATGTGGTCCTCGAGCTCGTCGAGCACGCCCGCCTTCCGGTCGTCCGGACAGTCGATCGACACCTTTCCGGCCGCGATGTGGCCGTGTTCGTCGAGCAACCGGTCGACGCGCGCGTCGAACGGTTCCGCGGTCGTCGCGTCGGCCGCGAGCAGCGACATCAACACGCCGTCCTTCTCGCGGACGTGTCCGCGGATCGAGAACCCGCCGGACTCCTCGCCGCCGAACAGCGCGTCGTGTTCCCCCATCGCCTCGGCGACCCACTTGAAGCCCACCGGCGTCTCGAACACCTCCTGACCGTGTGCCTCCGCGATCCGGTCGACGAGGAACGTCGTCGAGACGGTCCGAACCGCGGGGCCGCTGTCGGTCTCCAACAGCCGGTCGTAGCAGGCGGCATAAAACAGGTTAGCGTCGAGTACGCCGCGATCGGGCGTCACCACCGCGATCCGGTCGGCATCGCCGTCGTTGGCGACGCCGAGGTCGATCCCGTTGTCGGGGTCAGTGACGAGGGCTTCGAGCTCGCTCAGGTGTTCCGCGCTCGGTTCTGGTGACTCCCCGCCGAAGGTGGGATCGCGGTCACAGCGGAGCCGCCGGACCTCCGCGCCAGCCGACTCGAGGAGGGCGTCGGTGACGCCGCGGCCGCTGCCGTGCATCGCGTCGTACGCCACGGTGAGTCCGTCGAGGTCGGCGTCGACGAGCTCGCGAGCGGCCGCGGCGTGTGCGGAAACGAAATCGTGTCGTCGGATCACCCCTCGCTCCGCCTCGGGGCGCAGGTCGGGCTCCGCGAGGCGGTCGACGATGTCCTCCGTCACTGCCGGGAGCGCCGGTGCGCCGTCGCTCGGAATGAACTTCACGCCGTTGTACTCCGGCGGGTTGTGTGAGGCCGTCACCATACACGCTCCGGAGAGGCCCTCGTTAACGATCCCGTAAGCGATCACGGGGGTCGGTACGTCGCGTTCGGGGAGAAGCACGTCGAACCCGTTGCCGGCGAGCACCTCGGCGAGGCTCTCGGCGAACCCCTCGCTCGTCTCACGCGCGTCGTAGCCGACAGCGACTGGGTCGTCGTGGCCGGCGGCGTCGAGGTGGTCCGCGACCGCCTGGCCGACGATCCGAACGCGGTCGTCGGTGAACGTGTCGAGCGTTGCTCGCCAGCCGTCGGTCCCGAAGGAGATCCGGTCCATACGCGCACCCTCTACGGCTGGAACCATAATGGGCGGTGTCATCGTCGATATCTGATGGAACTCCCCGAGCAGGAACTCGCCGCGCTTTTGTCAGCCCCACACGAGAATCGGGTATGACGCGGATCGTTGCGATCTCCGGCAGCCGGCGGGCGAACAGCACGACGCGGGCCGCGCTTCGGGTCGCGCTGGACGCGGCCGCCGAGGCCGGTGCGGAGACGGCGCTCATCGACCTCGGGGCCGTCGACCTCCCCTTATACCACCCCGACGAGGACGAACAGGGCGAGAGCGAACGGTTGACGCGGCTCGTTCGTGAGGCGGACGGCGTGATCGCGGGCTCGCCGGTGTATCGCGGCTCCTACTCGTCGACGTTCAAGAACTTCCACGACTTCTGTGGCTCCGAGGAGTACGAGTACACGGCGGTCGGCCTCCTGACGACCGCCGGCGGCGGCTCCTACGGCGGGACGCTCGAACACCTCCGGTCGACGTTCCGGAACGTTCACGCCTGGGTCGTCCCCCACGAAGTCGGGATCCGCGGCGCGTCCTCGGCCATCGCCGACGACGGGACGTTTCACGACGACTCCCTACGGGACCGCACCGAACGGCTCGGACGGATGGTCCTCGAACACGCCGAACGGCTTCCAGAGACACATGGGTGAGACGCTCGGGAACGGTCGTCACTTCCGGTACTTTTAAGCGAAAATTCGATCAGTTGCTCCCATGAGTGTCCGCCGCGATTTCTGGTCGATCTACCGCGAGACACTCCCGGTTCTGGGTATCGCACTGGCCGGCGGCCTGTTCGCCGGGCTCGTTCTCGAGGGAATGCTCGAGAGCGTCGAACGCTTCCCCGGGCTGCTCGTGATGGTCCCCGTCTTTCTCGCGACGCGCGGGAACGTGTACGGCGCGCTCGGCGGCCGGATCGCCAGCGGCCTCCATCAGGGGTTGATCGAGCCGCGGTTCGAGCGGAACGAACGGCTCGTGAACGCCGTGCTCGCCTCTTTCATCAACGGGATCGGCATCTCGATCGTCATCGGCTTCATCTCCTGGGGCGCACTGGCGCTCCTCGGGCGCGAATCAGCGGCGCTCGGCGAACTGGTCGGGATCATGCTCATCGCCGGCGTGCTCACGTCCGTCGTGTTGATATTCGGGCTCCTTCTGCTCATCTTCACCGGGTACAAGGCGGGCTACGACCCCGACAACCTCGTCGGGCCGATCGTCACCACGCTGGGTGACGTGTTCGGAATGGCGTTCCTCTTTCTCGCCGTCGCGGTCGTCGAGGTGATCCTCTGATGGTGGTTCCAAGCGGATCGCTCGGATCGTGGGAGACGCGACAGATCGTGACCAACACCTTCCCGCTTCTGGTCGTCCTCTCCGTCATCGTCCTCTGGGCGGGGATCACGCTCGAGGACGCCGAGGAGCTGCTCGAGCGATACGGGCTGCTCGCGGTGATGGTCCCCACGATGGTCGATATGGGCGGGAACCTCGGCGCGATCCTCAGCTCGCGGCTCTCGACGCGGATGCATCTCGGGACGACCGATTTCGACGTCCGCGATCGGGTGTTGTGGGCCAACGTCGGGGCCGTGTTCGGGCTCGCGGTGACGATCTTCACCGCCCTCGCGATCGGGGCGTGGGCGATCGGTCAGGTCATCGGCGCGATCGAGGCGCTCGCCCTCGCCGACCTGCTCGTCATCTCGCTTATAAGCGGTATGTCGGTGGCGGTGATCGCGGTCGTGTTCAGCTTCGCGGCGACGTACGGCTCCTATCGGCTCGGGATCGACCCGGACGATACGACGATCCCCATCGTGACGAACGTCGTCGACGTGTTCGGGATGGTGATATTCATCGGGGTCTCGGCGTGGTGGCTGCCGGCGATCTGATCCGGCGTTGAGGTCCGAGCGTCGGTTCTTCCCGTTGCCGCGGTTCGATCCGGTTCGGCTCCGACCCCTCGCGCTCCCGGACGAAACGCCACGGTTTTGTATGTATACTACAATATACGTGTGATGAGTAGGATCCGTCCCGACGAGCTCGACGAGCGTCTCGACGCCGGCGACCGGCCGTTCCTCCTCGACATCCGTCCGGAAGACGACTACGCCGCGGACGCTATCGAGGGGAGCCACAACGTTCCCGTGTACACCGGCCTCCAACGCGGGGACGACTCCGGGCTCCGGAAGCGTCTCGGTGAGATCCCGGACGACGAGGCGGTTGTCGTGGTGTGTAAGATGGGGATCGTCGCGAAGCGGGCGACGCGCTTCCTCGACGAACAGGGGTATGACGCGACGACGCTCGCCGGCGGGATGAGCGGCTGGAACGGGTATCAAACGGGGTCGCTGGGGTACAAGATCCGGTCGCTGTGGTGGAAACTTCGGTGATTGGTTTATGAGCAGTTGCCGGCGCGGTGAAGCTCTCTAACGTTCCAGTCGTCGGCGACGAAGCCGCCGTATTCCCGTTTAAGTCGCCCTGTCCCGCCCCGCACAGCACCGCACCTCACACCTCCCCAGCCTTGCGACTCGCGGTTTCAGCGCTCGTCGCGGCCCTCGCGGTCGGTTCGCGCTTTATAAGACGCGAACCGGCGCGCCACCGTCTTCGTAACTGTGTATAAAAGAACCCCCTGATCCGTTGACGTTCCGTTCAGGCGTATTCCGTGGTTTCAGTCCCCAATCCACGGCGCTGCTGGCTAACTTTTCCTCCAGCCGTCTGCGAACGCTTCGAAACCCTGCACCAGCTTATAAAGAATATAAAACGAAGCCACGATCATGAACACTCCGAGGATCAGGATCAGTGATCCGAACCAACCGCCGGGAACGAGGAGGGGAACCATACGCTGTGTCAGGTCCGTATTGGGATATCTGTTCGGTTATATATGAGACCAGAGACGGAAATCCGCGGAGCGAAACTGGTTCGCTCCCGCCCCGGCTTGCGGCCCCACAGCGGTCCGTACACGTGGGGGGTGCTACCACGAAAACCGTTAAGCCCGGCTGTCGCGTACAAACGGGTATGAGCGCTGACCGGTCCGCGTTACGGCGGGCCATCGAGCGCGGCGAACGCGACGGCGGCGCGATCGAGTTCAAAGAGCGACTCACTCGCGAGGTACACCTGGCGGACGGCCGTATGGAGTCGCTCGTCGCCCAGCTGCGCCACCGCGTCCTCTCCGGCGACGGCGAGGCGACCTACGTCCTCGGCGTCACCGACGACGGCGGGCTGGCCGGTGTCGCCCCGGAGTCGTTCTCTGAGACGATGGACGTCCTCTCGCTTTTGGCCGAGGAGGCGGACGCCCACATCGCCGACGTGGAGACGTGGAGCGCGGGCGCGGACGGCAACGGCGACGACGCGGGACTCGTCGGCCTCGCCACCGTCCGCGAAGGAGGGATGTTCGAGACGGACGACGACCACCTCGTGATCGGCACGGCCGGCCACGTCGACCACGGCAAGTCGACGCTCGTCGGCACGCTCGTCACCGGTCGCGCCGACGACGGCCAGGGCGGGACTCGCGGATTCCTCGACGTCCAGCCCCACGAGGTCGAACGCGGCCTCTCCGCGGACCTCTCGTACGCGGTGTACGGGTTCGCGGACGACGCCGACGAGCCGGTCCGGATGGACAACCCGCATCGGAAGTCGGATCGGGCGCGGATCGTCGAGGAGGCCGACCGGCTCGTCTCGTTCGTCGACACGGTCGGCCACGAGCCGTGGCTCCGGACGACGATCCGCGGGCTCGTCGGCCAGAAGCTGGACTACGGGCTGCTCGTCGTCGCCGCCGACGACGGGCCGACGGAGACGACCCGAGAGCACCTCGGGATCCTGCTCGCGACGGAGCTGCCGACCATCGTCGCGATCACGAAGGCGGACGCGGTCTCGGACGAGCGGCTCGCGGCGGTCGAACGCGAGGTGGAGTCGACCCTGCGTGACGCCGGCCAGACCCCGCTGTTAGTCGACCGCTACGGCGTCGACGTCGCGGTCGCGGAGGTCGGCGACGGCGTCGTTCCACTCCTGCGGACCAGCGCGGTGAGCGGCGAGGGGATCGACACGCTCGACCGCCTGTTCGAGTCGCTCCCGAAGCGGGCGACCCCCGAACGCGAGACGTTCCGGATGTACATCGACCGCAGCTACAAGGTGACGGGTGTCGGCGCGGTCGCCTCCGGAACGGTCAACTCCGGGACGGTCGAAGTCGGCGACGAGCTCCTGTTGGGGCCGATGGCCGACGGCTCGTTCCGCGAGGTGGAAGTCCGCTCGATCGAGATGCACTACCACCGAGTCGACAAGGCGACTGCCGGCCGGATCGTCGGCATCGCGCTCAAAGGGGTCGACGAGGCCGAGATCGAACGCGGGATGGCGCTCGTCCCGCGTGACGCCGACCCCACGCCGGTCCGGGAGTTCGACGCCGAGGTGATGGTGCTCAACCACCCCACGCGCATTCAGGCGGGATACGAGCCGGTGGTCCACCTCGAGACGCTCTCGGAGGCCGCGGTGTTCGATCCCGACGAGGGACGACTGCTCCCCGGCGACACCGGTCGCGCCCGCCTCCGGTTCAAGTTCCGCCCGTACCTGGTGGAGGAGGGTCAACGGTTCGTCTTCCGCGAGGGGTCGAGCAAGGGGGTCGGCACCGTCCGCGACGTGGAGTGATGGAATAGCTCCGTCTCGAGGTGTTTCACCGCCCTCCCGACCCGTCCGCACCCGCTGACCCGTCCGCGTCGACCGACACCAGCTCCATCAGCGGGTAGCCGTCCCGCATCGTCATCCGCGTGTCGACGACGACGCCCTCGTGGTCGATCCGCATCTCGACGTCCATCAGCGATCCCGTGAGCTCCGTGTACCCGTTCTCGTGGTCGATCGCGTCCGCGACGCGGTCGTCGTGGATCTCGACGGTCACCGACTCACAGAACGGCTGGTTCTCGATCGCCTCCGCCATCGCGGTCTCCAGGCTCCGCGTGCTGGACGGGCTCACCGGCGTCCCCGCGAACTGGTGGTACAGCGAGCCGAACTTGATCCCGGCCTCGAAACACGCCTGCTGTGCATCGGTTGCCATACCGAATCGGGGTGTCGTCGGCGTAAGAAGGTTCGGAGACGACCGGCGTGGGGGCGTCGCGGTCGAGGTCACGTCATCGCGAGTAGGCCGCCGTCGTCATCGTCGTCATCGTCTCCCGTGTCGTCGTCGCTTCCGTCGGTGCTGTCGTCGTCGTTTCCGTCGGTGTCGTCGTCGCTTCCGTCAGTGCTGTCGTCGTCGTTTCCCGTGTCGTCGTCGCTTCCATCGCCGTCATCGGTCCCTTCGTCGTCCGCTTCTCCGTCGCCACCCGACTCGGCCGCTTCGCCGACCTCGCCTCCCTCGTCGAAGACATCGGTCTCGATGGTCTCCTCGTAGGTGAGCTCGTCCAGCGGGACCGTGAGCTCGTCGCCTGTCGGGAGCTCGATCACGGCGTAGAACTCGATCCGGAGGTCGCTCACTTGGTGTCCGTTGATCTCCTCGTCGAGGTGTGTCACCCACCAATCGTCGAGCCGCGGTGTATCGAGAACGGTCGTCAGTGCGACGGTTTCCGTGCTATGCGAGGGGATGACGTACTCCCGTTCGGTCGCGCCTGACCCCATCTCGACGTCGTTCATCGTGACGTCGTAGCCGAGCTCCGTGATCACGTACGGTTCGAGGTTCGGGTTGTACACCACGAACGCCATGTCGATCGGCATCTCGTCGTCGGTGACCGCCCCCCACTCGCCACGGGTCTCGTTGATGTAGAGGACGGGGTCGCTCGTCAGCGGGCTGTCGGCGTTCACCGGGCGGGTCTCCTCGGAGTCGAACGCGCCGATCACGTCCGTCTCTATCTCGTGTTCGCGCTCGAACGATGCGCTCCGTCCGAGCAGCTCCGAGGAGACCGTCGCGTCGATCGCGACGACGGTCCGCTCGTCGTTCCGGACGTGGCTGGTCCACCACGGCGGGATCGCCTCGTTTTCGAGCGCCGTTTCGAGGTCGATCGTCGAGTTCCCGCTCGCGACGCTGACGCCTTCGCGCTCGCCGTGAGC
This sequence comes from Halorubrum tibetense, assembly GCF_055396225.1. Lineage (NCBI taxonomy): Archaea > Methanobacteriati > Methanobacteriota > Halobacteria > Halobacteriales > Haloferacaceae > Halorubrum > Halorubrum tibetense. The sequence continues at coordinate 1,508,903 of NZ_AP043742.1, forward strand.
CATCTCGATCCCGTTCATCGACACCGTATAGTTCACCGAGACGCCGTCGAGACCGACGCCGATCGGGTTCGGGTTCGAGACGACGAGATCCGTCTTGATAACCGTTGTCTCCTCCGTCACGTCGCCGAACGTGTTGTCGACGGCCATGACGCTCGGCGCACCGAGAACGCCGAGCGCGAGCGCGCCACCGACGGCCGCGCCGACGACGAGGAGGCCGACGAGCGCGACTCGGAGCTTACTCGCGACGAGCGCGGACCCGACGCTGCCGAAATTCATACCCGTGTGTTTCGGTCGCATCTAAAAACCGTGTTGCTTGGATCGCTAACAGGACGCTGGAACCGACACTCACGACGCCCACGCCGCGTCGGGGCTGTTCGACACGGGATCGAACCGAAGGCGTTTGGCGGCTGTGTCGGGATCGAACCGAAGGTGTTTGGTGGGCGTGCCGGGATCGAACCGTATGAACTCCTTGTGTGTCACCGGCGGCCGGGTCCTGTGCCCCGACGGCCGCGTGGAGCGGGCGGACGTCCTGATCGACCGCGATGCGGGAACGATACGTGCGGTCGGTTCCCCCGACGAGGTCGCCGACGCGGCCGGTGCGGCGGCCGAGACGCTCGACGCCGAGGGGTCGCTCGTGATCCCCGGGCTCGTCAACGCGCACACCCACGTCGCGATGACGCTCCTGCGGGGGTACGCCGACGACAAACCGCTCGACACGTGGCTCAGAGAGGACATCTGGCCGGTCGAGGGCGCGTTCTCCCCGGACGACGTCGAGGCGGGGGCGGCGCTCGGCGTCGTCGAGATGATCCGGTCGGGAACGACCGCGTTCGCCGACATGTACTTCGCGATGGACCGCGTGGCCGACGTCGTCGACCGCGCGGGCCTGCGCGCTCGTCTCGGACACGGCGTCGTCACGGTCGGGAAAGACGAGGAGGCGGCGGCCGCCGACGTAGCGGAGAGCCTTCGGGTCGCCGCGGAGCTGGACGGCGCGGCCGACGGGCGTATCCGTACCGCGTTCATGCCCCACTCGCTGACGACCGTGGGCGAGGATCACCTCCGTGCGGGGATCGCGGACGCCCGCGAGGCCGGTGTTCCAGTTCACCTCCACGCCAACGAGACCCTCGACGAGGTCGACCCGATCGTCGCGGAGCAGGGCGAGCGCCCGTTGGCGTACGCGGACGACCTCGGCGCGCTCGACGACTCGACCTTCCTCGCACACGGCGTCCACGTCGACGACACGGAGATCGACCTGCTGGCCGAGTCGGGGGCGGCCGTCGTCCACTGTCCGGCCTCGAACATGAAGCTCGCGAGCGGGATGGCCCCCGTCCAACGCCTTCGCGAGGCGGGGGTCACGGTCGCGCTCGGTACCGACGGTGCGGCCTCGAACAACGACCTCGACCTGTTCGACGAGATGCGCGACGCCGCCATGATCGGTAAGCTCGCCGCCGAGGACGCGAGCGCGGTGCCCGCTGAGGCGGTCGTGGAGATGGCGACCGCGGCGGGCGCGGACGCGCTCGGGCTTCCCGGTGGCCGGATCGCCGAAGGAGCGGCGGCCGACCTCGCGGTCGTCGACCTCGACGCGCCTCACCTGACGCCCGTTCACGACCCCGTTTCACACCTCGCGTACGCCGCGCGCGGGAGCGACGTGCGACACACCGTGTGTGACGGCCGGGTCCTCATGCGCGACCGCGAGGTCCTCCCGTTCGATGTCGAGACCGTCCGCGAGCGGGCCGCCGCGGCCGCGGCCGACGCCGTCGCCCGCGCGGAAGACGGCAAGTGACCACGGATCGCGCACCGTCCCGTCCTCCCGTCGTCTCGGTGCGGTTTAGCCGGGACGAACCGGGATGAATCGGCCGTAATCCGGCTTAACCGACTTCCCCTTTTAGGTAAGTCACACCCCGTGTCCCGACCGTCATGCGAACACGAACGATACACGTCCTGTTGATCGCGGTCGTCGCGCTCGGTGCGGCGGCCGGGGTCGCGGCCGCGGACGGCGGACTCTCCGTCACGGTCGACGACCTCGACGACGAACCGACCGTCACGGTGACCGAGAACGACACCGCGGTCGCGAACGCCGAGGTGACCGTCGAGACGGTCGAGGAGAACGCCTCCTACGCCGGTGAGAACGAGACGTACGTCACCGCCGAGAACGGTACCGTCGTCCTCCCCGCTGCCGACGAGGACGTGACCGTCGAGATCACGGCCGAGTACGAGAACGAGACGGCGACGACGACAGTCGACCTGACCGCGCCGATCGACCTCGATGTCGCCGTCGACGGGGCGGACGACGACCCGATCGTCACGGTGACCGACGGGAACGAGACGGTCGAGAACGCGTCGGTCACGGTCGAGACGGTCGACGAGAACGCGACGTACGCCGGCGTCGGGAACTACAGTACCGACGCGAACGGCACGGTCGACCTTCCGGTCCCCGAGACGAACGTCACAGTCGACGTGACCGCGGCGTCCGAGGGTGCGACCGCGTCGACGACCGCCGAACTGATCGCGGCGGCGGACGAGGAGCCGGCGTCGTTCGGCCAGCTCGTCCGTGAGTTCATCGCGTCCTTTGACGACCGCGCTGGCGGTATCGGCGCGGCGGTCTCCGATCACGTGACGGAGAACAATCCGGGTAACGCCCCCGATCACGCCGGTAACGGAAGCGGTGCGGGCCAGGGGCCCCCGGATCACGCCGGTAACGGAAGCGATGCGGGCCAGGGGCCCCCGGATCACACCGGTAACGGAAGCGACGATGCCACTGACGCCGAGGAGACCGATGACGGCTCCGATGCCGGAACCGAGGCGAGCGACGCTCCCGATGGGAGCGGTGGCTCCGGTAACGGGAGCGACGCGCACGACGGGACCGGCGCGGGCAACGGCAACGGTGCGGACGACGGGAATGGCCCCGGGAACGGCGCGGGTAACGGCAACGGTCCGCCGGGTAACTGAACCGCCGTCACGGCTCCGCTGCTCCCGCCCGTGTCGGCAGCGTTTAGTGCGCGGTGAGCGAACATATGGGTATGAGCGAGAGCACGTATCCACCGGTCACACAGCACCTATCGGACCCCGAGACGGCCCGCGAGGAGGGCCGGCGTAAGATGGAGTGGGCGCTTCAGCACATGCCGATCCTGGAGTCACTGCGCGAGGAGTTCGTCGCGGAACAGCCCCTCGACGGCGAAGTGATCGCGATGGCGATGCACGTCGAGGCGAAGACGGCGAACCTGGTCGAGCTGCTCGCCGACGGCGGCGCGGAGGTCGCGATCACCGGGTGCAACCCGCTGTCGACCCACGACGACGTCTCCGCGGCGCTGAACGAGCACGACTCGATCACCTCCTACGCCGTGCGAGGCGTCGGCGACGAGGAGTACTACGACGCGATGCACGCGGTCGTCGCCCACGAGCCGACGATCACCGTCGACGACGGGATGGACATGGTGAAGCTCGTCCACGAGGAGTATCCCGAACTCATCGACTCCATCGTCGGCGGCGCGGAGGAGACGACGACCGGCGTCCACCGCCTGCGCGCGATGGACGACGAGGGGGAGCTCCACTACCCCGTCTTCGCCGTCAACGACACGCCGATGAAGCGGCTGTTCGACAACGTTCACGGCACCGGCGAGTCCTCGCTGGCGACCATCGCGATGACGACGAACCTCTCGTTCGCGGGCAAAAACGTCGTCGTCGGCGGGTTCGGCTACTGCGGGAAGGGCGTCGCCAAGAAGGCTGCGGGTCAGAACGCCAACGTGATCGTCTGTGAGGTCGACCCGCGAAAAGCGCTCGAAGCCCACATGGAGGGGTACGAGGTGTTGCCGATGGCGGAGGCCGCGGAGAAGGGCGACGTGTTCGTCACCACGACCGGCAACCGCGACGTGATCACCCGCGAGCACTTCGAGGTCATGTCCGACGGCGTCCTGCTCGCCAACGCCGGCCACTTCGACGTGGAGATCAACCTCGAGGAGCTCGACGACCTCGCCGTCGATCGGTTCGAAGCCCGCGACGGCGTCGAGGGGTTCGAGATGCCCGACGGTCGCGTGCTCAACGTGCTCGCCGAGGGTCGCCTGGTCAACCTCGCCGCGCCCATCGCACTCGGCCATCCGGTCGAGGTGATGGACCAGAGCTTCGGCGTCCAGGCCGTCGTCGTCCGCGAGCTCGCGGCGAACGGCGAGGCGTACGAACCCGGCGTTCACGACGTTCCGGATGACCTCGACCGCGAGGTCGCCGAGATCAAACTCGCCGCCGAGGGCGTCGCCCACGACTCCCTCTCCGACGAGCAGCGCGAGTACATGGGCAGCTGGGAACACGGGACCTGATCGCGAAGGACCCGAGCGTCGTCCGGTCGACCAGCACTGACCGCTTGCGTTCGGCGTTCGTCCCGTCCCGGACGTTCGTTCGGCTTTCGGCGTTCGTCCCGTCCCGGACGTTCGTTCCCTCCCGCCTTTTCCGTGTCTCGTGTGTTCGACCGGCTTTTGTGGCTCCCACCCATACGATACGTATGAACCTCACCGCCGTTTTTCACGCCGGGTTCGGCGTCATGCTCCTTGTCGGGATCCTCGCATCCGACACGACGATCCGGGTCGCCGCGTTCGGGATCGGTGTCGCGCTCTTCGTCGCCGGTATCGTCGTCGCACGACGCGGCGACGAGTAGCGATCGTGAGTCGAACACCGCCACACGTGGCTGACACACGGTTTTTGTCCCCCGACCGCGTACTTCGACCGTGACAGTCACGAGCCTCCACGACCCGAGCCACCGCGAGGCGCTGTGGGAGCTGGAGGCGGCGTTCGACCGCGGTGACCTGATAAGCGTGTTCGGCCGGTGTACCGTCTCCTACGAGGGCCGGGCCGCCTCGGATCTGGGTGCTGGCGACCGGCTCCTCCTGTTGAAACCCGACGGGGCGGCGCTCGTCCACACCGACGAGGGCCGGACGCCGGTCAACTGGCAGCCCCCGGGATCGGAACACCGCGCGACGGTCCGCGAGGGTCGTCTCCGGGTCACGTCGACCCGAGAGAACCCCGACGAGACCCTGCTCGTCCGGTTCTCGGACGTCCATCAGCTGTCGGCGATGCCCGTCACCGGCGGTCGCGACCTCACGCTTCACGGCAGCGAGGAGGATCTCCGGACCCGGATCCTCGAACGACCGTCGCTGATCGAGGACGGGTTCGAGCCGCGGGAGACGGAGCGCCCCTCCAGCGCCGGCCCGATGGACGTCTTCGGCGTCGACGCCGACGGAACGCCGGTCGTCGTCGAGCTGAAACGGCGGCGGGTGGGGCCGGACGCGGTCGGGCAGCTGGCGCGGTACGTCCGGGCCCTCCGGGAGGAACTCGGGGCGGATCCAGACGGGAGAGATAGTTCGGATGTGAGAGATAGTTCGGATGGAAGAGATAGTTCGGACGGGAGGGATAGTTCGGACGGGCTAGACGGTTCGACGGGCTCGGATGTAGCAGACGGCTCGGACGCCCCCCGCGTCCGCGGTGTGCTCGTCGCCCCCTCGATAACGGATCGGGCGGCGGAACGGCTCGCCGACCGGGGCTTCGAGCACGTCGCGCTCGAGGCGACTGGGGGGAAGTGAGGGGTGCGGCGGTGCGTCCCGACGCGTAGTCGCTTCCGTCGCGGTATCGACGGGTTTATTGACGCAGCGGCGGCTACATCGGACAAGTAACCATGTCCGACAAACCCGCCTCCATGTACCGGGAGATCGACAAGCCGTCGTACACCCGGCGGGAGTACATCACCGGGATCCCCGGTTCGAAGATCGCACAGCACAACATGGGCGACCTCTCCGCGGAGCCGGACGACTACCCCGTCCAGATCAGTCTCCGCGTCGAGGAGGAGCTCCAGATCCGCCACGGCTCGCTTGAGAGCGCGCGCCTATCGGCGAACCGCCACCTGATCAAGGAGCTCGGCGAGGGCAACTACAAGATGACCCTCCGCAAGTTCCCCCACCAAGTCATCCGCGAGAACAAGCAGGCGACCGGTGCGGGCGCGGACCGTGTCTCCGACGGAATGCGTCAGGCGTTCGGCAAGCCCGTCGGGACGGCCGCCCGGCTCGACAAGGGCGACGTCGTGTTCACGGCGTACTGCGATGTCGAGCAGGCCCCCGTCGTGAAGGAGGCGTTCCGACGCGCGTACAACAAGCTCTCTCCGCCGTGCCGGATCACGGTCGAGCGCGGCGAGAAGCTACTGGTCGCGTAACCGCTCGCTGCGTAGACGCGTTCGGTTCTTTCTCGGTTCTCACCCCGCTCTCCCGATATCGCCCGAACAGTCCCGACCGCGCCGAGGTGCGGTCCCGTGAGTCGAACCCCTGAAATACCCGAACGACGTACCGGCGACCAGTGTCACAGCAGCTGGGAGCGGTCGAGACGCTGTTCTTACACGAGGCGCGGAGCGACTACACCGTAGTCGCGAACCGGGACGGAACCCGGGTGCTTCGGGGGCGTCTCGAGTTGAAGGACACCTCGGCGGGCCCCCGCCCGGGCAAGTTCCGCGTGGTCCGTGACGGCGAGGACCATCCCCGCCGACCCGACGAGTTCGTCGAGCTCGCGCGGGCCGCCGAGCGGATCCGGATCTCCCAGCAAACCTCGTCGGAGGGACGGAGCCGGCTGGAAGCGATGCTCGACGGCTATCAGCTGGAGGCGATGACGGTCCGGACATGCCGCCGCTGTGCGAACGACGGCCGCTACGGGCCGATCACGTCGGAGACCGCGATCGAACACAACGACGAACACGTCTGTCCCGACTGCGCCCGCCGCGAGCTCGAACGCGAACTGTCGTACAAAGGCGAGTTCACGGGCGCGGCGGAGGAGCGGCTCGAGGAGCTGTTGTACGAGTCGAAGGACCTCGACCGGATCATCAACCTGCTGTCGGGCGGGCTCGACCCCGACCTCACGAAGTTCGACGAGGTGTCGGCCAACGTCGACGACGTGACCGCGGTTCGAACCGACGAGCTCGACCTCCACCCCGACTTGGCAGACCACCTCCAGGGCCGGTTCGAGGAGCTCCTCCCCGTTCAGAGCCTTTCCGTACGGAACGGGCTGCTCGACGGCGACGACCAGCTCGTGGTGAGCGCCACGGCGACGGGGAAGACGCTCGTCGGTGAGCTCGCGGGGATCGACCGGGCGTTACGCGGCGACGGGAAGCTGCTGTTCCTCGTGCCGTTGGTCGCACTCGCCAACCAGAAACACGAGGACTTCGAGGACCGGTACGGCCACTTGCTCGACGTCTCGATCCGGGTCGGCTCCTCCCGGATCGCCGACGACGGCAACCGGTTCGACCCGAACGCGGACGTGATCGTCGGGACCTACGAGGGGATCGACCACGCCCTCCGGACCGGGAAGGACTTGGGTGATGTCGGGACCGTCGTCATCGACGAGGTTCACACTCTCAAGGAGGGCGAACGTGGTCACCGCCTCGACGGGCTGATCTCTCGACTCAAATACTACAGCGAGAACCGGATGGAGACCCATTCGGGGTACGACGGCACCCAGTTCGTCTATCTCTCGGCGACCGTCGGCAACCCTGAGTGGCTCGCGAAGCGCCTTCGGGCGACGCTGATCGAGTTCGAGGAACGGCCGGTCCCGATCGAACGACACGTCACGTTCGCGGACGGCCGCGAGAAAGCGCAGATCGCGGACAAGCTCGTCAAACGCGAGTTCGACACGAAATCCTCGAAGGGGTATCGCGGCCAGACGATCGTCTTCACGAACTCCCGCCGCCGGTGTCACGAGATCAGCCGGAAGCTCCGATACGACTCCGCGCCGTACCACGCCGGACTCGACTACGGTCGCCGAAAGAAGGTGGAACGCATGTTTGGCGACCAGGAGCTGTCGGCGGTCGTCACCACCGCGGCGCTGGCGGCCGGCGTCGACTTCCCCGCTTCGCAGGTGATCTTCGACTCGTTGGCGATGGGGATCGAGTGGCTCTCCGTCCAGGAGTTCTCACAGATGCTCGGGCGGGCCGGTCGTCCCGACTACCACGACCGCGGGCGCGTCTATCTCCTCGTCGAGCCCGACGCGGTGTACCACAACTCCATGGACCGGACCGAAGACGAGGTCGCGTTCACCCTCTTGAAAGGCGAGATGGAGGACGTCTCAACCCACTACGACGAGACGGCGGCCGTCGAGGAAACGCTGGCGAACATCGTCGTCGCGGGCAAGAAGGCCAAACGACTCAACGATCGGATGATCGGCGAGGTCCCCACCAAACACGCGATCGGGAAACTCTTGGAGTGGCAGTTCATCGACGGGTTCTCCCCGACCCCGCTCGGCCGGGCGGTGTGTCGACACTTCCTCGCGCCCGACGAGGCGTTCTTCATCCTCGACGCGATTCGAAAAGGGACGGACCCCTATGACGTCGTTGCCGACCTCGAACTGCGCGACGACGAGGGGTAGCCGGCGCGGCCGCCACGACCGGTCCACGATCATCCGGGCTAAGTGACCGATCGTGACGGTCGTCTCGAGCTCATCGCGGAGTGATATGTGCGCGGCCCGAGGGGACGCGGGACATACCTCAACCCTTTTCGTCGTCCGGATGCCCTGTCTCGTATGGTCGTTCTCGGCGCACTGGCGGTCGGGACGACGGTCCCGCCCTTGACGACAGAGATCCTCGTGATCTTTGCTATCATCGCGCTCGCACTCGTGTTTTTCGTCGCCGAGCCGGTGCCGATCGACATCACCGCGATCGGCGTGATGGTGGTGTTGATCGTGTTGGAGCCGTGGACGCAGGTCGACGCCGCCACCGGGGTGGGGGGGTTCTCGAGCTCGGCAACGATCACGGTTCTCGCGATGTTCGTCCTCAGCGAGGGGATACGCCAGTCCGGACTGATAAACAAGATCGGGGCGTGGATCGCCGATCGCTTCGGGGACAGCCCGTTCAAACAGCTGCTCGCGGTGCTCGGTCTGTCGGGCGGGACGGCCGGGTTCATCAACAACACCCCGGTCGTCGCTATCATGATCCCGATGGTGAACGCGATCTCCGAGAAGACGGGTGTCTCCCCGTCGAAGCTGCTCATGCCCGTCTCGTTCATGGCGATGCTCGGCGGGATGCTCACACTCATCGGCACCTCCACGAACATCCTCGCGTCCGACGTCTCCGCGCGGCTGCTCGACCGGCCGTTCTCGATGTTCGAGTTCACGCAGCTGGGGGTCATCGTTCTCCTCACCGGTGGGGTGTACCTCGCGACGGTCGGCCGGTACCTCCTCCCCGAGCGGATCCGGATGGACGACCGGCTGATCGAGGGGTTCGAGATGACCGAGTACCTCACCGAGGTGGTCGTTCGCGGTGACTCCCCGTTCGTCGGCAAGACGGTCCATCAGTGTCTAGAGAGCCTCGACGTCGACGCCGACATCGTCCAGCTCGTCCGTGACGACCAGGTGTTCACGGAGCCGCTCGCGCGAAAACAGGTGCGCGAGGGGGACGTGCTCGTGTTGCGGACCGACCGCGGGAGCCTCATGTCGCTCGTCGACGCCGAAGGACTGGACCTCGCGCCCGACGCGGACGTGAGCGAGGAGCAGCTCACGACGGAGGACGACGCGATCGAAGCGGAGGCCGAACAGAACCTCGTCGAGGTCGTCATCTCTCCGGAGGCCCCGCTGATCGGCGAGACGCTGGAGACCCTGAACTTCCGGAACCGCTACGACGCGACCGTCCTCGCGATCCGTCGGGGCGGAAAAGTGATCCACGCCCGCATGGACGAGCGGGGGCTCCGTGCCGGCGACACCCTCCTGTTACAGGCGACGGAGGACACGATCACTCGCTTCAGCAACGACCGGGACTTCGTCGTCGGCGGGCGGCTCACCCGCCCGGACTTCCGGACGGAGAAGATACCGCTCGCTATCGGGATCGTCGCCGGCGTCGTCGCACTCGCGGCGCTCGATATCCTCCCGATCCTCGTGAGCGCGCTCGGCGGGATCGTCGCGATGGTTGCGACCGGGTGCGTGAAGCCGAACGAGGTGTACTCCTCGGTGGACTGGAGCGTCATCTTCCTCCTCGCGGGGCTGATCCCGCTCGGCGTTGCGATGGAGCGTACGGGCGCGGCCGAGTGGCTCGCGAGCGTTATCGTCGTCAACGCGGTCGGACTCGACACCGTGGTCGTGTTGGGCGCGTTCTACCTGTTCACCGCGCTGATCACGAACGTCGTCAGCAACAACGCGAGCGTGGTGTTGATGATCCCCGTCGCCATCGACACTGCGGAGGCGATCGGGGCCGACCCGTTCTCGTTCGTGCTCGCGGTGACGTTCGCGGCCTCGACCGCGATGCTCACCCCGATCGGCTACCAGACGAACCTGATGGTGTACGGACCGGGCGGGTACAAGTTCACCGACTACTTCCGGCTCGGCGCGCCGCTCCAGCTGGTCCTCACCGTGGTGACCACGCTCGGGATCGTGTACTTCTGGGAGGTCTAACCCGCCTCCGAGCCGTCCCGGCACCGCTTCCCGTCGCCGAACGAAACGTTTTACCGCTGCATCCGGGTATGTACCGATGCGGGACCGTGGGTTAGTGGTATACTTCGGGCCTTGGGTGCCCGTGACCCCGGTTCGAATCCGGGCGGTCCCACTTTTGTGGCGCGATCACCCTGACGAGCGCCGCAGCCGTGCGTCGGATTCGAATCCCCCAGCCGACCGCCGTCTTTCGAAATCCTTTTGTCTCGAATCGGCGTTGATGCGAGTGCGAGCCGCCTTAGCTCAGACTGGGAGAGCACTCGACTGAAGATCGAGCTGTCCCCGGTTCAAATCCGGGAGGCGGCATCCGGTTTCTACGCGATTTTCATTCGAAGAGCTTTCGAATTCGACTGAAGATCGAACTGTCCCCGTCCTCGCGAGCGGAGCGAGCGGGGAGTCGAAAGGCGAGCGACAGCGAGCCTTTCGGTAGTTCAAATCCGGGAGGCGGCATCATACTCACGGTTCAAATGCCTGCGAGCTTTGCGTGTGTGCAGTAGGAACTAGTCAGATCTTCTAGGTTTTGAACAGAGGCCGTTCGAACCGCGCGTCGTTTCGGCAACCGATCGGTATGGGCGTCACTCAAAGTCGTCAAGCCGGTCGGCGAGCGCGTCCATCATCTCCCACAGGAGCCCGGATACCGAGCGTGTATCGAACGAGACCGGCTCGTACGTGTACGCGTCGTTCGTATCATCGCGTTCCTGATAGTGCAGTAGTCCATCGACGTGGGGGTTCGGTTCACAGTGGAACCCGCAGTCGAGCCCATCCGATTCGCCGTAATGGAGGGTGTAGTACGCCTGTATCGGGGTCCGCATCCAGGCATCGTTCGTCCGGTCGGACGCTTCGGGACTGGGTGACGGATTCGGGACCCACGTCACCCGGAGAGACGCGGTCTCTGCCGGGCGACCGAACCACGATGGATCGAGCGTGGCCCGTACTTCCCGGTACTCGTCCGGTGGTTCCCCCTCAATGGATCGAACGGCAGAGTGTCGCGCCAGTTCGCCACGTAACTCGCGCAAAATGCGGTGTCGATCACGACCCCGATCCGAACCCCCATCGAAGCGAACACGTCCTCGGGAGGAGTCAGGAGAAACACGCCGGGAGGCGCTGTTGCCGGACCGGTTCCTCGGCGTGCCCCGGTCGCCGGTCATGCGGTGATCGACGACGGGTCGGACGTCCAACTGTCGTAGTTCTTTATCGCGTCCTGCACGAGCGAGAGCCGATACCGGGCGAGTTCCCAATCGCTTGCTGCCCGCGTAAGTTCGTATGCCATCTCGGCAGGGACGTCGTCCACGGCTGCTTGTTCACGGAGTGCGTCGGGGGAGTCCGCGTCATACTCGGCGCTCCACTCCGCGATATCCGTTTTCAACGCCGCTGCCTGCTCTGCGAGTTCCCGTTTTGTCGTGCCTTCGAGTACCTCCCGGACGTCTCGAAGTCGTGTGTACAGTGGATCCGGATAGTAGTGGCGGACTCCGTCCTGCTCGGTTGCCATCACGACACCGAGATCGATGAGTCGACGCAGATGGTCCCGCGCGGTGTTCGGAGAGACGGCTGCCTCTTCAGCGATCCAAGAGGCGGGTCGGGACTCCGAAAGCGTCATCGTGACCGACTTCACCCGGTCGAACGCCGAGGCGTGCCCTTTCCACGTCCTCTCCCACTCCGGTTCGTCCCCGGACACACTTTCGGGCGACATACGCCAAAGTAGTCACTTGTGCGTAATAATTCTATCTCCCCGCAAATTATTGCGTTTGTTTCGATCCTCTCACAGTCACCATCTCGACTTTGGGGTAGATCAACGCGACAGGCCGTTTCTGTACGGGAGTGGTCATGCCGTGTAGCGTTTCGCAGCTCATCGAACTGTTCGGTTCGACGTGAACCGTTTTTTCGTGGAGAGTGGTTCACGATCCGGGAGGCGGCAGTGTTCCTTCATCTGTTCCACATTCGAGGTCCTCTCACGGGAGACGTTGGTCACTCGGGTGCCGCGTCCGCGCAGTCGGTCCGGATCGCCATCTGCCGTCTGGGTTCGTCCTCGAACGCTCCGTCGACGGGGCTCGACTGGATCAGCCGGTAGACGCGGATGTGTTCGGCGTCGACGTCGTAGTTCTGGCTCGCCTGTCGACACATCCAGTCGGCGTACCCCTGCGAGATGCTCCCTCCGTCGGAGTCGCGTACGGCCTGCATGAACTTCCGGTGGCGGAACGTGTCGTACTCGGCGGAGGCGTCGGGCGGCCGGTCGAGATCGACCTCGCCGCCGGTTCGCGCGTCGATGCTAGAGCCGTTCGCGAGGTCGACCTGGGGGACGTACCAGCTGTACGTCGTGGAGGGGTCCGGCGCGTACAGCCCCCAGCTCTGCTGGTCGACGTGGCTGTGGTCGATCTCGTCCGGCACGTCGTAGCCGGAGACGTTGCTCCCGGCGAACACGAGGATCCACACGAGAACCAGGAACCCGACGACGGTCACGAGCGAGCGACCGTACGCCACGGCGTACGACGAGACCTCTTCGTACCCCTCGTTTCGGAGGCGGTCGAGGAGTCGGTGCTCGACCGGCTGCTTCCGAAGCGGTCCGAGGGTGGCGGCGTCGGGGAGCCGAGCCGCCCAGCGGTCGGGGACGTACCGGGTGAGCGTGTCCCAGAAGACCGCCGGGAGGAACGGAAGTACCGAGGCGGCGAGCGCGAGCGGGAACATCCCGACCGCCATCGCGGTCAACATCCCGAGGAACGCGACGATGTACGCGAGCGCGGTCACCGCCCGAACGCGCCCGACGGGCAGCAGGAGGAAGACGACCGATCCGGCGAGCAGCGTCACCCACGCGTAGTTGAGTGCGGTGAGCACGGGCGGGTAGTCGACGAGCACGTTGCCCAGATACACCGTCATCACGTCGTTAGCGAGCGCGATCCCCAGCGCCTCGCCGGCGTACCAGGTGTCGCCGCCGTGTTTCTCGATCGCGTTCGCGGTGAACACGACGAGCGGTTGGACGAGGAGCGCGGCGGTCCCGAAGCTCGCCACCGTCCGCCGGGCGGAGCCGCGGCGCAACGCGTCGATCGACCACCGCTCGCCGAGGGGTGTCACGAGCGCGACGAACAGCAGGACGCGAAGGAGCCGGTCACCGCCGTTGAGCACCGCCGGGTTGCGCGCGTGAAGCGAGAACAGCAACACGAGCGAGACCACGCCGACGAGCCGCGTTCGGTACCCCAACACGAACGCGACCGCGAACAGCGCGGCGACGACGAACAGCAACTGCTGGAACCAGAGGTCACCGGAGAGCGCGTGGACCGAGAGCCCGTTGTACTGCGTGTAGGTGAGCTCGTAGGCGGCGAACGGGTACGCTCCGTTGTCGGTGTAGAACATCTCGATCGACCCGAACCGGTGTACCAGGTCGACGATCAGGATCAACCCGAGCGCGATCCGGATCGCCGCTAGCGACCGAGCGTCGACCGTGAACCGGGCGCGGACCCGGTCGCGGACGGGTTCGGCGCGCAGCCATAGCTGCGTACAGGCGTCGAAGACACGGGCGACGGGGGTAGTGAGGGATCCTGATACCATCGGTCCGTCAGCGATTCGGCTGAGTGCGTCGAGCCACGAGCAGCGCGTATGTATATTTGTTGGAGGCTACGGCGGTCGTTTCAGTCATCTCGTGGATCCTGACTCTCCGGCTGTCCTCTCCTCCGTCTGCGATCACTCGACCCGTGACTCCACGACGGTCGCCGCGACGATCCCCATCGTCTGTCCGACGCCGACGACGCCGATCCCGGCGACGACCTCGATCGGGGCCGCCGCGAGCGTCACCCCGACCGCCCCCGCCAGCGAGCAGACTCCACCGACGTCGTAGGCCAGCGCGGTCTCCTCCGCGCGTCGTCCCGTGTATATCAGTCCCACGGCCGGGAGAAGGATCCACGCATACAGCGCGAGCGCCAGGAGCGGCTCGGCGGGGAGCCCGATCGTCCCGTTGAGCGCGAGAAAGCCGAGCACGCCCGCGATCGTTGCCGGCGTTCCGGCGAGGATAACGAGCTTCCACGCGCGGAGCGTCCCTGACGACATCTCGTTCCAGGATGCCGCGACGAACCCGACGAGTAGGGCGCTCATCACGACGTGCGCGACGAACAGAGCGTGTTCGGAAACGATCCCGGCGACCGCACCGGCAACGACGGTCCACGCGGCCGGCACCAAGAGTGCCGGGCCGTTTTCACGGATGGGTCGGAACACGACTCCGGTTCGGTCGGCCGCCCGGATAAACCCGCCGTGACCACACCGGACAAAAACCGACTGTTCGGTCGGTATCGGTTCGTCCAACCGACTGTCCGTTCACGGATGCGAGATATTCTGACAGTACCGAAAAACGATCGTCCACCGATACCCGTGGTAACTGTACACTCGCAAGTCTTATGCCCGAAACGCCCGTTTGTACGATTGCAATGGCGACAGGCAAGGTTGATTTCTTCAACGACACTGGCGGCTACGGTTTCATTTCGACTGAGGACGAGGACGACGACGTGTTCTTCCACATGGAGGACGTTGGCGGTCCGGACCTCGAAGAGGGTCAGGAGCTCGAGTTCGACATCGAGTCCTCGCCCAAGGGTCCCCGCGCGACGAACGTCGTTCGGCAGTAATCCGGAACCAGGTGGGTCGGTCCGGTTCACGCCGGCGGCGACTCTGACACGCGAAAACGAGTTCTTTCCCGCGGTTCGGACTTCGGTCCGTCCCGGGCAGTTATCCACGCTTCGAGCGACGGGTCCGTCTCTCGGGGACGATCGTTCCGCTCAGACGTGCTGACCCCAGAGGCCGCGCCCCTTCGTCACCGTGACGTCCCCCTTGACGCGCGTCTGACACGCGAGTCGGACGTCGTGGCTGGGGTGGTGTGGTGGGAACCAGAGCCGGGCCTTCTCCTTTTTGCCCGGTTCGCTCACTTCTCCCTCGACTTTGACGGCACAGGTTCCACACGAACCCATCCCCCGGCAGTTGAACTGTTCGGACTTCCCATTGTACACGGAGAGACCCGCCTCCCGAAGCACGTCGCGCAACACGGCACCTTCCTCACACTCGATCTCCTCGCCCTCGTAGTATACGGTCGGCATGTGGCTCCGGTACGCGATGGAGCCACATAGGTGCTGGCGTCTGTCCGTCGGGACGGCCGCCTGGTCACGCTCCGTGCCGGCCGCCCGGTCACGCTCCATATCGCCCGCCCGGTTCGCGTGTGCCGAGCGTCCGACAGCGACGGGGCGTTTTTTACCCTCGGCACCGCAGAGGGGTGTAATGGGACTCAGGTGTCTGCTCGGACACGATTTCTCCGAGCCTGAGATCGAAAAGGAACGGGAGGAGGACGGCCGAGAAGTCGTCACGACCGTCAGGGAGGTGAAGACCTGTAGCCGCTGTGGCGAGACACAGGTCGTAAGCGAGAACACCGAAGTCACGACGATCGAACAGCTCGCGGACCACGCGGCGGGCGACGAAGGGACGAATAGGGGCGCGACGGAGACGGCGACGGGCGCTGTGGCCGAGACGGGTACAGCAGCTGCCGGCGATGCCGGCGATGTCGGCGATACCGGCGATGCCGGTGATACCGGGAACGCCGTCGATGCTACAGGTTCCGGAGGGATCGCGGCTGGCGACGGGGTCGATGTCTCGAAGACACCAGACCTCGACCGGACGGCCGACGACGTTGCCAGTGGCGTTGAAGACGACGCGGTGATCCTGGACGACGATCCGGGGCCAACAGATCCGGACCCAACCGATGAGGAACCGATCGACGAGGAACCGACCGATCCGGCCGACGCTGCCGAGTCTGCGTCGTCTGTCGATGCGGCGGGTTCCGCCTCGGAGCCGGCCACCGATCCCACGTCCGGGGCGGCCGCCGACTCCGCTTCCGACTCCGACTCCGCCTCGGATCTCGCGGCGGACGATGAGGACGCCGAGCTGATCGACTCGAACGGCTCCGATGACACGGCGCGAACGGCCGCCACCGAGACTGGGGCGACTGCCGCTGCCGACAACCAGTCCGACGCCGCGGGCTCGGAGGCGGCGACGGGCGGCGAGACGAGCGCCGAGGACGACGACGGCGTGATCCTCGACGACGATACCACGGCCGACGACGGGGATAGAGCCCACGGCGCGTGGCCGGCGGACGACGCGGAGACGGACGACGCGGAGACGGACGACGGGTCGACGGGCGGCGGGGATCACACCCCTTGGCCAGAACAGCGCGGGGAGGACGAGGGGTTCAGCGCCGAAGTCGGCGGCAGTGGCGACGCCGATGTCGAGTTCGGCGGCGGGCTCACTCCCGAACCCGCCGACCCGACGGCCGAGTCCGACCCGGACACCGAGTACGTCGAAGCGCCGGACGACGGCATCGCCACCGGGACCGGTAGCGGGGCCTCGACAGCGTCCGACGACCGGAGCTCGCGTGACATCGACGCCGACGCGGACGGGACGTCGCCCGACGCCGGCTCGGGGATCGCCCACGGGGACAGCCCCGACTTCGAGCGTCCCGAGGCACCGGTCGCATCCGAGTACTACTGTCCGGCGTGTGGGATGACGAGGGAGATCGACGGGAACTCGCTGCGTCCCGGCGACATCTGTCCCGACTGCAAGCGTGGCTACATCGACGAACGACCGATCTGAGAGTGGATCGCCGCGCAGTCGCTCTACGGCCCCTCCGCTTTTCATCTACCGATCCGGTTGTAGCGTTTCTGAAACGCCGATGTCCGCCGACCCGCCCGTGACGAAACTGGTTTAGGGGCTCCTGTCGAACGGTCGCGACATGAAGGAGTACAAGATGCGCCGCGGCGAGCATCTCGACGACCGTATGCCCGACCTGAAGGGGTCGATCGAGGAGTACTTCGGCGAAGTCACTGGAACCGAAGAACACAACGGCCACGACCTGTACGTGGTCGAGGATCCCGATAACCCCGTGTTCGATCGGATCCTCGCCGGGGCGGCGGCGTATAGCGGCAAGAAGGACAAGCTCGCGGTCCACTTCGAGGAGCGTCCCGCCGAGGACGTCATCGCTGAGGGGAACGCGGACGCCGCCGCCGACGCCGTCGACGCGAAAAACGAGTTCCTCCTGGAGGCGACCGGTCGCGACGCGAAGTCCCGGCGCGACTCGCTCAAACGCGAAGTCGAGGACGACGCCCCCGACTACTGATCGGGCTCTGATACCGTCTTAGGCAAACGCTCGTCCGGATTGCCCGCTCCCGTCCCGACCCCGCTGTCTCTTTCGCCGTCTCTCACCGCCGCCCGGCCTTTCGATGCTGCCGATCGGTCGCGTTCGCTCGCTCCCCAAACGCTCCCGCCCTCACTCACTCCCGAAACGGCGTCGCATTCGATCGCACGAGCGACCGCTCCCCCTCGGCGTCTGGTTCCGAGCCGGCGCCGATCTCGGTGATTGAACAGTTGTCGACGGCGAGCTCCGTGAGTGCCCGCTCGGGGTCGAGCCCTCGGTGGTGTCCGGTAACGAGGCGGATCGGGCCGCCGTGGCTCACCGCGACGACCGTCCCGTCGCGGTCGGCCAGATCGGCCGCGGCGTCGAGAACGCGACTCCGCACGTCGAGCCAGCTCTCGCCGCTATCGGCGGTCGCCACCGCGGCGTCGTGACCGTTCTCCAGCAGATCGAACGCCGGGTAGTCGTCGAAGAAGGAGCCGGTTTCGAGCCCTTGGAACACGCCGAAGTCACGCTCGCGCAGCCGTGAGTCGGTCTCGATCGGGGTTCCGGTCGCGTCGGCGATCGCCTCGGCGGTCTCTACCGCGCGGTCGAGGTCCGACGTGACGAGTCCGTCCACGTCGCGTGCGGCGGCCAAGTGGTCGGCGACCGCCGCGGCCTCCTCACGGCCCCCCTCGGTGAGGCTCACGGGGGCCCAGCCCTGGATGCGTCCCGTCTCGTTCCACGTCGTCGTGCCGTGTCTGACGAACAGCGTCGTGCTCACGAGTGGAATACGACCGGGGTGGACATACCGATTGCCCTCACGAAGCCGCACATGGCTCCGTCTCGTCGGCGGCACACTATTGAGTCGTCGCGAGCAAGGGGACCCGATGAGGAACGCCACGGTGTCGCCGTCGCTGGCGTCGGCGCTCTCGCGGACCGCGCAGTCGCTCCAGGCCGCGCGTCGCGAGGCGCTCGCCGCGGTCGCGGTCGAGGAGACGGAGTGGGAGTACGCGGGCCGGACGTGGTCGTGGCCCGCGGGGGAGGAGATGACGTACTTCCGCGGTCTGGCTCCGGGGGAAGCCGCCGTTCTCGAAGCCGCCGAGACGGCACACGGGCTCAGGGCGCTCGCGGTCGGTACCGGCCGTGTCGCCGTGGCGCTGCCGGCCGACGGCGTCACGTCTCCGGAGGACCACGACGGACTCGTCGCGAAGCTGGCGCGCTATGGCCCCTCGGCCGAGATGGGGGACGGCCGTACACAGAACCGACGGGAACGTCGGACATGGGATCAGATCGGCTCGCACCCGTTCCTCCCGGTCCTCGACGCGGACGGCTCGGGAGGGGATGACCGCGACGACAGCGACGTAGCGGTCGGTGACGACAGCGACGTAGCGGTCGGTGACGACAGCGACGCGGCGAGTCGCGATGTCGTCGACGCCGAAGACGGCGGCGACTGGGTCGTGATGCCGCGGGCGACGGTTCCGCCGCCGGAACCCGCACGGGAGACCGCACTCGACCGGGTTCGAGAGTCGCTGGCGGCACACGCGGGGACGTTCCACTTCGACGAGCTGAAACCCGAGAACGTGGGCGTCTACGACGACCGGTTCTGGATCGTCGATTACGGCCGTCCGCCCGGCGAGCCGCTGTTCGTCGACCCACCGGGCGGAACGGATCGCCCGTCGTTTTGATCTCCCGTTCTCGGCGTCGTTCGTCCCACAACCGTCCCACCGGAACCGTCCCGATTAAGTGGCAATGGGACCCTGTGTTCGCTGATGGCTTACTACGTTGGCGTCGACCTCGGCGCGACCAACGTCCGTGCGGTCGTCGGCGACGAGACGGCGACCGTGCTCGGATCCGACGAGCGCGGAACCCCTCGCGGCCCGAACGGGATCGCTGTCACCGAGGCGGTCCTCGAAGTCACTCGAAACGCGTGTGCCGAGGCCAGCGTCGACCCGAGCGAGGTCGTCGCCGCGGGCATCGGATCGATCGGCCCGCTCGACTTGGCGGCCGGCGTCGTGTTGGGGCCCGCCAACCTCCCGGACACAGTCGAGCGGATCCCCCTCGTCGGCCCGCTCTCGCGACTGCTCGACACGGACGATGTCCACCTCCACAACGACACCAACGCGGGGGTGATCGGCGAACGGTTCCACGCCGAGCGCAACCCCGATGACATGGTGTATCTCACGGTTTCTTCCGGGATCGGTGCCGGCGTCGCGGTCGATGGGGAGGTGCTCTCCGGTTGGGACGGCAACGCCGGGGAGGTCGGCCACATGACCGTCGACCCGCACGGGTTCATGACCTGCGGCTGCGGTCACGACGGCCACTGGGAGGCGTACTGCTCAGGCAACAACATCCCGGAATACGCCCGCGAGCTCCACGAAGAGGACCCTATCGACACCGAGCTTCCGATCGACGATCCCGACTTCTCCGCGGTCGACGTGTTCGCGGCGGCCGGAGAGGACACCTTCGCCGATCACGTGATAGCCCAGCTCGCCCACTGGAACGCGATGGGGATCGCCAACGTGATCCACGCGTACGCCCCGCTCGTCGTCAGCGTCGGCGGCGCGGTCGCGCTCAACAACCCCGACCGACTGCTTGATCCCGTCCGCGAAAAGCTGCCCGACATGGTGTTCATCAACGTCCCCGAGATCCGGCTGACCGACCTCGGCGACGAGGTCGTCGTCAAAGGCGCGCTCGCGAGCGCGCTCACCGGCGGTACCGGCGACCGGTCCCGCGTCGAATCACCTCCTTAGGCTCGCTCGTCGGGGTCGACTGGTTCGTCGACATCGGCTACTTCATCGAGATCGACTCGCCCGTCCGCTTCATCGAGATCGACTCGCCCGTCCGCATCGCCTCGCTCGATCGTCGGCGGATCGTCGCGTGCGCTCGTCTCGTCGCGGCCGTTCGTCGGGCTCCCGCCGTCGTGATCCGGGACGGTCGCCTCGTCGGCGTCCTCCCGCGTCGTCGTCGAGCCGGGGTCGGTGTCGTCCCCCCGCGTCGCCGTGTAGACGTCCCGATAGCGCCGGAGCTTTCGGAGGAGCAGGTAGCCGAAGAACCCCTGGAACCCGAGGACGAACACGAACAGCGCGGGAACCTGGGGGATCCCAGTGACGACCGATATCACGACGGTGAACGGGCCGACGAGGCTGTTGTACAGCGCGTGGATCGTCGCCGCGATCACGAGCCCCTTGACGACGATCGGCCCCTTGTGTTCCGGGTTGAACTTCGCCAACCCGAGGTAGTAGCCGGCGAACGCCGAGTAAATAACGTGTCCGGGGCCTGCGAGCGCCCGTAGCGCCGCGATCCCGTCACCGGCACCGAGCGCGGCCACGCCGAACGTGAGCGCCTCGAGGTCGACGTTCTGTGCGATGTACACGAGGTTCTCGATGACGGCGAAGCCGAGCCCCGCGATCGCCCCGTACACCGCCCCGTCGATCACCGAGTCGAACCGCGAGTCGGTGTACGCGTACAGCCGAACGGCGAGCAGTTTCACCGTCTCCTCGACCGGCCCGACGATAATAAAGAAGAACAGGACGAGGCCGAGGAAGCCGAACGGCGCGAACAGGGGGCGTGCGAGGTCGTTGAGCACCGCCGCGAACGTCGCCGTCAACACCGACAGCAGGAACGTCGCGACCAGAAGCGAGAGCGGTTCGGCGGTCGTGGCATCGGACACGTACACGTACGCGGCGAGGCCGAACGCGGGCAGCGCCGACAGTGCCACGAGCGCGGCGACGGCCGGGTCGAAGAGGAGTCCCAACCCGAACGACGCGAGGATAGCGAGGAGAATGACCCCGGCCAACAGCACGATGAACGCCTTCGCCGACCGGGTGAGAAGCCAGTATAGCGCGACCGAAAGCCCGTCCAAGGAGGTCCGCTCCTCCCAGGTGGCGATGTCGTAGAGGTCGCGGTCGTCGTCCGCGGCCTCCTCGATCGGGTCCGACCGTGATGCCATACGCCGCCTTCGGTTCGATCCGACTTAAGCCGTCGGCGTCGTAACCGTTCCCCATGACGGTCCAGCTCGACCCACGACCCGGCGTCGACCTCGGAGGTGTCGCGGCGTGAACGTCCGCATCCGCGGGATCTACACCACGGCGCTGACCCGCCTCCTCCTCGACGCCGGCCACGACGTCGTCGACGCCTCCCCGCCGATCCGCCGCCGATTCGGCGAGTCGTTCCCGACGGCCCCGCCGGACGCCCGGATCGCTACCTCGACCGACCGGCAGGGAGTCGGCATCGCCGGCGACCCGGCGGCGGTCGCCTCGCTTCGACCGCTGCTCGCCGACGTCGGAGTCGACACGCTCGCATGGACGGATCCCACGCCGCCCGGAACGGTTCTCGACGGCGAGGTGACGGAGACGCTCGGCGGCGGCGCGGTCGTCGAGCTCGTGGTCGGGGACAGTAACGGGGTCGCGGAGGGGTACCTCCCGTACGGCAGCGTCGACGCCAGGGTCGAGACGGGAGACCGGGTCCGGGTACAGGTGCGCGAGTCCGCCGCCCCGTGGGTGTCGCCTCGTCCCGAGCTCGACGCGACCCTCCGTGTCGGCGGCGGGCTCGTCGCGCTCGAACCGGGGTCGGGGACCCGCGTCGACGTCCGCGACGACGAGGCGGCCCGCGAGCTCGCGGGAATGGTCGACCTCCTCGGGGTGGAACCGCCGGACGGCTGGCGCGCGGTGTGGGGTCCCGCGGCGCTCGACGCCGGGATGGACGCGCTGGAGTCGGGGCTGGACCGCGCCGTCGACGCGGCCGAGGAACTGGCGGACGCCGCGGGCGAGACCGGCGTTCTCGACGCCGACGCGACGGCGGCGACCGCCCCGATCGCTCGGCCGAACGCCGGCTTCTGGGTCTGGTTCGGTCGGGAGTCCCGGTTCGCGCTCGACGACACCCGTCGCACGGTCGAGGCCACGATGCCGGGACACCACCGCGTGAAGGCGGGCTCCGCTTCGGCGTCGGCTGCCGTCGACTTCGCGGAGGCGCTGTGTGATCCCGATCCCGACGACCCGGACGCCGCTTTCCCCTTCACCGTCGTTCGCGAGTCGTTCGGCCCGGCCGAGGGCGACACGCTCCGGATCGAACACGGGAAGCCGGACGGCCGGCTCATCACGCTTGGCGAGGGAAGGGTGACCGAGGTCGATGCCGACGGTGGCGTCACCGTCGAACGGGAGATGAGTCCGGGCGGGAGCTACGACGGTCTCGGCGGCCGTCGCGAGGCGGGCGACGTGGCGGTGACGAGCCTGTCGGAGGGTCGCCGGTGGTATCCGACGACGTACCGCGCCGCCGACGGGACGGTGAAGGGGACGTACGTCAACGTCTGTACGCCCGTCGAGGTGTTCCCGGACGCGGCCCGCTACGTCGACCTCCACGTCGACGTGGTGAAACACCCGGACGGGACGGTCGAGCGGGTCGACGACGACGTCCTTGACGCGTCGGTGTCGCGCGGCGACACCCCCGAACCGCTGGCGGAGAAGGCACGAAGTGTGGCGTCGGCGCTGACGAACGCGCTGTGAGGCGACCGGTTCGGGGTCGATTCCCGGGTCCCGATTCGGCCGTCGGTGGATCACGACGCGGGGTACACGGATACTTGTCAGTGGTGACTCGATCCGTCCGCTCGACCGGCCCGGCAGTGATCTCGGTGGTCGATCTCTGATGGAGATAGCGGCACGATCGTATATAAGTAACCGACGAAGGTCGCGGTGCTGTCGTATATAAGGGGAACTCCCCGTGCTGTCGTATATAACTCACCGCTACCGTCGGTGACTGAACAGGACGAAAACTCCTCGTCGGCAAAATCGGCGATCTAGTATATAAAGTGCCGCTCGCAACGACGGCGATCTAGTATATAAGTGGGCGACCATGACGACGGTGACGACGATATCGACGCGCACGGCCGTGGCTCCTCGTGTTTCGGTGTGCGTGGACTGAGGGGAGTAAGCCCCCTTCGGTTCGTCCCGACATTCGGCTAAGCGTCCGTGGCCGTGGCCGGACTACCTGATGGCCGCGGACTTGCACCGGCGAGGATTCGCCGTTCCATCCGTCCCCACCTGTCTCCCCTCGTCGGGTTAACTCCCTTCCCTTACGGGTCGGTTCGCTCGGTCGCGGGTGACCCCGCGATCGACGTCGGTCGCCGAGGCGACCACACGCGACTCATCGGTCGGGGTGGGGGGTGTCGTTGCTGTTCCAGCGCCAGCCGTCTCCGACTCCGGGCGTGTGCCCGGTCGCCCGTCCGGCCGGTGGGGGGACTTTCCTCATGCCGAGGGCACGGGAGTCGGGCTCCCTCTGTCCGGCCGATCGTAGCCGCCGCCGGCGAATAAGCGATTCGGTCGGCGGGGTTATCGATACGTCAGGAACCGTTCCGCGTTCGGCCCCGCCTGAACCCGTGTGAGACCGGCTCAAACCCGTGGTTATCGGTCGATCACGGATCCTCACGCCCAAGGGAAGCGTTCAAGTCGTCAGCCGTGTTACTAGGTTTCATGTCCGAGGCACAGACCGTTCAGCTGTCGTACGACGACGGGGCACGAGCGGTCGAACTCGCACGCGAGGCGGTCGAGTCGTTCGTCCGACACGGACAACGGGAGCAACCCGGCAGCATGCGCGAGGCGTTCTACGCCAGAACGGGCGCGTTCGTCCGCCTCGAATCCACCCGTGGTCGGGGCAGACTGCGCGGCTGTGCCGGCGCATGGGACGACTCCGACCAGCTCGGCCACGCCATCGTCGAGGCCGCGATCAAGGCCGCCTCCGGCGACTCGTGTGGCTCCGAGGTCGAACCGAAAGAGCTCGAAAACATCACCGTCTCGGTGTTCGCCGTCTCCAACACCGTCCTCACCAACGACCCGCTGGAGGACCTCGAGATCGGCACCCACGGCGTCGCCGTCGACGGTGGGAACGACCACGGCTGGCTCTATCCGACCGTCCCCGTCGAGAACGGCTGGTCCGGCGCGGAGTTCCTCTCGCGAGCCTGCCGGAAGGCCAAACTCCCCCCGAACGCGTGGCAGGATGACGACACCATGGTGACGCTCATCGAGGGGCAGGTGTTCCGCGAGCGCCCCGACGGCGGCGCGGTCGAGGAGCTGTAACCCGGGGATCCCTTCGGGCTGCGGTTCTCCTCCTCCCGTCGGCGTTCCGTTTCTCCCGTTGTACTCTTACTCTCCGCGCGGTCTCCGATCTCACGCCGACCCGTAGTCGACGCGTTCCGCGTCCGCGAGTGCCCGCTCCGCCGCCTTGTCGAGGTCGAACGTCTCTCCGTTGACGATCTCTCCGTCGCGGATCACGGGCTCCAAGAGCGGCTCGGCGTCCGCCGGACCCTCTCTGTCGGCCAGCCCGACCGCGTGGCCGCCGTCGGCGGTCCGGTACGCCTGTTTCGCACCCGAGAGCTTGCCGCGTTTGGCCGCCGGCTCGCCGTCGACCGCGACGAGGTCGAGCGCGAAGTCGACCGGGTCCGCGTTCGAGACGTGGCCGCCGACGCCGAACCCGTCGACGTACTCGCGGAGCTCGCGGAGGTCCGCCGGACCCAGCCCGCCGGAGACGTACACGTCGACGTCGTCGTGGCCCCGAGCGTCGAGCTCCCACTGGACCTCGCGAACGATATGTTCGAAGTCCCCCCGCCGCGACCCGGTGGTATCGAGGCGGATCCCGTCGAGCCGGTCGCCGAGCGTCTCCACCGCTCGGAGCGTCTCGTCGACCTCGTCGGTGTAGGTGTCACACAGCGCGATCCGGGGAGTGTCGGGGTCGGCGGCCTCGTCGAACGCCCGCCACGCGGCCTCCTGGTTCCCCCGCCCGAAACAGATCGCGAGCGCGTGCGGCATCGTCCCCGACGCCTCACGGCCGATCAGGTCGCCCGCCGCGACGTGCGAGAAGCCGTCGAACCCCGCGAGCAGGGCGGACCGTTCGACGGCGGCCGTCATCGACGGGTGGACGTGCCGCGCCCCGAACGAGAGCAGCTGCGAGTCGGGGGCCGCCACCCGGCAGTCGAGCGCGGCGGTGGCCATCGCGGAGGCGTGCGAGAGGAAGCCCAGAAGCGACGTCTCCAGCCGAGCGAACGACAGGTATGGCCCCTCGATACGCATCACCGGACCGCCGTCGAACAGCCGTCCCTCCGGGATCGCGTGGACGTCGACGTCGCGGTCCGCCAACAGCGCGACCGCGTCTTTCAGCCCGGCGAACAGCTCGAACTCGCCGTCGGGGAACTGGTCGGCGGTCACCTCGGCGACGACGTGCGGGTCCCGACCGGCACGCTCCAACGCCGCGGTCGTCCGGTCGAAGTACGCGTCGGTCGCCCGGCCGTCCCGGATCGCGGCCGCGTCGACGATGTCGAACTCGGTCATACCGAACGGTTCGGCCGGGGACCACGAAAAGCCATCCGTGTCGCCACCGGGCGGATCCGTACGGCCGACTCAGTCCGCCACGGTCACTTCACTCCCGCCGGGCGAGCAGCGCGGCGACGAGAAACGCGACCAGCGCCGTGACGACGCCGAGCCCTGGTGCCTGTCCGTCGAACGACTCGTCGTCGGCCGCGTCGTCGGCCTCGCCGGGCGTCGTGATGTCGTCGTCGGTCTCGTCGTCCCCGTCAGTCCCGTCGTCGGCACCGTTCTCGTCGCCGTCGTCGGTTTCGGCCTCCGTGGGGTCGAGACCGGGTCGGAGGTCGAACACGTCGTCGGCGGTCGGGGCGTGTGCGATCGTCACCGTCGTCCCTTCGTGTTCGACGCCGTACGCCCCGCGGAACTCGCCGTCCTCGACGTCGAGGACGCCGTCGTCGAGCCGCTCCGCGCCGTGGTGTTCGACCATCCGGAGGTACGTCTGGTGGAACTCCGCGGCGTCTTCCTCTGTCCGCCACTCGGTCACCCAGACGTAGCCGTCGCGCTCCCCGTCGTCCGCGTCGTTCCGGTACGGGTACAGCTCGTCGCCGGCCCACCCGTCGGTCGCGGCGTGCGCGTAGTTGTAGGCGGTTCGCGTCCGGAGCTCCTCGTCGACGTCGAGGTGGACGTTCACCGCCGACTCCCGATCGGCGGCGAGCGTCGGGGCCCCGTACTCGAACGCCTGGTACCAGAACATCACGAACATCGAGGCCTCCCCGGCCGTCTCCGCGCCGTCGACACCCTGGTTCGGATACGTTTCCCACCCGTTCGTCGCCGTGTCCTCGAACGCGATCTCGGCCGTCTCGTAGTCGGGTTCACGGTGGATCACCTCGGACGTAGTCTCCGGCGGGTCGTTCATCGTCTCGTTGACGGCGTCCCAGCCGTCCGCCTCGAACAGGTCGGCCGCGTACAACGGTCCGTCCGAGTACGGCTGGAGGACGGTCTGGAGGATCCCGAAGTTCAGGTCCCCCGCCCCGGCCCCACCGCCGTCGGAGTCGGGCTCGCCGAGACACGTCCAGTTCCCGTCACACCGCTCGTCGTACCGCTCCTCGAGGTAGACGACCTCCCCCTCGACGATCCCGTCGACGGCGAGGTCGGCGTCTTGCGTCGCACCCGTGTATCGCTGGTCGCCGAGGTCGTGGTACTGGTCCTGCATCGCGTGGGCGAGCTCGTGAACGAGCGTCGATCCGCTGATCTGCAGCTCCTCGTCCTCGTCGGTGACG
Source organism: Halorubrum tibetense (assembly GCF_055396225.1). NCBI lineage: Archaea > Methanobacteriati > Methanobacteriota > Halobacteria > Halobacteriales > Haloferacaceae > Halorubrum > Halorubrum tibetense. The sequence goes on from NZ_AP043742.1 coordinate 1,536,034, forward strand.
ATCACGACCCGTTCCTCGGCGGGCGAGTAGAAGCCGGCGACCGCGCCGCCGAACACGGAGTCTATCGCCTCGGCGGAGGACTCGTCCTCGCCGACGACGAACAGCGCCTTCCACACCCCGTCGTTCCATCGGTTGAACTCGGCTTCGGCGTCCGTCTCCTCGCCGTCACCCTCCCAGTCCGCTTGGAACTCCTCGCGCGTGAGCGTGTCGACGTCGACCTCGCTCTCGAACGGCCGCTCACGGAGGTGCTCGATCCGGGCCATCTTCCGGAACGTGAGTGATTCGAGCTCCGCCTCCGTCAGGCCGTCGCCCTGGTCGATGTCGAGATCGTCGCTGTAATGGTACCCGTTCCAACACCCAACCAGCTCGTTGTCGGCCGCGGACTCACACTCCGCTGATGTCTCCGCGACCGCGACGTCGCTGACGACGTTACCTGCTTCCGGCGTCGTGAGGTCCCCCGGCGCCGCTACGGCCCCGGCGGCCCCGGCGGCGCCGAACACGAGGAGCACGGTCGCAGCGACCACCGCTGAGAGGGTGAGAACCCGTCGCATAGCCCCAGTTACGAGTGGTCGGATAAGTAGTTTGTCCGTTCACGAATCGCCACGCCGTAGCACCGTCGTAGGACCCTTTTATTTCGTCGTCGCGTGTCGGAGTCGACCTCGTGTGTCGGAGTCGACCTTTTATTCGGGCCGCCCGAACCGAGCGGCATGGCGTACGATCCGGACACCACCGCGGTGATCGTCGTTGACATGCAAAACGGGTTCTGCCACCCCGACGGGAGCCTCTATGCCGAGCCGAGCGAGGCCGCGATCGACCCCGTGACCGACCTCGTCGCTCGGGCGCACGACGCGGGCGCTCGTGTCGTGTACACCCGTGACGTTCATCCGCCCGAGCAGTTCGACGACACCCACTACTACGACGAGTTCGACCGCTGGGGTGAACACGTCGTCGAGGGGTCGTGGGACGCCGAACTCGTCGATGATCTCGACGTTCGTCCCGACGACCACGTCGTCGAGAAACACACCTACGACGCCTTTTACCGGACCGAACTGGAGGGGTACCTCGACGCTCGCGGGGTCGACGACCTCCTGATCTGCGGGACGCTCGCGAACGTCTGCGTCCTCCACACCGCCGGTAGCGCCGGCCTCCGGGACTACCGTCCGGTTGTCGTGTCGGACGCGCTCGGCTACATCTCCGAGGACCACCGCGAGTACGCGGTCGATCACGCCGACTGGCTGTTCGGCGAGACGACGGACTTGGACACCGTCTCGTTCGCGGTGGAGTGATCGGCAGATCGGCTCGCAGTAGAGTGATCGGCAGATCGATTCGCGGTGAACCGTCCAAAGCGATTATCACGGGCGAGTATCGGCGTGTAAGCCTTTTGTGGAGTCTTCCGAGACCGATGGGTATGGAACTCTCTCGACGCGGTATTCTGGCCGGTCTCGGCGTCGCCGGCGGCGTCGCTTCCGTCGGGTTCGTCGGGGCTGCGACCGTGGCGGACGGTGGGGCGCTCGACGACGGTACAGGGGATGATAGTGACGGCGACGACGGCGGTTCCGGAACCGCCGACAGCGACACGGCGTCCGTTCCGGTGGACCCCGACGCGCCGTTCGAGGCGAGACTCGTCCCCGCTGACGGGAACGGAACCGACGACGACACCGACGACACCGACGGAACTGACGACACCGACGACGCCCCGTTCCTCTTCGACGCGTCGGACCTCGACCGCGTCCAGGCGGCGGCGGGCGACGGCGACGACTCCGACGAACACCTCGTGTACGTGTCGCTGTCGGACGACGGGCGGGCCGACTTCCGTGATCGGCTCGCCGACGCCGGCGCGACCGCGGAGCCGGAGCGGTTCGCCGTGTCGATGACGCTCGCCGACGACGAGGTCCGGCGTGTCGACCTCGACGCTCCCACGGTGGCGGCGCTGACCGACGAGGAGTGGGGCGGCGTGTTGGAGCTGCCGTTCGGAACCGAGCCCGTCGCTCAGGACGTGTACAAGTCGCTGGCGGCGGCCGACGCCGATCCGGAAGCCGAGGAAAGCGGTTAAGCGCCCTGCCGCCCTCGCGGTGAGCGTGAGCGATCCGAGCGACGACGGCGCGGAAGAGACAGCCCACGGCGGGCGACCATGCCCCCGCTGTGGGACCCCGATGAACCACCGACACTGTAAGTACGTGTGTCCGGTTCACGGGGTGGTGTACGACTGTAGCGACACGTTCTACTGATCGGTGAGTTTCGATCCGGGGCCGTGCTGCTCGCGCGCTCAGGCGCCAGCGCCACCCCCTAACGTGGCCGCCACCCTCCCATCCGAGGTCGCCACCGTCGGTAGCCTTCCGAGACCGCCGAGCCGGGCGATCCGGCCGCCCTCGCGCCCCGGTGCAGTCGCCGCCACATACCGATCTCCTCTCCCAGTTGCCGGTGGAAGAAACTCAGTATGTGAGAACTGTTATAGTCCTTCGGTCCGAAATATCACCTATGATGGGCGACCCGCTCTCGATCCTCCCCACCGACATGCAGGGGTCACCATGGTAGAGCAGACACAGGTTGCCCGGAGCAAGCGGATCCAGCGGCGTACCGGCAAGACGTTCCACGTCGCCACGCGACTGCTTCCGGAGCGGATCCGCCATCCGACGTACGTGCTGTACGGGTTCTTCCGGATCGCCGACGAGGTCGTCGACGCGGAAGACACCGCGCCGCCCGACGAGCAACGGGCCGAGCTCGACCGGCTCCGTCGTGCCGCCCTCGGCGAGACCGAAACCGACGACCCCGTACTCGACGCGTTCGCGTCGGTCCGGGCCGAACACGACATCCCCGACGAGGACATCCACGCGTTCGTCGACGCGATGGAGAGCGACATCGACACCGATCGCTACGAGGCGTACGCGGACCTGGAGGCGTACATGGACGGCTCGGCCTCCGCGGTCGGCCGGATGATGACGGCGATCATGGGTCTCGACGACGAGACCGAGGCGACCGCGCTCCCCCATGCGACAAAGCTCGGCGAAGCGTTCCAGATGACGAACTTCCTGCGGGACGTCCGCGAGGACGTCGTCGAGCGCGATCGCATCTACCTGCCATTGGAGACGCTTCGCCGACACGGGGTGAGCGAGGAGCAGATCCTGCAGCTGGAGTTCGACGACGACGTCGCCGCCGCGATCCGCGAGGAGCTCGTCCGGACCGAAGGGCTCTACGAGGAGGGAGTGGCAGGGATCAAGTATCTCCCGGAGGACTGCCAGCTCGCCGTGTTGCTGGCGGCGGTGTTGTACGCCGATCACCACCGGCTCATCCGCGATCTCGGCTACGACACGGTGTCGACCACCCCGGCGCTCTCGTTCACCCGCAAGATCTCGCTGCTCGTCCGCACCCGCTGGAAGTGGCAGTGGAAGAAGGACCCCGAAGCGGTGTTTTACGAGATGAGCCACGGGTTCGACAGCGAGCACGGTCGTCACGGGCACAGTCCACCGGACGCGACGGCGATCCGAACCGACTGATTCCCCCGCCAACCCGATCGACCCGAATCGATGGACAGAGCCCGATTCGTTCAGCTGGCCCTCCTCGCGTTCGGCCTCGTGTTCGCCTCTTTCGTCGTTCGTGGAACGACCCGTCTCCTCGCCCCGTACGAGCTCGCGGTCGTCCTCTCGGCACCGCTGCTTTTCACCGCCGCCGCGCTCCTCGCGGCGCTCGTCGTCCTCGCGTTTCTCGACCTCGTGGGGCTCCGCCCGCTGGAGTGACCCGCGCCCGGAGCGATCCGATCGCGGACGGCCCCCGGGACGAGCCGGAACGCCCTTTTCCGTCCGCCGCCGAGTGGGCGTATGGACGTACGAGCCGTCGCCGACCTCTCGCCCGCGGAGCGACGCGCCTTCTTCGAGCGCGACGCGGGCGTCGAGGCGGTCCGCGAGGACGTGCGAGGAATAATCGGACGGGTGCGCGAGGAAGGGGACGTCGCCGTCAGGGAGTTCGCCGAGGAGTTCGACGGCGTAAGCGTCGGGAACCTCGACATCACGGACGAGGCCGCTCGGGCGCACGACGAGCTGGCCGACGCCGACGACCCGGTGCTCGCGGCGATCCGGGACGCGGCCGACAACATCCGGGCGTTCCACGAGCGGCAGCGGCCGGACGACTGGCGCGAGTCGTTCGACGGCCGGGAGCTGGGTCGCCGGTTCCGGCCGATCGACCGTGCCGGGGTGTACGTCCCAGGCGGCGCGGCGGCGTACCCGTCGAGCGCGCTGATGGGCGTGATCCCGGCGACGGTGGCGGGCGTCGACCACGTCGCGGTCGCCACGCCGCCGGCCGACGAGATATCGGCCGCCACGCTCGCGGCGATCCACGAGGCCGGCGCGGACGCGGTGTATCAAGTCGGCGGCGCACAGGCGATCGCGGCGCTGGCGTACGGCACCGAGTCCGTGACGAACGTCCAGAAGGTGGTTGGCCCGGGCAACAAGTGGGTGACCGCTGCCAAAGCGGAGGTGCAGGGCGACGTGGAGATCGACTTCCTCGCGGGCCCGAGCGAGGTGTTGGTGCTCGCGGACGACACCGCGGACCCCGAGCTCGTCGCGGCCGAGCTGCTCGCACAGGCGGAACACGACCCCAACGCTTCCGTGGTCGCGGTCACCGCCGACGCCGACCTCGCGGCGTCGGTCGCCGAGGCGGTCGAGGCGACGATCGACGAGCGCGACCGTGCCGAGACGATCCGGGCCGCGCTCGACAACGAGGCGTCGGGCGTCCTCCACGCGCGGTCGATGTCGGAAGCGGTCCTGTTCACGGAGGAGTACGCGGCCGAACACCTCTCGATCATGGCCGACGACGACGAGGCGCTCTTGGAGCGGATAACCAACGCTGGATCGGTGTTCCTCGGTGACCACTCCCCCGTTGCCGCCGGCGACTACGCCGCCGGCCCGAACCACGTCCTCCCGACTAACGGCGGCGCGAGGCGATACGGGGGGCTCTCCGTCGACACGTTCCTCCGCTCGTCGACGGTGCAGCGGCTGGACCGCGAGGGGCTCGCTGGGATCGCGGACACGGTGACGACGCTCGCAGAGGCGGAGGGGTTGGAGGCGCACGCCGAGAGCGTCCGCAAGCGGTTCGACTGACGGGGGCGACCCGCTCGCGGAACCGCGAAACCGTCGGCGGTTTCGTCCGGGCGTCAGGGTTTTCATCCTGCGGGCGGTATCGGTTCACATGAGTACGGGATCGGTCCAGGGAGGCGACGGCGACGACCCCGCGATCGAGGTGACGCCGGCCGCCGCCGAGGAGGCGCTCTCGCTTCTGGAGGGCGAGGGGCTCGACACCGGTGAGGCCGGGCTTCGACTGTTCGTCCAGCAGGGCGGCTGTGCCGGGCTTTCGTACGGGATGCGGTTCGACACGGAGCCGGAAGGCGACGACCTCGTGGTCGAACACCACGGGTTACGGGTGTTCGTCGACCCCGCCAGCCGGAACTACATCGGCGGGAGCAAGCTCGACTACGAGAGCGGGCTCCAAGCCGCCGGCTTCCACGTCGAGAACCCGAACGTCGTCTCCGAGTGCGGCTGCGGCGAGTCGTTCCGGACCTGATGGCCGCGGCGGCGATGGGACATCGCGACGATCACCGGAACGGAGTCGACGGCACGACATCGGTCCGTGTGTCTCTTTTTAAGTCGTTCGACCGACTATCGTCGGGTATGGAACTGGACGCGTCGACGACCGCGGACGGCGAGCGGGTGTACATCGATCGCGGCCTGGCCGAGCGGGGGGCTGAAGGGCCGTTTTACGTCGTGTTTGCCGATGCCGACGCCCGGGACCGATGGGGGTTCGCGTGCGGCAGCTGCGGCTCGCTCGACACCGCGATGGACACGATGGGCCGGATCCAGTGTACCGAGTGCGGCAACCTCCGGAAGCCGGACGAGTGGGACGCGGCCCACGAGTGAACCGACGGCCGGCCGCGTATCGTCCATGGTTTCGACGACCGATCGGTTCTCGCGATCCGTGAGAAAGTTTATCACGGATCGCGACCAATCGCCGAGCAGATGGCCACTGCGAGCATCCCCCCGACGACGGAGGCCAGGGACGTCTTTCGTGAACTCGGCTACACCGTTTCCGACGGCGGACGCGAGTTCGTCGCGGAGCGGAAGTGGCGCCGCGTGCTCGTTACGGCGCTGTGTATGGAAACCGACGACCTCGACCCGTATCTGGCGGCGGGCGGCGAGACGCCGCGACTCCGTTGTTTCGTCACGTGGCACGACAACGCCGGCGACCTCCGCGACCGACTAACCGACCTGAAACCACCGTACGACTGGGCGGTGATCGGCGTCGAGCGCGACGGCGAGGAGTTCGCCGTGATGGAAGGCGCTCCCGGCAGTCCCTGAGCGGGCGGGGAGCGCCGACCGACGCGATTTTGCACGACTGGTCCCCAGACGCGGTCAGTCCGCCGTCGGGAGCGTTCCGTCGTACCCGTCCGGGACGTACGGACACAGCGGATCGCTCGCGAACGGATCGCCGGTGTGTGCGTACGCACGCGACCGACTCCCCCCACAGACGGTCCGGAACCCACACGCGCCGCACTTCCCCGAGAGCGCGTCCGGGTCCCGGAGCCGTTCGAACAGGTCGCTGTTGCGGTAGATATCGGTCACGGATCGATCGCGGACGTTTCCCGCCGCTTTCGGGAGGAACCCCGATGGGTAGACGTCGCCGACGTGGCTCACGAACGCAAAGCCACGCCCAGCGGTGATCCCGCCGCGCCGCGCCCCGTCGGCCCGATCGGACTGGAGTCCGACCCGACGATAGAACGGTGCCTCGGTGGTTTTCACGCCGAACGGCTCCGCCGCGTCGACGTCGTGGAGCCATGTCATCACGCGCTCGGCGCGTTCCGGCGGGATCGGGTCGAGCAGCTGCCCCCGTCCGACCGGCACGAGGAAGAACACCGACCAGAGCACCGCGCCGAGCTCCCGAACCCGATCGCGGATCGCCGGGAGCTCGTCGACCGTCTCCGCACAGACCGTCGTGTTGACCTGTACCGGCAGGCCGGCGTCGGCCGCGGCCTCGGCCGCGTCGATCGTGTCCTCGAAGCTCCGCTCGCCGCGAAACGCGTCGTGTGTCTCCGCGGTCGCCCCGTCGAGGCTGAGCGCCATCCGTCGGATCCCGGCGTCGGACAGCGCCCGGACGCGCTCCGGCGTGAGCGACCGCGTGCCGCTCGGCGTGATCGTCATCCGGTTCCCCTGTTCGGTCCCGTACGCCACGAGTTCGAGGAGGTCGTCGCGGGCGAGGGGATCGCCGCCGGAGAGCACGACCAGCTGTCCGTCGCCGAACGCGGCGGCCTCCCGAAGCAGGCGTTTCCCCTCCGCGGTCGTCAGCTCCTCGGGATGCCGTTCGGGGCGTGCGTTCGCCCGGCAGTGCCGGCAGGCGAGCTCGCAGGCCCGTGTAACTTCCCAGATGAGCACGAGTGGACGTCGGTCCGTGTCGAGGTCGTCGAACATCCGTCGGTTTAGCTACGATCTCATCGCCCTTTAGTGATGGATCGAACGTGTTCGGGGCGCCCGGCTGCCGCCCCGTCCAACCGTGGTGGGTTTTATAGTGGCATGCGTCCAACTCCCAAACCCATGGTGTTCAAAAAGATCACGCTGATCGGAACGAGCGACGAGAGCTTCGACGCGGCGGCGGACGACGCGATCGACCGCGCGGAAGACACCCTCGAGAACGTCTACTGGGCGGAGGTACAGGAGTTCGGCGTCGAGATCAAGAACGCGCCGGAACGGGAGTACCAGGCCGAAGTCGAAGTCGCGTTCGAGCTGGAGGACTGACCGCTCGGTGTGTCGCCGACGTTTGGTCCGTCACGCCGCGAACTCGTAGAGCTCGTCGCCGACGTGGTGGATCGACTCGATCACTTTTCCGCTGTCGCCGACCATCTCGTCGCCGTCCACCATCGCTCGCCCGACCGCCAGTACCTTCCCGTGCGTCTCCTCGGCGATCACGACGAGGTCGCCGTCACGGATCGACGCGTCCGCCTCGACGATCCCCGGGCGCATCACGTCCGCCCCGTCGGAGACGAACGAGATCGCGCCGGCGTCGACGGTGACGACGCCCGTCTGTGGTTCCGTGTTGTTCGCGCCGCGGACGGTGAGGAACGGCTCGTCGTCATCGACGTAAAACACGGCGGGGTCGCCGTCGACGAGGACGAGCTGGTACTCGGCGTCGACGAACTCGACGGACTCGAACGTCTCCCCGTCGATGTCGACGCCGAGGTGGTCCGCGATCGCCTCGCGGATGTCGCGGATATCGTCGCTTCGGAGGTGGTGGCGGGATTTCACTTGCATACGCGCCCGCTCGGTCGGCGCGCCGATAAAGGGACCGCTCCCTCGCGTGACCCGAGTCGCGCCTCGACGCCCCGCGACGGGTTCGACGCGTGTACGGCCGCTGTTCGTCCCCGAGCAGACGGGAGGCGGCCGTTGGCCCGATCAAAACGGCCTTAAACCACCTCTCCATAGGCGTGTGTATGTACGCTCCATTGGGGATCGGAGCCGAACCGCTGGCCCCCGGGCTGGCGGTGATCGCGACGCTGGCGGTCGTCCTCTTTAGCCTGCTGAAAGGGACGGGATGGGAGCCCACGACGGACATTTCGGAGGAGATCCACGAGCGACGTGCGAGCTCCGTCCCGGAGACTGAGTTCCCGGAGCCGGGTAACCGCGCGATCGGCGGCGGTGGTGGCGGCGGCGCGATCCCGGCCGGCGGCGATGGTGACGAGGGCGAACTGGAGGACGGGAGCACGGCGAGCGCCGGCCCCGGCGACATCCCCGAAGACGAGATCGAGTACTACGAGGTCGAGTTCGCCAAGCAGGGCGAGACGATCGAGCTCGCGAACAACGAGCCGATCCTCGACCAGGGCGAGGACCACGGCTGGGACCTCCCGTACGCGTGTCGGCAGGGGCAGTGTGTCTCCTGTGCCGGTCGAGTGACCGACGGCCCTTCCGAGGACTACCTCGAGCACGACAACCAGCAGATGCTCGAGGAGGCCGAGCTCGAGGACGGCTACACGCTCACCTGCGTCGCGTACCCCCGTGACTCGTTCACCCTCGAAACCGGCGAGGCTCCCTGACGACCGATCGCCAGCCGGCTGACCCGTCTCGGAGACGGTTCACCGACCGAACGCCCTCCCGTACGACCCGTTCTCACCTCGAATGTTTCTCACTTCGTTCTCGGCTGTACTGCTCTTTTCAGTGCTGACTGGCGGGATCCCGACCGTCCCGATCGAGGAGCCGGTGATCGTGTTCGCGATCGCGTTGGCGACGTTCCTTGTCGCCCCGCTGCTCATCGAGCGTGCCGGCCTCCCGGGGATCGTCGGTATCGTTCTCGTCGGTGCGGCGTTGGGGCCGAACGGAGCCGGCGTGCTCGCGGAGACGGATGCGATCGTCTTATTGGGGAACGTCGGACTCGTCTACTTGCTTTTCACCGTTGGGCTGGAGCTCGACCTCCGCGGATTCCTCGCGGCACCGGAGAACGCGGCGCTGTTCGGGTTGACGAGCTTCTTTCTGCCGTTCGGTGTCGGGTCCGCCGTGGGGATATACGTGCTCGGTCTCGACCCGTGGGCGTCGTTCCTGCTCGCGGCGGTGTTCTCCTCGCACACGCTGCTGGCGTATCCCGTGGTCAACCGGCTGGACGTGACGAAGAACCGGGCGGTCACCGCCGTCTTCGGCGGTATCCTCTTTACCGACACGCTCGCGCTCGTCGTGTTGGCGATCGTTCTCGGACAGGCCGACGGAGAGCTGACGCTCATGCTGTTCGGGCAGGTGTTCGCGTCGATCGCGGTCCTCTTCGCCGGGATCTGGTTCGTCCTCCCGCCGATCGCCCGGTGGTTCTTCCGGAACACGAGCCAGGAGAGCTACTTCGAGTTCCTGCTCGTGGGTGCCGCCATCTTCGGCGCGGCCAGCTTCGCGGAGGTGTTGGGGCTCTCCGACATCCTCGGCGCGTTCGTCGCCGGGATCGCGTTGAACCGGCTCGTCTCGCGTGGCGGCCCTCTGATGAACCGGATCGAGTTCGTCGGCAACGCGCTGTTCGTCCCCTTTTTCCTTCTGTACGTCGGGATGCTGGTCGACCCCGGCGTCATCCTCGACGGGCCACGGACGCTGTTCGTCGCCGTGGTGATCGTCGCGACGATGTTCCTCTCGAAAGTCGGTGCAGCGGGGATCGTCTCGGCGATACAGGGGTACGACCGCAACGAGTTCGGTGTGATCACGGGGCTGTCGGTCGGGCAAGCGGCGGCCGCGCTGGCGATCACGCTCGTCGGCTTCGACGCGGGGCTGTTCGGTGCGGACGTGCTCAACGCGGTGGTGGTGATGATGCTCATCGCGGCGGTAGTCAGCCCGTGGCTCACGGAGCGGTACGGGACGCGACTCGCGCTGGACGACGACGTCGAACCCGGCGAGTCGGGCGCGGTCGACCCGCGGATCCTGTTGCCGTTGTCGACCGACGCGGACCGCCAGCGACACCTCCTCGAGCTCGCGTTCGCCCTCAAGGACGAGCGTCCAGAGAGCCCGGTCCACCTCCTCACGGTGGTCCAGCCCGACGGCTCCGGAACGGACGAGAGCGCCGTCGCCGAGGCGGAGGCCGGGCTGGAGAGCGCGGCGGAGATCGCGGACGCCGCTGAGGTCCCGGCCCGGACGGAGACCCGGGTGAACCACAGTATCGCCTCGGGCGTGGTCCGCGCGAGCACGGAGACGCGCGCCGAGCTGATCGTCATGGGGTGGGACGCCCAGCAGTCGCTGAGTAACCGGGTGTTCGGAAGCATCATCGACCAGGTGCTCCGCCGGACGACCGTTCCGGTGCTCGTCTCGCGGCTCGGCCACCCGATCAACACGACCGAGCGGGTGTTCGTTGTCGCGCCGCCGGGCGTCGATCACCACGAGGGGTTCTACGAGGCGGTCCACGTCGTCAAGCGACTCGCCGAGCGACTCGGCGCGGAGCTGCACGTGTACGTCGTCGACGGCAACGAGCGGCAGTACGAACGGCTGTTCGGCATGGTCGAGCCCGAGCTCGAGGGGCGCTTCGAACGCGTTCGCGGCTGGTCGGAGCTGGAGTCCACACTCCGTCGGGAGACCGACGAAAACGACCTCGTCGTCCCGATCTCGCCGCGACAGGGGAGCGTCGGCTGGGACCCGGGGCTGACGGCGCTGCCGGAGCAGCTCGCCGAGCTCCCTCCGGGATCGTTCATCGTGGTGACGCCACGACAGGGTGAGCCGGGATACGCCGCTCGTTTCCTCACGATCGAGTAAGGGCTCGTCAGATCGAGTGGCCGATCACATCGGGGGTCGCGACCGGTCGCGTCCCTCCTGATCGACGGTGAGACAGTTCCTTTCAGTCGAGTCAACCGGTGGCAAACCGGAACCTTCCAAAGGTTCGGCGTCGTACGAGGAGTAATGAGCGACAAGAGCCTCGCGGAGCGAGTGGAGCAGTGGATGGTCGGCCAGATGCCGATCATCCAGATGCACGGCGGGACGAGCGTCGTGCGCGAGGCGGACGAGGAGACGGGGGAAGTCGTCGTCGAGCTCGGCGGTACCTGCTCCGGTTGTGGCATCTCGAACGTCACCGCCGAGAACATCCGTCGCGACCTCATCATGGACTTCGACGAGGTCTCCGAGGTTCACGTGAAAGTCCCCTCGACCGGCGATCAGGGCGCTTCGACCGTCGAAGGCGGGCGCGGCGGCGACCTCCAGTACGAGACGGAGTCCGCCGGACACTTTTAATCCCCTTACACCGGGAGGAGCGCCATCCCGCCCTCCGCGAGTTCCTCGAGCTCGTCGCTGTACGCCACGGCGACGTACAACAGCGTGAAGAGGACGGCGTTGTGGAGCCCGTGTAACAGCGCCGGGACGACGATGTTGTCGGTGTACTCGTACACCGCGCCGAACACGAGGCTCGGGAAAAAGAGGACGGCGATCGTCGTGAGCCGTCCCTGTATCCCCCCGGTCAACGCGATCACGTGAACGAACGCGAAGATCGCGGACGCGATGGCGATGGCCGGAACGGCCGAGATCGACTCGCGAAGCCGGCTCTGAACGATCCCGCGGTACAGCACCTCTTCGGCCGGGCCGATCACGAGGAACGAGGCGGCGATAAGTAGCGGGATGACGGCCGGGTTCTGGACGGCGAGCTCGGCGCTCTGGTTCGCGGCCGTCTCGGCCCCGATCACCTGTAGCAGCGTCGAGATCGAGACCACCATGATCAGGATCACCACCCAGCCGCCGAGGACGAGGCCGAGTTCAGTGAGGCTCGGCCGCCGGATCCCGAGATACGAGACGATCCCCGACCGGTCGAACCCGCGGTACAGCAGGTACGCGAGCGCGAGCCCGCCGAACGCGACGTACTGTCCCAACACCAGCGTGAGCCCGAGGTTCACCGCGAGCGGGAGCTCGACGACGGCGGCGTCGATGCCGAACACCAGAAGACTGCTGAGGAGGACGAAGGCGATCCCGAGGGTGCCGAGCCCGACGGCAACCCCCACCGCACGAAGCGGGGAGTCGGGGACGGCGCTCGGCTCGGGGTCGTTCGGCGGGGCGGTCGTGGTCGGGTCGGGATCCTCCCCTGCCGAGGTCGCGGTCCGGCCCGATCCGTCCGCCGCTGGGGTCCCGTCCGATCCGTCCGCCGTCGGGGTCGCGTCCGGCGCGTCGGCGTCTCCCCGTCCGGTTTCGTTCGGCTCGGCCCCGTCGTCCGTGGAGGGGTCACTCATCGGTCGTGATACGGGTCGTTCGGTGAAAGGCTTGTTCGTCCACCGTCGGCTTGCCGGTGTTCGTTCCGCGTCGAACTCGATTATCGATACAGTAACTCGTACCAGGTCACCGCGGTGACCGCCCGCCCGTCACGGAGCCCGTCGTCGATCACCGCTTCTAGTAGATCGTCGTACGGAACCGTTTCGACCGCGATCGACTCGTTGTCGTCGAGGTCGCGCTCGGCGGTCGGCTCACACCCCGTCGCGAGGAAGTGGTGATGGACCGCGTTCGTCACCCCGTTGGCGGGCTCGACTGTCGTCAGTCGCTCGAAGCCGTCCGCCTCGTAGCCGGTCTCCTCGGCCAGCTCGCGGGCGGCCGCTCGTTTCAGGTCGTCGCGGTCCTCCGGTTCGACCGTCCCCGCGGGGATCCCGCGGTTGGTTCGGCCGACCGCCTGACGCCACTCGTCGATGACGACGACGTCGCCGTCGGGCGTCAACGGGAGCACCACGACCGCCGGCGGCTCGTCGACGTAGTGGTAGCCGTCGGTCTCACCCTCGGGGAACTGTACCTCGTCACGGCGCACGTCGAACCCCGGACAGCGGTAGTCGATCTCGGTGCCGAGCGTCTCCCACACGAGGTCGTCCATACCCCTGCGTGGTGGCCGGCGACCTAAAGCCCCGGTGTCACGACGCGCTCACGACGACCAGTCGCCGAGCGACGCCTGTCCGTCCGGGCGTTCGTCCCCGCTCTCCTCGTCGTGCCGTGTCGCGTCGTCGAGACCGGTCTCCACGTCCGCCTCAGCCCAGTCCGCGAGCGTCATTCGCTCCCGTTCCTCGCCTGTCGGCCGCGTTCCGGTCGGCGCTCCGTCGGGTCGGTCAGTCCCTCCTCCGGCCGTCGGTTCGCCGTCGGTATCCTCCTCCGCGAACCCCTCGAGGGTCGCCTGGTCGCCCGCGGCGAAGTCGAGCTTCGACACTCGAACGCCGAGTTTGCGGACCCGCGCGTCGGCGAACTCGTCGAGCAGATCGAGCGCGACGGACTCGACCAGGGACGGGTCGTCGACGGGACCGGGAAGACTCCGTGCTCGCGTGTTGACGTCGAACGGCGGCTCGACCGCCTTGATCCCGATCGTACGGTAGAGACAGCCCCGGTCGCGGGCGCGACGCGCCACGTCCGCGGCCAGCGTGGCCACCGTCTCCCGCTTCGTCGCCTCGTCCGCGGTCGCCGGGAGCGACGATTCCCGGGAGAGACTCTTCGGGAGCCCGCGGGGCGTCACCTCCCGGTCGTCCTCGCCGCGCGCCCGCCGGGAGAGCAGCCGTCCGCGGTCCCCGAGCGCGGCGACCAGCGTCTCGGCGTCGGCCTCGGCCACGTCGCCCGCGGTCTCGATCCCGATATCCGCGAGGGTCCGCTCCGTCACCGGGCCGACGCCGTGGAGCGCAGCCGTCGGCAGCGGCGCGAGGAACGAGGCCACCGTCCCCGGCGGGACGACGACCAGCCCGTCGGGTTTGTCGGCGTCGCTCGCGACCTTCGCGGCCGACATGTTCGGTGCGACGCCGACGCTCGCGGGAACGCCGGCCTCCCGCTCGATCCGGTCTTTGACGTGTCTCGCGTACCCCTCGGCCACCGTCCGGGCGTCGGCCGGCCCCGCCGCGGTGCTCGGTGCGGGGCCGTCGTCGCCGTCGGGATCCGACCCGTTTCCCGCATCGACGGCGTCCCATGCGGTTCGGTCGGTGACGTCGAGATACGCCTCGTCGATGCTCACCTCGCGGACGACGTCGGCGCAGTCGTGCAACACCGCTTTGACCTCGCTGGCGACCGACTCGTAGAACTCGAGATCGACGGGGCGGTAGCGGCCGGTCTCCGTCCCCCCCGTTCCGGGCTCCGTCTCCCCCGTTCCGGGCTCCTTGCCGTCGTCCGTCGCCTCACAGCCAGTTCCCTCGCCCGCCCCCGCCCGCCGCGGCAGCAGTTCGAGCGCCTCGGAGATGGGCATGGCGCTCTCGACGCCGAACTCGCGAGCCTCGTAGCTCGCGGTCGCGACCGCGCCGGCGGTCTCCCCGGGCTCGTACCCCATCCCGACGACGAGGGGCTCGCCGCGGAGTTCGGGCTCGCGCAACCGCTCACAGGACGCGTAAAAACAGTCCATGTCCACGTGGAACACGACGCGGTCCGGGCCGCTATCCGCCGGCCCGTGTGCGTCGTCCATCCCGGGGAGCGTCCCGCCGTTCATCGGTCGCCGATCGGTGGGCCGTGCCCTTAAGCGCGCGCCACGCGGAGTGGAGGTGAAACGACGGCGGAGCCGTGACGTGTGAGCAGGGGGTCGTCGGGCCCGGGGCGGCGTCGCGTCGCCGACCGGATCCAACCCTGATACTCGGGCCGATACGCGTTTATTGTGTCGCCGTGTGTGTCCGGTATGAGCGAACGGATCGACGTGTTACACGTCGACGACGACCCCTCGGTGTTGGATCTCGCCGAGGCGTACTTCGAACGGGAGCTGGAGTCGGTGTCGGTGACGAGCGTGACCGACCCGGAAACGGCGCTGGAGCGGATCGACGGGGAGTCGTTCGACTGTCTCGTCAGCGACTACGACATGCCCGGGATGAACGGGCTCTCGCTCTTCGAGGCGTTGCGCGAGGACCACCCGAAGGTCCCGTTCGTGTTGTACACCGGCAAGGGGAGCGAGGAGATCGCGAGCCGGGCGATCAACGCTGGCGTCACCGGCTACTTCCAGAAGGGCGGCCCCGAACAGCTCCAGCGGCTCGCGAACCGGGTGGATCAGGCTGCGACGGAGTATCGAACGCAGCAAGCGGCCGAACGCTACTCGACGGTTCTGAAGGCGCTCGGCTACCCGATCTACGTCGTCGACGAGACGGGAACGTTCGAGTACGTCAACGAGCCGTTCGCCGAGCTGACCGGCTACGATCGCGAGGAGATCATCGGTAGCAAGCCGGGACTGATAAAGGACGACCCGGCCGTCCGGGAGGCCGAGGAGCGGCTCGGGTCGATCCTGTCCAGTTCAGGGCCGGACCTCCAGCGGTTTCGCGTGGACATCATCCCGAAGGAGGGAGACCCGATCCCGTGTCGTGACCACATGGCGGTGTTACCGTACGAGGGCGAGGAGTTCGACGGGAGCGTCGGGATCCTCCGAAACATCTCCGAGGAGGTCAAAGAGCGTGAGGAGTTCCAGACGAAACGCCGGGCGTTGGAGGAGGCGCCGGTCGGTATCACGATCACGGACCCGACGCTGCCGGACAACCCGATGACGTACGTCAACGACGAGTTCGTCGAGATGACCGGATACGGCCGCGACGAGGCGATCGGCGTCAACTGCCGGTTCCTTCAGGGACCGGACACCGATGAGGAGCCCGTACAACGGCTCCGCGAGGCGATCGACGCCGAGGTGCCCGCTACCGTCGAGCTGTTGAACTACCGCAAGGACGGCACCGAGTTCTGGAACCGCGTCAGCGTCGCCCCGATCCGCGAGGAGGACGACGGCGACGTGACCGGCTGGGTCGGCTTCCAAGAGGATATCACGGCGTTCAAGGAGCGCGAGGCGGCGCTCCGGCGGCAGAACGAACGGCTCGACGAGTTCGCCGGCATCGTGAGCCACGACCTTCGGAACCCGCTCAACGTCGCACAGGGCCGCGTGGACCTCGCCCGTGCGGCGACGGACTCCGAACACCTCGACGCCGCGGCCGACGCTCTCGACCGGATGGAGTCGATCGTCGAACACACCCTCACGCTGGCCCGCGAGGGGGAGAGCGTCGGCGACCCCGAACCCGTCGAACTCGCCGAGATCGCGGCTGACAGCTGGGAGACGGTCGACACGGGTGACGCGGTGCTCGAAGTGCTCGCCGACCGAACCGTCTCCGCGGACCCCGCACGACTCCGGAACCTCTTCGAGAACCTCATGCGCAACAGCGTGGAACACGGGTCCACGAGCAACCGGACGCAGTCCGGTGACAGCGTCGAGCACGGGTCCACAAGCGGTCGAACGAAGCCCGACGACAGCTTGGCACACGGGCAGACGACCGACAGCCACAGCGTTACGGTCCACGTCGGCGACCTCGAGGACGGTTTCTACCTCGCGGACGACGGTCCGGGGGTCCCCGAGGAGGTCCGTGACGGACTGTTCGGAACCGGGAAAGAGCGGGACCGAGGGTAACACCGGGTTCGGACTCGCCATCGTCAAGGAGATCGCCAACGCTCACGGTTGGGAGATCCGGGCCACGAACTCCGAGACGGGCGGGGCGCGGTTCGAGATCCGTGGGGTCGACCGGCCGGCACTCCCCATCGGCAGTCGCTGAACCGACTTCCGGCACTCCGGACTGGAGTATATAAGTTACCCCGACACCAACGACGGCCGTGCCCCGCGATCGCGTCCGTTGTGTCGAGTGCCACGAGCCGATCCCGAAGGACGCCCGGTTCTGCCCCCACTGTGAGACGGTACAGCCGTCGCCGCTTCTCGACGTGGGCGTCGTCGTGACCGGCGTGTTCGCGTTCGTGTTCGGCGTCATTCTCACAGTGATGACGATCGGGACCACCAGACTCGCCGGCTTCACGCTCGTCGTCCTCGGCTTCGGGCTCTCGGTCGGCGGCTACACGCGCTACATCGACCGGCAGGCAGGGCGGCGTCGGCGGTGATCCGCTCGGCGAGCGCGCTCGGTCGTACACCGTTCCCGCCTCGGTCGTGACCTTTTAAGTCCACCCACCGCACACGTGGCCGTATGGTTACGCCACTCGACATCGGGGTCGTCGTCGCCGGGCTCCTGCTCGCGTTCGTCGGCGCGGCGGTCTCCGTGTACGCCGTGACGCTGACCGGGTTCCTGATCGGTGCGGGTGCCGGCTACCTCGCCGCCCCGAACCTCGTCGGCCTCATCGCGGTCGACGGGCTGGTGCTCTCCGGCGCCGGCGTCCTCCTCGGCGGTGCGATCGGCGGGTTCCTCGCGTACGCCGGGCTCTCGTTCGCGGTGCTCGTCATCGGCGGGACCGTCGGCGGGTTCGTCGGCCGGTTCGCCGTCGGCCCGATATACGCGGCCGATGCGGCCGGATTCGAGGGGACTGCCCTGCTCGTCGGCGCGACGCTCGCGGGCGTCGCCGTCGGCGCGCTCTTCGGGTTCGTGCTCACGCGGACGACTCTCGTGGTCTCGACGGCCTTTATCGGCGCGGCGCTCGGGACCCGGTCGCTCACTCCCGAAGCGTTCTCGACGGCCGCCGAGGAGCTCGCGCTCGACCCGATCCTCTTCGATCCGACCGCGATCCCGTTCCTCGCGGTCTTCGCGCTCGGCGTCCTCTCGCAGTTCGGGCTGTTCAAGCTGGGCTACGTGACGAAGCTCGCGGGGATCCTCCCCGGCGCGCGACGATGGACCGCGAGCGACGACGACGAGGGGACGCCGGCCTGATCCGGCCGACGCCGGAACGACCGTCGTCGGGTTCCGTTTTCCGCCCTGTCGCTCCCGCTCTCGACCCGGAACGTGCTACTCGCCGTCGAGCGCGGCTTCGAGCCGCCGTATGAGTCCCTCGTTGCCGACGTACAGCGGGACACGGTCGTGGAGGCCGTCCGGTTCGACGTCGAGGATCGGCCGGGTCCCGTCGGAGGCGGCCCCGCCCATCGCCTCGATGATGTACGCGATGGGGTTCGCCTCGAAGGAGAGCCGCAGTTTCCCGTTCGGCGCGTCCACGAGCGCCGGGTACGCGAACACCCCGCCGTACGTCACGACTTGGTTCACGTCGCCGACCATCGACCCTCCGTAGCGGAGCTTGAGCTCGTCTTCGACCTCGCGGGCGTACCCGCGGAACGCGTCGGGCCAGTCGGGCACCCGCCCGCCGAAGCCGTAGACGGTCGGATCCTCGGGGAGGGTGAGGTCGTCGTCGACGACCGACCGAACCACCCCGCTCCCGTCTCCCTCCTCGCTCCCGTCTCCCTCCTTGACCCCGCCGTTTCCGCCGCTTTCGTGGCCTCTGTCCCCCTCAGCGTCGCCGGCGCGAGTGACGACTTCCTCGCGAACGCCGGACTCGTCGGCGACGACCATCGTCGTGATCGGGCCGAGCAGGGTGTACCCGGCGGCGACGAGCTCGCGTCCGGTCGCCGGCAACGACCCCTCGTACACGCCGACGACGGTCCCCATCGCGTTGTTCGACCGGAGGTTCGAGGAGCCGTCGAGGGGGTCGACCGCGACCGAGTACCCCTCGCCGGCGTCAGTCGCTTCCGGGCGCTCCTCGCTGACGTACGCGCCGACCCCGTCGATGGCTGTCAGCGCCTCCCCGAGCAGCTCGTCGGCGTACATGTCGCCGGCGAGCGTCGTCTCGCCGGAGGGGTTCTCCGCGTCGCTCTCGACGCGCCGCCCCGGCAGCGCGTCTCGGATCGCGGGCGCGGTCGCCGCGACCGCGTCGAACACCGCCTCGACGACGGGGTCACTGCCGTCGGTGTCGCCGTGTGAACCGTCCGACATCGGTTACTCGCCCGCTCCGGTCTCGGCCATCGCTTCCTCGGTCGAGGCTCCCTCGAAGACGACGAGCTCCAAGGCGTCCAGGATCTCGATCGGGTTGTCGCGCTGGAACACGTTCCGGCCGACCGCAAGCCCCTTCGCGCCCGCGTTCATCGACTCCTCGACGGTTCGGAGGAACGACTCGTCGTTCGTCTTCGAGCCGCCGGACATCACGACCCTCGTCCGCGCGGACATCCGGACCGTCTCCGCCATCGCCTCGGGGGATCCCGGATACTTCACCTTCGCGATGTCCGCGCCGAGCTCGTGAGCGATCCGGGCGGCGTAGGCGATCGTCCGGTCGTCGGTCTCGTTGCGAACGCCCTGTCCGCGCGGGTACGCCCACATGACGACGCCTAGGTCGTGTTCGCGCGAGCTCTCTTGGACCTCGCGGAACTCCTCGGCCATCCCGATCTCGTTGTTCGCGCCGCCGTACAGCGTGAACCCGACGGCGTCCGCGCCGAGCCCGGCGGCGTACTCCGGCGTACAGTTCACCGGGGTGTCGGGTTCGCCCATCCAGAGGTTCGAGGTGCCGTTCACCTTCACGACGAGCGCCGTGTCGTCCGCGTAGTCGGGGTAGTACGCCTCCGCGAGCCCCTTCTGTACGGCGATCGCCGTCACCGCGTCGTGGGTCGCGAGCTCGAACACCCGCTCGGGGTCTGCGGTGTCGGGGTTCGGGTCGAAGTCGACGGGCCCGTGCTCTAATCCGTGGTCGTACGCGAGGATCAACGACTTTCCGTCCCGCGAGATCGCGTCGGTGGCGTGGGGAAGCATCGACTACTACTCCACTCACACGAGCAAAAAAGCGTGGGGTCGGTTTCTCCCGATCGTTCGTCGGTAAACGGCTGGTTACGGCCTGAACCCCCCGCTGCCGGCGTCGATAACGAAAAATAATTTACTACAACTGATGTTATCTTTCATGCCGCGCTTCGCAATACTTACCACCGCCGGCCCGGCAGCGACGCACATGCGCGAGCTATCCGACGTCGAAACGGTTGGCGTGGTCGGTGCGGGAACGATGGGCAACGGGATCGCTCAGGTCGCGGCGACCGCCGGCTACGACGTGGTGATGCGCGACATCGAGTCGACGTACGTCGAGAACGGGCTCGAACAGGTCCGATCGAGCCTCGACCGGCTGAACGCGAAGGACGCGCTCCCCGCGGACCCCGAGACGATCCGGTCGCGGATCACGGGGACGACCGACCTCGACGACCTCGCGTCCGCCGATGTGGTCGTCGAGGCGGCGGTCGAGGACATGGAAGTCAAGAAAGGGATCTTCGCCGACCTCGACGCGGTCGTCGACGAGGGGGTCGTCCTCGCGACCAACACCTCGACGCTGTCGGTGACGGAGATCGCGAGCGCCACCGACCGCGCGGGCGCGGTCGTGGGGCTCCACTTCATGAACCCGGTTCCGGTGATGGACGGCGTCGAGGTCGTCGTGGGCGAGCGCACGGCCGACGCCGCCGTCGACTTCGCGCACGGTTTCGCCGAGGCGCTTGGCAAGGAGACTTGGGAGTCCGACGACAAACCCGGCTTCGTCACCAACCGGATCCTGATGCCGTGGATAAACGAGGGCGTCCGCGCGTACGACGAGGGCGTCGCGAGCAAACGCGACATCGACCGCGGAATGAAACTCGGCACCAACGTCCCCATGGGGCCCCTCGAGCTCGCCGACCACATCGGACTCGATGTCGTCCTCGACGCCAGCGAAACCCTCCACGAGGAGCTCGGCGACCGGTACCAGCCCGCGTATCTCGTGAAACGGAAGGTCGCGGCCGGCGACCTCGGGAAGAAGACCGGTGAAGGGTTTTATCAGTACGACTGAGTCCGCGGCGGATCCCCTCGGTGTCGTTTCCGTCGGAGCGCCCGTCCCGTCGGGAAACGTCTAAGCCGCTCGCCCCCCGGGTTCGGGTATGCAACCGATCTCCATACGCGGTCCCGACGCCGACGCGCTCGCCGGGGCACTCGTCGCCCGTCTCGACGGGCGGGTCGCGGTCGTCCGCGCGGACGACGACCCCGTCGCCGACGGCGGTGTCGGCGCGACCGCCGACCACTCCGCCGCGCCCGCCACGGCCGATGACCCCGACACCGCCCTCTCGCTCTCCGGGGACGGCGTCTGGCAGGGGCGAGGCGTGGTCGACGGTTTCGACGACCTCCTCGACGGGCTCGCGCCCGACCACGACTACCTCGTCGCAGTCGGGTACGACCGCCTTCGACTTCCGACCGTCCTCCTCGGTCCCGACGCCGACGCCGCGGACACGCCCGGTGACGTGATCGCGACCGGGGCGAACGCGGACGACGTCGACCTCGACGCGCTCGTCGACGCGCTTGACGCGGCGGAGCCGTGGATCACCCGCGAGACGCTCGTCCGGCGGGTCGAAGCGTCGCCGCGCGCGGAGCGGTCGGGCGCTATCGCGACGTTCACCGGACGCGTCCGTACGCGAGACAGCCCCGACGACAACCGTACGACCCACCTCGCGTTCGAGAAGTACGAGGGGGTCGCCCGCGACCGGATGGACCGGATCGCCGACGAACTCACCGATCGCGACGGCGTCCTCGACGTCGCGATGCACCACCGTACCGGCGTGATCGAGGCGGGCGAAGACATCGTGTTCGTCGTCGTGCTCGCGGGCCACCGACCCGAGGCGTTCCGCGCCGTCGAGGACGGGATCGATCGGCTCAAGGACGAGGTGCCGATATTTAAAAAGGAGACGACGGAACGCGAGGAGTTCTGGCTCCACCGGCGGGACCCGTAAGCCGCTGCGGTACGATCTACGGGCGGCCCGCGCGACCCGTAAGCCGCTGCGGTACGATCTACGGGCGGCCCGCGCGACCCGTAAGCCGGTTCCGACGCGTGACGCGGCTGGCGCGCGCCCGACTCGATCCCCCCGTTTTGTCCCGCCCTTCCGGCTCGATCGCGGGTACTGGCGGGCGTTAGTTTCTGCTTTCGTATATATCAGTATCGCGGCCTTAGATCACTTTGTAAACGATCTACGCGGTTTTGAAACCGTTTTGAACGGTCCGTCAGACACGTTTTTTCGTCGCGGCGGCGGTGAAAGGGCTTGAATCCTCACGAACACCGTCCAACGGTCTCGGCTTTATAACACCCTCCGTCCACAAGCGGTGAGTGTACCATGAGCGCGACTGCAACCCCCTCCACCGACGTCAGCGCGAACGACTCTCAGAGCAAGGAAGAGCGGCTGAAACAGTACCTGCTCGACCGCGCGCAGGACGGCGAGATGTACTTCAAGGGGAAGTTCATCTCCGACGACGTCGACCTCTCCCCGAAGGAGATCGGCGCACTGATGGTGAAGCTCCGGGATTCCGCGACGGAGCTCACCGTCGAGAAGTGGTCGTACACGGGCGCGACGACGTGGCGAGTCGAGCCCGCGAACTGATCCCGCCGGATCGGACGGTCCCCGATCGACGCGCTTTCGCTGCGACCCTCGATCGACGTTCTTCTTCCGCAGTCCCCTTGGTGACGGCCCCGACTCCCGATCCCCTCTCGGCCGGCGACGCGGGGTTTATACTCGCCGCCGGCTAACCCGGAACGATGCCAGCACGCGAGGACGGGTCGGCGTCGGCGGACGACGACGTCCCCCGTCCGGAGTCCCTCCGAACGTTCTTCCGGGTCGACGAGGTCCGACGAGACGACGGTCGAGTCCGGTTCGTCGGCGAGTCGTACATCCCCGAACGCACCCTGCTGCGGAAGATCTCCCCTGCGTTCCGGGAGGCGGGCTACGATGTCGATCTCGAAACGCTCGAGGGGGGACACGTCGTCGTCGTCACCCCGTTCGACCACGGTCGTGAGGGTGTCCCGTGGGTGAACGTCGTCCTGTTCGTCACGACGGTGCTGTCGACGCTGTTCGTCGGCGCGTACGGCTGGTACTACGTCCCGCTCGCCGAGATCCGCGCGAACCCGCTCGCGATGCTTCAGGCGTGGCCGTTCACCGCCGCGGTCCTTGGGGTGTTGATGGTCCACGAGCTCGGCCACTACGTCGCCGGGCGCTACCACGGCGTCGACGTGTCGCTGCCGTACGTGATCCCGTTCGTCTTCCCGTTCGGGACGCTCGGGGCCGTGATCCGGATGCGGGGACGGATGCCCTCCCGTAAGGTGCTCTTCGACATCGGAGCTGCGGGGCCCATCGCCGGACTCGTCGCGACCGTCGCCGTCACCGCTATCGGCCTGTCGCTCGACCCGATCCGCGTCCCGGCCGAGCTCGCCAACGGCTCCGGGACGATGATCCGGTTCAACAACCCACCCCTGTTGAGTCTCATCGCCGACCTGTTGGGACAGCCAACCACTTACGACGACCCGACGCTCTCGACGCACCCCGTTGTCATCGGGGGGTGGGTCGGGATGTTCTTCACGCTGTTGAACCTCCTCCCGGTGGGCCAGCTCGACGGCGGTCACATGGTCCGAGCGATGGCCGGCCCGCGACAGGAGACGCTCGCCGCGCTCGTCCCCGCCGGCCTGTTCGCCATCGCGGCGTACCTCTACTACTGGCGCGGGCTGGGTCTGAACGAGTCGGTCGGCCTGTGGGCGTTCTGGGGCGTGTTCGCGATGGTGATCGCCGCCAACGGCCCGGCGAACCCGGACGACGAACGTCGCCTGGGCTGGCCGCGCTTCCTCGTCGGCGTCCTCACGTTCGCAGTCGGCGCGCTGTGTTTCCTGCTCGTCCCGATACAGGTCGTGTCGACGTGAGCTCCCTCTCCGCCCGACGTGCGCTCCCCTTCCGTCACCGTGTGAGGGTCAGTCCTCGCGCTGCTTTTTCATCCCCTGTCTCGTGAACTGCGGGTTGCCGGGGATCGTCCGCTTCTTCCGGAACGACCGGTACAGGCCGATCGCCAGCGGCGAGGCGAGGAGGAGGACGACGACGGCGAGCCGCCACTCGTCGGCGAACGAGTAGAGGATCGTCGCCGAGAGCACGCCGACCGCCAGCAACACCGAGTAGGCGATCCGCACCGCGAGCTTGTCGAGCACCCGCGAGTCGTCGTCGAGCGACACCTCGACGTGGAGGTCGCCCCGGTTCGCCCGGTCGAGGAACGCGTCCGCCTTCGGCGGGACGGTGAACAGCGCCTCCGTCGTGCGCTGGACCTGCCGACCGGCGTTCTCGGCGAGCTCCTTGGCGGTCCGCTCGTAGTACCCCTCCCGTTCGAGGTAGTCGGTCGCCGTCGAGATGAAGTCGAACTCGGGGTCGAGGGTGACACACACCCCTTCGACGACGGTGGCGACCCGGAGGACCAACGCGAGGTTCCGCGGGAGGCGAAGGGGGAACTCGTAGATCGTCGACTCCACCTGTTCGATGATCTGGTTGACGCGGTACTGCTCGATATCTTCCCCGCGGGCGTCCGCGATCGCGAGCTCCATTACCTCCCCCATCACGTCGCGGTCGACCTCCGGCGAGAGCGTCCCCATCGAGATCAGGGTGTCGAGGATCGCGTCGGTGTCCTGTCTCGCCACCGCGACGTAGAACTCGACGATCTTCTCCTGGACGAACGGGTCGACCCGCCCCGACATCCCGAAGTCGTAGAAGATCACCGCGCCGTCGTCGTCGACGGCGAGGTTTCCCGGATGCGGGTCGGCGTGGAACACGCCGTCGTCGATGATCATCTGCAGGTACACCTCTTGGAGGGTCTCCGCGATCGCGCTCCGGTCGAGCCCGGCGTCGTCCAGCTCGTCGATCCGACTGATCTTCGTCCCGCCGATGTACTCCATCGTGAGCACGCGCGGCCCCGAGACCGCTTCGTACGTCCTCGGGATGCGGATCCGGTCGTTCCCCGCGAAGTTCCCCTTGATCTCCTCGAGCATCTCCCGCTCGCGCCGGTAATCCATCTCCTCGCGGATGGTCTTCGCGAACTCGTCGGAGAGGTTCTCCAGCGAGAACGCCCGCCCGCCGCCGATGAACCGGCGGACGAGCGGGAGCGACCACCGGATCGCCTTGAGGTCCGCCTCGACGAGCTCCTCGATCCCCGGACGGCGGACCTTGATCGCGACGTCCTCGCCCTCGTACGTCGCGGTGTACACTTGACCGAGGCTCGCGCCGCTTATCGACTCGGTGTCGAAGTCGTCGAACACCTCGTCGACGGGGCCGAGCTCCGCCTCCAACACCTGCTTCGACTCCTCCCACGGAGCCGGCGGCACGTCGTCTTGGAGCCCCTCCAGCACCTCGATGTACGCCGGCGGAAGGAGGTCCGGCCGGGTCGAGAGGAGCTGGCCGAGCTTGATGAACGTCGGGCCGAGCGTGAGCAGGATGTCGAGGAGAACGTCGGCACGCTCGCGCTGGGTCGCCGGGTCGACGTCGCGGCTCCCGCCGAACAGCAGGAACCGCTTTCGATCGCGCCAGTAGGCAACGATCAGCGGGGAAAACCGCCGAATCACCACGAGAAACCGCCAGTACGCACGGAAGTTGACCAGCGTCACCACCCGTCAGGTGCTGCGGTCGTCGTCGGCCGACTCGTCGTCCGCGCCGTCGGCATCGGGCTCACTGTCGGCCGACTCCCCGTTCGCAGCGTCGCTCCCGTCCGTGGCGTCGTCGTCCTCCTCCTCGCCGCCCTCGACGGGGATCCGTCGCGCGTCGCGCTCGTCACGCTTGGGGAGGACGACCTCGAGCACGCCGCGGTCCATCTCCGCGCCCGCCGTGTCGCCGTCGGCGTCCGGCGGGAGCGGCAGCTCGGCGTCCAGGAACAGCGGACGGTCCTCGCGGACGTAGCGGAACCCCTCCGGCGTCGACTTCTCGCGCCGCGCCTCGATCTCGATCCGACCGTCGTCGAAGCGTACCTCCGTGGTCTCCGCGGCCGCTCCGGGGAGGTCGACGAGGAGGACGTACTCGTCGTCGGACTCGAGCAGATCCGCAAACACCGCGTCCGGGAGGTCCCGGAGCGCATCGCGTAACGCTGACATACCGATCAGTACGGCGGCCGCGGCGAAAAACCTGTGGTCCCCGGCCCCTCTCGGTCAGGTCGACCCCGCTCGCGACGAGCGACCACCGCCCACCACCCGCGACCGCCACGCGCTCAGTCGTCGCGGCGGTCGTTCGGCTCCCGGGCCTCCCGCGATTCGGTCAACCGCTGGTTCACGTCCTGCCCGGTCGACTCACCCGGCAGGATGTCGCCTAACGCGGCCCCGAACGCGGCGGCCGCCCAGATCACCGTGACGCGACCGATCGCCTCCACGGTCGTCGGATCCCCCTCGAACAGCCGCCCCCAGAGCGTCATCGTCCCCACGGCGACGAGGAGCGAGATGACCAACACCGCGACCAGTCGTCGCGGCAGGAAGCCGAGTATCGGACTCTCGTCCTGAAGGTCACGGAAGTCAGCGTAGTACAACAGTCCCCACGTCATGACCAACACGAAGAGGACGTTCGCGACGAGGAACACGGGAACGCCGCCGACGAGCGCGCTCGCGAACCACTCGGCGATGTCGAAGACGCCGTCCTCGACGAGCAGCGGCAACGAGAGGAGGATCCCGCCCACGAACGACTCGGCGATATCCCGGGTCGTGTACTTCGTGATCCGCCTGGTGAACGCCTCGCTTCCGGGCATCCGCTCCACGAGCGAGATGGTCTGTCGCACCTTCTCCCGCTCGTGTGGGTCGTCGACGGTATCTTTCAGCGCGTCGAGTTTGGTCAATAGGTCGTTGATATCCGGGTTCTCTCCCCCGGGAAGCGACGCGACGTCGACGGCGTCCTCCGCGTTCGGTCCGGTGTCGGATCCCGACCGACCCCCCGGTTCCACGGCGTCCCCGCGGTCGTCCCTACTCATGGCCGGGTCGTCACGCCCCCCAGTGAAAAAACTGTACGACGGGAGGGAGGGACGCGGATCCGCGTCTCAGCATCGGTCGAGAAACTCGGCGAGCACCGCGTTGAACGCGGTCGGCTCCTCGAGCATCGCGAGGTGGGCCGCGTCGGCGACGGTCGCACGCTCGCAGTCGGGGATCCGGTCGGCGAGGTAGTCGTGGTACGAGGGCGGCGTGAGCGTGTCGTGTTCGCCGACGACGGCGAGCGCGAGGGTCGCGACCTCATCGAGCCGGTCGCGGACATCGAACCGGTGACACGTCCGGAAGTCGCGCTCGGTTACGGCCCGG
The DNA here is from genome assembly GCF_055396225.1 of Halorubrum tibetense. Lineage (NCBI taxonomy): Archaea > Methanobacteriati > Methanobacteriota > Halobacteria > Halobacteriales > Haloferacaceae > Halorubrum > Halorubrum tibetense. The sequence continues at coordinate 1,563,273 of NZ_AP043742.1, forward strand.
CCACAGGCCCGCATCGTCGCCATCGAGAGCTCGACGTACTCGTCGGGCGCATCGTGAAACAGTCGGTCGGGCTCGTGGAGGGTCGACACCGCCCGGTCGAAGTCGTTCGCGAGCGCGTCCAAGAGGGGTTCGGCCACCGCGAGCTTCGCCCCGGTGCCCGCGAGGACGAGGCCGTCGAGGGGGAGGTCGCGTTCGAGCGCGACCCAGAGGGCGACGGCCCCACCGAGCGAGTTCCCGCAGAGCACGGTCGCACCCGTCTCCTCGGCGACGGCGACGACGTCGTCGGCGTACGCGTCGAGGGTTTCGATCCCCGGCTCCGTACGCACGTCGTCGCTTTCGCCGTGCCCCGATAGATCGGGCGCGACGACGGGAAATCGGTCGCTCAAGCGGCTCTGTGCCTTCCAACCGTCGCTCGTCCCGCCGCTCCCGTGGATACAACAGACGGTCGGTCCGTCGCCGCCGCGGTCCGACTCCCGGTAGGCGGTCTCGCGACCGTGATGGCGCGTTCGGTGCATACGCCCGCCTCCCGCGCGAGAGTATATAAGAACTGCCGACCGGACTGCCGGGAGTTCGGTGACCCTCGACGACCCGCCGTGGTCCGCCGACGCTGTCGTCCCGACGACCTGAACCGCAATACAACCGCTATCCGAACGAAATCGTCACGTCATGCGATCTTTCACAAAACATTTAAATACTCTCGGACCTAACTTGTAGTTAGGATGACTACCAAACTGACCCGATCGACCGGCGAGGCCGCGTTGGTCCGCCGCTACGAGTACGAGGACGGGTGGGTCGTCGCCGCCGACGTCGGCGGCGACGACGAGGCGATCACCGTCGACACCGTCGGCCACACCGCGATCGTCGTGATTGAGGGCGACGGCGAGCCGGTCGAATCGGAGTTCGAGCTCCCCGGCCCGGCCGCCACCGCGTCGGTGACGAACGGCGTCTTGACCATCGAGGGTGACCGATGAAGCTCACGATCAAGCCGCTGAAACAGAAGGACGCGGGTCGCCGGCTCGCGGCGATAGACCGCGTTGCGGCCGAGGAGCTCGACCTCTCCGGCGGCGACTTCATCCGTGTCGAGGGCCCGAGCGGTGCGGCTATCGCCCGCGTCTGGCCCGGCTACCCGGAGGACGACGGCTCCGGCGTGATCCGCATCGACGGGAAGCTCCGTCAGGAGGCGAACGTCGGGATCGACGACCGCGTGACCGTCGAGTCCGTCGAGGTACACACCGCCGACCGCGTCACGATCGCTTTGCCCCAGCGGCTCGGCGTCCGCGGGAACGTCGGCCGGTTCATCCGCGACAAGCTCGCCGGCCAGCCGATCACGGAGGGACAGACCGTCCGCATCCCGTTCGGTTTCGGGTTGATGGGCGGCGGCGGTCAGGGACAGGCGGTACCGGTGAAGATCGCCGAGACCGATCCCTCAGGCACCGTCGTCGTCACCGACGCGACGGAGGTCACGATCTCCGAGAAACCCGCGGAGGAGATCGTCAGCGGCTCCGAGGCACACGGCGGCCCGGACGGCACCGGCGAGGGCCCCGACGTCACCTACGAGGACATCGGCGGGCTCGACGACGAGCTCGAACAGGTCCGCGAGATGATCGAGCTCCCGATGCGGCACCCGGAGCTGTTCAAGCGGCTCGGCATCGACCCGCCGAAGGGCGTGCTGCTGCACGGCCCGCCGGGCACCGGGAAGACGCTGATCGCGAAGGCGGTCGCCAACGAGATCGACGCCAGCTTCCACACGATCTCCGGTCCGGAGATCATGTCGAAGTACTACGGCGAGAGCGAGGAACAGCTCCGTGACGTGTTCGAGGAGGCTACCGAGGAGGCCCCCGCGATCGTGTTCATGGACGAGCTCGACTCGATCGCCCCCAAACGCGAGGAGGCCGGGGGCGACGTCGAGCGGCGCGTCGTGGCCCAGCTGCTCTCGTTGATGGACGGGTTGGAGGACCGCGGCGAGGTCGTCGTCATCGGTGCGACCAACCGCGTCGACGCCATCGACCCCGCGCTCCGCCGCGGCGGCCGCTTCGACCGCGAGATCGAGGTCGGCGTCCCCGACCGCGACGGCCGCAAGGAGATCCTGCAGGTCCACACGCGGAACATGCCGCTCGTCGACGGGATCGACCTCGACGAGTACGCGGAGAACACCCACGGGTTCGTCGGGGCCGACCTCGAATCGCTGGCGAAGGAGTCCGCGATGCACGCGCTGCGGCGGATCCGCCCCGAGCTCGACCTCGAAAGCGACGAGATCGACGCCGACGTGTTGAACAGCATCCAAGTCACCGAGACGGACTTCAAGCAGGCCATGAAGGGGATCGAGCCCTCCGCGCTGCGCGAGGTGTTCGTCGAGGTCCCGGACGTCACGTGGGACCAGGTCGGCGGCTTGGAGGACACCAAAGAGCGGCTTCGCGAGACGATCCAGTGGCCGCTCGAGTACCCCGAGGTGTTCGACGAGCTCGACATGCAGGCCGCGAAGGGCGTCCTGATGTACGGCCCGCCGGGCACGGGGAAGACGCTGCTCGCGAAGGCGGTCGCCAACGAGGCGGAGTCGAACTTCATCTCGATCAAGGGGCCCGAACTGTTGAACAAGTTCGTGGGCGAGTCCGAGAAGGGCGTCCGCGAGGTGTTCAGTAAGGCCCGGGAGAACGCGCCGACGATCGTGTTCTTCGACGAGATCGACTCGATCGCGACCGAGCGTGGCGGCAACACGAACGACTCCGGCGTCGGCGAGCGGGTCGTCTCCCAGCTGCTGACGGAGCTCGACGGGCTCGAATCGCTGGAGGACGTGGTCGTCATCGCGACGACGAACCGTCCGGACCTCATCGACTCGGCGCTGCTCCGCCCCGGCCGGCTGGACCGGCACGTTCACGTGCCCGTTCCCGACGAGGAGGCGCGGCGGAAGATCCTCGAGGTCCACACGCGGAACAAGCCGTTGGCCGACGACGTCGACCTCGACGTGATCGCTCGAAAGACCGAAGGGTACGTCGGCGCGGACATCGAGGCGGTCGCCCGCGAAGCGTCGATGAACGCCTCCCGGGAGTTCATCGAGAGCGTGCCGCGCGAGGAGGTCGGCGAGTCCGTCGGCAACGTCCGCGTGACGATGGCACACTTCGAGGGTGCACTGGAGGAAGTGAACCCGAGCGTCACCCCCGAGACGCGCGAGCGGTACCAGGAGATCGAACGGCGGTTCCAGCGGTCCGACACCGACACCCCGGTGGAATCGGAGTTCGGCGCGTTCCAGTAACGCCCGACGCTCGGCCCGGATCGTAGTACGTTCCGGCCGTTAGATCAGCCCTGCTGCAGACAGCCCGAACGCCACCGCCACGACGACGACGGCGATGGTGATGAGCCGCCATGCGAGCGATAGGAGGAACTTCCCGACGACGATAACGACCGCGATGACGACCAGCGCGATCAGCAGCTGGCCCATCGGGTCACCGAGGACGCCGGCCTGCGCGAGCGCCCCGGGGATACCGGGAACACTCGCGTGAGCGGTAGCGATACCGGACGCGACGGCAGCGGCGAACGTGGTCATACCGGCACCCACGACGACGGTCGGTATAAGTCTGGGGGCATCTATTATATTTGGCTGATATGTTTACCTGGTCGTCGCGTTCTCCACTCCCGGCTCTTCGGTTGCGACGCCTCGGGTTCGGCGGCCACGACTGGGCATCTCCCTCGAGCCTAACCCCCCTTTGTTTCCGGTGGGAAACGGGCTGTGTCCCGCAGTTTTCTCACACCTGCTTCAGTTTCAGTGCGCTCCACCCATGCTTATGTGGACGGAGCGTGTTACGTTTATTCGAACCGTTTCCGCAGCCGCACACGCCGGACGACCGTTACATACGGGATCGAACATATACGCCCGCCGGGGCCCGGGACATCCGAAGACATCAAGGGCCCGCCTCGCGAGTACACCAACACTACAGATGACACATATTACACGCCAGCCGATCGGGGTGGTCGTCGAATGAGCAGCGACGGCGTCTCCGCGGACGAGCTCGAACTGCCGATCAAACGGACCACCGGCGAGACGATGGAGGAACGTCTCACCGGCAACGCCTACCACAATATCCTCCCTGCCCGCTATCTCCGGAAGAACGCGGACGGGGAACCCGTCGAGAGTCAGGAGGAGCTGTTCGACCGCGTCGCACGCAACGTCGCGCTCGCGGAAGCGGTCTTCGAGGCCGAGAAACGCGGCGTCGAGGTCACCGTCACGCCCGACCAGATCAAGCCGGATCACCCACGCCGTGACGAGCTCGCGGCGGAGGTGTTCGGCACTGGTGTCTCGACCGACGACGATGTCGAGACGGCGCTTTCGGCACACAACGTCAACAAGTTCGCGTACGAGACCGTCGTCCCCGAGCTGCCCGAGGGGGTCCGGGACCACGTCCAGTCGACCGCCGAAACGTTCCGTGAGGGGATGGAGCAGCTCTCCTTTATGCCGAACTCGCCGACGCTGATGAACGCCGGCGACGAGCTCCAGCAGCTCTCCGCCTGCTTCGTCGACTCCCCGGCCGACGACATCACCGACATCCACCAGACCGCCAAGGAGGCCGCGGAAGTGTTCCAGAGCGGCGGCGGGATGGGGTACGCGTTCTGGAAGCTCCGCCCCTACGGCGACGCCGTCGGCTCGACGGGCGGGATCGCCTCCGGGCCGATCACCTTTATGCGGACGTTCGACCAGATGTGTGAGACGATCGCCCAGGGCGGCGCGCGCCGCGGTGCCCAGATGGGCGTCATGCGCGTCTCGCACCCGGACGTCATCCAGTTCATCCACTCGAAGAACAAGGACGTCTCCCTTGCGCACTCGCTGCGCCTGAACGACCCCGACGACTTCACGCACAACTCCTTCGCGGACGCCTTAGAGGAGGCCCGCGACCTCATCGACGAGGACGGGAAGGTGCCCGAACACCTCCGGAACGCCGTCGAGGGACACCTCTCGAACTTCAACATCTCGGTCGGCGTCACCGACGACTTCATGGAGGCGCTGTACAACGACGAGGAGTTCACCTTCACCAACCCGCGGACGGAGGAACCCCACGTCGCGACGCCCGAGACGAAGGAGATCTACGAGATGTTCGGCCTCGGCGAGCACGTCGAGGTCGGCGAAGTGCTCTCGATCCCCGCACAGGAGCTGTGGGACGACATGATCGAGGGCGCTCACGAGAACGGCGAACCCGGCGTCATCTACCTCGAACGAGTGAACAAGGAACACTCGTTCGACGTGGAGGAGAACCCCGACCATCGGATCCTCGCGACGAACCCCTGCGGCGAGCAGCCGCTGGAGGAGTACGAGGCCTGTAACCTCGGTCACATCAACCTCTCGACGCTCGCGGCACAGGACGCGCCGGACTGGCGGGTCTGGTCCGCCGAACACGCCGACGAGTACGACTCACAGGAGGCGGCCATGTCGGCGTTCCTCGAGGAGGCGATCGACTTCCAGGAGTTCGACGAGCGGATCGACTACGGCACTCGCTTCCTCGAGAACGTGGTCACGATGTCGGACTTCCCGGTCGAGAAGATCGAACAGAAGGTCCGTGACATGCGGAAGATCGGGCTGGGTATCATGGGGCTTGCACAGCTGTACATCCAGCTCGGTATCCGGTACGGCACCGAGGAGGGCAACGAGGTCGCCCGCCAGCTGATGACCCACATCAACCACCAGTCGAAGCTGACCTCTCACGAGCTCGCCGAGGAGCGCGGCGTGTTCAACGACTGGGAGGAGTCGAAGTACGCGAACCCCACCGAGTACCGCGACTGGTTCGAACACTACACCGGGCTCGACGCCGACGAGTGGGCGGACGGGTTCCCGATCCGCAACCACAACACGACGACGATCGCGCCCACGGGCACGACGTCGATGATCGGCAACACGACGGGCGGCTGTGAGCCCATCTACAACGTCGCCTACTACAAGAACGTCTCCGACGACGTGCAGGGCGACGAGATGCTCGTCGAGTTCGACGATTACTTCCTGCGAACCTTAGAGGAGAACGACATCGATGTCGACGCGGTGAAGCGGGAGGCACAGGCGCAGATGGCCGAAAACGAGTTCGACGGCGTCGACGGCTTGGAGACGGTGCCGGACGCCATCGGCGAGCTCTTCGTCGTCACCGGCGACCTCTCGGGCAAACAGCACGCCGCGGTTCAGTGTGCCTGCCAGAAGGGTGTCGACTCCGCCATCTCGAAGACGTGCAACTTCCCGAACGACGCCACCGCCGAGGAGATGGAGGAGGTGTACCGTTACATCTACGACCACGGCGGGAAGGGCGTCACCGTCTACCGCGACGGCACCCGCTCGAAGCAGGTGTTGACGACGCGCGCGAAGAACACGGAGTTCGCGGACGAGACGGAGGCGGCCGAGACGATCGTCGAGCAGATCGGCGAGGTGTTCGGCGGTATCGAGGCGTTCCTCGACAACGAGGACGTCCAGGCCGCGATCGACACGGAGATCGCCGGGCTGCTCGAGTCCGCCGATCAGCCCGAGGTCGACTACACGGAGACGCGGCCGCGTCCCGACTCGCTGTCGGGCGTCACTCAGCGCGTCGAGACCGGCTACGGCAAGCTGTACGTGACGATCAACGAGGAGGAGAACGGCCGGCCGTTCGAGCTGTTCGCGAACATCGGCCACTCCGGCGGCTACACCAACTCCTTCACGGAAGCGCTCGCGAAGGTCATCTCGACGGCGCTCCGGTCGGGCGTCGATCCGGAGGAGATCGTCGACGAGCTACAGGGCACCCGGAGCCCCAAGGTCGCCTGGGACAAAGGCGAGCAGATCCAGTCGATCCCGGACGCGATCGGCACCGCGCTCCGGCGCTACCTCGACGACGAGATCGACAAGGGGATCCCCCAACAGCAGAGTCTCGACGACGTGAGCGACGCGACGACGGGGGCGGACGCCGAGACGACCGACGCGCCCGGACAGACCGACGGCGGGCCGACCGCCGTTGACACGGCGACCGACGCGCCCGCAGGGACCGAATCGACCGGTCCCGCCGAGAACGGGACGGGGACGGACGTCACCCAGGACCTCATCGCGGCCGGCGAGTCGCCGGAGTGTCCCGAGTGTGGCGGGATGAACCTCTACTACTCCGAGGGCTGCAAGACGTGCGAGTCGTGCGGCTGGTCGGAGTGTTAGAGTGACCTCCTCGCACGGTTGAACCCGTCGGGGATTCGGGTTCCGTTTTATTTTTTGCGGCGAAGAACTGCCGTTGTTCACTGCGTGTGCCTGTGACCACGTGACACGGGCTCGTTTGTGTCTGTACGCGTCAAATAGCCGTTTCGTCGAGCGTGTTTTGATCGATTGCGGGAGTGGGTATAACACGTTTGTGGAGTGGTAGTTTATAAGCGATAGAGTGGTGTTGCTGTCGGCTGTTTATATGCGATAGAGTGGTGCTGCGGTGACGGCCTCCAAAGCCCCAGCCGCTGCGGGCTGCGCACGCTCGCTGCGCTCCTCACTCGGTCGCTCACGGTGTTCGCTCCCTCGTTGCGGTGCTTGTGTCGCCTGCGCAGCCCGCAGCGACTGCCCCTTTGAGTCCCACCCAGCCCTGCAACCGCACAGCACCTCACACCTCCCCAGCCTCGTCGACTCGGCGCTTATAAGCGCCGAGCCGACTCCCTCGCGCGTGCTCCTCGGCCGCGAAGCGGCCTTGGAGGCACGCGCCACCACATATATAGGCGATCGTCGCTGTCGCTCACGGCTGTTTAAATACCCGTTGGCCGCCAGCGATCTGATATACTTACTCCCGGAGTACACCGTTCCAACTCCTGTCCTAGACGAACACGATAGTGACGAACCAGGTGGGCGAACCGGTCTCCGACGCCCTCCGCCGCCGCTTATATACCGGCGTCGAGCGTCACGGGCTACCGGCAGATACCACGACGTCCGCGTTCAGTCGTCCTCGAGCGCCTGCGCGATGCGCTGGAGCTGCCGTGTCGCGTCGCGGACCTCGTCACGGAGCTGGCGCACCTCGCGGACGAGCTCCTCGTTGCCCGCCTGTTCGCCGCCGGCCTCGCCCGGTCGCCCGCCGGGACCGCCGCCCATGCCGGGTGGGCCGCCCGCGCCGCCGGGACCGCCGCCGCCCATCATCCCGGACATCATCTGTGCGAACGGGTTGCCGCCGCCACCGCCGCCCATGCCGGGCGGGCCGCCGCCGCCCATCATCTCCTCGGGATCCGGCCGGTCGCCCTCCTCGCGTTCCTGCTCGCGTCGCTCGCGGATCTCCTCGACGCGCTCGCGGAACGACTTCTCCTCGTCCGATCCGTCCGCCGCGTCCTCGGTGTCGGCTCCCGTATCCGTCTCGTCGGGTGTCTCGTCGTCCGTCATGGCCGTCGGTTCGGGACGGGGTCCGAAAAGGGTTGTTTCTCGTGGCGTTTGACCGGTAGCTTCGGACCGGACTAGATCGGACCGAATCAACCCGGCCCCGCCGTCACTCGTGTCCGGAGACGCGAACCGGCTCGTATGGCTCCTCCAGCCACTCGATGTCGGAATCCGACAGGTCGATGTCGAGCGCCTCGACGGCGTCCTCGAGATGTTCGACGCTAGTCGTGCCCACGATCGGCGCGTCTACCCACTCCTTGTGGAACTGCCAGGCGAGCGCGATCTGTGCCATCTTCACTCCCTTCTCCGCGGCCAGCTCCTCCACCCGGGCGTTGATCTCGGGGCCGCCACCCTCACGGTACGGGTGTCGATACAGGTGCTCTTCCGTCTCGCCCCGCGTCGTCGCCTCCACCTCGTCGTCGGGTCGGGCCAGATAGCCGCGGGCCAGCGGACTCCACGGAACGACGCCGATATCCTCCCTCTCACAGAGCGGGAGCATCTCGCGTTCCTCCTCGCGGTAGACGAGGTTGTAGTGGTTCTGCATGGTAACGAACCGGTCGTACCCCTCACGCTCGCTCGTGTGGAGCGCCTCGGCGAACTGGTGAGCCCACATCGAGGACGCGCCGACGTACCGCGTCTGTCCCCGGCGGACCGCGTCGTCGAGGGCGGCTAGCGTCTCCTCGATTGGGGTGTCGTCGTCCCACCGGTGGATCTGATAGAGGTCAACCGTCTCCATTCCCAGTCGGTCGAGGCTCGCCTGTAGTTCCTGTTCGATCGCCTTCCGCGAGAGCCCGCCGGAGTTCGGGTTCGACTCGTCCATCTGGAAGTACCCCTTGGTGGCGACGACCGCCTCCTCGCGGTGTCCCTCCAGCGCCTCCCCGAGGACTCGCTCCGACTCGCCGTTCGAGTACATGTTGGCGGTGTCGAAGAACGTCACCCCGAGCTCGAGGGCGCGCTCGACCAGCTCGGCCCCCGCCTCCTCGTCGAGCACCCAGTCGCGCCAGCCGGGGTCGCCGAAGCTCATACAGCCGAGACAGATCTTCGAGACCGTCATCCCCGTGTTGCCGAGCGTCGTGTACTCCATGACCTGTGCTCGTCGGCCGCCCTCAAAAAGATCGGTTCGGCGGACGGCGACGCCGGAACGAGCCCGGCCGCCGCCGCGGTGATATCCTCACTCGTCGCGGAACGAAGCGGTGTACACGAGGAACGCGCCGGTAAGCAGCACGAACGAGAGGAAGGTGACGAGCGCGAGCACGTTCGCAACCGGGTCGAGCGGGCTCAGGAACTCTTGGCCGGTCGTATCGAGCACTAACACGGCGAGGAGGGCGGCGATCAGGCCGAGCAACCAGTTCGTAAGCAGGTCGTCCATGCCCGACCGTCACTCGGACGGAGTAAAAACCCCGTGGGGAGCCACGCGGTTCCCCCCACGGACATTTATCCGAGGCGAGCGTACACTGAGCGTGAGCGATTCGACGACGCTGTGGCTGCTCGGCGACCAGCTCGACCCGACCCTCGACGCGCTCGCCGCCGCCGACGAGGTCCTCCTGATCGAGGCGAGCGGGTTCGCGGACCGAAAGCCGTACCACGCCCACAAACTGACGCTCGTCTTCTCGGCGATGCGCCACGCTCGTGACGACCTCCGCGAGCGCGGCCACGACGTGACGTACCTGCGGGCCGACTCCTTCGGCGACGGCGTCGCGGCGTTCCTCGCCGACCGTCCCGACGCGACGCTTCGGCTCATGCGTCCTCCGAGCCACGGGGCGGGCGAGCGGCTCCGTGAGATCGTGACCGCGCACGGCGGTACCCTCGAGCTCGTCGAGAACGAGCGGTTCTACACGACGCCTGCCGACTGGCACGCGTGGACCGGCGAGCACGACTCCGACCGGACGTACCGACAGGAACACTGGTACCGACACGTGCGCCGGGAGACCGGCGTGTTGATGGACGGCGACGCGCCGGTCGGCGGGGAGTGGAACTACGACGACCACAACCAGGAGACCCCGCCGGACGACTGGGAGCCGCCCGAGCCTCGGCGCTTCGAACCGGACGCGTTGACCCGCGAGACCCACGAGTGGGTCACCGAGCGGTTCGACACGTGGGGGAACGACTCGCTGGACGGGTTCGGCTGGCCGGTGACTCGCGAGGAGGCGCTGGCGGCGCTCGACGACTTCGTCGAGCGGCGGCTCCCGGCGTTCGGCCGGTATCAGGACGCGATGGTGGGAACCGAGCCGTTCCTCGCGCACTCGCTTTTGTCCCCCGCGATCAACCTCGGGCTGCTCGACCCCCGCGAGGCGGTGGACGCGGTCGAAACGGCGTACGAGGAGCGTGGGGTCGAACCCGGCGGGTACGATCCGTCGTCTGCTGAAACGACGCTGGAGGCGTTCCGCTCCGATGACGGACCGGACGGTGACGACACGACGGGCGGGAGCGACGACGCAACGGATGGGGACGGCGGCGCGACGGACGTGTACGGAGACGCGGCGTCGGTTCCGCTCAACGCCGCGGAGGGGTTCATCCGACAGGTCCTCGGCTGGCGGGAGTTCATGCGACACGTCTACCGCGAGGCGATGCCGGAGCTCGCGACGGCCAACCAGCTGGACCAGGAGCGTTCGCTTCCGCCGGCGTACTGGGACGGCGACACCGACATGACCTGCCTCTCGGAGGCGGTCGGAAACGTCCGCGAGTACGGCTACGCGCATCACATCGAGCGACTGATGGTGTTGTCCAACTTCGCGCTCGTCTACGGCGCGGACCCGCGCGAGCTCAACGACTGGTTCCACCTCGGCTTCGTCGACGCCTACCACTGGGTCACGACGCCCAACGTCGTCGCCATGGGATCGTTCGGCACGGACGTGCTCTCCTCGAAACCGTATGCCTCCTCGGGGAGCTACGTGAACCGCATGAGCGACCACTGCGCGTCGTGTCCGTACGCGGTGTCGCGTACGACGGGTGAGGGCGCGTGCCCGTTCAACGCGTTGTACTGGGACTTCTTGAAGGAAAACGAGGAACTCCTGCGGGGCACCGGCCGGATGGGACTGATGTACTCACACGTCGATAACAAGGACGACGCGGAGTGGGAGGCGATCCGCGATCGCGCAAAACGCGTCCGCGAGCTGGCGGCCGAGGGGGAGCTGTAACCAGGCCGTCGTCGGGACCGTCCGATCTACGCCTGGTTCACGTCACGAGCGCTCGCGCTCGCGGGAGCACCTGCTCGTAGCCGAGCGCGACGACACCCGCGTACAGCGCGACCGTCCCCATGACCAGCGCCCACGCACCCACCGCGAGCTCCCCGCCGCTCACCGCTTCGATCCCGGTGAGCTCCAAGGCGACGCCGATCCCCGACACGGCGACGGAGCCGATCAGGAGCGCGAGCAGCTCGAACAGTTCGACGACGGTCGCCGGTATCCGTACCATAGCTCTTCGGCCGTGCTCGTCGGATATAACCGTTTCTCCCGCGTTACTTCGCGTTCGCCCGCCCTCTGTTCTCTTTTCCTGCGTCACTTCACCGCGTTATGTCCTCTTTTCCTGCGTCACTTCATCCCGAACGCGCGCATCGTCGAGTCGGCGATCCCTTTCGCGATCAGCGCGAGCCCGGCGACGAACAGCATCATTCCGCCGCCGATAACCGGGTCCTGAAGCGTGACGATCGCGATCGCGAGGAACACGATCAGGGCACCGGCGATCCCCTCGAGTCCGAGCGTCTTTCGCATGTCTCCGTCCTACTCCGTCCGCGGTTTAAAGAGGCCGGGATCGTCGGTCCCGTTCCGCGTCCGCGTCGACACGTCGGCTCGGAGGGTTGGGCTTTTATCGCATGGGCCACGTATCCCCGACTACGCATGACCGACGGAGACGGGGACGGGCGGCGTGACCTCCGAATGCCCGAAGACGACGAGGTGTTCGCCGAGGTCGTCGAGATGCTCGGCGCGAACCGCGTCACGGTACGATGTGCCGACGGAACCGAACGGACGGCTCGGATCCCGGGCCGGATGCAAAAGCGCGTCTGGATCCGCGAGGACGATATCGTGCTCGTCGATCCGTGGGACTGGCAGGACGAGAAAGCCGACATCACGTGGCGCTACGAGAAGAGCGAGGCCGAACAGCTCCGCGAGGAAGGGCACCTCCGGTGACTCGGTTCGTTTCGTCGTCGCATCGACCAGTGACCTCCCGACCGCGTGACTTCGACCGGTAACCCCGCGATGTCCGACACCGTTCGTCTCGCGATGACCACTCGTGCCGAGACGTTCGAGCGGGTGCGGGAGCCGCTCGCGGACCGAGGGATCGAGGTCGGCCACGTCCGCGCGAAAGAGCGATCGATCCGGGTCGCTGGCGGGCACGACACCGCCGATCGGACCGCACCCGCCGACTTCGACGTGGGGTTCGTGTACCCCTCCCGGCTCATGGAGGGGGCCGTCGTCGACACCCGGCTCTCGGTCCCGTGGGTGAACGGGCGGGACGCGGTCCTCGCCTCGCGGAACAAGGCGGGCGTGCTCGCGAGGCTCGAGGCGGCCGGGCTCCCCGTGCCACGGACGACGCTCGTCTCGAACCCGGTCGACGAGTCGGTCGTCGTCGACGCCGTCGCCGGGTTCGAATTTCCGGTGGTGGTGAAGCCGAACTCCGCGACCCGCGGCGTCGGCGTCGCGAAGGCGACGGACCTGGACTCGCTTTTGGGGGTCGTCGACTACCTGAACCTGGTCCACGACTACCGGGCGACCGGCGATAAGTCCTACCTGATACAGGAGTTCCTCCCGGACGCTCGGGACTACCGTGCGATGGTCGTCGACGGCGAGTACGCGGGCGCGGTCCGGCGGACCCTCCCGGCCGAGGCGCTGGCGGCGGGACGGTGGAAACACAACGTCCATCGGGGGGCCGAGGCGAACGGCGTCGACCTCCACGCCAGGGGTCGTGCGCTGGCCGAACGGGCAGCCGCCGCGCTCGATATCGACTACCTCGGCGTCGACCTCCTCGAAACGGACGACCGGCTCGTCGTCAACGAGACGAACGCGCGCCCGACCGTCGACGCGGCGACGAAGTACGAACCCGGCTTCTACGACCGGCTCGCAGGGCTTATCGAGCGGGTTGCGGAGGCGTAAGGGGACCGGCTGGCTGAGACGCCGTTGTGTAGGCCGGCGGCTCAGATAACGTCGATGGAGGCGGAGTCGTCGTCGCGGTCGAACTCGACTTCGAGCACGCCGTTGTTGAACGTCGCATCGCCGGAGCGCTCGTCGACGGCCGCGGGGAGCTCGACCGTCTCGTCGTACTCCCGGCGGTCCGACGCCGCGGAGATGGTGAGCGCCTCGCCGTCACACTGCAGGGAGAGCTCTTCCTTCGAGACGGCTGGAAGGTCGGCGACGAGTCGGACGGTATCCTCGGTGGCGTACGCGTCCACGTGCGTCTCCGACCCGAACCCGGCGTTGTCGGCCCCGGTCGCGGCTCCGGTTCCGGCCATCTCGTTCATCATCCGTTCGATCTCCTCGAAGAAGTCCCCGAACGGATCGTCACGGTCGTCTCTGTCCATATCTCACGTGACGACGGTCATCCCGATAAGCCTTCTGTCGACCGCCGTATCGGCCGGAACCGATCGTCGAAGATCTCTTTTTCAGGGTCTCTACACCGTGATAACCGGGAGTCGGGTGTGACTGGTCGGATTTAAGTATCTGCGTCCCACTTTTTCGCTTATGAGTAAATCGTACTTGACTGCTGGCGCGGACATCGCGGACGACGAGGTCGTCCGAGTGGGGTTAAACGGGTTCGGTCGGATCGGACGCAACGTGTTCCGGGCCGTGCTCGAGAACCCTCGCATCGAGCTCGCCGGTATCAACGACGTGATGGACTTCGAGGACATGGCGTACCTCGCGAAGTACGACACGACGATGGGTCGGCTCGACGGCGTTGCCCTCGGCGACGACGGTGACGAGCTGACGATCGGCGGCACGTCGGTCCCGCTGTTCAACGTCCAGGATCCCGCGGATCTGCCGTGGGACGACCTCGACGTCGACGTCGCGTTGGAGTGTACGGGTGTCTTCCGGACGAAGGACGACGCGAGCGCTCACCTCGACGGCGGCGCGGACACCGTCCTCATCTCCGCGCCCCCGAAAGGCGAGAAACCCGTCAAACAGCTCGTGTACGGCGTCAACCACGACGAGTACGAGGGCGAGGACGTGATCTCGAACGCCTCGTGTACGACGAACTCCATCACGCCCGTCGCGAAGGTGCTCGATGAGGCGTTCGGTATCGAGGCCGGTACGCTCACCACGGTTCACGCCTACACCGGTTCGCAGGCGCTCATCGACGGTCCGAAGGCGAAGACCCGACGTGGTCGAGCGGCCGCCGAGAACATCGTCCCGACGTCGACCGGCGCCGCGGGCGCGGCCCAGGAGGTCCTCCCGCAGCTGGACGGAAAGATAGACGGGATGGCGATGCGCGTCCCCGTCCCCAACGGCTCCATCACGGAGTTCGTCGTCAGCCTCGACGAGCCCGCCGACGCCGAAGCCGTCAACGACGCCTTCCGTGACGCGGCCGACTCCGGCCCGCTGGCGGGCGTGCTCGGGTACACCGACGACGAAGTGGTTTCCAGCGACATCGTTGGACTCCCGTTCTCCAGCTACGTCGACCTGCAGTCGACGAACACCATCGCGGGCGGGAAGCTCCTGAAGATCCTCACCTGGTACGACAACGAGTACGGCTTCTCGAACCGGATGCTCGACATGGCCGCGTTCGTCCACGACGAGGCGTAATCCGCGTATCTCTGCCGGAGAACAGTTTCCCCGAGACAATCGACGCCCTCACACGCCGCAGTCGAAGTCTTCACGACGCTCGCCGACACACCTCGGTACACTTCGACACCATCCCAGACATGTCCACGTTCAACACACTCGACGATCTGCCGACCGACGCACGGGTGCTCGTTCGCCTCGACCTCAATTCCCCGATCGAGGACGGCGAGCCGCAGGACAACCGCCGGTTCGAACGCCACGCGCGAACCGTCCGCGAGCTGGCCGAGGCGGGCCATCGGGTCGTCTGTATGGCTCACCAGGGCCGTCCCGGTCGCGACGACTTCACGTCGCTCGCGGGACACGCCTCGATCCTCGCGGAGCACGTCGGCCGCGACGTCGCCTTCGTCGCGGACACGTACGGCGACGAGGCGGTCGCCGCCATCGAGGGGCTCGATGCGGGCGAGGTGCTCCTCTTGGAGAACACGCGGATGTGCGACGACGAGCTCCCCGAGGCCGCACCGGAGGAAAAGGCGGAGACGGCGTTCGTTCGAACGCTCGCGCCGCTTTTCGACGCGTACGTCAACGACGCGTACTCCGCGGCCCACCGGAACCACGCCTCGCTCGTCGGCTTCCCGCTCGTGTTGCCCGCGTACGCCGGCCGCGTGATGGAATCGGAGTACGAGGCGAACACCGCCATCGCCCGTCGCGAGTTCGACGGGCCGGTGACGATGGTGGTCGGCGGGACGAAAGCAACCGACGTGATCGGCGTGATGGACGCCCTCGAGGGGACGGTCGACCGCTTCCTGCTCGGTGGCGTCGCCGGCGAGCTGTTCTTGCGCGCCGCGGGCTATCCGGTCGGGCACGACCTCGAAGGCATGGACCTGTTCGACGAACAGTGGGCGGCGAACCGCGAGGCGGTGGCGTCGATCCTCGACGAGCGCGGTGACGCGATCCACCTCGCGAGCGACCTTGCGTACGAGGACTCGGAGGGGGAGCGCGCGGAGCACACGCTCGCCGAGATCGACGAGAAGACGGATGCCTACCTCGATGTCGGCTCGGGCACCGTCGAGGAGTACGAGCCGCTGATCCACGAGTCCGACGCGGTGTTCGTGAAGGGGGCACTCGGCGTGTTCGAGGACGAGCGGTTCTCCGTCGGCACCGTCGGCGTGCTGGAAGCGATCGCGGAGACGGACTGTTTCTCCGTCGTCGGTGGCGGCGACACCTCGCGGGCGATCGGGATGTACGGGCTCGACGAGGCCGACTTCTCGCACGTCTCCATCGCGGGCGGCGCGTATATCCGCGCGCTCACCGGAGAATCGCTGCCCGCGATCGAGCTGCTCGAGGCGGCCGCGACGTAATTCGTCTCCGGCGGTCGACCTACTCGCTCTGCGGTCCCGCCGACCGCCTCCCGCCACCTTGCTATCCCACCACCCTGTCGTCCCGTCAGCGGCCTCCCGCCGCGCGACTCTTTATATACGAAGCCGGAACGATCCCGGCGCGTGACCCCGTTCAGCGACCTCGCCGCCGCCGCGTACTGCCCCCGACAGCTCTACTATCGACGTCGGGAGGACGACCGACGTGTTCCCGACGAGGTCCGTGAACGGATCGACCTCGCGTTCCGGTACCCCGAGCTGGTCGACGCGTCCGATGCCGTTCTCCGGCGGCTCCCGATCCGTCGGTCGCCGGCCGCCTATCGGCGGAACCTCGTCCGACTGCGCGAGCGCGACGTGTACGACCGGCTGGTCGCCCCCGCCGCGGAGCGGGCGTTCCACGCCGGACGCGACTGTCACGGGATCGTTCACAAAGTCCTCGCAGGTGTCGACGACGGCCCGCCGGTCCCCGTGATCTGTTCGCCCGGCGAGCCCCCGGAACGCGGGGTCTGGGAACACCAGTCCGTCCGGGCGGTCGCCGCCGCGAAGGCGCTGGCGTGGGAGCGGGAGCGGCGGGTGCCGCGTGCGCTCGTCGAGTACCCGACAGTCGGAGTACTCCGGTCCGTTCGGCTCACGACTCGCCGCAAGGCGACGTATCGTCGGGCGCTGCGGGCGGCCCGGGCGATCGACGGGCCGCCCGCCCGTGTCGACGACGCCCGATGTTCGGGGTGTACGTACCGCGAGACGTGTGGCACCGGCCGCCGCTCGCTCCGGTCGCTGCTCGGCTGACGGTCGTGGGCCCGCCCCCTACGGCGAGAACGACGTCCCACACTCGGTACAGGTGAACCGGAACCGCCCCTCGTCGGTGAGCGCGGCTCCGTGGACACGCTCCCCGCCGCAGTCGCGACAGGTCGCGATAGTGCGGATCGCGTCCCAGTCGTGACGTGCCCCGGGGGCCCCGAACGCCCACGCGGTCACGTCGCTCGTGGCGTCCTCACGGACGAACCCCGACTGGAACTCCCCCGGCGCGAACCGGATCAGCTCGCCGGCGGTCACGTCGACGTGCTCGCGCTCGCGGCCGACCTCGAACGTGGCGGTTCCGGAGAGCACGTAAAACACCTCCTCTTGGTCCTCGTGAGTGTGGAGCCCGCCGGCGAACGCGTCGCCCGGCGCGAGCTCGAAGTAGTTCATCGCGACGTGGTCGGTACCGAGCGCCCGCGACACCGGCTTTCGCAGGTCGTGAACGCCCATCGGGTTGGTGACGACGTCGACGTCGTCGATAGCGACTTTCCGCATAGGTGTTTCCTCTCGGGGCGTCGGAATAATCACCGGGGCTGACGGGAGGTGGAGTCGGGAGACGACGAGGAGTACTCCGTCGGACAAAACCTGACACGACCCGGCAGCTTATACGGGTGTGACCCGTCGGCACGGGTACGAATGACACGACACGATCGTGCTCGTTCGGAGGATAGAGGAAGTCGCCTCGCGGCGGCTGGCCGCGAAATCCGCCGAACGTAACGACCGATCAGACAGCCGGGACCGCTCGTCTCACGACGGCGTGGCCCCCACCGACACCGATACGGAGACCCTTTTGAACCCATTCACACACCTCGAGGAGGTACAGCTACTGGACACGACGCTGCGCGACGGCGAGCAGATGCCCGGCGTCTCGCTCACGCCGGCTGACAAGGTCGACATCGCTCGCGAGCTCGACGCCGCGGGGGTCCACGTCATCGAAGCCGGATCGGCGTGCACCTCGGCGGGCGAGCGCGAGGCGATCCGTCGGGTCGCCCGCGAGGGCCTCGACGCGACGGTCACGAGCTTCGCGCGCGGGGTACAAGCCGACGTCGACGCGGCGCTCGACTGCGACGTCGACGGGATCAATCTCGTCGTCCCCGCATCCGACAGACACGTCGAGACGAAGGTCGGATCGAGCCGCGACGCGGTCGTGGAGACGACCGTCGAGCTCGTCGAGTACGCCACGGACCACGGCCTCTGGGTCGAGGTCCTCGGCGAGGACGGCTCGCGGGCGGATCTCGACTATCTCGAACGGCTCATGGGTGCGGGACTCGACGCTGGCGCGGACCGCGTCTGTTACTGTGACACGGTGGGTGCGGCCGGCCCCGAGCGAACCGCCGAGGTCGTCTCGCGGCTCGTCGAGCTCGGGCCGACGAGCCTCCACACGCACGACGACCTCGGCTTCGGGCTGGCGAACGTCCACGCAGGGCTGGAGGCGGGCGCGGACACCGTCCACGGCACGGTAACCGGCGTCGGCGAGCGCGCCGGCAACGTCGCGCTCGAGGAGGTCGCAATCGCCCTGGACCGGTGTTACGACGTCGATACGGTCGCGCTCGACCGCCTCTACCGGCTCTGCCGCCGGGTCGCCGACGTCACGGGGGTGGCGATCCCCCCCAACAAGGCGGTCTGTGGCGCCAACGCCTTCGCGCACGAGTCCGGGATCCACACTGACGGGACGCTGAAGGACGGGGCGATGTACGAACCGTACCCGCCGGAGACGGTCGGTCGCGAGCGGCGGCTCGTGTTGGGGAAACACGCCGGACGCGCGGGCGTCGCCGCCGCGCTCGCCGAACACGAGATCGACGTCACGGAGACGGACCTCCGCGAGGTCGTCTCGCGGGTGAAAGAGCTCGGCGACCGGGGAAAACGCGTCACGGACGCCGATCTGCTCGCGATGGCCGAGGATGTCCAGGGTCGCGAGCGCGACCGCAACGTCGAGCTCGTCGACCTCTCCGCGACTTCGGGTGGGAACCTCCCCACCGCGTCCGTCCGGCTCCGCGTCGGCGACGAGGAGCACGTCGCCTCCGGAACCGGGTCCGGACCGGTCGACGCCGGATTGGAAGCGGTGCGAACGGCGCTCCAGCAAGGGAACGGGGCGGACGGAGCGGACGGCTCCGCTGGGTCGGACGGCTCCCACGTCGACGACGCCGCCTTCGAGCTCGACTCGTATCACGTCGACGCCATCACCGGCGGGACGGACGCCGTCGTCACCGTCGCGGTCGACCTCTCCCGCGGGGACCGCTCCGTCTCCGTGTCCGCCGCCGATGCCGACATCACGCGAGCTAGCGTCGTCGCGATGGTCGACGCTCTCGACCGACTCTCGGCGCTGGAGGCGAACGATGCGGACAAAGACGCCGGCGTCACACGCCCTTCCGAGTAACCGCTACAGTACGCCGCCGTCCTCGCCCATCCGCCGTCCAGCGATCACGCTCGGAGTCCCGCTCGTCTGAATGATGTTGAACGCGGTCATCAGGTCCGACCGCGAGATGAGCCCGACGAGCTCCCCCTCCTCGTTCGTCACCGGGAGTCGCCCGACGTCGTGTTCCTGCATCACGCGCAGCGCGGTCATGGCATCAGTATCGGCGGCCACGGTCGCGACGTCGGTGACCATCACGTCCTCGACCCGGTAGGCGTCGCGTTCCACCTCTCGGATGCCCCGGGCGTCTTCCAGCGTCACCATCCCGACGAGCCCGGCGCGGTCCATCACCGGGTAGCCGGTGTGTCGCTCCTCGAACATCCGACTCATCAGCTCGGCGACCGAGGTGTCCTCGGTCACCGTGTGGAGCGCCTCGCGTCGAGTCATCACGTCGGCGACGGTGACGTCTTCGAATGCGGCCTTCAACGTGGTCTGTTGGGCCTCCCCGGAGGCGGCGATGTAGACGAAGAAGGCGAGGAGGATCAACAGCAGCTGGAAGGTGAACAGCCCGACGAGCCCCATCAGGAACGCGAACACCTTGCCGACCGCGGCGGCCTGCTGGGTCGCCTGCGCGTGCGGCCGGGTCCGCGCCATGAGCGCCCGCAACACCCGTCCCCCGTCCATCGGGAACGCGGGGAGCATGTTGAAGACGGCCAACACCACGTTCAACAGCGCGAGGTAGCCGAAGACGAACAGGACGGCGTTCGATCCCGTGGGCGCGAGGAGGAACACGCCGTAACAGGCGGCACCGACGCCGAGACTGACTATCGGCCCCGCGACCGCGATCCAGAACTCGTGTTTCCAGTCCTCGGGGAACTCCGTGAAGCTGGCGAGGCCGCCGAGCAGCCAGAGCGTGATCGAGTCGATCTCGTAGCCGTACCGCATCGCGACCAGCGAGTGGCCGAACTCGTGGAGGAGCACGCCGCCGAACAGCCCGAGGCCGGCGGCGAGCCCGAGCGCCCACGGCGTGAGCCCGCCGGTGATCGCCGTCGCGTCGATGCCCGCGCCCATCGTCTCGTTCATCACTTCCGCGATCGTCGCCACCTCGGCGCCGATGAGGTACGCGAACAGCGGCAACACGATCAGGAACGTCCAGTTGAGCCTCACCGGGATGCCGACGACGGTCCCGATACGGAGTCCACGCATACCTTTCCGTTCGGCTGGCCCCCGCTTAAACGTCCGGTGGTCAGTAACGGGCGGTCGTCCCGATTGCCCCGCCGTCTGTATATAAGTCGCGTCGGTCACACATGTCGAATATGGACGAGCCGACCGACTCTGCCGAGCGTGAACCGACCGATACCACGGATATCGCCGCCGATACTGCTACCGCCACCGACGCGTCCGCCGTCATCACGCGTGGCACCGATGTCACGTACGAAGCGGTTGCCGCCGCCGAGGGGCTACGAAAAGGGGTACTGATCGACGAGTCGGACGGGGCACCGACGTTCGCGCTTCGACGATTCGAACTCGCCCCGGGCGCCGAGGTCCCTCGTCACACCAACGCGGTCGAACACGAACAGTACGTCCTCTCGGGCGAGTACGTGGTCGGAGTCGGCGACGCGGAACACGTCGTCTCGGCCGGCGACGCCCTTCTCATCCCTGCCGGCGTCGAACACTGGTACCGCAACGAGGGCGACGACGTTGGCGCGTTCCTCTGTGCGGTGCCGAACGGCGACGACACGATCGAACTCGTCGAGTGACGGTTCGCGGACCGTCGAGGGGGGATCAGAACGAGTACGGCGTCGTGCCGCTGATCGTGACGGTTCGACCGGCTATCTCGTAGGACGGCTGACCGAGGAAGTCGGCGAACTGCCCGCTCTCCTCGATGTAGCGATCGATGTCGCGCTCGACGACATCGGCCTCGTCGAGGAACACCAACACCTCGGAGCGGTCGATCTCACGGCCGGTGATCGTCTCCGAGCGACCCGACGCGACCTGGTTCCGGAACTCGCCGAACTCGGGGTCGTTGTTCTCCGTCCGTTCGAACGTCTCACCGGTCACCTGATGGCCCCCCGGCAGGCGGTCGAGGAGGTCACTCATATCCGAGAGCGCGTCGGTGTACCGGGACACCTCGCCGGCTTCCGTATCGAGGAGCGTCGTGACGAGACGTGTCGCGTCCGCGTCCTCCCCGTCGTGGCTCGCCTCGATGACGGTGTCCCCGGAGACCGCGATCGCGCGGCTCCCGAAGTCGTCGCCGTCCTCGTAGATCGTCAGGTCGCCCTCGCTCCGGTCCCGCCCGTATCCGCCGTTTCTCACGTTGGTCTCGATCCAGTCGGCGTCGAACGAGCCGAAGTACAGGTCGAACGAGTAGTTCGCACTCCCCGTGCTCATGCTCGCGCTGACCGTGTTATCGACGTCCGTGACGCTCACCGACCCGAAATCGAGGCTCGGCCTGAACGTCGTCTCCAAGACGAGGTCGTCGACCGCTTCGGCCTGCGCCGCCGGGGATCTGGCCTCGAACGAGTAATGATCGAGATCCGAGTCGATATCGCGCGGATCGGGAAGCCACGTGCCGACATCGCTGATATCGCCGCCGTCGCCGCCGATAAAATCGGTACACCCGGCGAGCCCGGCCGTCGCCGCAGCGGAACTTCCAGCCAACAGGAACTGTCGTCGGTTCATGTATACATTACTGATATGTATTCGGATATATGGGTTTTGATAAGTTACCGAAACGAACACGGTCGGAACGGAGTGTCAGTCGCGAGATCGGAACTCCATCGTCGGGCGGATCAGAACTCCATCGTCGTCACCTGCCAGTAACTCACTGCGAGCGGGATCGACAGCCATCCGATCAGTATCACGAACGCGAACGGTCGCGACGTCAGTAACGAGGCCTCTTCCCCGGCGACGATCCCAGCGACGAACGGGTCGTCGCTCGGTAGCCCGACCGTCGCCGCCGCCTGATACGCGTTCTGTGGACTCAACCGAACAAAGGTAGTGTACCACGCTGGGAGCGGCGGCTCCGGCGAGGCCGTTCCGGTCACGGCGTATCTGGCGAGGAACCCGGCGAGCTCCCAGAGGAACTGGAACACCACGAAAACGCCGAACCCGCCCCAGGCTGCACGGGACGGGGAGGCGGTCGCCGCCGATATCGACGTGGTGAACGCGAGATACACACCCCCCAACAGGAGGGTCGCGGCGACGAACGTGAGGTACGGCCCCACGGCGAACGACGTAACCGTCAGATACAGCGTCGCCGCGCCGACGGTGAACCCGACGAGGATGGCGGCGGTGACGACGCCGAAGCGTCCGAGAAACTTTCCCACCAACACGTCCCGACGGGTGTGTGGCAGCCCGAGTAGACAGTAGATGCCGCCGTCGGCCACTTCGCCGGCGATAGCGCGGTATCCGACCAGTACACTGATCACCGGCACGACAAGCGCCGCGGGCGAGAGCAGCCCGAACAGGATACCGAACGTCGCGGGATCCACGTCGGCGTCTATGAGGGTCGGGACGTTCGTTGCGACCACGATACCACCACAGATGAACGTGGCGAACAGCACGACGAGTCCCTGAAGCGTCCGTGACCGGATCGCGTCGACGAACTCCTTTCGTGCGATGACGAGGGCGCTCATTCGACCACCTCGGTACCGGTCGTTCGATCGAGGAACGCCTCCTCGAGCGACGAGGTCTCCGTCGTGATCCCCTCTATCGGCACGGGACTCTCTCCTATCGCGTCGATCACCGTCGATATCCTGTCCCGGCTGCACGATACGCTGACCGAGCGACCGTCGACGTCGACGGTTTCCACCCCGTCGAGACGGCATAAGCGGTCCACGAGCGGTGTCGGCGCGTCCCCGGTCCGGATGTCGACGACGGCCCGTGCACTGGCGGAGTCGCGGAGCGTCTCGACCGTTTCGTCGGCGACGAGCCGCCCGTCACGGAGGATCCCGACGCGGTCACACACCGCCTCCACCTGTGTGAGGTCGTGACTCGAAAAGAACACGGTTGCGCCGTCCTCGACCGCTGCTCCGATGACCTCCCTGAGGCGGGCCGTCCCGGCGGGATCGAGCCCCGTTGCGGGCTCGTCGAGGACGAGCAGCTCCGGTTCGCCGACGAGCGCCATCGCGAGCAACAGGCGCTGGCGCATCCCCTTCGAGTAGGAGGCGACCCTGCGATCCGCGTCCCCTCGGAGCCCGACGCGGTCGAGCAGCGTTGATGACTCCGCCTCGACACCCTTCGAGGCGGCGGCGAACTCGACGTGTTCACGCCCGGTGAGACGGTCGTAGCCGTCGAACCCCTCGGGAAGCACACCGACGCGTCGGCGGACTTGCCGCGGCGTCGCCATCACGTCGTGACCGAACACCTCGACGCGTCCACGATCCGGCCGGACGAACCCCAACGCGAGGTGGATCGCGGTCGTCTTACCCGCGCCGTTCGGCCCGAGGAAGCCGAACGTTTCGCCCGGATCGACGACGAGCGAGAGCTCCTCCACCGCGACCGTCTCGCCGTATCGCTTGTCTACGCCACGAAACGCGAGCGCCGGTTCGGCCACGGTCACACCCCCACGTGACGGCGACGTTTCACGAGGTAGTACGTCGCGTACCCCGGGATCACGAACGGGACGAATAGTCCCACGACGGCGATCAGCGTGTGGAGCGACCGGTCGGGGCTCCAGTCGCCGGTAACGTCCCGCACCGAGCCGAGGTCACGATACACCGCATACGGCAACACCACCACCGCGACCAGGTTCGGAACGATCGCGAGGGCTACGGCCGTCCCAACGACCGGATCGTCGAGCGCAGCCGTTCCGAAAGCGGTCGTCCCGGACAGGACCGTGGCCGCGACCGCCGTTCCCGCGACCGCGAGGAGGGCGAACGTGACCGGCACGGCGGCGATGGCGTACACCCAGCGGGTGCGCGTTCCTGATCCCGTCATCGTCGACCGGCCGGTCGAACCGGATCGTGGTCGAGCGAGGTGACGAACGGGGCCGCTTCGTGTGGCGTGGTGGGGTTCATACCTCAATCCACCGTACAATGATTTAAATGTCTCTAGTCGTAACTCCAACTGTTGGAATCGTGGATCCGAATTAAATAACCGCGTGCCCCGCATCGATGCAGGGAGATGACGCCGACGTGCACGTGATAACCAGCGTGCTCAGCGACGAGCGCGCACGCCGGATCCTCGCCGAAACCCACGCGGAGGCCCGATCCGCGACGGAGCTGAGCGACTGTTGCGGTGTCTCGGAACAGACCGTATATCGGCGTCTCGACACGCTCTCCGAGTGTGGGCTCGTCACCGAACGGGTCGAGATGGAGCCGGACGGTCACCACTACCACGTGTATCGGTCGACGTTCGACCGCGTCCTGATCGAGTTCTCCGACGGCGAGTTCGAGGCGACCGTCGCCCGACGGGGGCGGATGGCTGACCGGTTCACCGAGTTCGTCAACGAGGTGCGTGAGGAGTGATCGACGCTGCGCTCGGTGGCGGTCTCCTCGCGTTCGGGCTGACAGCCACCTCGACCGTACTCGGCGTCGCGATCGGGATCCTCGGGCTCATCGCCTATCGTCGGTCCGGTGAACGGCCGATGCTGTACGTCGGAACCGGGTTCGTGCTGGTGTTTTGGACCCCGCTTTTGAGCCTCGTTGGAACCGCCGTCCTGCCCGCTAGATCGATGATGGCGGCCGGATACGCGCTCCAGGGCGTCCAAATCGTTGGATTGTGCTGTATCCTGTACGGACTGTGGACCCCTCGTAGCTGAGACCGGTTACCGGTCGTCGTTCATCGAGCCGGTTGACGTGGCCGAAGCGTCGATGCGATCCGCCTCACACTTCACCGACTGAAACTCGTTGAGGGCGGCGCGAACCGCGTCCTCGTGCTCGTTGCGTAACACCCCGGAGACACCGGTCGACGTGTGGACGATGACGCCCATCTCGGTCTCGTCGGCGATCCAGAGGGTGTACGTCGTCGAGACCGGACCACGATACAGGTCGAGGTCCGGGTCCGTGAGCACCGGCGCTCGATCGAACGCGTCGAGACAGTCGAGTTCGCCCCACACTGCGGGCGACACGACGACCGAAACGTCGTACGTCTCGCCGTCCGTCGCGTGTTCGTGGAACCGATCGATCGCCCCCGCCAGAGCCCGTGGCACGACCGCTCGGATCCGTTCCGCACGACGAAGCGACTCGAACACGGGGGTGAGCGGCCGGTCGGGTACCGCCGGCGTCCCGGTCCAAGCGTCAGCTCCCGACACGTACGCGGGCGGCATCTCCGAGTCTCGCGGCAGCGACTCCAACACCGGTGCGGCGCTCGCGGCGTCGGCCACCTCCGATCGATACGCCCGGAACCGACGGTCGAGGAACCGACCCAGGAACGTCGCATGCCACTCACCGTTGCGATACGTCGCGACACCGCCGTTCTCGAGCGACCGGAGCGCTCGCTCTACGGTGGACCGCGAGCACCCGAGAGCGTCGACGAGCTCGCGACGGGGCTCGACCCGGACGTGCTCGGGGACCGTCTGCGTCCCGCGACCAACCACGTCGCGGTGTCCGGGCTCGCCGGTCACGAGGGATTCGCCGAACCGCCGGCGAACTCCCGTCCCGACGACGTCACTGGGAGCAGTTGTGACTGGGACTGTGGATGCGGGATCGGCTGGTGTTGTGGCTGCGGGGTCGGCTGTGGGGTCTGTGCGCCGCTCCCCTGCTCGCCGTGTGCGTGCTGTTACCTCGACTGTGCGTGTGGCTACGCCTGTTGCATCTGATCCCGCTCACCGGTATCGCCTCGCACGGACGAACAGCTCCGAACCGAGGACACCCGGTGGATAAGAGTGGGCGTGTCGGACTCGGTTCGACCTCGTGTCCCGTTATCGGGACTCACTCGACCGTGCCGACCCGCTCGGCGGCGTACCCGAACTGGTCGCGGTAGCCGTACGCCGACAGCAACACCGGGTAGAACGGCTCGTCGGCGTGCAGCGGCTCGCCGTCCGCGGTCGCGAACCGGCTATCGACGTCGACGCGCTCGAAGTTGTGCGCGAACACCTCGTACTTCGTCGCCGGGGGTTTCGGGATCCGCTCGCGAAGCCGAAACACGGGGACCTCCCGCCGGCCGCCGGCGTCGAGGGCGTCGTCCGAGGTCGGTGCCGACAGCGCCCCCGTCGCCGCGAGGAACGCCCGCGACAGCCAGTAGGCGTTGTCGGCCGCCGACTCGGTGCCTTGGAGCCCGGCTTCGACTTCGAGCGTGTGGGGGTGTTCGATCAGTCGTCCCTCGGTGAACCCGTCGGTCTGGACGACCGCATCGACGGGGAGGTGCGGGGCGACGCCGCGCGCGACCTCGTCCATCGAGTGGATCACGACGAACGGCGCGGCGTACGACTGCGTGGAGTGGATCGCGAGGGTGGTGCAGCCGACGAGCTCGGACCGGAGTCGGTGTGCGAGCCGTTCCTCCCGCGTGTCGGCGTCGGGGTCGCCGGGAAACGCTCGGTTGAGGTCGACGTCGAGGTAGCGCTCCCCGGCGTCCAGCGCCGCCTCGTTCGCGACGATCAGTTTGATCGGGCGTTCGACCGACGGCGACTCGGCGACGAGCCGCTCGACGGCTCGGGCACCGCAGGGCTCGTCGCCGTGGATCGCCCCCACGACGGCGATCTTCGGCGTCCCGTCGCCCAGCTCGTACACGTCCATGGGCCACCCAGACGACCGGCGGGTAAGTGGCGTTCGGATCCGGCCGTCTCTGGGAGGTCACGTGGCGTCCGCCGGCTCTCGGGGGCCGAACCGCAGGACGTCCCCGACCGCCACGTCGCGGTCGGCGGTCCATCGGTACGCGACCTCTAGGACGTACTGCCCCCGGCCGGGATACCGGTGTGACTCCCCGTCCTCACCTGGCTCCGGCGCGGGCGCGTGGTGGATCGCCGTGACGACGCCGTCGGCGTCCGCGTAAACGATGTCGATCCCGAACTCCATTTCGCGCATCACGAACACGCGATCGGCGACCGACTCGTAGACGAACAGCATCCCGCGGTCCGCCGGCAGCGACGCGGTGTCGCTCAACCCGGTGTACCGCAGCTCCGGCGTGTCGGCGATCGCCGCCGTCACCGACCCTCGCGGCTCGCTGTCGGCCGTCTCCACGGTCACTTCCCGGGTGTCGTACCCCGAATGGATCGGGTCGCCCCCGGATCCGGTCCCGTCCGGTCGTCCCTCCTGCTCATCCCGTCCACCCTGCTCGCCCACTTCACGCCGCCCGTTTTCCGCCTGATCGAGGCATCCGGTAGTTGCCAGGCCGGCAGCGACACTCCCAACGCCGACCGCGCGGAGCCATCCCCGCCGCGTCGAGGAGCCGATCCCTTCGGCGGTCGGTTCGGGTCCGTCGTCGCTCATTCGAGTCGTTCGGCGTACGCGTAGTGTTCGGCCCGCGCGTTCGGGCGGTCGCCGTCGAGCGTGATCCGCCAGCCGTCCAGCGCGCTCGGGTCGTCGAGGGCGTCGGCGAGCGTGGTCCGCACGTCGCCGACGTCGACCCCGTAGAAGTCCTCGGGAACGCCGTGGAGGTACTGGAGCGCGGTCTCGAACAGCGATCGCATCCCGTCGTCGTTCTCGAAGTCGACGTGTTTGTACGCCCCTGCGGCGACCTGGACCATCCCGTGGAGGAAGGCGCTCTCCGTCGTCCCGCGCCCGTAGTTGTACCACTCGTCCTCGAAACAGTCGTGTGACTCGTGGTACGCGCCGTCGTTGAACAGTCGGACGCCGTTCACGACCGCCCGCCGGAGCGTGCCGTGTTCCCACCCGTTGGACTCGCCGCGCTCCCGCCGCCACCCGGCGGGCTGGCCGGCAAGCGGGGGTGCGACGTCCGGGTCACGGGTGTGATCGTCCATACCGAACGGTCCGTCCCCACCGACCTAATCGTTTCGTGGTTTCGAGGCGTGTTCCCGACCCGAACTGGGTCCGCGCGGAACCGACGGGATAAAGACGGGCGACACCGAACGACCGGTCGCGTGCGAGGGTAGCCAAGCCCGGAAACGGCGGCGGACTCAAGATCCGCTCCTGTAGAGGTCCGTGGGTTCAAATCCCTCCCCTCGCATGAGCGCGTCCACAGCGCGTACATGCGGAAGACGCTCTCGGAGCGCTCTTCCCTCGCAAAACTTCTCACAACACCATCTACGTTAGCCGAGGCCGGAAACGGCGGCGGACTTGAGACCCGTTCCTGTAGAGTCTCCGCGAGCGACGCGAGCGGAGGCAGGGAAGTCGCAGCCCCGAACCCGTCCGTCGGGCGGTGCGGAGAGACGCAACCGAAGCCCGGAACGCCTTCCCGTGGTCAGTGAGTTCAAATCCCTCCCCTCGCATGAGCGCGTCTACAGCACGTGAGTGCAGGGGGATTTGAATCAGGGAGCGCCTTCGGCGCGACCGTGGTTCAAATCCCTCCCCTCGCATGAGCGCGTCTACAGCGCGTACATGCGGAAGACGCTCTCGGAGCGCTCTTCCCTCGCAAAACTTCTCACACGGAACGACCGGGAGCGGCGGTGACGGCCTCCCGGAAGCGCTCCACGCCTCGCGGAACTCGCCGTGACGCGTGGCGTTCGTGTACTTATAAGGGTGCGAACGAATGCGTGAGATCGCCGACGGTGACCGCCGCTCTTTTATAAATGACCCTGAACCGCCCCTCGGTTCCCACATGTACCGAGCCATGCCTCAGGCCGCTACCTACCGCGATCGACTTATAAATAAGACCGGGGAGAACCGCCGAGAACAGCAGTCCGATCTCGGGGGTCAGGGTGGCCGCCGCCGTCGCGGGGCGTCCGGCCGGTGGGAGCGGGGCGGTCGGCGGATGATAGTATATAAACCCTCACGCCAGATCCTTGGTTCGGTTGGGAGTGCCGATCCCGGTTGAGCGGGCGTGAGAACGCCGATCCTTCCCGATCGTTCGTCGCCAACAACGTTATTCGGCGCGGCCACCTAACTGGGATACTTACCATGCCCCCCACCCGATCCGCCCGGCCTGCGCCGCGGTCCCGGTCGAAGACGACGCTGTTCTGCCCCGAGTGCGGCCACGAGAGCGACGCCGACGGCGACTGGCTCGTCGAAGAAGAGCCGAACGGTGAGACGCACGTTTGTCCGGTCTGTGGCGCCACGATCGAGGTCCGGACGCGACTCGACCCGCTGGCCGCCTAGGCACGTCCGGCGCTCGATCCTTCGCGTTCACGGTCGCTCCCCGTTTTCGTCCCCGATCGCATCCCGTCTCTGCCCCGATCGCATCCCGTCTCCGCCCCGATCGCTCCCTGTCCCCGATCGATCGTCCGTCCACGTTCACGGTCGATCGTCGAGTATTCTCCCGCCGTCCCGACCGCTCCGAAACGGTTTTGCCGACCCCTGACGGACGGTCGATATGCCAACGGATCCCGACACTGGGTACGACCCATCGCTGGGTCGGAAGTTCGTGTTCGTGACGGGCGGGGTCATGTCCGGGCTGGGAAAGGGGATCACCGCCGCCAGCACCGGCCGACTCCTCTCGAACGCGGGCTTCGACGTGACCGCGGTGAAAGTCGACCCGTACCTCAACGTCGACGCCGGGACGATGAACCCGTACGAGCACGGCGAGGTGTACGTCCTCAAGGACGGCGGCGAGGTCGACCTCGACTTGGGTAACTACGAGCGCTTCCTCGGCACCGACATGACGTTCGATCACAACGTCACCACGGGGAAGACGTACCAGCACGTCATCGAGCGCGAGCGCGCCGGCGACTACCTCGGAAAGACCGTCCAGATCATCCCGCACGTCACCGACGACATCAAACGGCGCATCCGAGAGGCAGCCGAGGGCTCCGACGTCTGTCTGATCGAGATCGGCGGGACGGTCGGCGACATCGAGTCGATGCCGTTCCTCGAAGCCCTCCGCCAGTTCGCCCACGAGGAGGAGCCGGAGGACATCCTCTTTACGCACGTCACGCTCGTCCCCTACTCGAAGAACGGTGAGCAGAAGACGAAGCCGACCCAACACTCCGTCAAGGAGCTGCGCTCTATCGGTCTCCAGCCGGACGTGCTCGTCGGGCGCTGTGAGGACCGGCTTGACCCCGAGACGAAAGAGAAGATCGCCTTGTTCTGTGACGTGCCGACGGACGCCGTCTTCTCGAACCCCGACGTGGAGGACATCTACCACGTTCCACTGATGGTCGAAGACGAGGGGTTAGACGAGTACGTGATGGAACGGCTCGGACTCGTCGACGAGGCGCTGCCGAAAGCGGAGCGTTCCACCGAGTGGCGCGAGCTCGTCACCCGCGACCGCGACCGCGAGATCGACGTGGCGCTCGTCGGCAAGTACGCCTTAGAGGACGCGTACATGTCCATCCACGAGGCGCTGAAACACGCGGGGATCCACACCGAGACCGAAGTGAACGTCCGCTGGGTCGACGCCGACGAGACCACGGAGCGTCACGAACAGCGGCTCGCCTCGGCGGACGCCGTCGTCGTCCCCGGCGGCTTCGGCTCCCGGGGGACGGAGGGGAAGATCGAGGCGATCCGCTACGCCCGCGAGCACGACGTCCCCTTCCTCGGGCTCTGTTTGGGCTTCCAGATGGCGGTCGTCGAACACGCCCGCAACGTGCTCGGCCTCTCCGACGCCCATTCGGCCGAAATCGATCCGGACACGCCCCATCCCGTCATCGACCTCCTCCCGGACCAGTACGAGACGGAGGACATGGGCGGGACGATGCGGCTCGGCGCTCACGAGACGGACATCGACCCGGACACGCTGGCGGCCGCGGTGTACGACGCCGACTCCTGTACCGAGCGTCACCGCCACCGCTACGAGGTGAACCCCGAGTACATCGACCGGTTGGAGGCCGACGGCCTCCGCTTCTCCGGCCGAGCCGACAATCGGATGGAGATCCTCGAACGCGCGGACCACCCGTTCTTCCTCGGGACGCAGGCGCATCCGGAGTTCCGGTCACGACCGGACCGGGCGAGCCCGCCGTTCGTCTCGCTCGTGGAGGCGGCGCTGGAATCGACGGACACAACCGAACGGAACGCGGACGTGAGGCTATAATGGTCGAGACGGACGCGTTCATCGACGAGGCGATAACCGAGATCCGCGAGGCGATCGGCGATTCGAACGCCGTTATCGCCCTCTCCGGCGGCGTCGACTCCTCGGTCGCGGCGACGCTCGCGTACGAGGCGGTCGGCGACCAGCTCACGCCCGTCTACGTCGACACGGGCCTGATGCGGAAAGGCGAGACCGAGGAGATCCGCGAGACGTTCTCGTTTATGGAGTCGCTCCGGGTCATCGAGGCGCAAGAGCGCTTCTTCGACCGGCTTGCCGGCGTCACCGACCCCGAGGAGAAGCGTCACGTCATCGGCGAGGGGTTCATCGACGAGTTCGAGGACGTTGCCCGCGACGTCGGCGCCGACTACCTCGTTCAAGGGACGATCTATCCCGACCGGATCGAGTCCGAGGGGAACATCAAGTCCCACCACAACGTGGGCGGTCTCCCCGAGGTCGTCGACTTCGACGGGATCGTCGAGCCGGTGCGTGACCTCTACAAGGACGAGGTCCGCGAGGTCGCCCGCGAGCTCGGCTTGGAGGAGATAATCTCCGAGCGGATGCCGTTCCCCGGCCCCGGGCTCGCCGTCCGGATCGTCGGTGAGGTGACCCCCGAAACGGCGGCCGTCGCCCGTGAGGCGACCCATGTCGTCGAGGAGGAGCTAGCGGAGTACGACCCGTGGCAGGCGTTCGCCGCCGTCCTCGGCAAGGCGACTGGCGTCAAAGGTGACAACCGCGTCCACGGCTGGGTCGTCGCGGTCCGGTCGGTCGAGAGCCGCGACGGGATGACCGCCCGCGCACAGGAGATCGACTGGAGCACCCTCCAGCGGATCCAGAGCCGGATAACGGGCGAAAACGAGAACGTCGCCCGCGTGGTCTACGACGTGACCCACAAACCGCCCGCGACGATCGAGTACGAGTGATGACGGGCGACTCCGTCACCGTCGTCGTCGCCGGCCCCGACGAACACGGCGTCGGCGAGGAGCTGACCGCGCTCGGCGCGACGGTCTCGCGGATCGAGGACGTCGTCTCCGCCGCAGCGCTGACCGACGCTGGGATCGCCGACGCCGACTACCTCGTCTTGACCGACGTCGAGGAGGCAACCGGGATCCCGGTCGCCAAGGAGCTGAACCCCGACGTGACCGTCGTGACGTACGCGGAGCGGTCGCTTCCGGAGTTCGTCGCTGCCGTCGCCGACCTCGCGGTCGATCCGGCGCTGCTGACCGCCGCCGTCGTCGCCGAGGAGCTCGCTGGCGACGACTGACCGTCACGGTCGGGGGCGCGATTCCTGCCCCCGTGCCCGCCGCTTATGTGTCCGGCCCCGAAGTGAGTGTATGGACGAGGAGTCACGCGCGGACAGACGGTCCCCGGTGGGTGAGCCCGTCGTCCGGTCCGACCCGGCGGTCACGGGTGACCGGGCGTCGGAGGCGGTCGGCTTCGACCCCAACGACCCCGACAGCGTCGCCGAGGCCGCGGAGACGGTTCGCCGGTTCGCGGCCGGCGAGGTGGGCGACGACGATCACGTGTTGATGCTCCGCGGGGCGGCGGCGTGTGCGGCGCTCGTTCGCGGCGTCGGGTCGTACAAGGCGGCGGCGGAACGCGCCGGTGACGGCGTCTCAGTTTCGTTCATCCGCAAGTGGGCACGCGTCCACGACCTGCCGCAGGCGATCCGCAGACAGGTGGCACGCGGCCGGATCGCGCCGAGCGCGGCGAAACACGTCGCGCGGCTTGGGGGGACCGACCGCTACCTGCTCGCGTGGGCCGCCATCGACGGGGAGATGACGGTTCGTGAGATCAGATCGGCCGCCTCCGCGGTCAATGACGGCGCGAACGTCGAGAGTGCGGTGCGCGAGACCGGTGTCGAGCTCGGCCGCATGCGGATGGACCTCCCGTCGGAGACGTACGTCGAGCTCCGGCGGCGGGCCGCGATGCGAAACGTCGAGCCCGGTCAGGTCGTCTCGGAAGCGCTCGACGAACAGTTCGCGGCGACCCGCTCCGACGCCGACCCGCGGTAGGCGCTGTCCGTCCGTTACCCCGCTCGCTCCGCGAGCCGACGCACCGCCGCGGCGATAGTCGCTCGCCCGTCTTCGACCGCCGCCCACTCGATCGTCTCGTCCGGGTAATGTGCCTCATCGATAGTGCCGGGACCGAAGACGACGGTCGGGATCCCGGCCTCGACGTAGTGGCGCGCGTCCGTCCCGTAGGTCGCGCCGATGGGCTCGGCGTCCGGTAGCCCGGCGTCGACGAGTCCTTCTCGGACTGCCTCGACGACGGGCGCGTCCGCGGGGATCTCGCTCGGCTCGAACTGGACGGAGAACCGCTCGAACGTCGGGGGATGCTCGCTGAGCCACGGGTCGTCGGCGGCGACCCCGTCGAGCCGCTCCCGGAAGGCCCGCTCCACTTCGTCGACGGTCTCTCCGGGGGCAACGCCGATCCGGAACGCCGCCGTCAACGACGCGGGTACTGTCGACGGCCATGACCCGGCGTCGACCGTCCCACAGACCACTGGCCAGGGAACTGGGAACTCGTCGAACAGGGGATGTGTCACCGTCTCCGCGCGTTCTCGTTCGAGGTCGCGAAATGCCCTCCGGATCGCCTCGAACCGCGGGAGCACGTCCTCGCCGCGCCAGCGCGTGGCGGCGTGTGCGCTCCGGCCGACGAGCCGGAGCTCGGCCATCAGACAGCCCTCGCAGGCGACGACCGGACGGAGTTCCGTCGGCTCCGCGACGATCGCCGCGTCGCGCCCGAAGGGGTACGGGGTCGCGAGCGCCGCGGTCGCCGCGCCGTAGCCGCCGTCCTCCTCGCCGGCGACCGCCTCGACGACGATCCGAAGCCCCGGCTCGGGCGGATCGAACGTCCCGTTGGCGGCCGCCTCCCGGACGTCGAGTGCGGCACCGACACACGCGGCGACCCCCGATTTCATGTCCGCCGCACCGCGAGCGGTGAGCGTCTCGCCGTCGTCCTCATCCGCTCCACTTGGGTCGTCTCCGCCCCGTTCTCTGTCCAGCGCTCCCCCCTCGTCCGACCGCCACACCGGATCGAAGGGGTCGCTCGACCAGCTCGCCGCCTCGGCAGGGACGACATCGAGATGACCGTTCAACACGACCGTGAGCGGGTCGTCGCGGGCCGGGTCGTCACCCTTACCGTCCACGGCACCGATCTCTAGGACGCCCGCGACGCTTCTCCGCCCCGTGACGTCGATATCGTCCGGGTCGTCCGGAAACGACGGGTGGGTCGCGAGCAGCTCCGGGTCCGCGTCCCACGCGTACGTCTCGAACCCCAGTTCGGCGAGTCGCGTCTCGACCCACTCGGCGGCGACTCGTTCCTCGCCGGCGGTGGAGCGGAACCGACAGAGGCGCTCGGCGAACGCCCGCATCTCGAAGGACATACCGGCGGCGACGGCGGGGGCGAGGGTAACGTTTCGGGTCCACCGTCCCTGCGGTTTCTAAACGTTTATCCGTAGTCTCGCCATACGAACTGATGCGGGCCGGTAGCTCAGTTAGGGAGAGCGTCCGGCTTTTAACCGGACGGTCGGGGGTTCGAATCCCTCCCGGCCCGTATTTTTGTCGCGAGCAGTATCGCGAGCGACAGAACTCGATAGAGGAAGGATTCGAACCCGGAGAGTCGCAGCGTTCGAGCAAAGCGAGAACGATCGTCTCTACTCGGTTCGAATCCCTCCCGGCCCGTGTACTGATCCGTCGAGCGACAGCAAAGAACCGGGTCGAACCGACCTGAAACCGCGCTCAGTACCCGAGCTGCTCGCGCACGAGCACGACCGTCGTCCGCCCCTCCTCCGGCTCCCGCCGATAGACGAGCTGTTTGGCGATCGCGGACTCGACGCCGTACGCCTCCTTCGCCCGCTCGTTCTCCAGCGGGTACGCGACCGACTCCAGCCGGTCGAACGCGTCGTCCAGCGTCGGGACGACCTTGTTCGTGCCCGTCACGATGACGACGTTGCCGGCGGCGAACGGGTACGCGCCGATCCGGCTTCCGGAGAGGTCCGCGGCGACGAGCTCGCCGGTGGTCGCGACGGCGTTGACGCTCCCGAGGAAGTAGTCGGCGGTCTGTGACTCGCGGCGCGCTGCCTGGCGCTCCGCGTCGTCGTCGATGCTCCAGATCTGGTCGGGGAGGCTCTCCCAACCGTGGTTGCCCTCGCTGAGGAGCTCGTCGAACCCGATCTCCTCTAACGTCGTCGAGTGACCGTTCATCACGGAGACGCCGGCCGGGATCCGGGACTCGATCTCGTCGAGTGCCTCGGCGCCGTTGTCGACGACGACGACCTCGAAGCCGCGTTCTTCGAGGTTCGCTACCGTCTCCGCGACGGTGTCGTCGTCGGGGAGCTCGTCCAGTTCGGCCTCGATCTCGGCGTCGTCCGCGTAATCCGCTTTCTGCTGTGACATAGTGAAGTCGTATTCGAAGTCGGTCCGCGACGCGCCCACATGAACCGCGCATATCGATCGGCGCGCCGACGGCCGTCTCGCTATCGGATCGAACGTCGAGGAGCCACTTAACCGCTCGCGGACACCCGTGTCGGGTGGTTACATCGCTGTTATCGTCGTGTCGGCGGAGCGACCGCTTCCGCTTGAACGCCGAGCCGACGGCTCAACGGTCGGTCATCGATAAAAATCGCGTGTCGTCGAGGCCCGGAACGGGCGTGCGACGGTCGGTCGGCGGATCCGTTCGAATCGGCTTCGGTCGGCGTGGGTGGGGTGTCTCTCCTACGCGGAGTTTACATCGCACCGCCCATACCGCCCATGCCGCCCATGCCGCCACCCATGCCGCCGGGCGCGCCGCCGGGGCCGCCCTCGTCGCCGCCGTCGTCGGAGCCGCCGCCCTTGAGGTCACCGGCCGCGATGACGTCGTCGATGCGGAGGATCATGACGGCCGCCTCGGTGGCGGACTCGATGGCCTGGGTCTTGACGCGGAGCGGCTCCACGACGCCCTCGGCCTCCATGTCGATCACGTCGCCCGTGTAGGCGTCGAGACCGGCACCGAATTCGCCGGCGTCGTGCCGGGAGCGGAGGTCGACCAGCGAGTCGATGGGGTCGAGCCCGGCGTTCTCGGCCAGCGTGCGCGGGATGACCTCCAGCGCGTCGGCGAACGCCTCGACGGCGAGCTGCTCGCGACCGCCGACGGAGTCGGCGAAGTCACGGAGCTGTAGGGCGAGCTCGGTCTCGGGCGCACCGCCGCCGGGCAGCACCTGCCCGTCGAGCAGCGTCGTGCGGACGACGCCGAGCGAGTCCTCGATGGCGCGCTCGACCTCGTCGACGACGTGTTCGGTGCCGCCGCGGAGGATGAGCGTGACGGACTTGGCCTCCTCGACGTCCTCGACGAAGATGCGCTCGTCGCCGCCGACGTCCTTCTGGGCGACGGAGCCGGCGAAGCCGAGGTCGTCGCTCTCGATGTCCTCGAGGTTGGAGACGACGCGGCCGCCGGTCGCGCGGGCGAGGCGTTTCAGGTCGCCGGACTTCGCGCGGCGGACCGCGAGGATACCCTCCTGTGCGAGGTAGTGCTGGGCCATGTCGTCGATGCCGTCGCCGACGAAGACGACGTCGGCGCCGATGTCGACGAGGTGGTCGACCATCTCACGGAGCTGCTCCTCCTCCTGGTCGAGGAACTGCTGGAGCTGGTCGGGGTCGGTGACGTTGACCTCGGCGTCGATCTCGGTCTCTTTCACTTCGATGGCACCGTCGAACAGCGCGACGTCGGCGTCCTCGACCGCGTAGGGCATGTTCTCGTCGACGCGCTCCTTGTCGACGATGACACCCTCGACGAGCTCGGACTGGTCGATCGAGCTGCCGACGACCTTCTCGACGGAGACGTTCTCCGTGTCGATGTCGTCGTCGTCGGCGACCGCGATCACGGCGTCGACGACGAGCTCGGCGAGGAGCTCTTTCGCGTTCTCCGCGCCCTTGCCAGTCATCGCCGTGGAGGCGATCTCGACGAGCGTCTCGCGGTCGTCCGCGGAGACCTCGATGGCCTCCTCTTCGAGGATCTCCTTGGCCTTCTCGGCGGCCTGGCGGTACCCCTGTGCGAGGGTGGTCGCGTGGATGTCCTGGTCGAGGAGCTCCTCGGCCTGGTCGAGGAGTTCCCCGGCGACGACGACGGCGGAGGTGGTTCCGTCACCGACCTCCTCCTCCTGCGTCTCGGACACCTCGACGATCATGTTGGCCGCCGGGTGGTCGATGTCCATCTCTTTCAGGATGGTAACGCCGTCGTTCGTGACGACGACGGACCCGCCGGAGTCGACGAGCATCTTGTCCATCCCTTTCGGGCCGAGCGTGGTGCGGACGGACTCCGCGACCGCCTTGCCGGCCGTGATGTTCATGTTCTGCGCGTCCTTTCCGGAGGTCCGCTGCGACTCCTCGGAAAGTACGATCATCGGCTGATTGCCCATCCGCTGGCGCTGTGACATTACAACCATTGATTGATTGTGATTCTATATAAACCCATCGTTCAATCCGTGCGGAAACGCAACACGGGGCGGGGTAGACTGTTTTCATGTGGCTCGTTATCACGGGCCTTTATATAGATCCGGTGGTGGCCGCG
Source organism: Halorubrum tibetense (assembly GCF_055396225.1). NCBI lineage: Archaea > Methanobacteriati > Methanobacteriota > Halobacteria > Halobacteriales > Haloferacaceae > Halorubrum > Halorubrum tibetense. Next base: position 1,601,406 of record NZ_AP043742.1, read on the forward strand.
TGTGCCGTGATGAACACGCCCACATGGGACGATTTCGTCCGCGTTGACTGGCGTTGAGTGCGGGTGTCTGTGCCGTCAGTACGCAGTCAGTGTGTAGCCTATGCGCAGTTAGTGTACGGTCAGTACGCAGTCGACACGCAAGCGGGTGAACACCGCCGCGTCGCCAGAGCGGCGTCAGCCGTCACTGCGGCGACTGGAAACTGACGTCGTCGTTCAGCTCGTTCGACTTCCGTTCGAGGTACGAGTACACCGCGCCGTGTGGCGCGCCGTCGAGCAGCATGCCGACCGCGCGGCGGACCACCTGTAGCTCCTCGGGTTGACCGACCGCACCGACCGTCGTCCCGTAGACGACGACGTTCGCGCCCGACAGCTCCTCTAACAGCTCGCGAGTCCGGCCGTTCTCGCCGATGATCCGGCCCTTCTTCCGCTGGAGGTCGTTGTCGTTACGGGTGTGTTCTGTCAGGTCGATCAGTTCGAGCGTCCGGAGGTCGTGATCGAGGATCGACAGCGCGGTCTCGGGTTTGAACCCCCTCCCGATCGCCTTGATCACGTCCGGCGCGACCATCGCGGCGACGGGGTCGCCCGCCTCCTCGATGGCGACGCTGCCGGACTCCGAGTCGACGTCGAGTCGCACGCCTGCGCGGTCTTCGATCTCCCGCATCGTCTCGCCACCGGCACCGATGACGACACCGATCCGGTCCTGCGGAACCGTCACGTGTTGCATACACCAAGATACCCGGCCGAGACTTTTAAACATGTTCCGGGAGCCGCGGTGTGAGGGGGTGTGACGCGCGGTTCCGTAGGCCCCGGATTCGTCGACCTCAAGACACGTCAGTCGGTTCCGGATTCGTCGACCTCAAGACACGTCAGTCGGTTCCGGCTTCGTCGCTCGGCTCCGGTTCCGTCACGTACTCCTGCAGCTCGTCGGGGTCGATGTCGATCCCTTGGCGCGTGAAGAACGTCGCCACGTTCTCGCAGTCGCGCGCGAGGAACTCCCCGGCGTTCGGGTGATGGACGGTGACCGCCTGTCCCATGTCGATGACGACCAGCTCGCCGTCGTGGATGATCATGTTGTACTCCGAGAGGTCGCCGTGGATCAGGCCGGCGCGGTAGAGCCGCCGCATGTACTCGCGGACGACCTCATAGGCGGTTTCCGGGTTCTCGACGTCGACCTCGTTCAGCCGCCGGGCGCGGTCGTCCGCGTGCCCGACGAGCTCCATCACGAGTACGTTTCGTTGGACGGCGATCGGCTCGGGGACCCGGACGCCCGCTTTCCGGGCCCGTTCGAGGTTGGCGAACTCCTTTTTCGTCCACGCCAGCACGACTGCCTTCTTGTCGTTCGCGATCCCCTCGAACCGCGGGTCGCCCTCCAAGTAGTCGCGCATCTGCCGGAAGTTCGAGGAGTTGATCCGGTACACCTTCACGGCGACCTCGCGGTCGGGATGGCCGTCGCCGTCGGCGTCGACCGCCGTCCCGGGCGCTGGTCGCTCGCCCGCCTGCCCGCCGAGCGCCTCGAAGACGCTCGCCTCCTTACCGGTTGAGACGGGGCCGCCGAAGGCGTCCACGTAGCCGTCCTGGACCAGCTTGTACACCGCCGCGAGGGTCGCGTCGTCGAACACCGACTCCTGGAGCTTGAACTGTTCGGTGTCCTTGATCCGCTTCCGGAACTCGTCGAACTCGCGGTCCTGTCGCCGGGCGATCCGGTCGGCTTCCGTGTCGGAGACGTCGAGCGCCTCCCACTCGTCGCCGGGCTGATCCGCCGGTTCGAGCAGCGCGAACTCCTCGCTCATTCGTTCCCCGTTTCGATGCCCCGCCGTATAAGCGGGCGGGTCGGCGGTCCTCCCCGACGGACGTGGGGCGTGACGCCTCGACCCGGTCGTTCGACTGTGCTTTCCGAACTGACTGTCCAACCGTGATCCCCGAACCGGCCGTCCAACCGTGATCCCCGAACCGGCCGTCAGCACGTGACGCCGCGGTCGACACCACCGGTTCCGGCGTGGGGTATATACGCCCGAGCGGCCTACGTGAATCCGTGCCAACCCGGACTATCCGCGCCCGCGACCGGCCGGTGTTCGGCGTCGACGTCCAGAGCGGCGACGTCCGCGGCGACAATCCCTCCTACGCGCTCGTGATCCTCGACCCCGTCGACGCGGACGACCCGGACGTCCCGGACGCCGACGGCCCGCTCGCCCGGGTCTCCCGTGATGTCGTCTCCCTCCGCAAGCTCCGCCGACTGATCGACGATCGCGAACCGCTGTACGTCGCCACCGACAACGCCTACGAGCTCGCGCCGGACAAGAACGCGCTCGTCGGACTGCTCCGGAGCCTCCCGGACGGAACACGCCTCGTCCAGGTGACCGGCGCGGAGCGGCCGGAGCCGCTCTCGCGAGTCGCCTCCCGCCACGGGATCCCGTACGGTAAGAAGCCGATGAAGGAAGCGGAGGCGGCCGCCCGCCTCGCCGCGGCCAACGTCGGCCACGAGGTCACCGCGTTCACCGACGAGACGACCGTCAAAGTCTCTCGCGGCCGATCCACCGGGAAAGGCGGTTGGAGCCAAGACCGCTACACTCGGCGGATCCACGGTAACGTCAAAAAGCGCAGCCGACAGGTCGAGACGAAGCTCCGCGAGGCGAACCTCGAGTACGACCGCGAGGTGACGGAGAAGTACGGCGGCTATTCCAGTGCCGTCTTCACCGTCGAGGCCCGCCCCGAGGAGATCCCCCTGTCGAACTCGCGTGCGGGGGACGTGCGCGTCGAGGTGGAACGCGAGCGCCGCGACGGAATCGAGTACGAACCGCTCGTGAAACGTCGCGACCGCGTGATCGTCGGGATCGATCCCGGAACCACCACCGCGGCCGCGGTGGTCGGGCTCGACGGCACCGTCCACGCGCTGTACTCCTCCCGGACCGCCGACACCGCCGAGGTGACCGAGTGGATAATCGAGCAGGGGCGGCCGATACTCGTCGCCGCCGACGTGGAGCCGATGCCCGAAACGGTCGAGAAGTTCCGCCGCTCGTTCGACGCCGCGGGGTGGCGGCCGACCACCGACCTTCCGGTCGACGAGAAACTCCACCGCACTCGGGAGGCCGGCTACGAGAACGACCACGAGCGTGACGCGCTGGCGGCCGCGCTGTACGCCTACGACGACCACGCGGACCAGTTCGAACGGATCACGGAGAAGACGCCGCCGCGAATGGACCGTGAGGCCGTCATCGCCGGCGTCGTCGCCGGCGGCGCGTCCGTGGAGGCCGTCATCGAGGAGCTCCGAGAGGACGACGGCGACGACGACGGCGATGCCGACCCGGACGAGGACCCGACGGAACCCGAGCGGACCGAGGAAGAAGAGACGATCCGCCGGCTCCGCGAGCGCGTCGACCGGCTGGAGTCGCACGCGGAGTCGCTGGAGTCCGAGCTCGACGAGCGCGACGACCGGATCGCGGAGCTGGAGGAGGCGCTTTCCGAGGCGAAACGCGAGGAGCGGATCGAGGCGCGTACCCGTCGGGAAGTCTCACGGCTGGAGCGGGAGACCGAGCGGCTCGAACGCGAGCGCGACGACGCCCGCGAGACGGTCGAGGCGCTCGAACGCAAGGTGGAGACGCTCAAGGAGCTGTGGAAGCTCGACCACTCGAACTTCGCCGACGTCGCCGAGGGTCAGGGCCTCGTCAGCGTGAAAGTCGTCGAGCAGTTCACGCTCGACGCGCTCGACGCCGCCGACGAGGCGTACGGCCTCGTCCGTGGCGATGTCGTCTACCTCCGTGACGCATCCGGTGCGGGCCGTCGGACCGCCGAACGGCTGGCTGGGACGGAGCCGCACGCGGTGATCCGCGACGGCAACCTCTCGGATGTCGCCGACCAGGTGCTGTTCGACCACGGGATCCCGGTCGTCCCGGTCGACGCGGTTCCCGTCCGAGAGGTCGACGAGCTGGCCGTCGCCGACGAGTCGGCGCTGGACGCGGCGATCGACGACTGGGAGTCCCGTGCGGAACGCCGGCGGCGCGACGAGAAGGCGGAGCGGCTCGACCGGATCATCTCGGAACACCGGGCGGGGACTCGGCTCCCGCAAACCGAGGAGTGACCCGTCGACCGGCGCTCCCAGTCGTTTGGCGGCGTCGGTTCCGGGCGGTTCCAGAAGTCATATCCCGAACCCTCCCGCTATCGTACCCATGGACGCCCACGAGCTGATCACCCGGAACGCGGCCGAGGTGGTCACGGAGGAGGAGATCGAGACGCTGGCAGCCGACCCCGACGGCAAGCGCGCGTACGTCGGGTACGAGCCCTCCGGCGTGCTCCACATCGGGCACATGCTCACGGCGAACAAACTCATCGACCTCCAGGAGGCGGGGTTCGAAGTCACCGTCCTCCTCGCCGATGTCCACGCGTACCTCAACGACAAGGGATCGTTCGCGGAGATCCGCCGGACCGCCGAGCGGATGCGCGACCAGTTCATCGCCTACGGGCTCGAAGAGTCGGACACACAGTTCGTGCTCGGCTCCGACTTCCAGCTCGACGAGGACTACACCCTCGACCTCCACGCGTTGGAGCTCGAGACGACCCTCGCCCGCGCCGAGCGGGCGATGGCGGAGATCACCTCGGGCGACTCCGTGAAGGTGTCCCAGGCCGTCTACCCGTTGATGCAGGCGCTCGACATCCCGTACCTCGGCGTCGACCTCGCCGTCGGCGGGATGGAACAGCGGAAGGTCCACATGCTCGCCCGCGACGTGCTACCGAGCATCGACCGCGAGCCGCCGACGAGTCTGCACACGCCGCTCATCGCCGACCTCGGGACCGGTCGCGGGAAAATGTCCTCCAGCGAGGGTGTCACCATCTCCATGGAGGACTCCCGCGACGACATCGAGTCGAAGGTGAACAAGGCGTACTGTCCCCCGACGGCGGACCCGGAGCCGACCGAGGAGGGTGAGTCGCGCGAGAACCCCGTCCTCCAAGTGTTCGAGTACCACGTGTTCCCGCGGTTCGAGACGGTCGTCGTCGAGCGACCCGAACAGTACGGCGGCGACCTGAAGTACGACGCCTACGACGCGCTCGAAGCCGACCTCGAGTCCGGCGAGCTCCACCCGGCCGACGCGAAGGGAGCACTCGCCGAGTACCTCGACCGGCTGATCGCTCCGGGGCGCGAGCAGCTCGCCGAGTAGGCGATCGACTCCGCTTCATCTCCTCCGGTTTCAGTCCCCATCCCCTTCCACTCGCCGCTCAGTGACCACCGAGCCGGCAGCTCGCGTCGAGACAGTCGCGACCGGTCGCAGTCTCGAAGACTGGGAGCCCGCAGTCACACTCGTCGACGACGATCCCCGAGGGGATCGAGAACGTCGTCTCACACTCCGGGCGGCGGTCGCACGCGAGATACACCCGGCCGGGCGCGGACTCGACGGTGAGCTCGCCGTCACAGTCGGGACAGTCCCAGACGCGGTCGAACCGGTCGCGGACGGCCGCCGCCATCGGGTCGCAGGCGGCGTCCAGACAGAGGTGAAACGCCTCGCCGCGCTCGACGCGGATCTTCGGTAGACCACACGTCTCACACGTCGCGTCGGTGACGCTCGCGCCGGCGGGGAGTCCCCACCGCTCCTCGCAGTCCAGACAGACCACGTCCCCGCGCGAACGGACGAGCGACCCGCCGTCGTCGGGACACGTCCCGACGGGAATCCCCGCCTCCGTGACCGGGAGCGCGCGGCTGGCGGTCGCCGTCTCGGCGACGACGCGGAGCTGCCGGGTGCCGTCGCGTGCGGTGACGGTAAACCCCGCACCGTCGCCCTCAACGACCACCGAGTCGGGGCGAGTGAGCCACGCGACGGGCTGGTACCCGTCGGCGTCGTGGACGAGCGTCGTGTTATCGGGCTTGATCAGGACCACGACACGGCCGCGATACGTTCGGGTCCGGTCGCCGCGTTCGGTCACCTGACAGTCGCCGGCGAGGACGCGAAGGCGTGCTGGCATGGGGCGTCGTTGTCCCGTTTTCCGGTTTAACGAGTGGGCGAACTGCCGCGCGACGCGGAGACGCCTCCGTACTGCTATGTAGTTGCTCGTCCAACAGGTATATGAGATGAATCATGTCGAATACGCGTACACGACCGGAATGGACGACGAGTCGGTCGAACAACGACTACGAACGGCCGATTCGGGTGTCCTCGCGCTGGCGACCGGTAACGACGCGTACGCGATTCCGTTGGCACACTACTACGACGGGGACGGCCTTTACTTCCGGCTGGGGCTGACCGAGGGGGGCACGAAACGGACGTTCTTGGAGTCGACCGAGACGGCGTGTTACGTCCTGTACGGTGCGGACCCGACGAACGACCCGAAGGCGTTCGACTCGTGGAGCATCGTCGTCAGCGGACGCCTCACGGACCTCACGGAGGCCGATCGCCAACGGTTCGATACGGCCGAGATCAACGACTGTTTCTCCCCGATCCGCGTGTTCGACGAGGCCATCGAGGACATCGAAGTGACCGTCCGCAAACTCGACATCGAGCGGATCTCCGGTCGTACCACCGAGAACTGAGCTCCGGCGGCTCCCGTCTCCGTGTTCGACGAACACCACCACGAGAACGGTCGATGCCCGGCGAACTACGCTACTTGGACCGTCCGTGTCGCGCGCACGGGCATCAACGGCAGGTCGGGGAAGACGACCTCGACGACGAACTCCAGCTCGTCGGCGTCCGGCGGGCCGAACACGCCAACTGGGACGGTCGTCTCGCCGTCGAGGTACGTCGTCGTTGCGGTCATCTCCACGTCGTTGACCGTGACGCGGATCCCGACGCGCCCGGCTCCGTCGGTCGTGGCGATGCCGACCTCACACAGCTCGTTCTCGCCGGTCGCGATCCGGTCGGGGAACGACCCCCAGTCCACCGCGACCCGGGGGCAGTCGCGTGCGGCCTCGACCACCCGTTCGGCTACGGAGTCGCTCATCCCGGCGTTCGCGAGCGCCTTGGAGCCGGCATCGACGACGGCTGCGGGGGACGTGAGCCCCGCGGCAGCGAGCCGGTCCGCCCGCTTCGCGCCCACGCCGTCGATCGCGGTCAGCGCGACCGCCTCCTTGGCGACCCCGTGTTCCACCCGCGCCTCGACCCGGCACGCGAGGTTCGCCGCTCGGGAACCGGCGAACCGGTCGAGGAACTCCGAGAGCGCGGCCAGGAGTCGGAGCGCGTTCTGCCGGATCACCCACGCGTCCGACCGGAGATCAGAGGGCGTCGCGTCCGCCATGCTCGCGAGCAGGATGGCGAACACCTTTCGATGGCCGTCCTCGAGCGTGGTGTCGCGGCCGTCGAGGACCCGGTCGATCGCGTCGGACTCGGCCGAACGCGCGGAGACGGAGTCGAACTCCCCGGCGGCGGCCACCGTTTCGAGGACGGCGTCCGCGGTGAGCCGCTCGCTGTCGGCGAGCGCCCGGAACTCACGGGCGGTGTCGAGCCGAAGGTAGTACTTCGAGGCGAGCCGTCCGAGCGCGGTCGGCTCGACCGCGAGGTCGTCGCCGGCGGCCACGAACCCGTCCGCGATCAGCGAGTCGAGCGTGTCGCGGACGCGGTCCCGAAGCCCCTCGAACCCGTACTCCTCCGGCTTCGACCGCGCGCGGACGTAGTAGAAGGTCGTCTCCAGCCAGTCCATCACGTCACCCAATCCACGGATCGTCCCCATCGACACCTCCGCGTTGAGGTGGGATTCGAGGTCGCCCGCCAGCCGTGACTCGATCTCTTTCCCCTCGCGGAGCAGCCGCCGGTACTTATCTGCGTCCGAGCGGTCACAGACGACCCAGCCGTATCCCACGTCGTCGTAGCCGGGCCGTCCAGCCCGTCCGAGCATCTGGAGCACGTCGAGCGGGGAGATGTCCGTCTCCCCCTCTAGCGGGTCGTGGTACTTCGTATCGCGGATCACGACACACCGCGCCGGGAGGTTCACCCCCCACGCCAGCGTCGAGGTGGAAAAGAGCAACTTGATCTTCCCTTCTTTGAACCACGCCTCGACGCGGTCGCGGTCTTCCTTGCCGAGCCCCGCGTGGTGGAAGCCGACCCCGTCGAGCACCGATTGCCGGAGCGTGTCGTTCGACAGCGATTTCGCCTCGTTGTGGAACTCGTAGTCGCCGCGCGAGTCGATCGGGATGTCCCGCTCCGTGATCTCGTCGCGCGCCTTCTTCGCCGCCTGTACCGTGTCCTGTCGCGAGGAGACGAACACGAGCGCCTGACCGTCCTCGCGGACGTGTGGCTCGGCCAGGTCGAGTGCGCGGTAGAGCCGTCGGTACTTGTCCGCGAACGCGTTCGACCCGTGACTGTACGTTTTTACGCCGGTCTCCAGCTCGACGGGTCGGTACTCGTCGCCGAACTCGTACGTCGTCTCCGGCGGCGCGTCGAGCCACTCCGCCACGTCCCCGATGTTCGGCATCGTCGCCGACAGCGCGACCACTCGAGGGTCTTGGAGGCGCCGGAGCCGCGAGACGGTGACTTCGAGCACCGCGCCGCGCTTCTCGCTGTCGAGGAGGTGGACCTCGTCGATGACGATACAGTCTATGTCGGTGATAAACGAGTAGCGCGCGGAGTCGTGTTTCCGGGTCGCGCTGTCTGCCTTCTCGGGAGTCGTCACCAGCACGTCCGCGCGCTCGGCGCGGCGGGGGTTGAGGTCGCGCTCGCCGGAGACGACGTACACGGAGTAGCCCAGCTCCTCGAACCGCTCCCACTCGCTCTCCTTCTCGTTGGTGAGCGCGCGGAGCGGCGCGATAAAGAGGGCCGTGCCGCCCTCCGAGAGGGTCTTACAGATCGCGAGCTCGGCCAGCGCGGTCTTCCCCGAGGCGGTCGGCGCGGACGCGACGACGTTGTGGTCCGATTCGAAGATCCCGGGCAGCGCCTCCCGCTGCATCCGGTTGAACTCCTCGAACCCGAAGGCGTCGGCGAACTCCGGCACCGCGTCCGCGACCTTCACGCCACACCACACCCGTGGACGAGTCGACGGTCACCGCGGCTGGTTCGCATTGGATCGAGTCGGGGGCTTCGAGGGCAAAGGCGTTTCTCATGCCGACGGACCCGACCGTTTACGTACCGGCGCGTCGACCCACCGGTATGATCCCGTCGTCGCCGATCGTCTATGGGGCCGGTGTGGCAGCCGTGCTCTTCGTCCTGTTCGTCGTCGTTCGCCGACTTCGTGCCCCCTCCTCGGACGCACGCGAGTCGAAACGGGCCCACGAGGCCGCACAGGAGCGCGACCCGCCGGTCGAGATCGGCGAGACGTACGAGTTCGGCGTGACCGAGCTCACCGACCATCACTCCGGCAACGAGGTCGCCGTCGGCAAGGTCGAGGGGTTCGTCGTCTTCACCGCGGACATCCCTCGGGACCTCCAGCCTGGAGACGTGATCCGTGCGAAGGTGCTCTCGTTCAATCAGGGACGAACGTCCGCCGACGCGACGTTCGTAACGAAAGCATGACCGGACCCGGTAGGCACGCCGCGGCCACCTCCGCTTCGAACATGAGGTTCATACGTAATGCCGACGAAGGTGTGCCGTAATGGCTCAGGCCGGGAATCAGGACCTCACAGAGCGGTTCATTCAGTTCTACCGCAACTACTATCGCGAGGAGATCGGCACCCTCGCACAGAACTACCCCAACGAACAGCGCTCGTTGTACGTCGACTACGACGACCTCTTCCAGTTCGACCGGGACCTCGCCGAGGACTTCCGCAGCAAGCCGGACCAGATGCGCGAGTACGCCGAGGAGGCGCTGCGACTGTACGACCTCCCTGCCGACGTCAGCCTCGGCCGTGCCCACGTCCGAATCGAGAACCTCCCCGAGAGCATCGACATCCGCGGGATCCGCGTTCACGACGACCACATCGGGAAGCTCGTCTCCGTACAAGGGATCGTCCGTAAGGCGACCGACGTCCGCCCGAAAGTGACCGAGGCCGCCTTCGAGTGCCAGCGCTGTGGCACGATGACGTACATTCCCCAGAGCGACGGCGGTTTCCAAGAACCCCACGAGTGTCAAGGGTGTGAACGGCAGGGCCCGTTCCGCGTCAACTTCGACCAGTCGGAGTTCATCGACTCCCAGAAGCTGCGAATCCAGGAGTCGCCCGAGGGACTGCGCGGCGGCGAGACCCCCCAGTCGCTCGACGTCGACATCGTCGACGACGTCACCGGAAAGGTGAGTCCTGGCGACCACGTCACCTGCGTCGGTGTCCTCCACATCGAACAGGTCGAGCAGGGCAACGAGAAGTCCGCCATCTTCGATCTGTACATGGACGGGGTTTCGATCGCTATCGAGGACGAGGAGTTCGAGGACATGGACATCACGGAGGCGGACAAACGCGAGATCATCGAACTCTCCAATCGCGACGACATCTACGAGGCGATGGTCGATTCCATCGCGCCCGCTATCTACGGTTACGAGGAGGAGAAGCTCGCGATGATCCTCCAGCTGTTCTCGGGCGTCACCAAACACCTCCCCGACGGCTCGCGGATCCGCGGCGACCTCCATATGCTCCTTATCGGCGACCCTGGTACTGGCAAATCTCAAATGATTTCGTATGTAGAAAACATCGCACCTCGCTCCGTCTATACGTCCGGTAAAGGCAGCTCTGCAGCAGGCCTTACCGCTGCAGCCGTCCGCGACGACTTCGGCGACGGCCAGCAGTGGTCGCTCGAAGCCGGTGCGCTCGTCCTCGCAGACAAGGGAATTGCCGCAGTCGACGAGCTGGATAAGATGGACTGTGTCACCGGTGACACGCTGGTCTCGTTGGCGGACGGACGCGTGGAGCGCATCGACGAACTGGCGCGAGAGGTCGCCGAGGACGGCGAGATCGAGGAACTCTCGAACGGTCGACGCATCCGCAACATCGACCTCGACGTCTGGACGATGGACGGGAGTGGGCAGCTGGTCGAACGGTCCGTCTCCGCAGTCCACGAGTACGACGCACCGTCGGAGCTGACACGGGTCACGATGGAGACGGGTGAGTCGCTGACGGCGACGGCCGATCACCCGTTCTTCGTCCTCGATGACGGGGAGCGCATCGAGCGCGAGGCGGCCGCGATCGACGACGGCGACTGGGTGTACGTCCCCCGCGAGGTTCCGACGAAGGCTGCCGATGGTGCCGGGACGGCGGTAATGGCGGGCGGCGACGAAAGCGTCGAACTGCTTGACGACGACGGAATCGACGCCGCCATGGCGAGCGTCCTCGGATACCTCTCCGGCGACGGGAACGTCTACTACGACCGCGAGGAGGGCGTCTACGGCGTCCGGTTCACCAACACCGACGACGAACTGCTCGACGACTTCGAGCGAGCCGCACGGACGACGTTCGGCGTCGAGCCGGTCCGCCCGCCGAGCGAAAAGCGCGACGGCGGAGTCGAGACGGTTCGCGTCACTGGGAAAGAATACGCCGACGCCGTCCTCGACGCAGGGATGAACCTCGGTCGATACGACGAGAAGTGCTTCCCGACGGCCGTCTCGGCCGGGAGCCGCGCGGCCAAGGCCGCGTTCGTCCGTGCGCTGGCAGACAGCGAGGGCCACGTCGACGAGTCGGCGGGCAACGTTCGGATAGCCTCGGCGAGCCGGGAGCTCCTCCGAGGCGCTCGGAACCTCCTCTTACAGTTCGGTGTGTCGAGCCAGCTCCAGCACCGCGAACGAGACGGTGGTCGCGACGTGTTCTACCTCACGGTGACCGACGCGGATTCGCTCACATCATTCCGGGATCTCGTCGGATTCACGGCCACGCGAAAGGCCGAGGCCCTCGACCGCGTCGTTGATTCAGCCGACGGTGATCGCACGATTCTCGACGTGATTCCGGATATCGGCGACGCGCTCGCGCGGTCTCGCGATTCGCTCCGGCTTCATCAAAGCGAGTGCGGTCTCGACGCGGTCACGTATCACGACTTCGAGAGAGGGGATGTGAACGTCTCGCTCCACCGCGCCGGCCGGGTCCTCTCGGCGTTCGAAGATCGACGAGAGACAGCCGTCGAGGACCGGTGTCGACTCAACGAGAAACCGACGTGGGAGACGATTTCAGACCTCCGACACCGGTACCACGTCTCGCAGTCCGAACTCGCGGACGGAACCGCGTTGTCCCAACAGCAGATCTCTCGTGAGTGGGGCGAACGCGACGAGGTCCGTCGGACGGTGGCCGAGCGGCTCCGTGCGATCCTCACCGAAGTCGCGGAGACCGACTTGGACGACCTTCGTGATCTCGTCCAGGGAGACGTGAAGTGGCGTCGGGTGGGATCGGTCGAAACCGTTCCGCCCGAGTCGACCGAACACCGTGGCGAGGTGCTCCGACAGCGTCTCGCAGACCTCATCGGGGGGCCGGTGGAGAGGGTCGAAGAGCGCGCTCGCGAGCTGCTCGACCGCGGTCCGATCGGCGAAACACGGGCGGAACTCTCGACGGCGCTCGACGACTACGGAGTCAGTCAGGCGGACGTAGCGTCGGGGCTCGACGTGAATCAGGCGACGGTGTCGCGGTGGCTGTCCGGCACCGTCGAAACGGACTGTCTTGACGACCTGCGCGATGCTATCGCCGAGGAGGCCGACGCCATGAAAGCGGAACTGCGGTCAATACTGGCGCGGATCGAGGATGGGCGGCGACCGAAGGTGTACGATCTGACCGTCGAGGAGACACACAACTTCGTCGCGAACGGAATCGTCGTTCACAACTCCTCCGACCGCTCTGCGATGCACGAGGGGCTCGAACAGCAGCAGATCTCCGTCTCGAAGGCGGGGATCAACGCGACGCTGAAGGCCCGGTGTTCCCTGTTGGGCGCAGCCAACCCCAAGTACGGCCGGTTCGACCAGTACGAGCCGATCGGCGAGCAGATCGACCTGGAGCCCGCGCTCATCTCCCGGTTCGATCTCATCTTCACGGTGACGGACAGCCCGGACCCCGAACACGACTCCCGGCTGGCGAAACACATCATCAAGACGAACTACGCGGGCGAACTCAACACCCAGCGCACGGAGCTGGCGAGCTCGGAGTTCACCTCCGACCAGGTCGCGGAGGTGACACAGGAGGTCGCCCCGGAGATCGACGCCGAGCTGCTCCGGAAGTACATCGCGCACGCGAAACGGTCGTGTTACCCGACGATGACCGAGGAGGCGAAAGAGCTGATAGAGGAGTTCTACGTCGACCTCCGGTCGAAAGGGGCCGACGAGGACGCGCCCGTGCCGGTCACCGCGCGGAAGCTGGAGGCGATGGTACGGCTCTCGGAGGCGAGCGCGCGCGTCCGGCTCTCGGACACGGTCGAACGCGAGGACGCGGACCGCGCGACCGACATCGTCGAGTCGTGTCTCAAAGACATCGGCGTCGACCCCGAGACGGGCCAGTTCGACGCGGACGTCGTCGAGACCGGGACCTCGAAGAGCCAGCGCGACCGCATCAAGAACATCAAAGGGCTCATCGCCGACATCGAGGAGGAGTACGAAGAAGGCGCACCCGTGGAAGAGGTGCTTGACCGCGCCGGCGAGATCGGGATGGACCCCGGGAAAGCCGAGCAGGAGATCGAGAAGCTCCGCACGAAAGGCGAAGTGTACGAGCCGAAGCAGGGCCACCTGCGGACGACGTAGATGGACCGGATCTCTGCGCTGCGGAACGTCGAGGACGCGCTTCGTGCCTTCGAGGAAGGGGATGTCGACCTCACGGAGGCGGAGCGTCGGGTCGCCGCGACGCTGCGGACGTACGCCTCCGAGCTCGACGGCGAGGACGACGTGTTCCGCGCGGTTGGGGACCCCGCGGTCGACGGGCGGGTCGTCGTCGCTGCATCGGCCCCGGCGGCGCGGGAACGGGTACTCGCGGCCGCGGGGATCGATCCGGACCGGATCGACGACGAGGGCGACGTGCCGGAGTTCGACGTTGAACGGGTCTGAAACGTTCGGCGTCGTCGTTTCAGATACCGACTACGACACCGTTCGGAAGCGATTTATTCGGGACCCGAGCAGTGACGCTCGTGTTGTTGGTCGTGACGTATTCGTCGGCTGCCCGGACCGGGCTCCGTAACGCCTGTCGTCGCCACGACGATCAGGTCGCTCGACGGTTCGGCCGAGCGGCACTGTTCGAACCGACCGCGTACGGCGCGTTCCTCGCATTGCGTCTCAGGGAGACGCACGGTGACGACGTCCAGATCGAACGGACCGAACCATTCAACGAGTTCCTTGCCGTGGACGAGGCGGTCCGTGACGCGGCAACCGCGTACGCGAACCGCGAAACGCGGTCGACACCGTACGCGTCGTTCGCCGCGGGGACGGACTACCCCGACCCGGACTCCCTACGAGGGCGCGAGCTGTGAGCCGGTCGGATTCCGGGGGTAATGCGGGCGGCGGGACTCCCGGACTCGGTATCCCGTCACCGGAGGCGGTGCTGGGGACGGTTCCAACCGATCGCTCCGTGCGTGTCTCTCTAGCGGCCGCCGCCCGATCTCGGGGGCGGACCGCTTCGCTCGCGTCCGAGATCGCCCAGCTTCGAGAGGAGATCGCGTCGATCACGGTCCCGACGGTTGACCTCCAGAGCGCCCGTCGCCAGCTGGCCGATGCGACCGGGGAGGAGGGTCGGCTGAAAGAGCGCGTCGCGACCATCCGTGGGGACGTCCGGGCCCGACGGGCAGTCGACGCCGACACGGCGGCGTCGATCGCGGAGTTACAGGACGCGGCCGCGGCCCTGTCCGTCGCACAGACGGATCGCATCGCGGCCGAACAAGGGCTCGAACAGGCACGCAGGCGGGCGAAGCAGGCGCGCGACGAGCGTGAGCGCCGCCTCCGTCTCACCGACCGGCTTCGAAACCGCCGGCGGGACGCCCGAACCGAGCTCGCGAACTCGATATATCCGGCGTTTCGGGAGGCTCTCCCTGCCGTGCCGGAAGGCGATCTCGCGACGCCCGGACGCGACGCGAGCGAGTACGAGGGGTCGCGGGTCGCCGCGTCGCTCGCGGCGGTTCGGATCGCTTCGATCGATGGACCAGTCTCGCTCAGTCCCGCGGTCGTGAGCGCCTTCGAGTCGTGGGACGGGCCGCCGGCGGAGCGAGTCCTCGGTGTCCGGACAACGCGCCCGGAGCTTTAGATACCATGCCGAGCCAGCCACCGCATGAGCGTCGATCTCTCGTGTACCGTCGACACCGTCGATGGCGTCTGCTTCGTCGCCTGTCGAGTCCGAAACGACGCCGACGTCCCCCGGCGCGTTCGGATCGATAGCCGGCTCAACGGACCGGTTCTACCACCGCGCCGCTCCGGCGTCCCGGAGGCCGGGTGGGACCGTGACGGCGTCACCCTTCGGCTCGAATCCCGGGAAACCCGCGGTGTCGGGTTCGCATCGCCGGCTACGCCGGTCGACCCGCCCGCCACGGTCGTCGGGGTCGATACGCTGGACGCGGTAGACCCGCCGGATGCGACGGACGTGACGCACGAAGACGGAGAGTTGGAGGTCGCGGAGGCGATCCGGACGCTCGGGACACATCGTCCGCCGCGTGCCGCCGTCCGAGCTGGTGGTCCGGCCGTCCGAGTTGGTGGTCCGGCCGTCCGAGCTGGTGGTCCGGCCGACTCGGAGCCCGCAACCGCGATACAACACGACGATTCCGTCGGTTCTACCGACCAAGAGAACCCGGAGTCCGTCTCGGTGAGACGTGTCGCCGAGGGGGACGGCGACAGTGCGTCCGAATACCCCTCCGTGAGGCCCCATGCTGACGAGAACGAGAACGGACCCGGTGTCGACGCGAACGAGGAAGGCCCTCGAATAGGAGGCCCCCGTACCGACGAGGAGGAGGGGGGCTCTGACGTCGACGACGATGGTGGTTTCTCGCCGATCGGACCCGTCCGTCTCGACCAGTGGTTCGCGGCGGTGGAGCGACGGGTCGACCGCGCGGAGCGACTCGCGGACGCCGATCTTGACGCTGCGACGGAGCACGTCGCCGCCATCGGTGGTGTCGACGCGGTCGCGGCCCTCGACGAGCGGGTCGATGCCGACGCGGCGTTGCTCCGCCGGGTAAGCGACCGGGCGGCCGAGCTGGCGGACCGCGCCGAGGCGACGGACGCGCCCGTGGCGGCGTTGGAGCGGCTCTCGTGATCCTCGCCGTCGCGGGCGGGAAGGGCGGGGTCGGGAAAACCACGCTCGCGTACAACGTCGCCGCCGCGCTCGACGCGGTCGTCGTCGACGCCGACCTCGGGATGGCGGACCTCCCCGGTGGACGCGGACCGGACCTCCACGACGTCCTCGCCGGCCACGCGGCAGTGACGGAGGCGGTCCGTCCCGGCCCGGTCGACGTGGTCCCCTGCGGGCGGACGCTCGCCGGCGCTCGGGCGGCCGACCTAACGAACCTCACCGCGGCCGTGGCGGCCATCGAGCGCGAACACGGGACCGTCGTGATCGACTGCCCGGCTGGGCGACGGGCGGACGCCGGGGTGCCGCTCGCGGTCGCGGACGCCTGTCTGATCGTCGTCTCCCCCCGGGCGTTCGCGCTGGCGGACGCGATCAAGTCTCGGGCGCTCGCCCGGGAACTAGCTGCCGGCCTCGTCGGCTGTGCGGTCAATCGCGTGACCGACGATCCGCCGACGGACGCGATCGCGGACGCCCTCGGCGCGCCGGCGGCGGTCGTGCCCGCGGACCCGCGCGTCGGCCGGTCCGTCGTGGCGGAGGAACCAGTCGTCGACGCCGCACCGGACAGCGAGGCCACAGCGGCGATCCGGTCGTTGGCCGATCGGGTCCCGCGCTGACGGAGTTCCGCGCTGACTGCTCGAGACCAACGCTGGCTGCTCGGGATCACCGCCGATCGACTGAGACACGCACTGACAGACTGAGACCCGCACCGACGGACTGGGGCTCGCACTGACCGACACGGGGATCGGTCGGGTCGGCGAGCGAGACCGGGTGGTTTTAGCGGCCGCGCCCCAGAGACACGGCCGATGCTTACGGCCGCGTTCCTCGTCTCCGTCGGCGTCGTCGCGTTCCTCGCGGTCGAGGTCGGCCCGCTGATCGTCAACGACCGGTTCCGCGAGCTCCGGGAGCCGACCGACCCGGAACGGGCGGCGCTCGACGCGCTCCGTGAGGCGGCTGGGCTCGACGTCGACCGGGTCGCGATCGTCGAGACGAGCGGGTCGGAGTCCGTCGACGTCGCCGTCCGGGGTCCACCGCGCAGGCGGGTGCTGTTCGTCACCGACTACGTGCTCGACGAGCTCGACGAGGACGTCGCGATCGGGCTCCTGGCCGCGGAGTCGGGGCGAGTCGACGCCTACTACGGGGAGTTCCGCGCAGTCGCGGTGGCGGCCGTCGTCGGCCTGCTCGCGGCGATCGTGACGACGGTCGTCCCGTTCGGCTCGGGGTTCACGGCGGTCATCGCCGTCGGCCTCGCGTCGTTCTGGGTCGGCCGACGCGTCCAGTACGCCGCGGACCAGCGGGCGGCGGACGTCGCCGGGGGCGCCCGCGTCGCCGACGCGTTCGAACACGTCGCGGCGTTGCGTGGGGTCGAACCGGAGACCGGCGACTGGTCGACGTGGTTCGAAGTCCAACCGCCGCTCGGCGACCGGATCGCCGCGCTTCGGGACCGCGACGACCGGGAGTGACGAGCGCGTTTCTCGCCGAACACAACACATAACTCCCGGCGCGGGCCACGTGGCTGTATGCCACCCGAACACACGGCTGGCGGGATCGCCCGCACGAGCGACGGCGACGCGTTCGGGGCCTTCTTCGGCTGAGTCGCGCGCGGCGGATCCGTCCCGCGGCGGGAGGGTGAAACCGGGCGACTCGGCCCGCGGTCGCGCGGCCCCGTCCGGCGGGAGCCGCGACGGCCGCCACGCATCGCGCCGGCAACGTGCCGGAACCGTTACCACGCAGCCACACACGTATCCACACAACCGAATGCGACTCCCGGAACGACAGCTCGCGGTCCTCGAAGCCGCGAGCGCGACGGACGAACGGACGATAGACGACCTCGCGGCCGAGACGGGGTTGAAACCCGAGACGGTCACCGGCGCGGCGTTCGACCTCCGCGACGAGGGCCTCGTCGAGGTATCGGAGACGACCGTCGATGTCGCGACCCTCTCCGACGAGGGGCGCGAATACCTCGACGAGAGTCTCCCCGAGACTCGCCTCTTCCGCGCCGCGCTCGACGCGGGCGCGGCGGACGACCCCGTCTCGATGGGCGAGGCAATCGGCCGTGCCGACCTCGCCGGCCCCGAGGTCGACATCGCGTTAGCGAACTTCCCGCGGAAAGGGTTCGGCTCGGTCGACTCGGGCGAGCTGACGATCGACCCGTCGGTCGATCCCGACGACGACCCCGAGGTGACGGCGCTGGCGGCGCTCGGCGACGACGCCAACGGCGATGTAGCCGACATCGATCTAGCCGACATCGACGTCGACGACGACGTCCTCGACCGACTCGCCTCGCGCGGGCTGGTCGAGATCACGGAACGGACCACCCGATCGGTCACGCTGACTGACGAGGGCGTCACGGCGCTGATGGAGGGCGTCGAGGCCGCGGAGACGGTCGGGCAGGTCACCCCGGAGCTGATCGCCAGCGGCGAGTGGCGCGACGTCGAGTTCAGCGAGTACGACGTGACCGCCGACGCCCCCGCGGTCGGCGGCGGTCGAAAGCACGTGCTTCGGCGGACCGCGGACCGGGTGAAGGACGTGCTCGTCGGGATGGGGTTTCAGGAGATGGAGGGCCCCCACGCCGACAGCGACTTCTGGATCAACGACTGCCTGTTCATGCCGCAGGACCACCCGGCTCGGACCCACTGGGACCGGTTCGCGCTCGACGTGCCGCCGATGGACGACATCCCCGAACAGCTCATCGAGCGGGTCGAGTCGGCGCATCGCGACGGGTACGGTGCGGACGGTGACGGCTACCACTCCCCGTGGTCCGAGGCGTTCGCTCGGGAGGTGGCGCTGCGCGGGCACACGACCTCGCTGTCGATGCGCTACCTCTCCGGGTACGCCGGCGCGGAGCTGGAGCCGCCACAGCGCTACTTCTCCGTCGAGAAGGTGTATCGGAACGACACGCTCGATCCGACCCACCTGCTGGAGTTCTTCCAGATAGAGGGGTGGGTGATGGCGGAGGATCTCTCCGTGCGTGACCTGATGGGGACGTTCGAGGAGTTCTACCGACAGTTCGGTATCACCGACATCCGGTTCAAGCCGCACTACAACCCCTACACCGAGCCTTCCTTCGAGCTGTTCGGGAAACACCCCGAGACCGGCGAGGAGATCGAGATCGGCAATTCCGGTATCTTCCGCGAGGAGGTGACCGGGCCGCTCGGCGTCGACTGCGACGTGATGGCGTGGGGACTCGCCTTGGAGCGGCTCGCAATGTTGACCACCGGCGCGGAGGACATCCGCGACCTCCACGGGACGCTGGCCGACATCGAGTTCCTACGGAACGCGGAGGTGAGCTACTGATGCCCGTCGTCGATGTCGATCCCGACGAGCTGCGGCAGCTCACCGGCCACACGGACACGGACGACGAGACGTTCAAGAACGATCTGTTCGGGCTCGGTCTGGAGTTCGAGGGGGAGACCGACGACGGCGACCTCCAGTTCGAGTTCGCGCCCGACCGGCTCGACCGGCTGAGCGTCGAGGGCGTGGCGCGGTCGCTCCGCTACCACTACGGCGACGACCGCGGCGTGTACGTCCCGGACACCAACGACGCCGAGTGGACGATCGAGGTCGACGAATCCGTCCCCGACGAGCGTCCCTACGTGACGGGTGCGGTGGTTCGCGGCGTCGATCTGGACGAAGCCGCTCTCGACTCGCTGATCCAACTCCAAGAGAAGCTCCACGCGACCATGGGTCGCGGTCGCGCGAAGGGCGCGATCGGGATCCACGACCTCGCGATGGTGAAGGGCGCGCCGCTGAAGGAGGGCGCGGAGCGGTCGATCACGTACCGCGGCGTCGACCCCGACGGCGACACGTTCGTTCCGCTCGACGCGAACGACGAGTTGAGTCCGGCGGCGGTCCTCGAAGAGCACGACACCGGCCGCAAGTACGCGGACCTCGTGCGCGAGTACGACCGCTACCCGGCGATCTACGACGAACTCGGGCTGTTCTCGTTCCCGCCGGTGATCAACGGGAAGCGGACGGAGGTGACGACCGGCTCCCGCGAGCTGTTCGTCGAGCTCACCGGCACCGACCAGTGGACGATCGACAAGATGTGTACGATCGTCTGTTACGCGCTCTCCGCACGGGGTGCGACGATAGAGGAGGTGGAGGTCGAGTACGCCGACGGCGCGGCCTATCCCGCGGAGTACGGCCCGGAGCTGCTCCGGCCGAACCTCGAGATCGACGAGAAGTCGGTGAGCCACGACCGGATCGAGACGCTGCTCGGCGTCGAGTTCGAGCCGGAGGACGTCGTCGACTGCTTCGAGCGCTCGGGGCTGGACGCGACGTACACCCTCGACGAGGACGTGGTGTACGACGTCGAGATCCCGCCGTACCGTGTCGACGTGCTCCACCCGCTCGACCTCGTCGACGACGTTGGTCGGGCGTACGGGTTCGGGAACCTGGAGCCGAGATACCCGGACATCGGTACCGTCGGCAGGCGTCACGAGCGGACACGACTGGAGGACGCCGTCCGGACGAGCCTCGTCGGCCTCGGCTTCGAGGACCTGTTGAATTTCCACATGACGAGCGGGGTCGAGAACTACGACCGGATGAACGTCGAGGCGGGGACCGATGTCCTCGGCGGCGGCGAGCCCGTGTCGATCACGGAGCCGTACAGCGAGGAGTACACCCAGCTGCGGACGTGGGCGCTCCCGTCGCTTCTGTTGCTGTTGGAGGGGAACACCCACAACGCCTACCCGCAGGACGTCTCGGAGATCGGCTTCGTCGCCGAGCGCGACGAGACGGAGAACACGAACGTCGCGGAGGCCCGCCACGTCGCCGGCGCGGTCGCCCGCCGCGACGCCTCCTACGAGGCGGCGAAGGGCCGTCTCCAGTCGGTGTGTGACGACTTCCGTGCCGACCTCTCGACGCCGCCCACGGACCACCCGTCGTTCATCGACGGCCGGGTCGCCGAGGTCGTGGTCGACGGCGACTCCGTCGGCGTCGTCGGCGAGCTCCACCCCGCGGTGCTCGTCGAACACGACCTGGAGGTGCCGGTGGCCGCCTTCGAGTTCGACCTCGACGCGCTGCGGTAGGTCGGGTTGTGGGCGGTCGGGTTGTGGGCGATCGAGCCGTTGGTCGCACCGGGGTCGAGTTTTTGTCGACCGCGCCGTGAACACCTCGTATGCCCCTCCACGCGATACCGACCCCGCTCCGCCACCGACGCCCGTCCGACGAGAGCGAGCTGTCCGCGTCCGAACGGGTCGCGTACGCGGTCGTCTGTGTCCTCTCGGGAGCGTACACGCTCCTCGTTGCCGCGGCCGCGTTGCTGACGGGGCCGGTCGTCGTCGACGCCGTCGTCCCCCATGGAACCGTGACGGCTGCCGTGTACGGCGGGTTCGGCGCTCTCGCGGTCGCCAGCGGCCTCGCGTTGTACCGTCGGTGGGTGTTCGGGTGGATCGGCGGGACCGTCGCGCTGACCGCCATCGTCGTATGGGGACTCGTTCTCGCCGCGGACGGTGCCGTCCACGGGCTGTTGACGGCGATCGCGCTCTCGCCGGCGCTATGGCGGCTCGCGGCCGATCGGCCGCGGGTCGGTTTATAAGGGTCGTCGAGGGTTCCGTCCGTGTTTATAAGCGTCGTCGAGCGCCTCGGAGAGCATTTATAAGCGGAGTCGGCCGCTCCGCTACGCCTCGAACCCGTCCTCCCACCGGAACGTGCCGTTCCGCTGGACGACCTCGCCGTCGACGGCCATGAACGAGTCCTCGCTCACGTCGGTTATCATGTCGACGTGGACCGCGCTGTCGTTCCCCGACTTCCCGTCCGGAAGGCAGGCGTCGTAGGCGCGGCCGACCGCCATGTGGACGGTGTCGCCCATCTTCTCGTCGAAGAGGATCGAGTCGGTGAACCGATCGATGCCGCGGTTCATGCCGATCCCGAGCTCTCCGAGGCGGCGCGCGCCCTCATCGGTATCGAGTACGCCCGCGAGCGCGCCCTCGCCCGCGCCCGCGGAGAAGTCCACGACCTCGCCCCCTTCGAACGTGAGGTGGACGTTCCGCACTCGGGTCGCGTCGATCGTCATCGGCACGTCGAAAAACGCCTCGCCCTCGGTGTCGTACGGGGCGGTGAACACCTCGCCGCTCGGCAGGTTATGCGAGTCGTACGCGACGGAGGCCGCGGAGTTGACGGCGGTTCGCCCCGCGATCGACATCGTGATATCGGTGTCGGGCGCGTCGTCGCGCTCGGTGACGATCCGCACCTCGCTGCCGGCGTCCAACACCTCCTTCATGTGGGACATCTCCGCGGCCAGCGACTCCCAGTCGCGCAGGACGGCGTCGTACACGAAGTCCTGATACTCCTCGTAGGCCATTCCCGCCTGCTGTGCGAGGCTGCGCGTGGGGTGAACTGTCGACACCCAGTCGGTGTCCATTCGGGCCTCGCGGACCTCTTTCCGGGCTTTGGCGTAGACTTGGCGGGTGCTGCTCGCGACATCGGCCGAGGCGGTGGTGTTGCGACCGCCCCCGATCCGGAGGTAGGCGTCTGCCGCCTCGAAGATCGCCCGATCGACGGCGGGGTCGTTGTCGAACTCGGGGACCTCGGCGTTATCGCCGTCGGCTCGTGTCTCGGCTCCTTTTAAATACGCGCGGCCGATCTCGTCGGAACCGTACAGCGTCGTGACGTTTACCCCGCGTTCGCCGAGCGCTTCGGCGACGGCGACGCCCAGCTCGTGGGCGTCCTCGGCGACGCTCACGACCACGTCGTCACCGGCTTCGACCCGCGCGCTCCAGTCGACGAGCAGCTCCGCGTGTTCCCTGACGCGTTCGTCCATACCGTCTCGTCTCGGGGACCCTTGAAAAAGGCGTCCTCGCCGGCCGGACCGGCCGCGACCCGGTCGGCCGACTGTGACACTCACCCGGGACTCACCCGACTACGAGCGCTCGCCCGGCCATCGGGGATCGGCGATCCGAACGACCCGTATCGCTCGCCAAGCGCCGTGTGAACGGTCCACAGCCCGGAAACCGGACCGCTATCCTTTTACGCCGTCGTCCGGAATCGGGTATACAGTCTCGCCACGATGCGCACCGAGGACGGAGTCACGATCTGTGTTCCGTCCTCGGTCGTCCGGGAAGCCGAGGACGACCGCGAGGCGACTCGCAAACTCGGCTACGTCGCCCGTGCGGCGGCGGTGTTCCGGGCGGACCGGCTCGTCGTCTTCCCCGACCGGGAAGGTGAACGCCGCCGGGGCGGGGAGTACGTCCGAACCGTGCTGGGGTACGCCGCGACGCCCCCGGCGCTCCGGAAGGAGCTCTGGGGGGAACGCGACGCGCTCCGGTACGCCGGCGTACTGCCGCCGCTCCGCGTGTCATGGCGGACCGGCTCGTCCCCCGACGGGGAAGAGTCGACAACACAGGGACTCGTGACCGAGGTCGGACCTGAAGGCCGCGTTCGGGTCAATTCCCCGCTGCGGGAACACCCGATCTCCCTGCTCGTCCCCTCCGGAATGGAGGTCGAGCGGGGGGAGCGCGTCACCATCAGGGTCTCTTCGAGAGAACCGGTCCGCGCCCGCATCACCGGAAAACCGGCGAACGGTTTTCAGGTCGTGGGAGCGGACCTTTCGGAAGCGCTCGGCGGCGACGGACTCGCCGTCGCGACGTCGCGGTACGGGGAGGAGCTCTCCGTCTCGCGACTGGGCGATATCGTCTCGGACGCGCGCGAAGCCGGCGGGTACACCGTCGCTTTCGGCGCGCCCGAACGGGGGCTTCCGGAGATGCTCGGGGTATCACCCGAGACAGTCCAGGCGGCCGTCGCCGACGGCCGCCGCGTCGAACCCGATCCGGGGTTCGACCTCTGGTTGAACACGATCCCGGCACAGGGCAGCGGGGTAGTCCGAACGGAGGAGGCTCTGTTCGCGACCCTCGGCTCGCTCACACTCACGGAGTAAACACATGCCACAACCAAGCCGACCACGAAAAGGCTCGCTGGGCTACGGCCCACGCACCCGCGCCGACAGCGAGGTGCCGCGCATCCGCTCGTGGCCAGACGACGATGGGGCCCCCGCACTGCAGGGGTTCGCCGGCTACAAAGCCGGGATGACCCACGTCATGATGGTCAACGACGAGGCGGACTCGCCCCGGGAGGGGATGGAGGAATCCGTCCCCGTCACGGTGGTGGAGACGCCGCCGATGCACGCCGTCGCCGTGCGAGCCTACGAACAGACGCCGTACGGACAGAAACCCGTCGCCGAGGTATGGGCCACCGAGTTCCACGAGGAGCTCGACCGCGCGCTCGACCTCCCGATGGAGGACACCTTCGAGACCGACGCCGCCGAGCTGCGCGAGCTGCTCGACGACGGCGTCGTCGACGACGTTCGTGCGATCACGCACACGTCGCCCTCGGAGCTCGCGAACGTCCCGAAGAAGAAACCCGACGTCATGGAGACGCGCGTCGGCGGCGGCTCCCTCGCGGAGCGCGCCGACTTCGCGCTCGAACTCGTCGAGGCGGGCGGCGCCCACGAGTTCGGCGACGTCTTCCGGGCCGGACAGTACACCGACGTCTCCGGCATCACGAAGGGGAAGGGGACGCAGGGTCCCGTCAAGCGATGGGGCGTTCAGAAACGGAAGGGGAAACACGCCCGTCAGGGATGGCGGCGTCGGATCGGTAACCTCGGTCCGTGGAACCCCTCCCGCGTCCGCTCCACCGTCCCCCAGCAGGGCCAGACCGGCTACCACCAGCGCACCGAGCTCAACAAGCGCCTCATCGACTTCGGCGAGGGCGACGACGCCTCCGTCGACGGCGGCTTCGTCAATTACGGCGAGGTCGACGGCGAGTACGCGCTCATCAAGGGCTCGCTGCCGGGGCCGGAACAGCGTCTGCTGCGGTTCCGCCCGGCCATCCGGCCGAACGACCAGCCGCGCCTCGACCCCGAGGTCCGGTACGTATCCACCGCATCCAACCAGGGATAACCAATGAACGCAACAGTACACGACCTGGACGGCGGGGACGCGGGCAGCATCGAGCTGCCGGCGATCTTCGACACCGCGTTCCGACCGGACCTCATCGGTCGCGCGGTCTCCGCCGCACAGGCTAACCGGAAACAGGCCTACGGTGCCGACGAGTTCGCCGGGCTGCGAACCCCCGCGGAGTCGTTCGGCTCCGGTCGCGGGCTCGCACACGTCCCGCGCTCCGAGAACGTCGCTCGCCGCGTCCCGCACGCCGTGTCGGGCCGCCGCGCGCACCCGCCGAAGGCCGAGAAGGACCAGACGAAGAAACTCAACGACAAGGAACGACAGCTCGCCGTCCGGTCGGCCATCGCGGCCACCGCCGACGCCGAGCTCGTCGCCGAGCGCGGCCACGCGTTCGACGAGGACCTCGACCTCCCGCTCGTGGTGAGCGACGAGTTCGAGGACCTCGAGAAGACCCAGGACGCCCTGGGCGTGCTCGAAGCCGTCGGCGTCGATGCCGACATCGAGCGCGCCGAGGACGGACGCTCCGTCCGCGCGGGACAAGGGAAAGCCCGCGGCCGCAAGTACCGCCAGCCGAAATCGGTGCTCGTCGTCACCAGCGAGACGCCGTCGCGTGCCGCCCGCAACCTCGCGGGCGTTGACGTCGCGACTGCGGGCGAGGTCAACGCGGAGGACCTCGCGCCCGGTGCACACCCGGGTCGACTCACGCTGTGGACCGAGAGCGCGGTCGAGGAGGTGGCCGACCGATGAGCTCGATCATCGAACACCCGCTCGTGACCGAGCAGGCGATGAACGAGATGGACTTCAAGAACAAGCTGCTGTTCCTCGTCGACGTCGACGCGACGAAACCGGAGGTCCGCGACGAAGTGGAGCGCCGGTACGACGTGGTCGTCGACGATGTGAACACGCAGGTGACGTCGAAAGGCAAAAAGAAGGCGACGGTCACGCTGTCGGACGACGACGACGCGACCGAGATCGCCTCCCGTATCGGGGTGTTCTGAGATGGGACGACGAATCCAAGGACAGCGGCGTGGACGCGGCGGCCCGACGTTCCGGGCCCCGTCCCACCGCTACAAGGCGGAGCTGTCGCACAAAACACTCGAGGACGCCGACACGATCAGCGGCGAGATCGTCGGGATCGAACACGACCCCGCCCGCTCGGCTCCCCTCGCGGAGATCGCGTTCGAGGACGACGACCGTCGCCTCGTGCTCGCGCCGGAAGGCGTCAGCGTGGGCGACACGATCCAGGTCGGCGTGAGCGCGGAGATCAAACCCGGCAACACCCTGCCGCTGGCGGAGATCCCCGAGGGGGTCCCCGTCTGTAACGTCGAGAGCAACCGGGGCGACGGTGGGAAGTTCGCCCGCGCGTCGGGCGTCTCGGCGACGCTTCTCACCCACGACCGTGACGTCACGGTCGTCCAGCTGCCGAGCGGCGAAGTGAAGCGGCTCGACCCGCAGTGCCGCGCCACGATCGGCGTGGTCGCCGGCGGTGGACGGACGGAGAAGCCGTTCGTCAAGGCCGGCAACAAGCATCACAAGATGCGAGCACGTGGGACGAAGTACCCGCGCGTTCGCGGCGTCGCGATGAACGCCGTCGACCACCCGTTCGGTGGCGGTGGCCGACAGCACCCCGGCAAGCCGAAGTCCGTCTCGCGGGACGCCCCGCCGGGACGGAAGGTCGGTGACATCGCATCCAAACGCACCGGACGAGGTAGCAACAAATGAGTTCCGAATACCGTACCGGCCGCGAGGGCAAAGAGTTCGCCTACCGCGGTCACTCGCTCGACGAGCTGCAGGAAATGGACGTAGACGAAGTCGCGGAACTGCTCCCCGCACGCCAGCGGCGAAGTATCACGCGAGGGCTGGGCGTCGAGCACGAGAAACTGCTCGAGAAGGCCCGCAACCGCGACAAAGAGGAGACCGCCGACGACCCCATCCGGACGCATCTGCGCGACATGCCGATCCTGCCGGAGTTCGTCGGTATCACCTTCTCCGTGTACAACGGCCACAGCTTCGAGCGCGTGCAGGTCGAACCCGAGATGATCGGTCATTATCTCGGCGAGTTCCACCTCACTCGAAGCACCGTTTCACACGGCCAGGCCGGCATCGGCGCGACCCGGTCCTCGAAGTTCGTGCCCCTCAAGTAACCCATGGGAATCAATTACAGCGTCGAGGCCGACCCGGAGACCACCGCCAAGGGGATGCTCCGCGACCGGCCCATCAGCGTGAAGGACAGCAAGGAGATCTCCCGGGAGATCAAAGGCGAGACCGTCGCCGACGCCGAGGAGTTCCTCCACGCCGTCATCGACGAGGAGCGGTCGGTCCCGATGCGCCAGCACAACGCTGGCGCGGGCCACCGGTCCGACATCGACGGGTGGGACGCGGGCCGATACCCCGAGAAGGCCGCGAAGGACTTCCTCAAGCTCCTAGAGAACGTCAAGAACAACGCGATCGAGCAGGGGTTCGACGGCGACGAGATGGTTATCAAACACGTCGCCCCGCACAAGGTCGGCGAGCGACCGGGTCGGAACCCGCGCGCGGCGGGTGCCACCCAGTGGAACACGACGCTCGCGGACGTCGAACTGATCATCGAGGAGCCGGAGGGTGACGACTAATGGCTGACGAACACCAATTCATCGAGGACGGCCTTCGCCGTTCACAGATCAACGAGTTCTTCGCCGACGAGCTCGGGCGCGCCGGCTACGGCGGCATGGACGTCGCCAAGACGCCGATGGGCACCCAGATCGTCCTCAAGGCGGAGAAGCCCGGGATGGTCATCGGGAAAGGCGGGAAGAACATCCGGAAGATCACCACGGAGCTGGAAGAGCGATTCGGGATGGACGACCCCCAGATCGACGTTCAGGAGGTCGACGAGCCCGACCTGAACGCCCAGATCGTCGCTGACCGTCTCGCCAACGCCCTCGAACGGGGTTGGTACTTCCGGAAGGCGGGTCACACGACGATCGACCGGATCATGGACGCCGGCGCGCTGGGCGCCGAGATCGTCCTGAGCGGGAAGGTCACCGGCGCGCGTTCGCGTGTCGAGAAGTTCAACCGGGGCTACATCAAACACAACGGCGAGCCCGCCCAGGAGGTCGTCGACCACGGCCAGGGCGTCGCCGTGATGAAACTCGGCACCATCGGGGTCAACGTGAAGATCATCCCGCCGGGTGCGAAGCTCCCGGACGACTTCGATATCCGTGAGGACGCCGAGGTCCCGGAGGTCGAACAGGCCAGTGCGGGCGCCGACGAGGGCGTCGAAGCGCTTCTGGAGGAGGAACCCGAGGATGTCCCGGACGTCGGGGCCGACGACGACGTCGAGGTCCCGGATGAGGACCCGGCGGACGTCATCGACGAGGAAGTCGTCGAGGAGGTCGTCGAAGAGGCCGCCGACGCCGGCGGTGACGCGACGGACGTTCCTGCCGAGGAGCCGGTCGAGACCGGCGATGTCGACGGTGAACCGGACGAGCTCGACGAGCTCGACGAGGAGATCGAGTCCGAGGCGGCCGACTTGGTCGCGGAGATGGAAGCCGCCGACGACGAGGAGGACGAGTAACAATGGCTATCCTCTACACCGAAGAGATCCGTGACATGACCGCCGCCGAGCGGGAGGTCGAGCTGGAGGAGCTCGAGACGGAGCTCCTCAACACGAAGGCACAGCAGGCGGCCGGCGGGATGCCCGAGAGCCCGGGCCGCATGAACGAGCTGAAGAAGACGATCGCGCGGATCAAGACGATCCAGCAGGAAGAAGGCGACTTCGACGACGAGTAACGATGATCTCCCCCGAAACGCTCACACGGCACGAACTCGTCGGCCTCCCGGTTCGGGTGGCTGACGCCGACAGCGACGCCCACGTCGGGATCGCGGGTCGCGTGCTGTTCGAGACGGTCAACACCCTCGTGGTGCGGACCGGATCGGGGGATAAACGAGTGCCCAAGCGGGGCACGACGTTCGAGTTCGCGGTCGTCGAGACGGCGACCGCACGCACAGATGAAGCCGCCGACGACGGCCAGTCGTCGGGGTCTGCGTCCCAACTCGGGTCGGATACTACGGGGGTCCGCCCCCGTCAGTCCGGCCCGTCCGAGTCCACAACCGTCGTCGTCGGTGACGACGCGGGCTCGGCGAGCCGGCGAGGCGAGTGCAAAGGCGTAGGCTACGTTACGGTGGATGGTACGCGGCTGCGGGACCGGCCCGCCGAACGCACCGAACGAGGAGTCTCACAATGGCGATAGGAATAGACGTACCCATGCCTCCGGAACCAACGGACCCGGAGGATTACGACTACGAGAAGTGCCCCTTTTACGGGGAGCTTCCCGTCCGCGGCCAGCTCCGAGAGGGGACGGTCGTGTCGACGGATATGGAAAAGACCGTCATCGTCGAGCGAGAATACGACGTGTTCGTACCGAAATACGATCGGTACATGAAGCGTCGGTCGCGCATTCCGGCACACGTGCCGGGCGTGCTCGACTCGCTCGAGGAAGGTGACGAAGTGACGATCGCGGAGACGCGACCGCTCTCGAAGACGAAATCACACGTCGTCGTCGAGAACCTGTCGGGTGATCAGTGATGGAGGCGCTCAAAGCCGACGTCACGCCGGGCCTCTCGAAGGGGTCGCTCATCACGTGTGCCGACAACACCGGCGCACGCGAGCTCAAGGTGATCTCCGTGTCGGGGTACTCCGGCACGAAGAACCGACATCCGAAGGCGGGTATCGGCGATAAGGTGACCGTATCGGTCACGAAAGGGACGCCGGAGATGCGGCGGCAGGTGCTGGAGGCGGTCGTCGTCCGCCAGCGCAAGCCGATCCGCCGTCCCGACGGTACGCGGGTCCGATTCGAGGACAACGCGGCCGTCATCATCGACGACCTCGACGAACCGCGCGGGACCGAGATCAAAGGTCCCGTCGCGCGTGAGGTCGCCGAGCGATACGGGAGCATCGCGTCGACCGCGACGATGATCGTATAACAATGACGAAACAGCCACGCAAACAACGAAAACGGTCGGAGACCGCGTCGCTTCACGAGCGACAGCGACAGGTCCGAGCCACGCTCACGGACGAACTCCGCGAGGAGTACGGCCAGCGAAACGTCCGCGTCAACGCGGGCGACACCGTCGAGGTACTCCGCGGCGACGCCGCGGGCACCGAGGGGGAGGTCCTCTCGGTCGACCTCACGGACGAGCGGATCACCGTCGAGGACGTGACCGTCGAGCGAGCGGACGGGGAAGAGGCTCCCCGCCCGCTCCCGGCGAGCAACGTCCGCGTGACGGAGCTGGACCTCACGGACGAGCGTCGCGAGGCGCGGCTCCAGGAGGACAACGAATGACGCGACATCAGAAACGACTGGCAGTACCGAACTCATGGCCGGTCGAGCGGAAGACCCAGACGTTCACCGTGAAGGCCGGCGCCGGCCCGCACGGTGAGGACGGGGTTCCGCTCGTCGTCCTGCTGCGGGACGTGCTCGGCTACGTCGACTCGACGAAGGAGGCGCGCTACGCGCTGAACACCGACTCGGTCCTCGTCAACGGGGACGCGATCTCGGACGAACAGCGTCCGATCGGGATGTTCGACATCCTGGCGTTCCCCGTTCGCGGGGAGTACTTCCGCGTCTTCCCCGACGAGGGGGGTCGGCTCGCGCTGACGCCCATCGACGAGGAGTCCGCGGGCAGCCGCCTCGGGAAGGTCGTCAACAAGACGGTCGTTCCCGGCGGCGACGCCCAGCTGACGCTCCACGACGGCACCAACGTGCGTGTCGATGTCGACGCCGACTACGACACCAAGGACTCGATCGTCATCGACAACGAGTCGAAGGAGATCGTCGCCCACTTCGAGTACGAGGAGGGCGCGCTCGTCACCGCGGTCGCCGGCCAGCACGCCGGCAGCATCGGGACGATCGAGACGATCGACGTCACCCTCGGATCGGGCTCGAACACCGTTGTCGTCGGCGACGACGGTGACGGGTACGAGACCGTCGAGGAGTACGTCGTCGTCATCGACGAGAACTTCACGGACGACGAGGACGCCGCGGAGGCGGCGGCCGAGTCCGACGCCGACGAGGCGGGTGAGAGCGATGAGTGACGCCGAGACCGTGACCCACGAGATGCGCGAGCCGACCCTCGAGAAGGTCGTCGTCCACATGGGCGTCGGCCAGGGCGGTGAGCCGCTCGCGGACGCCGAGGAGATCATCGAGGAGATCACCGAACAGCAGTCCGTTCGGACCACCTCGAAGCGCACCATCGCCGAGTTCGGGATCCGCAAGGGCGACCCGATCGGCGTCAAGGTGACGCTTCGCGGCGAGGACGCACACGAGTTCCTCGAGACCGCACTCGATCTGGTCGACGTTGCGGAGAGCCAGTTCGACGACACGGGGAACCTGAGCTTCGGGGTCGAGGACCACACCGACTTCCCGAGCCAGGAATACGACCCGAACATCGGTATCTACGGGCTCGACGTGACGACGACGATCGTCCGGCCGGGGTACCGCGTCGCCAAACGCGACAAGGTCACCCGATCGATCCCGTCGAACCATCGGATGACCGCCGAGGACGCGATCGCGTTCCTCGAAACGAACTTCGACGTGGAGATAACGGCATGAGTGAAGCGAACAACGAGACGGGCGAGCACGCGGCGAAACGCACCGGTCACCGGCACTCGTGCCGGCGGTGTGACCGCGAGCAGGGGTTAGTCGGCAAGTACGACATCAACCTCTGCCGGCAGTGCTTCCGCGAGGTCGCTCGAGACATGGGATTCGAGAAGTACAGCTGATCATGACAGGAAACGATCCATTCGCCAACGCGCTCGCAGGCGTCGATAACGCCGAGAGCGTCGGCCACCTGTCGTACACGGTAGAGCCCGCTTCGAACATCATCGGCTCCGTCCTCGAGGTCCTCTACGACCGCGGGTACGTCGACGGCTTCGAGTACGTCGACGACGGGAAAGCCGGGAAGTTCGAGGTCGAACTGAAAGGCGCGATCAACGAATGTGGTGCCGTCAAGCCCCGCTACTCGGCGGGTGCGGACGAGTTCGAGAAATGGGAGAAGCGATACCTCCCCGCCCGTGACTACGGGACGCTCATCGTCACGACGAGCCACGGCGTCATGAGTCACTACGAGGCCCGCGAAGAGGGCATCGGTGGCCAAGTGATCGCATACGTATACTAACAATGAACAGAGTCGAAATCGAGATCCCGGACGACGTCTCCGCCGAGATCGACCACCTCGAGCTCACGGTCGAGGGTCCCAATGGAAGCGTCACGCGACGCCTCTGGTACCCCGACATCGACGTGTCGGTCGAGGACGGCGCGGTCGTGATCGCCTCGGAGAACGAGGACGCGAAGACGAACGCCACGGTCGGCACCTTCGAGAGCCACGTCTCCAACATGATCCACGGCGTGACCGACGGATGGGAGTACAAGATGGAAGTCTTCTACGCCCACTTCCCGATGCAGGTCAACGTGGAGGGCGACGAGGTCGTCATCGAGAACTTCCTCGGTGAGCGGGCCGCACGGCGCGCCCCGATCCGCGGGGATACGGACGTACAGGTAGACGGCGAGACGGTTACGCTGTCGGGCTCCGACAAGGAGGCCGTCGGGCAGACCGCCGCCGACATCGAACAGCTGACGAAGGTGACCGACAAGGACACGCGTGTCTTCCAAGACGGCGTGTACATCGTCGAGAAGCCTACTGGAGGTGCCTAACATGGCAGACGAGCTCGAAGACATCAGCGGTGTCGGTCCCTCGAAGGCGGACGCCCTTCGTGCGGCCGGCTACGAGACGGTCGAGGACGTGAAGGCCGCCTCCCAGTCGGAGCTCTCCGAGGTCGACGGCGTCGGGAACGCGCTCGCCGCGCGTATCAAAGCCGACGTCGGTGGCTTGGAGGTCGACGAGGAGGCGGACGCGGAGATCGAAGACGAGACCGAGGAGGAGGACGAGGCCGCCGACGAGGAGGCCGACGCCGACGAGACGGTCGAGACGGAGCTTCGTCCCCGTGGTCACGCCGACAAGACGCCGGAGCTGGACGACGATACCGCTCGCGCGCTCGCACAGAAGCACCGCGAGGGGAAACCCCAGTTCAACCGGCAGGACTACCACAAAAAGAAGCGCATCCCGACCTCGTGGCGCAAGCCGCGCGGCGGGCTCTCGAAGCAGCGCCGCCGGATGAAAGGCAAAGGCGACGTCGTCGAGGCGGGGTTCCGCTCGCCGACCGCGTCGCGCGACCTGCATCCGAGCGGCTTCGAGGAGGTCCGTGTTCACAACACGGACGACCTCGAGGGCGTCGACGGCGACACGCAGGCGGTACGGATCGCCTCGAAGGTCGGCGGCCGGAAACGCGAACTGATCGAGGACGAGGCGGAGGAGCGCGAGATCCGCGTTCTCAATCCGACCTACGTCGAAGTGGAGGTCGACGATGAGTGACCTGAAAGCACAGAAACGGCTTGCAGCGGACGAGCTGGACGTCGGCAAGGGCCGCGTCTGGCTCGACCCCGAGGCACAGGAGGCGATCGCCGACGCGATCACTCGCGAGGACATCCGCGAGCTCATCGACCAGGGGACGATCCGCGCGAAGGACGCGAAGACGAACTCCCGCGGTCGGGCCCGAGAGCGCGCCGAGAAGCGCTCGTACGGTCATCAGTCCGGCGCCGGCACCCGGAAAGGGAAAGCCGGTGCGCGACAGAACACGAAAGACGACTGGAAGGCGCGGATCCGCGCACAGCGTGCGCGCCTCAAGGAGCTCCGCGACGAGGCGGACATGCTCGACGCCAGCGAATACCGCACGCTCTACAACAAAGCGAGCGGTGGCGAGTTCGAGGACGTCGCCCGTCTGGAGGCGTTCATCGAGACGCAGTACGGTTACGAGGTGAGAGAATAATGGCGACAGGACCACGATACAAGGTGCCGATGCGGCGCCGCCGCGAGGTCCGGACGGATTACCACCAGAGGTTGCGCCTGCTGAAATCGGGCAAGCCTCGCCTGGTCGCTCGGGTGAGCAACGCTCACGTCAGGGCGCAGCTGGTTACCCCCGGATCCGACGGCGATGAGACCCACGCGACAGCCACGAGCGAGGACCTCGCGGAGTACGGCTGGGACGCCCCGACGGGCAATCTCCCCAGCGCGTACCTCACGGGATACCTCGCCGGCGCTCGCGCCGTCGACGCCGGCCTCGAAGAGGCCGTACTCGACATCGGGCTCAACACGGCGACGCCCGGCAACAAGACGTTCGCAGTACAGGAAGGAGCGATCGACGCGGGCCTCGAGATCCCCCACAACGACGACGTGCTGGCCGACTGGTCGCGCACGCGTGGCGAGCATATCGCCGCGTACGCCGAGCAGCTCGACGAGCCGCTGTACAGTGGGGAGTTCGACGCCAGCGAGTTACCCGAGCACTTCGACGACGTGCTCGACGAGCTACAGGAGACCCATGAGTAGACACGACGACGGCTGGGAGCCGCGAACGCGTCTCGGCCGCAAGGTACAGGACGGGGACATCACGTCCATGGAACAGGCACTCGACTCCGGGCTCCCGCTGAAGGAGGCCGAGATCGTCGACCAGCTCCTCCCGGGGCTCGAAGACGAAGTGCTGGACATCAACATGGTCCAGCGAATGACCGACTCCGGTCGGCGCGTGAAGTTCCGGTGTGTCGTGGCGGTGGGGAACCGCGACGGCTACCTCGGCTACGCGCAGGCGCGTGACGATCAGGTCGGCGGCGCGATCCAGAAGGCGATCGACGTCGCGAAACTGAACGTAATCAAGGTCGACCGTGGCTCGGGGTCGTGGGAGGACCAACCCGGCGGAACGAACTCGCTCACCCGGAAAGCAGAGGGGAAGGCGGGCTCCGTCACCGTCGAGATCAAGCCCGCCCCGCAGGGGCTCGGGCTGGCGGCCGCCGAGACGGTCAAGAACATCCTCGAGCTCGCCGGCGTCGAGGACGCGTGGACGAGCTCTGACGGCAACACCCGTACGACGGTGAACCTCGCGAAAGCGACGTTCAACGCCTTGGAGAACGCAGCGCAGTCCCGAACGCCGCAGCACGCTCGACAGGTCCACTACGACGAGGTGAGCGAGTGATGCAGGCGATAGTCCAGCTCCGCGGTGAGGTCAACGTCGAACAGGGCGTCGAGGACACGCTCGACATGCTGAACGTCGGGCGCGTCAACCACGCCACGTTCGTTCCGGAGACCGACTCCTATCGCGGCATGATCACGAAGGTGAACGACCTCGTCGCGTTCGGCGAACCGAGCGTCGAAGCGGTCGCGGCCACCATCGAACGGCGCGGCGAACCGCTCGAGGGCGACGCCGATATCGACGACGAGTGGATCGCGGACAACACGGAGTACGACGACGTCGAGGCGCTGGCCGCGGCGGTCGTCGGCGAGGAGACGACGCTGCGCGAGCAGGGTCTCTCCCCGACGCTTCGACTGCACGCGCCGCGTGGCGGCCATGACGGGATCAAACACCCCGTCATCGAGGGCGGCGAGCTCGGCCGACACTCGACCGAAGAGATCGATTCGCTCTTGGAGGCGATGCGATGACAGACAAGAAACGCAGACAGCGAGGCTCTCGGACACACGGCGGCGGCACGCACAAGAACCGGCGCGGTGCCGGTCACCGCGGCGGTCGCGGTGCTGCGGGCCGCTCGAAACACGAGTTCCACAACTACGGACCCCTCGGCAAGCACGGGTTCAAGCGGCCGGAGGACGCGCAGACTGACGTCCTCGAGGTCAAAGCCCAGAAGCTCGACGAAGACGCGGCGCTGTACGTCGCGGACGGCCTCGCCGAGGAGGACGGCGACGCGTACGTTATCGACGCACGCGACGTCGTTGACGACGGGCACGACGCCGACGTCGTGAAGGTTCTCGGTGGCGGGCAGGTCCGAAACGAGCTCCATGTGACGGCCGACGCGTTCACGGCCGGCGCAGTCGAGGGTATCGAGTCCGCCGGCGGCGACGCGGTCCTTTCCGATCGCGCCGAACCCGCCGACGACGAACCGGAAAACACTTCGGACGAGAATAATAACGAGGCGTAAGTTATGAGCTGGAAGGAAGTCGCCGAACCGGTACTCACCCGGATGCCCGTCGTGGATCGCCCGGCGGGTCACGTCCCGTTCAAGCGAAAGCTGGCGTGGACGGCCGGGATCCTGATCGTTTATTTCTTCCTGACAAACATCAACCCCTTCGGGCTTGTCGCCGGACAGGGGACCGACTTCTTCGGGCAGTTCCGGTCGGTGCTCGCCGGTGAGCACGGCTCGCTGCTCCAGGTCGGTATCGGTCCGATCGTCACGGCGTCCATCGTCCTCCAGCTCCTAGGTGGGGCGAACCTACTCGGGTTGGACACCAACGATCCACGCGATCAGGTGCTGTACCAGGGGCTCCAGAAGCTCCTCGTGATCATCGTCACGGCGTTGACCGCCGCTCCGATGGTGTTCACTGGCGAGTTCCTTCCAGCCGACCCCGCGGTCGGTGAGGCGCTCGGGATCGGTGGGTTCGGCGTCGAGCTGCTGATATTCACACAAGTGTTCATCGGAGGCGTCCTCATCCTGTTCATGGACGAGATCGTGAGCAAGTGGGGCGTCGGATCCGGCGTGGGGCTGTTCATTATCGCCGCGGTGAGCCAGCAGATCATCGGCGGGTTCTTCAGCTTCTCCGCGCTCGGCACTTCCGGGTTCTTCGCCAGCTGGTACGGGATCATCATCGGTGAGATCGCGCTCGGCTCGCCGTTCACGGCCGAGGGGCTCCAGAACCTGCTGTTCGACCCGGGGAACGTCCTCGCGCTGTTCACCACGGTGTTCATCTTCGGGATCGTCGTGTATGCGGAGTCGGTCCGCGTCGAGATCCCGCTGTCACACGCCCGCGTGAAAGGCGCTCGTGGCCGCTTCCCGGTGAAACTCATCTACGCCTCTGTCCTGCCGATGATCCTCGTTCGCGCGCTGCAGGCGAACATCCAGTTCATCGGGCAGATCCTCTCCTCGCAGTGGGCGGGGATGCCGGAGTGGCTCGGCGTGTACGGTGACCAGGGCGAACCGGTCTCCGGGGTGTTCTACTACCTGAACCCGATCCAGCGTCGTGAGGAATGGATGTGGTTCCTTGGAGAGATCCCGGCGACCGTTGAGCCGTGGATGATCACCGTTCGAATAATTATCGACCTGACGTTCATGGTGATCGGCGGTGCGATCTTCGCGATCTTCTGGGTCGAGACGACCGGGATGGGGCCGGAGGCGACCGCAAAACAGATCCAGAACTCGGGGATGCAAATCCCCGGCTTCCGCCGGAACCCGCAGGTCGTCGAGAAGGTCATGGAGCGGTACATCCCGCAGGTGACGGTCATCGGCGGCGCGCTCGTTGGGCTGCTCGCCGTCATGGCGAACCTGCTCGGCACGATCGGGCAGGTCTCCGGAACGGGCCTACTGCTGGCGGTCTCCATCACCTACAAGCTGTACGAAGAGATCGCCGAAGAGCAGCTGATGGAAATGCATCCGATGATGCGCCAGATGTTCGGCAACGAGTAAGAACAGTTCTAGAACGTAACCGCGCGTTCTGGGCGTTCTTACGCAGCTTTATCAAAAGCCGCGTAGCCGGTTCTGCGACTCGCTTGATTCCAAGCGTCAGCTATCGTGCCTCTCTCGCCTTCATAGCGTTTGATAGCGCCCTTACGCTTGGTCCGTAATATCACCGAGCCCGAACAGTTGTACGTTATCGCGCTCGGATACAGCTTCTAGGACGGACTGTGTTGCACCATTCCGGGGGAATAAGGCGTACTTGATGTTTCTCTCACCGACGTCCGGCATCCAGCGTATCTCCACCGCGTGGTCTTCGAGAGAAGCGAGGGCCCCGTAGTCAAGCGGTGCGTTCGTGAACTTGCATTCCCTCACGACCATCGTCCCGTCCGAGATCGACGCCATCGAGATAGTACGGAACGCCACCGAAGATTCCCCACGTGAAGATTCGTTCTTCGGGCGAATATCCGTCCGGAACGAACTCCTGTGCAGCGGCGAAATCGAGGGGTCGGCGGTCGGGTCGTTCCGTGAATCGGCCGTACAGTGGACTGTTCCCGAGCAGCGTCGCTTCCTCCATCATGCTGATCGACGACCCGACCAAGAGAGGCGTCCCCGAGGTGTTCTGGAGTCGCCGGTCCCACAGTCGCTGAATGACCGAGAGGAGGCTTTCGTCGGCATCGATTCGGTATGGGAACTCGTCGAGAACCACGACTCCGTCCTGATCCCCCAGATATCCGAGCAACGCTTCCCAGTTCCCTTTGATCTACGTGATGTCCGGAACGTTTTCGGAGGCGACATCGACGAACTCGTCGAGCTGTATTTGGGAGGTAGTCTCTGTGGCCTGATAGACGACTGCGTCGTCACGGTCGGAGAGCGAGTGTCGGACGAGCTGTGTCTTTCCGAGGCGTCGCCGACCGAAACCCACGACCAGTTCTGGATCGTCGGAGTCGTAGCATCCGCGTAACCGAGAGAGTTCGGCTTCCCGATTCACGAAGCGGTCCATACACCCACTCCACTGTGACAGAGAATAACACTTCCAAATAGCCTATTTCAAAATAGGCTAATTTGAAATTGTCTACTGAAGTTTACCGCATCTCTTGATTTGAGCTGGTCAGGCGATAACGCATCTGCCGGGCTAACTTACACTGTCGTGAGCGAACGCGTCATCGACCGGTACGCTGATTGTTCGGTCACCCTACTCGTCACTCGTGCTCGATCTAGGCGTCCTCGTGCTCGCGGCGGTCATACTCGTCGCCACGCTCGCCGGCATTGCCGCCGTCGGCTGGCTGTGTGTCGGACCGGACCGGCTTCGTGCGGCACGCAGACGGCCCGGATGGTTCGCCGAGCGGCTGCGTGCGGTCGTCCCGTACGTCGGGGCGCTCGCGCTCGTGTTGGTCGTGAACAAGGGCCTCCAAGGCGTCATCGAACGGTTCTCTCACGCGTACGGCGTCGAGGCGACGGCAACGCTCCACGCGATCGAGGGTGACATCGTCGTTTCGTTCCAGAGCCTGCTCCCGACGCCGGCGACGGTCTACTTCGCGGCCGTCTACGTGGTTGGCTACGCGGTGTTGTTGGTCGCGCCCCTGCTCGTCTATCTGTTCGCCGAGCGGGCCCAACCGATGAAGCGGCTCGTCGCGGCGTACGCGGTCAACTACGCGGTCGCGGTGGGCTGTTATGCAGCCGTCGTCGCCTACGGTCCGCGCAACGCCGCCCGGGCGAGCGACGGGACGAGCGCGGACGCGCCGCTTCTGGAGTTCGTTCCGGACATCACGTCGATAACGGCGCTCGTGAACACGAACACGAACGTCTTCCCCTCGTTACACGCCGCGCTCTCCGTTACCGTTCTGCTGGTCGCTGCGACGACTCGAACCGAGTTCGAACGGTGGTTCGCGGTCGCGGCCGTCCTCGGGTCGTCGGTCGTCGTCTCCACGATGGCGTTGGGGATCCACTGGGTGACGGACGTGGTCGCCGGGATCGTGCTCGCGGTCGTCGCGGTCGCGATATCGGGACGGATCGTCGCTGAGTAATCGAACCGTCCGATCCCCTCACCCGCTGCTGGGAGTCTGTCGCCGCCGTACGAGAGATCGTATCTCTGACGGATGCTCCCGGCCGCACACGTGTCCGGCGTGTACGGTGAGGGCCCGGACGACACGGTCCGAGTCCACGCTGCCGCGGGCGACACCCTCGTTGCCGACGGCGAGATCCCGCCGCCGGATGTCCTGAAGACCGACACTGAGGGTACCGAGGCGGCGGTTCTCCGTGGTCTGGAAGCAACGATCCGGGAACACCGGCCGCGGGTCATCTACTGCGAGGTGCATACGGACACAGCGGCCGTCAAAGAGCTCCTCTGCGGCTTGGGGTACGCGCACGAACCGCTCCGGTCGGCACCACCTATCCTCCGGGCGGTTCCCCGAACGTGATCGCGTCCCCGATTTCGGAGTAGCGGCCCGCAATTCGAGCTCACTTGAGGCCGGAATCGAATCCTTCGGGCCCGATCTGTCCGACGATCCCCGAGTCGGACACCCGCTCCCTGAGCGAGCGGTAGTTCTCTCGGCGTAGCTCCTCGGGTGAGGCGTCGGCACCGATGAGTTCGGCCAGCGTCCGGCCGAACTGTTCGCTTGCGAGGAAGTCGGTGACGTTGACGTAGGTCGCGCCGGCGTCGACGAGCTCGATTGCGGTCTCCGTGTCGTCCGCACGCAGGATCACGTCCGCGTCGGTCTCCCACGAGAGGAGTCGGTCCGAGACTGGGCGGTCGGGAGCGGTCGACACGACGAGGTCGGCCCGATCGGGTGCGACGAGCGCCTTGACGTCGTCGTTCATCGCATCGCCGAACACGCAGGTCTCATGGAACTCCCGGGCGAGCTCGAACCGATCCGGGTCGCTCTCGACGACGACGACGGGCTTGTCGAGTTGCCGACAGATGGAGACGATACTGCTGCCGAGCTTTCCGTAGCCGACGACCACGACGTGGTCCTCCAGCGGCTGATCGGGAATCGAACTTCGAGCGCGCGTGCGTTCCCGTGCCGACCCAAACGTTCCGATTCGGTCGAGCACCCGATAGAACCGGTCCTCGTAAGTGTACGTGACTGACGACGTCACCATCGTCGCCGCCGCCGCGAGGATGATGGCGTCGAACAGCGATTGGGGGATCGCCCCGACCAACAGGCCGCTGATGGCGAGTATCAGCGCGAACTCGCTGATCTGATCCAGACTGAAGCTGGTGAGGGCGGCCGTCCGCGGGTCGTATCCCTGATAGATCAGTGCCCAGGCGGTGACGAGCGGTTTGACGATAACGATCCCGACGACGAGGGTCCCCGCCATCGCGAGGACGGTGACCGTGGGCGCAACCACGAGGCTACCGAGCGTGACGAAAAAGATGGCAGTGAAGAAGTTCTCGATGGATTCGAGCGCGGACAACAGCGCCAGGTTGTGTTCGAACTCCTGAGTGATCGAGATCCCGGCGGCGAAGGCACCGACGACGATCGACACGCCGAGCAGTTCGGCGAGCGCGAGGAAGCCGATGAGGATCCCGATCCCGGTGAGCATGATCAGCTCGTCCGAGTCACCGGAGAGCCGTACGAAGAGCCCGAAGAGGTAGACTCGGATGAGGATCGCACCG
Organism: Halorubrum tibetense; assembly: GCF_055396225.1. Classification (NCBI taxonomy): domain Archaea; kingdom Methanobacteriati; phylum Methanobacteriota; class Halobacteria; order Halobacteriales; family Haloferacaceae; genus Halorubrum; species Halorubrum tibetense. The sequence continues at coordinate 1,642,470 of NZ_AP043742.1, forward strand.
GCGAGCAGCAACACGCCGTATCCGAGCTGGAGAGCGACTCCATCGAGGGTGAACGTCGCGGTTCCGAGGATCAGGATGATACCGACGGCGAACAGGTCCTGGACGAAGTGGATCGATTCGGTGAGCCGTCCGTGGATCAGGTTGAGTCGGATCTCCCCTTCCGCGAGCTCGCGGCCGACGAGCGAGGAGCTCAACGCGGCCGCCACCGCGAAGTACGCTGCCGGGATCGGGTCGAGTCCGAACAGAAGCCCGATCCCGAACCCGATCCCGCCGACGACGAGCACTTGGACGGCCGCCACGTGTTCGCTGTCCCTGGCGACGGACCGGAACCGGCTCGGCTCGGCGCTCACGCCGAACGCGAAGACGAGGAACGCGATCCCCAGCTGGGCGAGTTCGAGCGTCGTTCCCGGGTCTATCAGATCGCCGACGCCGATCCCGAGTCCGACGAGGATATACAGCGGGACCGCCGGGATGGGGTAACGAGTCGCGACCAGTAGCGTCAGCGCCGCCGTCATGAAAACGATCGCCAGCGGCTCGACGAGCTCAGACATCGGTCTCACCGTCCGTCTCGAAGCGATCGGCCGCCGGGTCGCGCGGCCCACTCCCCTCGGCGGTCGAACGGAGCCGTTCGATGTCTTCCTCGACGGTATGCCGGAACGAGGAACGGTCCTCGATGTATCGAGTGAGATACTCTCGGATCCGGATCCCCGCGAGAACGGTCGGGATCGTCACGTAGTGCGCGCCCGCCTCATAGAGGTCAACGGCGGCGTCAACGCCGTCCGACTCGACGATGACGAGCGCGTCGTCCGCCGACTCGCGGATCGCGATCTCGTTGATCTCCGGCTGTACCGACGAAGACATGACCACGGACGCCCGTCCGATCCCTGCCTCCTTGCGGAGTTCGCCGTGCTTGAAGTCACCATAAATGACGTCGTACGGCGTGTCAGCGAACCGTTCGGACGTCTCCGGGTTTCGATCGACGATGACTACATCACCGACCGCCTCGTGGAGCAATGGTAACGTCGGTTCGGTGACGTCGTCGACGCCGATCACCACGGCGTGCTGGCGATAGGATCGCACGTCGACGTCCCGCTTCTCGTCGCTCTCGAAGCGGTCCCATATCGGCTTCGTGACGTCGTACAGCTGGTGGTTGTACTTGATCAGGTACGTCGAAAGGCTCATCGTCATGATCGCCATCAGACTCAGATACCCCAACACCGGCTCGTCGATGAACTCCTGTCGGACGGCCAACGCGCCGACGACGAGCGAGAACTCGCTGACTTGGACCATGTTGAGGCTTCCGAGGAACGAGGTCTCCGGGGTGAAATCCTCGCGGTCGATGAGGTAGAACATGATGAGGAAGTTACCGATCATCAGCACGGCCGAGGCGATCACCGCCTCCCGCCAGAACGCGAAGAGGTCGTCCGCGGCGATGCGGAGCCCGATACTCGAGAAGAACACGACCATGAACAGGTCCGTGAGCGGTCTGACCCGCTCCGTGAGCTCGGTCGTGTACTGCACCTGTGCGAGGCTCAACCCCGCGAGGAACGCCCCGACCTCGATGGAGAGGTCGAGCGCCATCGAACCGTAGATGAACAGGAACGCCCACGCGATCCCGACGATGAAAAACGCCTCCCGGTCGCCCGCAACGATCCTGAACAGCTCGGGCAGTACGTGCCGTGCGGCGAGATACGAGAAAACGCCGATTCCGGCCATCAACAGGAATATCTCGCCGATGTTGACCGCGATGGTCGCCGGGTCGTCGAACGATTCCGCGCCGAGGATCGCGAGCAGGACGACGAGATAGATGTCCTGAAGGATCAACACGCCGACGTCGATCTTCCCCGGGAGCGAGGTGAGCTCGTCTTTATCGGCGAGTACCTTGACGATGATCGGCGTCGCCCCGAAGACGGTCGCGAGCGCGATGATCGTCGTCTGCACGAGGGTGAACCCTAGCGCGTACGCGACCACGAACGCCAAGGCCGTCTGAAGCACCGTCTGCCAGATCGCGATGTTGATCACCGGTCGGAGGATCTCCCGGATATCGTCGATCCGGAGCTTGAGACCGAGCAAGAACAGCAGGAACCCCAACCCCAGCTCCGCCATGAGCTCGACGAGTTCCCCTTCGGTGATCACGTCGAGGAACACCGGGCCGAGGACGATCCCCGTGAAGATGTATGCGACGATGGTCGGTTGTCCCGACAATCGGAACAGGTACCCCAGCGCCACCGCTGTCAACACGATCAGCGCGAAGTCGGTCGCGATCGTGACGCTTCCTCCGACCATTACTCACGGAGTGTTCGGTTCATCGGTGGGCGTGGGCTGATAGGTCGCATCGAGTCGACGAACGGGTCTCGGATATATGGGCCCGGTGATCGCGTTCGATCCGATCCGTCACGCGTCGGTTCCGGTCGCGATACGGCGCGTCACGTGTCGTGAAAGAGCTCGTCCAGCTCCTGGTGTGCGGCCTGATCGCCGATAACGACGAGATGGTCGTCGACCGCCAGCGTGAACGTCTCCGGTGGGTGAGCGGTTCGCTCACCGCTCCGGACGACTGCGAGGATCGCGGCTTCCCCGTCCGTCCCGGCGTCGATCTCGCCGACCGTCTTCCCGACTGCTGGCGCGTTCTGCCTGATCTGATACCATTTCGTGTGCTCGTCAGTCGGGGTGACCTCGCCGGTGCGGGCGGGGACTGGTTGATAGTACGCTCCCACGAGCAGCAGTCCGAGGGCCCGCGCCTGCGAATCGGACAGCTCGGCGACGATCTCGTAGTCCGCCGCAGGGTCCTCGCGATAGTACAACCCTCGTCTCCCGCTGTTGTGGATGACCGTCGCGATGCTCTCCTCCTGTGTCAGGTCGACCTCGTATCGGACGCCGACGCCGGGGAGTTCACGCTCCCGTATCTCGAGTGGCATACTGTGTGTCTCTCCGCGCTGGTTCGCCGTTCCACCCGGATCCTCCTTAGTGTTACATCGGTCTTCAAACCGCTAAGTTCGGACGGCGTCGGACCTCTGTAACGGGGGCTGGACGATGGAAACACCCGTTTCGGATCGTTAGGTTCCGAGAAACCCCTCGGTGCGTTGGAGCGATGGATGACCCACATCCCTAATGGCATGGTGCGAGTACGTGTGGACGACGGGACGTCAGGGAACGGGCCCGGCACACCGATCCGCGTGACGACCACCACCGATCATGAGCAACCAATGGGACCCCGGCGGGATATTCGAGGTACTGGCCAGCGAGGAGAGTCGACGGATCCTGGCGGCCGCCAGCGTGCGGTCGCTGTCGGCCAAGGAGTTCGAACGGATCTGTGACGCGTCACTGCCGACGATCTATCGACGGATCACCGTCCTCGTCGAGTACGACATGCTCTCCGAAGAGCAGGTCGTCGACACCGACGGGAACCACTCGAAGCAGTACGCGACCGACCTACAGGAAGTGAACGTACGGGTGGAAGACGGTGAGTTCACCGTCAACCTGGAGATCCGCAAGGATACGGTTGACAAGTTCGGCGAGCTGTTCCGCGACCTGGGTGAGGGCCACCGCCGGTCCGTCGGAACCGATCTCCCCGACCTGACCTCGGAATCACCGACGGAGGACTGAGATGGCGAACACCGCACTCTGGATGTTCATCGTGAGCAACCTCCTCGTGTTCACGCTGGGGAGCGTGCTCACGGTTCTCAGCTATCGCGCACAGAAACGCCTCGATCAAGACTCGCTCAAGTACACGACTCTCGGGTTCGGCCTCATCACGGCGAGTATCGTCGCGGAAGCCCTGTACGCGCCGGGGATCGGCGGCGGAGACTGGCTGGTGGCACGCCATCTCCTCGTCCTCTACACGATGGAGTCGCTGTTCATCGCCGCCGGGCTGGGCTGTATCGCGTACTCGCTTCTTTCGTACTGACGGAACCGGTTCGGGGCATACGTGGCGATCCGCCTGCGTTCCGGCCGGGCGGGCCGGAAGGTCAACTATCTTCACGGCGACCGTTCAACGCGACCGTATGTCAGGACCCAATCCAGGCCCGATCGAAAGCGACCTCGAGATCGCTCGAGGAGTCACGCTCCGCCCGATCGAGGCGGTCGCGGGCGACCTCGGACTGGACCCCACCGACATCGCCCCCCACGGTGAGGGCGTCGCCAAGCTGACCACGGAGGCGGTACGGTCGGCGACCGAAGGCGATGCGGACGGAACCGTCGTGCTCGTCACCGGGATGACGCCGACGCCGAAGGGCGAGGGAAAGACGGTTACGACGGTCGGACTCGGTCAAGCGCTCGCCGAGCTCGGCGAGCGACCGGCGATCGCGATCCGGGAGCCCTCGCTCGGTCCGGTGTTCGGGATCAAAGGTGGTGCGGCGGGCGGCGGCTACTCGCAGGTCCTTCCGATGGAGTCGATCAATCTCCACTTCACCGGCGACATCCACGCGGTCACGGCCGCACACGACTTCCTTGCGGCGGCGCTCGACAACCACGTCCACCACGGGAACGAGCTGGACGTCGATGTCCGGCGGGTAACGTGGCCGCGGGCGCTCGACGTGAACGACCGCGCGCTCCGCGAGACCGTCGTCGGGCTCGGCGGCCCGACCGGGAGCGTCCCCCGGGAAAACGAGTTCGTGATCACTGCCGCCTCCGAGCTGATGGCGGTTGTGGGGCTGGCTGCGGATCTCGAAGACCTGCAGGAGCGGATCGGGCGGATCGTGCTCGCGTATGACACCGATGGCGACCCGGTTACGCCTGCCGACCTCGGCGTGACCGGGGCGGTCACGGCGCTGCTCCGTGACGCCCTCCGGCCGAACCTCGTCCAGACGAACGAGGGCGTCCCGGCGTTCGTCCACGGCGGCCCGTTCGCCAACATCGCCCACGGGACCAACACGCTCGTCGCCGACCGGGTCGGGGCGTCGCTGGCGGATTTCCTCGTAACGGAGGCGGGGTTCGGCGCGGATCTCGGCGCGGAGAAGTTCGCCCACGTCCTCGCCCGACAGGGGATCGTTCCCGATGTCGGCGTCGTGGTCGCCTCCGTCCGGGCCGTCAAACGACATGGCTTGGAGATGTGGCCAACCGACTTCGACGCGCTTGACGACCCGGACCCGGAAGCGGTCCGCGTGGGTGCGGCCAACCTCCGACACCACGTCGGGATCGTCGAGTCGTTCGGGATCCCTGCTGTCGTCGCGATCAACGTGTTCCCGGACGACGACGAGGCCGACTTGGCCGCGCTCGAGGACGCGATCGCAGAGACGTCCGTCCCGGTCGCACGCTCCACCGTGTTCCAGGAGGGCGGGTCCGGCGGGACCGACCTCGCCCGTCACGTTCTGACTGCCGCGGAGGCGGACCGCGAGTTCGAACTGCTGTACGATCTCGACGCCCCGATCCGTGAGAAGATCATGACCGTCGCCCGGGAGGTGTACGGGGCGGACGGCGTCGAGTTCGTGGACGGGGCGGGCGACGATATCGACCGCGCCGCGGACCATGGGTACGACGACCTCCCCCTCTGTCTCTCGAAGACGCCGTACTCGCTCTCCGACGACGCCTCGGCGACGGGCGTGCCAACGGACTGGACGCTAACGGTTCGGGAAGTGACCCCGTCCGCCGGTGCCGGGTTCCTTGTCGTCAAGACTGCCGATGTAATGACGATGCCGGGGCTTCCGTCGGAGCCAGCCGCAGAGGACGTGACAGTCGACGCCGACGGGAACGTCACCGGCCTGTTTTGACGGACACCGGAAGTCGCCGGGCGAACGTCTGGAGTCGCCGGGCGAATGTCGGGGGGACGCCGGGCGAATGTCGGGGAGTCGCCGGGCGAATGTCGGGAGGCTTCGGACGGACATCGATCGAACGGATCTCACCCCTCGAACCGGAGCAGCCGGAGGCCGATCAAACTCACGAGGACGGTCGACCCCTCGTGGCCGACTACCGCGAGCGGGAGGGGAATGCCGGCAGTGAGGATCGCCACGATCATGATCGCGATCGCGCCGAAGGCGATCGCGAAGTTGACGTACAGTGTCTTTCGCGTTTCACGGCTGAGCGAGAACGCGTACGGGAGTTTCCCGAGGTCGTCGGACATGAGCACGATGTCCGCGGTTTCGAGTGCCACGTCGGTTCCCGCGCCGCCCATGCCGACGCTGATGTCCGCGGTCGCGAGCGCCGGCGCGTCGTTGACGCCGTCGCCGACCATCGCGACCGCCTCGTGACGGTCCTGTAACGCCTCGACGTGGTCGACCTTCTCCTCCGGTAGCAGCTCCGCGTGTACCTCGTCGATCCCGACCTCGTCCGCGATGTGTCGGGCCACGCGCTCGTTGTCGCCGGTGAGCATGACGACCGTTTCGACGCCCGCCTCGCGTAGCCGCGCTATCGTTTCGGCCGCGTTCTCGCGGATCGTGTCGGTGAACGCGAGCCAGCCGAGCAGGCGCAGGTCGCCGTCGTCGCTCCCGGATCCCGCCCCGTCGCCGCTCCCGGTTCCCTGCTCGCCGCTTGCCTCACGGACGACGAGCACGCTCGTTTTCCCGTCGGTCTCCAGCGACCGCAGCCGATCGATCCCCCGATCGAGACCGTCGATCGATCGGTCGGCCGTCACCGTCTCGAAGTACCGCACGTTACCGATGTGGATCGTGTCGCCGTCGACGTCGGCGTGGACGCCCTTGCCGACGACCGCCTCGAAGCCGCTGGCATCAGGGATCTCCAGTCCGCGGTCCACCGCGGCGTCGACCGTCGCCGCCGCGAGGTGGTGTTCCGACCGAGACTGCACCGCGGCGGCGAGCGCCAGCAGGTCGTCGTCGTTCATCGGTACTTCCGTTCCTGTCTCCCGATCCGCTCCCGTCCCCGCCGACCGATCCGTTCGCGCCGACACCGCGAGGTCGGGGCGAGCGATCGCGTCCGTCAGCCGCGTATTGCCCTCGGTCAGGGTTCCCGTCTTGTCGAACGCGACTGCGTCGACGTTCCCGGCCGTCTCGATGTGCTCGCCGCCCTTGAACAGGACTCCCTGTCGGCCGCCGGCGGCGATCGCGGACAACACCGCCGCCGGCGTGGAGATGATCACCGCACACGGGGAGGCGGCGACCATGAGCGTCATCGCGCGGTAGAACGTCGGGTCGAAGGCGTGATCGAGAACGACGAGCGGGATCGCGATCGCCACGGCCGTCATCGCGAGCACGCTCACCACGTACGGCTGCTCGAACCGGTCGATGAGCTGCTGGGTCGGTGCCCGCTTGGACTGTGCGCGCTCGACCATGTGGATGAGCCGGGCGATCGCGGAGTCGTCGGACTCGCGTGTCACCTCCACCTCGAGGCTCCCCGTCTCGTTAATCGTCCCGCCGAACACGTCGTCACCGGGCTCCTTGCTCACCGGAACGGACTCGCCGGTCAGCGAGGACTGGTCGACCGTGCTCTCGCCGTCGACGACGACGCCGTCCAGCGGGAGCCGATCCCCCGGCCGGACGACGAACACGTCGCCGATCTCGACCTCGTCGATCGGGACGATCCTCTCCTCGCCGTTCCGCAGCACCCGCGCGGACTCCGGGCGCATCTCTACGAGCGACGCTATCGCGCTCCGGGACCGCCCGATCGCGTACTCCTCTAACACGCCGGACAGCGAGAAGAGGAACAACAGCATCGCTCCCTCGAACGGTGCGCCGATGTACAGCGCGCCGGTCGCCGCGAGGATCATCAACAGGTCGATCTCGATCGCCGGCTCGCGGAGGGCCCGAACGCTCTCTTTGAGCCCGTACCAGCCGCCGAATGCGTACGCCACTGCGTAGCTGCCCCAGACGACCGTTTGGGACGCGCCGAACCAGCTCCCGAGGAGCCCGACGACCATCCCGCAGAAGGTGAGTGCGACGAACGCCCCCTGTCGTCGGAGGACCGAGCGGTCGGTCACGTCACCGCCGTCGTCGAGCGCCAAGCGGTCGTCCTCGACCGCCCGCTCGTCGTCGGAGACCATACTTCTCTCTGGCTCACCGTCCCCGATAACGTTCACGCCCGATCCCGGGCGGTGGGAGCGGGGGGCTTTTGTTCCGGATCGCCGAAGCCGTGGCATGGAGATCGAGGAGGGTGGCGTCACGGTACGGGTCCCCGAGGCTCGCGACGGCGCGAGCGAGGGGACCGGCGGCGGCGTCTTCTTCAACCCGACACAGGAGCTGAACCGGGACATCACGGTCGCGACACTGCGTGCCTATCGCGAGCGCGAACCGCGAGCGGCGACGTACCTCGACGCGATGGCGGCTTCAGGGATCCGCGGGGTTCGGGCGGCTGCCGAGGGATACGACGCCACCTGTGCCGATGTCGACGCCGACGCGATCGAGCTGGCCGCCGAAAACCTCGCCGCCAACGGTCTCGAGGGAGAGACGGCCCACCGCGACGTCAACGCCCTGCTGCACGAGGAGTTCTTCGACGTGGTCGATCTGGATCCGTACGGCACGCCGATCCCCTTCGCGGACGCCGCCTTCGCGAACACGCGGAACCTCGTCTGTGTCACCGCGACCGACACCGCGCCGCTGTGTGGGGCCCATCTCGCGAGCGGGATCCGGAAGTACGGCGCGGTGCCGCGGAACACTGACTACCACCCGGAGATGGGCCTCCGGACGCTTATCTCCGCGCTGGTCCGTACCGCGGCCCGGTACGACAAGGCCGCCCGGCCGATCCTCTCGCACGTCTCGCGGCATTACGCGCGAACCTACCTCGAGCTGGAGTCCGGCGCGCAGGCGGCCGACGGCTGCATCGACCAGCTGGGGTACGTCGACAACTGTGAGGACTGCCTCTGGCGCGAGCCGACCGCCGGGCTGATCGCCGACCCCGCCGACACGTGTCCGATCTGCGGGAGCGATCGCGTTCTCACCGCCGGGCCGATCTGGCTCGGACCGGTCGCGGACGCGGCGTTCGCCCGGAAGGTCCGTGCTCGCGTCACCGACGATATGGGCGAGGCGAAACGCGCGCGGAAACTGCTCGGGACCGTCGCGACCGAGCTCGATACGCCGACCCACTACGACCAGCATCGGCTGTACAAACAGTGGGGAGAGCCGGCGATCGGGATGGACGAGTTCGTCGAGCGGCTCCGTGCGGTCGGCTACGCCGCGAGTCGCGCCCACTACCGCGGGACCGCGGTCAAGACGGACGCGTCGATCCCGGAGATGCGGTCGGTCGTCGTCGACGAGGCGTGAGGCGTCCCCGTCGGCCCGACACCGGGTGTGCGCTCCTCGACGGAGCGATGTCGAGCCTCGTCACCCCCGTCCCACCAGACCGGTTTAGTAGCCGTCGGCCGAACCGACGGTCGTGACCCGACACGCGACCCCTCGATTCGACACGGCCAGACGCGTCGTCGACGCGGTCCAGGACCAGCGGGTGACGTTCCTCGCCGCCGGCGTCGCGTACTACGCGTTCGTCTCCCTCATTCCCGCGCTGTTGTTGCTGTTGGTCGTCGCGAGCACCGTCTTCGGCGACGCGGTCGCGGCCCGGCTGCTCGCGCTCACCGGCGAGTTCCTCACGCCCGCCGGTGAGGAGGCCATCGGCGCCGCCGTCGCGTCCGCGCAGGGCCGCGCTGGGGCCAGTATCCTCGGACTCGGGGTGTTGCTCTGGTCGACGCTGAAGGTGTTCCGCGGGCTCGACACCGCGTTCATCGAGGTGTACGGCGTCGACGACGACGTGAGCTTCCTCGAACAGCTGACCGACGCGGGGTCCGTCGTCCTGGCTATCGGTGTCGGGATCACGGTCATGCTCGTCGTCGGCGCGGCCGTCACCGCGATCGATGTCCCCTTCTTGGAGGTCGCGAGCGTCCTGGGACTTCCCGTGCTGCTCACCGTCGTCTTCCTCCCGATGTACTACCTCCTACCGTACCCGCCGGTGACGGTTCGGGAGGCGCTCCCGGGTGCCGTCCTCGCCGCCGTCGGCTGGACCGTCCTCCAAGCGGGGTTTCAGGCGTACGCCGCGAGCGCCGGCCAGTACCAAGTGTACGGCGTCATCGGCGGCGTCCTGCTGCTCGTCACGTGGCTCTACATCGCCGCGATCGTCGTGATACTCGGTGCGGTGCTCAACGTGGTGTTGGCCGACGGCTCGCCCCTTCCGCTCCCCTCCGACGACGTCGCCAGTCTCGCGGACCGGCAGGTACAACACGCTCGCGGTCGACCCACCGATATGAACGGGCAGTCGGAGCGTGACGAGGGCGACGACGGGGAGCGGCCGCGCGGTGCCCCGGACGTCGCCGCCCTCGAGGACGAGGTCGAGAAGCTTCGCGCGCAGGTCGACGAGTTCGAAGCGGACGTACAGCGACGGACCGTCGAGAAGCCGGCGCTGGAGTCGGAGCTGAAACGGTACGTCCGGTCGCGGATGCGACGCGGACACGCCCGCGGATGGGGCCCGTATCTCGTCCTGCTGTACGGCACGATACTGACGCTCGGCGCGTTCGCGTGGCTGAACGGGATATACGCCATCGCCGCCATGATCGTCTTGGGGCTCTCGACGCTGGGGCTGTACACCCTCTTCATCATGGTCGGCATCGGGCTCAACCTCGTAGAGACGCCCGGCAAGGCGTTGGAGTACGCCCGCCGTCGCGGCGACGACTGATCGGCCGGGGCCGCACCTCGCATGTCACCTCTCAACCCCACGGCCGTCGTACCTGACTCGCGCAGCGTGGGCGAGTTCGCCGTCGTCGAGGCGCTCCCCGAGGCGGTCGTCGTCGCCTTCGCCGCCCTCACCCACCTCGCGGACCCGTGGTTCCTCTTCGGCCTGCTAGCGGCTCTCTACTGGTTCGGCGACGACCGGGTCGCCTCGCATCCCCGACGAGCCGGTGCGACAGCGATCGCCGTCGTCGCCGCCGGGTACGCCGCGGTCGCGCTCGGAAAGGCGGCGACTGCGGCCGCCCGACCGCCGGCCGCGGCCGGCCCCGTCGACGCCCCCGGCTGGCTCCCCGGCATCCTCGGCGTCTGGTACGAGGGACAGCTCGTCTCCGACGGGTTCGGCTTTCCGAGCGGGCACGCGACGGGAGCGGTGGTCGCGTACGGCGTGCTCGCCCTCGTCGCGACCGACCTCGGCAGCCCCAGACGCCGGTACTCCGCGGCGGTCGGCATCGCGCTCGCCGTCGTCGTCTCCCGGGTCGTCATCGAGGTCCACTACCTCGTCGATGTCGTCGCCGGGGTGTTCGTCGGCGCGACGGTCCTCGCCGTCGGGCTGTGGCTCGCCGGCCATCCTCGACTCCGTCGCCGTCCCGGGCACACCGATCTCCACCGACTCGACCCGACGCCGGTGTTCGCGCTCGCGGCGGTCGTCTCAACCGGCGCGTTGGCCGTCACCGTCGCGGGCGGACACACCGGCGAAGTCGTCGAGGCGGGGATCGGGGTCGCCACCGGCGTCGGCGGCGTGCTCGGCTGGCGGCTCGTCGACGGCGACGAACCGACGGTTCCGGTCCGGATCGCGGCCCCCGCGCTCGCCGTCACCGGCGGGCTCTGGGTGGGCGCGTACACGCTGGCGGGGACGCTTCCGGTGGCGCTGGCCGCGACGACCGTCGCCGTCGCGGCCGTCGTCGCGCTCCCCGCGTTGCCGGAACGGATCGAACGCCGGTCCGACGCTCGGAGCTGAGGGACCGTTTCCGCACGAACGTCACGCTCCCGTCTCGATGTGAGCGATGTCGGGAGTGGGTATCGCACACCGGCTGTGGCGAGATAGTATATAAGTGGTCGAGAGCGACGGCGACGGTTATTTATATCCAACTCGTGCGGTGGCGTGTGCCGGTGAGCGCCCGGAGGGCGCGAACCGTCCGCACGAGGGAGTCGGCGGCGGCCGAGCGGAGCGAGGCCGACGACGACGAGGCTGGGGAGGCGTGAGGTGCGGTACTGTGCGGGGTGGGACTCAAAGGCTTGGGCTTTGGACGTGTTCACCGTCGATCCATAGGCAACCACTTATAAACGCACGGTGGGGCCCAGGACGCGTTTCCGCGCCAGCAACGACTTATAAGCGAGCGGCTGGGGTGGGGATTTGGACGTGTTTACCGCGCCAGTAGCCATTTATAAACACCTACCAATAACGAGCGATGATCAGCCGCCAGCAACACCACTCCTCTACGTATACACAACCGATCATCCATACCGCGATATCCACTCCCGCTACCGATCGTTCGTCGAGTTCACGTGCCCGTCAGAGGCCAACGCAGGAGACAAAGAAGATCCGATACGTGAAACCGAAACGAGACGAGGTGAGAGAGACTGAACCGCCGGGTCGGACCGCGCTACCCCCTTAGAACGTCTCCAGGTAGCGGTCTTCCTCCCACTCGGACACTTGGGTGAGGTACTCGCTGAACTCCTGGGACTTGGCCTCGACGAACTTCTCGGAGGTGTGCGGGCCGAGCGCTTCGGAGACGACCTCGTCGGCCTCCAACGCGTCGACGGCGGAACCGAGGTTCGGCGGAAGCGTCTCGATACCGTACTCCTCGCGTTTTTCGTCGTCGAACTCGTAGATGTCCTCGCGGACCGGGTCGCCCGGGTCGGCGTCCGTCTCGATGCCGTGGAGGCCGGCGGCGATGAGCGACGCCATGGCGAGGTACGGGTTACACGACGGGTCGGGACTGCGGACCTCGAAGCGCGCGGAGACGCCGGCCGCGTCGGGGACGCGGACGAGCGCCGAGCGGTTCGTGTCGGACCACGCGACGTAGATCGGTGCCTCGTAGCCTGGCACCAGGCGCTTGTAGGAGTTCACGGTGGGGTTCGTGACGGCCGTGAACGCGGGCGCGTGGTTCAGGATGCCGCCCATGAACTGGTAGGCCGTCTCGCTCAGATTGAACTCGTCGTCGTCGTCGGCGAAGGCGTTGTTTCCGTCTTCGTCGAACAGCGAGATGTGGCTGTGCATCCCCGAGCCGTTGATCTCCGCGATCGGCTTGGGCATGAACGTCGCGTGGAGGTCGTGTTGGGCCGCGACCGCGCGGACGACCGTCCGGAACGTCGCGATGTTGTCCGCGGTCGTGAGCGCGTCGTCGTACTTGAAGTTGATCTCGTGTTGCCCTTCGGCGACCTCGTGGTGGGAGGCCTCGATCTCGAAGCCCATCTCCTCTAACGTGAAGATGATCTCTTTGCGGACATCGGAGGCGAGGTCCTTGGGAGCCATGTCGAAGTAGCCGCCCTTGTCGTGCGGCGTGGTCGTTGCGTTCCCCTCCTCGTCAGTTTTGAACAGGAAGAACTCGGGCTCGGGGCCGACGGACACGGTGTACCCCATGTCGTCGGCTTTTTCGAGGACGCTCTTGAGAACCTGCCGCGGGCCGCCGGCGAACGGTTCGCCGTCGGTGTCGACGATGTCACAGACGACACGGGCAGCCGCCGACCCGTCCTCGCCGCTGCGCCACGGGAGCACGGCGAAGGTGTCGGCGTCGGGAACGAGCCGCATGTCGGACTCCTGGATGCGGACGAACCCCTCGATCGAGGAGCCGTCGAAGTAGATCCCCTCCGTGAACGCCTTTTCGGCCTGATGGGCCGGCACGGAGACGTTCTTTACGACGCCGAGGATGTCGGTGAACTGGAGCCGCAGGAAGTCGACGTTCTTCTCGTCGATCTCGTCGAGTACCGCCTGTTCTTCGGCCGAGAGGCCGCCGTCCGGTTTCGCGTGTTCGTCCGTCATGTTTTGGACGATTACATCCTCAACTGCCAGTATAAAGGCCTTGTCGCTTGGCGCATGAACCGCCAGTCTCCGGCAAGTACTGGACGTTCGTAAAATTCTAAACCCTCCAGGGGCTTTTCGAGTGTAATGACGTACGAAAACCTCGACGCCAAGCTCGTGAACTCGCTTCTCGGTAACGGTCGAGCCAGCCTCCGAAGTCTCGGGGACGAGCTCGACGTCTCGGTGACGACCGTCTCGAACCACCTGCGCGACCTCGAAGACGAGGGCGTGATCCGCGGATACACCCCGATCGTCGACTACGAGAAGCTCGGCTTCGACGTGACTGCCGTGTTACAACTGAAAGTGGAGGGAAGCGCGCTGCCGGCCGTCACGGAGAAACTCCGACAAGAGAAACAGATGGTCAGCGTCTACGAGGTGACTGGCGATTACGACGTGATCGCGATCGGCAAGTTCACCGACACCGACGGCATGAACGACCAGATCAAATCGATCCTCACCGACGCCGATATCCGGGAGTCGAACACGAGCGTCGTGCTCAACGCAGTCACGGAGAACGAGCAGTTCGAGCTGGACGTCGACGAGGAGTAGATCGGTTCGACCGGTCGGACGGGGATATCCCCCGAAACCGGATCACAACGAGACGTCGGTCTCGATGTCTTCCGTCGCTTCCCGAAGCCCGTCTTCCCGGGCGGCGGCGGCGTGTGACCCTTCCAGGTCGGCGTCGGTGAGCAGCGCACGGAGCTCGTCGCGGAACCGGTCGTTCACGCGCGTCGACGCGAGGTCCGCCTGAGCGACGGGCACGTACGCCTCGACGGTTTCGGCGTCCACACTGAGCGTCGCCGCCAGCTCCGTGAGCGGTCTGTCGGCGGCGACCGCACGCTTGACCGCCGCGTACTCGACGGGAGCAGGCGTGTCACGGTCGTCCTCGTCGACGAGGTGGAGGTCGAACCGTGCCTCACGGACGACGTCGGCGTCGATGCTCGTCGATCCGTCCGCGAGCGCCGCCGCGATCGTCGCGTCGTCCTCGTCGTCGAAGAAGCCGACCGCGACCCGCCGGTAGCCTGCATTGTCGAGCCCGGCGTCGAACGCGTACCGTTCGCGCATCGTCGAGACGAGCTCGTCGACGCGCGCCGCGACCGCGTCCTCGTCGCGGTCGGTGAGGCTCCCGGGCGACTCCGCCTGCCGTTCGGTCACCGTCTCCGCGCCCGTCGCGTCGACGAAGAGGTCCCGAAGCGCCTCGGTTTTCTCGTCCATACGTCGAGAAGGGACGTCGCCTGGCCGAAAAAACGTGTCGTCGGTAGCCCCCAGGATCGTAAACCAATACTCTCAAGTCGGTTTACGAGATCCTCAAACCATGTCGACACGAACGGAGTCAGTCGATCTCGTCGGCGACGAGGCGGCGACTAACCTCGCCCGTGCGGCGCTGTTCGCCGCGCTCGTCGGCGCGTTCGCGTACGTCTCGTTTCCACACCCCTTCTCGCCGTCCCCGATCACGCTCCAGGTGCTCGGCGTGTTCCTCGCCGGGATCTTCCTCGGGCCGCTGTGGGGAAGCGGGGCACTCGTCCTCTATCTCGCCGCCGGCGCGCTCGGCGCGCCCGTGTTCTCGGCGGGCACCGGCGGACTGGGGGTTCTCCTGGCCGAACCGACGCTCGGCTACCTCTGGTCGTACCCGGTCGCTGCGGCGGTCGTCGGATATCTCGTCCACGGCGGTGGCTCGCTTCGTGGCCCCGGCGCGCTCGCCGATGTCGGCGTCGGTCGGCTCGTCGGCGCGATGCTCGCCGGCACCGCCGTGATCTACGCCTTCGGCGTCCTCGGGATGGCGGTCGTTCTCGATCTCACGCTCGTTGAGGCGTTCATCACCGGCGCGGCCGCGTTCCTGCCGTTCGAGGCCGCGAAGATCGCCGCCGCGATCGGCGTCGTCCGCTCCGACGCCATCACCGCCGCCTGAAACGCGTGATCGACGCCCACGAGGTCGTTCACCGGTACGCCACTGACACGGAGAGTGAGTCGACCGTAGCGGTCGACGACGTCTCGCTCACGATCCCGGACGGCGAGTTCCTCGTCATCGCGGGCGCGAACGGCTCCGGGAAGACGACGCTCGTCCGAACGTTCAACGGACTCGTCACGCCCGACTCGGGAACGGTTCGCGTCAACGGGACTCCCGTCGAGTCGGATCTCGTCGCGGCGCGGTCGGCCGTCGGCATGGTGTTTCAGGACCCGCGGGATCAGATCGTCGCCGCCACCGTGGGCGGGGACGTGGCGTTCGGCCCCGAGAACCTCGGGTGCTCACACGACGAAATCGACCGACGCGTCCGTGAGGCGCTCGACGCGGTCAACCTGGCCGGTCGCGAGGGCGACCGGGTCGCGTCGCTCTCCGGCGGCGAACGCGAACGCGTCGCGATCGCCGGCGCGCTTGCCATGGAGCCGGACCACCTCGTCCTGGACGAGCCGTTCACCGGGCTGGACGAACCGGCCCGCTGCGCGGTTCTCGACCGGCTCCGTGCGCTCGACCGCGACGGGACGTCGGTGGTCGTCGTCACCCACGACCTCCGCGACGTGTTCGGGCTCGCGGACCGGGTTGTCGGGCTCGTTGACGGCCGTGTCGTCGTCGATGCCCCGCCGGACGAGGCGGCTACGGAGCTCCCGGGGATCGGCGTTCGCGTCCCGAGCGGGGAGTCCCGATGAGACAGCTCGCCTCACCGATGACGCGTCACTGCTCCCCTCGATGACCCTCTCGTACGCCCCCGGCGACTCGGTCGCCCATCGGCTCGACCCCCGGTCGAAGCTGCTCGTCCAGGTCGCGTTCGCGGCGGTCGCTTACGCGCATACGACGTCTCGAGGGCTCGCCGCCCTCACCGTCGTCGCCGTCGGCTGTCTGTGGCTCGCTGGTGGCGGTCCGTCCGACCTGTGGGCGTATCGGTTCGCGTTCCCCTTCCTGCTCCTCGCCCCGCTCGTCGCCGGCGCGACGCTCGGCACGCCGTGGTTTCGGGTCGAACGGGCGATCGACACCGGGCTCGCGGGGTATCGCGTCCTCCTCGTGCTCGTCGTCGCCGCGGCGTACGTCCGATCGACACCCGTCCGGGAGTCGCGGGCGGCGATCCAACGGACTGTGCCGGGGAAACCGGGGCAGTTCCTCGGCGTCGGCGTCGCGCTCGTGTTCCGGCTCCTCCCCCTGTTGAAACGCGACCTGCTCGCGACGCGAGAGGCGGTTCACGCACGATCTGGGGGGTCACTACCGCTTCGCGACCGGTTCCGGATCGTCGCCGTCGGCGGGATCAACCGTGTGTTCGGCCGTGCCGATCGACTCGGGACCGCGCTCTCCGCTCGGTGTTTCGCGTGGAACCCGACGCTCCCCCGACTGTCGTTCAGTCGGGGTGACTACGGGGCGTTGGGAGTCGGCGCGGGACTATTCGCCGCTGCGCTCGTCACCGTCGTCTGACGAACGACTATTCATCCAACCGACGACGACGGCTCCGGCTTGACCGGAGGTCACGACGGAGGCCCATCGTCACCGACGTGATCGGAACCGAGACGAGCACGACGACGCCCACAAGCAGGAGAACGTACCACGGGGGAAGCAGCGAGAGGGCGATAGCAGTCGAGAGGCCGGAATCGACCGCGAGCATGGCGGCTTCGACGTCGTTCCCGACGACGAACAGGGTGATGACCACGACGTACACGAACGCGAGCCATATCGCGGTCCGGATCGGTCGAGTGACGAGTCGGCGGACGTGATATCGCAGCGATGCCGCGACCACATCCGGATGGCGAACCGCACGGCGAAGTAGGGTGCGACGAGAGCGGCGCATGATCTCCACATGCTCCAGTAGTATCTAAGTGTACACCATGGCGTGCTCCATGCCAGTACAGTTCAGTGAGTGCAGCATGCAGGGGGTGTCGAACCGGACACGCGTGCTGGTGACGATCCCGAGGGAGGGGTCAGGGGTCGACCCGTGGGGACGCCGGTTCCGTTCGCTTAGCGACTCGACTCAACACGACACCGAGCACGAACGAGACGGCGAGCCACACGCCGATTAGTTCGAATCGGAGCGTGGGTTCGATAACCGGCGGGATGAGTACGGACGCCGAAATAGCCTCCGCGAGGAACAACCCTTCGGCGACGGCGATGGCGCGGAGTATACCCATCGAGACGACCGCGAGGCCGACGCCGACGCCGACGACCGCGACCGGATCGACCCCACCGATGTGGAACCCTTCCAGCGTACCGACGACCAGCGCAACGACGATCAACAGCGTGATCGCCTCGGTACGGTATGCCTCAAGATATCTCATATACATTAGGAATATTCAGTTATCGGCATAAATCTTTCCCGGACACGGGTGCCCGGCACACGCCCGATATCGCTATTTCTCCGACCGAAACATCACTAGTGCAGATCATTAGTAGGACACTCGTCACGGTTGGATCGGTTAACGTAACAGATATCATATGGGAATTCAGAAAAACAGATTTATTATCATAAAGAGATAATTCATGATCGAACAGAGACTGGACAGGTCTCGAGCGGATCGCCGCGGATCGGCAGCACGGACGGACGCCGGATCGAACGATGATGGTAGCTATCACTCCCACTCAGCGAACGCACCGCCACGCCGAACCGGATCAATACATCGAGCTGAATCGATGCGTCGAACCGAGCCGACCGAGCCGACCGAGCCAACCGAAACTCGGCATCGACGGACGGGTGACCGATGGTTAGCGGGCTCAAACGCGATCTCGGGCTGTTCTCCGTTGGAGCCATCAGCATCGGTGCCATGGTCGGATCGGGGATCTTCATCCTCCCCGCGCTGGCGTACCGGATCGCGGGCCCGACGATGGTCCTCGCCTTCCTGCTTGCCGGGGTCCTCGTGTTACCGGCGGCACTATCCAAGATCGAGATGGCGACGGCGATGCCGCAGGACGGCGGGACGTACCTCTACATCGAACGCGGGATGGGGCCGCTGTTCGGGACGATCGCCGGGCTTGGGACGTGGTTCTCGCTGTCGTTTAAGGGCGCGCTCGCGCTCGTCGGTGGCGTCCCGTACCTGCTGTACGTGCTCGGCGGCGACCTCCCGGTGTCGATCGAGGCGATCGCGATCGGCATCGCGCTCGTGTTGATCGCGTTGAACCTCGTCGGATCCGATGTGACCGGCCGGTTCCAGGTCGGGATCGTCGTCGTGATGCTGGCGGCGATGACGATCTTCGTCGTCGCCGGGATCCCCGCGGTCGAGTCCTCGCGGCTGTCGGGGTCGTTCGATCCGCGCGCCGCAGGATCGCTCTCCCTTTTGGAGGCGACCGGCGCGGTGTACGTCTCGTACGCGGGCGTGACGAAGATCGCAAGCGTCGCCGAGGAGATCGAGAACCCCTCGCGGAACATCCCGCTCGGCATGCTCGGATCGCTGTTCTTCACCGGCGGGCTGTACGTACTCATCGTCTGGGTGCTCGTCGGCGTCCTCCCGGTCAACGAGGCCGGCGGACTCGCGAACATCGGGATCCCCGGGGCAGAGGACGCGATCGTCGCGGAGGCCGGACGGCTCCTGCTCGGCACTCCCGGCGTAGCCATCGTCACGCTGGCCGCGATGCTGGCGCTCATCAGTACGGCCAACGCCGGGGTGTTATCCGCCTCGCGGTACCCGTTCGCGATGGCCCGGGACGACCTCGCTCCCTCGTCGCTGACCGAGATCAGCGACCGGTTCAACACGCCGACGCGAGCGGTGATGCTCACCGGTGCGGTGATCCTCGTCATGATCGCCGTCTTCCCGATCTTACAGATCGCGAAGCTGGCGAGCGCGTTCAAGATCCTCGTGTTCGTGCTGATCAACGTCGCGCTTATTAGCTTCCGAGAAGGCGCAGTCGAGGGGTACGACCCGGACTGGATCGCGCCGCTGTATCCGTGGATCCAAATATTCGGAATCGTCGCTGGGTTCGTGCTGTTGAGCCAGATGGGAACGATCCCGATCGTCGGCGCCGTGATCATCATCGCCGGCTCGCTGGCCTGGTACTACGGGTACGTCCGTAAACGGATAGACCGCGAGGGCGCCGCCCGTGACACCGTGCGTCGGAACATCGGCGATGCTGCGGTCGAGCGGACCCGCGAACTGTTCGAGAGCGATACCGAGTACGACGTCCTCGTCGGCGTGACGGAACGGACGTCCGAAAGAGCGAAACGTGACATGCTCCGGGTCGCTACCGACCTCGGGCGACTCCGGTCGACCGTGGTCTCGGTCGTCGAGTTCCTCGACATCCCGCATCGGGTATTCGCCGAGGACCACGTCGAGGTCCACGACACCGACCCGCCCGAGTGGCTCGGAACGGACGCCGACGACAGGCCCGACTGGGTCCCTCACGGATCGGTAAATCCCCCAACGCTCACCTCCGGCGGGGTCGAGGTGACCGGCGACTCGATCGGCGGCAACGGCGACAGCGGCGGGAGCGGACCCGGTGACCCGACGGAAACGGACGCGGCCGCGGACACGCGGATCGAGTACCGTGAGGTCGACAGCGAGGACCACAAGCGGGCGATGGTCGACGTCGCGACGCTGGAGGGGTACGACCTCCTGATGGTCGAACGCGACCGTGCCGACTTCCACCGTCGCCTGTTCGGTGGAGAGACTGACTGGCTCCTCGACAACGCGCCATGTGACGTGGTGCTCGTCGAGGACCGCGGGCTCGACGGGCTCGACGAGATCAGCGTGGTCGCCAACCGCGGGGCGTACGACCCGGTGAAGCTCCTGCTTGCGGACGCGATCGCCGAGGAGGCTGACGCGACGATCAACCTCCTCCAAGCGATCCCCGAGGACGCCCCGGACACGCAGCGGGAAACCATGGAGGCGTACCACACGGACCTGATCTCGATCTGTACGGTACCGACGCGCTCGACGGTGATCGAGACCGACAACCGGATCGAAGGGTTGACTCGATTCGTCGGCGACGCGGACCTGCTCGTTACCGGCGTCGATCGGACGGGAATGACCGGTCGGCTGCTCGGTCGGCCGGGCAACGAGCTAGTGGAGTCGGTCGACTGTACCGCACTCATGGTACAGACGCACGACGGTCGGGAGTCCCGGAGTCGAGTGAAACGGTTCCTAACCGACTACCTGTTCGCGTAGGCCGTCAGCGCCTCCGTCAGCCCGTTCTTGGATGTGTTCGGGGCGGCCAGTTCACTCGTCAGCGTCGCGAAACGGTTCGTAGGGAGCACGGCGTTCGTCCTCCACCAGCTCCTCGTCCTCGATCCGGATGTCGAGCGTGGAGAGCTCCCGGGCGATCTCTCGAAGGTCCTCCGTGTCTTCACCGACCGCCTCGACGTGGAGGTCGCGTCGACCGGCCATCAGGACGCGCACGTTGATGACGCCAGGGAGCGCGAGCGCCTCGGCGGCGAGCCGATCGCGCTCGGCCGCGGGGACCGTACACATGTACAACACGCGGAGCCGGCCACCGGCGCGCTCGAAATCGATTATCGCCGTCGTCCCCTCGATCACCCCCTCCTCCTCCAGCCGCTCGATCCGGTTTCGGACCGTGCCGGGAGCGATATCGAGCTCCTCCGCGAGCGACGGGACGGAGAGATCCCTCGCGTCACGCATGAGCTCGTAGACGATCCGCTGATCGACGTCGTCCAGCCGGTAGTTATCCCGTCTCACCATCATCGGATCACGTGATCCTCCTCGCGAGCGCGAGCGGTAATCGCTTCCGATCGGCGTGAATCGCGTCGCCGGCTCGCCCACCCGTGGAAGCGCCCCACTCGCCCGTGGAAGCGCTCCGCTCGCCCATTCGAGCGGCGTGCCGTCTCCGACGGACGGGCCGGTCCTCGCCGACGAGAATCCTCGAGTACCCGCTTCTCATTGTGGCAAGTTTTAACCCGAAGCTACCCACCTGATCGATCATGACTCCGCTGCAGGCGGCGACCCGGGAGACGTTCTGGACCATCGGTCCGATCGGGAAAGCCGCCTTCTACTGGCTCGCCGCGGTCGCGATCCTCGTGTTCCTGTACGGCGTGTACGCCCGGTTCGCGGCGTACTCTCAGGGACGTTCGGACCCGCGGGACCGGCTGTCGAACCTCCCCGCCCGAACGGTTGCCGCGACGAAGACGGTGCTCTCGAACGAGAACCAGTACGACCGCGACCTGTACGCCGGCGTGATGCACACGTTCGTGCTGTGGGGGTTCCTCGTCCTCGTGGTCGCGACCGCCATCCTCGGCTTCGATATCGACGTCTACCGCCCCCTCGCCGGCGAGTCGTTCTGGGTCGGCGACTTCTATCTGGCCTACCAGTTCGTCGTCGACGCCTTCGGCCTACTGTTCGTCGTCGGCGTCGGGATGGCCATCTACAAACGATACCGGAACCGCGAGGGTCGACTGTGGGGGAAACACACCTCGCTGGAGGACGACGCGTTCGTGTGGACCCTGTTCCTCCTCGGCGTTGGCGGGTTCCTCGTTCAAGCGCTCGGGATCGTCGGCCAACCGGAGCGCGCCGGCGAAACCGTCTCGTTCGTCGGGATGGCGATGGCGAACGCGTTCCAGTGGGCCGGACTGACGCAGGCCGGTGCGGAGGCCGCCTACGGCGTGATCTGGTGGCACCACTCGCTTCTCGCGTTCGCGTTCATCGCGTGGATCCCATACGCGAAGCCGTTCCACATGATCTCCTCGTTCGCGAACGTCGTCGCCCGCGACGAGAAGGCGGGCGCGAGACTCCCGAACGTCCCCGCCGACCTCGATCACACGAACGCCGAGTCCATCGAGGACTTCACTTGGAAGGAGCTCATGGACGGTGACGCCTGTACGAAATGCGGCCGGTGTACCTCGGCGTGCCCTGCCGACACCGTCGGGCGAAACCTCGACCCGCGCGACGTGATCCTCGATCTCAAGGCGTATCGCGAGTCGGTCAGCGACGACCCGGTGGTCGGACGCGACGATCGAATGGCGACGGACGGCGGAACCGTCCCCATCGTCGCCGACGAGGGCGGCGTCGTCGCCGCGGAGTCGATGGAGTCGTGTATGTCCTGTATGGCCTGTATGGACGCCTGCCCCGTCGACATCGAACACCTCACCTCGTTCACGAAGATGAACCGCCAGCTCGTCGACGAGGGAGCGGTCGATTCGAACCTCCAAGACGTGTTTCAGGACGTGATGCGGTCGGGGAACACGTTCGGGGCGTCGCAGGCCGCCCGTGCGGACTGGGCCGACGAGCTCGACTTCGAGATCGACGACGCGCGCGAGACCGAGGTCGAGTACCTCTGGTACGTCGGCGACTACCCGAGCTTCGACGATCGGAACAAGAACGTCGCCCGCGCGCTCGCCCGCCTGTTCGAGGCCGCCGACGTCGAGTTCGGCATCCTGTTCGATGACGAGCAGACCGACGGCAACGACATCCGCCGGATCGGCGAGGAGTTCCTCTATCTCGAGCTGGCGGGTCACCACGTCGAGACGTTCGCGGAGTGCGAGTTCGACTCGATCGTCTGTACGGACCCGCACTCGTACAACACGATGAAACACGAGTACCCCGAGGTCGACTTCGCCGAGTTCGCCGACGACCCGATGATGCCGTTCGACCGCGAGGAGCCGTGGAACCCGGACGGGGGGATCGACGTGTTTCACTGGACGCAGGTGGTCGAACAGCTGGTCGAGGACGGTCGGCTGGGGCTCTCCGGCGACGAGCTCGGCTACACGGTCACCTACCACGACCCCTGCCATCTCGGACGCTACAACGACGAGTACGAGGCACCCCGCGAGCTGATCCGTGCGACCGGGGCCGAACTCCACGAGATGCCGCGCTCCCGCGAGCGATCCTTCTGTTGTGGCGGCGGGGGTGGTGGTCTCTGGACCGAACACGACGAGGACGTGAAGCCCTCGGAGGAACGCCTCCGGGAGGCGGTCGAGGACACCGCCGCGGGCGACGCCGTCGAGAAGTTCGTCGTCGCTTGCCCGATGTGTACGACGATGTTCGAGGACGGGCGGAAGACGGGTGGGTTCGAGGAGGACGTCGAGATCGTCGACGTCGCGGAGCTGTTGCTGGAGGCGCTGGAAACGGGGTCGTAACGGGGGCGACAGGGCGATTTCGATCTCCGGCGCGGCGGTTTCTCAGTGTTTCAGTGGTCGATCTCGCCCGCGTCGATCGTCGCGGCCGTACGGCGAAGCAGGGCGCGACCCGCGGCCCGGTCGCGAACCGGCGCGTCGCCGAGGTAATCAACGAGCGCGTCGTGTAACAGCGCGGTCTCCGTCGCGTCGAGCGGGTCGCCCCGTTCGATGCGGCGGATCGGCTGCCGATACGGATTTACCGGGTCGACCTCGGCGGTGTCGCCGCCGGCGTCGCGCTCTGTCGGACCGGCGAGCGCGGGGGGATCGACGGTCCGATGATCGTCGGCCGCTCGCTCACAGGCCGCCAGCAGCGCGGCGTGTGCGACCCACGCTTCCTCGCGGGTGAACGTCGGATCGGCCGACTGGCCGTCTCTCGGAGGGCTCATTCACGTGGGTTCTCCGTAGGGAGGGGCTTAAAAGTATGCGTGTGTCCCACGACGGCTCGAAGTTCGATGGTTTAACCCCTGCCGGCCGGAATGGACGGTCATGGTGCGGGACCCGTCGCGTGAAGAGGATCCACCGGCCGTTACCGATGTCCTCGATGCGCTTGCCGACGACGCCGCCCAGCGGATCGTCCTCGCCCTCTCGGAGCCGAAAACCGCCAGCGAGCTCTCGGAGGAGTGCGGTATCCCGCTGTCGACGACCTACCGGAAACTGGAGACGCTCGTCGACGCTTCGCTCCTGAGCGAATCGACGGACATCCGACGAGACGGCCAGCACACGACGCGCTACTCGGTCGCGTTCGAGGAGGTTCACGTGTCGATCAACGACGAGGCCGACCGCGAGCTCACTGTCGAGTTCGAGCGCCCCGAGCGGACCCGGGACGAACGGCTCGCCGACCTCTGGTCCGAACTCCGTGAGGAAACATGAGTGCCCACATAGACATCGCCATCATCGTCGCAAAGACCGCCATCCTCCTGCTCGGTGGCTCAATCACCTACTACGCGCTCCGCGCGTTCGAGCGGACCGGCGATCCCTCGCTGCGCGCGCTGGGGATCGGGTTCGGCGTCGTCACCGTCGGCGCGCTCGTCGGTGGCGTCTCCCACCAGATCATCGGTGCGGACCTCGCCGTCGGGATCGCGATCGACAGCCTGCTGACCGCGGTCGGCTTCGCCGTGATCGTCTACTCGCTGTACGTGGAGTGACCGGTCGGGGACGGGTCGGACCGATCGGTGGCGGGTCGGACCAAGTGGATCCGGACCCTGGGGCGACAGGAGACCCGTCGGCCGAACAGTACCCTTTTGTGCGGCTCTCGCGACGATCGAACCGATGAGCGAGACCGCACGCGAGGAGCTCTCCCGCCGGATCGCGGGGGAAATAACCCTCAGCGACGATCCGGGGGCGACCCTCCGTAAGTGGCGGACCGACTTCGACGTTTCTCAGACGGAGCTGGCCGACCAGCTCGGGGTGTCGTCGTCCGTCGTCTCCGACTACGAGAGCGGTCGCCGCGAGAGCCCCGGTATCGGCGTCGTCCGACGAACCGTCGAGGGGTTGCTCGACATCGACGAACGGCGCGGGGGCGGTCGACTCCGCCAGTACGCCCGGGTGCTCTCGGCGGGGTTCGAGAGCGACATCGTTCACGACCTCCGGGAGTACGCCACCGCGGTTCCGCTCGACGCGTTCTACGACGCGATGGGCGCGACGGAGATCGTCCGCGGCGACCGCGACCACGTCAACGGCCACACGGTGATCGACTCCATTCAGGCGATCACCCGGCTCTCGAGCGAGGAGTTCTACCGGCTGTACGGCCAGTCGACGAACCGTGCGCTGGTGTTCACGCGAGTGACCCGTGGGGAGTCGCCGTTGGTCGCGATGCGGGTCGTCAGCCCGACGCCGAACGCCGTCGTGCTCCACGGTATCGAGGCCGACGACCTCTGGGAGCACGCCGGCGACCTCGCCCGCGTCGACGGGTTCTCCCTGGCGACTTCGACGCGCGACCTCGACGCCTGCCTCGCGGACCTCCGGGAGCTGTGATCACTTCGGGCTTATCCAACGAGGGATACCACGATCACCACTCCTGCCGCGATCGCACCCATCTCCCCGACAAAAAGTCGAAACAGGCTCTTCGAGATCACTGCTGATTCAAATACCCAAACTGAGAACGCGATCAAAGTCACACCGAACACGACTTCGGAGTGATAAAACGCTAGAACCGTCAACAGGGCTCCGATATAAACGCTGATCGAGTACCGCCAATCCTCTCCAACACTACAACGATCGTCCAAATAGTACGCGCATATGGGGATCACAATAAATATAAGAAGGTTTATGAATAATTCCGGTGGAATAGATAGATCCATACCAGCTGGCAATACGATATTTAAAAACGGGACGATAGCCACTATTGAAGAAACTACCATGTACGAAAGAACGATATTATTTTTCATATCAATTCTATAAATCAACCGATTAAATACTTTGTGTGAAGGGCCCAGAGATCCGATCTTCACTTATGTACCGGCTCTACGAACACTGTGTATGAGCGACGACCCATCCTACGCCGACCGCCTCCGGGCCAACCGCCGGGAGAAAGACGAGTTCTTCGCCGATCACCCGCAGTCGCCGATCCCGCCTGAACACCGCGACGGCTTCGACGGGCTCGACTACTTCGACCCCGACCCGGAGTACCGCGTCGAGGCGACCGTGACCGTCCACGACGACCCCGAACCGGTCGAGATGGAGACCACCGCGAGCAACCCGGTTCGGTACCTCCGGGTCGTCACGTTCCGGTTCGCGCTCGACGGCGAGACGTACACGCTCGCGGGGTACCGCCAAGAAGGCGACGACGGCGCGATATTCGTCCCGTTCCGCGACAAGACGACCGGCCAGCAGACGTACCATCAGGGGCGATACATGGAGCTCGAACCCGAGGGTTCACTCGCCGACGGCGACGCCGTCACGCTCGATCTCAACCTCGCGTACAACCCGTTCTGTGCGTACAGTGAGACGTTCGCGTGTCCGCTCCCGCCAGAGGAGAACTGGCTGGAGACCGTCGTCCCCGCCGGCGAGAGAGCCCCGACGCTCGAGTGACCGGTCACCCATCTTATACGTAAAAACGGACGTCACCGCTCGATAGATACGGAGACACCGGGGTCGGAGGGCGACCTCACACCGATTCTTCGTACCGGTCGATCGCCCGATCCGCGCCCGCGGCGAGGAATCCGGCGTCGGTACCGACGATCAGGAAGTCGAAGCCGGCGTCGAGCCACGCGTCGATCCGCTTCTCGCTCGTCGCCAGCGTTCCGACGGGGATCCCCGCCATCTCCGCTGCGGCGACGCTTCGGGTTATCGCCGTCTCGAACGCGGGGTCGTCGAACGCGCGAAACCGGCCGAGCGACGCCGACAGGTCGGCTGGACCGACGAACAGCGCGTCGATCCCGGCCACGTCGGCGATCGCCTCGGCGTTCTCGACTCCCCTCTCCGTCTCGATCTGGGCTATCACCGCGACCTCGTCGTTCGCGGTCCGAACCGTCTCGTCGATCCGTCTCCCGTAGGCGGAGGCGCGCCCGAGACCGACACCGCGGGTGCCGGTGTTCACGGAGCTGCTGCCGTCTCCCTTGGATCCCTCCGCTTCTGCGGGAGCGTCGTCGGCCTCCTGTGACGGATAGCGACACGCCCGAGCCAGTTCGCGGGCCGATTCGACCGTGTTCACCTGCGGTGCCATCACCCCCGCCGCCCCCGCGTCGAGGGCGCGTGCGATACGGGTCGCGTCCACCTCCGCCACCCTGACGAGGGGCTCCGTCGCCCCGGATACGGCTTCGACCGCACGGATCCCGTTCTCGACGGCTTCCGTCGTCGCCGTCGCGTGTTCGGTGTCGATCGCCACGAAGTCGAACGCGGCGGTCGCTAGGGCTTCGGCCACGCTCGGCGACGGGAGCGAGCACCAGCCGCCGACCGGCCGATCGCCCGCTCGCAGCTTCCGTTTCAGATCCATACCGACCGTTCTCGTACGGCAGTAATAAGGGTCGGTGCGGCCGGACCGCACGGATCTCGGGCCGGCGTCACCACTTGGCGCGCGAGAGAACGGGCTGAAAAGCGGGACCGACTACAGTCGACCGACGTTCTCGACGGAGACGGACTCGACGTCCTCGACGTCGGCGAACGCCTCCTCGACGGCCTCGGTGCCGCCCGCGCCGTCGGGGACGATGACGGTCGGGAGCAGTGCGACGAGCCCGAACGCGACGTCGTCGCGCTCGAAGCCGCGGATCTTCGCTCCTTGCGGGAGCGACTCCTCGAGCTTGTCCTGGAGGTCGTCAAGGTCGACTTCGGGACTGTTCGGCATCACTTTGATCTTGGCTGCGACGTCGCCCATGTTATGGCCCCCGGAAGCCACAGTCGTGGCACTCGTAGAGGTTGCTCTGCTTTCGGCACTTCGCGCATCGGTGGATCGTCGCGCCACAGTCCGGGCAGGCGAACCGCGCGGCGCTCATCCCGGACACCTGGATGCCACAGGAGACACACTGCTGTGTGCTCCGGCTTTCGGTTTCGCTCATACCTGTTCTCACCGGCGCGCGACGTTTAACCGTTGTTCTTTGCCGTCGCCCCGGGGTGAGCAGTGTCGTGGGTCGGTCTCACCCCGCTCGTGCCCGCGTGTCCTTACGAAAGCATCAGCGGACCGATCAACACGCCCATCAGATGCACCCGGCGCGCGCCGAGCCGCGGTGGAACGAGTCCGAGAAGCGCCGAGACGGCGAAGACGCCGACGCCGAACACTCCCGCGAACGCGAACGAGACGCCGACGAGCAACGTCAACACGGCGACCGACAGCGTGGTGTAGTCGGCGTTCCCGACGACGCGCAGGTAGGCGTCGCCGACGAGGAGGACGAGCGTGAACCCACACACCGCGGCGGTCGCGACCGCGACGAGAAGGACGGGAAGCGCGAGCGGGACGCCGGCCTCCTCGATGGCGACGGTGACGCCGGTTCGGGGCGTCCCCAACGCGGCGAGTGCGAACAGCGCGAACACCGTGTTGGCCGTGTTCGCGCCGCTCGTCGCGACGATGAACCCCCTGTCGGCTTCCCGTCGGGGGACGGCGGGAAGCGCCGCGACGGCCGCGATCGCCGCGGAGACGCCGGGCACGTAGCCGACGATCGCGCCCGCGAACGACCCCGCGGTCGCGCTGACGCCGAGGTCGCGTTTCCCCATCGTGATCCGCGCGTCCGACTGCGGTGGAACGCCCTTGCCACCGAGCGCGTCGATCAGGACGGGCGCGCCGAACAGCCCGGTGAAAAGCGGTGCGAGCATGCCGCCCGCAGAGAGCGGCGCGGCGGGAGTCACGTCGAGCGTGGCGGCCCCGAGGGCGGCGCTCGCGAGGAACGCACAGAACCCGCCGACCGCCGACCGTCGCGACGACTCGGTGACGACGAGGAACACGACCACACCGCCAAGCAGAAGCGGAAGGTGCGTCCTGACGGTCGGGTAGCCGCGAACCATGAGCCACGTGATCGGAACCGCGAGCGGCACCGCTAGCGCGACGGCGAGCCCGGAGCCGACCGCCGACAGGCGCAGCGCCTCCCGCCCCCGTCCCGCGACGACGAGCCGGTGGCCGGGGAGGGCGGCGACCGCGGTCGCGGCGTCCGGTACGCCGAGCGCGAGCGCCGGGACGATATCGAGAAACGAGTGGACGACGCCCGCGCCGAGCATGGCGACGCCGACGAGCAGCGGGTCGGCGGGGATCGACGGCGCGACGCCCGCGAGCACCAGCGCGAAGTTGTTGGCATGGAGCCCAGGAACGAGCCCGCTCACCGCCCCGAGCGCCGCGCCGCCGAACAGGAACGCGAGGGCGGCGACGGCGAACGTCGGATCGAGCACCGGGCGGACCAACGCGTCCATCCCGACTGGGTGGCCGCGCTATCGGGGATAAACGGTTGGATAGGAGAGTCGGCTCGGGCTCGCCTCGACCGCTACGGCGGCTGCTCGGGAACGAACGCGTGGAACGCGAGCGAAGAACCGATCAGGCCGCGGCCGCCGCCTGTGACTTCTTTTGGGTGATGTAGCCGGCGATGCGGTTGCGGACACCCTTCGATTCGACGGTCGTCAGCGCGGAGACGCTCTCCTTGTTCGTCTCGAAGTCGGTGTTGAACGACTCCGGATACCGCTCGAGCAGCACGTTCGCGAGCTGCTTGATGTACTTGGGTTTGATAGCCATACGGAGCGATACCGGCGGCGCGGACTAAAAGGGTTCGTTCCCGTCTGAGCGCCCGCCTGCGAGTGCGAGCGCGGCCTCCGGGCCCCGTTCCTGCCGACGACACCCGAGGCCGTCGACCCGTTGACGCTACGTTCCCCGGCCGTCCCCCGGAGCGCTGCCCGTCTCGTCGTCCGTCCGATCCGAGTCCATCGATCGCCACCCTGTCGCCCGGTCGATCCGCGCGAACGCCTCGCGCTCCGCCGGGCCGCCACAGCGGTCGACCACGTCGGCGAAGTACCGGAGGCGGTCGAGCAGCTCGGCCGTGTCGTAGGCGGGAACGTCGAGCCGTGAGGCGGCCACCGTGGCGTCGATCACCGCGCCGAACCCCCGGTTGACGGTCGAGACCCGCTTCGACCGGATCTCGGACTCGACCGGAGTCAACGCCCATGTCCGGACGGTGACCTCTCCCCGATCCTCACTCGCGACCCGTTCGGCGCGGACCTCGACCCACGCGTCCGCGTTAGGAAGGACGGGATCCGGCTCCTCCCGGACCGTGAGCGCGGCGTCGACGAACTCTCGCGGGTCGGACGTGAACTGCACCACGCCGCCTCCGCGCTCGGTGAAGTTCCGCCACGTCCGGGTCCGGCCGAACGTGCGGGCGGTGACCGTACCCGACTGGGACGAGGCGTCGGATGACGGGTGCGAGGCGTCACCCTCGCCGTGTTCCGGCGCGTGGAGGCCGAGCGCGGCGACGTTCCACCGGTCGTTCGGGCCGAGCGTCGCCACCACCGACTCCGTGACGCCTCGCAGGGCGACGGGCCACCCGGGGTCGCTCACGGATCGACCCCCGTCCCCTCTGCCCCCGAATTCCGGACCGACACGCCACGCCTGATCGCCACGTACAGCGCCGCACAGGTGATGTCAGCGGTGGTGCCCGGGTTGATCCCCTCGTCGACGAACGCCGCCGCCAACGACTCCACGTCGGCGAGGTCGACCGCGTGGACCGCCTCGGTCGACGGGGGCCGTCCGGCGTCCGGGTCGGCGTCCGCGACCAGCTCGGCGGCCCGTCGACTCGCTTCGCGGGCGGCTTCGGGGCCGTGTGCGGTCGCGACGAGCGTGTCGGGCTCGGTCGCGAGCAGCCCGAGGAACGCGCGCGCCGCCCGGTCGACGATCGGCCCCTCGTC
The DNA here is from genome assembly GCF_055396225.1 of Halorubrum tibetense. Classification (NCBI taxonomy): domain Archaea; kingdom Methanobacteriati; phylum Methanobacteriota; class Halobacteria; order Halobacteriales; family Haloferacaceae; genus Halorubrum; species Halorubrum tibetense. The sequence continues at coordinate 1,673,429 of NZ_AP043742.1, forward strand.
GGTGACGATCCACTCCGCGGCGCGGAACGTTCGCGGGAACCCCTCGACCCACTCCTGGGCGTTGCGGTCGGGCACCCGATCCCGCGCTCCGGGCTTCGACGACGGATCGTCCCGCGCGGGTGACGATCCGCCGGCGGAGGTCTCCATCACGTCGCGAAGCGTGATCCCCCGGTCACGGAGGGTCGGTTCGGCATCGCTCCCGCGACGGACGTCGAGCTCGGTCGCGTCCGGCGGCGGGTCGCCGACCGCGACGTCGACGTGTTCGAACGCCGCGTAAAACCGGACCGCATCGTCGACGGTCGTCCGGCGGGCGACGCGATCGACGCCCTCGGGGGACACGTCGCCCTCTCGGGTCGCCCGGAGCAGCGGCGTGAGCAGGAGCAGACAGCCGAACTGGGTGTTGGTGCCGGCACGGTCGGCCATTCCGGCGACCGCGCGCTCGAAGGCGTGGCCGACGGCCCCATCGCGAGCGGCCCGTTCGAGCCCGGCGCGAGCGCCGACTCCGCCGGCGAGGAACGACTCGAACCGGAGGTCCTCGAGGTCTCGACGCCGGTCGACGTTCCCGGGTTTCGGCGTCCCCGCGACCTCCAGTAACAGCGCGAGGACGGCGTCGTCGACGGCCGAACGCCGCGGCGGCGCGGTCATCGTGACGCCCCCGGCGGTCGCCGGGATATCGGGCCGGCGTCGGTGGTCGTCTCGCCCCAGTCCCCGTCGACCGTCGCGTCGTCCTGTACATCCGCCGTTCCACTCTCCGCTCCGTTCAGCAGCCCCTCACGCCAGACCGCCATTGCCTCGGCGATCCGGGAGAGGGCTCGCGGGTCGTCGCTCGGCCGCCCGACGCTCACCGCGTCCGCGCCGTGGGCCGCGTACGCGCCGACCGTCTCCCGTCCCCGCACCCCGTTGTTGGCGACGACCGTCGGAGCGTCCTCCCTGCCGACGGCCGCCGAGAGGTCGGCGACGACGGCTTCGCTGTCCATCGCGTCGACGTGGATCCACGCCGCACCCGCGTTCGAAACCTCGGTCGCGACCTTGACGAGGTCGACGCCGGGCACCTCGGCGCGGAGCTTCACGCTCGTCGTCGCGCCCGACTCCACCGCGGCCGAGACGTACTCGGCCAGCCGGTCGGGGTCGGTCAGCAGCGCCTCGCCGCACCCGACCGCGCACAGCTCGGGCTGGCGGCAGTGGGCGTTGATCTCACACACCGCGTCGTGGGCGGCACAGACCGCGGCCGCTTCCCGTATCGGCTCCACGGTCGCGCTTCGGACGTTGACACCGGGGTGGACGGGATCGCTGGCGACCGCGCGACACTGGCGGTCGATCCACGAATAGGGGTCCGCGGGGAGGAACTCCGACCGGCCGCGGTCGACGAGGTCACGTGCGGCCGCCCGGCTCGCCGGGTCGAGCGCGATCCCACCCATCACGGCGCAGTCGACGTACGGGGCGGCCGTCCGCGCCCACTCCGCGTCGGCCTCGCCGCTGAGGCTGGCCGCCACGAGGAACGGGTCGCCGGGGGTCACGCGACCGCCTCCAGCGCGCGACGGCACGCGCCAGCGACCCGCTCGGCGTCGTCAGCGTCGTCGATCCGGGTGTCGGTCCGCTCGACGTGACACGTGAGCTCGGTCGGGTCGTCGTGGTCGAGGACGAACGCGTCCGCGAACGGGTACGCGTCGGCGACGCCGGCGGTCGAGGGGTCGGAGCCGACGCCCGCCATCAGATCCGCGGCCGGTCCGGAGAACACCTGATCGCCGACGAACGGCGACACGGCGACGACCGGCGTCGATGAAAGGGCAGCCTCGAACCCCGGGACTGCGAGCATCGGCCCGATGCTGGTCACCGGGTTCGAGGGACCGATCACGACCGGCTGCGTGAGCGCGCGCTCGACCGCGGCGGTCGGCTCCGCGTCGGCCGCGCCGCGGAACTCGACGTCGGCGACCCCGGGCTCGCCGCGGCGGTCGACCCAATACTCTTGGAAGTGGATCGTCTCGCCCGCCTCGGTGTGGATCAGCGTCGCGACGGGGTCGTCGGACATCGGCAGGAGGTCGACGTCGAGGTCGAACGCGTCCGCGAGGGTCCCCGTGACCTCGGTGAGCGTGTGGCCCTCGTCGAGCAGGCTCGTCCGCGTGACGTGGACGGCGCGGTCACGGTCACCGATCTCCATGAACTCCGCGACGCCCGAGAACCGCCGCCATCGGGCTATCTCGCGGCCCGTGGTCTGTGCCGCGTCGTCGAGATACCGGGGACCCGTCTCCAGCCCGGCCGCGTCCGCGAGCCGCACCAGCTCCGCGTGCGTCGCGGTCGTGTCGTCGGCGATCCCCCACCACGTCTCGCGGTCGAGGACGCCACCGCCGGCGAACAGCACCGTGTCCACGTCCGGACAGACGAGGTGGCCGCCGAGCTCCACGTCGTCGCCCGTGTTGGCGACGACCGAGACCTGTTCCGAGTCCCAGACTCGGGTCGCGCCGTCGAGGAGCTTCGGCGTCCCCGTGCCGCCGGCGAGGAACGTAACCATACGTCCGCAAGGCGACGCCCGGATTTGTATCCTCGGCTCCGTCCGCGACGCGTGGACTTCGGACCGAGACCCGAGAGCGGGGACCGGTCCGCGGGACGCTTTCTCCGGCCGAGCTCACGGTAGCAAGTGCTCACGCTACCGACCGGCTCACGCTACCGACCGGCTCACCCCCTCGGCGACTTATCCCGCCGCCAACAGCTTCAGTCGGAGCTCTCGCTCCTCGACCTCGTATTTGAACGCCGGGTGACCGTCGATCAGGACGTACGGGACGCGCTCGCCGTACTCCGCGGCGAGCTCGGGGTCGGTGTCGACGTCGACCAGCTCGATATCGACCTCCACGTCGAGGTCGGCGGCGACGCGCTCGACCGTCTCGTGGGCGACGACGCACAACGAACAGTTCTCTCGGGTGTATATCGTCACGGGGACGGTCACCTCATCGCCCGCGCTCGACTCCTCGGTATCGGGTCCACTCCCTCGGGAGTCGGTGTCGGATCCGTTCTCTCTCCCGTCGGTGTCGCTCACGCTCGCAGACGAGTCACGGAGGGGTGAGAGGGTTTCGGTCCGGCCGATCCCCGTACCGGTTACTCGCCGTCCGGCTCCGCGAGGAACTCCACGTCGCCCGCGACGACCGCGCTCGCGATGACCCCGCTGCCGACGAGCAGCGCGACCACCATCGTGGTCAGTGTCACCGTCAGCGGATCCCCGCCTATCGAGACGCCGACGAACGCCCCCACGGCCCCGCCGACCCCGCCGGCGATCACCGCGAGCGTCTTGGCCTCGCTCATATCGTTCGATTCCCTAACGCGGGTAATAAGCGTTCGCTCCGGGTTCTCCCCGCTGATAACGGGCGACGCCGACCCTGACGGGGCGGGAGCGGGGACGGCGTCACCAGCCACGCCACCGAGTGTCCCCACCCGTGAGGTCAACGCGGGTACTGCCGACCCAGGTTGACCCCGTCGTCGTCGGTCGGTTCCTCGTCGTCCGCCGTCGCCTCGCCACCTGGACTCACGCTCCCCGTCCGGTAGCCGGCCATGTCGAGCGTGACGTACTCGAAACCGAGATCGGCCAGGTGCTCGTGAACTGCCTCCGCGAACGCCGGGTCGAGAGCGCGTTCCAGCTCGTCCGGCGCGATCTCCACCCGTGCGAGTCCGTCGTGGTCGCGAACGCGAAACCCCTCGAACCCCCACTCCCGGAGCAGTCGCTCCGCCTTCTCCACGCGGGTCAGCCGCTCCTCGGTGACCTCCAAGCCGGTGGGGATCCGCGAGGAGAGACACGCCATCGACGGTTTGTCGGCCACGGAGAGCCCGTACGCCCCCGCGATCGCCCGGACTTCGGGTTTGCCGATCCCGGCGTCCAGCAGCGGCGAGCGGACGTCGAGCTCGTCGACCGCGCGAAGCCCGGGCCGATGCCCCTCGCCGGGGTCGTCGGCGTTCGTCCCGTCACACACCGTCTCGATCCCGAGCTCGTGGGCGCGGTCGTACATCCGACCGAGCCGCATCGTCCGGCAGTGGTAACACCGGTCGCCGTCGTTGGCGACGAAGTCGGGATCGTCGAGCTCCGAGAACGTCACCGTGTCGTGCCGGATCCCGATCTCCGCGGCCACCCGCCGTGCGTCGTCGAGCTCCGCCGCCGGGAGCGTCTCGCTACGGGCGGTACAGGCGACCGCGTCGTCGCCGAGAGCGTCGTGTGCGAGCGCCGCGACGACGGAGGAATCGACCCCGCCGGAGAACGCGATCAGTACGCGCTCACGGCCTCGGAGGGACTCGCGAGCCGCCCGCGCTTTCGCCGCCGTGTCCGGGTCGAGACCGTCAGCCGACACGCTCCCCGTCTCGCCGACGGCCAGCGGGTCGGCCGAGTCGTCCGCTCCGGACGCGGTAGCCTCTCGATCCATGCCACGCGTTCGGGGGCGGCGGGAAAAAACGCGTCGGCATGGAGGCGGACGACCCGTATCCTTTTGCGCGTTGCCGCGATATCGACCCACGAATGGAGCTGGAGGCGATCCCCGGCGTCGGCGAGAAGACGGCCGAAGCGCTGCGGGCGCTCGACGACCCGGAGGCGACCGTCGCGTCCGGCGACGTCGCCGCTATCGCGCGCGCACCGGGCGTGAACGAAGCGCGCGCGGTCCGCGTCGCCCGCGGTGCGATCCGCAACCGGCACGACGACGCCGGCCGCGTCCTCGCGACCGACCGTGCCCGCGAGGTGTACCGCGACGCGCTCGGCCTGTTACAGGAGCGGGCGGTCACCGACTACGGAGAGAAACGCTTGGAGACGTTCTACCCGAGCGCCTCCCCCTCGCGGGTCGCGGAAGTACAGGCGTTCGCGGCCGACGCGATCGAACGCGAGCCCGACCCGGCCGTCCTCGACGCGCTCGCCGGCGTCGAACCGCTCACCGACCCACCGACCGTCCGTGTCCGCGAGCGATGCCTCGCGACCGCGGACGCCGAACGCTACGCCGAGGCGGAAGCGGCCGTCCCGGAGCTCTCCGTCGAGACCGTCGAGGACACACACGATATCGCCGAGCTCGCTCGGTCGTATGCGACCGTAATCGTCCTCGACGAGGCGTTCGCGGGGATGGACGTCGAAGGCGATGTCCACGTCCGGCCGGACGCGCTTGAATCCCCAGCGGAGACGGTTCCTGAGCGACTACTCGCCTTCTTCGCCGCGAACCGCGACCGACTGGAGGCGGCGATAACGGTCCACGAGGCGGCGGCCGACGCCGGCACACCGATCACGGCTGACGGCGACGCCGACGGTGACCCCGCCGCCGACCTCGAGGCCCTCCGTGACGCGCTCTCGCGGCTCGACGAGGACGCGACGATCGTCGGCGACACGGAGCTGACGCGGCTGACCGACGCGGTCGCCGACCTCGACGCCGCCGTCGCCACCGCGGAGTCGGTCGCCGACGACCGGCTTCGCGAGGCGATCCGCGAACGCGATGTCACCATCGAGGGAACCGACTTCCTCTCGCTCGTCGAGCAAGGGGCGCGCGTCGACTCCCTCCTCGACCGCGAGCTCGCCGACGAGTACGACGAGGCGATGGAGCGCGCCCGCGAGCACCTCGTCGACGCGCTGGCGCTGAAGCCGGCGGAGGCCGACCTCGCCGCCCGCGTCTTCGGCGGCGATCCGACGTTCCCGGTCGAGCACGACGCGACCGCCGTCTCCCGGCTCGAAACCGAGCTGAGCGCCACACGTGACCGCCGGGCGGCACGACTCAAAGCCGAGCTCGCGAACGACCTCGCGGAGCTACGGGGTCCCGTCGAGACGCTCGTCCGCGACGCCCTCGAACTGGACGTCGAGCTCGCTGTCTCCCGGTTCGCCCGCGAGTTCGACTGCGTGATGCCCGAGGTGGTCGATCCGGGCGACGGCGGGGGGGACGGGTTCCACATCGAAGGTGGGCGGTCCCCGCTGCTCGACGTCGCGTTCGACGCGGTCGAGCCCGTCGACTACGCCGTCTCCGGCCCGACGCTGCTCTCGGGGGTGAACTCCGGCGGCAAGACCTCGACCCTCGACTTGGTCGCGCTCGTCGTGGTGCTCGCGCAGATGGGGATGCCCGTCCCGGCCGCGTCGGCGCGGATCGAGCGGTTCGAGGAGCTCCACTACTACGCGAAATCACAAGGGACCCTCGACGCGGGCGCGTTCGAGGCGACGCTGCGGGACTTCGGCGACCTCGTCGAGGGGGCGGCGGGCCGTCTCGTCTTGGTCGACGAGCTGGAGTCGATCACGGAGCCCGGCGCGTCCGCGAAGATCATCGCGGGCATCCTAGAGGCGCTCGACGGACAGGACGCCACGGCGGTGTTCGTCTCCCACCTCGCTCGGGAGATCCGCGCCGCTGCAACGTTCGACGTCGCCGTCGACGGCATCGAGGCCGAGGGGCTCGTCGACGGCGAGCTGCGGGTGAACCGCTCGCCGCGGAAGGGTCACCTCGCGCGGTCGACGCCGGAGCTCATCGTCGAGAAGCTCGCCGAGGACCGCGAGAGCGACTTTTATGCGAAGTTGCTGGAGAAGTTCTGAGCGGACGTCTCTCGACCCGATCGGTCGTTCGGACTCAATCGTCGCCGAGCTCCGCCGTGACCGTGATCTCGACGTCGAGCGGTGCGGGGAGTCGAGACACCTCGACGCAGGTCCTCGCCGGATACGGCTCCGAGAGGAACGAACGGTACGCCTCGTTCACCGCGTCGTAATCGTCCATGTCGGTGAGATAGACGGTCGCCGTCACGATCGCGTCGGTCGACGTCCCGGCCGCCTCCAGTATCGTGGCGACGTTCGCGAGGGTCTGAGTCGTCTGTTCGGCCACCGATTCGGGTGCCTCGCCCGTGTCGGGATCCACGCCCGTCTTTCCCGAAACGTGGACCGTGTCACCGGAGACGATCCCCTGGGAGTACGGGCCGAGGGCCTCCGGCACGTCGTCGGTCGTGATCTCTCGCATCGGTCGAAGCGACGACGCACCCGCACATCAAGATACGGGTCGCAGGAGCGGTTCCGTGCGGAATTTCGGTCTTGTCAGACGGATGTCCCGTGGTTCTCGCCGGAGTGTGTCGGCCGCACTCCGGAAACACGGGTCTTCCGCCTACAGCAGCGGCAACAGGACCGCCCGCGCCAGTCCGAGGAAGACGAAGAATCCGAGCACGTCGGTCGCCGTCGTGATGAAGATGGTCGCCGACGTGGCGGGATCGAATCCGAGTCGATCGAGAACCAGCGGCGTGATCGCGCCGAAGAACCCGGCGATGACGAGGTTCGCGACCATCGATATGCCGATGACCGCGCCGAGCGCGAGCCCGAACTCGCCGAATGAGAAGGCGGTCGCGATGACCGCCACGAGCGCGCCGGTGATAATTCCGTTCGCCGCTCCGGCGATGACCTCGTTCGCGACGACGCGCTTCCCGGTCGACAGCGACACCTGTCCGAGGGAGATGCCGCGAACCGTGACCGCCATCGCCTGCGTCCCGGCGTTGCCTCCCATCCCGGCGACGACCGGCATGTACGCGGCGAGGATCGCGACCGCGGCGATCGTCGACTCGAACAGCCCCACGACCGCGGCGGCCATGAACGCCGTCCCGAGGTTGAGGATGAGCCACTTGTACCGCCGCCGGACCTTCTCGGCCGGCCCGTCGAGGACGCTCTCCTCTTCGGAGACGCCGGTAAACTCGTACAGCGTCTCGCCGGCGGCCTCGTCGATCAGCCGCAGGAGGTCGCTCGCGTAGATCACGCCGAGAATGTCCTCCTCCTCGTCGAGCACCGCGACGGTCCGCTCGCTGTTCTCTCGGAACACCGCGAGCACGTCCTCGTCGTCGCTGTCGTACCTGACGGAGGGCGTCTCTTGGACGTAGTCCGTGACCGCGTCCGTCTCCGGGTCCGCGGTCGACAGCGCCGTCCCGGGGAGCTCGCCGAGGAGGTGTTCGTCCTCCGTGACGAGGATCGTCGGTGTCCGGTCGGTCCGCCGTTTGAACCGGCGGACGCGATCCGTCACTGCCCCAAACGACCGGTCGGCGTCGACAGTGACGTAATCGAGGTTCATCACGCCGGCTGCGCTCTCGGGGTCGAACGACAGCAGGAACTCGACCTTCTCGCGGCGAGTCTCATCGAGCGTCGCGAGTAGCGTGTCGCGGGTCCCCTCGTCGACGTAGCCGAGGACGTCCGTGATCTCGTCGGGGTCCAGCCGATCGAGAAACGTCTCCAGTTCAGTGCGGCTCATGTCAGCCGCGACCGCCGCTCTGACGTCCTCGGCGAGCGAGAAGTAGACGTCCCGCCACTCCCGCTCCGGAAGCGACGTGAGCTCGTCGCCCGGTCGCGACGACATGGCGATCGTCTCCTGGATCGACTCGGGTTGGACTCCCATACAGGGTACGCGTCAGCTGGTCACTAAACAGCGGCGACACCGACATCGACGCCCTGGAGCTGCCGCTCAGTCGTCGCTCGCCGCCTTCGCCGGTTTCCGGCGGTCGTTTCGCGGCCCCTCCAGCTCCACGGCCGGCAGCAGGTCGCGCAGGTACCGTCCGGTGTGTGAGTCGTCGTCGCGGGCCACCTCCTCCGGCGTTCCGCTCGCGACGAGCTCGCCGCCGCCCTCGCCACCCTCCGGGCCGAGGTCGATGATGCGGTCGGCGTTCTTCACGAGGTCGAGCTCGTGTTCGATGACGACCACCGTGTTGCCGCCGTCGACGAGCCGGTGGAGCACGTCGATCAGCTTGCGCTCGTCCTCCTTGTGGAGCCCCGTCGTCGGCTCGTCGAGCAGATAGAGGGTGTCGCCGGTCGCCTTCTTGCCGAGCTCCTCGGCGAGCTTGACGCGCTGGGCCTCACCCCCCGAGAGAGTCGTGGAGGGCTGACCCAGTTCCATGTAGCCGAGTCCGACGTCTTTCAAGAGCTTGAGGCGGCGCTGGAGCCCCTGGTGGCTCTCGAAGAAGTCGTACGCTTCGTCGACGCTCATGTCGAGCACGTCGGCGATCGTCGCGCCCTTATACGTAACGTCGAGCGTCTCGTCGTTGTACCGGGCACCGCCACACTGCTCACAGGGGACGTACACGTCCGAAAGGAAGTTCATCTCGATTTTGACCGTGCCCTGTCCGCCACACTCCTCACAGCGGCCGCCTTTCACGTTGAACGAGAAGCGCCCCTTCTCGTAGCCGCGCCGCTTCGAGAGCTTGGTCTCGGCGAACAGCTCCCGGACGTAGTCGAACACGTCCGTGTACGTCGCGGGGTTCGAGCGCGGCGTCCGTCCGATCGGCGACTGGTCGATGAGTCGCACCGTCTCGATCCCGTCCATCCCCTCGATCGCGTCGTGGTCGCCGGGATCGACCGAGGTGTTGTCGTTCATCTCTCGCACGAGTCCTTTATAAAGGATGTCGTGGACGAGCGTCGACTTGCCGGAGCCGGAGACGCCGGTGACGGCCGTGAGCGTCCCGAGCGGGATCGGTACGTTCAGATCCGTCAGGTTGTGCTGGCGAGCGCCCCGGACGACGAGCTCGCCGTCGGGCTCGCGGCGCTCGTCGGGGACCGGGATCTCCTTGCGGCCCGCGAGGTAGTCCGCCGTGACGGAGCCGTCGGCGTCGACGATGTCGTCGAACTCGCCCTGAGCGACGACCTCGCCGCCGCGCTTGCCGGGACCGGGACCCATGTCGATCACGTGGTCGGCGCGGCGCATCGTCTCCTCGTCGTGCTCGACGACGACGAGCGTGTTGCCCAGGTCACGAAGGCCCGTGAGCGTGTCGAGCAGGCGGTCGTTGTCGCGCTGGTGGAGCCCGATCGAGGGCTCGTCGAGCACGTAGAGGACGCCCACGAGCCCCGAGCCGACCTGCGTCGCGAGCCGGATTCGCTGGCTCTCCCCGCCCGAGAGCGTCGACGCTTCCCGGTCGAGCGTGAGGTACTCCAAGCCGACCTCCTCCATGAAGCCGAGTCGTGCGCGGATCTCCTTGAGTATCTCCTCGGCGATCTTCGTGTCGCGCTCGCCGAGCCGCTCTTCCATCCCCTCGAAGTGCCGCCGGGCGTCGCCGATCGACAGCCGGTTCACCTCGGTGATCGGCGTGCCGTCGACGAGCACGTGTCTGGACTGCTCCTTGAGGCGAGTCCCGTCACACTCGGGGCAGGTCGTCACCGCCATGTACTCCTCGATGTGCTCGCGGGTGGACTGTGAGTCCGTCTCGACGTGGCGGCGCTCCAGGTTGGGGATGACGCCCTCGAAGCGCTTCTCCTTGCGCCGCGTCCCGTTCTTCGTCTGCCGGGTGAACACGACCTGCCGGTCCGTGCCGTAGAGGAACTGATCTCGGATATTTTCGTCGAGCTCGTTCCACGGGGTATCGACGCTCACGCCGAAGTGATCCGCGACGTTGTCGATCCGCGTCCGATAGTACGAGCGGTTGTACGACCACGCCTCGAACACGTGTTTGAGCGGTTTCGAGGGGTCCTCGATCACGAGATCCTCGTCGACCTCCTTCGTCGACCCGATCCCCTCACACTCCGGGCACGCGCCGTACGGGCTGTTGAAGGAGAACGAACGGGTCTCGATCGCCGAGAACTGGAAGTCGGAGTTGGGGTTACCGAGCGCTTCGGAGAACTCGACGACGAGACGATCGTCGCCGTCGGCGTCAGCCGCCAGCGACCCAGTCGAACGCGTGTTCGAGGCGAACGGGACGTCCGCGGGCGGGTCGGGAACGATCAGTTTGAGCGCGCCGCCGGCCTCTTCGAGGGCGGTCTCGACCGAGTCGGTGATCCGCGAGCGGGCGTCCGGACTCACCTTTACGCGGTCGACGATCACGTCGATCGTGTGGTCGTAGTTCTGGTCGAGCTCGGGGTCCGCGACGGTGAGGTCCATCGGCTCGCCGTCGACCTCCACGCGGGCGTACCCGTCGGCGACGAGCTCCTCGAACAGCTCCTCGAACGCCCCTTTCTGGTCGCGTACGACCGGCGCGGCGACCTTCGCACGGGTTCCCTCGGGGAGTTCGAGGACCTGTGCCACCATGTCCTGGGCGGACTGTTCGCCGACCTCCTCGCCGGTGACGGGGTCGTGCTGGGTGCCGATCCGGGCGTACAGCAGCCGGAGGTAGTCGTGCAGCTCGGTGACGGTCCCGACCGTCGATCGCGGGTTGTTAGCGGCGTTCTTCTGGTCGATGGAGATGGCGGGCGATAACCCCTCGACCGCCTCCACCTGCGGTTTGTCCATCTGTCCGAGGAAGTTGCGGGCGTACGCCGACAGCGACTCGATGTAGCGGCGCTGCCCTTCGGCGTAAACGGTGTCGAACGCGAGCGACGACTTCCCCGACCCTGAGAGGCCGGTGACGACCGTGAACTCCTCGCGCGGGATCCGGACGTCGAGGTCCTTGAGGTTGTGCTCCTCGGCACCGCGGACCTCGATGTAGTCCTTGCTCATGCTGGTCCACTGTTGCGCCCGCGCGCGGGAATACCCGTCGGTTTCGGCGATCGGATCCCGCCGTCGACCGGCTCAGCGCCCGCCGTCGACCGGCTCAGCGCCCGACGATCTCCGCCGGCGGCGAGAGGTTCCGGCGGCCGCCGAACGTGACGAGGAACAGCACGCCGACGCCGACGCCGTACGCCAGCATGAGTGGGAGCGTCGCGAGGAACATGGTGATCACGCCGGCGGGGGTGAACACCGCCGCGAACAGGAGGATCCCGACGGTCACCTCCCGCCAGCGGCCGCGGAAGGCGTCGTAGGGGACGCCCGCCTTGTTCAAAAGCACCATCAGCACGGGAATGTCGGCGAGGAAGCCGATGCCGACCGTCGTGTAGATGACGAGCCAAAGGAAGTCGCTCACCTGGTACGTGATGATCATGTCGGCGGTCGCGGCGTCGGTTATCAACCACCCGATAAGCGCGGGGGCGATGTACGTGTATCCCAGCGCGAAGCCGCCGATCAGCCCGGCGGACAGCGCCGCCGTCCACACGTACACCTGCCGGACGTGCCCGGCCACGAACCCGCGGTCGCGGAGCGCGGGCCACGCGTAGTACAGCAGGAACGGGAAGACGGCGACGATCCCGAGCAGGAGCGAGAACTTCACCATGAAGATCAGCGCCTCGACAGGGTGGAGCGTGATGATGTTGATCCCCCCGTCGACCGCCTCCGGAACGCGCGATTCGAGGTCCGCGCGCACGGTCGCGAGCCCGCCGAGATACAGCCACGTGAACGCCAGCGCCATCACGCCGCCGAACACGACCAGCAGCCGGAACGACCGCGACCGCAACGAGTCGAAGATGAACTTGAGGTCCGTGTAGTAGCCGCCGATGTCGTCCTCGGCTTCCTCGCCCTCGCCGTCGGTGAGCTCCGAGAGGAACGTCGAGGACGCCCGCGAGGAGCGGTCGCCGATCGTCCCGAGCAGCCCGCCGTCGGTGGCGTCGCCGCCCGCGTCGGCGCCGGAGCCGCCCGACCCACCTTCACCGCCGGTTTCGGCAACGTCGCCGTCGGCCGCCTCGTCGCCGTCGGCCGCCTCGTCGCCGTTCACCTCGTCGAACCGATCGAGTATCGCGCGGGCCTTCTCCGGGTCGTCGTCGTCGATCGCGGCCTGTGCCCGGGCGAGCGATTCCTCCTCGTCCATCGCCTCGAACGGCTCGGCGGGAGCCGCGTGCACGCCGGCCGCGTCGAGCTCCTCGAGGTCGATGGCGGTCGGGTCGCCGTACTGGTAGCCGGCGCTCGTCGTGTCGAGGTCGGTGTAGACCGCCCACAGCGTCGCGAGGACCCCGAACGCGAGCGCCCAGCCGACCGCGTAGATCGCGGCCGCGGTCACCGGGTCGACGCCGAGCCCCTCGCCCGGCGCGAGGAACCGCCAGTCGCTGCCAGCCCACCGGAGGAGGTCGTTGGCTCCGGTTCGACCGCCGTACTCGTAGAAGGCGTACACGATCCCGCCGCCGAGCACGCCGACGCCGAGCACGACGTTCCAGTGGGCTCGGACGGCGTCACCGACGTCGATCCGATCGGAGCTCCGCTTCGCGGTGACGACGAGCTTCGCGAGATAGAGGCTGAACCCGTACAGCGCGATGAGCGGGAACGCCCACATCAGCTGCGTGAACGGGTCCGGCGGCGAGAAGAACGCGCCGAACACGAAGATGGCGACGACGGCGTACCGCCACTTGTCGCGGAACGTCTCGTATTGGACGATCTCGGCGTAGGAGAGCCCGGTGATCAGAAGCGGCATCTGCCCCGCGAGCCCGAACGACAGCGAGAGGAAGACGATGAACTCCGTCCACATCACGATACCGTACGTGGGCTGGATCCCGGCTTCGAGTCCGAAGCCGGCCAGGAAGGAGAACATGATCGGGAAGAACGCGTACACGCCGTAGGCGACGCCGACGGAGAACAGCGCGGTCCCGAGGAGGAAGATCGCGGCGAGCTTCCAGCGGGGGATCGGGGTCTGTGGCCACATTCCCCGGGCGCGGAGCTCGTAGCGGGCGACGAACACCAGCGCGGGGAGCGCGATGATCGCGCCGACGATCAACGCGATCTTCGCTTGGAGGAGGATCACTTCGAACGGGGTAGTCGCGATGACGTCGAGCTCCTCGGCGACGGCGGGGGACATGTTCGCCTCCGTGATGCCGTAGAGGAACTCCCAGACGTACACGCGGAGCGCCCAGAACGTGACGAGGAATCCGAGGAGGAAGACGACGAACACCTTCTGGAGGTCCTTCTGGATCGTCCGAAGGAACGCCCTCGCCGAATCGCGGCCTTCCGCGATCGACTGTTGGGTGTCCTCGTCGAGGGCACTCGCCATACGGCGACCGAAGGGCGTGGTCGTTATCAACCTTTTCGACCGTGCCCGGGTCGAGGGCGAGCGATCCCTCCGGTCCGGAGCGGATGACCGGCTCCGAATAGCGTGGCCACCCCATCGTTCACCGACGATCCGTCGCCGCCATCCGAAAAGGCCTATAATCACCCGGTGGCGTACCTAAAGTGAATGGACGACGCCGACCGGTCACGCGACGAGCCGTCGGACCCCGAAGGGTCGCCGCAGTCGGGCGGATCCGCGGGAGACGACGACACGGAGCGACCGGACCGGTCGGCGTCGGCGGACGCGGACGAGGTGTCGAGCGCGGAGTCGGCGTCGGCGGACGCGGACGAGGCGTCGGAATCGACACCGGCCGGTCCCCACGATCCGAACTGGGACGGCGGCGTCGACACCGGCCACACAGACGACACGGGGAGTGCGGACGCCGAGGACGACGATCCCGACGACGGTACTGAAGGCGATCCCGACGACGACACGGAGAGCGAGGCCGAAGACACGGACGAGGACGATCCCGACGACGACGCGGACGAGGACGACGGTATCGGCGACGGCGGAACCGCGACCGTCGACGATGGGGAACTCGCCGGGATAGAGGGGCCGGAGACGGACGAGGAGATGCCGCTTGCCGCCCACATCGAGGAGATGATGCGGCGGCTCGCGATCGTGTTCCTGCTCGGCGGGCTCGCGACGCTCGTCGTCGTGACGGAGTCGACGACGCTCATCAACTACTTCTGGGACTACCACATCCCCGCGCCGCGCGAGAACCGACCGCGGCTGTACGCCCCCCTCGAGCTCCCGCTCACGCGACTGAAGGTCGCGGGGATCGCGGGCGTCGTCGTCGGGCTTCCCGCCTTCGTCTACCAGACGTATCGGTTCATGAAGCCCGGCCTCTACGAGAACGAGCGGCGCTACTACCTGGCGGCCGTCCCCACCAGCCTCGTCCTCGCCGGGATCGGGGTCGCGTTCGCGCACTTCCTCGTGTTGCCCGCGATCTTCTCGTATTTCACCACCTACACCGCCGACGCGGCGACGATCGCGTTCGGGTTGGCGGAGACGTTCAACCTGATCGTGATCATGCTCGGGTTCATGGCGATCGTCTTCCAGATCCCGCTTTTCATCATGCTCGCGATCATGATGAACCTCGTCACCCGGGTGTGGCTGGAGGACAAACGCCTCATCTTCTGGGGGGCGTTCCTCGGGATCGCGTTCCTCTTCAGTCCCGACCCGACCGGGATGGCCCCGATCATCGTCACCCTCACGATGATCGTCCTCTTCGAGGGGACACTGGCGGTCCTCCGGTGGACCGGGAACTAACCCGTGGGGCGGTGCCGGGTCGACCAGCTGTCGTCTTATAAGGGGACTCCGCGGTCGATCGGTCGCGTCGATCCGGTCCCATCCGAAGCAGTGGTCGCGGAAGCGCGCCACTCGATCGGTGACGGCACGAGGATCTCCGAGTGTCAACGACGACACGGTAGCTACATCGGCGTCGACGATGACGAGGTGTACTTATAAGTGAGACGATGGCGCGCCCGCTCGTGCCTTTATAAAGGTACGAGCGGACCGCGAGCGGGCCGTCGGCTCGTGAGCCCCGGGACGCTACACGCCTCTGGCAGCCGGCGGCTGGGGACTTCGGCGGTTCTCCCCGACGTTCCGCAGGCGAGAGTTTATAAATAGCCGACGAAACACCGTTCACTCACTTATAACCATCCCGCGACGTTCATCCCGCTCCCGCTCCCTGATTCGAACCCGCTCCATACCCGCGGCTCACCGTTCGGTTCGCCGCAGGAAATGGGCTCGGGCGGGTTCGAACCGCCGACCTCAGCCTTGTAAAGGCCGCGTCATAACCAGCTAGACCACGAGCCCTCACCCGGAACTACCTCCGAGAGCGGAAAACGATTTCTTTCTGCGTCGCCGACTCCCCCCGTGAACCGTCGTCTCCTCACCCTCGCCGTCGTGGCCCTCCTCGTCGGCGGCGTCGCGCTCGTCACCTTCACGACCGCCCCCGCGCTGTTGATCACCGGTTACGAGACGACGACCGTAACGGCGGTCGACGGCGACACGGGGGAGTCGCTCGCGACCGTGGAGGCCCGGATCGCCGACGACGGGCTCAAACGCTACGTCGGCCTCTCGGCGACCGACGAGCTCGACGCCGACGAGGGAATGCTGTTCGTCCACGACGAGCCCGGCGAGTACCCCTACGTGATGCGGAACATGGCGTTCGCGATCGACATCCTGTTCGTCGCGCCCGACGGCGAGGTGACTCGGATCTACGAGGCCGAGCCCGAGTCGCGCCCGCTGACCACCTACGAGGGGACCGGCCAGTACGTCCTCGAAGTGCCGCGAGGGTGGAGCGATCGTCACGGCGTCGAACCGGGCGACGAGCTCCGGTTCGATCCGTCCTGACGGGTCGCGTTCGGGAGGCCACGATCCGCCGAAACCGCCTTCGTTCCCCGGGAGGGACGACGAAACCCTTTCACGCCTCGCTCGCGTCGGGTCGGGCATGACCGGCCTCCTCCGGCGTATCGCCTGGAACCTGCGACACCGCTGGCGGCGGGTGTTCGCGCTGCTCGTCGTCGGCGCGGGCGTGCTCGCCCCGTTCCTCACCGGCCTCTGGTGGACGCTCCCGCTCGTCTGGTTCCTCGGGCTGTTCGTCCTCCTCCCCGTCCTCCACACGCTCGCGAAACCCCTCCCCGACGGCGACGACGACGGCGGACGGTCGGGACGCGAACGCTCCGGTGACCCCGCCCTCGACGCCCTCCGCGAGCGCTACGCCCGCGGCGACATCGACGAGGCGGAGTTCGAACGCCGGCTCGACCGCCTGCTGGAGACCGAGGACGCGGAGATCCCTGATCGGAACGGCGACGTCGCCGCTCGCGTCCGCGAGAACCTCGAACGCGAGATCGAGCGGATCCGGGAGTGACCGTGGGTGAGCCGAACCTCCACCGATACCCGTTCTGCGGTGTTCGAACGGTGATCCGCCCGTGATACGGGCGCTGCTCCGGTACCCGTTCACCGGCTCCCCGCGGGTCGACGCCGTCCTCGTCGGCGGCGGCTGCCACCTCCTCGCGGTGTGGCTCCCGCTGCTTCCGTTCATCGCCGTCGCGGGCTATCTCTCCCGAGTGCTCGCCGCGACCGCGGCCGTCGACCGCATCGGCGATGCCGACCGACCGGGCTGGCAGCCGGTCGGTCCGCTCCTCCGCGACGGGCTGCGTCTGGTCGCGACGACGGTCGGGTACCTCGCGGTGCCGACGGTCCTACTGGTCGTGACGTTCGGCGGCCCGCTCGAGCGGGTCGACCCAACGGGGACGACCGACGGGACGATCTTCCTCCTCGGCACGACGCTGACGACGCTGTTCGCCTTCGCTATCGCCTATCCGCTGCCCGCCGCGCTCGTCGCGGTCGCCCGCGAACGGTCGCTCCGCGCCGCGGTCGACCCGTCGCTCGTCGGGCCGGCCACGCGCGACGCCGGCTACCTCGTGGCCGTCCTGCTCACCGCGCCCGCGTTCGCGCTCGCCGTCGGCGCGTACGGGACGCTCAACGCCGTCGCCCTCGGCTTCTTCGTCGCGTTCTACGTCGAGGTCGTCGTCGCCGCGACCCTCGGCAACGCGACCGGCCGGGCGTGGCGACGGCGCGGACTCGTCGACGGCGAGCGATACGGCTAGTCGGTATCGACGAACGTCACTGACAGAGACGAACCGCCCGAAAAACGCGCCGAACGTGCCGGCGGCTACACGCGGCGCTCGTCCAGTTCCGCGTCGTCGAGCGAGCGGTTGTGGACCGCCTCGCCCGAGTCGCCATCGAAGACGTGGATCGCGTTCTCGGGCAGGCCGACCCGGACGCGTGTTCCCGACTCGATCCGGCGGAGGCCGTCGACGGTCGCGATCAGCTCCGGTCCGTCGTCGAGCGCGACGTGGACGACGTTCTCGTCGCCCATCGGCTCCACGACGCTGACGGTCGCGTCGAACACGTGATCGACTGCGGTGTCACCGAGGGGACCGGTCGTACCCGTCCCGTCCCCGACGGCAGTCCCTCCGTGTTCGCTGCTGCCGTCATCGGTCGGTCGGACGACGAGGTCCTCGGGGCGGACCCCGAGCGTCGCCTCCGCGCTCCCGGCGACCGCCCCGGCGACGTCCGCGCCGAGCGGGTAGCGGAACTGCACCGTCTCCACTTCCCGATCGTCCGCCACGTTCCCCTCGGTTCCGAGCCCGAGGTCAGCGGTCCGCGTCCCGTCGACCGGCACGTCGAACTCGGCGACGAGCGTACCGTCGTCGACGCCGCAGTCGACGAAGTTCATCGACGGCTCACCGACGAAGCTCGCCACGAAACGGTTCGCTGGGCGGTGATACGCCTCGAGCGGCGTCGCAACCTGCTGGAGCTCGCCGGCGTCGAGGATCGCGATCCGGTCGCCCATCGTCATCGCCTCCGTCTGGTCGTGGGTGACGTAGACGGTAGTGGTGTCCAGATCCGCCTGCAGCTGTTGGAGCTCCGTCCGCATCTGTGACCGGAGTTTCGCGTCGAGGTTACTGAGGGGTTCGTCCATCAGGAACGCCTTCGGTTCGCGGACGATGGCGCGGCCGAGCGCGACGCGCTGCTGTTGCCCGCCCGACAGCGCGCCGGGCTTCCGGTCGAGCAGCTCCGTGATGTCGAGCATCGCCGCGGTCTCCTCGACGCGAGCGTTCCGCTCGTCTGCGGGCATGTCGGTCGACTCCTCTAAGCCGAACCGCATGTTCTCCCGGACGGTCATGTGCGGGTAGAGCGCGTACGACTGGAACACCATCGCGATGTCCCGCTCCGCGGGCGCTTGCTCGTTGATCCGCTGGCCGTCGAGTCTGATCTCGCCGCTCGTGATCGATTCGAGCCCCGCGATCATTCGGAGGGTCGTCGACTTCCCACAGCCGGAGGGGCCGACGAGGACGAGGAACTCCCCGTCAGCGATGTCGACGTTCACGTCGTCCACGGCGAGGACGGAACCGTCCCCCTCGCCGAACCGCTTCGTCACCGAGTCGAGTTCAAGTCGTGCCATTATGTGTCACCTGCGACGCCTTTCGCGAACTGTTCTCCGAAGAGGACGTAGACGATGAGCGTCGGCAGCGCCGCGATGAACGCCCCCGCCATCTGGAGGTTGTACTCCTGAACGAACGACCCCTGTAGCTGGTTCAACGCCACGGTCACCACCTGGTTCGACGGATCGCTCACGAGGACGATCGCGAACAGGAGGTCGTTCCACACCTGCGTGAACTGGTAGATGAGCGTCACGGCGAAGATCGGCACCGAGAGCGGCAACACGATCCGGCGATAGATCGTCATCGCGGACGCGCCGTCCAGCCGTGCGGCCTCCAGCATCTCGTCGTCCAGCGTCGCGTAGTACGCCCGGAACAGTACGGTACAGATCGGGATCCCGTAGGCGGTGTGGGTGATGCTCAGGTTGATCAGTCCCTGGTAGTCGTCGACGAACGCGAGCGGGATCCGCGCGCCGAGATCGACGAACGACCAGAACTGCGTGAGCGGCACCAGCACGGCCTGATACGGAATGAACACGCCAGCGACGAACAGTGTCAGCACGCCGATCTGGCCGCGCCAGTTCAGGTTCGTCAGCCCGTAGGCGGCGATCGATCCGAAGAACGCCGAGAGCACCGTCGCCGGGATCGCCATCATGGCGCTGTTGGTGAGTCCGGTGGAGAGCCGCTGGAACGCGACTTGCCACGCGTCGAGCGTGAACTCTCCGGCCGGCGGCGGCGCAAACGGCGTCGTCGCCCGGAACCCGTCCGTGGTTTTGAACGCCGTCATTAGCCCGGATTCGAGCGGCGCGAGGTAGAACGCGACCATGCCGAGCAGCACGGCGTACAGCGCGACCCGGGAGCGGTCGATCCGGTCGACCCGGTCGAAGAGCGATACCTCCGCGTCGCGGTCGGGCGTCTCCTTGACCCCGGTGTCGCCGCTCATAGCTCACCCCGCCGGTACTGCAGGTAGAGGTACGGTCCGATCACCGACAGCGCCATCACGAACAGCACCATCGCGACCGCGGAGCCGTACGCCCACTGGAGTCGGTCGAAGGCGACTCGATACATCATCACCGCGAGGATGTCCGCCGAGCTGCCCGGGTTGACGCCGAACAGCACGAACAGGAAGTCGAACGCCTTGAGCGCGAACACCATCAACACCACCGCCGCCGACATCGTCGACGCACGGAGCTGCGGGATGATGACGCGCCGGTAGAGCCGCACCGCCGAGGCTCCGTCGATCCGCGCCGCCTCGTACTGGGCGGTCGGGATCGCGCGCAACCCCGCGAGGTAGACGACCATGCAGTAGCCGGAGAACTGCCACATCAACGCGAAGATTATCGCGGCGAGTTTGAACCGTGGGTCGGCCAGCCATGCCTGTGTGAGGAAGCCGAGTTCGACCGTCGTCCAGAAGACGACGGTGTCGATCACGCCGACGACTCCCCGAATGCTCTCGTTGATGAGCCCGACACGTGGATTGTACATCCACGACCAGAAGATCGCCGTAACGACGAACGAGAGGCTCATCGGTAGCAGGTAGATCGTCCGGAACGTGTTCTCGAAGCGGATCTCTCGATCCACGAGGATCGCGAGCACGAGCCCGAGCACGAGCGAGAGGACGGTGAACACGACGAGCAACACGATCGTGTTCCGGAACGCCGCGATGAAGGACGCGTCAGTCAACAGTGTCGTGTACGCCTCCGTCGTCAACGAGGAGTAGTCGGGCTGTCTGAGTCCCTCCCAGCCCGTCAACGAGATAACGAAGTTCCAGCCGATCGCGCCGTACACGAACAACAACACGAGGAACCCGGGCGGTCCCCAGAACGGGATCGACTCGAGGAACTGGCTGCGCCGTAGCCGCGTCGCGAGCGGGACGCTGTCGGTCTCGGCGGCCGTCCCGCCGTCGGTCCGAACCGCGGGTGCGTCGCCGGTCCCTTCGGATTCGTCGGGCCCGGTCGAGTCGCCCCCGGCGGTTTCACCCCCGTCCCGTCCCCGTGAACGCGACCGGAGTACTCGGTCGAACAGCACGCGTAGCCGATCGAGCATCACGCGTTAGAACGCGTCTCGGAGCGCCGCGTACGCGGTGTCGACGTCGAGGTTGTCGTTGAAGTTGGCGAACGCCTCCTCCATCTCGGACTGCACCGCCGGCGCGACCGCCGTTCCGTGGGCGATGGTCGGCGGCTGGGTGTTCGAGTTATCGAAGTCGTCGATCTGTCGGCTGAGGAACGGACCGAACGCGTCGTCCGGGACGTCCGTGCGCGGCGGGATCGATCCTTTGGTCGGGTTGAACCGCTCCTGGGCGTCGACAGTACCCGCGTAGTTCAGGAACTGCTCCGTGGCCTCCGGAGACGGGTTGTTGGTCGGGAAGACGAACGAGTCGATGACGGAGTGGTAGACGCCGTCGGTCCCGGGGAACGGCACCATATCCCAATCCTCGCCGAACTCGAAGTCGCCGGCGGCCTCGTACTGGCCCGCGGCCCAGTCGCCCTGGTGGAGGAACGCCGCGTTCCCCTCGATCAGCTCGTCGTTGCCCTGGTCCCACGAGATAGAGCCGGCGTCCTCGGGATAGTGGTCCGCGTACTCCGCGAGCAGCCCCAGCGCCTCACGGACCTCGTCTTCGAGTGATTCGACGTTCCCGTCGACGAAGGAGAGGTAGTCGTCAG
The DNA here is from genome assembly GCF_055396225.1 of Halorubrum tibetense. Classification (NCBI taxonomy): domain Archaea; kingdom Methanobacteriati; phylum Methanobacteriota; class Halobacteria; order Halobacteriales; family Haloferacaceae; genus Halorubrum; species Halorubrum tibetense. Next base: position 1,694,823 of record NZ_AP043742.1, read on the forward strand.
TTCCCTGCTGGCCGAGGAAGACGGCCTCGAACAACTGGAGTGTCGACCACGGCGACTGCGTCTGATGGGCCATCGGTACCGCGTCCGTGTTCTCGGCGACCGCTTCCAACGCGTCGACGAGCCCCTGCGGGTCGTCGATGTCTGTCGCGTCGACATCGGCGGAGTCGAGGACCTCGACGTTGTAAAAGAGGTTGTTCAGCCGGTGGATGTTGATCGGGACCGCGACGAGGTCGCCGTCGGGCCGCGACAGGTCGACGATGTCGTCGAGGTACGCCTCGCGCATCTCGTCGTCCCACACCGACTCGCCGATATCTTCCAGCAGGTCGGCGTCCGTGTACGGCGTCAGCGCCTGTCCCGGCCAGATCTGGAACGTGCTCGGCGGGTTGCCGTCGAGCACGCGGTTCTGGATCACGGTGTCGATCGCGGATCCAGCGCCGCCTGGGGCGGGGTTATCGACGATCTCGACGTCGGGGTGTTGCTCGCGGAAGCCGTCGAGGAGCGCGTTGTACGCGTCCTCCTCGCCGCCGGCAGTCCACCAGTGGACGATCTCCAGGTCGCCTTCATCGGCTTCGCCGCCATCGCCGGTGCCGTCACCGGTACCGTCACCGGTCCCGTCGTCGTCCCCGACTTCCGGATCGTCGGAGCAGCCCGCGACCGCGACGGTGGCGACAGCTCCGGCACCGGCAATGTAGCGCCGGCGAGTTACACGACTCTCAGGGGTTTCACGTGGCGTATCAGACATTGTACACAGTATGATCGATCCTGAGCGTACTTAATCGTTGATGATATACCTGCGTATTTAGTATAATGATAGTAAATTAATTTGATGCAGTTGAAACGACGTTCGGTGAGGCGCAGTTCTATCGACCGACCGATTCTTGAGCGCGCGGCCCCGAACTGGGGATAATGGACGGACCGCTGTGGATCGACAGACACGCACCTGACCTGGAGGAGATCCGCCAGGACGACGCTCGCGAGCGGCTCTTTCGGGCGATCGACGAGCCGATGAACCTCGTCGTACAGGGACCGCCGGGCGTCGGCAAGACGGCGGCGACCCGGGCGTTAGCGCGAGAGTCTCACGCCGCGCCCGAGAGCGACCTGATCGAGATCAACGTCGCGGACTTCTTCGGCCGAACGAAAAAGGAGATCCGGACGGACCCCCGGTTCGAGGGGTTCCTCGCGGGGAAGAGCCGGATGGCCAAACGCGACATGATAAATCACGTGCTCACGGAGTCGGCCGCCTACGCGCCGATGTCCGGCGAGTACAAGACGGTGCTTCTGGACAACGCCGAGGCGATCCGCGAGGACTTCCAACAGGCGCTTCGGCGCGTGATGGAGAAGCACCACCGAACGACCCAGTTCGTGATCGCCACCCGTCAGCCCTCCAAACTGATCGCGCCCATCCAGTCGCGGTGTTTCCCGATCCGGCTGCGCGCCCCGACGACCGACGAGACGATGGACGTGTTGGAGACGATCTGCGACCGCGAGGACGTCGAGTACGACGCGGACGGGCTGGAGTTCGTTGCCAGCGCGGCCGGCGGCGACCTCCGGGAGGCGATCCTCTCCGCGCAGGCGACCGCGGTGGAGGGCGGAGAGATAACGATGACGACCGCTTACGAGACCCTCGGCGACGTCGGCGACGACGACACGATCCGCGAGGCGCTCGCCGCCGCCCGGGACGGTGACCTGAAGGACGCCCGAAAGACCCTCGACGACCTGCTCGACGAGGGCGGGTACGACGGCCCCGACCTGCTCCGCGAGACGCTCCGCGTCGCCCGGTCGGGCTCGGCGTACGGTGGTGACGAGCTCGCACGGCTCCACAAGCTCGCCGGCGAGGCCGACCTCGACCTGGTCGACGGCTCCGACGACCGGATCCACCTCACACACCTCCTCGCCGCGTGGGCCGCCGGTCGAACCGAGCTCCGCGCCGGCTTCCACGAGCCGGTGGAGGCCTGAGATGAGCCGGGACCGAGCCCCGCCGCTGGCCCGGCTGTTGCCGTTTCCCGTCGTCGACGAGGCGTGGCGGCTGGCGCTCGTGCCGGCGCTCGTCGCGGCCGTCACGCTCCCGTTCGTCCCGCCGGTTGGTGTCGTCGCGCTCGCGGCGTCGCTCGGCGTCCTCTGGTTCCATCGCGACCCGGACCGGACCCCACCGGAGCCAGACTCAGCGGTCGTCTCGCCCGCCGACGGGACGGTGAGTGTCGTCCGCGAGGAGGGGACGCGCCTGCGGGTCGGGGTGTACATGAGCGCGACGGACGTCCACGTCAACCGCGCGCCGATCGCCGGCGAGGTCCGCGAGGTGCGCCACCGTCCCGGCGCGAACCGCCCGGCGTTCGACAAGGAGTCGGACCGAAACGAGCAGGTCGCGATCGACTTCGGCGAGTACGAGCTGCTCGTCATCGCCGGTTGGTTCGCCCGCCGGATCCACCCCGCGGTCGCGGCCGGCGACCGCGTTGAGCGTGGCGAGCGGGTCGGACACGTCTCGTTCGGCTCGCGCGCCGACGTGGTGTTGCCCGCCGGGGTCGATCGCGAAGACCTCTTGGTCGCCGAGGGGGACGCCGTTCGGGCCGGTGAGACGATCATCGCCGAGCTGGAGTGACGCTCCTCGCCGCGTTCGAGTGGATCCTATCCGGATCCGACCACTCCGCCCGACACTGACCGACAGCGACCCTCACTCCACCCGTGCGCTCGTCTGCATCCCGTCCGTGTTGAACGCGCTGCCGACCGTGTCGTCGCCACAGACGATCACGCCCGCGCCCGAACCGGTCAGGTCGTCGAACTCTCGGATGGCACGGTCGGCCGCGGTGTCGGCGTCGTATCCGTCCGCGAGGAGGTCGACCGCACGGCGCGAGAGGGTGACCCGAGCGATATCCTCGCCGGCTCCGGTCGCGCTCGCGCCGCCCGCCTCGGTGCAGAAGAACCCCGAGCCGACCTGCGGGACGTCGCCGACGCGGCCCGCGAGCGCGAACGACCGGCCGCCCGTCGATGTCGCCGCCGCGAACGACTCGCCGTCGCTCGCCACCGCGCCGACCGTGTCGTGGTCGGGGGCGGCGTCCTTTTCCCGGCCGCCCGCCCGGTCGTCGCCGGAGCCGAAGCGGGACGCGAGCCAGTCGAGGTGCTCGCGCGGACCACCCCCCGGCGGGTCCTCCGCCTCGTACCGCTCGCGTTTCTCGTCCGTCAGCAGGTCGACGCCCGTCTCGATCCCGAACTCCGCCGCCAATTCGACCGCGTGGCCGCCGGAGACGAAGATATGCGGGGTCTCCGCGAGCACGACGCGGGCGACCGACACCGCGGACTCGACGCCCGGCATCGAGCAGGCCGCGCCGATCTCCCGATCGGAAGTCATGACGCCGGCGTCGGTGCGGACGACGCCGTCCGACTGGACCGCGCCGCCGACGCCGGCGTTGAACCGAGGGCTCGCTTCGAGCACTCCCACCGCTGACTCGACCGCGTCGAGCGGGTCCGTCGTCGCCGCGCCCGCCGCCGCGGCCTCGTCGAGTACCGCCTGTCGGGGTTCGGGCTCGTCCGGAACGCCGCCCGCGCCGCCGTGAACTATCACGCGCATGCGAACTCCTCCCGACGGCGAGGCCATAAGCCTCGGGAAAGCGGCGGGCGGCGACCGTCGCCGTCACTGTCGCCGGGTTTAATTCCGGCTCGGTCGAACCGGTCGGTATGACGGATCCGCCGCCGACCTCCGTGCTCCTCCCGACGGTCCGCTGGACCGACGCCTGTGAGGAGGTCGCCGAGCTCCTCGGGCCGGACGACGAGCTCCTCGTGATCGCCGACACGGAGACGGACCCGGTCGCCGAGCGCGCTCAACGCGGCGGGGGTCTTCCCGACGGCGTCCGGATCGTCCTCGCGGGCGAGCCGACTGGGTGCTCCGGCAAGGCGAACGCCATCGCCGCGGGCATGGACGCGGCCGCCCACGAACGAATCGTCTGGACCGACGACGACTTCCATCACCCGCCCGACTGGCTCGATCGACTCCACGCCGACTACGAGCGGCAGGGGCCGACGACGGAGCGACCGGCGTTCGTCGGTCGCGACCCGCTCGGCGTCCTCCTCGAACCGGCCTACCTGATCGGCGGGACCCTGCCGGTCGCGGCCGGCGGGATCGTCTGGGGCGGTGCCGTGATCTTCGAGCGGGGCGACATCGACGAGGCGGCGTTCCTCGCGGAGATCCGCCGTTCGCTCAGCGACGACGGGACGTTGAGCGAGCATCTCGAGGTGACGGCGGCCGACCGCACACGGGTCGTTCCGGCCGGCGGATCCGTTCGCGAGTCGCTGGAGCGGTTCGTCCGGTTCCTCTGGATCACCCGGTACTACGCGCCGGTGGCGACCGGGATCAACCTCCTCCTCGCGGTCGCCCTAGCGGCCGCGTGTCTCGTCGCACCGCTTCCGACGCTCGTCGGCCTCACACTCGTCTCCGCGGCGACGTACCGGTGGGTCGGCGTCCGCCGTTCGACCTTCCTGCTCGCCGGGCCCGCGGTCCTCGCCTCGCCGCCGCTTTTGGCGTACGCGCTCGGTCGGCGGACGTTCGTCTGGGCCGGTCGCCGATACCGGTGGAACGGCAAGTACGACGTGGACGTGGTCGACGGGTAGCTCGGGCGTGAACCCTAACCGCGCCCCGGTAGCCGGAAAACGGCAGGCACTTTACGGCGGTACGAGAATCCACGCCCGTTATGAGCTACGACAAGGTCGAGGTCCCCGACGACGGGGAACAGATCACGCTCGCCGACGAGGAGACCGGCGAGTTGAACGTCCCTGGGAACCCGATCATCCCGATCATCCACGGCGACGGGATCGGCACTGACGTCGGTCCGGCCGCGCAGCAGGTGCTCGATGCGGCCGCCGAAGCTACCGGTCGCTCCATCGCTTGGATGCGCGTCTACGCCGGCGGAAGCGCCCGAGAGAAGTACGACGAGAACCTGCCCGAGGACACCGTCTCGGCTATCCGCGACCACCGCGTTGCGATCAAGGGACCGCTGACGACGCCCGTCGGTGCGGGTTTCCGGTCGCTCAACGTCGCGCTCCGCCAGACGCTCGACATGTACGCCAACGTCCGGCCGACGTATCACCTCACCGGCGTCCCGTCGCCAGTCAAGAACCCCGAGGCGATGGACATGATCACCTTCCGGGAGAACACGGAGGACGTGTACGCCGGCGTCGAGTGGGAAGCCGGCACCGACGAGGTCGAGCAGGTACGCGACTTCCTCGAGGACGACATGGAGATCGCCGACGTGATCCACGACGGCCCCGTCGGCATCGGCGTCAAACCCATCTCGGAGTTCGGTTCCAAGCGGCTGATCCGCGAGGCGATCGACTACGCGATCGCCAACGACCGCGACACGGTCACGCTCGTGCACAAGGGGAACATCATGAAGTTCACCGAGGGCGCGTTCCGCGACTGGGGGTACGAGGTCACGGAGGAGGAGTACGGCGACGACGTGATCACCGAAGACGAGCTGTGGGACGAGCACGACGGCGAACAGCCCGACGGCACGGTCGTCGTCAACGATCGTATCGCCGACAACATGCTCCAGCAGCTGCTCACGCGGACGGACGAGTACTCCGTCATCGCGACGATGAACCTCAACGGCGACTACATGTCCGACGCCGCCGGCGCGCAGATCGGCGGCCTGGGGATCGCGCCGGGCGCGAACTTCGGCCACGGTCGCTGCCTCGCCGAACCCGTTCACGGCTCCGCGCCCAAGTACGCCGGCGAGGACAAGGTGAACCCCACCGCGATGATCCTCTCGGGCCGCGAGATGCTCGATTACCTCGGGTGGAACGACGCCGCCGACCTGGTGCGTGACGCCGTCGAAGAGACCATCTCGTCCGGAAAAGTCACCTACGACCTCCACCGACAGATCGAGGGCGGCGAGAAGCTGGCGACCAGCGAGTTCGCGGACGCCGTCGTCGAGAACATCGAACGGCTGTCCTAACCAGTCGTCGAAACGCGGTCCGAGACGACCCCTCTCAGACCGAGACGACTCCCGTTTTCGATCGTGAAAACCGGACGCGACACTTCCGGCTTACGGAGAATCAAGGAGAAAGCCTCGCGCTTCAGCGCGGGGATGAATCCGACAACTCTTCTCTAATCCACCGTTCGATGGCACGGCAGGATATTCCACGCTGCGTAATCCACGCCTTCAAGTAAGTTTGTCTACATAGTTTACGTATGGCAAAACAGGTCGTCACGCGCACCTATACTGCTTCCATTCGGAATCAGCCACGGGTGTCCGACGATCTTGACGCCCTCGGGTTCGCAGCCAGTAAGCTCTGGAACGTCGGACGGTGGACATGCAGCCGGATTTGGGATAAAATCGATCACATCCCCAACCACAACGAACTCACCGCCTACCTCAAAACCCACGAACGCTACGATGACCTGCATTCTCAGTCAAGTCAGCGAGTCCTTCAAGAACTCGCTGAGGCGTTCAACGGCTGGTACGGCAAACGACGCAACGGAGATGCGAGAGCGAACCCGCCCGGCTACCGCAAACACGGCGACGAACACCCGCGTTCGACAGTCACATTCAAGCAAAAAGGCTTCAAACTCGACACACAGTACAACCGCGTCCGACTCTCTCAAGGCTCAAACCTCAAAGAGTATTGGTCGGACTTCATTCTCTGCAAATTCCAAACTCGGCCCGACGTTGACCTCTCTGCCGTGGAGAACGTCCAACAAGTGAAGGCGGTTTGGTCAGGCGATGAGTGGGAACTCCACTTTGTCTGTAAGGTGGAGATTGAGGTCTCTGAGTCACCCGGTGAGCAGACCGTCGGCATCGATCTCGGTATCAACAACTTCGCCGCGCTTGCCTACGAGGACGGTCACAGCGAGTTGTACCCGTTGAACTGTCTGAAGCAGGATGACTACTACTTCAGCAAGCGGCTCGCGCGGTGTGACGACTCGAACTCTGAACGGGCCACGCGGCTGAACCAGAAGAAATCGAGGCGGCGCACGCACTACTTCCACACGCTCTCGAAGCACATTGTCCAGCGGTGTGTTGAGGAAGACGTTGGAACGATTGTTGTGGGTGATCTCTCCGGTATCCGTGAGGACGACGAGAAGGGTGAGTCGAAAAACTGGGGCTCACACGGCAATCTTGACTTGCACTCGTGGGCGTTCGACCGCTTCACGGAGTTGCTCACCTACAAGGCCGAGATGGAAGGGATCGCCGTTGAGGAGGTGTCCGAACGCGATACGTCGAAGTCGTGTTCGTGCTGTGATCGGACGCGTGATGCAAACCGCGTCGAGCGTGGGTTGTACGTGTGCGACGAGTGCGGGACGACGGCGAACGCGGACGTGAACGGTGCCGAAAACATTCGACAAAAAGTATCTCCGAGTTCACCGAGTTTGTCGGTGAATAGGAGTAACGGCTGGTTGGCACAGCCATCGACGTTCCTGTTTGACAAGGAAACTGGTGCACTCGCGCCTCAAGAACAGGTAACGTCGTAAACCACAATATCCCAACCCAGCGGTGCGGTGCCGTGGGAATCCTCGCGCTTCAGCGCGGGGAGGATGTCAAGCTCGGTCCTACACGTATCACGGCCGATAACGACACCCATTGATTTAAATACGATACTGCCGTACTTCCGATAATGAAAGTCCAGTTCGAGTGCTCGTGTTCGGAGGAGATCTCCGAGTTCACTCGTGGACAGACGAGCCGCGGCGTTCACGTCGAGTGCGGGAACTGCGGCGCGGTGTACGCGGTCACGATCACCGAGCTCGAGTGATCCTCGACCGGCAGTCCGCAGCGTGTTTCAGTCCTCCGATCAGGACCCCTCTGCCGAGTTGAATCGGAGTTGGACCGTCGTCCCGGCGTCTGTGGCGTCGAACCGAACGGTTCCGCCTTGAAGCTCACACATCCACTTGACGAGCCACAGCCCGATGCTGCTGGCGTGTGAGAGGGGCGTCTCCTCTTCGGCGCGGAGCACCGATCGCTCGTCCTCGGGGATCCCCGGGCCGTTGTCGCGGACGGAGAGGCTGGTCGTCGACCCGTTCACTTCGATCCGCGCGACGATCCGTCGACTCGGGTCGTCGTTGTGCGCGACCGCGTTTTCGAACACTTCACGCACCGGATAGCTCACCGACTCGTCGGCACGGATCCACGCCGAGTCGGGCGTCTCGAGCGCGACTTCGACACCCTCGGTGTCGAGTGTCTCGATCGCCTCGGTGACGACCGCGGCGAGGTCCACGCGCTCCTCGGTCAGGTCGTTCGACGCGTCCTCGATGACGCGGAGCTTCTCGCTTATCTCCACGATGTTTTCCGTCGTCTTCCGAATGGTCTCGATACACTCCCGGCTCCGCTCGTCATCGAGCCGACGTTCGAGGAGGTCCGCGTACCCTTGGACGATGTTGAGATCGTTCCGGACGTTGTGACGGAACACGCGACTCAACACCTGCAGCTGTTGGTTCGACGTTTCCAGCTCGTCGCGGACGGCGGCCGTCTGCCGCGCGTGATGAACGGTCGCACCGTAGAGGAAGGCGGACGAGAGCCCGACGAGCAGCCATCCACCCGCGAGCAGCGGCGGGGTCCAGACGCCGTCCGTCCACCCGACTGCACCGAAACCGCGGTCCATTACCGGGACGGCCACGACACCGAGAGCGAGATACAGGGCGGTGAGGCGCAGCGGCGATCGGTCGGACGGACGTCCCGAAACTGATTTCATAGTTATTATACTTATCCCCAGTGACTGAGTAGTACAACTAACATGGTTCAGTGATGTGTATTAAGTCTTCACTGCCAGGCAATAAGGGTGGGGAAACCGGATGCAGTAAGGTGTCGAGCGCCGGCTGCCGGCGTCGTTCGTGACGGAAGGGCGGCGGTCGAGTCGGGCGTCACCACGTCTTGCAGTCCGGACAGACGAGATCGTCGTCGTCCGCCCAGCGACGCGTAACCCGCTCCCCGCATCGGTCACACGCCGCTCCGCCAGTCGTCCACGCGCTCGTCGATGTGGCCGGATCGGTCTCACCCGGATCGAGCGGCGGCTCCGACCCCTCGTCGACCGGCTTCCCGTTATTTACCCCCTCACTGGCCTCACCCTGCTCCCCGTCGTCGACCCCTTCACCATCGGCCGCCTGCGTCCCGTCGTTCGCCGGCCGGTCGTTCGACTCGGCGTCCTCCGCCGCGTCGTCGGCGAACTCGTCGAGCGATCGGTCCTCCGCCATCTACGCCTCCCGTCGGAGCCTCGCAACGACGTACTCCCGTTCGAGTTCGCCGAGGAACTCGCCGAGCCGTGGCCCCTGCGTCTCGTCGAAGAACAGCCGGTAGCCCGCAGCGAAGAAGTCGGCGACCTCGATCCCGTGCTCGCGGGCCGTCTCGTACATCTCGCCCTGGATCGCCTCCCCGTCGTGGCCCTCGGCGACGAACTCCGCGAGGTCGTCGAGCGCCGCCGTCATGTCGTCGTCGAACGCGACGTCCGGCAGGTCGGTCTGGACCCGGTAATTGTACTCGTTGTCGGTCCGCTCCGCCCACGCCCGGGCCTTCTCGACCCGCTTGAGCGCCGCCTCGACCGCCCACTCGGGGGTGTCGTCGGTGATGTGTCCCTCGTCGCGGGCGAGCTGCTCCCGGAACGCCGGGTCATCGACCATGCCGAGCACGGCGGCGAACGTGTACGGGAGCCGGACGATCCCCTCTCGCACCTCGTCGACCGGGCGGGACGCCGTCCCGCTTGCATCCGACCGGTGTCCGGCGACGACGAACGGGTACGCTCGCTCGGCGAACCGGGTCAGCTCCGGGTCGTCGACCTCGCCGAAGTACGCCCGCTCGAAGCGGTCGAACCGGTCGACGAGCTGGTCGATCCGTTCGATATCGAGGTCACGCGCCTTCTTCGGGTGGAGCGCGAAGAAGTAGCGGACGACCTCCGGTTCGAGCACTTCCAGAAGCTCCGGGACGGTGACGACGTTCCCGGCCGACGAGGAGAGCGCCTCCCCACCGAGCGTGAACCACTCGTACACCATCGGTACCGGCGGCTCGATGCCGAACACGTTCCGCGCGAGGTCGACGCCGGAGGGCCACGACCCCTCCGCGTGGTCCTTGCCGAACGGCTCGAAGTCGACGTCGAGTACGTCCCACTGGGCGGGCCACTCCAACCGCCACGGGAGCTTCCCCTCCCGGAACGTGGCCGTCCCCTCGTGGCCGCACCCCTCGATCGTGTTGTCGCCGACGTCCATATCGGTACAGCGGTACTCGACCGTCTCGGCGTCGAGGTCGATCCCCGTCACCGTCTCCGTGATCTTCCCGCACTCCGCACAGACAGGGTTGAACGGGACGTACTCGTCGTCTACCTTGTCCTGATACGTCGAGAGCACGTCGCGGACGCCTTCCAGGTCGGAGAGGACCGTCCGAACCGCGTCGTCGAACGCCCCGGTCGCGTACAGCTCCGTGTTGGAGACCATCTCGATCGGGACGTCGAGCCGGTCCGCGTCCGCCTGTAACAGCGCCGCGAAGTGGGCGGCGTACGACTCCCGCTCCCCGAACGGGTCCGGGATCGCCGTGTACGGCTTCCCGAGGTTACGCCCGAGCGCGCCCGCGTCGACCTCGCCCAGGCCGACGATCTCGCCGTCGGCGTTCGCCAGCTTGCGGGGGATCTTCCGGAGCGGGTCCTTGTCGTCGGAGGTGAACACCTGTCGGACCTCGTAGCCGCGCTCGCGGAGCACCTCCGCGACGAAGTAGCCGCGAATGATCTCGTTGAAGTTGCCGAGGTGGGCGACTCCCGACGGGGAGACGCCGCCCTTGATCACGATCGGCTCGTCCGGGTCGCGCGCCTCGACCTCGTCGGCGACGACATCGGCCCAGAACGCGCGGAAGCCGTCGGCGTCCGCCGCCCCCGCCGTTCCTTCGGTTTCTCCCGTATCCGAACCATCCCCGGTGTCGCCCCGATCTGACGCCTGTTCCGAGAGGATGTGTGGGGAGTCGGCGTCGTGCGTCATTCCGGCGTTCCCTCCCGTGTCCCCGCTCGCTCCCACTGGGGTGGCGCGTCGACGCCCTCCGGAACGACCTCCGTCCCCGTGTGCTCCCCGTCGCGGATCGCGTCGACGACGGCGTCGGGATCGGTACCGTCGAGGACGATCGATCGGACACCGCCCCGACCGATCAGCTTCGCCGCGAGGAGGTCGACGGGCGCGGACGACCCCGCGTCGCGGCTCATCGGCACCACCACATCGACGAGCTCGGCCGGGGTCAGCGTCTCGAACCGGGTCGCGTCGTCGTAGCGGTTCGGATCGACGTCGTACACGCCGTCCGCGCTGGTGGCGAACACGAGCAGGTCGGCGTCGACGACCTCCGCGAGGACGGCGGCGACCGCGTCCGTGGTCTGTCCGGGTGTCATCCCGCCCATCACCGGGGTTTCGCCGCGTCGGAGCGCGGTGATCGCTTCGTCGTACTCCGTCGTCGGCGACGGGGCGGCCGTGTCGCCCAGCGCGGCTATCAGGAGACGGGCGTTGAGCCGGGTCGTTCCGATCCCGAGCTCGTCGAGGTCGACCTCGTTCGCGCCCAGCTCGCGGGCCGTCGTGATGTACTCGCGGGCGACGCCACCCCCGCCGACGACGACCCCGACCTCGTACTCCCCGTCCGCCAACCGTTCGAGCGCGTCGGCGTAGGCGGCGACGCGGTCGGGATCGAGCTCCGGCGCGAGCACGCTCCCGCCGATGGAAACGACGACTCTCATTGGGTTCGGATAGCCGTCTCCCCGGCTTAAGGATTATTAAGCGTCGACGACCGCTCCGCGCCTCCGAGCGGATCAGGTGGGGGTGTCGACTCATACTCATCCCCCGTTCTCCGGGACCCACCCTCGGACCGCTCGTCGACATCGACCCGATCGACCCGCCACGAACCCACATGGAAAACGGTTTAGGACCCTCCGCAAGTGTTGCCAGTATGAAGGTACACGTCGGGACGGCGGCGACCGCCGAGGAGGCGGAGGCGATCGCGCGATCGCTGGCGGAACACCTCGGCGTCGGCGTCGAGGTGCACGTCGGCGACGCGGACGAGCCGGCCGCCAGCGCCGACCCCCCGGAGATCGACTACCCACTCGACGACGATCTCGGGCCGACGGACCGCGAGCGCGACCTCCGGGCGGAGATCGACGACATCCTCGACGGCGGCCCCGAGAAGTACAGGGACCGGCTGCCCGAACAGGGGAAGCTGTTCGTCCGTGACCGGCTCGACCTCTGGTTCGGCGGCGAGGACGGGACGCGGGGTGCGGGTGACGCGAGCGCTTCCGACGGCGGCCCGGTCGGCCTCCACTTCGAGGACGGGAAGTTCGCGGCGTTCGACGACTGGCACCCGACCGCGCCCGACGGCGAGGCGTACGACGAAGGGGACCGCGTCCCCGGTGACGGCCTATTGACGGGAGCTGCCGCCTTCGAGGGGCGTGACGTCCACTTCATGGCGAACGACTTCACGGTGAAGGCGGGGTCAATGGCGGCGAAGGGCGTCGAGAAGTTCCTCCGAATGCAGGAACGGGCGCTGAAAACCGGCAAGCCCGTGCTCTACCTGATGGACTCCTCGGGCGGCCGGATCGACCAGCAGACCGGGTTCTTCGCCAACCGCGAGGGGATCGGGAAGTACTACTACAACCACTCGATGCTGTCGGGCGCCGTCCCGCAGATCTGTGTGTTGTACGGGCCCTGTATCGCCGGCGCGGCGTACACCCCGGTGTTCGCCGACTTCACCGTGATGGTCGAGGGGATGTCGTCGATGGCGATCGCCTCCCCGCGGATGGTGAAGATGGTCACCGGCGAGGAGATCGACCTCGACGAGCTCGGCGGCCCGGCGGTCCACGCCGAACACTCCGGCTCCGCCGATCTCGTTGCGCGCGACGAGGAGCACGCCCGCGAGCTCGTCGCCGACCTCATCGGCTATCTGCCGGATCAAGCCGGGGAGAAACCCCCTCGGTCGGAGCCGAAACCGCCGACGTTCTCCCCCGAGGGCATCGACGAGCTGATCCCCGAGTCGCCGAACCGGCCGTACGACGTCCACGACCTCCTCGACCGGATCGCGGACGCCGAGAGCGTCTTCGAGGTCAAGGATGGCTACGGCACGGAGATCGTCACCGCGTTCTGTCGGATCGACGGTCGTCCCGTCGGCGTCGTCGCCAACCAGCCGACCGAGCGGTCGGGCGCGATCTTCCCCGACGCCGCCGAGAAGGCGGCCGAGTTCATCTGGACGTGTGACGCTTACGAGATCCCCCTCCTCTACCTCTGTGACACGCCGGGATTCATGGCCGGTTCACAGGTCGAGAAGGACGCGATCCTAGAGAAAGGCAAGAAGATGATCTACGCCACCTCCTCGGCCACCGTCCCCAAACAGACGGTCGTCGTCCGGAAGGCGTACGGCGCGGGGATCTACGCGATGGGCGGCCCCGCGTACGACCCGGAGAGCGTGATCGGGCTCCCCTCCGGTGAGATCGCGATCATGGGTCCCGAAGCCGCGATCAACGCGGTGTACGCCCGCAAGCTCGCGGAGATAGACGATCCCGAGGAGCGCGCCGAGACGGAGGCGCGCCTCCGCGAGGAGTACCGCGAGGACATCGACATCCACCGGATGGCGAGCGAGGTCGTCATCGACGAGATCGTTCCTCCGTCCGACCTCCGCGCGGAGCTGGCGGCCCGGTTCGCGTTCTACGAGGACGTCTCGAAGGAGCTCCCGGAGAAGAAACACGGCACGGTCCTGTAACGAGAACGCGCGTCAGGACAGGGGCGAAGCGGGGGCCGAGCGAGTGCGTGAGTCCGGTGTTCACCGCCGGTCGTACGAGTTTCCCGGTCGTACGAGTTTCCCGGTCGTGCGAGTTTCCCGGTCCTGTGCGTCATTCCCGGTCGTCGGACTCACTGTTCAGGGATGGGGATCGGTCGATATCGGTCGGGTCGAACTCCCGCCCGAAGAAAGTGTTGAGCGCCATCTTCGTCCCGACGTACGACCCCACGACGACGATCAGGAACGTGACCACGAGCGCCAGTATCACGTCGAGGACCATACCCGGCGATCGTCGCGCTCCAACAAAAACGTCAACCGATCAGGGGGCACCCTCCCGACCCCGATAGCCTCGGTGAACCGACGGTGAACCGATCGATGGGAGCTCTCAGAGCCCGATCAGGACGTCGGCAGCGCCCTCGAGACCGAACGCGACGACGACGAGCGCGGCCGCGTACGCGGTCGATCCCGCCAGCGACGCGGCGGCGAACCGGGAGGCCGGCACGGACGAACCCGCTGTCGGGACCGCGAGCCAGCCGCGAGCGCCGGGGAGCGCGTTCGACACGGCGACCGCCGGGAGGCCCCAGCGGTCGAGCCAGTCGCCGGCATCGTCGACGCGGTCCGTCGTAACGGGGACGACGCGCGACTCGGTCGGATCGACGCCGAATCGGCGGACGGAGACGAACAGCAACACCTGCCCGAGGGTCGCGCCGACCACGGCGGCGACCACGACCGGGAGGAACGCGACCAGGTCCGTCCCGACCGCGAGCACCGTCGCGACGAACAGGGTTCTGGTCGGGATCAGCTTCCCGATCAGTGCACCCTCGAGGACGAACACACAGAGGAGCACGACGACACCGTAGGTGGCGACGAGGGCAAGCACGACCTCGAACGCCGACGCGATCATACGTACCGTTCGTCGGCATCGTATATAGGTCTTCCATCGCGGCTCGACCGCTGATTCCGGCCGTTCGGCTCGCGATGTCGCGGGGGTTTTTGTTCGGGACGTTCCGACGGAGCGTATGATAGATGTCGGCGTCAAGGCCCCCGACTTCATCGCACCGGCCGTCTCGGACGGGACGGGCGTCGAACTGGAGCTGTACCGGTTGGTCGGGAGCCACCGGGCTGTCGTGTTGTGTTTCGCGCCTGCGAACTTCGTTCCGACGTGCACCGCCGAGTTCGCGGCGATACGCGACGCCGGCTGGCACGACCATCCCGACGTGGCCGTCGTGGCGCTCACCGGCGACTCGTTGTTCTCCGGGTTCGCGTACGCCGACCAGTTCGAGCTCCCGTTCCCGGTCGTCTCTGACTTCCACGGCGGGGTTGCCGACTCCTACGACTTGCTAGCGGAGTCGTGGGAGGGACACTCGGAGATCCCCCGGCGCGCGACCGTCGTCGTCGACGACGACTGGACCGTCCGGTTCGCCGAGGCGACGGGGGACGCGCTCGACCGCCCCGCTCCCGCGCCGGTCGAGAACGCGACCGCGACGCTGCGAGCGATCGGCCCCGACGTCGATCGGCCGCAGGTCGACTACGACGGCGCGTGGTAAATCAGGGTTCTCGCTAGTGGTTTGGCCCGCTCGGTTCGAGAGCCGCGAGACTCCCGCGAGCGCAGCGAGCGGGAGACAGGCCGGGAAACGACTGAAAGGAGTGCACCGGCCGAGATTTGAACTATGGAACGACGGTCGGCTCGCTTCGCTCGCCGCTGCGTCGTTCCGAGTTCAAACTCGCGCTGATTTCTCTCACTTCGTTCGAGAACTGCACCGGCCGAGACTCCCGCGAGTCCAGCGAGCGGGAGACAGGCCGGGAAACGACTGAAAGGAGTGCACCGGCCGAGATTTGAACTATGGAACGACGGTCGGCTCGCTTCGCTCGCCGCTGCGTCGTTCCGAGTTCAAACTCGCGCTGATTTCTCTCACTTCGTTCGAGAACTGCACCGGCCGAGACTCCCGCGAGTCCAGCGAGCGGGAGACAGGCCGGGAAACGACTGAAAGGAGTGCACCGGCCGAGATTTGAACTCGGAATCAGACGTGCTCGCTCGCGGCGTGGCCGCTCACTGCGCGCGACTGATAGCGTTCAAATCTCGCGCTGATTTCTCTCACTTCGTTCGAGAACTGCACCGGCCGAGACTCCCGCGAGTCCAGCGAGCGGGAGACAGGCCGGGAAACGACTGAAAGGAGTGCACCGGCCGAGATTTGAACTCGGGTTGCAACCATGGCAAGGTTGCGTGATACCACTACACTACCGGTGCGTGCGTTGCATTCGATGATGCGTTGGTGAGACACTTAAACCTATCACATCCACGCTGACGGGGGACCGGATCGGGTGACTGGACGCCGATCGCCGGTCGGATCGGCGGTCGCCTGAGTCGCCGGCCAAGGCTTATATCGCGGTCCCTCGAGGGATCGCCATGCGGCTCCGCGAAGCGGTCGCCGGCGCGTGGCGGCGGTTGGAGCCGCCGCCGCGGCTCGTCGACTGGTCGCTCCTCGTCGCTGTCCTCGCGGAGGTCGGCACCGGGCTCGTCTCCTTCACTGTCGGAACTCCCGACGGCTGGCCGCTGTTCTGGCTCCACCGGGCACTGGGGCTCGCCATCGTCGGCCTGATCGGATTCAAACTCCTCCGGGTGCGACACCGGCTGTTGCGGCGGGAGCTGTGGCAGCGCTCGACCGCCATCTCGGTGCTCACGCTCGTCGCCGCCCTCGGGGCGCTTTCGACAGGGATCCTCTGGGTGTTCGGGCTCGATGTCCGGATCTCCTACTGGACGCTGCTGTCGGTCCACGTCGGGTTCGGGCTCGCACTCGTCCCACTCGTCGCCCTTCACGCGACCACCCGATTCCGGCCCCCACGCCGGGTCGACTTCGAGGGGCGGCGGACCGCAGCGCAGTACACGGTCCTCCTCGTCGCCGGCGCGGTGACCTACCGGCTCCAGCAGGGGGTCAACCGACTGCTCTCGACGCCGGGTGCGGCCCGTCGCTTCACCGGCTCCCAGCCCCGCGAGGGCGACGGGAACCGGTCGTTCCCGGTCACCTCTTGGGTCGCCGACGACCCCGACCCGATCGACCGAACCGACTACCACCTGACCGTGACGGGACTCGTCGCGGAGCCACGGGAGCTCTCCGTGGGGGCGCTCGACGCCGACGACGAACGGGAGGCGCTGCTCGACTGCACGAGCGGCTGGTACACGGTCCAGGAGTGGCGTGGGATCCGGGTCGACGAGCTGCTGGAGGCTGCCGAGGGGGTCGAAGGACACGGGGACGCGGAACCGGCGTACGTCCGGTTCGTCTCCGTCACCGGCTACCGCTGGAGTCTCCCGCTCGCGGAGGCGAAAGACGCCTTGCTCGCCACCCACGTCGGCGGGGAGCGACTGGCACACGGCCACGGTGCGCCCGTGCGGCTCGTCGCGCCCGGTCGGCGCGGTTTCCAGTGGGTGAAATGGGTGACTCGGGTGGAGGTCAGAGCTGAGCGCGACCCCGCACAGTGGGTGGTCACCCTGATAAGTGGCTTCGACGACTGACCGCGGTCAGTCGAGATCGAGCAGCGCGGCGACCTCGTCGAGGTACCCGTCGTAGATCCCGACCGCGGATTCGATCGGGTCGGGCGAGGACATGTCGATCCCGGCGCGCTCGACGACCGCGAGCGGGTAGTCGGAGCCGCCCGCCTTCAGCATCTCGCGGTAGTCGGCCGCGGCGGGTTCGCCCTCCTCGAGCACGCGCTCGACGATCGCGGCGGCGGCGGAGATGCCGGTCGCGTACTGGTAGACGTAGAAGTCGTAGTAGAAGTGGGGGATCCGCTGCCACTCGCGCTCGATGCCGCCGGTGAGCTCGGCGGGCTCGTAGTACGACCCTTTCAGGTCCGCGTAGAGCTCGTCGAAGGCGTCGGGAGTGAGCGCCTCGCCGGCCTCGACGCGCTCGTGGATCCGCTGTTCGAAGGCGGCGAACATCGTTTGCCGGAACAGCGTGGACCGGAACCGTTCGAGGTACTCGTCGAGCACGTGAGTCCGGAGCTCGTCGTCCTCGACGTTCTCCAGCAGGTAGTGGGTGAGGAGGGTCTCGTTGACGGTCGAGGCGATCTCGGCGACGAAGATCTCGTAGCTTGCGTCGTGCCACGGCTGGGCGTCACCCGCGAGCTCGGAGTGCATCGAGTGACCGAGCTCGTGGGCCAATGTGTACATCGAGGCGACATCGTCTTGGTAGTTCATCATGATGAACGGCTGGGTGTCGTACGTGCCCGAGGAGAACGCGCCCGACCGCTTGCCGCGGTTCTCGTACACGTCGACCCACCGCGAGTCGAGCCCCTCGGCCATCCGCTCCTGGTACGCCTCGCCGAGCGGCGCGACCGCCTCGATCACCCACTCGGCCGCCTGGTCATACTCCACGTCGGGGCCCTGATCGCCCGTTAGCGACATGTACAGGTCGTGACTCTGGAGCTGGTCGACGCCGAGCGCGTCCGCCTTCAGTTCCGCGTGCCGGTGCAGGACGTCGAGGTTGTCGTCCACGGTGTCGACGAGCGTGTCGTACACCTCGACCGGGACGTTGGTGCCGTCGAGGGCGGCCGCTCGGGCGCTGTCGTAGTTTCGGATCTCCGCGCTCGTCACGTGTTCGCGCACCGCCTTCTCGAGCGACGTGCCGACGGTGTTTCGGACGTCCGCCCACTCGTCGTAGAACGTCTCGTGGACGCGGCGGCGGAAGTCGCGGTCGGGGTTCGTCTGTAGTTTCGTGAAGTTCGCCTGCGTGATCTCCACCGGCTCCCCGTCCGGGTCCTCGACGACGCCGTAGGTCATGTCGGCGTTCGTCAGCATCGAGTAGATCTCGCTCGGCGCGTCGGTGACCTCCGACAGCTCGGCGAGCACCTCCTCGACCTCCGTCGACCGCGTGTGGGGTTTCATCCGCAATACGTCGTCGAAGTAGTGCTCGTACGTCGCCAGCTCGGGCTCCGCCTCGATGAACTCCTGGACCTCCGCCTCGGTCAGCGACTGGAGCTCGGGTTCGAAGTAGGAGGTCGCGCTCGACGCCTCGGACTGTAGCGAGGACGCCTTCGCCGCCATGGCCTGGTACTCCTGATCGCGGGTGTCCTCGGCGCTCCGAAGTCGGGTGTACGTGACGACGCGGGCGAGATCGCGGAACACGTCCTCGCGAAGTTCGAGCAGCTCGAGCAGCGTCTCCGGCCCTTCCGTGACGCGGCCCTCGTACGCCCGCAGTTCGTCGAGACGGTCGGCGAGTGCCTCGTACGCCTCCGTCCATGCCTCGTCGTCCTCGAAGACGCTCTCGAGGTCCCACTTGTACGCCTCGTCGATATCGGACCGCTCGGGAACCGAACTCATATCAACCCGTTTTCCCCCCGAGCACTAAGCCTTGTCAAAAGCGGAAGGCGGGACCGGTTCGCGGCAGCGGGCGACAGGCGATGGGCGACCGGTGGCGAGCGGCAGGCGACGGGCGACAGGCGGCGGGCGGCGAGCCCCACCGGTCGGTATCAATCGGCCGATCGATGTCTGCCAGTCGATCGATGTCTGCCAGTCGATCGGTGTCACCCGGTCGACTCGCCGGACACCCACTCCGCTAGGTCGACGACGAGCACGAGCGCGTCCTCGCCGTCCCGGTAGTAGCGAGTCGCCCGCCGAACGGGCTCGAACCCTTCGTCGGCGTACAGCGATCTGGCTGCCTCGTTGCCCTCGCGGACCTCCAATCGAACGACCGCCGCGCCGCCTGCGTGGAGCCGTGCCAGTCCCGACCGGAGGAGCGCGCGGCCGATCCCCCGGCCGCGGTAGTCGGGGGCGACCGCGAGGTCCTTCACGTGTCCGATGTCGCGACCCGCGTTGGGAGTGACGTCGGCGACGACGAACCCGACGACGCGCCCGTCGCGCTCGGCGATGAGGAACGCCGGCTCGTCCACCAGCCGCTCGAAGGCGTCGTACGGCCACGGGTCGTCGAAACACGCCCGCTCGATCCGAACCACATCGAGCAAGTCGCCCCGTTCGGCACGCCGGATCGTGGCCTCGACGGGAGTCACGGCCCGGTTTCGGTGCCGAACGGAATAAACGCGGCGGGCCGACGCGCCACAGGGAACGGTCCCGGGCCCGTGGTCGCCCGCGCACACGATGGCGCGGTTGTCCGACCACCGGCTGCCGACATGTCGGGATTCACCGAGCGATCCACGGCTCCGATCGGTCGATCTCCGAGGGCGTCGGAGCGTGAACGACGAAGCACGCGCCGCTCGGCCGGAAGTCGTCGCAGGCACCCCCGACAGCCAGGGCGCGTCCGTGTACCGGTCGGTCCGCTGGAGGGTCGATGCGGGGACCGTCGTCCGCCGCCTCGGGCATGGGGTCCGCGAGGCGGACCCGCCAGCCGTGAGACTCGACGATCTCGCGGACAATGTCGAGGCCGTATCCGGTTCCGTGGTCGCTGGTCGTGAACCCGGACTCGAACACGTCCGACCGGTTCTCCGGGTCGATGCCGGGACCGTCGTCGGCGACGATGAACCCGCCGTCCGTCGCGGTCACGGCGATCGTCGGCGCGGCTGAATCCGCCATCGAGCCCGCGGTTCGCGACGTTTCGCTTGTGAAACCGTGTTCCACACTGTCGTCGGGCTCTGCCCGACTGCTAGTCGAGCCGTGCTCGACGCTGTCTCCGGACTGTGTCCGGTTGCTCGTGGAACCGTGTTCCACACTGTTCCGAAACAGGTTCTCGAACACCTGTTGGATCCGGCTCCGATCCCCGCGGATCGTTGCATCGTCGCCGACGAGCAGGTCGGCGTCGGCCGTCCCCGCAACCTCCCATGCGTCGTGGACCACGGCTTCGAGCGAGAACTCCGTCGGCTCGACGAGGCCGTCCCCCTGGCGAGCCAGCGTCAGGAGCTCGGTCGTGAGCTGGTCGATCCGGTCGACCGCCCGCTCGCCGCGGTCGAGGGGGTCGAGGTCGTCCTTGTGTTTGGCCATCTCGATGGACGCACGGATCACGGACAGGGGATTCCGGAGGTCGTGCGAGACGATGCTCGCGAACCGGTCGAGTCTCTCGTTCCGGTCCGCGAGCCGCCGTTCGCGGCGCTTCCGCTCACTCACGTCCCGCGAGTTGATCACCAGTTCGCCGACGGCGTCGTCCGGGAGCGACCGGGTTCTGGACTCCAGCCAGACCCAGTCGCCGTCGGCGGTTCGGTAGCGGTACTCGAACGATGCCGCCGCCGTGTCGGGATCCGAGAGTGCCCGATAGAACCCCTCCGTTACGCGTTCGCGGTCCTCCGGGTGGACGTATCCGAGCGGCGACTGTCCGACGAGCGACCCCTGCTCGTAGCCGAGCACGTCCTCGACCGAGGGGCTCTCGTACCGGACGCGCCCGTCCGCGTCGACGACGGTGACGATGTCGGTACCGTACTCGAGGAACTCCCGGAACCGGTCCGGGAACGCCCCGTCGACATCGACCCGTCGGCTCGTGACGACGCGCCCCTCGAACGCCGGCGCGAGCGCCTCGTCGACGACCGACTCGACCCAGACGTAGCCGCCGCTCGCGTGTCGCAGCCGGTGGGTGACTCGGCGGTCGGTCGCGACCGCCGAGAGCGCGTCCGAGACGGCTGTCCGGCCGTTCGGGTGGACGTACTCCAGGAAGTCGCTTCCCGTGAACGTCCCCCTATCGACCCCGAGCACTCCCGGCACCGACGGTCCGGCGAACGTCACCTCGCCATCGACGGCGACCGTCGCGAGGAAGCGGTCGCTGTCGGTGGGAGGGGCGTCGTTCGTCGGGCGTGTCTGGTCGCGGGGTCGCAGGGTCATCGTTCGACTCGTTCCCGTCTACGAGTGCGTGTATATAAACCAGCGCCCACAAAATACCAGAACTGATATCGATGTCCGGTTGGGGTGCTCGGGTGTCGTTGCTTGACCCGGAACACCGGGAGTCAGAAGCGTTAAACGCTCGCCCGGAATACGCGTTCGTGAGGGCGCGTAGCTCAGCGGACAGAGCACTTGGTTCCGGACCAAGATGCCGCGGGTTCAAATCCCGTCGCGCCCGTTCCGTTTTCTGACGGGGCAAATTGACAGGACGGCGGCCGGGTGTATATAAAACGAACCCCCAGTGACGGGTTTGAGTTCGTCAGGCAGCGTGACGGGGGTCGTCGCCTTCGTGCGGTTCGTGAAATACACCTGACGGAGTCGGGATAAAGTCCTTTGGGTGGTTGGTGGTTTCGTCGTGCTAGGCCAGTCTAGCTCGAGGTTTCACGATTAACCAGCCGCTCTCGTCGGGGCCGGAATCATGACGCTCCCTCGCCCTCTCTTTCTTTGATTTGATATTTCATACTGAAAATATATCTGTCCGGTGTCTAATACTCAACTGATGTATCGGTTCACCCCGGACGAAATCGATCACGAGCGAGCCCACCACCAAGCGGTCATTCAGGGAGCCGACGACCTAGATGTCAAGCGGATCGGTAACCTCGGCGAGCTCGCGTTCGAACAGTTCTGTCGCGAGTACCTCCCCGTCGAGATGTGGGAGTGGGAAAACGAGGAGGCGATCCGACGGTGTAACCCCGAGAGCTTCTCCGGACACGATTTCGAGGTGTTCGGCTACACGGTCGACGTGAAATCCTCACGAGATGTCTCTGCTTTTCTTCCTCAGTCCCTGGTTGAGCGCGATCCCGACGACGACATAGTGGTAATGGTCTGGCACCGGGACAACGAAGACAGTTTGATGCTACTCGGGTGGGAGCGCCTCGAGACCCTGAAGTCGAAGGTCGAAACGGAGGCGGCCTTCTCCGGTGACTCCCCGGAGAAGCTCGACCACCTCGCGGCTCGACCGATGAACGAGCTGCTCGATCTCGGGCCCAATACCGCTCACATGAATCAGAAGCCAGAGAATCCGTTCTCACCGGGAGATCGAGTGGTGAAGGCCGGGGATTCGGAGCCGTCGGTGGGGATCGTCGTCGAGGTTCTGCCCCCGGAGCAGAACACTGGGGCGTTTGGACACGAAATGGACGGGGAAGCTGTGCGGGTCGCGTTCCCGAGTTCGCTCGACGAAGGACCGGGTGCGTGGCGCGACTACCACCCCGCGATCCTCGCGTCGTACTGTGACGACCAGGACGTCAAGCTCTGGACGTACAAACACGAGAATCTCGCATTCGCGGAGAACCCGTATGTATCGGGAGACCAGGTAATCAAGACCAGCCATAACGATCCAAACACAGCCGTCGTGGTGGAAGACTCTGGGGAGCGTGGCGATGACAACGTGACAGTCGCATTCTTGGGTGATGTCGAGGAGGAGGACGTATCGCCGGGAGAGCTTGCGAAGCACTGTGAGGAGAACGGGATCAAGTGTTACACGTACGAGTATTCGGAGCTAGATTTCTCAACCAAAGATTGATCCAGCCGCTGTAACATACTGGTCGCTTTGGCGAGAGGATTTTTATTCAGCCGTGAGAACTTCGATCCTGAATGAGAGTATCGACGGTAAAAGAAGAACTGCTTGATAAGGGGTTACAGATTGACCACGAGCAGTTTGAACAGCTCTGTAAGATGGTGATCGAGCGTGCGGAGCCAACTCGTGAACTTGAGCTAACGCCGTTCCGTGGCGATGGTGGAATCGATATTCACGCGGTCATCGATCGAGAACTGTTCCACGCACGGCTTGGCATTCAAGCGAAACAATATGCTACTGGGAACACCGTCGGAGCCCGCACCCTCCGCGGATTTAAAGGCGCACTCTCAGAGCAACAGTATCACATCGGAACGGTGATCACGACATCCTCGTTCACGTCTGGCGCCGAGACAAGCGCAAACCAAGATTTCATTCGGTTGATCGACGGTGACCGGCTCACGGACATCATGATCGAGAGCAGTATCGGCGTCGTTACAGACGACGAGTCATACGAACTCGATCCCACGTTCTGGAGCGCGTTCGAGAAGCCGGAGCGCACCGACACGATTCCGTCACTAGAAGTACCACAGGCGGACAACTTTGAGGTGATACGCACTGTCATCCAGGCGGTTGGAGTGGGTTCCGACACTAAATCCAATATCGCAGACTACGTCCGAAGACAGACAGATACGGACTCGTTTGATCCGAGGCAAGCGGATTATTACGGTATTGCCGCGTGGCTTCTCCAGTTTCTCCACAAAGAACAGGAGGTCGAAGTCGACAACCACACGATCCGCCGTTGGGGACTCACTCGCCTCGGTGAGGAATACCTCACGTACCTCGATCGTGGCAATCGAGAATCCGCAGATGATCTACTCACACAACAGATCCGTGATGTCGAGATCATCTCCCGCGTATACGCTCA
This sequence comes from Halorubrum tibetense, assembly GCF_055396225.1. NCBI lineage: Archaea > Methanobacteriati > Methanobacteriota > Halobacteria > Halobacteriales > Haloferacaceae > Halorubrum > Halorubrum tibetense. The sequence goes on from NZ_AP043742.1 coordinate 1,718,777, forward strand.
GCTGGAAGTAGACGGTACTCTCTCCCGAAGTGATATTACGGAGATCCTCGCTGCCGAAACAGATCTCTCGGACTCAACCACTCGTCGACGTGCCCGAACCGTCGGACAGTGGCTCGTTCGCCTTCCAGAAATCACTACGAGCGGTCGAGGAGCCCAGCAACAATACGTTCTAGCCTCGACGCCACGCTGAGGGATTTTCGACGACTCATTCTGTAAAGTCGGAGAGGGTCTTTCGTCGTTGCTCATCTGGTGGAACGTTTGTAATGAGTACTTCCGAGACTTCCCCACGACTGCTGGCCTCACTATTTATCGCACGAGTGGCGTCTACGTACCTGACCGAGAACGCGTCGTAGCCCTCGTATAATTCTACAACCGGCGGCGAATTAGAGAGAATCACGGAAACATCCATCTCTGTGAGCTCTATGACGACATCACGAAGCCGCCGTTGGTCCTCTCGATCGAATCCAGCCGCCTGATATGAGTTGAAATCCGCGGTTTTCGACACCGGTTCGTACGGCGGATCAAAATACACAAGATCGCTACTAGAAGCCTCATCGACGACGTAGCTAAAATCCGTATTAAAAACTACTGTGTCTTGGAGAACACGTGATGCCTTCCGAATCCGCTGCTCTTGTACCCAATCTGGATTTGAATACCGTCCGAAAGAGACGTTGAATTCGCCATCACTGTTCTCCCGGTACAATCCGTTGAAACACGTCCGATTCAAGTATAATAGTAAGCTCGCCTCTCGAACCCTCTCGTCCTGTGTTAGAGTCGACTGGGTAAGGTGCGTATTGAACTCCGAGCGAGCGTCGTAGTAGTATTCCTCCGTATGCTCGTGTGTTTTGTTCTCGGCAATGAGGGCGTCCGGTCGGTCTCGAACGATCTCATAAAACGTTGTTAACCGCGTGTTCAGATCGTTTATCGTCCCATCGTCAGGATCCTGATGAAAAAAGACAGCGCCACCCCCTACGAACGGTTCGTGATACGCCTCATATGAGATCGGAAACTGCGCCGTGATCTCTGAGAGAAGCTGGCGCTTCCCACCCGCCCATTTTAAGATCGGCTCCACCATTCAATATAGATCTCCTCGGTATTAGCAAAAAACTGTCTCGTTGGAGTAGCAATCTCTCTCGATACTTGATCAGTCTTGTTGAGATAGCGTTTGGAGAGTAACTACTCTCCGAGCACGGCGACGATGTCGTCGATCGTATAGAGACGTAAATCGTCACGTCCGGCAGCGGCTTCGCGGACGCTATCCGTAAACCCGCTCCGGGAGAACAGCACGTATTCGACGGTTCGCGTGCCACCGCCCGACGGCTGCCACCGGAGTTCCTCGACGTGCGCCTCCAGTGAGCCTAGTGCGCTGTAGTCGAGTGGCGATTCCTGATACTTACACTCGCCGACGACGAGCGTATCCTTGTCAGTGAGCCCGACGACGTCGATCTCGTGGTCCTGATACCACCACTGTCCGACATCGACGATCGGTGTCTCATCGTACAGCGTCCACAGGGCCTCACAACACAGCTGTTCGAAGGCGGGAGCGACGAAGTCGGCCAACTCCGGTTCGACGAGTCGCTCGTAGGCCTTGTCGCCGAACTGGTCGTAGCGATCTGAACTCCCGTACAGGAACCGGAACCAGAACCGGAACAAGGGGTCACGCAGCCGATACTGACTTCGCTTGGATCGCTCCGGCTTCTCGGTCACCGGCACGTGCCGTTCGATAAGCCGAAGCCGAGAGAGTCGATCCAAATACGTCGATAGCTGGTTGTAGTCGATACCTGTCACACCGGCGATCTCGTTCCGTCCGGTCGCCCCGCCGGCGATCGCTTCGAGGATCGAGAAGTAGCGCGTCGGCTCTGTCAGCTCCATACGAAGAACGTGCTCCGGCTCGTTGCGGAGTGACCCGTGACGGGTCAGCACCGTCTGCTGGATGTTCTCGCCGAACGATCGATCCGCGTCGAGTTCCTCGAGGTAGTAGGGAACGCCACCGAACACGCTCCACGCACGCACGGCCTCGTCCGCTGTCGCATCGTCCGGGAGAAACTCCATCGCGGCGTCGAACGAGAGTTCACGGATATCAAGTGTGAGGGACGTCCGGCCGTACAACGGGCTGTCTCCGAGTAGCGTTGCTTCCTCCATCATGCTGATCGACGATCCGACCAGAACGAACGTCGTCTCCGATTCGTCGAAGTCGTGATCGAACAACGCCTGTAACACTGACGGAAGACTCTCGTCCTGTTCGATCAGGTACGGAAACTCGTCGAGGACGACGATTGCATTCTGATCGGCCAGATACCTGAATAGCCGCTCCCAGTCGGGACGAATGTCTTCGATGCCGGGAAACGTCTCGGCTGCGGCCTCGATGAACTGTTCCAGTTGGAGCTCTCGCGTCTTCTGTCGTGCCTGATAGAAGACTGCGTTCTCCTGTCTCTCAAGCGCCTTCTTTACGAGTCTCGTTTTCCCCAGCCGTCGCCGCCCGTACACGACCGCAAGGTCTGCGCTCCCCGAGTCGAAGAGATCGTAGAGTCGATCCAGTTCCTCCGACCGGTTCACGAAGTCTACCATGGCGACGAGTTAGTGACTGTAGAATAAAAATATTCTGAATAATCATATTCTAGAATATCATATTTGAGTATATTATAATGGGCAGTGACGAACAGTGATCGGCGAGCGCGTCTCAGATGTTGTCGAGATACCCTCGGCGCTGCTCCATTTTCTCATGCTGACTCCGTCGGTCGTAGTGCTCGTCGAGAACTCCCGGTGTCACGTTCGCACGATCGCTGACGACGTCTTTCGGAACATCATTGTTCAGGTGGTGAGTGATTCCACCACGTCGAAGGGCGTGTGGACTGACGCTTGAGGGGCAGTCAAACGCGGCAGTATACACCATCGCGTCACAATCGTCTGGATCACGGTCGTGGGGACACTCTCCAGTGGAAATACAGGGCCTTGTGTACCTATAGCAATCACCTCGAAGCGTTGATCGATGTGCTCGCCCGTTCGATGTCGACACAAGTGGTCGTCTCTCGAACTCGTCATCAACATCGGGCCGTCGATTCGAGATCCAGTCATCGAGCAACCGACACACCTCGTTCGATAACGCGATCAACCGTTCTCCATCGGTACCGTTCTTGATCGTCGTTCCCGTCTCTGAGCGGTTGATGACGGCGATGTACCGCCCTTCCGGATCGTAGTCGTCGACGTCGAGCGAGTGGACCGCGCCAGTTCGCATCAGCGTGATCACGACGTGAGGACGTGACGCGTACTCGTACTTCGAGAGGTACTCGAGAACCTCCTCAGCACGATCGGACTCGAGCATCACGTCGCGGACGTTCTGCCCGTCTCGCAACACGGGCGACCGCACCTTCGTATGGAGATCGTCGACGACGGCGTCGATGCTCTCTAACCATTTCACGAAGACGCGAATCGTGTCCATCTGGGTCTTCTCCGTCGCGGGCGCGAGGTCACCCTCGCGACGACGTCACAGACGATACGCGTGAAGGCTCCGTCCGCTCAGCTCATTCAGGTTGTCTATGTCTTCTTCACCACACCAGCGAACGAAGTGACCGAGACGGGAGCTGTGCGAGTACAGCGTTGCTTTGGCCACCTCGGCTTCGCGATCGGCGAGGTACAGTTCTACGGCTGTTTCCGGGTCGATTGGTTCGAGACTCATCGCTCTTGGTGGCGCGAGTCGCAGTTACGACCCCGATCTGAAGTCCTCGATTTCGGGCAGTACAGGCCCGAAAGGACGATCCGTTCTCAGTATGAACTCGCGCCCGTCGCGCCCGTTCCGTTTCGTAACGATCCACATCCAACGGACAGGATCGTGTTCATTTACCCATCGATCCCAGCTGACGGTGGCGGCACTCATTGAGCAGCTCGTGCACGTGATCGTTGACGAGGCCATCCAGCGGACGCCGTTCGTCGACGGAGTCGCACCCGGCCGCGGCGTCGGTTGCGAGGTACGTGCACGGGGAACGCCCTTACCGCGGGAAACCGCCGCCCATGATCGCGGTCTGTCGCTTAGTCAGCAGGCGGATGCTGGTCTCACCATTCGATGGTAAGAGAAGAGCAGAGACGTGTGAGGAAGAGCGGGCCTATCTTTTTTCAAGGCGAGAATCCCGCTGTTTACGGCGGGCGTGAAGCCGACAACTCCTATACGAACCACCGTCGGTTGCAGGCCGAATACCCCACGACTGCAAACATTTATTAGAATTGGGTGTGCAGAAATCAGTACGGCCAAATGAAGTACAACCTCGAAACCGGGTCGCACACGGTCTACGCACTCCAATATCACTTCGTGACCGTCACGAAGTACCGCGCAGACCTACTCACCGACGAAATCGCAGAACGGGTCGGTGAGATTGCCAGCGACATCTCAGAGGATTTCGGCGTGAACATCCAGAACGTCAACGGCGGAAGCGACCACGTTCACATCCTCTTCACGGCGAAGCCAACGACTGACCTCACCAAGTTCATCAACTCGCTCAAGGGCGTCACGTCCCGCAAAATCCGTGACGAGAACCCCGAGGTTCGGCAGGCACTCAACAAAGCGTTCTGGCAACCGGGATACTTCCTCGCCACCACCGGCCAAGTGAGCATCGACGTACTCATGAAGTACGTCGAGGGGCAGTAGCGATGTCCACGACCGTCACGAAGACGTTGCAGGCGACGTTCGCGCCCCCCACCGCGCACAAGCAGTCGAAACTCAACGACCTGCTCGACACGTACCGTGACGGTCTGCAAGAGGCGTTCGACGCCGGGGCGAGTACCATGTCGGCGGTGAGCGACATCGTGACGCCCTACGACCTGCCGTATCAGGCCAAAGCCGCGCTCTGCAACTACGTCCCGAAACTCCGCAAGACGTACAACGCGAAGGAGTTGGACGACGGCCACCCGATACGGCTCACGAACCAAGCCGCGAAGTTCGACCACTCCGACGAGCGCGACTACGAATTCACGTGGTGGGTTCCCCGCCCCGGTCGGGGAACGAACTTCTGGATACCGCTCCGCATCAACCCCGAACAGGAAGACCTCTGGCACGACCTCGTATCGGAGGACGCGAAGGCGGGCGAGATACGACTTCAGCAACACCGGAAGAACTGGGTACTGCACGTCACCGCCGAGTACCCAGTCGAAGAACCAGCGACAGACGGTGACGCCACGCACATCGGCTTAGACATCGGAGAAACCGCCCTCATCACGGGCTGTGCCCTCAAGGAAGGTTCTCCGACTGACCCGTTCGTGTGTAGCGGAAGCAGAGCGAAGCATCTCCGCAAAGAGATGCACACGACCCTGAAACGACTCCAAGAGCGTGACGCATCCGAGTGGCGGATTGACGACCGATTCAGCCACTACCAGAACGCGCTCACCGACATCGTGGAGAAAGCGTCTTGGCAAGCCGTCGAGTACGCCAAACGGTACGAGAACCCGGTGTTGGTGATGGAGGACTTGACGTACATCCGTGAACGGCTCAACTACGGGAAGTACATGAACCGTCGGCTTCACTCGTGGGCGTTCGCCCGACTGCAGGGGCGCATCGAGGACAAGGCGACGGAAGCGGGTATCCCGGTCGAGTACGTGAATCCGGCGTACACGTCGCAGACGTGTCACTCGTGCCACCGTATCGGTCGGCGGGACTCGCAGGCCGAGTTCCGATGTCCGAACGACGACTGCCACGTTTCGACGTTTCAGGCCGACATCAACGCTTCCGCGAATATCGCACGACGGATTGACCCGTGGGGAGAGAGCGTCCCGCTTGACAAGGCGGAACGCGATGACTCACATCGGGATGGGAGCGGTTGTGACACCGCCACGACTCACCGTGAGAAGAGCGTACCAGCGCAGATGACGCTCACGGCCTACGAAGAGCCGAAACCCTCTGCCAGCGACGACTAACTGGTATTCCCCATGCGTGGGAAGCCTCGCCGTTTACGGCGAGGAGGATGTCACTCGTCTTCGGGCGCGCCGCGGGCGTCTCGATCCGACTCCCTGCCGGTTGCCCGGTCGAGCAACATGACCGCGCCGCCGAGCAGGGCGACGTTCTTCAGGAAATTGATCTTGTTGGCGTGACGCTGTTCCCCCTCCATCGTCCAGAAATCGTGGATCGCGGGGGTCGTCCCGAGGAAGAAGACGATCACGGCCCCCGCGGCGGCCCGGGGGAACCGCCAGAGCACGATACCGAGGTTAGCGACGAACAGCATTCCGGTGACGAACGGAACGAGGAGCTCCGGCATCGGGACCCCCTTCGCTTCCGCGACCGCGACCCGCTTGTCATTGTTCTTGAATCCGTCGAGTGCCATGTACGCCAGGATACCGGCGTACAGCGACCGTCCAAGCGTCGATGGGGGATCGCGCGTGACGGCGTCGTCGCCACCCATCTCACACCACCTCGATCCGGCTGACGTTCGCGTCGACCCGGCCGGCCGTTTCGTAGGTTCCCTCGTCGGTCCGACGAACGATCCGTCCCTCGACGTCGTCGCGCTGGTCGGGGACGTCGAACAGCCCGGAGCCGCAGATCACCTCGCCGTCGTGGACCGCCCAGGTCTCGATCACTTCGTGTGGCTCGCCGGGGAAGGGAACGCGCTCGAAGTCGCGGCCGAAGTTGGTCGATTCGAACAGCGCGACCTCGTGGTCGTCGTTCACCCAGGCCGGCGGGGCCTCCTCGCCGCCACAGAAGAAGACGGTCCCGTCGTGGACGAACACCCGCCGGATGTAGGAGAAGTCGTTACCGCGGTCGAGACGGCTCCAGGAGTCGCCGGCGTCGGTCGTCCGCCACAGCCCGCCCTCCCCGACGGCGTGGCCGAGCCCGAGGTTCTCCAAGTCGTGATCGAGGTAGCCGGTCGTCGCCAGCCAGACGTCCTCGGAGATCGGGAGGACCTGATGGATGTCGTCGACGATGGTGTCGCGGCGGTCGTGCCACGTCCGCCCCCCGTCGCGACTGAGGTGGATCCCGCCCGCCTCGACGCCGGCGATCAGGTGTTCGGGTCGGCCCGGGACCGCTTCGAGCGCGCGCAGCCGTGCGTAGTGTGGGTCGATCGGCGACTCCCAGTGCCCTCGCGAGGGGAGCTCCCGGAACCCCTTCAGCTCGGTCCAAGTGTCGCCGGCGTCGACGGAACGAAAGACGTACGGGTCGTTCGTGCCCGCGTACAGCGCGCCGTCGGCGGTCGCGAGGATCGACCACACCTCGCTCTGCCCCGCGTGCCAGAACCGGTCGCCGAGCGGGACGCCGAGGTCCTCGAACGTCTCACCCCCGTCGACCGACCGGTACGCCCCCGTGCTCGACGCGACGAAGACGCCGTCGGTGTGGCCCCACGACGTCACGGCGGTGACGACCCCGCAGTCGAGGACTCGCTCGGGCTCACCGCGCTCGAACGGCACGTCGGCGACGCGGTACAGCCCGTTATCCGTTCCGATCAATAGTGTCATACCCGAGAGTGTGAGTCCGACGCATACTAAAGTTTTACCAACCCGTAAAACGCTAAGTGACCGGGGGCATAACGGAGGCTACACGTCCCGCACCACACGCCAATGACCACACCGACCCCAACGAAGCGACCGACTGACGCGGCGCATCTCGACGACATCGACCCGCCACGGGAGCTGCTCACCCTCCCGTGGATCGACCCGCACAATCACGCACACACGCTCTCGTGGGCCGACCGTGAGCGGTACGCGCTCGCCGGCTGCCGGTCCATGCTCATGGTCGCGTCCGGCTACCACTGGACCCCGTACAAGCCGGTCGAGGCGGACGACGTCCGGTTCCTCTGGGACGACGCGATCAACCGCCGGGCGGCGATCGAACGTAACCACTTCTTCGAGGCGAAACTGGGGCTCGGCGTCCACACCGGCGTTCGGATCGAGAACCCCGACGAGCTGCTGACGGCGATGGACGCCTACTGCGCGCTCGACGAGGTCGTCGCGGTCGGCGAGACCGGCGTCGTCCCCTCCCAGCACGTCAGCGCGTGGGGCGTCGACGAACAGCAGGCGGTCGTCCAGGCACAGATGGCGCTCGCCCGGGACCACGACCTCCCCGTGATCCTCCACACGCCTAACACGTCGACGGACGCGAAACGACCGTACCGCGACGGTCTCGGCGTGACACCGGGATACGAGAAGAACGCGGGGCTCGGTGCCGACCCCGTCCTCGACGGCGAGAACCCCGCGCTCGACGCGGTGCGGCTCGACGTCGAGGCGATGCGTGACGCCGGCCTCGACGACGACCGCGTCGTCGCCTCCCACGCCGACGCCAACAACACCGCGTACCTGATGGAGGAGACAGACTGCTACCTGAGCTACACGATCGGCCACTCCTGGCTGATCGGCGTCGACGCCGCGGACGTCGCCGACGCCATCGACGAGTACGGCTCCGATCGGATCCTGATCGATACGGACTGCGCGAACGTCCTCCGAACGGATCCTTACGCGGTGAAGCGGGCGATATTCGAGCTGTACCGATACGGGATCGACCCCGAGGATATCCGGAACGTGGTGTTGGAGAACCCGCGTGAGGTGTTCGGGTTCGAAACGGAGTGACGGGGGTCGAAACGGATGGCTCAGGGACGGTCGACGCGCCGTGAGGGCGCTCGGCGCGGCGCGGTGTCCGCGGTCTCAGTCCGCGTCGAACGCGAATCGGGTAGTCAGCTCGCCGACGCCCTCGACGGTGACGGTGACCGTGTCGCCGTCCCCCAGTAGCACCGGCGGTTCCCGGTAGACGCCGACTCCCGGCGGCGTCCCGGTGAACAACAGGTCGCCCGGCGTCAACGTGAACGCCTGACTACAGAACGAGACGAGCTCGTCGATCCCGAAGATCAGGTTCGCAGTCGTGGAGTCCTGAAGCCGCTCCCCGTTCACGTCTGCGGCGATCGACAGGTCATGTGGGTCGTCGATCTCGTCGGTCGTCACCAGCTCCGGGCCGATCGGGGCGAAGCCGTCGAGGCTCTTCCCACGGATCCACTGGCCGTCGCCGTGTTGGAGATCCCGCGCGGAGACGTCGTTGCCGACGGTGAACCCGGCGACGTGGTCCATCGCCTCGTCGGGGTCGACACGGCGCGCCTCCTCGCCGATAACGGCGACGAGCTCCGCCTCGTAATCCACCTTCTCCGTGTACGCCGGGTCCCACGAGACGGTGTCGTCGGGCCCCGTGACGGTCGTCGGGAACTTCGAAAAGAGGACGGGCTCCTCAGGGATCGGGTTGTCGCCCTCCTCGGCGTGGTCCCGGTAGTTGAGCCCGACACAGACGACTTTCTGCGGGTCAGTGACCGGTGCGAGCCGATCGAGCTCGGCGGGGTCGTGAACGCCGACGCCCGTCTCCGTCGCGTGTTCGACCGCGAGCTCGGCTTTCGCCCGCCAGTTCCAGGCGTCGAGCAGATCGGTGGTCGTGTCGGGTATCTCCACGCCGGCGGCCGCGCCGGCCGCGGGGAGTTCGATGACCTCGCCGTCGTCGGTCGTGACGCCGGGCCAGCCGTGCGGTTCATCCGTCAGTCGATATTGTGCGAGTCGCATAGGGAAGCGTGCTGTGTGGGTGCCGCTCGTTACAGGTCGACCCCGGCCTCGTCGAGCAGGCGCTGTCCGGACGCGACGAACCGGTCGAACTCCTCGTGGACCTTCGGGTTCGTCAGCTCGCCGTCGCGCTTGACGACCTCGCCGTCGACGAGCACGGTGTCGATGTGGGAGGGGTCGGACTGGAACACGACCGTCTGGACCGGTGAGTGCGACGGCGCGGTCATGAAGTCGTTGGCGTCGATCATGACGATATCGGCGCGTTTCCCGGGCGTGATCGACCCGATCTCGTCGGCCATGCCGAGCGCCTTCGCGCCCTCGATCGTCGCCATTTCGAGCGTGTCGCGGGCGGTGATCCGCACCTCGTCGACCTCCTCGTCGCCGTCGAGGACTTTCTGGTTGTCGAACATGCGCTGGAGCTGCAGCCCGATCCGCATCTGGCTCCCCATGTCGCCGCTGATGTCCGAACAGACGTCGACACCCCACGTGGGCCGCCCGCCGGCGTCGAGCACCTTCTCCGTGACCGGGATCCCGTGGCCCATCTGCATCTCCACTTCCGGCGTTGAGGAGAAGGAGACGCCCTGCTCGACGGCGTGGTCGATGTCCTCCTGTGTGAAGTGGTTGCCGTGGGCGACGTTGACGTCGGGACCGAGCTCGTCGTGGAGACAGCCGAACCCCTGATACCCCTCGCCGTACACCGACGACGGCCACAGGGCGGCACCCATGTGGATCGTCGAGAGCACGCCGAGCTCGCGTGCGAGCTCCAGGTCGCGCAGGGCGGTCCCGTCGGTACAGAAGTCCGGCCCCCGGAGCCCGAGCGCCAGACTGAGCAGGTCGTCGTCGCGGATGTGCCCCTCGTAGAGCTCACGGATGTTCTCCTCCGGGAGGCCGACGTCGCTCTCGAACCACCACTTCGCCGCGTCATCGCCCGGCGGGCCGTACGTGTACACCGCGCGCAGTCCGGTGTCCTGGAGCGCGTCGACCGCCCGCTCGCCGTGTTCGAGCGTGTTGGGGTACGACCAGTCGAGGGCGGTCGTCGTTCCGGTGTACAGCTTCTCGAACGCGCCGAAGAGGCCGCCGAGGTACATGTCCTCGGGCTGATACAGCCCGGTGATGTTGCCGAGCATGTGTTCGAAGTACTCGCCCATCAGCGACCAGTCCCCGGCGATCCCCCGCACCTGGGTCTGGGCGAGATGGATGTGTGAGTCGACGAACCCGGGAACGACGATCCGGTCGGACGCGTCGATGGTTTCGGCCCCGTCGGACGACAACCCGTGTCCTACGTCGACGATCTCGCCGTCCTCGATCAGCACGTCCGCGTCGTCGAGATCACCGATCTCCGGATCGAGCGAGACGACCGTCCCGTTTTTGATGATCGTTCGTGTCATGTGCAGTTGTACCGTTTGACCAGTAGGATAAAAGTTTACCGTACGGTAAACACAGCGGTCGGCGTGGAGGGGATCGTATTATATGCTGGACACGCCCAGTACGCGTATGAGCAACTCCGGCGAACCGATCTCCACGAAGGACACCGAGGAGGTGATCATGGAGGCGACGTTCCGCGCCCTGAGCAAACACGGGTACGGGGACCTCCGGATGCGCGATATCGGCGAAGAGATGGACCTGACCCGGCAGGTCATCCACTACCACTTCGACGGGAAGTACGACCTGCTCTCCTCGTTTCTCGAGTACGTCATCGACCAGTACGAGGGCAGCGTTGAGGTCGACGCCGACGCCGACCCACGAGCGGAGCTCGACGCCCGGATCGACCAGTGTCTGTTCGGGCCGGAGTTCGAGGAGTTCGGCCACTGGGACCGGATGAAAGTGTATCACGAGCTGTACGTGTACGCCCAGAACGACCCGGAGCACCGCGATATCTTCGACGCCCACTACGACCGGATCCAGGGGAGCATCGTCGAGGTCGTCGAGGAGGGGATCGAGCAGGGGACGTTCGAGCCGGTCGACGCCGAGCGGATGGGGCAGTTCATCACTGACATCATCCACGCGGCTCGCGGCCGCCGGATCGCCCTCGGTCACGAGGATGCGCCCGCGGAGACGCGGCGAGCCATCGACGAGTTCGTCCTCGACTCGCTGTATGCCGACGGGTAGCCGGGTCGACCGGCCCAGGTGAGCCGAGCCGGTTCTGCCGTCAGCGGCTCCGTGTCGGGGACGCACCACGGTCCCACGTTAGGGACGCACCACGGTCCCGCCTCAAGACCCGTCTCACTCTGTTCCGTTGTCGTCGTCCGGCTCGCCGAACACGCCGAGCGCCTCCAGTTCGTCGATCTCGGCGTCCCCGTAGCCGAGCTCGCGGAACACCTCCCGGTTGTGCTCACCGAGTAACGGTGGCGGGAGCTCGAACCCGCTCTCCGCGCCGTCGAACTTCAGCGGGTGTTCGATCACGGGGACCTCGCCTAGCTCTGGGTGTTCGATCTCGGTGACCGTCCCCCGCGCGTCGATCTGCGGGTTGTCGAGCGCCTCCTCGACGTCGTACACCGGGCCGGCGGGGACGCCGGCGTCTTCGGCGATGATCTCGATCCATTCGTCGGTCGTCCGCGCCGCGAGCGTCGACTCGATCTCCGCTTCCAGCGCGTCGGCGTTCTCGACCCGGTCGGCGTTCTCCTCGAAACGGTCGTCGGCCGGGAGGTCCGGCCGATCGAGCGCCTCACACAGCTCGCCCCAGAGCTTCTCGTTGAGGATACAGATGTTGATGAAGCCGTCCTTCGTCTCGAACGTCTGGTACGGGGCGAGCACGGGGTCTTTCGTCCCCATGCGTTTGGTCTCCTCGCCGGCGAACGTCATGCCGGCCTGCTTCGTGAGCCACGGGAGCGTCGCCTCCAACATCCCGAGGTCGATGTACTCGCCCTTCCCCGTCCGTTCGCGGCGGTACAGTGCCGTCGTCGTCCCGAACGCGGCCCACATCGCCGTGATCAGGTCGGTCATCGGCAACCCGACTTTGACGGGTTGGCGGCCCTCCTCGCCGGTGACGCTCATGACCCCGCTCATCCCCTGGATGAGGAGGTCGTACCCGGAGCGCTCGCGCCACGGCCCCGTCTGTCCGAACGCGGAGATAGCGAGGTAGATCAGGTCGTCGTTGTGCTCGGAGAGGGTCTCGTAGTCGACGTCGAGCCGTTCGGCGGTGCCCGGACGGAAGTTCTGGATGAACACGTCCGCCTCCGCGACGAGCTCGTACAGCGCGTCCTTCGCCCGGTCGTTCTTGAGGTCGAGCTCCAGGCTCCGTTTCCCGTAATTCAGCGTCCAGTAGTACGGTGACTCGCCGTTGATGAACGGCGGCCCCGAGTGGCGGACGGCGTCCCCGTATCCGGGTTGTTCGATCTTGAGGACCTCCGCGCCCTGGTTCGCGAGCATCGCCGAGCAGAACCCGCCGGTGACGAACGTCGAGAGGTCGACGACGGTCACACCCTCCAAGATCCGGTCGTGCTCGTTCATCGTGTTCTCTCCACGGCGGCCCTGTTGCTTGCGGTTCGATTCGATCTCGATTCGGTTGCACACGTGCCCGTCTTCCGTCGTCGTCGGATCACGGTCCGAAGCGGGATGGCACGCTCCCCTTCGATTGACCGTACGATTTGCCCGTCTGACCGTTTATCGATACGCATTCGTGAGACTCTGTTTGTTTACCGAATGGTAAAAGTATCGGCAGGCACCTGCTTGACACTGAACATCACGGCATTCGCATCGTCTGCTCGATAGCGACGAGACGACCAACACCGGAACGATGCCGGCTCGGAGGCCATCACCCCGGATACGTTCGGTGGGTGAGTTAATCCGTCACGGCCGCAGTGTCACATATGACGTTTTCAATCTGTGTCCGCACGGAGTCCCCTGATGGAACAGTGTACGGCACCGCGGTCGCAACTGACGCACCCGCTGTCGGTGCGCTGGCGCCTTACACCTCCGTCCACGGGGCAGTGAGTACACAAGCGTTCGTCAACGTAAGACTGGGTCGACGTGGAATCGCACTGCTCGATGACGTGCCGTTAGAACAGGCACTCTCCGGTGTTCTTGAGCGCGACGAACACGCCGCGCTTCGACAGTTACACGGCGTCGGTTCTGATGCGGTCTTCGGACACACCGGTGAGGAGACCGAAGAGTGGTCCGGACACGAAACATATCCCGGGGAGGGGGTAACGGTCGCCGGAAATATGCTCACGGGTCCTGAGACACTCAGAGCAGTCTCCGAGGCGTTCACCGAGGGAGAGGCGACGGACGCAGTTGACGCCGGGACAGTTCCACGGCTGATCGATTCGCTGGCCGCGGGTGTCGAAGCCGGTGGCGACAAACGCGGACACAGCTCCGCGGCGGTCGTCGTGTCTGCACCTCAGACGACTGCGTATCACGACCTTCGTGTCGACCACCACGACGAGCCGGTTGATGAGCTCCGCCGGGTGTATGAAGCGGCCTACGGCGCGAGCGACGGATTCAGCGAGGCGTCAAAAGAACGGATCTTCGACTGATACCGCTCGTCGACGCCGGTCATTCCTCGATGGTCGCGGTTCCCGGTGCGTCGGGATCGTTGCGATGACACGTCGCCCACCCGCCGTCTGCATTCACGACATCCGCGGCGCTCGATCCGGGTACGATGGCAGGAACCCTGTCCGGCTGATCGGTTTCACACGGCGAAACGAACGCCTCCGACACCCGTTCGCTCGCAGCATCATCGTCTCCTGCCGCCGCGAGACGAGCCGCCTCGCGGACGGCTTCGGCCGCGTCGGCCGGCAGCTCATCGATGTCGACCGGCAGCGACTGTTCGATGATGTACGTGGCGATCCGCTCTGCGTCTTCCGTGCCGAGACGAGCGGCAGCAGCGTCTCGGTCTACCTCACCGTCCAACAGCCGGTTCCGGAAGGCGAACGCGGCGCGAAACGCTGGTTGATCTCCGCCCCACTCGGCGGGCGGGATCACCGCGGGACATCGCGTGTGGAACCGACATCCTGTGGGTGGTTCGATCGGTGACGGGACTGTCCCGGTCAACAAGGTCCGATCCGTGCGTGTTTCCGGGTCGATCCGTGGTACTGCGGACAACAACGCCGCAGAGTACGGGTGTGCTGGCTCGGCGAACAGTCGCTTCGTCGGTGCCGTCTCCACGATCTCGCCGAGATACATCACCGCGACGCGGTCGGCGACCTGGCGCACCACTGAAAGGTCATGTGTAATGAACAACAACGCGATATCGAGCTCCTCCTGTAGTTCCCCCAAGAGGTTGAGGATCTGTGCTTGAACGCTCACGTCGAGCGCACTGGTCGGCTCGTCCGCCACGATGAACTCCGGTTCGACAGTGAGCGCTCGTGCGATCGCAACGCGTTGCTGTTGTCCCCCGGAGAACTGGTGTGGATATCGGTCGACGTGGCCGCGTTCCAGCCCGACTCGCTCGAGGAGATCACGCGCTCGTTCTAACCGGTCCGCACCGTCATTGCCGATCCCGTGTACCTCCATCGGGGCAGTGAGAATCGACCCCACGCTCTGACGAGGGTTCAGCGAGGCGAGCGGATCTTGGAAAATCATCTGCATACGGCGACGGTACGGCCGCATCTCACGGTCAGACAGTCCGGCTACGTCGTCACCACCGAACACGATCGACCCGCCAGTGACCTCCTCGAGGTTGAGCAGTGTCCGTCCCAGCGTCGACTTACCACAGCCGGACTCGCCGACGATCGCGAGGGTTTCCCCGCGGTCGACTGTCAAATCGACGCCGTCGACGGCTTTCACATCGGCCGACTCGCCGACGAGTTTGTCGAGCACGCCGTCAGCCTGTGGATAATACTTACGAAGGTCATGGACCTGAACTAGCGGGTCGTCGCCGGATCCGGGGCTCATAGCCGTTCCGCCTCCGTGCCCCGGCGGAGACACGCGACCTCGTGATCCGTCCCGACCGACCGGAACGTCGGTGGATCTTCATAACAGGCGGGTTTCGCCTCCGGGCAGCGTTTCGCGAACTTACAGGCGGGCTGTTCACCGACCCCGTCGGGGACACTTCCCGGAATTGGCTTGAGTGCGGCATCCGGGTCATCGACACGGGGCGTGCTCGCGATCAGCCCCTGTGTATACGGGTGTGATGGGTTCTCGAACAACACCGAAGTCGGTGCACGTTCGACGATCTCTCCAGCATACATCACGTTCACCCAGTCGCACGTCTCCGCTACCACCGCGAGATTGTGCGTAATAAGCAGGATCGTCGTGTCGAACGCGTCTTTCAACGCGCGGAGCTCGTCGAGGATCCCGGCCTGAATCGTGACATCGAGCGCGGTCGTCGGCTCGTCGGCGATCAGGAGATCGGGCTCACACGACAGCGCGATGGCGAGCATCGCACGCTGGCGCATCCCGCCGGAGAACTCATGCGGAAAGTCGTCTGCACGCGTGGCTGCCTCCGGGATCTGGACGGTTTCGAGCATTTCGATCGCACGTCGCCACGCCTCGCTGTCTTCCGCGGCACCGAGGATCTTCCGTTTGATTTCTGCTGACAGCGAGACGGATTCACCGATATCCTGATTCAACCGGACGGTTTCGGCGATCTGTTCGCCGACCGAGAGCGTCGGATTGAGGCTGTGCATCGGGTCCTGAAACACCATCGAGACGGTACCACCACGGAGCTCGTTGAGTCGCTCGTCGTCGGCGTTGACCAGTGACTCATCGTTGAGCCTGACGTCGCCGTCGGTTATCTCTCCGGGGTCATCGACGAGACCCATAACGGAGCGTGCAAGGACGCTTTTTCCGGAGCCAGATTCTCCGACGAGACCCACGATCTCACCGGACGTGAGCGAGAGGTCGACCCCGTCTACGGCAGTGACTGTGCCACGATCGGTATAGAACTGGGTTCTAAGCCCGGACACCTCGAGCAACGGCTGGTCTGCCGGGTCGGTCGAGTGCACCGAGCGGCGCGGTGAACTCATCGATCGCCCACCTCGCCTTCCTTGACATCGAACACGTCACGAAGTCCGTCACCGAACATGTTGAACGCGAGTACTGTTATCATGATCGCGAATCCGGGAAAAATGGAGATCCACCAGGCCTGCGAGAGGAACTGGCGGCCCTCCGAAAGCATCAAGCCCCACGTAGGGGTGGTTGGCGTGACGCCGAGTCCAAGGAACGAGAGCCCTGCTTCGGCGAGGATCGCTAACGGAATCATCAGCGTCACTTGTACGATTATCGGCGCGACCGCGTTCGGAAGGATCTCCCGTGACATGATCCGGGTGTCGTTCATCCCGATCGCACGAGCAGCCATCACGTACTCCTCCTCACGGATCGACAACACTTCGCCACGAACGAGCCGTGCGAAGTCGTCGATGAACGCAACGCCGATAGCGATGATCACGTTCCAGACCCCGAGACCGCCGGCGAACGCGATTATCCCTGCGGCGAGAATGAGTGTGGGAAACGCCCACTGGAAATCGACGTACCGCATCAGGACGCTGTCTACCCAGCCGCCGTAGTAGCCGGCAACCGTACCGATCACGGTCCCGATAGTGAACGCGAACAGCACAGTCGCCGCCGCAACGAGAAGCGACACCCGAGCGCCATACACTATCCGTGAGAGCACGTCGTGTCCGAACGAGTCCGTCCCGAGAAGGTGAAAGAACTCGCCGTCGGTAGTCGTCGAGCTCGTCGCCGGCTCTTGCAGGATCGTGAACGTCGCGTTCGGGTCGTACGGCGCGACGATCGGGGCAAGCAACGCGGTGGCGATGAATCCCACGACGACGACTGCTCCGGTGAGTGCCTTCCGGTCATTACGGAGCCCGGTGGCGAGACGTTCACGGAACGTTCGTCGTGGTGCCACGTGTCCCGTGTCCCGGAACCGTTCCGGTGGCGCAGCTCCGGGGTATTCATCCCGTGTTTCGCCGCCATCGGCCACCGCGTTATCATCCGGGGACCGATTGTCGGTGGCGGTACCGTTGATACTGCCTTCCGACGAGTCCTTCATACGTCACCCCCATAGCGGATCCGTGGATCGATGAACGTGTACAGTACGTCGACGGCGAGGTTGGTGAACACCATGATAGCGGCGACGAGCAGGATGACGGCTTGGGTAACCGGGTAGTTCCGATCGATGATGGAATCGACGAGCATCCGACCGATACCCTGGATACCGAATACGATCTCGACCGTAACCGATCCAACGAGGATCAGCGCGACCTGGATCCCGGCGACCGTCACAACTGGAATCAGCGCGTTCTGCATCGCGTGTTTGTACAGCCGGACTCGGGAGCCGACTCCCTTCGCGCGGGCGGTCGTCATGTACGGCTCGTTCATCGTCTCCAACAGCGACGAACGCATCATACGCATTACGATGGCTGCGTACGGTAGCCCGACGGCGACGCCGGGCAAGATGATCGATCGGAGCCACGGGACGAACCCCTCACGGATCGGAGTGTACCCGAAGATCGGTAGGAGGCCAAGCTGGACCCCGAACACGAGTGCAAGCAGGATGCCGATGAAAAACGCTGGCATGGACAAACCGAGAAACGCCGCTACCGTAGCGATGTAGTCGGCCGGTTCGTGTTTCCGGGTAGCACTCACTATCCCCGTCGGGAGCGCCAGTCCGAGTCCCACGATCACCCCGACGATCGCGATAGAGAACGTCCGCGGAAAGGCTGCGGACAGGAGCGTCGTTATCTCTTGTCCGGTTGTAATGCTCTGTCCGAGATCGCCAACGAGCAGTCCGAGGAACCAGTCCACGTACTGGATATATAACGGCTGGTCGAGTCCGAGCTGTGTTCGGAGTGACTCGACGGCGGACGGCGTCGCTTCCGGACCGAGCATCGCGCGGATCGGCCCGCCCGGGATCGCCCGAAGTCCGAAGAACACCACCGTCGCGACCAGCCACATCACGAAGACGGCGTGGACAACTCGCTTCGCGACGTACCGTTTCATTCCTCGAGCCAGACGTTATGGAAGTTTCGGAGGAACGACGGAATGTGCGTGAATCCGTGGACATCGGATCGGTACCCCGTGACGTCCTCGCTGTGGACGATATACGCGTCTGCGACGTCGCGAATGAGCAGGTCTTCGAGTTCATGGAGGATCGCTGCTCGTTCTTCGAGGTCTGGCGTTGCCCGCTGTTCGCCGAGTAAATCGTGTGCCTCTTGACTCTCGTAGTTGTTCCAGTTCCAGACGCCGTCGACGTCCGAGAGCCGGTAGAAGTTCCACACGGACTCCTCGGGATCGGGCTTCTGAACGCTGCCAGAGACGGTCATGTCGTAGTCGCCGTTGGCGTACCGCTCCCAGTACGTGGAGTCGGTCACCTGGTCCAGTTCGATATCGACACCGATCTCCGACAGCTGATTGACGATCGTCCGTGCGGCTCGGAGATTCTCGCTAGTCTGCATGATCTGGAGCTCTCCGTCGGTCTCCATCATTTCGGTTCCAGAAAGCAGGTCTTCCGCTTCCTCGGGATCGTACGCTTGCGTTTGGTCTTTCTCTTCGTTCGGGCGAGCGACCCACTCGGGCAGCGGCCCGAACACGCCCGTCGCGGGCTCGGCGTAGCCGAAGTAGGCGTTTTGTGCGAGCGCCTCGTTGTTCACTGCCTTCGCGAGGCCGCGCCGGACGTCCGGATCGTCGAACGGCTCGCGTTCGTGATTCATGGCGAATCCGAGCCAGCCGTTACCGAGCACGCCGCTGATTTCGATATCGGGGTTCCCCTCCACCTCGTCGACGTTTTCGAGCGGCACCAGGTTGGCGAAGTCGATATCACCGGCCTGTAACGCGTTCACGATAGTTCCCGGCTCGGGAATCATTTCGATGTCCACACCATCGAGGTACGGAAGCGGATTGCCCTCCTCGTCCGTTTCGTGGTAGTCCTCGTGGGCATCGAGGTAAATGTGCGACCCCACTTCGTGTTCACGGACCTCGAAGGCCCCGGTACCGACCGGCTCTAGGGAGTACTGATCGCGTCCCATCTCCTCAAGCGCCGTCTGATTGATGACTGCCCCGACCCGCCCGGGCCCGCGGGTCAGGTGGGCCAATGTCGCAGCGTTCGGTGACTCGAAATTGAGTGCGACAGTGTACTCGTCGATCACTTCGACACCACCTTCAGACGGTGGTTCGAGATCGGCGAGCCGGGAGGCTTGTGGCGCATCCGTCTCGATGTTGTGTGTGATCGTGTATGCGACGTCTTCGGCGGAGAACTCCTCACCGTTGTGGAACGTGACATCGTCACGGAGCTCGAACTCGTAGCGGAGCCCGTCGTCGGATACTGTCCAGTCGGTCGCGAGGTCACCGACGATCTCGATGTCCTCGTTCAGCGTCACCAGCCCATTGAAAATGTTCGCTGATATCTGGAAGTACTGGCCGACACTGATATGGGCGGGATACAAGTCACCGACCTCGCCGAGAAACCACCCGGCGGTCAGCCGACCGCCTGCGAGAGTGTCTTCGTCGACATCTCCGACAGCCGGTTCCTCGTCACCGTCACCGCCACTCGTACAACCGGCGAGGCTCGTGATCCCAGCGGCACCGAACAGCTTTGCTGCAGTCCGTCTACTTACACGGGGGCCGGATAGGTCCGCCGCGTCGAGTTCTCGTGACATTTGCTCACATGCCACTCATAGGCTTGGCGGCATGAACTTTACACCGAATATTTCCGTCCGGCGATATCACGCCGAGCGCTTCGGAGGCGATCTAGCGTAAACATTGAATTATTTGACTATTTTATTGAATTCTTAGACATTCGCTCGATGGTAACGACCACAGGCGAAACGGATTTGACCAATGAAGGTCTGGCAGTGATATGCGCGAGGTGACGCTACAGATCTATCATAAAGGGGAACCGGAGTGTGAGGTGAGTTCCCAGTTCCCGGAGGTGACGCTTCGCTCCGTCTCCTCGATGACTGGCCGAACCAAAGAGCGGAAGCGGATAATCGAAATCACCGGTCCAGCGACCGATATCGAAGGATTCCTGGGTGCGTTTCGGGAGGCTGACTCGGTGATCGAGGCTGAACCCCTCTCACCGATCGAACGGGACCACGTGTACGTCGCACTCGTGGTTGACGCCGCGTTGTGGGACAGTATCTCGGAACGGCTCTCGGATCTCGGGATCCATCACCGAATGGGGACGACGATCAATTCGGGGATCGAGCGCTGGACGCTATACTTAAACGATGACGAGGATCTCTCCGGAGTGATGCGTTCGCTCGAACGTGGTGGCAACGAAGTAACGCTGGTGCGTAACGTCGCGCTTTCGGATATCACGCGGCCACCGCAGTTGGAGCTTACCGGCTTCCTCGAGGACCTCACGTCCCGTCAACGCGAGACGCTTGCTACTGCCATCGAGCTCGGGTATTACGAACACGGTGGTGGTGTCGGTATCGAGGAGATCAGCGATGCGTTAGCCCTCGGGTCGACCACCGCGTGGGAACATCTCTCCCGAGCGGAGGCGAAAGTGATGGCGGGGATCGCGGACCAGATACACCCGTGATCATCGACTCACCCTGCCGGACGCCGTCGAGACGCTAACCGCTCGCACGACGTTCGTTTCACCCGCCGACGCATGCCAGTGACCCGCATATTTATATGGGCCGGACTCTCACGGATATCCGTTAACAATGGAAACCGGTAACACCGATATGAAAAACAAGAGTAAGTCAACCGAGACGATCGGTACGAGTTCGGAAACCGAATCGCCGGTCGGCCGGCGTCGGTTCCTACAGGCGACGGGGGCTGGTGCGGCAGTCGCGCTCGCCGGGTGTGCCGGCGACGACGACGACGTGGTCAGGCTCGGTGCGACGTACATCTTCTCGGGGTTCGCCTCGCTGTACGGCGACGAGGCCGAGCGCGGCTTCGAACTCGCGGAGGAGGACATAAACGACAACGGCGGGATCAACGGCCAGGAACTCGAGATCATCGCCCGCGACACCGAAGGCAGTGCTGACACGGCGATCCGCCAGATGCGCAGCCTGATCGAGGAAGACGGCGTCGATGGCCTGTTCGGACTCGACTCCAGCGGTGTCGCACAGGCGGTCGCGCCGCAGGCAGCCGAGGAAGGGATCCCGTATATGGTAACGCACGCGGCGACGCCGTTTATCACGTCGCCGGCGGGTGAACACGAGAACTCCGTCGGTAACGACTACATGTTCCGGTGTGCCAACAACCTCGCACAGGACATGTATGGGGCCGCACGGACGGCGGCGGAGCTCGACGCCACGGAGTGGGCGACGATCGGCCCTGACTACGCGTTCGGGTACGAGACGTGGGACTACTTCCAGGACTTCTGTGAGGGGCTCGGCGTCGACGCCGAGTTCACGACCGAGCAGTACCCCGCGCTGGAGACGAGCGACTACACGCCGTTCATCAGCGACATCCTGAGCGCCGAGCCCGACGCCGTGATCACGCCGCTGTGGGGTGCCGACCTCACCACGTTCGTCAGTCAAGCCGAGGAGGCCGGCTGGTTCGACCAGATCGACTACACGCTGTTCAGCGTCGGGATGGGAACGGATCTTCCGGCAGACGGGAACCCGCTTCCGGAGGGGGAGCTGGCCTCGACGCGGTACGACCCGTTCGTGCCTGACACCGCGACCAACAACGAGTTCCGCGACATGTACGTCGAGGAATACGACTCGCTCCCGACGTACAACGCAGAGGGCGCGTACCGCGCCCCGTTCCTGTACAAGGAGGCGATCGAGTCCGCCGGCAGCACGGACGCTGACGACCTCGTTGACGCCTTCGACGGGATGGAACACTCCGGTCCCGTCGGCGACTACCGGCTCGACTCCCGGTCGAACCAGGCGACGGTGCCGGCGATCTGGGGGACCGTGACGTACAACGAGGAGTACGATAGCAACGTTCTCGATCCGGTGAACGTGTACGACGCGGGACCGGACGAGATGGCGGACGCGCTCGCCGACTCCGACCTGCCGACCGGCGTCTGATCGCGGAGCACCGTCATGAGTCTCACAACTCTCGTCCCGCTCGTCGGTATCGGCGACATCGTCGTCGGCCTCAGCCTCGGTAGCCGGCTGTTCCTCATCGCGGTGGGGCTCAGCCTGATCTTCGGGGTGCTCGGGGTGCTTAACTTCGCACACGGCGGGCTCTACATGCTCGGGGCGTACTTCGCGCTCGCGGTCACGACCAGTCTCGTCGACAACTTCTGGCTCGCGGTCGTCGTCGGCGCGCTCGGCGTCGGGGTCGTCGGCGCGCTTATCGAATTCGCCGCCATCCGGCCGCTGTACGGCCGGATCGAGAGCGAGCTCGACCAGCTCATCGTGACGTTCGGGTTCGTCCTCGTCATCCACGAGGCGGTACGGTTCGTCTGGGGGTCACAGTCCTACTCTATGGACCCGCCCGGGCTGTTCGATTTCTCCGTCTCGATCGGGGCGAGCACGTTCGGCGCGTACCGCTTGTTCGTCATTGGGATGGCGGTCGCCGTGATGGCGGGCCTTTGGCTGTTCATCACGCGGACGTACTTCGGCTCGCTGGTCAGGGGAACGTCTTCGGACCGTGAGATGGCGTCGATGCTCGGCGTCGACGTGCCGCGGCTGTACACTGCGGTGTTCTTCCTCGGGAGCGTGCTCGCCGGGTTGGGCGGGGCGCTCTCGGCACCGCTCCAGGCGACCAGTCCGGCGCTCGGGGACCAGGTCATCATCGACGCGTTCATCGTCGTCGTCATCGGCGGACTCGGGTCGATGACCGGCGCGTTCGTCGGCGCGATGATAATCGGGATCCTACAGAGCCTCGGCCCGCAGTTCATCTCCGCGGGCTCCATCGCCATCCCCTTCCTCGCGATGGTGATCGTCCTGCTGTTCAGGCCCGAGGGCCTCTTCGGGGGGATCGGCGAATGAGCGCCGACACGGAGTCGGCCGGTCGCGTCCGCGAGTTCGGGACGGCCGTCGCGGACGGCTGGACCCGGGAGCGGTTCGGCGTCCTGGCCGCGGTCGGAGCGATACTGCTTTCTTTCGGACCCAGCTTCCAGGTGTTCCTGTTCACGGAGTTCCTGATCATCGCGCTGTTCGCGCTCGGGTTCAACCTCCTGTATGGATACACCGGGCTGTTGTCGTTCGGTCACGGGATGTTCTACGCCGGCGGGGCGTACGGGCTCGCCATCGTGTTACGCGATCTCACCCCCTTCGTCGCCGACGTCGTCGGCGCGGGGCTCGCCCCGCTCGTCACGTTCGGTCTCGGAGCGTTCGCCGGCGTCGCGCTCGTGGTCGTCGTCGCGATCCCGGTGGGGTGGCTCTCCGTCCGGCTCGAGGAGATCTACTTCGCGTTGATCACTCTCGCGTTCGGGATGCTGGCGTTCTCGTTCATCATCCAGAACCCGGGGGGACTGACGAACGGCACCGACGGGATCATCATCCTGCTCGGTACCGTCGAGGTCGCCGGCATGGAGTTCCGCATCGGCGACCGCCGGCTGTACTACTTCCTGACGGTCGGCGTCGTCGCCACCGGGATCTACGCGGTGTGGCGGATCGTCAACTCCCCGTTCGGCACGGTGTGTAAGGCGATCCGCGAGAGCCCGGACCGTGCCGCCGCACTGGGGATCGACGTCACCCACCACCGGTGGATGACGTTCATCCTGTCGGCAGCGGTTGTCGCTGTCGCCGGCGTCTTGCGCGCCGGGCTCGCCAGCGTCGCGTCGCCGTACCTCTCACACTGGTCGACGAGCGCGATCGCGGTCGTCGCGACAGTCATCGGCGGGGCGACCTACTTCGCCGGGCCGATCGTCGGCGCGTTCGTCTACCTGTACGTCCGGTGGGGGATCAGCCGGTTCCCGGCGCTCGAAGCGCACTGGGAGCTGTTCTTCGGCGCGCTGCTGATCGGTATCGTGCTGTACTTCAAAGCCGGCGCGGTCGGCGGGCTCCTCCTGCTGCGTGACCGGTTCTTCGGTGATGACGGCGACGAGGGAAGCGGCGGGGACGGTGACGGCGGCGACGCGGTCGCCACCGACGGGGGTGAAACGGTTGCCACCGCTACCGACGGTACCGCCACCGACGGCACCGCAACCGGCGCTACCGCCACCGACGGCACTGCCACCGACGGTACCGCCACCGACGGCACCGCCACCGGCGCTACCGCCACCGACGCGGGCGTCGCGGACACCGACCGTACGACCGACGACCACCGAGGTGAGGGCTCGTGACGACCGTACTGAAAACGGAAGACCTACGAAAACAGTTCGGCGAACTGACTGCCGTCGACGACGTCTCGATCGAGATCGACGACGGCGATATCACCAGCATCATCGGCCCCAACGGGGCCGGAAAGACGACGTTCTATAACCTCCTGACGGGGGTGTTAGAGCCGACCGACGGCGCGATCTGGCTCCGGAAGGACGGGGAGCTCGCCGATATCACGGACGCGCCGCCACACGAGGTGGCGAACGCCGGGCTCTCGCGCTCCTACCAGATCACGAACGTCTTCGAGGGATTGACCGTCCGCGAGAACGTTCGGGTCGCGCGGATCAGCCACGAGAACCAGCGGCTCGACTTCCGGTCGCGCGCCGGCAGCGACGAGGCGCTGGAGGCGGACATCGAGGAGCTGCTGTCGCTGACGGGGTTGACGGGGATCGCCGACACGAAATGCGACACCCTCAGCCACGGGGAGAAACGGACCGTCGAGATCGCGTTGGCGCTCGCCATCGAACCGAGCGTGTTCCTGATGGACGAGCCGACTGCCGGAATGAATCCAACCGAAGTGACGGAGATCGTCTCGCTGATCCAGCAGCTCGACACGAACCTCGATGCGACGTTCGTCGTCACCGAACACAACATGGACGTCGTCACGGACATCTCGGACCGTATCGTGGTGCTCGCCGAGGGGGCGATCCTCGCGGACGGGGCGCCCGAAGACGTGTTGACGGACGAACGGGTCACCGAGGCCTACTTGGGGAGTGAAGCGGTATGAACGGCTCACGGAGCCACGAACGACAGGGGGGAGACACCACATGACGATACTCGCGGTCGACGACATCGACACGTACTACGGCAACAGCCACGTCCTCCACGGGATCTCCTTGGAGATCGACGAAGGGGAGGTCGTGACGCTGCTCGGACGAAACGGCGCGGGAAAGACGACGACGATGCGCTCGATCGTCGGCGCGTCGCCGCCGCGGCGCGGATCGATCACGTATCGCGGCGAGGAAATCGCCGGCCGTTCGCCGGACGCGATCAACGCGCTCGGCATCTCGCTCGTTCCCGAAGACCGTCGGGTGTTCCCCACGCTGAGCGTCCACGAGAACCTCACGCTGGCGCACAACCTGGCGGCCGACCCGCGGCCGGTCGCGGAGATGTACGAGCTGTTCCCGGCGCTCGACCCCTTACGCAAAAACAAGGGACGGAACCTCAGCGGCGGGGAACAACAGATGGTGTCGGTTGCCAGGGCGCTCGTCCAAGCACCGGACCTGCTGTTACTCGACGAACCGACCGAGGGGCTCGCGCCCGTCATCGTCGACGACCTCCGCGAGATCGTCCGGACCGTCGTCGAGGAGGAGGTCACGGTGCTGTTGACCGAACAGAACGTCGACTTCGCGTTCGACCTCGCCGAGCGCGGGTACATCATGGATACCGGCGAGATCGTCTTCGACGGCACGGTTGAGGAGATCCAGGCGCGCGAGGACCTCCTCGAGACGTACCTCTCGGTGGGGACGGCGGATGCCTGAGGAGCTCACCCTCCGGCCGTTCTTCTGGCGGGCGACGCGGCTGTTCCCGGAGCGGGAGGTCGTCGCCCGGACGCACGACGGGACCCATCGCTACACGTACGCGGCGTTCGGCGACCGTGTCAGGCGGCTGGCCGGCGCGCTCGCGGACCTCGGCGTCGACCGCGGCGACCGGGTCGGCACGCTCGGTTGGAACACCCACCGCCACTTCGAGGCGTACTACGCGGTTCCGCTGTCCGGCGCGCAGCTACACACGGTGAACTTCCGGCTGCAGGCGGACAACGTCGTACACATCATCAACGACGCGGCCGACGAGGTCCTGCTCGTCGAGCCCGACGTGGTCGGAACCGTCGACCGGATCTGGGACCGGCTCGAAAGCGTCCGTGAGGTCGTCGTGTTGGGCGAGACCGTCCCGGACACGGAACACGACCTCCCGATCCACGCCTCCGAGGCGCTGCTGACGGCGGCCGATCCCGTCGAGTCGTGGCCGGCGCTCTCGGAGGACGACCCCGCGGGGATGTGTTACACCTCGGGAACGACGGGAAAGCCGAAGGGCGTCGAGTACACCCACAAGATGATCTACGCCCACGCGCTGATGGTGATGACGCCGTCGGCGCTGGACATCGACGAGTCCGACGTGGTGATGCCGGTCGTGCCGATGTTCCACGTCAACTCGTGGGAGTTCCCGTACGCGGTGACGATGGCGGGCGCGAAGCAGGTGTATCCGGGGCCGTCGCCCGACCCCGAAGCGCTCGTCGACCTGATCGAGACCGAGGCGGTGACGCTCACCGCGGGGGTACCGACCGTCTGGATCGACGTGCTCGACTACCTCGACGAACACGGCGGCGACCTCTCCTCGCTCGAACGCATCGTCGTCGGCGGGAGCGCCGCCCCACGGGAGGTGATGCGCCGCTACGAGGCGGAACACGGCGTCACGATCGAACACGCGTGGGGGATGACGGAGACGATGAGCATCGGCTCGGTCTCTCGGCCGAAGTCGTCGATGGTCGATGTGGACGCCGAGCGGCGTCTCGACAAGCGGACCAAACAGGGCTTGCTCTCGCCCGGGCTGGAGATGCGCGTCGTCGACGATGCCGGCGACCCCGTCGCGTGGGACGGCGAGGCGTTCGGCGAGCTGCTCGTGCGCGGACCGACCGTCATCGATCGGTACTACAACCGACCGGACGCCGACGAGGCGGACTTCCTCGACCCCGACGACGGCGGCGGCCGCTGGCTTCGCACCGGCGACATCGCCACGGTCGACCCCGACGGGTACATCGAGATCGTCGACCGCGTCAAGGACGTGATCAAATCCGGCGGCGAGTGGATCTCCAGCATCGAGCTAGAGAACGCCCTGATCGCCCACGACGATGTCGCCGAGGCGGTCGTCGTCGCCGCGCCACACGACCGGTGGCAGGAACGGCCCCTCGCGTTCGTCGTCCCGAAGCCGGGACGCGAGCTCGACGTCGAGACGGTCCGGTCGTTCCTCGCCGAGGAGTTCCCGCGGTGGTGGCTCCCGGACGACGTCCGGCTCCGCGAGTCGATCCCGAAAACCGCCACGGGGAAGTTCGACAAGAAACGTCTGCGGGACGCGCTCGACGAGCCCGCCTTACCGTACGCGCCGGGTGCCGACGACGACGGGGGATCGGAATGATCGACGGCGCGCCGGGGACCGGTTCGGGTTCGGACTCGAACTCGGAGCCCAGTGCGGCGGCGATGGACATCGACCCGACGGCCGCGCTTCCGGACCTCTCCGGTCGCGTCGCGGTCGTCACCGGCGGCGGCCGCGGGATCGGCCGGGCGATCACGCTCGGGCTGGCGGCCGCGGGCGCGGACGTCGTCCCGTCCGCGCGCACCGCCGAGGAGGTCGTGTCGGTGGCGGCCGAGGCCCGCGAGCTGGGCGTCGACGCCCACGGGGTGACGGCCGACGTGACCGACGACGACGACGTGGCGGCGCTCGTCGAGACTACCGTCGCGGAGCTCGGATCGCTCGACGTCCTCGTGAACAACGCCGGGTTCAACCCGGACGACGCGCTCGGCGGCCCGGCGGACGTGGGGAGCGACGCCGTCGACACCGTGCTCGACGTGAACCTTCGCGGCGCGTTCCGAACGGTCCGGGCCGCCGGTCCACACCTCGTCGACGCCGGCGGCTGCGTCGTCAACGTCGCGAGCGTCGCGGGCGTGGTCGGACTCCCCAGACAACACCCGTACGTCGCCTCGAAACACGGGCTCGTCGGGCTGACGAAAAGCGCCGCGCTCGATTGGGCCCCGGACGTCCGAGTGAACGCGGTCGCGCCCGGCTACGTCGCGACCGACCTGACGGAGACGCTCCAGGAGAACGAGCGCCTGCGACAGTCGATCCTCGACAGGACGCCGCTCGACCGGTTCGCGGAGCCGATCGAGATCGCGGGGCCGGTCGCGTTCCTCGCCAGCGACGCGGCGAGCTTCGTCACCGGGGAGACGCTCGCCGCTGACGGCGGGTGGACCGCACGCTAGCGGCGATCATCGGCCGGCACGCAGATCGAGTCGGCTCCGTCGGCGTCTGAGAGGTGAAGCGATCGCCTTTAGAGACGGGTTGTTTCCCCGTTCACGTACGCCAGCGCCCGCTCGGCGAGCGCCGGGACGCGCGCCTCCATCTTCGGGTACAGCGGGTCGTCGCTGTCGCCGTTGTGATAGCGCGCGAGGAACATCTCGCCGAGCGCGGCCATCTTGTAGGCGGCGAGCGCTCGATAGAACCGCTCGTGTTCGAAGGTCCGCCCCGTCGTGGTTTCGTATCGCTCGACCAGCTCCATGCGCGTCGGGTACCCATCGCGAGCGGTGAACGTCGACATCAGGTCCGGCATCGCGGGCTCCGGGTCGCCCTCGTCGTACCAGAACAACAGCAGCCAGCCGAGGTCGGCGAGCGGGTCACCCAGCGTCGACAGCTCCCAGTCGAAGACGGCGACGATCTCCGGCGGCGTGCCGGGACCGTACATCACGTTGTCGAGCTTGAAATCGCCGTGGACGAGCGTCTCGTCGTGTTCGGTCGGGACGTTGTCCGCGAGCCACTCGCCCACCGCGACGATCTCGGGGACCTCGCGCACCGAGGCGGTCGTCTCGAAGGCCCACTCCAGCTGGGCGGTCCAGCGGTCGACCTGTCGTTCGGTGTAGCCGGTCGGTCGGCCGAACTCGGCGAGCCCGACCGTCTCGTAGTCGACCCCGTGGATCGCCGCGAGCGTGTCGACGAGCGCTCCGCCCGCCCGTCGTCTCGCTTCCGGAGTCCCGAAGCGGGCGGGTTCCTCCCCGCGGAGGACATCGCCGTTAGCACGTTCCATGAGGTAGAAGTCGCTACCGAGGACGGACGGGTCGTCACAGGAACGGAGGGTCTCCGGGACCGGGACGGACGTGTCGGCGAGCGCGGAGACGACGCGGTGTTCCCGGAGCACGTCGTGAGCGGTGTCCGCGGTCTCGCCCGGCGGTGGTCGCCGGACGACGAGCTCGCGGTCCCCCCAGGTGACGAACAGCGTCTCGTTGGAGTGACCCTCCGCGTGACGCTCGACGGAGAACGACTCCGCCGGGCCGAACTCCGCCTCCAGGTACGCCGCGAACGACTCGTCGTCCACGAGCCGATCGAGGTACTCCGCGTCGCTCATGACGCCCTCCAAAGACCGTGCGAGGCTGCTGAACGAGAACAAACGGTATTCCGGTTTTTGGATAACATTGTTAATCGACTCTGTCCTTATTCGTGGATACATGCCGGGGGATATATTGCTTTTGGCGGGAATCGCCGGAACTACTATTTACATTGCTAACTAACGCTCGGCCATGAAATACGACGATATCGGGCGGGGCCCGGAGATCGCCGAGGCAGTCCGATCGTTCATCGACGAGGCGGTCCTCCCGGTGGAGCGTGAACGGCTCGGCCGGGGCCGGATCCCCGAGACGGCGATCGAGTCCTTACGCGAGGAGGCACGCGACCGGGGGATCTACGCGCCACAAGTCGCCGAGGAGTTCGGGGGGCTTGGACTCGGGTTTCGGGAGATGCTCCCCGTGTTCGAGGAGGCCGGACGTAGCCTGCTCGGGCCGGCCGCGCTCCGCTGTGCCGCGCCGGACGAGGGGAACATGCACACCTTGGAGATCGCGGCGACTGACGACCAGAAGGA
Organism: Halorubrum tibetense; assembly: GCF_055396225.1. Lineage (NCBI taxonomy): Archaea > Methanobacteriati > Methanobacteriota > Halobacteria > Halobacteriales > Haloferacaceae > Halorubrum > Halorubrum tibetense. The sequence goes on from NZ_AP043742.1 coordinate 1,749,023, forward strand.
GCGGTGGCTCCGCCCGCTGGCCGCCGGGGAGATCGATTCCGGGTTCGCGATGACCGAGCCGATCCAGGGCGGCGGCTCGGACCCGAAGATGCTCGCGACGACCGCCGAGAAGGACGGCGACGAATGGGTCATAAACGGGCATAAATGGTGGACGACCGGGGGGGTCGAAGCCGACGTGTTCCTGACGTTCGCGCGAACCGACCAGGAGGCCCACCCGTACGCCGGCTGTTCCGTGATCCTCGTCCCCGCCGACACGGCCGGCGTCGAGGTCGTCCGGTCGATCCCGCACGTCGGCGAGCGACTCCTCGGGACTACACACGCCGAGGTCAGGTTCGACGACGTCCGCGTCCCCGTCGAGAACACGCTCGGCGAGGAGAACGAGGGGTTCACGCTCGTACAGAAGCGGCTCGGACCGGCCCGGCTCACTCACTGCATGCGGTACGCCGGAATGGCCGACCGCGCGCTCGACATCGCGACGGCGTACCTGACGGAGCGCGAGGCGTTCGGGGAGCCGCTCGCCGAGAAGCAGGGCCCCCGGTTCCGGATCGCGGACCGTCGGACGGAGCTGCACGCCGCCCGAACGATGGTCCGCCACGCGGCCGGGCGGATCGCGGCGGGGAGCGAGGCACGCATCGAGGTGGCGATGGCGAAAACGTTCGCGGCCAACGTCACACAGGAGGCTATCGACGACGCGCTCCAGTTCTGTGGCGGTAACGGGATCGCTCGCGACCTTCCCCTGTCGGCCTTCTACGAGAACGTCCGGCAGTTCCGGATCGTCGACGGCGCCGACGAGGTTCACCGCCGATCCATCGCACGGGACGCCTTCGACGACCCCCCGATGGAGGAGCTCGATCCGATCACGCGGTTCGGCGAGTTCGACTGACGGGTGTCACTCCTCGTCCGACTCCGCCTCGTGGAACACGTCGAACAGCTCCGGGTCCGTCCCGAACTTGAGCACGTTTGTCACCACCGAGTTGCGGAGGTTGTTGACGAGGTCGCCGTGTTCCTTGTAGAACTCGTGGATCCACTTCGACTCCTGTTCGCGGTCCTTGAACATCATGATGGTTTTCCACTGGTAGTCGCCGTCCGAGAGGAAGTACATGAACGTGTGCTTGCTGGAGCGGATATGCTCCAAGGCGTCGCGCCACCCGTCCTCGAACCCCTCGGGGTTGAACTGGAACTCGAACAGTGAAAAAAAGAGGTACTCCTCGTTGGGGACGAGCGCCTCGCGGAACACCTCCGCCTCCCGCATCCGTCGGATCGACTCGTTCACCGTCACGTGAGAGACGTCGATGTCGTGCTCCTCCGCGAGGAGATCTCGGAGCCCCCGGGAGGTGAGCTGCGGATCGCGGGCGAGCTCCTGGAGGATTATCGTGTCTCGTTCCGAGAGGTCCCAGTCTGGGATCGGCTGCTTTTCGGGCATTCGACGGTGTACGATCGACCGACACGGTAATCAGTATTGGGGCAACCCTCGGCGGCAACCCGTCGGTCTTTTACTCCCCTCGCGGCTAGAGAAGTGCGTGACGAATCCGGGTGACGACGACCGTGTCCGCTAACCGGAAGGGGGACCGCCGCGAGCGCGAGCTCGTCAACGCGCTCGACGACGCCGGGTTCGCGGTGATGCGCGCGCCGGCCAGCGGCGCGGCGACCGAGCGAGAGCTGCCGGACGTGCTCGCCGGGAACGGCGAGACGTTCTACGCGATCGAGGCGAAGTCCAGCGCCGGCGACCCGATCTACCTCTCCGGGGAGGAAGTGGAAGCCCTGCTGTTCTTCGCGCGGAACTTCGGCGCGAAGGCGCGGATCGCGGTCCGGTTCGACCGCGAGGACTGGTACTTCTTCCACCCCGGCGACCTCTACACGACCGACGCCGGCTCCTATCGAGTGAAGAAGGAAACCGCGCTCGCCGACGGGACGGACTTCCCCGAGTTCGTCGGCGAGACGGAGAAGGTGCGGTTAGACGAGATCGACACCGACCCCGACGAGGAACGCCGGGAGGTTCTGGAGGCGGTCCGTGACGGTCACATGCCGGTCGAGGACGCACTCGACGTGTTGTGATCGACTCGACCCCTCCGTCTACGGTCGGCTCTCCCACGGTCAGCCTTCCGGGCCGCTCGGCTCCGCGTCGCTGTCGGTCTCCGCCCGGACCAGCCGGGAGGCCGGAAACCCGTATCGCCTCGCGTCGTCGACCCCGTGTGTGGGCGTCAACGACTCGACGTACACCGCTTCGACGACCGGTTCGTGCGCGCCGTACGCGGCGTTCGTGGGGTACGACGCGACCGGCCGGCGCTCGTCGGTCAGGTACGCGTCGGCGCGGCGGTCGGTGACGTCGGTGACGACGAGGGGCGTGTCGGTCTCGCGGTCGCGGACGGCGTCGCCGCGCGCGAACCCGTGTCGCCCACACAGCTGTGGCCCGGCGGCGGTGAGCGGGACGAACGTCTCGACGCCACACACCGCACAGACGCCGACTCGCTCGTCGGGCGCGGGGAGCTCCCCTTCGGTCACGCCCATCGCGACCCGTCGGAGGTGTTTACACCGCGACCCGCGGATCTCGTGGTCCGGACACGAACACGTCCCGGTGTCGAGCCCGACGACGTACGTCCCACCGGCCGTATCCACGAGGTAGCGCCGGTCCCGAAGCGGATACACGGTCATCGGCTCGCGTCGTGCCCTCGCGGACCGGTCCTCCCGGTTACCACCCGTCCAGACGTCGTCGGTGGCGCCGCTGTCGCCGCCCGTGGCGTTCCCTCCCGACCCGTCCGTCCGGACCCGACCTCGTTCGGCCGGGGGGTGTGCGTCCGTTCGTGTCATACACTCGCGTGGATCACGCGTCACTCGCGGGCAGACACGTCAACCGCTTAAACTCTCGGGCGTGATCGACGTACCTGCCGATCCGGACTCCCGACGCCGAACCCCGTGCCGATGGCGTCCTTGCCGGTCGAAGCGCGTGCCATCGAAGTCCTTTTTTAGTGCCGCCGGGTAGCCGCGTGTATGGAAATCGATGCGGAGCTCCGTCGACAGATCGTCGTCTCCCTTCTCGCGGCGGCGGTCTTCCTCGCCGGGCTGGTCGCCATCGGCGTCACCTTCGACGGCTCCACGCTGCCGGAGGACGGCGCGGTCGCGCTGGTCGGGCTCCTCACCGGGTTCGTGTTGTTGATGGCACTCGTCGGCCTCTATCTCATGCGCAACGAGGACGCCGAGGCGTAGCCCGTCGAATCTCGACTGTTCCGCCGGTTAGCTGTTTTCGCTCCTCCCGGCCGGTTCGCCACCGGCCGGTCCGCGGCCGTCAGTTCGCGGTCGGATCCGGTTCCTCGCCGCTCGCTCGCTCGCCGCTCACCCGCTCGCTGCGTGACTCCCCGCCGCTCGGTTCGTCTTCATCGGTGTCGTCACCGTCGCCGTCCCCGATCCCGTGTTCGTCCCGCCAGTCGACCACCTCGTCGGCCTCCTCGACCCGGGTCTCGTAGTACGACAGCGGGTCGGGGGCGACGCGCATGTGGTCGTCCTCGTTGTGACAGATCCCGTAGTTCGCGAGCGTCTCGCACGTCGGCGGGGGGTACTGCGTGCCGCGGTCGTCCCGCAGGTACTCCGTCTGGTACCGGATCCCCTCCGCGTCCAGGCTGGTGTCCGCACAGAACGCGACCACCTCGTCCGGCGTCATCCCGATCCCGACGAGAAACGCCATCAGGGCGAACGACTCCGGGGCGGTGAGCGTCACGTCGCGCTCCGCTTTCTCGATCAGGTTCGTCATACACGGCGGGAACAGCGCCGGTGCGACGACGTCGATCGGGCCCGTGTACGTCCGCTCCGAGAGCAGCCGTTTGAGCTCGGCCACACGCGACTCTAAGTCGGCGGCGATCCCCTCGTCGGCGTCCAGCTCGAACGGGAGCCCCTCGCGGACGCGGGCCTCGATGGCCGTCCCGAGTACCTCCAACAGCTCCTCCCGGGAGACGCGAACCGCGCCGTCGGCGAGCGCACGGTTGACGAGCCGCCACGACGCTCCCCACGACGGGGACGTGAACCGGAGGTACGGCCCGACGGCGACCCAGTAGTGGCTCGGATCCCGACTGCCGCGGGCGGGCTCGGCGCGCACGTCGTCCCCGAGGCCGAACTCGTCGAGTGCGTCGTCGAGGCCGACCCTCGGCGTCGGGGTCGACCGCAGTCCGTCGTCGGCGTCGAGGTCCGCCCGCAGCCGGTCGAGCGCGGTCGCGGCCTCGGCGGCCGCGTACTTCTCGATGGCGGGCTCGGAGTCGAGCAGCGAGACGAGGATCCGCGCGATGGGGTACGAGAGGAGCTCCGACCGGATCTCAACCCGTCCGTCCGTACCGGTGAACGCGCCGCCTTCGGGCTCGACGGTCCCTTCAAGAAGCGCGCGTTCGACGCGCTCACGAGCCCGCTCGACCGCGGGGGCGTCCTCGGCGACGAGCGTCGGCAGCGACGCCGACGCGCCGGCAACGGCTTCGCGGGCCCCCTCGAAGAACGGGTACTTGGCGTGGAGCGCGTCCATGTCCGCTCCGTGGTTGTGGGGGGCGGCGAATAAGCGGTGCGGTACACGGTCGGTCGGCCGTGTCCCGTTCCCTCCCACACCCGGTTCCGTCTCCGCCCGGTTCCGTCCGCGTCCGGTTCCGTCCGCGCCCGGTTCCGTCCGCGTCCGGTTCCGTCCGCGCCCGGTTCCGTCTCCGCCCGGTTCCGTCCGCGCCGCCTCAGTCCTCGGTCTCCTCGACCGCCGCGCCGGGGGCGTTCGCCTTGACGCTCCGGAGGCCGGTCGTCGCGTTGCGTTTGGACGCGTACCCCTGTCCGCCGTCGGCGATGATGTTCCCGTTGTCGTGGACGAGCCGCCACCGCCACTTCCCGGCGTTGTCCTCGAACAGCTCGAACGTCGCGTCGCTGCCCCCCGTTTCGGGCACGCCCTCGTCTTTCTCCGTGTCGACGACGTGTGCGCCCGGCGCGTTCCGCTTCACGCTGTCGAGCCCGTTCCGCGCGTCGCGTTTCTCCGAGTAGCCTTCGCCGCCGTCGGCGATGATGTTCCCGTTGTCGTGGACGAGCCGCCACCGCCACTGCTCGGCGCTGTCCTCGTACAGCTCGAAGGCGGCCTTGCTCGCGGCGGCGTCCGCGTCGACCTCGCCGTCCGCCTCGTCGAACTCCATCGACAGGTCGAGGCTCACCGTGCCGTCCTCGCGTTCGACCTCCACCTCGAACGCGGGTTCGTCGCCGGGGTCGACGGTCACCGTGCCGGCGTCGTCGACGGGTGCGGGCTCGCCGCGACCGAACGCGTTTGCGAGCCGGCGGAAGTACGTGGCCAACGCCTGTCGGGTTCGGGACCCCTCGGACTCGTGGATCGTCTCTTCGGGCATGCGTCGGGAGCTCGCTGCGAGCACACAAAACCCTATGCCCGAACCGGTGTGGCGGGCGGCTGCGGCGCGATGAGGGGCCAATCACTGCCGCCGAACGGCCTTTATATACTGATCCGTCGCGGCCGGACCCGAACGGCCTTTATATACTGATCCGTCGCGGCCGGACCCGAACGGCCCTTATATACCGATCCGTCGCGGCCGGACCCGAACGGCCTTTATATACTGATCCGTCGCGGCCGGGCCCGAACTCCCGTATCAGCCGATCCGCCACGTCCACCCCGAGCGACCCTTATAAGCCGGCTCGCCGTGACGGGTCGTACATGACCGCGTCACGCGCGCCGGCGGACCCGACGGTCCGCGAGTTCGAGGCGACCGTCGAACGCGTCGACGACCGGGAGGTCGTCCTCGACGAGACGTACTTCTACCCGGCCTCCGGCGGCCAGCCCGCCGACCGGGGCACGCTCGGCGGGGTACTGCTAGCGGACGTCCGCGACCGCGACGGGGAGGTCGTCCACGTCCTCGCGGACCCGCCAGGGTTCGCCGTCGGCGACGCGGTCGGCGGTGTCGTCGACGACGAGTTCCGCACCTACTGCACCCGCGCACACACGGCGTCACACGTCCTCTACGGCGCCGCACGGCGGATCACGGACGAGCTCGGCTACGCCGGGTTCGACGTCTCGCCGGAGAAGGTCCGCGTCGACCTCACGACAGCCGAGCCGCTCGACGACGCGGACCTCGTCGAGCTCGAACGCCTCTCGAACCGCGCGGTGTGGGAGTCCCGTCCGGTGTCGTGGGAGACGCTCCCCGAGGCGGAAGCCCGCGCGCTCGACGGTATCGCGTTCAACGACAAGACGGAGGAGGGCGCGATGAGCGGCCACGAGGACGTGCGGGTCGTCACCGTCGAGGGCTGGGACGTGGCAGCCTGTGGCGGCACCCACGTCGCGAACACCGCCGAGATCGGGCCGATCGCGGCGCTGGACCGCTCGAACCCGGGAGAGGGTGTCACTCGCGTCGAGTTCGCCGTCGGCCCGACCGCGATCGACCGGACCGCCGACGTTCACACCGCCGCGCTGGAGGCGGCGGCGACCCTCGATACGAACGTCGACGGGCTCGCCGACTCGGTCGACCGGCTCGTCGAGGAGGCCGACCGGCTTGAGGCGGAGCTCCGTGACACGCGAGTGACGCTGCTTCGCTCGCGGCTCGCGGCGCTGCCGACGGTCCACGTCGACGGAACGACGTGGGCCGTCGGGACCGTTGCCGACGCCGAGCCGAACGACCTGCGCGAACCGGCGACCGCGGTCGTCTCCGACGACGAGGAGGGTTCGGACGCGCTCGCGGCGATCGGGACCGGACCGGCTCCGTTCGTCGTCGTGGCCGCCGCGCCGGATGCCGGCGTCGACGCCGGCGAGGTCGTCGACGCGGTGACCGACGCGTTCGGCGGCGGCGGCGGTGGCGGGCCGACGTTCGCGCAGGGCGGCGGGCTCGACGCCGACCCCGCGGCCGTCGTCGCGTGGTTCCGCGAGCGATAACGGTGATCCAGCCCCCGACGCGGCGGCGTTTGGGAGGAAACCGCCGCCTCGCCGATCGCTCATCTTTTTCCCTGCGGGATCGAACTCGACGGTATGACTGGCGCACGCGTCGGCTCGGCACTCACCGACGAACAGGCGGCGATCCGCGACCTCGTCCGGGAGTTCGCGGTCGAGGAGGTCCGGCCGATCGCCCGCGAGGCGGACGCGGAGGCGTCGTTCCCCGAGGACGTCTGGGACGGGCTCGCGGAGCTCGGGCTGACCGGCCTCACGGTCCCCGAGGCGTACGGCGGGTTCGACGCCGACGAGACGACATACGCGGTCGTCAACGAGGAGCTCGCCTACGGGACGCTCGCCGTCGCCACCGCGCTCTCCGTTCACTGTCTCGCGACCTCCTGTATCGCGGCGTTCGGCACGGAGGACCAGCAGGAGCGGTGGCTACCCGAGATGGTCGACGGCCGCCCAGTCGGGACGTTCTGTCTCTCCGAGCCCCACGCCGGGTCGAACCCCGCGGCGATGTCGACGACGGCCGAGTACGACCCCGACGCCGACGAGTACGTGCTCAACGGCGAGAAACAGTGGATCACCAACGGCGACCGCGGCGGGGTCGCCATCGTCTTCGCGAAGGTCGACGCCGACGATCCCGGCTCGATCACGCAGTTCCTCGTCCCGATGGACACGCCGGGGTTCGCCGTCGGCCCCAAAGAGGAGAAACTGGGACTGCGCGCTTCAGACACCACGTCCGTCTCCTTCGATGACTGCCGGATCCCCGGCGAGAACCGGCTGACCGAGGAAGGGCGTGGGCTCTCGGCCGCCTTCCGGATCCTCACGGGCGGCCGGATCGGCATCGCCGCTCAGGCGGTCGGGCTCGCCCAGGCGGCGTTCGACGAGGCGAAGTCGTACGCCTTCGAGCGTGAGCAGTTCGACCGACCGATCGGCGAGATCCAGGCGATCCGCCACAAGTTCGCCGAGATGGCGACCGACATCTCCGCGTCGCGGCTGCTCGTCCGGGAGGCCTGCCGTCAGGCGGAGGCGGGCGAGGACAACCGGATGATGGCCTCGAAGGCGAAGTACACGGCGAGCGAGACGGCGATGTCCGTCACCAACGAGGCGGTCCAGATCCACGGCGGCTACGGCTACGTCAGCGAGTTCGACGTGGAGCGGTTCTATCGCGACGCGAAGATCACGGAGATCTACGAGGGGACGACGGAGATCCAGAAGAAGATCATCGCCCGCGGCGTCCTGGGTGACGAATGACCGACCGGCCGTCCGGTGCCGACGCTCCCACTGGGGCCGACGCTTCCGCCGATGCCGACGCCCCTACCGGAGCAGATCGACTCTCCGGGCCCGACGCGTTCGCCGCGGCCGATGCGGTCGTGTACGACCTCGACGGAACGCTCCTCGAACTCGTCGTCGACTGGGACCGCGTCGCCGACGATGTCGCCGCCGCCTACGCGGAACACGCGCTGATCCCGCCCACGGAGGACCTCTGGAAGTTGCTGGACGCGGCCGAGGAGTACGGGATCGGTGCCGAGGTCGAGGCGGCGATCGCGGACCACGAACGGGCCGGCGCGGCCCGCTCCCGACTCCTCCCGCTTGGTGAGCGGCTCCTGTCGGGCGCGGACACCCGCCCCGCGGCGGTTTGTTCGCTCAACTGTGAAGCGGCGTGTCACATCGCGCTCGAGGAACACGGGCTCGTCGAGACGGTCGACGCCGTCGTCGGCCGCGACACCGTCGAGACCCACAAACCCGAACCGGAGTCGTTGCTGGCGGCGATCGACGCCATCGACGCCGAGCCGGATCGCGCCGTCTTCGTCGGGGACTCCGCGAGCGACGCGGTGACTGCCGACCGGGCGGGCGTCGCGTTCGTCTCGGTCGCCGACGCGCTCGCTTCCGACGATATATAAGTCGTCGTGACTCCGTCGGGATCCGCGACCGGTGGCGTCGACATCCGATGTGAGCGCCCCAGACGCCTGCTGACAACGTGGTATACAACCGATCGGAAGCGGCGACGTTCCCTTTTAAGCACTGTTCCAGCGACTCCACCGCTGGCCGGGGATTTATAAGGAGAGTCGCCGTCGATCCGCGATCAACCGCTTATACTCGAGTGGTCGAGACGTTAGATGGAGTCGCCACTACTGTTTCATCGGTGCTTCGAGGGAGGGATCGGCATTGAGGATCGTAGTCAGGGTCGGTTGCGTTCGATCGAATTTCTCCGTCGGGTCCACGAGTTGGAGCTCCGAATCATAGGTTATGAGCCCTGCTGAGACCAACTTCGGGAGGTGGACATGATATAACGAGAGACGGATCTCCGCTAGTTCATCATCCGACGTCTCCGTAAGCGGCGTCTGCTGCTCGTGGGTGATGATGACCTCCGTAAGGTCGTCGAGCGTTAGTGACTGCTGTTCCCCTGTGAGTGCCCCAAGCACGATCCGCCGGTGCTGGTTTCGACACAGGTCGAGTACCGAATCGAAGGCGAGAGAGTCGACGCTCATTACGCTATTACAGTCGACCGATCACAATCACAGTGACTTTTTCATGCACAAACCGACTTTACGTTCCTACCTAGGGCCGAGCTGTAAGGGCGGAGAGCGTGTTCCCGAGGACACGCTTGATCCCCCCTCGGAGGCGGGAGCCGACGGCCTGTTGTGAGATACCGAGTTCTTCGCCGAGGGCTTCCAACGTGACCTCGCGGGGGGACTCGAAGTACCCGCGCTCGTAGGCGAGCACGAGCGCCTCTTGTTGCGTGTCAGTGAGGACCGCTTCGGTTCCCGACGTAACCGGCGTAAGCGCGTGCAACTCCGTCAACGTGACCGGGATGTCCAGCGCTCGACAGCGTTCCTGAAAGGCAGCGATGTCGCTTCGATCGTCACCGCGGATCTCGAACCGCCACTCGTTGGTGGTACCGGTAGCCTCGATCAGCGGGACCCCTGTCTCCGCCAGGACGGTTAGCACGTCGTTGTAGTCCAATACCCACTCGACCCGTAACAGGTACTCGTCCCCGACGGAGTCAACGAGCCGAATGTCGTCCACGCCTGGATGCTCGGTGAACGCACTCTCGATGTCTTTGGCTTCGGTTCCCCGAACCCAAAAATAGGGGATCACCACGTTCTGTGCGGGGATAAGTCGCTCCAGCGTGACCGTCACGTTCGGTAGTTGGTGGAACACTGTCCCTAAGGGGAACTGGTCTGACGGAACCGTGAACGTTGCCTCGGTAGCCATACCCGAACTGATGCCGGCTGTCGGGAAAGGATTGCTGCCGAGACGACCGCTGATGAGCTGTTCGAGGTAGCGTCCAGACGCACAGTGGCCGCGCGCCTCGGATCCGACACGTCGCTCCCGTCGACCCCAGTAAACGAGGCCACCCCGCCCCGTCCGTCAGTCGTCGTTCCCGATCTGCTCGTCGTTCCCGATCTGCTCGTCGTCGCCGATCGTCGCGTCGTCGCCGATCGTCGCGTCGTCGGTCTCGCTCGCCTCGACGCGTTTCGCGTACAGCGCGACGACGACTGCGGTGACGAACCAGATCGGTGCGCCCACGCGGATCGCGAAGGCGGCCCTCGCGCCCCACGAGTCGAGCGTGACGAACGCGGAGAGCACGGCGACGACGGGAGCCCCGACGAGGATGGTGACGACGAACGTCGTCTGCATCACCCAGCCGTAGTCGACTCCCTCGATCTCTGCCTCCTCGACGGGTTGCACGCCAAACGCTCGGTAGCGCACGGACTAATCGATGGCGGTCGCCGCGTGGGCCGAGTCGCCGACCCTTCTCTCTCGACCACTGGCGGGCCCGCTCCCCGCCGGAACGCCCTTCCGGATCCCCCGATTTTAACGCGTCGGGCGACCAGCTCGGATCGATGACCACGACGCGGGGACTGCGGGACCGCGAGGAACCGATCACGATGCTCACCGCCTACGACGCCCCCACGGCGGGGATCGTCGACGAGGCCGGGATCGATGTCGTCCTCGTCGGCGATAGCATGGGGAACGCCGCGCTCGGCTACGACTCGACGCTGCCGGTGACGATGGCGGATGTCCGCTCCCGGACCGCGGCGGTCGCCCGCGCGGTCGACGACGCGCTCGTCGTGGCCGACATGCCGTTCCTCTCGTTCGGCGTCGACGAGGCCGACTCCGTCCGGAACGCGGGCGCGTTTTTAAAGGAAGCCGACGCCGACGCCGTCAAGATCGAGAGCGGTCCACACACGGTCGAAACCACCCGCCGGATGACCGACGTGGGGATCCCCGTGATGGCCCACCTCGGGCTCACTCCCCAACACGTCAACCGTCTGGGCGGCTACTCGCGACAGGGGACCGACCAGGACGCGGCCGAAGAGATCATCGAGCTGGCGGGCGCACACGCGGACGCGGGAGCGTTCTCGCTCGTGTTGGAACACGTCCCGGCGAACCTCGCGGCGGCGGTGACCGAGGCGCTCTCGATCCCGACGATCGGTATCGGCGCGGGCCCGGACACCGACGGACAGGTCCTCGTTATCAACGATGTCGTCGGCCTCGGCGACTGGTCGCCACCCTTCTCCGAACAGTTCGGGGACGTCCGCGGCGAGATGCGGCGGGCGGTCGCCGAGTACAAAACCGCGGTCGAGACTGGAGCGTTCCCCGCGGAGGAGCACACGCACGTCGAGGAGTCGCTCGAAGACCTGTACTGAGACCGCGTCGGCCGGCAGTGGACTGTCGATCGTCAGCGACCGAGGTGCGTGATGTCCCGCCGAAGCGAGTAGCCGCGCGGGACCCCGACCGCGCTCAGGCAGGCCTCACACAGCACCCGTTCGTAATCCCGGTTCGTGTCCTTCTCGAGCAACGACACCGACTCCAGCGGAAAAATCGACTCACATCGGGCACACTCGGCTTTGTCGCCATCGACGATCTTCATCTCTCACGGGGAGTTCCCGGCTGCGGTATAAAAACGCGCGGGCGGCGTTATCACTGGTCGAGAAACGGGTTCGAAAGAAATCGAGGTGCGGATCGTGCGTCGTCGAGGGGTCGGGCGTCGACCTCTCAGCCGAAGAGCTCGCCGAGCCCTTCGCCGCCGTCGCCTTCGTCCTCGTCGTCGTCCTCCTCCTCCTCGGCGGCGTCGGCTTCGTCGGCCTCGTCGTCGGCTTCGTCGGCCTCGTCGCCCCCGTCGTCGGAGCCGCCCGCGGCGGCACCCGCGGCGGGCGCGGCGGCGGCCGTCTCGATGGCCTCCTCGATGTCGACGTCCTCCAGCGCGGCGACGAGCGCCTTGACGCGGGATTCCTCGACGTCGACGCCGGCGGCTTCCAGCACGCCGGTGATGTTGTCCTCGTTGATCTCTTCGCCAGTCTCGTTCAGGATGAGTGCAGCGTAAACGTATTCCATTGGTGTGTCCTCGTAGTGTTAGCCGAACATCGCGCCGAGGCCTTCGCCGCCGTCGTCGCCGTCGTCGTCGTCGGCGTCGTCGTCGGCCGTCTCGGCGTCGTCCGTCTCCGCGGTGTCTTCGTCGGCCTGTTCCTCCTCGTCGGCGTCGTCCGTCTCCGGAGCCGGGGCGGCTTCGACGCCCTGCAGCTCCTCGGGGAGCGCCTCCTCGTCGTCGATCTGTGCCGCGAGCGCACGCAGCTGGGCGTCGGCCTTCCCGATGAGGTCGGGCACGACGTCCGGGCTCTCGATCTCCGCGAACAGCCCGACCGACTTCGCCTCGCCGGACGCCTTCGCGAGAAGGGTACCGGCGGTGGCGGCCGTCGGGTAGGCGGCGTTGACGGAGAGGTTGCGGGCGGCGGCCGCGGCGGACTGGACGTCCGCGCGGTACTCGTCGACGTCGATGGCGAGCTCGTCGGGCTCGAACAGCACGCCGTCGGAGTAGACGCCCTTCAGGTCGAGGCCGACCTCCTTCGGCTCGATGCCGAGCTCGGTCAGGACGTTCGCGAGGTCGTCGTCGACGACCTCACCCTCCTCGAGCACCTTCGAGTCCTCGGTGACCTTGATCGAGCCGTCCATGATCCGGGCGGACGCGCCGACCGTCTGGAGCTCGCCGACGAACGGCCCCGGATCGACGCCCGTGTCACCCTCGGGGATGACGACGTCGTTGGGGGCCACCTCGCCCGCGTTGATCGGGGCGGGGGTCTTCGAGGCTTCCAGCTGCTTGTAGAGGCCGAAGGGGTTGTCGTTGGTGCCGATGAGCGCCACCTGTCCTTCGACGTAGCCGGTGAGCTGTTCGACGCCCTCGTTCACTTCCTCGAGCGCGCGGATCGTGAGCGTGTTGCGGCTCATCCGCACGTCCGCGGAGCCGTGGAGCTCCCGGCGCATGGCCTGGAGCTGGCGGCTGGGGATGCCGGCGACGCCGACGATCCCGACGGAGTTGAACGACTCGACGAACTCGACGAGCTCGTCCACCTCCTCGCGTTTCCACTCGGGGATCGTCTCGGTCTTCCGGACGGTGCTCATACGGGCACCTCCTTGGCGGGACCCATCGTGGTTTTCACGTAGATCCCGTCGATGTTGAGCGGTCCCTTCTCGAGGTTCGCTTCGAGTCGGCGGATGATGACGTCGATGTTGTCCGAGATCGCCTCGGCGCCCATGTCCTCCGCGCCGACGCGCGTGTGGAACGTGCGTCGGTCACGGGATCGGAGCTGCACCGTGTTCTTCATCCGGTTGACTGTGTCGACGACGTCGTCGTCCGGCTGTAGTGGGGTAGGCATCTTCCCGCGCGGACCGAGGACGGTACCGAGGTACCGACCGATGTCCTGCATCAGGTTGGCCTCGGCGACGAAGAAGTCGGTTTCGCCGGCCAGGTCCTTTGCGCGGTCGTCGTCGTCTCCGAGATCCTCCAGATCGTCGCTGTCAAGCACTTGATCAGCGACGTCGGCGGCGCGGACGGCGGTTTCGCCCTCCGCGAAGACGACGATCTGTGTCTCCTGCCCCGTTCCAGCCGGCAGCACGACGGACTCGTCGACGCGATTCGACGGATCGTTGAGGTCGAGGTCTCGCAGGTTGATCGCGATGTCCACCGTCTCGCGGAAGTTCCGCTCAGGGGCCTCATCGAGTGCGAGGGTTACGGCCTCTTGTATTGTGTCTGCCATTTTCACCTCCGTAGTACGCAGGTCGCTCCTACGGGTCAGTGAAACAGGCGAAGCCTGTCTCATCGGAGAGTGGCTCATGAGACGCTTAAAACCGTCGAAGCCCCCCTGTCCATGTGAGATGGGGACACGCGACTCCCTGAGGATTCGACGTCCGTCGAATGTGATATCGTCGCATAGGGGAACCCTTTTGACCGCGCTTTCCGATCCACCGGATAATGACGCAGGGTGGTCCGGCGTGACGATGGAGGACCGCATCGACGATCTCCGCGACCGGCGCGAACGCGCCGCGAAAGGCGGCGGCGAGGAGCGGATCCAGTCCCAACACGACAAAGGGAAGATGACCGCGCGCGAGCGGATCGACTACTTCCTCGACGACGGGACGTTCCACGAGTTCGACCGGTTTCGGACCCACCGGAACCACACCTTCGGGATGGAAGAACAGCAGATCCCAGGCGACGGCGTGGTGACCGGCTACGGCGAGGTGAACGGCCGGAAGACGTTCGTCTTCGCGCACGACTTCACCGTCTTCGGCGGCTCGCTCGGCGAGGTGTTCGCCGAGAAAGTGTGTAAGGTGATGGACAAGGCGATGGACGTCGGCGCGCCCGTCGTCGGCCTCAACGACTCCGCCGGCGCGCGGATCCAGGAAGGGGTCGCCTCGCTCGGCGGGTTCGCCGAGATCTTCCGCCGGAACACGGAGGCGTCGGGCGTTATTCCACAGATATCGGCGATCATGGGCCCCTGTGCCGGCGGCGCGGTGTACTCGCCGGCGATCACGGACTTCACGTTCATGGTGAAAGACACCTCCCACATGTTCATCACCGGGCCGGACGTCATCGAGACGGTCACCGGCGAGGAGGTGAGCTTCGAGGAGCTCGGCGGCGCGGTCACCCACACCTCGACCTCCGGCGTCGCCCACTTCGCCGAGGAGAGCGAGGAGCAAGCGTTAGACGACATCGCTCGGCTCCTCTCGTATCTCCCCGCGAACAACGTGGAGGACCCGCCGCGGGTCGAGCCGTGGGACGACCCCGAGCGCGCGGACGACGACCTCGCCGAGATCGTCCCGAACGCGCCTCGCAAGCCGTACGACATGCACGCCGTCATCGAGGGCGTCGTCGACGAGGGGTCCTTCTTCGAGGTCCAAGAGAACTTCGCGAAGAACATCGTGATCGGGTTCGCGCGGCTCGACGGCCACTCGATCGGCGTGGTCGCAAACAACCCCCGCGTGAACGCGGGCACGCTCGACATCGAGTCGAGCCAGAAGGGCGCGCGGTTCGTCCGGTTCTGTGACGCGTTCAACGTCCCCATCCTCACCTTCGAGGACGTGCCCGGGTTCATGCCCGGGACGGACCAGGAGCACAACGGGATCATCCGCCACGGCGCGAAGCTGCTGTACGCCTTCTCGGAGGCGACCGTTCCCCTCCTCACCGTCATCACCCGAAAGGCGTACGGCGGGGCGTACTGCGTGATGTCCTCGAAACACATCGGCGGCGACGTGAACTACGCCTGGCCGACCGCCGAGATCGCGGTGATGGGGCCGAAAGGGGCGGTGAACGTGCTCTACCGCGAGGAGCTCGCCGAGGCCGACGACCCGGACGCCCGGAGACAGGAGCTCATCGACGAGTACCGCGACGAGTTCGCGAACCCGTACACCGCCGCCGACCGCGGGTTCATCGACGACGTCATCGAGCCCGCCGAGACCCGGGCCCGCCTCGTCGACGACCTGACGATGCTGAAGGGGAAACGCTCGGACCAGCCCGACAAGAAACACGGCAACATCCCGATCTGAGATGGCGACGGAGACGCCGGAGTCGGAGTCGACCGATCCACCGACGATCGATCCGGGGGCGCTCGCGGCGGCCGACCTCGACCTGCCGGACGACGCGAGCGACGACGAGGCGGCCGCCATCGTCGCGGCCGTCGCCGCTCACCTGCGAGACCGCGAAGCGGCCGCGGCCGCGGCCGCCGCGGACGACGACGCCGGCTGGACCGGCAAGCGCTGGGCGTTCGCCGGCCGGCTGGAGTCGGTTCGCGGCCACCGCGGCCGGGTTCCGACGGGTGCGCCGACCGACCCGTGGGCCGCCGCGGGCCGAAACGACCGGTTCTAACGCGATTCGACCCGATCGCTGACCCTCGCGCGGTCAGCGTCGCGCCCGCCGACGAGACCAGAACGCCGCCAACAGGACGCCGAGCACGACCGCTCCGAGCGGTGCGGGCACGTCGTCGTCGGCGTCGTCACCGGACGATTCCGGGTCGGCTCCCGCTTCGCCGCCCGCGTCGCCACCATCACCCGCGTCCGTTCCGCCGTCCCCGTCGTCGCCTCCGTTGTCCGCGTCGCCTTCATCGTCCGCGTTGCTTCCATCGTCCCCGTCGCTCCCGTCGTCATCCGACTCCGTCGAATCGGTGTCGGCGAACGGGTCCTCCACGAACGCCGGTTCCACGGAGTCGCCGCCACCGGCGATGTGGAGATCGGCCCACATCGTGGGTGTCGGCTGCGAGTACTGGCTACGAGTCGGGTACACGCCGGTTCGATCGGTCGTAAGCCGCGCCGTGGCCGCGTCGGCGTCCTCGCTCACCTCGACGGTGACCGTCGCGACGGTCGCCGTCCCGATCACGCCGAACTCGGGGTTGACGAGCGACTGTTCGAACAGCGCCGCGCCGTTCTCGTCGGCGAACACGGTCCGCTCGCGGACCGTCGTGTCCGACTGTCCCTCGCCGATCTGGTCGCCGTCCGGCGCGTCCTCGAACCAGTTGTTGGGCTCGACATGCGTCACCGTGAGGTGCTCGGACGGGTAGTCGATCTGGAGCTCGATGGATCCGACGCCCTGACCGGCGAACCCGTGGCTTCGGAGCGTCACGTCCATCTCGACGGTGTCGCCCGGGTCGACCGACAGCTCGTCCGGTTCGAACTCCAGCACTGCAGCGTTGTCCCCGGCGACCGCCCCGCCGGCTCCGAGCGCGACTCCGACGAGCGCGACGACGAGCGCGAGCAGGACGGCGGCCGAGACGAAACGGACCCCTCGCCGTCCGTCTCGGATTCCAAACCGGGTCGTCTCGTCGTCCGTCATGGGAGCTCGATCGTGTAGGTGGCGGTTCCGGGCTCGTTGAACGCGGTGTCGTAGCCGGCGTGTCTGGAGACGTTGGGGATAGTCTCGACGGTCACCGACAGGGCCTCGCCGCCCGACAGGTCGTCGATCGGCGTCCCGTAGTGATACCCCACCTCGTGGTCGAGCGTGTCCCGAAGCGACCCCTCGGCGACCACCTCGCCGTCGCGTTCGATCTCGTAGCCGAGCGCCATCGACGGGAGCATCAGCCGGTTGTACGGCGTTCGGGGCGACACCGCGAGGTAGAATTCGTCGCCGTCGACGAACCGCGACCCGCGGTCGACGACCGTGGCCGGGTACAGCGCGTCGGCCACGCTCGGTTCGCCGAGGAGCCGTCCGGGGAGGTCCTCCGCGAGCGGGACCTCGCCTTCGTCGGGGCCACGCTGATACGTCCCGAAGCGATGGTGGCCCTCGCCGACGGACCATCGTTCCTCGCCACGGTGGTCGTGACCACTGTGACCGTTGTGGCCGTTATGCCCGTCGTCGGCATCGCCGTTGTCGTGCTCGTCGTCGCCATCGTGACCGTCGTCACCGTGACCGTCGTGGCCGTCGTCGCCGTGATGGTCCCCATCGCCGTGTCCGCCGGCCATGTGGTTCGCGAGCGCGCCGTGTCGCCCCCAGTGCTCCTCGTCCAAGTAGTGGATCCCGCCGACGACTTCGTCGCGGAACGCCTGGTCGAACTCGACGGTGAACGAGCCACGGCCGGGCTCGTCGAACCGCCCGGCGAACTCCCCGGTGAGCCGGGCGTCGATGCTCCCGACCCGGACCTCCACCTCGTAGGTGCCGTTCTCGCCGAGCGGGACGTTGTCACCGACGTGGAACCCCATCTCCTGGGAGATCATCGGCCACGGCGCGTGCGGGGTTTTCGACTCGCCCTCGCGTCCCACGTTCAGCTCTAACCCCGTCTCGGCCGGGAGGACCGCTCCCGTCTCGGGGTCGCGAACGGCCACCATGAGGTGGACATCGTCGTCGCTCCCCGGCTCCGCCGACACGACCTCCCGGCCCGTCACGTTCCAGAACTGATGGGGGTACGTGACCATCGGCTCCACCTCGAACTCGCCCGCGCGGATCGGGTCGAGGTGACGCATCGCCTCGAAGTGTGTCGGTATGTACGTCGCGTCCGGCGGGTCATCGACCGACGGGAGGGAGGGGACCCCGTCCCCGTCGCCACCATCGGACGATCCGTCGCCGTCGTCCGGCTCGCTTCCGTCGTCCGCGGGATCCGGATCGCCGTCGTCGTCGTCGGCACAGCCGGCGAGCGCCGCGGTTCCGAGCGCGACGCCGCCGAGAACGCGTCGTCGAGTCAGGCGGTCGCCGACGGGTGGCCCGGAGGCGTCGCCCGGCCGGCCGTTCGAGTGTCGCGCGCTTCCGTCGTGGTCAGTGTGTTCGGTCGTCATTGGGTGGTGTCATGGCTGCGGATCGGGTAGCGATCGATGCGCCCGCGGCGGGACGAGGTAGTTCCCCCGCCGTCGGACGAACACGTACTGGAGGATCCCGTTGTTCAGCCGGGAGCCGACGCCGCTCTCGTCGGCGAGGTCGGCCCCCGTCATCGCGTCGCGGACGCGGACGAAGTCGGCGATCGACTCCTGCAGGGTGAGGAAATGTAACCCCGTGTGATCGCCGTCAGTCGTCGGGAAATCCCGGCGGAGCAGCGGCGGCGTCCCGTCGTCGTCGCGGGCCCGAGCCGCCTTCTGGGCGTGACCGACGACGCCCTCTTCGCGGGCGTACTCGAGGGCGTCCTCCGGCAGATCGGTGACGCTCGGGGCGGACCCGAGCTTCTCGCCCCACTCGCCGACCCGCTCTTCGGCCGCGTGAGTCGGACTGAACAGCTTGGCGACGCGCTGGTGGTGGTTCTCTTGGTCCCACCACGCGTTCAGCTGGGTCTGCAGCGTCGAGACGTGTTGGGTCGTCCCGTCGGCGAACGGTCCCTCGTCTATCGTCACCCGGTCCTCGGGCGCTTGTGAGCCGGCGAACCCGTTCTTGAACCCCATGAACAGCGGGGCCTCCTCCGGGATCGGCGCGTCGTCGGGGACGCCCTGAACGTCACGCCGCTCCCGTGGCAGTCCGGGCCCGAGGAACCCGGTTCGGCGGTCGACCGGCTCGAACAGGTCGGTCACGTCGGTCACCGACATCCCGTTCGCCGCGGACTCGTCGCCGAACAGCGCCTCCTCCGCCGCGAGCACCGCCTCGGGACTGTCGCTCGCGAAGTGGACGAGCACGTCCGCCGCGTCGAACTCCGGGTCCTCCATCGACGTGAGCGCCGTCGGCTCCGGGAGCTCCACGCCCGCCGGGCCGTCCTCCCCGTTGTCGAACCGATCGAAGTACGCCGGAGCGTAGCCGACGGTGAACAACAGCCCCTCGTTGGACCGCTCGAAGGCGCGTTCGAGATCCGTCAGGGCGTCCTCGAACCGCCGTCGAGCGTCGTCGAGCGCCGCCGTGTCGCCGCCACCGATGACGTCTACGAGGTCGGACGAGACCGAGAGCCCTCGCAGGACGTGGTGTGTCGGGGCGACGACGTTCCCGTTCTCGTCGCGCTCGAGGACGTCGTTCCACGCGTGTTGGCGCGACGGGGCGCCCTCGGGGTCGCCGGTGGGGACGTCGGCGAGGGATCCATCGGCATCGGGGTCGGTACCGTCGCCGCCAGCGTCGAGGCAGGCGCTCAACCCGGCGACACCGCCGAGCGCGACGGCGGCCTTACAGAACTCGCGGCGCGGGACCGTCTCTGGGTCGGGAAGGCTCATTCGTGTCGTGTGTGTTGGTTGGCGTTTGACGGCAAAGAGTACGTCGGCGACGGATCCGAGGGGGTCACCGTTCCGTGGCGACTCGTCGAATCCTCGACGATACGCCAGTTATCCGTCGATCGACTCCTCGTCGTCGTCCGCGCCGTACTCCTTGTAGAGGTACGCCGCACCGGCGACGCCGGCCGCCCCGGCGGCAGGGCCGAACCCGGGGACCTCGTCGTCGACGCTAGCGTCGCCGTTTGAACCCTCGTCCCCGTCGGTGTCGCCGTCCCCGTCGGTGCCGCCGTCCCCGTCGGTGCCGCCGTCCCCGTCGGTGTCGCCGCCTCCACTGCTGCCGTCTCCCTCACCGTCGGTGGATGCGGCCGATCCGTCCGCACCGAGATCGAGCGGGAGCGCGTCGACATCGACCTCCCCTCGCATGACGAAGTAGTCGAACCGCGCGGCCACCGGGAGTTCGAGCGGCTCGGACTCGCCGTCCGGGACGAGGTCGTACCCGTCGCTGTCGGGGTCAAAGCCGCCGAATACCCGGATCGTCGGGTCCGCGGGCCCGGTCGCGAGCGTCTCGAGCTGTCCGGCATCGAACGCGACGTGGACCTCGCCGTCCTCGACATCGACTCCAGCGGCGTCGATCCGGTTCCCGTGCCGGGAAACAGCGTAGAACGTCTGCTCGTGGACGGCAAGCGAGTGCTCCGGCTCCGGGTACGCGAGGACGAGGTCGTGCCCCTCTTCGAAGACGTCGAGCGGCTCGCCCGCGTCCTCGTCGAAGCGATGGATCCGGTTGTGCAGCTTCGGCTGGAGGTAGCCGAGCGCCGCCATGTGGTCGTACACGAGGTTCCCGATGGTGTCGGTCTCCTCGCCGGCTTCGGCCGGCGCGAGGTCCTCGTTCCCGGTCGCCGACTGCCACCGTCCGAAGTTCGGGCCGGAAAGGGTGGCGGTGAACGTGTCGTCGTCGGCGACGGGCTCGCCGTCGACGTGGACGTTCTCGACGACCGGCTCCTCCAGCCCGTACCAGTCGTAGTGGATGTTGTGGACCTGTATCTGTGGCTGTGCGCCGAAGTTCGCGCCGGGAAGCACCGCGACGGCCTCCTCCAGGGTCGCTTTCAGCTCCGCCCCCGTGATCTCGAGCTTCACCGCCGGGTCGGGGAACGGAAGGATCTCGTACACGTCGCCGGCTTCGATCGGCCCCCGTTCGTAGATCCGATTCGACCGGATCCCGCCGCCGTTCTGGATCGCGACGTCGGCGTCGGTTTGCTCGGCCATCGCCTCCGTGACGAGGTTCCCGAACTCGTTTTCGAGGTTGTAGTTGGAGTCGAACCGCGCGTCGAGGTCCTGGCCCGCGTATGCGATCTCCTCCGAGAGCTCCTCGTCGAGGATCGAGTTGTACTCCTCGCGGATCGCCGCCATCGCCTCGTCCGCTTCCAGCTCCATCTCCGCCAGCGAGTAGAGCGTCCGGTCGACGACGCCGCCGTCCGACTCGAGCGTCAGCGTGGCGAGGTGGTCGTACTCGTCGCCGGCGAGCGAGATCGCGGTCCCTTCGATCTCTTGGAGCTCCTCGTCGATCGTCGCGTAGTGGTCGCCGACGATCGCGTCGAGCCCGTCGACCTCCCGTGCGAGCGTCCGTTTCGGCGACTCGCCGCCGAGGTGTGAGCCCGCGACGACGAGGTCGACGCCCTCCTCCTCGCGGAGGCGGTCGATCGCCGCCTGCGTCGACTCGGCCAGATCGAGGTTGACGCCGTCGTCGGGTGCCCAGCCGCGCGGGACGAACCCGAGGAGCCCGACCGACACCCCGCCGACCTCGGTCGTTACCCACTGTTCGGTCTCCGGATACGGACTCTCGCCGTCCTCGGCGGCGAGGTTCGTCGCCAGCCAAGGGAAGTCGCTATCGGCGAACAGCTCCTTCATCCGGTCGTCGCCGAAGTCGTTCTCGTGGTTGCCGACGGCGATCCCGTCGGGCTCCATCTCGTTGAGTGCCTCGACGACGTTCTCGCCCTCGAACCACGACCCGGCGAGCGACGGCGAGAACTCGTCTCCGGCTCCGACGAACAGCGTGTTCTCGTGTTCCGCTTGGAGCTCCTGGATCAGCCACCAGTACTCCGCGATGTTGGCGACGTCGTCCTCGAACCGGCCGTGGAAATGGGTGTCGTGGATGACGGTCACCGTTCCCTCTTGGCCGGCAGCGCTTCCGACGGTTCCCGTTCCCAGCGCGCCGAGCGCGAGTCCGCCGGCGGTCGCGCCGAGCACGGCCCGTCGTCCTTCGTCGATCTCCCCCTGTGTAGGACTCTCTCCCATGTAGAATACTCACGAACGCGGACATATAATAGTTAGTAACGGGGATAAATTGGATTATATATCCATAAACACGGATAAATACCGTTCAACGGGACCCGGTTTCCCCGTCCGAACCCTGGCGGTTCGGGTCGTCGACGGACGGGACCGGTCAGTCGTCGGTCGACGCCTCGTCGCCGTTCGCGCCGTACTTGCTGTAGAGGTACGCGCCCCCGGCGATGCCGGCCGCCCCGGCTGCGGGCCCGAACCCGGGCACGTCGTCCTCGACGCCCTCCTCCTCGTCGTCGTCAGCTGCGGCCTCCTCGCCGTCGTCGTCAGCAGTATCCTCGTCGTCCTCGAGCGCGCCGGCGACGGCCTCCAGATCGGAGTCCGAGACGGACGCTTTCAGCTTGTGGAACTCGTAGCTGGGGTTCACGGGCAGATCGACGTAGCCGTCCCCGTCCTCATAGCCGTAGTAGGCGTCGTCGGGGTCGAAGTGACCGTACACGCGGACGCGTGGGTCATCGACCGCTGCGAGGCCGAGGAGATCATCGGCGTCGAACGTGACGACGACCTCGTCGCCGTCGACCTCGACCGCCGTCGCCTCGGCGACCTCCTGCGTCCGCGAGACCGCACGGAACCCGTCGTCGACGACCACTTCGGCGCCCTCCGGAACCGGGAACGTCGCCGTGACGCTGTTGTCCGCGGCGAGGGCGGCGTCGCCCACGTCCTCGTCCACGCGGACGATGCGGTGTCCCACCGCCGGCGAGACCGTCTCCGTCTCCGCCTCGAGGTAGTCCATGGTGAACGGACCCTGGAACTGCCCGGACTCGACGACGAGCTCGCCCTCCTCCGCGATGGGGCTGCGACCCGCCTCGAAGTCGTTGGTCGCGAGCAGGTACGTCTCGTCCTCGTCGAGCGGCTCGCCGCCGACGAATATCTCGTACACGCCGCCATCCGGGAAGCCGTCGTCCCCCTGCTCCCAGTCGTCGTCGTGGCCGTTCCACTCGTAGGAGAGGCCCGACACCTGGATCGCGGGCTGTGCGCCGAAGTCGTCCGGCATCGCTCGTGTGGCCCACTCCAGGTAGTTCCGGATGGTGGCTCCCTCGACCTCCCACACCTCTATCTCGTTGGGGAACGGGAGGATGTCCATCACGTCGCTGCCGGTGATGTCACCGGGGCCGTAGGTGGCGTTCGAGCGGATGCCGCCCGCGTTCTGTACCGCCACCTCGATCTCACGGTCCACGTCGACGATCCGGTCCACCGACCGCATGATGTCGGTCATCAAGTTCCCCCACGCCGTCTCGTTCTCGTAGTTAGCGAAGGTGGCGTCGAGTTCGACCTCGCTCTCGACGACCGGCTCGCCGAGCCGCTCCTCCAGCTCGTCGAGGTACCCGTCCGCGATCTCGGCGAGCTCCTCGGTCCGCCCGACGTCCTGGACGTCGACCGGCGTGTGGTGGTCCGTCTCCTCGGGGTACGCCTCCTCGTCGAGCGCCGCCGAGTCGTACAGATCGAGCCGCTCCCAGTCGGTCAGCGCCGCGTCGTCGACCTCGAACGTCAGTCGACCGATGTGGTCGAACTCGTCACCGAACTCCGCGATGACGCCGTTCCCGCTCTCGTCGGGCTCGTCGAAGACGATCCCCGAGTGGGAGCCGACGACCGCGTCGACGCCGTCGACGCTCGCGATCGTCGAATGCGCACCGGAGGGGGCGTGGGACGCACAGACGATGAAGTCCGTCTCCGCTTCTAACGCCTCCACGGCGTCTTCCGCGGCCTCCTCGTAGCCGAGCACCTGCCAGTCGTCCGGGTAGTCGGTGATGTCGTGGAACCCGCTCGTTCCCATTCCGAACACGTCGACGGTGTGGTCGGCCGTCTCGACGGTCGTCCAGCGCTCCGCGCCCGGTACCGGGTCGCCGTCGGGCGTGAGCAGGTTGGCGATCACCCACGGGAACGTCGACTCCTCGAAGCGCTCCTCGGCGACCTCGACGCCGAAGTCGAACTCGTGGTTCCCGGCGCCGATCGCGTCGATGTCCGTCTCGTTGAGCGCCTCGATCATGTGTTCGCCCTCGAACTCCAGTCCCAGCACCGAAGGTGCGAGGTCGTCGCCGTTGCCGAGGTAGATGGCGTTCGGGTACTCCGCACGAAGCTCGTCGACGAGCGTCTGGTACCGGGCGATATCGAGGGTCTCGACGTCCGCGTCCTCGAAGCGGCCGTGGAAGTGCGTGTCGTGGATGATCGTTAGCGTGTCCTCGTCGGCCGCGGCCGCGCTCCCGGTCCCCCCGAGTCCGAGCGCGCCGACCGTCAGCCCGCCCGCCGCTCCCGCGAGGAGACGGCGTCGGCGTTCATCAACAGTCCCCGTCGACCGCCGGTCGTTCGACATACGAACTAGTATGAAAGGAGATATTTAAGCGTTCATCTCCCGGATACGTCCCTGTATATATCCCCATCCAACGCTCCTGAACCGGGCGATATCGAGTCGTCGGCGAGCGTGGTGTGGTCGGCGAGCGTGACCCGATCAGTTCGTCTTCCGATCGTTGCCGGTCGACGGCGTCGGGTCGTCCGCCCCCCCATCCGGATCCGTAGTCGATTCCGTCGCATCCGTCGTGTCCGTCTCGGTGCCCCCGCCGAGAGCCCGGTTGAGCACGACCGGGACGACGCCGACGATCCCGAGGAGAACGCCGAGCCGAACGAGCAGCGAGGCGTCCGTCAGCGCCGTCACTCCGAGGTAGACGACCGCCCCGACGATGGCCGACGGCAACACGTACGGGTTTCCTGCGTCCAACATACTCGTTCGTCCCGTCCGGCACCGTCTTAATCGTCCCGTTCGACGGTGTGTCACCGGCCCCCGCGGAGCCCGTTCCGCCCCTTTCGCCCGCCCGGGCGCTCGTTCCGGACCGACAGAATCAGGTAGGACTTGTTAGAAGGGACGTACAGGAATGTTCGACAAAGTCCTAGTCGCCAACCGGGGCGAGATCGCGGTGCGGGTGATGCGTGCCTGCGAGGAGCTGGGCGTCGACACGGTCGCCGTCTACAGCGACGCGGACAAACACGGCGGCCACGTCCGGTACGCGGACGAGGCGTACAACGTCGGGCCGGCGCGGGCGGCCGACTCGTACCTCGACGGCGAGGCGGTCGTCGACGCCGCTCGCGCGGCCGGCGCGGACGCGATCCACCCGGGGTATGGGTTCCTCGCCGAGAACGCCGACTTCGCGGCCCGCGTCGAATCGACCGACGGGATCACGTGGATCGGCCCCGCCAGCGACGCGATGGAACGGCTCGGCGAGAAGACGCACGCCCGCCGCGCGATGGACGCCGCCGACGTGCCGATCGTCCCCGGCACGACGGAGCCCGTCACCGACCCCGAGGCGGTCCGCGAGTTCGGCGAGGAGCACGGCTATCCGGTCGCGATCAAGGCGGAAGGCGGCGGCGGCGGCCGCGGGATGAAGATCGTCGAGTCCGCCGACGAGGCCGAATCGCAGCTCGAATCGGCCAAACGGGAGGGGGAGGCGTACTTCTCGAACGACTCCGTCTACCTCGAACGCTACCTCGAAACCCCCCGACACGTCGAGGTGCAGATCGTCGCCGACGAGGGGGCCGACGGCGAGGGCCCGGCCGACGAGAGCGACGTCGTTCACCTCGGCGAGCGGGACTGCTCGCTCCAGCGCCGCCACCAGAAGGTGATAGAGGAGGGACCGTCCCCCGCGCTCTCCGACGAGTTGCGCGAGCGCATCGGCGAGGCGGCCCGGCGCGGTGTCGCCGCCGCCGATTACACCAACGCGGGCACCGTCGAGTTCCTCGTTGAGGAAGACCCCGACCGCGACCCCGCCGAGCCGCTCGGGCCGGACACGCCGTTCTACTTCCTCGAAGTCAACACCCGGATCCAGGTCGAACACACCGTCACCGAGGAGCTGACCGGGATCGACATCGTCAAAGAGCAGCTCCGGGTCGCGAGCGGCGAGGGGCTCTCCGTCACCCAGTCGGACGT
Source organism: Halorubrum tibetense (assembly GCF_055396225.1). NCBI lineage: Archaea > Methanobacteriati > Methanobacteriota > Halobacteria > Halobacteriales > Haloferacaceae > Halorubrum > Halorubrum tibetense. The sequence goes on from NZ_AP043742.1 coordinate 1,775,035, forward strand.
CGAACTGGAGGGCCACGCGATCGAGTTCCGGATCAACGCCGAGAACGCGGCCGAGGAGTTCCAACCCGCCAACGAGGGGAGCCTGGAGACGTACGACCCGCCGGGCGGGATCGGTGTCCGCGTCGACGACGCGCTCCGACAGGGAGACCCGCTCGTCACCGACTACGACTCCATGATCGCGAAGCTGATCGTGTGGGCCGGCGACCGTGAGGAGTGTCTCGCCCGGTCGAAGCGCGCGCTCGCGGAGTACGACGTGGAGGGCGTCGTCACCATCATCCCCTTCCACCGGCTGATGCTCGACGACCAGCGGTTCGTCGACGGCACCCACACGACGAAGTACCTCGACGAGGAGGTCGACCCCGAACGGATCGCCGACGCACAGGCGCGGTGGGGCTCCGAGTCGTCGGCCACCGACGACGACGAGGAGGTCACCGAACGCGAGTTCACCGTCGAGGTGAACGGGAAGCGGTTCGAGGTCGACTTAGAGGAGCGCGGCGCGCCGGCGATCCCGACGCCGGGCGGCTCCGGCGGTCGAACCCAGCGCCCGCCGCAGGCGACCGATGACGGGGACGACGGCGGGTCCAGCAGCGTCGATGTCGCCGAGGGCGGGGAGGCGATCGAGGCGGAGATGCAGGGGACGATCCTCTCCGTCGACGTCGGCGAGGGCGACGAGGTCGCCGCCGGCGACGTGGTCTGCGTCCTCGAAGCGATGAAGATGGAGAACGACGTGGTGGCCGAGCGCGGCGGCACGGTCGCGGGCGTCCACGTCGGCGAGGGCGACAGCGTCGACATGGGCGACGTGCTCGTCGTTCTGGAGTGAGCGGAGCAACCGCGACCGAGCGTTCCGTATACGTCGAAACGCGGCAGTTGCCGCGCCACTTATATACGGTTTTACGACGGTTGCCGCGCTATTTATACCTGCATCCGGCGGAGTCCGCTGCCGATCGCGTTTTCGATAGACGCTATCAGGGTTGGTATGCCTATACATCACACACCGACTGAATCTATTTATTTACTGCCACCCGATCACGGCCAATGCCCGGGCCAGTGTTCCTCGATGGCGACGAGGTCGCACTCCGAACGATCGAGGAGGAGGACCTCGAGTTCCTCCAGAAACACATCAACGACTCCTCCGTCTGGCGGGCCATCGGGTCGTCGGACCCGGTCAACGGGCCGCAGGAGCGGGAGTTCTTCGAGGACGTCGTCTGTGACGGCGACGGCGTCCACCTCCTCGTCGCCGTCGACGGCGCGCCGGCGGGGACGGTGGGCCTCTCGCCGACCCCGGACGAGGCGGACGCCATGGAGCTCGGCTACTGGATCGCCGAGGGGTTCCGTCGGCAGGGCCACGGTCGGGAGGCGGCCAGGCTCCTGACGAACTACGGCTTCCGACAGCGCGGCCTCCACCGGATCGCTGCCCGCGTGTTCGCGTTCAACGACGCCTCGCAGGCGCTGCTCGAATCACTCGGCTACGTCCGCGAGGGGACGAGTCGCGAGGCGGTGTTCGTCGACGGCCGATACTGGGACGTCCACTGGTACGGCGTGCTCGAATCCGAGTGGGGCGACGCGGGACGCTGAACCGACGGCGTCGCGACGACCCTGCCGACCGACGGTGTTTAACCGACCGCCCGAGAACGGCGACCCATGGAGCCGGTCGACGACTGGCGCGCGACGCTCGCCGAGTCCGGGGAGCTGTCCGGGCCGATCGCCGCCGCCATCGTCGCCGAGCACGGCGATCGCGGGAAGCGCGCGATCGAGGCGGTCGGCGACCGGCGAGTGAAACGGTACCGCGATTTCACGGTCGTCGTCGGGTACGACGACGAGTACGTCGTCGAGGAGGGGGAGTGTACCTGTGCGGACGCGACGTACAACCTCGATAGCGACGACCCGAGCGAGCGCTGCTGGCACGCCATCGCGGTCGATGTCGCCGACGCGGTCGACGCCGTCGACCACCACGACATGTGGTACTCGGAGGTCCGTGAGTTCCTCTGAGTCCGTGTTCACCCCGCCGACACGCTGGTTTCGTCGGTTTCACCGTGTACAGTCGGAAACGTTTACAACGGCGGCCGGTTTCGGTACGGTATGGCGGACTGTCCACTCGCCGACGACTGCCCCAGCTTCGACGAACGGATCCAGGGCATGGGATGTCAACACTACGGCAACAAGGGGGGTGCCGAGTGGTGTAACCACTACGACATGCCGATCTACGAGCTCAAACAGCAGCCGGTCCAGCCGGGTGAGGAGGTCGTCGTCGAGGTCGACGACATCCACGAGAGCGGGGCCGGCGTCGGCCGTACTGACGACGGGTTCATCGTCCTTGTCGACGGGCTGCTTCCGCCGGCGCGCGCCGAGGTCCGGATCCATCGCGTAAAATCGAGCCACGCGACCGCCCAGGAGGTCGTCGAGCGTCTTCCGGAGGACGGCGACGAGGACGACGAGAGCGAGGGCGGCGAAGCGGACGCCGACGCCGACGACGGGGACGGCGAAGCGGACGCCGCCGACGGAGACGACGAGAGCGATCGTCGCCGCGACCGTCCCGACCGAGAGCGGCTCGGCAGCCGCGAGAACTTCTGGGGCAAGTGAGGCGTATCGGGGCCGACTCGCCCCACGGACAGTCCTGACACCGCCGTGCCCGACGGGAACCGCCGTTTTTTCACCGACCGTCCCGTCGTACGTGTATGGTCGCGAACGACGACGGGTCCGGGGGTCCCGCCGCGGACGACGCCGACGAGACGGTCGACGCCGACGAGCTGTTGGGGCGTGCCGGGTTCGACGCCGACACCGGTGTGCTCACGCAGCGACAGGCCGAGGTGCTCGCGCTCCGCGAACAGGGCTTACGCCAGTCCGACATCGCCGAGCGGCTCGGCACCTCCCGGGCGAACGTCTCCAGCGTCGAGGCGAGCGCGCGTGACAATATCGAGCGTGCTCGCGAGACGGTCGCGTTCGCCGAGGCGCTCGCCTCCCCGGTCCGCGTGGAGATCCCTGCCGGAACCGACCTCTATGACGCTCCGAAACGGGTGTATGACGCCTGCGACGAGGCGGGCGTGAAAGTCAACGAGACCGCCCCGGACCTGATGAAGACGATCGGCGACCGCGCCGGCGACGCGGTCCACGGTCGGGAGGTCCGCGAGCGACTGTTCGTGACGGTCGCGGCGGACGGAGGGATACGGGTACGTAGCCCCTCGCCGTGACTGTCAACCGCCCGCCGTGATCGTCGACGCCTCCATTCTCACCCGAGGCCGGACTCCTGTCTCAGCAGCACTACCATCGAGAGCGCCGAGACCACCACGAGGATGAGTGCGGGGATCGCCGCGTACTGGTAGTACAGTGTCTCGTGGGCGGCCCACACGATCGTCACCAGCGTGTCGACGCCGCTGGGCTGTAACAAAAGCGTCGCGGGCAGCTCCTTCATCGTCGTCAGGAACACCAACACGCCTCCGGCGACGATCCCCGGGAGGATGAGCGGGAGCGTCACCTTCCGGAACGTCTCGACCCGCCCGGCGTTCAGCGTGCGAGCGGCCTCGACGAGCCGGTCATCGACCTGTAACACGGCCGAGCGCGTCGTCCCGACGACTTGCGGGAGGAACCGGACGACGTACGCGAACACGAGGAGGGGGACCGTCCGGTACGCCCAGGGGGCGTAGTTCGAGCCGAAGAAGACCAGCGCCAGCCCGATGACGACGCCGGGGACCGCGAAGCCGACGTACGTCGCGCGCTCGAACAGCCGGGAGAGCCGGGAGTCGGAGCGCGCCGACTGGTACGCCACCGGGATCGCGAGCAGGCAGGCGACGGCGGCCGCCATCGTCGCGAGGAAGACGGAGTTGAGCGCGAACCCGAGCTCGAACGCGAGCGAGGGTATCTCCCCCGACGGTCCGCGAAGCGCCCACACGCCGAAGATCGCGACGGGGACGACGAGCGTGACGACGCCGATCGCGGCGATCCCCGCCATCGCGGGCCACTTCCAGCGGCCGAGTCGGATCCGGGCGGTCCGGCCGCCGCCCGACGACCCCTCGTCGCGGCCGACCCGCGCCTCGATCAGCAGGATGACTGCGGTGACCGCCAACAGCTGCAAGGAGAGCAGCGCGGCGTACTCGACGTTGAACGCGCCGGACTCGACATAGATCTCGTAGGTGAAGACGCTCACCCGCATGAACGCCGGGGTTCCGAAGTCCGACACCGCGTACAGGGCGACGAGGAGCGCGCCGGCGGCGATCGCGGGTCGGATCTGCGGGAGGACGACGCGCCGATACGCCGCGATCGGCGCGACGTTGAGGCTGCGCGCCGCTTCGACGAGCGCCATGTCGAGCGACAACAGGGCGGCCCGCGTCGACAGGAACACGTACGGGTAGGTGTACAGCGTGATGACGAGCACGGCACCCCAGAACCCGTCGATGGTGGGGAGCGGGATCCCGAGTGCGGTGCTCAGCTCCCCGCCCCGGCCGAACGTTCGGACGAACGCGAACGCCCCGATGTAGCTCGGGATCACGAGCGGCAACGCCGCGACGATCGTCCAGAACCGGCCGTACGGGAGGTCTGTCCCCGTCGTCACGACTGCCAACGGGACGCCGATGGCGACCGAGAGCACGGTGACGGCGAGCATCAGCCCGACGCTGTTGGCGAGGATCTCCGCGGTGCGCGCCGAGAACACGAGCGAGACCGCGCGCTCGGGCGACGCCACCTCCGACGCGCGGAGGAACAGCCAGAACAGCGGCGACGTCACGAGCACGGCGATGACGCCGCTCAAGAGCAGGAGGCCGAGCGAGGAGTAGTCGTCCGCCTCCTCCGGGCTCGTGGACTCATCGCGGAGCGTCTCGAACACGACTTCTCGGATCACGGTTCGTCTCGCGCGATATACGGCTTCTGGAACGAGCGTCGAAGGAGTCGAATGGGGTAGTTTACACCGTCATCCCTTCCTCGCGGAGCAGGTCGACCGCCTGCTCGACGTTCGCGAGGGCGTTCAGGTCGAACTCTGGCGGGTTGATCTCCGCGAGCGTCGGGAGGTCGCCGACGTACTCGACGCCGTCGAGGACGGGATACTCCCCGTTCGTCTCCACGAAGAACTCCTGTCCCTCGGCCGCGAGGACGTGCCGGGTGAACTCCGCCGCGAGGTTCGGCTTGTCGGCGTCCTCGAGGATCCCGACCCCCGAGACGTTGAACAGACACCCGGCGTCGCCGGAGGTAAACGCCACGTCGAGCGGGGAGTCGGGATCGTTCTCCACTATCCGACCGGCGTAGTACTGATTGCCGAGCGCGACCGCCTGGTTTCCGGCCGCCACCTCCTCGGCCTGCTGCGAGCCGCTGGAGTACAGCGTCGCGTCTTGGTCTTCCACCATCGAGCGGACCCACTCGCGGGTCGCCTGCTCGCCTTCCATCTCGATCATGGCGACGATGAACGACCGGAACGTCCCGGAGTTCGGACGGGTGGAGATGATCCCCTCGAACCGGTCGTCCTCGGCGTACGCGAAGATATCGTCCGGTAGGGCGTCCGCGCCGCCCTCCCACAGCTCCGTGTTGTACAGGATCGCTCGCACACGACCGGAGGCACCGGTCCACGTCCCGTCGGGGTCGCTGTAGTTGTCGTCGACGGCGTCGATCACGTCCTCCGGCAGCGTCCGGACGAGGCCGTCCTGTTTGAGCGCGGCGAGCGCGCCGGACGACTGAGTGTAGAACACGTCGGGGCGGGTGTCGGCGGTCTCCTCGTTGATCTTGTTGAGCTGGGTGGAGTTGTCGTCGAAATCGCTGTCGATGGTGAACTCGTCGTACCGCTCCTCGATGGCGGCGAACAGCGGGTCGATCTGGTCTCTGGTACGTCCGGAGTACACCGTGAGCTCGCCCTCGAGGTCACCGAGGTCGTCCCACGAGACGGCGGATGGTTCGAGCGCGGCACCCTGCGGACCGTAGTCGTCGAATGGGTCGCCGTCCCCACCTCCGAAGCCGGCACAGCCGGCGAGCGCGAGCGTGCCGGCCGCACCGAGGCTTCCGAGGAACGACCGACGGTCCGTGATCGAGGCAGCGTTGCGACCGCGGGAGTCGTGTGCCATATTTGTTTTAGGCCGACCTAAAACAAATAAGCATTCCGATTTAGGCTGGCCAAAAAGACGTACTCACGGCTCGTCGAAGCCGAAATAAATACGTTTCGTGTCGGGTCGGCATCGATCGCCGGCTACGCGTCGGTACTCGCGTCCTCGAGCCGTTCGGCCACGCCGACGAGTGTCGACCCCGCGGTAACCGTCGACTCGCGCGCGACCGAGTAGACGATCCCGTCGCGGTCGGCCACGGCGGTCTGGAGCGTCTCGAACGTCGTCGGGTCGTACACCTCGCCGAGCCGGTCGCCGTCCGCGACCTCGTCTCCGATATCGAGGTCCGGTCGCGGTCGGAACAGCCCCGAGTCCGCGGCGGTTACGCGGCCGAGGTGGTTGCGGGCGACGGTTCCGTCCCACGGTTCGGGGTCGCCGGCGAGGAGCCCCTCCGAACGTAGAACCCCGATCATCCCGTCGACGCCGGCCTCGACCGCCGACTCGACGATCTCACGGCTGTGCGCGAGCTCCGGCGTGATCGTCGGGATCCCCTCCCGGGTGGCCGCGACCCGGAGCTTGCCCGCGAACCCGCGCTCGGCCCACTCCGTGTCCGCATCGTCGCCGGCCGATTCGGCGAGCAACAGGTTCGTGCCGAACGCTTCCGCGAGCCGCCGACACTCCTCGTCACCGCGCATATAGACCGTGTGCGTGAGCATCGACGGCGACCCGGTGTGGAGGTCGACGACGGCGTCGGCGTCGCTCACGAACGACCAGAGTCGCGCGGCCATCCGCTCGTGGAGGGTGCCCTCGGGATCGCCGGGCCAACAACGGTTCATGTTCGAGTGCACCGAGTCCAGCGCCTCCGGCGTCGTGTACGAGACGTGATCGAAGGTGAGCGGGTCGGCGACGGGGACGGTCACGAGCGTGCCGGCGAGGTCGTCAAGCGCGTCCGAGCCGCCGGGATCGTCGTCCGCGTCCATGTGTCGATCGTGGAGCCGTCGGAGGACCGCTGTACCGTTCACCTCTCGCCCGTGTTGGGCGGCCTGCGCGTACACCACGGGGCCACCGTCGTCCGGAGTCACCAGCCGGGGGCCGGATCCAGGGTCGTCGACGAGATGCCCCTCCCCGTACACGTGGACGGTCGTGCGGATCGGAACGCCTGACGGGAGCCGCGCGAGGACGAGGTCGCGACTGTCGTGCATACCGCCGTTTCGGTCCCGAACGACGTTATACCTCGGGGTGATCCGGCCGCTCGGTGGTCGAGCCGTCCGCTCCCGATCACGGACGCTAAGTCGGTGGCCGACGAAGCTCCGGGCGAGAATGCGGGTCACCCTGCTGGGAACCGGCGATACGACTGGAACGCCGACCGTCGGTTGCGACTGTGCGACGTGTATCGAGGCGCGCGACCGCGGCGTGTCACGCTCGCGCTTTTCGGTCCACGTCGCCAACGAGCGCACGGGCGACTCGCTGCTCGTCGATTTCAGCCCGGACTTCCGGAGCCAGTTCCTCGCGAACGACGTCCCGCTCCCCGACGCCGGTGTCGTGACACACATCCACTTCGATCACCTCGACGGCCTCGGCAACGTCTACCGGCTGGTGGACGGCCTCCCCGTCCACGCGCCGAGCGAAACCGACCCGGCCACCGACGAGAGCGTCGCCGAGACGATCCGCGACAAGTACGACTACTTGGAGGACCGGATCGGCGTCCACGCCCGGGACCCGTTCGAGCCGTTCGAGTCCTGTGGGTTCGAGCTCCGATTCGTCCCCGTCGATCACCCGCCGCTGCTCTGTTTCGGGCTCGTCGTCGAGGACCCGGAAACGGGCGCGAAGCTCTCGCTCACCGGCGATACGAGCTACGACATCCCCGACCGATCGCGGGAGACGCTCGCGGACCCCGACCTCCTCCTCGCCGACGCCATCGTCCCCGCCTCGCTCTGCGAGTACCACCCGATCGGCGGGCGCCACGAGGGGCCGGACGGGATCCCCCGCACGTTCGGGTCGAAACACATGACTCGAGAGGGGGCGCTCGCGCTCGCCGACGAGCTACGCGCCGATCGGACGCGGCTCGTCCACCTCGCACACTACTACCCGCCCGACGAGGCGTTCGCGGAGCCGCTGGCGGTCGACGGGGAAGTCTACGAGCTGTGACCGGGTGATGCCATCACTCGTACTCGCTCCCCACCACTTCCCGGATCCGCTCGGCCGTCACCGACCCGACGCCGTCGACCTCCAGTAGATCCGTTTTTTCGGCGGTCATCACGGCCTCCACGCTGCCGAAGTGTTCCAACAGGCTCCGAGCGGTGATGGGGCCGATGTCGGCGATGGAGGAGACGACGTACTCCTGTTGTTCCGCGCGGGTCTTCGTCGTCTTCTCGCCGTGGACGCTCACCTCGCGGTCGCGCGTCTCCTGCTCGCGGCGCGCGATCGTCGCCAGCAGCTCGGTCGTGTCCGTCTCGCCCTCCGTTCGGAGGACGCTGATCCCGAAATCGACCGCGAGTGACGCGAGCGCACCACGGATCGCGTTCGGGTCGATGTCCCGCTGTCCGTAGAGGTTCGTCCCTTCGACGATCAGGACGGGTCGTGCGTACGCCCGCGACAGCTCGCCGACCTGCTGGAACAGCGATCGGTCGGCGTCGAGCATCGAGTCGACGAAGTCGGCGGCCGACTTCCGCTCGACGGCGACCCGGTCCGAGAGCACGTAGTCGCCGACCGCGAGGGTTTCGAGCCGGGTGACCAGCCCCTCGCGCGTCGAGAGCGACTTGGCGATCGAGGAGTCGAGCTCGCGCTGGTCGACCACGACCTCGACCCCGTCTTCGACGCCCGCGGTCGCGACGACACCGTCGCTCGCCTCGTCGGCGTCCGTCGCGGTCTCCTCGGCGGAATCGCTCTCGTCGTCGTCCCCGGCCGCCGCGCTCGCGGCACCGTCGCCCTCCGTTCCCTCGTCGTCGCTCGCGCCCGCCTCCGCCGCGAAGTCCGTCAGTCCCGCGTCGGTCGCGTCGTCGTCGGCCGCGTCTCCGGTCGTCCCCTCGTCGTTGCCGTCCGAGGTGGGTGTGCCCCCGTCCGTTCCGTCTCCGCCCGCGAACGCGCCGAGATCGGACTGCCCCCCGCCCGTCACCGACGCTTCGATGTCGTCGGTCGCGCTCTTGAGCGCGGACAGCTCCTGTTCCATCTTCTTCTCGCGACGCCGCGAGATCCAGAAGAACGCCTCGTCGCGGGTGTCCTCGGCCATGAGCACGACGACCTGTCCCTCGGCCTGTCGGCCGGTCCGACCCTTCCGCTGGATCGAGCGGATCGCGGTCGGAACCGGCTCGTAGAAACAGACGAGGTCCACCTCTGGGACGTCTAACCCCTCCTCGGCGACGCTCGTCGAAACGAGCACCTCGAACTCGCCGTTCTTGAACGCCTGTAAGCGCTCCTGCTGCTGTTTCTGGCTCATCCCGTCGGAGCCCTCCTTGTCGCCCTGCCCGACGAACTTCCGGACGTCGAAGCTCGTCTCGAGGAACTCGACCAACGCCTCCGCGGTGTCCCGCGACTCCGTGAAGAGGATCGCCCGTTCCCCCTCGTTGATCCCGAGCGTCTCCGCGAGCAGGATCCGGGCCTGCGAGAACTTGGGGTGGAGCCCGTCGAACGACTCCGCCTTCCGCATCGCCTCGCGAACCTTGGGGTCCGCGATCATCCGCTGGCTCGCCTTCGACGCCCCCGACGATCGGGCCGCCTCGCGCTGTCGCTCGAAGTATCGCCGGACGGACTCGACCGACTGGGTCTCGACGAGCTCGGTCGCGCGGCGGAGCTTCATCACCTCCGCGTGGGTGCTCATCCCCTTGTAGCCGTCCGACTGGTCGTTGTCCATCATCCGCTTCAGCTTGCCGCGCATCTCGTTGAGGTCGCGCTGGGAGAGGTCGGGGTTCGTCGTGTTCGTCACGCCGAGCTGTTTGAGCTTCTCCAGTCGGTCGGTGATCACCTCGTTGAGCGCGTCGCGGATCGCGAGCACCTCGTCGGGCAGGGTGACCTGCTCCCAGCGAACGTCCGTATCGTGGGTGTACTCGTCGACGTCGGCGTCGTCCTCGGTCATCACCTCGACGTTGCGGATCCCGAGGTTCTCACACACCGTCTCGATCTCCTCGGTGTCGCCGCCGGGCGACGCAGACATTCCGGTCACGAGCGGGTCGGCGGCGTCGGCGTGGTAGCGCTCCGCGATGTACACGTAGGCGTAGTCGCCGGTCGCGCGGTGACACTCGTCGAAGGTGAGGTGCGTGACCTCGCGCAGGGAGATACGGTTGCCAACGAGGTCGTTCTCGACGACTTGTGGGGTCGCGATCACGATCCGCGCGTCCCCGAAGACGGCCGCGCGGTCGTCGGGTTTCACGTCGCCGGTGAACACGACGATCTCGTCGTCCGGGATCGTCATCGCCTCGCGGTAGAACTCCGCGTGCTGCTGGACGAGCGGTTTCGTCGGGGCCAGAAACAGCGCGGTTCCGCCGGCCTCGTGGAGCCGTCTCGCGGTGACGAGCAGGCTCACCGTCGTCTTGCCGAGGCCGGTCGGGAGGCACACCAGGGTGTGGTCGTCGATCGCGGCGTCCGCGAGCTGTAGCTGGTAGCGGCGGGACTGGAGGAAGTCGTCGACGAGCAACGGGTGGTTGATCCCAGTGACCTCGGTCGCCATCGGCGGGGATTCGCCGTCGTCGGCCTAAAGGCTTCGTGAAGCGGGGTGAAAGTGGTACGGATGGTGACCTGACGCGGACTGAATGGGCGGTTATACGTGCGAGAACCGACTGTTCGGGGGTCGATCGCGCCGGCCGGGTGGCCCTCATCCCGACCGGCATCGCGTGAACGACCGATACCGGTCGTCAGTTATCGGCCGTCACCCGCCGCGTGCGTCGTGGCCGTCACCCGCCGCGTGCGTCGTGGCCGTCACCCGCCGCGTGCGTCGTGACCGTCACGACCGTCACGACCGAGATCGTCGGGCACGTCCTCGTCAACCAACTCGGCCCACTCTACGAGCCGGTCTCCGGATGGTGTACGTGCGCTCATCACACGGCTGATCTCCGGGATAGGTAATAATTGTTACTCCGATTCTATCACGCCGTCAATCGCTCGGCTCACACCGCATGCGACCTCGTTCGTGTCGTTCTCGTCGCTCTACGGCCTCCCTCCGTCCTCGGCCGTGCCGACAACACGCGCCGACGACACGCGTTCCTTTTACGGCTCACGTGCGTCCCGCCGGCATGAGCAAGCTGGACGAGTTCCTCGCCGGCGACCGCCTCGACGACGTCGTGTTCTACCTGAGCGACGACTACCTCGACGACGACTCCCGGCTCCGGAAGGTCGGCACCGAGACGGACGCCGGCGTGCGGCTGATCCTCGACGGGGAGACGGGCCGCTCGGCGTTCCAGGCCGGGACCGGGATGGGCGCGATGGAGTTCGCCAAGGAGGCGATGGGGTCCGAGGGGACGATCGCGCGCTCGCTCGACGGCGGCGACTGTCCGTTCGCGGACGACTCCCCCGACGAGACGCATCGCGTCCGGTTCGTGTTCGCGTTTGCCGAGGCGCAAAACGAGGAGGTCGGCGGCCTCTACGCCGAGGGCGATGTCGTCCACGCGTACGCCCACTGCACCTGCGGTGGCAGCTACTCGCACAAGTGGGTCGTCGGCGAGCGCGCCTGATCCGTATATACGGACTCAATGACCGCGGCGGCAGTCGAGCAGAGAGCCACACCCGACGTACCGCGGAGTGTGACGCGTTCTTCCGTTTACTTATAAACTGGTGCCAGTGCGGTGACTACTCCCGAAGCCCCAGCTTCGCCGGAACGGCGTTTATAAACGCTGTGCCGGGCCCCAGCGAGGAACCGGCGGTTCCGCTAGCAGCGGGCGCGTAGCGACGGCGACAGTGAGGCGCTACGCGCCTCTGGCAGTCGGGCTTCGCCCGACGACCTCGCGGGCGGTTCACGCCTTATAAAGCCGCGAACCGGCGCGCCACCGCCCGGTCGAGGTCCCCGCGGTCGCCCCGTTGAGGTTCCCGCCACCCCCCGTCGAAATCGCCGTCGCCGTTACTAGGCCGGCCGAGGTTCGGATGATTCACTCGACTCCCTGCCGCTACCCCTTAAATAGGCTGGAGTGGACGGGGGCGTGGTTCGGCTCGTGGTCGGCGTCCTCGCGCGGGGAGCCGTCCGGCCCCTCGTCGTCGACGGCGCGTCCCTCGACCCCGTCGGCGAGGAAATCGCGGAGCGGCGGGCCGACGTGTTCGGGTTCGACGAGGAACGCGTCGTGGCCGTGGTCGGAGTCGATCACGTGATGGGCGACGGGGGTGTCGCGCTCGCGGAAGGCTCCCGCAACCGAGGCGGCCTGCTCGACGGTGAAATGCCAGTCGCCGGTGAAGCTCATCACGAGCGCCTCGCCCTCGAACGCGGCGAGGGCGTCGGCGTCAGAGCCGTATCCTGCGGCGAGGTCGTACTCGTCCATCGCCCGGGTGAGGTAGAGGTAGCTGTTCGCGTCGAACCGGTCGGCGAACCCCTCGGCCTGGTAGTCGAGGTACGACTCCACCTCGCGGTACGGGAAGAACGCGGCGGCAGGGTCGGCGGACAGACCGAGGTCGCCGTCGTCCCGGCTCAGCGAGTCGCGTCCGGCGGAGCGCCGGCCGAACTTCCGCTCCATCGACGCCTTCGAGAGGTACATCACGTGGCCGATCTGCCGCGCCAGCGCCAGTCCCGTGTCCGGGCTCGCTCGGTTTGCGTCGTAGTAGTCGCCGCCGTGCCAGTTCGGGTCCGAGCGGATCGCCCGCCGCGCGATCGCCTCCAGCGCGAGACACTGCGCGTCCAAGCGGGCCGCGGCCGCGATCGGCACGACCCGGTCGACGTCGTCGGGGTAGCGTTTCGCCCACTCCAAGACGTTCATCCCCCCGACGCTGCCGCCGACGACCGCGCGAAGCCGCCCCACGCCGAGGTGGTCGAGCAGCCGGCGCTGTGCGCGCGTCCAGTCTTCGACCTGTACCGGCGGGAATGCCGTCCCCCACCGGTCGTGGTCGGGCTCCTCGTCGGCCGGCAGGTCGATGTCCGGCGGGCGCTCGCTCGCCGGTCCCGACGAGCCGTAACAGGAGCCGGGGACGTTCGCGCACACGACGTAGTACTCCGTCGTGTCGATCGCCTTCCCCGGGCCGACCACGTCGTCCCACCACGCCCGGGCCTGTCCCGCCTGCCCCGCGTCGGCGTCGCTCTCGGGCGTCCGTGCGACGTTCTGGCTCCCGGTGAGCGCGTGACAGACGAGAACGACGTTGTCTCCGTCGAACTCGCCGTACGTCTCGTACGCCATCCGGAGGTCGGGGATCGACTGCCCACACTCGAACGTGAACTCCCCGAGAGCCGCGACTCCGGCGTCGGTCGGAACCGCGCTCATCGGTCGGCACCTCCGGGTCCAGCTCCGCTGTCCGCCTCGTCTGGGACGGCTCCTCCGTCCCCACCGTCCGCCTCGGCGGCACGCAGCCCGGCGTCCAACCCTCGGTCGAGGTCCTCGATCACGTCGTCGACCGACTCGATCCCGACGGAGAGCCGAAGCATTTCCGGGTAGACGCCGGCGCGTCGCTGCTCCGTCTCGTCCATCTGCGCGTGCGTCGTCGAGGCCGGGTGGACGACGAGCGTCTTCGCGTCGCCGATGTTCGCGAGGAAGCTGGCGAGGTCGACGTTCTCACACAGCGTCTTCGCCGCCTCGAAGCCGCCGGCGACGCCGAACGTCACCATCCCGCCGTAACCGTCCAGATACGCCGCCGCGTTCCCGTGAGTCGGATGATCCTCGAAGCCGGGATACGTCACCCAGCCGACGCGGTCGTCCTCGCGGAGGAACTCCGCGACGGTCCGGGCGTTCTCGCAGTGGCGATCCATCCGCAGCGGGAGCGTGTTGAGCCCCTGTATCGTCTGCCAGGCGTCGAAGGGCGACTGCTGGCCGCCCGTCGGTCGCACCCCTCGCTGGCGGGCGACGTTGGCGAACGCGGCGTCGCCGAACCGCTCGACGAAATCGATCGGGAACGCGGGCGACTGCCCGGAGAGCTCGTCGTAGTCGGCGTCGGGATGGTCCCACGGGAACTGCCCGCCGTCGACGACGACTCCGCCGACCGTGGTGCCATTGCCGGTGATCCACTTCGTCGTCGACTCCCAGACGACGTCCGCGCCGTGCTCGAACGGCCGACAGAGGTACGGCGTCGCGAACGTGTTGTCGACGACCAGCGGGACCGCGTGGTCGTGGGCGATCTCGGCGAGCCGCTCGAGATCCGGCGTGACGAGCGACGGATTGGCGATCGTCTCCACGTGAACGAACGCCGTGTCGTCGTCGATCGCGGCCTCGTACGCCGCGTAGTCAGTGGTCTCCACGAGCCGCGCCTCGACCCCGCGACGGTTCGCGATACCGGAGAGGTACGCGGCGGTCCCGCCGTACATCTCCGCGCTGGCGACGACGTTGTCGCCCGCGCTCGCGAGCACCGTCGTGATCGCGTCGAACGCGGCCATCCCCGAACCCGTCGCGACCGCGCCCGACCCGCCCGAGAGGTCGGCGAGACGGTCTTCGAGAACGTTCACGGTCGGGTTGGAGAGTCGAGAGTAGATGTGGCCCTCCGCCCGGAGCGCGTACATCTCCGCCGCCGTGTCCGCGTCGTCGAAGACGTACGACGTCGTCTGATGGATCGGGGTTGCGCGCGCCCCAGTCTCCGGATCGGGTGCGGCGCCGGCGTGGAGACTCCGGGTGTTGAACCCACGTGTCATGTATATCACGCATATATCTACAAACTTCTATAACCGTCAGTTACGGCAAGCGCTGCCGGTCCGTGGGACACGAGTCGGTGTCGATCCGGCGGTCGGTGACGGTTCGGAGACGGGCGGACCGCCGTCGGCCGGTGCGTGAGCTTATCGGCGATGGCGACCGAACGGGAGGTAATGGCAGTAGCCGACCATCCCGTGCCCGACCTCGGCGACCGTGCCCGTGCCTGTGCCGACCGCCTGCGATCGGCCGACCGGGTTCTCCTCGCGTCCCACATCGACGCCGACGGGCTGACGAGTGCCGCGGTCGCCTCCGCGGCGCTCGCGCGTGCCAGGATCGATCACGAGGTCGTCTTCGAGAAGCAGCTCGACGCCGAATCGATCGCGGGGATCGCCGCCCGGGAGTACGATGTCGTGCTGTTCACCGACTTCGGCTCGGGTCAGCTCGACGTCATCGCGACCCACGAGTCGCGCGGGGAGTTCGTTCCCGTTATCGCCGACCACCACCAGCCCGCCGACGCCGACACGGAGTTCCATCTCAACCCGCTGTTGGAGGGGATCGACGGCGCGAGCGAGCTCTCCGGTGCCGGCGCGAGCTACGTCCTCGCCCGCGCCCTGGAGGGCCCGGACGGCGACAATCGCGATCTGGCGGCGCTCGCCGTCGTCGGTGCCGTCGGCGACATGCAGGACGGTGGCGACGGGCTCGTCGGCGCGAACGCGGGGATCGTCGCGGACGGCGTCGATGCCGGAGTGCTCGAGACCCGCACCGACTTGGACCTGTACGGCCGACAGACCCGTCCCCTCCCGAAGCTGCTGGAGTACGCGTCGGACGTCCGGATCCCCGGTATCTCGAACGACGAGGCCGGCGCGATCGCGTTCCTCCAGGAGCTCGACGTCGACGTGAAAACCGACGGGGAGTGGCGTCGGTGGGTCGACCTCGACACCGACGAGCGACAGACGATCGCCTCCGGACTGATGCGTCGGGCGGTCGCCTCCGGCGTCCCGTCGGAGCGGATCGAGGCGCTCGTCGGGACCGCCTACACGCTCGTCGACGAAGAGCCGGGCACCGAGCTCCGAGATGTCAGCGAGTTCTCGACCCTGCTCAACGCCACTGCTCGTTACGAGCGCGCCGATGTCGGGTTAGCCGTGTGTCTCGGCGACCGGGACGGCGCGCTCGCGGAGGCTCGCTCGCTACTCCGGAACCACCGGCGGAACCTCTCCGAGGGGCTTCAGTGGGTCAAAACCGAGGGAGTGACTCACGAACAACACCTCCAGTGGTTCGACGCCGGCTCGCGGATCCGGGAGACGATCGTCGGGATCGTCGCCGGGATGGCGGCCGGGTCGCCCGCGGTCGACCGGTCGAAACCCGTGATCGCCTTCGCCGAGGAGAGCGCGACGGAGCTGAAGGTGTCCGCGCGTGGAACCGGACGGCTGGTCCGTCAGGGGCTCGACCTCTCCGCGGTGATGCGAGAGGCGAGCCGCTCCGTCGGCGGGGACGGCGGGGGTCACGACGTGGCCGCAGGGGCCACGATCCCGGTCGACGAGCGCGACGCGTTCGTCGTTGCGGCGGACGCGCTGGTTGGCGATCAGCTGTCCTGAGTAGTGGCTACGTGATCCGACCCACCGGTGGGTTCGTCGGTATCGGCTCAGACTTCGCCGATGTCGCGGAACATCGCCCGGTAGTCGTCCGTCGACAGCGACTCGCCGATATCGTCGATGTCGGCGTCGATCGCTTCGAGGCGGTCGACGAGCTCCGTGTACGACTCGTTCCCTTCGAGCCGGGCGGTCGGTTTCTGTGATTTGAGCACCGCCCGCTTGCTCGCCAGCGACGCGGCCTCCTGAAGCAGGTCGTCGTACTCGTTTCGAGTCAACAGCGTTTCGAGGGCGTCGAGCAGGTTCGTCCGGCTCACCGGCTTGGTGAGGTACAGATCGAACCCCATGTCGATGATGTCGAAGTCGGGCTCGACGGCCGTCACCATCGCGACGCGACAGTCGAACCCGTTCTCGCGGATGTGTTCGAGTACGTCGTCGCCGCTGCCGTCCGGGAGCCGTCGATCTAGGAGGACGGCGTCGATGCTCCCGTCGACGATCTCGATGGCTTCGGCGGCCGTCTCCGCCACGGTGACGTCGTATCGCTCCTCGAGGAACCCGGCGTACAGCGCCGCGATGTCGGGCTCGTCTTCGACGACGAGGACCGAGGTGCCGCTCA
This sequence comes from Halorubrum tibetense, assembly GCF_055396225.1. Taxonomy (NCBI): domain Archaea; kingdom Methanobacteriati; phylum Methanobacteriota; class Halobacteria; order Halobacteriales; family Haloferacaceae; genus Halorubrum; species Halorubrum tibetense. The sequence continues at coordinate 1,791,995 of NZ_AP043742.1, forward strand.
CCGACCATCACCGCCGCGGGTCACGAGAGACGGTCCTCCGCGCATATACGTAGTGGGCGGCGTGTCGAGAAATAAACCTGTCGGCGTCTTCCCGGTGATGCGAACGGATCGTCTTTTATATACTCCCATCGCCAATGAATGGACGAATGTCAGAACTCGTCTCTACCGGGGTCGATGGGCTCGACTCGATCCTCACCGGCGGTATCACGGAGCGGTCGACGGTCCTCGTCTCCGGGAATCCCGGAACCGGAAAGAGCATCTTCGGCATCCAGTACCTCTATCACGGCGCGACCGAGCAGGGCGAGCGGGGCGTGTACGTCTCCTTCGAGGAGGACGAAGCGGACATCCGCGCCGCGGCCGAGTCGGTCGGGTTCGAGCGGTTCGGCGAGCTCGTCGACGACGGCGAGATCGTGATCCTCGACAAACGCCAGATGCTCCGCGAGACCGACTTCTCGACCGCGGTCGACAAGCTCTTGGACACCGTCGAGGGCGAGTCCTTCGACCGACTCGTGCTCGACTCGCTGTCGATGTTTCAGCTGTTCTTCGCCGACGAGCAGGAGAAACGGACGTACCTGCTCAAGTTCTCGGACATCCTCAAAGCGAACGGGCTCACCTCGCTGCTTATCAATGAGCAGGGTGCCGTGTTCCCCGACACGGAGGTCGGGCTGGAGAACTTCCTCACCGACGGGAACATCTACTTCATCCAGACCCCGACGGACTCCGGCGTCAACCGGTACGTCTGGGTGGCGAAGATGCGGAAACAGGACATCGATACGGACATCTTCCCCATGGACATCGGCGAGGGCGGGATCACGGTCCACCAGCGGGCGGGCGGGTTCTCGATGATGAGTCGTTCGGACGAGCCCTCGTTCTGATCTCGTCGACGCCGTCGTCTCAGTCCCCGCGCGCCGAGAGGTCCCGCCACACGTCGTCGAGCCGGTTTTTCACCGCGGAGCGCTCCTCTACTTCGATCGTGAGCCCGTCACGGAAGTCGACCTCGACGCCGTCGACCTTCCGGCGATACACTTTCACGCGGCGGTGCTCGTCCGAGAGCGGGCGGTCGTGGAGCTCGAGCAAGTCCGCCTCCTCCAGCTCGTTGATCCGGCGGTAACACGTCGCGATGGGCACGTCGAGCTGCTCGCTCAGGTCCTGTGCGGACATCGCCTCCCCCGTCGCCGTCAGGATGTCCGTGTTGTACTTGTTCCCGAGTACCGTGATCAGATCGTCCCCCACCATTATCGTTATTGATTGTGAGGCTTAGGCCTAAAAGGATGTCGGTGGTTCCCACCGGGACGCCCGACTCACGGTGGGTCGAAATCCCCGTACATCGGTGGGTAACCCGGTTTCCGCGACTGCCGGCCCTCGTCCGTGGTGAACGCGTGTCACGAGTCACGGTTATCGGTAGTGATACACGCTCCCGGGGGTTTATTCTCCCCCGTCGAACACGGCGGGTATGGACCTCATCGAAGCGTTGTATCTCGCGACGACCACCGTGCTCGCGGGGGCGGGCGTGACGCTTACCGCGTTCGCGCTGTCCGCGTATCGGTCGTCGGGGCAGGCGGCGATGGCGTATCTCGCGGTCGGGTTCGGGCTGATCGCCGTCGCTTCGGTGGCGACGCCGCTCGCGGCGTTTCTCACGTCGTTCGCGAACCCGGAGGCGATCCTCCTCGTCAACACCGGGCTGCTCGCCGGCGGTATGGCGCTCATCGCCGGTAGCCTCGCGGCGTACGAACCCGGGACACAGGAGCTCGTGATCCCCGAGGCGGAGCTGTCGCGGCTGCGCGAGCGGTAGCCGGCTCGGTCGCGGTTCGTCACCACCCGAACGGACGTATTCAGTCGATCCTCGCACTCATCCGTACGGCCGTATCCCGGTCGCTCGCCGGTTCGTACACGCGATGATCGGTCTGATCGGATTCGTCGGCAGCGAGGGTGTTTTACTGTCGTGTCCCGTACATTCGTGTGATGACGCGTGCCCGTATCGCGCGACGACGGAACTGGTTCCATCCCGCGGCAGAGGGACGCATGACGACCGACGGGGCGGCAGCCTCTGGTCGCCGATGACTCGGAGTGAACGGCGACGGGGCCGAACGCTCGATCGCTGGGTCTCCGGGTTCCTTGGCCGTGCAGGCGTTGGCGCGGGCGTCACGGTGCTGGTGAGCGTGTTGCCCGTCTTGGGGCTGATCGCGCCGGCCATCGGCGGCGGGGTTGCGAGTTGGACCGATAGCGATGCGGCCGATCGTGGCAGCCGCGTCGGGGCCGCAGCGGGCGGACTCGTCACGCTGTTGTCGCTGCCGTTGACGTTCGTCGCGGTCGCCGCCGCCTCGACCATCTCGCCCGCGGCGACGATAGGCGTGCTCGCGCTCACGCTCGTCGGCGCGGTGTACGTGATCGGAAGCGCCGCGCTCGGTGGGCACCTCGTCGACGAGGCGATGGCGAAGCGGGAGGCGTCGATGTCGGCGTCCGCCGTCACGCCGATCGAGCGGTTGAAACACCGCTACGTTGCCGGCGAGCTCGACGATACGGAGTTCGAACGCCGGCTCGACCGACTGGTCACGGCCGACGCCGACCAGCCCGGAGCACGGGGGGCTACCGACGAACACCCGATTCGTGACTCGACTCGCCGATCCGAACGTCCGGTCTCGCGCGGTCGTGAGAAACCGGATCGTGACCGGGTGAACCAGCGCCCCGCCCGTGGGTCCGATCACGATAGCGACCCCGAGCTGGCAGACTGGGAGTGGGGGTCACGTCGGGATCGCGAGTCGACCGCGTCGCGAAAGCGCTGACGCGGCACGAACCCAAGCCCACCTGTTCAGGGACGACGCTGTGAGGGTCCAACATTCACGACTGATACTCACCCCACGAAAATCGTTTATTTATTCTGTAACTACTGCTCGTATATTTCTCTAAAACCGCACGACCCAAGTACTTTATCAGGTTCAATAATTTGTTCTATGTGTTTATGTATTCGTTCCCATTCCCTATTGATAACGCCCGCCGGGCAGCCCGGGGGCCCACACAACAAACAATGTTCGAATCCATACTGGATGAGGAAGAGCGCGGTCAGGTGGGTATCGGGACGCTCATCGTGTTCATCGCGATGGTGCTGGTGGCGGCGATCGCCGCCGGCGTCCTGATCAACACCGCCGGGTTCCTTCAGACGCAGGCGGAGGCAACGGGCGAGGAGAGTACATCACAGGTTAGTGACCGGCTGCAGGTCGTGAGTCAGTCCGGAACGTTCGATGCAGCTGCCGATGGTGACGGTGCTGACGGGCAGATAACCGACCTCGAGTTCGTCGTTGCACAGGCACCCGGTGCGGATAACATCGATCTCGATGAGGTATCGGCCGAACTGATCGGGACTGACGGTCAAGAAACGTTCCAACTCGGTGATGAAACTGCAGTCGATATCGAGATATTCACCGACAATGACGGGGATGTCGTCCTAACCGACAACAGCGACCGAGCGACGGTTAGCATCACGCTTGATGAAGAGACGTTCAGCGACGCTGGTGCCAACGATCTTGGATACGTCCTGGAACAGGGTGACCGGCTCAGTGTGACGTTCACAACGTCGAGCGGCGCGACGACGACGACGGAGATCCGCGTCCCGAGCACCGTGGTCGAAGAGACCGTGAGGCTGTAACAATGTTCGAATTCATAACTAACTCCGAGGAGCGCGGTCAGGTGGGTATCGGGACACTCATCGTGTTCATCGCGATGGTGCTGGTGGCGGCGATCGCCGCTGGCGTCCTGATCAACACCGCCGGCTTTCTCCAATCGCAAGCAGAGGCAACGGGTGAGGAGAGTACCGACCTCGTCTCCGAGCGGATCGACGTAACGAGCTCCGTCGGGATCGTTGGTGACGCGGACGCGGGCACGCTGGACGAGATCCGGCTCAGTGTCGCCGGATCGCCCGGTGCTGATCAGATCGATCTGAGTGAAACGACGATCCAAGCTGTCGGTCCAAACGGGCAAGCGAACTTGGTATTCACCGATCAAGCTGCTGATGGGAGTGACTTCGATTACAGTGGTGGCCAGGATGAGAACTTTGCACTGCAGATCGAGCAGGGAGAGTTCGTCGTGCTCAAGAACGGTGAAATCACTGAAGATGGAGAGGCTGTCCTCAACGATGAGGACCAGTTCACGATCGTTGTGAACCCGGCAGCCGAGCCGTTTGGTGATCTCGATGATAGTGACACCGAGAATGAAGCCGTCCATGATGGCACTGACTATACCGCAATCGCGAGTCCCGGCGAAGCAACCTTCTTCGGCCAGAGCGACACCTCGTCGCTCGACATCGTCTCGCCGTCCTCGGCGACGACATCGCTCGAACTGAGCGCGCCCGACCTCTTCACCGACAACGGCGAAGCGGTCCGGCTGTAAGACACACCGACTCGCGGTCTTCCTTTTACCTGAAATCCATCATGTAGTAGCGACGCGTTGATCGTCAGACTGAACCTCGTTATTGATTCAGATAATCTGGACCTACTACTTATATTACCCATTCTCTTCGCTACGAGTACGGCCCGCGATCGGAATCACGGGCGCACACAACACACACGATGTTTGAACAAGTATTCGACGAGGAAGAGCGTGGTCAGGTGGGCATCGGGACGCTCATCGTGTTCATCGCGATGGTGCTGGTGGCGGCGATCGCCGCTGGCGTCCTGATCAACACTGCCGGCTTCCTCCAGACGCAGGCAGAGGCAACGGGTGAAGAGAGTACAGCGCAGGTAAGTGACCGGCTACAGGTCGTGAGCCAGTCCGGGACGTTCGACGAAACTGCTGACGGTGGCGAGGGCGACGGTCAGATTACTGATCTCGAGTTCGTCGTTGCACAGGCACCCGGTGCTGACAACATCGATCTTGATGAAGTGTCGGCTGAGCTGATTGGGACGGCCGGTCAGGAAACCTTCAGACTTGGCGATGAAGACGCGGTCGGGATCGAGATCTTCACCGATAACGATGGAGATGTCGTATTAACTGATAACAGTGATCGGGCAACTGTTAGTATTACACTCGACGAAACGACTTTCGGAGATAGTGGTGCGAACGATCTCGGATACGTTCTTGAGGAGGGTGATCGACTCAGCGTGACGTTCACGACATCGAGCGGCGCGACGACCACCTCAGAGATCCGCGTCCCGAGCACCGTGGTCGAAGACACCGTGAGGCTATAACAATGTTCGAATTTATCAATAACTCCGAGGAGCGCGGTCAGGTTGGAATCGGGACACTCATCGTGTTCATCGCGATGGTGCTGGTGGCGGCGATCGCTGCCGGCGTCCTGATCAACACCGCCGGGTTCCTCCAATCGCAAGCAGAGGCAACGGGTGAGGAGAGTACTGACCTCGTCTCCGAGCGAATCGACGTAACGAGCTCCGTTGGAATCGTCGCGGGTGATGAGGAAACGCTGAACGAGATCCGGATCTCGGTCTCCGGTGCGCCTGGAGCGGATCAGATCGACTTGAGTGAGACGACGATACAGGCTGTTGGGCCTGGTGGGCAGGAGAACCTCGTGTTCACGAGTTCAACCGCTGACGATGATGTGGAAATACCAGATGACCCTGATCAGTTTGATGCACCGGCAGAGGTCGGTGAAACTGAAGAATCGATCACGGTAGCTGTGAGTGATATCACTAACGATGGAACTGCTCTAATTGTTGAGGACGGTACTGATACTGAGCAAGATCGGGTAGTGTTGGACTCCAGCGACGGAGACGAACTTGTCACTCTCGATATCAGCAGTGCCGATCCTTCGGATGGAGACCTTTCTGTAGAGCTAGTTGACAATAGCGACGATACTAATATTTTCGGCCCAGAGACTGTCGCGTTCGTTGACTCAGCTACTGTCGCCGACCTCGGTCCGAACGAATTCGCAGTCGGTGAGGACGGCGACTTCGAGTCGAACCCCGTCCTCGACGGTGAATCGTACACCATCCTGCTGAACCCGGCCGCCGGTGCGTTCGAGAACACCGACTTCACGAACGACCGCTTCGGTCAGGGTGACACCGCGACGCTCGACATCGTCTCGCCGTCCTCGGCGACGACACAGGTCGAACTGAACGCGCCCGACCTCTTCACCGACAGCGGCGAAGCGGTCCGGCTCTAACGAGCCTCGAACAGCCCCCTAACCACTTATCCGGCGGATCCCCCCGCCCGGAACACCTATTTTATCGCGCGACCAACGCCACGCTATGAGTGACCACGACGCACCGCCGGCCGACCCCGAGGAGCTCGATTTCACCGACGACGAGCACGTCGTCGAGATCGGGGAGGGCCGGTACGTCGTCGGCACGAACGGCCGGCCGAACGTCCGGCCCGGCCGCCCGCCGGGTGACCCGAAACCCGCACAGGGATCCGGGGCCCCCGACGCGACCGGCGGGTCCGGCTTCGAGTCGGCGGCGAACCCCAGTCCGGCCGCCGACCGCGAGCCGATCGCCGGGGACGACCGGGGCGTCGCGGGCGGCCGGTCCGCCGGCGCGTCGTCTGCGCGTGGGGGTGCGCCCGCCGGAGGCGTCGACCGCCAGGCGGTGAGCCGCTGGCTGGCGACCTCCTTCGACCACGACGGGTTCGACTACGGGATCGACGCCACGCTCCACGCGAACGGCGAGACCGCGCGCAACCGCTCGGCGTCGAACGACGTCGTCTCGACGTTCGACACCCTCCTCTCCTGGTTCGTCTCGAACGCTGGCCCCGACACCGACGCGGCCGAGGCGCTCGGCCTCCTCCTCGTCGCCGGCGACACCCCGATCGACCTGCCGCCCGTGGCGATCAAACGCTTCGCCGCGAGCCAGGGACTCTCCGCCGACGACTCGATCGGCGACCTGGTCCGCGCCGCCGAACGGGAGGGCGGGTTCCGGGTCGACTGACAGCGACCGCCGCCCCGGGTCCCGGACGAGCGGGATTTATAAGTGCCGCACCGCCGCCCGCGACGTGTTTATAAGCGCCGTCTCATCGTCCACAGTGGGTATATAAGGGTTATATCGCCGCCCGTGAGGAACGCCCCGGATCGGCGGCGCGGCCGGCGGCCGCCGGTACGTACTCCACAGCCCACACCACTCGGCCCACACTCCGCAACCCACACCCCGCGACCCGCGGACCCCTTATAGGAGGACCAGCAGCAACGCGCCGAGGACGACGAACACGGCGTACAGCCCCGCCATCGCCTCGCGTTTGAACGTCCCGCCGACCGGTCGGCCGAGGAGCCGGCGGGTCGGCGGCAGGATCGCGATCCCGCCGAGCAGCAGGAACCACGCCCCGGGGCTCGTGATCCGCGTGAGCGCGACCACGATCGTGGCGTAGCCGACGACGTACGACCCCCGCCGCCAGAGCGACTCCCGGTCGGAGAGCTCCTCGCGGGCCGCCCCGACGAGGTCGTCCGCGCCGGCACCTCCGTCGCCGCCCCCGCCGCCGCCCCCACCGCCCTGACCGAAGGCGTCCCCGCCGCCTCCGCCCCCGGACTCGGTCGCGACCTGCTTCGCCTGCCGCTGGACGAGCTCGTCGAGCTCCTCGGCGGCCGCCTCCGTCTGCGGCGCGCCGCACTGCTCGCAAAAGCGGGCCGACTCGTCGATGGACGACTCACACCGGGGACACGTCTTCATCCTCATCGGATCGGCAGCGCGCCCGGGCTTAACTCTTCGGTCGGCCGTCCGCCATCTCATTTGTGTTATCCGCCGATATCGGTTGCTATCGCGGTTCTACTCTTGTTTCCGTTCGTTTTCCGGTCTGATAATCGGGGACGCACGTTTTAATCCCGGCCCCGACTCGATCCGACAGACAACCGACGATCCGATTCGGTCGGGACGCCCGCGTCGGCCTGCTCCGGGCCCCGCGACCCGCCGACCGACCGGTCGCGACACACCACACACGATGGCACGCACACGACGCCTCGACCCCGCCCGCCTCCGCCGACGGGCCCGCAGCGCGCTTCCGAAAGCCCTGTCACGACGGGTCGACTCCGGGCTCGCCGTCGCCCTCGCGCTCCTGTGTCTCTTCTCGCTCGCGGCTCCGGTGATGGCCGGCGCGTCCGGCGTTTCCGGTACGTCCGACGGGGCTGTCGCGGACCGGCCGAGCCTCACTCCCGCTGGCGACGACGCGGTCCGGGACACGACCGACGCCACGGGGTCGTTCGGCGACGCGGAGTACGTGACGTCCGCGGGCGACCTCGTCGAGGTCGACGTCTCCGCCGGCGGCAGTGACCCGGCGTACGTCGTCGTCGGCGGCGACCGGCTGAGCGACGGGAGTCCGACCGGGTTCCTCGACGTCCTGCGGGTGACCGGCGACACGACGATCACCGTCAACACCCGGCTGCTCGGCACGAACGCGTCCACCGACGCGGTGTACGCCAGTGACGGCGCGAGCGTGTCCAGCTACGCGCACGGCGCGGAACACGGCCCGGAGACACCGGTCGAGGATCTGGACGGCTTCGACGACCTCACGCTCGTCGATGGGGAGACGGGAGCGGCGTACGGGAACCTGTCCGCGCTCCGGTCCGCCGTCGACGTCGGCTCCAACCCGGCCCCGCTCGCGCCGCAGCGGTACCGGCTCCTCCTCGGCTCCGGGAACGTCACGGCACACGACGGGACGATCCAGCTGGAACACCGGCTCGACCGCGCCGACCTCCGTCTTACCCCGCCGGCGTTCCGCGAGCGGGTCGACGTGTACACCGCTCTCGCGGACGACGTCGACGGCGCGGGATCGGTCGACGACCTGCTCGGCCCGGCGCGCGAACGCGACGCGATCACCCGTGGTGACCGGCTGATACTCGGATTCGAGGCGACCGGGATCTGGGGGGCACTCGCGCGGGCCGCCGACGGCGATCCGGACGACCGGTTCGGGTCGAGCGGGAACCTCTCCACGGCGGCCCTCAACGACCTATTGACGAGCGACGACGGCGAGATCCTGGGCGAGGGCGTCTCGCTCACGATCCGCCAGACGAACACGGGGATGAACGAACCGCCGACCGAGCTGGACCTCTCCGCCGTCACCGGCGACACCGACGCTGTTCAGGCGGTGTACGGTCCGCCCGAGGACCTGACGGGCCACGGCGACGGGCCGACCCCGAGCGCGTTCTACCTCGTCTTGGATACGGACGCCGCAGCCGCCTTCGACGGAACGCTCGACCCCGGCGACGAGTACGCGGTCACGTTCGGCCTGGACGGCGTCGAGGGCGACCGCTATCGCTTCGATCGGTCCGGCGGCGGCCCGGCCGATCCCTTCGCGGCGGCGTCCGCGACCGACCCCGACGTCGACGAGCAGTTCCCGTACCGCGCGCTCGACGAGGGCGACGTTTCGGCGACGGCGTCGTTCTCGATCCGGGCTCCCGACCTGTCCTTCGACGACGTCACCGACGACGGGGTCGTCCTCGTCGAGAACGGCACCACCGTCACCCTCTCCGGGGAGACGACGCTCCATCCCGAAACCGAACTCACCGCCGAGTTCGTCGCCGACGCCGGCGATACCCCGACCGTGGAGACGCGCTCCGTCGAGATCAGCGAGAACGACACGTTCTCCATCCGGGCGGTTCTCTCCGACGTTCCGGTCGGTTCGTCCGTCTCGCTGGAGCTGTACGAGGGCACGTCGCTGTACGACACCCGCTCGCTCGTCGTCGTCGAGGACCCGAACGACCCCACCCCACTCGCGATCGACGACGCTCCCGGGAACCTCACGATCATCCAGGGCGATAGCTTGGAGCGGCTCTCGGTCGACGTTCGGAACGACGGCCACGTCGACGGCGTCGAGCGCCTCTCGCTCGACGTAGCCGACGGAGCGCTGACGGACGATCGTCGGATCCGCGTCAAGCCGGACCGGACCTCGACCGTCGCGTTCTCCCGAGTCACGGCCGATCTGGAGCCCGGCGAGTACGCTTACTCGGTAGGGGTCGGCGACGACGAGACGAACGGGACGCTCGTCGTCGCGCCCGGTCCCGACTGGGAACCTGACGAGGAGGAGGCCGACGGCGAGGACAACGTGATCGACGACAGCGAGGACGACGCCGCGAACGGAGAAACCGAAGACGACGCCGACAGCGAGGGTGTCGACGACGGCGAGACCGGTGCCGATAGCGAGGTCGATGCCAACGACTCGGCGGCGGTCGGTGAGGAGGGCGACGCCTCGACCGGTGTCGAAGGCGACGACGACACCACCGCGGACGAGGACGGAAGCGACGCGGACGGTGACGGAAACGATGCGGACGGTGACGGAAACGATGCGGACGGTGACGGAAACGATGCGGACGGTGACGGAAACGACGCGGACGGTGACGGAAACGACGTGGAGGAGGGAGCTGACGACGACCCGTCCGAGCCCCGTACCGCGATCCCGCTCCCGCTCGGGATCGGGACCCGGGAGGCGGTCTCCGGAACGCTCCTCGTCGGGACGATGTACATCGCCGATCACTGGCTCTGAGCGGTTGGGGGAGGGCGACCATCACGGGGAGTTCGGGCCCGTCCCGTCGGGATCTCCCCTCTGGGAGCTCGCCCCGTTGGCTCACGACTGCCACGCGGTTCTCAGCGGTGAGAACCGCGGGCGAGCGGTTAAGTGACTCCTCGGCCCGTCTCCGAGTATATATGGCGACGCGAGTGCTTATCGCGGACGACTCGGAGTTCATGCGGAACCTCCTGCGGGAGATCCTCGAAGGGGAGTTCGAGATCGTCGGCGAGGCGGAAAACGGGGTAGAGGCCGTGAACATGTACGACGAGCACGCCCCCGACCTCGTGATGATGGACATCGTGATGCCGATCCGTGATGGGATCGAGGCCACGACGGAGATCAAAGACGACGACCCGGAGGCGACGGTGATCATGTGTACCAGCGTCGGGCAGGAGGAGAAGATGAAGGCCGCTATCAAGGCGGGTGCGGAGGGGTACATCACGAAGCCGTTCCAGAAGCCGAACGTGCTCGACGCCATCGGGTCGGCGGTATAATGCGCGTCGACGTCCGGGCGCTCGGGGCCTGTAACCGGCTCACCCAGCGCGGGGCCGAGCAGGCCGCCGACGCGGTCGCCGAGCTCACGGGGACGGACCTCGCGGTCGAGGTAACCGGCGCGAGTGTCGCCAGCGGTGAGGACCTCGCCGAGGCGTTCGCCGGTCGCGAGTCCATCGGCGTGAGCGTCGGGCTCTCGGGCGGGTTAGACGGCGAGGCCGTCCTCGCGTTCGACGCCGCCCACGCCGACGCGCTGCTCTCGTTGCTTCCCGGCGGCGCGTCGATGGGCCGGAGCGCGGTGACGGAAGTCGGCAACATCGCGCTCGGGGGCTTCCTCGACGGCTGGGCCAACTACCTCGGCCGGGCGATAGATATGACGCCGCCGAGATACTTCGAGGCGGACGGCGCGGCGGTGCTCCCCGACGGCGCGCTCGCCGGTGACGGCGTCTTCCTCTTCGAGAGCCGGCTGGATTCGGCGACGACGGACCTCGACTTCGCCATCTACATGCTCCCCGACTCCGCGGCGTTCCGCGATCTGATCGTCGGGAAGACCGCGCCCGCGGCGGCCGCCGGTGCCGAGGGAGCCGCGGGCGACACGGGCGGGTCGGCCCCCGGCGCGAACACCGCGGTTCCGTACGAGTCGCTCTCGACGTTCGCGTCGCTGGCGAAACGCGGGTCGGCGAACGCCGCCGACAACATCGCGATGATGACGGGCCTCGACACGAGCGTCGAGGTGAGCCGACTGCGGTTCGTCCCGCTCGCCGACATCCCCGCCGAGGTCGGCGTCGAACCCTACGCCGGGACGGTGTTCGAGTTACAGGGCGAGATCGGCGGCTACCTCGCGATACTCTTCGAGGAGTCGTCGGCCGAGGCGGTCGCGGCGTCGATGCTCCCCACCGAACCCGACGACCCGCTCGGGGGGATGGCCGAGAACGCGCTGTGTGAGCTCGGCAACGTGATGACGAGCGGATTCATCGACGGGTGGGCGAACGTGCTCGGCACGTCGATCAGCCACTCCCCGCCGGAGTTCGTCCACGACATGGGGTCGGCGACGATCAGCCCGCTCGTCGCGGCGCTGGGCCGGCGACAGGATTACGGGTTCGTCATCGACGCCGCGATCCGGACGGCAGGGGTCCAGGCGCGGTGTGACGTGTACGCGCTCCCGAACGAGCGCGAACTGGCGGCCGCCCTCTCCTCGCTCTCCGAGGTATGACCCCACCCACGTCGGTCGGGGGCCGTGACGTGTCCGGGTCGCCCCGGCGGGTGAACGTCGGCGTGGGAGACCTCGCGGTCGTCGACGACGACGCCCTCCTCACGACGAGCGGGCTCGGTTCCTGTGTCGCGATCGCCGTCGTCGACCACGACGCGGGCGTTCGCGGTCTCCTCCACGCCATGCTCCCGTCGATCGACGACGCCGACACCTCTGGACTCCGATCACCCCGACCGGGGAAGTACGTCGATTCCGGGTTCGACGTTATGGCCGATGCCGTCGCCGACTCCGGTGGATCCCCCGACCGGTTGGAAGCCAGCCTGATCGGCGGGGCGGAGATGCTCGATCTCACCGCCCCGGTCGGGCCACGAAACGTCTCCCACGCCCGGCGCGTGTTGGCCGATGCTGGGGTGCCAATCGTCGCGAGCGATGTCGGCGACGGCGTCGGACGAACGGTCCTGTTCCGATCCGATGGAGCCGTCGTCGTTCGCGCCGCGGACGGGTTCGAACGGACCCTCTGAGCTCGCGTCAGCGCTCGCCGTCCGCTCCGATAACGCGATAGCCGGCCCGTCCCAGCCGTCATCGAGATGATCGGTCGTCCGCTCGCTATCGGTTCGATCCCCCCGGACTTCTCATGGTTGATATTTTGAGGGGTGGGTTGAAGTGTGTAGTACGGGTGTTTTCCGGTAATGGGCCTCGAACTACCGGTGTGGGACCTCTCGACGGTCGAATGGACAGTCGCCACGCTGGGGCTCGTCGGCGCGAGCGTCCTCGATCGGTTCCTCGACGACGACGGATCCGACGATAGCGGCGGTGGCATGGATGGTGACGACGATGTCTTCGGCGGCGGTATGGGTGGCGGCGGTGGAGGCGGTATGGGTGGCGGCGGCGGTGACGGCTTCGACGACTTCGACGGGATGGACGAGTGGGACGACGGATTCGACGACGGCGGCGGTGGTGGCGGGTCCGACACCGACGAGCTGGAGAAGCGGCTCGACGACCTCGAAGCCGAGGTCGCGACGCTCTCCTCGACCGTCTCGACGGTTCGGTCGGAGAACGAGGAGATCTCCGCGGCCGTCGACGACATCGAGGAGGACGTTCGGAACCTGCTCGACATCTACGAGATGGTCACTCGTGGGATCAACCCGTTCGTCGACGAGTCGAGCGGCTTCGACGGCGTCGGCGGCGGCGGCGACAACTCCTTCGGTCTCTTCGACGACGCGGAGGAAGAAGACGAGTCCGCGGAGGAGCTCGACGACGACGTCGCGAGCGCGGACGCTGACGGGTTCTTCGACGAGGAGCTCGTCGAGCCGGACGACGGCGGGTTCGACGACCTGGACGACGACTCTGAGGACGACCTCGACGGGATGGACGACCTCGACGGGATGGACGACCTCGACGGGATGGATGAACTCGACGAGATGGACGACGGTGAACCCGCCGACGCCGCGTCCGAAACCGAACCGGCGGATGACGGAGATATGAACGACGACGCAAAGAGCTTCAGCGAGCTGAAAGAGGAGTACGACGCCGGCGAGGCCGACTGGGCCGACGACACCGGCGGCGAAACGGCGGATGACGACCCGATAGACGACATGGAGGGTTTCGGTGATGGGCCGGGCGAGGAGCTCGGTGATGGGGACGACGGCGGGTTCGGCGATGGGGACGACGGCCTCACCGACGCGAACGGCCACGGACACGACTCGATCGACGAACACGCGACGGCCCCCGGCGGCGACCCGGCCGAGATGAACGGCGACGGGTTCCAGTACGTCGGACAGGACGACCTCTCGGGAAGCGGTCGGAAGCCGTACCTCACCGAGCTCCCCGCCGATTACGTCGGCGACCTGCTCGTGATGGAGTGGCTGGAGTTCCTCGTCTCCGAGAGCGACGTGACCGACGCGGTGCGGGCGATCAACTACTACGAACGGATCGAGTGGATCGGTCCCGACGCCGCCGCCCGACTCCGTGATTTCCTCTCCGGGTTCGGCACGATCGACCGCAACCTGATCGATCGCCCCGGGACCGAGCGGCTCGTGCGTGAACACCACACCCGTAGCCTCCGATACATCACCCAACTCAACGGGACGAGCGCACACACCGTCCTGCTCGACCGCTGGGACGATCTCGCTGGCGGCTCGCTCGTCGGCGGCGGGTTCTCGGGTGCAGCCCCGGCCTACGGCGGCCGCGGAGGGCGTGCGGACCGCTCGCACGGCCGGCGCGATCGCCACGCCAACGGCGACGGCCGGCGTGGCCGACAGGCCAACGGGGACGGCCGGCACGAACGTGACGGTCACGCCGACGACCGACGGCGTGACGGGGAGCGGGACGGTCGCCGGACACACGAGGAACCCCAAGGTGAGCGCCGAACCCACGACGCGGCCGGGGAGTACGGCGGGAACGGCGACCGCGGCCGGCAGCCGGGCAAGGGTCGCTCCGGCGGCTCGACCCGCCCGATGAACGACCCGGACCCGCAACCCGACCACGCGGACCCGGCGGACGGGGGATGGGACGATGGGCGTTAGCGTCTCCGCGTCGACGGCGATAATCGTCGCGGGGTTGTTCTTCGCGTTCACCGCGTTCTATCCCGTCGCCGCTAACGGGTTCGACCGCGTCACCGACGCCGAGCGCGACGTTCACGAGCGCGCGCTCGAACGACAGAACACGGCGCTCACCGTGACGGAGGCCACGTATAACGAGTCGGCCGGGGAGTCGGGCGAGCTCGTCGTCAACGCCACCAACGACGGGTCGGTCGGCCTCGTGGTGAGTGACACCACGCTCATCGCCGACAACGAGTACGTCGACCTCGGCGCGGACGCGACGTGGACGAGCGTCGACGGGGTCATGGACACCGACCTCTGGCTCGGCGGCGAGGCGCTGTCGGCGACGATCCCGAACGAGGCGATCGACGCCGACCTCGCCGAGGTCGACCGGGTCGTCCTCGTGACGGAGTCCGGCGTGCGCGACAGCGCCGACGTGACGGAGGTGAGCGGCTGAATGGCGAGCGTTCCGGTTTCACACCTCATCCTGTTCGTCGCCAGCCTCGTGATCGCCGCCGGCGTCGTCGGCACCGTGACGACCGGTGTCGACCGCGTGAGCTCCGCCGTCAACGACGGGAGCCTCGACGCCACCGAGCAGCTACGGACGGACATCACGGTCGTCTCCGACCCCAACGGCGGGGTGTACGACGCAAGCCACGGAGCGGAGGGGAACGTCACGCTGTTGATAAAGAACACCGGGACACAGCGGCTCGCTCCGGACGGCTCCGGCGTCGACATCGTGTTCGACGGCCGGTTCGTTCGGCCGTCGGCCAAACACGGCGAGCTCGTCTCCGTCGACGGGGCGACCGCGTGGAGCCGCGGCGACGTCCTCGCGCTCACGATCGATCTCGACGAGGTGGACGGCGTCGGCTCGTTGGACGATGAGACGAGTGACCACCGAGTGTACCTCACCGTCAACGGCGACGAGGAGCTGTTCCAGTTCCGCGTGGAGGGGAGTAACTGAGATGCCGCGTGCCGACAACCTCCTGTCGCTCGGACTCGGCGAGCGCGACCGCCTGAACAAGGAGCTCGGCGGCGGTATCCCCCGCGGTTCCATCGTCCTCATCGAGGGGGATTACGGCGCGGGGAAAAGCGCCATCTCCCAGCGGTTCTCCTACGGCCTCGTCGAGGAGGGGGCCTCGGTGACGCTGATGTCGACCGAACTCACCGTTCGCGGGTTCATCGACCAGATGCACTCGTTGGAGTACGACATGGTGAAGCCGCTGTTGAACGAGGAGCTGCTGTTTTTGCACGCCGACTTCGACTCCGGCGGCGCGTTCTCCGACGACGACGGGGAGCGCAAGGAGCTGCTCAAGCGACTGATGAACGCGGAGGCGATGTGGAACTCCGACGTGATCTTCCTCGACACGTTCGACGCGATCTTCCGGAACGACCCCACGTTCGAGGCGCTCGTCCGGAAGAACGAGGAGCGGCAGGCGGCCTTGGAGATCATCTCGTTTTTCCGCGAGATCATCTCACAGGGGAAAGTCGTGGTTCTCACCGTCGACCCCTCCGCCGTCGACGACGACGCGATCGGCCCGTTCCGGTCGATCGCCGACGTGTTCCTCCAGCTCGAGATGATCGAGGTCGGCAACGACATCAGACGACAGATCAACGTCAAACGGTTCGCGGGGATGGGCGAACAGGTCGGCGACACCATCGGCTTCTCCGTTCGCTCGGGGACGGGGATCGTGATCGAGAGCCGGAGCGTGGCCTGAGGGCGGCACTTGGACGCCCGAGCGCCGGGTCGCCACGGGTGAACCACACACGACGCGCGATCAACACACGACACGCGACCAACACACGACACACAACAGACGATGACAGAACACGGGACCGCGAAACCGTCGGACGAGCTCCGGAAGGCAGCGATGCGGCGGCCGCACCTCCGGGAACACCTCCAGGAGTTCAAACAGATCACTGGGGAGTTCCCGCTGTTCATCGAGGAGCCGAAATCGGAGTACGAGTCGGCCCGGCCGAACGTGCTCTACCCGGTCGGCGGCCCGATATTCTGTCACGTGTACGGCGACCTCGGACAGGAGACCAAGTACTACGCGATCGAACCGGAGATGTCGGGGCCTCAGGCGACGGTACTCAACCAGGTGAAAAACAAGCTGCTCGCGGCGAGCGGCGGGCACACGGCGCCCGACTCCGAAGCGGAGTACGACGACCTGATCGAGGAGCTGTTGGCGGACGTCACCCACATCCAGAACGGCGATTCCGGGTGGAAACGGACCGCTTCACAGCTCTTGAACATGGGGAAGCTCTCCGTCACCGAGGAGACGTACGAGAACATCCGCTACCGGCTCAACCGCGACATCGTCGGACTCGGCCCGCTGGAACCGGTGATGCGTGACCCGGCCAACGAGGACATTCACGTCATCGGCCCTCACGAGTGTCACGTCGATCACGGCACGTTCGGGATGTTGGAGACCACCGTCGACTTCGGGACCCCGAAGGAGTTCGACAACTGGCTCCGGAACATGGGCGAGCGGATCGGTGACCCGCTCTCCGACTCCGACCCAATCGTCGACTCGACGCTGCCGGACGGCTCGCGTATCAACATCATCTACTCCGATGACGTCTCGCTGAAAGGTTCTTCGCTCACGATCCGGCAGGGCGAGGAGGTGCCGCTGTCGATCAACCAGATCACCAACTGGGGGACGCTCTCGCCGGAGCTCGCGGCGTACCTCTGGCTCTGTCTGGAGAACGAACAGACCGTGTTCGTCGTCGGTGAGACCGCGTCCGGGAAGACGACGACGCTCAACGCGATCCTCTCGTACATCCCACAGGACTCGAAGATCTACACCGCGGAGGACACCGCGGAGGTCATCCCGCCGCACAACACGTGGCAGCAGCTGTTGACCCGCGAGGGCGGCGGCGAGGGCTCCTCGGACGTCGACATGTTCGACCTAGTCGCCGCCGCGCTCCGGTCGCGTCCCGACTACATCATCGTGGGTGAGGTCCGTGGTGCGGAGGGGCGGATGGCGTTCCAGGCCGCCCAGACCGGTCACCCGGTCATGCTGACGTTCCACGCCTCCGACATCGTCTCGATGATCCAGCGGTTCACCTCCGAGCCGATCAACGTGCCGGAGACGTTCATGGACAACGCGGACGTCGCGCTGTTCCAGAACCGGGTGAAACAGGGCGACGACGTACTCCGTCGGGTGACGAGCGTGCAGGAGATCGAGGGGTACTCCAAGGAGATGGAGGGGGTCGTCACCCGTGAGGTGTTCAGCTGGGACCCCGTCGAGGACGAGATCGTCTTCCAGGGAATGAACAACTCCTACGTGCTCGAAGAGCAGATCGCGACGCTGCTCGGCTACGCGGACACCCGCGACATCTACGACGACTTACAGTTCCGCGCGGAGCTGATAGAGCGGATGATCCAGGAGGGGATCTTGGGCTACCACGAGGTCAACGAGGCCATCGACGCGTTCCAGCGCGACGGCGTCGAGGGGCTCCCCTTCGACATGCACCGGAACGTCAGATGAGCGCCGGCAGCCGACGCCGAGGTGTGTGAGCTATGGGCGTGAAACAGGCCGGTCAGGGGCTCGCCACCGCCATGCGGCTCACCGAGGAGGTGATGGCGTCCTACGAGAAGCTCGACATCTCGAAGCGGCAGTACGTCGGCTACGTGCTCGTCCCGGCGGCGGTCGTCTTCCTGCTCACGATCGCCGGCGCGTTCCTCCTCCCGCTCCCGTTCGCCGCACGGGTCCCGATCCCGATGTTCGGCGTGCTCACCCTCGTTTCGGCCGTCATCTACCCGAAGATCTACCTCAGCAGCGTCGAGAACCGGATCGACAACCAGCTCCACCTGGTGATGACCCACATGACCGTGCTGTCGACAACGAACATCGACCGCATGGAGGTGTTCCGGACGCTGGCCAAAGAGGAGGAGTACGGCGCGGCTGCCGAGGAGATCGGGCGGGTCGTCAGCCTCGTCGACACGTGGAACCAGAGCCTTGACGACGCGTGTCGTCGCCGCGCCAAAGAGGTGCCCTCGGACGCGATGGCCGACTTCTTCGACCGGCTCGGCTACACGCTCGGGGCGGGGCAGTCGTTGGAGGACTTCCTCGTCTCCGAACAGGACGTGATGCTCGCCAAATACGAGACCCTGTACGAGTCGTCGCTGTCGAACTTGGAGGTGATGAAGGACCTGTACATGTCGATGATCCTCTCGATGACGTTCGCGCTCGTCTTCGCCATCGTGCTTCCGATCCTGACCGGAAACGACCCGACGGCGACCGTCGCGGCGGTCATCGTCCTGTTCGTCTTCGTCCAGCTCGGCTTCTACGCGATGATCCGGGCGACGTCGCCGTACGACCCGATCTGGTACCACCCCGAGGAGCGCGCCCCGGGCGACCTGAAGCTGTGGGCGTCGCTCGGGATCGGCGGTGGACTCTCGTTCCTCCTCATCGGGTTCACGGCTGCCGGGATGTTCGGATACGGTCCCGGGCTCCCCGGACTCCTTTGGTTCATCGACGATGTCCGACTGCCGCTGTATCTCGCCGTCCCCATCTCGCCGCTGTTCATCACGGGGGTGATCCTTCGCTCGGAAGAGCAGGCGATCAGCGCTCGTGACAGGGAGTTCCCCTCGTTCGTTCGCGCGCTCGGTGCGACCGAGAGCGCCAAGCAGTCGACTACGACCGACGTGCTGACGACGCTCCGGGACAAGGACTTCGGAGCGCTGTCGCCGGCGATCACGCGGCTGTACCGCCGGCTCAACATGCGGATCAGTACGGAGGGCGCGTGGCGGGCATTCACGCGTGACACGCGATCGTATCTCATCCAGAAGTTCTCCGAGATGTACCTCGTCGGCCGGCGGATGGGCGGCGACCCCAAACAGCTCGGCGAGCTGATCTCGAAGAACATGAACGCCGTCAACCAGCTGCGCGAGCAGCGCCGGCAAGCGGCGGTGACGTTCATCGGGCTGTTATACGGGATCACGGCGGCGGCGACGTTCGCCTTCTTCATCGGACTGGAGATCGTCGCCATCCTCGCCCAGCTGACGGCGGACTTCGAGCTCGACCAGATGGATATCGGCCAGATCGTCTACCCCGGCGCGTACGACATCCCGTTGATCGAGTACCTGCTGTTGACGGTCGTGCTGTTCAACGCGGCGCTCTCCTCGCAGATGATCCGGAAGATCGACGGCGGGAACCCCGCGAACGGGTACATCCACTTCGTGTTGTTGACCTGGCTCGGGGCGGGGACTGCCATCGCGACCCGAGTCCTCGTGAACGCCATCCTCTCGATCTGACTCCGGGCGGCCGGTTTCACGCACGTACCGTCGCTGGTGTCACCCACCTACCGCCGCCGGTTCCCGCCCGCCTCCGGCAGGTTTTAACGCGCAGAACCGCTACCGTCGCGTATGCAATGGGACACGGATTGGGGGCTTCGTGGACGGATGGCGTTCACGATGTTCCTCCTGTTCGCCCTCTACCTCGTGTTCGTCGGGTTCATCACCCTCTACTTCGAGGGTGGGCTGTTCCCGCTGATCCTGCTCGGCGGGTTCGCGATCGCACAGTACTTCTTCAGCGACAAGCTCGCGCTCCGGAGCATGGGTGCCCGGGAGGTCGACCCCGAAGAGTACCCGGAGCTCCACCGTATGGTCGAACGGCTCAGCCAACAGGCGGACCTCCCGAAGCCGGCGGTCGCCGTCGCCGACACGAACGTGCCGAACGCGTTCGCCACCGGCCGGAACCAGAAGAACGCCACCGTCGCGGTGACGACGGGCCTGCTCCGCACCCTCGATCAGGACGAGCTGGAGGGGGTCATCGCCCACGAGCTCGCCCACGTGAAGAACCGCGACGTGATGGTGATGACTATCGCGTCGTTCCTCTCGACTATCGCCTTCTTCATCGTGCGGTGGGGCTGGCTGCTGGGCGGGAACAACCGACAGGGCGCGCCCGTCATCGTGGCGATCATGGTGTCGCTACTGGTGTGGGTCGTGTCGTTCCTGCTGATCCGCGCGCTCTCGCGGTACCGCGAGTACTCCGCCGACCGCGGCGCGGCGGTGATCACGGGGAAGCCCGGGGCGCTCGCGTCCGCGCTCGTCAGTATCAACAGCGGGATGGAGCGGGTCCCCGAGGAGGACATGCGTGAGAGCGCGGAGATGAACGCGTTCTTTATCTTCCCCATCTCGAAGGGGTTCATCGGCCGGATCGCCTCCACACACCCGCCCACGGAGAAGCGGATCGAGCGTCTGCGCGAGCTCGAGCGGGAGATGGAGACGGCCTAACGGGGTAGCAGTAGTTCCCGCACCCGGTCCCGGTCACTCAGTGTTCGCCGCCGGTTCCGCGCCGGTCGGAGTCCAAGTCGATGTCGAGCTCGTCGAGTAACGCCTCCGCCTCGGCCCGTTTCTCCTGGTGGTCCGCGAGGAACTCGCGCATCAGCTCGGCTGCCTGCTCTTTACAGCCGCCACAGAGCCGCTCGCCGGTGACACACTCGGTGTACACCTCCCTCGTCAGTTCGTCGTCGTCCCCGGCGAGCAGGTACGCGTACAGCTCGTACACTGGACAGTCGTCGGCCTCTCCGCCGAGCTCGCGCTGTTCCGCTGCCGTGTCGCGGCCGCCCGTGGTCGCGGCTTTCACCTTGTCGTAGCCGTCGTCGGGGTCGTCGAGCAGCGAGATGTGGCTCGCCGGGATCGACGAGGACATCTTCCCGCCGGTGAGCCCGGTCATGAACCGATGGAAGACGGCGGAGGGCTGCCGGAAGCCGAACCCGTCGTGGTCGATCTCGACCCCCCGCGCCAGCGACTCGGCCTCCTCGCGCGTCAGCTCGAACGCGTCGATATGCCCCTCGAAGACGCGCTTCTCGCCGTCGACCGCCTCGATCAGCGCCTCGAACGCCGCGTCGGTGGCGTTGCGATCGAAGAAGCGCACCCGCGGCCGGAGCGGCTCTTTTCCTCCCGCCCGCAGTTTCTCGATGGCGGTCGGTTTGGCGGCCGCGAGGTCGAGTCGCTCGTCGCCGGTGTCGGGCGGCTCGTAGTCGGCGAGCCACTCGGCAGCGTCCGTACAGCGGACGTCGGCCGCCTCCGAGCCGTCGGCCGTGCCGGTGTTTTCGGCGGCCGCGGCCGCCAGCGCGTCGTATGCGGCCCGCACCAGCTGGCGTTCGGCGTCGTCGAGCTCGAAGCTCGCGAACGCCTCGGTCACCTTGAAGTAGCGCATCCGGACCGCCAGATCACGCGAGAGCCGAACGTGCGGGTCCTGGTCGGGGCCGACCGGGATCACCGTGGGCTTCGGCTCGTCGACCAGCTGCGGGTAGAGGATGTCCGCCATCTGGGTCAACACCGACTGCATGTGTGAGACGTTCGTCTCGCCGTCGAAGCCGTACAGCGCCTGTAGCTCCGAGAAGTTGGCCTTCGAGCCGAGCTCGAAACCGAGATCCTGTACCGCGCGGTTGTCGGACTGGCGGTAGATCGCACCCGCCTCGGCGTCGAACCCGAGCGCGAGGAGGCTCAAGAGGTAGTCTCGCGCGTGCTCGTCGATCTCGGGCCAGGACATCCCCCGGGCGGAGTGGGCCTCGAGGTCGGCGATCAGGCCGAACGCGTCCGCGCCCTGCTGTTGATGCCAGATCAGCTCGTCGAAGACGAGCTTGTGGCCGATGTGTGGGTCGCCGGTGGGCATGAAGCCGGAGAGCGCGGCGAACGGCTCGTCGTTCGCCATCGCCTCCGCGACCGCGTCGTACTCGCGGTGCCCGAAGATGACGCCGCGACGCATCAGGTAGTGCGGGTCCGGGACGTCGCCGCTCACCTCGTCGAACGCCTCGATGCCGAACTCCGCGAACAGGTCCGCGTAGTCGCCGACCGACGCCGACCCCCACGGGTCCAAGGCGACGTCCTCGGTCGGTCCGTCGGCCTGCTCCGTCCCGCCGTCGGGCCGGGAAGTCCCGTTGTCGGGTCGGGAGGTCCCGTCGTCGGATCGGGAAGTCCCGTCGTCGGGGGTGTCCTCGTCCATACGTCCCCTCCCGTCGGTCGACGCAAAAACCGTTCGCTTGTGCGGGAGTCGCTCACGGGGACCGTCGACCACGCGCCGGGACGCTGACCGCGCGGCGGGAGGACGGCCACGCGCGAGGACGACCCGCGGAGGTTTATATTGCCCGCGGCCCGACCCCCGTGTATGACCCGGCCCGACCACGTGCTCGTCCCGCTCGACGGCTCGCCGCTGGCCGACGAGGCGCTGTCGCACGCGCTCGCGACGTTCGACTGTCGGGTGACGGTGCTGAACGTCGTCACGCCGCTCGACGCCGGCATGGTCGAAGGCGGGATCTTAGAGCCGGACGACGAGCGCGTGGCGGCCGCCCGCGAGCGCGCCGAGCGACTGGTCGATCGAGCGGCCGAGCGAGCCGCCGCGGAGGGGCGGACGGTCGAAACGATCGTCGACACGGGTGATCCGGCCGAGACGATCCTCGATGCCGTCGCGGAGCGTGAAGTCGACCACGTCGTGATGGGCGGTCACGGCGGGGACTCCGGGTCGATCGCGCGACGGCTCCTCGGTACCGTCGCGACCGCCGTCGTCGGCGGCGCGGACGTGACGGTGACGGTGGTCCGGCACGACGATTGAGCGGCGCGAACGTTCTCGTGGTCGATCTCGGCAGTACGTATCGTCGAGTGGTTGTCGCGTCGCTTATACGTGGTCGAACGACGCTGCTAGCGGCCTTTATAAACGGTTGGTAGCGTGGTGAGGCCGTTCGAAGCGTCAGCCACTCAGCCATCAGTGATCCGTGACGGATCGACGGTGAACACGTTCAAAGCCCCAGCCTGCTCCGGTCGAAGGACTCGCTTATAAGTGATACCTGGTGGATCGACAGTGGGTACGTCCAAAGCCCCAGCCTGCTCCGGTCGAGGGGCTCGCTGCGCGCTGGAACGGGCTCGCGAGGCTCGCCCGTTCCAGTGCTTACCTCACCCGTCTTCCCGGAGCAGGCTGCCCCTTTGAGTCCCACCCTGCACCACAACCGGCCCGCACCTCACACCTCCCCAGCCTCGCCGGAACGGCGCTTGCGAGCGCGCCGTTCCGGGCTCCCTCGCGCGGACTGCTCGCGCCCGTATCGGGCGCTCGCAGGCGCACGCCACCGCAGTTGTTTATAAACAACCGTCGCAGCCGCTCACAGTCCTTTTAAATGATGTCGTTGCTATCGATCCGGGAGGATCACTTCCGCTCCCAGTTGAAACGGAGTCGCGGTGGGTTTCGGTCCGATGCGTTCCGGTCGATACGAGATTGAGATCCGGACTCTGGGTACTCAGGCTGGACGTATCCCGCTCTCCGTCAGAACGAAGTGTTCGTGAGCATATACTATACTGCGAACCATGTTCGACGCCGTTCAACCGACGATACTGGGGTTCGGGTTCCTCGCTTTGCTCTGGCTCGTCGGCGGTCTCTCGATGCTTCAGTCACGTGACGCGATCCCCGTTACCGCGTCTCAGCCGGTTTATATGGGCCTGACGGCCGGAGCCATCATCGGTGCGGCGACCTTCGCGCCCGGCGGAGCGATCGGGGCGATCGTACTCGGGTTCGGGGGTCTCTTCGTCGGCATCTCCATCGGACGAACGGAGGCCTAAGCGGTCGGGGACCCGTCTCCGTCGAGCGATCGAGGGGCAGAGTCGACACGAACGGACGGTTCGGTCGGACGATCGCCATCGACGCTCTCGGCGCTCGATCGTTCTCCGTCCGGATCCGGCGTCACGCCCTACGCCGTCCCGAGCAGCGTCGAGAACGCTCGGTAGAGGCCGAACCCGATAGCGATCGAGGTGACGAGCGTGATCACCCAGAACGCGAGCGTCACGCCGATCTTCCGGCGGGAGACGCCGGCGGAGCCGGCGGCGAGGCCGCCGCCGATCACGCCCGAGATGATGATGTTGTTGAACGAGATGGGGATCCCCAGCGTGATCGCCGCCTGCGCGATGATGAATCCGGGAACGAGCGCGGCGATGGACCGCCGGAGCCCGAGCTGCGCGTACTCCCGCGAGGTCGCCTGGAGGAGCCGTGGCGCGCCCATCCACGCCCCGGCGAGTATCCCGGTCGCCCCCACCGCGAGCAGCACGATGGCGGGCAATCCGAGCTCCGCGCCGTAGAGGTTCTCCAGCGGCCCGGTCGCGAGCCCGACCTGGCTTCCGCCGCTGGAGAACGCGACGACGCTCCCGAGCAACAGCAGGAACGTCCGGATCCCGCGGTCGACGGAGGCCTGCGTCCGGCGACGGATGAACCGGAAGCCCACTGCCGCGAACGCGAGCGTCACGAGGACGATAGCGGGGTCGACGCCGGCCACACTCGGCAAGTCGATCCCCCGCCCGACCGCCCGCGAGACCCACTCCGCGACCGATCCCTGCGCGCGGGTCGGATGGGGGATCACGCCGAGCCGGACGTTCGCGAGGATACCGGCGACGATCCCCGCGAGCAGCGGCACCCCGACGGTGTCGGGCACGTCGTCGCGCCGCAACATCGTCGCGGTGAGGTACGCCAGTCCGCCGGAGACGGGCGGGACCATGAGCCAGAACGTCCCGATCCGGCGGTACGTGTCGAAGGCGGGGTCACCGCCGAGCGAGAGCCCGACTCCGACCATCGCGCCCGTCGTCGCGAACGCCGCGGGAACCGGGTAGCCGCTGTACACGCCAAACGCCATGAACGACGCGGCCACGAGCAACCCCGTCGTCGCCGCGAGCGGCGTGATCTGGACGCCGTTTATCAGGTCCGCACCGACCGTCTCGGAGATGGCCCCGCCCTGTGTGAGCGCGCCTGCGGCCGCGAGGAGCCCGATGAGGAACGCCGCCCGCATCGTCGACACGGCGTTCGCCCCGATCGCCGGCGCGAACGGCGGCGAGTTGCTGTTCGCGCCGAGCGACCACGCCATGAACAGACAGGTCACCGTCGCGAAGGCGACGAGGACCCAGAACGCGAGCGTCACGGCGTCAACCGCCCCACGGACAGCCACTCTATCGGTCCCGTTCCGTCGGTCAGCGCGAACAGCAGCTGTTTGCGGACCCCGCCGGCGAGCCGGACGTCGAGCGAGAGCTCCCGCGGTGCGAACGCGTGCCCCGGCTCGACCACCCGGACGAGATGCTCGGAGTGCGGGAGCGACTCGACGGTCTCGACGTCGAGGTACGTCCGGAAATCAGCGCCGAACTTGAACCCGGTTTTCGGGACCGCATCCCGATCCCGGAGGTCGCGGTACGTCGCCAGCCGCCGGTCGAACCGGTCGCCCTCGACCGCTCGACCGCGGGCGACGATGGCTGCGGTGGTGTCGCTCTCGCTCTCCGCCGCCCCGTCCCCGGTCTCGACGACCTCGTCGAGCCCGAGTCGGTCGTCAGCCGCCAGCGACGCGGCCTCCAAGAGCGACAGCTGGAGCACGCCCTCGACGGCGGCGGCCCGCCCGGTCAACGGCTGCCCGTAGAACCCGCGCTCGTACAGGCCGTCTGGCGCGTCCCAGACGACGACCCGGTCGGAGAGTAACACTCCTCGGACGTCCGCCGGCGGCTCGTAGTCGGTCGCGCCGTCGATCGCGGGCCGGTCGACCCCGAAGTAGGTGATGTCGCTCTCCTCGTCGACGACGGCGAGCGTCTGCCCGGCCAGCCCGCTCGCGGGGACCGCCTCGCGCTCGCCGACGACCCGGATCGCGTAGTGGACGGTTCCGGTGTCCGGCGTCGCGCCGCGCTCGTAGGCGACCAGGTCGACCGCGTCCGCGACGTCGGCGTCGCCGCCGGGCCACGGGTCGCGGGCCGGCGAGAGGTAGAAGCCGCGGTCGCGAAGATCCGCGTACACGAGGTACCGTACCGCGAACCGCTCGACGGCCGCCGCGCTGTCGACGAAGAAGCGCTCGAAGCCGACGGTGTCTCCGGCCCCCGAACCGCCGCCGTTCGCGTCGAGCGTGACGCCGGCGAGGTCGCCGCGGAACAGCAGGTGGGCGGCCTCGACCCGCGAGAGGGCGATGGCGTTCCCTTCCAGCGGACGCCCGTAGCCGCGCGAGTCGTAGAAGCGCTGGCGGGCGTCGCCGCCGACGTGGACGGCATCGCCGCGGAGGTCGCCTGTCGGTTGCATGGGGTCATTCCCGGTCCCACACGGTAAGGGGGTTCCGGTCGGGCAGGCGAGCGCGGGACGCGAGCCCGCGGACAAGGGTAAAGAGTCAGGGGCCGGAACGTGACGTATGAACGAGACCACTGGCGTCACGCTCACGGTGCGTGCCGCCGAGAAGCGCGATGCCGGCCGCGGTATCGCCAGGCTCCCCGAAACCGCCCGCAAGCGACTCGGCCTCCTCAGCGGCGACACCATCCGGATCGAGGGCGAACGCGCCGCCGTCGCCAAGGTGTGGCCCGGCGGCGCGGACGCCCGTGACGGAACCGTCCTCATCGACGCCGACACCCGCGCAAACGCCGGCGTGAAGGTCGGCGACAGCGTCACCGTCAGCCCGATCGAGGTCGGCGACGCTCGCCGGGTCGTCCTCGCCGCCCCGGCGGCGCTCGCCGACGTGGACGTGAGCCGCGATGTCGTCGAGCGCGCGCTCTCCCGCGACCTCCGCGACCGTCCGGTCACGCCCGGCGAGGCCGTCCACGTCGAGCGGCTCGGCGGCCTCCGGTTCGTCGTCGAGCGAACCGACCCCACCGGCACCGTCCGGGTGTCGTCGTCGACTGACGTCGAGGTCGTCTACACCGAGGGTGACGCGGGATCCGGCTCGGCTGACGACGCGGGGGTCGCCGGGGGCCGTGCCGACGACGGCGCGGGTCGGTCGACGCCGACGCGCGACGCCCGGGAGACCGACGGGACGCGGAGCGGTCGGGACGGTCGGGCCGGCACGCCCGGAATCGACGGGGTCGCCGCCGGCGACGACGCGGGGCCGCCTGCCGAGCGAACCGCGGGGGCGACCTACGAGGACATCGGCGGGCTCGACGAGGAGCTGGAGCTGGTCCGTGAGACCATCGAGCTCCCGCTCTCCGAGCCGGAGGTGTTCACCAGGCTCGGGATCGACCCGCCGAAGGGCGTGCTGTTGTACGGCCCCCCGGGCACCGGGAAGACGCTGATCGCCCGCGCGGTGGCCAACGAGGTGGACGCGACGTTCATCACGGTCGACGGCCCGGAGATCATGTCGAAGTACAAGGGCGAAAGCGAGGAGCGCCTGCGCGACGTCTTCGACCGGGCGAGCGAGGAGTCGCCGGCGATCGTCTTCTTCGACGAGATCGACTCGATCGCTGGCAAGCGCGACGACGGCGGCGACGTGGAGAACCGCGTGGTCGGCCAGCTGCTCTCGCTTATGGACGGGCTCGACGCCCGCGGCGACGTGATCGTTATCGGCGCGACGAACCGCGTCGACAGCCTCGACCCCGCCCTGCGCCGTGGCGGGCGGTTCGACCGCGAGATCGAGATCGGCGTCCCCGGCGAGGCCGGCCGGCGACAGATCCTCGACGTCCACACCCGGCGGATGCCGCTCGCTGACGACGTCGACCTCGACCGGATCGCGAGCCGGACACACGGGTTCGTCGGGGCCGATATCGAGGGGCTCACCCAAGAGGCCGCGATGACCGCGCTCCGTCGCGCCCGCGAGACCGACGCGACCGCGCTCGCGGACGTTCGGGTGACGAAAGCCGACTTCGAGGCGGCCCACGCCGCGGTCGAGCCGAGCGCGATGCGCGAGTACGTCGCCGAACAGCCCACCACCGACTTCTCCGACGTCGGCGGCCTCCCGGAAGCGAAGGAGAAACTGGAGCGGGCGGTGACGTGGCCGCTGACGTACGGGCCGCTGTTCGACGCCGCCAACGCCGACCCGCCGACCGGGATCCTCCTCCACGGGCCGCCGGGGACGGGTAAGACGCTACTCGCGCGGGCGATCGCCGGCGAGAGCGGGGTCAACTTCATTCAGGTCGCGGGCCCGGAGCTGCTCGACCGGTACGTCGGCGAGTCCGAGAAAGCGGTCCGTGACCTGTTCGACCGCGCCCGGCAGGCCGCCCCCGCGATCGTCTTCTTCGACGAGATCGATGCGGTTGCGAGCGATCGCGACGCCGCGGGCGGGGGCGACTCCGGCGTCGGCGATCGCGTCGTCTCGCAGCTGCTGACGGAGCTCGACCGCGCGAGCGACAACCCGAACCTGGTGGTGTTGTCGGCGACGAACCGGCGGTCCGCGCTCGACCCCGCCCTGTTGCGCCCGGGGCGGTTGGAGACCCACATCGAGGTGCCGGAGCCCGATCGCGACGCGCGCCGGAAGGTGTTCGCGGTTCACACCCGGGACAAACCGGTCGCCGATGGCGTCGACCTCGACGAGCTGGCCGACGAGACGGAGGGGTACTCCGGCGCGGAGATCGCGGCCGTCTGTCGGGAGGCGGCGATGACCGCGATCGAGCGGGTCGCGGACGAACACGGCGAGGCCGCCAACGACCACGCGGACGAGGTGTCGATCACCGCCGAGGATTTCGCGTCGGCGCTCGGGACCGTCGCGGCCTCACAGCTGTAGTCCCGCCACGACGGGGGCGGACGGATCGACCGAGAGCGGACGTGGCCGCCGGTGACGCTCGCCGAACGCCTTTTGCTGGGTACCCCGTAGCCGACGTATGAGGTCTCCCGTGGACGAGACCGGGTCGGACGACGGTGCCGGCGGTGCGGACGGCGACAGTGTCGACCGCCCCGAGGAGCCGCCGTCGGTCAGGGGGCTGTTCGCCGCGCTCTCGCGAGCGGTCCGATCGCGACCCCCGGGCGAGCTCCTGCTCGTCGCCCTCCCCCTCCCGGCGCTGCTCGTCGCGGTCGCGGCCCTGCCGGAAAGCCGTGGGTGGGCGCTCTCGCTGTCCGCGACGGGGATCCTGGAGAGTCGATGGACGCTGTGGACCGCCTTCGCCTCCAGTTTCGTCCACACGGAGACGGGTCACCTCCTCGACAACGTCCTGAACTACTGGTTGGTGCTCGCGGTCGCCTACCCCCTCTCCGTCGTCGCCGGATGGCGCCGGCGGCTGCTGTACGCCACCGTGGCCTACGTGGCGCTCGTCCCGTTCGTCTCCGCGTGGGCGACGCTGCTCGCGTTCGGCGGCGCGCTCGACGCCCCGGCGGCCGGGTTCTCCGACGTGAACAGCGCGTTCCTCGGCTATCTGATCGTCGTCTGGTTCGCGGCGCTTTCGGCGGAGGCCGCGCCGCGGGATCGGTCTACGGGGGCGGAGTCCGTGACCGTCGTCCGGTCGACGCCCTCCGCGGCTCCCGGGATCGACGCGCGGTGGTCGCTGGTCGTGGTCTTCGGGTCGCTGGCGGTCGTCTTCCTCTCGCCGAGCGGCGCGGGCTACTTCCCGCCGTCCCCGACGGTCGCGTTCCCCTTCGCGGTCGTCGCCCTCGTCGCCCTCGTCTCCCTGCTCACCCGTGTCGGCCGGCCCCGGATCGCCGGACTCGACCTCCCGCCGTCGCGGGAGCTGCTGTACGTTACTGGGGCGAGTGTCGCCGTCGCTGGCGTGGTCGGGTCGCTGATGATCGTGCCGCTCGGAAGCAACGTGTTCGCGCACCTCGCGGGCTACGCGGTCGGCGTTTCCGTCGCGCTGGCGTGGGTGATCGGCGACGCCTCGGCGACCGGTCGCTGACGCCGTGAACGGTCGCGCGCTCAGTCTTCGGTCCCGGGGTCGTCGCCGGCCCCGGTGTTGTCGCCGCCTCCGGTGTTGTCGGGCATGTCGCCGTCGCCGTGGCCGTGGGCGTTACCGTGGCCGTGCCCTTCGCCGCCGGCGTTCGCCGCCGCGGCCGCGAGCGGCCCGCTCCCGAACTCGTCGACGGGCGTCACGCTGTAATCGACCGTGAGGGTGTCCTTCGTCGCCCGGATCTTCCCGACGAAGGTGGAAATGTCCTCCAGCGACCCCTCCAGGACGAACAGCTCCATACAGTACTGGCCGCCGACGTGGCTGTGGAAGTTCGAGGCGACGAGCCCCTCGTGTTCGTGCCGGAGGTGAATCATCCGTTCCTCGACGCTCGTGGTCTCGTAATCGAACAGCACCGTGACGACGGCCATTAGCCGCCTGTCCTCCAGTTTCGCGTCCTCGAACTCCCCGAGCAGGTTGCGGGAGGCCTCCCGGACGACCTCGCTACGCCCGGTGTAGCCGTGTTCGTCCGCGAACTCGTCGATCCGGTTCAACAGCTCCTCTGGCATCGACACGCTGACGACGGTCATATAATAAGCAAACGCGTTCTCATTATTAATCTTTTAGAAACTTTCTCGACCTCACGCCCCGTCGTCGCCGTCTCCCTCGGAGCTCTCCCGCTTGAACCCGTCCTGTGCGGCCCGTCCGCCATCGATCCGGTCCGAGAGCCAGTCGTAGTGGTCGAGCAGAGCTGCCTCGCCGGCGTCGGTGAGCGCGTAGATGTCGGCGATCCCCTCCGTTCGGCGGACGAGGTACCCGGAGTCGACGAGCGCCGAGAGGGTCGCATAAAACGACTGCGGGTCGATCCGCGCGTCGTAGTGGGTCTCCAGCCGGTTTTTAAGCGTCTGTGCGCGCAGCTCGCCGGCCTCGTACAACAGCGCACAGCAGTCCCGGCGTCGTCCGCTGTGGAACCACTTCGTCATACCGGGGGTTCCGGGCGCGGCCTCACGACCGTTTCGGTCGCGTGTCGGAGTCGAGTCGCGAGTCGATCCGGATCGTCAGTCGCGGTCGTTCCGCTCGGTTTCGAGGTGCGGCTCCGCGTTGTCGGCCGCCTCCTGCTCACCCGCGTCGTCGTCGGCCGCCCGCTCCCGTTTACCGCCGTCGTCGGCCGCTGCCTCGGCCTCTTTGCGCGCCCGATCGGCTGCGAGCTCGCGATCGATGTCGTCTTCGACGTAGGAGAGCGACTCGACGGTGACGACGTTGCCGCCCCCGGGGTCGACGACCATCACCTCCTCGCCCTCCTCGATGGTCCCCTCGATGGAACGGGCCGAGTAGAAGGGGTTGAACCCACCGCCTCGGAGCTTCACTTGACCGCCGCTGGTCGTCACGCGCTCGGTGACGGTTCCCATCTGCCCTTTCAGGCTGTCGCTGTCGCTGGTCTGTTGTTGGCCCTTCCCGCCGTAGAGGTCGAACTCGTGGTAGCCGTAGAACGCGGCCGCGCCGAACAGCAGCGTGAACACCGCCATCAACAGGGTGAGGAGCGTCCCAGCCACCCCCAGCGTCGCCAACACCACCCCGGCGAGGCCGGCCCCGATAAGCGCGATGCCGACGACGATGAAGTTCGCGCCCGGCGCGAGCGCCTCGGCCATCGAGAGCAGCAACCCGGCCGTCAATAACAGCAGCGGGAGGGTCTCGGGGCCGAACAGATCGGCCTGCAGGAGCACGTCCATACGTGTGTCTACGGCTGCGAAGTGAATAAGCTGTGGCACGCAGATCGGTCGCGCCGAACGGTCGGGAACGGGCCGATCAGAACCCGAACACCAACACGCCAACCGTCAGTGCGACGCCGAGCGCGACGAAAACGGCGTGTTCGAGCTCGATCGACCCCGGTTCGATGGGCTCCGCGCGCGGCGTGGCGGTGTCCTCCGTCACCCCGTCGGGGCCCACGTCGTCGACCGCGAAGCGCCACTCGCTCTCCTCGCCGTCGGCGGGCTCATCATCGTCCGCCCCGTCCTCGCCCTCGTCGCCGCGTGACTCCCGGACCTCGTTCGCCCGGCTCCGCACGTCGTCGTCGCTGTCGCGGCTCATGGAGGTCTCTATGCCGGTTCCGAATAAAGGGCTGGCGGGTGAGGCCGATCGGGCGCCCCGTGCGCCGGGCGCGGCGTCCGGGCCCAAGCGGAGTCGACATCCCGACGCGCACTATCGACGCCGGCCCCAGCGTAAGACCTACCGACGCCGGCCCGGCGTGACGACGTCGCCGTCGTACACGACCCCCCGCTCGCCATCGACGGTGACGATATCCCCCTCGGCGACACCTTCGGGAAGCGTCGCACCGGAGATCATCGGCACGCCGAGCTCGCGGGCGACGACCGCGGGGTAGCCCGTCATCCCCGGGCGAGCGTCGACGACCCCGCCGATCCGGTCGAGGTCGCCCTCGAACTCCGCGTCGAACCCCTCGGCGAGCGCGACGATCGCGCCGTCCGGGACCGCCCCGAGGTCGCCGTCGGTGACGCGGTGCACTGGCCCGGCGGCCCGCCCGGCGACGACCGCTTTGCCGGTGACGAGCGTTTCGGCCGCGACGTGGACCTTCAGCGTGTTCGTCGTGTTCGTCCCCTCGAGCTCCGTCAGCATCCCGGAGAGGACGACGAGCGTGTCGCCGGAGGTGGCCGCGCCGGTGTCGATAGCGGCGTCGACCGCGTTGTCGAGCACCGATTCCATGTCGTTGGCGTACTCGGTCGTGACCGGCTGGACGCCCCACGAGAGCGCGAGCTGGCGGCGGACGCGGTCGTTCGGGGTGGTCGCGACCACGGGAACGCCGGGCCGGAACATCGCCGTCTTCCGGGCGGTGAACCCGGACTCCGAGACCGCGACGACCGTCGACGCGCCGATGTCGCGCGCGAGATACCGTGCGGAGCGTGCGAGCGCCTCGGTCCGTGACCCCTCGGCGGCCGTCGGAACCCGTTGTTCGCGGGTCTCGGCGTACTCGTCGCTGGTCTCGACCTCGCGGACGATCCGGTCCATCGTCTCGACGACGCGGGCGGGGTGATCGCCGATCGCGGTCTCGCCCGAGAGCATCACGGCATCGGTGCCGTCGAGGACCGCGTTGGCGACGTCGGACGCCTCCGCGCGGGTCGGTCGCCGCGAGTGGATCATCGAATCGAGCATCTCCGTCGCCGTGATCACCGGAACGCCCGCGTTCACACACGTCCGAATGATGCGTTTCTGGATCATCGGAACGTCCTCCAGCGGACACTCGACGCCGAGGTCGCCGCGGGCGACCATCACGCCGTCGGCGGCCTCGACGATCCCCTCCAGGTTCTCGACGGCTCCCGCCCGCTCGATCTTGGCGATGACGGGGATGTCGTCGCCGCCGTACTCCTCCAACAGGTCGGCGATTCGGTAGACATCGTCGCCGTCGCGAACGAAAGAGGCGGCGACGAAGTCGGCGTCGGCACGGGCCGCGAGCCGCAGCTCGGCCTCGTCCGCCGGGGTGACCAGGTCGACGTCGATGGCGACGCCCGGCAGGTTGACGCCCTTTCGCGAGCCGAGCTTCCCGCCCGAGACGACCGTCGCGACGACCGCGCCGTCGTCGGTCACGCGCTCGACCCGGCACTCGATCCGACCGTCGTCGAGCAACACCGTGTCGCCCGGGGCCGCCGCCGAGATCGTGTGTGTCAGACCGATCCGCTCCGGCGTCGCGTCGTCGCCGGCGACGAACGTCACTTCCGAGCCGGTGACCACGTTCGTCGGCTCGTCGGTCTCGGCCGTCCGCACTTCGGGGCCCTTCAGGTCGACCATCACGGCGAGCGGGTCGTCGATCGCGTCGTCGACGTCGCGGACGCGCTCGATGACCGTCTCGCGGTGATCGGTCGTCCCGTGACTGGCGTTGAGTCGAGCGACCGACATCCCGGCGGCCGCGAGCTCCCGGATCGTGTCCCGGTCGTCCGAGGCCGGACCGAGGGTACAGACGATCTTTGCGTTGCGCATGCCCTCGATTCGACGGAGCCCCGGAAAAAGCCATACGGTCGAGTCGAACACGATCGAAGACGAACGATCCCGGTACACCTGGTCGAGAGCGGCTCACACGGCGGGAGCATGGCGAACCGGATGGCTCGATGATGTGTTTTCCTGTCAGTGAGAACAAAATACCTAAACCATTACTGCTGTATCGTACATGCGATGGACGCCACCGCTGGGGGGAAGCCTCGGGACGCGCTTGCGTTCGCCGCACTCGACAGCGATGTCAGACTCGCGATCCTCGACTCGCTGTACGAGCGCACCGTCGAGCCGGGTCCACTCGCCGACGACGCGACGTACTCGACGATCAAGTCGGACGTCGGCGTCGATGACAGCGGTCGGTTCAGCTACCACCTCGATCGGCTCACGGACCGGTTCGTCACGAAGACGGACGATGGATACCGGCTCGCCGAGCCGGGGCGGGAGGTCGTTCGCCTGCGGCGACGGGAGGTCCTCACGTCGGACGCGAGCGTCGACACGCAACCGATCGACCGGACCTGCTACCGGTGTGGTGGAGGACTCGAGACCGCCTATCGAGGCGGCTACATGGTGACCCGCTGCCGGGAGTGTGACGGCCTCGTCGACCACGAGCTGGTTCCGACGGGGACGGTTTCGGCGATCTCGTATCCACCGTCGGGCGTTCGAGGGATCGGGATCGATACCGCCTTCGAGCGGGCACACGCGATCGTCGACCAACACCTCCGAACCATGGCCGGCGGCTTCTGCTCGGAGTGCGGCCACGGCGTGACCGCGACGCTGATGCCGGGGTACGACCGTGACTCGACCGGCAACGGCGGCGACAGCCGGTTCACCCACGACGGACTGGTGAAGCTCTCCTGTGATCACTGCGGACAACGACGCGTCAGCCATCCGCTTCACGTCACTGCCGACCGAGGTCCGATGGCTGGGTTCTTCGCCGAGCGCGGACTCGACCCGGGGTGGGACCGCTTCGCCGAGGTGATGGCGTGGGACACGACGCCCGGTCCCGACGGCGTGCGTTTCGAGTCCCCCGACGGGACGGTCTGGACCGTCGACGACGACCTCCATGTGACCCGCGACGACCCCGACGCAGCCGGTCGGTGACCGGGGTTTATGACTCGGACGGACGGAGAGACGCCATATGAGCGGACGCGAAGCGGCGGCGTTCTACACCCGATACGCCGACTGGTACGACCGGATCGCGAGCGACACGCCGCTCGTGGGTCGGCTCCGTGAACGGGTTGTCGACGCGCTCGACCCGCATCGCGGCGACGTCGTCGTCGAGATGGGGTGTGGCACGGGGGCGAACCTGGGGCTGCTTCGTGAGCGGGTCGGCCCGGGTGGAACCGTGATCGGCCTCGACGTCTCCACGGGGGTGCTCACACGGGCCCGGGAGCGGATCGACCGGGCGGATTGGGAGAACGTCCACGTCGCCCGCGCGGACGCGACGCGACCGCCGCTCCGATCGGGAGCGCCGTCACGGGCGACTGCCGGCGCGACTGGCGTCGAAGTGCGTGACGTTGACGGCGTGCTCGCGACGTTCCTCACGGGGATGCTCGACGACCCCGCGGGAGCGGTCGACGACTGGTGTCGCCTCGTCGCTGCCGGCTCGTTAGAGAGCGCGCCTGCCGGGCGGGTCTGTGTCGCCGGACTCGCACGGAGCACTCGTCCGGTCGGCCGCCTCCTGAACCCCCTGTTCGCGGCTGGTGTGCGGACCGCAGCGCCGCCGTCGGCCGGGGGGCACACGCGACGACCGCCCAGCGAGTCGGCGGTCGAACGGCTCGACCGGCGGGCGCTCGCGGCCCATCGTCGCGTTCACGACCGATGTCCGGACGCGCGGACGACCCAGCTGTTCGCGGGGTTCGCCCGGATCACGGCCGGATCGGTCCCCGCAAACGACGACGCCGCCGATGTCGACATCGGTACCGACGCGGACGGCAACGCCGACGCGGATGGGGGTCGGCGACACGGCGGGCATTAACGGCGGCGGGCGGCGACACGGCGGGACCCTTATTGGTCGTCCCGACGAGGTGGGAGTATGTATCGGCGTCGCCTGCTCGCGTCGGTGGCCGCCACGCTCCCGCCGATCGCGGTCGCCGGGTGTAGCGACGGGCCGGCGGAGGAGCTCGTCGACCCGCCCGCGCGAGTCGTCGAGAGCGAGCTCGTCCGCGAGCACGCCGGCACGGAGGAGGAGACCGTCGCCGCCGAAGGCACGGTCGAGCGGACGCGAGACGTCGAGATCGCG
Organism: Halorubrum tibetense; assembly: GCF_055396225.1. NCBI lineage: Archaea > Methanobacteriati > Methanobacteriota > Halobacteria > Halobacteriales > Haloferacaceae > Halorubrum > Halorubrum tibetense. The sequence goes on from NZ_AP043742.1 coordinate 1,828,438, forward strand.
TACTTGGAGGTTCGCGTCGAGTTCCACGACGGGGACGGGGACGTGGCGGACAGCACGGTCGAACAGGTGGACGGCGTCGACACGGGTGACAGCTGGCCGTTCCGCGTCGTCTTCCCCCACGTCGGGGAGCGAGCCGCCGAGGTCGTCGACCACGAGGCGGCCGTCGTCAGAAACCCGTGAGATGACCGGCACGGACGACCCGAGAACTGACCGGACCGTGACCGGGTGTCGACCGACTACTCCTCGAGGGAAACGGTGACGAACGCGGGTTCGGAGCCCTCAATCGAGACCCGCGAGGACACGACGGACACCTCTGTCCAGTCCTCGACCGTCGCCGAGGAGACGATGGCCCAACAGGGTAGCGTCACCTTCGCGGGGGAGCTGATAAAGAAGGGGTTCGGCTTCCTCGTCGTCGCCGTCATCACGCGGCTCGTCAGCCCCGGCGTGTACGGGCTGTTCGTGCTCGCGACGGCCGTGCTCCACCTCACACAGGTGTTCGCCAGCGCCGGGCTGCACCGAGCGATCGACTACTTCGTCCCCCAGTATCTCGACCGCGGCGAGCCCGGCAAGGCCCGCGGCGTCACCGTCCAGGTGTTCGCCCTGCTTCTGGCGACGTCGACGGCGACGGGGATCGCGGTGTACCTGAGTGCCGACGCGCTCGCGGGGCTGTTCGACGAGCCGGGACTCGCGGCGGCGCTCCGGCTGCTCGCGGTCGCGCTGCCGATGCTCGCGGTGTTCAACGGGCTCATGGCGTCGTACGGGGGGATCAAGCGGCTGAAGTACCGCGTGTACGTCCGGGATCTCACCCGACCGACCGTCCGGCTCGTCGCCACGCTCGGGCTGTTGCTCGCCGGGTTCGGCCTCCTCGGCGTCGTCGGCGGGTACGTGATCGGGCTCGTCGTCGGGATCTCGTTGGGCGTCGTCCTCCTCCTCCGTCAGGACGCGCTCAGAGGGGGAACCGTCTCGTTCACGCCGACAGGGGACGTGCTTCGGTACGGGGTGCCGCTCGCGCTCGCGGGCGTGATCTACGTCGTGATGGGCCAGGTCGACTACTTCGTCGTCGGTTACTTCCTCGCGTCCGACGACGTGGGTATCTACCGGATCGGGTACATGCTGGCGGCGAACCTGCTCGTCTTCTTCTCGTCGCTCGCGCCCGTGTTCAAACCCCTGATCGCGGAGGCCAGACACGACCGGGCCGCCGTCTCGGAGCGGTACCGGACCGCGACGCGGTGGGCGCTCGGCCTCTCGCTTCCGTTCGCCGCGATCCTCGTGTTGGGTGCCGAGACGTACCTCGCGCTCGTGTTCACCCCGCAGTACACCGCCGCGAGCGGGGTCGTGGTCGCCTTAGTGGCCGGCTACCTCGTGAGCGTCACCGCCGGCGGCCCCGACGGCGCACTGCTCCAGGGGCTCGGTCACTCGCGGCTCGTGTTCGTGAACACCGGGCTCCTGCTCGTGGCGAACGTCGCCTTCAGCGTGGCGCTCGTGCCGCGATACGGGATCCTCGGGGCGGGGGTCGGCACCGCTCTCGCGCTGACGCTGTCGGGGGTCGCCGCGCTCGCGGAGGTGTACTACTTCCGCGGGATCCACCCGTTCACGGTCGACCTCGGCCGGGTCGTTCTCGCTTGGCTGCCGGCGGTCGCGGCCGGATGGGCGGTCGTCGCGGTCGTGGAGACGGCCGCGGTCGTCGCCGTCGTGTTGCCGGTGGTCGTCCTCGCGACGTACGTTCTCGCCGGACAGACGCTCGACGTGCTCACGCCGCGGGACCTCGAGGTCGCCGAGGCGGTCATGCCGGCGAGTGTCGTCGACCGGCTCCGCGGGCAGGTCGAGCCCGCGACGGACGACTGACAGGGTGCGTTCGACGTGACGACTACGGAGGGTGAGCCCGCTTAGATCGAGAGCATGACCGCGGTCGACAACGCGAGTACGCCGACCGAGAGGAAGAGGACGTTCACCCGCGGGTTCTTTGCGGGCGTCAGATCGAGAGTGAAGTGTGCCCCGGAGAGCGGGCGAAACGGCCGGATCCCCATCGGCGTTATCACGTCGCCGGCGAGGTGCGACCAGAGGGACGCGGTCGCGACACCCCCGACGAAAAGCGGGGTCCACTCGGGCGACGACGCGACGGCGGTCGCGTTCACGAGCGCGGCACCGCCCCCGGCGACGACGCCCACGACGACGGTGAACGCGAGGGTGTGGGTCGGGCCGCGATGAGGGATCGGGAGCAGCTGGTCGACGTCGGGGAGCGTCGCGAGCGCGGCCGCGAGCACCCCGCCGACGAGCGCGAGGTCGGGCTCGCCGGCACCGAGCGCGAACGCCGCGAACGGCGCGTACGCGAGCAGGCCGAGCCCCACGTGTCCCCGCCAGTACATGTGCTCGCATCCGCGAGCACCATATAAAAGGGCGTCGTCGATCCGCCGGACTCGCCGTTGATCCGCCGGAAACGCCCCTTATCGGCCAGGTCAGTCGTCCGCCGGTGCCGTCGGCGTTGCCGTCGAGAGCGAGACGGACGGGGCGTCGACGCCGAGCTCGTCGAGGGCGACCTGCGCGGCGCGCTTGCCCGAGACGAGCATCGCGCCGAACGTCGGGCCCATCCGCGGGAGACCGTGCGCGGTTGCGACCGCCATGCCGGTCGCGACCAATCCCTCGTGCACGAGGCCGGTGTGCTCGACGACGGCGTCCTCGCTCTCGGCGACCCACATCGAGTCGTGGCCGGGGGAGTCGTGGCCGGGCGCGCCGTACTCGTCGTCGCTCGTCGCGTCCATACCCAGGTCCTGTTCGCCGGCTTGTCGGATCCCCGGCGCGTCGAGCGCTCCTCGCTCGGCCAGCTTCGTCACGGCGACCGCGTCGTGGCCGGTCGCGTCGATCACGAGGTCGGCCTCCACGGCGATGGGGTCGACGCAGGTGATCTCTCGCGGGAGCGCGTGGACGGGCGTCCAGTTCATCACGATCCCGCCGACACGGTGGTCCTCACGGACGACGATGTCGGTGAACTCCGTCATGTTCTGGATACGTGCGCCCGCGTCACACGCCGCCTTGATCAGCCCCGAACAGGCCTGCGGCCCGGCGGCGGTGTACAGCCCGTCCGTCTCCTCGACCGCATCGTACGGGACGGCAAGGTCATCGAGGACCGACTGGGCGGGGTCTCGAACCGTCACCGTGTTCATGAGGAACCCGCCGAGCCAGAACCCTCCGCCGAGGTAGTTGTTCTTCTCGACGACCATCACGTCTACACCCCGTTCGGCGAGCTCTCTCGCCGCCATCAGCCCCGACGGGCCGCCCCCGATCACGATCACCTCGGTGTCCGAGAACTCCATGAACCCGTCCGTCCACTCCCGGCCGATCGCCCGGGTCACCGCCGATTCGTCCACGTCGCTGAAGCCGTCGAAGTCGAGCATACAACTTAGTTATAATACTAACTAATAAAAACGCTTGTGGTCGGGGGTGTCGGCGTGGGTGGATCGCCGATATCGGTTGCGAGACCGTGACGGGCTGGAACTCTCCGCGGGATGACCAGTAGCGGTCACGGGATGACGAGCAGCGGTCTCGGAACGACGAGCAGCGGTCGTGACAGTCGCCACGACCGGCCCCCAGGACGGGTGCGACTCGTAGCCTTTTTATTCGCGCTGCCGGTATTCACCTCCACTATGGCTGAGGACAAGGCACGAAGCACCGGGAGCGCGGGCCGATTCGGCGCACGCTACGGTCGCGTCGCTCGGAAACGAGTCAAGGACATCGAAGCGGAGATGCGCAACGCGACCGTCGACGGCGACGACGTCAAGCGCGTCGGCACCGGGATCTGGGTGAACGAGGAGACCGGCGAGACGTTCACCGGCGGGGCGTACCGGCCGGAGACCCCCGGCGGCCGCACGGTTCGCCGCTCTATCCGCGCCGCGCTCGCCGACGAGGAATAATGAGTTACAAGTGCTCCCGCTGTAAGCGCGACGTGACCCTCGACGAGTACGGCGGCGTGCGCTGTCCCTACTGTGGCCACCGCGTCCTCCTGAAGGAGCGCGGCGGCGGGATCAAGGAAGTCGACGTCGAATAACGTCTCACCAACCCCGCGTCGTGACCGATCGTGTCACAGCCGATCGTTCGACGCCCGACCGCATCTCTGCCGACGGTTCGACGGCTGACTGCTCCGATATCGACGGCTCGATGATCGACGACTCCTCCACTGACCCCTCCCCGACCGACAAGGAGCGGACGGAACCGGTCGCGGACCGCGACCACGAGGCCGTCCTCTCGTTCCGATATGCCACCGATCGGCGGGCACGTCACATCGCGGGCGCACTCGCCCCCGAGGTCGGGGACCTCGACGAGTCGCGGTCGGCGGCGACGGTCGACCGAGGAACCGACCGCGACGACGTCGTCCGAGTGCGGATCGTCGCGGACGACCTCGTGGCGCTTCGAGCCGGGATCCGGAGCTGGTCTCGGCTCGTCGCGGTCGCCGAGGACGTGACGCGTGAGCGACCCTGATTCGCGGATGGCCGTGGTTCGCGGATGGCTATGATTCGCGGATGGCCGTGGTTCGCGGATGGCTATGATTCGTGGATGACCATGATTCGCGGATGACCGGCTAGGGACATCGCCGACTTCCTGTGGCTCCCTGGCAGTGGCGACGTCGCCGATAGTAGCACTACCGGCCGTCTCCCCCCGGATTCGCGTCCGATCCCCGCACGAAAGAGAAATCGGGGGTTTTTCCCTCCGGGCCGCGTCGGTCCGACCATGCAAGGGAACATGCCGCCCGAGGCACAGGAGAAGATCGAGGAGCTGCAGGAGCTGCAGGAGACCGCACAGCAGGTCGCCGAGCAGAAGGAGCAGGCCAAGACCGCGCTCAACGAGTCGAAGACGGCGCTCGATGCGCTCGAGGACGTCGACGAGGACGCGGGGATGTACCGCGAGATCGGTGAGGTCCTCGTCGAGACGGACTACGAGTCCGCCTACGACGACCTCGAGAACAAGGTCGAGTCGCTCGAGGTCCGAACCGAGCAGCTCGAGAAGCAGGAGGAGCGCGTCCAGGAGCAGTTCGAGGAGCTGCAGAGCGAGCTCCAGCAGATGCTACAGGGCGGCGCGGGCGGCGGCCCGATGGGTCCCGGCGGCCCGGGCGCCGGCGGCGCGTAAGCGACGATGGGTGACTCGACGGACGACGCCGGTCCGAGCGACGAAGAAGTCGTGCGGACCGCGGCGGCGGCGGCCGAGGGCGTCGTCTTCGAACACTACGACCAATCAGCGGTGACCGACCTCGACGTGACGGTCACCTTCGAGGACGGGCTCCTCGACGTGGACGTGTACCTGAACGCCCCGGACGACCCCGACCCGGAGGCCGTCGCCGAGGCGGCGACCGAGGCCGCGGGCGATGCGGTCGACGAGCTGTTCGGGGAGTAAGCGGCGCGGGCGGTCGGCCCGACGTTCGGGTCGACCTCGGTATCGACCACGGTGAGCGGCGGGGCTGGTGATCGGCGAAACTGGTGATCGGCGAGGCGAGGGGGCGCTTCCGGGAGACCCCGGACAACGAGCGTATCGACCGCTGCCGACGAGGAATCGTGTCGTCTCAGTCCGACTCACAGATGGCGACGAAGTTCTCGAACACTTCCTCGCCGCGTTCGGTGTGGGCCACTTCCGGGTGCCACTGGACGCCGTACAGCCCGCTCTCGACGTTCGACATCGCCTCGATCCCACAGACGTCGGAGGTCGCGGTGTGATCGAACCCCTCTGGCACTTCCTTCACCTCGTCGGCGTGGGAGGCCCAGACGCGGGTTTCCGGCGCGAGCGAGCCGACGAGCGGGTCCGCGTCGTCGACGATCTCCACGTCTACGTCGGCGTATCCGCCGTACTCGCCCGACCCGACGCGACCGCCGCACTCGTCGGCGATGACCTGCATCCCGAGACAGATCCCGAACACCGGGACGTCCGAGGCGATGTACTCGCGCGCTCTACCGATCCGGTCCATGTCGGGACCGCCCGAGAGCACGACGCCGTCGGCGTCGACTTCGGTGGGCGGCGTCTCGGCGTCGATGATCTCCGTATCGACGCCCATGTCGCGGAGCGCGCGCCGCTCGAGGTGCGTGAACTGACCGTGGAGGTCGAGAACGACGATCCGTGTCATGCCCGCGATTCGCGACACCCGCACAAAAACACCTCGAAATCACGCAGGGTCGTGACGGTTTCGTGCTCGTTCGAGACCTGATGATCCAGTTTTGTGGATCTATTTGCTTCCTCGCTCACTCCGCGAGCGGGTCCGTCTTCGTGAACTCTCGAAGCAGGACGGTCGCGTACGACCCGCTGGGGAGCGCGAACGCGAATCGGGGGTCGCCGTCGTCGACGCGGATATCGAGGTCGGTCCGCAACAGCACCGCCCGCCTGGTCCCGCTCGAGTCGAACTCGCCCGGGAGGTCGAAGTCTGTGGGGTCGATCCCCGCCTCGTCGAGGACCGAACGTTCGATCTCGCCCGGCTCCCCCGCGGCGAGCTCGGTGTCGGTGCCGACCAGCGGGGCGGTGACGAACGCTCGTCCGCGCGCGCAATGACGCGCCACGATCGACACCCGGTCGGCCGACACCCGCTGGAGCCGGTCGACGTCCGGCGCGTACAGCCCGTCCGGCGCGTCGCGGTCGGCGAAACACGCGACGTCGCCGGCGACGGGCCGGTCGAAGGGCAGGCCACGCCGGAGCCGCTCGCTCAGGATCCGGTTGAACAGCACGGACTGTGCGGCGTTGACGAACAGCCGCTGGAGGTTCGAGGGCACCGCCTCCAGCGCCGTCCGCCACGCCTCGTCCTCGGGCGGAGCGGCGGGGTCCACTCCCGCTTCGGCGAGCCGCGAGACCATCGACCGTTCGAACCGCAGCTTTCGGGGGAGCGCGTCGAGACAGGCCGCCCAGTCACCGTCACCCGTCCCGTCGGCGACCGGCTCCCCGGTCGCGGTCACGCCGAACGCCGCGTCGACTCGATCGCGGCCGGACTGCGTGTCGGTCGGCTCGGCCGCCGAGGGGTTGCCCGCGTACAGTCGGACGGCCTCCCGAACGTCGCCGCGGACGACCGCCAGCCCGACGCGGTGGGTGACCGGCCGGACGCTCCCGAACCGCTGCTGTCCGAAGTAGTTCGGGACGCCGACGGTCGCGTCGGTGATCGCGCCGTCGCTCCCGGCGAGCGAACCCAGCTCGAGGCCGCCCGCGTCGACGTCTCCGCCGGCGAACTCGACGAGGTCACGGGTGACGCGTGCGGCACGTTCGGGGGCGTCCGGGACCGCGTCGGCGACGCGGATCTCGAAGGCGTTGCCGGCGAGGTCGCCGAAGGAAAGCCCGCGTCCAGCCCGTCCCAGCGGCTCGATCTCGACACCGCGTATCTCGGGGAGCTCGTCCGGGTCGACGTTCCGGAGGGTAAACAGCTGGGTCGTCACGGCCCGTTTGTCCTTCGTCCCGGCCCACGAGACGCGCTCGCGACTGATACCCAACGCGTCGGAGACCCGTTTCGCGAAGTCGTTCGTGTCCCAGTTCCGGAGCGTGACCCTGACCACGAGCTCGGGGTACGCCCCGCGGTCGGCCCCGAGCGGCTCCGGGTCGAACGCCTCCAGCTCGGTGACGCGAAAGTCCGCCGGCCGCTCGCGGAGGCGCCCGCCGATCCCGTCGGCGTCGCTCACGTAGTGGTCGATGCCGACCGCGCGCTCGACCGGGTGGGCAGCCCGATGTGGCGGGTCGTCGGACATTCAGTATAGGGGGAGCTCGCCGGTGATCCGGTCGATAGTCTCCTCACGGGCCGGACCGACCGCGAGCGCGGTGACCGTCCCCGGCTCCAGCTCGGTGTGACCGGCGTCGCGGATCACGGCGTACGGGACGCCCTCCGTCTCCGCCTTGTCGGCGAGCGCGAACAGCTCGCTCTCGGAGTCCGCGCCGAGGACGATCTTCTTCTGTCCCGCCCCCTTCCACTTCTTGCGCGCCCGGCGGCCGGTGTCCTCGTACGCCGACAGCGACGCGTGTGCCACCTGTGCGGCCAGCTTCCCCTCGCCCATCCCGAGGTCGCGGCGGGCGACGATCGCCTGTTTCATACGAGCTCGATCCCCGCCGCGGGTATATCTCTGTTCTCTCGGTGGGAGTGCGGCCCCGTCGCTGTCGGTTCGCCGGTGCTGTTCCGGGACCCTTTAGGTGGCGGCCGCCCCCTGTCCGTGCATGATCCTGTCGGACGCCGACATCCTCGACCGCCTCGCGGCCGGGGATCTCGTCATCGAACCGCTCGCGGACGTCGACCAGCAGGTCCAGCCGGCGAGCGTCGACCTCCGCCTCGGCGAGCGGTTCCTGGAGTTCCAGCGGACGAACATCCCCTGTATCCACCCGACCGAGGCCGACGAGGTGGGCGAGTACGTCACGGAGACGACGGTGGCGGCGGGCGACGAGTTCATTCTCCACCCCGGCGACTTCGTGCTCGGCACGACGACGGAGCGCGTCGAGATCCCCGACGACCTCGTCGCCCACGTCGAGGGACGCTCGTCGCTCGGGCGGCTTGCGATCGTGGTACACGCGTCGTTGCCCTCCGACGAGACAGTTTTTCTGTGGACGCCCGAGGAGGGGTTCGGGTTCTACGAGATCGGCGATATCGTCGAGAACGAACGACCGGCACGAGCGGTCGCGTTCGACCCGAAAACGTTGAAAGTGAGCACACACCGGGTTACGGATCACATCACGAACCCGACTAAACGGATCTACCGTGTCACGCTCGCGTCCGGTCGAGAGGTGCTGGTGACGAGAGACCACAACCTGTTCACACTCGATGCGGACGGCGGCGTGACGCGAGTAGCCAGCGAGAACGCGGAGGGGTCCCACGTGATGGTTCCCGGAACCCTTCCCGCGTCCCCGTCGGAAGAATCGACCCTCGACCTGCTTACGCTGTTGGAGGGTGACAAGGAGATCATCGCGTACGCGTCCGACGGGATGCCGGACGTCGAGTGGACAGCCGACGTGCCGGATCCATCACGTCGTCACTACGATTCGCGAAACGCGGCACCGCTCTCGTGTGTCTCCAGCGCGAGGGCCCCGGCGGAGGCGGACGTGGCGTTCAAGCAGAGTTCGTACAGACTGTCTCGTACCCTCGATATAACCTCGGAGTTCGGTTGGGTCCTCGGGTTCTATATCGCGGAAGGTTCGGCCCGCCGGAAACAAGTCCAGTTCGGTAACAAAAACACGGCGTATCTCGATCGAGTTCACGCGTGGTTCGAGACGCACGACGCGAGCGTTCATCGACGGGAGGGTGACAACGGGGTCGAACGACTCACCGTGTGTTCCGCGCTGTGGTCGAAGATCATCCGTGAACTCGCCGGGTCGGGGAGCGAAAAGGACATCCCAGATCGAGCGTGGAACTGGCCGACCGAGGTCCTCCGTGAGCTCCACGAGGGACTCCTCGACGGCGATGGCTGCCGTCGAGAGTCGCGGGATACGCTATACACGGCGAACGGTTCACTCGCCGACGGTGCGATGTATCTGGCCGCTCGGCTCGGCCTGCACAGTTCGACCTACTCCAGAGAGCACGAGACGTACATCCCGACGAGCGATGTCACGACGAGCGGAACTGAACACGCCGTAGACACCGCGACGGCCCCCTACAAACGGGGTCAGTACGTTCCCGTTCCGAGCGCGCTGCTTCGGAAACTGCGAAATGCGGCAGAGTTGACAATGAGCGAGGCCGCGGACGCGATGGGATACTCGTCGAAATCGAGCGTCTCCAACGTCGAGAACGAGGAGTACGAGACCGTCAAACGAGAGACGCTCCGAACGTTCCGGGACGTCTATCACGAACACGGGGCCGACACACGGCGTCTCGACCAGATCCTTCGCGAGGAGGTTCGATTCGAGGAAGTCGTCGCGGTCGAGGAGACGGACCGTGTCGAACCGACGTACGACCTCGAAGTCCAGCCGAACGACGACGCGATAGAGAACTTCCTCGGCGGAACAGGAGGGGTGTTCCTATCGAACACTGCGGGGCTGTGCGACCCGGGGTACCACGGCCAGATCACCCTGGAGCTGTCGAACCTCGGCACGGCACCCGTCGCGCTCTCGCCGGGGATGCGTGTCTCACAGCTCACCTTCACCGAGCTCACGTCACCCGCCGACAGGCCGTACGGCGCGGAGCGCGGGTCGAAGTACCAGGATCAGGACGGCCCGCAGGCGTCGCGTATCGGCGACGACCCGGAGTTCACGGGTGACCGCAAATGAGGTTCATCGAGGAGGTCGTCGTCGAGGAGTTCCTCCCCACCGTGCGCTCGATGCTTGCCGAGGACCTCCGTGACCGGGGGTTCACACAACACGAGGTCGCGGACGCGCTCGGGATCTCCCAGTCGGCGGTCTCGAAGTACGCCCACGGCGAGGTCGCCCGCAACGAGCGCGTGGTCGCCGACCAGCGTGTGAGCGATCTGGTCGAGCGCGTCGGTGAGGGGCTCGCCGCCGGCGACATGAGCCCGGTCGCGGCGGTGGTCGAGATCGAGGTGTTGATACGCCAGCTGGAGGAGGGCGACCTGCTCGCGGACCTCCACGAGGAGGCGATGCCGGCGCTGTCCGCGGCTGACGTGGAGTTCTCGGTTCACGACCCCGACAGCGGACTCAGAGAGCGCGAGAGCGTCCTCGCGTCGGTCCGGCGTGGACTCCGGACACTGACGAACGCCTCGGGGTTCGCCGGGCTCATCCCGAACGTCGGCGCGAACGTCGCCGAGTGTCTCGCCGACGCGAGCTCCGTCGACGACGTGGCCGCCGTCCCGGGTCGCCTCGTCGACGTGAAGGGCCAGGCGATGGTGCCCGGCGAGCCCGAGTTCGGCGTCAGCGAGCACGTCGCGACCGTGCTGCTCGCGGCCCGTGAGGGTGGTTCGACCGCCCGCGGCGCGGTCAACCTCCGATACGATCCGGCGCTTCTCGACCAGCTGGAAGCGTCGTTCCCGACGATCGAGTTCGATCCGGAGCGATCGACTCGCGAGGCCGTCCGGGACGCGGTCGCGGCCGCGGACCTCGCCGCGTCCGACGGGACCGAGGCGCTCGTCCTTTATCAGACCGGCGCGGTCGGGATCGAGCCGATCGTGTACGTGCTCGCGCCGAGCGCGCCGGAGGCCGCCCGGATCGTCCGGGATATCGTGTGAGACGGGGTCGGACGGCGGGCCGAGGCGGGGTAGGGCAGGGCAGGCTATTTGCGTGCGGGGCGTGGATCCGCGTCTATGCAGGACCACCTGCCGCCGGCGGCCCAGGAGAAGTACCAGGAGATGCGGGCGCTGCAGGCGGAGGCCGAGTCGGTCGTCACACGAACGGACCGGATCGAGGAGCGGCGGGCGGACGCCCGGGCGGCCCGGGAGGCGCTCGACGACGCCGAGGGGTCGGACACCGTCTATCGTCGGGTCGGCGACCTCCGAGTCGAGACCGACGCCGCCTCGGCTCGGGCGGCGCTCGACGAGCGGATCGCCGAACTGGACGACCGGATCGCGGCGCTCGACGAGCGCAAGGGGGAGCTCGAAGAACGGTTCGAGGCGAGCAAGGACGCCATCCGGCACCTGATCGGCGGTCCCGGGGGCGGTCCGGGAACGACCCCGACGAGCGGGACCGAGGACGGATCGCCGCGGGACACCGACGATAGTGAACAGGAATTATAACTGCCCGCCCCGTTGTCCGACCGTGACGCGCTCGGGACGCGGCGACCGCCGTATGCGTATGCGACTCTTCTCGCGTCGGGTGGACCCGTCCGCGGCGGCGACGGTCGGTAACACGATCGGCGTCGACGCTCGGTGAAGCCCGTCGCCTCCCGCTACCCGCCGGTCCGTTCGTGGCCGGCACCGAACGCCCGGATCCGAACCAGCGGGCTTTAGGCCCGATCGACCGACACACGACATACACACACTACATGAGCCACGACGACTTCCCCACGGCCGACCCGGCGGTGGTGACCTGTGGACTGCCGTACGCCAACGGCGATCTCCACATCGGGCACCTCCGCACGTACGTCGGCGGCGACGTGTACAGCCGCGCGCTCGAACGACTCGGCCAAGAGACGGCGTTCGTCTCCGGTTCCGATATGCACGGGACGCCCGTCGCGGTCAACGCCGATCAGGCGGGTGTTTCGCCCGAGACGTTCGCGCTCGATTGGCACGAGCAGTACGCCGAGACGTTCCCGAAGTTCAACGTCGAGTTCGATAACTACGGTCACACGCACGACGAGACGAACACGGAGCTGACCCAGCAGCTCGTCCGCGACCTCGAGGCGGCGGGCCACGTCTACGAGAAGGAGATCATGGTCGCGTACGACCCCGTCGACGATCAGTACCTCCCCGACCGCTACGTCGAGGGCACCTGTCCGTACTGCGGCGAACACGCCCGCGGCGACGAGTGCGACGAGGGGTGTCAGCGGCACCTCGAACCCGGCGAGGTCGAGGACCCGGTGTCGACGGTGTCCGGCAACCCCGCCGAGTACCGCGAGCGGACCCACAAGTTCTTCGCGGTCTCCGAGTTCTCGGCGTACCTCTCCGACTTTCTCGACCGGCTGGAGGGGACCTCGAACGCCCGGAACCAGCCCCGCGAGTGGATCGAGCAGGGGCTCCAAGACTGGTGTATCACCCGCGATCTGGACTGGGGGATCGACTATCCCGATGGCGAGGCGACGGAGTCGTCTCGCGAAGGCGGTGAAACCGCCGAAGCGGACCTCGTCTTGTACGTCTGGGTCGACGCGCCGATCGAGTACATCTCGTCGACGAAACAGTACACGGAACGCGTCGGTGCGGAGACCTTCGACTGGGAGGCTGCCTGGAAGGCCGGTGCGGACGGCACGACCGAGGAGCACCCCGACGGCGGGGAGATCGTTCACGTGATCGGCCGCGACATCATCCAGCACCACACGATATTCTGGCCGGCGATGTTGACGGCGACGGGGCACACGGAGCCCCGCGCGGTGATGGCGAGCGGCTTCGTCACCCTCGGGGGCAAGGGGTTCTCGACCAGCCGCGACCGCGCCGTCTGGGCGGACGAGTACCTCGACGAGGGGTTCCATCCGGACCCGCTGCGCTACTACCTCGCGACGAACGGCGGGTTCCAGCAGGACGTCGACTTCTCGTGGGAGAAGTTCCGCGACCGCGTGAACACCGAGCTGGTGGGAACCGTCGGCAACTTCCTGTACCGCTCGCTGCTGTTCGCCCACCGCAACTACGAGGACGCACCGATCGCCGACGCGACGGGCGAGGAGGTCGCGGCGCGGATCGACGAGGCGGTCGCGGACGTCGAGGCCGCCGTCAACGACTACTCGATCCGGGCGCTCGGCGACGCGGTCACGGACCTGGCACGGTTCGGTAACGAGTACATCCAGCGGAACGAGCCGTGGAAGCTCGTCGACGAGGAGCCCGACGAGGCCGCACAGGTCATCCACGACTGCGTCGCGATCGCGAAGGCGATCGCGGTCCTGTTCGAGCCGATCGCCCCGGAGAAATGCGAACGGCTGTGGGATCAACTCGGCGAGGCCGGGTCGGTTCACGACGCCACCGTCGACGTCGCCCGTGAGGAGCCCGCGGGGGACCTCGCGGAGCCGACCGAGCTGTTCGAGAAGGTCGAAGACGACCGCGTCGAAGCGCTGAACGAGAAGCTCGAATCGCGCGTCGCCGCGGCGGAGGACGACGAAGAGGAACCGAGCGACGAAGACGACGAGACGGGATCGGCCGATGCGGACGACGTCACTGCCGACGTTGACGACGACATGAACGACGACACCGTGCCTGACGACATCGAACCGCTCAGCGACGACCGCATCAGTTTCGAGGAGTTTCAGCATCTCGACCTTCGGGTCGGACGGATCGAGTCCGCCGAGGGGATCGAGGGCGCTGACGACCTCCTGCGGCTCCGGGTCGACCTCGGCGCGGAAACCCGGACGATCGTCGCGGGGCTCAAACAGCTCCACGACGTCGCGGATCTGCCGGACACGAAGGTGATCGTGCTCGCCAACATGGAGAAGGCGGAGCTGTTCGGCGTCGAGTCGAACGGGATGGTGTTGGCCGCCGGCGAGGAGGCGGACCTGTTGACCACGTACGGGGACGCCGGTCCGGGAACGACGGTGAAGTGACGCTTCGCGCCGGTGTGACCGGGCGCGTCCGTCCGCGTTTATACGGACCTACTCCGACTCGGCGCGTCCGTCCACAGTTATAACCGCCCGGTCCGGATCAGCGGTCATCCCATGACGTCTCCCCGCCGCTGGTTCGACTCGTTGCCTATCGAACGACAGGTCCTCGTCCTCGCGCTCGTTCTCGACCCGATCGGGTTCGCCGTCGGCTATCTCCTCGGCCCGTCGTTCGGCGTCGACCCGATTATCGAAGTTACAAGGCTAAAACCCCGCCCTGAAGGGCGGGGATACAGCCGACAATTCCTACACAACCCACCGCCGATGGCACTGCCGGATATTCTACGCTCAACCACTGTATTTAATAGAAATATTCTATAAGTACTTATGGACACAGTACGATGCTGGAGACAACCCGCACCTATCGAGCGAAAATCGTCAACCACCAACAGGTGAGTGACGACCTCGGTGATTGCGGGTACTCAGCATCCAAACTGTGGAACGTCGCCCGCTATCACTCCCAGCAAGAATGGGATGACACGGGAGAGATTCCGTCCGAAGCCGACCTCAAGCGCGAACTAAAAGACCACGAACGATACAGTGACCTACATTCTCAGTCAAGTCAGCGCGTTCTCGAAGAACTCGCTGAGTCGTTCAACGGTTGGTTCAAAAAGCGCAAGAATGGCGACACCGACGCGAATCCACCCGGATACCGAAAGCGAGGCGACAAACACCCGCGTTCCACCGTGACGTGGAAGCAGAACGGCATCAAACACGACTCCAAGCACAACAAACTCCGCCTGAGCAAGGGCTTCAACCTGAAGAACCACCGCTCAGACTTCATCCTCACAGAGTACGAAACACGACCGGACGTAACCGTGGAGAACATCCAGCAAGTGCGAGCAGTGTGGGACGGCGACCGCTGGGAACTGCACCTCGTCTGTAAGGTCGAAATTCCCGTCGAGGACGCACCCGGCGACAACACGGCTGGAATCGATCTCGGTATCAAGAACTACCTCGCTATCGCCTACGACGACGGTGATGCGGAGTTGTATCCGGGGAACGTACTGAAACAGGACAAGCACTACTTCACCCGCGACGAGTACGACACCGAAGGCGAGAACGGCCCGTCACGCCGTGCGCTCCGCGCCCGACAGAAACTCTCGCGTCGGAAAGACCACTTCCTGCACGCCCTCGCCAAACACATCGTTGAGCAGTGCATTGACCACGCGGTCGGTCGCATGGCTGTTGGCGACTTGAGCAAGATTCGAGAAGAGGAGAACGGTGACTCGCGGAACTGGGGTAAGTGCGGGAATAAGAAACTCCACGGATGGGAGTTCGACCGTTTCACCACGTTGCTTGAATACAAGGCTGAGGAACACGGTATCCTCGTTGACCGAAAGAGCGAGCGGGACACGAGCAAGACGTGTTCGTGTTGTGGTCGGAAGCGTGAGGCGAGCCGTGTGGAGCGTGGGTTGTACGTCTGTGAATCGTGGGGTGCAACGATGAACGCAGACGTGAATGGTGCGGTGAACATTCGCAGAAAGATAACTCAGAATCCCCCAACGGGGGATATGAGTAACGGTCGTTTGGCACGGCCAGTAGCCTATCTGTTCAATCAAACCTCGGGGCGTTTCGCACCGAGCGAACAGGTGGGTTGCGAACCCTAATATCCCAACGCTCGGGAATCCTCGCCCTTTAGGGCGGGGAGGATGTCAACGGGGGCGTGTACGGACTGGTCGCCGCGAGCCTCCCGGTCGCGCTCCACGTGAGTCGCCAGATGAACGCCTGAACGCGGCGGCGCGGGGAGCAACCGAGCCTGGGTGTATTCTCCCTCTCCAGTTCGGCCTCAGCCGTCCAGCAGCTCGATCAGGTTGCCGTCGGGGTCCCGGCAGAACAGGACGGTGGTCCCGGTGTCGGTCGTCCGGGGCGGGCTCAGCGTCTCGACGGCGTCGTCGAGGTCAGTATAACAGGCTTCCACGTCGTCGACGGCGAGCCCGACGTGGACGGTTCCCGTCCCGTTCAACTCGGGGGCCGCCGTCGACGGCCCTGCCGGGTCGTACTCGACGAGTTCGAGAACGGTGTCGCCGGCGTCGAGGTGAGCGAACTCGGCGGTCGCGCCGTCGACGTCGACGGCCGCCGCGAACGCCTCGCCGCCGACGGAGAACTCGGTAACGACCTCGAACCCGAACGCGTTAGTATAAAAGTCGACCGCGCGGTCGAGATCGGAAACGGTGACGCCGACGTGATGAGCGGTGGGATCGGACACGGTCGATCCTCGGCCTGAGCTATATAAATCGTGTCGGCCAGAGCCCGGTGGGCGCGGGCCGCAACGGCTCGCGTCAGGACGAGTGGGCCGAAACGGCTCGCGTCAGGACGAGTGGGCCGCAACGACTACCATCGGGGGCGGCGATGGGCGACGTATGTACGCACGCGACCTGATGATCACCGACGTGAAGACGGTCTCCCCCGACGACGAGATCTCCGACGTGTTTCGGCTGTTCGCTCGACACTCCTTCTCGGGGTTCCCGGTCGTCGACGAGGCGGACCGGGTGGTCGGGATCGTCGCCGAGTCCGACCTCGTGGACCTGTTCGAACCGGCTGAGGAGACGCTGTGGATCCCGATCGGGCTCCCGCCGTTCGTCGACACGCTCACGTATCAGGTGAAGCCGCCGTGGGCGGACCTCGACCTCGGCGTCGACCTCGTGCGCAACGCGGACCGGCCGGTGTCGGACGTGATGACGGCCGACGCGGCCACCGTCGGCCCCGACACGGGGATCGACGAGATCCTGACGCTGCTCTCCGGCGATGACCCCGACATCAACCGACTGCCGGTCGTCGACGACGACGGGACGCTGGTGGGGCTCATCGCCCGCCAAGACGTGATCCGCGCGATCCGCGACGAGCGGGCTGCGGAGTAGGCCGGGTTGAGGCGTAACGCGGGTCGCGCCGGTCGCCCGCCCGATCACGGGGGATCGACCGCCGGTCACGGGGATCGACCGCCGGTCACTCCGCGTCGAGCCGGACGAGGTCCGCCTCGATGTCCTCGACGAACGCGCCTTTCCCGCCGACGGTGACGGTCCCGTCCGCCGTCTCGATCGCCAGCGAGTGTTGCACCGGGAACTCGTTGTTCGTCGGCTCCACCATCCCCTGTTTGACGCCGACGACGCGGCCGGTGACCTCGGTCTCCGTCTCGTCCGCGGTCGATCTTCCGGCGACCGTCGCGGTGAGCGTCGTCCCGCTGCGTAGGTGTACTGTCGCCTGAAACACGGTCTGTCTGAAGTTCTCGTACTCCACGGGCAGCGCGGCGGGTTCGACGGTGGCGACCTCGGCGGCCGCGGGCCAGTAGTTCCCGAGGAAGGACCCGACGATCACGGGGGCGAGCTGCTCCTGTGCGAAGACGATCGCCTGTCGGTCGGAGTCGGACCGCCGCAATAGCTCCGGCGGCGCGATGACGCCCACGTCGGAGTCGACGGTGAGGAGCGTCGGCATCGCCTCGCTCCACGTCCGAACCACGCTGGCGACGCCGTCCACGTCCGGCGGCTCATCGACGTCGGAGACGACGAGCAACACGAGGACGCCGCGCTCAACCGCCGCGACGAGCGAATCGCGGATCTCCGGGAGGCGTTTCGCAGGGATCGAAAGCGTGAGCTCGGACTCGGCGTCGTCGACCAGCGACCGGATCCGCTTGATGACGGTGACGCGGGATTTGACGACCTCGAACTGCTCGGTCTCGCGTTCGACGCGGGAGAACCGCTCTTCGAGGGCGGGTCGTATCGAGTCCACGTCGGAGCGGAGCCGGTCTATCACCTCGTCGGGCGGGTTAGCGCGGATCGTCGTCGGCACGACGTGGTCGTGGACCTCGACGAACCCTCGGTCCGCGAGCGACTCGCTCACGCTGTAGACGTAGCGCTTCGAGACGCCGGCGGCGTCGGCGACCGTGCTGGCTTTCGCCTCGCCGTGTTCGAGCAGCGTGAGGTACGTGTCGATCTCCTTGTCGGAGAGCCCGAACCGACGGAGGAGGTCCGAAAGCGTCCGATCGTCCATGTCCCGGAGAAGGGTGAGGCGGTCACTTATAAGGGTCGGTGCCGGCCGGCGTCGGCGGCATCGGCAGCGACACGGTGACACGAGGGGTCCGCCGGCGACTCACACGAGCACCGCGAGGGTGTCGACGACGACGGTGCCGTCCACGCGGTCGTCTCCCTCGCCACGCTCCGCCACGAACAGGTCGCGTTCGACCCCCTCGGGGACCGTGACCGTCGCGGGGTCGTCGGCGAAGTTGACCACGACGAGGAGCCGTTCCGGGCCGTCCGTGTCGCCGGCCGGGACGCCGCTGTCGGCGTCCCTCGGCGCGTCACCGCCGTCGTTTCCGGGGTGTCGTTCGTAGGCGACCACTCTGTCGGGGTCGCCCGCGGTCACCGTGACGGCGGTGGCCTCCCCGCCGAAGTCGACACCGTCGGCCCGAAGGGGTGGGTGGGCGTCGCGCAGCCGCGAGAGCGCTCGGTGGAACTCGGTGAGCGCGTTGTCGCCGTCGTGCCACCGGAACGGGCCGCGGGTCGTCTCGTTCCCTCGCTCCCCGCCCGCGTACACCATCGGGGACCCGGGAAGGGTGAACGTCACCGCCACGGCCGCGCGGGCGGCCGCCTCGCCGTACTCGGCGAGGTACCGCGGCTCGTCGTGGTTCTCGACGTAGCGCATCTGCGCGCCGGGGTCGTCGAACCCGAGCCACGCGCCCCGGTCGAGCGCGTCGGCGACCGCGCTGGCGGGCGCGTCCCCCGCGCCGATCCGCCGGAGCGCCCCGTACAGCGAGGTGTCGTAGTGGAGATGGAACTCCCCCTCGCCGTAGAACGGGTCGTGCGGCAGCGTCTCGTCGAGCAACAGCAGGTCCTCGGGGACGCGGTCGGCCACCTCCTTCCAGAACCCGTGAGGGATCCCCCAGGCGACGTCCGCGCGGAACCCGTCGACGACGCCCGCCCAGTCGTCGACGATATCGAGCAGCCAGGAGCGGACCGCCGGTGAGTCGAAGTTCAGGTTGGGGATCCGCCCCCAGTTGAAGTAGTACTCGGGCATGTCGCCGGAATCGAGCGCCGCCCACTCGATGTCGGTGACGTCGAAGGCGGCGTCGGCCCGCCGGTAGTGGTCGCGGTAGGCCGGCACGCCCGCGGCGTGTAGCTGAAAGGCGGGGTGGTCCCGCGAGGTGTGGTTGATGACGAGGTCGAAGACGACGCGGATCCCGGCGTCGTGACACGCCGCGACCAGCGACTCGAACGCGGCCCGCGAGCCGAGGTCGGCGGCGGTGTCGGTGTAGTCGGTGACGTGGTAGCCGTGCTCGGTCGGCGAGGCCAACACCGGCGTCAACCAGAGGACGTCGACCCCGAGACTCTCGACGTACGGGATCCGGCGCTCGATCTCGGCGAACGTTGTCGGCAGCGTGTCGCCCGCGAACGACCGGACGTACACCTCGTAGATCGTCGCGGCGTCCGCCCACGCGGGACGGGCGTGCGGGTCGGTGACCGTGAGGCCGCCGCCCCCTGTTGTCGTCCCGTCCGCGGCGTCGGCCCTCGCCTTGGTCGCGGCGTCCGCGTCCCGTTCGCGGACTCGCTCGACTCGAACCGTCGCCGCCGCGCCGTGTCGCTCGGCGTGGGGGACCGCGTGGATCCGAATGCCGTCGGCGTCGGTCGCGGGTTCGGTGTCGACGGCACCCCCCGTCACGTGGTCCGGAAGCTCGTCGAGGGGAACGACCAGCCGATGGCCTGACGCGCGCTCCTCGATCCGCGCGACCGTCTCCGGGTCCGCGTCCCGGTCGTCGACGAGGAACTCGACGTCGACGGTCGCGGGATCCGTCCCCGATCCCGGAGGGACGCCGACTTCGGCCTCGACGACGAGGGTCGCTTTTCCCGCCTCGTCCGGCCCGTCCGGGACCCTACTCCCCGACTCGTCCGACCCGCTCGGGACCGATTCGACGGACGCGTCGAGCGAGACTCGCGGGCGACCCGGGCCGGGAACCTCGTGAGTCACCCGGTGGCCGGTCGCGCGGTCGTCGTTCGCCAAGAAGCTCACCTCGTGGCGGCCGGGCGGGACTCGGCTCCGGAACACCCACTCGCCCCCCTCGCGCTCGGGGCGGTCACGGGCGAGCAGCCGCTCGTTGTGTCGCCACATCACGCTCACGCGGTCGACGTCGGCGTCCGGAAGCGGCAGGTCGGCAGCGGACACGCGGATCGTCGTCTCGCGGCGCTCGTCCGGGAACACGCGGACGCGCTGGCGATGGATGCCGTCGGGCGCGTCGAGCGCGAAGACGTACTCCCCGGGTGCGTCCGGACGGACGTGGACGACCGGGTCGTCATCGCGGGTCGTTTCGCCCGGGACGAGGACGGCGGGATCCGCGGTCGCACCGCCGACCTCGCCGTGTTCGGCGTCGCTCTCGGCCGGGGCGTCGAGGAGCCGCCACCGGTACGTCCCGTCCGGGTCCGGGTCGCGCGGCGCGAGCTCGACCGATCGGCCGACGCTCGTCGTCCGCGGCGGGCCGGGTTCGTGCATGTCCGTACGCCGCCGTCACCCCGCTTGAGCGTTCCGTTCGAGAAGGACGAACGACGATTACACCAAAGATTGATACTGCGAGGGATCGTTCCGTCGACCAATGCAACTACGCGACGCGCTGGACGACTACAAACGGACCACCGGCCACGGCCGGCTCTTCCCGGGCGAGCGGCGGACCGTGACGGGACGGTTCACCGGCGGGGACGGGCGGCTCGTCCACGTCGACCCCGGCGGGGGGCTCCGGGACTTCGGCTACCCGCTCACCGGTCGGACCGGGCTCGTCCGGTCCCGGTTCGGGCTGGCGGTCGACGGCGACGTGACGTGGTTCGACGAGGCGGCGGCCGAGCAGCGGTACGTCGACGACACGACGGTCGTCGAGACCGTCCACGAGACGGACCGGGCGACCGTTCGTCGCCACGACGTCGCCCTCGGCGAGGCGCACCTCACGCACGCGACGATCGACCCCGCCGAAGACGCGGCGTTCGACGCCGACGACGCCTCGCTCGTCGTGTACGCGCGGTTCGCCCCCGACGGCCGCGACGACCGGGTCGGCCAGCTCCGGTTCGACGACGCCATCGAGGCGTACCACGCCGACGAACACGACTTCCTCGCGAGCGCGACCGGGTTCGCCGAGCTGCGCGGCCAGCTGCCGGCGACGTTCCCCGAGCTGCTCGACGACGCCCCCACCGACCTCCCGCGCGACCGCGACGGCGACCGCTACGAGGAGGAGCGACTCTCCGGCGAGGTGATCGTCGACGCCCCGTTCGAGGACGGCGAGACGACCGTCGGAACGCTCCTGACCGACCGCGCGGAGACCGACCGCCAGGCGGCACGTGACCGGCTCGCGTCGCTGTTCGACGAGCTCGACACGCCGGAGGCGCTGGCGGTCGCGGCCGCGAAGACGACCCTGGAGGTGCCCGACTCGGTGCCCGAGCGGCAGTCCGTCGTCGCCGACCTCCGCGTGTTATCGTTGCTGTCGGCGGAGACCGGCCTCCGGATCGCGGGTCCCGATTTCGACCCGTACTACGAGCACTCCGGCGGCTACGGCTACACCTGGTTCCGCGACGACGCCGAGATCTCCACGTTCCTCTTAGAGTCCGACCACCGGCTCGGGCTCGGGCTCGACGACTGGCACGAGCGGTCGGCGCGGATGTACGTCGAGACCCAACGCGCGGACGGCGCGTGGCCCCACCGCGTCTGGCCGCGGAACGGGGGGCTCGCCCCCGGCTGGGCGAACGCTCGCATCGAGGACGGGCCGGACGTGGACTATCAGGCCGATCAGACCGGTAGCGTCATCGCGTACCTCGCCCGCGCCCGGGGAGCGGGTATCGACGTGCCGGGACTGGAGACGACGCTCGCCGACGCCCTCGACAGCCTCGACTCGACGCTCGCGGACGACGGCCGGCCGGTCGTCTGTCAGAACGCGTGGGAGGACTCCGCGGGTCGGTTCACACACACCACCGCGACGTTCCTCGAAGCGTACGCCGCGCTCGCACGGCACGGCGCGGGGGTGGAGGCGTCGCCGGCGGGCAGCGACGCGATGGATGGCGAGACGCTGGATGGCGACGCGTCGAACGGCGGCGCGACGGAGAGGCGAGCCGATCTCGCCGACCACGCCCGCTCGCGCGCTGCGGAAGTGTACGAGGCGATCGACGACGTGTGGGTCCCCGAACGCGGCTGTTACGCGCTTCGGGAGACGCCCGATGGCGCGATCGACGACCGGCTCGACTCCGCGACGCTGGCGCTCGCGAGCGCCCACCGGACTTACGACGGGCTCGACCCCGACGGCGCGGTCGACGCCGAGCGGCTCGACCGGCTCGTCTCCCACGTCGAGACGGTCGTCGACGGGCTCGCCCACGAGACCGACGCGATCGCCGGCCTGATCCGCTACGAGGGCGACGGCTGGCGGCGCGGCGAACAGCCCGGTGAGAAGGTATGGACGGTGTCGACCGCGTGGGGGGCGAACGCCTGCGCCGAGCTCGCGGCGCTGCTCGACGCCCACGACGACCCGCGGGCGACGGCGATGGCCGACCGCGCCCGCGAGCTCCTCGGCCACGTCTCGCCCGGCGGTTCGCTGTGTGAGCCGACCGGCTACCTCCCCGAACAGTTCTTCGACGACGGGACGCCCGACAGCGCGACGCCGCTCGGCTGGCCCCACGCCATCCGGCTGGCGACCGTGGCGTCGCTGGAGCGTTCGGATATTCCGACGGACCGGGTCGCCGCCGACGACTAGGCGGCTGCCGCCGCCCTCGAGTCTGTGACCGGCTCAGCGCCACTCGTCGCTGGGGACACAGTCCGCCGCCCGGACCGTGATCCAGCGCGTCGTCCGCTCGTCCGGGTCGCGGTCGGGCTCGAAGAAGGTTACCTCGTCGTCCGCGGACCCCTCACTCCGGCGACAGACGAGCTCCGGCGGCTCCGCGTGAACACGCGTCGGGGACGTGGACATACACGATAGTTCATTCCCCATCGGATAATAGGTGTTGGTTTCGCCCGCACGACGCGACGCTGTCCTCGAAACCCCCACCGATTTACTCGGTGTCGAATGAGATCTACAGCCGAACCGGGACGCCCCGGTCGTCGAGGTACTGTTTCGTCTCCTCGATGGAGTAGTCGCCGAAGTGGAAGATGGACGCGGCGAGGCCGGCGTCGGCGTTCGCCTCGGTGAACACCTCGTACATGTCCTCCGGGCTCCCGCAGCCGGAGGAGGCGATGACGGGCGTCGAGACCGCGTCACAGATCGCTTTCATCAGGGGGATGTCGTACCCGTCCTTCGTCCCGTCCATATCGATGGAGTTGACGAACAGCTCGCCCGCACCGCGCTCCTCCGCCTCCTTCGCCCACGAGACGGCGTCGATCCCGGTGCCCTCGCGGCCGCCTTTCTTGGTACACTCGAACCACACCGTCTCGCCGTCGGCGTCCTCGTAGAAGTGCTCGCCCTCGTCGTCGTGACGGCGACGGGCGTCGACGGAGATGACGATACACTGGCTGCCGAACGCGGCCGCGCCCTCCTCGATGAGCGCGGGGCGTTCGAGCGCTCCCGTCGTGATCGATACCTTGTCCGCGCCCGCCCGGAGCGTCTCCTTGATGTCCGCCTTGGTCCGGATCCCGCCGCCGACCGTGAGCGGGATGAAACACTCGTCCGCGACCGCGTTGACGACATCGAGCATCGTCTCGCGTCCCTCCGCGCTCGCGGTGATGTCGAGGAAGACGAACTCGTCGGCCCCGGCGGCGTTGTACTTCTTCGCCAGCTCGACGGGGTCGCCGGTGTACTCCAGGTTCTCGAAGTTGACCCCGGTGTAGACGGCGGCGTCGCCGTCGTCGTCGAGGTCGACGTCGATACAGGGGATGATCCGCTTCGTGAGTCCCATTCGTTGTCAGGGGTTGGCGACCCCGGGAATTAAAAGGCGCGGCGGCGGTCGACGCGTTACCGGTCGGCGTCGTCGGGCGCGGACACGTCGCCGGGGGCGTGTGCGTACACCGCGTACAGCACGAGCCCGGCGATGACGAAGTCGAGCGTGTGTTCGAGGTAGTGGTGCGCCGGCATCGGGACGTATCCCAGGACCGTCCCCGCGCCGACGATCGATCGTGCCCACAGCGCCCCGATGGCGACGCTCACGAGGAGGAAGCGTCGCCCGCCGCGTCTCCTGTACGCGACGAGACTGACGGCGAAGAGGACGCCGGTGCCGACCCCCGCGACGAGGATCACGGCCAGGAGCGGGGTCGACCCCTCGACTGTCCACCAGCTGGACCCCGGGACCGAGCCGGACCCCCCCGCAATGGCGAGCGCGGCTGCGACGACGGGCGCGATACTGGAATACACTGCTGTCACCGTCCGTGACTCGGGCCGCGGGGAACATGAACGCTCCCCACGCGATCGGAATCCCCGACGGGTTTTACCGCGTCGACGCGAACTCATCGATGAGCATGGCCGCCACGCGCGAGCGGATCCGCCGGCACGTCCACGACGCCCCCGGCGTCCACTTCAACCGACTCGGTCGCGAGCTGGATCTGGCGACCGGACAGGTCCAGTACCACCTCCGACGACTGACGCGTGACGGAACGGTGGTCGCCGAGTCCGTCGGCGGTCGGACCCACTACTTCCCCCCGGGGTACGACGCCTGGGAGCGACGGCTGATCGCGTACCTTCGGCGAGAAACGCCCCGCGCGATCCTGATGCGGCTGCACGCGAACGGCCCGACCCGTCCCGTCGATCTCGCGACGGAGCTCGATCTCGCGCGAAGCACCGTCGCGTATCACGTCTCGAACCTCGCGGAGGCCGGCGTCCTCGAACGGTCCACGGACGAGCCGATGCGGGTCTCGCTCGCGGACCCGACGCGCACCGCCGACCTCCTCGACGCCGTCTCGCCGTCGCTTCCCGACCGCGTCGTCGACCGGTTCGTCAGGACGGTCGACCGGCTACTGGAGTAGGTGATCACTGCCGCCAGTCGTACTTCGCGACCGCCCGGTCGGCGCGCTTCGAGAGGCCGTTCGGGTTCCGCGCCGGGCTTCTGTCGCGGGCCCGTGCGACCAACCCGTCCGAGCTCCCGCTAGCGATCCCGAACACCACGTCGCGGCCGTTCGCGGCCCAGCCGGACGGGGTCGCCTCGCCGCGAACTACGTCGCGAGCGGTCGCCCACGCGTCGGTCAGCGCGTGTTTGGCCGTCCGCGCGACGACCGTCGGACGAACGCCGTAGTTCTTCAGTAGGCGGTACGCGAGCGCCCGGTACTTCCACCCCCAGTCGCGGTCGGCGTGACCGCCGTCGGCGGCGGTCCGGCTCGGCGGCTCCTTCGTGACCGCGACCGCGCCGTCCCACGCCACCGTGCGATCCATGCGCGCCAACCGATGGGCCGCGTCGCGCGCGCCGCCGATGTGGAGGTACTCGTCGAACCCGTCGAGGTCCCTGAGCGTCTCCCGACGGAAGGCGACGTTACCGCTCGTGAAGTACGTCACCTCCTGGCCCGCGATCCGACGACGCTCCGGCCCGTGTTCGGGTTCGTCGTCCGATCCACTCTCGTCGCCGTCAGCCGTCATCCCGGGGTCGGCCCCCGCTTCGTCGCCCGCCTCGTTGCCCGCGGCGTCCGCGTTCGATCCGGTCGGCGTCGCCGGTCCGGTTACCACGTCGGCCTCCGCTAGGCCGCGTCGCACTCCGTCGACCCACGAGTCGGCGATCCGGTTGTCGTAGTCCACGAGCGCGACGGCGTCGCCGGTCGCCACCTCGATCCCGGCGTTCCGCGCGACGTTGACCGTGCGGTCGGAGATCTCGACGAGCACGTCGACGTCGTCCCGGTCACGAACCATTCCGGTGGTGCCGTCCGCGGACGGACCGTTGACGACGATCACCTCCGCGTCGGGCGCGCCGGCCGCCACCGAGTCGAGGCAGGCGGCTAACCGGTCCCGGCCGTTGAGCGTCGGGACGACGACCGACAGGTCCATACGGGTGACGATCGCCCCGGGGATATAAAAAGGACCCCGTGACGTGACGGCGGGAAAAAGCAGGCTGTTGGACGGGACGGGAACGGTCGAAAACGGGTGGTCCGTGGGGTCAGACCGTCAGGTAGTACACCTGCTTGCGGGCGTCCTTGAAACTGTACCGCGAATCGACCAGCTCCTCCTCCTCCAAGCGGTTGAGCGCGTAGCGTACGGTGCGGTCGGGCAGCAGCGACTCCTCGGCGAGACCGCCCTGTGAGAGCGGCGAGTCGCTCTCCAACACTTTCGCGACGAGCTTGGCGCTGGGCGGGAGCTCGCGCAGACGGTCGCGGTATTCGCTTTCGGACAGACGGTCCTGGTCGGGTGTCCCCACGGGACTGGTACTCATACGACAGGAGGAGTCACTGCCTATTGGTAAAGGTTGGCTACATATGGGGGAATCCTATCGTAAGTGTATAAGGTGTTAATATCAGTAGTCGGATCGCCGTCAATACCGATCGATCGGGCGGATTTTTGTCGCGGCGACCCGAACCGTTCGACGTGATCCCGGAGTCGCACGTCGATATCTTCGAGAAGGAATCGTTCGCTCATTTCGCGACGGTGTTACCCGACGGCACCCCACACGTCACGCCGGTGTGGGTAGACCACGACGATCGGGAGTACGTCCTCGTGAACACGGCTCGCGGCCGTCGCAAGGAGCGGAACGTGCGGGCGAACCCGAAGGTCGGCGTGAGCGTGGTCGACCCCGACGACCCGTACCGGTACGTCTCCGTCCGCGGCGAGGCCGAACTCACCGAGGAGGGCGCGAAAGCGCACATCGACGAGCTGGCACGGCGGTATTTCGATGTCGACGAGTACCCGCACCACGGCGAGGAGTCCGGCCCTCGGGTGCTGATCCGGATCCCCACCGAGGAGATATCGACGAGCGGCTGACGGGCCGCCCGCGGGACCGTCGCGCCGCGACGGTCCTCGATTATTATTGGACCGCGACCGGGTCCGCTCGTCGCGCATCCAGTACGGTTTTGGTCGTTCGGTGTTCATCGGCAGTATCGTGAAGGGTCAGGACTGGTATCAGGCCGACGAGGTGGCCGAGGAGTACGACGACGTCCGGTTCACGGGCGGCGGTGCGCTCATCGACCGGCGCGAGAAGGAGGCCGTGCTCTCCGCGCTCGGACCGATCGACGAGGGACACCGCGTGCTGGAGGTCGCCTGCGGCACCGGTCGGTTCACGACGATGCTCGCCGACCAGGGTGCCGACATCATCGGCCTCGACATCTCCCGTGAGATGCTCGAACAGGGACGCGCGAAGGCGGCCGACGCGGGGCTCTCCGACACCGTCGAGTTCATGCGCGGGGACGCCTCGCGGCTCCCGTTCCCGGACGACCACTTCGACTCCGTCGTCGCGATGCGCTTTTTCCACCTGATGGAGGAGCCGCTGCAGTTCATGCGGGAGCTCCGTCGGGTGAGCAGGGATCAGGTGTTCTTCGACACGTTCAACGGACGGAGCCTCCGCGTGCTGTACACGTGGCTGCTCCCGATGGGCTCGCGGCTCTACTCCGAGCGGCAGGTAGCCACGATGCTCGGCGAAGCCGGCCTGACGCTCGCCGGCGAGGAGCACGACTTCGTCCTCCCGTACGGGTTCTATCGCGAGCTCCCCGGGATCATCGCCACCCCGTTCCGCGCGCTCGACGAGCTGATCGGAAACACGATCCCCGGCGACTACGTCGCCTCCGTCTCCTACTGGGACGCGCGGGTCCCGGACCGCGACCGCGCCGCCGACTGATCCGCGGGTCGCGTCCGGCGGGTCGCGTCCGGGACGCTCAGACGTCGTCGTCGATCACTTCGCCGACCGCGAAGTTCGATTTCACTTCGGTCACTTCGATCTTCACGCGCTCGCCGACCTCCGTGTCGGGCACGATGATCACGTACCCTCGCTCGACACGGGCGATCCCGTCGCCCTGCTTGCCGAGGTCCTCGATCTCGACGTACCGCATCTCGCCCGGCTCGACCGGCGGCTGCGGTCCGTCCTCGTGGGCGCTTCCGCCCCCACGGTCGTCGACGTCGGCGTCGTTCTCGAAGTCGTCACGCGCGATGAGCGCGACCCGGTACGTCTCCCCGGGTTCGAGCGACCCGGTGTCGACCTCCCGGCGCGGCACCTCGATCACGTACTCGTCGTCCTCCTCGCGGATATCGGCACTGAACAGACAAAGGAGCTTCTCGGAGATTTCCATGCTAAGACTCCACCGAAACGTCGGGGCCCCACACCATAGTTGTACCGCCCGTTCCGACCCAGCTCCGACTGTTGGCAGGGTGGGGTCGAGGGCTCCGGTCGCCTCCGCGCGAGCGGACGGGACCTCGGTCAGTCGCCGTCGGAGTCGCCCCCGTCGACCGGCGTCCCGTCCACCCGCTTCGGCCCCTCAGAGTCGAACACGACCGCGCCGCCCGCGCGGGCCGACGCGGTCGGGTCGTAGCCGTCCCGAACCCCGATCGCCTCCCGCAGCTCCCGGACCGCCCGCTCTTTCAACGCTTCCGCCAGCGCCTCCGCGTCCGCCCGGTCGATGTCGCGCCCGAGCCCCTCACACTCGTGGGCCCGTACCAGCCCCTGGGCGTCGACCGCCTCGCCCATCGGCTGGCTCGTTCCGCCGAGCGCGACGCTGAACGGATACGTCCGGCAGATCAGCGGTCGGGCGTCGTGGACGGTACACGCCCCCTGCCCGTCCGTCTCCTCGTAGAAGGTACAGTCGCCGCAGTCGTCGGTCGCGAGCGCCCACTCGAACGTCTCGCCCGCGGGCTCGCCGTCGTCGCCCTCGACGAGACCGTACGGCATCGGTCGGGCGACGTCGCGCCAGTCGTACGCCTCGTCGAACCGCTCCTCCGCGGCGTCGGCGACCGCCCGGACCTCGTCGGGGAACACCGTCGCGGTGTGCGGCTCGCGCTCCACCTCGTCGTGACAGCCGGTTGGGTCCCCGCTCGGGCCCTCGTCCGCGCCGTCGGAACCCGCCTCGTCTGCTCCCTCGTCCGCGCCGTCGGAACCCGCCTCGTCGACCCCCTCGCCGGCCGGCGCGCCACCGGGTTCGTCCGGGGCGTACCCCGTACAGCAGCCGCCACAGCGGGTACACTCGAAGCCGATCGCCTCGATGGCGTCCGCGAGCGCAGCGACGTCCAGGTCGCGTGCGCGTTCGAGTTCGGCTTCGAGCGACTCCATACCCCCGTTTGGGGTCCGATCGGGTTAACCCCGTTCGTTCGCGACATCGGGGTTCGCGGCCATCGACGGGCCGGCTCCCGGACGGCGCGGCCGGGTATCGGTGCGTCGCCGGTGTCGGCCATCGCCGCGTCGCCCGTGTCGGCAATCGGTGCGTCGCCCCGATCGCACACCGGCGCGTCGCCCGGCCGGGTGAGCGAAGGAGCGAAGTACGATCGCTGCCTCCCTCTCGCTTGTGAAGGAGTACGAACGGAAAGGGCTCCTCGAACGCGTGAACCGCGAAGCCGCGACGGTCGGCGCAGCGATCCCGGACGAGATCGAGGTCCAGGGTGAGCCGATCGAGCTGCAGTCGTTCGTCTTCGAGATCAAGCGGCGCGACACGGTGCCGCCGGGCGAGCGCGACCGCGTCGAGCAGGCGAAGCGAAACCTGCGTCGCGAGCGGCTGGAGCGGCTCGAACGCATCGAGGAGAACGAGGTGAGCTACGAGCGCGGCGAGGAGCTGGCGGCGTCGATCATCGGGATCGACCGCGCGCTCGACGCACTGGACGGATTGGACGCACCCGACCCCGAGACGGAGGCGAAACGGCAGGAGGCGGCCGACCGCAAGCGCTGGATGAGCTTCCTGAAGAAGGCGCTCGGCCGCGACGAGGGCGGTGGCGGGTCGCGGACGCGGTTCTAACTGCCCGTGAAGTCGATCCGGGACCCGCTCCCGTCACCCTCGCGGCTGGCGGGCCCGAGACGGACGAACTCGTAGGCGTCGTCGTCGAGGTACACCGCTCCGTCCTCGACTGCCACGTCGACGCCCTCCAACACCGCGCCCTCACACGGACCGAAGTTGCAGTACCCCGAGTCGGCCTCGAACGTCGCGCCGTGTTTCTGACAGAACACCTCGCCGTTCCGGACGAACGCCCCGTCGTCCCGGTCGAGACGCACGTCGGTCCAGTGTTGACAGTAGTTGCGGAACGCGGCGACCTCGCCCGCTGCACGGGTGAGGATCGCCTCCGCTTCGGGTCGCCCGTCTTCGGACTCGCCCACGTCGCCCTCACTGTCGTCGACGCTCCCGGCGTCGACGGGTCGAAGCGTCACGAGCAGCGTGCTGTCCTCGGGGACCTCCTCGACGGCGGCGATCCGACGGTCCGCGTCCATACGGGTTCGTGTCCTGCCGCGGGTTTGAACGTTCCGCGTTCCCGGCCAATTCGGCGATGGAGGGCGGTATATGAACCGGCTTGGGGTGGCCGCTCTCAGACCCCGAGCCACTCGTCGTTGCGGATCTCGTACCCGTTCTCCCGGCAGTACGTCGCCGCCTGCCGGCGCACGTCCCGGGAGCCGGGGACCGTTTTTCGCTCGTCGATCCGGTCGACGACCCAGTCCGCGATGGCGTGAACGCCCGCCTCGTCGTCGACGAGATCGACATCGCTCAGCGCTCTGAAGGTCCGCTCGAACGCCTCGTGTTGTGAGCGGCCGAACTCCTCGTCCGGGAGCGTCGCCGCCGCCTCCACGACCCGCTTCATCGCCGTCGCGACCGCGGGGTGTCGGATCCGTTCGCTGACGACGGCGGGCGCGTCGAAGCTCTCCATGTCCGCGTCGGGCAGGAGCTCCGCGAGGACGTAGCGGTCGCCGCCCGCGCCGATATCGTGCTCCCCGACCGCGGCGACGAGCTCGCGACCCGTCGCCGGGAACGTTAGGGACTCGAGCGACGCCTCCAACTCGGCGAGCGCCGCGGGGTCGACCGCCGGTTCGAGCTCATCGCCGCGCTCCAGCTCGGTGGCGAGCTCGCGCTCGCGCTGGCGTCGGTCCTCGTCCGCGGCCTGCTTCTCGCGTCCGCGCTTGTCGTCTGCCATCCGTCACGTAGGGTCTCTGGAGGGATAACGCTGCGGCCGGCCCGTCCGGTACGGCTCCGATGCCGGCAGCGAGCCCGTCCGACGCTCACAGCCGCTCGCCGTCGTAGTAGCGCTCCTCCACACGCCGGTCGAACAGTCGCGCGAGCAGCGTCGTCAGCGGGCCGGCGACCCCCTCACCGTCGGCGTCGACGGCCAGCCCGTCGACCCGTGTGACGGGCCGTACCTCCCACGTGGAGTTCGTGAGGAACACCTCGTCGGCCTCGCGCACGTCGCTCGGTGTGTACGTCCCCTCCTCGACCGGGATCCCCTCGTCTTCGGCGGTCTCGATGACGGTCTCGCGGGTGATCCCGGGGAGCACGGGGCCGTCGAGCGACGGCGTCTTGAGCGCGCTGCCGTCGGCGAAAAAGACGTTCGCGGTCGCCCCCTCGGCGACGTGGCCGTCGGGGTCGAGGATCAGCGCTTCGTCCGCGCCCGTCACCCGGAGCTCGAGCCTGGCGAGGATCCCGTTGAGGTAGTTGTGGGTCTTCGCGGCCGCCGGGATCGCGCGGTCAGGGATCTTCCGGGTCTTCGTCGTCTGCAGGGTTGCGGGACCGTCGTGAGCGGGAGACGAGTCGACGCCGCCGCGCGGGAGGGGGGTGGCGATCACGACGACGGTCGGGTCGATCTCGGGCTGGGGATCGAGCGTTCCCGGCTGGCGGCCGCGGGTGATCGAGCACTTGACGTACGCGTCCGTGAGGTCGTTGGCGGCGAGCGTCTCGTCGATCCGGCCCTTCAGATCCGCGTCCGACAGCCCGTGGTCCAGCGCGAGCGTCTCGCAGGTGTCGGCGAGCCGGTCGGCGTGTGCGTCCCACCGGAACACCTCGCCGCCGTAGGCTCGAAGCGTCTCGAACGCGGCGTCGCCGTAGGCGAACCCGCGGTCCTCGACGTGGACGGTCGCCGCGGCGGCGGGGACGAGCTCCCCGTCGACATGGTAGCGCAGGTCGGTGGGTTCCGGGGACTCTCCCGAGTCACTCATGGGTCTCACACAGGTCGACGAAGTTCCGCACCATCCGTTTCCCCTCCGGCGTGAGGATGCTCTCGGGGTGGAACTGCACGCCGACGTGCGGCTTCTCGCGATGGCGCACGCCCATCACCACCTCGCGTTCGTCCTCGGTTCGGGCGGTCTCGACCAGCTCCGCGGGGAGGTCGTCGCGCTCGACGCACAGGGAGTGGTACCGTCCGACCCTGAGCCGGTCCGGAAGCCCCGCGAAGACCCCCCTCCCGTCGTGGCTGATCGTCGAGGGCTTCCCGTGGACGACCTCCGGGGCGTGCCCCACGCGACTTCCCCGGCTGGCACACAGCGCCTGGTGGCCGAGACAGACACCGAAGACGGGGCGGTCGAGTTCGAAGGCGTCGATCGACACCCCCGCGGACTGCGGGGTCCCCGGCCCCGGCGAGACGACGACGCCGTCGGGGTCGAGTCGCCGGATCGCCGCGAGGTCGATCGCGTCGTTCCGCCGGACCGCGACCGCGCCCGCGACTTCGCCGACGTACTGGACGAGGTTGTACGCGAACGAATCGTAGTTGTCGATCACGAGCACCCGGGCGTCCGCATCGCCGACGCCGGCGCGCCAGCCGCCCACGTCGTCCGCGTGCGTTCGGTTCGTCGCGCCGTCCGCGTGCGTTCGGTTCGTCGCGCCGTCCGCGTGCGTTCGGTTCGTCGCGCCGTCCGCGTGCGTTCGGTTCGTCGCGCCGTCCGCGTCCGTTTCACTCATCACGTCTCACCCTCCGTCGCACCCTCGTCGGTGATATCGAGGGCCGCCTCCGAGAGCGCCTCGTCGATGGCCGTCACGAGCGCCCGGCCCTTCGCGAGCGTCTCCGCGTACTCCGCGTCGGGCTCGGAGTCGTGGACGATCCCCGCGCCGACGCGCAAGTCGTACCGCTCGCCGGTTCGGACCAGCGTTCGAATGACGATGTTGGCGGTCAGTCGGCCGTCGAACCCCGCCGCGAACATCGACCCGGTGTAGGGCCCTCGGCGGGTCTCCTCCAGCTCGTCGATGATCTCCATCGTCCGCGGCTTCGGCGCGCCGGTGATCGTCCCGCCGGGGAAACAGGCGGCGAGCGCGTCGGCGAGCCCCACGTCCCGGCGGGCCTCGCCCTCGATCAGGCTCACGAGGTGCATCACCTCCGAGTACCGGTCCACCCGGCGATACTCCGCGACGTCGACCGTGCCGAACCGGGACACCTTCCCGAGGTCGTTGCGCTCGAGGTCGACGAGCATCGCGTGTTCGGCGCGCTCCTTCGCGTCGCCGGTCAGCTCGGCCTCCAACACGGCGTCCGCGTCGGCGTCCTCGCCCCGCGGCCGGGTGCCCGCGATGGGTTCGGTGAGGAGCCGCGCGCCACGCTCCGGATCCTCGCTAGGCACGCGCTCTAAGAGAAGCTCCGGGCTCGCGCTTACGAGGTCGGCCCCCAACCCGTCGCGCTCGAACTCCAGCAGCCCGGAGTAGGGCGCTGGGTTCACCCGCCGGAGCGCGTCGTACGCTGCCACCGGATGGACGGTCGCGGGCGCGCGGAGCCGCTGCGAGACGTTCGCCTGGAACGTGTCACCGTCCCGGACGTACGCCTTGACGCGCCGGACCGCGTCCGCGTACGTCTCCTGTCCGGTGTCGCTCTCGAAGGTCGCCGAGGACTCGGGGCCCGAGCCCGCGTCCCGGCTCCCGGTTGCCCCCGTCGGCGGCGGACCGACGGCCGGATCGCCGGCCCGGATCCGCTCGATCAGCTCCCGGGCGCGGGCGACCCCCGAATCGAAGGCGTCGTCGAGCCCCTCAGGGGACCGATCCGCGGGTATCAGAGGGCAGGCGGTCACTCGGAGGTCGACTCCCGCGTCGTCGCTCCCATCCCGCCCATCGTCCCCGTCGACCGGACACTCCCACGCCGCTACCCGGTCGAACAGCGCGGCCTGCAGCCGCGGGAGCCCGCGGTCGTCGACCGCGCCCGGCCCGCCGGGTGGCGCGGGCGGGAACGACTCCAGCTCGCGGGCGACGTCGTAGGAGAGCCAACCGAAGACGCCACACGGGTACGGTACTGTACAATCGCCGCGGACGAGCGTCTCCCCGTCGATGACGCCTTCGAGGGCGGCGAGCGTCGGCGTCGGGCGGCGGTAGTCCCCGGTCGGGCTCGTCTCCCCGGCGTCCGAACCGTCCGATCCGGTCGATCGAACGCTCGCCTCAGCGCCGACCGTCAGCCGCTCGGCCGGGTCGACGCCGAAGTATCCCCAGCCGGACTGGCCGCCGGTCGTCTCGTAGAAGAAGCCGCCCGGGCCGTCGCGAGCGCGCCTGAACGCGTCGAACGGGTCGTCGACGGCGACCCGGAGCTCGACGGGGACGCGAGCCCCGGCGGGGGCGGTCGCGGCGACCTCGCGGAACCGCGCCCGGTCGGTGTGAACGGAACCGTGCATGGATCAGGGTTCGCCGGCACCGGTGAAACGGTTGCGGTCGTTCGAGCGCCTCGCCGGGGCCGACCGCGTCCGATTCAGAACTCCTCGGCCCGCTGGATCCACGTCGCCGCACGCTTCTCGCC
Organism: Halorubrum tibetense; assembly: GCF_055396225.1. Classification (NCBI taxonomy): domain Archaea; kingdom Methanobacteriati; phylum Methanobacteriota; class Halobacteria; order Halobacteriales; family Haloferacaceae; genus Halorubrum; species Halorubrum tibetense. The sequence continues at coordinate 1,863,054 of NZ_AP043742.1, forward strand.
CACCTTCGCCCCCTCGGCGACGTCGGCCGGGTCGGCCGCCGCGAGGTCCGCGACGGAGTGGATCCCCATCTCGGACAGCCGCTCGCTGTACGCCGGTCCGATCCCCTTGATCCCCTCGACCGGGTCGCCGTCGGATTCGACGGCGGGCTCGTCCGTGTCGGTCGCGTCCGCGTCAGCCGCTTTCGCGTCGGTCGCGTCCGCGTCGGTCGCGTCCGCGTCGCCGTCGGGATCGGCGGCATTAGCGGGGGTGTCGTCGGCGGGTTCGGCGTCCGTGGTGTCCACGTCGTCGGTCTCGCCCGACTCGCCGTCGTCGACCGGTTCGGGCTCGGTATCGACTCCCACGGCATCGGCGGACTCCGCGTGATCGGCGGACTCCGCCGTCTCGGCGGTCGTCCCGTCGTCCACGGTCGACGAGTCGTCTTCGCCGTCCGCGTCCTTCTCGACGGTCACCGTCGTCTCCCCGCCGTCGTGGTCCGTCGAGTTGCTCCCGAAGCCGAGCTTCGCCTTGATCTTCTGTAATAGTGCCATTGCCGGGGAATACACGCGCGGGATATTTAAACACCGGCGACGGGCCTACCGGTCCCGCGCGAACGTGTGAGGCGGCGTTCCACCGGTAGACGAGCTGCTCGGCTGCGTCCCCCCGCCGCTCGTCCCTCGATCGACTCCGGAAGGCCTCCTTCACTCATATATAAGTAACGCCGCTCGCAACGGATCGCATGACGCTGATCCACGCGGTCATGTGGTCGCTGCACGTCGGCTTCGCGATCCTCTGGACGGGGAGCGTGCTGTTCGTCTCACTCGCTGTCGTCCCGCCGGCGACCCGCGGCGACGTCGGGGGAAAACTCCTCTCGACGGTCGTCGGCCGACTCCGATGGATAACCCGGATCGGTGCGCTCGTCTTCGTCGCCACCGGCGGACACATGGCCGGGCAGCTGTACACGGCCGACACGCTCACCGGCACCGGTGCCGGCCACCTCGTCCTGACGATGATCGCCCTCTGGTTCCTCATCACCGGGCTCGTCGAGGTCGCTGGCTCGAAGGCGGTCGCCGGACTCGACGGCGACATCGCCGGCGCGGCCGCCGACGCGAAACCGTTCTTCTACGCGGCCGCCGGCCTCTCCGTCGCGCTGATCCTCACTGCGGGGCTGCTGGCGAACCCGTTCGGCTTATAAGCATCGTCGCGGCCGGTCGGGATATGTGATACGCGGCTACGCGACAGGTCGAGAGACGTTATAAGTGATCGCGGAGCGCCCGGTTCATCGCCTCGACCGGCGCGTCCCGCCCGGTCCAGCGCTCGAACGCCTCGACGCCCTGGAACAGCAGCATCCACGCCCCGTCGACGGTCGTCGCGCCCGCGGCCGCGGCGTCGGCGAGCAGTCGGGTCTCGATCGGCGTGTACACCGCGTCGAGTACGGCCAGATTCGCGTGAAGCGCCTCGGTCGGCACGGGCGTGGCGTCCTCCTCCATCCCGACCGTCGTCGCGTTGACGAGCACGTTGGCGTCGGCCACCCGGGTCGCGAGGTCGTCGAGTCCGCCGCCGGCCGCGTTCGGCACGTCGCCCGCGAGGTCCACCGCCCGCTCCGTCGTCCGGTTGGCGACGTGAACGCTCGCGCCGGCGTCCGCGAGCGCGAACGCCGCCGCCCGCCCCGCGCCGCCCGCGCCGACCACGACCGCGTCCGTCCCGTCGAGCGCGACGTCGTGGTGTTCGAACGCGCGTCGAACGCCCGCGGCGTCGGTGTTGTACCCCCGGGGCTGGTCGGCGTCCCCCGCCCGAACCGGCCCGAAGTCGACCGTGTTCACCGCGCCGATCCGCTCGGCGAGGGGGTCGGGGTCGACCGCGTCGAGGACGTCGCGTTTGAACGGGACGGTGACGTTGAGCCCCGCCACGCCGAGCGTCGTCGCGCCCCGGACCGCGGCGGCGGCGTCGTCGATACCGGGTTCGAACGTGACGTAGCGCGCGTCGATCCCGAGCGCCTCGTAGCCGGCCTCGTGGAGCGGCGGCGACAACGAGTGTTCCACCGGGTTGCCGATGAGCCCGTAAACCTGCATGGTCGGCTACGCGGCCTCCACCGTCGAAAAGCCGTCGGGTGTGGCGGCGGGAACGGTCACTCCCCGTCCGGATCGCTCTCGGCGTCGATGACCTCCTCCAACGTCTCCGTGCCCACGTCGCTCGCGAGCTTCACGCCGACCAGCGAGACGACCACGCCGACGAGGATGAACGCGGCGAGCCGCTGGACCGGAGAGATCGCGACCCCGGCGACGCGCAGCGGGTCGATCATCGACTCCTGTGCGAGGAAGTAGCCCGCGAACCCCCGGACGACGAGCCCCACGGCGACGATGACGAACGGGAGGTTGAGGTACGGCGTCCGGATCCCCTCGTCCCGGATCAGCTCGTCGAGGAGCCGCCCGACCGCGGCGGTGACGCCGGCGACGACGAGCCACGGGACGGCCGCGTACGTGAACTCCATGACTTCGACGGCAACGGTCGCACCCTCCAGCTCGGAGGCCGCCAGCACGCCGAAAAACCCCCCGACGAGCGAGAGGCCGCCGGCGACGACGTACGTGACGATCGACACTTGGCCGGCATACAGCGCCTCCCGGACCCGTTCGGGCATCCCCGCGACGGCGCGGTCCACGCCCAACCCCTTATAAAGGAGCGCCGCGCCGAACAGCCCCGCGACCGTCGCGAGCGCGACCGCCGGCGAGAACTGGACGAACAGCACGGGCAACAGCAACAGCGCGACGCCGAGCGGGACGAGCACGGTCGAGCGGAGCTGCTCGTCGGCGAGGAACTGTTTCAGCAGGTAGTAGGTGGATTCGAGGTCGTGCGCCTGCCGGACGACGACGCGATCGACGCCGTCGACGGGCATCCGCGACTCGACTATCGGGAGGACGCGTTCGTCCTCGGCGGAGTCGACGACGACGATCGCCGCGCTCGGGTCGTATCGGTCGACGAGGTCGTCGAGCTGGGCGGCGATCGAGCGGTCGGAGCCGACGGCCGTGTCGCTCTCGGCGGAGACGACGGCGACGACCGCGTCCTCCCGCTCGTCGCGGAGGTCGCGGGCGACACGGAGCGCTTCGAGCAGGCAGTTGACGCTGGCGTCCTCGGGGTCCGCGAGCCCCGCGTCGGTGACCAGGGACCTGACGGCCTCCCAGCCGGCGACGGGCATCGGGACGTTCGTGGCCCGCCCGATCGCCCCGGAACGGTCCACGCAGATCACCAGCGTCGTCACGCCTCCACTCACACCCCCGCGGAACAAAAACCCTCCCCGTTCCCCCGGGCGATACCGGCACCGGCGTGATCGACGCCGCCGTCGACAGGTACAACCCGCCGCCGGTCCGACGGCCGGACGTGATACGGATCGACGGCAGCGACGGCGGCGGCGGGGTGCTCCGGACCGCCCTCGGGTTCGCGATCGCCACGGGCCGGCCGGTGCAAGTCGACGACGTGCGCGGTGACCGACCGAACCCCGGGCTCAAACCGCAACACGTCGCCTGCGTGGACGCGGCGTGCGCGGTCGCCGACGGTCGTGCGAGCACCGACGAGCGCGGGCTTGAGGCGATCGACGACGGGAACGCCGCCGTCGACACGGGAGCCGACACGGTCGTCTTCGAGCCGGGACCCGTCACCGGCGGCACCCACGACGTCGACGTCGGGACCGCCGGGAGCGCGACGCTCGTCGCCACGACGGTGCTGCCGGCGGCGCTCGTCGCCGACGGCACCGTCCGCCTCCGGATAGACGGCGGCACGGATGTCGCATGGTCCCCGCCGGCGGACTACCTCGCCGGGGTGACGCTTCCGGTCCTCCGCGCGCACGGACTCGCGGCCGCGGTCGACACGCCCCGACGGGGGTTCTACCCGGCCGGCGGCGGGCGGCTCGACCTGACGCTTGGACCGTCGACTCCCCGGCGACTCGGGCTCGCGCTCGCGAACGCCCCCAATCGGGGGACCGTCGAACGAGTCGACGTCGCCGCCGTCGCCTCCGCCGACCTCCTTGACGCCAACGTCGCCGATCGGATGGCCCGCGAGGCGGCGACCCGGCTCGACGAGTGCGGCGTCCCCGTCGGTAGCCGGGCCGCCCGATATGCTGACACCGACTCGACCGGTGCGGTCGTCACGCTCCGGGTCGCTCGCGGGATCGAGGACCGTGTGGATCGCGGGGACGACGACACGACTGCCGACGGCTCCGCTGTGCCGGTCGCCGGGTTCTCGGCGCTCGGCGAGCAAGGGGTCCCCGCCGAAACGATCGCGAACCGAGCCGTTAGCGGGCTCGAACGATGGGGGCGGAGCCCGGGTGTCGTCGACGCCCGCCTCGCCGACCAACTGGTCCCGTGGCTCGCCCTCGTCGGCGGCACGGTTCGGGTCCCCTCCGTCACCGATCACGTCGCGAGCGCGGTCGCGGTCGCGCGGGCGTTCGACCGGCCGATCGACGTCGACGACGGTGGGACACCCCACGATGGCGTGCTGCTCGTCGGGCCGTCCTAACGCAGCTCGACCTCGACGTCGCGGCCGTCGCCCGAGAACACGCTGGCGGCCCCGTTGCCGGCGGCGTACGCGACGCGTTCCGCGCCGATCCCCAGCCGCTCGGCGAGTCCGCGCTCGGGGGTGAACTCGCGGAGCTCGACGTCCGCGTCTATCCGCTCCCCCAGCGCCTCTTCGACGTCATCCTGCGTGCCGAGCTCGTCGACGAGGCCCAGCTCGACCGCGTCCGGACCGAGGTAGACGCGTGCTTCGGTGTCGCGGATCGTCTCGGAGTCCATCTCGCGCCCCTCGCTGACGGTCTCCACGAACTGCTCGTAGTAGCCGTCGATCAGCGACTGGAGGTACTCGCGCTCCTCCTCTTCGATCTCGCGGAGGGGGACGCCGGCGTCCTTGTACTCGCCGGCGGTGAACTGCTCGTAGGAGATCCCCAGCTTGTCGGCGAGCCCCGCGGCGTTCGGCCGCGAGCCGATCACGCCGATGGATCCGACGAGACTCCCGTTGCGCGCCCACAGCTCGTCACAGCCGCTAGCGATCCAGTAGCCGCCGGAGGCGCACAGGTCCGTCGTGTACCCGACGGTCGGCCCGTCGAACGCGGCGGCCGCCCGCCGGATGTCGTCGCTCGGCACGACCTCGCCGCCGGGGGTGTTGAGCTCGACCAACAGCGCCTCGACGTTCTCGTCCTCGTCGGCGGCCTCGATCTGCTCGACGACCTCGTCGGCGGTCGCGCCCGTGGGGCCCGACAGCGGCGACGGCCGCCCGCGATCCCGTGTTATCGGGCCCGAGACCGACACCTTCGCCGTGTTGTACTCCGTCGTGTCGCCGAGGCGGCCGCGCGTGAGTCTCGCGACCAGCCGTCGTCCCGCGAGCAGCGTCGTGACTGCCGCCACGACGAGCCCGAGAAGCGCTGCGCGTCCCGCCGACCGAGGCGTGTCGTCCATACCCTCGGTTGGTGTCCCATCGGTTTATATGCTGAGCCTTCCCCGTCGACGTCGGAGATAGGGTCCGTTCTCGCCCCGGTGCCGTCGCTCTATGGCCGGCTGAAACGGGATAGAAGAACCGCGGTGTCGCCGGCTTACAGGAGGCCGGTCTTCTGCAGCTTCATGAGGTCCTCGGTGTCGAGGGTCTCGCCCTCCTTGAACTTCTGGTAGATCTCCTCGGCTTCCTCCTTCTCCTCCTCGCGCTTCTCCGCGCGCTCGTCTTTGCGCTCTTCCTCCTCCTTCTTGTCGAGCTCGCGAAGGCGCTTCTGGACGCGAACGAAGTCCTCGTGGTGGCGGTCGGCTGCCTCCTGGGCCTCGACGAAGAGGTCGTGCATCTCGTCGGCCTCGTCGCGGATGTCGTCGGCCTCGCGATACGCCTCGATCATCCGGTTGTGGTGCTCCTGGGCCTCGTCGGCGAGCTCGGTCACCTTCTGGTGGTGCTTCGACGCCTCCGAGCGGACCTCCTCGGCCTCCTCGACGAGCTCGTCGAGCTCGCTCGTGTCGTCGATCTTCTCCTTTTTGTCCGCGAGCTTCTCGCGTTTGTCATCGATCTTCTCGATGAGCTCGCGTTCGTCCTCCGCGTCGAGCACCTCCGTCTGCTGGCGGAACTCGAGGTCCTCGATCTCCTCTTTGAGCTCTTCGATGGACTTGCCGGAGCCGAGCTCCATGTCCTGTTTGAGCTCTTCGACCTCGTCGAACAGTTCGTTCGCCTTCGCGTTGAGCTCGTTGCGGCTGTCCTTGTGTTCCTGGACCTGCTCGTTGAGCTCGTCGCGTTTCTCGCGGTGTTCCTGGGCCTCGTCGACCTTCTCGCGCGTCTTCGCGTTGAGGTCGTCGCGTTTGGAGGCGCGCTCGGAGGCCATCTGGTTCAGCTCGTTGCGTCGGTCACGCAGCTGCCCGGCGCGTTTGATGAGCTGCCCTTTGGACCCGTTTTCGAGGTCGTCCTCGGAAAGGTCCACGTTATCCGCGTCGTTCATCGGCTCGATGTCGTACTGTTCGAGAACTTCGTCTTTCGTTACCATTTTTTATCTCTCCATCACCGCTCCGGATGTGGCGGCCGCTCGCCGTCGTGCGTGGGGCCGTGTATAAGAACTCCCGTTCATTTCAGCGTGCGATCCTACCAGCGCCGGAGGCGTTCTGGTATCAGGATGTACCGCGTTGTGACATATAAATACTTCGGTGAATTCGCATGAAAGCCGGTAGCACGGGCCGTGTACCTCCCGATCTCGTGAGTCGATCACACACCCCCTATCGTGGATCCGAGACGAACTCCCCCCTATCGCTGTCCCGAACGGAACACCCCACTGCGTCCACTTCGGGCCGTCGGGTCGTGGGCCGGGCCGCCCTCCTCGGTCCGCCCACCCTCATCGGTCCGGCCGCTTCCTTCATCGCCCCGATACCGCTCTACTCGCTGGCCCCGTTGACCTGATAGGAGAGCACGACCCCGTCGTCGAGTCGGTCGATCTCGGCGAGCTCCAACCGGGGGAACTCGTCGACGAACCCGTCGCCGTCGGCCAACGTCGGTGACTCGCGGCCGCCGACGATGAGCGACCCCACGTACACCTGCAGCTCGTCGACGACGCCGGCCGCGAAACACGAGAAGATCACCTCCCCGCCGCCCTCGACCATCAGCCGGTCGATCCCGTGATCGGCCAGCGCGTCCACCGCCGCCGCCACGTCGACGCGCTCCTCGCCGGCGACGATCACCTCCGCGCCGGCGTCGGCGAGCGCGTCGCGGCGGTCCCCGGGAGTCGCCTTCGACACGACGAGGTACGTCGTCGCCGCGTCGTCGAGGATCCGGGCGTCGGTCGGTGTCCGGCCCGAGGAGTCGAGCACGACCCGTGCGGGGTTCCCGGGTCGAGCGTTGCGCAACCGCTGGACGCGGCGGTCCTCCTCGTCGAGCGTGAGGTGTGGGTCGTCGGCGAGCACCGTTCCGACCCCGACCAGCACCGCGTCGGCGGCCGCCCGGATCCGGTCGACCCGATCGAAGTCCTCCGACCCGGAGATCCGGAGCTGTTCGCGCCGCCGAGTCGAGAGTTTCCCGTCGACGCTCTGTGCGGCGTTGACGACGACGTGCATACACGCCCGTCTCGCGGGCGGGGAATGATCGTTTCGGTCGCGGTGCGTGACGGTCCCAGTACGTGGCCGAGACGTGTGAGACCTGTCTCGACAGCCGGACGCAACATAATCTCGGAGGATAGATTTGATGCGTGCCTTCTATCCAATTCTCATACCATGTGCGAAAAGTCGTGGGGAGAGTCTCCACGAATTCTCAATAAAGTATCTGTTCAGTGGTTGCAATAGGCATCTACTCGCTAATCCTGAATATCATGGCGTCTATTGGCGCAGGAATTTTTCGCTTTTCCGCCGTGAAACCTGATCGTATGCCATCGCGGCGACACCCTCAAATCGATTCAGAGTAGTAATTTACATATCAAGATGAGTCCGGAACCCACCTCGCCTGACCGCGACGCTGATACGTTCCTTGCGCGGTTGGCGATCGAGGCGCCATCACCGATCCTCGTCGCAGAGGCCGACACGGGGACCGTCGTGGCAGTCAACGAGGCTGCGACCGATCTGTTCGGCCGCGACCGGTCGTCGCTTATCGAAGTTACAAGGCTAAAACCCCGCCCTGAAGGGCGGGGATACAGCCGACAATTCCTACACAACCCACCGCCGATGGCACTGCCGGATATTCTACGCTCAACCACTGTATTTAATAGAAATATTCTATAAGTACTTATGGACACAGTACAATGCTGGAGACAACCCGCACCTATCGAGCGAAAATCGTCAACCACCAACAGGTGAGTGACGACCTCGATGATTGCGGGCACTCAGCATCCAAACTGTGGAACGTCGCCCGCTATCACTCCCAGCAAGAATGGGATGACACGGGAGAGATTCCGTCCGAAGCCGACCTCAAGCGCGAACTAAAAGACCACGAACGATACAGTGACCTACATTCTCAGTCAAGTCAGCGCGTTCTCGAAGAACTCGCTGAGTCGTTCAACGGTTGGTTCAAAAAGCGCAAGAATGGCGACACCGACGCGAATCCACCCGGATACCGAAAGCGAGGCGACAAACACCCGCGTTCCACCGTGACGTGGAAGCAGAACGGCATCAAACACGACTCCAAGCACAACAAACTCCGCCTGAGCAAGGGCTTCAACCTGAAGAACCACCGCTCAGACTTCATCCTCACAGAGTACGAAACACGACCGGACGTGACCGTGGAGAACATCCAGCAAGTGCGAGCAGTGTGGGACGGCGACCGCTGGGAACTGCACCTCGTCTGTAAGGTCGAAATTCCCGTCGAGGACGCACCCGGCGACAACACAGCTGGAATCGATCTCGGTATCAAGAACTACCTCGCTATCGCCTACGACGACGGTGATGCGGAGTTGTATCCGGGGAACGTACTGAAACAGGACAAGCACTACTTCACCCGCGACGAGTACGACACCGAAGGCGAGAACGGCCCGTCACGCCGTGCGCTCCGCGCCCGACAGAAACTCTCGCGTCGGAAAGACCACTTCCTGCACGCCCTCGCCAAACACATCGTTGAGCAGTGCATTGACCACGCGGTCGGTCGCATGGCTGTTGGCGACTTGAGCAAGATTCGAGAAGAGGAGAACGGTGACTCGCGGAACTGGGGTAAGTGCGGGAATAAGAAACTCCACGGATGGGAGTTCGACCGTTTCACCACGTTGCTTGAATACAAGGCTGAGGAACACGGTATCCTCGTTGACCGAAAGAGCGAGCGGGACACGAGCAAGACGTGTTCGTGTTGTGGTCGGAAGCGTGAGGCGAGCCGTGTGGAGCGTGGGTTGTACGTCTGTGAATCGTGGGGTGCAACGATGAACGCAGACGTGAATGGTGCGGTGAACATTCGCAGAAAGATAACTCAGAATCCCCCAACGGGGGATATGAGTAACGGTCGTTTGGCACGGCCAGTAGCCTATCTGTTCAATCAAACCTCGGGGCGTTTCGCACCGAGCGAACAGGTGGGTTGCGAACCCTAATATCCCAACGCTCGGGAATCCTCGCCCTTTAGGGCGGGGAGGATGTCAACGGGATGCACCAGACGGAACTGCACCCCCCGGAGACCGAGACCCGTCATCGCGAAGGATTCGAGGCAGTTCAGAAAGGCCAGCAGCAACACGCAATTGCAGAAGTCGACGATACAGCAACGATCCTTCGTGCAGACGGATCGACAGTCCCCGTTGACGCAACATCGACGACGATTACACACGGTGGCACCGAGTACGTACTCGGCGTCTTTCAGGACGCAAGCGAGCGCATGGCGTATCTCGACCGGCTCGAACGCCAGGCGACCGCGATGGATCTGACGACGTCCGGTATCGCGCTCCTGAACGATGACGGTGAGTACACGTATCTCAACGACGCGCACGTCACGATGTTCGGGTACGAGGACCCCGATGAGCTACGCGGCGACACGTGGCGACAAGTGTACACGAACGACGTCATCGAGCGGATCGAAGCGGAAATACTTCCGATCGTCGAAAAGACGGGGTCGTGGGACGGTGAACTGGTCGGCGTCAAACGCGACGGGAGTTCTATCACGCAGCAAGTGTCGCTTGCGCGGCTTCCCGACGGCGGAATAGCCTGTGTGAATATCGATCTCACCGAGCGGGAACACCGGATTCGTCGACTCGAGGAGACGCGTTCGCTCGCTGAAGAGATGATGATGGCGAACGAGTACGAAGCGGTGATCGAGACCGCGATCGAGGGGGTGACGGAAATTATCGACCGACCGTTCTCCGGCTATTGGGCGTGTAAAACCGTTGAGACGGAGACGACTGCTGCTACCGCCTCCGAGCAGACGGTGACTGACGCGCTCGTTCCAGTTGCTGTCTCCAGCGCGGGGCAGTCGATCGTCGATGAGGTACCGGAATTCCGGCCGGGCGAGTCGCTCGCGTGGAAAGCGTTTGATACCAGCACGCCCGCATACTATCCGGATGTTGCCGCGGAGGCTCACGCCCACAACCGTAAGACGCCAATCGGTGCCGAATTCATCGTTCCCGTTGGAGATGACGGCGTGTTTATTGTGGGAGCGCCAGACACGGCTGGTTTCGACGAGAGCGAGCGCGAACTCGTCTTGATCATTACCCAATATCTCAGTACAGCGATACAGCTCGCCGCACAGAGACGGCAACTGCGCGAGGCGCGTGATCGAATCGAGGCCGAACGCGATCAGCTCGAACGAATCATCAACGCGGTCCCGCAGCTCATCTTTGCGAAGAACACCGACGGAGAGTTTCTGCTCGCGAACGAGGCGGTCGCGGAGGCGTACGGCACTACAGTGACGGACTTGATCGGCTCGACCGACGCCGACTTCACGGCCGACCCGGACGAGGTGGACGCGTTCACTGAAGACGATCAACGGGTGATCGAGACTGGCGACCCGCTGTATCGTGCCGAAGAGACACTTACCGACGCCACGGGTACGGAACGCGTATTGGAAACGTGGAAGATACCGTTTACCCCGCTCGACAGTGACGACGATGCGATACTCGGTGTCGCCAACGACATCACCGAGCTCACCGACGCACGCGACGAGATCGACCGACAGCGCCGGTTGACGAACCTGTACGCCGTGAGCAATCGTGTGTTCCAAGTAACGGATCCAGCGGACGCGTTCGATGCGTGTGTCGAGGCGATCGCCGACGTCGTGACAGCCGACGAGATTGGCGTATACAACCGCGACACGCCAGACGGAGCGCTCGTGCGGATCGCGACGGCGGGTGACGAGTCCGAAACAGCGAGTCGACAGCGGATCCCGCCGGGCGAAACGGACCTCTGGGGAGCGTTCAACGAACCCGGCACATACTGGCTCGACGGCGATGCCGTTCTCGACTCGACCGTGGCGGGCGAAAAGCACGCGCTCGTCACACAGCTCGATGACGCAAGCCTCCTGAGCGTGATCGTCGAGGAACCCGACGAGACGCTGGAGTCGTTCATTCGGGCGGTGAGCCAACAGGTTTCGGCGGCGCTCACACAGATACATCAGCAGACATCAATAGAGGGCCTCTCGGGTGACGTTGCGCGTACGGAACAGCAGGCAGATCGGTATCGAAACCTGTGGGCGGCGGTAGCCGAGGCCGTCGAAACCCTCGTGGCGGCCGACACAGCGGCGGCGGTGCGCGATGCAGTCATCGACTTCGGTGACCGAGTAGCGGAGTACGCGCTCGTCGGCACGTACGACCCCGTGACCGAGCGGGTCGATCCGCTTTCGGTGTCTGAGCCGGGCGGGCCGGCAAAGCTGTACGAAACGAGCGAGGAGCCGTTTCCCGCAGTCGCCGCCGCCTCACAAAACGAGCAGCAGCGTGTCGTGGACAGGCGGGCGCCCCCGAACGGCCACGGCGAGTATGTCAGCCGGTTGCTCCAGTTCGGCTACCGAGAATCGCTCGCGGCTCCACTAAGCTATCACGGGACCGTCCACGCTGTCGCCGAGTTCACCAGCACGGACGTCGGTCGGTTCAACGAGCCGGAGCGCCGGGCGATCGAGGCCGTGACCGACGCCGCCGGAATGCGTTTGTCGTCGCTGGACTCGACACACGGGGCGAACGCACCGCTCGTCTTCGATCTCGAGTGTCAAAACCCGTCGCCACTGTTTCCGGACCTTCCAGCTGACGGCACGGTCGTCGTCGAACACGTCGCGCTGACCGGCAGGGAGCACTTCCACATGACCGGCCGAATCGAGGGGTACACTGACACGGCGTTTCGCGACTACGTCGCAGTGACACCCGGTCTCGAACTCGAGAAGATCGACTCGGTCGAGGGCGACGCACACGAGGTCGCGGTGCGGATGACGGATACGCCGAGCCGGTCGCTGGCTCCGGTTCGCGACGTGCTTATCGAGACGGACACGCAGCTGCGTGGCGTTCGGTCCCGCCCAAACGCCGACGTCTTGGAGTTCTGGACGACAGATCCGACGGTGGTCGGTCACGTCCGTGAGAAGCTGTCCGCCGTTTCCGAGTCGCGTCGGCTCGTCTCGAAGCGGCATTTGTCCCGGTCGATCGAGGTCGGCGACGGGCCGAGTGGGAGCCCGGGGCTGACGCACCGACAGCAGGAGATAGCCGAAACAGCGCTTCAGGAGGGGTACTACGATGACCCGCGTGGTATCAGCGGCGCCGACCTCGCCGATCGGTTCGACGTGTCCTCGTCGACGCTCCACCAGCATCTACGGGCCGCGGAGTCGAAGATCATGCGTGGATTCTTCGAGTGACGAGCTGCCACCGACTGTTGCGAAGTTAAACACGGACATATCAGGCATTCTCTCCGTCTGGAATACATATCCGGGCGCAGAATTAGGATCGCTCACGGAGCATCTGTCAGTATGAATCCTCCCCGCGATCGTGCGGCGCGAAATTCGACACCCCGCCGTTACCGCCACCCCCCAACACGAGGAGGAGATTCCGCGTGAGTACCCGCTCGTTCGACCGGGCCACGATAGTGTACGAGTACCTGAACCGGTCAGATGATCTCACCGTGAGCGCAACGAGCGATGAACGCTCGTCGTGGGTCGATTCATCCGTCTATGCCGACGATTACGCGGACAGTCTAATCAAGCGGCTTCTTGACGCCGAGAGCCATCCCGGTGACGCGTTCGAAGCCGTCTTACAGCCGTCGCCAGAAGCGATCGCTCCGGCGTTCATCGCTGACACTGGCGTCCAACCTGACGATGTCGTTGGCTTTGCCGCGCCGAGCTCTCAGCTGTTCGATGACTTGTTTTATGCCGTATACGCGGCGATGACCGAGAACGGCGCCGTACTGACGACGAAGTACCCGCGCCATGAGGTACGCTCGCAACTCTCGACGGTGGATCCGACCGTCATCGACGCGACGCCCGGGGCGGAGACGGATGGCGGCGTTGACGTCGCGACGCCGGAGTCCCGACCGGTCCGGTGTGGTGACCTCACCTCGCTCGGTGTCGCCGCCGAACGGGCGACGACACGACTCGCGACGGGTGATCGAACGGGAACATTCGCGATCGCGACGTTGACCCAACTGCTGGCGCATCATGACTCGACTGCACTCGATAGGTTCCTCCACGAACTGGTCGGCCAGTGGCGAAATCAGGGCGTCGGCGGGCTCATCCACCTGCCACCAGCGAGCGACATCGACGGTTCCAGCTGGTTTGGGTCGGCACACTTCGATTACGTTATTGAGATGCGAACCGACGACGGCCAGATTGAGGCGCGAGTGTGTGGAAAGCGAGATGTTGCCCCCACATGGCAGGTGGTTGGCTCGTCGCCGTGCTCGGATAGTGAAGCGTCGGCCCAAGCAGTGGACCGACAGCCTTCCGGAATAGTCGATGAAGACGGCGGCGAGTCTACCCCGGAGTGAATACGGTACTGTTACCCGACGAGTCCGTGTCACAACCCGGCCTCGGTTGCTGGGTTTCGGATCGCTGCCCCTCGTTGTGAGACGGGGCTTTGCCGACCCTTCCACACGCCTCGCAGTTTGTACGGTATGCCCCCTAGGACATCTGCCCGGGTGCGGCTAAACCCAGATTACGGTTTGCTGACGACGTCGGAACGCGAAGCACAACTTCGGTACCTGTGTCGGTCACGTCGACGTCGATCTCCCCGCCGAGTACCGAGACTAACATCCGAATCAGCCAGATCCCGAGCCCAGAACCGTGCTGTAACGGCGTCTCTTCGCCGGTGACGAGTACCTCCCGCTCGATATCTGGCATGCCAGGCCCGTCGTCGGCCACGACGATCTGGAGCCAGCCGTTGTCGACCTGTCTCACCGATACGTTGACGTACGGATCTTCTCGGTCTCCTGCGGCCACCGCGTTCTTTATCACCTCGGTAAGTGGGTGTGTAAGCCATCGTGAGACACTCTCGTTGGTCGCGTCGACAGAGACAGCGATCGTTGCGTCCGAGTGGTCATCTCGTACCGCCGTTGCGGCCGTTTCAGTGACCTCAGCGATGTTAACGCTCGACTCGTCGTGTGGTATCTCCCGTATCGCGCGATCGATCACCTGCATTTTGTTCGTAAGTCGTTCCCACCCGTCGAATATACGCGTCAGTCGGCGGAGATGATCCTGACGACAGTCAGCGTCCGGTTCCTCGGCGAGTATCGTTGTCCATCCCACGAGTTTATTTAAATCGTTTCGGACGTTGTGTCGGACGACCCGCTGGAACACCTGTAAATGCTGTCGCTGTCGCGTCTTCACGGTGATATCTTTCCCTTCAACCGCGATCAGCGTGATTTCACCAGCGGCGTTACGAATCGGCTTGAACGACACGTCGATGCGTGCGAGACCGTCTGGACCCTGTAGCTCTCCTTCGGTCTGGACGAGTTCACCGTCACCCGCGCGGTTGACCGCCTCACAAACCGTGAGCCCGTGGCCCGGGTCAAGGTTCAGCCACGGGAATTTGTCGATCGGTTCACCAACTATTGTCGACCGATCAACGCCGATGCGTGTAACCAGCGTATCGTTCACGTCGGTCACGATTTTGTTGGGGCGGACTAACGCGGTAAACTGGTGCGGGCTGTTAAACACTGCCTCCAGTCGCCGAGTGTACTTCTCGCGTTCAGAGATATCGATGAACAGCACATCGGTACCTACGACTTCGTCGTCGACGGTGCGCGGGATCGCCCGTAACAGACACGGGACCGTGTCGCCGTCCGTCGTCACGAGCGTGCGTTCCGCAACGGTAAGATCGCCGCTAAGCGCGCGTTCGTAGCCGTCTGTTTGGAGCGAATCGGCCGAGGTATCGTCGTAAAACTCACTGAGCGGCTGTCCAACCACCGCTTCGCGCTCGTACCCCAGCGCGTCGGAAAACGACCGGTCACAGGCCTCAATGACTGCTTCGCCGCCAACGGCCCGAGTTTGAACGAACAGCAGCGGGCCCTGATCAAACAGTTTCGACGCCCATTTCACACGCTCGGAGCGCTTCGTCGCGTCTCGCCCCATCGCCAGCACACTGGCAGAGCCATCACCCGCATCACTCACAACGGTGTGTAGATCTATCCACGTGACTTCGCTGTCATCCGTCCCGATTCGTATCGTCTCAGCAGCCGGGTCACCGGTCTCGATCGGGCGCCGCAGGGCGTCAGCGGCACGTTCGCGGTCCTCCGGATAAACTACTGCTTGCCATTCGTCTATCGTCGTCGGGCTCGCTCCGACCGTCTCTCGTAAAGTGGCGTCCAACGTGACTGTGTTGGTACTGAAGTCCCACTCACCGATGCCCGTCTCCGTCCCGCTGAGGACGAGTTCCAGCCGCTCAGTCTGGTTTCTGAGCTCTCTGATCCGCCGTCGTTGCTCGGTAATATCGTGTTGAACCCCGATGTAGTTTGTCACGATTCCGTTTGCGTCTCGAACCGGCGTCACGGAGAGCTTCGCCCAGTACGGTTCACCCCCCGCGGTGTAGTTTCTCAGCTTAGTTGTTATCGGTCGCTCGGTTTCGATCGCCGTACGGATTCGCTTTGTCGTCTCCGAATCTGATCCGGGGCCCTGGAGGAATCTCGGGTTTCGGCCGAGAGCCTCTGACCGCTCGTATCCGGTTAGCTGTACAAATTCCTCGTTAACGTACACCAACGGGTTCCCCGGTTGGGTTGGGTCCGTAATCTGGATGCTGGTCCCTGCTTCGTCCAGCGCCCGCTCTTTTAATGCGAGTTCGTGTTCCCGTGCTTCACGATCGCTCACGTCACGCACCGTACAGACCATTCGGGATGGGGTGACCATCGTCAGGGACAGCTCCGCCGGGAACGTCGTTCCATCTGGCCGACTTCCCGTTACTCGCCCCTGCCAGTGACCATCGCGTTCGAGCGCGTCGAAAGCTTCCTTCTCGATCCGTGCCGCTTCATCCGCAGCGTATAGCTCCCGCCAACTTCGACCGAGTAGCTCCTGTTTGCTGTCGAATCCGTACATATCGACGTGCGTCTGGTCGATATAGACGTACGCCTCGTCGTCAAGGATGGCGACGCCATCGGCGGCGTCCTCGATCGCCTGTTGAAACGCACCGAGGCGAATATCCGAGGCGATCTCGCCTGTCGGGTCACGGGTCTGGGAGCTAATACGGTCGAGTGCCGCGGCGAGTGACCCTGCTGCTCGCTCGAGAACATCACGGACAGCGGCCTCGTCCAACGCGGTCGCGAGATCGTGGTGATCCCAGCCAACCGATAGCACACGCTCGGAATCGATCGGAACGAAAAGTTCCTGACGCGGAAGCCAGCGGTTATCATCCGGTGCGATTGGTCCGGCCACCCCGTCAGTTCGAACCGGCGCATCAGCCGTGAAACATCGCTTGATTAGAGCTGCGTCTGGTGAAGGGATTCGAGCCGACCGACCCGTATGGCGTTCGGAACCGAACAACGGTGGGGACGGCTGTTCCGGCGATTGGGCATTCTCGGGGTTACTACCATGCTCGTTGCGGTTTCGCCACACGGTAATAACTGTGTCCCCCAGTGTGGTACGGACCGCAGTCAGTGTCCGATCAATAGCGCCACCTACTGTCTCTTCTCGGTTGAGATCGATGCCGAGGTTGAACAGTGCGTCATCGGTCATCTCGTCACAACTGGTCATCTGTCTGTGTTGCCAGCGGTTCAGTCGAAGACGACTGCGCGGTCAGGTCGTCAATCGATGTCTGAATGGCCCAGAGTTGCTCCACCACTGCCCAGAGCGGATCGCCGAGTTCAGTATCCGAAGTGTTGCTAGCGGCGGTCCAGACGTATTCTTCGGCCTCGGCAAACGCCGCTGCCGCCGCTTCGAGAGCCGCTTCGGTCGATTGCTGTGCGCGTGCGTCGGCTGACAGTCTATGGTGTGCTGGCCGTGTGGGGAACGCGTCTGCGTCGACGACCTCGATCCATCCGTCATGTGTCACAGTCACGAATACATCGTCGTATCGAAACGAAAGGGTCCCCTCTTCAATACGCGTTGTTGAACTATCCGGACCACCAAACAGGAGGTTGATTGTGTCGGCGTCAATATATCTGTCGAGACGCCGGAGATTTTTCGCATCTGTATTTTTAAACTCGGAGACAGCAGTGAATACAGCGTCGAGTGCTGACCGAGTAGTCGTCGGATCAAACCGAGTAACTGACGAGTCCGAGTTCATAGGTCTGTCAATATACATAAATAGTGGATCAATATATTTTCGTCTCGCGGACCACTCCGCCTCTCATGGCCTATACCGTATATGTACGTGTGCGCGACTCTCGACAGACATCCGCTGGTACACTTCATAAGACAACCGCGATTATCGAATCAGTCACAGATCGCCTGGCTTAGAGCGGAAACCCGCGTGACTCGATGGTGCCTTCGAGCCACGCGTTTTGCCTCTGACAGATTCCCCACTTCGTCGATAGCGTCAACCTAGTCTAGAGGTCGACAGGTTTCAGTCAGTCGAAGAAAAGTTATTTTCTTTGGCGGAACAGTCCGGCATCGAACAAAAGAATCGAATATTTGGGGGTAAGAGGCTGTGCTGAATCGCCATACAGCAGCAAGCTTGTATGTGGGTTAGCCAGATACGCCTCTGAGTTCGGGGGCAGCGTTGTCATTCACTGTGTCTACTCATCCTCCGTATCTGTTGCGGCCAAAATCTCAGGATACCGGTTCCGTATCGTCATCTCGCTCACGTCCGTAGCATCAGCGATATCTGTCTGTCGGAGCGACTCATCGCATCGCTTAGCGGCCGCGTACAATGCCCCAGCGGCGATGCCTACCGGATGTTTCCCGCTGTGAACGCCGTTTTCAACCGCTATTCCGGCGAGACGTCGTGCCTCTCGCTCTGTCGCGTCCGTACACTCCACGTCCGACGCGGTCCGTCCGATGAACGAACGGGGGTCTGTCGGAGCGATTTCCAACCCGAGTTCACGTGAGACGTGTCGATACGCCCGCTCGACGCGAATTTGTTCGACGCGGCTCACTGTTGAGACCTCGTCAATAGAGCGCGGGACATCATCCATGCGACTCGCCGCGTATAGCGCCGCAGTGGCGACGCTTTCAACGGCTCGACCCGTAACGAGTCCGTCCGCAAGTGCGCGACGATAGATGACGCCTGCTGTCTCTCGGGTGCTGTCGGGTACGCCAAGCGCGGAAGCCATGCGGTTGATCTCACCGAGTGCATGCATGAGATTCCTATCCGCAGATGAGCGTCGTCGGAAGCGCTCATCCCACCGTCGGAGGCGGCGGATCTGTTGTCGCTGTTCCCCTGACAGCGCGTTCCCCTTCGCATCGGTGTTTTGCCACCCAATCATCGTTGACAACCCCTTATCGTGTAAGAGGTTCGTGCTTGCTGGTCCGACGCGGGAGTCCTGATCGCCGGTGCCGTTCGGCGTGTACAGTTTGATGTTCGTATCAAGCGTCGCATCTGAAACGACGAGTCCACAGTCGTCACAGACCGCATCAACCTCATCATCGGCTCGACGAAGTCGTCCGTGACACTCCGGACATGTGGTCCGACTGTGCTGTCCGTCCCTACCCTCCTCCGAAACGGAGTGGGTAACAGACTGTCCGTCGCCGGTTTCGCTCGATGAAGGCTCATCAGTACCGTTTCTGCGGGAAACTGTGTTCAGCCACTCTTCGTTAGTGCGCTCTTTCATCACGTGGCATCACCTCTCGTGACTGGGACAGGACAGACGCGTTCTACTGTGTGTCTGGCCAGTACTGTTCATTGTGAGCTCTGAGCTGGCGCTGAGTCGCTGATCCTGATACCATGCGCGGTAACTCTCGTAGCAACGGCAGATGGAACTGACCACACAGTCTTAGTGGGCACGGTTACCTCATCGATCGCTAGACAGACGAGTTTCCCTTGTCCCCGCCGCGCCGCAATGACAAATTCAAATTGGCGTGATAGGTTGTCAGTCGCTGTCACGTGGACCGTTGAGAGCCCGTTCGCGCTCTCCCATGTTGTCGTGTCGACGACGCTGAGATCGCCTGCGGGAGTGACAGCAGTCGAGCCACAGGCTGGACAGCACCCTTCGTGTGGGGCCGTTCCGAGGTACCCGTAGTCGGTCTCACACGCAAAGCAGTGTTCCATGGTCCCTGACTAGTACCGATCCACGATCGTCTCTGCAATGTGTGACCGACCGGAACATGCCGGACAGGCGACTACGTCACCACCGTCTAACCCGAACACCGTCACGAATCGCTGTGAGACGTGTCCTCCGCAGTGTGTACACTCCGGCATCGAATTACCCCAGCGAGCCCTCCATCTCGAGTTCGACGAGCCGGTTCAGCTCGACGGCGTACTCGATGGGCAGCTCTTCGGTGATGGGCTCGATGAAGCCCGAAACGATCATCTGTTTCGCGTCGTCGTCGTCCAGCCCACGCGACTGGAGGTAGAAGATGTCCTCGTCGCCGATCTTCCCGACGGTCGCCTCGTGGGCGACATCGACCTTCGACTCGTTGATCTCCATGTACGGCATCGTATCGGAGGTCGACTCGTTGTCGAACATCAGCGCGTCGCACTCGACGGCCGTCGAGGAGTTCTCCGCGCCGTCAGCTATGTGGACGAGTCCGCGGTAGTTCGTGCGGCCGCCGTCCTTCGCGATCGATTTCGACTCGACGGTCGACTTCGTCTCCGGCGCGTTGTGGTACACCTTCGCGCCCGTGTCGATGTCCTGCCCCTCGCCCGCGAAGGCGATGGTGATGTGGTTGTCGGAGGCGCCGCGACCCTTGAGGATCGTCGAGGGGTACAGCATCGTCGCCTTCGACCCCATCGACCCCGATATCCACTCCATGCGCCCGCCCTTCTCGGCGATGGCGCGCTTCGTGTTCAGGTTGTACGTGTTCTTCGACCAGTTCTGCACCGTCGAGTACTGGACGTGGGCGTCCTCGTCGACGAACACTTCGACGCCCCCACAGTGAAGATTAAATTTCGAATACTTCGGTGCCGAGCATCCCTCGATGTAGTGGACTTCGGAGCCCTCCTCAGCGATGATGAGCGTGTGCTCGAACTGGCCCATTCCCTCGGAATTCATCCGGAAATACGCCTGAACCGGCATGTCGACGGTGGTGTTTTCGGGGACGTAGACGAATGAGCCGCCGGACCAGATCGCACCGTGAAGCGCCGCGAACTTGTTGTCGCTCGGTGGGACGCACTCCGTCATGAAGTACTCCTTGACGAGCTCCTCGTGCTCTTGGACGGCCTCGTCCATGTTACAGAAGATGACGCCCTTCTCCTCCCACCGCTCCTGCATGTTCTGGTAGACGACCTCCGATTCGTACTGCGCGCCGACGCCCGAGAGCGCGTTCTTTTCCGCCTCGGGAATGCCCAGCTTGTCGAACGTGTCCTTGATATCGTCCGGGAGCTCTGTCCAGTCATCGACGCCGGCGCGAACATCGACGTCGGGGCGGATGTACGGGACGATCTCGTCTACGTCGACCTCGCTCAGGTCCGGCTGGCCGGGCCAGTCGGTCGGCATCGGCATCTCTTGGAACTGTCTGAGCGCGCGCAACCGGCGCTCCAGCATCCACTCGGGTTCGTCTTTGTCCTCAGAGATGACGCGGACCGTCTCCTCGGTGAGCCCCTTCTCGCTTTTGAAGGCGGACTTCTCCTCTTTTTTGAACTCGAAGCGAGCCTCGGTGTTTGTCTCTTTAAGATCGTCTTGTTTTGAACTCATCAAAGTATTCTTCAGAGACTACGAATATAAGTGTGGCGCGCTAGAATATACTTTTGTAACGTATATAGGTTTCTTTAACGAAAGAGAATAACTTTATGAGGTTTAATTTGGTTATTCTAATTAATGAATTTAATAAGCGCCGAGAGGGCGATTCCGTGCAAAAAGGAACACAGTCACTCGTTAGCGAGAACGACTCGACAGCATTCAATCGCCGCTTCGATGTGGCGGTCGGCGACCACATCGTCTGTTTCGTCAGCCGACTCAAGCAGTGTGACAACCTGACGAACCCGTTTCTGTCTGGTTTGCGGGTCAAGATCGTCACTGGTAGCATCACGGGCGACGGCTTCAGCCTCTCCGAGCCATCGGTTCGTTGCTGGCGCTACTGGGCGATCTGCGGTCGCAGTTAGATGAGTCGCCAGTGCGTCGACCGCAGCCCGCGGCTCGGTTGGGATATCTATTTCGTCCGTCATCGTTGACGTATTGGCACCCACTGTGAAGAATTGTTGTCCCAAGCTACACTCCAGATGATTGAGGCGTCCCCAGCCTAGCACGACCCCTTGTTAGCCAGTGGTAACGCGTCCTCGGTATCTGTCCGGTCTCGTTCGATAGACACACCAGACGACACAAACCAATACGTAGCCGAGAACGACTGTGATCGAGTCGCTCCTCCGGATTGACGTCGTGCTCTTCGTCCTCATCGGCGTGCTGGGCGGCGCACACTGTATCGGGATGTGCGGTCCACTTGTGACGATGTACTCGAAGCAGATGACGCCGCAGCCTGACAGCGGAACGACGACAGCCAACGACGGACGTGCCGGTCATCTCACGACCTACGAGGTTCGCCAGCACTTCCTGTTCAACGTCGGGCGAGCGACGACGTACGCAATTCTTGGAACTGTCTTCGGCGCGCTCGGAAGCGTCGTCTTTGTCACCGCTGATCAACTGACACCGATGGCTGGCCTCCTGCGAGGCATTGTCGGTCTTGCGGTAGGAGGGTTCATTGTGCTGACAGGGCTGTGTTGAATCGCTGTAAGGCGAATGGATTCACTGTTTGACGAAGCGTTTGATGTTATAGACGACACACATCAGCGCGATTTCGCGGAACTCACGGAACCATGACCGCGCTCGCACGGCGAAGCCGAGCGAGCGCTTCACAGCCGAGTTCACGGTTTCAGTCATTGAGCGCTGATTGTAGCGGTTATCGTCGATTCTGGCGTTGTGCGCGTGGTCGTACGGTGCGAAGATGCGGTGCTTGATCAGCGGTCTGATCCCGAGCTCACGCAGAGCTTCGCGGAGCGATTGCTTGTCGTAGCCCTTATCGGCCGCAAGAGACCGCAGATCGCCCGCGTTCCGGCGGGCGATCTGCTCAGCGAGGTCTGCGTCACTTCCTTCTCGATTCGTTGAGCAGTGAACGTCAATGACGGCCTGCGACGCTGTATCGACGAGTTTCGTAACTTTGAGCTTTTGAACGCAGTAGCTGATTCGCTGGCAGTAGTGGCGGCTCGCTGGTGAGCGGTCGTAGAACGTGGCGTCAATCGCGGCGTGTTCAGAGAGATCGTGCAGCTGCGCCGACTGGCGCAGCAGCACTCGACAGACGCTCATACTGATCCGGTCGAACGCCTTACACAATGTGGACGGCGCGGGGAGATCGGCCGCGTTGAGGCCGATCTCCGCGGTTATTTGTGGCATCTCTTTGAGTAAGTCGATCGTCATGCGGTACGACGTATCGAGGTAAATCCGAAGACAATGGAGGGAAACGAGTGCATAGTCGGCGAATCCGCCGCCGCCTTCCGGGGCGGCGGATTCGCCTCCATCGCCAGTAACTCTTTGAGCAACCGGTACAACTTCCCCGATGAAGCGGGAGATTTGCGTCATAGACAACCGCATTCTCCCGCTTCAACTCCTTTGATTTAGCGGCCTACCTCGCTGCTGTATGGTGATTCAACACAGCCGTTCATGGAGATAACGGGTGACTCATACGCCAACTTCACTCGACGAATCACCCGACAACCGGAAGTAGCGACTATCCTCGGCTTCAGTCGAGTGCCCGACGAATCAGCATTCTCTCGTGCGTGGCGAAATCGATTCGACGACGCGACCCACGAATACATCCACGCTGCCGCCCACTTCGTTGTCAAAGAAGTCCATGATCGCAGCATCTCAGCGCCGGAGGTGCGGCCTAAGGCAGAGATCGTCGACAATGAGCAAGAAGATACAGACTCAGTAGAAGACGAATCCTTCTCACAGGAGGAGATTGTTCAGACAACGCGCCTCGCGCGTGATCACGCCTTCGGACACTTCGACTCTGATCGGGCGCCGAACGCCTCGTACGAGGACACGCAATTTTTCGAGTTACAGACATTCATGGGGATGGTTCGGTGCGGAGCCACGCAGGGAGCTACTCCCTTTCAGTACCGGCGTGGCGAGGACTACGGCCCGCATGGCGATACCCACCTTCGCACCGTCAAGCAGTTCGATCCTGACGAGCTCGTCGACGGCTTCAACGAGACAACGGATCGCTTGCTTTCCGTGATTGCTTCTGAAGCATCGTTCCGCCGGCCAGTCACTGCCGCGATCGATATCACGACCATTCCCTACTACGGGGATGTCGAAGGGATGCCGATGGTCAGTGGAACGAAGGACAGAGACGGTCGAGCGTTTAAATTTGCGACCCTCTCGATCATCGGACAGAACATCCCGCTGGTCTTAGCTGTCGAGCCGGTTCGAGAGAGTTCTGAGTGGGATGAGAACCCGTCGAATCAGATCCATCGTACTGTTCGGCGACTCGTTCGACGAGCGAAAGAGCATGTTCCAATCGAGACAGTGCTGTGTGATCGGGAGTTCGATTCGATACGGGTGTTTCAGACGCTCTCAAACCTCGATGTGAACTACCTCATTCCGAAGCGAGTCTCCAGCTCTGAACGGGATGTACTCAAACAAATGGGGGAAGACGACCAAGAGGTGGCTGTTGAGTCGGCTTCTGTCCATGTGGAATCTGGATCGCATCCAATGCGGCTCCTGTACGTGCCGTCGACGGGTGGGGAGGGGACAGCCGTCTTCGCGACGAATCTCCGAGTGGGACCCGATGAGGCCGAGGCGTTCTGTAAACGGTATAGTCGCCGGTGGCAAATCGAGAGCGAGTACAAATCGATCAAGCACGACTTTCTCGCCAAGACCTCCTCGAAAGAATACCGCGTTCGCCTGTTCTACTTCGTGTTCGCGGTACTCCTATACAATATCTGGCGGCTGACCGACTTCCTGCTGAAAGCAGGTGTCGACGGGGAGATGGACTACGCGCCTGTGATTACTGCGGGTGAGTGTGTTGAGTTCGTTGCCTCGGCGTTGATCCCGCACGACTAGTCGGCTGAGCTCTCGCTGGGTCCGCCGCTCAAGAGTGACAACCGTATCCAGCAGCGCCAAAATCCACGCAATTTCGTACGCTCGTCCGGTAGTTCGAGAGTAAGGATTCAAAATCGATCCCCGACTGCTGAGAATCACCACGACTTGATGGCGATTCGATCCAAAACTAGCCTATCCTCCGAAACTGTGGACGCAACTACGGAACTAATTTAATATTGCAGTATGTGGTTTATTTTTCGGTGAAGTCGCGAACGCTCCCGAACGAGCCGTCGGCGATAGCGGCGGCGAGCGCGTCGGTATCGACACCGCGGGGCACTTCGTGTGGGTATTTCCGCGCGAAGTATCGGTGGAGGTTCGCCACGTCCCGCGCGAGGAACTCGTCGGCGTTCGCGTGATCGACCGGGACGGCCTGGGGCCAGTCGAAGATCGTGATCCCGCTCTCGGCGACCGCCACGTTGTGTTCGGACATGTCGGCGTGGATCCACCCCCGATCGTACGTCTTCTCGAGCTCTCGGAGTATCAGATCGAGGACGGCCGCCGCCTGCGCCGGTTCGAGCGTCGAGCGGGCGAGCTCGACGCCGTCGAACTTGTCCATCACGATGGCGTGGCGGTTGTGATCGACCGGTCGCGGCACGCTCACGTCGGGATACAGCGCCTCCATCGCCTCGTACTCCCGTTCGGCCGCCTTGCGTGCGGTGTACATCCAAGAGACGTGGTTCCGGTCGGCGGTGTACTCCCGTTCGCGGTTCACCTCGCGGAAGTTGGTGTACCCCTCGCGGTGGTACTTCAACGCGAGCGGCTTGAACGACTGCGCCTCGTACACGTCCCCCTCCTTGCCGAAGCCGAGCGGGGAGCCGACACCGTCGATCGTCTCCCGCTCCGCGAACGTCCGGAGCGCGAGCGCGTCGTACCCTTCGAAGGTGAGCTGGTACCCCTCGTACTGGATCGTCTTCCGCTGGACCAGCTCGCGGTCGAGACACCGATCGAGCCGGTAGTCGACCTCCTCGGGGGTCAGGTCGGCGTAGTCGGGGAGCTTGTCCCGGCGCACCCACTCCGAGAAGCGCATCCCTTGCTCGACGCCCGAGAGCAAGTAGAAGTCCTCGGGCGCGAGCTCCGCCATATCGCCGGCGACGTTTCTGACCATACGGGCCCGTACTCCGGCGATTCGTAAAAACGGCCCGCGTCGGACTGCTCGGGCTGATAAATCACATGCAGCGATATACAATTTGAACTCGTCAGTGGGGCGGACCACCGCGAGGAACACAACCGCTTTCGGGACGCCAACCGGACTTCGGGGTATGACCGCGCCCGATGTCGACTGGCGGGTGATGCGCGAGCAGCGGCGACCGGGGCCGATGCAGATGGCGCTCGACGAGGCCGCGGCCGCGACCGCGAGCGAGACGGGGACCGCCACGGTACGGACCTATCGCTGGGACCCGAGCTGTCTCACCCTCGGCTACGGGCAGGACCCCGGCACGGTGGACTGGGACGCCTGCGACCGCGCGGGCGTGGACATCACCCGGAGACAGACCGGCGGCGGTGGGATCTACCACGACGCCTACGGCGATATCGCCTACTCGATCGCGGTCCCCACCGACGCGGTTCCGGGACGCCTCCTCGACGCCTACCACCTGTTGTGTGAGCCCGTGCTCGACGCGTTCACCCGACTCGGGATCGACGCCGACTACGTCGACGAGTCGGTCCCCGAGCTCCACCACCCGGCCTGTTACCTCCGGGAGCTCCACCCCGCACACGACGTCGTCGCCGACGGCCGAAAGATCGCTGGCAACGCGCAGTACCGCACCCGGGACGCGGTCGTCCAACACGGCTCGTTGACGTTCTCGGTCGACGCGCCGGCACACCTCGACGTTTTCGCGGACCCGCCGGTGACGGCCGAGCGGTTCCGCGAGCGGGTCGTCGGGATCGACGAGCTGGCCGATGTTGACCGCGCGGCGGCAGTCCGTACACTGGAGTCAGCGCTCGTGGACTGGATCGAGTCGGGAACCGGGTCGATCGAGACGGACGCGGCGTGGCGCGACGACGAGACGGAGTTGGCACGCAATCTCGTCGTGGGGAAGTACCGGGACGACGGCTGGGTCCGATCGCCACGAGGGAAGTCGGGGAGGGACCACGAGTGAGGTGGCTGGAGGCCGGGGACGTGAGACGTGCGTGGGGCGCGAGAGCGCGAGACACGCGAAGCCCGCCAGCCGTCTCAGAACCCGAACGTGTCCGGATCCGTCGCGTCGAGGCGCTCACGGACCGCCTCGTGGATCTCCGCCACCGGCGGGACATCGCGGGTCGGGTCGAGCCAGTGCTCGCTGAGCCAGCGGTAGCGGACGACCCCTGCCCCGTCGATCAGGAAACAGGAACGTCGTGAGCGCCGCACGAGCCCGAGCACCCGGTAGTCGACGCCGAACCCCTCGGAGATGGAGAGGTCCGTGTCGGAGAAGATGGGGAAAGTGAGACCGAGCCGAGCGATGAACCGGCGGTGGAGCCCGACCCCGGACTTGCTGACGCCGACGACCCGGACGTGGTCGCCGGAGGCGAACCAGTCGAAATCGCGGAACGAACACCACTGCTCGATGCAGTCCGGACTGAAGTCCGCCGTGTAGAAACACAACAACACCGGACCGTCCGCGAGGAGGGCTCGGAGGGCGGTCCGCGTCGCCTCCCCGCCGGGTGAGACGAGGTCCCCGGAGACGTCAGGGATCTCGTCGCCGACGCGAAGTGCGTCGTCGGTCATGGTGGCCGGACGGGACAACTGGATAAGAACCGTTCGCTTGCACCCGATCCGGGCGACACGGCGAACCGAGACCGCGTGACCCTTCCGAAGCGGCTTTTCCCCCCGACCGTCTACGGTAGGTATGAGCCTGAGAGTCGGTGCACACGTATCTATCGCCGGCGGCGTCGACAACGCCGTCGCGAACCAGATCGAGGTCGGCGGGAACTGCGGGCAGATCTTCACCCACTCCCCGCAGGTGTGGCAGGACCCGAATATCGGCGACGAGGAGGCCGAACGCTTCCGTTCGGGGACCGAACGGGACCTGGAGGGACCGTGGGTGATCCACACCTCGTACCTTGTGAACCTCTGTACGCCAAAAGAGGGACTCCGAGAGAAGTCGCTCGACTCGATGCAGAAGGAGGTCGACGCGGCGGCAACGCTCGACATCCCGTACGTGAACGTCCACCTCGGTGCACACACCGGCGCGGGTGTCGAGGGCGGCCTCGACAACGCGGCGAGCGTCATCGACGAGCTCGACGTCCCCGACGGCGTCACGATCCTGATCGAGAGCGACGCCGGCGCGGGGACGAAGCTCGGCGGCGAGTTCGAACACCTCGCCGGGATCATCGACCGCACCGAGACGCCGATCGACGTCTGTGTCGACACGGCCCACGCGTTCGCCGCTGGCTACGACCTCTCCACGCCCGAGGCGGTCGACGAGACGGTCGCGGAGTTCGACGATGTCGTCGGGTTAGAGCACCTCGAGTACATCCACCTCAATGACTCGAAACACGCCTGTGGCACCCACAAGGACGAACACGCCCACATCGGGGAGGGACACATCGGCGAGGACGGGATGGCACGGATACTCAACCATCCGGACTTACGTGACGTTCCCTTGGCGCTCGAAACGCCGACGGAAGACGGGAAGAGCTTCGCGTGGAACATCGATCGGGTCCGGGAGCTGCGGGAGAACTGAGTCGGACTACTCCTCCGCGTCGGTCGGATCGGAGCCGTCGATGGCCGTCGGCTCGGGGTCGGCATCGGGGGGTAACGCGACCGGTTCGAGCCGGTCGAGACCGCGGACCGTCTCGGTGCTGTCGAGTCCCTCGCCGACGAGTCGGGGAAGCCCCTCGTTCGGCGCGTCGAGTCGGTCGACGGCCACCACGGTGTCGAGTGCGTCCGCGAGGGCGACAGGTGCACAGTAGCCGTCGGTGGAAACCGCTCGGACGTGGGTCGTCTCCGGGGGTGCCGACCCGAGCAAGTCACGGAGGCGAACACCCCGCCACCGACCGCCGAACGTCCCATCTGACGCACACTCGAACTGACACGACACCGTCACGGTCCCGTGCTCCCGTCGAACGCGGTCGAGCCCGGTCAAGAGGTCGATAGCCCTCTCTTTCGGGTCGTTGGGGTTTTCAGGGCGGGTCACGGCGACACCTCTCGGTGCTGTCCTACTGGTCGCTCTTCCTCGGTGTTCGTCGCGAGCTGCCGAACGAACCCGTCGACATCGCGGGGGATCCGGAGCCCGGTGTCGGGCCACGATCGCGAGACTCGACGAGCCACGAGCACCCGACGACCCGCGGTCGACGACGTGGCGTTCGATAGGCAGCAGGGCGATCGGGCGACACACGGCTGGGCGGGCGATCCCGCCTGCCGCTGGGCTCCAATCATTCCCGATATTCCCGCCGTTCGCCGGTTGCCATCGGTCGGACAGCAGTCGTCTCGTTCATCGTGCTCCATCGAACGGTCTCTACTCCCGTCTCTATGTCCCTTCACCTGTTCGGACGTTTTTATGCGACAGTCGAGGCGAAAGTCCCGCCAGTCGGAACGACGTGGACATCGAGTCGGCGGAGAGACAGCACGCCGACGTGACGATGGACCGATCGACGATGGGTGTGGGACTGTGTCGCTCGACACCGGATGGGTATAAAACAGTCAATAGGTCAAGCGGCAGTCGGAGGGGTGCGGTGAGCTTCACCCCGACCATGGGACGCGACGAGGAACACGAGCGCTCGACCGAACCGGCCACCGATCACTCGGCCCTGGATCGGTCCGATCCCGCCGACGATCCCTCATCGGCCCCCGAGCCGGCCATGGACGACGCCACCGTCGAACTGATCCGCGACGCCGTCGATGTCGCCCGGGGGGACCTCTCAGACCAAACGTTCTCCGAGAAGTACGGGGTCGGGACGGACGAAGACCGGGGCGACGAGCGATGGCCGGAGGACTGATCCCCGCTCCACGTGCTTCCCGAAACACGGCGCGTTCCCGTCTCTCGGAACCGGGCATGACTGACTTCGGCGCACAGGGAAACCCACCGGATACGATCGACCGATCGCCTCCGAGCCCCGTCGAGGGCCGCCGCCGCGCGTCCGACGCGGCTTTTTATGCCTCCGGTTCACACACCCCGGATATGGCGACTTCGGAAGCCCTGCTCGTCGGCCGGGAACGCGATCTCGCCGTCAAGCTCGTCGGCGGGTTCGCCGCTCTCGTCGCGCTCGCGATGGTCGCGGCGGTCGTCGCAGACCTCGTCGACGCCCCGGTCGCGGCGGTACTCACGGAGCGAGTGGTGCCACTGCTGGTGTTTTACGCGCCCGCGCCGGTAGCGGCGCTTGGCGCGTACGCCCGGTGTGGCGGTCCGGCCTGTCTCGCAGTCGGGATCGTCCCCGCCGTCGTGTTCGCCGTCCTCGTCGCCGTCGGCACGCTCGTCGGCGTCCCCAACGTCGGCGGCGGTGACGCCCTGCTCGGGTCGTTGACGGTCGGGTTCGCCCTCGTCGGCGTGAGCGGCGCGTTCCTCGGCTACTGCGTCGGCGTCGCGGCCGCGATGGCGGCCGACCTTCTCGGGATCGGCAGCGACGACAGCGAGGCGTGAGGCGGCCGGGTCATGACTCGGTGTGCCTCTGCTGCGACTACCGTGACTCGGTGTGCCTCTGCCGTGGTTGGGCAACCGGATCCCCGTCTTTAATCCCGTCGTCCGCCAACGCCCCCCGTGAGACGTTTCTCGGCGGAGTACCTCGAGCGCACCCGCGAGGGGATGTGGGAGGGCGACCGAGCGGCGCTGGCCGACCTCGCGCTGTCGAGTCGGCGGCGCGTCCTCGATGTCGGCTGCGGCACGGGCGAGTTCACGCGCGTCCTCCGCGAGGAAACCGATCCGGAAGCGACCGTGATCGGCGTCGACGCCGACATCGACCTGTTGGGAGTGGCACGCGAACAGTCCGCCGGATCGGTTGCGGGCGAGGACAGCGAGTCGGTTGTAGGCGCGGATAGCGGGCCGGCTGCGGGCGTGGACGGCGGGTCCGGGCCCTCCGATCGATCTGCAGGGGCTGCTGGGTCCAGGGCGTCCGCGGCCCCGCCCGTCTACCTCGCCGGCGACGCCACCCGGCTCCCGGTCGCCGACGGCGGGGTCGACCTCGCGGCCTGTCAGGCGCTCCTCATCAACCTCCCCGACCCCGCCGTCGGCGTCGCGGAGCTGGCGCGGGTCTCTCGCGACCTCGTCGCCGTCGTCGAACCGGACAACGCCCAGGTGGCCGTTTCCTCGACGGTGGACCGGGAGGCCGACCTCGAACGGGAGGCGCGACGCGCGTACCTCGACGGGGTGGAGACGGACGTCGCGCTCGGCGACCGGGTGCGGACGCTGTTCGCCGACGCCGGGCTCGTCGACGTCCGGACACGGCAGTACCTCCACGAGAAACGGACGGCTCCGCCGTACGACGAGGCCGCCCTCGAGGCCGCCGCGCGGAAGGCGTCCGGGGCGGGGCTGGCCGACCACCGAACCGAGCTGCGGGCCGCGCTGTCGGCCGACGCGTACGACGACCTCCGACAGCGCTGGCGCGAGCTCGGCCGCGACGTGATCGAGGGGATGCGCGAGGGAAGCTACGAGCGGCTGGAACTCGTCCCGTTCGAGGTGACTGTCGGCCGGGTGCCGGACGGTCGATCGACCGACGGCCGAGCGACGAACTGACCGACGTCGGGCCACCGAACGCTCGATGATCGGCGTCGGTAGCGGGTCGCCCTCGGTGCGGCGTTATACCATGTCGCCGCGGACGGACGCCCCCTCCTGTGTCGCCCGCTCGGCGTTCAGCGCCGACGCGGCCGCCTCGGCGTCGGCGTCGTTCGCGCCGAGCATTCCGAACGCGTCCGACAGCGTCGGCATCGCGAAGGCGGCCTCACGGAGCTTCGTGAACGCCTCCTCATCGCGCTGCCCGTCGACCCATAGACAGACGCCTCGGGGGTCGAGCGCGTCCCCGTACGCCTCCCGTGCCAGCGCACCCTTCAGCCGCTGGGCGACGTTGTCGCCGAAGCTCGCGTTACACACCTCCAGGTGGATCGGCTCGTCGTCGGCACCCGCCCCCTCGCCGACGAGCTCGGCGGCGAGGCACTTCTCGGGGGCGGCGTACCCGTTGTCGCTCGCGCGGACCCGGTCGGGGTTCGCCCGAGCCCACGCGGCGTCGACCGTGGTACCCACGCCCTTGATCCCATACTCGGCCTCGAACTCGGCGGCCGCGTCCGCGTCGCCGCCCATGATAACGTCCTTCGTCACGTACACGTCGAGCCGCTGGATCGGGTCGAGCCCGAGGGCGACGTCGCCGAACGCCCACACCTCCCGGACCGGAACGGGCATCGGCTCCGTTTCCACGCGGTCGACGATCCCCTCCAGGCGATCGACGGCTGTCCCCAGCTCCATTGCCGGGGCATACGGTCGGGGAGCGGATACCGGTTGTGCTCCGATGAGAGGGGAAGAGACGGTGGGAACGGCGGGAGGACCCGAGTCAGAGCGCCCGAAGCCGCTCGCCGACGGACTCCCAGTGGCCGCCCTTCCAGAACCACTGGCCGCACTCGCGACACCGCCAGAACCGGTCGGGGCTCTCGGGACCGGGATCCGGCACGTAGTCGGGTCGGTCGACGCCCGGTGTCGCGTCTCCACGGCTGTGTTCGTCCCCGTTCGCGTCACCACCTCCGTCGCTGTCTCCGTTCGCGTCATCACCTCCGTCGCTGTCTCCGTTCGCGTCATCACCTCCGTCGCCGTCCCCGTTCGCGTCCCTATCTTTTTTCAAGGCGAGAATCCCGCTGTTTACGGCGGGCGTGAAGCCGACAACTCCTATACGAACCACCGTCGGTTGCAGGCCGAATACCCCACGACTGCAAACATTTATTAGAATTGGGTGTGCAGAAATCAGTACGGCCAAATGAATTACAACCTCGAAACCGGGTCGCACACGGTCTACGCACTCCAATATCACTTCGTGACCGTCACGAAGTACCGCGCAGACCTACTCACCGACGAAATCGCAGAACGGGTCGGTGAGATTGCCAGCGACATCTCAGAGGATTTCGGCGTGAACATCCAGAACGTCAACGGCGGAAGCGACCACGTTCACATCCTCTTCACGGCGAAGCCAACGACTGACCTCACCAAGTTCATCAACTCGCTCAAGGGCGTCACGTCCCGCAAAATCCGTGACGAGAACCCCGAGGTTCGGCAGGCACTCAACAAAGCGTTCTGGCAACCGGGATACTTCCTCGCCACCACCGGCCAAGTGAGCATCGACGTACTCATGAAGTACGTCGAGGGGCAGTAGCGATGTCCACGACCGTCACGAAGACGTTGCAGGCGACGTTCGCGCCCCCCACCGCGCACAAGCAGTCGAAACTCAACGACCTGCTCGACACGTACCGTGACGGTCTGCAAGAGGCGTTCGACGCCGGGGCGAGTACCATGTCGGCGGTGAGCGACATCGTGACGCCCTACGACCTGCCGTATCAGGCCAAAGCCGCGCTCTGCAACTACGTCCCGAAACTCCGCAAGACGTACAACGCGAAGGAGTTGGACGACGGCCACCCGATACGGCTCACGAACCAAGCCGCGAAGTTCGACCACTCCGACGAGCGCGACTACGCGTTCACGTGGTGGGTTCCGCGTCCCGGTCGGGGAACGAACTTCTGGATACCGCTCCAAATCAATCCTGAACAGGAAGACCTCTGGCACGACCTCGTATCGGAGGGCGCGAAGGCGGGCGAAATACGGCTTCAACAGCACCGGAAGAACTGGGTACTGCACGTCACCGTCGAGTACCCGGTTGAAGAACCAGCGACAAACGGTGACGCCACGCACATCGGTTTAGACATCGGAGAAACCGCCCTTATCACGGGCTGTGCCCTCAAGGATGGTTCTCCGACTGACCCGTTCGTGTGTAGCGGGAGCAGAGCGAAGCATCTCCGCAAAGAGATGCACACGACCCTGAAACGACTCCAAGAGCGTGACGCATCCGAGTGGCGTATCGAAGACCGTTTCTCGCACTACCAGAACGCGCTCACCGACATCGTGGAGAAAGCGTCTCGGCAAGCCGTCGAGTACGCAAAGCAGTACGAGAATCCCGTGTTGGTGATGGAGGACTTGACGTACATCCGTGAGCGTCTCGACTACGGGAAGTACATGAACCGTCGGCTTCACTCGTGGGCGTTCGCCCGACTGCAAGAGCGCATCGAGGACAAGGCGACGGAAGCAGGCATCCCGGTCGAGTACGTGAATCCGGCGTACACCTCGCAGACGTGTCACTCGTGCCACCGTATCGGTCGGCGGGACTCGCAGGCCGAGTTCCGATGTCCGAACGACGACTGCCACGTTTCGACGTTTCAGGCCGACATCAACGCTTCCGCGAATATCGCACGACGGATTGACCCGTGGGGAGAGAGCGTCCCGCTTGACAAGGCGGAACGCGATGACTCACATCGGGATGGGAGCGGTTGTGACACCGCCACGACTCACCGTGAGAAGAGCGTACCAGCGCAGATGACGCTCACGGCCTACGAAGAGCCGAAACCCTCTGCCAGCGACGACTAACTGGTATTCCCCATGCGTGGGAAGCCTCGCCGTTTACGGCGAGGAGGATGTCACCCCCGTTCCAGTCGCCGTCCTCATCCCCGGTCCCATCCACCCGTTCGACCGCTCCGTTACACGACCCGCAGCGGGTCGGCTCGGCTGCGAGCGACACCGGATATCCGGCGTCCGCGACCTCGCGGAGCTGGTCGAGGACGTCGCGCTCGGTGAGCAATACCGCGTCGGCGGCCCGGGCCGCGAGCTCGCGGTCACGGGTGATCAGGACCCGATCTTCGGCGGCCGCGAGCGACCGAAGCCGGTCGTCCGCTTCCGCCCCCCGGTCGAGCGCGTAGGCGGCGTCGTACCCACACATCCGGAGATACGTCGCGAGCGACCCGCACATGGCGTCGAGGAGAACGCGTGGCGGGTCGGCGTCGCGGTCGGTGCCCGGAGTACCCGGCATCTACCCGAGGAACTCGCGGATCGTCGAAACTGACCACGCGTTCAGCACGTCTGCGCGCTCGGCCCAGCCGCGCCGGGCGGTGTGGACCCCGTAGCGGGCGTTATCGAGCTCGCGCGGCGAGTGGGCGTCCGTGTTCACGGCGATCGTCGCGCCGGCCTCGACCGCCGCACGGACCGCCGACCCGTCGGCGTCGAGGCGGGCGGGATTGGCGTTCACCTCGATCGCCACCCCTTCGCGGGCGGCCGCCGCCGCGACGGCGTCCATGTCCGGGGCGAGTCCCGGTCGGCTGTTGATGATCCGGCCGGTCGGGTGGCCCAATACGTCGACTTCGGGGTGTTCGACCGCACGGACCAGCCGCTCCGTCGCGGCGTCGGGGCCGGCGTCCAGCGCCGAGTGCGGCGAGGCGACGACGATGTCGAGCTCGGCGAGGGCGTCGTCGTCGGTCGTGATCGCTCCCTCGGCGTCGATGTTGGCCTCGATGCCGTGGAACACCTCGATGTCGGACTCGGCGGCGACCGCGTCGCGGGCGGCCGCGACCGCCTCGACCTGCTCGGCGATCTCGGCCTCGTCGAGCCCGGTGTTGCCGAAGATCCCGGGTCCCGACGCGTGGTCGGTGACCGCGTGGAACGCGTGACCGCGCTCGGCCGCCGCCTCGATCATCTCCCGGATCGTGAACCCGCCGTCCGACCAGTCGGTATGGGTGTGGAGGTCGCCACGGAGGTCGGCCAGCTCGACGAGGTCGGGAAGGGTCCCGTCGGCCGCGGCCGCCACCTCTCCCGTGTCCTCGCGGAGCTCCGGGGGAACCGGGTCCATCCCCAGCGTCTCGTACACCCCGTCCTCGGTCTCGCCCGCGACGCGCTCGCCGACCCGTTGCCCGGCGTCCGGGTCGTCGACGTCGCTCACGTCGAACAGCCCGTACTCGTTGAGCTTCAGCCCGCGGTCGATCGCGCGGTTCCGCACCTCTACGTTGTGCGCCTTCGAGCCGGTGAAGTACTGGAGCGCCGCGCCGAACTCCGCGTCGTCGACGACCCGGAGGTCGACTCTCGTGCCGTTCGCGCGGACGCTCGCCTTCCCCGTGCCGGCCTCGATCGTCGCGTCCGCGGCCGGCCAGTCGACGAACGCGTCGAGGATCGGCTCCCGCTCGTCGCTGGCGACGAGCAGATCGATGTCGCCGATCGTGTCCTTCCAGCGACGGATCGAGCCGCACACCTCGACGCGGGAGACGGGGTCGAGCGCCGCGAGGTACGCGAGCGCGTCGTCGGCGACGGGACGGGCGTCGCCGAGCCGGGTGCGCTTCCGTGACTCCCGTGCGAACGGGATGTTCTCCAGGATCGACTCCTCCGTCTTCGCGCCGAACCCCTTCACCTCGCGGATCTCGCCGGCCTCCGCGGCCGTCTCCATCTCGTCGAGCGTCGTGATCCCCAACGTCTCGTACAGCGTCCCGACCGTCTTCGGGCCGACGCCCTCGATCGCGGTCAGCGCCTCGATATCGGCCGGCAGCTCCGCGCGCAGCGCCTCTAGCTCCTCGATCGCTCCCGTTTCGAAGTACTCGACGATCTTCGCGGCGATAGCGTCGCCGACGCGGTCGATCTCCGCGACTGCCTCCTCGCTCTCGCCCGCGAGGTTCTCGATCGGCGCGGTGTGCTCGCGGACGTTCTCGGCCGCGCGGCGGTACGCGCTCGGCTTGTACTCGACGCCCGTCGCCTCGAGTCGGTCGGCGAACTCCTCTAAAAGGGCGGCGACCTCGTCGTTCCGGCTCATAAGCGTCGTTCGCCCGGACGATCCTTATACTGTCTGCCCGTCGGCGACACCCCCAAGTCACTGCGGGCCGATCTACGGGTGTGTCTCACGATCCCTCTCACGGCGATGCCTCCCGCGACGACATCGATCGAGACGAACCCTCCGATCGAGGCGAACCCCCACACGACGACGCCGACACCTCCGTCGACCGCAACGTCCTCGGCGGCGAGCTCCGGCCCTGCAGCACCGACCCGGTGACGGGGTACCTCCGCGACGGCCACTGCCGGGATGTCGACGGCGACGTCGGCGAACACACGCTGTGTGCGGTCCTGACGGCCGAGTTCCTGACGTACAGCCGCGACCGCGGCAACGACCTGATCACGCCGCGGCCGGAGTTCGAGTTCCCCGGGCTGAACCCCGGCGACCGCTGGTGTCTCTGTGTGGGTCGCTGGCTGGAGGCGCTGGAGGCTGGCGTCGCCCCGCCGGTCGTGTTGGAGGCGACCGACGAGTCCGTGCTTCGAGCAGTCGATCCCGACGACCTCCGGGCACACGAGTTCGACCCGGAGACGTTCGAACCGGGAACGCTCGACGGGTGATCGACAGCGAGAGGGAGGTGGGTGCTCTGTCGCTCACTCGCTCAGCCACAGCGCGGCCGCGAGCACGGCCGCGGCCCCCATCGACGCGGCCAGCAGCCCGAACGCCGGTCCGAATCCGACGAGGTCGGCGCTGATACCTACGACACCCGGCGCGAGCGCCCCCGCACCCATCAGGAGGGTTCTGACCACCCCGAGTCCCCCGCCGGCGATCCGGTCCGGCAACACCTCCATCAGGTACGCGCTCCGCACCGGCTGGAAGCC
Organism: Halorubrum tibetense; assembly: GCF_055396225.1. NCBI lineage: Archaea > Methanobacteriati > Methanobacteriota > Halobacteria > Halobacteriales > Haloferacaceae > Halorubrum > Halorubrum tibetense. The sequence goes on from NZ_AP043742.1 coordinate 1,900,079, forward strand.
GTGCGATCCCAGCCCGAACGCCGCCACCACGACACCGAACAGCAGGGTTTCGGCATCGACGCCGCCGACGGAGCCGGTGGCCCCGACCGCGACACCGGGCGCGAGCACGAGCGCGAGGAGCGCGACGGCCGCCACCCCGAGCGTCCCGACCATCACCGGGTAGCGGCCGACCCGGTCCGACAGCTCGCCCGTGACCAGCTGGACGAACGTCACCGCGAAGACGACCGAGTACAGTAGGCTCGCCGTCGCCGCCGTCAGCCCGGCCTCCCGCGAGAGGTACAACGGGAGGAACGCGATGAGCCCGTTGTGCGCGAACGAGAACCCGACCGTCACGGCGACGAAGGCGGTGAACCGCCGGTCCCGAAACAGCGCCAGATACTCCGTGACGCCGGGCTCCGACCCCCCGTCGTCGCCGTCGGCCGCCCCGTCCGGCAGCCGGGAGGGCCCCCGGACGAGGAACAGGACGGCGAGGAGGAACGCCGCGCCCGCGATCACTACGAACAGCCCGCGCCAAGACGCCCCGGGAACCCGATCGAGGAGAAACGCGAGGGAGGGGGGCGCGGAGAGGAAGACGACGACCGCCGCGGGTGCGACCACCCCGCTCAGCGCCCCGAACGTGTCGTGGACGCCGAGGGTCCGACCGGTCCGAACCGGGTAGGCGCGCGCGAGCAACCGCACCGCGACGGTCTTGTGGACGCCCGTTCCGGCACCGATCACGAGCATCGCCGCGACGAGCGCCGCGAACGGGGCGTCGACCGCGACCGCCAACGCGCCGAGTCCCGCGACGGCCGCGCCGGCGACGATCACCCGAACCGGGCCGACCCGGTCCGCGACCGCACCGCTCGGGAACTGCATCAGCGCGTACACCGTCATGAACCCAGTGAAGGCGACGCCGATCGTCGCGGTGCTCACCCCGTAAGCACCCTGCAGCGTCTCGAACAACGGCGGGAACGCGTACCGAACGAACTTCCCGAGAAACCAGATGAGGGAGACGAGGACCAACACGTCGTACTCGCCGAGCCGGCGGAGGTCCATCGGACGCCCGTACTCCGGTGAGCTGTATAAGCGTCGTCATCGACCCATGACTGAAGTCGTGGGCTTGTCCGTGGACTCCCGGTCTGACGACGAATTGTCGTAGGCGGTGTAATCGCCGTTCCCGTTTAGCGTCCCGGACCTGAGGGCGAGATGACCGTCGCCCAACCCAGAGGGACGTTTGCCCTCTGGTAAAGTTAACAGTTTGAGACCGATGTTTTTCGCTGCGTTGTAGTCGCCGTCAATCGAGTAGCCACAGTCGTTGCACTCGAACCAACCAGTCTCGCTGTCGCGGTTCGTACTTGATTGATGGCCACACTTCGAGCAGGTCTGACTCGTAAACGCAGGCGGTATCTGCTCGACACAGATGCCGTACTCGCTGGCCTTGTACGCGAGCATTTCTTGGAGTTCTCGGAACGCCCAATTGTGCATCTGACGCTTCAGTTGGTCGTTCCGATTATCCATTCGCTCACGGATGTGGGTCAAGCGTTCGACGGCGATATACGAACAGTCGTGGGCATCTGCCTCCTCCACGATGCGTCGAGAAATAGTGTGCAGGCGATTCAGCACGAAGCGGTTTTCTCGCCCCGACAGTCGCCGGAGTACCTGCTTGGCGGAGCGAGTGCCTTTGTGCTGAAGGCTTCGACGCACACGAAAGTGGTGGTTCTGTCCCCACAGTAGTTCGCCACCATCGGAGAACGACCCCGTGCTGGTCACGGCGACGTTCTTCAGGTTCAAATCCACGCCCATCACGCGGTCGCCACCGCGTTCCTCTACCTCTTTCTGGATGACGATGTGGAGGTAGAACGCACCCTCGTCTTCGCGGTAGTGGAGCGTCCCCATCCGTTTCTCGTAGTCGTCATCATCGAGGTAGGACTTCTGGTAGTCACCGAGAACGTAGTCAACGGCGACCCGACCCTTGATGGTCGAAAGAGTGGCCGACCTGTCCTTGATGGTCAACGTCCGTTTGCCGTAGACGGCAGACGGCTCGTTGAATCGGGGGAGTGGTCGGCTGTCACCCTTCTTCCAGTCTGCAACTGTCGATTTCATCGCTTCGACGGCTTTCGAGTACGCCCGGACGCAGAGGTTCGCGGGCAGGTCTGTCTCGTCTCGCAAGCCATGGTACACTTCGTCGTGTATGGTGGACTTGTTGAGAACGAGATAGCCGTCGTCATTCCTGCCGTGTTGGACGGTGTAGTTGCAGGCGTGGTTGAACTGCTCGATGGTCTGATGGAGGTCATCCTCTCGGTCTTCTGGAACCGAGAGTTTGACCGGAATAGTTCGTTTGACCTCCATCTGTAACCTCACACACGAAGCGTTATTTTATGAATTCTGCGACTGACGTTGGGGGAGTCGGGTTGCTATCGCTCGTGGTTTGTGTCGAGGAGTGTCGGATTCCTCCCACGGCTGAAGCCGTGGGCTTCCACCTTGCATCTATGTGAAGACGGCGACCGCGTCAGGTGGTCGTGTCGATGGCGGCCATCTCGTCGACCTTCAGTGCCGTCGCGACGTTGAACGCGAGAGCGATCGGTGCCGCGACGACCGCCGCGATGACCGCGGGCACGGGGCCGAGGTAGGTCAACATGCTCAATGGAACCGAACAGAGCGCCGTCACTGCCAGCAGCGCGAGGAAGAACCACACCGGCTGGTGGCGTTTGACGAGCCCGTACGCCCGCCGGGCCGCCGATCCGATCCCGCGGTCCTCCAACACCAGCACGTACACGGTCGGAAAGAACAGATACGAGAGGACGAGAAGCGCCAGCACGGCGAGCGCGAACAGCGGCGGAACGGCGACCAACGGGACGAGAGCGAGGAAGACCCCGGCGACCACGACCGCCTCCAACACGATCAGCCGGACGCCGAACCGCCGGACGTTGGTCCCGAAATCGAACCGCCCCGTCTCGATCCCCGCCGCGATGCTCCCGAAGTATCCCGCGCTCAGGAGCCCGGAGACGACGACGTACACGCCGAGGAGCGGGGGGACGAGCGCGAGCGGCCCCACCGAGTCGAGCGGGACCGAGGCCAACGTGCTCCCGTCGCCGGGCGATTCGACGATGCTCCAGAGGTCGTATCGGTACACCGGGAACGAGGCTCTGACGGAGACCAGCGTGTCGGTTCCTCCCGTCGCAGTCAGGTCATCGACGTTGAGCAGTGCGGTGACGAGCGGCACGAGTGCGAGCGGGAGGAGTCGCTCGACGTGCGTGAGGGTCCGGTCGAAGAGCAGGCCGCGAGGTCGCGAGCCGTCGCTCGACGGGTCGTCGGAGGGCTGGACCATGCGAGTGGATCGAGAGCAGGTCTGAAAAACGTTCGTGGCCCGCACCACGATCCGCCGCACGGTTCGGGGGCTGTTTAGGACGCTCCAGCTCCGTTGGAGTCCGTTTTCAGCGATAACAGAAGGTGAAAACCCGGCCAACTGAAGAGTACGTGTCGGCTGATGTCGGGAGTAAATCTCCCAGATCGATAGCGACGGGATAGTATATAAATTAACCACGAACGGCTGCGACGATCGTTTATAAAGGAGCGCGGCTGCGCGCCCCGGTTCGCGCCTTATAAAGGCGCGAACCGCCGGTGCGAGGGAGTCGCCGGCGGCCGAGCGAAGCGAGGCCGACGACGACGAGGCTGGGGAGGCGTGAGGTGCGGGGCGGTTGCGGTGCCGGGTGGGACTCAAAGGGGCAGCCGTGGGGACGGCGTAGGCGACCCAAGCACCGCAGGAACGAGCAACGCGAGTGACGAGGAGCGCAGCGAGCGTACGCCGTCCCCACGGCTGGGGCTTTGGACGCGTTCACACTCGATCTATAGTCAACGAGGTATAAACGAGCGACTGGGGCTTCGGGCGTGTTCACCGCGCCAGCAACACCACTCGTTCATTTATAAACAGGCGACCACTCACAGTACGAGACTCACTCCCGAAACGGATCGTTGTCGTATCCGTATCGGCCGCAATCGGGTGAGATATCTCTCTTTCTACGGATCTCAACAGAGCCGACACGTCGAGGATGTCGGGCCTCAACCGGTCTTGCTGTCGTCGCTCGGAACGGCTCCTTGCCGTCGTCACTCAGAACGGGCCCTTGCCGCCGCCCATCATGTCGCCGAGGCCGCCGCTCCCGCCGCCCATCTTCTTCATCATCCGCTGCATGTCACCCTCGCCCATCCCCTGGAACTGGTCGATGGTCCGCTCCATCATCGCGTGCTGTTCGAGGAGCTGCCGGACCGTCTCCTCGTCGGTGCCGGAGCCGCGGGCGATCCGCTCGGTTCGCTCCTGGCCGACGACGCGCGGGTTCTCCAGCTCCTCGTCGGTCATCGAGTCCATGATGCGCTCGAACGAACGCATCCGGTCCTGAGTGACGTCCATCGCGTCGTCGGGCAGCTGGTCCATCATCCCGCCGCCCATCCCCGGGATCATGTCCATCACCTGATCGAGCGGGCCCATGCGGTTCATCGCGTTCATCTGCTTTTGCATGTCCTTCAGGGTGAAGTTCCCCTCCAGCAGCTGCTCGGGATCCCAGTCCTCGTCCTCCTCCTGGGTCTCCTGCATCGCGCGCTCGACCCGCTCGGAGAGCTGCTTGAGGTCGCCCATCCCGAGCAGTCGCGAGATGAACCCCGAGGGTTCGAACCGCTCGATGTCCTGGACCGTCTCCCCGGTGCCGAGGAAGGCGATGGAGGAGCCGGTCTCGTTGACCGCCGTGAGTGCCCCGCCACCCTTCGCGGTCCCGTCGAGCTTGGTGATGACGACGCCCTCGATCCCGATCGACGACTCGAACTGCTTGGCCTGCTCTTTCGCCCCCTGGCCGATCGCGGCGTCGAGCACGAGCAGCGAGCGGTCCGGGTCGACCACGCCCTCTATCTCCTCGATCTCGGCGATCAGGTCGTCCTCGAGCGCGTGGCGACCGGCCGTGTCCACGATGTGGACGTCGGCGTCGGCGGTCGCCTCCAGCCCCTCGCGGGCGATCTCCACGGGGTCGTCGCCGTCCGGGTCGCCGTAGAAGTCGACCTCCGCGCGCTCACACATCTGTTTGGCCTGGTCGTACGCCCCGGGCCGGAAGGTGTCAGTCTGGATCACGGCGGGGCGGAGCCCCTTCTTCGAGAACCACCACGCCATCTTGGCGGCGGAGGTGGTCTTCCCCGACCCCTGGAGGCCGGCCAGCAGGATCGTCTGGTTCTCCAGCGGGAGCTCCGTGGAGTCGCCGACGAGCGCGACCATCTCCTCGTAAACGATCTTGAGGACGTGGTCGCGGGCGGTGGTACCGCCCGGCGGCTCCTCCTCCAACGCGCGGCTCTCGATCGACGAGGAGAGCTCCATCACGAGGGAGACGTCGACGTCGGCGGAGAGCAGCGACCGCTGGATCTCCTTGACGATCTCCTCGACGTCGTCCTCGTCGAGTCTCGTCTTTCCTTGGAGCTTGTCGAGGCTGCTCCGCAGGGACGTTCCGAGGTCGTCGAGTACCATTTGACGAGACTAGACGCGCCACGCGGTAAAGGCTTTGTTCGTCGGGGGCGCGAGCGCATCGGTGCGACCATCGTCCGGTGGTCGCAAACGGATCGAGGTGACTAGCACTCGACGGCCGTCACTCGACCGCGTACGACTCGCCCTCGTCGTAGCGCACGCACTTCGCCTCCTGTGTCGGCGTCACCTGGTGTACCTCGATCGGGTCGGACTCACACGGCGTGGCGAACTCGCGCCGAAGCGCGTCGCGGGCCGCCGTCGCGTCCCCGGCCAACAGGTCGGAGAGGGCGGCGTCGAGGACGTCGTCGGCCGCGGCGTCCCCGAGTCGCTCCGGGACGCCGTACGCCTCGCGGATCGCCGCTGGGGTCGGGTCGCTCCCCGAACCGCCGTCCTCCCGGGTCGCCGCGGTCGGGTCGAGCTCGTCCGCGAGCAGGTCACGGCGGAGGTCGACGACCGCCCGCCAGTCGTCCTGGTCGAACGTGTACCCCTCCGGCTGAACGATCCGGGGACAGCGCGGATGGAACCGACACCCCGCAGGCATGTCGACCGGGTCCGGTACCTCGCCGACGAGCTCGATCCGCTCGCGGTCCTCGTCGGGGTTGATCCGCGGCACCGACGAGACCAGCGCCTGCGTGTACGGGTGTTTCGGGTCGTCGATGATCTCCTCGGCGGGGCCGACCTCCACCAGCTGCCCGAGGTACATGATCCCGATCCGGTCACACATGTGTTTCAGTAGCGAGAGGTCGTGGCTGATGTACACGGCCGTCAGCCCGAGGTCGGTCTGGAGCTGCTTGAACAGGTCGAGGATGCTCGCGCGGATCGAAACGTCGAGCATGCTCGCCGGTTCGTCGGCGAGCAGGAACGAGGGTTCGAGTGCCAGCGCGCGGGCGATCCCGACCCGCTGGCGCTCGCCGCCCGACAGCTCGCTCGGGTACTCCGATGCGTACGCCCCGGCCGGCCGGAGCCCCGCCTGTTCGATTGTCTCGTACACCCGGGCGTCACGCTCCTCGGCGCTCCCGATGTCGTGGACGTCGAGCGGTTCCTTCACCCACTCGTACACCGTGAAACGCGGGTTCAAGGACTGGTACGGGTCTTGGTGGATGATCTGTGCCTCCCGGCGGAACCGATTGAGCTCGGCCCCGCCGGCGTTCGTGATCTCCGTCCCGTCGAAGTACACCTCGCCGCCCGTCGGTTCGATCAGGCGGATCGCCGACTTTCCGAGCGTCGTTTTCCCACAGCCGGACTCCCCCGCGAGCCCGAACGCCTCGCCCTCCCGTATTCCGAGGGAGACGCCGTCGACCGCCCGCACCGCCCGGTCGCTCTCGCCGCGGAGGATCCGCGAGACGATCCCCGTGTTCACCGGGAAGTGTTTCTCGAGGTTCCGAACCTCGAGCTTGTACGTCCGGTCGGGGTCGACGACGCGCTCGGTCGCCTCAGACATCGTCGGGACCTCCGGGGTCGACGGCGTCGGACCTCCCGGCCGTAGCGCCGGCGTCATCGCCCGAATCCTCGGTGGTCCCGCCGTCCGAAACGGCGGTGCCACCGTCGGCGTCCGCGTCCTGCCAGGTCGCCTTCCGGCCGGCGGCCTCCTGGAGGTAGTCGATCTCGTCCGCCCGGTGGCACTCGACGAGATGGCCGGGTTCGTACTCCCGCGGCTCGGGCGTCACGTCCCAGCAGTCCTCCTCCGCGAACGGGCATCGCGGCGCGAACCGGCACCCCTCGTCCGGGTCGACGAGATCCGGTGGCGTCCCCGGAATGGAGATCAGCTCCTGGTCGTCGTCGCTGATGTCCGGAAACGCGTTCCGGAGGCCGAGCGTGTACGGGTGTCGCGGGTTCGTGATGACCGTTCTGGTGTCGGCGATCTCGACCACTCGCCCGCCGTACACCACGGCGATCCGGTCACACGTCTCGGAGACGACGGACATGTCGTGGGTGATCATGATCATCGCGCTGTCGATCTCCGCCTGTTTCTCCGTGATCGTCTCCAGGATCCGGTCTTGGATCACGACGTCGAGCGCGGTGGTCGGCTCGTCGGCCAACACGAGGCTCGGCCCGAGCGCCAGCGCCAGCGCGATCATCGCCCGCTGGGCCATCCCGCCGGAGAACTGGTGCGGGTAGTCGTCGATCCGGTCGGGTTCGATCCCGAGCTCGTCGAACAGGTCGCGGGCGCGCGACCGCGCTTCGGCTTTCGACACGCCGTCCTCGTGGTGACGGATCACCTGGACGATCTGGTCGCCGACGGTGTACACCGGGTCGAACCCGTTCATCGCGTTCTGCGGGATCATCGAGATCTCCTGCCACCGGATCCGTCGGCGGAGCTCCTTGTCGGTGAGTTCGGTTATCTCGGTTCCGTCGAACTCGATCGATCCGCCGCGGATCTCCGCGTTGTCCGGGAACAGCCGGATGATCGACTTCGCGAGCGTGGTCTTTCCGCTGCCGGACTCGCCGACGAGTCCGACAGTCTCGCCGCGGTCGACCGACAGGGACACGCCGTCGGTGGCGCGAACCCAGCCGTCGTCGGCCCGGTAGTACGTCCGTAGGTCAGTGATTTCGAGTAGGCTCATTCTTGATGCCTCAGTTCGGGGTTGATGACTTTCTCCAACGTGCGGCCGATGAAGAACACCGACATCACGAACAGCGTGATGGCGATCCCGGGCGGGAACACCCACCACCACGCCTGTCGGATCGCGTCGGCGGTGTACACGGTGAAGATCATCTCTCCCCACGACAGCATGTTCGGGTCGCCGAAGCCGAGGAACGAGAGGCTCGCCTCGGCGATAACCGCGTATCCGACCGCGAACGCGGCGTACAGGAACGCCAGCGGCAACACGTTGGGGAGGATGTGTTTGTACATGATCCGCAGGTCGCTCGCGCCGATCGCCTCGGCGCTCTCGACGTACGGCCGCTGTTTGTGGCTCAACACCTGCGACCGGATCACCCGGGCGGTCGACCGCCAGAGGATCAACACGATCGCGCCGATGATGTTGACGATGCTGCTGCCGACGATCGCCACGAGGACGATCGCGAACGGCAGGAACGGGACCGCGTAGACGATGTCCGTGATCCGCATCAGCACGTCGTCGACCCAGCCGCCGTAGTAGGCGCTCACCAGCCCGACGTTGGTGCCGATGAACACGGCCATGAACGCGGCGAGCGTCCCGACGAGCAGAGTCACGCGCGTCCCCGCTATCAGCTGGGAGAGTACGTCGCGGCCGAGCTGTGTCGTTCCGAGGGGATGTGCGAGCGACGGCGACTCCAACCGCCCGCCGATCGCTCGCTCGCTGGGGTCGTACGGCGCGAGCCCCGGGATCGTGACGTTCAGGAACTCGATCGAGATCGGTCGGGCGAAAACCCCGACGAACACGAAGACGGCGAGGAGCACGAGGCCGATCTGTCCCAGGCGGTCCCCTTTGAACACCGCCAGTCCGGCTCTGAGCTGTTCGACGCGCTTCGCGGTTCCGGTGACTGCGCCGTCCGTCGATCGGTCTGTTTCGGTGCTCATTCGTACTCCACCCGCGGATCGAGGTACACGTACGCCAAGTCGGCGACGAAGTTCATCAGGATCACCACCGATCCCATGAGGAAGAACGCCGCCATGGCGACCGGGTAGTCGTTGTTGTTCACCGCTCGAACCATCTCACGGCCCATCCCGGGCCAGTTGAACACGGTCTCGATGACGACGGAGCCGCCCATCGCCGCCCCGGTCGCGATCGCCATGACCGTGACGAGCGGTAACACCGAGTTGCGGGCGGCGTGTTTGTACAGGACGGTCCACTCCGGCAGCCCCTCGGCCTTCTTGATCTCCACGAAGTCAGCCTTGAGGACGTCGAGCATCGTGCTCCGCATCAACAGCGTCGGCGTCGCGAGGTAGACGATCGCGCCGGTGAGCGCCGGCAGGAACAGGTGCCGAAGGAAGTCCACGGAGCCGTACCGCTGGAGGAACCCGCCGCCCAGCACCCCGCCGGTGGTCCGCATCCCGCTGGACGGGAACCAACCGAGCCAGAAGACGAACACCGAGAGCAACACGATCCCGACCCAGAACTCCGGCGAGGAGCGAGCGACGAGGGTGACGATGATCCCGCCGCGCTCGAACCGTGACCCGCGCCACCAGCCCATCAGCGCACCGAACGTGACGCCGATGAGGTACGCGAAGAACAGCGCGGTCCCCATCAGGACGATGGTGTTCATGAACCTGACGACGATGATGTCGATCACCGGTTCGCGGTAGATGAACGACTGCCCGAAGTCGCCGGTGAGCAGCTGCTCCACGTAGTTGACGTACTGTACGTACAGCGGTTGGTCCAGCCCGAGCTCGGCTATCCGCTGTTCGCGCTGCTCCGCCGTCATCCCGTCCAGGAGGAACATGGATGTCGGGTCCCCCGGGACGAGCCGAAAGAGGACGAAAAGCAGCGTGAAGAACGCCCAGAACGTAACGACGAGCTGGGCGACCCGGCGAACGACGAACTCACGGAGCGCCACGCGTCACTCACCCCCTCTTGGCGCACGGGCGGCTTGTCTCGATCGGGGTGCCGATTGAGCGGTCACGGTGAAATAGGGTTCATAATTCGGATCGTTACTGGTCGGCTCCGTAATGGAGCAGGCCGTCGTCGTCCCAGCCGAAGCCGGCGTCGGCGAGCTCCTGTCGGGCGGCGTCGAGGTCGAGCCGGAACTGTTCGACGTCCGGGTTGTGCCAGAACTCGTTGTGGACCGAGATGGTCGAGTCGGTGACCGTCCCCATCCCGTCACGGATGAATTCGACGTACTCCTCCTTCGGGACCGAATACGAGAGCGCTCGGCGGATACCGCGCATGTCGAGCGGCTCGCGGCGGAGGTTGTATGCGATCTTCGCGTAACCGATCGCCTCGAACGGCGTGGCACTGAGGTCGGGGTCGTCCTCGATCCGGGTGAGTGTGGCCGGCTGCGGAACCGCACCGATGAAGTCGATCTGTCCGGACTCGAGGTCGCCGACCAGCTGGGAGACGTCCGCACCCGGAATACGGATGAACCGCTCCGTGTTCGGCGGGTTGAAGTGGTCGGCGAACGCCCTGAGCTGGAGCTCCGACTGACGCTCCCAGTCCTCGAACTGGAACGGCCCGCTCCCGGTCCAGTTCGGGTCGCGGAAGTCGGCCAGCTCCTCCGGTTCGACGTCGCCCCAGACGTGTTCCGGGAACAGGTACACCTGTCCGAGCACGTTCGCCGTGAACGGCGCGAACGGTTCGCCCAGATGGAACGTTATCTCGTTTCCGGACGTGTCGACCTCCTCGATGATCTCGACGAGACCGCTGTACGTCGGCGAATCGGCGTACAGATCGTACGTGAACTCGACGTCGTCGATGGTGACCGGTTCCCCGTCGTGGAACGTCATGTCGTCGCGGATCTCGACGGTGTACGTCCGGCCGTCGTCCTCGACGACCGGGTTGTCGGCGGCCGCCCACGGTCGCGGGAGCCCGTCCGGCCCGATGCGGAACAGCTGGTCGTACAACAGCCGGACGAACTGTCTGTCCGGCGTGGCGAGGTCCTGCATCGGGTTGAGCGAGATGATCTCGGAGGGGTACCCCATCGTCACCGTATCGCTGCCTATCGGCGTGACCGAGATCATGTTCCAGAAGGAGTTGAGCCCCTCGCCGAGCGTCGCGTCGACGTTCTCGACACGGGCGCTCGCGTACGGGTGCATCCCCCCTTCGTTGGCGATGTACGTCCGCGGCTGGTCCCGCGAGAGGATCGCCTGTGCCTCGTACACCGTCTGCTGTCGCTCGTTCTCGTCGGGCTGTGTCACCTGGAGTTCGGCGAGCTCGTCGTACTCGGGGTTCGAGTACCCGGGCGTGTTGCGGCCGCCCTGTCCCGTGTTGTCCGAGTGGTGCATGTCGTAGATGAACGTGTGCGGGTCGATCCGCTCCGGGGTTCCGCCCCAGCCGAGCAGCGAGGCGTCGAAGTCCTGCTGGACGACGGCTTTGTCCACGTGCGCGCCGAACTCGAGGACCTCGAGGTCGACCTCGAACCCGATCTCCTCCCAGTTCTCCGCGGTGATCACCCCGAGCTCGTTCCGGAACGAGTTCGCGCCGGCCGTCGGAATGACGAAGTTGATCTCGCGCACTTGCTCGCCGAGCTCGTCGGCACCGTCGGGGGCGGACCCTTGCCCGTTCTCGTCCGTGTCGTCGGCACAGCCCGCGATCGAGACCGCTAGTCCGGCCGCGCCGGTCGCGCCGGCAGCCCTGATGAAGTTACGTCGACTCTGGTTACCAGATGGCATACACCGGCCGGAGGGCACACGGTGATATATAGTTTTGTGACCATTCATTCACATAACGTACTGATAACATCTTTTATATACAATTGCATTCGACGAGTTTGAATATATATATTTGGTCAAACGACGAATCAGGGTCCGTATTTCTGCAGATAGTTCAGTTCCGGAGGTCTGGAGCTCCCGAGACGGTCGTTGGCCGACCCCTCGATGCGCAAAGCGGGTCATTCCCGATCACACGGTTCCGATCCGACGGTAGAGCGTGTCGGCTCTCTACGACAGGTCGGCTCCGAAAAGCGAGTGCGCCGAAGGCGCCGTTCAGACCAGTCGTTCCGCGATGCGCGCGGCACCCTCCGCGGCGGCCGTCGCGGGATCGTCGGGCGAGACGACCTCGATATCGCGGTCGAGCTCGGCGGCGAGCCGCGTCTCGAACTCCTCGACGAGGCCGGGGATACACGCCATCCCGCCGGTGACGGCGATCGGACGGCCCAGCGCCAGCTGGTAGGGTTTCATGTGGTCGTTCGCGAGCGCCGGGAGGAACTCGTTGGCGACGACGTCGACCGCGTCGTCGATGTAGCGGTCGACCGGGTCGCGGACCCCGCGATCGACGGTGAACTCGTGGCTCCCGCCGCCGGGCTGTTGGACCACGTCGGTGAACGGTTCGAACTCGTACACGTCGGCGTGTTCCTCCTTGTACTCCCGGGCGGTCGTCCGATCGATGTGGACGCGGCCCTGGCTCTCCTCCTCGACGGCGGCGACGATCCAGCGGTCGACCTCGTTGCCCGTCACCGAGCCGGTCGAGAACGGCGAGAGCTGCTCGCCGCGGCGGTACGCACACGCCTCCAGCGTCGTCGACCCCATGTTGACAGAGACGAACACGTCGTCGATCGCGTCGAGGCCGTCGCCGTAGGCGGGGATCGCCCCACACAGCGATTCGGGGAAGCTTCGCGCCGCCGCCTCACCGATCGAGGAGCCCTCGATCACGGATGTGAGGTTCTCGACGCCGGCCTCGTTGTCGATCGTCGGCACCGCGTAGACGACCGCGCTGTCCGCGGGGACGTCGTGGGCTTCGACGATCGCCTCGAAGAAGCGCTCGGCGTCGGCGACGCTGTCGTCGTCCTCGGGGAGCCCCGATCGGAGCATGAACCGGACCGTGTCCGGGTACTCGATCGCGGCGTCGTGGCCGAACAGGACCTTCTCCTCGCCCGTGATGGCGTCGTCGTACGTCGCCAGGCAGGTGAGCGTGGAGTGTCGTTCGCGCTCCCCGCGCTCGTCGGGGAGGTCGAGTACCGTCCGGGTGCTGCCGAGTTTCACCCCGACCGGTGTCGGGGCGTCGGTTCCGTCGTAGTCAGTGGATTCCGTGGATTCTGCGTCGCTCATTGTTCACTCGCACACGAAGCGATCCGGACGATGGAGACGAGGCTGATCCGATGGTCCGCCGGGGTGAACGCCCGGTCGTGTCGTGGCGCGTCGAACCCGTGTAACCGGCGTTCCAACGCGTCGGCGACACCGGGGGCGATCCACCCGATCTCGGCGTAGTACGAGAGCGCGTCTCGGCTCCGAAGATGGCCGCCGACATCGACGAGGTAGCCGATCCAGTCGGCTATCTCGTGTTCCGCTGCCGGCCCGCCGGGAACCGTCCGTAGGTACGGTCGGTCCCCGCGACTCGCGTTCCGAAGGCCGCGCTGACGCCCGAGGAGTTCGGTGAACGCGGCCGAGCGCGCCGCCTGCTCGGCTCGGCTCCCGTTCGGTGGACGAAGCGGCCGCTCCCGAGCCGCATCGTCGGCGCTCGCCCGCGTTCCCGCAAGCCAGCGCAACTCCCGTACGTCGTATCGTCGTGGATTCAGACTCATGTTCCGTCCGTCGTTCGCGTCCGTACCCGAACGGTTTCTGTCGGAGTATATGAACGTTCGCGCGCAGTTATCAGGTGTGAGAAACTACGTCGCCACGCGTCACTCCTCGTCGGCCCACGGCAACGGTTCGGTACACCAGTGACAGAACTCGATCTCGGCGTCGGTCTCCCGGCCGCAGTGTGGACACTCGACTCGTGCGGGTTCGTCGCCCTCGCCGCCGCCGACGATCGCTTCGATCGGGGCGCTCTCGTCGTGTTCGCCGTCCTCCTCGGCGACACGGCGGCGGATCGCCGCCGCGGTCGCGTCCGCGCGCTCCGCCTCCGCGACGGTGGCCTTCCCGACGAGGAGCGCGTCGATCGCCGAGAGGGTGACGAGCAGCGCGACGGGGAGGAACACGTCGGTCGGGACCGCCGCCGCGACCTCCGCGATCGACGCCGTGGGATCGAGCGGGCCGACGTCGTACAGGGTGTACAGCGCTATTCCCCCGCCGATGATCGCACCGTGCCAGACGAGCGCCCGCCCGAACCGGCGCAGGAACAGGTGGCCGAGTCCGGGGAAACACACCGCGAGGAAGGCGGCCAGCGGCGGGATCAGACGGCGTCGCATACCGTCCGTTTTCACCGACCGCTACTTACCGCCTACGGTGTCGTCGCCGACTCGGATAACAACCGTTAATCGGCGGGCCGGTCTCCCCGGAACCATGACACGCGAGCGGGCGACCGCGTTCGTCCCGGGTCACGTCACCGCCTTCTTCAGCGCCCATCCGGCGGACTCCCCGGCCGCCGCGGGCTCTCGGGGCGCGGGCCTCACCCTCACCGACGGGGTCGAGACGACGGTCGAGCTCGGCGGTGACACCGGGGACACCCCCGACTCCCCGTCGCTTTCCCTGAACGGCGCTCCCGCCGCGATCGGCGCGGTCGAAGACGTGCTCACCGCCCTCGATCTCGCCGACACCGCCCCCGCCGCCGACACCGCCCCCGCCGCCGACACCGCCCCCGCGGCCGACGCCGCGTCCGTCGCCGTCGAGACCGACCTCCCGATCGGCGCGGGGTTCGGCGTCTCCGGTGCGGCCGCGTTGGGGGCGGCTCTCGCCGCCAACGCCGCCGCCGACGCCGGGCGCTCCGAGAACGAGCTCGTCCGGCTCGCACACGAGGCGGAGGTCGAGCGCGGCACCGGCCTCGGCGACGTGGTTGCACAGGCTCGTGGCGGGGTTCCGATCCGGCTCGAACCCGGCGCGCCCGGCCACGGCGAGCTCGACGGGATCCCTGCACAGGCCCGCGTCGAGTACGTCACGTTCGGCGAACGCTCCACGGAGGCGGTTCTCGCCGGGGACACGACCGCACTCTCGACGGTCGGCGAGCGGGCGCTCGATCGGCTCCGCGCCGACCCGCGGCTCCCGACACTGATGGACGCCGCGCGCGAGTTCGCGGCGTCGGCGGACCTGCTCGTTCCCGAGGTTTCCGAGGCGATCGAGGCGGTCGACGCCGCGACCGACGACGACGCGTCAGGGGCGGCGATGGCGATGCTCGGCCGAACCGCGTTCGCGCTCGGCACCGGCCTCTCCGACGCCGGCTACGACCCCGCGGTCTGTCACACGCACCCGGCGGGCGCACGGCTCGTGGACCACTAGGGAGGCTCCGCAACTCGCGGCTCGCGGATCGCTCGCCGCAGGATAGTCCCGGGCGGATTCGAACCGCCGTCAATGGCTCCAAAGGCCATTATGATTGGCCACTACACCACGGGACTGCGAATGCGGATAACCGGGCCGGACTCAAGTAGGTTACTTTCCGCGACGCTCCGCCGTCCGCCGACGACTCACGCCCCCTCCGCCAGCCGATCGTAGCGGTCGCGGAACGCCCCCCGGCACGACCCACAACAGAAGTGATACAGCGTCCCGTCGACCCGCTCCGACTCCCCCTCCGCGGTGACGGTGTTCCCGCACTCGACACAGTCGACGGCGAGGTCGGCGTCACCGAGCCCCGGCGACCACTCCCGCCGATCGATCAGCCGGACGGTGAGGTCTCGGACCGCGTCGAGCCCCACGGTTCGGTCGACGAACCCGCGAGCGTCGTCGCCAGGGAGGCGGACGAGCACGGTCACGTCGCCGTCGGCGGTCAGGGTGGCGTGTTCGACGCGGTCGTGGCCCGCCATCGCCTCGTACGCGCTCTCGGCGTCGGCGGGCGCGACATCCAGCGTGACGAGCGCTTCCACCCCGGTTGAGAGCCCGTCCGCGTCGACACGCAGCGTGAACCCCTCGATGACGCCCGCCTCGCGAAGCCGGTCGACGCGGTCCGACACCGCCGGCGCGGAGAGGTCGACCCGTTCGGCGATGTCGCTAAACGGCCGTCTGGCGTCCGCCAACAGGAGCCGCAGGATCTCCCGGTCCGTCTCGTCGAGCGTGCGCATGGTCGGACCTCGTCGCGCCGCGACAAAAAGCGTCCTGCCGGAGGGGAAACCGAGTTATCCGTGGCGACCGATATCCGATCTATGACGACCATCGAGATCGAGGGAATGGCGTGTGGCGGCTGTGAGGAGAACGTCGTGGAAGCGCTCTCGGCGGTGCCGGGCGTGGAGACGGCGACCGCCGACCACGAGGCGGGAACCGCGACGGTCGAAGGGGACGCCGACCACGACGCGCTCGCGGCCGCCGTCGAGGAGGCCGGCTACGAACCGGTCGCCTGATCCTCGCCAGCCACCGGCCGTCCGCGGTCTCCGTTTATCAACCGTTCGTCTCGGGACTGTCCGTGCTGTCGTCGCCGTCCGTGTCGCGCTCGGCCGTCTCGGTAGGACCCATCGCGAACGGATCCGGGCCTCCATCGCCGTTCGCCTCCTCGTCGGACCGCTCGCCGTCATCGCCCTCGTCGTCGGCCCCTACGTTCTTATCGGCGACTGACGTGCCGATGTCCGCCGTGTCGACCGTCGACCCTTCTCCGTCGTCGAGCGGGTCGGCGTCGACGCCGACCCCGTCCTCGGCGGCGTCCGCGTCGGGACCGGCGGGGTCCTCCTCGGTGGATCGATGGACCGGCGGGTCGGGTCGTCGATACGTGTAGACGAACTCGCCGGTCACGGCGTGGAACGCGCCGGTGTCGGGGTCCTCCACGACGCCGGTGTCGTTGTCGATGGCGAAGTCGACGAGGTCCCGGAGGCTGTCGGCGTACGCGACAGGTCGGTCGTGGGCCGCCGGCGGGAGTCGGATCCGCGTGATCCACTCGTCGAACTCCGAGCGGTCGTCGCGGTACGAGAGGTACGCTCGCTCGGCGTCGCTCACCGCCAGGCGTCCCTCGTACCGGGCGTACGAGAGCCCCGCGCCGGCGACGACGCCGATCACGAGCAGGAGTGGCGCGCCGATCGATCGTAGCGGGCCGTACGTCCGTTCGACGGTCTCGGTCACTTCCTGGGGGGTCGTGTCCGACTGGGGACCCGGATCGCTGACCGTGTACGTGTCGCCGCCGTGATCGATCCCGAACTCCATCGACCGCGTGTAGGTGGCCGCCTCGCCGTTGAGCGTCCCCTCAAGCTCGACCGTGGTGACGACCTCCGTCTCCGTCTGTCCGGGTGAGGCACCCAGCTCCTCCTCGATATCGGACGCCTGTTGGTCGATCGCGGCGCTGTCTAGCGTGAACTCGGCCCCGACCGTCTCGCCGGGTTCGACGTCCTCGACGGTCGTCTCCGCGAGCGTCTCGCGCTCCTCCCAGTACTCGACGCCGTCGCCGACGTTCCGGATCACGAGCTCGGATTCCACGTCGATCCGGACGTTTTCCGACTGCTCGGCGGTGTAGGATGCCTCCGCCGCGACGTCGAGTTGGGGTGCGATCCGGCTGAAGTACGTCTCGCGGTTCTCGAGCGTCGAACCCACCTCGAAGACCGGGTTCTCCGCCGTCACCTCGGCGGCGTGGACGTATTCGCTGTCGACGGTCCACGACGAGACGGTCCTGGTCTCCTCCTCAGTGCCGGGGTCGACGTAGGTGCCGTACACGAGGAAGCCGCCCGCCGCGGCGAGGACGAGACAGCCGACGAGAAGTAGCGTGAACTGTGCGTCTAGGACTGCTCGGAGGCGGATCCGTGTTTCGTCGGGGTCTGACTGTGTGCTCATGTGGTCACCTGTAGAGTTCGCGTAGCAGTCGTCGATAGAAGGGGGTCTTCCGGCGGGACGTGCGGCTCCGTATTCGCGCCGGCTCGCCGCGCAACAACAGCAGTCCCGCGAGGATGATCCCGCCGCCGAGGAGGCCGTTGATCGCCACCAGCGGCGTCCACGGGTGAACCTCGTAGAGCTCGTCGATGACTGTCGGAGGTAACACCGCGAGGTATCGGTGTTCCTCGACGAACAGGCGGTAGTAGCCCGTCTCGTCGGGCGCGGTGAGCGTCACCGTGGTCGACGCCTCGTCGCGCCCGCCGAGGGCGACGCGTTCCGGGTTGACGTCGACCCCGGGGCTGGCGGGCGTGACGTACGCCTGAACCGGGACGAGTCCGGCGTTCGGGACGACGTACTCCAGCTCCTCGCTGGCTCCACGCTCGATCACGGTCGGGTTGTCGGACTCGAAGTCCGCGCTGACGACGCCGTACTCTTGGGTTCCGGCGGGGACAACCATCGCGGCGGTCGCCGTGGCCATCAATACGAGCGCGAGGACGCCGAGGACGAACACCACCGACGTGCCGTCGTCACGCGACCGGTCGCGGTCGGGCCGGTCCCGGGTTCCACTCGTGAGGTACCAGTCGGCCGCGTACGCGACGATCGAGAGGCCGAACAGGATGTACGCGAGCCCCTGTGTCCCCTGGAACGAGCGGGTTCCGAACGTCACCGCCAGCCAGGTCTGGACGCTCTCCAAGGTCGACTGGAACGCCATCGCCACGGTTCCGAGGTGGGGTATCACGACGACCGACCCGCCGACCGTGAACGCCTTGGCGACGATGTCCGCGTCCTGGACGATCGGCTCGCCGCCGTCCTGGTCGGTGAACGGGTTGGCGTCCCCCTGCGTAACGTACCCCCGCTCGGTTTCCTCGACGACGCGGTGGGTCGTCAGGCCGCCGCCCTCGATCTCTTGGGCGTCGAACGTCACGACGTCACCGGTGCCGATGCCGCCCGCCAGCGGTGCCGGGATCGCGATGAACCCGTCGCCGGGGTCGAGCGTGGGTACCATGCTCCCGGTTTCGACGAAGCTCAGGAGGACGGGCTGTCCGAGGTACTGCCCGACGACGAGCGAGACGACGATCACGACGACCGCCGCCTGGGCGAACACCGAGAGGGCGCGTCGAGGAGACATGTGTCAACCAGTAATCAATCGCTCTCTGCAGGAGAGTCATCACGACGCGTAATAAGCTCGCGGATCACGGCACCGGTGTGGAGTCGGTGTCGCGCGGCGGGCGGGACCGTTGTGAGCAGACCGGGCTGCTGTGGGCGGACGGGACGGCGCGTCGCCACGAGACGGCTACGCCGCATCGCGCGATCCGGCGACGTCACGTGACTCCGCCTCCGGATCGTCGAACGCCCCGAAAGCGACGAGGACGTACGGGCCGATAAAGGCGAGCGCGTACCCGAGCAGATGGACGTACAGGTTGAGGACGCGGCCGTCTCCGGTCGGGTCCGCCGGGAACCCGGCGACCGGATACGCGACCGCGAGGACGACACCCACCACGAACAGGTCGCCGTACCCGGGCGTGCCGATGAGCCGACGCGGCACCCCCGCGAGCGACCGGAGACCGCCGGGTGCCACCGACGTGATCGTCCAGAGCAGCCACCCTCCTCCGACCAGGGCGACGGCGGGGCCAGCGGTCCCCGCGACGTCTAAGCCGGTCGGGATCGCCAGGGCGCCCATCCACCCGACCGATACGAGGAACACCGGCGGGAGGAGGCGTACCGGGACGGAGTCGGACAGCGACGCGACGACGGTCGAGTCCGGGTCGGCCCGGCTCGTCGGGAGGTGCTCGCGGGCGAAGGCGGCGAGCAGCAGCGGCAGTAGTCCGGCGAAGGCCATGTTGACGCCGGAGAAGCCGAACCCGACCGCGTTTCGCGGAACCGCGAGGTTGAGCGCGGAGAGCGCGACCGGGAGGACGAGACAGAACGTCGCGAAGGCGGTGAAGAAGAGCCGACGCTGTCGGCCGGCCGTCGCCAACAGGTAGCCGATCCCTGCGAGCAGCACGTAGGCGACGAGGTTCCCGGCGAGGTGTTCGACTCGGAGATGAACGTAATGTGCGGTGAACGCCGTGAGAAGCGTCGGCTCCGTGTAGGCGAACGCGAGCGAGCGACGGGTCGCCTCCGGGAGGGTAAACACCGCGAGGAGGAGGACGGGCACCGCGGCTAACGGCACCAGATCGGACGCTCGTGCGTGTGCGAACAGGGCCGATCGGAGCGAGGCCCGCTCCCGACCAGTACCCGTTCGGGTCGAGACGGTCGTCACGGACGAGACTCGGCGATGCCGGGGTAAATCCCTACGGCCCAAAGTACCATATCCGATAACCTGACGGGGCTAAGCGTCACGACCCGCCGATCCGCCGGACGACTGGAACCGCCACGGTCACGACGACGAGCAGGAGCACGAGTCCGGCGACCCCCGAGAGGCCCAGCCCCCCGGGCTCGTCGGTCGGCGTCGACGTGTCCGCGGACCCCGCTGTGTCCCCGTTAGCGCCGCCTCCCTCGCCCGCGTTACCCGCGTCCTCGGGCGTCTCGGTCACATCGGCCTCGCTCCCGGTACCGGCCCCGTCGCCCGCGTCCGGGCTCCCGACGGTGAGCGTTCCGGCGGCGAGGGCGTCATCGCCCGCGCCGAGGCCCTCGACCGTGAGCTCGTAGACGCCGGGGTCGGCCATAGTGACCGGGAACGACACCGTCGTCGACGCGTCCGGGTCGAGCCTGACCGCTCGGGTCGCGATCGCCTCGCCGTCGGCCGCGAGCGTTAGGCTCCGTTCGCCGGCCGCCCCGCCGCGGTTCTCGACGTCGACGTCGACGACGGTCTCCTCGCCGGCGTCGACCGATCCGTCGGGAAGCGACGCTCCCGTTGCGTGGATCCGCGGTACGTGTGCCGCCACCGCGAACACCGAGAGCCCCTCGCTCGTAGCGGAGAAGTGGTCACGGTCGGCCGGCGATCCACGCAGCTCGACGACGCGCTCGTCGACGCCGTCGGCGTCGAGCTCCGCCCACTCGCCGTCGGCGGCGAGCCGATAGAGCGTGACGTCACCCAGCGCGGTCGCCGTATCGTCGAGGTACGCCGGCTCCGCGCTGAACAGGAGCCTGAGCCCCTCAACGTCGTTCGCGTCGAGATCATACGCTAACGCGAGGTAGGCCAGAGGTCGGGGATCGTCGTCGGCCTCGAGCGGTCCCGCGTCCGCGAAGGCGTCCGGGCTCCCGGCGGCCTCGAGCTCGTAGCTCCGTGTGGACGCGCCGAGGAGATCGAGCCGGTCGAGACTGACTGCTGCGCCGGCGAGCTCCATCTCCCCAGCATCGAACCGGACGGTGTCACCGTCGTCGACGTTCTCCGCGACGAACACCCGTTCCGACGGACTCGGGGCGGTAACGGTCGTGACCGGTCCGGTCGAGCCCGTCTCGTCGCGTTCCCCGCCGAAGTCCGATGGCTCCGTGGCAGGGTCGGCGACGCGCGCGTGGATCCCGAACGCCGATTCCGAGAGCGTCCCGGGAACCGCGTCCTCGTCGGTGGTGTCGACGACGACCCCGACGGAGGCCGTGGCGTTCGGGCCGAGCGTCACGTTATGCTCCTCGCTCTCGATCGACCGATATCCCTCGTCGGAGTCGTCGCTGACGACGAAGGAGAGCCCGTCCACGTCGTGTTCGATCCAGACGTGAGCCAGCTCGTCGGCCGTGTACGTCACCGTGAACACGTCTCCGAAGGCGGTTCGGGAGTTCACGTTGACTCCCTCGAACTCGCCGTCGAGGTTCGGGTTCGTCGGCGAGACATCGATGACGAGCTCGTCGTCGCCGTCGAGGTACGCGTACTCCCCGTTCGGCCCGTCGGCCGGCTGGATCGCCACCCGGTCGTCGGCCAACGTGTCGGCCGGGCCGTCGATCACGGTCGCGCCGGTCGCCAGCGCGAGGGAGGCCGCGAGACCGATCAGACAGAGGAGAAGCGCGGTCCGTGTGCGTGATCGGGACATCGATACGGTTCTTAACGCTATCTATCAGGCGTACCGCCATAGTTATGCACCGCATGAAACCGAGACGAACAGCCACCGTGTGACGAATACGCACGCACGATGTCGTCGAAGCGCTCGTCGGGCGGTAACCCTCGAACGTCGACGTTCGGAGCGGTGAAACCCGACTTCAGGGTCATCCTGAACCGGCGATCGCCCCCCGAGGACGCCCGACGACTCGTGTCCGATCGGGTATGTTTCACTATTTGAGTACTGGTACGAACACCGAATATAAGAATAAACACTGTGCAAATTGTATTTGTAGTGGCTTTAGGGCCGTTGTAGCCCACATTAGCGCGGTCAAGGTTGCGGTTCCGAAACGTGTCAAGCGACCCAAACCGTCCGAGGGTTTTATGTTGAGTGGCTCATATATGTCAGACAGAAATGGCGTCGGCACAGCAGATCGATAGGGGGCCCTCCGCCGCCGGACCGGAGATCTCTGAAGACGAACTGTTCGACGTGCTCGCGAACCAGCGGCGGCGGTTCGCGGTGCATCTGTTGAAACGCGAGGAGGAGTCGATGGAGATCGGGCGGATGGCCGAGCAGATCGCGGCGTGGGAGAACGATGTCGACATGGCGGAGATCACGGGCAACGAGCGAAAGCGCGTGTACACCGCACTTCAGCAGTCGCACCTGCCGAAGATGGACCGCGCGGGGGTCGTCGAGTTCAACAAGAATCGCGGGATGGTCGCGCCGACGACGGCGTTGGAGGACGTGGACCTGTACCTCGACGTCGTCGAAGGGAAGGAGATCCCGTGGAGCGAGTACTATCTGGGGCATCCGTCTTTAGCTAAGCGAAGAACCGCGTGACAGCAGCGGCTTATCGAGGCTACTTTTCGGAAGGAATGAGGAGGTGTCGAGTGTGTACAACGAGACCTCCTCATCGAGAATCTTGCGTCGTCTCACTACACTGTTTCCCTCTGAGTTCCTTGAAGAGCACGCCGAGGAACTCGGCGTGGTCGAACGGGAGGGGAAGCTTCAGATTCCCGTCCTCGTGTGGGCGCTCGTGTTCGGCTTCGCCGCAGGCGAGAGCCGAACACTCGCTGGGTTCAGACGTAGCTACAACTCCACAGCCGATGAGACGATCTCTCCTGGTGGCTTCTATCACCGGTTGACGCCGTCACTTGCAGAGTATCTCCGCGACCTCGTCGAGCGTGGTCTCGACGAGGTCGCTGTTCCCGACGCTGTTGACGCTGATATCGACCGATTCAGGGACGTGATGATCGCTGATGGAACGGTGTTGCGGTTACACGAGTTCCTTTCCGACGAGTTCCAAGCTCGCCACGAGGAGCAGGCTGGAGCGAAGCTCCACCTGCTCCACAATGCCACCGATCAGACGATTGAACGGATTGACGTGACCGATGAAAAAGCGCACGACAGCACGTTGTTCAAGACGGGATCGTGGCTGCATGGACGGCTAGTTTTGTTCGACCTAGCGTACTTCAAGTACCGCCGCTTTGCGCTGATCGACGAGAACGACGGCTACTTTGTGAGCCGGTTGAAGCAGAACGCGAATCCGGTGATAACAGAGGAGTTACGGGAATGGCGCGGGCGCGCCATTCCCTTAGAAGGGGAGAAGATCCACGACGTGGTCGGTGATCTCTCGCGGGAGTACATTGACGTAGAGGTCGAAGCGGAGTTCAAGCGGGGTGAGTACGAGGGAACACGGTCGCTAGACACGAAGCGGTTCCGCGTCGTCGGCGTCCGAGACGAGGACGCCGACGACTACCATCTGTACATCACAAATCTACCGAGAGAAGAGTTTCTCCCGGCAGATCTAGGGACGCTGTATCGGTGTCGATGGGAGGTAGAAACGCTGTTCCGTGAGTTGAAGACGCAATACGAACTAGATGAGTTCGACACGAGCAACCCTGTTGTGGTGGAGATTTTGCTGTATGCGGCGTTGCTGTCGCTGCTAGTGAGCCGTGAGTTGTTGGATCTGGTCACCGAGCAGGCTGACGACGAGATTGTGTTTCCACCGGAACGCTGGGCGGCGACCTTCCGGTCGCACGCCCAGCTTGTTCTCCACGAACTCGGTGAGTACCTCGGCTACTCACCACCACCGTTGCTGGAGCGGCTCATCGAGGACGCTCAGAAGATCCATCAACAACGACCGATCTTACAAGAGACACTT
Organism: Halorubrum tibetense; assembly: GCF_055396225.1. Classification (NCBI taxonomy): domain Archaea; kingdom Methanobacteriati; phylum Methanobacteriota; class Halobacteria; order Halobacteriales; family Haloferacaceae; genus Halorubrum; species Halorubrum tibetense. The sequence continues at coordinate 1,923,922 of NZ_AP043742.1, forward strand.
GCTACCGCTACACAACCGAGGTGTGAGTCTTAGCTAAAGACGAATGCTATCTGGGGTTATCGGGGGTTGCAACCGCGCTCGTCGCCGCGGTGTGGATGGGCGCGTGGCCGTTCGTGCTCCTGCCCGAGCTCGCGTGGACGCTCGCTATCGTCGTCGCGTTCGCGTTCTCCGCGCTGGCGCACAAGTACTACACGACGGAGATGGAAGTCGGCAAACCCGACGAGCCACCGGAGCTGTAGTGGTCGTCCCCCGTTTCGGTACCACCTCGTCGAGTCGCATCGCGGGTCCGTACCGATACAGCGACTCGGCGACGGCGGTCCGACCCAGGGGCCTACTGTCGCCGAAAACCGGACACCGGACGCCGGTTCAATGAGTCGTATACCCGAGTTCAGGCACTCCATACGGGTCTTCAGACACCGCGTAACCATACGGATGGAACACGTTAGATCGACTAACCGAACCTCGGTCCCCACGCAGTCATGAAACGACGACACCTCATCCTGACACTCGGCGGCGCCAGTGCCGGCGCGATGACGATCGGCTCGGGCGCGTTCAGCAGCGCCCAGGCCGAACGCGGGGTGAGCGTGAGCGTCGTTGACGACGATCACGCCTTGGTGGGGTACGACAGCCCGAGCGACGAGGCGGACGGAAAGGCGGTGACTGACGGCGAGCGGGTCGACTTGGTCACCGTCGAGAACCGGTTCGCCGACGGTGCGGAGCTCTCGATCGAGGACGTCACGCTCGAGGTCATCCCCGACGACGGCGAGTACCCGAAGGTAACCGAGGTCACGTACGACGACGGGACGTTCGGATCGGGCGACAGTGAAACGATCGAGGGCACGATCGAGTGTGCCGGAAGCGGCGAGCGCGCGACGGTCGAGCTCACCGTTCGCGTCGCGGGCGAGGGCGTCAGCGCGGAGCTGTTCGGCGACACGGAGACGCGCCGTTTCGAGATCGTCTGTTACGACGTTACCACGTACAGTGCTTCAGGCGGCGTCGGCGTCGAAGGCGTCGAGTTCAAGGGGAACGGTAACGCCGAGATATCCTCTCCGGACGAGGGCGAGGTCGACGTACAGATCTACTATGTCGACGGCGGCGGGGTCGCCGTGACCGACGACAAGAACGTCTCGGTAGGGGAGAACCTCCGTGGGCAGACGTCCCTCGGCGGGAAGACGATCGCCGGCGTTCATGTCAAGGGGATCGACGGCGTGTTCGTTCACCCGCAGTTCGACGCCGATGACTGTGGTGTCACACCGGGCGGTGGGGGCGGAGAGAACAACGGAAACGGAAACGACAACGGAAATGGGGTCTCCGGTAGCACGGTGACGGAGACACGCGGCTCCGAAGACGCATTCGGCGGCTGTCTCCCCGACGACTACTGAGTTCGGGTCGTCTCTCCGCCGCGTCCCCGCCACGCTCCGCCGCGTCCGTGACACACAACGCGTATTATTGCCCGGCCGGAAACCGGATCGTGAACGTTCTCGTCACGGGAGCCTGCGGCGGCGTCGGCAGCTGGACGGTCGAAGAGTTCGCCCGCGAGGGTCACGACGTCGTCGGTGTCGACCTCCGAACGCCGGAGAAAACCCGCAAAAACGTCGATTTCAAGGCCGCGGACCTCACCGACTACGGCGAGACCAAGCAGCTCGTCGAGGCGGCGGAGCCGGACGCCGTGGTCCACCTCGCGGCGATCCCGAACCCCGAGGACCACGCGGGCTCGCGCGTGTTCGAGACCAACGTCACCAGTACGTACAACGTCCTCGACGCCGCGGGCGCGGTCGGCGCGCGGGTCGTCCAGGCGTCGAGCGAGAGTCTCTACGGCACCGTCTTTGCCGAGGAGGACTGGCTGCCGGACGCGCTCCCGATCGACGAGGAGACGTCGACGGAGCCGGAGGATCCCTACGCGCTCTCGAAGGTCGTCGGCGAGGAGGTGGCCGCGCGCGTCGCGCGGCGGTACGGCGTCGGCGCGGTGTCGCTCCGGTCGTCGTGGGTGACGTATCCCGGCGAGACACGGATCCGCGAGGCGCGCGAGGGGTTCGACCCCGAGACGGCCGCGTTGAGCGGCAACGGCTGGAGTCACATCGACGTGCGCGACCTCGTGAGCGCGATCGAGGCGGCGATCGACGCCGAGATCGACGGTCACGAGGCGGTGTTAGTCGCCGCGGCGGAGAACTTCCTCGGACGCGACACGGCTGCGACGATCGAGGCGGTCCACGGCGAGTTGCCGGAGACGTGCGAGATCGAGGGGACCGAGTCGATCTTCGACTGCTCGAAGGCGGCGCGCGTGCTCGGTTGGGAGCCCGCACACTCGTGGCGTGACGCGGAGGACGCGTCGGTGGCGGGACCTGCGTTCGTGTAGGCGGCTGCTGCTGCCGTCGGCAGCGATCTGAGGCCACCTCGTCGCCTTCGAACGGCCTCAAAACCCGTTTCAGGCCCATCCAGAACCGGTACAGACCGAGCCGGAACCATCTACAGACCGGGCCAGAAATCCTTCAGACGCGGGCAGAAGTTCTTCCGGCGTGTCATAACGATATGGGTAGGGTTCCATGGGTGAAGTAGAGCGACCCGGGGTGACACGGGATGTCTCGTGTGCCTGGACGCGGGTCGTGTGCGGTAACAGAGGTAGACCAACCATGGAACGACGCAAATTCATGATCGGCGCAGGTGCATTGGCAACAGGTAGCGCGGCGGCAGTGGGTACGGGTGCGTTCACGAGTGTTGAGGCTGAGCGTGACTTCGCACTCGCTACCGCGGGCGACGCGGCCGCCTTCCTCACAATCACCGTTGAGGATCCCGAACACGCTGGTGTCACTGACAATGATATTGTGGAACTGGCTTTCGATGGTGACGCAACTGGTGCAAGTGCCAGTGGCGCAGATGGGGACGGCATCAATAAGAACGCGACGACTCGCTTTGACGAGGTTATCAGTATCCAAAACCAAGGCACAGAAGAAGTTGAACTCTTCTTTGTCACGGATGAAGAGGACGTTGACGCGGGCCGTGCTGACCGCACGAATGTGTTTGACGACAATGGTGATGATCTGACCGCACCCGCGCATAACTCCCGCACACTGGGAACTGGTGAGAGTACCACGATCGACTTCCAATTCGAGACTGGTGAGGGAACTCGGATCGGCGAGTTCGTCTCAAACAAACTGATCGTCGCGCAACAAGACGCTCCCACTGACAGTGACTTCGTCGGCGATGTTCGCGACGACGTCGACCCATACCAGGGCAGCGAGTAAATATCGATCTGACGGTTAAATAAGATGAAGAGACGACAATTCGCTCTCGGACTCGGTGCGGTCACGACAGCTGGAACCGCGATAATCGGATCCGGGGCGTTCACGTCGGTCGAGGCAGAACGAGCCGTTACCGTTGAGGTCGCCGATGATAGCGACGCGTTCCTCGCGTTGAATCCAACAACCGAATATGCGAGGATTCGAGACGACGGAACGTTCACATTGGACCTTACGCCGAGTAACCCAACTGAGGCTGGTGGGACTGGTGTCAATGCGAATGCTGATACGATCATCCGGGACGCATTCGAGATCAAAAACCAGGGAACACAGTCGATTCAGGTGCTCTTCAATGGCGGTACCAATGGTGGCCCAAAGGCCAGGATAAGGCTGGCCGATGTAGGTGATGATCTCACCGTCAATATCTCTCCCAGTGTAGAAACCACAGATCAAACACCTTCCCCGGGTGAGGCGATACCGTACGATGTCGAAGTCTTCGCTGGTGAAGGTGCGACCCCGAACTCCGAAATCGACGAGACGGTAACCGTCGTGGCTGAGGCAATCGAATAGGAATCGTATTTCAGTATATTTCCCACACTGGTGTTCACGGCGGTTCGATTCCGCCGGTGGGCCTCAAACGAGGGAGCAGCAATGAAACGACGCCAACTCCTGCTCGGAAGCGGGGCAACACTAGGTGGGGCATCGATACTGGGGACCGGGGCGTTTACGAGCGTCAGCGCTGACCGTGACGTGTCAGTGACTGTTGCCGACGACGCTGACGGCTTTTTAAGACTCGCACCCTGTGACTCACCGAACGGACAGTACGTAGACAATGAAGACGGCCTTCTGTACATAAACCTCTCGGGAAGTAACAGTAACTCCGACCCGAGTGGAGATGGTGTTAATCCCCATGGAATTACGCGGTTCGACGACGTTTTCCAGATCGCAAACCAAGGGACGCAGAACGTCTGTGTCGATTTCGAAATTGACGTGCCGCAGCTATCCAATGATGCCGAGGTGCCGGACCGGTACGACTTCGGCCCCGGTGACCCTGCTGTGGTGTTCTACCGGGGATCAGATCGCGAGCGACTCGTTGTCAACAACCGACTGGACCCGGACCGTGATGGAGCGATCAGGTTGCCGATCGATAACGGTAACGCCGAGTGTATCGGCTTCGAAGTTCGGGCGTTCGGATTCGATTCCGCCGAGGATCTGTTCGAGGGGGAGGAGCTGACGATCCGTGCCGACGCCGACGCGGAGTGTACGCTTCCGGAGAAAGGCGGCGACGTCGCGGATCCGACGCCGATAGGACCGACAGACGGACTCGTGGGCTACTGGCCGCTTGACGATCTCTCCGATGGAACGACACCGGACATCGTTGGAGAGAACGACGGTCAAATTAATGGAAATGTTGAGCCGGCATCCGGACAGGTTGGTGGCGCAGCAGAATTTGACGGTGACGACGATTACGTTCAAATCTCCGATAACCAGAGCCTTGGTGTCACGAACGTCAGTATATCGGCGTGGATCTATCGAGTTGGTTCGAAGAACCGGGTATACGTCTTCGATGGCCGTGATCACAACTACTTCGTAAAACTCGACGATAGGACCAGTACCCCGCAGGTAGGCGTTTTTGACGATAACGGCGGACTCCACGTTTTGAACGCCGAGAGCGGAGATATACCGGAAGAAGAGTGGACACATATCGTCGGGACGTACGACGGAAACGAACTGAGCATCTACATCGATGGCGAAAACGACGGAACCCAGACCGCGCAAGGCCCCATCCGGGTTTCTCCCGGTCCTGCCCGGATAGGTGGTTATATCGGAGGAGGGTATGGCCACCGGGGTCGGATTGGTAATGTGAGAGTGTACGACCGTACACTCTCTGAAGATGAGGTGAAAGATCTCTACGACGCAACGAGCGGCGGATAGCGGCTATAAAATGAGTCGGATGTAGATTCGCAGATTGACCACCCCGCTACTCGCGTTTGGCGCTCTAGTGGCCGTGCCGCTCGCGGTCCCTGCCGGCACGGCCGTCCTCAATGAGCTCACCGACCAGCTCACCGAGGCCGTCGTTACGGTCGACACCGACGATTCTTCTGCCGCGACCCGGTTCCGTCGCCATCCCGGGCTCAGCGACGCCGACGTGGCAGTCCTCGCCTGTGCCGACGCCCGCGACGGGGTCGCCGTGATGGACGAGTCCGCTGGACGCTCCGCGGCCGAGGTGGAGGACATCGAGACGCGCGGAAGCGCATACGTCGTGCTCTCAGCCGTACAGCGGGGGATGCTGACTCCTGAACGGGGACGCGAGACGGTCGACGCGATGATCGACGCGGGCTGGTACGTCGCGCCCGATTTATATACGACGCTCGTCCGGAAACTGGAGTCGTTTGAGTAGCTCCCGCGTCGTCCGACTCTTCACTCCGCGTCGTCCGACACCTCACTCCGTTCTGCCACCGTCCGCTTCGTCCGCATCCTTCTCGCCGTCTCGACGCAGCTCCGCGTCCGCAAACGCCCGGATCCGCTCTCTCTCCTCCGCGCTCATCTCGACCGCTCGGGCACTCTCTATCTGTCCGTTCACGACCGCGTTCTGTTGTGGGCCCCACACCTCGGGCGGGTGTTCATTTATATACTCCACCCAGCGCATCACCTGCTCGTAGCGGGGCGGTCGCTCGGCGTCGTCGTCGGCTTCGGCCGAGCCGTCCTCAGGCGTTTGTGAGTCGCTCATAGCGATTCTCGACGTCGAGTCGTTCGACCCATTCTTCGAGCCGGGCGCGGGAAAGCGTTTCTCCAAAGAGAGTATAGAGGTGCGCAGCGTCCTCGAGATCGGTTCGGCCCCCGAGCGAGAGCTTATAAGCGATCTGGAGTTCAAGCGGACCGATGGGGATCGTGTGACCACCGACGTGTGCGTCCACCGTGTTCGCGAGAGAGGCGTCATCGAACTCGTCGCTCGGGAACTTCACTTCGAGGTGTGGCGTCATCTCGCCGTCGGGAGCGACCCAGATGTTCGTCTCGTTTTCGAGGTTGCCGTACATCTCGGAGAGCGGCATCGCGGGACCCCAGTACCCCTCTCGCTGTAGTTCGGCGACGAGCTCGTCGATGCGCTCGGCCGAACAGCGCTCGATGAACACGTCGATGTCCTCGGTCGACCGCGACCGCCCGGCGAGGATGGCGACGTAGCCGGCGACGAAGACGTGATCGATGTCGAGCCCGGACAGCGTTTCGGAGAAGCCGATCGCGAGCTCGTCGAGCCGGTTCGGCTCGCGGTCGACGACGAGCCCGCGCTCGGTGAGTTCGACGCCGGACATACGTGTCCGTCCGTGCGGCATTATATAAACATCCCCGGCGGGTCGGTCCGCTGGGAGCGATCTGACGGCGAACCGCGCTCACCGCCCCGACCACGCGGTTCAGCTGCCCTTATGTATCCCCCGGACGGATCCGCGGGTATGGCCGATCACTCCCACGAGCCCGACCCGGACGCACGCGTGACCGCCCCGATGCAGGAGTTCGGGAGCCGCGAGGTCGCCATCGGCGCGGCCGTCACCCTGCTCGGGATCCTGCTCGCGTACGTTCTGCCGGCGCTCCTCGCCTGAGCCCCGCGCGTCGACCCTCGTTCCGACCCTCGTTCGTTCGACACCGCCTCCCCTCGCCAGCGACGGCACTCACCGGGTCCGACAGCCGTCACCGATGTCGATCGCGGAGAAATCGGTCTCGTCCGCACCGTCGGCCGGCCCGCGGGGGTACCACGCCAGCGGATGGTCGGCGATCAGGTCGATCGTGACGGGTTCGTCGAGGCCGAACTCCTCGACGTGGTTGTGGAGGCAGTGAACGGACTCGCCGGAGTCGAGCTCGACCCGGTAGATGAACGAGGGGCCGACGTACTGCCGCGCGACGACGACCCCGTCGGCGACGTCGGGGTTCGCGGGCGTCGCCCGCAGGTCGTCGGGCCGGACGAGCACGTCGACGGGTGCGCCGTCGTAGGTGGTGTCGTATCCCTCGAGGGCGGCGGCGTTGAAGCGGCCGACCCCGGTCTCGACCTGCCCGTCACACAGACAGCCTTCGAGGAACGAGGCCCGACCGAGGAAGGAGGCGACGAACTTCGATTCCGGCCGCTCGAAGACGGACTCGGGCTCGCCCACTTGCTCTATCGACCCCTCGCTCATGACGGCGACGCGGTCGGAGATGGACAGCGCCTCCTCTTGATCGTGCGTGACGGACACCGCGGTGACACCCGTCTGTTTGAGGATCCGGCGGACTTCTTCACGCATCTCGACGCGTAGGCGTACGTCGAGGTTCGAGAACGGCTCGTCGAGCAGCAACAGGTCGGGTTCCGGTGCGAGCGAGCGCGCGAGCGCGACGCGCTGTTTCTGGCCGCCGGACAGCTGGTCCGGCGTCTTCTCGCCGTGGCTCGGCATATCGACGAGTTCGAGGAGTTCGTCGACACGCGCCGCAGTCGCGGCATCGTCGGCGTCGGAGAGGCCGAACGCGATGTTCTCGCGGACGGTGAGGTGGGGGAACAGCGCGAAGTTCTGGAACACGATCCCGACGTCGCGGCGTTCCGGCGGAACGAACGACTCGCCGTCCGCGACGCGCTCGCCCGCGAGGGTGATCGACCCGCTGGTCGGCTCCTCTAAGCCGGCGATCATCCGGAGCATCGTCGTCTTCCCGCAGCCCGACGGCCCGAGGAACGTGAGGAGCTCCCCCGCCCGAACGTCGAGCGAGAGCTCCTCGACGGCGCATTCGGGGCCGAACTCTTTGGTGACCTCGTCGAGCGTCAATACGGGGTCGGCGGACGCGGTGTTCCCGGTCGATCGACCGCCCGACGTGGTGGCTGCCGGGTCAGCGCTGCCGCCCGTGTCGTCCGCGCCGGCGACGCCGGTCGACGATCGGCGCACGCTCTCGGTCGATCGGTCCGCGTCAGTCCGTTGGGTATGGGCCATGATGCGGTGGTCGGGCACCGACCGAACCGGCGTCCCGTTGTTGCCCGATGTATTTTAGGAGTACCTAAAAGCATGTCGTTCGAATTCGGGGCGTGGGAATGCCGGAGCGGGACGACGACGGCTGTTCCCGGACGCTCCGATGAGCACCGCCGTGATCTCAGGCCAGCTCACGGTCGATCACGCCACGGAGCTGGCGGATCGCGTCGGCGTCGGCCGCGATCGACTCGTCACCGACCGACAGTGAAAGCGTCCCGTCCGTGGTCACGTCCCCGAGCCGGAGGACTGGGAGGTCGCCGGCGCGGTCGGCTACCGCGTCGGGGTCGGTCGTCTGGACGACGAGCCGCCCCGGCGTCTCCTCGAAGGCGGCGATCCGGTCCGGCAGCGAGACGTCGACACCGGTGTCGTCGCCGACCAGCTCGGCGAGCGCGACCGCGAGGCCGCCGTCGCTCACGTCGTGGGTGGCGAGGGTGGTCTCGTGGCGCGCGACCGCCGCGAGCGACGCGACGACCGCCGCCGGGTCGGCCGGGAGCGACGGGAACCGGTCGGAGCCGCCGGCGGCGTCGAGGTACGCCGACCCGCCGAGCGCGTCACCGGCGCCTCCGACGAGGAGCAGGGTCGAATCTCCCGCGGCGTCGGCATCGAGCGCGGCCGGCGGGGCGTCGTACCCGGCCCGGGTGCCGAGCAGCGCGAGCGTTGGCGTCGGTGGGATCGGTCCCTCGACGCTGTCGTTGTACAGCGAGACGTTGCCGCCGACGACGGGCGTGTCGAGCGCGGCGCAGGCGTCAGCGAGCCCGTCGACGATGGCCGTGAACCCGCCGTACACGTCCGGCTTCTCGGGGTTGCCACCGTTGAGACAGTCGACCGCCGCGAGCGGGACCGCCCCCTTCGCCGCGAGGTTCGTCGCGTTCTCCAGCGCGACCGCGCGGGCCCCGTCGTAGGGGGCGACGCTCGTCCAGCGGGGGTTCGCGCCCGAGGAGAGCGCGAGGCCGACGCCCTCCGTGTCGGAGTCGGTGCTCGTCGTCGTCCCGGCCGTCTCCCGCATCGCGATGATCGCGGCGTCGTCGCCCGGTTTCATCGCGGTTCGAGTACCGACCTCGTGGTCGTACTGGCGGTACACCCAGCGCTTGCTCGCGGTGTTCGGGTCGGCGACGACCGTCTCGAAGGCGTCAGCGAGCGCGAGCTCCGGGAGGTCGCGTTCGGGAGCCGGGGGCTCGGCGGCCGCGAGGTCGTTCATCGGCGCGCCGTCGGCGAGGAACTCGGCGTCGACGTCGACGACCGTCTCGCGGCCGTCGGTGCCCGGGCCGTCGAACGTGCAGACGTAGTTGCCGTCGGTGACCTCGCCGATATCCGAACAGCCGAGGTCGAACCGGTCGGCGAGCTCGCGGACGCGGTCGACGTTCTCGGGTGCGACCTCGTAACACATCCGCTCCTGGCTCTCGGCCAGCAGGACTTCCAGGGCGTTCATGTTCGGCTCGCGCTGGTGGACACGGTCGAGCTCGATATGCGCGCCGAGCCCACCCTTCGCGACGAGCTCGGAGGAGGCGCCGCCGAGCCCGGCCGCGCCGAGGTCCCGCGCCGACAGGACGAGGTCCTCGTCGATCAGCGCCTCGTTGCACTCGATCAGCCGCTTTTCGGCGTAGGGGTCGCCCACCTGGACCGCGGGGCGGTCCTCCGTCTCGGCGTCCTCGGCGAGGTCCTCGCTCGCGAAGGAGGCACCGCCGAGGCCGTCCCGGCCGGTCGCGTTGCCGACGAGCAGCAGCCGATTGCCGGGCTCCTGAGCGGTCGCCGTCACGAGCCGATCCGCGTTCGTGACGCCGACGCAGGCGACGTTGACGAGGGGGTTCCCCTCGTAGCCGCCGTGGAAGGCGACGCTCCCCCCCACAGTGGGGACGCCGATACAGTTGCCGTAGTGGGAGATCCCCTCCACGACGCCCTCGAACAGGTATCGCGACTGCTCGCGGTCGAAGCCGCCGAAGTACAGCGAGTCGAGCAGGGCGATCGGGTACGCGCCCATCGACATGGTGTCGCGGACGATGCCGCCGACGCCCGTCGCCGCGCCGTCGAACGGGTCGACGTAGGAAGGGTGGTTGTGGCTCTCGATCCCGAACGTGACGTACGTCTCGCCGTAGTCGTCGGGATCGCGCTCGCCCGGTGGGGTGTCGGCGGCGTCGGGCTCCGGGAGCGCGAGCACCGCGGCGTCGTCGCCGGGGCCGACAACGACCCCGTCGCCCTCGCTGTCGAACGCCGACAGCAGCGGTCGCGAGGACCGATACGCGCAGTGTTCGCTCCACAGGTTCTCGAACAGCTCGACTTCCGCCGGGGTCGGCTCCCGGTCGAGCTCGGCCGTCACGAGCTCGTGGTCCGTCTCGGACAGGCTCATTCACTTACGTGGACATCGTACCCGTTCTAATGTTTTTCTATGTGCACGTTCGTGTATCCAAATTCGACGCGGCATCGACAGGATCCGACGACACGAACGCGTCCCGACCACGGGCGCGCCGGTTCACGCGTTTATACGGGCGCGAGCCGGTCGCCGTGATCAGGAAGCGTGTGGGGTGCGGTGCCCTGCGAGAGGGCAGGACCCGACGAGATATCGACGCGACCGACTGAAGCTGCTTCCGAGGACGCCCGCCGTCACTGCTTCAGCGATCACTTATAAGTGACCGGCCGCAAACCGTCCCCGCTGATCGCGACGGTCCGGTGTCGGAAACTGCCGAGGACGCGGTCTGCTACGTACAACCTAACGACCGCGACGCCGCTCGTCATTTATAAACCGACGACCGAGACGCCGCTCGCTACGTATAAACTAACGACCGAGACGCCGCTCGCTACGTATAAACTAACGACCGCGACGCCGCTCGCTACTTATAAACCGACGACCGCGACGCCGTACACGACGAGCGCGCCGACGACGCCGACGGCGGCGGCCGTCGCGTTCAGCCGCACGGCCCGTTTCCGGTCGGCCTCCAGCGCCGCGCTATCGGCGACCTCGGTCGTCCCGTCGCCCACGTCGAACACGCCGATCCCGGCGAAGCCGACGCAGAACCGCTCGCGGTACTGGATGAACCCCAGCGCGGTCCCGTACAGCGGGAACACGACGGCCAGGAGCGCCCAGCGCGGCCACTCGACCGTCACCACGGCCGCGACGAGGACGGCGGCGGCGAGAAGCGATCCGACGCCCAGCAGGAGGCGTCGCCGTTGCTGGGCCGGTCCGATATTGCAGACCCCGGGTTCGTACTCCATACCGACGCGAGGTGACCGGCGAACAAAAACCGGGTGATCCGGAGGACGTGTCGACGGCCCGCCCGACGACAACGGGATGTCTCGGGAACCCGGTGTTTATGCCTCGACAGGTCGAAGCGTGCGACGAACGCGTATGGCCGACCGACCCGCCCGTGACAGGGCGCTCCGCCGGTACGAGACGATCCTCGACTCGCTCGACGACGCCGTCTACGCCATCGAGCCGGACGGGAGCATCGCGTACGTCAACGACCGGTACGCGGAGATGAAGGGCGTGGATCGCGAGACCCTGATCGGGACGGACATCTACGACTGGGTCACGGACGAGACGGCGGCGAAGGCGAAACGGGCGCGCGCCGAGCTCGCCGACGGCGACCGCGACGTGGGCGTCATCGAGTACGACTTCCTGACGGCGGACGGGGAGCGGTTCCCGGTGGAGATGCGGTTCACGAAGGTGAAAGCGGACGGGGAGACGCTCGACCGAGTGGGCGTTATCCGCGATATCACGGACCGGAAGCGACGCGAGGAGTCGCTCCGTCGGAAGAACGAGCGGCTCGACGAGTTCGCGAGGGTCGTGAGCCACGACCTCCGGAACCCGCTGTCCGTCGCGGAAGGTCGGCTCGACCTCCTCGAGGGAGCCCTCCGGGAGCTTCGCGAGCCCCCGGGGGCGGAGGGGTCTGTCGACTCGGACGACCCGGCCGACTCGGACGACGAGACCGCCGCCCTGGAGACGCACGTCGAGGAGATCGCCCACGCACACGGTCGGATGCGGCAGCTCATCGATGACCTCCTCCTTCTGGCACGGGCTGACGACGACGTCGACGACGGAGAGGTCGTCGACCTCGCATCGCTCGCGACGGACGCGTGGCGGAACGTGGCCACCGCGGAGGCGATCCTCGACGTTCGGACGGACCGGAGCCTCTCGGGCGACCGGAGCCGGCTGGAACGGCTCGCGGAGAACCTGTTCCGCAACGCGATCGAACACGGCGGCGAGGACGTGACCGTCACGGTCGGCGACCTCGAAAACGGCTTTTACGTCGCCGACGACGGACCGGGGATCCCGCCCGACGACCGCGAGCGCGTGTTCGAAAGCGGCTACACCACGACGCCGGAGGGGACGGGGTTCGGCCTCCGCATCGTCGAGCAGGTGGCGGACGCCCACGGTTGGGACGCGCGAGTGACTGACGCCACCGAGGCCACCGACGCCGCCGGCGACGAGGCGGACGGAGACGACAGCGACGAGGACACGACCGAACGGGGCGGCGCTCGCTTCGAGTTCACCGGCGTGACCGGGTAGCAACCCTCAAAAGGGAGCCCGACGATCCACGGCCGTGAAACGCATCCAGCTCGGGAACACCGTTTTCGAGGGCGAAAACGACGCCTACTTGCTCGATACGGACGAGACCACGCTCATCGACACCGGCGTCGCGACGCCCGACACCCGTGAGGAGCTCCGCGACGGGCTCGCGGCACACGGCGTCGCGTTCGCGGACGTGGACCGGGTGTTCCTCACCCACTGGCACCCGGACCACGCCGGGCTCGCCGGCGAGATACAGGCGGCGGGCGACGCCGACGTGTTCGTCCACGCGGCCGACGCGTCGCTGGTTGACGGGAGTGAAACGGCGTTCGCGGAGGACCCCGACGCGCAGACGGCCGTCTTCGACCGCTGGGGGATGCCGGCGGAGGCGCGAGAGCGCCTGCAGTCGTTCTACGCCGCGGTCGGACGCGGGCTCCGCGGTCGCGACGCGACCGTCACGACGTTCACGGACGGCGATACCTTCGACATCGGGGGACTCGCGCTCGAAGCGGTCCACCTGCCGGGCCACACTGCCGGCCTGTCGGCGTTCGCGTTCGATCCGCGGGAGCTACCGGGCGAATCGGACGCCGCCGCCAGATCCGATGTCGCGGACGACGAGTCGGCCGCGTCGGATCGCCACGAAGACGGACGACGGTTCGCGGAGGCGTTCACCGGCGACGCGCTCTTACCGCGGTACACGCCGAACGTCGGTGGCGCGGACGTCCGCGTCGACGACCCGCTCGGGAAGTACGCCGATAGCCTCGCGCGGATCGTCGAACGCGACTGGGACGCCGCACACCCGGGACACCGCGAGCGGATCGACGAGCCGAGCCGACGGGCCGCGGAGATCCTCGATCATCACCGCCACCGAACCCGGCGCGTCCTCGACGTGCTCGCGGAGGGTCCGGCGACCGCCTGGGAGGTGTCGGCGGCGCTGTTCGGCGAGCTCGAGGCCATCCATATCCTCCACGGCCCCGGCGAGGCGTTCGCCCATCTCGACCACCTCGCGGCTGCCGGCGTCGTCGAGCGTGACGGGAACGCCTATCGGCTCGTGGAGACCCCGGTCGACGCCGCCGAGCAACCGGAGATCACCGGGCTGTTCCCGACGACTCGGCTCGACGGGGTCGTCGACGGCGCGGACGGGTGATCGCCGACGGCGCGGACGACCGAACGTTGGCGAAAGGTATACCCACCGGAGCCCGTATCTATCGCCGTGAAGCGAGAGACCCTCGCTGCGGTCGTTTTAGCCCTCCTCGCGGTCGTCGCCCTCGGCGTCGCGGCAGCGACGCTCGACACCGCCGTCACGGGCGACGGTGGCGGGTTCGGCGGCGACTCACCCGGCAGCGGCGCGGGCCCGAGCGAAACGAGCGAAGACGTCTCCGTGTCCGACAGCCCCGGCGGCGAGGCGGGGGTGTCGCTCCCGCCGGTGTGTTACGAGTGGCTGCGCGAGCCGCCGGCGCTACTGCTGTTCGGACTCGGCCTCCTCGCGATCGGGCTGTTCGCGTACCGCGACACCGGGTCGGCGTTCGCCGGGGCCGTCGTCGCGGCGACGGTCGGTACCCCGTTGGCGGTCGTGATACTCCTGTTGTCGATGTGCCGGCCGCTGGAGTTCCCCGGTCGCGATCAGTTCGGGATCATCGGCGACGAGAACGGCACGTTCACCGAAGGGGGTGGCGGTGGCGGCGGCGTGTTCGGCGAGGGGTCAGGCACCGTCTCGACGCCGGAGCTGCTGTTCGTCGCGGTGGTCGTGGTCGCACTCGTCGCCAGCGTTCTCGTCCTCGTCGCGGCGTCCGGCGACGACGAGGGCGTCCCGGCGGCAGGGAACGGTTCGGACGAGGGGACGGACCCGTCAGACCCGGACCTCGCGGCCGTCGCCCGAACTGCCGGCGCGGCGGCCGACCGGATCGAGTCCGAAAGCGCCGGCAACGAGGTGTACCGGGCGTGGCGGGAGATGACGGAGACCCTCGACATCGACCGTCCGGCCTCCTCGACGCCCGCGGAGTTCGCGACGGCGGCCGTCGACGCCGGCGTCGAGCCCGGGCCCGTCTCACAGCTCACCGACGTCTTCGAGCGAGTCCGATACGGCGGCGAAGACCCGACCGACGAGCGCGAGCGACGGGCCGTCGCGGCACTCCGGCGGATCGAGGCGGCACACAGGGACGACGGCAACGGCGGCGAAACGGACGGAGGAGGCGACCGACAGGAGGGCTGGATCCGCGGGGGCGGCGACGACGCTCGCGATGGCGGCTCGTTCGGGGGTGACCGGTAATGCGCCCGCTCGCCGTCGTCGGCGTCGCCGCTGTCGCCGCCGGGTTCCTCGTCGTGTTCGACGCCGGACTCGCGGAGGCGTTCGGCCTCTCGACGTTCGTCGTCACCTTGATCGGTGTGTTGGGCGTGCTCCAGGGGATCCGGTACGTGAACGCGCGTCGCGGGCGCGAGCGAGCGACCGTGACGCTCGGCGAGCCGGAGCGGCGCGAGCCGGCGACGGTCCCGGGCGCGGACCTCGACGGGGAGATCCGCCGCGCGGCGGGCGGCCGCCTTCGCCGGCGTCGCACTCGGGAACGGATCCAGGGGCGAGTGCGGTCCGTCGCCGTCCGGACCGTCGCCCGACGCCGAAATCACCCACACGACCGCGCCGAGGCGCTTGTCGAGAGCGGCGAGTGGACGGACGACCCGACTGCCGCGGCGTTCCTCTCGTCGTCGGTCCGATACCCCCTTCGCGACCGACTTCGCGGGGGATTGTTCGGGCGGCCGACGTACCACGTCGGCGTCCTGGCCGCGCTCGCCGAGATCGAACGCCTGGATCGTGGCGTGGAGGCCGGAGCGGAGGGCGGCGCGGCGGCGGATGAACGGGGGCGTCCGGACCGGTGACGAGCGCCATCGAGGACGATGCGAGCGATGCCGGTGACGGGACGCCCGCGGTGGAGGACGACGAGGCGACTGCGGTGGAGGACGACGAGGCGACTGCGGTGGGGGACGAGGAAACGGGGGTGGACGAGGGAGGGACGACCGCCGAGCGTCGCCCGCGACGCGCGTTCGACACGGGACGCTGGGTCGGGATCACCGGCGTCGCGCTCGCGCTCGTGGGGATCGGGGTCGTCCTCAGACAGCCGGCGACGGTGCTCGTCGGCGCGACGGGAGTCGGCTACGCGCTGTACGCCCGCGTCGGCGAGGCCGGGACGGCCGAGCTGGCGGTCTCGCGGACCGTGAGCGACGAGCGTCCGGACCCCGGCGACGAGGTGAGGGTGTCGCTCCGCGCGCGCAACGTCGGCGACCGCTCCTGTTTCGACCTCCGGCTCGTCGACGGGGTGCCGCCGGCGCTGGAGGTGACGGACGGGCCCGCACGCGTCGCGACGGCGCTCCGGCCGGGCGCGTCGGTCACCCTGGAGTACACGGTCAGAGCGGCCCGTGGCGACCACGAGTGGGGAACGATACGGGCAGTGACGCGGAATCCCGCCGGGTCGCGCGAGCGACTCACGGAGATCGAGACGCCCACGCGACTGGCGTGTACGCCGGATCTCTCCGCCGGCGGCGACCTCCCGCTCCGGGGGCTGACGACCGTCTCGCACGGGCGGGTACCGACGGACATCGGGGGCTCCGGCGTCGAGTTCTACGCCACCCGCGAGTACCGCCGCGGCGACCCCCTCAAGCGGGTCGACTGGAACCGACGCGCGCGGACGGGCGAGCTGGCGACGCTCGACCTCCGCGAGGAGCGCGCGGCGACCGTCGTGTTGCTGATCGACGCGCGGTCGGAGGCGTACGTCGCCCCGGAGCCGTCGGCGGACACGGCCGTCGAGGCGAGCGTCGAGGCGGCTGGCCAGGCGTTCACCGCGCTGCTCGCCACCGGCGACCGCGTCGGGATCGCGGCGATCGGCCCGGGGGATTGCTGGCTTCCGCCCGGCGTCGGGACCGAACACGCGGTCCGGGGCCGGGAGACGCTCGCGACCGACCCCGCGCTCGCGCCGACACCCCCTGAGGAGTCGTTCTACCCGTCGTTGTGGTTTCGGCGGTTCCGTCGCCGGATCCCGGCGGACGCGCAGGTGTTGTTGTTCAGCCCCCTGACCGACCGGTACCCCGCGTCGATCGCCCGGCGGCTCGACGCGTACGGCCACCTCGTGACCGTCCTCTCGCCGGACGCGACCGCGACCGGCTCGTCGGCCGACGCCGAGGGGTCGGGAGCGGCCGACGGGTGGGGTAGCGGGGGCGGAGCCGGGCAGCGACTCGTCGCGCTCGAACGCGACGAACGGATCCGGGACCTCCGGGCGGCCGGGATCCGCGCTTTGGAGTGGGGCGACGGATCGTTCCCGGCCGCCGTCGCGAACGCCGGCCGGCGGTGGTCGCGATGAGCGGTCGCGACGAGTTACGGAGCGACGGACGGGGCGGAGAGTTACGGAGCGACGGACGGGGCGGCGAACGTAGTCGTGGTCCGGGCCGAGCTCGCGGCGAAACGCGAGGAACTGCAAGCGGGGATCGACCCGAGTTCGCGGGCGATACGGAACGGGACGCGCGTCCGCCCCGACTCGCTGTCGCGCTGTCGCTCGGCGCGGCGACGCTGGCGACGCTGGCCGCCGTGTTGGCCGCGCCGATCGGCGGGGCGGTGGTCGGCCTCTCCGTCGCGGGATACGGCGTCGGGTTGGTCCTCGGGTCGTCCCGCCTGCTCTCGTGGGGCGCGGGCGCGGGCGTCGTCGGCGTCGCGGTCGCGGTCGGGTCCGGGGGTGGCGCGGAGCCGCTACTGATCGCCGCCGTCGCGCTCGCGGTCGGGTGGGACGTTGCGGACCACGGGCTCTCCGTCGGCCGTCACGTCGGCCGCGAGGGGCGGACCCGGCGGAACGTCGCCGTCCACGCCGGGAGCGCGGTGCTCGTGGGGACGCTGTCCGCGGTCGTCGTCTACGGGACCTACGTCGCCGCCGCGGGCGGCCAGCCCGTCGCGGCGCTCGCGCTGTTGCTGTTCGGCGCGGTCGTGTTGGCGTCGGCGTTCCGGTGACCGATGGTGCCCCTATCGTGACCGTTCGAGCCCGTCGGATCGGGGTCGCTTTTGTACTCCGGGACGGATCGGCGGGTATGGACACGGCAACGACCGCGTCGGCGGGGTGGTCGGCGTGACGGAGCTCGTGACGTTCGGCGAGACGATGCTTCGGCTCTCGCCCCCGCGGGGGGACCGGCTGGAGACGGCCCGCGAGCTCGACGTACAGGCCGGCGGTG
Organism: Halorubrum tibetense; assembly: GCF_055396225.1. Lineage (NCBI taxonomy): Archaea > Methanobacteriati > Methanobacteriota > Halobacteria > Halobacteriales > Haloferacaceae > Halorubrum > Halorubrum tibetense. The sequence goes on from NZ_AP043742.1 coordinate 1,941,840, forward strand.
CCGAGAGCAACGTCGCGGTCGGCGCTGCACGGCTCGGTGCCGACGCCGCCTGGATCTCGAAACTGCCCGACTCGCCGCTCGGCCGCCGGGTCGTGAGCGAGCTCCGCAGCCACGGCGTCCGAACCGGTGTCGCGTGGACCGACCCCGCCGAGAGCCGCGTCGGGACTTACTACCTCGAACACGGCGGGAAGCCCCGCGGTACGGACGTGATCTATGACCGGGCCGACTCGGCGATCACGACCGTCGAGCCCAGCGAGCTCCCGACCGAGGTGTTCGAGTCGGCGGCGTACTTCCACACGACGGGTATCACCCCGGCGCTCGCGCCGGCGACGCGGGAGGCGACGACCACGCTGTTGCGGGCGGCCGGCGACGCCGGCGTGACCCGGACGTTCGACCTGAACTACCGGTCGAAACTCTGGGAGCCGGCGACCGCCCGGGCAGCGTACGAGGCGCTGTTCGAGCACGTCGACACCCTGTTCGTCCCGCGGCGCGACGCGCGCGAGGTCCTCGACCGCGAGGGCGACGCGGTCGAGATCGCACACGGGCTCACCGCCGAGCACGGGTTCGACTGCGTGGTCGTCACCCGCGGCACGGAGGGCGCGGTCGCGCTCCGCGACGGGTCGGTGGCCGAGCAGGGCGTCTTCGACGCCGACACCCACGACGCGATCGGCACCGGCGACGCGTTCGTGGCGGGGTTCCTCGCGAAGCGACTCGCCGGCGGCGACACGGCCGACGCCTTGGAGTGGGCGGCCGCGACTGCGGCGCTGAAACGCACCGTCGACGGCGACCTCGCGGTCGTGACGCCCGCCGAGGTCGAGCGGGTCGTCGCCGGCGGCGGCGGGATCGACCGCTGACATCGGCTCCGGCGTCCGGCTATTGCGGAGCGACACCGTTCTTCACGCGGCCGAGACGTGATGAATCCGATCCGACACGGAGGGATCCGGATCGAACGTCCACTTTCGGCGGCCGGATACGGGGCGCGAATATCGGATCTGAGGATATACGGGAAACCGTTAAGTCGTAACTGCTGGTACGGTGGGGCGTGATCGGAACGACAGGACGGCCGCCTCACGACGCCGTGGGCGGACCGGATCCCATCCGCTGGCCGTCGGTGGGCGTGGCGCGCCGCGCGGGGGGATCGATCGATGGCGGCTGAGAACCGACTCCTCCACCTCGGAGCGCCAGCGGACGCCCCGTGGGCGGAGCTCCCTCCCGAGACGCGCGTCGTCGACGCGGTCCCGTCGGACGGAACCGACGCGGACGTAGCCACTGCCGTCGCCGGCGACGCCGACGCCGTCGTGGTCCGGCTTGACGTGGGTGATCGAGACGACGGCAGTAACCGATACAACGGAATCGACCGACCCGACTGCCTCCGCGCCGTCCGCGAGCGCTTCCCCGAGACGACGGTCCTCGCGTATACCGCCGATGACGACGCTGACGCCGCGATCGACGCCGGTCGACACGGGATCGAGTACGTCTCCGGTCGCCGACTGACGGCCGACGGGGAGACGCTCGCGAACCGAGTCCGGGCGGCAAGCGGCCGCCGTGGCACCGGCCGAAGCGCGAACGACGAGTTCCTCGAGCGCTTCCTCCGGATCACGTCCGACCGTTCCATGGACGTCGAAGCCAAGGTCGACCGCCTCCTCGAAGTGGGCCGCGAACGACTAGACCTGACGATCGGGTTCACCTCGCGGGTCGACGAGGACCGATACGAGCTGCTCCAGCAGGTGGGGGCGGACGAGCTCCTCCAGTCGTTCATCGAAGCGGGGGCGATCAGCCCCGACGGCACCGTCCCGCTGGAGACGACGTACTGTCGGCGGACGATCGAAGACGGCGGGACGACGGCGTTCACCGACCCGGAGCGGGACGGGTGGGCCGACGACCCAGCCTACGAGCTGTTCGGTCTGGAGACGTACATCGGCGGTCGGGTCGTCGTCGAGGGGGAGACCCTCGGGACGCTGTGTTTCGCGGACGAGGACACCCGTGAGCGGCGCTTCACCGACGCGGAGCGGTTGTTCGTCGAGCTGCTCGCGGAGTGGCTCGGCCAGGAGTTCGAGCGCCAGCAGGCCCGAGACCGGCGCGAGGCCGCGACGGAACGGCTGGAGAACACGCTCGAACGGATCGACGACGCGTTCTTCGCGCTCGACGCCGACTGGGAGTTCACCTACGTCAACGGGAAGGCGGCGACGCTGCTCGACCGGGACCCCGACGCGCTCGTGGGGACGCACGTCTGGAGCGAGTTCCCGGACGCGCTCGGACGGAGGTACGAGTCGGCGTACCGGGGGGCGATGGAGACACAGGAGCCGGTCTCCTTCGAGGACCACTACGGCCCGCTCGACCTCTGGACGAAGGTCCGAGCGTACCCCTCCGAAGACGGGCTCTCCGTCTTCTTCACCGATATCACCGACCGGAAGCGACGCGAGGAGCGGCTGAGACAGCTGCTCGGGACGGCGGAACGGCTCCAGCGCGCCGAGGACGCCGAGGGGATCGCGACCCGACTTGTCGATGCCGCCCGTGAGGTACTCGGCTACCGGATCAACGGGATCGAGCTGTACGACGAGGCGACGGAGACGCTCGAAATCGTCTCGTGGAGCGACGAGGCCGCCGAGCGTCTCGGGGAGTGGACGCCGCGACCGGTCGGCGAGGACACCTCCAGCGAGGCGCTCGACACCGGCGAGCACGTCGTCGTCGACGACGTCCGGGAGCGCGACGACGGCCGTGACTACGGGGATATCCGCTCGGTTATCGCGGTCCCGCTCGGCCGTCACGGGGTGTTCTCCGTCGGGTCACCGGAGCCGGGAGCGTTCGACGACGCCGACCTCTCCGTCGTCCAGCTGCTGGCGACGAACGCGACGGCGGCGTTCGACCGCGTCGACAGACAGCGGCAGCTCCGAACGTACGAGTCGGCGCTGGAGAACGTCGACGACATGGTGTGTGTGCTCGACGCCGACGGCGCGGTCACGTACGCGACGACCCCGTTCGCGGCGTGGCTCGGCATCCCGAAGGACGCGCTCGTCGGCCGAGCGATCTCGGCGGTGTTGGACGCGTCGGGTGGGGCGGACGGGCGCGCTACCTCCCCGTCACGCACCGACGGCACGATCCTGGACGCGATCGCGTCGCTGGCGCGCGACGAGGAGGCGGACAGCACTGTCGTCGACGTGACCGTCGAGCCGGCGGACACGGGAGGCACGGCGGGGCCGGATGGCGGCTCGGGTGGGGTGAGACGTGACGACCGGACGCGTCGGGGGGAGCTTCGGCTCTCGTCGCTCCACGACGGCTCCGGCGGGGTGGTCGCGTCACTCGTCGACACCACCGATCTCCACCGAACGAGAACCGAGCTCAGCCGAGAGCGCGACCGGTTCAACCGTCTGTTCGAGCGGCTTCCCGATCCCGTGATCGAGGTAGTCCACGAGGCGGACGACACCGTCATCCAATCGATAAACCCGGCGTTCGAGTCGCAGTTCGGATACGAGGCGGCCACGGTCCGTGGGCAGTCGATCGGCGAGCTCGACCTCCGGTACGACACGCTCGACCCGGCGGAGCCGGCGACCAGCGAGGCGTCGATCGACCGCCGCGTCCGCGAGGAGGGGCACGTCACCGACGAGATCCGTCGCCGAACGGTGGCGGGCCCCCGGGAGTTCCTCTTTCGTGGGTTCACGTACGACGCGCCGGACCAGACGTACGCGTTCGGTATCTACACGGATATCACGGAGCGGAAACACCGCGAGCGATATCTCAGCGTCGTCAACCGGATCCTCAGACACAACCTCCGGAACGAGCTGAACGTCGTGTTCGGGTTCGCCAGCGAGATCGCGAATCGAACCGACGACGACCGGATAGCCGACTACGCCGACCGGATCGAGGCGACCGCGAAGCGTCTCTCGGACCTCGGCGACGGCGCACGGGAGATCAAACGCGTCGTCGAAGAGGGGCTCTCCGAACAGCCGCGGCCGCTGTCGGTTCGGCCGGTGGCCGAGACGGTGGCCGAGCGTCGGGCCGAGCAGCACCCCGACGCCCGGATCGAGGTGTCGATCCCGGACGGGGTCACGGTCCGGGCCGACGACCGGCTCGACCGCGTGCTCGATCACCTCGTCGAGAACGCGGTCGTCCACGCCGACACCGACGCGCCGCGGGTGTCGATCGACGCGACCGCGGACCCCGATCGCGGTTCCGTCACGGTACGCGTGGCCGACGACGGGCCGGGGATCCCGGAGGCGATCCGGGAGGTGGTCTCGGGCGACGCGGCGATCACGCAGCTCCGACACAACTCCGGGATCGGGCTGTGGATCGTCGCCTGGGTGGTCGAGGCGTACGGTGGGACGGTCGGGTTCGAGCCCGGGATCGACGGCGAGGGGACGACCGTTCGACTCCGGCTGCCCGCCGCGGGTCCGCCGGCCGCGGAGTCGTCGCCATCCGGCGAGTCGCCATCCGACGAGCCAGCACCCGGCGAGTCGGACCTGGAGTGAGGGGGAACCGGCCGGTTTATTATCGCGCCACGACCCCGATCCGATATGACCGACGACGACCGACCGGTCGAGCTGATCGCCGCGCTTCGCGCTGCGGATGCGGTTCGATTCGGGGAGTTCGAGCTCTCACACGGGGGGACGAGCGACTACTACGTGGATAAGTACCTCTTCGAAACCGACCCCGACTGTCTCGGGCTCATCGCCGACGCGTTCGCCGACCGGCTGGCCGACACCGACGCGACGCTTGCCGGGGTCGCGCTCGGCGCGGTCCCGCTCGTCGCCGTGACCGCCGACCGGCTCGGTCGGCCCTACGTCATCGCGCGCAAGCAGGCCAAGGAGTACGGCACCGGAAACCGGATCGAGGGGCGGCTGGAGGCGGGCGAGGAAGTCGTCGTCCTGGAAGACATCGCGACGACCGGCCAGTCGGCCGTCGACGCGGTCGAAGCGCTCCGCGAAGCGGGCGCGGTCGTCGACCGCGTGCTCGTCGTCGTCGACCGAGAGGAGGGCGCGACGGAGCGGTTGGCCGAACACGATATCGAGCTGGAGTCGCTGTTGACGGCGTCGGCGCTGCTCGCGGACCGGGATACGGACGCGTAGGTGGGCCGCATGGGTCCGCCGCACGTGGGGCCCGATATCCGCTCTTGATCGACTGTGTCGCATCCGCTCTTTGCCGGCCGTGTTGCTCGTGACTACCTTTCTCCGATCGACCGCTCGCGCCCGTATACGGCCTGAGCCCGCTCACGCCTCCGGCGATTCCACCGTCGGGACGGCGACGCGGTCGAGGACGTTGGCGATCACGTCCCGCTTGTCCACGTCGTCGACGGTCGCGTCCGGTGTCAACACCAGCCGATGCGCGAGCGTCGGCTCCGCCACCCGCTTCACGTCGTCGGGAGTGACGAACGGGCGGCCGTCGAGCGCCGCGGCCGCGCGGGCGGCCTCGAACAGCCGCTGGGTGCCGCGGGGGGAAACCCCGACGGCGACGCGGCGGTCCTCGCGGGTCGCCCGCGCCAGCGACGCCATGTACCCGAGCAGGTCGTCGTCGACGTGGACGGACTCCGGGACGGTCCGGAGCTCGCTCACCGCGCCGGCGTCGAGGACGCGCTCGACGCTCGGGCTCCGATCGACGCGGCCGGCGCGCCGACGGAGGATCTCCACCTCGCCGGCCTCGTCGGGATATCCGAGCGAGGTCTTCACCATGAACCGGTCGAGCTGGGCCTCCGGCAGCGGGAACGCCCCCTCGCTCTCGACGGGGTTCTGGGTAGCGATGACGTAGAACGGGCTCGGGAGGTCGTGGGTGTCGCCGTCGACGGTGACCTGTCCCTCCTCCATCGCCTCGAGGAGGGCGGCCTGCGTCTTCGGCGGTGCGCGGTTGATCTCGTCGGCGAGGACGACGTTCGCGAAGATCGGGCCGGGCGAGAAGGAGAACGTGCTGTCGCGCTCGTCGAACACGTTCGTCCCGGTGACGTCGGAGGGGAGGAGGTCCGGGGTGAACTGGATCCGGGAGAACTCCAAACCCAGCGCGGTCGCGAACGACCGCGCCGAGAGGGTCTTTCCGGTACCGGGAACGTCCTCCAAGAGGACGTGGCCGCGAGCGAGGATCCCGAGGGTGACGCGTTCGAGGAAGTCGCGGTCGGCGACGACGGCGGAGCCGACCTCGTCGATGACGCGGGCGCAGGTGTCGGCGGCGTCGGGGACGTCCATACCCGCGAGAGGACGGCCGGCCCGAAAAGCGTTGTCGGGGGAATCACACCACCGGACCGACCGACGATCGAAACCCATAACATCCGAACCCGTCAACGTCGAATCGAGCCGAGGTAGCCTAGCCTGGCCAAGGCGGTAGATTCGAAATCTACTGTCCATTCGGACACCGGAGTTCAAATCTCCGCCTCGGCGCTCCACTCTTCGTTCCCGAGAGCGACGCGGTTCGACGCTTCCTCGTCCGGATCGCACTCGTCGGCGGACTCGTCGCGCTGGGTCGGCGGCTCCGACAGGGTTAGGAGTGCCCTGCTGCCGTGACGACCACGTACGGAGGGAAAGAACCATACCGCGGGCACCGGTGTATCTCGTATGTCCGACGCGACGCTGTACGAACGGCTCGGCGGCGAGCCGGCGGTCGGGGCCGTGGTCAACGAGTTCTACGACCGCGTCCTCGCAGACGACCGTGTCGCCGGGTTCTTCGACGACGTCGACATGGCGGAGCAGCGCTCCCACCAGACCAAGTTCCTGAGCGCGGTTACCGACGGCCCCATGCAGTACGACGGTCCGGAGATGGGAGAGGCCCACGAGGGGCTCGATATCTCCGACGAGGAGTTCGATGTCGTGGCGGGACACCTCGACGCCGCGCTGCGGGAGTTCGACGTGGACGCGACGGACCGCGAGGCGGTGATGGACGCCGTCGAGAGGTACCGCGAGGAGATCGTCGAGCGGTAGACGCCGACGAGGTCGCCGAGACTGCCGGGGTCGTCGGGACCGTTAGGGTCGCCCGCCGAGCGACTCCTGTTCGGGGTCCGGATCGCCGCGGAGCCGGCGGCGGCGCTTGTCGTACGCTGCTTCCAGCTTGGCGTTGGTGGCACGGGAGACGAGATAGAGGTCGGCGTCGCCGTCGTCGCGGGGGTGCGCGCTGGCGACCCACACGTGGCCGTCGCCGGTCGAGAGGTCGGCGGCCCAGCGCTCGGCGGCCGCACGGCTCTCGAAGGGGTGGCGGGAGCCGTCCTCGAAGACGAGCCGCCCCACCTTCGCGTTGCGCTTCCGCGCGGAGGGTTTCACCGCGACGACGATGCTCACACGCCGACCGTGGGCCCTCATCGGGTTAAAAACCACGTCAGACGGTGAACGGGAGCGCTTCGGTCGCCGGTGCTGTTGCGACGCCGACCCCGCTACAGCTCACCGTTCAAGTAGATGCCGATGACGCCGCCGAGCGCACTCAGCGCGACGATGTAGCCGGCGACGAGCGTGACGCCAACGATCAGCAGGGCGATCCCACCGATGGCGGCACCGGTGCCGGCGAACCCGAAGAGTACGAACCCGGCGACGACCAGCAGTCCGAGGGGGAGGGCGGCGATCAGCCCGGAGAGCGTGCCGATACGGAGCCCGTCAGCGGTCTCGCCGCCTTCGAGATACGCCGCGAGCGCACCGCCGAGGACCGGAGAGATCCCGGTAAACGAGAGGCCGAACGTCGCAACCGCGCCGATAACCGCGTTGAGGAGGGTGTTGTCGGTGCTCACGACCCGGCTCTCTCCCCGCCGAGTCATACGTCTTGTGGCGGCCACGCGCCGCTTCGTTCCACAGGGTCCGATCGTCGTCCCCGAGCCGATGGTTTATGAGGCGAGGGGTTCCTGTCACGTGTATGAGCGAGCAGGAGACGATCCACGTCGCGGACGTCAGCGAGGGGATCGGCGGCGACGCGACGGCGGATCCGGGCTCGCCGGTCGAACTCCCGGTCGTCGACGTGCTCACCGGCAGATCCTTCATCACGGGAAAAAGCGGGTCGGGGAAGAGCAACACCGCGAGCGTCGTTATCGAGAACCTCCTCGACAACGGGTTCCCCGTCATGATCGTCGACACGGACGGGGAGTACTATGGCCTCAAGGAGGAGTACGAGATCCTCCACGCCGGCGCGGACGAGGAGTGTGACATCGTCGTCTCGCCCGAACACGCCGAGAAACTCGCGAACCTCGCCTTAGAGCAGAACGTTCCGATCATCCTCGACGTCTCGGGCTATCTGGAAGAGAGTACTGCCAACGAGCTCCTCCTCGAAGTCGTCAAACAGCTGTTCGCGAAGGAAAAGCGGCTGAAAAAGCCGTTTCTCCTCGTCGTCGAGGAGTGCCACGAGTACATCCCCGAGGGCGGCGGGATGGACGAGACCGGCAAGATGCTGATCAAGGTGGGAAAACGCGGCCGGAAACACGGCCTCGGGATCGTCGGCATCAGCCAGCGGCCGGCCGACGTGAAAAAGGATTTCATCACTCAGTGTGACTGGCTCTGCTGGCACCGGCTCACGTGGGACAACGACACGAAAGTCGTCGGCCGGATCCTCGGGTCGAAGTACGCCAGTGCGGTCGAGGACCTCGGCGACGGCGAGGCATTCCTCATGACCGACTGGGACGAGTCGATCCGCCGGATCCAGTTCCACCGCAAGGAGACGTTCGACGCCGGCGCGACCCCCGGCCTCGACGACTTCGAGCGCCCGGAGCTCAAGTCGGTCTCCAGCGACCTCGTCGGCGAACTCCAGTCGATCTCCGACGAGAAAGCCCGTCGCGAGTCCGAGCTCGCCGACCTCAGACAGGAGCTGGAAAAAAAGGACCAGCGAATCCGTCAGCTCGAACGCGAACTCGAGGAGGCGCGGGACCTGAGCGACATGGCGGACCAGTTCGCACAGGCGCTGTTGGGGAAGGCCGAAGCCCCCTATCGCGGCGGTGACGGTCGCTCGGTCGCGTCGGCGAAGCGTCGCGAACAGGCCGGTCTCGCCGACTACGACGCCGCGGTCGCGGCGACGGAGTCGGTCCCGGGAGCTGAGAACGGGAGCGGCGGCGACCGAAGCGACTCCGACCCCGAGGACGTGGCCGGCCCGTCGTCGAACGATGCCGATCCCCCGGAGAACCGCGGGCAGTCCAACGACGCCAACCCGAACGACGCCGACTCGTCCGACGACGTCAACACCGACTCGTCCGACGATGTCGACCCCGTGACGCGGGCCGATGTCGCCGAGGGTGCGCTCCGGTTCGACGACGCGGTCCAGCTGGGGACCCGCGAGGCCGTCATCGAGGAGCTTCGCGCCCGGATCGAGTCGCTCCCAGCGCTCTCGCGGGGGATGCTCAGACACTACCGACGCGAGGGCGTCAGCGACCCGGTCGCTGCACATATCGACGCCGGCGGCGACGGCGACACGGAGCACGCGTACAGCCGGCATCGGCCGATCCGAAAGGCCGGCCTGCTCCGCCACGCCGGTCGGGGGCAGTACGCCTACGCGGTGCCCGACCTGATCCGCGAGGCGTACGCTGACCGACTCGAGGAACCGGCGGTCCGGGAGACGGTTCGGGAGGTGGAAACGGCGTTCGTCCCGCCGGCAGAGCGCTCGTACCCGCCGGATGCGGACCCGAGCGACGTGGAACACGCCGGCAGTTCCGACGACGAGACCTCCCGTTCCGACACTGCCGGCGGCGATGTGGATCTCGTCGGTACCGCCGGGGACGCGGGTCACCCAGACACTGCCGCTGCCACCGACGACACGCCCGATACCGACGACACGCCCGACACCGACGACGACGAACCCCTCCCTCACACCGGCGGGTTGAGCGAGGTTGCACGGCGGATCGCCGAGCGCGGTGCGGACGCCGCCGACACGGAGTGATCCGCGTCTGTGGGTGGCTCTAGCCCGTGGTCAGCCCCGGTACCAGTGGTCGATCATCACGATGACGATGAGCAGTCCCGGTCCGATCCCGGCGGTGTAGACGCCGAACACGAAGAGTACGGCGAAAAGCAGGACCGTCGACCCGATCTGTACCTGCGAGCTCTGCTCGCGGAACCAGTCGAGGTACCGTCCCAGAAGCGACATACGTACACTCGAACACTCACCGGCTTAGTTCTCTCGGGTGACGCCGACGGCGCGCCCTCTTCGGCACCGAGCCTAACGCGTATTGAGGATCCCTTATAAGCGTTCGTGGTAAATAGTCGTGTACAGTGAGTGCGACACTCCCGATCATCGCCGCGATCCTCGGGATCGGGATCGCGCTACAGGTCGTCTCGTCACGGCTTCGGATCCCGAGCGTTCTCTTCCTGATCCTCGTCGGCGTTCTGCTGGGACCGGAAGGGCTCGGGTATATCGGCCTCGAAACGTTTGGCGACGGTCTCGGCACCGTCGTCGGGCTCTCCGTGGCGATCATCGTCTTCGACGGCGGGTTTGATCTCACACGCGAACGGCTCGCCGAGGCACCGAAGTCGATCCTTCGGGTCGTGACCGTCGGCGCGGCGATCATGTTCTTCGGGACGGCGCTCGCGGTGCAGTTCTTCCTCACCGACAACTGGGGACTCGCGTTCCTGATCGGCGCGCTGCTCATCGCGACGGGCCCGACCGTCATCACGCCGATCCTGCAGGTGATCGACGTCCGCGAACACGTCGCTTCGACGCTGGAGGCGGAGGGTATCATCAACGACGTGACGGCCGCGATCCTCGCGATCGTCGTGTTCGAGACGCTCGTCGTCGGGACCGGCGACACCGCGGGCGTGCTGTCCGGGTTCCTCTCGCGGCTCGTCGCCGGGCTCGGCGTCGGGATGGTCGTCGCGGCGGTCGTCTACGTGGTGCTCGTCCGGCTCGACGCCCCGGGCGCGGACGCGGAACGGACCGTGCGGCTCGTCACGCTCGGCGGCGCGTTCGTCTCGTACGGGCTCGCCGAGTCCGTCGCCCCGGAAACCGGTGTCGCCGCCGCGGCCGCTACCGGCGTCGCCCTCGGGAACGTCGACCTCCCGCACCGCGAGGAGGTCGTGAAGTTCGGGCGGGATCTCACGCTCGTGGCGCTCTCGTTCGTGTTCATCTCGCTGGCGGCGCTCATCGACTTCGAGGCGCTGCTCGGCCTCGGTCTCGGCGGGATCGCCGTCGTCATCGCGGTGACGCTCGTGATCCGGCCGCTCGTGATGTTCCTCTCTGCACGGGAGTCGGTGTTCACGCGGAACGAGCGGTACTTCCTCAGTTTCGTCGGCCCACGGGGGATCATCCCGGCGTCGGTCGCCACGCTGTTCGCGATCGACTTACAACAGACGGGCGCGACCGCCGAGGCGCAGACGCTGGTGGGGGCGGTGTTCCTCGTCATCTTCGTCACGGTGGTCCTGCAGGCGGGGCTGGCCAGACAGATCGCGGAACTCTTCGACGTCCAACCGATGAAGACACTCATCATCGGCGGGGGCCGAGTCGGTCGGACCCTCGCCACACGACTGACGAAACGCGGCGAGAACGTGACGATCCTCGACCGGGACCCGGCGGTCGTCGAGACGTTACAATCCGACGGGTTCCGTGCGACGACGGGTGACGGAACGGAGACGGCAACGCTGTCGGAACACGGCGCGGAGAACGCGAAGCTCGTCGTTGCGGCGACCGCCAACGACGACACGAACCTCCTCGTCTCCCAGCTCGCGAAGAACAAGTTCGACGTCGAGACGGTGATCGCTCGGGTGAACGACCCCGACAACGTTCCGGCGTTCGACGCCTTGGACGTCAGGGCTATCGACGTCTCCTCGGCGATGGCGTGGTCGATCGACAACGAGATCGAACGTCCCTCGCTCGCCCACTGGATGAACCAGCTCGGCGACGGTCACGACGCACAGGAAGTGACAGTCACCTCCGAGACGTTCGCCGGGCAGACGGTCCAGCAGATGGGCTCGGAGATCCCGCAGGGCGTCCTCATCGCCGTCGTCGACCGCGACGGCGAGACGTTCGTCCCCCACGGCGACACGGTGTTAGAGGCGGGCGACCGGGTCACGATCCTCGGCGACGAGGACGACGTTGAGAAGGCTATCAAACGCGTTCATCCCCACGACTGAGCCGCCGTCTTCCTGACCAGTCGGGTTCCTTCGGAGCGAGAGGGACGCCCCGGGCGGACCGATTCTCGCTCAGCGAGGTGGCCGTCTCGACGACACCGGTTTTAGAACGGCTTGGCCACCGTATGGCTTCTAAGAGTATTGTAGAGAAACCCAACTATAGCACAATATTAAACCCGTCGATCTAACCAGTAAGGGAGTTCGTTAAGTAGTGCGTACACATTACAAAACTACGTCGAACACTTCGACGTGACCCTACGTGCCAACAGGACTCAAACGTGATCTCGGGTTGTTCTCCACGATGGCGATCGCCATCGGTGCGATGGTTGGATCGGGCGTGTTCATCCTCCCTGGCGTGGCGTTCGTCACCGTCGACGGGCCGGCGGTCGTTCTGGCCTTTCTCTTAGCCGGGATACTGATACTTCCCGCCGCGTTCAGCGCCTCCGAGATGGCCACGGCCATGCCGGAAGACGGCGGCTCCTACGTCTACGTCGAACGCGGAATGGGACCGCTTTTGGGCACTATCGCCGGGGTCGGGAACTGGTTCATGCTTTCGTTTAAGGGTGCGTTGGCGCTCGTCGGGGGCGTCCCGTATCTCGTGTTCGTCGCTCCCGGGATCGCGGAGTACATCCTCCCGCTCGCGGTGACCCTCGCGATCTTCTTCACCCTCATCAACATCGTGAGCACGAAAAGCGCCGGCAGCCTCCAGTTCGTGATCGTCGGGGTGATGATCGTCGTGCTCGGTTACTTCATCGTCGGCGGCGTCCCCGATATCGTCCCCGAACAGACCGCGGGCGCGTTGAACTTCGGGAGTAGCGGACTGCTCGCGGCGACCGCGCTCGTGTTCATCTCCTACGCGGGCGTGATCAAGATCGCGGCGGTCGCCGAGGAGGTGAAAGACCCCGGGAAGACGATCCCGCGAGCGATGATCGGGTCGCTCGTGCTCACCACCGCGCTGTACGTCGCGGTCGTCTACGTCGCGATCGGCATCGTCGACATCCCGGCCGCGATCGAGGCCGGTCAGCTCCAGTCGGACGGCGAGGGGCCGATCATGGGGCTCGCTGCGGAGCAGGCGCTCGGAACGATCGGTACCGCGGCGGTCGTCGCCGCCGCACTGCTGGCGCTGGCGTCGACCGCGAACGCCGGGCTGCTGTCGGCGTCCCGGTTCCCGTTCGCGATGGCGCGTGACGGCCTCGCGCCGCCGGCGTTCGAGCGCGTCAGCGACCGGTTTAACACCCCCGTCCTCTCCATCTCGCTGTCCGGTGGGATCATCGTCCTGATGATCGTCTTCCTCCCGATCGACCAGGTGGCGAAGTTCGGGAGCGCGTTCCAGATCCTCGTCTTCATCCTCGTGAACCTCGCGCTTGTCGGGTTCCGCGAGGGCGCGGTCGACGACTACGACCCCGTCTTCACGTCGCCGCTGTACCCCTGGATGCAGATCTTCGGAATGGCGAGCGGTTTTCTCGTCCTCACGCAGGTGGGACTCGTCCCGTTCGCGGGCGCGGCGTTTATCACCGCGGTCTCAGTCGTGTACTTCTATCTCTACGTCCGACCGCGCACGGACCGCGAGGGCGCGGCCCGGACCGGCGTCCGACAGAACGTCAGCGAGGCCGCACTCGAGCGGACGAGAGAGCTGTTCGGCGAACAGCAACGGTACGACACGCTGGTCGCGGTGACCGACGACACCTCGCCGGAGACGAGCGTCGATATGCTCCGTATCGGGATGGACCTCTCCAGTCTCCGCAAAGGGGAGGTCACGGTTGGAACGTTCAAACGGGTGCCCCACCGGGCGTTCACCGCCGGTGACACTACGTCGACGCGGGTCGATCCACCCGAGTGGGCGACGAACGCGACTACCTTACCAATCGGTTCGAACACCGACGAACGCCCCGATGGCGGGGTCCAACAGGTGTCCGACGACGCGGGATCCGGAAACGCATTGTCGAGCGTCGACTTCCGTGAAATCAAGACCGAGGACGTCGGTCCCGCGATCGTGGAGTACGCCTCCTTCGAGGAGGAGGAGTTCATCGTGCTCGAACGTCGGGTCGAGGAGCTGCACGAGCTGTACGGCGAAGGGCTCAACGAACACGTCCTGAAGAACGCGCCGTGTGGCGTGTTGCTCGTCGAGGACCGCGGCTTCGACGGGGCCGACGAGATCGCCGTAGCGACGAACAGCGGGACGTACGACCCGGTGAAGCTGCTCGTCGCCGACGCGATCGCCGAGGAGACGGGCGCGACGCTGACACTGCTTCAGACCGTCCCGGAAGACGTTTCCGAGGAGCGTCGTGCCGTCGTTCAGGAGTATCACGACGAGCTCCGACGGATACTCACGGTGACCGCGGACTCGCGGATCCTGGAGACTGACGACCGGGTCGAGGGGCTCTCGCGGTTCGCGGAGTCGGCCGACCTGCTCGTCACCACGACCGAACGGCGCGGACTGCGCGGTGCCGTGTTCGGGCGTCCCGGCGACCGGCTCGTCGATAGCGTCGACTGTACCGCCGTGATGGTCCAGCCCCCGGACGAGCGGCAGTCCGGCTTCATCCAGCGCGTGCTGCTCGATCGGATATTCGGCAGCAACTGATCCGTTCGTCCTCCAGGCCCTGATTCCGCCCGCGACACTCCCGCCCCGGTGGGCGGTCAGACGCCCGACCTATCGCGCGTCGACGAGCTCGTCGAGCGCGGCCACCCGTCGGTCGCCACGGATACAGCGTCCGCGATCCTCGTGACCGATCCGTTCCACGTGGATCGCGTCCAGCCCGGCGTTCCAGGCTGCGCCCACGTCGCTCTCGCCATCGCCGGCGTAGTAGCCTCGCCCTCGGGCGTCGACGCCCATCGCGTCCATCGCGACCTCCAGCGGCTCCGGGTTCGGCTTCCAGCCCGTGTCGTCGGTACAACAGACGACCGCGTCGAAGCGGTCCGTCAGGTCGAGTCGATCGAGCACGGGCTCCGCCAAGAACGCCTGACAGTGCGTGACGAGCCCGGTCGGCTGCCCTGCGGCGTCGAGCCGGTCGAGTAGCCGGGCGGCGTCGTCGTGGAGGTACGTCGCCTCCGCGCGGGCGATCGGGTCCTCAACGTCGTGAAACGCGGGCCAGAAGCGGTCGGGGTCGACGCCGAGTCCTCGAAGGGTCCCCGCGCGCGCACCCCCGAGCCCGTGCCAGAGGACGTACGCCTCCCGGTCGGAGAATCGCCGATCGAGTCGCTCGCCGACCCGATCGAACACCTCGCGGGTGTACGCCCACTCCGCGTCGACGAGGGTCCCGTCGAGGTCGAACAGGTGAAACTCGTAGTCGGCGACGACCATGGGCGCGTTCGTAGGCGCGGTCCCGACAAGTGCGTTGCGGTGGCAGCGAGGTGGTCGCCGTCGCGATCGAGTCATCGCCGTCGCGACCGCTCCCACCGGTGGTGATCTCGTCCCTATCACTCGCGTCCGCCGCCGGCCGTCGCTCGCGTCCGCCGCCGGCTGTCCTCGTCGCCACTACTCTCGTTCCCGGACGTGGATCGACGACCCGAGGTACTTGTGAAGGGCCTCGTCGACGTCGGCGGCGTTGAACGCCGCCAGGTCCTCGCGGACCGCCGACCGGAGCGCCGACAGGTAGGCCTCGTCGGTCCGGAGCTCGCGGAAGGAGACGGCGACGACGTCGACGCCGAGCCGGTCGGCGAGGAACCGACGGAACGACGGATCGTCACCGACCTCGCCGCGCCAGAGGCGGTCGCGGAACAGCTTCCACCCCGGGTCGCCGGGGACCGCGGCGGGGAGCTCGACCGTCGTCTCGAATCGGTTCGGCTCGACGCGCGGCGGGGCCGGATCGTCCGGTTTCGACGTGGGCCCGAGCTCGAACGTGACCGTGAACACGTACGCGGCGTCCATACCCGGACGCTCTCCCGGCGGGGCGATAACCGTTCTCCCGGCCCTCGGCCGCCCATGCGACGAACATGACAGCAACAACGACAAACTACATACCCGTTCGTCCCGTCCCGACGACCGTGCTCTCCCCGTTCCGCGGCGCGATCGAGCGCGCATACCTCCGACACCTCCACCGGCGGGTCGACGAGGTCCCAACCCACGTCGCCGTCATTCAGGACGGCAACCGTCGGTACGCCCGCGAACAGGGTGACGACGCGCCGCAGGGCCATCGGGCCGGTGCCGACACGACCGAGCGACTCCTCGACTGGTGTGCGGACCTCGGTGTCGAGGAGCTGACGCTGTACGCGTTCTCGACGGAGAACTTCGCCCGCCCGGACGAGGAGCTGGAACCGCTGTTCGCCCTCCTCGAAACGAAGCTCCGCGAGTTCGCCGACGCCGATCGAGTCCACGAGCGAGGCGTCCACGTCCGTGCTATCGGCGATGTGGAGCGCCTCCCGGATCGGGTCCGAGAGGCGGTCGCGTACGCCGAGCGCCGAACTGCCGATAACGACCGTTTTACGCTCAACGTCGCGCTCGCGTACGGCGGCCGGACCGCCTTGCTCGACGCGGCCCGGGACATCGCTCGAGAGGCCGCCGCCGGCGAGATCGACGCCGCCTCCGTGGACGTTGAAACGGTTGAAGAGCGACTGTACGACCGGCCGATCCGCGACGTCGATCTCATCGTCAGAACCGGTGGCGACGAGCGCACCTCGAACTTCCTCCCGTGGCACGCCAACGGTAACGAGGCGGCCGTCTACTTCTGTACCCCCTACTGGCCGGAGTTCTCCGAGGTGGACTTCATGCGCGCCATCCGAACGTACGGCGCGCGCGAGGAGAGCTGGCGACGCGCCCGCGCCGAGCGAGCTGCCGCGCTCGTCAGGGCGGTCGCCGAGGTCGAGCTCGAGGAAGCACGCCGCGTCGCCAGCCGGCTCCGTACCCGACTCCCGGGGGTCGAGCACGCCGCCCTGACCGAGGCGATATCGGGCGAGGACACGGAAACCGACGCCGGGAGGGACCCGGCGGAGTGAGCGGGCTCGACGCCGTGACCCGGCGCGAAGCCGACCGACGCGTGGAGCGCGTCCCTCCTCTCGCGTTCTCACGCGGACGGCGCGATCCCGCCCTCGTTGCGGGTGAGCAGGTACAGCGCGAACGACGACAGCCAGTGCGATCCGGCGTACTCGTCGGTGAACGTGTGGCCGGCAGCCGCCCCGACGTGCTCGCGAGCCGCGGTCGATAGCGGGTCGACGAGTCGCTCGGCAACTGACGGGGCGTCGCCGTCGGGGGTCGCATCGCGCGCTGCCCGCAGCGACTCCGCGACCCCCGCCAGACACCACGCCCTGGAGAGGTCGAGGCCGACGAGGTGCATCGCCATCCCGTCTCCCTCGTCGGGCTCCGCGCCGACCGGCTCCAGCAGTGAGTCGTGGGGCTGGGCAGAGAGATCGGGGAGGAACCCGTCGAGCCATCGAGCGAACGCGTCGGGGGCGAGCACGCGACGGAGGAGATCCGCCTCCGTCAGCGCCGGGGAGACGAAGTCCCACCCGATCGGTTCCGCGCCCGTGACCGTGGCCGTGTCGTCGGTGTACAGCCGTCGGACGGTCGCCGCCGTCCCCGTCGCGAGGTCGTCGTCCCCGACCGTCCGCGCGTAATCGAGAACGCCCGCGAGCGCGAACGCGGTGTTCCCGTGCGTCCCGACGCGCTGCGGGCGCTCGATGTCGAGCAACGATTCCCTGGTCGCGTCGCGGATCCACGCCTCCAGCGGCCGGAGGGTCTCCCGCCACGCGTCGGCCCGTGGGTCGTCCCACAGGTGGAGCTCGGCGGCGAGCCGGAGCAGCCACGACCACCCGTACGGCTCCTCGAAGGAGGGGTTCGACTCGAAGTACGCGACCTCCTCGGCGACGTTCCGGTCGGTCAGCCGCCGATCGATGCACTCGACGATCGCGGCCTCGTCCGGGTGGTCCGGGAACAGCCGGAGCCCGCGGACGAGCGCCCAGTGGCCGTGGACCGCCGAATGCCAGTCGAAACAGCCGTAAAACACCGGGTGTCGGGCGGCGGGTCGTAGCGGCCCCTCCGGTGACTCCACGGACCCGACGTAGTGTGGATACTCCGTCTCGACACCCTCAAGCGGATGTGTCGCGAGGGTCGCGGCGGCGTCGATCGGGAGGGCGTCACGGCGACCCTCCACCAGCACGTCCGGCGGGAGCTCCGCGAGCGGGTTCATACCGACGACTCGTCGTCGTCGGTGTTGAATCGGTCGATGGTGTGCGAGCGGTCCGCACCCGGGCCGATCCCGCTACGCCGGGTTCTTTCTCGTCAGGTCGCTGCCGCAGACCGGACATCGCTCCCGGTTCTCGTCGAACGTTCGGCTACAGCCGACACACTGGAACCGCCACTCGCGCTCCTCCGTGATCCCCTCGCGGGCGATCGCTTCGACCGCGAGGTCGAGCCGCTCCGCGACGTTCTGCATCGCGTAGTCGTCGGTGACGAGCGTGGCGTGGAGCTCTAACGCGGTCGCGATCAGCCGGACGTCCGTCCCCGACAGCTCCGCGAGGTCGCCGGAGCCCCGCGCGGCGCGCTCGACGTTCGTCACCGCTTCGGGGGCCGGGACATGGATCGTCATCCCCGACCCCTCCATCGCGTCGAACCGGAGCGCGGTCTCCCCGTCGAGCTCGTCGTGGACCTCCGGAACCGACACCACCGACTCGTCGGTCGTGTACTCGTGGATGAACGCCGACGTATCGAGAACTTGCATCAGCGGCCGACGACGATGTAGTCTTTCACCGCCTGGACGTTCCCGACCGGGACTTGCAGCCGTCCCGCGCTGTCGACGTCGAACGACACCAGCTCGACGTTGAGGTGCTCGTGCGGACTGACGAGCAGATGACGGAGTTCGCCCGATTTCAGGTCCATCGTGATGTTGTACAGGTCGCCGAGCTCCGTCCCGTCCGATCCCATTACCGCCTTCCCGGAGAGGTTCTCCGCGAGGATGTTTGCCATATGCGTCCCGTCCCGGGCGACGATATTAAACGCCACGGCGCGTCCGACGGCTGACGGACGCGCTCGGCCGCGTCCTGAAAGGCTTAACTGACGGCCCGACCGAACGGAACACAACAACCTTCTCGGGGCGATTCTCATGACTGACGACACTCAACCGGACACCCTTCGGACGCCGATCGTCGCCGTGTTAGGCCACGTCGACCACGGAAAGACGAGCCTGCTCGACGAGATCCGCGGTTCCGCCGTCAGCGAAGCGGAAGCCGGCGCGATCACCCAACACATCGGCGCGACCGACATCCCCCTCTCGACGATATCGTCGATGGCTGGCGAGCTGGTGAACCCCGATGACTTCGATCTCCCCGGCCTACTGTTCATCGACACTCCCGGGCACCACTCCTTCTCGACGCTGCGCGCTCGTGGCGGCGCGCTCGCCGACATCGCCGTGCTCGTCGTCGACGTCAACGACGGGTTTCAGCCACAGACGGAGGAGGCGATCGACATCCTCAGACGGACGGGGACCCCGTTCGTCGTCGCCGCGAACAAGATCGACACGACGCCGGGATGGAACCCTCAGGAGGGCGAGCCGATCCAGCGCAGCCTCGAGGCCCAATCCGAGCGCGCGGAATCGATGCTCAACGAAAACCTCTACGAGATCATCGGCCAGCTGTCCGACGCGGGGTTCTCCGCCGACCTCTACTGGCGCGTCCAGGACTTCCAGAAGAACATCGGGGTCGTCCCCGTCTCGGCGATCACCGCGGAGGGGATACCGGACCTCCTCGCGGTGCTCATGGGACTTTCACAGCGGTTCATGAAAGAGGAGATGGCGATCGACGTGCACGGCCCCGGCGAGGGGACGGTGCTCGAAGTCAAAGACGAACGCGGCTTCGGCGCGACCGTAGACACGGTCGTGTACGACGGCGTGATCCGCAACGGCGACACGATCGTCGTAGGGGGACAGGACGAGCCGATCGTCACCGAGGTCCGCGCGCTGTTACAGCCGCGTCCGCTTGCCGAGATCCGTACGGAGAAACAGTTCGAGAAAGTGGCGGAGGTCGGCGCTGCCGCCGGGGTGAAGATCGCCGCGCCCGACCTCGACGACGCGATGGCGGGCGCGCCCGTCCGGGTCGTCCGCGACCGACCGCTCCAGGACGTGATCGAGGAGGTGAAAGCCGAGCTCGCGGAGATCGAGGTGGACACCGCCGAGGACGGCGTCGTCGTCAAGGCGGACACGCTCGGCTCGCTGGAGGCGATGGCGAACGCGCTCCGGGAGGCCGAGGTGCCGATCATGCGCGCGGAGGTCGGCGACATCGCGCCCCGTGACATCGCCATCGCGGAGACGGCGAACCAGGACGAGCACAAGGCGCTGCTCGGATTCAACGTCGACGTGCTTGCGAACGCGGAGGACGAGCTCGAAAGCGCCGACGTGAAACTGTTCACCAACGACGTCATCTACCAGCTGATCGAGGACTACGAGACGTACGTCGAGGAGAAGCAGCGCGCCCAACAGGAGACGGTGCTCGACAAGGTGGTTCGGCCGGCTCGGTTCCGTCTCCTCCCCGACCACACGTTCCGCCAGAACGACCCCGCCGTCGTCGGCGTCGAGGTCATCGCGGGGACGCTTCAGAACAACCGCTCGGTCGGCTACTTCGAGGGGAACGAGTTCCACCGCGTCGGGAGCCTCTCGGGGATCCAAAAGCAGGGCGACGACGTCGACGAGGCGCGGTCGGGCGAGCGCGTGAGCATCGCCATCGACGGGCCCACGGTCGGCCGCGACATCGAGGAGGGCGACACCCTCTGGACGGAGGTCCCGGAGAAACACGCGAAGATCCTCGAACAGGAGCTCAAAGAGGAGATCACCGCCGACGAGCGCGAGGCGCTCGCCGGCTACCTCGACACGCGACGGAAGCGTGACCCGTTCTGGGGCAAGTGACACACAGCGCCCGAAGCGGTTTCTAACACCGAACGGGACCCGACGACACGGGTTCCCGTAGGACGGGCTCCTGATACCGTTCGTCGTGGTCGCGCTTGTTTCCGTCTTCGTCAGTCCTCGCTGGCTCGTTGCCCGGTATCGCGGATCCGCTCGTGCCCGTGTTTTCGTCGGTCGTCGCCGCCTCACGGTGTCGCACACGGAAACGCTGTCCGACAGCGCTGCCGCTAGCCGGGCGAGAACCGCAAGAAAGCCGCTGACGGCCAACCCCACGTCGGGCCGCCAGCGGGACGCGTGAACCGAACCGCAGTGCGCCGCATCGCATCGCACTACACCGCACCGCACCGTGCTGCGAAACCGTCCGAACGGTGGTACCGCTACGCTCGGTCGTCAGTCGTCGGCCGGGGCCGCGCCGCCGCCGCTAGCGGCACCGAGGCCGGACGCCATGCCCGCGATGGTGGACTCGTTGTCGACGACCCAGCGGAGCAGGAGGAACGCGAAGATGTACTTCGCGATGATGTCGAGGCCACTGTAGGCCCAGGACGTGATGGCGACGTCGAGCACCGCGATCCCCTCGGCACCGAGCGCCCAGAAGATCGGGTAACCGAGCCACATCACGACGGTGAGGATCTTCAGCGTGTTGAAGATCTCCGCAGTGCCGGCGACTTCAGCGTCGGCCGCCCACTCGACGAGCAGGATGTACAGCACGACGGCGAAGAACGCGCAGCTGATGAAGTACCAGAACCAGCGAAGCGCGTGGGAGGACGTGGTCAGCGCGGCCGCGAGGCCCGTGACACACATCCCGATGTCGGCCACGATGGCCGTGAAGATCTTGGTGGTGTTAGATCCTGCGAGCAGGCCGAGCGCGAGCAGGATCATCGGCGTCGACAGCGCCCACGTGAGGTAGCGACCCCACATCGTGAGGACGCCGTCCGTCCCGCCGGCGACCGGCGTCGTTGCACCGGCTGCCGCGTGTCCGGCTGGCATCTCGAGCACGCTCATCGTGAGCCCGGACGCGAGCCCCGTGTAGCTGGAGATGGACACCAGCGGGACCATCAGCGTCGCCACGAAGATCAGTTGCGAGCGCGGGTCCTCCACGTTACGTCCCATGAACACGAACAGGAGGATCGAAAGCCCCGCGAGGGCGATGTTAACCCACAGCGAGAGGTTCAGTAGCATCCCCTCGTCGCTTTGCAGGTAGTTGTATATGTCCGTTTGAGTTACCTCGAGGGGGACCCCCTGTGCTGCTACGGCCAAGTCCGCTGCTGCTGTTTCTATCATGCGACACCCACAGGTAGGTGCTTTGTTGATTAAGTCCCTCAACCTAACGAGTATGGATCCCCCGGATCTCGGCGCTTATTTGTCCCAGTTTCGGGACAGGACCTCGGCGTAAAAGGTCTTGTGGTGGTGTCACATACCGCACGCTATCCTGGCCGTTTCTCACGTCTCAGGTCCGCCCCACGAACGGGAGTCGAGCGGACAGCCCGCCGGCGGCGTCCTCGGCGAGAGCGTCCGCGCAGTGCTCCCCGCTCAACAGACACATCGGGACGCCGATCCCCGGATTCGTCCCGCCGCCGACGTAGTACAGCCGATCGACCCCCCGTACTCGGGGGCCCGGCCGAAGCGGACCGGTCTGGGTGAGCGTGTGGGCGAGCCCGAGCGCGCTCCCGCCCGGCCGGTTGAATCGTCGCGCGAACTCGGAGACGCACGCCGACTCCTCGAAGACGATCCGATCGGACAGGTCGACGCCAGTGTACGAGGTAACCGCCTCCAGCACGTGATCGCGGAACGCGGCCCGTCGATCGGGCGTGTCGTCGAGGCCGGGCGCGAGCGGTACGAGGATCACGACGGTCTCGTGGCCCGACGGCGCGACCGACGGGTCCGTCCGCGAGGGGACGTTGACGTACACGGTCGGGTCCGCCGGCCATCGGGGGTCCTCGAAGATCGCCTCGAACTGCGAGCTCCAGTCGGTCGGCAACGCGAGCGTGTGATGGGCGAGCTCCGGCAACCGCCCCTCGACGCCGAGATACAACAGGTACGCCGAGGGGCCGTACGTCCGCCGACCCCAGTAGTCGCCCAAACGGCGGACCGTCCCCGGCGGGAGCAGCTCCCGCTCCACGTACTCCGGCGGGACGTTACAGACGACACGGTCGTGGACGTATCGGTCGCCGCCGAGGTCGACCGCGACGCCGTCGGGAACCGGCTCGAGGCCGGTGACCTCGACGTTCGTGTGGACGTCCGCGCCGCGCTCGCGCGCGACCGACGCGACCGCGTCGACGACCTCGTACATCCCACCGATCGGGTAGTAGACGCCGAGTCCGTAGTCGACGTGGCTCATGAGCTGGTAGAGCGCCGGCGTGTCGTACGGGGATCCTCCAAGGAACACCAGCGTGTACTCGAGCAGCTGTCGGAGCTTCGGATGGTCGACGTACTCGCCGACGCGCTCGTCGAGGCTCTCGAACAGCGCCAGCTCGCGGCCGGCGCGGACGACCTCGGTCGAGAGGTAGTCGCGGAGGCGCGAGCGGCCGGGCAGTACGACCCGCTCCATCCCGGCCTCGTAGGCCGCCTCCGCGTCCGCGAGGTAGTCGCGGAACGCCGCCCCCGCCCCGTCCTCGTACGACTCGAACAGCCGGGCGGCCGCCTCCGGGTTCGCGGGCACGTCGGCGCGGTCTCCGTCGTCCCAGAACACGCGGTAGTGCGGGTCGAGCCGCTCCAAGTCGTAGAACTCCTCGGGCTCGTGGCCGAACTCCCCGAAGAACCGCTCGAACACCTCGGGCAGAAGGTACCAGGAGGGGCCGGTGTCGAAGCGGAACCCCTCGCGCTCGATCCGGCCCGCGACCCCGCCGACTTGGCTCTCGCGCTCGTAGAGGGTCACCGACGCGCCGGCGTCCGCGAGATACGCGGCGGCGGCGAGTCCCCCGACGCCGCCCCCGACGATACCGACCGACGTGTCCCCGAGCGATCGCTCTGTCATCGTTTCACACGTACGCGCCCAGCCGTGAGTATCATCGCCGTCGCACGACGGGACTTTATATACGACGTGCCGAGACCGTTCCCGGACGAACTCGTTCGGCTCCGATGTTTTATTCGTCGAACACGGACCGTGAGACATGTCCGGTACGTCGGATCCCCCCGACGCCACCTCGTCGGAAACGTCAGAGGCCACCCCGCAGTCGAGTCGAGCGACGGACGGCTTCCTCCCGCCCGGATCGAACGATGACCGTGTGCCGACGGAACGGACCGACACGGCGGCTTCCGGTGGCTCCACGGAACCGGGTCTCCGCGCGCGGCTCGTCGCACACGACCCGCCGGGGTGTCCGGTCGTCGATATCCTCCCCGACGGTGCGGTCGCCAGCGACGTCCGGGTGACGGCGCTCGACGGTGTCACGGTCGAACAGTTCCGCACCGACCGACCGATCCCCGCGGAGCCAGTGTTCGCGGCCGACGGTCGGTACGTGTACCGCCGTCGGGTCGCCACGCAGGGGAACTGTCCGTATCGGGCGGTCGAGGCGCTCGGCTATCCCGTGACGGACGCGACGGTTCGGACGAATCCGGACCAGCTCCAGCTCTCCATTCATCTCCCGTCGGTCGACCCGCTCGGGGACGTCGTTGAGGCGCTGGAGTCGGCGGGCGCGAGGGTCACTCTCGATCGGCTCACCCGGTCCGGAAGCGCCCGCCGTGCCGACCCCATCGTGATCGACCGCGAGCGGTTGACGGACCGCCAGCGGGAGGTGTTGCGGACGGCTCGGCGAATGGGGTACTTCGCGTACCCGCGCGAGGCCAGCGCCGACGAGGTCGCCGATGCGGTGGGGATCGCCCGGTCGACGTTCGCCGAACACCTCGCTGCGGCCCAGCGTCGGGTTGTCGGCGCGCTCGTCGACGAACACGGAACCGACGGGTAGCGTATTCGGCGCATAGGGTGCCGAACAGCTGCGTGGGGGAACGGACGGTAGTGACGGTCGGTCGTTGTGGCCGGTGACGGTCGGTCGTTGTGGCCGGCGGCGATTCCCGCCTCCCGGGCCTGATCGCGATATTCAAACGATTGACGCTCCTACCGTCGTACATGTATCGGAGACGGTTCCTCGCGCGTGTCGGCGGCGGCGCGACGGTGGGTGCCTCCGCCGCGCTGGCCGGCTGTCTCGACGAGGGATACGACGTCGGGATGACCGCCGACGGCTTCGTCCCGGACGAGCTCACGGTGTCGGTCGGCGACACCGTCGTCTGGGAGAACACCAGCACACGGAACCACACCGTCACCGCGTATGAAGGGGGGATCCCGGACGAGGCTGCGTATTTCGCCTCCGGCGGCTTCGACGACGAGCGGACGGCTCGCGACGCGTGGCACGACGACTTCGGCGGCCGGCTCGAGAACGGGGACCGCTTCAGCCACACGTTCGAGGTGCCGGGCCGCTACGACTACGTCTGTATCCCCCACGAGTTTGGCGGGATGTACGCGACCGTGTTCGTGGAGGGTGAGTGAGATGACCGCCGGTCGGGGAGTCGCGTCCGACCGTTCGCTGCGACGGGTCGCGGGCCTCCTCGCCGCCGTCGTCGCCGGGATCCACCTGTACTGGGCGCTGCCGGTCGCGACCCAGCAGCTCCGGTTCGGGATCCTCCATGACCCCCGGCCCGCGGCGTTCCTGCTCGCGACGATGGCGATGCTCATGGGTGTCCTGCTCGTCCTCCAGGGGTTCGATCCGCTTCCCGTGTACGTCGGCGGGATCGCCCTGATGGTCGTGTTCCTCGGCGGCTACGCCGCGTGGCACACGGTGCTCGACCACGGCGCGTTCTGGCCGGGGCGGCCCGCACACGGCGGCCACTCCGATCTGGGGCCTCTCCGACTGATCGCCGTCCACCTCCTCGACGACTCGCTGGCGTTCGCCTCGAAGCTCGTGGAGGCGGCGCTGCTGGCCGTTCTCTCCGTGCTCACGGTCCGAGAGCTGAACGATCGATGATCCGCGTCCGTTCGGACGTGGGACCGTTCTCGACGAAACCCATTAGCACGCTCGGCCCTAACCCGCGGTGACACACGCGATGGACCCATCTACCCTGCTCGGCGCGGACGTCCTCCTGTTTCTCGCCATCGGGCTGCTCGGCGGAGCCCACTGTATCGGGATGTGTGGTCCCCTCGTGACGACGTACGCCGCCCGAATGGACGGCGGGTCGACGGCCGGGAGCCGGACCGATGGCGGGACGAACGCGACGGAGAGAGCGGGTTCGGCAGGGTCGAGTTCGGCAGGGGCGGCGGGTACGACCGATCGCGGACGCGGTGGCCACCTCACGACCTACGAGGTGCGCCAACACGCCCTGTTCAACCTCGGCCGAACCGCGAGCTACGCGCTTATCGGGGCGGCGCTGGGGGCGGTCGGCGGCGTCGTGCTCGTCACGGCGGCGACGCTCACGGACGCCGCCGCGACGGTCCGCGGGCTCACCGGCCTCCTCGTCGGCGCGGCGGTGATGGCGGTCGGCGTCCGGTACGTCCTCGGCGGCGCGACCGGCGGCGTCCACCTTCCCGGGCTTCAACGGATCACCGGCTGGCTGACGGGCCACGTCGACCGGCTCGCGAACGGACCGGGGATCGTCGGGCTCGGCGCGGTCCACGGACTGCTCCCGTGTCCGATCCTCTACCCGGCGTACCTGTACGCGTTCGCGAGCGGGTCCGCCGTCAGTGGGGGGACCGCACTGGCGGCACTCGGCGTCGGGACGATGCCGGCGGTGTTCCTGTACGGAACGCTGATCGAGCGGGTCGACGCCGTCCACCGCCGCCGGGTCCACCGGCTGCTCGGGGTCGCGTTCCTCGTGCTCGGCTACGTCCTGTTCGCGCACGGCCTGATGGCGGTCGGCGTCCACGTCCCCCACCCCGAACTGCCGTTCTGGAACCCGCTCGACGCCGGGGAGCTCGTCGGCCACGAGGCCGCCGGACACGACCACGGAGGGCACTGACCGATGAGCGAGAACGGCGCGTCCGACGACCACCCCGTCCCCGACTGCACGCTGTGTGACCTCCCGACCGAGGGGGTCAATGTCGTCGACGACGAGGGGAACCGGTTCTGTTGTAGCGGCTGTCGCGGCGTCTACGACGCGCTCGGCGACGTCGACGTGGGTGCCGAGGCGATCGCGGCGCGGCGGGACGAGAGGTCGGGAGGCGGTGATCGAACCGACATCGACGACTCCCCCGACGTCCCCGCCGACCACGAGGCGACGTTCCTCGAAGTGGACGGGATGCACTGTGCGACGTGTGAGGCGTTCATCGAGACGGTCGCGACCCGGACCGACGGGGTGAGCGCGGCGAGCGCCAGCTACGTCACGGACACGGTGAGGGTCGACCACGACCCTAACTCCGTCTCGACGGACGACATCGCGGAGGCAGTGAGCGGGCTCGGCTACAGCGCGTACTCCCGCGACGATGCGTTCTCGCGGCGACAGGCGGACAACATGGCTACCGCGCGGCTCGCCGTCGGCGTGCTCGTCGGGATGGCCGTCATGCTCCAGTACATCGTGCTGATCTACCCGACGTACTTCGCGTTCCCCTTCTACGACGAGCGGACGCTGGAGTTCATCAACGAGGCGATGGCGTCGACCTCCGGGACGTATTTCTTCATCATCATCGGGGTGCTCACGACTATCGTCCTGCTGGTCACCGGCAAACCGATCCTCAGGGGCGCGTACGTGAGCGCCCGAACGCGATCGCCGAACATGGATCTGCTCGTCGCGATCGCCGCCGTTAGCGCGTACCTCTACAGCACGCTGGCGGTCGCGCTGGTCGATGACCCCTCGATCTACTACGATGTCACCGTCGCGATCATCGTGATCGTCACCGTCGGTAACCACTACGAGACGTCAATCAAACGGCGGGCGACCGAGCTGCTCTCCGACCTCACGGCGGTCCAGGTCGACACTGCCCGACGCGTCGTCGAGGCGGAGACCGAGACACCCGAAACGGAACCAGCCACGGGCGAATCGACCGAAACGGTCGCCATCGATGACCTCGAACCGAGCGATCGCGTACTCGTCCGCGCGGGCGAGCGCGTCCCGGTCGACGGCGAAGCGCTTGACGGTCCCGCCGCCGTAGACGAGTCGGTCGTCACCGGCGAGTCGCTGCCGGTCCGAAAGGAGCCGGGCGACACGGTCGTCGGCGGCTCGGTCGTCGCCGACGGCTCGCTCACGATCGCCGTCGGGCCGGAAGCGACGTCCAGCCTCGACCGCGTCGCCGAGCTCGTCTGGGACCTCCAAAGCGGGAACCACGGCGTTCAGCAGCTCGCCGACCGGCTCGCGACCGTGTTCGTCCCGCTCGTGTTGACGATGGCCGTCCTCGTCGCCGTCGCTAACCTCGCGCTCGGCAACGGGTTCTCGACCGCGATGCTTGTCGCGCTCACGGTGCTCATCGTCTCGTGCCCGTGTGCCCTCGGGCTCGCGACCCCGCTGGCGGTCGCCGCCGGTATCCGGGACGCCCTGGAGCGCTCGATCGTGGTGTTCGACGATACCGTCTTCGAGCGGATCCGTGACGCCGACACCGTCGTTTTCGACAAGACCGGGACGCTCACCACGGGGGAGATGCGCCTCCTCGAACGCGACGTCGACGACGACCTGCTCGCGCTCGCGGCCGCGCTCGAATCGCGCTCGGCGCACCCGGTCGGGCGGGCGATCGCCGCGGCGCAGTCGGGAACGACCGACGACGGAATGGTGGCCGACGGCGGCAGCGTCGCGTCGTCCGACCCCGGTGCCGTGAACGCCGAGGACGGAACCGCGGATGTCGACGATCCCGACGCCGAGGGCGGCGCGGGTGCCGACGCTACCGACGCCGGAGCCGGCGACACGACTCTCCCGGTCGCATCGTTCGAGAGCCACGCCCGCGGCGTGTCGGGGACGGTCGACGGGGTCGAGGTCGTCGTCGGCCACCCCGATCTGTTCGACGAGCGCGGGTGGACGGTGCCGGATCGGCTCCGCGAGTCCGTCGCAGCCGCCCGGGATGTGGGACGCGTACCGGTCGCGGTCGGCCGCGACGGTGCGGCAGCGGGGCTCGTCGTCGTCGGCGACGAGCTGCGGGACGGGTGGGAGGAGACGCTCTCGTCGCTCGCCGGTTCGGGTGTCGAGGTCGTCGTCCTCACTGGTGACGACGAACGCGCCGCGACGGTGTTCGCCGAGCACGACGCGGTCTCGCGGGTGTTCGCGGGCGTGCCGCCGGAGGGGAAAGCCGAGACCGTCGAACGCTTAAAAGGACGCGGCCGGACGGTGATGGTCGGGGACGGAACGAACGACGCACCCGCGCTCGCAGCTGCAGACCTCGGCGTCGCGCTCGGCGGCGGGACCGCGATGGCGGCCGACGCCGCCGACGTGGCGATCGTCGACGACGATCTCAACTCCGTCGAGACCGTGTTCGCCCTCTCGCGGGCGGCCGGCCGGCGTGTCAAGGGGAACATCGCTTGGGCGTTCTGTTACAACGCGATCGCCATCCCGCTCGCCGTCACCGGCCTCCTCAACCCGCTGTTCGCCGCGGTCGCGATGGGCCTGTCGAGTCTGCTCGTCGTGACGAACTCCTCACGGGCGTTGCTTTCGGACGAGTAGCGCGGCGCTCTGGGGGCGAGGACGCGACCGAACAACCCGTCTCGAACGAAAACGAGAGTGATTGATCCGGGTCCGTCGCCTACTCGGTACCGGAGAAACCGAACCGGCAGTCACAATACTCCTCTGAACTATTCGGATACGGAACAGATACTCGATCGGCTGCTCTAGTTCCCCGTAGTGTGGACAGGTTGTAGGTTAGAAGCGTTCACCGTCGATCGACGGTCCACTATTGATAACCGAGCGAACGGGGGTTCGGAGGTCGTCACCACGGACACGTCGAGGACGCATACACAGCCGACAGCGACACCAGTCACCCACTTATAAATGGCCGACAGCGACACCAGCCACTCACTTATAAATGGCCGACAGCGACACCAGTCACCCACTTATAAATGGCCGACAGCGACACCAGTCACCCACTTATAAATGGCCGACCGCGACACCAGTCACCCACTTATAAATGGCCGACCGCGACACCAGTCACCCACTTATAAATGGCCGACCGCGACACCAGTCACCCACTTATAAATGGCCGACCGCGACACCAGTCACCCACTTATAAATGGCCGACCGCGACACCAGTCGCCCACTTATAAGCAACCGATCACCTTCAGCGCCGTATCCACTCCCGCCTACGTTCACTGAGCACGCGGCACGAAACGGCCGTGTCCTTCCGGCCACGTCTGAAGGGGAGCATCTCAGCGGGGCCAAACTGCTCCGGTGAGTACGGATCCGAGTGCCGATCGGATTCAGCCCGTCGTCGATTGGCCGCGCTCTCTGGCGGACAGGTCCAGAACGATCTTCGCGCCACCGAGAACGACGGGCCCGATGAACAGGCCAATTGCCCCGAACAGGACGACCCCGCCGAAAATACCCACGACGATGATCGCGACGTTGATCGTTCCGCTCCGGCCGATGAGGGCGGGCCGGAGATACATGTCCGAGGCGCTAACCACGGAACCGTACACCAGGAACGCTCCCCCTGCCACGGGGCGTCCGATCACGAAGAGATACGTCGAGACGGGAACCCACACGCCGAACGCGCCGACCAGGGGGAGTAACGCGAGAACGAACGTCGCCACGATCAGGAAGACGACTCCGGGAATACCGGCAACCACCAATCCGATCCCGATCAGCCCCGCTTGAATGGCTGCGACGGCGACGTTGCCGACGACGGACGCCCACATGAGATTGTCGAGCTGTTCCAGTAGGTCGCGCTGTACCCCGTCGCGGATCGGAACGACCGATCGTAACCAGGCGAGTAGCCGGTCGCCGTCGCGCAACAGCGCGAAGAGAACGAACGCCGTCACGGTGAACCCGATCAGCACGTCGGGGAGTCCGCTGACGGCACTGAGTGTACCGAGGGCGAGGCTCTGTACCCCGTCCGTGATCGGCTCTTGATACGTCTCGTACAACAGTTCGAAATCGACGACGTATCCGATGCTTTCGAGCCGACCCTGGATCCCATCCGGGCTTATCTCTCCCTCTTGGAGCGGCGTCAGGAGTGTTACTCCCTGTTGGATCGCGATGGCGAGGACGTACGCGAGCGGAATGAACACCACGAGTATCGAGGCCACGATGAGGAGGATCGCCGCGGTCATCGAGCGTACGTGTTCCTCGAGTCTCCGTTGTACGGGGGTGAGAACGTATGCGAGCACGATCGCAAACAGGACGTATGAGAGATACGTGGAGACGAGCGCCAGGGCGAGAAGCGCGCTCACCACGGCCAATATCGATAACGCGTTACCCGCCGAAGACCGCCGGATCCCAGCCATGGCCGATATGACGATCGCAGTTATATAGTTATGCGCCGCGGTGCCGTGGACCCGTATCGACGAACCGCCGTACGGTCCGACGAGGGCGCTGTGAAGATCCGACCGACCGATCACAAGCGACTTTCCGTCCACGACCGTACTCCGATCCATGTCACACCGAGAGCAGCAGCCGACCGAAACGCCAACCCGCGATGGGATACCCGTCCTCGGGCTCGGAACGTGGGAGAACGACGACCCCGCACAGTGTACCGAATCGGTAAAAACCGCGCTCGAAGCGGGCTACCGCCACGTCGACACCGCCCAGATCTACCGCAACGAGGCGGCCGTCGGTGAGGGGATCGCCGCGGCCGACGTCGACCGCGAGGACGTGTTCCTCGCCTCGAAAGTGTGGATCGACCAGCTCGCGCCCGCCGACGTCGCCGAGTCGACCCGAGAGAGTCTCGATAAACTCGGCGTCGAGAGCGTCGATCTCATGTACGTCCACTGGCCGGCTGGGGCGTACGATCCCGCCGAGACGCTGCCCGCCTTCGCCGAGCTGCGCGACGAGGGGTTGATCGACCGGATCGGCGTCTCGAACTTCGAACCCGAACACCTCGACGCCGCGACCGACGCCCTCGGCGAGACGCCGTTCGCGAACCAGGTCGAGATGCACCCGCTGCTCCGCCAGGAGGCGCTCCGCGAGTACGCCGATGCCAACGACCTCGAGCTCGTCGCCTACTCGCCGCTGGCACGGGGAGCGATCCTCAACGACCCGACGATCGCGGAGATCGCCGAGGAACACGGCGTCAGCCCGGCGCAGGTGAGCCTCGCGTGGCTCCGCGAGAAGGGCGTCACCGCCATCCCGAAAGCGACCGGCGAGGCGCATATCCAGGATAACCTCGCGAGCCTCGACCTCGAACTCGACGACGAGGACGTCGCGACGATCGACGCGATCGAGCGCACCGACCGCCAGCTCAACCCCGACTTCGGGCCGGACTGGTAGCGGAGACGGCGCGGCGTGGCGGGTCGCGAGCAGGGGACCGCGGTGACGGTCCACTTCCTCTCGTTTCCGGCGGCCGTCGTTTCAGCGCGCCGCGGCAGCTCAGTAGCGGTACAGCGACACGATCGCGGGTAACTTCCCGTACATCCAGATCGCGACGGGGATCCCGACGATCGAGAGCGTCAGGGCGTACGCGACCGCCATCCAGATCCCGCTCGCCCACCAGCCGACGAGGAGGAACCACACCGCCCGAACGACGAGGCTCCGCTGTTCTCTCGACCGAACCGCGCCGTCCCCGGCCCGTTCCACGAACTCGCGTGCGGGTGGTTTCAGCGACAACACCATCGGGACCACGTTGATCATCTTGATCCCGATCGGGATCGTGACGACCAACACGAGGAGGAGCCACGCGACGCTCAGCCAGATCCCGGTCGCCCACCAGCCGACGAGGAGGAACCACGCCGCACGGACGAGGAGCGACCGGTCCTCCGAGACGAGTGCCGGGCCGTTCGAGCTCATAGCGACGGCTACGGGGAGCAAGAATAAAACGAGGCGGGTACGTGCGGGGCTGGGGCCGAAGCCGGACGGTCGCGACCCCGATCAGACGTGTTCCGCGAGGAAGTCGACGATCTCGCGGTACGCCTCGATGCGGTTCTCCAGCTTCGAGAAGCCGTGCCCCTCGTCCTCGAAGATCAGCTTCCGGACGGGAACGCCCTGCTCGCGAGCCTGCTCGATGATCTGCTCGGCCTCGCCGACGGGCACCCGGGGGTCGTTCTCGCCGTGGAGGACGAACAGCGGCGACTCGATCGACTCGATGTTGTTGATCGGCGAGACGGACTCGAGGAACTCTCGGTCCGACGCCAGCGAGCCGTACTCGGCCTCGCGCAGCTCGCGTCGCCAGTCACCGGTGTTCTCGAGGAACGTGACGAAGTTGGCGATACCGACGATGTCGACGCCGGCGGCCCACAGCTCGGGATACTCCGTCAGCGCGGCGAGCACCATGAACCCGCCGTAGGACCCGCCCATCGCGACGATCCGGTCGGGGTCGACCTCCGGATGGTCGTGGAGCCACTCGACGGCCGCGCGGACATCGGCGACGGAGTCCATCCGGTTCTCGACGTCGTCGAGCCCGGAGTACGCCTTCCCGTACCCCGAGGAGCCGCGGACGTTCGGCTCGAACACCGCGTACCCGCCGTTCAACAGGTACTGTTTGACCGACCCGAACGAGGGTCGCCGTTGGGACTCCGGCCCGCCGTGGATGTCGACGACGACGGGGTAGCCGTCCGCGGGCGTCTCCGTCTCGGGTACGGAGAAGAACGCGGGGATCTGTCGCCCGTCGAAGGTGGGGTAGTGGACGAGCTCGGGTTCGATGAACGTCTCGCGGGGGATCCCGGCGGTCGAGGCGTTCGTCCATCGCTCGGTCTCGCCCGAGGTGACGTCGACGACGTACACGTTCGCGTTCGCCGTGCTGCCGGTCGCAGTGATCGCGAACCGCTCGCCGTCGGGCCCGAAGCTCACGCCGCCGGCGACACCGTCGGGCAGGTCCGGCGCGGGGAACTCGTCGATCCGGTGCGGCGAGGCGAGCTCGCCGACCGTCAGCTCCGTGTAGCCATCGACGTTTCGCGAGTAGACGATCCGGCGGGACTCCTCGTGGATCGCCACGCCGTCGACGTTCCAGCCGTCCGGGCCCGGTTTGGCATTCGCGGCCCCGGACGCCTCGTCGTCGTCCTCGTCGATGCCGTCGCTCCCGTCCGCGACGACCGTGAACTCGTCCGTCGAGAGGTCCAGACGCTCCAGCCGGAGGGTGTCGCTCTCGCGGTCGGTGACGAGGTAGACGGCCTCGCCGTCCGGTCCCCACTCGGGGCTGCCGTATCGCACGTCGCCCTCGTGCGGGGTGTGATGGGTGAGACCGCCCGACTCGAGGTCGAGCGTGTAGAGGTCGTGGTCGAACGAGGAGTGCGCCTCGTGAACGATCAGCCGGTCGTCGCTCGGCGACCAGCCGGCGACCGAGAGCCAGCCGTCCCCTTCGTACACGAGCTCGGCGTCGCTACCCGTCTCGTCACGCCCCTGCACGTACACGTCGAACACGGACTCGTCGCGGCGGTTGGAGGCGAACGCGAACCGCTCGCCGTCGCTGTTCCACCCGCCCCATCGGTGTTTGGCCCCCGGACGGTCGGTCAGATCGGTGATCCGGCCGGACTCGAAGTCGAGGCGGTACAGCTGGGCGCGCTCGTTCCCCCCTTCGTCCATCCCGAAGACGGCTTCCGAGTACTCGGGCGAGGAGTCGACGAACGTGACTCGCTCCTCGTAGAACGTGTGCTGTTCGGGCCACTCCAGTGCCCCCTCGACCGACCACACCTGCGGGGTGCCGGTGGTGTCGAGGAGGAACGAAAGCCGGCCGCCGGGGCCGAGGTCCGCTCCGCCGGCGCTGCGGACGTTGAGGTACCGTTCGATATCGTATCGATGCATGTCGTCCGGTTCCGTCCCCGGTGTGAAACCGTTTCGGGTGAACGAACCCGATGCCGTGTCTTTTTATTCAGTCCGGGCGTCGAATCGGCGTATGCGTGTCGCGTTCGTCTCGCTTTTCACTCCCGGGCACGGCGACACGCCGGCCCGTGCGCGAACGCGACGGATCGCGTCCGGACTGGCCGCCCGCGGCCACGACGTGGTCTGGCTGTGTGCCCGCTGGTGGGGCGGCGACGCCGACCGGTTCGAGTCGGACGGGATCACCTATCGGGCGGTCGTCGGCGACCCGGCACCCGCGGCGTTCGCCGCGCGGCTTCCGGCGGCGGTCCGCCGCGTCGGCCCGGACGTCGTCCACGCGGTCAACAGCCCACCGACCCCCGCGCTCGCGACGACGGTCGCCCGGCGGCTCCGCGGCCCGCCGGTGCTCGTCGACTGGTGGCGCGACCATCCCGCCGACTCGCGCCGCGGGTACCGCCTGCTCGCCGGCGGGGCCGACACGGTGACGACACCTTCGCGAACGACGAAGACTCGGGTTCGCGAGCATGGCGCGGCGGGCGACGCGGTCCGGGTCGTCCCCGAGAGCATCGACGTCGGCGTCGTCGAGGACGCTCCCGTCGACGACCGGTTCGACGCCGTCTATTCCCGCCGGCTGGACCGGCACGCGAACGTCGAGACGTTCCTGCTCGCGCTCGCGGAGATCCGCCGACGCGACTGGACCGCCGCGGTGATCGGCGACGGTCCGGAACGCGAGCGGGTCGAGGCCGCCGCCCGCGACCTCCGGATCGCCGACCGGGTCGCGTTCCTCGGTGACCTTCCCGTCGAGGACCGCGTGTCGATATTCAAGGGGACACACGTCTTCGCACAGACCGCGAGCTGGGAGACGTTCGCGACGGAGCTGCTGTGGGCGCTCGCCTGCGGCTGTGTGGGTCTCGTCGAGTACCAGGCGGACTCCAGCGCTCACGAGCTCGTCGAGGGGCGGACGCGCGGGCGACTCGTGACCAGTCCCGCGGAGCTCGCCGACGAGCTCGTGGCCGTGAACGAGCTCGACCGCCGCGCGGTCGACCCCGACTTCGACTCGTACGATCACGCCGCGACGCTCGATCGATACGTCGACCTGTATCGGGAGCTGGCGGGCGAGTAGGCGACGAACGCCGACACCGAGAGCGGGGTCCCCGTCGGGTCCGAGGGAAGCGGTCGCGGTGAGTCGTCCGCCGAGCCGACCGGGAACCGCGGCACGTGCGGCCGATCGAGCCGGGAAAATCGTGCGTTACTCTTGGGTGATCGTGCCGCCGTACTTCATGAAGACGAACGCGAGCCCAAGCGTGCTGCACATCGCGATGAACGTGGCGATACCGAGGGCACGAGCGCCCTGCGGGACGAACACGACTCCGGAGGCTCCGTCGCCGCCGACGTCGACCGTGTCGATGTCGTCCCCGACCGCGAGACCGGCGTGCATCCCGACGCCGTCGTGCGGGGTACAGACGTAGTGGGTGATCCCCTCGTCCTCCTCGGTCGCCTCGTGTTGGTAGGTGTGTCCCCCCTCGTCGACGGGCGATCCGCTGTCGAGCTCGGCGGGTCCCTCGACGGTGACGACGTTGTGGCCGCCGCCCGCGCCGCTCCACTCCCACGTGATCGTGGTGCCGGGGTCGACCCACAGCAGGGTCGGGTCGAACGCGAGCCCGTCGTCACCGCCCCCGACGGTGACGGTGACTTCGTCCTGGCCGCGCGCGTCCTCGTAGGTGCCGAGGTTCCCCTGCGCGCCGCTCGGCCAGTCGGGTTCGACTTCGCCGCCGCCACCGTTCTCGTCGTCGTCCTCCTGTGCGGCTGCCGTCCCCGACGCGGCCGTGGCCGTGCCGGCGGCCGCCGCTCCGCCGGCGGCCCACATGAACGTGCGCCGAGAGACGTCGTCCGTGCTCATAGCCGCCGGTTCGTGATGCCCGATAGTGAATATGTTGGTTCGGCTCCCGCGGATCGCCGAGAGTCGGTCGATAGCGAGAGCTCCGTGATCGATATCGGGTGTGGGTATGGTAATACGATCGATCGGTTGGGTATAAGTGAGCAAGCGGTGTTGCTGTCGGCCGTTTATAAGTGGTTGTTGACGCGGTGGCCTCGTTCAACGCCCCAGCCGTTCGTTTATAAGTGGTTGATCATCGATTGATGGTGAACTCGTCCAAAGCCCCAGTCGCCGGCGGCGAAGCCGCCGGCTGTCCCTTTGGGTCCCACCCGCCCCGCACAACACCGCACCTCACGCCTCCCCAGCCTCGTCGCGGGCGCTCCGCGCCAGCGACTCCAGCGAGGGACCTTCGGGCCGCTCACCGGGGCGCGCCACCGCAGTGGCTATTTATAAGCGATCGGTGCTGCCGCTCGTTATTCAGTTATATACTCTGGTGCCGCCAGCGATCTGATACACCTACTCCCGACATCACTCACTGACGCCTTTGTACTGACTACCATGTATAACGCGACCGCGCAGCATGGATACCGACGGTGTAGTCCACTTTTATATCCCGATCCGCTTCGTCTCACGTTCGGATCCGGTCCAGGTCCGCGAGGAACGCCCGCAGCGCCTCGCGGGTCACGTGTGGCATACACACGACGCGGGCCTCGCCCGCGCCCGTGCGGGAGAGCTTCCAACCGGCGTCCCGGAGCGCCTCGAACGTCGTGTCGGGGAGGTCGACCGCGACGAGAGGGAGCTCGGGTTCGGTCACGTCGTACCCGCGCGCGACGAGCTCGTCGGCGAGCCAGGTGGCGTCGGCCGCGGCGCGTTCGGCGGCCTCGCGGTAGCCGTCGGGCCACAGCGCCTCCATCGCGGCGACCGCGCCGGCGACGCCCGCGCCGCTCCGCGTGCCGTTCAACGTCGCCTGCGACCGGGTCTCCAGGTAGGGGGTTTCGACCGCGAGCGCGTCCAGCGCGGCGGGCTCTCGCGCGATCAACCCGCCTGCGGGAACGACCCCACGGCCGCACTTGTGCGGGTCGATCGTCAGCGTGTCGACGGGGGCGTCCGCGAACGACCAGTCGTGGTCGGTGAACGGCAGAAGGAACCCGCCCCACGCGGCGTCGACGTGGAGGAACGCCCCCGCGTCGTGGGCGATCCGCCCCAGCTCGGGGATCGGGTCCACCCGGCCGTACTCCGTCGTGCCCGCGACGCCGACCACGAGCGCGGTCGCGTCGTCGACGGCGGCCGCGACCGCGTTGATGTCCGCTCGGTACTCGTCGTCGACCGGGACGGTCCGAAGCTCGACGTCGAGCACCTCGGCGGCCTTGTGGACGGAGAAGTGGGCGCTCTCGGGCGCGACGACGTTGGCGTCGGCGGCGGGGTGACGGTTTCGCGCCGACCGGACCGCCTGGAGGTTCGCCTCGGTGCCACCTCCCGTGACGTATCCGGACGCCTCGGTCGGCGTCGGGTGGTCCGTCACCGTCGCGAGCAGCTCGACGGCGCGTTCCTCGAGGGCCGCGACCGTGTCGTACGTCGCGGGATCGCCGGGGTTCGTCGCGAGGAAGCGTTCGGCGGCCTCGCGGGCGGCCGGATGCGGCTCCGTACACATCGAGGAGAGCACCCGGTCGAACGACTGCGGCTCGGGCGACTGCATTCGCCTCCCATTCGCCGCGGCGACCGTTTACCGGTTCCGCTCCGCCGCGAGGAGGCCTCCGCTCCGTCTCAGCGCACCGAGTCGAGGAGGAGTCGCTGTTCGACCCGCTTGACCTCGTGTTGGACGTCGCGGACGGCGTCGATGTTCGCCGAGATGGAGGAGACTCCCTCCTCGACGAGGAACTCCACCATCTCGGGTTTCGAGCCCGCCTGTCCGCAGATGCTGGTGTCGACGCCGCGCTCGCGACACCGCTCGACCGTGTCGCCGATCAGCTGTAACACGGCCGGGTGGAGCTCGTCGAAGCGGTCGGCCACGTGGCCGTTGTTGCGGTCGACCGCCAGCGTGTACTGGGTGAGGTCGTTGGTGCCGAAGGAGGCGAAGTCGATGCCGGCGTCGGCGAGGTCGTCTATCAGTAGCGCGCTCGCGGGCGTCTCGACCATCACGCCCCACGTGTGTTTTTCGGGATCGATGCCGGCCTCCCGGAGGTGTCGTTTCACCCCCTCGACGTCCGCGGCGTCGTTCACGAGCGGGAACATCACCTCGACGTTGTCGTACCCCATCTCGATCAGCCGCCCGAACGCCGCGAGCTCCTGTTTGAACGGCTCCGGCTTGTCGAGGCTCCGACGGACGCCGCGCCACCCGAGCATCGGGTTGGGCTCGACCGGCTCGCCCTCGCCGCCCTCCAGCTCGCGGAACTCGTCCGTCGGCGCGTCGATGGTCCGCACCCGAACCGGCCGCGGATAGAACTCGTCGGCGACCGCGCGGATCCCGTCTATCAGCTCGTCTTGGTACGCTCGCGCGCCGTGGTCCGCGATGTACCGCTCCGGCGTCTTCCCGAGCGAGAGCACCATGTGTTCGATCCGCAACAGGCCGACCCCGTCGGCCCCGGTCGCGGCCGCCCGCTCGGCCGCTTCCGGGATCGAGACGTTCACCTTCACCTCCGTCGCGGTCATCGGTTTCACCGGCGTCTCCGGCCGCGCCGCCTCCACCGGTTCGAACTCCTCGGCGGGCTCCGCCTCCTCGTCCGCCCCGGCCCGCACCGTTCCCTTGTCGCCGTCGATGGTGACGCGGCCGCCGTCGCGCAACACTCGGGTCCCGTTGCCCGTCCCGACGACGGCGGGCACGCCGAGCTCCCGGGAGATGATCGCCGCGTGGCTCGTCATTCCGCCCTCGTCGGTGACGATCCCGGCGGCGCGTTTCATCGCCGGCACCATGTCCGGCATCGTCATCTCCGTGACGAGCACGTCGCCTTCGCCGACCTGATCGAGGTGGTCGAGCTTGTCGACGATCCGCACCGCACCCGACACGATCCCCGGACTCGCGCCGAGGCCGTCGACGAGAACGTCGCCGCCGTCTGCGTCCCCGGTTCGGTTCGTTCTCTCGGTGTCGGTTTCCCCGCCGTCGCCGGTGGCCTGGTCTCCGTTCCCGGGAGTGTCGGTGTCGGCGTCGACGGCGACCGGTCCGCCGTTACCCCCGGTCGCCGCGGCGTCCGCGTCCTCGCGGATCGTCGTGATCGGGCGGGACTGGAGCATGTATATCTCCTCCTCGAAGATCGCCCACTCGACGTCCTGTGGCGTCCCGTAGTGCGACTCGACCGTCTCGCCGAGCGACACCAGCTCCTCGATCTCCGCGTCCGAGAGCACGCGGGCGCTTCGCCGGTCGTCCTCGACGTCGAGCTGGACGGTCTCACCGGTGTCCGGGTCTTTCACCATCTCGACTTTCTTCTCGGCGACCGTGACGCTCTCGACGGAGCGGCTCTCGCGGTCGTACACGTAGTTGTCCGGCGAGACGGTCCCGGACACCACGGCCTCCCCGAGCCCCCAGGCGGCCTCGACGGTCACTTGTGGGTCGCCGGTCGAGGGGTGGCTCGTGAACAGCACGCCCGATTTCTCGGCGTCGACCATCCGCTGGACGACGACCGCGATGTCGACCTCCTCGTGGGGGAACCCGCGCTGCTGGCGGTAGTAGATCGCTCGCTGGGTGAAAAGCGAGGCCCAGCACTCCTTCACCCGCCGGAGCAGGTCCGCCTCCCGGACGTTGAGGAACGTCTCCTGCTGGCCAGCGAACGAGGAGTCCGGTAGGTCCTCGGCGGTCGCCGACGACCGAACGGCGACGAACGCCTCGTCGTCCTCGGTGCCCATCGAACGGTAGCTCGTCAGGATCTCCTCACGGACCGATTCGGGGAACGGCGTCTCGATGATCAGTTCGTGAGCCGTCGCCTCGGCCTCGCGAAGCGCGCCCGAGTCCTCCGGGTCGACATCGACGGCACCGAACAGCGCCTCGTCGATCTCGGCCTCCTCGATGAACGAGCGGTACGTCTCCGCCGTGACGACGAATCCGGGCGGGACCGGCAGTCCCGCACCGATGAGTTCACCCAACGACGCTCCCTTACCGCCGACGATCCCGACGTCGCCGGCATCGACTTCCTCGAGCCAGAGTACTCCCATTCGTTACTCGGGGGTACCGCGAGGCGTCCAATGAATCTTCCGACGAACACGGCCTCGAATAAATATTACTCGGGTGTGAGTTAGGGATGGGAACCACGAGGCGTTGCTGACCCTCCGGTGCGCCGATCCGCTCTCCTCTCGTCGGTTCGTTCCTCTTTTCGGTTCGTGCCGGGATCCGTCCGTTTCGCCGTTCCCGGATCGGGTCCCGAGTTTCAACCCGCTGAAACGACTCTTTACCGTGGTTTCCGTGGGACAGGAACGATCGTAAACGCCGAATTACCATGAGTGTGTCTCCCTTGGGGATCGACACCCTCTGTCGGTGGAGGCGACATAATCGATGACACACAATACGACTCGTATCTTTGCGACCATTTTCGCGGCCGTGATGGTCGTATCCATGCTCGCGCCGACCGCCGGCGCGGCGGCAGCCATGGGTGCGACATCCGGCGACGCGATCGATGTCGATACCTCCGACATTCAGACGGATGCACAGTTCGACGTAGACGAGAACACTGACACCCCCGACACCGATAGATCGGGCGAACTACGCGCTCATCACGAGTCCGACGACACCGATGTCCACCCGGCTCTCCGTGACGCGACGGGTGACACTGTCGTCTTGGTCTCGGTCGAGCGCGAGCTCGGCTCGGTCGCGGGCCTGAGCGCGGCCGACGCCAACGTAACCAAGGCGCTCATGGAAGACACCGCGGCGACGCAGGCTCCGGTGATCGAGGCGCTCGAAGCGTTCGACGCCGAAGTCCGAAGCGAGTACTGGGCCGGTAACGTCGTTTCCGCCGAGGTCGACCTCGACCGCGTCGACGTCGAGGAGATCGCGGCGATCGACGGCGTCGCCCGCGTCTCGCCGAACCTCGAGTACGAGCGGCCCGCCCCGCAGATGGACGCCGCCGAACCCGACCTCGACGGCGATTTCACCTTCGGACTTGAACAGATCAACGTCCCCGAGTTCGACGAGGAGTTCGACGGGATGGGTGACGGCGCAAGCGTCGTCATCGGCGACGACGGGATCAGCAACCCCGAGGAAGGCCATCCTGACCTCGAGTTCGCCGAGGAAGTGAACGTCGTCAACGGCGAGATCAACGAGGGGCTCGGTTCGCCGGGCGCCCACGGTGAGCACGTCGCCGGCACCGCGACCGGTGCGGCCGAGCCAGTCGGCGACGTCCCGCGGTTCGGCGTCGCACCCAACGCCGATCTGCTGAAGGCGAACGTCTTCGAGGGCGGCGCGTTCACCGAGGACATCATCGCCTCGATGGAGTGGGCCGCCGAGGAAGACGCGGACGTGGCGAGTTACAGTCTCGGGTTCGCCCCCGAGGGCGACGGCTCCACGTTCGCGCCCGCATACGTCGACACGATCGAAGACGTAAACGCGGCGGGCACGGCCGCAGTCGTCTCGGCCGGTAACGAGGGCGCTGGCGACATCGGCGGTCCGGTGACCGCTCCCGCGACCAACTTCGATTCCGTCGCGGTCGGCGCGTCCACCGAAGCCGGCGACATCGCCACGTTCTCCAGCGGTGCCGTGATCGACGACGGCAGCGTCGAGTTCGTCGGCGGCGGCGACTCGCTGCCCGAGACGTTCCCGCGACAGTACGTTCAACCCGACGTGAGCGCGCCGGGTGCGGACGTACTCAGCGCTGGGCCGCTCGGCGGCGATATCGGTGACCCTGCGGCGACGTACTCCTACGCGAGCGGCACCTCGATGGCCGCCCCGCACTACGCGGGAGCCGTCGCGCTGCTCCAGTCCGTGACCGACGAACAGCTCGAACCCGAAGCGATCGAGAACGCGCTCGCGGAGACCGCGGAGAAACCCGAGAACGACTTCGCCGAGCTCAACAGCCGC
The DNA here is from genome assembly GCF_055396225.1 of Halorubrum tibetense. Classification (NCBI taxonomy): domain Archaea; kingdom Methanobacteriati; phylum Methanobacteriota; class Halobacteria; order Halobacteriales; family Haloferacaceae; genus Halorubrum; species Halorubrum tibetense. The sequence goes on from NZ_AP043742.1 coordinate 1,984,338, forward strand.
GATATTCGGTACGGAACCGGTATCATCGACGTGCACGCGGCCGCCCAGGCACTAACCGGCGACGAGGTCCAGACGATCGAGGGCACCGTCACCGACGCCGAAACGGGCGAGCCGCTCGTCGGTGCGACCGTCGAGAGCGCCGAGGGTGCGCTCACTTCGACCGACGACGACGGCGAGTACACCCTGACGGTGACGAGCGACCCGGCCGAGATCACGGCTGACGAGTTCGGCTTCGCCGCCCAGACCGTCGAGGTCAGCGGCGGCGAGGAGACCGACTTCGCGCTCGAACCCGCAACCAGCGTGGAGCTGGTACAGGACCAGCCACAGTTCGTCACGCCCGGTGACGAGTTCGAGATCGTCGTCGACGTCCGCAACGTCGAGACGTTGACGCTCGAGATCACCGAGGAGTCGACGACTGACCCCGAAGACGTGACCGTCTCGCTCGACGGCGACGAGCTGCCGTTCGGCGAGCCGATCGACCTCGGTGGACTCAATGCCGACGGCGTCACGCTCGACGTCGCGGTCGACGAGGACGCCGAGCTCGACACCGAGTTCGCGATCGAACACACGTTCGGTGACGAGGACGACGACCCGCCCGCCGAGGACGCGGTCGGCTTCGGTGACGGCGAGTTCCTCTTCGCACCGGGTCAGACCGACACGGTAACGATGAACACCTCGGCTGACGACGTGGCCGGCTACGAGGTCTTCGTCGACTTCGAGGACGCCACGCTCACCGCCGGCCAGCTCGGCGACGTGAACAACGACGGCGAGATCAACGCGTTCGACGCGATCCTGATCCAGCAGTACATCGCGGGCGAGGAGCCGGCAGACGACTTCTACCCCGCGCTGGCTGACGTCACTCAGGACGGCGAGATCCACACCGGCGACGTGATCGCCCTCCTCGACATGATCGTCGACGGCGACACGGACGCCGACGAACTGCTCGAAGAACAGCAGGACGCGACATCGATCGACACCGACGGCGCTGTCGCCGCCGCCGTCTAAGATCGACCCCGGTAGGCTGGAGCGCTGCGCGCTACCCCGCGCGGGCTCTCACTCTGCCGTTTCGACGCGCAAACCTCCGCTCACGCGGCTTCCATTATTTCAGGCTTCGCACACAGCAGCGGCGCACAAGCGAGCGGCCGGTGACTTCGATGTTTCCACACAGGAAACCCCGATCGCCGAAAACAGCGGGTTCCCGGTCGTATCCGTCTCGTCGAGGTCGTCGCCGTCGCTTAGGAGTCGACGCGGCTAAGCGCGTCGGCGAGCGACAGCTGGAACTCTGTCCGCATCACCAGCGAGTAGACGAACACGGCCGCGGCCGCGCCCATGCCAAGAGAGAGGAGGACGGCGGTCAGCGGGAGCGATCCGAACACGGGGAGTCCGAGCCCCCACGCGCCGAGCACGATGGCTGAGGCGACTCCGAGCGCGCCGAGGATCCGTTCGAGGGCGTTTTCGGCGTCGGGCTCGACGGTGATCTTCAGCTCCTCCGGACGTTCGGGGCCGAGACTGACGACCGACTCGCGTTTGTCGAACTCGATGAGTCCGGCCTCGTCCATCTTTCGACAGTGGAACTGGCGGAGGGAGTTGTAGACGCTCTTGCGCTGGTCGTAATCGACGTCTTCGGGATCGACACCGTTCTCCCAAGCGGCGATCCGTCTGGACGCTTCATTGAGCTCCAGCTCGCCGGACTCGCGACGGAGGAGCCGCCAGAGGAATCGCCGCCGCCGGTTGCTGAGTATCTCGAGGAGGTCGTTCGGATCGAGACCTGCTTCCAACTCCGAATCGGCCGCCTGATCCGTTCGTTTCGGGCTTCCGTCATCAGGACCACCCGATCCGTCGGATTCTGGCTGTTCATCGCCGCCAACTCCAAGAGGGTTCCAACCAAGTCATTTCAATTCTCCGATTCGCATGCCCATACCAGTTGTTTCAATCGGTAAAACTGTTTTTACTTCTGTAAGGAAATCGAGTAATCGATAGTTATGCCGGTACTTCACATGGTAACTACACACGAAGTCGCATCGTACGGATTATTCGCCGTTCTACCGCCGGTTATCGTGGCTTCAGTCGTCACATCCGTCGAGTTCGCGATCGTCGGCGCTGGTCCGAGCCTGATGCACGCCGGAGTATCGCTGTGGATGGCGTCATGGTATTCGCCGTATGTGGGGCCACATTCGTCGTATGTACGGGACGTTCACCACGTTTAGAGCGACGATCGACGCGGCTGCCGCCCTCCAACGGCAAACCTGTCGCGTTTCACCGTGGCCTTTCCGTGTCGTTCGCCAGCAACGACACTCAATAGCGTCGTTTGAGACGAGAAGAGGGCCGAAACGTCGGGGTGTGACGAACCGCTAGTCGGTCCGTACGTATTGCTCGACTGTTTCGGACCTATACTTATCTCCTGATATGTGTGCGGCTGCTGTACTATGTTACAACTGCTGTAACACCACTCAGACCGACTCCAGCCGCCGCCGTTCCTCGGCGAGGAGACGTTCCCAGTAGCCGAACAGTCGACTGTCGAGCCCGTACGCCTCGTCGACGCGGCCGACCCACCGGTCGTCGGCGAACAGCAGCGCCTGAAACCGTCGTACGTCGGGCGACAGTCGGTCACGATCTCCGCCGTAGTACGCCAGCGACTCCGTTCGCGTCCGCTCGAGGAGGTCGCCCGGAACGAGTATCCCGTCGGCGGCGGCCGCGTGGGCGAACCACTCCAGGTGTAACAGCGCGTCGGCGAGCAGGAACCGTTCGCGAAACCCGGAAACGCCCTCGAGCGCCGGGTTACCGTCGATCCGGACGTCGGCCGGTCGGGAGAACCGTGGCGCGGTAACGGTGATGCCGGCGGCTTCCGCGACCGTGTCGACCACTCGGCGAAGCCGCCAGTCGGCGTAGCGAACGGGAGCGATCAGGGCGGCCTCGTACCACAGCGGCATCCACTCGCAGTACGGCTCCGAGAACGCACCGTCCGCGAGGAGGGTCGCGGCGACCGATCGGGCGCCGTCGGGGGTGAGCCCGGTCGGGTCACGCGCGAGCTCCGTCGCGACCGCGTCGCCGTCGATCGCGTCGACGCCTTCGAACCCCATCCCGTCGGCGACGTGTCGGGTGTACGCTCGGCTCGCGGCGTACCAGTCCGCGAACTCGCTCGGCTCGGTCAGTCGGAGAAGGCGGAGGACGGTGATACCACGACTACACACGGGAGGGGCAAAACCGCTCCGGCGGACCTCAGCCCGATCGAACTGCCGACCGGCTGATATTCGCCGTCACTCCCCGGTACCCGGCGGTCCGTCGCTTTCCAGTACACCGTCGAGCCCCCACTCGTCCGCGCGCGCCGCCGCCTCGGCACGAGCCTGTTCACGGATCGCCTCTATCCGGTCGTCGTCCGCGAGGAACGCTTCGATCGCGTCGGGATCGTCGTCGTCGCCGTCGAGCCGGTCCGCCGGTGCAGCCTCGCGGGTTCGGTCGGCGAGTGCGTGGTCGTCCGCGAGCGCCGTCGCGACCGATCCCGGCGACACCCGAAGCGACTCCTCGCGGTGCGCGGTGGCCAACGCTCCGTCGGGGACGGCGTACAGCTCGACCCGGTAGGGACCGGGCACCGCGAGCTCCGCGAGGGCGTCCGGACCGCCCCGGTCGCTCACCGTATTGTATACTAACACGGGAACGCCGTCGTCGAAGGTTACCACGCCTCGGGCCTCTCCCGCGAGCAACAGCGTGTCCTGTGGAACGAGCGTCGCGTACCCCGTCAGCTCGCGGTCGAGCGCGGTCACCAACGGCGTCGCGACGTCGGAGACGACCCGGGACCGCAGCAGATCACCGCGTGGGATCCGGAGCTCCGGCGGGTCACCGTCGGACCCGGTCTGTTCGGACGTCGTGGTGGTCCGCGACCTGTCCGTCACGTCCGGCGCGTCCGTGCGACGCGTCATGGCGTGTCGGGGACGACCGCGCTCTTGAACCGGGCTGCGACCGCGTCGCCGTCACCGTCACGGACAGCGAGGCGTGCGGCGGCGTCCCGGTACCGTGCCGCGGGCTCGCTGTCGGGGGCGTGGGCGAGGAGCGGTTCGCCGTTCCGGCGGGCTGCACGGACGACATCGCTGTCAGGGACGTTCGCGAGCACCGGGCCGCCGAAATGTCTGCTGGCCCCCTCGGCCACGTCGGCGGCTTCCTCCCGGACCTTGTTGAGAAGTACGCCAGCGGTCTCCGTGCCGTACGAGCGGGCGTACTCCTGAACCTTCAGCCCGTCCGAGAGCGCGGGGATCGTCGGCTCGACGACGATCACGACGCGGTCGGCCAGTACGACAGGCAACACCGCGGACTTCGAGGCGAGCGCCGCGGGGGAGTCCAACAGCAGCACGTCCGTGTCGCCCGCGAGCTCGGCGACGACCGCGCGGAGCCGTGCGGGGTCGGCGGCCTCGAACCCGGCCAGCGACGTGCCACAAGGGACGACGGACATCCCGAAGCGGTCGTACGTCGCCTCCGAGACGTCGGTCGCCGTCCCCTCGACGAGGAGGTCGTGAAGGGTTACCGTCGCGTCGTCGAGGCCGGTGTGGAACAGCAGGTTCGCCATCCCGGTGTCGGCGTCGACGACAGTGACGTCGTACTCGTCGGCCAGCGCCATCCCGAGCGCCAGCGTGCTCGTCGTCTTACCGGTGCCGCCTTTTCCGCTGGCGACCGCGAACGCCTCTACCATGCCCCTCGGTCCGCGGGAGCCGAGTAAAGCCTGTCTATCGTGGCTCCACCCAGCTCGGGACAGCGTTTTGTCCGTCCGCACCGAGCTGCGGGTATGCCTACCGTCGTTAGCGCATCGGCGTTCCGTGACATGGTCGACGCGGCGCGCCGCGGCGAGCGGTCGTTCACGGTCGTCGACACCAGGCCGACGGACGACTTCGAGAGCTGGCGTATCGCCGACTCGATCAACTACGTCTACAAACCGTTCCACGAGTTCGACCTCGACGCGTTCGAGCGTGAGACCGGGCTCTCTGCGTCTGACACGGTCGTTACGACCTGTGCGAAGGGGAAGGCGTCGCTCGATCTCGCCGCGGAGCTCGAAGCCGCCGGCTACGACGAGGTCGTCGCCATCGATGACGGCATGCGCGGCTGGTCGGCCGTGTACGACCGCGTCCGCGTTCCGCTCCCCGACGCCGGCGACGACCCGCTCGACGTGGTCCAGATACAGCGCCGGGCGAAGGGATGTCTCGGCTACCTCGTCGTCGGCGGACGGGAAACTCCCGACGACTCCCGCGTCGCGGTCGCTGATCCCGACGACTCCCGCGTCGCGGTCGCGATCGATGTCTCGCGACACGGCGAGGAGTGGCGCGCGGCCGCTGCGGCACACGACGCCGAGATCGCGGCCGTCCTCGACACCCACGTCCACGCCGATCACCTCTCCGGCGGACGCGCGCTCGCGGACGAGCTGGACGTTCCTTACGTCCTCCCGGCCGCGGCCGCCGACCGCGACGTGGCGTACACGTTCGAGCCGCTCGACCGCAACGAGACCCTCGACGTCGGCGGCGTCGACGTGAAAGCGCTGGCGACACCCGGACACACCGACGACATGGCGAGCTACCTCGTCGGTCGGTCCGCCGTACTAACCGGCGACACGCTCTTTACCGACAGCGTCGGTCGCACCGAGCTGCAGTTCGCGGCTGGCGGAGAGGGTGAAACGACGGGTGAGACCGGGACTGAGGAGGCGGCCGACGTGGGCGCGGCCGATCCCGAAGCGACCGACCCCGAGACGGCCGGCGCGCGCGAGGGCGCGGAGCGGCTGTACGACTCGCTTCACGGCACGCTGCTCGCCGAACCGGACGACGCGGTGGTGCTGCCCGGGCACTTCTCGGTCGCGAACGACGGGACGACCGGCGACGTGACGCCGGGCGAGCCCGTGGCGACCACGGTCGGCGAGGCTCGCACGGGGATCGACGTGCTTGACCGGGACCGGGCGTCGTTCGTCGAGCGGATCACGGCGACGCTCCCGGAGAAACCCCCGAACTACGAATCGGTGATCGCGGCGAACCGCGGCGTCGAGTCGCCCCCGGACGAGGTCTCGGCGATCGAACTGGAGCTCGGGCCGAACCGGTGTGCGGCCGAGACGGGGCCCGAAGCCGGGGCGGACGACTGAGCACGGGACACGGGGCGACAGGCCGCCGGCTTAGACGTCCTGTAGCTCCGCGTCCCGAAGGGCCTCGTTGAGGTCGGCGCGGACACGCTCGCCGGTCTCGCGGTCCATCGCGGTCGTGACGATCCGGTTCTCCTGTACGCTGGAGCCGTCCCGCAAGAGGAGCCTGACGTTACCGTTCGTGCCCGCGCGGGTCGCCTTCGCCCGGAGGCCGGTTCGGGACCCGGTCCCGCCGGCGTCGATCGGACCGGGAACGATCTTCTTGACGTGCGGATGGGCGGCGACCGTCTGGACGGCTTTCCGCCCCTTTCGATCGCCGATGAGCGTCGAGTGGGAACCGCCGATCTTCTCGCGTGGCGGGGTCTCGACCACCTCTAACGCGCGGTCGCCCCGCCGGTCGAGCACCCATCGAACCACGTCGCTCTCGGCGGCCGCCCACCCGTCCGGTCCCGTCCCGTTTGCCCCCGTTCCGTTCGTCTCCTTCCGGTTCGCATTGTCGCGGCCGGCGTTTGACCCCTTCCGGTCGGCGTCCGGCACGCGGTAGAACTCGTGGTGGAGCTGCGCGCGCGTCTCGCGGAGAGGGTCGCGCTCGCCCGCCGCGTACACCGTTTCGGGGCGCTTGCGGCGGACCTCGTCGGCGACGCGCCCAGCGAAGTTGCGGAGCTGTATCTGGCTCAGCTCCCTGTCGTTCTCCGGGCGGGTCGTTACGGCGGTGTGACCGACCACCTCGTCCTCGTCGAGCATCGTGAGCTCGGCGCGATCCGGGTCGAACTCGACGACGACCGCGTCGCTGTTCGCCGTGTTGCAGGTGAGACAGTAGTCCCCGGGCTTCTCGAGGGGCGTCCCACACTGCCGGCAGTCCATACCGACAGGACGGGCGTAGCGCGTAAAAACGCGTCCGTTCCGGACGGTGCCGTTCCGGTCAGTGGCGGCCCGAACGAGTATATAAGTGATAGGTGAGACTCGTGCGGCTGAACGCGAACGACGAGCGAGCGTCGTCGAAGGAGTATATAAGTAGTCGACAGCGACTCGCAAAGGAGTATATAAGTAGTCGACGCCGTACGGCCGACACTCTACGGCCGACGCCGCGCGATTCGAACCCGCGCGACTCGAACCCGCACTACTCGAACGCGGCGATCCCGGTGAGGTCCTCTCCGAGGATCAGGCTGTGGATGTCGTGGGTGCCCTCGTAGGTGTACACCGTCTCCAGGTTCGCCATGTGACGCATCGGGGAGTAGTCGGTGGTGATCCCGTTGCCACCGAGCATCTCGCGGGCGATCCGCGACTGGTCGCGGGCCATCCGGACGTTGTTGCGTTTCGCCATCGAGACGTGTTGTGGCCGGAGGTCGCCGCGCTCTTTCAGCTCCGCCAACCGATACGCGAGCAGCTGCGCGGTCGTGATCTGTGTCGCCATCTCCGCGAGCTTCTCCTGTTGGAGTTGGAACCGAGCGATCGGCCCGCCGAACTGGTCGCGATCGAGCGCGTACTCCCGCGCCTGCTCGAAGCAGTCGCGAGCCGCGCCGACCGCCCCCCACGCGATCCCGTAGCGGGCCTGCGTGAGACACGAGAGCGGCCCCTTCATCCCCTCCACGCCCGGGAGTCGGTTCTCGGCGGGGATCCGGACGTTCTGAAGGCTGATCTCGCCGGTGATCGACGCGCGAAGCGAGAGCTTGTCGTGGATCTCGTTCGTCGTCACGCCGTCGCGGTCCGTCTCGACGAGGAACCCACGGACGGGGCTGCCCTCGGCGGACGTCTCGCGCGCCCATACGACCGCGACATCGGCGATCGGGGAGTTCGTGATCCAGGTCTTCGAGCCGTTCAACACGTACTCGTCGCCGTCCGCTTCGGCACGCGTTTCCATCGCCGACGGGTTCGACCCGTGCTCGGGCTCCGTTAGTCCGAAGCAGCCGACCGCCTCACCCTCGCCGAGCGCGGGGAGCCAGTGTTCCTTCTGGTCGTCGCTCCCGAACGCGTGGATCGGGTACATCACGAGCGCGCCCTGAACGCTCGCCATCGACCGGAGCCCGGAGTCACACGCCTCCAGCTCCTGCATCAACAGCCCGTACGCCGTCTCGGAGACGTTCGGCAGGCCGTAGCCGTCGAGGTTGGGTGCGAAAAACCCCATCTCGCCCAGCTCAGGGATGATCTCCGTCGGGAACGTCCCCTCTTGGAAGTGGTCACCGATCTCCGGTCGAACGCGGTCCTCGACGAACTCCCGGGCCGTGTCCCGGATCAGCCGCTCCTCCTCGTCGAGATCCGACTCCAGCCCCACGTAATCGAGCATGAACGACCATGGGAGTCGGGTGGTCAAAAACGGATCGGGGACGGTTCGATCCCAACCGCTTACGCCAGCCGTTCGCGCGCGTACTTGGCTAACAGCGGGAGGTCGTCCAGATGGATCAGCTTCGCCATCGCTCGTTTCTCGCCGCGGTTGGCTTTCGCGAGCGTGTCGTCGTCGGTCCGGCGGAGGTCACGCATCAGCCGGTCGTAGCGCTCGTTCGGCGCGAGATACAACAGCTCCGTCAGCAGCAGCCGCGCGTTCATCCGCGGGGCGACCTCCTCGTGCCAGAGCTGGTCGTACAGCGCGAGGCTCTCGGCGTCCGTCGGCCGGTCGGCATCGGTGAGACACCGGTCGATAGTGGCCGCGGCCGCCCGCGCGGACTTCATCCCCTTGTGTATCCCCTCGCCCCACAGCGGGTCGATCGTCGGCACGGTGTCGCCGATGGCGAGGAACCCGTCCGTGTGCATCCGGCCGGGCCGCTGGATGTGTGCGGAGCCCCGGTGGACCTTCCCCTCCAGCACCTCGGCGTCCGCGAACCGCGGGTCGTTCTCGATCCAGTCCTCGAGGTAGCCGTCGACGGTCTGCCCCTCCTTCGCGAACTCGCGGTGCCGATCGTTCTGGATGTAACAGATCCCGACCTTCGCGGACGTCTCGCCCGTGGCGAAGATCCACGAGTAGCCGCCCGGAGCGATGTCGTGGTCCAACCGGAGCATCATCGAGCGGCGCAGGTCGGCGAACTCGGGATGGTCGAGGTCGACACCCTCCATCTCGTACTCGATCCCGATCGCTTGGTTCTCGCGTTCGAGGTCGACGACGTCGAGCGCCTGCGCGATCGGCGCGGCGGGCCCCGTAGCATCGACGACGATATCGGCGTACACCTCCTCGTCGCCGGCGTATTTGACGCCCTCGATGGTCCCGTCGTCGCCCAGGATCGGCCGGGAGACACGCGCGTCGAACCGGTACTCAGCGCCGGATTCGCGGCCGTCCTCCACGAGGAACCGCTTGAAATCCGCGAACTCCAGTACCGCTCCCGGCTGGTAGGACTCGTAGTAGTCGGAGGGCGACTCCAACACCACGTCGTCGGTGAACGACATCACGACGTCGTCGGGGATCCCGAACGACGCCATCATAGAGGGGAACGTCCCGGCGGTGGACTTGTTGCTCTGTCGCGGGAACTCCGCCTCCGATTCGGTTTCGAGTACGACGACGTCGTAGTCACGGGCCGCCAGATCGCGGGCACACTGTGCGCCCGCCGGGCCGGCACCGGCGATGGCGACGTCGTAGCGATCGGACATACACGTTACATACGGATCCGTGTAATTAGACTTGCCGGAACGGAACGGATATCGGCGCGAGACGCTCGCCGTCGACGGATTTTGGCGTCGCATGAAGGTCGGGATTCGGCCGCGAAACCCCCGGTCGACGCGGCGCTACTCGACGATCGAACCGGCCGGAAAACGACGCTTGCGTCTCAGTAGAACTCGCGGACCAGATCGGTCGCGCCCTCGGGCGCACCGTCGGGGATCACGGACATGTCCTCGTCGACGCCGTGCTGCTCGTGGTACGGAACCGACTCCTCGTCCTGATAGACGACGCCCTGATACTCCTTGTCCGAATCGAGAATGACGTCCTTCGCGGCGTCGCGATCGGACGGGTCGTGGTCCTCGTCCTGCAGGTCGACGAGCGAGTCGCGGAAGTAGTCGTACGTGTCGACGTCGTTGAACGTCACGCACGGCGAGTACACGTTGACGAAGCCGAACCCGTCGTGTTCGACTGCCTTTTGAATGATCTCCTGGTGACGCAGTGCGTCCGAGGAGAACGACTGGGCGATGAACGTCGCGCCCGACGCGAGCGCCAGCGCGTGCGGGTTGACGGGGGGTTGCTTCGGCCCGTTCGGGGTCGTCGACGTCTCGAAGTCCTCACGCGAGGTCGGCGATGCCTGCCCCTTGGTGAGCCCGTAGATCCGGTTGTCCATCACGACGTACGTCATATCGACGTTGCGCCGCACCGCGTGAACGAAGTGGCCCGCACCGATAGAGTAGCCGTCCCCGTCGCCGCCTGCGACCATCACTTCGATGTCGGGTCGAGCCATTTTGACGCCGGTGCCGACCGGGAGCGCTCGGCCGTGGACGCCGTGAAGCGCGTAGCTGTGCATGTACGTCCCGATCTTGCCGGAACAGCCGATACCGGCGACGACGAAGGTGTTGTCGGGGTCGTTCCCCGTCTCCGCGAGCGCCTTCATCATCCCGTTCATCGTGCCGAAGTCGCCACAGCCCGGACACCACGTCGGCTGCTTGTCCGATTTGAAGTCGGTGAATCTAATGTCTGAACTCATGGTTACGCCTCCACCCCCGCCGCGAGGGTCGCCTCGATCTCGTCTGCGAGCTCGTCCGCCTTGAACCGCACGCCGGTGTACTTGTTCACCCGGTCGACGCGTTCGAGGACGTCGTGTTCGACGATGTCCGCGAACTGCCCGGTCTCGTTACACTCCACGACGACCACGTTCTCCGCCGTGTCCACGGCGTCGCTGAGGTCGGGTCGCGGGAACACGTACGGCACCGACAACACCCGTACGTCGATCCCGTCGTCCTTGAGGAGGTCGAGCGCCTCGACGAGCGCGCCCTCGTTCGAGCCCCACGTGATCACGAGGTTCTCCGCATCGGCGTCACCGAACTCGCGCGGACTCCAGTCTTCACGGGCCTCGGCCGTCTCGACCTTCCGGTTCCGCTTGTCGACCTGCTCGACGCGCATCTCCGTGTCCTCGGTTCGCCGGCCCTGCTCGTCGTGCTCAAGGCCCGTGGACATGTGTGCGCCGTCGGCGGTTCCGGGGAACGCTCGCGGCGAGATGCCGTCCTCGGTGAGCTCGTGCGGTTGGAAGCCGCCCGACTCGCTCAGGTGATCGTCGACCTCGGCCTCGTCGACGACGAACCCTCGATCGATCTCCACCTCGTCCATGTCGAACGTCTCCGGCGTGAACGTCTCTTCGGTGACCGCCATCGAGAGGTCGGCAGTGAGATACACCGGGATCTGGTACTTCTCGGCGAGATTGAACGCCTCGACGGTTTTCCAGAAACACTCCGCGACCGTCGTCGGTGCGAGGACGAACCGCGGGATCTCGCCGTGCCCGCCGTACAGCATGTGGTTCAGGTCGCCCTGCTCCTGTTTCGTCGGCATCCCGGTCGACGGGCCGGAACGCATCACGTTACAGATGACGAGCGGCGTCTCCGAGGTGGCGATCAGCCCGAACGTCTCGGTCATCAGGTCGATCCCCGGACCGGAGGTGGCCGTCATCGCGCGTGCGCCGCCCCGGGCCGCTCCGAGCGCCATGTTGATCGCGGAGAGCTCGTCTTCCGCCTGAACGACGTGGCCGCCGTACTGTTCGATACGGCCTGTCAGATACGTCATCACGTCCGTCGCGGGCGTGATCGGGTAGCCGGCGTAGAACCGACAGCCGGCCGCGATGGCCCCCATCCCGATCGCCTCGTCGCCGTTGAGGAGGACGTAGTCGTTGTCGGTCGTTTCGAGGTCGTAGTCGAACTCGTGGTCGTACTCCTCGGCGACGTACGACTGGCCCGCGCGGGCCGCCTCCTTGTTGTTGTCGACGAGCTTCTGTCCCTTGTCGCCGAACCGCTTCTCCAGCGCGGAGTCGAGGTTCTCGATGGGGAACTCGGCGACCTCACACGCGGCGCCGAGCGCGACGACGTTCCGCATGATCGCCCCGCCGGCCTCCTCGGCCAACCGCTTGAGCGGCACGTCGATACCGACCATCTCGCCGGGGATCTCGACGTTCTGCATCGTCGTGCGCTCGCCGTCGTAGATGATCACGGACCCGTCGTGGAGCTCGTCGAGGTTCTCCTCGATCGTCCGGGGGGTCAACGCGATGAGCACGTCGAGTCTGTCCACGACGCTCTGTACCTTGTCGACGGAGGTCCGCACCTTGTACGCGGTGTACCCACCGCGGATCCGGGAGGCGAAGTCCTTCGACGTGAACACGTGTCGACCCGAGCGTGAGAGGGCCTGCGCGAAGATCTTGCCCGTCGAGTCGATGCCGTCGCCGGCCTCTCCGCCGACGGCCCAGTTGAAGTCCGCAACCATACTATGTCGATGGTTTTTCGGGACTAATCAAAAGGCTTCTGGAAGGAGCCACCGCCGTATTTTTGGACGAGTATACAACTACTCGCGAATATTGACGGATTATAGGCGGTGTATACCCAAAATAACCGTTTTAAATTGGGCAAACGTACACCGATCTCCGCACGATCGAAGCCACGCGTCGCAGCTGTTTTCGACGTTCGTCGATATCCCCGTGGATCAGCGCTCCGATCGGCGGAACGGCGCGTTGCTCGGCAGGCCCGCCCTCCGCTCAGCGGAATCGGTCGCCGTCCGGCCGCCTGCCCGCCCCGCCGGGACGGGAACACGTTTGTGTCCGAAGGCCGGATCGGCGGTATGGACGCGACAGTCGCGGTTACTGCGGTCGACGAGGTCGGACCGGACACGTACGCGATCCGGTTCGAGACGCCCGAGGGGCTCACGGCCGAACCCGGGCAGTTCGTCAAGCTCGGCACCGAGATCGACGGTGAACACGTCGCCAGATTCTACACCCTCTCCTCGCCGACCGTCGGCGAGACGTTCGAGGTCACGGTCGGTATCGACCCCGAAGAGGGCGGCGAGTTCTCCGCGTTCCTCGCGGCCGTCGAACCCGGCGTCGAGATGACGCTTGCGGGGCCGTTCGGCGACCAGCACTACGACGGCGAGGGCCGTGTCGTCGTGCTCGCTGGCGGGCCGGGCGTCGGCCCGGCGGTCGCTATCGCCGAGCGCGCGCTCGACGAGGGCGGCGAGGCAGCGGTCGTCTACCGCGACGACGATCCGGCACACGAGGCCCGCCTCGACGCGCTCCGTGAACGCGGGGCGACCGTCGCCGTTCTCGACGGCGCGGCCGACCTGACCGACCCCGTCGCGGACGCACTGACCGGGTCGGACGACGAGGGCGTGTTCGTGTACGGGTTCGGCGAGTTCGTCGCCGACGCGACGGACGCCATCGAGGCCGCCGGCGGCGACGCCGACGCCGCGAAAGTCGAGAACTTCGGGTAAGACGCGGCGGCCCGGGCCGCAACCGATCTCCTTAACGGCTGGAACCGGCTGGGGTCGAACGGATCGATAGTGGTGGCCGACTCGAACGCATGCGATGACTCCGACGGACGCGACGACATCGACGATCCCTCCGGAATCGCGCTCGACGAGCACGACGCGCTCGTGACGATCGCTCACGGCGCGGTCGTCACGTCGGGTGCGGTGTCCGCACAGCGCGCGCTCACGACCGCGACCGAGTTCGTTCTCACTCGTGGGCTCGGCCCGGTCACGTACGGTGTCTACGCGTACGCGTGGCGCATCACCCAGGTCCTCGTCCGGCTCGTCACGTTCGGGAGCGTTCCGGCGCTGCAGCGATACGTCCCGGCTGCGAGCGACGACCCCGGCCAGCAGTCGCGCGTCACCGGCCTGGCGTACGCGACGACGATCGCGATGGGCGTCCTGTTCGCCGTCGGGATATGGGTTCTCGCGCCCTCGATCAACGAGTGGACCGTCTCCGACCCGTCGTTCACCCCGACGCTCAGGCTCTTCGGACCGCTTATCGGACTGTTGGGGCTCGTCAGTGTTGCCGCCGCCGTGTTCCGTGCGATCGGCTCCGCCCGCGGCGAGGTCGCGTTCAACAAGCTGCTCCGACCCGGCGTTCGGCTCGTCGGTGCGAGTCTCGCGCTCGCGCTCGGCTATTCGATCGTCGGAGTCGCGGGCGCTATCGTGGCTGCGACCCTGCTGCTCGTCGTAGTCGGGGTTCCCGTCTCCGTGCGTGCGACGGGGATCGCCCCCACGTTACGTGGCGCACGACGGGAGTGCTACCGGTTCTACAACCACGCGGCCCCCGTCGCGATGAGCAGTTTCGGCAAGGTGTTTCAGAACCGTGTCGACGTGCTGTTGGTCGGGGCCCTGCTCACCTCCGTCGCTGCCGGGGTGTACAACGTCGTCCTCGTGTTGATCTCGCTCGCGTGGATCCCGCTCCTCTCGTTCAACCAGCTGCTGCCGCCGGTCGCTTCCGACCTGTACGCGGCCAACCGGATGGAGACACTCAACGGGGTGTACGGCTCGGTCACGCGGCTGATCGTCACGACCGTACTCCCACTGCTCGCGGTGCTCGGCGTCTACGGTGCCGAGCTGCTCGCCGTCTTCGGTCCGACGTACACGGCGGGGTACGTCCCCCTCGTCGTCTACCTCGGCGGCGTCTTCGTCGGCAGCGCGGTCGGGGCGACCGGGTGGCTCCTGATGATGACCGACCACCAGTACGCCCGGATGATCCTCGACTGGCTGCTCGCCGTCCTCAACGTCGTGTTAACGTACGCGTTCGTGGTTCGGTACGGGCTCGTCGGCGCGGCGCTCGGCACGTCGCTGGCGATCGCCGTCCAGAACGGTCTCCAGGTCCTCCTGCTCCGACGGTTCGAGGGGTTGTGGCCGTTCGATCGGACGTTCCTGACGCCGATCGCGGCCGGGGTCGTTATGGTCGGCTGTATGCTGGCGGTCCGCGAGTCGGTCGATGGCCTTCTCGGCGTCGTAGTAGGGACGCCCGTCGGGATCGGCGGGTACCTCTTGACGCTTCGCGTGCTCGGCGTCGACCCCCGAGACCGACTCGTCGTTACGGAGCTCGTCGCCAGCTATCGGACGGCCCTCTCGGAGTGGGTGCCCGTCGAGCGGCGGTAAGCGGTTGACGGGCCGACCCTTCCGTCCCGCGGTACTCCGGGCTACCCCATCGACTACCCGTCTCCCGTGCCTACTCGAAGTACTCGGCGAGCCGCTCGGCGGCCTCGACGGCCCGCGGAGTCACGAGGGCGAACCGGATCCACTCCTCGCGGGCCGTGCCGAACGTTTCGCCGGGCATCGCCGCGACGCCGACCTCGTCGATCAGCCGCTTGACGTTCGCCATCGTTCCGGGGAAGCCGTCGAAGCGCGCGAGGACGTAAAACGCCCCGTCCGGACGGGTGTACGCCGCGCCGGCCTCGTCGAGCCCGGCGGTGAACGCGTCGATCCGCTCGGCGAGCTGCTCCCGCGCCTCCGCGTAGTAGTCGGCGTCGGTGGCGTCGAGCGCGTCGGCGACCGCGTACTGGGCGGGACGCGAGCCGGCGACGTTCACGAGCATGTGCCGCGCCTTCGCCGGGAAGGCGTGTGCATTCGGGAGGACCGCGTACCCCACCCGAAACCCGGTGATCGCCATCGACTTCGAGAACCCGCTCGTGACGATCACGCGGTCGGAGTCGAGCGTCAGCGCGGATTCGAACGTCCCCGTGAAATCGAAGTGGTCGTACACCTCGTCGACGACGACGAGCGCGTCGACCGCCTCGGCGACCTCGACGACTTCGCGAACCGACCCGATGTCGTACACCGCCCCGGTCGGGTTGTTCGGCGTGTTCAACACGATCAGCGCCGTCTCCTCGCTCGCGGCCTCACGAACCGCGTCGACGTCGAGGCTCCCGTCCCGTTCCGTCGAAACCAGTGTCGGCTCCCCGCCGAGCAGCTCCGTCTTCCCGGGGTAGTACGGGTAGACGGGGTCCATAAGCAGTGCCTCGCTCCCGGCGTCACGCTCGAAGGCTCGGGCCATCGCGAGGTAGTTCGCCTCCCCCGTGCCGTTGGTGACGACGACGCGGTCGACGTCGACGTTCCGGCGGGCCGCGATCGACTCCCGAAGCTCTCGAAGCCCTTCACTCGGCGGGTACTGGAACTCCGTGGATGGAAGCGTCGCGTACTCCGAGAGCGCCTCCCGGAGCGCCGCCGGCGGCTCCCAGTCAGGGTTACCGCTCACCATGTCGACCACGTCGCCGTCGGCGGCCTCGGCGTACTTCATCACGTGAAAGAACTTCGGCTCCTCGTACTCCATACCGACGCCTCGGGGGCGGCCGCCGTGGCTCTTTCGGGACGGGTCGTCGCAAGCGGTCCGTCCGTGGGGGCCGTCACCGTGATCGCTCTCGTCCCGCTCCGTCGCGATCCGTGCCTTTTGAGTCATCTCCACAACAGGGGCGTACATGAACAAACGCGGTCACGTGTTGAACGCGCTGTTGCTCGCCGTCGGGATCGGGTTCGTGCTCGAACCCGGAGTGAACGCCGACACCGCCACGAAGACGGCCCAGATCACCGTTCCGATCGTGCTCGGTGCGCTGTTCCCCGACGTCGACACGGCGTTCGGGAAACACCGTAAGACGCTCCACAGTCTCCCGGTGCTCGCGGTGTTTCTCGCGTACCCGATCGTCTTCGACAACCTTCACTTCGTGTGGATCGGCGTGCTCACGCACTACCTGCTCGACCTGGTGGGGAGCCGCCGCGGGATCGCGCTGTTCCACCCGCTCTCCGAACAGGAGTTCTCGCTGCCGTTCGGCGTGACGACGAGCAGCAAGTACGCCGACCTCGTCACCGTGATCATCACGGCGTTAGAGGTCGCGGCGTTCTGGGCGGTCCACACCTACGTCGTCGGGCTCGACCCCGACCTCTCGGCGACGACCGCCGGCCTCGGGATCTGAGGGGCTCAGCGATACACGCTCACGTCGTCGAACCGCCCCTCGTAGGCGACGTTCGAGGGGAGCGTCGGCTCGTCGCCCGAGAGGAACAGCCGGTCGGCTTTCACCCACGTGTTCTCGTAGCCGATATGCGCGAACTCGACGAGCCCCTGCAGCCGGTGGCCGAGCCCGCCGCGATGGACGACCGTCCGTGGACGGCCCTCGCGGAACGCGTCGACGACCGCGTCGGCGTCGTCCAGCTCGGCGTCGAAGGCGGTCCACGCCTCGCCGACCGTCGAGACGAGGTGAGCGTACGAGGAGCCGAACCCGGGTAGCGCCTCCTCGCTCGCGATCCGCTGTGCGCGGGCGTTCTGGTGGGGAAGCAGCTTCG
Organism: Halorubrum tibetense; assembly: GCF_055396225.1. Lineage (NCBI taxonomy): Archaea > Methanobacteriati > Methanobacteriota > Halobacteria > Halobacteriales > Haloferacaceae > Halorubrum > Halorubrum tibetense. The sequence goes on from NZ_AP043742.1 coordinate 2,001,647, forward strand.
TGTTGTACGTCTCGACCGCGTCGAGCCGGGCCGCGTGGGCGCGTATCTCCGGCCGGGTCAGGGAGATGCTCGCGAACGCGGGGTGGGGAACCAACACCGCGGCGTCCTGTCGGTCGAACTCCGCCATCGCGCCCTCGAAGGTGATGTAGTCGGGGACCGGCTCCGAGAGGCCGAGCGCCAGCAGGTGCCGTCGGTTCCCCCAGTCGCCGGTGAACACCTCGCGCGCGGGGACGACCGTGAGTTCGTCGTCGCTGTAACGGGTGGCGCGCTCGCGGATCGTCGGCAGCCGGGTGAAATGCGGGGCGTAGACGAGCGCGTCGATCCCGCGGTCCTTCGCGCGGGCCACGACGCGCTCGTCGAGCACTTTCACGTGGGCGTCGACGCGCGTTCGGGGTCGGCTCACGGGCCGCAGTACCGGGTACCGCGGCATAGGCGTGTCGGGTTCCGGTCGGGTGTCCGGCGTGATCGTCCCACCCGACCCGGACCCTTGTCGCCGCGTCCGCGGTGTCGCCCTCGGGGGAAACGGTTAATCCCCCGGGCGGGCAGTGTCCCGGTATGGTTCCCTGGGCGTGTGGGATCGAGGGCTGTGACGCCGTCTTCGACGGGGTCGAGTCGCTCATCCTCCACCAGACGCGCGATCATCAGCGCCACGAGTGTAAGGTGTGCGGGACGATCGTCCCCGACGGCTACTTCGCTATCCGGCACACGTTCGACGAGCACACCCGGGCGGAGTACGTCCGGGCGTATGACGCCGACTCCGGCGCGGTCCGCCGCCGCGAGGCCGTGAAACGCGAGATCGAGACGGAGGCGGACCTCCAGTCGGTCGTCGATCGACTCGACGGCTCGGTCTGATCGGTCGGCGGTCGTTGCCCGCGAGTTCTCGCCGGTTCGACGCTTCGCGTTCCTTTCCCACGTCCCGCTCCCGTCGCCTCGGACCGACGGGTACACAAACGCGCCGCTACCAGTATCGCGCATGGACGATATCGACGTCGAGCCGGTCGACCGCGTCGACGACCCGGCCGCTCCCGACGCGGGCGACGACGGGTCGGGCGCGGACGGACGCGGTACCGACGGGACTGGGGAAGGCGGAGACGGGGACCGTAGCACGGGCGACGGGGACGCGCTCGCCGTCGACGACGAAACCGCACTCCCAGCCGGAGTCGACGCGCCCGAGTACGTGCTGTACGGCGGGAAAGGCGGCGTCGGGAAGACGACGATGGCGGCGGCCACGGGGCTCTCCTCGGCGGCCGGCGGCGTCCGCACGCTCGTCGTCTCGACGGACCCCGCCCACTCCCTGTCCGACACCTTCGAGGTCGAGATCCCCGCGGAGCCGGCGCGGATCCGCGAAGACATCCCCCTGTACGCGGCCGAGATCGACCCCGACGCCGCGATGGACGAGGGGATGTTCGGCGCGGAAGGCGACCCACTCGGCGGGATGGGCGGGATGGGAGACGCGATGGGCGGAATGGGCGGCGGCATGGAGGGAATGGCGGCGGACGCCGCCGAGGGAATGGACGACGCTCCCGGATCGCTCATCGGCGGGACGATGCCCGGGGCGGACGAGGCGGCGGCGATGCGACAGCTCTTAGAGTACCTCGACGACCCTCGGTTCGACCGGGTGATCGTCGACACCGCGCCTACCGGCCACACCCTCCGGCTGCTCCAGCTGCCAGAGATCATGGACTCCATGATCGGGCGCGTGTTGAAGCTCCGCCAGCGGTTCTCTGGAATGATGGACGGGCTGAAAGGAATGTTCGGCGGCGGCGACGACGCCGACCCCACCGCCGACCTGGAGGAGCTGCAGTCGCGGATCGAGCGGCTACGCGGCGTGTTACAGGACCCCGAACGGACCGACTTCCGCGTCGTGATGATCCCCGAGGAGATGAGCGTCGTCGAGTCCGAGCGGCTCGTCGCGCGGCTCGACGAGTTTTCTATCCCCGTGAACACGCTCGTGGTCAACCGCGTAATGGAGCGCGTGAGCGGCGTCGCCGACGTCGACCCCGAGTGGATCGTCGAACCGAACCCCGAGAGCTGTGAGTTCTGCGCCCGTCGATGGGAGGTCCAACAGGCCGCCTTGCGGCGCGCCACGGACCTGTTCCGCGGTCGGGAAGTAAAACGCGTCCCGCTGTTGGCGAACGAGGTGCGCGGCGAGGCCGCCCTCCGCGTCGTCGCCGCGTGTCTAGACTAGTCGGGGGGTCCTATCGCTCGTCGATCGGGACGAACTCGGCGGAATCGGGGCCGGTGTAGCGCGCTCGCGGGCGGATGAGGCGATTGTCCGCTTGGTACTCCGCGACGTGTGCGACCCAGCCGCCGACGCGACTCATCGCGAAGATCGGAGTGTACAGGTCCATCGGGATCCCCATGCTGTCGTAAACGGACCCGGAGTAGAAATCGACGTTGGGGGCGATCCCCTTCTCGACGAGCCCCTCCTCCGTGAGGTACTCCTCGATGGCGGTGGTGTACTGGAGCCACGTGTCGTCGCCGGAGGCCGCCGCGAGGTCCCGGAGCCGCTCTTGGAGGATACGCGCCCGGGGGTCTTTCACCTTGTAGACCCGGTGGCCGAATCCGGGGACCCGTCGCCCCGCCTCCCGGGCGTCTTTCACCCACTCGACCGGGTCCTTGTCGGACTCGTGGATCTCGTACAGCAGCTCCATCACGTCCTGGTTCGCGCCGCCGTGAAGCGATCCGGAGAGCGCCCCGATCCCGCCGGTGACGCCGGAGTAGACGTCCGCCATCGTCGAGCCGATCACCATCGCCGTGAACGTCGAGGCGTTGAGCCCGTGGTCGGCGTGGAGCGTCAGCGCCTCGTCGAACGTCTCCTCGCTCACCTCGTCGGGCTCGACGCCGGTGAGCATGTAGAGGAAATTACCGGCGTGTGATAGCTCGGGGTCGGGGTCGATCGGCGGTTGCCCCTGTCGGGCGCGCTCGAAGGCAGCCAGGACCGTCGGGATCTTCGCCGTGATCCGCGCGCCCTGTTCGAGCGTCCCCTCGCGACCCTCGACCTCCGCACCGTCGTCGTACGCCGACAGCATCGAGGTCGCGGTGCGGAGGGCGGCCATCGGGCGCTCGCCCGCGTCGGCGAGCGTCCGAACGGTCGCGAGCACGTCCTCGTCGACGTCGCGCTCGTCCGCCAGCGACGTGGCGAACGACTCGAGCTCCTCGCGCGTCGGCAGCGACCCGTACCAGAGGAGATACAGGACCTCCTCGTAGCTCGCGTCGCGTGCCAGCTCCTCGATGTCGTACCCGCGATACACGAGCGTTCCGACCTCCCCGTCGACGTGACTGAGCTCCGACTCCGCGACGAGGACCCCTTCCAACCCGCGTTTCAGCTCGTCTGACATACCACGACCTTCCTACCACCATCAAAAAAGCGTTATCTTTCAGGAGGAACTGGATTCGACGATCGTCGATCACGGACGTGTGAAACGACGGACGACGGGCCGATCAAACGACGGACGACGATCGGAGGAACGCCGTCGGGGTGGCGTGTGAACCGGCGTTACCGCGCCGGGACGACCGTAATAGTCCGCTTCCGATCGATCGCGTCCTCCAGCTCCTCGGCGATGGCGGAGCCGCGCGACACCTGCACCTCGCCGCCGCGTCCGACCGTCGCGGTGAAGAGGTACTCCCCGTTCGCACGCACTTCGACCGTCTCGCCGACGCCCTCGTCGACGGCGAGCACGACGTGCCGGGAGGTGATCTCGGGTTGTACGACGGAGCCGCGCTCCTCGCCGACCTGTCCGCTCCCGGTCGACCCGCCACCGCCTCGACCGCCCGAACCGTTTCCGCTCGGGCCGTCGCTCGGCTTCTCGTCGTGGGTACGGACGTCGATCTCGATGCCGAGCCGGTTCTCGATGTCGGCGATCCGGCCGCCGCCCTTCCCGATCACGGTCCCGATGTCGCCTTCGCCGACGTAGACGATCGCCCCGTCGTTCCCCGTGAGCTCGACGTCGACGTGGCCGTGTGCCACCGCGCGGATCTCGCGTTCGATCTCCTGTTTGGCGATCCGCCCGACGCCGGTCTCCGACTCTCCGCTCTCCTCGTCGTTCAGGGGGACGGTGACGACCTGTCGGTTGAACGTGTAGATCTCGTACTCCGGCGTACCGGTCTCGAAGTTCCGGACCTGGATGACGGGGCGCGCGAGGTCCTCCGCGGTGAGCCCCGCAGGGACTTTCACCTCCGTCGTCACGTCGTAGACGGTGTGGACCTCGCCGGCCTCGATGTAGACGACCGTGTCGACGATCTGCGGGATCATGCCGAGCTCGACACGGCCCACGAGCCGCTGTAGCGCGTCGATCGCGCGCGAGGCGTGGACGACGCCCACCATCCCGACGCCGGCCATCCGCATATCGGAGAACACCTCGAAATCCTTCGTCTTCCGGACCTCGTCGTAGATCGTGTAGTCGGGCCGGACCAAAAGCAAGGAGTCGGCGGTGTTCTCCATCTTCCCGCCCAGCGCGCCGTACTGGGTGATCTCCGGACCGACTTGGAGGTCCCGCGGCTTCTCCATCGTCTTCACCGCGTAGTCGTTGTCGTTCAGGAACTCCGCGACCGCCTGCGCGAACGTCGACTTGCCGGCCCCGGGCGACCCGGAAATGAGGACGCCGCGTTTCCGTTCGAGGAACCGCTCGCGCAGCTCGTCGGCGAACTCGTAGTCGTCGAGCGTCGTCTTCGCGATCGGGCGGACCGCCGTGATCTCGATGCCGTCGGCGAACGGCGGGCGCGCGACCGCGATCCGGTAGTTCCGGTACTGGACGATGTCCATGCCGTCGTCGGAGAGCTCGATGAATCCGTCGCTCGACTGCCGCGCCAGGTCCACGATCGAGTTCGCCAGCTCGGCCATCCGCTCCTCGCTGGTCGTTTCCTCCTCGATGACCTCGTAGCGCATCTCCCCGAGGCTGCCGCGTTTCGCCTTCGGTTTCGTCCCCGACTTGAGGTGGACCGACATCGTCTCGTCGGTGAAGTAGTCCGCGATCGGGAGCTCGTCGACGACGCCGCGGGCGACTGGCTCCACGTACTCCACGTCGATCCCCTTCGCGCGGGCGACCTCCGCCTGAACGATGTCGCTGGAGAGGAGCGTCGCCCCTTCCGCGTCGGCGACGTCGCGGATCAGCGCGTCGACGTCGCCCTCGTCGGCGTGCGAGCGGGCGTCTCCGGTCGGTCGTTCGCCGACGTACCGCAGGCCGATCCGGCCTTCGTCGGCGAACTCGGCGAGCCGCTGGAGCTCGCTCAACCCGTCCCATCCCGACTCGAGCCCGTCGTTGGCCTGCGACTCCAGCTCGCCCACGACGGCTTCCGGGACGACGACGGTCGCGCCCTCGTACGTCCCGTCCTCGACGCGTTCGGACACGCGGCCGTCGACGACCGCACTGGTGTCCGGTACTACGTTCATACCGGCGTTCCGGGCGGGAACCGTATAAGCGTGTTCGACCGGGGCGGTCCGGGCCGGCCGGGGCTCGGATACGACCCAGTCATCCGATCACTCCGCCGGTGACGCCGACACCGGGGAGCGACGCGGACAACGACAAGGGCTTTATTCGACCGCCGCCGATTCGTCCGGTATGTTCGGTTCCGGCGTGCCGGCGATCCTGAGCACCCTCCCCGACACGTTCACCTTCGCGTGGGTCGTCGCGATCCTCTTCGGGATCGCGTGGGTACTCGACGCCCGCGGGCTCGCGCTCGGCCGGTCCCTCGCGGCCGGCACGTGGGGACTGTTCGGCCTGTTCTGGCTGACGATGGTGCCGTACTTCGCGTTCGAACACCAGAGCTACGTCGAGTCGATCCTCGCGCTCGTCGGCGTCCCCGCCTGCGCGTACGTCGGCTACTTGCTGTACGACGGTCGCGCCTCCCTGTTCACGCTCACCCGCGCGGTCGCGATCATGCTGTTCATCTACCTCCCGTTCGAGACGATCCCGGCGTTCACGGTCGCGGGAATGGCGATCCCCGAGCCACGGCGGGTGCTCATCGAGATCGTCGCGACCCACACCGGCGCGATGATCGACCTGCTCGGGTACGCTCCGGAGCGGGTCACGAGCAGCGAGGGGTTCGACGCCGCCTTCCGCTGGACGCTCGCGAGCGGCGAGACGATCCGGATCAACGTCGTGTTGGCGTGTACCGGGCTCGGGAGCATGGCGATCTTCGGCGGGCTCGTGGCCGCCGTCGACGGCCCGCTGAACCGCAAGGTCCGGGCGCTCGCCGTTTCCATCCCGCTTATTTACGTCCTCAACATCCTGCGGACGACGTTCATCACGGTCGTCGCCGGCAACCAGTACATGCACTGGCAGCCGGACCTCGTGTTGTTGATGTTCGGCGCGACAAATCCGCTCCGGGTCTCGTTCTTGATATCCGATCGGATCATCAGCCAGCTGCTCGCCGTGGTCGCGCTGATCGGGATCACCTATCTCGTCGCCCGGCAGCTGCCCGAGCTGGTCGTCGTCTTGGAGGACGTGTTGTACGTGCTCACCGGCGAGGAACACGACCTCACGGAGTCGCTCGACCTGCCTCGGGAGCCGACGAATACCTAGTTATATATAGTCCTATATAGCAAGATATAGGCGTATTTCCCCGATACATCGAACCCATGCGAGTGACGAGACCGTGGGACGGGCGGGACGGGTCGTCGGCGCGGTCGCCGACCGGTTCGGCCGACGACGGTGGTGAGCCGCGGTGTTGAGCGCGATCGACCCGCTGGTGTACCTGGAGACGAACGTCGCTAAGCTGGTGTTGGCGACAGTGCTGGGGATGTTCCTCGGGTTAGAACGGGAGTGGTCCCAGAAATCCGCGGGGATCCGGACGTTCGCGCTGATAAGCCTGGTCGCCGCCGTGTTCGCCATCGCCGACGCGCCCGGCCTCCTCGTCGTCGGCGGGATCCTGATCGTCGCCACCGCGGTGTTGCTCGCCGTCCGGAGCTTCGTCGAGCCCGACGTCGACGGGCTCTCGCTCACCACCTCGGTTTCGATGCTCGTCACGTACGGCGTCGGGGTGCTCGTCGCGGTCGAGCTGTTCATCGAGGCGGTGACCGTCGCGGTCCTCTCGTCGCTCTTGTTGGTGCTCAAACGTGAGCTCCACCAGTTCGCGTGGGGGCTCTCGCGCGAGGAAGTGCGCAGCGCCGTCGAGTTCACGATCCTCGCGTTCGTCGTGTTCCCGCTTTTGCCCGCCGAGACGATCGACCCGTGGGACGCGATCCAGCCGCGGCTCATCTGGTCGCTGGTCGTCGCGATAAGCGCCATCGGCTTCGTGAACTACGTCCTCGTCCGGAAGTACCAGGGCCGCGGCTACGCGGTCACCGGGTTCTTCGGCGGGTTGGTCAACTCCACTGCGGTCGTCGCGGAGATGGCCAAGCGCGCGAAAGGGCAGACCGACCTGATCGGGATCGCCGTCGGCTCGATCCTGCTCGCCAACGCGGCGATGGCGCTGCGGAACGCCGCGCTCGTCGCCGTGTTCGTCCCCGAAGCCGCGTTCGTCGTCGGCGCGCCACTGGGCGCGATCACACTCACAGGCGTCGGGATCGCGGTCTGGCGCAGCGACTGGCGGACGACGATGGAGGCGGAGCTCACCTCGCCGTTCAGCCTCCGCAACGCGCTCACGTTCGGCGCGCTGTTCCTCGTCGTGTTGCTGATCTCCGTCGCGGCCGAGGCGGCGTTCGGCTCGACGGGGTTCCTCGTGACGGCGTTCCTCGCCGGGCTCGTCTCCTCGGGTACCGCGACGACGACCGCCGTCTCGCTCCTCGGAACCGGTCAAATAACGGTCGAGACGGCGGTGGCCGGCGTCGTCGCCGGGACCGCCGCGAGCATCCTCGTGAAGACCGCGTTCGCCGCGGGGATCAGTCGCGATCTGGTCCGGCCGGTGTTGGTGTGGAACGCCGTCCTCATCGCTGTCGGCCTCCTCGTCGGCGCGCCGCTGTTGTTGTTGTAGGTGTTCGTATCGCCGTGCCGCTGCCGTTGTGCTGTCGTCACTGTCGCTGCTGTCGTTGCTGTCGCTGCTATCCGCGTGGTCAGCGTGGTCTGCGATCCGCTGTGCTCACCGTCGACCGTGGCTACTCACGAGATGTGGGCGGCCACGTCCGTCGAGGAGATCATGCCGACGTAGTCGTCGTCGACGACCGGGAGGTGTTTGACGCCGTACATCGTCATCATGGCCGCGACCTCCTCCATCAGTAGGTCCGGCGTCACCGTCTCGACGTCCTCGGTCATTACATCCTGGACGAGCGTCTCGGTCGTGTCCTTCCCCTCGGCGACGGCACCGACGATGTCGCTTTGCGTGACGATACAGCCGCCGCCCGCGGTGACGACAAGCGCACTGATGTCGTCGTCGTGCATCCGACGCGCCGCCTCCCGGATCGGGACGTCCGCCGCGACCGTCTCCAGCGGCGTCGACATGACCTCGCTGACGCGGGTACGATCGTGTAAGTTCATACCACACCTGTGTCGAGGGCCCTGTTGGCTCTTCCGAATCGCGCAACCGACCCGTGCGGTCGCCCCCTACGGAGCATATATGCCGCTTCGAACCATGTACTGACACATGTCAGGAGTAGCTGCCGGCTTGGCCGATTTCGGGACGCGATCCCTCGTCACACACGCGCTCATGGTCCTGTCCCTCGTGGCGGGGATCGCGGTCGGCCTGACCGTCGACTCACAGGTCGGTCTCGTGTCGTTCGTCGCGCTGTTGAACTTCACCGCTGGGCTCTGGGTGTCCCAGTCGATCCACTCGCTCGGTGCTGCCGCCCGTGAGGACGACTACGACGGCGTTATCAACGAGCTGAGGAAGTATGTCGGGTGAACACGACCGCGGCGGGACGGACACGAACGGCGCGGGGACGGACACCGGCGGAAGCGAGGACCCCGAGGTCGCCGACGTCGGCGAGGGTGGTTTCGACACCGGGCGACTCGGCCGGCTGCTCGGGCTCATCGGGTTCGTTACTGCCGTGTCGCTGCTCACGTCGGCGCAGGTGCTTCCGAGCGATCTCTTCTCGATCGCGGTGGTGGCGATCGGGAGCGTCGCGCTCGTCACCGCGATCACCGGGTTCCTGATCGCCGGCGCGGCGACCTACGACGAGCAAACCCAGGGAAGAGAGAAGTAGCGCAGATCGACTTTCACCCCGCCGACTCCGTCCGATCCGCCGTCACTCCTCGCTGCGTCGGCGCTTTTCGGCCAGATGTCTCGTGAGATCGGTCGTCGAGAGCATGCCGACGACGACGCGTTCGTCGTCGGTCACGGGGACGTGGGTGTACTGGCCGTCCGCGAGCGTAGTGAGCGCCTCCACGGAGTCCGTTCGAGAGGCGGTCACGACGTCGGTCGTCATACACGTTCCGACCGGGGTTCGGTCTCCCGGGTCGTTTTCGCGGACGAGCGTGACGAAGTCGGTTCCGGTGAGGATCCCCTCGAGCCGGCCCGCTTCGTCGACGACGAGGACCGAGTTCACGTCCGTTTCCAACATCCGGGTCGCCGCCTCGGCGGCAGTGGCGTCGACGCTGACAGTGACGAGGTCGGTCGACATGAGTCGCCCTACGGGTACGTCCGTCATACCGGTGGTCGAGGGGCCCCTCCGTAATCAATCGTGAGGGTTCTTGGCACGATTTGCCCACCGGTACGCCTCGGCCGTCGTCGCTCACGCTCTACGATCCGCTCACTCCTCGAGGACCGTCTCCGGAGCGTCGGCGAGTCCCACGAGCGCCTCGGCCTCGACGTGGTGGAGGTCGCCGGGGATCACGAGCATGTGGAGAGGGTCGCCGAACGTCCGATCGGCGAGCGCGGAGAGGCGGTCGGCGGCGACAACCGGGTCGGGCGAACCTGCGCGGGCGATCACGACGCCGAGCTCGTCCGCCCAGCCGTCCGCGAGCAGATCGGCGGCGTACGCCGCAGTCATGTACTCCTCGTGGTCCGGGTCCGGGCCGGTCGGGCCGGTGCCGACCTTGATGTCGAGGTAGACGAGGGTGTGGAGGCCGCGCTCGCGGTTCGCCTCGATCGCCTCGATCACGCTTCCCGGCACGTCGTCGCCGCCGTGTGCGTACGGGAACGGGAGGGTGACGGCTTTTCCGAATCGGTAGTTCTGCAGGCCGGTGAGACTCGACGCCGCCGACTGGGCGGTGACGCCGTGGATCACCCGGGTGTCGATCCCGCGGTCTTCCGCCCGCATCCGGAGGTCCGTGTGCGTGGTCGAGATCATCGTGTCCCCGGCGGTACAGAACGCCACGTCGCCCGCTTCGGCCGCCGCGAGGATCGCATCGGGATCGCGTTCGACCCCCTCGCGGTCCCGCACCTCGACGTCGATCCCGTGTGCCGCCTCCAGATCGTCGACGTCGGCACCGACGAGCCGGCTGGTGTAGAACTCCGCGAAGACGCGGTCGGCCGCGCGTAACGCCTCGCGACCCTCGACCGTGACGGACTGCTCGTCGTAGAGGCCGAGACCGATGAACGTGAGCATACCTCCGTTCCGGGAAGGACCCCCTAAAAGGGCGCGGAACGGACGAGTCCGACGTGTCTCGTAGGTCTTTCATGATCATCCCTTGTGATTCCATAGCAAGCCATAAGAGGTGACCGACACAACCCTAAGCTACTGGGCCCTACCGGGCCAGGATCCATACTATGACTGACGACGAACTCATCTGGCGGATATCGGGGGGGTCCGGCGACGGGATCGCTTCCACCAGCCAGAACTTCGCGAAGGCCCTGATGCGATCCGGGCTGAACGTGTTCACACATCGACACTACCCGTCGCGGATCCGCGGTGGGCACACCTACACCGAGATCCGGGCGTCCTCGGATCCGGTCCGTTCCCGCGGCGACGGCTACAACTTCCTGTTGGCGCTCGGCGACTCGTTCGCCCGAAACCCGCAGGAGGGGGCCGTCTACGGGAACGAGGAGATCAAACCGCTCTCGGAGAACCTCGACGAGCTCCGTGAGGGGGGTGTCATCGTGTACGACGAAGGGCTCTTGGACACCGCCGAGATCCCGAACTTCGACGAGCGCGTCGAGGAGAACGATTGGCACGTCTACCCGCTCGACCTCCGCGGACTCGCTCGCGACATGGGTCGTGAGGTCATGCGGAACACCGCCGGCGTCGGCGCGACTTGCGCGCTGATCGGCATGGACCTCGACCACGTCGAGGACCTCATGCGCGACGCGATGCCGGAGAAGATCCTCGAGCCGAACCTCGAGATCCTCAACACCGCGTACGACCAGGTCACGGAGGAGTACGACGTGGACGCGCCGGACGTGTCGGTCCCGACCGGAGAGCACGACGAGACCCAGCTGCTCATGTCCGGATCCGACGCCATCGCCTACGGCGCTATCGACGAGGGCTGCCGGTTCATCGCTGGCTACCCCATGACACCGTGGACGGAGGTGTTCACCATCATGAGTCAGAACCTGCCCGAGCTGGGCGGGATCTCCGAGCAGGTCGAAGACGAGATCGCCGCGGCAGCGCTCGCCGTGGGCGCGTCACACGCCGGCGTCAAGGCGATGTCCGGCTCTTCCGGCGGCGGCTTCGCGCTGATGTCCGAGCCCCTCGGGCTCGCGGAGATGACGGAGACGCCGATCGTGCTCGTCGAGGCGATGCGTGCCGGGCCGTCGACTGGCCTTCCCACGAAGCCGGAGCAGTCGGACCTCGAGCACGTGCTGTACACCTCTCAGGGGGACTCCCAGCGTGTCGTTCTCGCGCCGGGTACCGTCGCGGAGGCGTACGAACAGTCGCGGCTCGCCTTCCGACTGGCGTACGAGTACCAGATCCCGACGATCCTCCTGTACGACCAGAAGCTCGGCGGCGAGCTGTTGAACGTCCCCAAGAGCCACTTCGACCGCGATCCGAACCCGGGTCTCGGGAAGACGCTCACCGAGGACGCGCTGGCGGAGGAGCCGCACTCGGCCGACGGGAAGTTCCATCGGTTCCAACACGACGTGGCGGACGGCGTCTCGCCGCGATCGATCCCCGGCCAGAAGGGCGGCCGCTACCTGGCGACGGGTAACGAGCACGACCCCACCGGTCACATCTGTGAGGACCCGGACAACCGGGTCGCACAGATCGACCGGCGGACCGAGAAGCTCGAAGCGATCCGGGCCGACCTCGACACGGAATCCACGCAGACGTACTTCGGTCCCGACGAGGCCGACTACGGGATCCTCACGTTTGGCAGCCAGCAGGGAACCGTTCAGGAGGCGGTCGGTCGGCTCAACGACGCCGGTCACGCCGTGAAGGGGCTCGGTGTCTCCGATATGCTCCCGTTCCCAACCGACGAGGTCGAGGCGTTCATCGAGAGCGTCGACGAGGTGCTCGTCGTCGAGATGACCGCGTCGGGACAGTTCCGCGGGCTCGTCCAGAAGAACCTCGGTCGCTACGGCGACCGACTGTCGAGCCTGCTGAAGTACAACGGTAACCCGTTCGAGCCCGCCGAGGTCGTCGACGGGTTCGAGGCCGCGATCATCGAGGGCGACGGCGACGCGTCCGGCCACCAGACCACCTTCGTCCCAGCAGCAGGTGATTAACCAATGAGTACGTTTTCAGCCATCGGCGAGGAACGAGAGATCGACCGCGACGAGTACACCCCCGGCGTCGAGCCACAGCCGACCTGGTGTCCGGGCTGTGGTGACTTCAGCGTGCTCAAGGCGCTCAAACAGGCGCTCCCGGAGGTCGGACGAACTCCCGAGGAGACGCTCCTGTGTACCGGGATCGGCTGTTCGGGCAAGCTGAACAGCTATCTCGACACGTACGGGTTCCACACGATCCACGGGCGCTCGCTGCCCGTGGCCCGTGCCGCGAAGTTGGCGAACCCCGAGCTCGAAGTCATCGCTGCCGGCGGCGACGGCGACGGCTACGGGATCGGTGGGAACCACTTCCTCCACACGGCCCGGGAGAACCACGACATGACGTACATCGTCTTCAACAACGAGATCTTCGGGCTCACGAAGGGACAGACGTCTCCGACGAGCCCGAAGGGACACAAGTCGAAGACGCAGCCCCACGGAAGCGCCAAGGAGCCGCTCAAGCCGCTCTCGCTCGCGCTCAACGCCGGCGCGTCGTACGTCGCCCGCACGGCCGCCGTGAACCCGAACCAGGCGAAAGAGATCCTGATCGAAGCGATCGAACACGACGGGTTCGCGCACGTCGACTTCCTGACGCAGTGTCCCACCTGGAACAAGGACGCGCGCCAGTACGTCCCGTACATCGACGTACAGGACTCCGAGGACTACGACTTCGACGTGAGCGACAAGGTCGAGGCCGCGGAGATGATGCGCGAGACGGAGGAGGCGCTCCACGAGGGGAAGGTCCTCACCGGGCGCTACTACGTCGAGGAAGGCCGTCCGTCGTACGGCCAGGAGAAGCGCGCGATCGGCGAGATGCCCGAGGAGCCGCTGGCCGAGCGGTACTGGGACGACGACTACGAGTGGGAGCGTTCCCACGACCGGTTCGTCGACAAACACCAGTAGCCACACGGCCCTAGACCGACGGAATCCGGTGCGGGAGCGTCGGTCCGCCCCGGTTTATTCCGTCTCGCCGGTCGTTTTCGGGTTCGCAAGGTATTTTTTCGGTGGTGACAAAGGTATTCATATGAGTACGGTATCGACGGAAGAGCGTATCCTCTCCGTGTTGGAGGAGGACGCACAGGCCTCCTGTGGAGAGATCGCTGAACGCGCCGAGGTTTCGAAACCCACGGTTCGTAAGTACATCGACAAGCTGGAAGAGGAGGGTGTCATCGTCGGCTACTCGGCGGACGTCGACCCCAAGAAGCTCGCCACGCAGTCCATCGCGATGGTCGGGATGGACGTCGACTCGGGGAAGTACGTCTCGGCGACCCGCGAGCTAAAGCAGCTCGACGAGGTGGAGGCGCTGTACACGTCCTCCGGCGACCACATGTTGATGGCGGAGGTGCGCGCGGCCGACGGCGACGAGCTCGGCGACGTGATCAACGACGAGCTGCTCGCCGTCGACGGTGTCACCGCCGCACACCCCTCGTTTCTCCAGGAACGACTGAAGTGACCGTTCCGGTCGGACGCTCGTGGGCACCGACGCCGGTCCGGGATCCCGTCACCCGGTCCGAGGCCCGCGTTTAGAGCGCATCGACGTCGATAACGACGATCGCCTCGGTGCCTTCGGGTCCCCGTCGAACCTCCCGTTTCGAGAACCCGTGACTCCGGTAGAACTCCCGGACGCTGGGCTCATCGGCAGGGACGGCGGTTCGGAGCGTCCGAATGTCGCGTTCGGCTAGCGACGAACCGACCCGCGAGAGCAGCTCTTCGGTGACCCCCTCGCCCGCGTGTTCCGGGTGGACCCACAGTGCGAGCAGCTCGGCCTCGGCTCCGTCCGGGTCGGGGTGCGCGAGCGCGACCCCGACCGGTCCGTCCTCGTCCTCCATCAGGAACCGACAGTCGGCACCGGCGGCCGCCTCGCGCACGCCGGCCGCCGAGACATCGAACAGGGGTCCGGCGATGTCGTCGAACACGGTCGCCTCGCGGGCTCGCGACACCGCGGTTCTAAGGGGTTCCGCGTCGGCAGGGCTGGCCGGTCGGACACGCATGTGTATTCGGAGTCTAGACGCGAGTTCGGGTATACGTTTCGGGGGCGGCGAAGGATGCGATCCACCGGCTCCCCGCGGGGAGAACGGCTGCTCCTAGTCGGGAGGTCGGAGGTCCCTCGCCGGAGGGGTCCGTCGCTACGCGACCGGTTCGATCCCGATGGTGACGAGGACGTCTTCGACGTCCCACTCCTCGATCCGACCGCCCGCCTCGTCGGCGTCGGCGGGGTCGTCGAGCCAGGCGTCCGCACGAACTTCGCCGGCGATCAGGTCCGCGTGCTCCTCGACGAAGCCGGCGACGCGTTCGTCGTCGACGGCGACCCCGACCCGGATCCGCGCTTCCACGTCGAGGTCGAGCTCCTTTCGCATCTCCTGGATCCGCCGGATCACGTCGCGGGCGTACCCCTCGGACTCGATATCGGGCGTCAGGGAGGTGTCGACGTACACGGTTCCACCGTCGAACTCGGCCCCCGAGACGTGCTCGGGCGGCTCGGCGACGTACTCGACCATCTCGTCGCCGAGGTCGACCGTCTCCCCGCCGACGTCGAGTCCGGACTCTACCTCGTCGCGGGTCGCGCCCTTCACGGCGGCCATCACTTCCTGTGCCTCGCCGCCGAACGCCGGTCCGATCGCCGACATCCGCGGTTCGGCGGTCTCGACGAGCTCGTCGAACGCGTCGGTGACGGCCAGCGCGCGGGCGTTCACGCGATCGAGGATCAGCGGTTCGAGGTTCCGGACTGCCTCGGCGACTCCCTCGTCGTCGGTCTCGACGACGACGCGCGGGACCGGCCAGCGGAGCTTCCGGCCCGCCTGCTGGCGGGCGTTCGCGGCCGCCTCCTCGACGTCACGGAGGACGGCCACGTCGCGTTCGAGGTCCGGATCGTGGAGCGCGTCAGTCGGCTGGGGGTACGACAGCTCGTGGACGGTCGTCGCCGACCCATCGAGCGTCTGGTACATCCGTTCGGTCATGTAGGGGGCGATCGGCGCGAGCATCCGGACGACCTCGTCGAGGACGGTCGCGAGCGTCGCGTACGCCCCGCGTTTCGACGCCGAGTCCGCCTCCTCCCACATCCGGTCGCGGACCGCCTTCACGTAGAACCGGGAGACGTCCTGGGTGACGAACTCGATCAGCGCGTTGACCGCGTCGCTGACGCGATAGTCGTCCCAAGCGTCGGCGACTTCGCGCTCGACCGACTGGAGTCGAGAGAGCACCCACTCGTCGACAACGGCGAGCTCGCCGTCCGAGAGGTCGGCACCGGCCGGGTCGTAGTCGTCGAGCGCCATGTACTCCAGCGGGAACCGGAACACGTTCCAGAGGATGTTCAGCTTCCCCTGGATCTCGCCGAGCCCGTCCCACTCGAACGCCAGGTCCACACCTTGCTGGTCGTGACTGAGCAGGTAAGTGCGGAGCGGGTCGCGGCCGGCGCGTTCGATCGCCTCCTCGGGGGTGACGATGTTGCCGACCGACTTCGACATCTTTCGACCGTCGCTGTCGTTGGCGAACCCGTGCATCAACACCTCCCGGTAGGGGATCTCGCCGACGGCGGCGGTTCCCATTCCGAGCTGTGACCAGAACCAGCCACGGGTCTGGTCGTGCGCCTCCACGATCAGGTCGGCGGGCCACAGCGCCTCGTGGGCCTCGGTCTCGCTCGGGTAATCGAGCGTCCCCCACGTCGCGACGGCGGAGTCGAGCCACACGTCGAACACGTCCTCGACCCGTCGGTAGGTCGTCCCTCTGTCCGTGATCGTCAGGTCGTCGACCGAGGGCCGGTGAAGGTCGATCGTCTCCGGGTCGATCCCCTGATCGACCCGCTCTGCCAGCTCCTCTCGGGAGCCGATCACGATCATGTCGTCGTCGAGGTCGTCGCCGTCCGCGTCCTCGGGCACCCAGATCGGGATCGGGATCCCCCAGTAGCGCTGGCGGGAGACGTTCCAGTCCGGGGCGTCCTGGATAAAATCGCGGAAGCGGTTGTCGCGGGCCCATCCCGGGTGCCACTCCGACTCCTCCATGTTGTCGAGGAGGTCGTCTTTCACGTCCGTGATCGAGATGAACCACTGGTCGGTCACGAGCTGGACGATCCCCGTGTCACAGCGCCAGCAGTGGCCGTAGCTGTGGTTCACCGTCCCGTGTGCGAGCATGTGACCGTCGGCGACGAGGTCCTCGACGATGTCGTCGTTGGCGTCGCGGACGAACTGCCCGGCGTACTCACCCGCGGCCTCGGTGAACTCGCCGTTCGGCCCGACCGGACAGTAGATCTCGAGACCCAGCTCGCTCCCGCGGTGGAAGTCCTCTTCACCGTGGCCGGGCGCGGAGTGGACGAGCCCCGTGCGGTCGGCCTCGACGTAGTCGGCGGCGTACACCCGTCCCGCCCCCTCGAAGTCCGGGTACTCGTCGACGTGATCGGCGAGGGGGTGGTCGTACGTCCACTCGAGCATGTCGCCGCCCGAAAGCTCGGCTTCGATCTCGTACGCCTCGTAGCGGCCCTCCTGAAGGACGTCCTCAACGCACTCCGCGGCGACGTAGAGGAGCTCCTCCTCGCCGTCCTTCTCCGCGCGGACGGCGTTGTACGTGAGTTCCTCGTCGACGGCGACGAAGGTGTTCGCGGGGATCGTCCACGGCGTCGTCGTCCAGATCACGAGGCTCCCCTCGCGGTCGGCGAGCGGGAACTTTACGTAGATCGAGGGGTCGTCGACGTGCTCGTACTCGACCTCGTTGTTGGCGAGGCCGGTCTCACACCGGGGACACTGCGAGATCGAGCGTTTCCCTTGCTCGACGAGCCCGTTGTCGGCGACGTTCGAGAACGCCCACCACGCGGCCTCCATGTACTCCGGCGAGATCGTCTCGTAGGGGTCTTCCCAGTCCATCCACACGCCGATCGACTGGAAGTCCTCGTCCATCGCCGCGCGGTTGCGCAGGGCGAACTCCTTACATTTGTCGATGAACGGCTCCATGCCGTACGCTTCGATGTCGCGTTTGTTCTCGAAGCCGAGCTCCTCCTCGACTTTCACCTCGATGGGGAGCCCGTGCATGTCGTAACCCGGGCGGTCGGTGACCCGGTGGCCGGTCATCCGCTTGTATCGAATGATCGCGTCCTTCAGGGTCTTGTTCCAGGCGGTCCCGAGGTGCATCTGCCCGGAGGTGTACGGCGGCCCGTCGACGAAAAAGAAGGGCGGGTCGTCGGCGTGCGCCTCCGTGGCCGACTCGTAGGCGTCGTGTTCGTCCCAGTACGTCTCGACCCCGGACTCGACGTCCGCGGGGGTGTACTGGTCGTCGATGTCGTCCATACGGATCGGTCTGGGCGCGGATATTTGAATACGACGGAGTCGCGTGCCGCTGTGACACAGGTTGGCGGGGGAATCGATAGATCACGGAGCCGCTCGAACGTGTACACGTGGTCGTGACCCGCGTATCGCGGTGAAACCCCCCGGCTGGGGCGATCGCCTACACGAGAGTAGTCCGTATCCTCACTCCATGCGATCACGCTCGGGACTCCCGACCGGTCTACAGCGTCCGTACGATCGGCCAGAACTGTTCGTTCTTCGGGATGAGGCAACTAAATACCTATACTTATGAAATAATCTCTCGATATTTTGATTGTACCAGTTATAACAACGTGCCCTTCACCGAGAGGTCCATCCGTGATATGACACATCGTGACAACAAACCGACGAACAGATCGCGTCGGGATGCACTCCGAGCCGGTGCTATCGGTTCCGTGAGTTTTCTCGGGCTCTCTACCATCGGATGGACGACAGCCCAGGAAGGCCCGACCACGATCACGGAGTGTCGGGAGATCGACGAGCCCGGCGAGTACGTCCTCGGCGACGACCTGTCCGCCGAGGGCGACTGTTTGGAGATCACCACCTCCGACGTGACGCTCGACGGCAACGGGCACACGATCGAGGGCGACGGAACCGGAACCGGGCTGGATATCGAATGGTCCGGGAGTACGGTTCGGAACCTCACGGTACGGAACTTCGGGCTCGGTATCAGGGTTAACTTAACCAGTAACGTGACGCTTGCTTCAACGACGGTCCGACAGAACGGCTCCGGCGTCGTTGTCATCAGTGCCTCCTCGGACGTTCTCATGCGAGACTGCGACATCCGGCAGAACGACGGGCGGGGTGTCAGTATCTCCGACTACTCCAGGGACGTTCTCATGCGAGACTGCGACATCCGGCAGAACGGATCCCGTCCGGTCCGGGCGGGTAGTAGCGCGATCTTCGGCCTGGAGGACTGCCGCGTCATCGACAACGGCGGTCCGGTCACCTTCGTGCCGCGACCGGAATCGACGATCGAGGGGACGCTCGTCAGCGGGAGCGAGGGGGCCGGACTGGAGACCAACTACGGCGACCGCGGGATCTACGACGAGCCGATGCCGATACGCGACTGCGTGATCGAGGACTGTGACGGTGCCGGCATCGAACAGCCCAACGGCTCCCTCGACGTCCGTGAGTGTACGCTGTCGGGGAATCGCATCGGCTATTGGGTACCCGGGGGCTTGGACCCCTACGAAACGATCCTTCGATACAGCAACATCGAGGACAACGAGGAGTACGGGGTCTTACACACCCGTGCGGACGAGGTCACGACCACCGTCGAGGCGACGTGTAACTGGTGGGGTCACGAGTCCGGCCCCGTCCACGAGAACGAGCTCACCGCGAGCCAGCAGGGCCAGCGAGTCAGCGACGACGTGGCGTTCCTCCCCTGGTCGGTCGAGCGGATCGAGGACGGCGAAGGCAGGTGCGAGGGCGGCCTCGGCGAGGAGCCCGACGCTCCGCCGAAGGCCGGGACTGGATATATCGCGAAGAAGTCCTACCGGCGGATCATGGGCTTAGGACCGTATGACGACGTCGACTGCTGGGACGAGGCACTCTACGCCACCGCTCCCTCGGAGGTCGAGAACGCCGGGTTCGCCGGTCCCGGCGAGATAACGCTCCCGTCGGAAGACGAGGACGACGAGGTCGCCGGGGGTCGGTCGCTGCCAGGACACGTCATTCGCGCGGAGCCGGACGCGGTTCCGGTCACGTTGCCGACGTGGGGTGGCGATCGGGGCCGGTGTGAATCGCTGCTGTTCGTCGATCCGGAACAGGAACTCCGCGCCGACGTCGAGTACCGGATCGTCACCGAGGACCCTGGCTCCGGCTACGAGGAGGTCGACACTGGTGGGTTCGCGGGAACGATCGACGAGATCGTGCGGGTCGACTTCGAACCGACGGATCCGAACGAGGGCGACGAGACGTGACCGGCTGATCAGGAGACGGGATCCGCTGGGAGCACTGAGAGCGAGAACCGGTGTCCGGGGGTCACTCGTCGAAGTTCGGGAGGTCGTCCGGCGCTTCGTACTCCGCTTCCCAGTCGATGTACTCGTCTTTCAACACCTCACAGGCGATCTGACCGAGCTCCGTGAGTCCGGCGTTGATCCCCGAGACGGTCCCCCACGAGTCCAAATCCGGATGGAGATCGCGCTGTTTCCAGTCTTCAGGAAGCCCGGGCGCGTGATAGCCGACGCGGTCGGCGAAATCGTCCCAGAAGAAGTCGAAGCGCGAGACGAGCTCGAGGTCCTCGACGATCGTCCACTCCTCGGCGTCGAGGTCGCTGTTTCTGGCCCACTGGGAGAACGCCTCCTCCCACGCGCCCTCGCGGAGGAACGCCGACAGCTCGTCGCGCCGGTAGTCGCCGCCACTGACCTCGGCGTCGTCGTACTCGTTCGGATCGACCGCCGCGAGCTCGGGCGGGTCGGGGGTCTCGACGTCGAGTGACATACCAGTCGATCCGCGCCCGCCGGGTAAAACGGTGCGGGCTCAGTAGGTCGGCGATCGACTCGCGTCTCTCGCCGACGACTCGCTTCTCGACGACGGCTCGTCACTCTGCGGCGACGCGTCTCTCGACGGCGATCCGCGCCTTTTACCGCGTTCCCGCGTGATCTCCCGGTATGAACGTCCGTGATCGCTCGCGGCAGGCGGGAGTCGCTATCAGCGTTCTCAGCGTGTTGATCCTCCTCGCCCCGTACGCGGTCGTCTCCGGGTTCGGGACGCAGATCGCCGGGTACTACGCCGCCGGCCCGGTCGGCGCGTGGGGGATCGCCCTGTTCGCACTGGTGACCGCCGTGGTGTTCGCCTCCGTCGAGCGGGGGAACGTCGATCCGGGGACCCTCACGGGAGTCCTCGTCGTGCTCGCGGTCGCGACGCCGCTACTCGCGGTGTTGTGGTATTTCTCTATCGAACCGACGACGATGTTCGCGGAGTACGGCTGGCTGGAGTACCACGCCCCCGCGGTGATCGCGACGACGCTCCCGCTCCCGGCGCTCGCCGGGATGTACGCCCGCGACCTGCTCGGCTGAACCGGTCGTCGGTCGTCGGTCGTCGCCACCGCCACCATACAGCCACCGCCACCGTACAGCCACCGCCACCGCCGGCGACGAGCACGTGTCGTGTCCGGCGAACGAAAGGCCCTTATGGGGTACCCGTGTAGTGTAAACTGGACTAGGTCGGGCGGTTAGGCCCCGCTCGCAACCCGTGAGGTAGTCTTTAGCGGGGACCGAACACCGGGCGCGTCCGGTCAGACCGGCACGGGCCCCGAGAGCCAACGTGGAAGCCTCGTCCGCCGGGGACAGCGGTCCACGGCGCCCGCTCGCAGGAGCGGTCCGTCGTGGTTCGTCGGCGACAACGGGTCAGGCGCGGAAGCGAGCAGCCCACCGCCGGACGTCCGTCGCTCGTCGGGTCGCGGGGTGGAGGAGGCAACCGGGATACCCCGTTCCGGAACGCCGGGCCAACTCGGCCGTCCGTCCATTCATACGCAGTTTATAAGCGACCGGCCCCGTCTGAGCACGGAGTGTTCGTTGAACGATGTCGGGCGTGGGTATCGCAGTATGGACGATCGGTTGTTTATCAGGGAAGAAGTGGTGTTGCTGGCGGATATTTATAAGGGGTTGCTGTCGTGATGAACACGTCCAAAGCCCCAGCCGCTCGGTTATAACTCGTTGCTGGCGCGGTAAAACCTTCAAAGCCCCAGCCGCGACGGCTCGAGCGCCTCGTTGTGCGCCTCGCTCAGTCGCTATCGCTCCCTCGCTGCGGTGCTTACTGCGGCGGGCTTCGCCCTCGCGGCTGCCCCTTTGAGTCTCACCCCGCACGGCGACCACACCTCACACCTCCCCAACCTCGCCCCGTCGTCGCCGGCGCTACGCGCCGGCTGCCAGAGGGACCGAAGGTCCCTCGCGGTTCGCGCCTTATAAAGGCGCGAACCGGGGCGCGCCACCGCCTTGCTTATGTACAAGCAATCGTCGCATCACTCTCGGGCAGTTATATACTATCTCGCCATAGCCGTTTTGCCATACCCACTCCCGATGTCACCCAACAAGCACGTGTGGTGAACGGATCGGTGGCCGTTTGATCGCGAAGACGGGCCACTGCGCCCCGGAGCCGCAACGACTTATAAGAGGCCGGCCGTTCCCGACGATATGACCACGGTCGCGGATCTGATCGAGCGGCTCGAATCGGAGGCGGCGGCGGACGCCGACCCGGCGACGACCCCCGACGTCGGGATCATCATGGGCTCGGACTCGGATCTCCCGACGATGGAAGGCGCGTACGACGCGCTCCGCGAGCTCGGCTTCGCGGAACAGACCGATTTCGCCGACCCGCCGGACGCCCGGTTCACCTTCGAGAGCTACGTCGTCTCTGCCCACCGGACTCCGGAGCTCATGTACGCCTACGGCGAGACCGCCGCGGCCCGCGGGTTGGACGTCATCATCGCGGGCGCGGGCGGCAAATCCGCGGACCTCCCGAACATGACCGCGTCTATCGCCTACCCGATCCCGGTGATCGGGGTACCGGTCCAGGAGAAGTCCGTCGACTCCGTCATCGGGATGCCGACGGGTGCTCCCATCGTCGCCGTCGACGCCGGCAAGTCGTTCAACGCCGGGCTCTCGGCCGCGCAGGTGCTCGCGCGCGAACACGATACTATCGCGGAGCGGTTGGTGTCGTACCACGAAGCCCTCAAAGGCGGTGTTGCCGACGTCTCCGCGGCGCTCCACGACCTCGGGATCGACGGGTTCCGCGAGCGGGACGACGAGTAGGCGCTGCTCGTTTCTTCCCCTCCCGTCCGAATATGCCGAGCACGGGCGTTTCAGCCGGCGTGTCTCCGGTGCGGTGAAGACTCAACGCTTATGAGGGGGCGGTTCAAACCCCAGCACGTTACGGAGACCTATATGAGCGATTGGATAGCGATCGGCGCCTTGGCGGCCGTCGGCCTGCTCATCCCGATAGGGATGATGACCGTGTCGGCGTTACTCCGTCCGAGCGTGCCTGAGACCGGCAAAAGTACCACCTACGAGTCCGGCGAGACCCCGACGGGCACGACGCGGATCCGGTTCAACATTCAGTACTACATGGTCGCGCTGTTGTTCGTCGTGTTCGACATCGAGACCGTGCTGTTGTTCCCGTGGGTCGCGATCTACCGACCCGCCCTCGAGGGCGGCGTTCCGATGTTCGAGCTGCTGTGGCCGATGCTCGCGTTCGTCGGAATCCTCGCGATCGGACTCGTCTGGGCGTGGCGGACGGGCGCGGTCAAATGGACCCGCAGCCCCCGCGCAACGCAACGAAAGACGGAGCGTGATCTGAACACATGAGCAGCGATCAACCCTTCATCACCGACGAATCGCGAGTCGTAACCGAAACCCGAGACGCCCGGATGACCGGGCAAGGAGACCGGTTCAACTCCCGGCTCCGGGAGGCGTTCGGCTCCTCGCCGTTCATCCTCACCAAGTTCGACAAGTTCCTGAACTGGTGTCGCGGCTCCTCGATGTTCATGCTCCAGTTCGGTATCGCCTGCTGTAGCATCGAGATGATGCACACCTACGCGGTGAAACACGACCTCGACCGGTTCGGCAGCGGGGTCCCCCGCGCCTCGCCGCGACAGGCCGACGTGATGATCGTCCCCGGGACGATCGTCTCGAAGTTCGCGCCGCGGATGAAGCGCGTCTACGACCAGATGCCCGAGCCGAAGTTCGTCGTCGGCATGGGCTCGTGTACCATCTCCGGCGGCCCGTTCCAGGAGGGGTACAACGTGATCAAGGGGGCGGAGGAGGTCATTCCGATCGACATCCACGTCCCCGGCTGCCCGCCCCGTCCCGAAGCGCTCGTGTACGGGGTCGTCAAGCTCCAGGAGCGCGTCGCCAACGGCGAGGCCGCGCCCGTGACCGTCAAACCCTACGAGCTGGAGCAGTTCTCCGACCTCGAAAAGGACGAGCTCGTCGAGACGCTCGCCGACCGGATCGATGAGGACGAACTGGTCATGCGGTACAACTTCGCCGATTCTCCATGAGCCTCGAAGCACCAGACACACCCGACACGGACGCGGTCGTCGAACACGACCCCGACGAGCTGGCAGCGTTGCTCGGCGACCTCGTCGTCGGTCGCGACGACCACCTGAACGCGCCCGCCTTCGTCATCCGGCCGGACACGGTTCAGGAGACGCTCTCGATCCTGAAAGAGCAGGCCGGCTACGACCACTTATCGGTCGTCTCTGCACAGGAGTACGAGAACCGATACGAGTCGATCTACCACCTGAAGAAGTACGACGACCCGACCCAGGAGGTCAGCATCGTCGTCCCCGCGGACAAGGACGACCCGGTCTCGGAATCCGCCGAACCGGTCTTCCGCACCGCGGACTGGCACGAGCGGGAGGCGTACGATCTCATCGGAATCGAGTACGACGGCCACCCCGATCTCCGGCGGATCCTCCTGCCCGAGACGTGGCAGGGGCACCCGCTGTCGATGGACTACGACCAGAACCAACCGCAGATCGCTTCGCTGCCGGATCACGTCAACCCGATCCAGCAGCACCACAAGGACGACGAGTCGGACACGATGTTCCTCAACATCGGTCCGCACCACCCGGCGACACACGGCGTACTCCACCTCAAAACCGTCCTCGACGGCGAGCAGGTGGTCGACGTCGAGTCCGACATCGGCTACCTCCATCGCTGTGAGGAGCAGATGGCCCAGAAGGGAACGTACCGCCACCAGATCATGCCGTACCCCGACCGCTGGGACTACATCTCGGCGGGGCTGCTCAACGAGTGGGCGTACGCGCGCACGGCTGAGGACCTCGCGGACATCGACGTGCCGGAGTACGCACAGGTCATCCGCACCATGGGCGCAGAGATGTGTCGGATCGCCGCACACATGCTCGCGCTGGCGACGTTCGCGCTCGACGTGAACGGCGACTTCACGGCGACGTTCATGTACGCGATCAACGACCGGGAGCGCGTCCAGGACCTCCTCGAGGACCTGACGGGCCAGCGGCTGATGTTCAACTACTTCCGGCTCGGCGGCGTCGTGTGGGACCTCCCGGAGCCACGCGAGGAGTTCTTCTCGAAGACGCGGGACTTCCTCGATCAGCTGCCCGGCTCGATAGAGGAGTACCACAACCTCATCACCTCGAACGAGATCTTCCAGATGCGGACGATCGACACGGGGATCCTCCCGCCCGAAGTCGCGAAGAACTACGGCGCGACCGGGCCGGTCGCCCGCGGCTCCGGCGTCGACTACGACCTTCGGCGTGACGACCCGTACGGCTACTACGACGAGCTCGACTGGGACGTGATCACCGAGGACGGCTGTGACAACTACAGCCGGCTGCTCGTCCGGATGCAGGAGGTCGAGGAGTCCGCGAAGATCATCGAGCAGTGCGTCGACCTGCTGGAGGACTGGCCGGAAGACGAACGGAACATCCAGGCCAACGTCCCCCGGACGCTGAAACCGGACGACGACGCCGAGATCTACCGCGCCGTCGAGGGCGCGAAAGGCGAGCTCGGCATCTACATCCGGGCGGACGGGACGGACACGCCGGCCCGGTTCAAGATCCGCTCGCCATGCTTCTCGAACCTCCAGACGCTCCCGGAGATGGCGAACGGGGAGTACATCCCCGACGTGATCGCCGCGCTGGGGAGCCTCGACATCGTGCTCGGGGAGGTGGACCGCTGATGGGGGTCGCGCCCGCACAGCTGTTCCCCGAGTTCATCGCGGAGACGCTCGGGTTACCCGGCGTGGCCGGCCAAGTCGTCGGCGCACTCATCGCCGCGGCGGTCGTCGGCAATATCGTGCTCGCGTTCACCGGGGTCGCCGGTCCATGGGCCAAACGGAAGATCACCGCGGCGTTCACCGACCGGATCGCGGTCGACCGGATCGGACCGTTCGGGCTCCTGATCATCCCGGCGGCGGCGGTCCAGCTGCTCGCGAAGGAGCTCATCATCCCCGAGGGTGTCGACCGCCCGACGTGGGACATCGCGCCGATACTGCTGCCGGCGTCGGCGCTGCTCGGGTTCGCCGTGATCCCGATGGGACATCTCGGCCCGGTGAACCTCCAGCTCGCCGACCCCGAAGTCGGGTTGGCGCTGGTGTTCGCGTTCGCTTCCATCGCCTCGGTTTCGCTGGTGATGGCCGGATACGCGTCGAACAACAAGTACTCGATGCTCGGCGGGCTACGCGCCGTCGCACAGAACCTCGCGTACGAGATCCCGCTTATCGTCACGGCGATGTCGGTCGTGATCTTCGCGGGGACACTCCAGATGAGCGGCATCGTCGAGGCTCAACAGGACGTGCTGTTCACGATCGCCGGGTTCGACATCCCGACGTGGTACGCGCTCGTGAACCCGTTCGCCTTCGTGCTGTTCCTCACGGCGAACATGGCCGAGATCGGCCGGAACCCGTTCGACATACCCGAAGCGCCGACGGAGATCGTCGGCGGGTACCAGACGGAGTACTCCTCGGCGTACTTCGTGTTGTTCTACCTCGGGGAGTTCGTCCACATCTTCCTCGGCGGGGCGATCCTCGCCGTGACGTTCCTCGGCGGGGCGTCCGGCCCCGGACCGGAGAGCATCGGCTTCCTCTGGTTCGTGGTGAAGATCTGGGGCTTCTTCCTGTTCACACAGTGGGCCCGCGCGGCGTTCCCGCGTGTCCGGATCGACCAGCTGATCGAGATCGGGTGGAAAGGCATGCTGGTGTTGTCGTTCGCGAACCTGGTTCTCACGGCCGTTATCGTGGGGGTGATCGTATGATCGGATTAATGAAATCAATGGCGACGACCATGAAGCACGCGCTCGACGGGAAGACGTTCACGGTGGAGTACCCCGAGGACGCGCCCGACGTGAGCCCGCGCTTCCGTGGCGTCCACAAGTTCAGTCAGGAGCGGTGTATCTGGTGTCGACAGTGCGAGAACGTCTGTCCGAACGACACGATCCAGATCGTACAGGACGACAAACGAAACGGGGAGCAGTACAACCTCCACATCGGGCAATGCATCTACTGCCGGCTGTGTGAGGAGGTGTGTCCCGTCGACGCGATCCTGTTGACACAGAACTTCGAGTTCACCGCGGACACGAAGGACGACTTCGTCTACAACAAAGAACAGCTCAAGAACGTCCCGTGGTACAAGGGTATCGACCCGCTCGAATCCCGAAACCCCGATCGTGGCGCGTGGATCGGGGAGGGTGACGGCGAGGTCGACTACCAGTAGCGGGCGCGTCTCGAAATCTTCAAAGGGATTCTCATAGGAGACAGATACAATGGTTTATACTACCATCGCGTTCGCGCTGTTCGCCGCGGTCACGTTGGCGTTCAGCCTGGGGGTTGTCCTGGCGCGCGACGTGTTCCACGCCGCGCTGCTTCTGGGTGGTGCCCTGACGAGCGTCGCGGTGCACTACGTGATGTTACAGGCGGAGTTCATCGCCGCCATGCAGATCCTCGTCTACGTAGGCGGGGTTCTGATACTCGTCACGTTCGCCGTGATGCTCACGCGATCGGACGACACGGACGACCTGGAGGTGAGTAGCGGATGACCGAGGACACCGGCGGGAGTCGGGTCCTTCCTGCGGCGGCCGTCGCCCTCCTGTTCGGCGTGATGGCCGCGACGTTCCTCGGGGCCGAGTTCGGGGAGTTCGCGACGTTCGAGGGCGAGTCCGTCATCCACAACATCGGGTACGCCCTGTTCAACCTCACCGGCTACGAGGTGTCGACGATTCCCTCGGAAGGGTTCCTCGCGGCGTTCCTGATCGTCGCGGTCGCGCTCGATGTCGCGGTCGACGGGGCGATCTACCTCGCGAAACGCGAGGAGGACGGCTCCATCGTCGCCGCGGTTGGCGGGGCGTTCACCGACGGGGGTGAGCGGTAATGGTGCCGCCGGAGTGGTACCTGCTGCTCGCCGCTGGCGTGTTCTGTATCGGGCTATTTGGCGTGCTCACGCGGCGTGACGCGCTGTATTTCCTGATGAGCGTCGAGCTCATGATGAACGCGGCGAACATCAACTTCGTCGCGTTCGCGCTGTACTACGGTGACCTCACCGGGCAAGTGTTCGCGCTGTTTGTCATCGCGCTGGCTGCCGCGGAGGTCGCCATCGGGATCGGCATCATTCTGGTGTTGTACCGCAACTTCGGGGACACGGACGTCACGGTTCCAACGGAGATGAGGTGGTAAGATGGTGGACGCGTTCGCGTACGTTCCGGCCATCGTCCTGCTCCCGTTCTTCTCGTTCCTTGTCGCCCTCGGGGCCGGCAGGTATCTTCCGAAAGGTGGCGCGTTCGGCGGCATCGCGGCGACCGCGGGCTCGTTCCTGCTGTCGCTGTGGGTGCTCGCGACCGTCGCCGGCGGCCGGGCGTACAACGAAACGATCTACACGTGGGCGGGCGAGGGTGGTGTCGGACCGACCGACATCGAACTCACCTTCGGCCTGCTGATCGACCCGCTGTCGGCGCTTATGCTCGTCATCGTGACGCTCGTCGCGCTCCTCGTTCACGTGTTCTCCCTCGGTTATATGAACGACGAGGGCGAGACGGGTCTCCCCCGCTACTACGCCGGACTCGGCCTCTTTACGGCCTCGATGCTCGGGTTCGTCGTCGCCGATAACCTGCTGATGGCGTTCATGTTCTTCGAGCTCGTCGGCCTCTGTTCGTACCTCCTCATCGGGTTCCACTTCCGCGAAGCGGGGCCGCCGTCGGCGGCGAAGAAGGCCTTCTTGGTCACCCGGTTCGGCGACTACTTCTTCCTCGTCGGCGTCGTCGCGGTGCTGGCGACGTTCGGAACTGCCCAGTTCGCGGGCGAGGGGTCGTTCCCCGTCCTCGCCGAACAGGCGCTCACCGGCGCTGGCGAAGTCGCGTGGGTGCCGGGCGGACTCGAACTCGGCACGTGGTTCACGATAATCGGGCTGCTCGTGCTCGGCGGGGTCGTCGGGAAGTCCGCACAGTTCCCGCTGCACACTTGGCTGCCCGACGCGATGGAGGGTCCGACGCCGGTCTCCGCGCTCATCCACGCGGCGACGATGGTCGCGGCTGGCGTCTACCTCGTCGCGCGGATGTTCGGCTTCTACGCGCTCACTCCGACGACGCTCGCCGTCATCGCGTTCGTCGGTGGGTTCACCGCGTTGTTCGCGGCGACGATGGGCGTCGTGAAAGACGAACTGAAGCAGGTGCTCGCGTACTCGACTATCTCACAGTACGGGTACATGATGCTCGCGCTCGGCGCGGGCTCGTACGTCGCTGCGACGTTCCACCTGATGACTCACGCCTTCTTCAAGGCGCTGCTGTTCCTCGGTGCCGGCTCGGTGATCATCGCGATGCACCACAACGAGAACATGTGGGACATGGGCGGACTAAAAGACCGGATGCCCGTCACCTACTGGACGTTCCTCGCCGGGTCGCTCGCCCTGGCGGGGATCTTCCCGTTCGCCGGCTTCTGGTCGAAAGACGAGATCCTCTACGAGGCGTTCATCCACGGCCTCAACGATCCGCTGCTGCTCGGCGGTTGGATAATGGGGCTGCTCGCGGTACCGATCACCGCCTTCTACACCTTCCGGATGGTGTTCCTGACGTTCCACGGCGAGCCGCGGACCGATCTGGCCCGTGACCCCGAACCCGTCCGCTGGAACGTGAAGGGGCCGCTCACGGTGCTCGGCTCGTTGGCGGTCGTCGCCGGCTTCGTCAACATGGTGCCGGTTCAGAAGCTGCTCGGCCTCGGCGGGATCGACTTCCTCACGCAATGGCTCGACAACGAGTTCGGCGGCATCGACGGCGTCGGCTACTCGGCGTACAACGATCTGCTCGCGACGTACGGCGGCTACGAGGCCGAAACGCTCGCCGGGCTGAGCGAGGAGCTGACGTTGCTCGTCGCCGCCGGACTCTCGCTCGGTCTCGCCGTGGCCGGCGTGCTCGTGGCGTGGCGGCTGTACAACGTCGCATCGCCGACGGAACACACGGCAACGCTCGGCGGTGTCAAAGACGTGCTGTACAACAACTACTACCTCGACGAACTGCAGGTATGGCTCGCGTATCGGACGGAAGACACCGCGGGCGGCGCGGACACCTTCGATCAGGGGATCATCGACGGCGTCGTCAACGGCGTCTCGTCTGTCGCGCTCGCGGCCGGCCAGCGCGTTCGCCGGATACAGACCGGCGTCGTCACGCACTACGCCGCGATGCTGACGCTCGGGCTGCTCGCGTTGCTTGTCGCTCTCGGGGTTAGTGGGGGGTGGTTCCTGTGATACTCGAAGCGCTCATCGGATTCACGTTCGTCGCCGCGCTCGCCGTGTTGGTCGCACCCGACGAGTGGGCTGGTCGGCTCGCGTTCGGGCTCAGTATCGTTCCGTTCGTCGGAAGCCTCTACCTCTGGTCGGCGTTCGACGCCGGTGGCAACGCGCTCACGGGCGGCACCATCGCGTTCGAGTCGCGGATCGAATGGCTCGAGGTCGGCGGCCGCTCGGTCTCGTGGTTCGTCGGGCTGGACGGTATCAGCCTACCGCTCGTCGTGCTCACGACGTTCCTCGTGCCGCTAGCGATCGTCAGCGCGTGGACCCCGATCGACAGCCGACAGAGCCAGTTTTACGGGCTCATGCTGTTCATGGAGGCGAACCTCCTCGGCGTGTTCACTGCGCTGGACTTCTTCCTCTGGTTCGTCTTCTGGGAGGCGGTGCTCGTGCCGATGTACTTCCTCATCGGCGTGTGGGGCGGCCCGCGCCGGAAGTACGCCGCGATCAAGTTCTTCGTGTACACGAACGCGGCGTCGCTGGTGATGTTCATCGGCTTCATGTCGCTCGTGTTCGCGCTCGGGGACGGGGTGAGCTCCTTCGGGCTCCCGGAGATCACCCAGGCGATCGCGGCCGGGGAACTGGGGACATGGTTCGGGATCGCGCCGGGGACGCTCGCGATGGTCGCGTTCCTCGCGATGTTCGCCGGCTTCGCGGTGAAGGTCCCGATCGTCCCGGTACACACGTGGCTGCCTGACGCCCACGTCGAGGCACCAACACCGGTCTCCGTGCTGCTGGCCGGCGTCCTCCTGAAGATGGGGACATACGCGCTGTTGCGGTTCAACTTTACGATGCTGCCGGAGCAGGCGTCCGCACTCGCGATCCCGATCGCGGCGATCGCCGTGATCAGCGTTATCTACGGCGCAATGCTCGCGTTGGCACAGAAGGACCTCAAGCGTATCGTCGCGTACTCCTCCGTCTCGTCGATGGGGTACGTCATCCTCGGGCTCGTCGTGTTCACCGAGTACGGCGTCGGCGGCGCGACGTTCCAGATGGTCGCACACGGCCTCATCTCGGGGCTGATGTTCATGGCGGTCGGCGTCATCTACAACGCGACACACACCCGGATGGTCGGCGATATGGCCGGGATGGCGGACCGGATGCCGATCACCGTCGGCATCCTCGTCGCCGGCGCGTTCGGCTACATGGGACTGCCGCTGATGGCCGGATTCGCCGGAGAGTTCTTCATCTTCGTCGGCGCGTTCGGTGCGCCGTCGCTCCCGTACGCGCCGCTGTTCACGGCGCTGGCGATGTTCGGCATCGTGATCGTCGCGGGCTACCTGCTTGCGGCGATGCAGAAGACGCTGTTCGGGCCGTTCCGGCTCGAAACCGACTACGAGGTCGGGCGTGCGCCGGTCCACGACGTCGCGCCGCTCGCGGTGCTCCTCGCGGCGATCATCGTGCTCGGCGTCGCCCCCGACCTGTTCTTCGAGATGATCCGTGATGCTGCCGTCCCGGTCGTCGAGGGGGTGAGCGTCGATGTCTAGTCACACGCCGCTCTGGTTCGCGCTCGCGCCGACCCTGATCCTCGGCGTTACCGGACTGGCGCTGTTGTTGGTCGACACGGTCCGTCCGAACACGCGGTCGAACACGGCCTCGGCGGTCGTGAGCACGCTCGGCGCGCTCGCCGCGCTCGCCGTGACGGTCTGGTTCGTCGGTGCGGGGACCGGCGACGCGAGCACCGGCGGCGCGATCTACCTGCTCGCGGACGCGATCAAGGTCGACACGATGGCCCTGTTCTTCACGGCGATCTTCGCGTCCGTGACGGCGCTGGTCGTCGTCGCCGCCCACGACTACTTCGACGGCCACGACAGTCCGGCGGCGTTCTACTCGCTCACCGTCTTCGCGGCGACGGGGATGTCGCTGCTGGCGGTCGCGAACTCGCTCGCGGTCGTGTTCGTCGCCCTCGAGATGGTGTCGCTCCCGTCGTACGCGCTGGTCGCGTACCTCAAGAAGAACCGCGGCAGCGTCGAGGCGGGGCTGAAGTACTTCCTCGTCGGCGCGCTGTCGTCGGCGGTCTTCGTCTTCGGTATCTCCCTGGTGTACGCCGCGACCGGCTCGCTGATCTTCGCGGACGTGGCCGCCGAGATCGCGACGCTCGACGGGCTCGCCGGCGTTGCCGGTATCGGGATCGCGATGATCATCGGCGGCGTCGCGTTCAAGACCGCGTCGGTGCCGTTCCACTTCTGGGCACCCGAGGCGTACGAAGGCGCGCCCGCACCGGTGAGCGCGTTCCTCTCGTCGGCATCGAAGGCCGCCGGATTCGTGGTCGCGTTCCGCGTGTTCACCGAAGCGTTCCCCATCGGCGCGTCACTGGTGGCCGACGTCAACTGGGTGCTCGCGTTCGGCGTGCTGGCCGCGGTGACGATGACGATCGGGAACTTCGCGGCGGCCGTCCAGGAGAACGTCAAGCGGATGTTGGCGTACTCCTCGATCGGCCACGCCGGCTACGCGCTCATCGGGCTCGGCGCGCTCTCCGGGAGCGCTGCCGGTAACAGCGCCGTGATGGGCGCGGCGATGGCCCACCTGCTCGTGTACGGGTTCATGAACACCGGTGCGTTCCTGTTCGTCGCGATGGCGGAGCGCTGGGGCGTCGGCCGGACGTTCGAGGACTACGCGGGACTCGCTCGCCGCGCGCCGATCGCATGTACCGCGATGGCCGTGTTCATGTTCTCGCTCGCGGGGCTCCCGCCGTTCGCCGGGTTCTTCTCGAAGTACTTCCTGTTCATGGGAGCGATCGACAACGGGTTCGTCTGGCTCGCGGCGCTCGGCGCGATCAACAGCGTGATCTCGCTGTACTACTACAGTCGCGTGGTCAAGGCGATGTTCCTCGACGATCCCGCGTCGTCGAGCGCGCTCGACGCGGTCGACAGCCGGCCAACGGCGCTGTATGCCGCGGTCGTCTTCGCCGCCGTAGCGACCGTCCTGTTGTTGCCCGGCTTCGGGCCCGTCGTCGAGACGGCCGAGGCCGCGGCCTCCGCGCTGTTCTAGCCGCGGACGACGCGTGCTGCGGGGACTTCCCCCGTTCACGGCGTTCTTCCCCCGTCGGATCGCTTCCCTGCCGCCGTCCACAGGTATTACCCGGCGCGTCGCGTACGGATGCCATGAGCAGTCGGCAGTACCGCTGTCTGAGCTGTCTCGAACACACGCTCACCCGCTCGTTCAACGCCGCACATCTCTCGGTGACGTGCCCGAACTGTGGCTCGTTCGAGCGGTTCGTCAACGAAGACGTGTATCAGCAGTACGAGTCGTTCGAGGCGTCCCCACCGGCGGAGATCGACTGGGAGCAGCTGGATCGTGTCGAGAAGTTCGTCGTCTGCGAGCGACTCGTCAGATCGACGAAGACGCTCGCGGACTTCGAGGTCGTCGGACCGGAAGTGGAGGGGTAGGCGTTATCTGGCGTAGAGGGGGCCACCGACGAGTGCCGGGAGGGAGACGCCGCTCGCCGGCGTGACGGCGACGTACGGGTGATCGACGGGGCCGAACACGTCGACGACGCGGCCGACCCGCGAGAGCGACTCGTCGACGACTCCCGCGCCGATATCGGGCGGGTCCTCGCCGACACTCCCCCGGGCGATCGCGAGCCCGCCGGCGGTTCGGACGACGGTTCCGACGCGGCGCATCGTCACTCGCGAAGGATCCCGATGTAGGCGGCGACGGCCTGCACGAGGTCGTTCTTGCTGGTGTCCTCGGTTCCCGTCACGACGACCGCGCCGCGGGGTTCGTACTCCCGGGAGTACGTCTTCTCGCGTTCGATCACCGCGTCGTAGCCGACCTGCTGTACCGCCTTCGCGATCTCGTCCACCGTCGGCTCCTCGACCGCGAGGTCCATCGGGACGCGACGCCCCTCCGACCGTGAGCGGTCGGCGTCGAAGTACGCGGGATAGACGACGTTCTCGACCATATCGGAACCGCGAGCGGACGCGGTAAGGTCGTTTCGACTCCCGTCGGGCCGCCGGTCGATCACCCGGCCCGGAACTCGAACCGGGCACCGCCGCCCTCGCCGGTCGTTGCGCGGGGCTCCCAGCCGTGTGCCTCCGCGATCCGACGGACGATCGCCAGCCCGAGTCCGGTCCCGTCCTCGTCGGTGGTGTACCCCGTTTCGAAGACGTGGTCGGGATCCTCCGTGAACCCGTGACCGTCGTCTTCGACGTAGAACCCGAGGTCTTCTGCCCCTTCACCGCTGCCCAGCGACCCAATACGTACGGTAACCGTCGGATCGGACCGTTCGGCACCGTCCGGCGAGCCGTCTCCCGCGCCGTCACCGGACCCCGCCCGACTACCAGTCGAGCCGTGTTCCACGCTGTCACCGGACTGTGTCCGGTTGCTCGTGGAACCGTGTTCCACGCTGTTCCGAAACAGGTTCTCGAGCAGTTCCCGGGTTCGTGTCGCGTCCGCGTCGAGCCGGACATCGGCCTCGACGTCGAGTGCCGCATCGCCGGTGTCGACGCTCCTCCATGCGTCACGCGCCACCGACGCGATCGAGATCGGCTCGACTTCGCCGACGACCTCACCCTTCCGGGCCAGCGAGAGTAGGTCCCCGACGAGCCGGTCCATCCGGGTCAGCGCATCGGCGGCGTGGTCGAGGTGATCCGGGTCCCCGGTGTCGCGTGCTAGGTCGACGTACCCCTCGGCGACCGAAAGCGGGTTCCGGAGGTCGTGCGAGACGATGGACGAGAACTCCTCGAGCCGCTCGTTCTGCCGACGGAGGGTCGCCTCGCGCTCGCGTCGCTCAGTGACGTCGGTATAGATGGCGTAGCCGGCGACGTTCTCCGCGTCGAGGTGGATCGGGATGACGTGGAGGATGAAGTGGCGCTCGCCGTCGGCGGTTCGGCGCGTCACCTCCCGTCTGACGTTCTCCCCGCGACGGAGCTTCGCGTTGAGCTCGTCCGCCTCCGACCGCTCCGACTCGGTTTCGGGGACGATGTACTCGTCGATCGGTTCCCCGACGACCGTCTCCTCGTCGTAGCCGAACGTCTCCTCGAAGGCGGGGTTGACCCGGCGGAACCGGGGGCCGCCATCGGTGAAATCGTAGGCCACCGCCGGGTCCGGGACGTTCTCGAACAGGGCGAGCAGCCGGTCACGCTCCGCTCTAAGCTCCGTGTCGGCGCGGAGCCGTTCGAGCGTCTCCTCGAGGTGGGAGGCGAGCAGCTCCACGAGCCGCTTGTCGCCCGCGTCGAACCCCGTGTCGTCGCCGGTCGACACCTGGAGCACCGCGTCGTCGCCAACGGGGACGGTGATCTGTCTGCCGTCCCCCTCTCGTGCGGGAGTGACAACCGACTCCGATCGGTCCAGCGCGATTCCGGCCGATCCGCGGCCGACACGGACGCGCCGGCAGTCGTCGAGGTCCACGTTCGATGAGACGGCGACCGGCTCGATCCACCCGTCGTCGAGGACGCCTACGCCGACGTGGTACTCCGGGAACACCTCGTCGGCGATCGCGGCCGTCGTTCGATACGCCTCCTCGACGGATCGGACGGTGGCGAGCCGAGCCGTCTCGTTCTGTAGCCGCTCGATCCGCGATGGTTCCTCCGAGGGGGTGTCACGGATCGACGTGTCCTCACGGGCGAGCAGCCACGCTACGTGACCGTCGACGGCGGTCGGGTCGGTTGCGATCGCGTCGACGGTCGGGTCCGTCGCGAACGAGCCGATCGGGTCGTCGACGAGTGCGACGACCGGCCGTGTCGGATCGACCTCCTGTACCCGATCGAGACCGTCGCGGTCGGTGACGACGAACGCGTCGGCCGCAGCCGGATCGGCGGGTCCTCGATCCGCACCAGTCGACCCGTCGGATCTCCCCGTGTCCGCCGCGTCGCCGGGCCACCGCGACGGCGTCCCGTCCGCTCCCAGGGCGACGACGGTCGGTCCGTCCGGGGTCGTAGGCACCACTATGGGACGGTGTATCTCGCTTCCGGTTATAAACGTTCCTCCCGCGGTCGGTTGCGGGCGTTCCCGCGCCCGACGTTCCCGCGTCCGACGTTCCCGCGTCCGATGTTCCCGCGTCCGATGTTCCCGCGGCGACGTCCCTTCGCGGGCACCCCGGAACCCTTTTGGAGCAACACGGGCCAGAACATGGTAATGAGCGATCTCGAAGCGGAGTACCGTCTCGACTACTTCGAGGAGGAGGGGTTCGTCCGCACGGAATGTGACTCCTGTGGCGCCCACTTCTGGAGCCGGGATCACGACCGCGAGCTGTGTGGGGAGCCGCCGTGTGCCGATTACAGCTTCATCGACGACCCGGGGTTCCCCGAGTCGTACACGCTGTCGGAAATGCGGGAAGCGTTCCTCTCCTTTTTCGAATCGAACGGCCACGAACGGATCGATCCGTACCCGGTCGCTGCGAACCGGTGGCGCGACGACGTACTGTTAACACAGGCCTCCATCTACGACTTCCAGCCGCTCGTCACCTCGGGTAAGACCCCCCCACCGGCGAACCCCCTTACCATCTCACAGCCCTGTATCCGGATGCAGGACATCGACAACGTCGGGAAGACGGGGCGGCACACGATGGCGTTCGAGATGATGGCACACCACGCGTTCAACACGCGCGAGGACGCCGAAGACGACTACGCCTACGAGGGCGAGGTGTACTGGAAAGACGAGACGGTTCGGTACTGCGACGAGCTGTTCGAGAGCCTCGGTGCCGATCTCTCCGAGATAACCTACATCGAGGACCCCTGGGTCGGCGGCGGCAACGCCGGGCCCGCCATCGAGGTTATATATAAAGGCGCGGAGCTCGCGACGCTCGTCTTCATGTGTATGGAACAGGACCCGGACGGCGAGTACGAGATGAAAGACGGGAACACGTACTCGTTCATGGACACGTACATCGTCGACACCGGCTACGGTCTGGAGCGATGGACGTGGATGAGCCAGGGGACCGCGACGGTGTACGAGGCCGTCTACCCGGATGCGATCGAGTTCCTCAAGGAGAACGCCGGGATCGAGCACACCGAGACGGAGCGGGAGCTGATCCACCGTGCCGCGAAGCTCTCCGGCCGGCTCGACATCGACGATGTCGACGACGTGGAGGCCGCTCGTGGCGATATCGCTGACAAACTCGACGTCGACGTCGATCGCCTCCGCGAGCTCGTCGAGCCGTTGGAGAGCATCTACGCGATCGCCGACCACTCCCGCACGCTGGCGTACATGTTCGGTGACGGGATCGTCCCCTCGAACGTCGGAACCGGGTACCTCGCGCGGATGGTGCTCCGCCGGACGAAACGGCTCGTCGACGAGGTCGGCGTGGACGCGCCCCTCGACGAGCTCGTCGATATGCAGGCCGAGCGGCTCGGCTACGAGAACCGCGATACCATCCGCGAGATCGTCCGCACGGAGGAACGGAAGTACCACAAGACGCTGGAACGCGGCTCGCGGAAGGTGGAGGCGCTCGCGGACGAGTACGCCGGCACTGGCGAGCCGATCCCGACCGGCGAACTGCTGGAGCTGTACGACTCTCACGGGATCCAGCCGGACATGGTCGCGGATATCGCCGCCGAGCGCGGGGCCGACGTGGACGTCCCCGACGACTTCTACGCGCTCGTCGCCGACCGCCACGAGGAGTCGGACGACGGCGGCGAGGGGACGGAGCGCGACGACCGCCTCGCCGACCTCCCGGAGACGGAGAAGCTGTTCTACGACGACCAGGGTCGCACGGAGTTCGAGGCCGTCGTCCTCGACGTGTTCGAGCGCGAAGAGGGGTACGACGTCGTGTTGGACCAGACGATGTTCTACCCCGAAGGCGGCGGCCAACCGGCCGACCGCGGCTCGTTTACGGGCGGCGAGACGACCGTGGACGTGGTAGACGTCCAGGAGGTCGGCGGGATCGTCCTCCATCGCACCGACGCGGATCCCGGAAAAGGGGAGTTCGTCCGCGGGCAGGTCGACGGCGAGCGACGGGACCGCCTGCGAGCGCACCACACCGCCACACACCTGATCGGGCACGCGGCCCGAGAGGTGCTCGGCGATCACGTTCGACAAGCCGGCGCACAGAAGGGACTCGACTCCTCCCGCCTTGACATCCGTCACTACGAGCGGATCTCTCGCGAGGAGGTGAAAGCGATCGAGCGACTCGCCAACGAGCTCGTCCGCGAGAACGTCCCGGTGCGCCAGGAGTGGCCCCATCGGCACGAAGCGGAGGCCGAGCACGGGTTCGACCTGTATCAGGGAGGTGTCCCGCCGGGAACGAACATCCGCCTGATCCACGTCGGCGACGCGGACGTCCAGGCGTGTGCCGGCACTCACGTCGACCGCACCGGCGACATCGGCGCGGTGAAGGTGTTGAAGACGGAACCGGTTCAGGACGGCGTCGAGCGGATCGTGTTCGCCGCTGGGGACGCGGCCGTCGAGTCGACACAGCGGACGGAGGACGCGTTGTACGACGCCGCGGCGGTGCTCGATGTCGACCCGCTCGACGTCCCCGAGACGGCGGAGCGGTTCTTCGAGGAGTGGAAGGCCCGCGGCAAGGAGATCGAGTCGCTGAAGGCGTCGCTCGCGGAGGCGCGAGCCACCGGTGGTGACGACGCCGAGACGGTCGAGATCGGCGATTTCACGGCCGTGATACAGCGGATCAACGGCGACGCGGACGAGCTCCGCGCGACGGCGAACGCCCACGTGGAAGACGGTAACGTCGCCGTCGTCGGCAGCGGTGCCGGCGGGTCGGCGAGTGTCGTCGTCGGCGTCCCCGAGGGCGTCGACGTCAACGCGGGTCAGGTCGTCTCCGAGCTCGCCGGACGCGTCGGCGGCGGTGGCGGCGGTCCGCCGGACTTCGCGCAGGGCGGTGGGCCGGACGTCGACGCGCTCGACGACGCGCTCGACGACGCCCCGGACGTGCTGCGGACGCTTCAGGAGGCGTGAGATCGGAGCCGTGCCGCGAGCACGAACCGACGGCGTCTCGATCCGGTACGAGGTCGACGAGGGGCGGTCCGCCCCGGGCGAGGCGGTCGTCTGCTGTGGCGACATCGGGCTCGGTGCCTGGCAGTTCGGCTGGCAACACGCGGCGCTCGCGGGCCCGCACACGGTGATCACGCCGGAGACGCGCGGGGTTGGGGAGTCGGACGCGCCGCCGGGGCCGTACACGGTCGAGGCGCTCGCGAGCGACCTCGACGCGGTCTGTGCCGCGGAGGGGATCCGCAACGCGCACCTCGTCGGTTACGGGCTCGGCGGGATGGTCGCGCTCGCGTACGCGATGGCCTCTTCACGGCCGGCGAGCCTGACGGTCCTGGGGACGCCGCCAGTCGGCGACGCGTACAACCCGGACGCGGTGTGGGCGGACCCCACCGACTCCGCGGCGATCGAGGGGTCGCTCGCCGGACTGCTCTCCGAGCGGTTCCGGACGGAGCACGCGGACGCGGTCTCGCGGATCGTCGAGTGGCGGCTCGCGGAGGACGCCGACCGGGAGACGTACGAGGCGCACCGCGCGGCCGTCGAGACGTTCGACCGCTCCGACCGGCTCTACGAGCTGACGACCCCGACGCTCGTCGTCCACGGGGTCGACGACACCGTCTGTCCGATCACCGCCGCCGAGTCGCTCGCGGACGGGCTGCCTCGCGGCGAGCTTCACGCGGTCGAGGGCGCCCGACACCTCGTCGGCGTCGAGGCGTCCGCCGAGGTGAACGACCGCGTCGTCGGCTGGCTCGCGGAGCGGACCGCCGACCCGTCGGCGTGATCGGGCGGACTCGCCGACGTGACCAGGGCAGTCCGCGGACGTGACCGGGCCGGTCCGGCGACGTAACCGTTTTGGGGTGTTCGCCCCTCCGTACACCCGATGACACGTCTCCGGTTCGCCCTGTTGAACGCCGCACACGACGGCGCGAGCACGCGTCGGAACTTCCGGCGCGAGCTCGACGCCGACCTGGCGGAGTTCGACGCCGTCGACGGCCATCTCCCCGACCACACCGAGTTCGACGGCGTCGTCGTCACCGGCTCGCGCTCCTCGGTCTACTGGGACGAGCCGTGGATCCCGCCGCTCGTCGAGTACGTCGCCGAGGCCGCCGAAGCCGGGGTTCCGGTCCTCGGCGTCTGTTACGGCCATCAGGTGCTCGCGGAGGCGCTCGGCGGCCACGTCGCCGGCATGGACGGGTTCGAGATCGGCTACAACGCGGTCCACCGCGTCCGTGACGACCCGCTGTTCGCCGACATCGACGAGTCGTTCACGGTCTTCACCACTCACGGCGACACCGTGACGACGCTCCCGCCGGGTGCGACGCTACTCGCCGAGAACGAACACGGCGTCCACGCCTTCCGTAACGGTCACTGC
This sequence comes from Halorubrum tibetense, assembly GCF_055396225.1. Taxonomy (NCBI): domain Archaea; kingdom Methanobacteriati; phylum Methanobacteriota; class Halobacteria; order Halobacteriales; family Haloferacaceae; genus Halorubrum; species Halorubrum tibetense. Next base: position 2,041,989 of record NZ_AP043742.1, read on the forward strand.
TGGGGGGTCCAGTTCCACCCGGAGTACGACCTCGATACCGCCCGAGAGGTGACCGAAGGGAAACGCGACCGGCTCGGCGACGCCCGCGTCGACGACGTGCTCGCGGGGATCACCCCCGAGGCGTACGACGCTGCCTGTGAAGCGAAGGCGCTGTTCGACAACTTCGTCGGCTACGCCCGTGACTTGGCCGCGGAGCGGGGGACGGCTCGGGTCACGACCGATTGACGGCCATGGCGACGCTCCGGAACGCCTGAGGAACAAGGAGTCGGCGACAACTACTTTCCGTGTGGTGGTGTAGCAGAGGGAGATGATCGTTGGCCGGACGAACGAGTGGCTCGGGCGGATCAAAACGGAGCTACAGCACTCCTTCGCCGAGGAGTACACCCCGCGTGAGACGGCGGGAAGCTTCTCGATCGGGGTGTTCATCACCATGCTGCCGACGCTCGGGACCGGCCTCCTGCTTTTCTTCCTCCTCGCGTGGCTGTTCGATCGGATCAACCGCGCGGCGCTCGTCGCGTCCGTGATCGTGTTCAACCCGGTAGTGAAGTGGGGGGTGTACGCCGCCAGTTTCACCCTCGGGGTGTTGATACTGGGGCCCGTCCCGGGCGTAACGCCCGCGGAGGTGTCGCTGTCGGCCGGCCCGGAGATCGTGATCCGGCTCCTCGTCGGTAACCTGATCCTGGCGGTCGTCGCCGCGGTCCCGGGATATTTCGTCTGTCTCCGGCTCGTGGAGGCGTACCGAACCCACCAGATCGATGTCGTCGATGCGGTCGCGGATATCGTCGACCCGGACGGGACGGAGACCGAAGCGCCGCCCGGAACGGACGACTGACGGCGGAACGGGGAACGCTGGAGAGGACAAACGAAACGGTTGGGAGCCCGACCGGAAGAACGCGCGTTACCGCTCCTCGGAGTCGAGCACGCGGATCTGGTCGCCACGGACCGTCACCGGAATGGGGACGGTCGCCTCGTACAGCTCGACGGTCACTTGATCTTTCCCCTCGTCGATCCGCTGGACACGAGCCTTCTCGCCTTTGAACGGTCCGGCGATCAGCTCGACGATGTCACCCTCACCGATCCCCTCCACGTCCGGGGTCGGCGAGAGGAAGTGTTCGACCTCGGAGAACGGGCTCTCCGCGGGGCCGTCCGCGCCCTGGATGACGCCACGGGCGTGGGGGATCTCGTCGAGGATCCGGGCGAAGACGCTCCCGTCGCTCGCCTCGACCATCACGTAGCTCGTGAGCTGGTCGGGAGCGATCACCGCTTGGATCTCGGGCATCTCTTTCTCGGCGAGCATGTCGGCGACGGTGCGCTCTTGGCTCGCCGTGGTCTTGACCGAGAAGATCGGCATTACGCGCCGACCCCCGGGAGGAGGCTCATGACCGCGAAGATCAGGAAGCCGATGAACCCGACGAGGATGATGCCCGCCCCGGCGATCTTCGACACCTGGAGGAACTCACCGGTGCTCGGCGTGCTCGCCAGTTTCAACACGCGAATGTAACTGTTGAGGTCGTACGGGACGTCCATGTTACGAGCGGCTTCGAGGCGAGACGGTTTTTACCTTTTGATGCGGGTCGCGCCCCGGACCGCCACGTGTCGGCGGCGATCCCTACGAGGGACAGCTGTCGTTCAACAGCTCCCGCCGGCACCGCAGGCGCGTCCGTAGTCGACCCCCGTCTCGTCGGATATCTCCTCGGTACACCGCATGAGTAGCGAGTCGATCTCCGCCGTCGTCGACTCGGCCTGTGCCGCCGCCAGCTCCGTAGCGAGCGCCTCGGCGGCAGCGATCACGTCCTCGTCGGCGTAGTCGACCGGGCCGTCGTCCCCAGCGATGGGGTCGTCCGGGGTGCTCAACAGCACCCACCTCCGGTCGACTGCGCGAACTCGCGGCCGATCTCCTCACTGATGACGTCGTTCGTCCGCGCTAACAGCTCCACCAGCGCGTCCCGTGCCGCTTGGTGTCGCTGGATCGTCTCGACGTCGGCCATCTCCTGGCGGAGGTCGCGGAGCTCCGCCATCGTCGACTCGTCGAACCCGTTCCGCTGGAGCCGCATCCGGGTCTCCCGGTACTCCCGGAGCAGCGCCATCGCTTCCGGGTCGTCCGCGAGCGACTCGTCCGCCTCGATGAAGTCTCGATACGTGCCGGAGCGCTTGATCGTCTCGATGAACGCCTGCAGCTTCGGCTCGACGCTCGGCTCGCCCTGGGGTTCGGACGGACGCGCGTCGCTCACGAGGGCGTCACCTCCGGGGCGTCCGTCTCGGGGATAGCCGCCAGTCCCGGGATCTCCTCGCCGAAGTCGCGGAGCGCCGCCAACCCGATCGGTTCCTCGCGCCGAAGCGGTGCGGACATGAGCGGCGCGTCGAACCGGTCGCGGATCTCCTCGAGGTACGTCGCCTGCTGGGCGCGCCGGTTCGCGAAGAAGGCGTTGTCGCCGTGTTCCTCGGGGAGGAGGTAGTTGGCGACGACCAGCGAGGTCTCGATACCGACCTGATCGCGGAGGTCCTCGGCGGCCCGATACGCCTCCATCATCGGGGTGTACTCGGGATACATCACGAACGCGAACGTGCTCCGTTCGGGGTCTTTCATCGTTTCGATGACCTCGTCGTACTTGTCGCCCTTCGCGGGCGCGGCACCCTTCGTCAGCGACCCGAGGTCCATGAACCCCTTCCAGTCGGAGGGGAGTTCGAGCAGCCGGAGCGTGTGGCCGGTAGGGGCGGTGTCGAAGACGACGACGTCGTAGCCGTCCTCGTCGAAGTAGCTCACGAACTTCTCCAAGGCGGCCATCTCCTCGGCACACGGCGACTCCAGCTCCTCTTCGACGTTCGCGATCGCGGCGTCGACGTCGATCTGCGTGTCCTCCTTGTCCTCGTACATCTCGGTGACGTGGTCGAGGACCTGCTCGCGGTACTCGGCGAGCGCCTCCTCCTGATCGATCCGGGCCGCGTCGAGGTTGGCTTGGCTCACCGACGTGGGCTCGTGGCCCACGGGCTCGCCGAAGATGTCCTCGAGGTGTGCTGCCGGGTCGGTCGTGACGACGAGCGTCTCGTGGCCCGCCTCGGCGAGTTTCGTCGCCGCCGTCGAGGCGATCGTACTCTTGCCGACGCCGCCCTTCCCGGTGAAAAAGAGGTACTCCGTCTCCTCGCCGGGCGTGAGCTGGTCGACGACAGCGTCCGGATCGGTCACTGCCTCGAAGTCAGTCCCGTCGTCGCTGGCTGCCCCTGCGCCGTCCTCGTCGGCGGCCGTGCCGACGTCCACGGTCGCGTCCGCCCCGTCGTAGAGGACGCCCCCCACGTCGGCGAGCAGATCGAGTCCGGCTATCTCACCCGGTTGAAGCGGGTACGTCGCCGTCGCGTCGGCGTCGAACTCCTCGCGAGCGCGCTCGATGACCGCCTGTTCGTCCGCGCGTTTCCCCTCGAAGAACGGGTCTTCACACACCGACTCGGGGAGGTAGCCGTTGAGGATCAGGAGCTGTGAGTCGATCCCGAGGTCGGCGAGGTCGCTCGCGCTCCGTTCGATCTCATCGATCGACGAGTCCTCCGGTTTGCCGACGAACGCGAAAGAGGTGCGCTCGCCGTCTTGGAGCGTGTCGATGGCGCGCTCGTATTGCGCCTTCTTGTCCTCCATCGAGGCGGCGGGCCCGATACAGGTCGAGCCCCCCTTCTCGAGTTCGGCGTTCCAGTCGGACGGGAGCTCCATCAGTCGAATCGTGTGGCCGGTAGGGGCGGTGTCGAAGACGACGGCGTCGTACTCCGGGCTGTCCATGAAGTCGACGAAGTTGTCGAAGGCGGCGATCTCCTCGACACAGGGGCTGTTGAGCTGCTCTTCGACAGTCCGTATCTCCTCCTCGCCGAGCAGTTCGCGCATCGGTTCGATCGTCTCTTGACGGTACTCCTCGGCGGCGGTGTCCGGATCGATCTCGATCGCGGAGAGGTTCTCGACCCCGTCGATCGCGGTGACCTCGTGGCCGATCGACTGCCCGAAGATGTCGGAGAGGTTCGGCGCGGGGTCGGTCGTCACCAGCAGCGTCTCGTAGTCGTTGTCGGCGAGCCACGTCGCGGTCGCACAGCTCACGGTGCTCTTGCCGACGCCGCCTTTCCCGCTGAAGAAGACGAACTCGGTGTCGTCGCCGCTCGGCTCGACGACTTCGCGCGCGGTCGTTTCACTCGCTTCCGGCTGTTGTGCTGTCCGTGCCATCGTTCAGGCCTCCTGCGGGGTCAGGTTTCCGTCGATAGCTGCGGTCAGCTCGTCGTACGAGAGGTACTCCCCCTCGGCGACGATCTCGTCGTCGACGACCGTGATCGGGAGGATCGACGGACCGTTCTCTTGAACGCGGTCGTAGATCCGCTGCGTTTCGAGGAACCGGTCGATGTCGTGTTGCATGTTCGCCCGAGTGACATCGAGGTCGTCGAACGCGTCCTCGAGCTGGTCGAGGGCCGCGCTGACTTCGACCAGTTCGTCGTCGGGATCCGGTCCGCAGACGCCCGTGGAACAACACATCGCTTCTTCGTACAGAGTGAGTTCGGTCATGTGTGGGTTGATCGGCTGTCGTCGGTGGTTAGTGGCCGGCGGTCAATGGAGGACGGTTCGTTTGAACTTTCTCTCCGTTCGCGATCGGACCGCCAGTGCATCACTCAACCGACTTCATTTGAAGAAACGCTCAGTTATTCATAAACCCTTCGGTGGAGAGAAGCGCGTGGGTGGTGGGGCGTTGCGTTGACCGGTCACCCGACGAACCCGTCCGCGGACCACGAATCGACGTCGTTCGTACACGTTGTCGTCCGACACTGTGACGCCGGCGCGCTGATCAACACGAACGCGCTATCGGTCTCCGAATTGCGGATCTGACGAGTCGCCCGCGGCGGGATCCACACCGCGTCGCCCGGCTCCATCGACACCGAGTCGTCGTCCACGACGACGGTCGCCTCGCCCTCGAGGAGCACGTACACCTCCTCGTGGTCGTCCGCCACGTGGTCGTGCGGTTCGTTCCGCCAGCCGGGTTCACACCGCACCATCGACACCCCCACCTGTTCGCTGCCGAGCGACTCGGTGAGCGAGCGCATCGCTCCCGAGACGGGTTCGACGTCGGCGTAGTTGACTCGCTCGTACGCGGCCATCAGACGGCACACTCCGGTCGGTTCGCGTTCGGGGGGCGCGAAGTACTCGATCGCATACACCGAATTGATTGAATAAGCACTAATTCGTTCCGGTTCAACTGCCGGGTCGAATCCCCCCGATCCACAACGCTTAATCACTCATTCGCTCAAATATCCCGTATGTCATCGACCGATCGGCTTCGTCGGTACGTCGCCGACGAGTGTGGGAGCTGTACCGACGAGGATCTCTCCGAGCGACTGGCCGAACTCGAGGAGCTGGACGAGCGGACCGGTGAATCCGATTTCGAGGCCGACGTGGACCTCTTGTCCGCGCTCGCCAACGGGACCCGGTACAAGATCGTCCGCCTGCTCCACACCGCGGACGACGAGCTCTGTGTCTGTGAGATCTCGCCGCTGTTGGACGTTAGCGACAGCGCGATAAGCCACGCTCTCTCGCAGCTCACCGACGCCGGTCTCGTCACTCGCCGCAAGGACGGAAAGTGGCGGAAGTACGAGGCCACAGCGCAAGCCACTGCCCTGTTGGTCGCACTCGACGGGTCACGCCGGTAACCTCCTAACCCAGTGTGAATCTCCCACGTCGATAACTCCCTGTCTCATCAGTACCGACTCGACGTCGGACGACCACCTCGACGCCGAGTGGACTGCTCGATCAACGATACTTCGACGATCGGTTCGATCCGGACCGCGTTTTCAATGTTCGCTACTCGGATGTCGACTTCCGTCGTCCTCGTCGCGTCGGGAGCCACCATCAGTCGATCCGCCGTATTCGATCGTACGTCGAAAACAGATTTAAGTGGCTAAATCCGTTTAACTATCTTGTGTAGAAATGGCAAGACTATACGAAAGTAGTGTGCACTGTATATCCGGCATAGTCACGCTTCTCGGTATCGAATTAGCATGGACAGTCCACGAGTTGTTGATCGTGATTTCCGCTCTTTCCGGTTTAAAACCCGTTCAAAGCAGTTTGCGGAGATCTGTCCAGCTAATCGCCTCCTCCCAGTATGCGGTCATATCGACAACACGTGATCAGGTGCCGGACCGAAATTGTGGATATAGAGATGTATAGTGCTCACAACAGTAGACAACAAATTGGAGGTCAAATGAATGCCTGAAGACGACAGAAACACACGGAGCGTACTCGGTCGGATCGGTCGAACAGCTGCGAGCAATCGACGAGCGGTGTTCGCCGGCGTTCTCGTTCTGCTACTCCTCTCGGTCGTTGGTGCTGCCGGCGTCCAGATGAGCCTCGGTATGGAGCTGTACGTCGACGACGACTCCCAGACGATGCAGGACTGGGAAGAGATCCAGGCGGACTTCGACAAAGGAAACGTCGTCTTCGTCGTCGTCGAAACTGACGACGGGACGGATCTGTACGACCCGGAAACACAAGAACAGCTGTCAGATCTGTACGGGTCGTATTACGACGATGTCGACGCTGCTGCCCTCGTGACCAGTCCCGTCCATCCGGTCAAGGCTGGGCCGGGTGGCGGGGAAGTGCCGGAAACGAGGGAGGACATCCTCTACTCCCTGAGCTACTCGTATAACGAACACCGGTCGAACATGGGTGTCATCGCGAACCTACACCCGGATATTCAGGACACAGAGCAGTATCCGGAGATCCCCGACGGTGTCGACCCGGATGCGTATCCGATGGTCGTTGAGGACGCCGAAGACATGTTCGACGGGGGGGACACCGGTATCATCATCGTGCAGTACGGAGACATCGAGGTCCCCGAAGACCGGGACGGCGAACTGTTCGGCTTTCTACCGACGAGCGAGGACGAGATCGTCGAGGAGCAACTCAGAGAGACCACTGCGAACGCAGACCTCGACGGAATGGAGCTGACGTTCACCGGAACGCCAGTCTTCGAGGAGGCCGCCTTTGGGATGATGCTCCCGGAGATGATCCAGCTGTTCGCCATGGCGTTCGGGATCATTCTCCTGTTAGTCGTGGCGATCATGCACGGGCGGCTGCGGAAGACCCGGCGTGTCGCACTGCCGCTCGTCACGTCGTTGTCGGTCGTCCTGTTGATGCTCGGAATGATGGGGTTCGTCGGGTTCGACTTCAACGCGATCATGCTTGGCGTGATGCCGATCGCCCTCGGACTCGCGATCGACTACAGCCTCCAGATCCAGACCCGATACGTTGAGGAACGAGAACACGGCCGTCAACCGATCGATGCTGCCGAAGTCGCGGCGCGGACGACAGGTCGCTCCTTGGCGATCGTCCTCGGAACGACAGCGGTGGGGCTCGGATCGCTGTTGATCGCCGACGTGCCGCCGGTCCGTCAGTTCGGCATCACCGTCGTCTTCAGCGTGCTCGCCGCGATGGTGTTATCGATCACCTTCCTCATCGCGTTGCTGGTGACGTTCGATGAGCCCGAGGCGGCGGTCACATCGACGACCGATCCCGACGGCGCGGGGCGGAACGACACCGTGGACGAGACGACCGGCTTTGTGGAGGGCGTGTTCGGACGGCTCTCGGGAGTGATCGCGGCGCGTCCGCTGCTGATCGTGTTACTACTCAGTGCGGTCGTCGTCGGAGGTGCTACGGCATATCCCGCGGTCGACACCAAAGAGGACATGCTTGATTACTGGCCGGACATCGAAGAGCGACAGGAGATCCGGGAGCTCGAGGCGACGGTTCCGAGTCCGAACATCAACTACGTCATCATCGAGACGGACGACGCCTACACGTACGAGAACTTCCAGTCAGTAAGGGAGTTCCAACACGAGGCGGAGCAACACGAACACATCGTGACGGTTATGAGCCCCGCTCGTGCGATGGAGGTGGGTGAGGCGAGCCCGCCCGCGACCGGCCCACAAGGCGATACGTTCCCGGAACCGGACGAATTCGACGCGGCGCTCGATCATCGAACACGCGTTGACCGGCCGCCACAGCTCGGGTTGACGCCCGCCGACCACCCCGACCGGATCGTGGTTCAGGTGTTCGTTGAGGACATCGAGGGACAGACCGAACGTGAGGTGATCGACGACACCAAAGCGACAGCGGACGCGACGCTTCCGGACCACATGGAGACGCGCGTGACCGGGGAGATGGTTCTCAACCGGAACGTCATCGAGAACGTGACGTCAGGATTGACTCGAACGACTCTCGTCAGCTTCGGGCTCGGCGCACTGTTCTTAGGGCTCGTGTTGCGTTCCGGCCGCGAGTCGGTGCTGCTCGTCGGAAGCGTCTCCGGAGGGGCACTGGCGATAACGGCCGGCGGGATGTATGCGCTCGGCGTGCCGTGGAACCCGCTGACCGTGACGACCGCAGCGATCATCCTCGGGATCGGGATCGACTACGCGGTGCACATCTACGAGCGCTTCCGAGAGGAGGTCGGCGGCGGCTCGTCGCCGGACCGGGCGATCGCCACGGCGCTCGTCCAGAAGTCCCGCCCCGTGCTCGGCTCCGGAGCGACGACGATGCTCGGGTTCGGCGTGCTGACGGTCTCGGTGTTCCCCGTGCTATCGAACTTCGGAATCGCGATCGCTCTGGCGATGGGCGCGGCGCTTCTCACGGCGTTCGTGCTCATGCCCGCGGTCGCGCTGATCCTTACACGTCGCGGGTACCTACTGACCGGCACCGAACCGTCATCGACAGAGTAGAAGGCGCAAATCCGGCTTTCCCACACCACAGTCCGGACTCGACTCCAACAGCGCTTCCTCGGCCGAGCAATTTACATTAATATATGCTCAATTGTTGGTAGATGCTGGAAACCATACTCGCAGCGATCCGGAGCGCCTTCGAGACGCGACACGATTCGTCGGAAGCGGACGGCCCGCCGCGTACCGTCTACGGTGGGCTCCGAACGAGGGGCGACGGACTGTACAAGCAGACGAACACACAGCCGGGAACGGGTCTCTACGCCGCCGATCGCGACGCTGAAACGAGTTCCAACACCGCCACATCCGCGGAGCGGACCGACCCGTTCGACTGTCCGGACCCCGAAACCTGTGGCACCTGTCGCCCCTCCGCCGTAACCGCCGAGTGACGGGGACCGATCCGTCTCTAGAACCGATCGAAACGGCTTAATTGATTCAAGGTATATTCAATCGTGTGTCGCAAAACGCACGTGCCGTCGACGAAAGATCGGCTCGTAACGACGAGTTGAACGTCGACCGTCAGCTGAGTGTCGAGAGCGCACGGCAGCGTGACTCGGTCACGAACGTCGGTCCGCTCGGAACGCGTACGGGCCAGTCCGATCTGGTGTTCTTTCAGGGGGTCCTCCCGGAGATCAACGGCGATATCGTCGGGACGAGACCGATCGAGGAGCAGGTGCGGATGTGTCTCGATCGACTCGAACTGATGCTCCGGAACCGGAACACGACGCTCGCTGACGTGGTGAAACTCGAGGTGCAGCTCACGAACCCGAACGCCGCGGCAGTGGTCGATCAGGTGTATGAGTCGCGGTTCGATGACGTCGAGTTTCCGCCACGAACCGTGGTCGGCGTCTGCTCGCTGCCCGGCGGTGCGGACGTCCAGCTCGACGTGATCGCGGCCGCCGAATGATCGCTGTCGCGGAGCGATCGCCACCACCCGATGGTAACACACGACCGTCGTCGGCGATAGGGACATCCCAGATCCGACCCGGCTTGCCCGACAACGGGCAACACAACGATTATACCCGATACTGACGACGGGTGACCTATGACGAACGCGTCGTCGGATCAAACCGATACGATCGATCTGGGCGCGGTGATCGACGACGAGATCACGGCAACAGATGTCAAAACGCTCTCCGCACTCGGCTACGAGACGCGCTACCGCCTCGTTCGGCTCCTCGTCCACGCCGACGGCGAGATGTCTTTCGACGAGATCACACCGTACGTCTCCATCAGCGACAGCGCCGTTAGCCACGCGCTCACCCTGCTCTGTGATGCGGGGCTCGTCCAGAAGGAGAGGGACGGGCGATCACGGATCTATTCTACGACCCGGCGTGCGGAAACGCTCGTTGAGGCGCTCGATCGGACGCGGTAAGCGACTGCGGTCGCCCACGGCGGTGAGACGTTCTCTGTCCGAGTGAGCGATGTCTGTGACGATCGTCTCGGGATCACACTTCGAGGCACTCGCCTTGCCTGTTTGTAGACTACAAAAAACGTCGGTAACTGAGGGATCCATTTCAGTTTAATAGATGTGCAGATATAAATCTAGTGAAGACACGAAATGCATCCATACATCGCAGAGATCATCGGGACCGCGATCCTCATTATATTCGGCGGTGGCGTCGTCGCCAATGTCGTTCTTAATGAGACGAAAGGAAACGGCGGCGGCTGGATCGTCATCACGTGGGGCTGGGCCATCGGGGTGTTCATGGGCGTGTTCACCATCAGTCAGGTCAGCGGCGGCCACATCAACCCCGCCGTAACGGTTGGCCTCGCTGCCGCAGGACTGTTCGATTGGGCACAGGTGCCGCCGTACGTCGTCGCGCAGACGATCGGTGGCTTCCTCGGCGGCGTGGTCGTGTGGCTGGCATACAAGGATCACTTTGCTGCGACGGAAGATGAGGACGCGAAGCTGGCGATCTTCTCGACGGCCCCGGAGATACGGAACTACTCGTCGAACCTGCTAACGGAGATCATCGGGACGTTCGTGCTGGTCTTCGGCGTGTTGTATCTGAACTCAGCCGGATTTCTCGACGGCGCGTCGGGCGAGGTGCTTCAAACCATCACCATCGACGGGCAGGAGGTCGGGTTCGGTCTCGGGGCGCTGTCGGCGCTGCCGATCGCGCTCGTCGTGCTCGGCATCGGACTCTCGTTAGGTGGCCCCACTGGCTACGCGATCAACCCCGCACGCGACCTCGGCCCGCGCGTCGCACACGCGGTGCTCCCGTTTCCACACAAGGGACCGTCGGACTGGGCGTACTCGTGGGTGCCGATCGTGGGACCGATCCTCGGAGCACTCCTCGCGGCGGGACTCTACCACCTCCTGTGAGACGGGAGGCGTCTCCCGCCCGGGCCTAGTCGCCGTGTGACTCCGTCGGTCCCCTTCAACGCCGGGCGGACTGCGTCGTACGGATGAGAAACGACTAATATATGATTCCATGGTGCTGAGAGGGATGTATCGTAGAATAAGACGCTGTATGAGCCTTCTGCTTCATTATTTTGTTCCTTATAACATCACCACCGAGTTCCGACTCCGTATGAGAAAGATACAAGTGTACATATCATAAATCGACATCACAGTATGAAAGATAGTGATAGTTCAGTCACGCGACGACGGCTGCTCGGAGCCGTCGGCACGGCCGGGGCCGCGTCCGTTGCGGGCTGTGGGTTCCAACCCCCGACGGCGGGCGAGGGGGACGGCCCCGCGGAGTCGCCGACCGAACGGGTCGGCCGGATCGAACGGTACCCTCGTCTCCGGATCGCGGCCGTAGACGAGATCGACGTGGGAGAGACGGTCGAGTTCGAGTACCCGCTCGACGGCTCCGGTAACTTCCTCACACGGCTGACGGAGGACGCGGACGCCGGCGTCGGCCCTGAGGAGGGTATCGTCGCGTTCAGCAACCTCTGTACGCACATGGGCTGTGCGGTCTCGGGTAACGTCGACGCCGAGCGCGGTACCGCCGGCCCGTGTCCGTGTCATTACACCAGTTTCGACCTCTCGAAGGGCGGACTCGTCGTCGTCGGTCCCGCGACCACCGACCTCCCGCAAGTGCGCCTCGACGTCGCGGACGGCGACGTGTTCGCGACCGGAATGGACGGGCTCGTCCACGGTCGGCGGAACAACTTGGCTGACGGGGAGCCGGTCCCCGAGGAGGGCGAGTGACGATGGCGGACAACCCGAGCACCAGCGAGGTCCCGATCCCGCCGGCGGACGCCGAGCGATCGCCGCGGGCCTGTCGGTACTGTATCGTCGGCTGCAGCTACGAGGTGTACAAGTGGCCCGTCGGCGAGGAGGGCGGACCTGACGCCGAGGACAACGCGCTCGGCGTGGATTACCCGGCGGGATACGGGGAGTGGCCCTCGCCGAACATGCACCAGATCATCGAGGAGGACGGCCGGGAGTACCACGTCCTCTTCCGACCCGACCCGGACGCCGAGGTCAACGGCGGCTCACACTCGATCCGCGGCGGGACGCAGGCGCAGTCGCTGTACAGCAAGCACAACGAGGACTTCGACGACCGGCTCAAACAGCCGCAGATCCGGATCGGCGGGTCGCTGACGCCCGTCGACTGGGACACCGCGCTGGAGGTCGTCGCGCGCGTCACCGAGTACGCGACGCGGGACGAGCCGAACGGGTACGGAATGAAGATGTACGCGTACCAGTTCGTCGAGAACACCTTCGCCGGCTCGAAGCTGATCTTCGACGTGATCGGCTCGCCGAACTTCGGGTTTCACAACCGACCGGCGTACACCCCCGAGAGTCCGGGCGTCGAGCACTCCGGACTGTACGACTGGTCGACCGCCTACGACGACGCGGCCGAGGCCGAGACGATGGTCATCGCCGGTGGCGACCCCTACGAGAACCAGGACGTCTACTTCCACGAGTACGTGGACGCGGGTAACGCCGACATCATTCAGATCAACCCGCGCCGGACGTTCACCGCGAACTACGCCGAGAACAACGACGGCCTCTTCCTCCAGCTCAACGAGGCGACTGACCCCGTCCTGTTGAACGCGATCGCGCGTCACATCGTCGATCAGGGGTGGCACGACGAGGCGTCCCTCGACGAGTGGGTGATGGACGACCGCGACGCGATCGACGAGGAGGGGTGGTATCAGGAGGAGTTCGGGATGACACCGGACGAGTACGTCGATCTCCTCCAGTCGGACGACCGGTACGCTCCGGAGAACGCCGCGGAGATCACCGGGATCGACGCCGCGGACATCCGCGACGCGGCCGAGCGGATCGCGCAACCCGACAGCGACGAGACACGGACGCTGTTCACCTACGAGAAGGGGCTCATCTGGGGCTGGTCCCACGAGAACACGGCGGCGATGGCGAACCTCGCGCTGCTGACCGGCAGCGTCGGTCGCGAGGGGACCGGGATCACTCGGCTCGGCGGCCACCAGGAGGGCTGGTGGGAGGGCGGTCCGGGCGGCGAGGTCATCGCCGAACACTCCACGCAGACGTTCACGGGCGAGCGGGTCGAAGACGTTCCGGTCCCGCCGAACACGATCGAGCGCGTCCGGAACGGCGAGATCGACCACTGGCACGTGATCGGTAACGATCCGCTCCGGCACGAACACGACACGCAGTCGCTCCGCAACCGCGTCCGCGAGCGGACGAGCGGACCACAGCCGCAGACCGCCGATGTCGACGACGTCATGGCGGCGTTCCGCGAGCGAATCGACGACGGCGGGATGGTGCTCACACACCAGGAGATCTATCCGAACTCGACCACCGAGTACGCCGACATCGTCCTACCGGCGAAGGCGGTTGAGGCCGGCGAGCAGAGCAACCACCACCGGTGGAACGGCGAGCGACGGTTCCGTCACTACGCGTCGTTCATGGAGGGGCCGCCGAACGCCCGACCCGACTGGGAGATCTTCGCCGACATCGGCCGCCGGCTCGGTGCCGACGATATGGACTGGGAGAGCAGCGACGAGCTCTTCGATCACCTCGCCGCCGAGCACGGCGACGGCTATCCGTACCACATCGAAGCCCTCGCGGAGAAGGCCGAGCAGGACGGGACGACGGCGTCGACGGTGATGCGCGACCTCGACACGGACGGCGTTCGGCTCCCCGCTCGGTTGGAGGACGGCGAGATCGAGGGGACGCCGCGGCTCCACACGCCGGACGGCGATGAGATGCCCGGTGACGGTCGGTTCTTCACCGACAGCGGGAAGGCGATCCTCATGAGGGTCGATTGGGACCGGGTCGCGGACGTGTACGAGCAGCTGACGCCCGACCGCGAGAACGACGAGCTGTGGGTGACCAACGGGCGGCTCAACCGGCTCTGGCAGAACATGTACACCCACCAGCGGCTGGAGTACATCTCCAAACGCTACGAGCAGAACGTCTTACAGCTCCATCCGAACGACGCCGAAGCCCGGGGGATCGAGGCCGGCGACCTCGTCGAGGTCGTCAACGACGACGTGTACAGCCAGTACGGCGAGAACGGCGAGGGGAGCTTCACCGCCGTGGCGTACGTCATCGACGACGACGACGCCGTGCAGGGACAGATCGTTCCGGAGGGGCTCGCGTTCACGTACTGGCTCTATCCGGGCCAGGTCGCCAACGACATCGTCCCCGGCTATCTCGACCCCGCGAACCCCAGTCCCGGGTACAAGTACGCCACCGGTCGCGTCCGCCGGCTCGGCGAGAGCGACCAGAAGGAACGGATGAGCTTCAAGCCGGAGAACATCGCCCCCGAATGACGACGACGGACCAGGCGGACGCGCTCGCGGACGGCGACTTCGTTCGGATCGCGTACACCGCCCGTGCGGCCGACAGCGGCCACGTCGTCGACACCACGGATCCAGCGGTCGCCGCGGACGCCGACATCGCCGACCTCGACGCCGCCGGCCCGGTCGTCGTCGTACTCGGGGAGCGACACGTGTTCGAACCCGTCGAGGCGGCGATACGGGCGGTCGGCGTCGGTGAGTCGACGACGGTCGCGGTCGCTCCGGACGACGCGTTCGGCGAGCGTGACCCGCGCAAGCGCGAGGCCGTGCCCGCCTCGCTGCTCCCGGCGGATCGACGCGAGGCCGGCCGAACCGTCTCCGTCGCCGGCCGCGAGTGCGTGATCGAGTCCGTCGACGGCGAGACCGCACACCTCGATTACAACCACCCGCTCGCGGGCGTCACGTTGGAGTACGAGGTGACGGTCGAGACGCTGGTGACCGGCGACGACCGGGTCGACGGGCTCCTCGCGCTCCACGGACTCGACGCGGAAGCGACCGCCACCGACGATCAACTCGCCGTCTCCGTCGTCGCAACTGATCCGTCACCGGAACGCGATCGACGGCTCCGGGCGTTCGTCCGGGACGCGAAACGCCTGCTCCCGTTCGATACGGTGTCGCTGACCGAAACGTACTCGTCCTGAACGCCCTCGGGACCGGGCTGCGAGACGCCCGTCCCGGAGCGTTCGAGTCCGCCGTTATCACTGTGGAGCCAGTCCGATACTGAATTCTTGGCCGGAGACGACGGCCGGTTCGGCTTTGGCCCGAGCGCATCCGATACTCCCGATCACTGTTCCAGTGGTTCGGAACTCCCGTTCAGCGTCCGACTCGTACCGGTTCGAAGAGTTTTAATATATGAGCAACTGTTCATCTATTATGGAGCAACAGACGACCGAAACCGAGCGGGCGGACGAGCACCGTGACACGATGGACATCGACCCCGAACTGAGCAACGAAAGCAGGCGACAGCGCGACGGAACCGGAAACATCGGCGCGTTCGGGAAACGAACCGGTTCGTCCGATCTCCGGTTTTTCGAGGGTATTCTCCCCGTAATCGACGGTGACGTGTTGAGTGATCATTCAATCGAAGAACAGTTCTCGACGGCACTCGACAACCTCGAATCCGCGCTCGCCGACAACCGGAGCCTCACGTTCGGGGACGTGATGAAACTGGAGATCCAGCTCACCGATCCGAGCGCCGCGGAGGCGGTCGATCACGTGTACGCGTCGCGGTTCGACGACGTCGAGCTCCCCCCGCGAACCGTCGTCGGCGTCTGCTCGCTCCCCGGTGGTGCGGACGTCCAGCTCGACGTGATCGCCGCCGAAGAGTAGCCGTCCTCAGGATCTCCGTTTCACCGAACTAATGAACCATACCTCGTATCCGACTGCTGCGTATCGCTCCTCGTCGAACCGCACGAGTATCAGGGAGGTGATGGCATCGTGAGCGACACCAGCCACGAACACGGTCCGGACTGTGGCTGTCCGGACTGTGGCGATCCGCGGTCGATGGACTTCCTCGACAAGTACCTGACCGTTTGGATCTTCCTCGCGATGGGGATCGGCGTCGGACTCGGCTACGTCGCTCCCGGGGTCGTCGACCCGATCCAGGAGTACCACCTCGTGGAGATCGGCCTGATCGCGATGATGTACCCGCCTCTCGCGAAGGTGAACTATCGCCAGCTCCCGCGGGTGTTCTCCCAATGGCGCGTGCTCTCCCTGAGCCTGATCCAGAACTGGCTCATCGGCCCGACCGTCATGTTCGCGCTCGCGGTGATCTTCTTCAGCGGGATCGTCCCCGCCTTCCCCGCGCGGCCCGAGTACTTCCTCGGGTTGATCTTCATCGGTATGGCCCGGTGTATCGCGATGGTCCTCGTCTGGAACGACCTCGCGGACGGCTCCAGCGAGTACGCTGCCGGATTGGTCGCGTTCAACAGCGTCTTCCAGATCCTTACGTACGGCGTCTATATCTGGTTTTTCGCGCTGTTCCTGCCGCCGATCCTCGGACTCGACGCGATGGTCGCCGGGATCGGTGCGTTCGACATCACCGTCCAGCAGGTGTTCTGGGCGATCGCGGTCTTCCTCGGGATCCCGTTCGCCGGCGGCGTCGTGACTCGCCTTGGCGGCGTCCGCTCGAAAGGCGAAGAGTGGTACGAAGAGCAGTTCGTGCCGAAGATCAGCCCCCTCACGCTACTCGCGCTGCTGTTCACCGTCATCGTGATGTTCGCCACGCAGGGCGACAACATCATCTCCCAGCCGTTCGACGTGGTGTGGCTCGCCGTCCCGCTCACGATCTACTTCGTCGTGATGTTCCTCGTGAGCTTCGGGATGGGGCGCGGGATCGGCGCGGACTACTCGACGACGACCGCGATCGGCTTCACCGCCGCGAGCAACAACTTCGAGCTCGCGATCGCTGTCGCCGTTGCGGTGTTCGGCGTCGGCTCCGGCGTCGCGTTCGCGACCGTCATCGGTCCGCTGATCGAGGTGCCGGTCCTGCTCGCGCTGGTCCACGTCGCGATCTACTTCCAGGATCGGTTCGACTGGACGGGCTACGAGACCGGACAGCTCGAGAGCACGAGGCCAACCGATGGTTCGGCGTCGTCATCCGTGGACGACGATTGAGGGCCAGCAAGCGTGTCGGGTTCGGCCTCGTCGGTGTCGACACTGACCCGGACCGACCCAGACCGACCCGAACCGCGACGCGGTCCGACGCCACCTATCCCGTCGCCGTCTCGTTGCCCGCCGCTCGCTCGTCGTCGGGTTCGACGATGATCGTCTCCTGGCCGGGCTCGACCGGGATCCGCTCGATGACTTCCCCGTTGTCGTCCGTCACGAGCACGTAGTAAATCGCGTCGACGTCGTCGGTCTCGTCGCCGTCCTCCCCGTCGATCGGACCCAGGTCCTCCTCGGTCACCGTCCCGCGGATGAACTCGCGGACCGCGTCATCGTCGCGGATCTCGACGGCACTACCCGTGTCGGCGTTGACGAACACGTTGCGGGTCACGTCGGTGAAGTCCGTCGGCGTCACCTTGAGGTGCCACCAGAGGTCGCCGTCGACGGTGACGGGGACGGGCTCGGTGATCACGAAGTTCTGCCCCCAGTTAGTCCGTGAGTCCGCCGACCGAGCGATCCCCATCGCGCGTTCCGGACCGGTGAGGGTGTCGTCGCCGGTGCCGAAGTAGGTGTACTCGCCGGTTTCGGCGTCGGCGAACCATACTTCGTCGAGCCCGCGAGTGTCCGCGCCGTACGGCTCCATCGCCGTAACGTATGACATGCGCTCCCCTTCGAGATCGATGACGAACGGCTGCGTGTTGTCGGCGTCCGCGGGGAGGCGAGCGACCTCGACTTCGTCCTCGTGTGCGCCGACGACGGGCAGCTGGTTGACGATCCCGTTACGGTACCCCATCGCGTCCATCTCGGCGCGCGTGAGCGTCGTGGGGTAGAGCCGCTGGCCGTCCAACACCTCGTTGTCGGCCGCTTCGGCGGGCGTGAGGTGTTCGATCGTCCCATCCGGGTGAATCAACGCCCCGCCATCCCACGTCGGCGTCGTGTGCGGTAGCGGCGTCAGGTGCCACTCGTGGACCGTCTTGGGGTAGTACATGTACGGCCGCCCCTCGTGGCTGAACTCGACCGCGTCGTCGTCGTACCGCGCGAAGTAGTCGGTCGTCTTGAGGTTCCAGTCCGCGGATCGCTGGAACAGCATCCCCTCGCCGTAGGTGAAATCCTCCTCGTATGCCCGGATCTGTCGGTCGTCCATCCGGGTCATATCCGTGACGAGCACGCCACGCTGGTTCTCGAGCAGCTGGTTCCGGAACCCGTCGGGTTGGATCGCGTACGACCAAGCGAGCGAGCCGTCCTCCGTGCGGGCGATGTCGCTCGTTCCGAGTCGGTGTTGTCGGTAGGAGACGGAGCCGCGGGTCGTCACGTCCGCGACCATGCGGGGCACCACGCGCGGGTTGTCAGGGTTCGCCTCTGGGAACTCGTCGAGCTCCGTCGCGTCCGCCACGGTCGACTGTGCCAGCGTCCGCTGTTCGAGCGCCCCCGCGGGAACGCCGACGAGGAACGCGACGACGACGAGCACCCCGAGGACGCCGACGAACAGCCGGAGTTTCCGGCCGGCCGCCCCGTCCATGCCGAGGAGGAGGCCGATCGGGTTGTCGGCGTCCTCCAGCCCGTCCATTCGACGCCGCGCGCGCGACGCGCCGCCACCCCCGTCGCCGAGGACCCCTGGCGGTAGGAGCCACAACACTACGGCCGCGAGCGCCGCACCGCCGCCGAACACCGCCGCACCCGGCGAGTAGAGCACGCTGTACACGAGTCCGTGCCACAGCGGTCGAGTGAGATAGCCGATCCCGACGACGATCGCGAGAACGAGCCCGCGCGTGAGCAGGTGCGTCAGCAGCGAGCCACCGCCGAGCCCGCCGCGTCGTCCGCCGTCGTCGTGACCGTCGTTCCCGTCACTGCCGTCGCTTCCGGAGGGCCTGCCGTTCGCCATTGCCCGGAGTTATCTCTCACGGGTGATAAGTGCGCGGACGGCGTCACTCCCCTCGGCCGACCAGCCACTGGAAGCCGCCGGCGATGCCGGCAGCGGTCATCCCGTTCCGAACGACTCCGGGCGCGGCGTCCCACGTCACGGGCTCGCCGACGAGGACGCCACCGGCGACGAGGCTCACGACGGTCGCGACGAACGCGAGGGCGGGGACGCCGACGACCGCGGGGAGCCCGCGGTCGGTGTCCGGCTCCGGTTCGTCGATATCGGGGACTGCGTCTGGATCGGCGGTGAACGACGGGCGGGGCGTGGACATCGTGGTGTTGCGGGCGGACGTGCGATAGGGGGAGGGGCGTGGATATCCGGACCAGCGCGAGTTTCGGAGGGTGATCGGAGTCGACGCGACGGGCGTCGTCGGTCGCGGGCGCTTACTCGACGTAGTCGATGTCTTCCATCTCGGCGGCCGCGGGGGCGTCCTCGCCGTCACCCTGCCGGCCGTAGATCTGCGGCGACTCGACGCCGGTGACGACGATCATCGTCCGCATCTCGCCTTCGAGCTCCTCGTCGACGGAGGTGCCCCAGATGATCCGCGCGTCGGGGTCGATCCGGTCGTAGATCTCCTCGACGACGCCCTCGGCCTCTTCGATGGACATGTCCGTGCCGCCGGTGACGTTGACCAGCGCGGAGTTCGCGCCGGAGATGTCCACGTCGAGCAGCGGCGAGCGGAGCGCGCTCTTCACGGAGTCCTGCGCCTTCGACTCGGAGTCGGACTCCCCGAGGCCGATCATCGCGACGCCGCCCTTCTCCATTACGGTGCGAACGTCGGCGAAGTCGAGGTTGACGAGGCCGGGTTTGGTGATCAGCTCCGTGATCCCCTTCACCGAACGCATCAGCACTTCGTCGGACACTTTGAACGCCTGACGGACGGGGAGCTTGCCGACGGCGTCGAGGAGGCGGTCGTTGGGGACGACGATGACGGTGTCGCTCACGTCGCGGAGACGTTCGAGACCCGCTTCGGCGTTGGTGCGTCGGACCTCGCCCTCCGCGGTGAAGGGGGTCGTGACGATGGCGATGGTCAAGGCCCCGGATTCGCGGGCGGCCTTCGCGACGACGGGCGCGGAGCCGGTACCGGTGCCGCCGCCGAGCCCGGCGGTGACGAACACCATGTCGGAGCCGTCGATGGCGTCTTGGATCTCCTCTTGGGACTCGATCGCGGCCTCCTCGCCGACCTGCGGGAGCGAGCCCGCGCCGCGGCCCTGGGTCTTCTGCTGGCCCATCAGGATCTTCGTGTCCGCCTCGATGTTGACGAGGTGCTGGACGTCGGTGTTGGCCGCGACGAGCTTCGCGCCCTTGATACCCTCCTCGGTCATCCGATTGACCGTGTTACCGCCCGCACCGCCACAGCCGACGACGGTGATGTTCGTCTGGAGGTCTTGGAGGACGTCCTGTAGCTCGTCGTCGGTCATCGTTCCGGTCTGTGGTGGCGCCCCGGCGTGGCCGTCGTCCGCGGGGTCGCCGAGCTCCCCGGCTCCCTCGTCCGGGGCCTCCTCGGCTTCGTCGATGGCGTCCTCAACGATAGAGTCCATTATATGGTCCAGTTGCGACCCGGACGTATTTATTTTTGCCCGATCGTCTGACGCGGGTCGGACGAGAATCAGGGAGCGAGACGCCCGATAGTTCGGGATCCGAACTGCTACTCGGACGGGCCGATCGGGAAGCGTTCTCGAGTCTCGCGTGAGACCTGGACCGGGCGCACTGTCTTGCCATCGACCTCGACCGCCTCGCCGTTCGCCAGCCGGCCGAACGCCGGCCCCTCCGGAACCCCGCGTTTGGCGGCCAGCCCCGGGTCGAACGCGGTCTCGCGTGCGATCACCGCCGCGGGTCGCCCCGCCTCGTCGCGTTCGACGGCCACCTCGTCGTAGCCGGTCGCCAGCACGTCCGCGAGGTCGTTGACGAGGTCGACGTACCCGGGCGGGGCGTCGGACCCGTCCCCGGCCGCGAACGCGGCCCGCCCCACCGCCCGGGTTCCCGCCTGTTCGGTCTCGAAGGCGACCGTGTTCGCCTCGACGGCCGCGCGGGCCGCGTCCCCGTCGATCCCCTGTGCCCTCGCGAGGAGGTCGGCGGGGAGCTCGCGGACGGCGACCCCCTCGTCGGCGCGCTCGCGCTCGCCCTCACTCCCCCCGACCGCGGGGGCCACGGAGCCGAACCGGAGCCCCTCGTCGACGGTCGACAGCGCCGTTTCGAGCGCCTCGACCAGTGCGAGGGGGCGGTCGCCGACGACCCGGAGCCACGTCTCGCTCACGACTCGGTGGCCCAGCTCCTCGACAGCCGCCCGCAGGTCGGGCTTCGGCCCCTCGATCACGGCGTGTCGGGCGGTGCTCCGCTCGAAGGCGGCGTCGATCACGTCGCGGTTCGCCTCGGGTGCGCCCATCTCGCCGAGCGCCCAGTCCGCGCCCACGTGCCCGACCGTCCACTCGGTATCGCGGACGATCCGCGTGAACCGCGGGGCGTAGTGGCCACCGCCGAAGCCGACGACGTGGCGCGGCTCGCCGTCGGACCCTCGCAGCTCCGGCCCGGTCCCGCGCAGGTCGAGTACGGCCTGAGCGACCGCGTCCGCTGCCGCCGGGTCCGCCCACTGCGGTTCGTCGGAGCCGACCTCGACGAACAGCGAGGGGGCCGCGGTGTCGGTCGGGCCGTGGTGGGTACACTCGATCCCGACGTCGTATCCCTCGGGCGCGTGGGTCGCGAGCGCGTCGACGACGCGGCTCACCGCGCCCGGGGCGGCCCGGGCGAGCGTCCGTGGCTCCCCGCCGTACGCCGCGGGGCCGAAGTTGCCGGTGACGTGTGCGGTCAGGAGGCGGCCCGTCTCGCCGGCGTGTCTGGAGACGAAGACGAGGAGGTCGAGAGCGTCGGCACCCGACCCACCTTCGTGTTCGGTTCCGTCGAACGCGGCCGCCGGGTTCGAAAGGTGGATGTGGAGGTCGTCGAACTCGCGGAGCTCGAACCCCTCCGTCCGGTAGTACGCCCCGCCGCCGGCGGCGTCCGGCCGGCTCGGGTCCTCGTGGCGCGTCCAGTCCTCGATCGCGCGAAGTCGCTCGCCGATGTGTTCGGAGGCGCTGTCGGCCCGGCTGACGACGATCGCTATCACACCTCCTGATCGAGCGCGGGCGGCCGAATACCCGTCGGTTCGGGACCGACCGGGGGCGCACGCGGGCGTCTCCGGTTCACAGCGCCTACCACCTCTCACCGGTTATCAGCGGTGAGCAGTCGCGCTCACGGGATCAGCAGGTAGATGAAGCCGGCGTAGGCGACGACGAGTATCCCGCCGTCGAGGCGCGAGAGCCGTCTCCCGCGGTACATCAGCCCGACGAGGAGGACGGTAAAGGCGATCAGCGCAGGGAACTCGAACGCGCGGACGCCGGCGCTCACCTCGACCGGGGCGACCAGCGCGAGGATCCCGATCACGGCGAGCACGTTGTAGATGTTCGAGCCGACGACGTTGCCGACGCTGAAGCTGGCCTCGTCGCGGACGGCGGCCACGACGCTCGCGGCGAGCTCCGGCAGCGACGTGCCGATGGCGAGCACGGTGAGCCCGATGAACAGGTCGGTGAAGCCGGCGGCCGCGAGCAGCTCCCGTCCGCCCTCGATCAGCCAGCGCGAGCCGAGCACCAAGGCGACGATCCCGCCGACCACGGCGGCGACGTCTCGGGGGCTCGCGTCGGGCATCCCCTCGCGCTCGACGGCGGTGATTCCCGCCTGCGTCCGTTGGATCCGTCGGAGAACCACGACCGTGAACCCGACGAGCGCGACGAGGAGGACGACCCCCTCGCGGGGGCCGATCCGACCGTCCCAGCCGAGCGCGACGAGGAGGAACGCCGCGAGTATCATGAACGGGACGTGACGCTCTAAGACGGTGTCGGACACCTCCAACGGGCGGATGAGCGCGGCGACCCCCAACACGAGTCCGACATTGGCGATGTTCGAGCCGACGATCGCGCCGAGCCCGATGTCCGTCGAGACGGTGAGCGCGCCGAGGACGGCGACGAACAGCTCGGGGGCGGTCGTCGCGAACGCCACGACGGTGACGCCGACCGTCGACGCCTTCAACCCGATCGCGAGCGCGAGCTCGCGCGCGCCGGACACCAACAGCTCCGCGCCGAGGTACAACAGCCCGACGCCCGCGGCGAGGAGGACGAGTTCGGTAAGGGGCGAGCCGAGCGGCACGCTCGGCGGTTCTCACCGTCGTCTCAAAAACGCCGCGGTGTGGTGTCCACGGCGGGTACTACCGCACTCAGGCGCTCCCAGCGCGGAACTCGCCGTGTTTCATCCCGATGAGGAACACGACGGCCGCGAAGGCTATCATCGAGGGGACGACCATCGTCAGGGTCGTACTGAGGACCATCATACCGCCCCCGACGAGCCCGCCCGCGCCGAGCGCGACGAGCAGTACCACCAGACCGGCCGCAGTTGGGAGATCGAACTCCATACGATCGATCGGGCTCACGCGACAGTAAGGGTTGCGGGGACGGGTCGTCGATCAGACGACCAGGATGTCGTCGTCGTCGCCCGCTTCGTCCGGCAGCCGGAGGTCACCGTCCAGCGACACCACGGCGTCGCCGCCGATCGTGACCGGGTCGCCCGCGTCGCCGACCCACACCCGGACGTACCCCGGTCGGTCGACGAAGTGGCCCTGCTCGAAGCGGAGCTCGTCGGGGGTGTCGCCGTCGAACGCCTCGACGGCCCGGAGATAGCCGCCGACCGCGCCGCTCGCGGTGCCCGTCACCGGGTCCTCGTCGATCCCGACCGCGGGCGCGAACGCCCGCCCGTGGAGGGTCGATTCCCCGTCCAGCGTGTCGAACGTGAACGCGTACACGCCGGCGACGTCGAACTCGTCTGATATCGCCTCGATCGCGTCCGGGTCGGGGGATGCGCCCCCGAGGTGTTCGAGGAAGTTGACGGGGACGACGAGGAACGGGAGTCCGGTCGAAGCGACCGCGACGGGGAGGTCCGCGCCCACGTCGCGCAGCGCGGCCGGGTCGATCCCGAGAGCGTCGCCGAGGCGGTCGGCGTCGAGCGTGTCGGGGTCGATGACCGTCACCTCGGGCGGCTCTTGGCGCATCCGGACGCCCCCGTCGTCCTCCACTCGTATCGTGAGATCGCCGACGTTCGTCCGGAGCGTGTACTCGTCGGCGTCGATCGTCCCGTCGGCGAACAGGGTCGCGTACGCCGCCACCGTCGCGTGGCCGCAGAGGTCGACCTCCGTCGTCGGCGTGAAATACCGGACCCGGTGGTCCGCGTCGTCGCCGTCGCCGGCCACGGGCGTCACGAACGCCGTTTCGGACGCGCCGAGCTCCGCGGCGATCCGTCCCATCCGGTCGTCACTCAGCCCCGTCGCGTCGGGCACGACGCCGGCGACGTTGCCGGCGAGCGGCTCGTCGGTGAACGCGTCGACGAGCAGCGTGCGTCGGGTTTCCATGTCGAGGGGTCGGCGGCCGGCCGCAAAAGGCTCCCGCTCGGGGTCAGGATCGTGGGTGCTGTCGGCCTCGCGAACGCCCGCGGATCGCGCGACCCTTTATCAGTCGTTGCCGGCGTGGTGGCTGCCGTCGGCTGCCCATTTATCAGTCGTTGCCGACGCGGTGGCTTGACACGTGGAGTCGCCCCGACTCCGCACCGCACCTCACGCCTCCCCAGCCTCGCAGCGGTCGCTTATAAGCGACCGCTGCGTCCATCGAGGGGCCGGAGGCCCCTCTAGCAGTCGGGCGAAGCCCGACGACCTCGCGGGCGCGCCACCGCGGACTCTCGTCCGCCCCTTATATACTCGCGTCCGGCTCCCGGCCAGCGGCTCGTTCGGCTCCTGTCGTCGGGTCCCGACTCGCGGCTCACTCGTCGTCGCGGAGCGGCGTGACGCCGCGGACTTCGATCCGTGCGCCGCCGTCGGCCGACTCGGTCGCCGCGACGCTCCAGCCGTGGGCGGTGGCGATCCCCTCGACGATCCCGAGCCCGAACCCGGTCCCCTCCGGGTCCGTCGTGAACCCGGTCTCGAAGGCTTGCTCGCGGTCGGCTTCGGGGATCCCCGGGCCGTCGTCAGCGACGAACAGGGTCGTCTCCTCGCGGCCGACCGTCACGGTCACGGCGTCGCCGCCGTGCTCGACGCTGTCGTCGGGCTCCGCCCGACTGCTCGTGGAACCGTGTTCCACGCTGTTCCGAAACAGGTTCTCGAACAGCGTCCGGACGCGTGAGGCGTCGCCGAGGACGAGACCGGGATCCTCGACGACGAGCGTCGCGCCGCCGGTTTCGACGGTGTTCCACGCCTCGCTGGCGACCGCGGCCAGGTCGACCCGTTCCGTGTCGACGACGCGCTCGCCGACCCGCGCGAACGAGAGCGCGTCCTCGATCAGCTCGTTCATGCGGTCGAGAGCGTTCGCGGCCGTGTCGAGCCGGTCGGTGTCGCCCGTCTCGCGCGCCAGTTCGAGGTTCCCGCTCGCGACGTTGAGCGGGTTCCGGAGGTCGTGTGACACCATGCTCGCGAACCGATCCAGCCGGTCCCGCTCGCGAGTGACTTCCGACTGCGCCTCCCGCCGCTCAAGCTCGTAGCTCACCCAGCGGGCCATCATGTCCACGAGCGTTACCTCCCACTCCGGGAACGGGTTGGGGCGGTCGCCACGGTCGTAAAAACAGAACGTCCCGTACATCTCGTCGTCGACGACGACCGGCGCGCCGACGTAACAGGCGATCCCGCCCTCGGTCACGCCGTCCCGGTCAGCGAGCTCCGGGTCCCCGGGGGCGTCACACACCTGTATCGACCCGGCCTGCGAGACGACGCGCTCACAGATCGTCGTCGACAGCGGGACGACATCACCCGCGGCGAACAGACCCGTGTCGTCGGCCACCACCTCCGCACGGTACCGCTCGCCCTCGACGTGTGAGAGCAGCCCGGACTCGACGCCGAGCACCTCCTTGCCGAGCGCGAGCAGGCCGCTCACCTTCGACTCCAAGGTCGTGTCCTTCTCGGCGATCACCTCGTAGAGCCGTTTCATGACGCGTTCGCGCCGCTCCAGCTCCTCGCGCTCGCGGACCCGCTCCGTCACGTCCCGAACGTACATCGAGACGGACTCCCCCTCTGGATACACCCGCGCCTCGAAGTGGCCGTCGACCGGCTCGTAGTAAGCGGTGGCGGTCGTCGCTTCCCCCCGCTTGCGGGCCTCTTGGATCGCCTCCGCGAGCGCGGCATCCGCTTCGGGGAACGCCTCCCAGAACCCCTGGCCGACGAGCTCCTCACGGTCGCGCCCCTCGCCCGCGAACGCGACCGTTCTGGCGTTGAGGAAGGTGATATTGTCGTCCTCGTCGATGGCGATGAAGCCGTCGGCCATCCGGTCGAGGAGGTCGGCGCGCTGGTCGGCCAATCGGAGCTCGGCCGTGACGTCGGTAGCGATCCCGTACACGGCGTACGGCTCGCCGTCGTCATCGAACAGGGGGACGCGGACGGTGACGAACCGTCGGTCGCCGTCGGCGGTCGGGTAGCGCTCGTCGAACTGATCCGGCTCGCCGGCCTCGATGACGGCCGTGTCGTGGTCGCGGAACCGGTCGGCGACCGCCTCACCGTGGACCGCCGCTGTCGTCCGGCCGAGGATCGCGTCGCGGTCCCGGCCGACCATCGACGTGAACGCCTCGTTGACGAGGAGATAGCGGTCCTCGAGGTCCTTCATGAACACGACGTTCGTCGTGTGATCGAGGATCGTGTCCAGCCGCTCGGCGAACGCCCGGAGCCGCTCCGCCGTCTCCGCGCGCTCGACGTGGACGGCCACGAGGCGGGCGACGGACGACCAGAACCCGTCGGCGTCGCTGTCGGCGGTGTCGGTGTCACCCTCCGGGTCGGCGTCGCCCCGGGACGCGTCCACTCGTCTCGCTCCTCCCGTCTCTCCTGGCGCTATCGACCCGTCCGGACCCACCTCGATCCGAACCGCCACGTCGCCGGCGGTCGCTTCGCCGACCGTCTCGAACGCGTCGTCGTCGAGCGCTTCAGCCGAGAGGTTCCCGAAGACGACGCCGTCGACCACGACGCGAACGGGAAGCGGCTCGGCGAGCGAAGTGGCGTCCGATCCGCGCGCGAGCGCGGTCGCGACCTCGCCCAGGCGGTCGGCGAGCGGCGCGTCCCGGGTCAACGCCCCGCAGACGGCGTGTAGCGTCGCCAGTTCTCGGGTTCGGCCGTCCACCAGCCGCTCGGCGCGGCTCGCGGCGACGGCTCGTCGGATCCGCTCCGGGAGCGCCGCCGGCGTCGACGGATCGGCCTTCCGCCGGTACCCTGCCGCACCCGCGTCAAGCGCGGCGGCCGCGAACGCCTCGTCACCCTCGCCGGTGACGACGAGCACGGGGACCGTGGCGTCGATCGCGTGGACCCGGGCGAGCAGGGCGAGTCCGCCCTCGCTGTCGGGTCCGCTTTCGTCGCCGAGGTGGCGCTCGACGACGACGCAGTCGTGTCGGTCGGGGTCGAACGTCTCGATCGCCGCCTCAGCAGTCGCGACGCGGTCGACCGCGATCCGGCCGGGGGCGCGTCGGAGCGCGTCGGCGAGGGCCGCGGCGAACGCGTCGTCGGGGTCGGCGTGTAACACACACGCCGATTCCTGGGTCATACCCGCTGTACTCGGTGGTGATACTTGTGTATGGCGAGGGACGGACACGGGTCGGATGTGCGGTGGGTCGATGTCAACGCTTTTCCACCCCAGTGCCGATGTACCCCTATGGGCCTCTTCGACCGGTTGCGCGGGGCCGACACCCCGCGCGTGGCGTTCCTCGGGATCGACGGCCTGCCGTTCGATCTCGTCGCCGACAACCCGGAGACGTTTCCGACCCTCTCGGCGATCTCCAAGGCCGGCGACGCCGGCGCGATCGACAGCATCGTCCCGCCGGACTCGAGCGCTTGCTGGCCGGTCCTCACCAGCGGCGTCAACCCCGGCGAGACCGGCGTGTACGGTTTCCAAGACCGCGAGATCGGGAGTTACGACACGTACGTCCCGATGGGTCGCGACGTCCAGTCGACGCGGGTGTGGGACCGCGTTACCGCCGCGGGAAAGGACGCGACCGTCCTCAACGTTCCCGTCACCTTCCCGCCACAGCGGACCCTCCAGCGAACCGTGTCGGGGTATCTCTCGCCGGACGTCGACAGCGCGGCACACCCCGAGGAGCTCCGCTCGTACCTCGCGGAGAGTGACTACACGCTGAGCGTCAACGCCAAGCTCGGCCACAAGGCGGACAAGACCCCGTTCATCGAGCACGCACGGTCGGTGCTCGACGGCCGGGCGGCGCTGTTCGACCGCTACGTCGAGCGCGACGACTGGGACCTGTTCGTCGGCGCGTTCACCAGCCCGGACCGGGTGAACCACTTCCTGTGGGACGACCACCTCGACGGCGGCCCGTACGCCGACGAGTTCGTCGAGTTCTACGCGACGCTGGACTCCCATATCGGACGGATCCGGGAGGCGCTCCCCGACGACGTACGGCTCGTCGTCGCCTCCACGCACGGGTTCACTCGGCTCCAACACGACGTGTACTGCAACGAGTGGCTCGAACGCGAGGGGTGGCTCTCGTACGCGACCGACGACCACGACTCGCTTAGCGATATCGGTGCCGACGCCAGAGCCTACTCGCTGGACTCGGGCCGCTTCTACCTCAACTTGGAGGGCCGCGAGCCGGACGGGGCGGTCCCCGACGCCGAGTACGACGCGGTCCGCGCCGAGTTGACCGAGGCGTTGGAGGCGTGGGAAGGACCGAACGGTCGGCCGGTCGTCGACCGCGTCGTCGAGCGCGAGACGGCCTTCCGGGGCGACCACGACGAGATCGCGCCGGATCTCGTCGCGATCCCGAACGCGGGGTTCGACCTGAAAGGCGGGTTCCGCCCGCGCGAGCGCGTCTTCGACCCGGACGGCCCCCGGTCAGGCATGCATACGTTCGAGAACGCGGGCCTGTTCGTCGACCACCCTGCCGCGGCCGTCGAGGACGCCGACCTGCTCGACGTCGTGCCGACCCTGCTGACGCTGCTCGACATCGAGTTCGCACGGACCGACTGCGACGGCGCGAGCCTCGTCTGAGACCCGGGCGAGCCGTCGCCCGCGGGTTCAAGTCCGACCGCCCGTACCGACGGGTATGGAACGGACGCCCGAGGGCACGCCCGTCGGGGTCGACGACCCGTACGCGGTCGCCGGGATCTGTGACCACCTCACCGACGACGGTCGGTGTCGGTTCGCGCTGACCCGCGCCGGCGACGACCCCGAGTTCGCGGCCGCGAGACGCGCGGACGACTACGCCTGTCACGTCGGCGAAGTGGGTCGCTGGCGCGCGTGTCCACAGTACCGATCAACGACCGACGGCCGCGAGTGCGCGCGTTGCGGACTGGAGGAGGTCCGACTGGCCGGCGAGGACGTTCGACCGCTCGTCGAGGAACACCACCTGTCCTACGGGGGCGCGGGAGACGGCGGGGCGGCACGCCCAACCGACGAAGGAGGGGCGGCCGACCGGGCGGACCCCGTGGCGGCAACGGACGACCCGGACGACCCGGACGACCCGGACGACCTCCCGGACGCGGGCCCACACGAGATCACCGTGGCGCTGTGTCGCTGGTGTCACGCGAAGGTCCACGAGTCGTTCGCCCGGATCGACGACGACGCCAGCCCGGACCCCGAGGCGATCGCGGCGCGGGAGGGGCGGCGGACGCGCGAGATCGAGGAGGCGGGGTTCGAGACGGCGACAGAGCGGTACGAGGACCGGGAGGAGTAGGGAAGAGAACGGTGGGCGGGTCGGCGTCGCGGTCGGCGGGTCGGCGTCCCGGTCGGCGGGTCAGCGTCGCGGTCGGCGGGTCAGCGTCGCGGTCGGCGGGTCGGCGTCGCGGTCGGCGGGTCAGCGTCGCGGTCGGCGGGTCGGCGTCCCGGTCGGCGAATCGGCGTCGCGGTCGACCTCAGGCGTCCGGCTTCGGCCGGATCAGGTTCGCGAGGGCGACGAGACCGCCGAGGAACCAGCCGAGCGGGACGGAGATCCCGACCCACATCAGCACGTAGCCGAGACCGGGCAGGCCCCACTGCTCGCCGAACGTCTCCAGGTCGAACGCGCCACGGAGCACGTCGTTGACTCCGCCCACGAAGAGGAACGTGTCGAGGATCCAGCGGGCTAAGTCGTAGCTCGGCGGGAGGATGATCTCCTCTAAGGTGGGCGTGACGAGCGCGGCGACGACCGGGGGGAGGAAGATGGCGGTCATCGCGAACGGATAGGCCAGTAGCACGCTGACGAACCGGCCGCCGGCCTTCGAGAAGCCGGCGGCGAGGGCGGCGGCGACGATGGCGACGACGCTGGCGGCACCGACGGCGATCACGTCCTCGGTCGCGAGCTGGAGGTAGGTGACGGCCGTGAGCGACCCCCAGACGACGGTGGCGACGATCACCGCGCCCGCGATGCCGAAGCGGGTGACCGCGGAGTCGAGCTTCGCGGCGTAAAACCGGGTGGCGAAGCCGACGAGCAGCAGGGGATAGGTGACGGCGACGAGCGGCGCGCCCAGGACGGCCCAGCAGTAGTAGCCGATCGTCTGTGGGGCGGTTTCCGGTTTCCACTTGCCCAACACGGTGCTGGGGTCGAGCTGGCGCGGGAACACGACCTCCATCCAGGTCTCGTGGAGGCGGACGACGTCGAGCAGGAGCGCCTCCGCCAGTCCGGTTTGTCCTCGACGTTCCATTTGGTACGGATCGCAGGCGGGGTGACGTGAACTTTGTGCCTTCCGTCCGCGTCCACACGGTTACGGTCCCGCCCCGGTAGTCCCGCCCCGGTGCTCCCGCCTGGATGGCCAATGGCCGCTGATCGGGGGCGATCGGGGCTCCCGTCCGGCGGTCTCAGGGCTGATACGCCCGGCGATACGCTTAACAGCGCGTGCCGGCGTACCTCCGCGTATGCATCGAAGACGACTGCTCGGCGCGCTCGCGGCGACCGGAGCGGTCGCCGTCGCGGGGTGTCTCGGCGGCGAGGACGGGAACTACGAGTTCGACGCGGAGCCGGCGAGCGTGCCGGCCGCGACGCTCGCCGACGCGGGCTACGAGGGCGAGGAGCCGGAGCCGTTCCACGTCGAGCAGTCGTTCGACCTGCCGGGGGTCGACGCGCGGGTGTCCGTGACGACGTGGGTCGCGGGCTACGAGAACGCCGAGCGGGGGGCGGCGCTGTTCGTCGCGAGCACGCCGAACGCGACCGTCGCCGGCCAGTCGGTGAACCCGCTCGTGCGCGCGGACCCCGTCGAGCTGCTTCGCCGGCTGATCGACCAGAGCGATGGCGGGCCGGACGGCGACGACGTGGACGAGATCGAGGAGCGGGGGTCGGAGACGCGGGAGGTGCTCGGCCAGTCCGTCGAGGTGACGACGTTCGAGGCGCAGGTGGACCTGGACGTGGACGAGGAGGCGCTGGCGGACGCGGAGGGTGTCGAGGAGGCCGAGGGGCTCGACGACGGCGAGGTGCCGGCGCTCGTCCACGTGGCGACCGTCGAACACCGCGAGGACGTGATCGCGTTGGTGGGTGTCCATCCGCAAGCGGTCGAGGAGCGGGGGACGCTGCTGTCGCTGATGGAAGCCGTCGAACACTGAAGGCGGCGGGGGTGAGCGGCCCTTGGCGGAACGAGCGGCCCTTGGCGGAACGAGCGACCCTTAACGGAACGAGCGCCACCGGACGAGCTGTGACCGGTCGACTGGGTCGAGGTCGTTCGAGCGGATCGGTTTTTGTCGTGTCGACGTCCCCGGACGGGCTACTCCTCGACGACCTCGATCCGGCCGCCCATCCCGATCGCTTGGTGTGGCTCGCAGATGTACTCGTAGACGCCGGGCTCGCTGAACGTGTGTTCGAAGATCCCGTGGCTCTGGAGCGGCGATTCGAAGGTCCCGTCGCGCGCGACGACGTTGTGCGACCCGCCCTCGCCGGTCCACTGCCAGACGACGGTCGCGCCGACGCTCACGCGCACGTTCGCGGGCTCGACGGAGAGCCCGTTATCGCCCGCGCCGACGAGGACCTCGACCGGGCTCCGGCCGGTCTCGTCGACCTGTTCGCGGGTGTCGTCGCCGTCGCCGTTACCGTCGCCACTGTCGGGCTCGTCTTCCGCCGCGATCGCTTCCTCGGCCTCGTCGAGCCAGCTCGGCTCGCTCACGGTGACGGGCTCGCCGAAGGTCCCGTTCGCGTGGGTGCGGAGGCGGTCGCCGTCGTCGAGCTCGACGTCGACGTGGATGTCGACGACGACGCCGTCGGCGTCGATCTCGATCGTACAGGCGTTGAACGCGGCGAACTCGTCGGCCGTCGTGTCGGTCCCCTCGACGACGTAGACGCCCCGCTCCCCGTCCCAGCGGGGCTCGTCGAAGGTGAACGTCTCCCCGGCGTCGGCGTACGCCTCGATCGGGAACCCGATCTCCGAGACGAACTCGTCGTAGTCGCCCGACTCCCGGCTGTACTCCGGCTCGCCGTCGCTCCTGGGGGTTCGCTCGCGGACCGTGAACGAGCCGTCGCTGGCGTACACGTCGGTCCCGTACGTCGCGTCGCGGCGCGTGTCGGGGCGGACCGTCTGCTCGTCGGATTCGCCGAAGCCGAACCGGCCCTCGCGGTCGGTCGGGTCGCCGATCGCGGTGAGCGCGGCGCTGTTCTCGACGGCGTCGTCGGTGGTGTCGCCGTCCGCGTGGGCCGCGTAGAAGCCGCTGTAGGTGAACGGCTCCGTCTCCAGCGCGTCGAGGGTGGTCGCCAGCGCCGCGTCGAGGTCGAAGCCGTCCGCGACCGTCTCCGGCGGGTCGTCCGGTTCGGGGTCGGCGTCGTCCGCGCCCGGATCCTCGTCCTCGTCGTCGTCCCGGCGGTCCTCGCTCCCGTCGTCCGCGCCCGGATCCTCGACGTCGCCGTCGCCGACGCAGCCGGCCAGGACGGCGAGGGAGGCGAGCGACGCGGAGCCACCGAGGAGTCGGCGGCGCGAGAGGGGGTCGACGGTGGGTCCGGTAGCGTCGCGGTCGGCGGTATCCGGGTCGGCGGCGTTGCGGTCGGCGGTATCCGGGTCGGCGGCGGTCAGATCGGCTTCGGAATCGGGGTCGGTCCCGTCGCGTGTCGTCATACGTCACGATCCACGGATCGATATATAACGGTATCCCTGACAGTTCGGTCGGGTGATACCTGGGTGGCGGCGGACGTTCGCCTGCGGGAGTGTAGCGATCCGGCCCCCGATCCGGGGCGACACGGAGGCTTCCTCGGCGGCTCACGGGCCAGATCGGGTTCTGTCCTATCCTCTTTGCTCGCGCGCTCGTGCGGGAGTTCGAGCGCGCGCGTGACATACACCGGTCCGCTGGGGCCGCGATCCGGGGGTGTCGTATTCGTGATACGCTGACATGCGTCAGACGCGTGAGATCGAGATCGGGCGTTTGAGGCCCGAACACGGGGTTGTGAGACGTTATCACGGCCCGAAACGCCACACAAAGTATTTATAACGCCCGCCATACGTTTCGGGTGTACCCCTACCCAAATGACTGCAGTACTGAGTACCGGTGGCCGAGTCCGGTCGCACCACGATGACTCCGTAGGCGGCGACGATGATCGGGCGCGACTCGAAGGCTATGGGAAAGCTGCTGTGGTCGATGCGATGCAGACCCAACACAACAAACAATGACAAACGACAATACAACACGGAAGAAGGCTAACGCGGTCTTCTTCAGCGTGATCATGGTTATTTCCATGGCTGCTATCGGTTTTGCTGCAGCACCCGCAGCAGCAGTCGGGAATGCCGATGAAATCACCTTCGAGGATCAGATCCTCGATGCAGACGGTAACGTAACCGTCGAGATCGACGAGAGTAGTGGCGAAATTGATGGGTCAGTCATCATCACGTTCGAGGATGACGGTCAAGACATCGTCGCTGGCGTGGAAAACGTTAGCGATGAAGGACAACAGACCGTTACTGTGGAAGACCCTAGCGCCTTCCCCGGTAACCACACCGCTCACCTCAGCTCAGATGATGCTGACGCTCAGGAGATCGGTGAAGCAGTTAAGAACACAGGAAGCATCGTAGATGATGATGAGGCGTACGTCTCCGGTGCGGATCGGCTATTCGCAGAGGATGATCTTGACGAGCAGCTCGTCTGGCAAGGCCAGAATGTTGACGTAACCGGTGTCGATGCAAACGCCGACATCCAGCTTCGCGAACGCATTGATGACGATACGACACGCCTTCGCGACGAGCTAACCGCCAACGATGACGGTGTTGTTAACTTTGACACCGACGATCGCAACGAGGGAGATTACTTCCTCCGTGGTCCCGGTGCCTCTGGCGATGGCCAGTTGTTCGAAATCGCTGTCCAGGACCTTGATGCCGACTTCGACGCAGATGAGGTCGACAATCAAGCTGACTCGGTAACGGAAGTCGAGTTTGACTCCGTCCGTGGCAGCTATGCGCTCGACATCAGTGCTGACGGTGACCTCGACGAGAGTGAACTGGAGGACATCTTCGCTGACATCCCGATCGCAAGTGCCGACGATGACGTGATCACGACCGAGCGTATCTCTGACGGTACGTTCGACGCTGACTTCGACGGCATTGACGAAGGCGACTACGAATTCGAGTTCGACGTCGTTGACACGACGGCCTCGGACAGCGACTCGATCACCGTCGTCGAAGGTGTTGACGGTGAGGTTGAGTTCGAAGATGCGACCATCGACGTTGAGCAGGGTGGCATTGCGGAGATTCAGCTTAACGCGATCGGTGGCGCTGAGGAAGCTCAGCTCGTCATCGGTGACGAGGACGAGATCGGCTACGAAGGACTCGCCAACGTCACGTTCGACGAGGACGAAGACGAGATCACGCTGCTGTTCAACACGTATGCAGCGGGCTCCGACGACGTTAGCGAATTCGGAGAAGTCCTGACCGTCGACGGCGACGGTGATGTTGACTTCACCGACTTCCCGACCGAAAACCTCCTCGACGAGGGTGACTACCAGCTCTCCGTTGCTGCTGGCTCCGGTGAGGACGCTGACGAGATCATCGACAACCCCGATGAGCTCGGTTCGCTCTTCATCGAACCGCGCAGCACCAACGCATGGAACACTTGGATCACCCCAAGCGATGCTGAGATCGAAGACCTCGACGACGTTGCAGACGCACTCGATGACGAGAGCCTGACGCAGAACGATGTCGTCGCACACGACGATGTTCTCGTCCACCAGATCGACGCAACCGGTCTGGAGGGTATCTTCCAGTCCGCTGACGACGAGGACGATGTTCAGGCACTCCTCAACCTGCTGACGGACGACTTCACTCACAACGAAGGCGACGCGGCGTTCGACCTCCGCATCCGTGAGACGCGCGCAAGCGCTGGTCCGAACACCGAGCGTCTGCGTGTCGATGTTGGGGATAGCCAGCCCGATGTGCTCGTTGACGATGACTCCGTGTTCATCGTGACACCGACTGAGGACATCGTGTTCGATGATGACGACTTCGAACCGCGCATCGACGAGCTCTCTGACGCGACTGACGATGACTTCGAGTTCGAGGTGCGCTTCCGCAATGAGGATCAGCGCCTCCTCGAAATCGAGGACGAAGAAACTGATATCGCGGATGTCCGCGAGCAGCTTGAGGCAACCTTCGACGTTGAAGAAGCCGCCTTCGACTTCGACGCGGATCCGTTCGAAGTGACTGCGTCTGACGACGTGGTCTTCTCGGGCGACACGAACGCTGCACCCGGTTCAGAATTCAACGTGCGTGTCCAGTCCGCATCTGGTGTCACACCACGGTTCAACCTGAACCAGGACGGTTCGGTCGCTACTGACCAGACCTGGGAGTCCGATGAGTTCGACCTGACTGAGACGAGTGTCGACGACGAGTTCACGCTCCAGCTCCGCAACACGATCGCTGATGAGCGCCCGACCGCGGACGGCATCGTCGTTGACGCCGAGGAGCCCGAACCTGCGTTCTTCGAGGTCTCGGACCTTGACCCGATGGACGTGACGGTTGAGCAGGGCGACCTGATCGACGTCACGGCAACCATCACGAACACCGGCGACGAGGACGGCGACCAGACGGTCGAGTTCCGCGTCGACGGTGACGCAGTCGCTGAGGAGGACGTTGGTCTCGATGCTGGTGACGACACCACCGTCGAGTTCACCGACATCCCGACTGACGGCCTCGAAGGCGACTACGAGCACGGCGTCTTCACCGACGACGACAGCCAGACGGCAACGCTGACTGTCACCGTCGATGACGACGACGACGCTGACGATGACGACGACGCTGCGGACGACGACGACGCTGCTGACGACGATGACGCAGCGGACGACGATGACGCAGCGGACGACGACGACGCAGCGGACGATGACGACGACGCAGTGGACGACGACGACGATGACGACGACGCGGAAGACGACACGCCCGGCTTCGGCGCTGTCGTCGCCCTCGTCGCCCTCATCGCCGCCGCGCTCCTCGCGACCCGTCGTCGCGACTAAGTCGGCAACGACTCACGTCGTTCCATAACCATCGGCCCTCGCGGGCCGACCCATTGCGGCTTTCTTTATTGCGCGCTCGACCGCCGAGCGACAGCGCTCTCACCCCCGCCGAGCGTCGAGCATCCGAGCATCGGCGGACGCCCGGCCGGCGTGATCGACGCGGGAGGGGCACGCGCTCGCGAGTACGGATCGGGTCCCCCCGACGCGCTGGTTTCGGCGCGCGGAAACGTCACGTGACGTAACTGATTTATAAGCGTGTCAAGCAGATACGAGTATCCCGCGGCGCGCGACGGCTGTTCGGTCGCGCGGTTCCTCGCCGTCGTCGACGTGCGAGTACTGCGCCCAGCGACGGCTCCGTCGCTCGCGGTGTTCACCCCATGCAACGCGAGCACTCACATCGATCCGCCCGGTTCGCACTCGTCCTGACGCTCGCGATCGTCTTAATCGCGAGTGGATCGGTGGTGGTTGCTGGACAGGTCTACAACGCCGGAGATACGGAGAATATCGGCATTAGTCCCGACGAGACACAGACTATCTCTGGGATCACAATGAGTGAACAGGATGAACCAGTCCTGATCCATATTGGCGAATTAGTTGAAGCCGGGGCTGAGCTTAGTGCTGATCCTTCGTCCTACTATGCTTCGGGAAGGGAGTCAGCCCCAGCTGATGAGGTTCGAATCGTTGACCCCAACTCGGCTGATGCAACCCTCGTTGTCGAACCATCTGCATTTGGGTTCATCGATGTCGATGTCGTTTTAACTAATGTTGATACTACTGGCGTTGGACTAGATCGCGGGTCTGAGCAGTCTATAAACGAAATCATCGAGTATCAGATGCGTCAACCGGATCAGGACTCAAGCGTTACACGAAGTGATTTTACTATCACTTCTGAAGCTAATATCGATATCCAGTCGTATGACGACCAAACAGGTGAAGTCAGTTTAAATAACGTATCTCTTGAGTCCACTCACACTGACTACACCGTTGTTTGGAAAGTTAACAACGAGGGAGAACTGTCTGAATTCCT
The DNA here is from genome assembly GCF_055396225.1 of Halorubrum tibetense. Classification (NCBI taxonomy): domain Archaea; kingdom Methanobacteriati; phylum Methanobacteriota; class Halobacteria; order Halobacteriales; family Haloferacaceae; genus Halorubrum; species Halorubrum tibetense. The sequence continues at coordinate 2,079,443 of NZ_AP043742.1, forward strand.
TGGGAAAGACCAGGGACAGGAGGGTAACTTTACGATTCCAATTAGGAGAGTCGATAATTCGACGACAATTGCTGCAACAGTCCAACCTAGCCCAGACGAGTCAAGTCCTATCTATGCCGTGGATGAGTCAACCCTCACAGTTCCAATAGAGCTCCAGTTGGAACGGTCTCCGATCCATTACGTTACAACTGATGAAGAAACCGACCCTAGAAACGAGAGCGTCATTGAAATAGTATTTAATACGAAAATCGAAGGAGATGGCAATTTGAGTGTTGAGCTGTCCGATTCACTCACTCAGACGGTTAATCTTGGTACTGATTCTGAGTTATATTCCACGCACGGCAGTACCATTCGACTGTATCCTTCTGAATTCGAAAACTCATCTGGGACGAAAACCTTCCCGAATATAAGAGGTGTGACTCTTGAGGATATAAAGCCAATAAAAGAGGGATACAGAATAGAGTCTGAAACTCACGATATACAGTATTTAAGTAAAATCGTCTCGGACGGCGATGAGGCTCAAATTGTTCGCGGTGAAACGGTAGGACTTGAGGTTAGTGGACAAGGTCCTTCTAAAATCGAATTAGCAAACGATACAGAAACTATCACGATTGTCTCTGAGTTAGACAGTAACATTGTTCCGTATGACTCGCTCCAGATTGACTCTGGTAATTACTCTGTGGAGAGCGACTCATTCTCGGAGCAAACGCAGCTGAAGGTTATTGATCCAGATTTGAACGTCGTGACTGAAAATACAGAAATCTGGGTTAACGATGATATTGAGGCAACAGTCGCTTCCAACACCCCTCACCGGGAACTCAATATCGAATTGACTGACATAGATAGTTTACCTGTAGATCAAAAGCAAATCATCACTGACCGTTCCGGCTCTGCAAAGTTTGACTTTGATCCGCAAGATCCTGGGAAATTCTATCTTACTGCTACTGACTCAGTTACTGGGGTTTCCGTATCTGATTCGATCCGAATCATTGAACCTGAGGAACCAGAACTGAGTATCGGCCAGAAGGCACATTTTCTCGGGGACATTCTTCGGCTAACGTTGGTTCCTAGTCCGGATAGCAACACCACCGTCCTCACTATCACGGATCCGGACGGCAAGCACGTCGCAACCGCGGATCTGACCGCGCCGGACGGCGACCCGGTTGATGTCGAACTGAACACGTACGTCGCGGGGGACCCCGAGTACGACGCCGACTTCCTCACGGTCGAGGGGGCCACGATCGACGCGCTGTCGACCACCGAGCGCGACGGCCCGCTCCCCGCCGGCGAGTACACGCTCACGGCCCGCGCGGCCCCTAACGGCCCGGCCCACGCGGTCACTACGACGCTCGAACCGCGCTCGACGGACGACCTGACCGTCTACACGAACGCGACCGCGGAGCTTGACCCTGCCGACCTCCGCACCTCGCAGGCGGTCGCCGACGCGCTCGCCGCCGGAACCCTGACGCCCGCGACGACGGTCAACTCGACCGACACCCTCGTCTACGGGCTCGATGCGAGCGGCCTCGGCGGGTACCTCGCGACGCGCGATCCACGCCCGACGACCGGCACGGAGCTCGACGCCCTTCCGGGGCTCGCGTTCGCGGTGACGACGGACCCCGCGGACGGAGAACCGGTCACCCGGACCACCGCGTCGGGCACCGACCTCCTCACGCACGACGACGGGCTCTTCCTCGTCGGGACCGCGAACGACACCCTCGCGTCCACGGACGACGACGCCGACGACACCCCCGAAGAGGAAGCGCTCCTCGCGACCGCCGAGGTGCTCGACGACCGCCTGCGCGCGGCCGCCGCCGACGCGCCCACGGGCGACGACCCGCACACTGCCGCCGCGTCGATGACGTACCGGTCCCCGATATCGTCTTCCACGGAGGAGACGGAGCAGACGGAAGAGACGGAGCAGACGGAAGAGGCGTCGACGGAGGAGAACGAGACCGACGAACACGATATGAAGGAGGGGGATAGCACGGATGACAGCGGGAGTGAGGAGGCCGAGGAGGCGGCCGATACAGGATCGGACGACGGGTCTGAGTCCGATGCGGAAGGCGGTACTGACACTGAGGCCGACGGTCCGGACGAACCCGACGGCGACGGGGCGGACCCGGATACGACCGAGGAAACCGACGAGGCGGACGACACGGTCGACCCGGGTACGGACGAGGAACCGACCGACGAAACGGACTGGGAAACCGAAGACGGATCGGCTGAGACCGACGGTAGCGACGACACGGAACCGATCGACGCCGACGATGGGGACACACCGGACGACCTCGATGGTGGCGAGTCGGATGACGCCGCCGCCGACGGGACCACGCCCGACAGCACCGACGATGAACGCGCGCTCGACGACATCGACGACGGGGATACGACGGACGGGACGGATGGAATGGACGGGACGGATGGGGAAATGACGGACGGGGAGATGACGGATGAACAGATGACGGACGGGGAGAGAACGGATGAACGGATGACGGACGGGGAGAGAACGGATGAACAGATGACCGACGGGGAGATGACGGGCGATAGCACGACGGACGACACCACGTCTACCGGTACGGGAACGGATTCGGCGGGGACGACCGCGGACGGGGAGGCACTGCCCGAGAGCGAAACACCGACCGATAGCGACGAGACCGCTACGTCTCTCGGGTCCACCGCTTCGATCGACGACACCGGTGACGATCCAGCGGAACCGGTTTCGGACGAGATATCGTCGGGGGGTGAACCGTCCTCCAACACCCCCGTGAGCGACGAGACCAACTCGGGCGACGGTGACACACCCGGGGGCGGAGGTACTCCGCCGGACGGAGTCGAACCGACGGTCGACAGTGACCCTACTGATAGTGTCGGCCCGGCCGATAGTGTCGGCTCGACAGAGAGCGGAGATCCGACCGACAGCGCTGACGCGTCGTCCGCCGCGGACGACCTCGACGGGGCCCCGACTCCCGACCATCGTCCGGACCCCGGCGGGTTCGGTCCTCGTGCCGTCGCCGATCTCGCGGACGCCCAAGCGATATCGGGGCCGACACGCGGGACACCCGGACGGGTCGCGAGCGATGGGCCGGATCCGACGGAGACGGCCGCGACGGAGGCTGCTGCCGGACCGATCGGAACGGATACGTCCGAGGCCCGACTGCACGACGCGACGGTCGAGGAGTCCCCCGCTCCGACCGCCGTGCGAGACGTCGACGGCCATCCCGGACGCCCGCCCGGGATCGAGGAGGCTCCGCTCCGATCGACCGCCGACGACGTGCCGGGCTTCTGGGTCGCCGCCGCGCTCCTCGCACTCGTGTTCGCCGTCGGGGTCGGACTCCGGCGTTCCCGAAGGTGAAACGAGCGGGACGCCGCGTACAGTGGGAGGCGACCCCGACGGTCCGGACCGATAGGTTCGGCAGCACCGGCGGTACGTTTTTCGTCGTCCGTGACCTGTCTCGGGATATGAGCGTCACGATCACTCCTCCGACCGAGCGGACCTGTGAGCTGTGCGGCCGCGTGGAGCGGTGGGACGAGGACGTCGAGGGCTGGCGCATCGACGAGGAACCCGGCGATGTCTACTGTATTCACGACTGGGACATCAACGGAACGTACGCACCGTTTCAGGAGTGACCGCTCGCGGGTCGACCGCCCCGCACGACTCACCCTTCCGAGACCGAGCGGCGATGTCGGCGACTTTACTTTGGACGAACGTTTACTCCTTGCCGAGTTATCGTCAGTATCCGACGCGTGTTTTGGAAAACATCAGATAATCACGAGGGATATCCGAGAGAAGATCGCTGTTCTCAACTGTGGTAACGGATATCCACCCCTGATGAATAATTACCTTATATTCCCTAATGTGTGTACGATGGATCCTACCCGTATCAGGGTCATACCTTTAAGTGATAACCCGTGACGAGAAGTATGACCAAGCCACGTAGTACCACCCCCGAGCCGGACCGCCCCGACTCGGCGGGCCACGAAGAGGGACTCGCGTCCGTAACCGACGACCGATCGAACTGTGGGATCGGCGGCGTCGTCGACCTCGACGGCGAGCCGACCCACGACACCGTCGCCGACGCGGTCGAGCTGTTAGAGAACCTCGAACACCGCGGGACGACCGGGGCGGAGGAGGACACGGGCGACGGGGCGGGGATCATGGTCGCCCGTCCGGACGCGTTCTTCCGTGACGTCGTCGACGCCGACCTCCCCGCGGAGTACGCCGTCGGCTCCGTGTTCATGCCGACGGAGCCGAGCGTTCAGGCGCGGATCCACGACGTCATCGCGGAGGTGCTCTCGGTGTACGGGCTGGAGGTGCTCGCGTGGCGGGACGTCCCGACGGACAACGCGGATCTCGGCACGACCGCGCTCGACTCCGAACCCCACGTCTCACAGCTGTTCGTCGCGCCCGTCGAGGGGGCGGGGCTCGCCGAACGGTTCACCGCGCCCGATGACGACCCCGATGCCGACCCCGCGCTGCTCGGGTTCGACCGCGCGCTGTACGCCGCCCGCCGCGAGATCGAAAACGCGGTCACCGACGTCGACGGCGCGGGGCGGTTTTACGTCTGCTCGCTCGACCGCCAGCGCGTCGTCTACAAGGGGCTCCTGAAGGGTTCCCAGCTCGCGGGGTACTACCCCGACCTCGCCGACGACCGCTTCGCGAGTCACGTCGCGTTGGTCCACGCCCGGTTCTCGACGAACACGCTCGGCGCGTGGCACCTCGCACACCCGTACCGGAACATCGTCCACAACGGGGAGTTCAACACGATCCGCGGGAACGTCAACTGGATGCGCGCCCGCGAGAACGACCTCGAACACCCGGCGTTCGGCGCGGAACTGGAGACGATCAAGCCGGTGATCGACGACCCGAACCAGTCCGACACCGCCAGCGTCGACAACGCGACGGAACTCCTCCTTCAGACGGGCCGTGACCTCCCGCACGTCCTCCGAATGCTCGTCCCGGAGGCGTTCCGCGACGACGAGCTGATGGACGAGGCTCGCGCCGACTTCTACGACTACCACGCCTCGCTCGTCGAGCCGTGGGACGGCCCCGCGCTCGTGATCGGGTTCGACGGCGAGCGCGTCGCGGGCGTGCTCGACCGCAACGGGCTTCGCCCGTGCCGCTACGAGGTGACCACCGAGAACCGCCTCGTCGTCGGCAGCGAGGTCGGCGCGCTCCCCACGGACGCCGCCGACGTGACACGTCGCGGTCGGCTCCAGCCGGGCGAGATCTTCGTCGCCGATCCCGAGGCGGGACGGATCGTCCCCGACGACGAGGTGTTCGCGGAGCTCACCGACGAGCGGTACGGCGAGTGGGTCGACGAGGAGCAGGCCGCGCTCGAACAGGTCGTTGCCGACGCCGGACCGAGCGGGAGCGGCGGCGAGCCGGATGCGACCGGCGACGACAGTGGGCCGGACGCGACCGGCGACGACGGCGGCGAGACCGCTGCTGGCGTCGACACCGGCGAAAATCGGACGGTTCGTGCCTACCAGGCGGCGTTCGGCTACACGACCGACTCGCTGAACCACCTCGTCGAGCCGATGGCCGAGTCCGGCAAGGACCCGGTCGGCTCGATGGGCGACGACACGCCGTTGTCGGTGCTCGCCGACGTCGACCGCCCGCTGTTCACCTACTTCAAACAGCTGTTCGCGCAGGTGTCGAACCCGCCGATCGATTACATCCGCGAGGAGCTCGTCACCTCCCTGGAGTCGCGGATCGGTAACCAGCGCAATCTGCTCGCGGAGACGCCCGAGCACGCCCGCCAGATCGTTACCGACTCACCGGTGCTCACCGACGCGGAGACCGCCGCGCTGAAATCCCTTGGCGGGGACGACGGTGTCGACGGGACCGGCGCCGGACACGAGTTCTCCGCCGTAACGGTCGACATCACGTACGACACCGGAACCTCGCTCACCGACGCCGTGAACCGCGTCCGCGACGACGCCGCCACGGCGATCGAAGCCGGTGCGGACGTCGTGGTCCTCTCGGACCGCGCGGTCGGATCGGGTCGGCTCGCGGTCCCGAGCCTGCTCGCGACCGGTGCGGTCCACCACCAGCTGGTCCGCGACGGCCTCCGCAACCGCGCGGGGATCGTCGTGGAGTCCGGCGAGCCACACGAGGTCCACCACCTCGCGACGCTCGTCGGCTACGGCGCGGACGCGGTCGACCCGTACCTCGCGTACGCCTCCATCGCCGACGTGGTCGCCGGGCCGGACGGCGCGGACGAGGCCGAGGCGCTCGCGGCGTACCGGGGCGCGCTAGAGGACGGCCTGCTGAAGACGATGGCGAAGATGGGGATCTCGACGATGGAGTCGTATCAGGGCGCGCAGATCTTCGAGGCGGTCGGGCTCGACTCCGGGTTCGTCGGCGAGTTCTTCGCCGGCACCGAGATCCGCACCGAGGGGATCGGGATCGAGCAGATCGAGGACGACCTCCGCACCCGTCACGCGATGGCGTTCGGCACCGACCCCCAGCTGGAGACGATCGGCGAGTACGAGAACCGCTCGTCCGGCGTCAAACACGGCTGGAACCCACAGACGGTCGGGACACTCCAGCAGGCGGTCCGCGGCGGCGACTACGAGACGTACACCGAGTTCGCCGAGCTCGTCAACGACCAGTCCGAGGAGCTGGTGACGCTGCGCGGACTCCTCGAGTTCGAATCCGACCGCGACCCGGTTCCCATCGAGGAAGTCGAGCCGGTCGAATCGATCGTCGAGCGGTTCTCGACGGCTGCGATGAGTCTCGGGAGCCTCTCGCCGGAGGCCCACGAGAACAACGCGATCGCGATGAACCGGCTCGGCGCGAAATCGAACACGGGCGAGGGCGGCGAGCCGCCCGAGCGGTTCGACACGGAGAAGGAGTGTTCGGTCAAGCAGGTCGCCTCCGGGCGCTTCGGCGTCACCGCCGACTACCTCGCGAACGCCGAGGAGGTACAGATCAAGATGGCGCAAGGGTCGAAGCCCGGCGAGGGCGGCCACCTCCCCGGCGAGAAGGTCAACGAGATGATCGCCCACGTCCGGTGTTCCACACCGGGTGTCGGGCTCATCTCCCCGCCGCCCCAACACGACATCTACTCGATCGAGGACCTCAAACAGCTGATCTTCGACCTGAAGGCGGCGAACCCCGACGCCGACGTGAACGTAAAACTCGTCTCGGAGGCCGGGATCGGCACCATCGCCGCCGGCGTCGCGAAGGCGAACGCGGACGTCGTCCACGTCTCGGGCCACTCCGGCGGGACGGGAGCGTCCCCGAAGACGTCGATCAAGAACGCGGGGCTCCCGTGGGAGCTCGGGCTGGCCGAGGCGAACCAGATGCTCCGTGCGACCGGGCTGCGCGACCGGATCCGCGTTACCGCCGACGGCGGGCTCAAGACCGGTCGCGACGTCGCCGTGGCGGCCGCGCTCGGCGCGGAGGAGTACGTGTTCGGCACGGCGTCGCTCGTCACCTCCGGCTGCGTGATGGCCCGGCAGTGCCACGAAAACACCTGTCCGGTCGGCGTGGCGACCCAGCGCGAGGACCTCCGGAACCGCTTCCCCGGCCAGCCGGACCACGTCATCAACTACATGACGTTCATCGCACAGGAGCTGCGCGAGATCATGGCGGAGCTCGGGTTCCGCGAGGTCGAAGCGTTCGTCGGCCGCCCCGACCTCCTCACGCAGCGTGACACCGACCACGAGAAGGCGAAACACCTCGACTTATCGGCAGTGATCGCCGACCCCGCCGGCGACGCGCGCACGAAGACGCGCGAACAGACCCACCCCGGCATCGAGACGCTGCTCGACTGGGACCTCATCGAGGAGGCCCGCCCCGCCATCGAGGACGGCGCGCCGGTCGCGCTCACCCGCGAGATCGACAACATCGACCGCGCGGTGGGCGCGACGCTCTCGAACCGGATCGTCAGCGAACACGGCGGCGACGGGCTCCCCGACGACACCGTCACCTGCCGGTTCGACGGCCACGCCGGGCAGAGCTTCGGCGCGTTCCTCGCACGGGGGATCACCCTGGAGCTTTCCGGCGCGGCAAACGACTACGTCGGTAAGGGACTCTCCGGCGGCCGGATCGTCGTGAACACGCCCGCGGACGCTGGGTACGACCCGGCCGAGAACGTCGTCGCCGGCAACGTCTGTCTGTACGGCGCGACCGCGGGCGAGGCGTACGTCAACGGCGTCGCCGGCGAGCGGTTCGGCGTCCGCAACTCCGGGGTTCGGGCGGTCGTCGAGGGCGTCGGCGACCACGGCTGTGAGTACATGACCGGCGGCGTCGTCGCCGTGCTCGGCGACACCGGCCGCAACTTCGCGGCCGGGATGTCCGGCGGCGTGGCGTACGTGTACGACCCCGATGACCGCTTCGCGGAGCGCGTCAACCGCGGGATGGTGTCGCTGTCGACCGAGCTCGACACGAGTGACGAACGGATGCTCCGCCGGCTCGTCGAGAACCACCACGCGTACACCGACAGCGAGCGCGCCGCCGAGCTGCTCGACGACTGGGCGGCCGCGCTCGACGAGTTCGTCCGCGTGTTCCCCGACGCCTACGCCGATGTCATCGCGGAGGGGAAAGGCGCGGACGTGCGCGAGGAGCCGCCCGCGCCCGCGGACGCGGTCCCGGAACGCGTCGGCGACGCGGCCAGCCAGGTCTCCGGCGACGACTGAACGGCTGGGTCCTTGGGGACGACCGAAGCGCCGTCTCCGGCAACGAGGTCGCTTCACCCCCGTCCTTCCCGGTCGATTACTCGTCCAGCGTTTCGCGTTCGACGGTCCCCTCGACGACCCCTTCGACGCCGCGCTGGACGTGTCGTGCCCGGGCTCGTTCGACGAACTCCTCCGGGAGGTCCTCTATCTCGCCCGCCTGTACGCCCCACAGCTTCGCGTACAGCCCGTCGGCCTCGATGAGCTCGTCGTGGGTCCCCCGTTCGACCACCTCGCCGTCCTCCAACACGAGCGTCGTGTCCGCGTCGGTGACCGTCGAGAGCCGGTGAGCGATGACGAACGTGGTACGGTCGGCCGCCAGCCGGTCGAGCGAGCGCTGGATCAGCATCTCCGTCTCCGTGTCGACCGCGCTCGTCGCCTCGTCGAGCACGAGGATCGCGGGGTCCTGTAACACCACGCGCGCGATCGCGACGCGCTGGCGCTGGCCGCCGGAGAGCTTCACGCCGCGCTCGCCGATCCGCGTGTCGTACCCGTTCGGCAGCGAGTCGATGAACTCGTGGGCTTCGGCCGCCTTCGCCGCCTCGACCACGCGGTCGCGGACCGCGTCGTCCGCGGGACGCTCATCGGCGTCTACCCGGGCTCCCGTGAACCGCCCGTAGCGGATGTTCTCGGCGATCGTGCCGTCGAACAGCGTCGTGTCCTGTGAGACGTAGCCGATCGACGAGCGGAGGCTCGCAACCGTCACGTCCCGGACGTCGTGGCCGTCGACGCGGATCTCGCCGTCCGTGACATCGTACAGGCGCGCGAGCAGTTTGAGCAGGGTCGACTTCCCCGCGCCGGTCGGCCCGACGAGCGCGACGGTGTCGCCGGGGTCGGCGGCGAAGGAGACGTTTCTGACCACCACCTCGTCGGCGTCGGCCGGGTCGACGAGCGCGTTCTCGGCGTATGCGAACGAGACATCGTCGTAGACGACCTCGCCGTCGACACCCCGGTCGCCGTTCCCGCTGCTCCGGTCGCCGTTCCTGCCGCCGCGGTGGCCGTCTCCGCCGCCGAGGACGACCGCGTCCTCGCGATCCGTGATCCGCACCGGGATGTCTCGCAGCCCGAACACGCGCTCGGAGGAGGCTTTCGCGTTCTCGTACTGGTCGACGATGTTCGACACCTCTGCAAGCGGGGCGACGAACTGCTGGGTCAGGAGGATGAACGTCACGAACGTGCCGACCGTCAACTCCGTGGTGAACGGCCCCGGTGGCCCCTGTGCGAGCCAGTAGCCGCCGACGAGGAACGTCGCCGCGAAGGCGAGCCCGGCCAGCAGCTCCATCCCGGGGCGATACACGTAGTTGAGCCGCAGGATGTCCATCGTCCGCTCGAAGTAGTTCCGGGAGGCGGTCTCGACGCGCTCGCTCTCGTGTGACTCCGTGTTCGACGTCTTGACGAGCTCGACGCCGGAGAGGGCGTTCTCTAACACCGTGTTCAGATCGCCGACGATCGCCCGCTGTTCGACGTACCGCGGCTCGACCGCGCGCATGAACCAGAGCGTGAACAGGAACATGAGCGGGATCGCGGAGAGCGTGACGACGGCGAGCTCGTGGTTATAGTAGAAGAGGACGCCCGCGATGCCGAGCACCATCACGCCGAGTCGGGCGGTGTTCTGCAAGGCGTTATCGAGGAACACCTCCAGGTTCGAGGCGTCGTTGTTCAATACGGACATCACCTCGCCCGTCTGTTTGTCGTCGAAAAACGTCATGTCGAGCCGCTGCATCAGATCGAACGAGTCCGTTCGGACCGCGTGCATCACTCGATGGGCGAAGTTGTTGGCGGCGATGCCGTATATAAACGTAAACACGCCGGTGACGACGAACGCGCCGAGGATGAGGACGACCGACAGCTGGAACTGTGCGGGGTCGGTCGTCGGGAGCCACGCGTCCGGGACGATCGGGAGGGAGTACGGGCCGTCACCGGTGAAGACGGCGTCGATGGCGACGCCGAGGACCACTGGCGGGAGCAGTCCCGCGATCCGGGCGATCACGTTGGCGATCATCCCGATAACGAGCCAGTGAGCCTCGGCAGCGCCGTATTCGCGGAACAGCCGGACGAGCGGCCGGTCCACCCGGTCCCGATACACCTCGAACGCGTTCCGGTCGTCCGCGGCCATGCGCCGATCCGACGGGACGGGGGTGGATGTATCCGTTGGCTCCGGCCGGACGTTCCGGGTCGCGGTCGGCGGGTCGTCCGTCCGGTCGCGACTCCGCCCTGTGTTCTAAGTCCGGCTCGCGTTCCGACTCCGGCTCCTATTCCAGTTCCCGTTCCGACTCCGGTTCCTGTTCCGGCTCGTGTTCCGATCCCCCGCTCGCGTGTTATTCCCCCCTCGTCCCGGCTCAGGCCCCGGCGCTCCCGTCGCCCACGTCGAGCGCCTCGTAGAGGAACGTCCACGCGTCGACCTGCTCGTCGACGATCATCGACTTCGGTCGGCCGACGCCGTGGCCGGTGTCGGACTTCGTGCGGAGGAGGAACGGCCCGCCATCCGCCTCCGCCTGCATCCGCGCGGCCATCTTCCGGGCGTGTGAGGGGTGGACGCGGGTGTCGCTCGCGGCGGTCCGGAACAGGGTCGCTGGGTACTCTACCCCCGACTCGACGTTGTGGTACGGCGAGTACTCGCGGATATACTCGAACGCCTCGGGGTCGTTCTCGGGGTGGCCGTACTCCGTCGTCCATGACTCGCCGAGCAGGAACCGGTGGAACCGTAACATGTCCAGAAGCGGCACCTCACACTGGACCGCGCCGAACAGGTCCGGACGCTGGGTGAGCACTGCGCCGACGGAGAGCCCGCCGTTCGATCCGCCGGCGACCGCCAACCGATCGGGCTCGGTGTACCCCGATCCGACGAGCCACTCGCCGGCCGCGATGAAATCGTCGAACGTGTGTTGTTTCGCCGCCAGCATCCCCGCCTCGTGCCACGCCTCGCCGTACTCGTACCCCCCGCGGGCACAGACGAGCGCGAACACCCCGTCGTCGGCGAGAAACGGGAGCCGGAACCGCGAGAACGACGGCGTGACGCTGTTGCGGAAGCCGCCGTACCCGTACAGGACGGCCGGCCGCGGCGCGCCACTCGGACCGCCGTCGTCGGCTACGTCCTCGCGATAGCAGACGAACACCGGGACCTCGGCGTCGTCGGTCGACTCCACGAACGCCTGCTCGACGACGAGGTCGTCGGGGACGTCCACGTCGACGGACGCGATCGTCTCTCCTCCCGTCCCCGCCTCCCGCTCACTGTCGATGTCGACACGGGTCACCGCCGGCGGACGATCGAACCCGGTGACGCCGTAGAACGCCTCCGGCTCCCCGCGGGCCGCGGTGGTCCAGGTGACCGTGGCGTAGTCGGGAAGCGGGAGATCCCGCCGATGCGTTCCGTCGCGGTCGTGGACCGAGAGCCGCGAGTGGGCGTCGCGCTGGGTGTGGACGACCAGCCGGTCGCCCGTTGGCACCGCCGACTGGAGGATCGACTCGCGTTCCCCGATCACCTCGCGGCACTCCGCGAACTCGAGGTCTCCCTCCCGGAAGCGCTCGACCGAACAGGCGAGCAGCCGATTTCGCGGTGCCTCGTGGTCCGTATGGAGGAACGCGGTCCCGTCGTGGAACCGGACGGACGTCTCCGCGTCGGTGTCCGTGAGGACGGGCCGGAGCTCGCCGTCGACGTGGACGTACCACTCGGTCCCGCCCATCATCTCGGAGAACCCGACCGCGAGCAGCCCGCTGTCCGGGTCGACGGTCACGCCCGGCCAGACGTGCTGGTCGTCGTGTTCCAACAGGGTCGTCTCCGATGTCTCCGGTGACTCCGGCGGCTCCGGCGGTTCGTCCTCTCCCTCTCCGGTTCCACCCGCATCACTCCTGCCGTCCAGGCGATATCGACGGAGCGCTTTATCCATCTGTGCGCCCTCGTCGGCCGCGCCGGTCGCGACGTAGTAGAACCCCTCACCGTCGGCCTCCCACGCGAAGCTCGATGCGTTCACCCGTCCCCGTCGTTCGAGGACGACCTCCGGATCCGGGCCCGGCCCGGGCGTGTGGCCGTCGGACTCCACTCCGTGTTCGCCGATCGCGTCGGCGTCCGGGACCGGAAGAACACGGACATCGTAGTTCTCGTCGCCGCCCTCCGTGACGCCGACGGCGACGTGGTCGCCGTCGTGGGCGGCGGAGTACCACCCCATCGACCGCGGCGGACCGTCGCTCTCGGGGTCGTTTCCGGGCCACGCGTTCGGGTCCGCGAGGACGACTCCCTCGCCCCCGGGTTCGGCGCGGACTTCGAGTCGCGGGTGGTCGTCGGTCGGCTCCTGAACCGTCGTGAAGTACCGGTCCTCCCGCACGACCACTGAGCCGTAGTCCGCGACCTCGGCGACCGATTCGAATCGTGGTCGGAGCCGCTCGCTCGTCGGCGTGTCGAGGTAGGCGTCGGCGTACGCGTTCTGCCGCTCTACCCACTCCTCGACGGCCTCGGTATCGTCCTCCAACCACCGGTAGGGGTCGTCGATCTCCACGCCGTGAAGCGTCTCCGTAACGACGTTGCGGTCGGTGTCGGGCGGGTCGGGCGACGCCGCCGTCTCGTCCCGTCGTGGCATGGAAGCTCGTCTCACGCCCGGCGCAAAACGGCTGGGGTATCGGGGCGGATCGCCGGTGTTCCGCGAGGCTCTCGGGTCGGCCAGAGTCGGTTAGGGCCGGTTAGACCCGGTCACCACGGCCAGTAGCCCGCCACGAGCAACAGGTTCCGAGCGGCCGCGGCGAGCGAGAGGAGCCCCACACACCCGCACATCACCGTGGCGACGAGCCGACGGGATCCCCCGGCGATCGCGACGGGGATCCCGATGACGACCATCCCGATCGCCTTCGTCACTAGCATCCCGCGCGTCGGCCCGAGTCGCGTGATGAGCGCGCTGCCGATCGGCGACCCCTCGACGAACTCGCCGCTCGTGATCGCGAGGTGCGTCGACCACACGTCGGCGACGGTGCCGACGACGAGGAGGACGACCGCGGCGACGAGCGGGGGTGACATCACCGTACCGAACGGGGTACCCCGACATAAGTCTCCGGAACCGTGGTGCGATCCCCTCCCTGTGACCGGCGCGAGTCCCGGTCGGTGACTCGACGGCCGACGTGCCGCGGTCGGTCGTTCACCGCGCACACCACGACGGCTTTTAAGCCGATCCGACCCCTCCGATCCGGTAATGACCGATTCCGACGGAACGGAGTACGAGGTCGCGGTCGTCGGGGGTGGCCCCGCGGGACTGACGACCGCGTTGTACGGCGCGCGACTCGGCCACGAGACGGTGCTCATCGACCGTGGCGGCGGTCGAGCGGCGATGATGGCCGACACCCACAACGTGATCGGCGTCACCGAGGACGTCTCCGGCAACGAGTTCCTCGCCACCGGCCGCGAGCAGGTCGAGTCGTACGGCGGGACGTTCGAGCGCGGCTTCGTCACCGACGTCGAACGCACCGGCGACGGCCGGTTCCGCCTGACGACCAACGACGCCGAGGTCCTCACGGAACGCGTCGTTCTCGCGACCGGCTTCTCCGACGAGCGCCCGGACCCGCCGCTTCCCCGGACCGGCAAGGGGCTCCACTACTGTCTCCACTGTGACGCGTACATGTTCGTCGACGAGCCCGTGTACGTGATGGGCCACGGCGAGGCGGCCGCCCACGTCGCGATGATCATGTTGAACGTCACCGGCGACGTGGACCTGCTGACCCGCGGGGCGGAGCCGACCTGGAGCGAGGAGACGGCGGAACGGCTCGACGCCCACCCGGTCGACGTGATCCACGAGGACGTCAGCGGCGTCGAGAACGATCCCGACTCCGGCTGGCTGGAGGCGTTGGAGTTCGAAGACGGGAGCCGCCGGGAGTACCGTGGCGGGTTCGCGATGTACGGCTCCGATTACAACACGGCACTCGCGGAGGGGCTGGGCTGCGAGCTGACCGAGGGCGGCGAGATCGACGTCGACGACCACGGGCGCACGAGCGAGGACGGGGTGTTCGCAGTCGGCGACATCACTCCCGGGCACAATCAGGTGCCGGTCGCGATGGGCCAGGGCGCGAAGGCCGGCCTCGCGATCCACAAGGAGCTCCGGGAGTTCCCGCGTTCCGCCGAGGATATCGAGGCGGACGGCCCCGTCGATGCGTCGGAGGTCCCCGCGATTCCGCCACGGTTGCTCGCCACTGCCGTCGCTCACGAGGGGCACGCGGGCGGGCCGCGCGAGGAGGGGGAGCCGGCGACCGAACCCGAAGTCCCTGCGACCGACGACTGAACACATCCCGACTGTTTCTCGCGTACCGATCCCCCCGTTCACACTCCTGTCGCTTCGCGAACGCTACGACTATCGATTCGTGAACGCCGCGACCGAACAAAAATAAGCCGCGTGAGCGGAGGTTTGCGCGTCGAAACGGCAGAGTGAGAGCCCGCGCGCGGTAGCGCGCAGCGCTCCAGCCTACCGGGGTCGATCTTAGACGGCGGCGGCGACAGCGCCGTCGGTGTCGATCGATGTCGCGTCCTGCTGTTCTTCGAGCAGTTCGTCGGCGTCCGTGTCGCCGTCGACGATCATGTCGAGGAGGGCGATCACGTCGCCGGTGTGGATCTCGCCGTCCTGAGTGACGTCAGCCAGCGCGGGGTAGAAGTCGTCTGCCGGCTCCTCGCCCGCGATGTACTGCTGGATCAGGATCGCGTCGAACGCGTTGATCTCGCCGTCGTTGTTCACGTCGCCGAGCTGGCCGGCGGTGAGCGTGGCGTCCTCGAAGTCGGCGTCGATCTCGCCGTCGGAGGCGAACACCGCGCTGTCCGCGTCGAACTCGAGGTGAGCGGTGTCGCCGTGGTCACCGAGGAACGTCACCTCGACATCGAGCATGTCGGGGGCGTCGACGCCGCTGGCCTGTGCCTGAGCGACGGCGAACGTCCCGTTCTCGTTGTCGATGTTCGTCGCGATCGAGCCCTCGATATCGGCTTTCTCGACGCCTTCGATCTGGGCGTAGTCGGGGTCGAAGTCGACGAAGACCTCGTAGCCGGCCACGTCGTCAGCCGAGGTGTTCATCGTCACCGTGTCGGTCTGACCCGGTGCGAAGAGGAACTCGCCGTCACCGAAGGAGACGGTGGTGTCGGCGGGCTCCTCGTCGTCGTCTTCGACGGTGAGCGTCCAGACGTCGCTCTGGTCGTCCTCGAGGGCGATGTACCAGTCGTACTCGCCTTCCTCTTCAGGCGCGGTGATATCGAAGGTGACCGTGCCCTGCTCGCCCGCATCGAGTTCGATCTCTTCGGTGGCGAGGGTGTCGCCAGCGAAGACGAACTCGACGGTGGCGGTGCCACCCTCGTCGCCGGTGTTCTCCACCGTCGCGTCGACCGCGAGTTCAGCGCCGGGCGTGACCGTGAAGTCACCGGACGGGTCGACATCGACGATCTCCCACTCATCGCCGGGCTGTTCCGGAGACTCGCCGTCAGCGACGTACTCGACGGAGTTACCCAAGAGTGTGTCGGCTTCGGCGGAGAAGTCGCCGGAATCGACGAAGAGGCTGCTGCCGAACGAGGAGAGCAGCATCGTGTTCTTGTCTTCGTCAACGGCGATACCGTCGCCGTCGTCGACGCCACCGGCTTGGATGTGGCCGATCACGTCGCCTTCGTAGTCGTCGAACCACGTGTGGTCT
Source organism: Halorubrum tibetense (assembly GCF_055396225.1). NCBI lineage: Archaea > Methanobacteriati > Methanobacteriota > Halobacteria > Halobacteriales > Haloferacaceae > Halorubrum > Halorubrum tibetense. Next base: position 2,095,766 of record NZ_AP043742.1, read on the forward strand.
GCGAAAGTCGCCGAGTGGATCGGGAGCGTGTCACCGACCTCACCGAGGTCGTCGAAGACCGGGTGATCCTCGAGGATCTCGAAGTCGGGGTTCGGCGATGTGAACGCTTGGTCCGTCGAGGCCGGGTTGCCGACCGCGTCGGACTTCTGTTCGATCGCGTTCGAACCGGAGCCCCAGTTGTCTAGCCAGACGACGCCGACCGACTCGTCGTCGGTGTAGTCGAGGAACGTCTCGATGTCAGCGTCCATGTTCTGGACGACGTACGCGTCGTACTCACCGTTCTCGGCAGCGTCGACCGCTTCGCTCCCGCTGATCAGCGAAAGGTCGTACATTTCGGAAAGCTCGTCTTCGAGCCGCTCGAAGACGTCATCACCGTAGGTGCCGTCGTCGACGACGGCAACCGGAGCGAAGTCCTCGAACACCTGGGTCGGACCGGTGGTCACGTCGAGGGAGTCACCGAGGCCCTCGAAGGTGTGATCGAGATACAGGTCGCCCTCGGTGTCGGATTCGGTCGTAACCGTGAGGGTTGCCTCGCCGGTGAGGCCACCGACGTCGACGGGCTCACCCTCCTCGATCTCGTCACCGTTGAGTTCGAAGGTGAGGTCGCCGTCGTAGCCGCCGTCGCGCTCGACGGTGTACGTCTCGAGGTTGGCGACATCGACGACGACGTCGAAGGCGTCACCGCCCTCAAGGCCCTCTGGCTGGCCCTCGACGAGTTCGACGCCGAGCGCGTCATCGAGCCCGAAGTCCTGCTCGACGACCGTCTCGTCGTCGGGGATCTCGACGGTCTCGCTGACTTCCCCGTAACCGAAGCCGGTCGCTGTCACCGTGTACTCGCCCGGCCCGGCGATGAGTTCGTACATACCGTCCGAATCGGTTTCGACCGCTGCGCCGGTGTCGAGCGTGACGGTGGCTCCCTCGATGGGTTCGCCGTCACTGTCGGTCACCGTGCCCTCAATACCGCTATCGAGCGCGACGAACTGCGTCGCACTCAGGGCGTCGATAATGCCGTGACCGTAGTCTGTGTTCGGATCATCGTCAGGCGCGTCGTCGGGCTGTTCGGCCGTGTCTCGCATCGTGTCTTCGAACAGTTCGACGTTCGTCTCGCCCATGGCGGAGGCCATCAGCGCGAACGTCCCGGCCTTGTGCGGCTGGGACATCGACGTGCCGGAGTAGGTGCCGTCGTAGCCGCCGCCGGGCACCGCGCTCAGCACGTCGACACCGGGTGCGGCCGCGTCGGGCTGAACGTATTCATCGGGCCAGTAGTCGGGGGCGTCGTCCCCGAACGCGCTGTCGGTGTCGATCACTTCGCCACCGGAGAAGCTGGCGACGGTTTCGCTCTCGTCGACCGCGCCGCTAGCGAACGTGGAGTAGTAGTTACCGGGCGAACCGCTCGAACCGGCGGTGTTACCGATCGAGACCGAGAGGAGTTTACCGGCGTTCCGGATGTTCTCCGCGGGCTCGATCATGTCCGAAAGGTAGCCGTCAGCACCGAGGCTCATGCCCACGACATCGACGTCCTCCTGTTCGGCGGCCCATTCCATCCCGGCCGCGATCTGAGCGAAGCTACCGCCGCCGAAGTCGTCGAGCACTTTCGCGCTGTAGAGTTCGGCGTTGGGAGCGACACCGTACGCGGGAACGTCACCGTCGGGGGTCTGCGGACCGACGGCCGTGCCGCTCACGTGAGTCCCGTGACCGTTGCCGTCGTTCGGCTCGGAATCGATCGGGTTACCGGCATCGTCGAACTCCTGGAAGTTGTCCGGGTCCATATCGAAGTCCGGATGGTCGTTGTCGAGGCCCGTGTCGAGGATAGCCACTCCGGCACCCTCGCCAGTCACGCCGAGCTGATTCCACACGTCGGGCGCGTTGATCATCTCGAGCCCGTACGTGTACTCCTCGTCGTCGACGCTCACGTCGTCGGCAGAGGGGGCGTCAGCCGCTCCCGCATCGTCCGGGAGCGTCATCTCGAAGTTGGCGTGGAGCCGCTCGACGTTACGCATCTCCGCCAGCTCTTCAAGTGAAGTCTCCTGCGGATCGACTTCGAGAAGAACTGCGTTAGCAATGTGGAACTGGTTCAGCGCATCGACTCCGTCGGTTCGTTCCGCGAAGTCCATCACGCCCACCTGTGTCTCATCTGCGTGCCGCTCTAGCTCGTCGAGCGCCTGCTCTTGGCTCACACCGTCAAGATTCGCGGCGGGGAGCCGGGCGACGACTTCCACCGTGTCGCCGTCGGCGGTCCGGAACGCTTCTTCGAGCGCCGGGTCCACGTCGGCGCTACCGGCAGCCTGTGCGCTCACGTCCGGTGAGACGTCGTCAGTATCCAGTGAGCTGTCCATCTCGACGTCGAGTCCATCGACGTCGTCGAAGTCAGTCGTGACGTCAGCCGAGCCGGCGGCGGCGGCGGCCCCCGCAGTCGGAGCCAACATGGATACGACCATGATGGCTGCGAACAGCGCGGCAAACGTCTTCATATAGGTATTCTCTATCATCGTGTCGGATTCGTCCGTATGGATTACCGTCCGTCGTATCCGCAGGACACCCCTTCTGGGGTACACGAGACAGGGAGAGCGAGGATGGTAGTTATTGACTGGTTGTGATCTGGTATTGATCCCTTGTCACCTGCGAGAAATATACGCCCGCACATGGGACTAGAATAACTACGATGCTTCGAATCTACCCACACGACTCAGGGGACGGCACGCTCACGGACGTGTCAGGACATGAGACACGGACTACTGTTGACTTCGGAGCTGTGTAAGTCGAGATAACCATCGATTACTCACCCCTCGTTTCTGGAGTAAAGACTGTTTATACGATTGAAACAACGTCCGTTCGGATCGTCGTTATCACGACGTGGGCGGGGCCTCCCGCTCCCGTCTGCCGAACGATGCGGTGTCCCTCCCATCTCGGAGGGCTATCAATCGGGACCCGTGCGAGCAAAGGAACACGCTGTGTGCGACCTGCAGGGTTCGAATCCCTCGGCGATTTCTCTCACGTCGTTCGAGAAATGCGCCGGCCGGGATCCTCGCGAGTGAGCGAAGCGAACGAGTGAGGGTACGGGCGGCGCGCGACCGGAGGGAGTTTGCTGAGCGAAGCGAAGCAAACGTCGACTGACGGAGTCAGTCGGAAGTGCGCCGGCCGGGATTTGAACCCGGGCCATGAGCTTGGAAGGCTCAGGTCCTACCACTAGACCACCGGCGCGCGTTTTCGGGAAATAGCCGCCGGGATAAGGAGCTTACTCTTTTGGCCCGTCGTGCCCGCCGTCACTCAGCGCGGATCGATCGCCCACCGAATGGCCGTCCACACGGTTCGACCCGTCAACGAGGTCGGGGTCCCGAAACGGGTCGGCGGGGTCGGCTTCGCCGGTGTTCTCGGGTCTACCAGCGTCTTCGCCCCGGTCGACGTACTCGCCTCCGCGTCCGGAACCGACCTCAACTGCCCGGCGGTTGGGGTCGCCTCCGGCGTCAGCATCGACCTCGAAGGCGTCGGTCATCGACCGGAGCTCGCGGGCGAGTCGGCTGAGCTCGTGAGCCTCCGTCGAGACGGACTCCAGCGTGGCGGCCTGTTGTTCGGCGGTCGCCGCAACGGTCGTCGCCTCCGCCGTCGTCTCCTCGCTTATGCCGGCGAGTTCGTCGATCGCTCCGGTCACCTCGTCGACGGACGTGGCCTGTGCGTCCATCGCCTCGGCGATCTCTTGAACGCCGTCGTCCGCCGCCGCGACCCGGTCGGCCACGTCCGCAAGGGCTGTTCCGGCGGTTTCGGCCGTCTCCACGCCGTCGGCGACGCGAATCCGGATCGACTCCATCTCTTCGACGCTCGCCGCGGTCCGGTCGCGAAGGGCTTCGAGACGCGCTTCAACCTCGGCGGCGGAGCGCTGTGTCTCCTCGGCGAGCCGTTTCACCTCCTCGGCGACGACGGCGAACCCGGAACCGGCCTCGCCCGCACGGGCGGCCTCGATAGACGCGTTGAGCGCCAGCAGGTTCGTCCGGTCGGCGATCTCCGAGATGGTCTCGACGATCTCGTCGACGGCAGCCATCTCCTCGTCCAGCTGTGAGACCGTCTCGGCCGCAGACTCGGACTGCTCGTCTATCGCGTGTAGTTCGTCGACCGCGTTGGCGGCGGCGGCATGACCCTCCTCGGCGACTTCGTCCGCGCGACGAGAGGTGGCCGCCACCTGATCCGTCGAGGCGGCGACCTCCTGAACGGTGGCGGACATGTCTTCCATCTCGCTCGCGACCGCTGAGAGCTGTTCGCTCTGTCGGCTCGCTCCGGCGGAGATCTCGTCGACGGCGGCGCTCGTTTCCTGCCCCGCCTCGGCGACTTCGTCCGTTCCCTCCGTGACGGCCGCGCTGGCGGCCGCGACCTCGTCGGCGAACGCATCGACCTCGGCCACCGTCGCCTCGAGCTCGGACATCGCGTCGTTGAACGCGTCCGCGACCTCGCGGAGCGCCGCCGGGTCATCGGGGCGTGTCTCCACGCGGGCGGTGAGGTCCCCATCGGCGCATTCGCCCATCGTCTCGCCGAAGTCGGCCGCACGCTGTGTCAGCGTTTCCGCGAACGCCTCGCTGTCGGCACGCGCCTCCTCCGCCCGCCGCTTCTGCGTCTCCGCGGTCTCGATCTCATCCGCTAAGGAGTCGCGCATCGACCCGAACGCGCCGTACAACGTCCCGAACTCGTCACGACGCTCAGTCTCGAAGCTGACGTCGAGCGACCCCGATTCGAGCGCGTTCGCTTTCCGGCCTAGCCGCCCGAGCTCCCGCACCGTCCCCCGGCCCAGCGTCACGCCGAGGAATCCGAGCCCCACGACCGCGACGCCAACGATCAACAGGATGTTCCGGACGATCGAACCCGACAGGGCGTACGCCTCGTTTACCGGAACGTGAACGGCGACGAGCCACTCCTCGGAGTCGACCGGCGCGTACGCGACGAGGTACTCCTCGTTCGCGAGGCGGTCGGTGGCGTTCGTCGCCCCGTTCCCGTCGAACGCCAGCGTACCGCCGGACCGGAACCCCGGCTCGTCGAGCCCGTCAGCGATCTCGAACCACTCGTCGTCGCCGTACCGCGCCCCGGAGAGCGACGCCGAGTCGCTTGCGGCGACCGTACCGTCGGCGGCCACGAGGGTGGTGAAACTGCCGTCGGTCGGCTGCCGAGCGTCGGCAACGGCGGGAGCGAGGGCGACCTCCACGATCAGGTAATCGCGATCGCTCGTCATCGTGACGAGCGCCACTCGTCGTTCGCCGTCGACCTCGTAGGTCGGGCTGGTGAACACGTCGTCGCCGAACGCGAGGCTCCGGCTGAACCACTCGGCGTCGGTCACGGGTCCACCGTCCATCTCGCCGCTCGACGCGACGACGGTTCCGTTGTGTCGGTCGAAGTAATGGAACGCGATGACCTCGTCGGGGATCGTGATGTGACGCGATTCGAGAAACCGCTCGAGCTCGTCCGGTTCCCGGTCCATGCGGTCGGACGTCGCCGTGTCACGGAGCTCCGCTCGGCGCTCGCCGATCCAGACGTCGAGCTCCGTGCCACCGAGCTCGGCAACCGCGGTGTAGTCCTCACGGGCGTCCGATTCGAGGTGTTCTGTCGTCTCCGCGTACGTGACGACGCCGACGGCACCGATACCGGCGACGACGACGAGCGTCACGAGCGCGAACTTCGCGAGATAGCTGCGAGCGATGAATCCCGGTGTTACCCGGCGGAGGAACCGTTCGAGCGGATCTGAGCCCATCGATTCGAGATGCTCACGTACCGAAGGTTAACCCTTTCTCCCTGTTATCAGATGGGATATTTAGACGGTGGCGAGTGGCTGGCTCCATATCGAGCGTGGCCGGATCCCCGCGTTGATCACTGGTTATCGGCCACGGACGACCGCGTAACAGTTACCGCTGGAAACCTCGGATCTCGCTACAGTGAGGTCGCTGTCGGCGATATCTGTCTCGAACTCCGCTGGCGAGTAGATGTGGTAGAACCGGGGGACCGTCTCCCCGCCCGGGAGCGTCCAGTCGACGGTCGTGTCGAACCCTGATTCACGGTCGAACCGATCGTGCGCCGTGCTCCACGCGCTCACGAGCCCGACGCCTTCGGGGCGGAGGACCCGAGCGAGCTCGTTCAGGCTTCGAACCCGGTTCTCACGTGGCGAGAGATGGTGGATCGTCGCGACGTACACCGCGAGATCGACCGACTCGGTCCGGATCGGTAGCGCCGACGCGTTGCCGTGGACGAACTCGGCGCTGAATCCGTTGTCACGCGCGCGGGTCGCCGCCTCGCTCAGGAGCTCGCGACTGAGATCGACGCCGACGGCTCGCTCCGTCCGGTCGGCCAACAGCTCCGTGTGTCGCCCGTTCCCGCATCCGATGTCGAGACCATGGTTCCCCCGACGATCGGCGAGGAACGACTCGACCTCCGGCCACGCGTACTCACGCGTCGCGGCGAAGTGTCCGGCGATCCGGTCGTACGTCGATCGGAGGTCCATACGCTCCCGTTGTGGGCGTCGGATATATGTCCGGTGGCCGAATCCGGCCACGGCTGCTCTCGGTCACAGCGACGCTATGACGGTGAAGGCGGCGAGCGTCACGACGAGGAGGACCGCGGCGTGTTTCGCCCCGTCGGCTACCGAGCCCTCGCCGAGCTGCCCGGCGACGATCCCGGAACAGAGCGCCTGGATCGCCGCCGCATGGAAGAACAACTGCTCGTAGGCGAACGTGTCTATCCCCCCGAGACCACCGGCGAGACCGCCGAACCCGCCGCCGACGTCCGTCGGCGTTCCGGCGGCGGTCGCCTCCTCGATGGCGGGGATAAACGAGACGGAGAGCGCAGCGATAACCCCGAGGAACACCAGAAACGAGATATAGATGACGATGAGATACGTCAACATCTCCTGTCGCCGTTCGCGGCGAAGCGTCCACGTCGCCCGTGCCTCGTCGGCGGCGATCCGCAACACCGGGGCGACGTCGCCGCTGGCGTGCATCGCGTTGGTGACGAGCACGACCGCACGAGAAGTCATCGGCGACGACACCCGTCCTTCGAGACGACGGAGCGCGGTCGTGGCATCCGCGCCCCACTCCATATCCCGGCGGAGCCGACGGACGTCCGCCGTCAACGCCTCGAGGTCGGAGTCGGCCACCCGACGGAGGCTCGCGACGACGGAGGTGCCCGCCTCGTTGACGCTCGCGAGGCGATCGAGGAAGTCCGGAATAGCCGCCTCGATCCGACGGATCTGTCGTTTCCGAACCTCGTAAACGACTGCGTACGCCGTGAGAACGAACGCGATACCTGCCACGATCGCCGTGTCGATCTGTGCGGCGACCGCGGTCGGTGCTCCCCACGTCACGGGGTGGACCGCAACGAGTATCCCGACGACCGCGATCGGGACCGCGACGGCGAAGACGGACTGGGGAGTCTCTAACACACGCTCGAGCGGGGAGGCCGCCCACTCCCGAAGGGCTCCGAAGCGATCGTACGCGTCCAACCGCTCCCGACTGGCCTCCCACCGGTCACCGGCCCGATCACTCACGTCGCCGCCGCGCTCGATGGCCGCGACCGCCCCACCGTCCGTCCGCGTAACACCGGTTGACCGGTCGGCGTCCGACCCACGCTCGATCCGTTCGGTCCCGCCGATCCCCTGGGTGATGCTGTCGACGTAGACGACGAACCCGAACGTCGCCAGCGGCACCCCGAGGTAGACGACGACCCGCAACAGCGGGAGCGTGTCCTCCAAGACGAGCCCGATCACGACGAGGATCGTGATGAAAAACAGCGGGCCGGCGACGAGCGTCGTGACGTACGCCTCCGCGAACGTCGAGAGCAGCTCGAGGTACTGTCGCTGTTTCCCCTTCGCCTCCTCCTGGTAGCGCTCGTACTGGTCGGCGAGGAACGTCGACAGCGACTGCCCGGTTCCGAGCACTGACGCTAGATTCTCGGCGAACTCCGAGAGGTCCTCGCTCGGCGTCCGCCGAGCGGTGTGCTGGAGCGCGGTGAGCACGTCGGTTCCGAACGCGTTCATGTCCCGAACGGCGACGGACAGCTCCGTCGCGGCCTCGCCGTACACCGCCTCGTTCTCCGCGAGCGTGTCCATCACACGGGGGAACGCCATTCCCGAGCGCGAGAGCGCGTACACGAACGCGACCGTTCTTGGCAGGGTGGCGTCGATCTCTGCCGCGCGGGTGGTCGCCCGCTGACTCAACAACCCCCACCGCGCGTAGTACGCCCCGACCGCCAGCGCGGACCCGACGGTCGCCGAGGCGACGAGGAGCAGGACGAACAGTTCGAGGAGGCTCACTTCCGCCAGTCGGGCGAGCGCGGAGAGAAACGAGAGCGTGCCCGGAAGGGCCTCAGCGAACGTCTGTTCCCCGACGTCGAGCGCGGTCAGCACGCCTCCGGCGAGGTATACCCCGATCACGCTTCCGGCGACGCCGAGCACGCCCGCGTACAACAGCGTCCGCGAGGCATACTCGCGGTGGGTTCCGCCGACGTGAGCGGCCCGCATCAGGTCACGCTCGCGTTGCCGACGGCCGTGTTCCGCGACGTATTTGCCGAAGAACGACAGCGAGACCCGAGTGACCGCGAGATCCGCCCGCGTGGAGACCTGCGGTGCCGCCAACGCGAGACAGGCGACGACCGCCGCCACGAGCGGGAGATAGACGATCATACTCCGCCGCCCGGGCGGTCGGCGTTCGTGTTGCCGGTTTCCGTGGTGGTCGTGTCGTCGGTTTCCGCGGTGGTCGTGTCGTCGGTTTCCGCGGTGGTCGTGTCGTCGGTTTCCGTGGTGGTCGTGTCGTCGGTTTCCGTGGTGGTCGTGTCGTCGGTTTCCGCGGCCTTCGTGTCCGCCCGCGCTTCGAGTCGATCCATGACGCGCCCGGCGTCGGCGTAGTACTCGTTGACGAGCGCCGTGAACTGCCGGTAATCGGTCACGCCCAACTCGCGACACAGCTCGAGGAAGCGCTCGCGGCGCCGGACCTCACGGAGCAGCTCGGAGCGGGACCATCCCCGCTCCTCGGCGATCTCCTCCAGTAACATCGAGTCGTTCCGCCGGAACTCGTCGGTGTCCGGACGCCACTCGAACGCCGAGGAGTAGTCGAGCTCCCCCGTGCGCTGGTCGATGCCGCCGATCTCGCCGATCGTCTTCGCCCGGCGGACCCGTTGGTCGTTCGAGCGAGTCAACGTCTGGACCGAGAGCATATCGAGCGACTGGACCATCGCACGGGGGACGTTGATCGGCTCGTTCTCCAGCCGGTTTATCACCGTCTCGATCGAGTCCGCGTGCATCGTCGAGAACGTCGTGTGTCCCGTGTTCATCGCCTGAAACAGCGTTATCGCCTCCTCACCGCGGACCTCTCCGACGATGATGTACTCGGGACGGTGCCGGAGCGCGGAGCGCAACAAGTCGTACATGTCGATGTCCGTCCCCTCGTAGCGACGCTCGCGAGTGACGGAGGAGAGCCAGTTGTCGTGATACAGGGAGAGCTCGCGGGTGTCCTCGATGGAGAGGACCTTCGCGCGCGGCGGAACGAACATCGAGACTGCGTTCATCGACGTCGTCTTGCCCGATGCGGTGCCGCCCGCGAAGATGAAGCTCTTGTTGTGCTCGATACAGAGCCAGAAGTACGCCATCTGCCCGACCGAGAACGTGCCGTAGTTCACGAGGTCGATCGGCGTGAACGGGTCCTCCGCGTACTGCCGGATCGTGAACGCCGACCCGCGTGGGGTCACCTCCTTCCCGAGCGCGATCTCGGCGCGAGAGCCGTCAGCGAGGGTCGTCTCTACCATGGGATCGCCGACGGAGACGTGCCGCCCGGACTGTTGGGCCAGCCGGATGACGTAGTTGTCGAGCTCGTCCTCGTCGAACGAGACGTTCGTCTCGATGTCGGTGTACTCGTCGTGGTAGACGAAGATCGGCAGGCCGTAGCCGTCACAGGAGATGTCCTCGATGTGGCGGTCGTTCAACAGCGGGTCGACCTTTCCGTAGCCGCGGAAGTCGCGATGGAGGTAGTACACCAAGGAGTGGAAGGTGCCCATCCCGGCGTCGACCCCGTACGACTCCAGTAGCGACTTCAGCTCCGTCCGGAGTGTCTCCACGTCGGTTCGTCCGGTCCCCTCCCGATAGAGGAGCGGATCCCGGATGTCGTCCGCGACCCGGTCGAGGAGCGAACGTTCGAACCCGTCGAGGTCGGGCTCGACCGCGTGATACCGGTGTTCACTCGCCTCGTCGTCGTAGGTGATCACCACGTACGCGTACGGCGCGTTCACCCAGTACCGGGCGACCTCCTCCTCGCCGTCGGGCACCGAAAACGTCGCGAGCGGGCCGTCCTCTCCGGGGCGGAACGGTCGCACCGCCAGGTCCGACCCGTGGAGCATCTCCCACGTCCGTTCGAGGCGGCGACGGAACGCGTCGATCCGTCCCTCGAGATCGACGCCGAGGGGGCCTCCCCCGTCGACTGGGCCGTCGGACCGGCCGGCGGAGCCATGGGGCCGGTCGGGGGAGTCTCGGGACCGGTCGGGGGAGTCTCGAGACTGGTCGGTGGACCCCTCGGATCGACCGCTCGACTCGTCGGTCGCCCCTCCGGATCCCTCGACCGGCTCCGTTTGTGTGTCCCCCGACATCGTCGTACCGATATTCGGACCGCCCCGTGTTAAATCGCTTCCGTCGATTATCCGTGTTGAGATCGACGAGGGGGGCTCCGATGACCGCAACGCCCGTTACGTTGATACGGCGGGACCGCTAACGTCGATACGAGAGATGCGGCGTGACTACTTCGATCTGACCGTCGAGGGCGTCGGGGACGACGCCGACGGGCCCGCAGCCCCGCTGGTCCGTATCGACTTCCACGGGCCGGAAGGGCTGTTACGCGATCGGCTCTCGGGAACGGACGACGGGCTGCTCGACGCCGACGGCGTCGATGTCGCCTTCCGCCTCCGTGAACCGCTCTCCGAGGACCGCGATGCCGACGGCGTCGTGGGCGTGACGAACCGCTACACCGGGGACTTCGTCCTCGAACTCAACGAGACTGCCGCCGACGTCATCCCCTTCATCCGGGCGGCCCGAGACGCCACGGAGGACGACGACGCGCGCTACCGGATCGAGATCGATATCGAAGGCGAGCGGCTGGTGACGTACGACCTCGACACCTTCCTAGTGTACGACCACGAAGGGAACCTCCTCCGCAGCGAGAGCCTCATCCCCTCGGGCGTCGAGCTCTAACGGAAGCTACCCTGCGACCGGAGCCATCTCCCCTTCAGATACCCTCACTTTCGCGCGACGATACGCAACACGTCCTCGTCGGCGAGCTCGTGTCCCTTCCCGACCTGCTGGTCGTCGTGTTTCGCGCTCGGACCGGACACCCGCGCGAACTTGAACCGCTCGTCGAACTCGCCGCCGATCTTCTCGCAGGCGTCGCCGACGGTGTCGCCCTCGAACAACACCAGCGGCTCCTCGTAGTCGACGCCCCTCCCGGGTTTGTCCATATATATACGGATGAGTCCGAGCTCCTCCCAAAGCCGCTCTTTGAGCCCGTCGAGACCGCGCTCTTCCTCGGCCGAGATGAAGATCACTTCCTCCGGGTCGAGGTCTCGCGCACGGAGCTCCTCCTTGACGGTCGGGAGGTACGACTTCTCGATCAGATCCGCTTTGTTGATAGCGACCATCGAGGGGAGGTACACGCGGTTGTCCATCACGGCGTCGACGAGCTCGTCGATCGTGAGGTCGTGCGGGATCGTCACCTTCGCGTTGACGTAGCCGTACTCACGGAGCACCTGCTTGATCGTCCCCTCGTCGAGACTCACGTCGTCGCTCATCGTCACGCCGATCCCGTCTTTGTGCGTCTTCCGGATGTTGATGTTCGGTGGTTCGGTGTCGATCCGGATGTTCGTCTCGTACAGCTCCTCGCTCAACCGGTCGTACTGTTCGATCTCGAACACGGAGAGCATGAACACGACCAGGTCGGCCGTCCGCACGACCGAGAGGACTTCCTTCCCGCCCCCACGTCCGCCTGCGGCCCCCTCGATCAACCCCGGCACGTCGAGGATCTGGATGTTCGCTCCGCGATACTTCAGCATGCCCGGGTTGACGTCGAGCGTCGTGAACTCGTACGAGCCGACCTCGCTGTCCGCGTTGGTGAGGGCGTTTATCAGTGTGGACTTGCCGACGCTCGGGAACCCGACGAGCGCGACGGTGGCGTCGCCGTGTTTCTCGACGGCGTAGCCGTGGCCGCCGCCGGCGGAGGACTGGTTCTCCAGTTTCTCCTTTTTCTCCGCGAGCTTCGCCTTCAGCCGCCCGATGTGGGCCTCCGTAGCCTTGTTGTACGGGGTTTCGGCGATCTCCTCGCGGAGTTCCTCGATCTCCTCTTCCAGTCCCATCGGTACTATCTCGGCCGGTCGACTCGTTAAAAGTGTTCCTTCGTCAGCGTCGTCAGCCCGGGGTGGTCGTCCGCGAGCTGTTTGCTCTGATACGACCTGTGTTTCGGACGGGAACGGAACTGACGCGGATGGTCGGTGCGGCGTGTTCTGAGAGACGGAGACGTACGTATCGCACTGTGATCTATCGTCTGCTTATAAATCAGCGAGTGGTGTTGCCGGCGGCCGTTTATCCCCGGTTGGAGACGCGGTCCTCTTCACGCCCGTGTACGAGCGCCCGGGAGCGCGCCACCGCAGCGTTGGGGTGATCGTCGCCGTCGCTCTCGAGCACTTATATACCGTTGTACCACAGTCGGCGTGCGATACGTACTCCCGCCGTACATCGTCGCGGTTCCGATATCACGAGACCGTTCTCGGACTCGCGAGAGGGCACGAAGGATCGACTCCTCCGAATCGTAACGGGTCCGATCCCCCGGAGAGGGACCCCGGGATCGTCGCCGGGTTCAGCCGACGACGCCGACGACCAGCTGGATCGTGATCAGCAGGAGGAACACCAGCCCGGCCGCAAACGAGCCGGCGGCGATCCCGTGTGCGTTCCCGAGACCACGGCCACGGGTGCCGAAGTAGGCTCCGAGAAAGACGAAGGCGGTCAAAAGGAGGCCGACGACGGCGTAGGTGAGCCCGAGTAGCGTCTCGGAGAGCCCTTCGGCGAACCCGAAGTCCCCGACGGCGAGCACCGCGAGCGCGCCGACGCCGACCGTGATCGCGACGAACGTCACGGACCAGACCGCCGGCGTTCGGGCGATCTCGCCCAGTCGTTCCGTCACCACGGTGTATCTGTCCGTGTGCTCGTCCGCGCCGGGCGGCGTGCGCTGGCCGCCGATCCGTGCGATGGCGACGAACGTGCCGATCACGAGCAGCCCCATCAACGCCGTACTCAAGAGGGTAAGCGAAACCATGATCTCCTCGTTACTACTCGGTCCGGTCGCGCGTACAAATAGCCTTCGTATGCGTCTACGGATCCCCCGTCACGCAGCTGTCTCAGCCTCCGCCTACCGGCCTGATCGCTCGCCGCGTTCCGGCCCCGTACACAAGAGTTAACTTTGCCATCGCTAAGGGAGTCACAAGAGCAGAGAGACGAACATGATAGATTCACTTATCCTGCAAGGGGGGGCTGACTGGCGCGCGCAGGCGGAGGTCTTCGACGAGATCTTCTTCGTCTTCCTCGCGCTGGGCACGCTCGTCGGCATCATCGTGGTCGCGTACACGCTGTGGAACGTGTACAAGTACCGCGACGACGGCAGCGAACCGAAAGAGGACTTCGACGCCCCGGTCGTCGGAGAGCTCCCGACGGGACAGGGCGGACCGAAAGCGAAGAAGCTCTTCCTCTCGTTCGGATTGAGCGCGATCGTCGTGATCAGCTTGGTCGTGTACGCGTACGGGCTGCTCCTCTACGTCGAGGAGGGACCGGACGCCGACGGCGAGGGCGATATCGAGATCGTCGTCGAAGGGTACCAGTACGCGTGGGATTACTACTACGAGAACGGCCACATGGAAACGAACGAGCTTATCGTTCCCGCTGACCAGCGGATCGATATTGCCGTGACATCACGAGACGTCTGGCACAACTTCGGGGCATCGGAGTTACGGATAAAATCCGATGCCATCCCGGGTGAGACTGCGACGAACTGGTTCTCAGTCAGTTCCGAGGAGGTCGAAGCCCAGGGTGGAGAGGCGAACTTCCTCGTCGAGTGCTTCGAGCTCTGTGGTTCGGGTCACTCGATTATGAAAGGGGAGATCACGGTGATCCCTGAAGACGAGTGGGAAGAGTGGTACGAGGACACCGAGCCGGACGAGGAAGGCCAGGAGACCTGGGAACACCACTTCGCCGAGGAGGGTAGCTGACGATGTCCGAACTTCCACCAACGACGTCCGTCAAGCGGTGGTTAGTCACGACGAACCACAAGGATATCGGGATCCTGTACGCGATCACGGCACTGTTCTTCCTGCTGTTCGGCGGCGTGCTCGCGCTACTGATCCGCCTCCAGCTGTGGGACCCGGCGAATCACATCCTCTCGGGACTGGCGTACAACGAGGCCGTGACGGCACACGGGCTCGTGATGGTGTTCTGGTTCCTCTCTCCGTTCGCGTTCGCGTTCGCGAACTACTTCGTCCCGCTCCAGATCGGGGCGGACGACCTCGCGTTCCCCCGGTTGAACGCACTCTCTTATTGGATGTACCTCTTCTCGGGCGTCCTCCTCGGGATCAGCTTCTTCCAGGGTGGGACGCTCGACGCGGGATGGACGATGTACGCGCCGTTGAACGTTCCCATGTACACGCCCAGTATCGGCTCGACCGGGGCGGTACTCGCGCTGTTCATGTTCGTCGTCGGCGTCACCGCGTCGACGGTGAACTTCCTCACGTCGATCCACCACTCGCGGGCCGAGGGGATGGGGATCATGGATATGCCGATGTTCACGTGGTCCATCCTCGCGACCGTTTGGATGATGCTGTTCGCGTTCGCGGCGCTGCTCGCAGTCGGTCTCATCCTCGCGTCCGACCGCATCCTGGGGAGCGTCTACTTCTCGGCGACTGAAGGCGGATCGCTGCTGTGGGGACACCTGTTCTGGTTCTTCGGTCATCCGGAGGTGTACATCGTCTTCTTCCCGGCGCTCGGGGTGATGTTGGAGCTGTTCCAGACGTTCTCGGGCCGTCGTCTCGTCGGCCGGAAGTGGGTGATCATCGCCATCTGTCTGATCTCCGTCCAGTCGTTCCTCGTCTGGATGCACCACATGTTCCTGACGACGATCAACCTGGAGATCAAGACGTTGATGATGGCGACCACCATCGGTATCTCGCTCCCGTTCGACCTGTTGGTGTTCGCGCTGATCTACACGCTGATCAAGGGGCGGGTCCAGTTTACGACGCCGTTCCTGTTCGCGTTCGGTGCACTGCTGTTGTTCATCCTCGGCGGGATCACCGGGGTGTTCCTCGGCGCCATCGTCCTCGACTACGAGTTCCGCGGCACCTACTGGGTCGTCGCCCACTTCCACTACGTGATGTTCGGCGGCGCGACGGCGCTGTTCGGCGGGGCCTACTACTGGTTCCCGAAAGTGACGGGGAAGATGTACGACGAGTTCCTCGGGAAGGTCCACTTCGTGATCTTCTTCATCAGCTTCAACCTGGTGTACTTCTCGATGTTCCTCGCGTGGGAGACGCCGCGGCGGGTGTTCGAGTACAACCCCGCGTTCCAGGGGATGCACCAGGCAGGGACGATCGGCGCGTTCGTCCTCGGGTTCTCCTTCTTCATCATGTTCTACAACTTCGCGAAGTCGTACGTCTCCGGTCCGGACGCGGGTGATAACCCGTGGGACTACTCCCGGACGGCGGAGTGGGCGGTCTCCTCCCCGCCGCCGCTGGAGAACTGGCCGAACCGGCCGTCGTACGCCTCCGGGAAACTGGAGTTCGTGAAAGACTACGTGCCGGACGGCGGTCCGGCCGTGAAGACCGACGAGAACGGCGATGCCGTCACGGACGGCGGCGACAGCCACTCCGACCACATCCGTGAGTACCCGTACTGGGACAAACACCCGAGCCACGCCAGCATCTGGCCGTTCGCGTTGTCGCTGGCAACCGGCATCATGCTGCTCGGGCTCTCCGGGTTCAACGAGTCCACGGAGTTCATATTCGGGAACGCGATCACGGAGCTCTCGGTCGCGATCTCCAACCCGATCTATCCCGCGCTCACCGTCATCGGGCTTCTCGCGCTGGTCGGGACCGGCGTGAAGTGGGGACTCGAGGACTTCTACGCGCCGCCCAGTGAGTTCGCCGAGCGGTGGCCGTTCAACGGCGTCGAGAAGGTGAAACTGGGGATGTGGTTCTTCCTCGCCTCCGACGTGATCGTCTTCGGGGCGTTCATCTCCGCGGCCGTCTTCATCCGGTACAACGCTGGATGGGGAACGTGGACGCCGATCCCCGACTCGCTGCCCGGCCTCATCAACACGTTCGTGCTGCTCACCTCGTCGTTCACGGTGATCCTCGCATTGGTCGCCGCCCACCGGAAGAGCCGGAAGGGGCTGTTGGCGACGCTGGGCGCGACGACGCTGCTCGGGTTCACCTTCCTCGGCGTGAAGGCGTGGGAGTGGTGGACGAAGATCTACGTCGACGGCGTCTTCCTCAGCACGGTCGCCGAAGGGAACCCGTACTCGCCGGTTCAGGCGTCGGTGTACTTCGTGACGACCGGGCTCCACGCGATCCACGTGATCGGCGGGCTGCTCATCGCCGGCTTCCTGATGTACCGTGCGTACCACGGTGCGTACATGGAAGACGAGCGCCCGGTGGAGTACTTCGGCCTCTACTGGCACTTCGTGGACATCGTCTGGGTGTTCCTCTTCCCGCTGTTCTACCTGTTCTAGATCTTCTGCGGCCCGTTTCGTTTTCGTCCGTCCCGCGTTTCAGCCTCTCACCTCCTCGTTCCGTGCTGTCGTGGCCCCCGTCGATTTGGGACGGGATACGGTTCTCAGCGTGCGGGCGACACACGGATAGCCCCCAACCGACCGAGTGGAGTCCGTGCGCCGGCGCGATATGCTGTGGGTCGCCAAGTCGTCGCAGAGCCGTCCCCGACGGTCACGAAGGCCGGCTGCGCGTCCGGGAAGAGACGGTCGATATCGACGAGAGCGTGGTCTGCGACGATGGAACCGCTGACGACACTGGGCCCGACTCGGGCAGCGTCAAGGGGCGAGCGTCCACACGCGTGGACCGGTGTCGGTCGCGGTCGACGATATCCGGGTTTCGGCGTCTTGAACGCCTTTCCAGCGGTGAGTGGCTACGGGACGACTCCCGCGCCGATTCAGAACGTCGCCGGCGCGAGCGCGTAGACGAACAGCCCGGTCAACAGCCCGCCGGCGACGAGGTAGTACGTCAGCGGGATCAGGTTCAGACGGACGACCCGTCCGGTCTTCCCGACGAGCCCCACAGTCGCGAGCGCGGCGATCACGTTGTGGATCGCGATCACGTTCCCGATCGCCGCACCGACGCTCTGGGCGGCGATGAGCAGCTGCGTCGGGAGGTCGAGCCCGACCGCGATCTCGAACTGGAACGCGGTGAACGTGATGTTGCTCACGGTGATCGACCCGGCGATAAACGCGCCGAGCGCGCCCACCGCGGGGGCGAAGAACGGGTAGGCCCCGCCGAACGTCGCGGCGGTGGCGTCGGCGAGCACGACGATCATGCTCCCGTCGGCGACGCTCGCCGGCGCGTCCGCGGTCTGTAACATGATCTCGACCATCGCGATGACGAACACGAGCGCGACCGCAGGTGAGACGATCTTCCCGGCCGCCTCGCGCCAGGCGTCCGATACCTCGCCCCGATCCATTCCGAACAGGGGGATCGCGACGAGCGCGCTGACGAGGAGCCACGTCCCGGGAACGTACGCCCACGCGATCGCGCCGCCGACGTCCGTGCCGAGGATCCCGCTCCACTCGATCGCCATCCCGGTTCCCTCCTGGAGGAACGTCGCGATCGGGTCGATCACGCGCGTTCCGACCAGCAGCACGACGAGGACGAGATACGGTGACCACGCGCGGAAGATCGACATCGGCGCGCCGCCCGCCCCGGCCGCCGCGTCGGCGTCAGCCTCCTCGCTTCCCGGCTCGATACTACCGACCCAGTGGTCCGGCCACTCCTCGCGGTCGGGGAACTCCCACTCCTCCTCCGGAAGAAAGTAGCCGGCGTTGAGCGCCGCGACGACGATCCCGCCCCCGACCATCGCACCGAACAGCGAGGGGAGTTCAGGACCGACGAGCCACGCCGACGCGACGTACGGGACCGCGAACGCGACCCCGGCGAACAGACACAGCGGTGCGACCTCAGCGACAGGGGCGAGCGACCGCCCGTCCGAGTCCGTCGCCCCGAAGAAGTACACGACCATCCCGACGGCGAAAAGCGGCATCAGGGTCCCGAGGATCCCGTTGAATACGGCGGCCCACCCGCCGGCGGCGACGGCGTACGCTCCCACCGACTCGAATCCGCCACCGGCGATCGCGTCGGCGACGTTCTCCAGCGGCTGTTCGAATCCGACGATCACCGGCGTGCCGACCGCACCGAACACCGTCGCGACGGCGTGACCGATGAGCGCGGCGACGACCGCCGCGAGTGCGGGAAACCCGAGCGCGAGGAGGAGCGGCGCGACGACGGCCGCGGGCGTGCCGAACCCGGCGACGCCCTCGATGAACGTCGCGAGGAAGAAGCCCAGGAGGACGACCTGGACACGACGGTCGTCGCTGATCGATGCGAACCCGGCGTTGATACGGTCGACCGCCCCCGAGTTCATCAGCGTGTACAACAACACGAGCGCGCCGAAGACGATCCAGAGGATCTCGACGGCCGCCATCGCGCCGTCGATCGACGCCGCGGCGATCCACTCGACGGGCATGTCCCACGCGAGAAAAGCGACGACGGCCGCGGCCGCCCACGCCACGGGCATCGCCCGTGCGGCCGGCCACAGGAGTCCGACGAGAAGGACGCCCACGATGAGAAGCGGGACGAGCGCCAACGGCGCGCTTGGCGTCATCGGTCCCGCCCCCCTCGTGTGCTCCCGGTCGGTTTCGCCGTCCAACGTCGGCCGGGATCCGCCCGACGGCGAGCGATGTGAATAGAGATTCCGGACATATACATCCGGGAGTGACACTCAGTATTAAAACCCCCCGGGCGTTTCGATCCGTCGGGGATCCTCGGTAGGCGATCACTCCGCGGATCGGCGACCGTAGTCGACCTTCCTCCCGCCCTCGTTTTCGTCCCCTCAGTCGGACTCTCCGACCACGTCGGCGTCGGTCGGTCCCTGCCCGTCGAACTCGGCGACGGCCGCGTCGAGACGTTCGGGATCGTCCGCCGCGACGAGCTCCCGGTCGGCGGTGGAACAGTCGGCGTCGACGCCGAGACGGTCACAGACGAGGTCGGCAGTCGAGGCCGCCATCAGCCGATACGTCGTCAGCTTCCCGCCGACGACGCTGACTGCGTTCTCGACACCGTCGGCCGCGTGGTCCAACTGGAAGAACCCACGAGAGATCCCCCGTCCGCCGCGTTCGGCTTCGTCAGGGGCGTACAGCGGTCTGACGCCCCACCACTCGCGGACGACGGGGGCGTCCGCTACCGGTGGAAGCATCGCGGCACACTCCTCGACCGACCGTTCGACCTCCCAACGTGCCTGCTCGTAGTCGTCCGGGTCGTTCACTGGGACGCTCGTCGTCCCGAGTACGGCTTCCGACCCGTGTGGAACGACGATATCGCCGTCGTCGGGGTCCCGGCAGCGGTTCAACACCGGCCCGAGCCCGTCGTACTCGACGGAGACCATCACGCCACGGGTCGGCTGCATGTCGACGTCGAGGCCGGCCATCGCGGCGACCTGGCCAGCCCACGCACCCGCCGCGTTGACCACGTACTCCGGAGCGAGCGTCTCCGCCATCTCCCCGCCGACGCGGACTTCCGTCACCCGCCCGTCATCGACGGTCATCGACTCTACCGGGGTGTGCGGGCGTATCGTCGCCCCGTGAGCCTCGGCGTCGAGCGCGTTGGCCGCGATCAGCCGGGACGGGTAGACGACGCCGTCTGGCACACGCATGACTCGCTCCGTCCCGTCGGCGAGGTTCGGTACCGACTCCCGGGCGGTGTCCGGATCGACGGGTTCGGCCGGGATACCGATCTCCTCGCACGCGGCGCGCTTCCGCTCGAAGTACTCGTCGTCGTCGTCGGCCAAACTCACGAACAGGCCTCCCGTCTCGGCGACGCACGCGCCGGCGATCCGTCGGAGGGTCCGGTTCTCCTCGATACACTCTCTCGCCCCCTCCGCGTCGGCCTCAGCGTACCGAGCACCGCTGTGTAGGAGGCCATGTGAGCGGCCGGAGGTGCCGCTGCACAGTCCGCCGCGGTCGACGAGCAGTACGTCCACCCCGCGAAGGGCTAGGTCGCGAGCCGTTCCGATGCCGGTCGCTCCCCCACCAACGACGAGCACGTCCGGGTCGTGTGACATATGATCCGTTCGGGGTACGGAGTAAAGAGGCTGTTGTGTGATATCACACGGCATTGAATTCGGCGCGTCGCGTCCCGACAGGATCCCCCGGAGATCCCGCGGTATTAGCGGGTCGAAGTGGGGACGACCGGGGGGAGCATACCGTCGCTGGTCGCGTCCTCGATCACCGCCTCGCTGGCGTGTTCCCCGCTGAGCAGACACATCGGCATCCCGATCCCCGGGTTCGTGTACGCCCCGACGTAGTAGAGCCCGTCGACGCCGGGGGCACGGTGTGCGGGCCGCAGCGGCCCGGTCTGTTTCAGGGTGTGTGAGAGCGCGAGCGCGGTCCCCTGTGGAGCGTTGAACCGGTCGGCGAACGTCGAGACGCAGGCCGACTCCTCGAGGACGATCCGGTCGCGGAAATCGACGCCGGTGGTGGCCGCGAGGTCGTCCAAGACGAGCTCGCGGAACCGCTCTCGTGTCTCCGGGTCGTCATCCAGTCCCGGCGCGAGCGGGACGAGGAGAAACACCGCCTCGTGTCCATCGGGCGCGACCGTCTCG
Organism: Halorubrum tibetense; assembly: GCF_055396225.1. Lineage (NCBI taxonomy): Archaea > Methanobacteriati > Methanobacteriota > Halobacteria > Halobacteriales > Haloferacaceae > Halorubrum > Halorubrum tibetense. The sequence continues at coordinate 2,116,680 of NZ_AP043742.1, forward strand.
TCGGTTTCCGAGGGCACGTGGACGTAGTACGCGGGGTCCTCGGGCCAGCCCGGGTCGTCGAAGATCGTTTCGAAGTGTGGTTTCCAATCGGTCGGCAACACCAGCGAGTGGTGTTCCAACTCCGGGATCTCCCCTTCGACGCCGAAGTACAGCAGGAACGCCGACGGCGCGTACGTCCGGGAGTCCCAGTACGCCTCGCGGTCGATAAGCCCGTCGGGGAGCAGGTCGGCCTCGACGTGTGTCGGCGCGGCGTTGGCGACGACGCGGTCGAACCGATCGACTCCGTGGCCGTCCGTGGCGACGTCGAACGCGGGTGAGCCGTCGGTCGCTCCGTCCGCCGGCTCGATCGCGGTCACCGGCGTGTCGGTGTGGAGGGTCACGCCCAGATCGGTCGCGAGCTCGACCATGCCGTCGATCACGCTCGCGATCCCGCCCGTCGGGTGGTAGACGCCGAGGTTCATGTCGACGTGGCTCATCAGCGTGTAGATCGCGGGCGTGTTGTACGGCGACCCGCCGAGGAACACCAGTTTGTACTCCGCGATCTGTCGCAGCTTCGGGTGATCGAAGTACGATCCGACGTAGTTGTCCATCGTCCGCAGCTTCGGGAGCGCGCGCGCCGACCGGACCACGTCGATATCGAGCATGTCCCGAAGCCTGGACCGGCTGGGGTAGACGAACCGATCCATCCCCAGCTCGTACGCCTCCGCCGCGTCCGCGAGGTAGTCGTCGAGGCGGTCACCGGCACCCGTCTCGTACCCCTCGAACAGCGCCTTCTGTCCCTCCCGGTCGGGGGGCATCCGCGCGTGGTCGCCGTCCTTCCAGTAGACGTCGTACAGGGGGTCGAGTGCAGTCAGCTCGTAGAACTCCTCGGTTTCGCGCCCGAACTGCTCGAAGAACCGGTCGAACACCTCCGGCATCAGGTACCAGGAGGGACCGGTGTCGATCCGGAACCCGTCGCGTTCGATGCGGCCGGCGTACCCGCCCGGGTGCGCGTTCCGTTCGAGCACGGTTACTTCCGCGCCGGCGTCGGCGAGGTACGCCGCCGCCGAGAGACCCCCGAATCCCGCACCGACGACCGCGATCGACTCGCCGGCGAGCGGCTCGCCGGCGCGTGCCTTACCCGTATCGCCGGCGTCTCCCGCGCCCCGTTCCCTGTCGGGTCGTGCGTGGCTCATCGATCGTCAGTACGGACTCCTGCCGCTTCATTCGCCGCCCATACACAGTCAGGTGTGTGTCGCGATCACATTTTCTCGGTTGGCGGATCTCCCTGGAACCGCCGGGCGACGACCGCGAAAACGCCGACGGCGATGAGGTAGAGTCGCCAGCCGCGCTGGGCGATCGGGAACCGCCGGTCGATCACGTCGGCGTCGGCGAGGTTCTCCGGCGAGTCCGGCTCCACGGGGTTGTTGACGTGGACCGACTCCGTCGTGCCGGTTCCGCCGGCGTCGACGGTCCGTTCCCCGGTCTCGGGGTCGAGCTCGATATCCACGAAGGTTTGGACGAACCCGTCGGCCGTCGAGAGCAGGATCTCCCCCTCCAACCGGAAGAACTCGTCGTGGAGCGGCCACAACGCGTTTACTCCTTCCAGATGCGCCCAGTCGAGGAAGACGTGCGCGAAGACGTGGACGAACAGACAGACCCACGCGACCCGGATCCAGCGGTCCGTGACTCGCTCACGGAGCGCCGACGTCGATCGGACCCGCGTATCGTAGTACAACAGGACGCCCGCGGCCGCCGGGAGGACGAAGTTGTGGCCGACGGTCCGGTGAGCGCCGGACATCACGGGACCGAGGAGGCTGTCGACCTCGGGGAGGACGACGATCAGGAGGACAGCTGCCAGCGCCGGCCGGTCGTACGCACCCTTCAGGAGTCCCGCCGCGAGCAGCAGTGCGAACCCGGCGTGGACGACCGACGAGGGCATCTACCGATCACCTCGCTCCGTTTCGCCCGGCCCGACCTCGTCGAGTTCGACCGCGGTGTCCGCGGCATCGCTGCTCCCACCAGCTTCCACGAACCGGATCGCGAGTAGCGCCCCTGCCGCGGCGACCACGACGGCCTGCCAGCCGCTCCGGACGAGGTACAGCTCGCGCTCCGCGCCGAGTGCAAGCCCCGGCCGACCGTCGGGATTGATCCACGTCGGGATCGCGTACGTCGCGGTCGTCCCGGGACTCTCAAGCGGGAGGACACCCGGGCCGGACGCCGACAGCGAGACGAACGTCTGGACGATCCCGTCCTGTGTGGAGAACACCAGCCGTCCCGCCACGAGGTAGTAAGCGTCGTGGACTGGGTAGAGGAGGTTCACGCCGGCGAGACCGAACAGCTCCGGACCGATGCCGGCGACGGCGAACGCCGCGAGCGCGACCCACGCGACGCGGACGCCCCACCAGCCGTAACGCGTCCGAAGCCACGACGTTTCTCGGCGAGTCGTGTCCCAGTACAGCAGCCCGCCGGTGGCAAGCGGGATCCAGGCTGCGTGGAAGAGCGCGTTCGTTGCTCCCGGGATCACGAGGCTCGCGACCGCGTCGAGGTCGGGGAGGACTGCGGCGGCGACGACGACCGTTACTGACCGCCGGTCGAACGCGGCTCCGAGCAGCGCGGCCGCCAGCAACGCCCCGAAGGCGGCGTTGACGAGCGTCGGTGCCATACCAGTTCCTGCGTTCGGGTGGGCATAAGCGATCGGGCAGGGTTCTCCGCTGCCACGACAAGCAACCCGTCGTCACTGTAGGCGCTTCGTCGTCTCCACGAGCGGGTGTCGCGCGTAGTCGACGATCTCGATGTCGCCGATCGAGTGTAACCCCTCCTTCTCCGCGGTCCGCGCCATCCCGAGGTCGACCGGCGTCTCCGGGATGATCACGTACGCGTCCATCGTCTCGACCCCCATCTCGTGGGCCGCCATGACGCGGTGATGGCCGTCGGCTAAGTGGAGCACGCCGCCGTTGTCAATGACGACGAGCGGTTCGGCCAACCCGCGTTCGAGCTCGTACTGGCGACCCTCCAGCTCGTCGGCGTACACCCGCGACTGCGTCGGGATGAGCTCGTCGAGGGCGACCTCCCGACGTTCCTCCCCGAGGGTGACGCCGTGGATCTGTTCGAGCGTCCGCATCAGTTTCCCCACCTTACCGGGCGTCGCGCGTTCGATCTGGGATCGGACGACGTCCGTGTTCGAGATGATCCCGACGAGGTTGTCGGCGTCGTCAACGACCGGCAGCTTCTGAATGCCGGACCGCAAGATCACCCGGGCCGCGTCGGTCACCTTCATTTCCGGGTGCGCGACGATCAGGTCCTCGGACATCACGGTGAACACGGGCGCTTCCTCGTCGGCCAACAGCAGGTCCCCGGCGGAGACGAACCCCTCCACCGTTCGCCCGTCGGTCACGGGAAACCCCTTGTGGCCCGCCGTCTCGACCATCCGACGGGCGACGGTGGCCACCGTGTCGTCCGGACTCACGGTCTCGACGTCCCGCGTCATGTACTCGCCGACCGTCGGCTTTCCGGTCATGGGTTTACGTATGCGCGTCGGTGTATAAAAGGGATTGCCGAAACGACGCCCGATCCCCGTCGGATCGGTCACGGCTCCCGCTTAGCCCCGGGCCGCCCGTTCCCGTGAGCCTCGTTTCGCGAACACTCCCGTTCCGGCCGGACGTCACGGTCATCCGATCGCCGCCGCCGGGTCGCGGTCGAGCCCCTCGTGAACGACGAACTCCAGCGCGTTGACGACGTAGTGGGCGACGACGACGACGAGGAGGCTTCCGGTGACCACGAACACCGCCGCCAGCGCGAACCCCAACACGCCGGTGACGACGATCCCGATCCGCCCCTGCGCGCCGTGGCCGAGCCCGAACGCGACCGAGGAGCCGACCGCCAGCAGCCACGGGTCGATCCCGAACCCGAACGCCACTGCGCCGATCAGCGCCCCGCGGAACAGCAGCTCCTCGAACACGGCGATGATCGGGAGGACGACGCCCAACAGCAACACCCATCCCCGAGCGTCGGCCGGTGCCATCGCCTCGCGCAGCCGCCCCGGCGCGGTCGCACCCACTCGCGTGCCGAGCCCCGCGGCGATCTCGTTGCCGACGTACAACAGGACGCCGGCGGCGACGCCCCACCCGAGGACGGCTCCCGCGGGGTCGGCGGCCAGCCCGACCGCCGCCGCCGGTACCCCGGTCCACCACATGACGGCGGCGAGTCCGACGAGCGCGAGCCCCTGTGAAGCCGCCACGTTCGCCAAGAGGAGGTCGGTGGTGAGTGTCGGTTCGGTCCGTGACCCCGGCGGTGGGAGGTCGACGCCGTCGGTGCGGGTGGCGTCGTCGGCGTGGGTCGCGTCGACGTCGTCGCCGTGAGACGCCCGGACGTCGTCGCCGTGAACGTCCTCGACGTCGTCGCCGACCGCGTGGTCCTTGGACACGGCTTCGGGGTCCGATCTTTCGGGCCCGTACTCCCGGATATCGGCCGGATCGTCGACGATACGGACCCGTTCGAGCGTTCGCTGTGATCGGCGAGTGAAATACAAAAGCAGCAGCGTACCGAGCGCGGTCGCGGCCCCGAACGTCATCCAGTCGGTCATTCGACGGGGCGGAGGGGCTGGAGTCGAGCCGCTACTGCGGGCTCGGGCTGGTGGGTTTCGAGACGCCCTGTTCTTTGAGCGCCGAGCCGGTGATAGATTTGAGCCGGTCGACCAGCGAGTCCTTCTCGGCCTCGCCTTCGAGGGCGATGTCGAGCACCTCGCTGATGTGGCTGACGGGGATGATCTCAACCATCTCCTCGTACTCCTCCTCGATCATCACGTCCTGCTCGTTCGCCTGCGGGATGATGACCCGCGTGCAGCCGGCCTTCGCGGCCGCCTCGATCTTGTGGGTCACGCCGCCGACGGGGAGCACGTCGCCCCGAACCGACAGCGAGCCGGTCATCGCGAGGCTCTGGTCGACGCCGACGTTCTCCAGCGCGCTGATGACGGCGGTCGCGACCGTGATGGACGCGGAGTCGCCATCGACGCCCTGTTGGCCGGCCTGCACGAACTGGATGTGGATGTCCATCTCCGAGATGTTCTCGTCGGAGAACTTCTTGATGATCGCGGAGACGTTCGAGACGGACTCCTGGGCCATCTCCTTCAGCTGCCCGGTGGCGATCACCTCACCCGGCCCCTGTGAGGGAGCGACCTCGGCCATCACCGGGAGCATGATCCCGGAGTCCTCGCCCATGACGGCGAGCCCGTTGACGCGCCCGACGACGTAGCCGTCCGAGACCTGTAGCTCGTAGTCCTTCCGGCGCTCGATGAAGTCGTCGGCGAGCTGTTGTTCGATGGAGCGCGAGCGACCCTTCGCGGACAGCACGTGGTCGCGCGTGGTGAACTCGGCGTCCTCGCCGCGGGCGATGTCGCCGGCGACGCGCACGAGCCCGCCGAGGTTCCGGAAGTGAAGCGTGAGGTGGCCCTTGCGGCCGGAGCGCCGCTTCGCTTCGAGGATGACCTCCTCGATCGCCTCGGCCGTGAACTCCGGAAGGCGGCCGTCCTTCGCGACCTCCTGGGCGATGAAGCGGACGTACTGTCGGCGCATCTCCGGGGTGTCCTCGATGGTGTCCTCCATGTACACCTCGTAGCCGTACCCCTTGATCCGCGAGCGCAGCGCCGGGTGCATGTTCTCCATCGCGTCGAGGTTCCCGGCCGCGATCATGACGAAGTCTGTGGGGACGGGCTCCGTTTGGACCATCGCGCCCGAGGAGCGCTCGGACTGGCCCGTGATGGAGAACTCGCCCTCCTGGATCGCCGTCATCAGGTGCTGCTGGCTCCGGATGTCGAGCGTGTTGATCTCGTCGACGAACAGCACGCCTTTGTTCGCCTTGTGGATCGCGCCGGCCTCGACGCGGTCGTGGCTCGGCGTCTCCATCCCGCCGGACTGGAACGGGTCGTGCCGGACGTCGCCGAGCAGTGCGCCGGCGTGTGCCCCCGTCGCGTCGCGGAACGGCGCGGACTTCGTGTCGCCGTTGTTGACGAGCAGGTTGGGGATCATCGCGTCCGAGCCGCGGTTCAAGTAGCGGAAGACCAGGTAGACGACACCCGCGGCGATGATGCCGATGAGGATCTGGCCGACGATGATGAGCGCGTAGCCCAACACGACGGCGATGATGATCCACATGAGCAGCGACCGCATCTGGTTGCGCTTGCGGGCCTCCTCCTTGTGGGCGTCGACGATCTGTTCCCCCTTGCCGGCCGGCACCGTCCGGACCTTCGGCTTGTTGCCGTCGTCCGGGTTGTGATACACGAGGACGTCTTGGAGCTCCTCTTTGGGGAGGAGCTCGGACATCGCTTTCGCGAGCATCGACTTCCCCGTCCCGGGCGAGCCGATCATCATCACGTGGCGGCGCTGTTTCGCCGCCTTGATGATCACGTCGCGGGCGTGCTCTTGGCCGATCACTTGGTCGACGAGGCGGTCGGGGATCTCGATCTCCGAGGTGTCGTCGATCAGGAGCCCGCCGAGGAGGTCGTCCTCGTCCGGGTCCTCGGCGATCTCCGCGCCCTCGACCTCGACGGTGCTCCCGAGCTCGTCGATATCCCCGTCGTCGATCGGACCGTCGACGACGCCGTCCTCGGACGATTCGGAGGCTCCCCCGTCACCGTCGACGCCGTCCTCGATCGTGACGTCGTCGTCCAACTCGGGGTCGTCCCACTCAGGGTCGTCCCACTCGTCGTCACTGTCGGTATCGGCTTCGACCCGATCCGAGTCGTCGGTGTCGTCACCGACCCGATCCGAGTCGTCGACACCGTCTTCCGACGAGTGGCCGTTCGAGGCTACCTCCTCGGTACCCGTCTCTTCCCGGGACGTCTCCTTTCGGGACGTGCTCTCCGACGGCGCGTCCTCCGGCGGCGTATCCTCCGGCGGCGTATCGTCGGCGGCCGGCGGGTCGTTCGTGTCCTTCTCGTTGCTCATAGAATCGATATCCGTTACTCGAATGGAAGGGTCGGCTACTGATATACTTTCTCCCCGCAGATGTCCCGGGCGCAGCGCGCGAGGAGCCTGATATCGCCGGTGTACGACGATTACGGCGGCTCGGTACGGTCCCATGGGGTTTATAAACCACGCCGTCTCTACTCCCGTCCATGCGGGGGTTCTACATCGGCCGGTACCAGCCGTTTCACGACGGTCACCGACACATGGTGGAGGAGATCGCGTCGGAGGTCGACGAGCTGGTCCTCGGGATCGGGTCGGCCGGCGATTCACACACCACACGGAACCCGTTCACCGCCGGCGAGCGCGTGATGATGGTGACGAAGGCGGTCGAGGAGCTGGACATTACGACCTACGTCGTCCCGATCGAGGACCTCGACCGCAACTCCGTCTGGGTGAGCCACGTCCAGAGCATGACGCCACGGTTCGACGTGGCGTACTCGAACAACCCGCTCGTCGTCCGCCTCTTCCAGGAGGCCGGCGTCGAGGTGCGCGGCTCGCCGATGTTCAATCGCGAAGTGCTTGAGGGGACGGAGCTCCGCGAACGGATGATCCACGGGCGGAACTGGACGGACCTCGTCCCGGAGACCGTCGTCGACGTGATCCGCGAGATCGACGGGGTAGAGCGGATCCGCCGGATCGCCGAGAGCGACGCGATAGCCGACGAGAGCCCCTGAAACCGTGATCACGCTCGCCTCCGATTTCGGCTCGCCATATCCCGCTGCGATGCGGGGGGTCGTTCGTCGAACGTCCGACGCGGAGTTGGTCGACGTGAGCCACGACCTGCCGCGGGGGGACCCGCGAGCGGCCGCCTTCTGGCTCCGGTTCGTCCTCCCCGAGTTCCCCCCGGCGGTCCACTGTGCGGTCGTCGACCCGGGTGTCGGGACCGACCGGGCGGCGATCGTCGTTCGCGCGGGCGAGCACGCGATAGTCGCGCCCGACAACGGGCTCGCGTTTCCCCCGGCCCGAGCGCTCGCGGCGGCGACGGGGACTGGCCCGAACGATATCGACGTCTTCGAGATCCACGAGGCCGATCCCGCGAGCACGACGTTTCACGGCCGGGACGTGTTCGCGCCCGCCGCCGCTCGCGTCCGCGAGAACGCGTGGACGGACGGCACCATAGACGGGGACCGCCTCACCGCCCTCGGCTCGCTGACGGCGACCGACGATCGAGTCGACCTCCGGTTCCCGGAGCCCTTGGTCGAGCGTGACCCCGACGGTACGATCGACACGATCGACGGCGAGGTCCTCGTCGTCGACGGGTTCGGGAACGCGATCACGAACGTCCCCGGGAATGTGATCACGAACGTCCTCGGGAACGCGGTTGGCGACGCCGGCCACGACCGCGTTCGGGTGAACGACGCCGGCCCCGTTCCGCTCGTGGCGACGTTCGCCGCGGTCCCGCCGGGCGACCGGCTCGTCACCGTCGGGAGCCACGGGTTCCTCGAGTGCGACGTCAACGACGGTCGCGGTGCCGAGGCGTTCGACCTCGCCGCCGGCGACCCGGTTCGGTTCGCCTTCGAGTGACGCGACGGGGGAGAACAGCACGACCGCCGTAGCACGCGCCGCGCGCTCCGCGACAGACGCTCCGTGACGCAGGCTCCGCGACACTGTTCGATGAATCGCCGTGTCGCCGGTGGCCGGCCGAACCGGGTCGCGGGGGCGTCGACCGAAAGGGGCTTTTCGCCCCGCCGTGATCCGTCACCATGCTCACGGTTGCGCTCGCGGGGAAGCCGAACGCCGGCAAGTCCACCTTTTATACTGCCGCCACGATGGCCGACGTCGATGTCGCGAACTACCCGTTCACGACCATCGACGCCAACCGTGGTGTGACCGCCGTCCGGACCGAGTGCCCGTGCCTCGATCGCGACGAGCGCTGCGGCAACGACCGCTGTCACGACGGCATCCGTTACGTGCCCGTCGAACTGCTCGACGTGGCCGGGCTCGTCCCGGGCGCACACGAGGGGAAGGGGCTCGGTAACCGGTTCCTCGACGAGCTCACCAACGCCGACGTGATACTGAACGTCGTCGACGCCTCCGGTGGGACGAACGCCGAGGGCGAGCCCGTTGCGGTCGGGAGCCGAGACCCGGTCGCCGACGTGGACTTCATCGAGGAGGAGATGGACCTGTGGCTCGCGGGCGTCGTCGCGGACAACTGGGAGGGGGTCGAACGACAGTCCCGCTCGCCCGACTTCGACCTCGACGAGGCGCTCACCGCGATGTTGACCGGTGTCGGGGCGACCGAGGCGGACGTGGCCGCCGTCCTCCGGGAACTGGAGTACCCACCCGACCCGAAACGCTGGGGCGACGGCGATCGGGAGGCGCTGGCGCGGGCGATCCGTCGCCGCACGAAGCCGATGGTCGTCGTCGCCAACAAGGCCGACATCGCGCCGTCCGGGGCGATCGACCGGCTCCGTGCGGCGACCGACAAGCCCGTCGTGCCGGCAACCGCCGACGGCGAGTTAGCCCTGCGCCGCGCCGCGGAGGCGGGTGTCGTCGAGTACGATCCCGGCGACTCGGCGTTCGAGGTCGTCGGCGACGTGTCGGACGAGCAGCGTGCGGGTCTGGACTCCCTCCGTGCGGTCACCGAGCGCTTCGGTGGGACGGGCGTCCAGGCCGCGTTGAACACGGCCGTCTACGATCTCCTCGATCGGATCACCGCGTACCCGGTCCAGGACGCGAGCAAGTGGACCGACGGCACCGGCACCGTCCTCCCCGACGCGTTTCTCCTCCCGCGGGGCTCGACTCCGCCGGATCTCGCGTACGCGGTCCACACCGACATCGGGGATGGGTACCTCCACGCCGTCGACGCCCGCTCGAACCGCCGGATCGGCGAGGACCACGAGCTCACCGAGGGCGACGTGATAAAGGTCGTCTCGACCGCGGGGCCGTAAGCCCGGGGTGACCGCGGGACGGTACGCCCGGGGCGACCGCGGGACGGTACGCCCGGGGCGACCGCGGGACGGTACGCCCGGGGCGACCGCGGGACGGTACGCACGAGTCAACCGCGGGGTCGTGGATCCGGGCCGATCCGACGCCGCGAGCTCCGTCGCGCCCCCGTTCGTCTCCCGGCGGTGGCCACATTGTCTAGGCGTTACCGTCCGGCTAGTGGGTCGGACCGGCGTGGATACACTCCGAGACGACCGACAGACACATGCGGGTCGAGTGGGAGGAACGACCGAATGCTGGGGTTGGAACACGACTTCCGGATCGTCGACACCCACGCCACGCTGGACCCCGACGAGGCCTCGGTTGCGGCCCACGGCCGGGACATCACGCCCGAGCGACTGGAGCGCGAGATGCACCAAGCCGGGGTCGTGCGTGCGGTGGCGAGTCCCGGCCGGCGGGCGTCCGGACGGAGCTACCTCCGTGCGAACAACGCGGTCGCCCGGCTCTCCGTCGACCGACCGTTCGTCGCGTTCGCTCGCCTCAACGGCCCACGCGACCCCGGCGGTGGCCCCGTCGCCGCGCTCCGCAACCTCCGCGCCGAGCGGGACGACCACCACGCCCGGCCCGACGACGTCGAACAGTACGCCTACGACGACCGGTTCCACGGGTTCAAGCTCGTTCCGCCGTACGACGGGCTCCCGAACGAGGACGTCTTGACCCGTCTCGAGGCCGCGGACCTCCCCGTTATCGTCCACGGCGGAACGCGGTTCCCGCCCGATGCCATCGAGCGCGACCTCCTCGGGTACGACTTCCCCGTGATCCTCGCCAGCTTCGGCGGGTACCCGCTCGACGCCGACCTGATGAACCGGACGATCGACCTGCTCGACGAATACGATCGGTTGTACCTCGACACGAGCGCGGTTCGCTACCGGGAGATCCTCGAACGCGGCGTGTTGGAGCATCCCGATCGCATCGTCTTCGGCTCCGGTGCCCCTGACGTCCATCCGAACGTCGGCGTGATGGAGGTGTTGACCCTCGACGTCTCCGAGGACCTCATGCGCCGCGTCCTCGCAAAGAACCCCGCCCGGCTCGTCCCCGCGCTTGCCGAGGGCGCCGACGTCTGAGACGAGCCCTCTGTGGGCCTCCGGAACGGTACCGATTTGCCCTCGCGCTGACGAGGCGTGGACATGACCGACGATCCGATCGACCCGCCCGTCTCACCCGCGGACGATCCGGACCTCCACACGGACGACGCGAACGTTCGCACCGAGGTCGTCCACGGGTGCGGCCACGAGAACGTCACCGCAGAGCACGTGAGCACGTTCGAGCTCACGACCGACGACTGGCTCACCCCCGCCGGCGACTGTATCCTCGCGGTCGACGCCGACCGGACGCCCCGCGACTTCGATCCCGCGTTCCGGGAGGCGTGTCAGGACCCGGACGCGACGATCACTGCGACGATCACTGTCGACCCCGCGCCCGGCGGCGGGAGCCTGTCGGCGACGATCACGGGGCGGGGGGATCCCGGTTTGACGCTCCTCGACGGTCGCTCGATGGTCGGGCGCACGAGCGGGTACACCGACGACGAGCGGACGATCCTCGTCGACGCCGACGCCGCGGCCGCTGACCTCGACCGCGACCTGGTCGGCGCGCTCACGAACCCCGACGCGAAGGTCACGCTCGAACTTTCGGTAGAGACCTGATCCCGTCCGGCAGACTGGTCGGAAGCTGGGCGTGAGGGGGAACGCGGGGGAGGGGGCAAGCAATACGGCCGTTCCCCACCGCTACGACGTTGGCGGCCGCAACAGGAAACCGGCGATCCCCGCGGCCAGCGCCAGCGCGCCGCCGAAGACGAACGTGGCGTCCCAGCCGATGACGCCAACCAACCAGCCGACGACGCCCCCGCCGAACACCCCGCCCCACATCTTCCCCGAGTAGACGAGCGAGTAGTTGGCCGAGGAGTGACGACTCCCGTAGTAGTCGCCCACGAGACTGGGGAACAGCGAGAACTGCGAGCTCCAGAAGAAGACGGCGACCGCGACCGTCAGGACGTAACCGATCCCGCTGCCGATCCCCGCGAACCCGACGATAGCGAGGGTGGCAAGCCCACACAGCAGGAACGACACCGCGGTGATCCGCTCGCGGTCGAACCGGTCGGAGAGCCCGCCGACGATCAGGCGGCCGCCGGCCGATCCGACGGGGAGCAGCGTCGCCGCGATCGTCGCCGTCCCGGCGGTCAATCCGGACTCCTCAGCGTACAACACGGTCCGTGCCGTGATCATCAGCCCCGCGGCGCTCACCGCGAAGAACATGAAGTACATCACCCAGAACTGCCAGGTTCGGACGACCTCCCGCCACGTGTACTGGCGTTTCCCGTCGATACCCACGTCGGATGCGGGTGTCCCGTCGGCGCTGTTGGTTCCGTCCCCACCGTCGAACTCGTCGTCGGCTCCGTCCCCACCATCGAACTCGTCGCCGTCGCCGGGTTCGCCGGTATCGGTCGTCGTCTCGGCGTCGGTGTCGCCGGACTCGTCACCCTGTCGCTCCCAGCCTCGGGGCGGGTCCGCGAGGACGACCGCCCCCACGACGATACCGACCGCGATAAGCACGCCCGAGGCGACGAGCCCGGTCGCGAGCGCGTCGCCCGCGACCATGTACCGGATGAACGGGACGAACGCGGCGCTTCCGGCCGCGAACGCCATCGTCCCGATCCCGGTCGTGAGCCCGCGCCTGTCGGGGAACCACTTGACTGCGGTGTTGACCGCGACGGTGTACACCATGCCGACGCCGACGGCACCGACCGTGTACGCCGCGTACACGTGCCACAGCTCCGTCGCGAACGCCAACGCGACGTAACCGCCGCCCGCGAGCACGCCCGCGACGAGCGTCACGGCCCGCGGCCCGTAGCGATCGCGCCACCACCCGGCTGGGAACTGGATCAGCGCCATCGCGACGACGTACGCCGTGAACACGAACCCGAGCGCGGACAGCGAGGCGTCGAGATCGGCCGCCAACGGCCCCTCAAGCGACGACCAGACGTACTGATACGGACTCACGAGCGCCATCATGGTCGCGGCAGCGGCGATCTGCCACCACCGGGAGTAGCCGAGCTCGCCCCTCGCCGCCGCCGCGTGGTCGACGTCGTCTATCCCGTTCATCGACTCGGATCGAGGGGCGTACTGGCACGAAGCGATCGGTCCATTCGTCGGTCGTCCGATATCACGTCGGGGGGTATACAACCGCTTCGCCTTCGGCAGCCCGCGCCGGGGCTTCTAGGGCTGATCGCCGACCGGTCGGCCGGTCGGTCGCCCGACGACTCGGCCGTGTCACTGTCCGGCAACCCGGTCATTCGACCGCACCACTGCCGCGCACGGAACGCTTTTGCCCGCGTCGGCCAAGTGTCGGTATGGCTCTCGTGGCGTCACCGGGAATCGCGCTCGCCGGCGTTATCGCCACCGTCGGCGTCTTCGTGGCGATCCGCTGGGATGCGGTCCGGGTCGAGGTCGGCCGGCCGACGCTGTGGGGAGCGATAGCCGCCGTCCCGGTGCTCGTCGGCTTCTCGATGTACCTGTTCGTCGCGGTCCCGATGACCGGGGTTATCGTGACCGCGAACACCGGCCTCGTCCTCTACGGCTTCGAGCGGGAGATCGCGACCGGCGAGGAGGAGTCGCTCGAACCTGGGTCGCTCCCGAACCGGAAATAGGGTCGCGATCGACGGTTCCGGTTATATACACGAGAGAGCGCGTCCGCTGTGTGAGTCTCTGCGATCAGCACGACGGAGGAATCGGAGTGGACTCGCCGGGATTTGAACCCGATGGCGAGAATCGCTGACGCGCCTCTCGCGTGATTCAAATCCTGTCTCGACCATCCTCGCTCGCAAAACTCGCTCCGATGGACTCGCCGGGATTTGAACCCGGGGCCTCTCCCATGCCAAGGGAGTGATCTACCACTGATCTACGAGCCCGCGTTCGCACCCGTTTCTTCCGCGCTGGATATCTTAAGGGCTTCGACTCGGCGAGGGCGGTGCCGGATCCCTCCCACGGATCAGATCCGGTCGGAGTCGACGTACACGTCGAGGTCGACGTCGCGGTTCGACCCCTCCAGATCTCGAACGGCCCGCTCGACGACGCGCTCGGCCTCCGACCTGATAAGGGGGATCGCCTTCTTCAGCACCCAGTCGAACGAGACGAGCCGCGGCAGATCGAGGGCGTCCGGGCTCGCCGACCCCGGATCGAACTCGACCTCCAGGGCGACCTCGCAGGTCCCGGCGTCGTCGAGCGGCGTGACACGCCAGCAGCCGCCGGCGTCGATGTCCTTCGTGATCTCCCAGTCGATCCGTTCGGGGGGTTCGACACCCGTCACCCGCGAGTGAGCGGTGTAGGTGAGCTTCCACCACGCGAACGTTAGAGCGTATCGCGTGTCCGGGCCGCCGTCGCCCCGTATCGTCCGGACCTCCCGAAGGTGCTTAGAGTAGCGCGCGTACTGCGGGAAATCGAGGAGGAACTCGTAAACGACCTCCGGCTCGGCGCGGACTTCCGTGCGTACGACGAGTTCGTCCACACCGATCCGAGTCCCCGGCGACTATTAAGCGGTCCGGCAGGCCTGACGCGTCGTCATCGCTGTCGCGCTGTCGTCACCGTTGTCGCGCCGTTGCCACCACCGTCGCGCCCGTGGGCGGACTAGAGTCGCGCGCCGCTACTCTCCCGTATACAGTCGCTCGCCGGTTCGTTTCGGGAGGCCGGCGGCCTCGACCGCCTCAACGACGTGGTCGATGTCGTAGGCGACCCGCCGGAGGTCGACCTCGTCGGCTGCGGTGTCGAGCACGGCGTAGGCGGCGTCGGGGTCGCCGTCGCGCGGCTGGCCGACGCTTCCGGGGTTGACGACCAGTCGGTCGCCGACCCGTCGAGCCCCTTGGACGTGAGTGTGTCCGAGGACGAGCCCGTCGACAGGGCCGTCGAGCGAGTCGAGATGGCGGCCAAGCGAGGGGAATTCCTCCGGATACACGTACGCGTCCTCGCGGTCGGGTGCGGGGTGTGAGTGGACGAGGTGATACCGATCGCCAGCGAACGACGCGGCTCGGGGGAGCGATCGGAGCCAGTCTAGGTCGTCCTCGTCGAGCGCGCGCTTCGCGTGTTCGAGCCCCGCCTCGGCCATCCGGTTCGCCCGGTAGCGCTCGGGCGTCTCGACGGTCCGGTCGTGGTTGCCCCGAACCGTGACCGCCGCGACCTCGCGTACTCGATCCAGGCAGTCGGCGGGCCAGGGGTTGTACCCGATCACGTCACCGGCACAGACGATCCGGTCGACGGCGGGCATGTCGTCGAGCACTGCTTCGAGCGCCGGGAGATTCGCGTGGACGTCCGAGAGGAGTCCGACTCGCATCGCGTGGGTGTTCGCCGTCGACGTCCGAATAGCTTCGGCCGATGCGTTCGCCGACGCCGGGAGGACCTGCCCATGTCGGGGGGCCAGCCCACGCCGAGAATACCTACCCATGCCGGGGGACCAGCCGACGCGCCACGGACGCGCCGCAAGCGCGCAGCCCGTTCGGGAACGCCTATACGACCGGACCGTGTACCTCCGGTCGATGACCGACTCCGACACCGGCGGGGACGCCCCGGCCGACACCGGCTGGTTCGCCGGGCTCGCCGCCGCCGACGTCGCTACTAACGCCGCCGCTTCCGACGCCGACGGCGCGGCCGGAACGGACGACACGGGTACCGATGCCGTCCACGCGCGGATCGCCGACGGGACCGCCGACGACCCACGGCCGTGGCCGCGCCTCGCCGTCGAGTCCGGCTTCGCGGCCGACGAGGCGACGTACTACGACCGACTCCACGAGGCGACCGTCGGAGCGACTCGCGCGAGCGTCCGGGAGCGCGAGCGGGCCGACGACCGACAGCTGATCCACGCGGTGCGGGCGAGAGACGACTGCGAACGGGTCGCCAACGAGCTGGCCGAGCGGGCCGCCGAGTGGTCGGGGAGCCTGTTCGACGACGTCGGCGTCGGTATCGATGGGGCGCGGGCGGTCGCGGAGCGCCAGCCGTCAGGGGAGTCGGAACGCCGGGCGGTCTCGCTGGCCACGCGGGTCGCGGACCTCGCGGACGAGCGCGACGCGCTGACGGCGACGATCGAGCGGGTCGCCCCCGCAGTCGCGCCCAACCTGACGGAGATGGCGGGCCCGGAGCTCGCCGCACGGCTGATCGCGCTGGCCGGCGGGTTGGAGTCGCTGGCGAAGAAGCCCTCCGGGACCGTCCAGGTGCTTGGCGCGGAGGACGCGCTGTTCGCACATCTCTCCGGCCGTGCGCCGTCGCCGAAACACGGGATCATCTACACGCACGAGTTCGTCCGGGGGACCCCGCCAGCTGACCGCGGGTCCGCCGCACGGGCGCTCGCGGGCAAACTGACGCTCGCGGCCCGGGTCGACCACTACTCCGGCGAGCGCCGCGAGTCGATTCACGCCGACCTCCGGGATCGGATGGAGACGATCCGCGCGCGCTCGGCGGTCGGGGGTGACGGGAATGAGTGACCAGTCGATCCCCGACGGCGTCGAGCGACGCCCGTTCGACGGTGAAACGGAGTTAGCGACCCGTGGATCGCCGGTGTACGGCGAGCCCACGGCGGGCGACTGGCGCGCTTGGGACCCCGGGCGATCCAAGCTCGGCGGGATGTTGGAGCTCGGGTTCGATACGGGACTCGCGGGCGGCGAGACGGTGTTGTACCTCGGTGCCGCGAGCGGGACCACGGTGAGCCACGTTGCCGACTTCGCCGGTCCGACGTACGCGGTGGAGTTCGCGCCCCGCCCGACGCGGGACCTGCTCGACGCCGCCGCGGACCGCGACCGGCTGTTTCCCCTTCTGAAGGACGCGCGGAAGCCGCGAACGTACGCACACGTCGTCGAGTCCGACGTTGACGCGATCATCCAAGACGTTGCCAGCCGTGGGCAGGCGGACGTGGCTGTGCGGAACGCGCGGTTTTTGGCCGATGACGGGCGGCTCCTGCTCGCGATCAAGGCGCGTAGCGAGGACGCCACCGCGTCGCCGGAAGCGGTGTTCGAGGAGGCACTCGATCGGCTCCGTGACGCCTACGAGGTGCTCGAAACCGATCGACTCGACCGGTTCCACGAGGACCACCTCGGTGTCGTCGCGACGCCGAGATAGGTCCCGAAAGCGGGGCTACCCCTCGTCGGGTTCCGGGTCGAACAGGTCCTCGATCCGGCAGTCGAAGTGATCCGCGAGCGCGAACGCCAGCTCCAGCGAGGGGTCGTACCGGCCGCGTTCGATGGCGTTGATGCTCTGTCTGGTGACGCCGACCGAGGCGGCGAGATCGGCCTGACTCTCGCCGGTTTCGGCCCGCCGTTCGCGGATGTCGTTTCTCATGATCGCCGTCGAAGCACGGTGTAGACGGCCCCGAAGACGACGTATATCGCGAACAGCGTCCACATCGCGCCGTCGAAGGCGGCCGGGAGTTCGAGGACGCCGCCCTCCTCCAAGGCGATCCCGCCGGGAGCACCGAGGACGAAGACGAACGCGAAGACGCCGAGCGTGTAGTCGCTTGCCTTCCGCTCGATGGCGGTGTCGCGTTCGTCGTACAGCGTCACCGGACTGAGCTGCCAGATGGCTATCATTCCGAAGAAGCCGCCCCAGTAAAGCAGGACGCCGACGAGGAATCGATCGAAATACATCCCGGCCCATAGCGCGAGGATCCCTCCAAAGAGGAGGCCGTACATCAGTCGTTTGTAGCGTTTCCGCCTGGAGAGCCGTTTTCTTGCGGGAGTTTCGTGTCCGTTCATGATATGTAAAGCGTCCGTTCCGTAAAGCACGCTTTACAGTATAGTGTGCTTTACAACCATACATAAATCTATCGGGGCGTTCGGCGTTTCAGGGGGATCCGAGAACGGTTGACGTCGAAGCGGGAGAGCGGCGACAGCAAGCCAGTGTGCGTGGCGTGTACTATCAGCGTCAGGAGCACGGTGAACGTCGGGGGCCGGGAGCGATCGGGAGCCGATCACCAAGTCGGCGGGGAGAACCCGGCGTCCTTGAGGAGGGGCTTCCACCGGCTCTGGACGGAGAGCCGGGAGACGTCCATCGCGTCGGCGACGGCGGACTGTGGCCGCTCTTGCCCGCGGATCAGCGCGGCGGCGTACAGGCTGGCGGCCGCGGTCGCGGCCTTCGATCGGTCGGTGTCCGGGACGCCCGAGAGGAAGACGTCGACCGCAGTCGAACACACCTCGTCGTCGAGGTCGAGCTCCGCACACGCGGCTTCGAGCCGCGAGATCCACTCCTCGTTGTCGACTCGGTCGCTCGCCCGGTACATACCGGTCCGTTGGCGACCGGCATATAAAAACGGTCCGTGGGGGCGGTGCAGTTCGTTAGGTTCTTGAGTCGGTTCGAGTTATATCGGGGCGCGCGCGGGTTGCCGAGCCAGGCCAAAGGCGTAGCGCTTAGGACGCTATCCCGTAGGGGTCCGCCGGTTCGAATCCGGTCCCGCGCACTGAGCGAAAGAGCGTAGCGACTGAGCGAGGGAGCAGGAGCGGATTTGAGCCCCGCGAGAAAGGCGCAGCGAACGAAGTGAGCGAGCATTTCTCGCCTCGGTTCGAATCCGGTCCCGCGCATACTGCCTCGAACAAATGTGAGAGGCATGTATGCGCGCAGGATTCGAAGCAGGGTACGGAGCGAAGCGAGGTTTCATCCGGTTCGAATCCGGCCCCGCGCACAAACGAACGAAATGAGCGAAGGGCAGATCGCGATCGATGCCGGGCGTGGGTATGGTAAAACGGCTGTGACGAGATAGTATATAACTGCTCGAGAGTGATGCGACGATTGCTTATAAATAAGCAGGGCGGTGGCGCGCCCCGGTTCGCGCCTTTATAAGGCGCGAACCGACGGTGCGAGGGAGCCCGCGGCTGTTTTTAAAAACAGCCGCGGCGAGGTTGGGGAGGTGTGAGGTGTGGCCGCCGTGCGGGGTGGGACTCAAAGGGGCAGTCGCGAGGGCGAAGCCCGCCGCAGTAAGCACCGCAGCGAGGGAGCGATAGCGACTGAGCGAGGCGCACAACAAGGCGCGCGAGCCGTCGCGGGTGGGGCTTTGAAGATTTTTACCGCGCCAGCAACGAATTATACCCGAGCGGCTGGGGCTTTGGACGTGTTCATCACGACAGCAACCATTTATAAACAGCCGCCAGCAACACCAGCGCTCTCTTATAAACAACCGATCATCCGTACTGCGATACCCACTCTCGCAATCGCTCACATTCGTGTCGGTACCGACCCGGACCGGATCCGAACGTCTCACTCAGTGTGGATCTCAACGGATCGAATATAAAACGGCTGCCGGGAGGGTGTGGTGCTACCCTTCCATCCCGCCGAACGAGAGGCCGCTTTCGACCGACCGCTGAGCCATGAAGTAGACGATCGCGACGGGGAGCGCGAACAGGTTCGCGAACGCAGCGAACCGCGTCCACGGCGTCTGGAATCGCCCCTCAGTCGCGAGGTTGTACAGCTCGACCGAGAGCGGGTAGTTCTCCGGACTGAGCAGAGTCTGTGCGATAATGAACTCGTTCCAGCCGGCGAGCCAGACGAAGATGAGGATGACGGCGAGTCCCGGTTTCGTCAGGGGGATGATGATCTCCCGGATCGTCTCGAGGAAGCTCGCGCCGTCGACCATCGCCGCCTCCTCGTAGGAGACGGGGATGTTGTCCATGTACGTCTTCAGTAGCCACGTGTTGAACGGGATCGCGCCGGCAGCGTAGAACAGCCCGAGAATGAACAAGTTGTTCGTCAGCCCATAGCTGCTAAACAGCGAGTAGAGGGCGACGAGCGTCGCGATCGAGAGCCCGGCCCCGATCTGTGTGAACAGCACGTAGCCGTAGAGGATCCGCTTGCGGGCGATGAAGCTCCGCCGCGAGAACGCGTATGCGGCGGGGACGATCATCGAGAAGCCGACGACGATCGTCACGGTGACGATGTAGAGGCTGTTGAACAGCGCACCCGGGCCGGTGTCGGTGCCGGCCCACTCGAAGGCGATCGGGAGCAGTCCGCTTCCGCCGAGCGTGATCGTGGGGTAACCCCAGTCGCCGCTCTCGAAGAAGAAGTCGGACTCGAAGATCACCCAGCGGTACGCCTCCAGGTTGTACGTCGTCGGATCGGGGAAGATACCATCCGTGTTGAACAGCCGAGTGCCCTCCGCGAGCGACGCGGCGGTGATCCAGTACAGCGGGAACAACAGGACGAGCAGCATGGCGAACCCGAGTAGGGTCATCGCCACG
Source organism: Halorubrum tibetense (assembly GCF_055396225.1). NCBI lineage: Archaea > Methanobacteriati > Methanobacteriota > Halobacteria > Halobacteriales > Haloferacaceae > Halorubrum > Halorubrum tibetense. The sequence goes on from NZ_AP043742.1 coordinate 2,136,768, forward strand.
CTCGCCCCGACGTCAAGGGCGGTCCGGTTCCCGTTCCGGACGTCGTACACCGCCCGCTGCATCAGTACGACCGCGCGCTTGGGTGCCGTCGCGAAACTGACGAGCTTCGCGCGGAGCAGGTCCGCGGCCGAGCGGAGCCAGCTCATGAGTCAGCCACCCCCTCGGCGAGCCGCCCGTACTTCACGGCGAAGTACATGAACAGCCCGACGAACGCGATCGCGACGATCAGGATCGCCGCCGAGAGGCCGAACTCGTTGAAGTTGAGCGCCTCCCGATAGCCGTACACGATTATCAGCTCGTTTTGCCTCGCCGGACCACCCTGGTTGAACACCCATGGGATCAGGAACTGCTGGAACGACGTCGCGCCCGTGAGTATCGACGCGAACAGTACCGGCCGTCTGATTGCAGGCAGCGTCACCGTGGTGAACCGGTGGAAGTACCCCGCGCCATCGACTTTCGCCGCCTCGTGGAGCTCGCGGGGAACGTCTTGAAGCGCGCTCACGATGATGATCACCATGAACGGGTACGCCAACCACACCTCCGTCGTGACGTACGCGAAGAACGCCTCCCAGCGACCGCTGAGGAAGCCGACCGGCACGTCGACCAACAGCGCCTGTGGCACGGAGACGCTCGCGAAGAAGACGACCGTGTCGACCGCCTCGCCGATCCACAGCATGAACGTGTTGTACCGGTCCAAAACCACGTTGAACACGCCGAACCGAGCGTCACTGAACATCCCGCGCCAGACCGTGATCGTGAAGATGGCCGGGAAGCCGAGCGGGACGATCACCGCCGCCCGCATGTATCGTTTCCCGGCGACTCTGGCGTGGTTCAACAGGAGCGCGATCCCGACGGCGACGAACACTTTGATCACGAGCGAGACTGCCACGAACAGCCACGTCGTCGACATCGACGTCCAGAACTGCGAGTCGCTCAGCAGCTGGACGTAGTTGTCCAAGCCGATCAGCTCCGCGCTGCCGCCGATGACAGACCCGGCGAACGTCGCGTCGGTCAGTGAAATATAAAACAGATAGAAGATCGGGTACAGCATGAAACTCGAAAAGAGGATCATGCCGGGAACGACGAGGAGCAGCCCCCAGTCACGACTGGAGAAGGGCGACGCCTCCCGGAGCTGCGACAGCCGACCCACACTACCGGTTGATGAGGCCATAATGGTGTTGTGCCGGAAGCCTTACAGGCGCTCGCGGATCTCCGAGGCGGCCTGGTCGAGGGCCTCGTCGCCCGCCTGGTCCTCGTTGAAGACGCGCGTCAGCGCCTCTTCGACCGGCTCCCAGACGCTGTCCATGTCCGGGTGAGTCGGCATCGGGACGCCGTGGTCGACCTGCTGAGCGAACGCCTCGACCTCGTCGGAGAGATCGGCGTCCGTGACGGCCGCTTCCAGAACGGGAATGAACCCGTGGTTATCCGCGTTGTCGAGGACGGTCTCCTCGTTAGTCGTGTACCACTCCGCGAAGCCGGTGATCGCGTCGAGAGTGTCATCTTCCGCGTCCGCGAGCATGGAGCTGAAGTAGAACATCTGGATCCCGGAGTAGGTCCGGGGGTGGTTGCCGTCGACGGTCGGCAGCTCCGCGACGCCGACGTTCTCGACCTCCTCGTTGAGGTTTCCGAGCTCCCACGGTCCGTTGATCGCGAACGGCGCGAGCTCGTCCGCGAAGACGATGATCTGTGACTCGTAACCCGGGTCCTCGGGAATGTAGTCGAACAGGGTTTCGAGCGCCTCGAGCCCCTGTTTACACTCGTCGCTGTCGACGGTGACCTCGAGCGCGTCCTCGTCGTAGAGGTCTCCGCCGTACGCCTGAAGGAACCCGCTCGCGAAGTATGGGTCGGTTGCGGGGTAGGAGAGGCCGTACTCCCCGTTTGCCGGGTCGTGGAAATCCTCCATGATGTCGACCATCTCGTCCAGCGTCTCGGGCGGCTCGTCGACCATGTCCTCGTTGTAGTAGAGGGTGACCGTCTCGGAGGCGAACGGGAGTCCGTGAACGGCCCCGTCGAACTGGACCGCGTCGCGGGCCGCGCCGGTGTACGCGTCGAGGTCGACGTCGATGTCGTCGCTCGCGTCGTAGAGGAACTCCGGCTCCTCGCGGACGGCGAAGCGGCCGACCCAGTCGTGCGCCCAGATCCACGAGTGGGGACCGTCGCCGGCCGGGATCGCGGTCTCGATCTGCTGGTCGAGGTCGCCACCGGGCTCCTCCTGTGTGAGCTCGAGCCCCGTTTCCTCCTCGTACGCAGCGATCGCCGCCTGCATGTCCTCGTCTTCCGCGTCCGCGAGATCGGTCCACATCGTCGGACCGGAAACCCCGTCGTCGTCGGAACAGCCCGCTAAGGCCGCGATCGCTGCCGATCCCCCCATCGCTTTGAGTAGTGTCCGTCGGTTTGCGTTCATGGCTTGCAACAAACGATGAATTACATCTTCATACATTTAGTTTTTGGGATCGTTCGTGTGGTTTAGGATCTCTCGATATACGATGAGATCGTTCCTCACAGTTTGCCGATACGCCGAAGGACTAATAAGCCGGGAGACATCTGTTCAGGGAAATGGCGGAAGTCACACTCGACAGCCTCAGAAAGGAGTTCGATAGGGGAACCATCGTCGCCGTCGACGACGTGGACCTCGAGATCGAGGACGGCGAGTTCGTCACCGTCGTCGGTCCGTCCGGCTGCGGGAAGACGACGACGCTCCGGATGGTCGCTGGCCTCGAAGAGCCGACCGCCGGGACGATCCACTTCGACGACGAGGACGTGACGGACGTCCACGCGAAGAACCGCTCCGTCGCCATGGTGTTCCAGAACTACGCGCTGTACCCGCACAAAACCGTTCGCGAGAACATGGCGTTCGGTCTCAAGATGAGTACCGAGATGACGAAAGACGAGCGTCACGAGCGCGTCCGGGAGATGGCCGAGATGATGGGGATCGAGGAGCTCCTCGACGACAAGCCCGACGAGCTCTCCGGCGGCCAGAAACAGCGCGTCGCGCTCGGACGCGCGATCGCCCGTGAGCCCGAAGTGTTCCTGTTCGACGAGCCGCTCTCGAACCTCGACGCCAAGCTACGGACGGAGATGCGCGCGGAGATCCAGAAGCTCCAGAAGGAGTTCGGCGTCACGGCGATGTACGTCACCCACGACCAAGAGGAGGCGATGACGATGGGCGACCGCCTCGCCATTCTCGACGAGGGGCAGCTCCAGCAAGTTGGGAAGCCGACCGAAGTGTACGAGAACCCGGTCAACCGGTTCGTGGCGGGGTTCATCGGATCGCCCGCGATGAACTTCGTCGATGTCGATGTCGATACGACCGGGGACACCACGACGCTCGTCAATGAGGCCGCCGGCTTCGAGCTCCCGCTCAGCGACCAGTATCTGCGGGGCCACGACCTCCGCGACTCGGCGTACACTCTCGGGATCCGCCCGGAGAACGTCTCCGTGATCGAGGAGCCGAAGGGGAACGAGATCGTTACCACGACCGTCGAGGTCGTCGAACCGATCGGCTCGGACAACTACGTGCACCTCGCGCTCACTGACGACTTCCTCGCGCGCTCGCGGCCGGACATCAAACCCGAACCCGACGACGTGGTCGGGATCGACTTCGACGAGCGCGACCTCCACCTGTTCGACCCGGAGACCGGCGAGGACGTGTTCCTCCGTGAGGTCGAACCGGAAACGGTGGCCCCCTGAAGCGAAACCGCGTCGGCGGTTGGCGCGAGTATATAATCTGCTCTTGTGGCGCGACGACGTTGTCAGAGTGGGCGCTTCGTCGCCCGCGTATCTTGAGGCTTGGCGAATACGTGGTCGATCGTGGTCCGGCGGTGGCCGCGTTCAGTCTCGACAGTTTGCTTATAAACAGGTGCTCGTGAGCCGGCGGAGATCGCGGTCGAAGCCTCAGGCTGCGGACGTAGTCCGGTGACTGCCCTCTTGTATCCCGTCCGTACAGCTCCTCACCCGTCCCCACCCTCGTCGTCCTCGCCCTCGCTTCGCTCGATCGCCGCCGACTCCCTCGCGGGCTCTCGCCGGGGGCAAAGCCGCCGGCTGTCAGAGGGGCCTCCGGCCCCTCCTTACTCACGGCCTCGCTGCGCCCGACCGCTTGGAGCCACGCCACCGCGTTGGTTTATCGTCGTCGCCGCTCACGATAGGTTCTCTCGGATCCGCGTCCCCGAACCCGTCCACGCTCCTCCGGCGTCGCCGAGGGGGACGGTTTGAAGTGCGCGCTCGTCGGAGTACGGGACAGTGATGGAGCCGCCCGAGATCGAGCGGTTGGACGAGCGGACGATCCAGCGGATCGCGGCGGGCGAGGTCGTCGAGCGCCCGGCCAGCGTCGTCAAGGAGCTGATCGAGAACAGCCTAGACGCGGGTGCGACCCGGATCGCGGTGAGCGTCGAGGCCGACGGCACGGAGGGGATCCGCGTTCGCGACGACGGCGTCGGGATCCCGGCCGACCAGCTGGAGGCGGCGGTCGCCGAACACGCCACCTCGAAGATCGGGGACATCGAGGACCTCGACGCGGGCGTCGCCACCCTCGGGTTCCGCGGCGAGGCGCTGTACACGGTCGGCGGCGTCTCGCGGCTCACGGTTCGGTCGAAACCCCCCGGGGCCGACGCCGGCGCGGAGATCACCGTCGAGGGCGGATCGATCGGCGAGGTACGGCCCGCCGGCTGCCCGACGGGAACCGTCGTCGAGGTCGGGGACCTCTTTTATAATACGCCCGCCAGAAAGAAGTTCCTCAAACGGGTGGCGACGGAGTTCGACCACGTCAACACGGTCGTCACGAGCTATGCGCTCGCGAACCCCGATGTCGCCGTCTCCCTCGAACACGACGGTCGGGAGACGTTCGCGACGGAGGGGAACGGCGACCTCCGCTCGGCGGTGTTGGCCGTCTACGGTCGGGAGGTCGCCGAATCGATGATCGATGTCGACTGGACTCCGGGGTCGGCCGGCGGCGACGCTGGGGCGGCGGTCGACGGCGAGGCGACGATCGACGGCGACGACGAGGACCCGCCCGTAATCCGGGTCACCGGACTCGTCTCTCACCCGGAGACGACCCGGGCGAGCCGGGACTACCTCGGCACGTACGTCAACGACCGCTACGTCACCGCGAGCGTGCTCCGTGAGGCCGTTCTCGACGCCTACGGCGGCCAGCTCGCCCCGGACCGGTACCCGTTTACCGTCCTCTTCGTCGAGGTGCCGCCCGACGACGTCGACGTCAACGTCCACCCACGCAAGCTGGAGGTCAGGTTCGACGAGTCGACCGCCGTCAGGTCGGCGGTCGCCGACGCGGTCGAGTCGGCGCTGCTCGACCACGGGTTGATCCGGTCGACCGCGCCGCGCGGAGAGTCCGCGCCCGACGAGGTCGCGGTCGACCCCGGGTCCGCGGATACGGAGGTGGTCGGGGGTGCCGACGTCGGCGGCGGGGGAGTCGACGGCAGGCGGGTCGGTGATCCGGGAAGAGACAACGGAGCCGACGGGAACACCGGCGGTTCCAACGGGGACGCCGACGGAGCCGAGGCCACCACCTCCCGCGATATCGAACCGGATCCGGGAACCGCGACCGAGCTCGCACCCGACGACGAGGAGGCGTGGGCCGTCGACGATCTTGGTGGCGGGGACGGCGCTGCCGACGGGACGACGGACGCCCCGATGGACGTTCCGACAGACGCCGAAGCCGGAGACACCGACTCGATAGCTATCGATCCGACCGGTGACGACGCGGCGGTTGACGACGCGGCGACCGATGACGCAGCGACTGACGACGCGGCGACTGATGACGCGGCGACTGACGACACGGAGGCGGCGGACCGTCCGTCGCCGCGAGACTGGCAGTCATCACCCGGAGACGGCCCGGAATCCTCCGCGTCCGGGGACAGCCCGGGCATGACCGCTGGAGACAGCCCGGTGACGCCAGCACCCGACGCCGGATTCGAGGGAGATCCCGCGTCGGAACCGCGGTTCGCCTCCGACACCGATGCCGGGTCCCGGGCCGACAACGCAGGGTCGCGTCCGTCGGCGCCGACGAGTCAGCGCACGCTCGCGGGGGGCGAAACGACCGCGGAGCGGACGTACGACTCGCTGCCGCCGCTTCGCGTGCTCGGCCAGCTCCACGAGACGTACGTGGTGGCCGAGACGCCGGACGGGCTCGTCCTCATCGACCAGCACGCTGCCGACGAGCGGGTACACTACGAACGACTGCAACGCGAGTTCGCGGATGGCGCGACCGCACAGGCGCTCGCGGAGCCGGTTCGGATCGACGTGACCGCGCGGGAGGCGGCGCTGTTCGACGAGTTCGTCGACGACCTCGCGACGATCGGGTTTCGGGCGGAACGCGCCGGCGACCGCGAGGTCGTCGTCGAAGCGGTGCCGGCGGTGTTCGACGCCGCACTCGACCCGACCCTCGTGCGTGAGGTGCTCTCGGCGCTCGTCGGCGACGCCAGCGAGGGCGACGAGCCGGTTACCGACGTGGTCGACGAGCTGCTCGCGGATCTGGCCTGCTACCCTTCCGTGACGGGGAACACCTCGCTGACGGAGGGGCGCGTCGTCGACCTCCTCGAACGCCTCGACGACTGCGAGAACCCGTACGCCTGCCCGCACGGTCGGCCGGTGGTGATCCGTATGGACCACGACGAGATCGGATCGCGGTTCGAACGGGACTACCCCGGCCACGCCGGCCGGCGTGCGGAGTGACCGCGGAAGGGTACGTTTTAGGCGTATCGCGTGAAGGTCGAACCATGGAACGCGTAGCGATCATCGGCGCGTCGATGACCCGGTTCGGGCAACGTGACGCGTGGGTGCGCGAGCTGCTGGCGGAGGCGGGCGCGGCCGCGCTCAACGACGCCGGGATCGGCGGCGACGACCTCGATCACCTGTACGTCTCGAACATGGCGAGCGGGGAGTTCGAGGGACAGACGGGCGTCCCGAACGCGCTCGCACATGACCTCGATGCGATGCCCGCCTACACCGCGCGGATCGACCAGACCTCCTCGTCGGGCGGTGCAGGTGTGTACGCCGCGTGGCAGTCGATCGCCTCGGGCGCGAGCGACCTGACGATGCTCGTCGGCGGCGAGAAGATGACTCATCGGACGACCGCGGAGGCGACCGACGTGATCGCCTCCCTCACACACCCGGTCGAGTACAAACACGGTGTCACCCTCCCCTCCTTCGCGGGGCTCACGGCCAGACTCTACCTCGACACGTACGACGCCCCGCGCGAGAGCCTCGGGAAGGTCGCGGTGAAGAACCACAAAAACGGCGTGGACAACCCCCACGCACAGTTCCAAAAGGAGGTCGACCTCGAAACGGTGCTCGACTCGCCGATCGTCGCGGACCCGCTCCGGCTGTACGACTTCTGCCCGATCACGGACGGATCGGCAGCGCTCGTCTTCTGTCCGGAGTCCGTCGCCGCGGAGTACGTCCCCGAGGACGAGTACGCGGTCGTCTCGGGGATCGGCGGCGCGACCGACACCCACGTCGTCCACGAGCGCGCCGACCCCACGACGATGGGAGGCGTCGCCGATTCCTCCGATATCGCCTACGAGATGGCCGGTATCGGCCCGGACGACGTCGACGTGGCGGAGCTACACGACATGTTCACGATCCTCGAGTTCCTCCAGAGCGAGGACCTCGGGTTCTTCGAGAAGGGAGAGGGGTGGAAGGCGGTCGAGGCGGGCGTCACCGACCGCGACGGCGACTTGCCGATCAACACGTCGGGCGGGCTCAAATCGAAGGGACACCCGCTCGGCGCGAGCGGCGTGGCGCAGGTGTACGAGATATACGAACAGGTCACCGGGGACGCCGGTCCGCGACAGGTCGAGGCCGACACCGGTCTCGCGTGTAACGTCGGTGGGTTCGGCAACTGTGTGACCACGACGGTCCTGGAGGGAACCCAATGAGCGAACACGGCTCCGAGACGGACGAGGGGAACGGGGACACGAGCACCAACGGGGACACGAGCATCGACGGCGGCGCGGAGACGGCGTTCGAGGCGGCCGAGTACGCGGGGGGTGCGGTGTCGTACCCCCCACATCCGGTCGGCCCGGACGGCAGCGAGCGGGTCGGCACGCTCGACCTCCGCGAGTACGAGGCGCGCGTGATCACCTGGACGACCTCGACAGCGACACCGCCCGGCGTCCGCGAGCCCAACACCCTCGCGATCGTCGAGTTCGAGATGGGCGACGAGTACGACGGGCCGCCGGTCCGCGCCCTCGGACAGATAGCGGAGGGGGCCGGCGGTTCCGGCGAGACGTTCGACGTCGATATCGGCGACCGTGTCGAGCCCGTCTACGCCGCCGAACTCCGCGACCCCGGTGCGGGGATCCGCGAGCCGGAGAGCCAGGCGTGGGACGGGTTCCGGTTCCGGCCGGTCGATACGTGAGACGGCGCGCGCTCCGAGCCGGTTACACCCGACGCACGTCGCCGAGCCGCGTCCCGTCGAGGAGATAGGCGTCGGCGGCCGGGAGCGCCTCCGGAAGGAACGGCGCGAGAAACGACTGCCCGTCCACGTTCGCCCACGTCCCTCCGGAGCGCTCGTTGAACGCCGGAAAGACGATCAGCTCGGGGGGATCGGATCGCTCCCGATCCGTTATCACCTCGTCGCCGACGAACGCCCTCGGGTTGAGGCCGCCGCGGAGCCACGCGCGCTCCGTTCGCGACCCTCCGACCGCGTCCTCCAACCTGACCTGCGGGTGTTCGTGGCCCATACACACCACGTCGGCGGCGAGCAGGTCGGCGGTCGGCCACGTGTGTCCGTGGAGGACGCCGACCGTCCCCTCTCGACCACCGCCGTCCGTCACCGTCTCGCCGATGAGTCCCCCTTCCGGACCGATAGTTTCGATCGCGTCCCCGAACGCCTCCGTGACGCCCGCGTCGTGGTTTCCCTCGACGAGCGTCAGCGGGACGCGATCGGTTATCGCACGGATCAACGTCTCCAACTCCGCCCGCTCGTCACCGTCGGGTGCTCCGATCCGATGGGCCAGATCGCCGAGAACGACCAGTCGGTCGGCGTCGGTTTCATCGAGGAGTCGACACAGGTGTTCGCGACGCTCGTCGGCCCGGTTGTCGAGCTCGACCCCGCGCTCGTAGCGGAGTCCGGCCTCGATGCCGGCGTGGACGTCGGCGACGAGCAACGCGCGCTCGGATCCGAGCGCCGCGATGGCCGCCGGCTCGCCGACGACCGGTTCGACCGCGACCCGCTCGCCCCGTGCCATCAGATCGGTTTGAGCACGCCGTCGCTGGGCTCGTAGCACTTCCCGCTCATCAGCGCGTCCTGGATCGCGTCTTCGACGGCGTCCGCGTCTACGCCGTGTTCCGACGCGACCGCGTCGACGACGGCGGCGCGGTCCGCGCCGTCGCCGTCGTCGAGCTCGCTCATCGCCTCGACGGCAGCACCCTCGAGGTCGACGTCCTCGTCGTCAGTGCCCTCCGTGTCGTCGTCGCTCCCGTCACTCGCGTCGGAGCCGCCCGGGTCGCCGGATGCCCCGTCGTCGAGTCCCCCCCCGGAGTCGCCGGCCGCGACACCGGCGTCGTCCATCTCCGGCGTGTCGCCACCGACCGTGGTTTCGGCCGACTCGTCGCCCTCCGACAGCTCCTCGGGATCGGGGACATCGATGTCGGCCTCGCCCGGCTCGTCGACCTCGCCACCGGTCGAGAAGTCGGTGCCGAACTCGGACTCGATCTCCTCGCGTTCCGCGTCGTCGAGCTCGTACATCCCATCGGCCGCGTCCGAACCGGTCGGCTCGTCGGTGTCGGCGTCGACAGCAACGTCGATGTCGGTATCGGTATCGGCATCGACATCGGCGTTCGCGACCTCGTCTCCGTCGGGATCGGAGGAGCCGTCGATGCCACCCACCGCATCCTCCGGATCGGCGACTCCACCGCCGAAGTCGCCGAGCTCGTCGCCGAGTTCTCCGGCGTCGTCATCGGGATCATCGAGATCGCTGATGGGGTCGTCGCTCGTCGTATTGGCGGTCTCGGTCGTCGGAGATTCGGGTTCGGGTGTACCCGCCGCCTCGGCACCGGCTTCCGGTGCTGATTCGGCCGTCTCTCCCGTGTCGACTGTCTCTCCGGTGTCTGGTTCCGTGCCCCCGCTTACCGTCCCGTTGATTGTCGGGGTCGACGTCGACGCGTCGTCGGCCACCGTGCCGTCGTCGACTTCGGGGGTATCATCGGCCATCGGTGTATCGTCGACGGCCTCCGCGGCGATCCGAACGTCGGTTTCGGGAAGCGGGCCGATCGTGGCCTCGCCGCCCTCGTCTGGGTCGATGTCTGGCGTTCGGACCTCCTCGCGATCACCCGCGATCAGCGCCAGCGCGTCGACCGCGAGTCGGCGGACCGCCTCGACGTAGGCGGGCGAGGTGTCGTAGTGATCGATCGCTTTCGGGACCCCGGCCGCCACCGACGCGGGTGCGCCGCCGGCCTCCAGCGCGGTCCGGAGCTCCGCGCCGCGCAGCTCCGACTCCAGCGCCGCCGCGAACACCGCGAGCCGGTCGAGCGTCGACTCCGCGGCGGAGACGACCCAGCGGTCACGGACGTTCGCGTCGACCTCGTTGAGGCTCTCGGGGCGCACGGAGGTGAACACCTGATCGGAATCCTCCGGCTCGAACGTCCGTGCCTTCCCGGTTAGCGCGACGAACGTCGGCGGCTCGGCGCGTTCGAGGAACGCCGCCTCGTCGGGCTGGTACTGCCCGGCGTACGTGACGAACGCGGCGGAGGGGTCGACGACGCGCCCGCGGCTCGTCTCGTCGTTGACGCGCTCGACCTCGGTGAGCACGCCGGCGACGAACAGCCGGTTCACGCGCGCGCCGGTCGGCGTGACGACGTAGTTGGGCGCGCGCTCCTCGTCGCTCTCGGAGTACGAAAGCGAGGCGTCGTCGAACTCCGCGGCGAACAGCCGATAGGCGACCTCCCGAGTTCCCGGGCCGTCGTCGCTCATTCGCCCACCTCCGCGAGCGCCGCCCGAGCGACGTCTGCGGGATCGTCGTCCGCCACCTCGAACGCGGTCGCGTCGAGCGTCGCACCGTACTCGTCGACCGAGAGGCTGCCGCGGACGCGATACGCGCCGCCGACGAGCTCGTCGGCGATCGCCTCCGCGACCACGTCCTTGTCCATTGCCTCTTTCGCGGCCGCCAGCGCGTCCTCGAGGCCGCCGCCGTACACCGCCGCCGTCAGATCGTCGTCGAGCACGACGGTGACGGTGGCGGTGCCGTCGTCGAGGATCGCCTTCACGCGGAGGTCGTCCTCCCCGTCCACCTCGCCGTGGCTCCGGCACTGCCCGTTCTGTACGACCCGTCCGCACTCCGGACAGCGCTCGATCAGCCCGGAGCCGTCACGCACTTCGAGCACGTTGCCGACGAGCTCGACATCGAACATTCCACCGGAGTCGACCGCCTCCGCGACGGGGAGTCGCGGCGCGTCGTCGGCGACGGCGACGGGGTCGGACAGTGGTGTGACGGTCGTGAACTCGGTGAGGTTGATCGAGGGAACGCCACGGAACTCCCGGACGTACACGTCCTCGATCCGGAGGTCCGCACCGGGCTCCAGCTCGGGGGACGGGTCCCAGTCGGTGAACGGGAGCTTTGCGGTCTCGTCGCCGACGACCCCTTCGAGGATGTCGGTCTCGCCGTCGCGACCCGAGATGGTCTTCGACTCCGCCTCGAGCACGCGAACCTCAACGTTGCGGCCGCGGTCGCCGGCCGCGATCTCGACGAGGTCTCGGTCCCCGCCGATCCCGTGGTCGACGTCGACCGGTTCGTCCGCGATCGCGACCGTCGTCGACTCGTTGAGGTTGAGCTCCGGCTCCCCGTCCCACTCGCGGACGCCGGCGTTGCCGATCGTCAGCGAGTCGCCCGGCTCGAAGCCGAAGTCCTGCCAGGCGGTGTAGGAGATCGTTCCCGTCCCGTCCGCCAGCTCCCCCTCGCGGATCGTGAGGTCGTCCCCCTGATACCGGATGGTTCGGGTCCCGCGCGTGAGCACGCGAACAGTGACGGTGACGTTACTGTGGTCGGTCGTGATATCCGCGAGGTCGGCCGCGTCGGGCGTCGGGCTCGACCCGCCGCCACCGCCGCCGTGTTTCCGGCGCACGCTCTGTTTGGCCTCGTCTATCGGGACGCTGTACTCCAGTAGGTTCTCGAGGTCCGCTTTGACCTCCGCTTTGTCGACGCCGAGGTCGGAGGCGAGCTCCTCGGCATGGCTGTTGACGTCCATCGGTCGGGAGTTCGACGCGACCGCACAAAAGGGTTCACCGTCGGTAGCATTAATCCCCTCCCGGACACAGGCCCTCATATGGACGAGATCGAGTCGGGCGAGGTCGCCATCGACACGCGAGTAACCGGGAACCGAACGGTCATCGACGTGACCGGGACGCGAGATATGGCCGTGGTCGTCCGCTCGGCTGACGGCGAACGGATCTACCTCCCGCCGGAGAGCTTCGACGAGCCGCTCGACGACTCCCCGTACGCGTCGCCGTACACGTCCCCGTACAGTGGCGAAGAACCGAGAGACGGCGACGGGACGCCGTACCGTGGAGCCGTCGAAAGCACCCGCGGCGTGATGGAGACGGCGGATGGGTTCCGGATCCGCCACCCCGAACCGGTCACCGAGATCGACGTGTACCGGGAGAACTAGGCGTCGACTACGCGACGTCCTCGTAGATCTCGAGGGTGTCGCCGGCGACTTCCGACCAGTCGCGTCGCTCGTACTCGGGGGGCGACTCCCGGTTCAGCGCGGTCACGAGCCCGTCGACGATCGACTCGGAGTCGGGCGTGACCTCGACCAGACAGTCCTCCGGCAGGATCTCCGCGGCCCCACAGCGGGTCGACACGACCTGCGTCCCGGCTTCGAGCGCTTCCGTGATCGTGATCCCGAACGGCTCGGAGAAGGACGGCGAGACGAACGCGTCCGAGGCGGCGTAGTAGTCGCCGAGCTCGGCCTCCGGAACGTAGCCGACGAACTCCACCTTCTCTTCGATACCGATCAGCTCGGCGAACCGCTTCAGCTGCTCCGTCTGGTGACCGGAGCCGCCGACGACGAGCGTCACGTCGCGACCGCGCAGCTTCTTCATCGCGTACAGCAGGTGGGAGATCCCCTTCTGATCCGTGTGACGACCGACGAAGAAGAGCATCTCGCCGTCGATCCCGAGGTCCGCCCGGACGTCCTTCCCCGAGAACTTCGGCTTCGAGAACCCGTTGTACACGACGCGGGAGTCGGCACCGTACAGCTCCTTGACGTCCTCGCGGACGATCTCGCTGACGGAAATGTTCGTGTCGGCGGCGTTGGCCAACCGCCGCTCCGTTTCGACCTCGCGTTTCGGCGGATCGATGTTCCGGTCGCTCGCCAGCGAGTGGAACGATGAGACCCACGTCGCGTCCGAAGCGCGTGCCGCCTCCCGGCCGGGGCCGTACCCGAACCAGTCGTGAGTGTGGATCACGTCGTACTCGGGTGCGAGCTCGACGAAACGATCGCTGAGCCGACCGACGCGAGTGGCGACGTCGCCCTCGCCGGTCTCGACGCCTTCGACGCCCTGCTCGTCCTCGGGAGCGAGCTCCGCCGGCAACACCAGCTTGGCGTCGACATCGTACTCGTCCCGAAGCCCGGAGAACAGCTCCCCGACGTGGACGTCCAACCCGCCGGTGATGTTCGGCGGATACCCCCATCCCAGCATAAGCACGCTCGGTGACATACCCCACGGTTACGCGAGTCGGTACTTAGGTATGCCCCTCGGCTCGTGTATCGCCGGAGCGATCGGGGTCGACACGCGATGTTCGAGGGAAACGCAAATCCCGGCAGCCCGTTCGGACGATCGCTCGTTCAGGCCGCGGTGACGGCGTCGCGGAGCGCGGCGGTCCGGTCGGTGATCGACGCGGCCGCGTCTTCGACGGCGTCGAGCGGATCGACGGTTTCGGATTTCACAGTGAGGACCGGCTCGGTCTGGCCGCCGGACTGTTCCGGATTCATGTCGTACGTCGCGGCATCGACGTCGTCAGCCTCCAACAGTACGCCCTTGAGTACGTTCATGAACGTGTGATCCTCGCCCGCGATCTCGATACGGAGTTCCGTGTCGGTCTTCTCGATGACCCGCAGTTCCATACGTTTTCTGCGCCCGAGCGGCGTTTCAAGGTTTCGCCTCCGCCGGCCCACTTTTATTCTGTTATAAAATACTATAAATACTTCTTTTGAAACCCTTTCTTTTGTGTACTGGGTACCTGAAGGTTGTTGACATACCGGGAAGGATTTATGTAGTTATGTCTGAACAATCAAGATATGCTGGACTCAGACCCAGAATCGGAACTCGACAGCACGAACCGCCGCCGCGTCCTCGGCCTCCTCGGTGGAGGGACGGCGGTCGCCCTCGCCGGTTGCGCCGACGACCCGGGTGATGATGACGACGGTGCCGACGACGATGGTGCCGATGACGACGGTACGGACCCGGGTGACGGCGAGCCCGACACCTCCGAGCTCAACCTGATCAACAGCACGTTCGACGAGCTGGACCCGATCATGTCGACGGACACGGCGTCCTCCGCCGTCATCACGCAGCTCTACGAGAACCTGACCGCCTTCCCCAACGGCGTCCCCGAGATCGAGAACCAACTCCTCGAGGAGTTCGACGTCTCCGAAGACGGGACGACGTGGACGTTCACCGTCCGCGACGACGTGACGTTCCACGACGGCAGCGACGTAACTGCGGACGACGTGGTGTACTCCTGGCGGCGGACCGTCGAATCGCCCAACACCGAACGCCGGAGCTTCAGCCTCAATCAGCCGGTCGGGCTCGGTATCGATGTCGAACTCGATGACGATGGCAGCCCCGAACCGGGCACACTCGCCGTCGAAGCCGTCGACGACCAGACGGTCGAACTCGAACTCGTCGGTCCGAACCCCGACGCGCTCGACGTGCTCGCGTACAGCAGCTTCTCGATTATTCCCGAGGGGTACGTCGGCGACATCGAGGGGTACGACGGTGAGGTCACCCACCAGGAGTTCAGCACCGAGGTGGCCAATGGGACCGGCCCGTTCGAGCTCGACTACTTCGACGTCGACGAGGAGGTCCGTGTCGTCCGGAACGACGACTACTACGGACACGTCGCCGAGGTTCCCGCGGTCCACTGGGAGATCATCGAGGACGATCAGGCCGCGTGGACGTACGCGCTCGAGCAAAACGCGGACATCTTCGAGATCCCGACGTTCGCGTACGAACCGGACGCGATCGACGCGGAAACCGACGACCGGAACCGGGAGGTCGGGACGTACGGCCCCGCCGGCGAGCTGAACGAGGAGGTCAACTATATCGGTATCTCGGAGCTCAGTACGTTCTACTTCGGGTTCAACGCCTCCAACACCGACCGTGCGGTTCGGCAGGCGGTCGCGTACGTCCTCGACAAGGAACAGGTCGTTGAGGACGTGTTCGCGGGCCGCGGGACGCCGGCGTACAGCTTCCTCCCGCCGGGGATCTGGCCCACGGGCGCGGACGGCTACAACAGCTTCGTCGACGACTATCCGTATAGCCTCGGGGAGAGCGACCTCCAGGGGGCACAGTCGGTGCTCGAGGACGCCGGCTTTACCGCTGACGACCCGGCCGAGATCACGCTCACGACGTACGTGAGCGAAGTGTTCGAGACCGCGGCCGAGCTCATCCGCGATCTACTCGCCGGCAGCGGGGTCGACATGGAGCTCGAACAGTCCGAGTTCTCCGTGCTCCAGAACCGTGGTGAGGACGGCGACCTCGAGATGTACACGCTCGGCTGGATCTGGAGCTGGCCGGCCGCGCCGTACGGCAGCTTCCAGCTCGAACCGGAGAACACCAACACCAGCACGATGCCCGGTGAGACCGACGGGTTCTACCTCGACTGGCATACCCAGCTCGGTGAGAGCGACAACGCCGACAAGGCCCAGGAAGCGTGGGAGCGCGCGGTCGACAACCCGCTGCCGGAAGACGAGGGGCTCCGCCAGGAGGCCTACGTCGAGATGGAGGAGGCCGTCCGCGACGACGCCGTGTTAGTGCCCCTGTACCACGGCTTTACCGAGCGGTTCTGGTACGACTACGTCGATGTACCGGCCACTGGAGCGCTCGGCGCGCACTGGCAGCAGTACAACACGACCACGATCGAACAGTAACCGTCACTGCGCTTCGGGCCCTCCCGAAGCCTTTAGATAGCTCCTCAAACACCCTCTGATATTAGTGTAAGCCATGATACTCACGATCACGACCCCGTGTGAGCCGCGATGACGCGTTGGGAGTACTTTATCAAGCGCATCCTGCTCACGGTCCCGGTACTGTTTATGGTACTGACGTTCCTGTTCATCATGCTCCGGATGGGCCCGATCGACCCCGTTACGGCCCGATTAGGTCCGGAGGCGGACGGGACGGACGCGGAGCTGATGCGCGAACGCCTGGGGCTCAATGATCCCTTGTGGGAACAGTACGTCGATTTCGTCACGAGCTTTCTGACGTTCGACTTCGGCCAGTCGTGGGTCGTTCAGGCGGAGCGTGACATCCTCGACATCGTGATCAACTCCGCCCCACCGACGCTCTGGTTAGGCTTCTGGGCGATCCTGCTACCGCTGTTCATCGGGATCCCCCTCGGCTTTTACGCCGGACTTAACCCGAACTCGTGGGGCGATTACACCGCCTCGTTCGGGGGTATCCTCTGGCAGGCGCTGCCGAACTTCTGGCTGTGCGTGTTAGCGCTGGCTGCGCTCCGGCGGACACGGGACGGCGGCGGCCCGTTCGGGTTCGACTGGTACACCTTCGGTCCCGACTTCACCGAGCGAGGGATCAGTATCACCGGAACGCCGGACTTGGGCTGGGTCTCGACGACCGACGTCTTGTTCCTTCCCGTCCCCTACGTCAACGACTGGACGGGACTGTTCATCGACGTCAAGCTCATCCTGCCGGCGGCGGTCATCCTCGGGTCCGCGTCGATGGCGGCGGAGCTCCGTATCGGCCGGACCGCGATGTTGGAGACGATCAACGCGAACTTCGTCGAGACGGCGAAAGCGAAGGGGTTGACGAACCGCGTGATCGTCTGGAAGCACATCTTCCGGAACTCCCTGATCCCGCTGTTGCCCGTCATCACCAGCGAGGCGTTCCTGCTGATCGGTGGCTCCGTCATCGTCGAACAGATCTTCAACATCAACGGGCTCGGCCGGATATTCTTCCAGTCGATCACGCAGGGTGACCTCCCGATGGCGGGAGCGCTGTTGTTCATTTTCACGCTGATAATCCTGTTTTTGAACATCCTACAGGACTTCCTGTACACCGTCATCGACCCGCGTGTGGGGTACGATAAATGAGTTCGACACAACAGAACCCGGAGTATGAGGCGGAGGGCAGCGACAAACCGTTCCGTGACCTCCTCGTGGAGAACCCGCGACCCGCCCTGATCTGGGTCGGCGGCGTGGTCATACTAGCGCTCCTCGAGATCGGGCGCGTGTTCCACGGGATCGGCCAGACCTTGGATATCCTCGCGTTCCTGCTCGGTGGGCTCGCGGATGTCCCCGGCTACGTCGGTGGGAACGTCGGCGAAGCGGCGGGATCGGTGGTCGGTTCGGTCGCCGCGGGCATCACGGCGCTCGTGATGTTGGCCGCGATCACGATCCCGTTCGCGGGATACGTCCCGGATCGCGTCGTCGACGCGCTCGGGACCGACCTCTCTCGGAGTCGTCGCCGCCGGGCGAAACGCGTCGGATTGCTCGCCACCTTCGCGGCTGGTGCGGCGCTGTTGGCGTTAACACCGGTCGGCGGGCTCTTTTCCAGCGCGGCGGGGGTGCTCACGAGCACTGTCGACTCCTTGGCCTCGTCGCTCCCGGCGCTCACTAGCCGTGAGACGATCCCGAACCAGGGACACCGAACCCCGAGTGGCGGCTGGGAGGGGACGTTTATGGGTCTCTCCCCGGCGTGGGCGTGGGGTATCCGAACCGCGCTCGTCCTCGTGTACGCCACGCTGTGTCTGATCTGGGCGTGGCGCGGGTTTGATATCTACCGGGAGCACTACCGCGCGGCCGACTGGACGCCGACCGACGACACGATCCGTCGGTTCCGAAGCAACTACTGGGGGCTGTTCGGGTTCGCGATCGTGTTCCTGTTCGTCGTGCTCGCACTGTGGGCACCCGCGGTCAGCCCGGTGGAAGCCCAGCACAACATCTACGAGCCGAACTCCCACGAGTTCGAGTACCTATCAGAGGACGGCGAGGTCGAGGCGATCACACACGTGTTCGCGAACCTCGACAGCCGATCGGACGGGCAGAACACCATCGGGGTCATGAGCTACGACGACTACGGACGATGGGCACCGATGGGCACGACCAACAGAGGCCAAGACATGATGACACACCTATCGTACGGCGCACGGACGTCGCTCGTGATCGCGTTGACGGCCATCATCCTCGGCGCGCTCACTGCGGTCGTGCTCTCGCTGCTCGCCGCCTACTACAAGGGCATAACCGATATCGCGACGGTGCTCACGAGCGACACGATACAGGCGGTGCCAGCCCTACTGTTGATCATGTTGCTCTCCGTCATCTTCCAGCAGGGGAATCATCCACTGGCACAGCCACTTGACGGTGGATTCCTGTTAGCACTGATATTTGCCTTCACCCTTTGGCCGGGGATGTGGCGGGCGATCCGTGGGCCGTCGTTACAGGTCGCCGAACAGGAGTGGGTCGACGCCGCGAAGAGCTACGGTCAGACCCCGTTACGCACCATGCGGAAGCACATGGCTCCGTACATCGCGGGGTATATCCTGATCTACGCGTCGCTGCTCATCGGCGGCGTCATCATCTCCACGGCGGCGCTGACCTTCCTCGGACTCGGGATCAACCCCCCGACCCCCGAGTGGGGGCGGCTGATCAACGGCGGGCAGTCGTTCGTCGCCACGTCCTCGTGGCACGTCGCGACGATCCCGGGGCTCGCTATCGTCTTCGTCGTCGTCGCGTTCAACGCGCTCGGTGACGCGATCCGCGACGCGATCGACCCCGAGGCCGACGTCGACGAGAGCGAGGCGGCGACCGCCGGAGGTGGTGCCTGATGGCGATCGACGATCGCGAGGACGCCGTCGGCTCCTCGGGACCGACTGCCGCGGCTCGGTCGTCCGCCGACGGGCCGCTCATCGACGTGAGGAACCTCCAGACCGCCTTCTTCACCGAGAAGGAGACGATCCGTGCCGTCGACGGGATCTCCTTCGATATCGACCCCGGCGAGACGGTCGGGATCGTCGGCGAGTCCGGCAGCGGTAAGAGCGTGACCGCCCGGTCGCTGATGGGGCTCATCGAGTCACCCGGGCGCGTCCTCCGGGGCAGCAGCATCCGATATCGGGGTATCGAAGCGGTCCGGGCGTTCGCGGACGAGTTCTCGAAACGAACGGTCGATATCGCCGACCTCGAGGCAGCGTACGATCCGGACGAACTGTTCGGATCGACGGCCGCGACTCCGGAGGAGTTCGGTTACGCAGACCCGGCGTCAGTGCCACTCGTCGACGTGGCGGCGGCCGGCTACACGGACGAGATCGGGTTGACGAGCGGTACCGAGTGCGTGTTCGTCACGGACGGCTCCGCGTCGACGCCGGAGGAGATACGGGGCGGATTCATCGAGATCAGTCGGCTGTCGGGCGAGCCACAGCGGAAGATGCGCGGCGGGCGGATCGCGATGGTGTTTCAGGACCCGCTGACGAGCCTGAACCCCGTGTACACGGTCGGTAACCAGATCAAGGAGTCGCTCAGACAACACCAGGGGATCCGCGGCAAGGAGGCGACACAGGAGGCCGCGGACCTCCTCGAGGCCGTTGGCATTCCGGACGCTCGCCGCCGAGTCGACGAGTACCCTCACCAGTTCTCCGGGGGGATGCGTCAACGGGCGGTGATCGCGATGGCGCTCGCGTGTGAGCCGGAGATGCTGATCTGCGACGAGCCGACGACGGCGCTCGACGTCACCATCCAGGCGCAGATCCTCGATCTGCTCGCCGAGATCCAGGAATCACGTGACGTCTCGATCATGTTCATCACACACGACATGGGCGTGATAGCCGAGGTGTCCGACCGTGTGAACGTGATGTACGCCGGCGAGATCGTCGAATCCGCGGACGTGATACCGCTGTTTGAGGACCCGAAACACCCGTACACGCGCGGATTGCTCGAGTCGATCCCCGGTGGAAACGTCGACGGAAAGCTCTCGACGATCGAGGGAAGCGTCCCAACGCCGAACGAACCGGCCACGTACTGTCGGTTCGCCCCGCGATGTCCCAAGGCGTTCGACGAGTGCCACGAGGTCCACCCGGTACCGATACGCGTCGAATCGGAGGGCGAATCCGACCACACTGCGTCCTGTCTCTTGTACCCATCGGACGTGCCGACAGCGGAGGCGGTGGCCAGACACAGCCGGCGGAACCAAGCAGGTGAGGAAAAATGAGCGGAGACACGATAGAAGCCCCTCCGGACGGGGTACGGGACGACGGCACGGACAGTACGGGTCGGGAGACGATGGTTCAGCTCCGCGACCTACAGACGTACTACGAGAGCGGCGGGATCTTCAACGACCGCCCGGTCAAAGCGGTCGACGGCGTCAGTTTCGACATCTACCGCGGCGAGACGCTCGGTCTCGTCGGCGAGTCGGGGTGTGGCAAGACGACGCTCGGACGGACCCTCATCCAGCTGGAGAAGGCGACCGGTGGTGAGGTGCTGTTCGACGGCACCGACATCACCGAGCTCAGAGGGGACGACCTCTACGAGTGGCGGCGGAACGCACAGATGGTGTTCCAGGACCCTGACTCGAGCCTGAACGACCGGATGACGGTCGGTGAGATCGTCCGTGAACCGCTCGATGTCCACGGCTGGAAAACGCCCCGCGAGCGACGAAACCGTGTGAAACAGCTGCTCGATCAGGTCGGCCTCTCACCGGAACACTACTTCCGGTATCCACACCAGTTCTCGGGCGGGCAGCGCCAGCGGATCGGGATCGCTCGCACCCTCGCGCTCAATCCGGAGTTCATCGTGCTCGACGAGCCGGTGAGCGCGCTCGACGTCTCGGTCCAGGCGGAGATCATCAACCTCCTCGAGGAGCTCCAAGACGAGCTCGACCTCACGTACCTGTTCATCGCACACGACCTCTCCGTCGTCCGGCACATCTGTGACCGGGTCGCGGTGATGTACCTCGGGAACATCATGGAGATCGGGCCGACGGAGGAGCTGTTCACCGATCCCGCGAACCCGTACACGCACGCGTTGCTGTCGGCGATCCCCAAACCCGACCCGACACAGCGTCGTGACCGGATCACGTTGCACGGGACGCCGCCGAACCCCCGATACCCGCCGAACGGGTGTCCGTTCAGTACGCGCTGTCCCGCGCGGATACGCCCGAAGGAGTACGAGGACCTAGACGACGAGATCTGGGACGGGATCAACGCACTCCGGGAGATCCTCCGTGAACGGATGCGTGCCACCCGGTCGATCCGGGAACGGCTCCGTGAACGGTTCGACATGGAAACCCGGTTCGCGACGATGGACGAGACGTACGAGGAGCTGTTCGGTCACCTCGACGTGCCCCCGGACGCCGAGGACGTTCTCCAGCGTGTCGCCGAGATCGCCGGGGACCACGACGAACAGCGCGCGCTCGACGCCCTCGACGCGGAGTTCGGAAGCATCTGTGACGGCGTCGATCCGGACGGCGGCGACGAGACGATCGAACCGGCGTACTACACCGTCAGCGATGCCGGTCGGGAGAGCTACTGTCACCGCCACGATGACCGGTTCCGCGAACCTGCACCCGTTCTCGACGACCGGCACTAGGTGGATGCGACTCCCGTCACACAGCCGCGTCCGTCGCTCGTTCCGCGTGTGGGTCGACGCGATCGGCTACGCGCTCGTCCTCACCGCCGTGGTGACGACCGCCGCGGTCGTGCTCGGGATCGCGACCGGCGGCGGGTTCGTCCGTGGGAAGTTCTTCACGTTCCTCTCGGGATGGGTCCTCGTCGGCTACGCCACGGTCCGGTTGTGGCCCAAACGAGGCGAAGAGGAAGGGGAATCGCTGTCGGGCACTCGACGGACTCGCTTCCAGCGGGCGGTCGCGTCGGTGCCACCGGTTCGCTGGATCCGGACTCCGCCGCCGACCGAGCGTGTTCGGGTCGCGGGCAAGACCTTTCTCGGCGGCGTTCTCACCCTGTTCGCGTCCGTCGTGATGGAAGTCGGCTTCGGGGTCGCATAAGACCCGGCTCGAAAAGAGTTATGCCGCCCGCCCCGCGACCACTCGATACGATGTCACACGAGGAGCAGGACCCCTTCGTCCGTCGCCGTGAGAGCCTCGGCGAGGCGCACACGAAAACGTGGGAGCGGACCCTCGAAGAGGCACGAATGCTGGTCGATGAACGGGAGGAGGACGACTGGGCGGTGACGTACGTCATGTCCGCTCACACCGACACGGTCAGTAAGGACATGGGCGAGCACGATCGGTTCGGGCTGATGCACGTGTTGCCGAACAACTATGCCGACCGGTTCTCGGAGGCATTCGACCCGGACGGGTTCGACGAGTTCCTCGTGTATGGGACCTCCGTCAACGGCGTGATGTTCGTCATTCTCGAACTGATCGATCCGGACGCGAAACGGGCGATCGTCGTCCCCTGTTCGTACGACATGACGACGGGGCAGGGGATGTCGGAGGCGGCTGCCGAAGAGGGCGCGTTGCCGAGCTACTTCAAAACTATCGACGGGGAGATCCTCGGCCGCTTCGACCACGAGGAGATCGAACCGCTGGTGACGCCGCCGAACGCATAGCCCGCATTCGCGTCAGCCTCCTCGTTTACCGTCCTCCCCGTTAGGCGTCCTCCCCCGTCCACCCGTTCTCGAAGCGTTCTTGTTGGCCGTCCGAGCTCGCTGTGGTATGAAGTTCCGGCGACTCCCCGCGATGGACGACGCGCTTCGGCGGTTCGCGACCGATCTATGGCTTCCCTACCATCGAGACCTCGCGGACGCCGCCGACGCACACGCGCTGGCGGACGAACCCGACGAGTGGTTCATCGAACGGAACGTCGCGTTCACCCGCGATAGACTCGCCGAGGACGGGTTCCGCGGCTGGGTCGTCGTCACCGCGACCGATGCCGATGGCGACCCCGACGACCGCGATAACGACTCCGACGACCGCGATAACGACCCCGCCGACCGCGATGGCAGCGAGGACACCGGCGTCGACCCCGCGACCGCGCCGCTGACCGACCCCCGGCTCGATCTCGTCGGGATCCTGTTCACGAGCGTTGACGCGTGTCCCGACGTGTTCGACCGCCCGGACCGGCTCGTGATCGGCGAGCTGTACGTCGCGGAGCCGTACCGCGGCACCGGACTCGCCGACCGCCTGCTGGAGCGCGCGCTCGTCGACGCCCGCGAACAGGACTGTGGCCAGCTCCGGCTCGACGTCGATGTCGACAACGAGCGCGCGCTCGCGTTCTACGAGAAATGCGGCTTCGAGCCGTATCGCAAGCAGCTGGTTCGCTCCATCGAGTGAGGGCGGTGTCGCCGCTTCTGTCGCTACGTGGGTGATAAACGGAAAAGCCGGTCGGTCGTGTCGCGCTCGACGGCGACCTACTCGCTGTCGACGGCCACTTCGTCGGCGTCGACGTCGACGGCGGCCTCCTCCTCGGCGGCGATCTCCTCGGGGCGCGCCTCGAGGGTCAGCTTCTGGACCTCGACGCGGCGCAGCGGGTAGATCGTCTTCGCCTCGCCGTAGATCGCCGACGAGAGGTTACCGTCGATGATCGCGTCCACGAACGCCTCGAAGGTGCGTTCCTCGGCGGCGGCGTGGACCTTGTCGATCATGACGCGACGGATCGCCTTCTCTTGGGAGCGGTCCGCCTTCTTGGTCGTCAACGCGACGGGCTGGACACGGATCCGGTAATCGTCGGTCGTCACGACCGTGATCGACGCCTCGACCTTCGACGCGCCGCGCCGGACGAGCGAGCGCAGGTAATCACGCGTCAGCTCGTACGTGATGAACTCGGTGTACGCCGTGTCGCTGCCCACGTCGGTGATCTTGAACGTGAGTTTGGTGTTGTTCGCGCTGGAGTCACCGGTGAGCTCGCCCAGCGTGGTCGTGATCGTGCGGCCGACCACCTGGTCGGGCTCCTCGGCGAGCGTCTCGCCGAGCACCGCGCGATCGAACTGTTCGGGTGCCAGTACGTCGTACCAGCGTTTCTGTCCTCTGCTCTTGGATACTGATCGTTCGCTCATGTGTTGATGTCTGCGTTGGTGTCGGTGTCTGCGTTGGTGTCGGTGTCCGCGTTGGTGTCGGTGTCCGCGTTGGTGTCGGTGTCCCCGTTGGTGTCGGTGTCCGCGTTGGTGCCGGTGTCCGCGTTGGCGTCCGGGCTCGTCTTCGCCCCCGCGTCGGTGTCGGTGTCCGCGTCCGCACCCGGCTCCGTCGTCGACGACCCGGTTGCCGCCGGCCCCGCGGACTCGATAACTCGATCGGCGACCCGGAGGTTCACCACGTAGTCGTCGACGGTCGACCGGAGTCCGCCCGTGGTCGGGCGCTCGATCGCCGCCTCGATCGTGTCGCCGTCGACGGCGACCGACATCGACTCGGTGTCGTCCGGGGCGAGCGCGGCCGCGACGACCGCGGCGTCCGCGTGGGTCGTCCGAACCGTGGCCGTCCGGGCCGGTCCGTCGGCCTCGTGTCCGGTCCGCCCGTTCGTCGCCCCGTCGCTCATAGCGCCTCCCGGAGCGCCGCGAGGGCCTCCGTCGGGTCGGCGTTCGGTTCGAGACCACCACGGGCTCGCGTCCCCCAGCCGGTACCGCCGAGCTCGGCTGCGACGGACCGACAGGCGTCGCCGAGGCCGACTGATTCCGTCGCGGCCGCCGCGATCCGCCCCGACGACTCGTCGAGGGCGATCGCGACGGGTTCGGGCGACCGGAAGTCCCGGACGAGCCGGGCGACCGTGGGGACGGTTGCAGGCGTCGCGTCGACGCGAGCGACGACGCAGCTGTCGTATCGGCCGGTCGTCGCGTCGTCGAGCGCGCGGTGTGCCGCCAGCCCGTGTTCCCGCCACGCGTCGCGTGCGGCCGTGACGAGCCCGTCGCTCGGGGCCGTCGCCAGCGACAGCGCCACGCCGGTCCCGGGTGCTTCGTGGGCGAGCGCGTCGAGAACGTCGGCGTAGCCACCCACGGTCTCGAAGGGGGTGCCGCTATCATCGATCGCGTACGGTCGGAGCGCGCGCTCGACCGTCGCCGGTGCCCGGGTGCTCGCTCCCGCCGCGGCTGCGGTGTCCACGGCGACCAGCGACGCGAGCCGCCGGTGTGCCTCGTTATCGGGTTCCGACGGGAGGTCGAGCGCGGCGACCGCGGCTCGCGTCGCCTCCGGGTCGCCGGAGTACGGGGCGCGAAGCAACGTCGACGCCGAGATCCCGTCCGCGAGGTCCGCGGTCGGGATCGCGACCCCTGGTCGCCTCGTCACCCGGCCCGCCAGCTCCGCCGCGTCGAGCGCGTCACTCGTCCCGTCGGTCCCGGGGATCGACCCGGCAGCGACGCTCCCGGCCAAGACAGTGACCGGGTCCGGATCACCGCCCAGCTCGCGAGCGACCGCGAAGGCGGTCGCGCTCGCCGGCCGCTTCGTGCCATCGATCCCATGCGTCGCCGGGGCACCCTCCGTAGCCTGCGCGCCGCCGCGTCCCCCGACCGTCACCGCGACTTCGTCGTCCGCCGTGTCGGGGACGGGATCGCGTGACACCCGGACCTGAAACGGCACGCCGCGCTCCCGGAGCGCTCCCGCGAGCGTCCCGGCGGCCGCGACGCTGTCCCCGTCGTCCGCGGCGACGAGCCGAACGAACGGCGCGTCGGCGAGGACGCTGGCGAGCGCGTCGGGCGTGGGCGTGGTGGTCGTGGTTTCGGTTTCGGTCACGGTCGGGGTTCGGCCTCGATTCCGTTCGGTCGCGTTATTCTAACAGCTCGACGGCGTTCTCGTAGGTGTACGTGAACTCCTCGTCGAGCTCGTCGCCGCGGTAGTAGTTCACCAGGCGGCGGATCTTCGACTCCGTGTTCTGGAGCGCGCGCTTGTTCTGGTAGTCCTGGCCGTTCTCGGCCATGTGCTCGCGCAGGCGAACCGCGCGGGCGAGCAGGTTACGCAGGTCCTCCGGGAGATCCTTGCGAGCGTCGTGCTCCTCGAGGATCTCGGTGACCTTCTTGCCGGTCGCCAGCTTGACGTCCGGGATCGGGGTGCCTTTGACGCCCTCGTCACGGAGTTTGAGTCCGATGACGCTGGGGTCGTGACCCTGTTCCGCCAGTTCGACGACGCGGGACTCGATGTCCTCGGCGTCGACGTCGCTCCACTCCGGGTTCTCGTCCGTCGCCGGCTTGTCCGAACCGGACGAACCGCGACGGCGCGTGTGCATTCGTGCCATTGTGTGAAATTGGAACGGCACAACCGCGAGACGTGACCGCGCCGCCGCGCGACGCGACCTTCGGGGCGCTCGTCGGACGAGCGGCTCCCGGCCTGTCGGCCCGCGCGTTGCGGGCCGGCGTGGTCGCGCCGTCGGAGACGACGGTGCACTGCTACGTTCCCAAGCCGTGGGCGAACAGACCCCGGCGCGTCGGATCCGCAGCTGTGCTGTTCCCATCGAACACCTCGCCGTCGCCCCTCTTAAGCGTGTTCTTGTCCGTACGCCGCGTGAAACACTCGCGTCCGACCCACGTCCAAGGTGCGAACTGTTTTGCTTCCGGCCACCCGGCGTTCAGCCGTGGAGTCGTTTCTCACCGTCGCGATCGGGTTGTTCGTCCTGACCAACCTCGACATCCTGCTCGTGACGATCGCGTTCCGTCTCGACGACGCGTACGCGACCATCGAGATCCTGATCGGGTACACCGTCGGCGTCGTCGTCGGCTTGGCCGCGGCCGTCGTCGGGGGAGCCCTCGCGGCCGAGCTGCTACGGGGCGGGGCGTTCCTGCTCGGGGTCGTCCCGCTCGGACTCGGGATCTGGGGGCTGGTTCGGCGACGACCGGAGACGGGCGCCCCGAGCGCCCCAGGGGACTTCGGTGCCTCGGTCGGCCCAGGCGAACCGGACGAACCGGACGAACCGGACGAACCGGACGAACTGGACGAACCGGACGAACCGGACGAACCGGACGAACCGGACGAACTGGACGAACCGGACGAACCGGACGAACCGGGCGAACCGAGTTCGACGGCCGGGACTAGCAGACAGCCGAGCCGCCGGGGACGGATCGGCGTCGTCTCCGTCACGGCTCTCGGCTTGAACGGTGAGAACCTGGCGGTGTACGTCCCGTTCTTCGCCGGGTTGGCACCGATAGAGCGGCTCGTCGTCGTGGCCGTCTATCTGCTCGCCGCCGCCGTCCTGTTCCTCGTCGCGCTTGGCGGAGCACACCTCGCCGGCGACACCGATCATCCGACGTGGATCGATCGGTGGATCGTCCCGACCGTTCTGGTGTTCGTCGGTGGCTACGTCCTCGTCTCCGGGTGGCTCGCGGCGTGAAACCGACCGACCCCCACGGCGTGCTACCGATCCCGTCTTATATACTGCTCGCGCGGTACGCGTCGATCGATTCGGCGACGAGGTACACGGCCGCCGCGACGCCGGCGACGCCGAGCGCGATCGTCCCGACGGTGACCGGCCCGACCGCAACGCCACCGGCGACGATGTAGGCGACCCCTGCCGAGAGTACGACCGCGAGAGTCGCGACGTACCGCCACCGCGCCGCCGCCGGCACCATCCCGTCGTCGTCGCGGATCGCGAGATAGAGGTGTGCCCCGCCGAAGATCGCGCCGTACGAAACCAGTGCGACGACGCTGATCGCGGACCTGGACTCCGGTAGCAGCCCGGCGGACTGGACGCCGAGGAGGACGAGGAAGGTGATCCCGACGGTTCCGAGGTGGACCTTCGTGTCGCGAGAGACCATACTCACGCGTCTCGGGTTGAACCGTATCAGTCTTCGGCCGTCCTCGCGCGGTACCGTTGCGCTCGCTCTCGCGGGTCGTACCGGGCCGCTTTTCACCGCTACCCGCCAACGATAAGTCGTGCTATCGGTCGAGCTGCATACCCATTCCGCGCTGTCCCACGACGGGCGCGACCCGGTCGAGCTCCTCTTGGAGCAGGCGGCCGCGGTCGGGCTCGACGCGCTCGCCGTCACGGACCACGACGAGATCGACGCCAGTATCGAGGCGGCCGAGCTGGCCCCCGACTACGGACTCGTCGGTATCGTTGGCATGGAAGTGACCTGTGCGGCCGGCCACGTGCTCGCGTTCGGCATCGACGAGGCGATCGAACCCGGGCTCCCCTTCGACGAGACGCTCGACCGGATCCACGATCAGGACGGGGTTGCGGTGGTCCCCCACCCGTTCCAGAAGTCGAGACACGGCGTCGCCGCGCATATCTCCGACGAGCAGCTCGCGAGCGCGGACGCCATCGAGGTGTACAACTCCCGGCTGTTCACCGGGCGCTCGAACCGGCAAGCGGAGAAGTTCGCGATCCGCCGGAACCTCCCGATGACCGCCGGCAGCGACGCGCACATCTCCGAGATGGTCGGTCAGGCCGTCACTGAGGTCGGCGCGGACGAGCGCTCCGCCGAGGCGATCCTCTCCGCGATCGCCGACGGCCGGACCAGCGTCGTCGGGAAGCGGACGCCGTGGCGCGTCTCGATCCGCCAGTTTGCCGGCGGGGCGAAACGCCGAGCGTTCCGCGCCGTCGACCGACTCCGACGGGCGGGACCGACCCGTGACCGGCCCGATCGGGATGACTGACAGCGGTGATGCGGACGACATGAGCGACCCAGGCGGCGCGGACGACGTCGGTGGGACGGACAACGGAGACGACATCCGCGGGGCGACTCCGACGCTCGTCGGCAACGCCCTCCGTGACCGCGATCCGCTCCCCGGCACCTGCGGGTTCGCGGGCCGCCTCGCCGCCCCGCCGGACCGGCCCGGCCCAGTCCTCGTCCGCGACGTGCTCGGGCGACAACCGCTGTTCGTCGACCGCGACGCCGACGACCCGACACGCTCGTCGGCGTGGGACGCCGACCGAAACGCCCTCGTTGACCCCGTTTCGGTCCCCCCCGGAGCCGTCGTTTCGGCGGCGGGTACCGACGCCGTCTGGTCGCTCCCCGACCCCGATCCCGCCGATCCGACCGTCGCGGCAGGGGCCGTCGCCGACGCGATCGAGGGGGCGCTCGGGGACCTCCGGGACCCAACGGGCGACCTCGCCGTCGCCTTCTCCGGGGGCGTCGACTCCGCGCTCGTCGCCTCGGCCGTCCCCGATGCCCCGTGCTACGTCGCCGGCTTCGAGGGGTGTCACGACGTCGCCGCCGCCCGCGCGGCCGCGGCGGCGCTCGACCGCCCGCTCCGCGTGGTCGAGATCACCCACGACGACCTCCGCCGGGCGATCCCCGAGGTCGCGGCCGCGACGGGGCGTCGGAACCCGATGGATCTCGGGATCGCCATCCCGCTATACCTGACCGCCGAGGCGGCCGCGACCGACGGGTTCGACCGGCTGGCCGTCGGACAGGGGGCGGACGAGCTGTTCGGCGGGTACAGCAAGGTGGTCGAGCCCGCGGACGACGACCGGGTCGACGCCGACACGGTCCGCGGCGCTCGGCGGGAGACCGTCGGCACGCTTCCCGACCAGCTCGAACGTGACGTCCTCGCGCTCCGTGCCGCGGGCGTCGAGCCCGTCGCGCCGCTGTTGGACGACCGGGTCGTCGCCGCCGCGCTCCAGCTCCCGGACGAGCTCCTTGCGACGCCGGACGAGCGGAAGGTCGCACTCCGCCGAGCGGCGGCCGACCGGCTCCCGGCGTCGGTGTGGCGCGCGGACAAGAAAGCGGTCCAGTACGGGACGTACGTCTCACGGGAGCTGGACCGACTGGCGCGGCAAAACGGGTTCAAACGCCGGATGGACGACCACGTCGGACAGTATATCGAGTCCCTGCTCGCCGAGTAGTCGAGCTCGCTCGCGCTCGGCGTCGCCCGCGCTCGACACGGTGCGTGTCGCCGCCGAAAAACCGGCCCGTCGGGGCCGGTACTGACCAAGCTGCCGCGGTGGAGTACCAGTCCTGCGGCCGACGCCCGTTCGATCCGGGCGTCTACCTACCGATCGATGGGTACGGTATAAAATCCACCAAGTCGCGACAAATATAACCTCACCGATCCCCTGTTATTGGGACAAACGTCGGATGATCGATCGATATCAGGACCGATCGTAAAGATATCTCCCCGTCGGATCCGCGGAATCCGACGGGGTTCCGATCCGGCTCCTCCGGCGGTCGACGCTGTCATACACGATAGCCGGCTCACCGGACGAGATAGGGATCGCTGCCGGCGATGAACCGCCCGAGGTCACTTTCGCGACGGAAATCCGTCGATCGGAGCTGGCGGAGCGCCCCGACGAGCTGCTCCGAATCTCCGTTGGTCCAGTCCGCCGGGTCCTTGATCGGGAGGACGAGCCACCCCGACCCGAGCAGCTCCTCGGCGTGGAGTGTCTGCATGTCGATCTCGGTTTTCCACGCTCGCGCCGTGTACTGGCGGAGGACGTGCTCGGTCGCACGGGCCCCGACCGGGAGGAGTACGTGCGCGGCGATCGCGCGCAACTCCGCGTCGAAGAACCGCTCCATGTCGTCGTACGACCCCTCGGTTGGCTCCCCGTCGGCGACGCACATGTGGAGGTACGAGAGGAACGTCCGGTCCGTGGCGACCGGGTCGACCTCGGCGAGCAGGCCCGCCTCGGCCAGCGCACCGAGGAAGTCGGCCGACCACGGCTCCCCGGTGAACGGGACCGACTCGTCGACGCCGCCGTGGACGCCCGGGTGATCCCCGATCACGTGGAAGTCGGCGTTCGCGTCGCCGTACCCCGGCACGAACGACGGACAGTCGGGCTGCATACCGAACGGGTTGCTCGTCCGGTCGGTGACGTTCTGCACGGGACCGAGTACACGACCGAACGGTAATATCCCGTTCGGTCGACGGCGACGCGCCGCCCGGCCCGGCGACCGGCGTTCCGTTCCGTCCCGTTTCATCCCGCGACGCAGGTAGGCGCATGCCCCGCGATGGATTTCCATAAGTTATGAATACGAACCGGATTCGACCGGCTTGTGATACGGCTCTCGTGGCGGAGACGCGTGGTGGTTTCACGGATCGGGAACGTTTCCGAAAACCGCATGACTCCGACGGGGTCAACCGGATCTCCGCGACACAAGAGTTATATACGGCCTCCCGTTGGAGGGTATCGAAGACCCATGTTCGATCGCATCCGCACGGCGGCCCTCTTCGGACTCCACCAGGCGACCGTCGCCATCGGGATCTCGCTGCTGCCCGTGGCCGTGTTCGCCCGCGAGCAGCTCGGCATCAACCTCCCGATCCACCGGCTCGTCGAGACCACCGGCGAGGCGTACGAGCGCGCCGACGAGTAACTCGACCGTCCGTTTTCCGTCGCCCGTTTCCGTCGCGGAGCGACCGCCTCCTCCGACGTTGCAGCGGCCGCTCGCCGATCTCTTGGCGGCGGTCGCTCCCGCCCTCGATCGCCTCGACGCACCGCCTCGCCCGCTCGCGGATATGACCGTCGGAACCGGCGGCGGCCCCCCGAAGGGTTGCCTTTATCAGCGCGAGGGGACAACAAGTCGGTAATGCGAACACCGACTGACGATCTCTCGGACGGTCCGTCCGTCGAGCTCGGCCGCGACCAGCCCGTCTTCGGGCCGGAGCTCGGCGAGTTCGAACACAGCGAACGCCGTGCCGCCCAGGCTGACGGCGAGGGCGAGATGAAAACCGGCACCACCACGGTCGGCATCCGCGCCGGCGACGGCGTTGTGATGGCGACGGACATGCGCGCCTCCCTCGGCGGGATGGTCTCCTCGAAGGACGTCCAGAAGGTCGAGGAAGTCCACCCGCGCGGCGCGCTCACCATCGCCGGCTCCGTTTCGGCCGCCCAGAACCTCATCTCGACGCTCAAAGCCGAGACGAACCTCTACGAGGCCCGTCGCGGCAAGGACATGTCGATGGAAGCGTTGTCGACGCTCACCGGGAACCTCCTTCGCACGGGGGCGTTCTTCATCGTTCAGCCGATCCTCGGCGGCGTCGACGACGAGGGTGCACACATCTACTCCATCGACGCCCTCGGCGGCACGACCGAGGAGGAGTACACCGTCACCGGCTCCGGCTCGCAGTACGCCCTCGGTGTGCTCGAACAGGAGTATCACGACGACATCACCGTCGACGAGGCGAAGACGGTCGCCGCGAAGGCGATCCAGTCCGCCGTCGAGCGCGACCTCGCGTCCGGCAACGGGATCAACGTCGCCGTCGTCACCGACGAGGGCGTCGACATCACCCGCTACAAGAGCTTCGACGACCTGCTGTAAGCGGTCACCAGCGGTCCCGGACCGACCCAATTCCTCTGACGGCCGTTTGGCCGTTCGATCCTGTCCTGTTCACGTTCTCTCGGGGGCGGTGAGGCCGCGGTTCCTCACTTGCCGAGCTCGCCGTCCGAACCGCCGATCCCGTCGCCCCAGTAGAACGCCGGGCCCAGGATCAGGTACGCGGACGCGAGGAACAACAGCGCGAACGCGAACCCCTCGCCGATCCACGGCGGGAGCATCGGCGTCGCCATCCGTCCGAGCGGCGTGAGGATCACCGCGGCCTGGACGAGCCCCATCACCATCGCGTCCTGCGCGTGGAGGTCCGGGTAGGTGATCGTCGACCCCATAAGCAGCGCGAACACGGCGGTCGCGGCGACGAGCGGGACCGGGTCGGTGTAGCCGGCAAGGACGACGGCGGCCAGGAGCGTCGCCGCGAGCGTCGTCGGCACCCCGACGGTCTCGCGGCTGTCGCTGTCGTACGCGATGTACAGGCCCAGCCGAGCGACCGCGAGCGCGACGAACGTGGCGGCGGCGGTGAGGCCGACACCGACGAGCAGTGGGTCGGCGGCGAACGAAGCGGCGTCGAGGACGACGACCGCGACGAGGGCAGCGGGCGCGACCCCGAAAGAGGCGACGTCAGCGAGCGAGTCCAGATACGGGCCCGCGGGCGTCGAACCGCGGTGTCTGGCGACGACGCCGTCGAGGCCATCGGCGATGGCAGCCAACAGGATCAGCCGAGCCGCGAGCGTAACGTCGACGGTGGCGGCGATCACGGCTAAGAAGCCGACTGCAGCGTTTGCCACGGTGACCGCGTCCGCGAGACCGAGCCGATCGACGAACCGCAGATACATACCGGATCGGTCGACGAGCCGGGTTTTAGGGTTTATTATCCGACGGACGCCGTTGGCCCCGATCGATCGGCCCGTCGACCCGTTCCGTGTCTGGGATCAGGGGACGTGCCAGATACCTCGACCGAAGTCGAGCCACTCGCCGACCACGACGTGCGGGAGCGCAATGATACACACGAAGATGGTGTAGAAGGCGACCGCGCCCGGCAGCAGCGACGCGCCGGCCAGCGGGTTCGGGGCCACGGTCCACAGCAACGCCGCCACCAGCGCGGTCACGAGCGCGCCGACGACGAGGACGCCCCACGCCATCACCACCGAGACGCCCTCGGTGCGGCTCGGTCGGGCCTTCTCGACGACGATGCTCCGACCCGACTGGCGCAGGGAGTACCACAGCGGGAAGTACAGTCCGATGGCGACGACGACGGGGACGAACGCGAAGAACGCGACGAGCAGCGAGGTTTCGAGCACGTCGTAGAGCCACGACGTCGAGACGCCGGCGGTCGCGAGGCCGCCGCCGAGGTGTGCCAGTACGGCCACTCCGTACACCGCACCGAGGACCGTGACGAATCCTTCGGGGTTCGAGGCGGCCGGACCGACGAGCGTTCCGCCGAAGACGTTCAGCATGTATCCTGTGAACGCGTAGAACGTCTCGGTCCAGAACACCGCGGGGACGATCATCACGGCACCGCCGCGGACGAACGCGGCGAGCGCGCGCTGTGGACGGGAGACGAGGTGGTCGCTCCCGACGATCGCGTCCATCACCCGGAGGTCGCCGTGCCCGCCTTTCGCGACCGCGGTCCCGAACGCGATCGCGAGCGCCGGCAGCGGTGCGAGGACGAACAGCGCGATGAACCCGGCCACGAAGCCGAGGTACAGGACGACGTAGCGCGCACCGAACGGGAGACCACGCCGCCGAAGGTTCGAGAAGTGCTCGTACCCGCCGTGTGGCAGGTTCAACGCGACCATTCCGACGAGGTAGACGAGCATCTGCGTGTGTAAGGCCAGTTCAGTCCCCGTCGCGTACAGGGCGGCGAACCCGACCGTCAGGACGAGCAACGCGCCGCGGGAGACGTCGATCGCGGCCCGTTCCGGTTCGTCGAAAAGGCGACTGCGGGCGAAACTCGCGCTTGACGTCGACATGAACGCACCTACGTTATCCGCGGGGTTGTGTGCTCAGTCGGATTATTTCGTTCTTTAAATAGTTCCCGGCTCGGTGGCTGCCACGTCGGTGGTCGCTGCGTCGATGGGCGTCACGTCGGTTGACTCGCGCTCGCGCCATAGCACCAACGCTTAATCCATCGTGCCACCAACGGTCACGTATGTCGGGATCCCGGGCACTCTTAGCCCACCCGCGAGACGGGATCGACCGGATCGCGTCCGCCCTCGAGACCGAAGGGTTCGATGTAACCCCGGTCCACACTGCCACGGCAGCCGTGGCGAAAGCCACCACCGGTACGTACGACTGCTTGGTGAGCGAGTACGACCTGCCCGGAGACGACGGGGTCGCACTGCTCAAAGCGTTAGAGGAGTCCGGAATCGACCTCCCCGCGGTCCTGTTCACGGACGCCGTCACCGACGTGGAGGAGGTCTCACGGGCGGCGTATCGGCACGGTGCCGACCGCGTTATCCGGAAGAACGGGGACGAGTCGGTGTCGTCGCTCGTCGACGACGTTGCCGCCGTCAGCTCGGGCGGCGTGATCAGCCAGACCAAACAGGATATCGACGGCCACGAGCCGTCCACGGCCGATATCGAGCGCGCCGTCAACGAGGCCCCGATCGGGCTCAGCATCTGCGACCCGGAGCTCGACGACGGCCCGCTCGTGTACGTCAACGATGCGTGGGAAGACCACACCGGCTACCCGAAAGAGGAGGTGCTCGGTCGGAACCCTCGGTTCCTTCAGGGCCCCGAAACGGACCCCGAGACGGTCGGACGGCTCGCCGGCGCGATCGAAAACGAGGAACCGGTCACCGTCGAGATCCGTAACTACCGTCGCGACGGCACCCCGTTCTGGAACGAGCTCACGGTCGCACCGGTGTTCGACGACGACGAGCTGGTCCACTACGTGGGGTTCCAGAACGACGTCACCGATCGTAAAACAGCCGAACGGCTCGCCGACGAGCGCGCGGAGAAGATCGCCGCCGAACGACAGGCACTCGATCGGGTCCTCGGACGGGTCAACGGGCTCCTCAGCGAGATCAGCCGGATCCTGGTTGAGGGAACGGATGCGGACACCATCTCCCGGAAAGTGTGTGAGGAGATCGCTGACGAGCCCGGCTACATGGGGGGATGGATCGCCGAGGTGTCGTCGGGAACCGGGCGCTTGGAGCTGACGTCGTCGAGCGGGCTCCCGATCGATGACGGCCTCTCGCTGTCGCTGGAGGAGACGCCGATGGAGGTCAGACGTGCCATCGACACCGATGAGGTGCAGGGCTGTTCCGCCGGCAGCTGTGCGGGCGGTCCGCTCGCGCCGAAGACGGTCGGCGGCCGGCGGCTGCTCGTCGTCCCCGTCACCTACGGCCATCGGCGCTACGG
Organism: Halorubrum tibetense; assembly: GCF_055396225.1. Lineage (NCBI taxonomy): Archaea > Methanobacteriati > Methanobacteriota > Halobacteria > Halobacteriales > Haloferacaceae > Halorubrum > Halorubrum tibetense. Next base: position 2,172,465 of record NZ_AP043742.1, read on the forward strand.
TCTGTTGGGTATCTACAGCAGCGAGGAGAACGCCCTCGACCGCCGGGAGCGGAAGGTGTGCAAGTCGGTCGGGAAGATGATCGCCAACGGGCTCCACTCGGTCGAGACGACCCGGATCCTCACCACGGATCGGGTCGTCGAGCTCTGTGTCGATGTCACCGACGACTCGTTCACGCTCTCGCGGATCGCCGACGCCGTCGGCGGAACGGTGGATCTCCTCGGGACCACGCGGCTGGACGACGACGCCTGCGAGCTGTACCTCAAGACCGAATGTGGGGCCGACGAGGAGACCATCGAGGGGATCGAGACGCTCCCGTTCGTCCGATCCTCTCGAGCGGTCTCGGAGACGAACGACGACGTGACGTTCTCTGTCACCGCCACGGAATCGCCGCCGTTCACCCGCCTCGCGGAACACGGCGGCGTCGTCGCCGACGCGAGCGCGGAGCCGACGAGCGCCCACCTGACCATCGAGGCTCCGCCGGAACAGGACGTCCGCTCGATGCTCGACGTGCTCCGGGCGGAGTACGACGGGGTCGAGCTCCGCTCGCGCGTCGAGCGGGAGAGCCGTGACCGGAGCCTCACCGAGTTCGCGGCCGAGGTCGACGACCGGCTCACGGAGCGACAGCGGTCGGCACTGAAAACCGCCGAGCTGAACGGCTACTTCGAGTGGCCCCGCCCGGTGGACGGCTCTGAGATCGCCGACCGGATGGGAATCACTCGACAGACGTTCCACCAGCACCTCCGCGCGGCCGAGCGCAAACTGGTCGAGGCGTACGTCGACCCGTAACACCACCGGCAAGCACCTACCACCAGTCATCATCACCCACTGACGCCATGTTCTCCGCACGCGATACGATCCACGTCGATGCCGATGTCGCAACGGTGTTCGAGTTCATGGACGACCCGCACAACCACGCCGCAGTGACGCCGCGGCTCACCGACGTCCGGGACGTTGAACCTCTCGAAAACGGCGGAAAGCGACTGTCGTTTACCTACCGAATGGCCGGGATGGGGATCGACGGCGAGCTCGTACAGACGGTCCACGAGCCGAACGAGCGGATGGCTTTCGAGATGCGCGGCCGACTCGAGGGAACGATCACGCTGGAGTTCGAACCCGACGGCGACGGCACCGCGCTCACTTATGCGGCCGAGTACGACCTGCCGGAGAACGCCCTCACTTCGCTCGGTGAGCCCGTCGTCCGTCGGTTCAATGAGCGTCAGCTGCGCGCGACCCTGGAGAACGTCGCGGAACGGTTCACCCTAGAAGGTGACTGAGTGTCGGTCGGTGGCCCCTCCGACATCGGTTGGCGGACCCTAGCGTCGGTCAACAGTCCCTGTGGCGTCGACGGCTCGACGCTCGCGATCCACGATCCGGACTGGCGGTCCCGGGCGATCGCGCGCTCGATCAGTCGACGTGACCGGCGTCCGGGCGAACAATTAAGCGTCCGATTCCCCAATCGAGGGTATGGACCCACTTCCCCTCCAGTTCGGTTTCGGCTTGGTAAGCGTTGGACTGTTGTTCCTCATGTTGGTGGTGATCACGCTCTGGCAGTCGTTCGTGATCGTCGACGCCTACGAGAAGAAGACGCTCACCGTCTTCGGCGAGTACCGGAAGCTGCTCGAACCCGGTATCAACCTGATCCCGCCGTTCGTGTCGCGGACGTACGCGTTCGATATGCGGACACAGACGCTGGACGTGCCGCGACAAGAGGCGATCACGCGGGACAACTCGCCGGTGACGGCGGACGCGGTCGTGTACATCAAGGTGATGGACGCGAAGAAGGCGTTCTTGGAGGTCGACGACTACAAGAAGGCCGTCTCGAACCTCGCACAGACCACCCTTCGTGCCGTCCTCGGCGACATGGAACTCGACGACACGCTGAACAAACGCCAAGAGATCAACGCGAAGATCCGCCGCGAGCTGGACGAGCCGACCGACGAGTGGGGGATCCGCGTCGAGAGCGTCGAGGTTCGCGAGGTCAACCCCTCGAAGGACGTCCAGCAGGCGATGGAGCAGCAGACGTCGGCGGAGCGTCGTCGTCGGGCGATGATCCTCGAAGCGCAGGGGGAACGCCGCTCGGCGGTCGAGCAGGCCGAGGGTGACAAGCAGTCGAACATCATCCGCGCACAGGGTGAAAAGCAGTCGCAGATCCTCGAAGCGCAGGGTGACGCCATCTCCACCGTGTTGCGGGCCCGCTCGGCGGAGTCGATGGGCGAGCGCGCCATCATCGAACGCGGCATGGAGACCCTCGAAGAGATCGGCAAGGGCGAATCCACCACGTTCGTCCTCCCCCAGGAGCTCACCAGCCTCGTGGGCCGGTACGGCAAGGCGCTCTCCGGCTCCGACGTCCAGGAGATGGAGGGGCTGGACGGGCTGGAGTTCGACGACGAGACCCGCAAGATGCTCGGACTCGACAACATCGACGAGATCCTCGGCCAGATCGACGAGGCGGCCGAGATGGACGTCGAGGAGCTCGAGAAGGAGGCCGAAGCGGTCAAGGCGGGCGGTGCCGGCGCGGACATCAAGTCTGCCGACGAAGTCATCCAGGAAATGGACGAGGACGTCCCCGAAGCCGAACTGGAACGCGAGGACTGACCGGGACGAAACGGCGCGTCGGACCGGATCGTCCCCGACTGGGCCGAACGAAGTGTTTTTGTTGGCTGCTCGACTACTACGTCCAGTGACGGAGCACGTCGACGAACGGAAGCGGCGGACGCTACGGCGGTTCGCCGCCGTCGGAGCGGCCGCACCGTTCGTCGGGACCGCCAGCGCCGAGAGCCGGGAGCACGGCGACGCGGAGGCGAACGAGACTCGCGAGGCGATCCGCGGCTACGTCCCGACGACCCCCGGCGCGCACTTCTCGAAGCTCCGCGACGACCTCCGGCTGGGTACCGGCGAGGCGCAACATCACCTCCGGAAACTGGAGGCTTCGGGCGAGATCGAGTCGTGGAAGGACGCCGACTACCGGCGCTACGTCCCGGCGGGTCGCTTCGACGACCTCGACAAGCGGGCGCTCGGCTACCTCCGTCGAGACACCCCGCGCGGGATGATCCTGACACTGTTGCGCGACCCCAATGCGACCGGTGCAGCACTCGCCGAGTCGCTCGGGGTCTCGAGACCGACGGTGAGCGCCGCGGCCGCGGACCTCGATGAGGCGGGGTTGCTCGACCGGTCGGACGGCTACACGCTGACGGAGCCCGAGCGACTCGTCACGCTCGTCGTCCGGTACGCGGACTCCTTCGACGCCGAGACGGTCGCGTTCGCGGACGACGCGGCGTCGCTCGTACGGTACGACCCGTAACCGTCCACGCTCCGCATCGACCCCGTCGACCGCTGTGGCCTCGTTTACTCGGGCGTTCCGGTTACCATCCACGTCGTCCCCGAGGAGTATCCCCACTTCTCCACGTCGAGCTCGTGGGCCGCGTCGACGACGGCGCTCATGTTCGCGCCGACCTCCTTCGCCGAGAGATCCAAGTCGTCGGCGATCAGCCGCGATTTGAAGTAGGTCCGGTCGTCGGCGTTCGCACGCAGGTACTCGAGGATCCGCGCCTGTTTCGTCGAGAGGCCCGTCGGTTCGGCGCTCGCGAGCTCCGTCTGTGCTGTGCTCATACACACCTGTACCGGTGGATCCCTCAAAAGCCGGTTGGTAGACCGGGTTAACACCGTCACGTCGTGCGGTTTTCGACCTCCAGCTCTCGCGAAGTGGGTCGCTGACGGACCCTCGGGTGGCCCGGAGTGGTCGTTCCGGTACGATCCCCGAACCCGGTATCGTCGTCAGCTCCCGCGGCTCGGCGGTCACTCGTACAGGTTGGAGACGAACGGACCGAGCGCGCCTGCGACTGCGGTCGCGAGGGCGTCGGTTCGGTCCACCCGCCCGTCCGTCAGCGCGCCGGCGGCACCACCCCCTTTCGCAACGCCCGTCGTGTCGAGGACGTCGTCCATCACCGGACCGAGCTCCTCTCCCGCGCCGATCCGGGCGGCGATCCGGTCCGGGAGCCGGAGGCTGGGGCCGGCCCCCCGGCCCACGCGCGTCCCGTCGTCGACGACGGCCCACATGATCAGGAAGCGCCCCTCGACACCGTCGATCCCGGCGACTCCGCCCTCGATCCCGACGCCGAGGTCGTACGTGCCGACGTCGAGGACCGCGGACGCGCGGTTCTCCGCGCCACGAACGGTCTCCGGGTGACCGATCGGCTGTTCGCTCACGCCGGAGTCGACGGGGACCGACTCGACGGTCGCGTCGGCCGCGACCCCCGACCCCTCGGTTCGGATCGCTCGCTCGACCGCCTGCCGCTTCACCGGGTTCCCGCTGCCGACGCCGATATCCATATCCGACATCGACGCCGGATGGACGAATAGCTCTCGAAGCAGGCTCGAGCCTGGGTAAGGTGGGTGGGTGAATCGGGCGGGTCCCGGGTTCAGGGAGTGTACGAATCCGGGTGGAGCAGCCCCGCGAGCCGCTCGATCCCGTCGATCAGCGCGGGGCTCGGCTGATTCAGAAGCGAGTCGTCGAGGACGTGCACCGGCGTGTCCCCTATCCAGTCGCGCTCGGCGACCGTGGCGGGGTCGACCCGATTACCGTGCCCGCAGACGTGGACGACGACGTGGTCGAGGTCGGCGGCCGACACGGCCGCCGGGTCGACTTCCCGGGAGCGCTCGCCCGGGTCGACGAACGGGTAGCGTCCGCCGGCCGCACGGACCGCGTCGGGGACCCAGTTGCCCGCGGCCATCGGCGGGTCCGACCACTCCTCACAGTAGACGACGGGGCGAGCAGGCGCGACGCCCCCGCTTTCGTCCGCGCCGGGAACGGCGTCGGCGACGCGGTCGAGCCGATCGCGACACGCCGCGGCCAGCGTCTCTCCTGCCGCCGCTCGGTCGACGGCCCGTCCCCGTGCAGCGAATCCGTCGAGGACGTCCGCGAGGGTAGCGGGCTCCCGATGGCGGACATCGAACCCCCGGTCGCGACACGCCGCGACGACATCGGCCTGTAGCGCGTCGCTGGTGAGGACGACGTCGGGGTCGAGGGTGGTCACCCGATCGAGATCGGGGTCGATCCAGCCGCCGACGGGGGCGGGGTCGCAGTCGTGCGCGTCGCCGGCGTCGTCGGGTGGGTCACAGTGGTGGGTGACGCCGACGAGCGTGTCGGCCGCGCCCATCGCCGCGACGGTCGCGGTCGCGCTCGGCGCGAGGGAAACGACCCGTGGTCCGGTCATCACACGCTCGTACGACCGGAGCGACAGAAAGGGTTCGGTCCGGGCGACGACTCTCGGGATCCTCGTGATAGATCGTGTCGATCCGTCGTCGCGTCGGCGACACGTTCCGGGCGTTTTAAGTCACGGTCCGCCGTCTTTCGGGTAAGACTGCTTCCGGGCGTTTTGTATGCCGGGAGACAGCAGAGCCATGACCGAACGACTACATACCCGGGGGAGTCGCACCCGCGGAGAGACTGAGGAGGCATCGGAACGAACGGACGAGGGGCTGTCCTGTCCGGAGTGTGACGGCCAAGTCGTCACCGACGAGGAACACGGTGAGACGGTGTGTGCGGACTGTGGCCTCGTCGTCGAGGCGGACTCGGTCGACCGCGGGCCGGAGTGGCGCGCGTTCGACTCCCGCGAGAAGGACGAGAAGAGCCGTGTGGGTGCGCCCACCACCAACACGATGCACGACAAGGGGCTCTCGACCAACATCGACTGGCGCGACAAGGACGCCTACGGCCGCTCGCTCGGCGCGCGCCAGCGCCAGAAGATGCAGCGGCTCCGCAAGTGGAACGAGCGCTTCCGCACCCGCGACTCGAAGGAGCGCAACCTCAAGCAGGCGCTCGGCGAGATCGACCGCATGGCGAGCGCGCTCGGCCTCCCGGACAACGTCCGTGAGACCGCGTCGGTCATCTACCGCCGCGCGCTCGACGAGGACCTCCTGCCCGGCCGCTCGATCGAGGGCGTCTCGACTTCCTGTGTGTACGCCGCCGCGCGGATGGCCGGCGTCCCGCGCAGCCTCGACGAGATCGCCGATGTCTCCCGCGTCGAGAAGGCGGAGATCGCCCGGACGTACCGCTACGTCGTCCGCGAGCTCAAACTGGAGGTCAAGCCCGCCGACCCCGAGCAGTACGTTCCGCGGTTCGCCTCCGACCTCGAACTCAGCGAGGAGTCGGAGATGCGCGCCCGCGGCCTCCTGAAGAACGCCAAGGAGAAGGGCGTCCACAGCGGGAAGTCGCCGGTGGGGCTCGCCGCGGCCGCCGTCTACGCCGCCGCCCTGCTCACCAACGAGAAGACCACTCAGGCCGCGGTCTCGGAGGTCGCCGACATCAGTGAGGTCACGATCCGGAACCGGTACCACGAGCTGTTAGAGGCCGAGGACGGCCTCGTCGCGTAGTCGGTCTTCACGCAGTCGGTTCTCCGCGCAGTCACCCCCTCGTGGCGGCTGGTCGTCCGTTTCCCGTTCGACTACCTCTCCCGCCACATCGCACACTCGCTGCGTCGCCACTCGCCGCGTCGTTTTTCACCACGGCCCCCGCGCGTACCCACATGTATCTCCGGGACCTGTTCGTGGGGCTCCTGCTGTTCGGCGGAGCAGGGTGGATCGCGTCGGGCGATGCGGTCGGTTCGGACGGTGTCGCCGTCGGCGTCGCCATTCTCGGCGGTCTGGTCGCCGGGAGCGTTTACCTGTGCTCGGCGGTGGGAGTCGGGATCGGCCGCGAGCTCGGTGGGACACGGCTCACGCGTCTCAGACTCCGTGCGGTCGCACAGGTCGCCATCGGCGGGTCGTTGATCGTACTCGGTGTCGACGGCTCGCTCGGGTCGGGGACGGGCTCACCGCTTCTCCTTCCAGCAGGTATCGTGGTAGTCGGACTGGGGGTCCTGCTGTGGACGCGCGGGACGGGTGCTAGTGGTTCGGACGGTTCAAACGGCCCGAACAGTCCGAACGGCTCGAACACCGCCGACGACGCCCCGCCCGACCGAGACCACACCTAAGTCCCCCGACCGCGAACCGCCGCCCATGTTCGAGGAGTTCGTCCTGGCGGCGAGCACCGGCGACCTGAGAGCCGAACCGCGTGCTCGCGAGCACGCGGACGCGGTGGAGTTCCGGATGGACCTCGCCGCCGACCCGCTAGCGCAGCTCGACGCGTACGACGGGACGCTCCCCCTCGTCGTCACGAACCGCGCCGCGTGGGAGGGGGGTGAGGCGGACGACATCGGGCGGTACGACGCGCTATCGTCGTCGGTCGTCCACGACGCGGTCGTCGCTGTCGACATCGAACTCGCCGCGCTCCGCGGCAACGCGCCAACCGGGGAGCGGTCACACGCGACGGCGCTACGCGAGACGGCCCGTGAGGAGGGTGTCGCGGTGATCGCGTCCGTCCACGACTTCGAATCGACACCGGAGCGGGGGGCGCTCGTCGACCTCCTCGCCGACGCGGCCGCCGAGGGCGACGTGGCGAAGCTGGCGACGACGGCGACCGCCCCGGTCGACGCGCTCGCGATGATCGGCGCGACCCACGAGGCGACCGCCGCCGGCCACCGCGTCGCGACGATGTGTATGGGCGAACCGGGGCGACACACCCGCGCCGTCACGCCCGTGTACGGCTCGCGGATCGGCTACGCCCCCGTCGACGCCGCGGACGCGACCGCGCCCGGACAGTTCCCCCTCGCGACGCTCCGGACGCTCGTCGACGGGCTCCGCGACGGTAGCGGTCCCGAGTGAGTGTGTACGTCCCTGACAGGGACCGCGGTGGACGTGTTTAACTGTAGACACCGACGGCGACGGCGACGCCGCGGGAGTCGACCGCGATCCGAGAGCCAAACCGCTTTAGGACCGCCGCCGTAACTCGGGGTAATGGCGACGTGCGACGAGTGTGGGGAGTACGAGAACCTCCCGTACCAGTGCCGACGCTGTGGGAAGACTTTCTGCGGGGAGCACCGCCTCCCGGAGAACCACGACTGCCCCGGCCTCTCCGAGTGGAACGATCCGGAGGCGGTCTTCGACAGCGGCTTCGACGACATCGTCGAGGGCGGAAACCGTGCCGCCGACGGGGGTGTCGCGGACCGCGTGAGACGCCGCGTGAACCGCGCAACGAGCACCGGTGGCATTGCGGGCTACTTCCGCGGAAACGCGACGTACGTCCTCCTCGCGGCGATGTGGCTCACGATGATCGGCCAGTGGGTCGCTATCGCCCTCGGCGGCGGCGCGCTCCACAACCGGCTGTTCATGCTCGAGTCGACCGCGCTGTGGCAGGTGTGGACGTGGGTGACTGCGGTGTTCGCCCACGATCCCGGCGGGCTGTTCCACATCATCGCGAACAGCATCGTGCTGTTCTTCTTCGGCCCGCTCGTGGAGCGTGCGGTCGGATCGAAGAAGTTCGTCGGCTTCTTCCTCGTCGCCGGGATGGTGGCGGGGCTCGGGCACGCGCTCGTGGGGCTGCTCACGAACGCGCCCGTCGCGGTGCTCGGGGCCAGCGGCGCGACGTTCGCGATCCTCGGCGTGCTCACCGTCTGGCGGCCGAACCTCCAGATCCTGTTGTTCTTCATCATCCCGATGAAGCTCAAGTATCTCACGTGGGGGACTGCCGTCGTCTCACTCGCGTTCGTCCTCGATCCGAGCTTGGCGGTCGCGGCGGGACTCGACAGGATCGCCCACCTCGCACACCTGCTCGGGTTCGTTGTTGGCCTCGTGTTCGGGCGGCAAAACGAGGGGCTCGCCCGCTCTGCGCGTGGACGGGGCGGCGTGCGCGCCGGGGGCGGGATCCGCGGTCCCGGCGGGCCGGGCGGGCCAGGAGGACCGGGCGGGCCGGGTCGCCGGTAGATGTCGCGAACGCCCCGCCCCGAGTTCCGCCCCGACCCGTCGCTCTCGCACGAGTCGATGACGGCGCTCCAGCGCGAGATCGCCGCGACGGCGAGGTTCACGGACGCGGTCGGGTTCGATCCTGGCGCGGTCGCGATCGATGAGCCGTTCGACCTCACGACGGGACTCCCGGACCCCACGCCGAACGCGGGCGATCCAGACGCGCCGGTCGTCGTCGGGATCGACCAGGCGTTTCTGACCGGAGGTGACGACTCGGGCGCGAATACCGGCGACGCCGGCGACCGCGCCGTCTCCGCCGTCGTGGCGATCCGCGACGGGACCGTGATCGAGTACGCCCACGCCCTCACGCCCCTCTCGATCCCGTACGTTCCGGGACTTCTGGCCTTCCGGGAGGGAGAGTCGATGCTGGCCGCGCTCGACGCGCTCGCCGTCGATCCCGACCTGCTCGTCTGTGACGGCTCCGGCCGGATCCACTTCCGCGAGGCGGGGATCGCGACGCACATCGGCGTCATCCGCGATGTGGCGGGTCTCGGCGTCGCCAAGGGCCTGTTGTGTGGCGAGCCCGACGAGCCGGTCGACGAGCGACCCGCGGGCTGGCGAACCCCGATCCGTGCCGACGACACGGTGGAGACGGCGGCGGCGGGGACGACGATCGGCCACGCCTACCAGTCGCGGCAGTACCCGAACAGCCGGTGGGTGAACCCCGTGTACGTGAGTCCGGGCCACCGCGTGTCGGCGGCGACGACCGTCGATCTCGTCGCCGCGCTGTGTGCCGGCTACAAGCTCCCGGAGCCGACCCGGCTCGCCGATGCGCACGCGGATCGGGTGAAACGCCGACTGGTCGACGGCGACTGATCGGCGGGGCCGATCGACGGCTACGCTTTTAGTAGTCGGTGGAGTTGGTTCGACCATGGACTACAGGCAGCTCGGCTCCACGGGTACGCGGGTGTCGGAGCTCTGTTTCGGTACGTGGCGGTTCGGCCGGAAGACGGGGGGCGTCCTCGAAACCGACGAGGCGGCGGCACACGAACTGCTCGACGCGTTCGCCGACCGCGGCGGTACCTTCATCGACACCGCCAACGTGTACGGCGACCCCAACGGCACCAGCGAGTCGTATATCGGAAACTGGCTCGCCGAGCGCGAGCGCGAGCAGTACGTCATCGCCTCGAAGGTGTACTTCGGGTTCGACGACACGAACCCGAACGGCTCGGGGCTCTCGCGCACTCACATCCGGAACCAGGTCGAGGGGACGCTCGACCGGCTCGGCACCGACTACCTCGACCTGTACTACATCCACCGCTGGGACGAGGACACCCCGATCGAGGAGACGCTGTCGACGCTCGACGCGCTCGTCGAGGAGGGGACAGTGAACTACCTCGGCGCGTCGACGATGGCGGCCTGGCAGCTCACGAAGGCGCTCTGGCAGTCCGACGTCAACGACTACGAGCGGTTCGAGGTGACCCAGCCGCTGTTCCACGCCGGCTACTACGAGGACGTCGAGGAGTACCTCTCTGTCGTCGCCGATCAGTATCTGGCTGTCTGTCCGTACTCGCCGCTCGCGGGCGGGTTCCTCACCGGCAAGTACACGCGTGCCGACCCTGACGACCCGAAATCCGTCGAGGCACCCGATGGCTCCCGCGGCAGCTTCGACGAGCGGTTCGAGCGGTTCTACCTCTCCGAGCGCGGCTGGAAGGTGCTGGACGAGGTCCGGGCGGTCGCCGACGAGCTCGACGCGACTCCCGCGCAGGTCGCGTTGCGGTGGCTGATGGACCAGCGCGAGTTCACCTGTGTTCCCATCGTCGGCGCGCGAACGGTCGACCAGCTCGACGAGAACCTCGGCGCGGCCGATGTCTCGATGAGCCGGGACCAACACGACCGGATAACCGACGCCCGCTACGACGAGGACGGTCGTCGCTGGGGCCACTGATCGGGACGACTGGCGGCTGCCCGGCTCGGCGTTCCCGGATCGGCCCGGCTCGACGTTCCCGGATCGGTCCAGCCGGCGGGTCGCTTTTATACCGTCGCCCGTGAATTCGCGTGTATGGGAGACGACGACACGGGGAGTCCGATGTCGGACGAGGAGCTGCGCTCGCTGACTGACGGGTTGGTCCGACAGGGATCCGGTGGCGGGACGACCGTATATAAGAACGCGGCGGGCGTCGGCTGTCCGAACCCCGACTGCGACCTGGGCGTGTTCCAGACGCTGTTCGTCAGCGACCACGGCTGGCAGCGGATCGGCGCGACTCGCGACGGGATCGAGCTCTGCTTGGTGACGACCGACGAGAAACGACTCGTGTTCATCCACGACGAGTAAATGCCGGGAGACGGGAGCGGAGGCCACGCCGACGACCCGTCGGACGGGGAAGCGTTCGACCCGGTCGAGTCGCTCCACGACCACCTCGTCGCGACCGAGGTGCGCCCCGTCGAACGCGAGGCCGGCTGGCGGCTGGGTGAGGCGCAGGCGCTCGCCGGACAGATCGCGGCAGGGCCGGTCGACGACGACGTGATTCGGGAGCGCGCCGGCGAGATCGTCGAACTGCTCTCGGGGATCGACGGCACGGGCGATCGCGAGGCCGACGACCACGTCGCGGCCGCCCGCGAGCTCGCTTCGCGGATCGCGAACCGACCGCCCGCCGAGGAGTGAGTCAAGTGTGGTTCCGTGGTCGACGGTGCCGTCTCAATGGCGACCGATCACGGTGGCGCTCTTATATCCGACCCGGAGGGACTGAGGGGATCGGAAAGCGCATTTCGGTCCGTGACGGGAGTGGGTAGCACAACACGACTCCGGCGAGACGGGTCACACTCGACCGCGAGCGATGCCGGCGGTTACTTATAAATAGCTACTGTGGTGGCGCGCCCCGGCGAGCGTCGGTGACAGCGTGGCGCGACGCGCCACGGGCAGCCGGCGACAAAGCCGCCGCCGACGAGGTTGGCGAGGTGTGAGGTGCGGTCGCGGTTCGAGGTGGAGAGTTGGATGAGTTCACCGTCGATCCATAACTGTCCACTTATAATCGAACGGCTGGCATGCTGAACGCAGTCGCCCCGACAGTAACGAGTTATAAACTGCCGTCACAACACTGCTCGGTTATTTATAACCAACTGTCACCCGTACTGGGATATCCGCGCCGGCTATCGCTTGCTACAGTCCCAGCACGAACCGAGACGAAGCCCGAACGATCGATTGAAGCGGTGTTCGATGCGGGTTGGAGGGACCGCGGGCGACAAAACCCTTTTTACTTCCGCCGAGCAGCAGTTCGTATGGTTCTCGCTCTCCCCGTTGATGCCGAGGACATCTTCGACGCCCTGTTCCTGTCCGTCATGACGCTCGTCGGGTTCCTCGGTGGCGGCCTGATCGGGCTGGTGATCGGGTTCGCCGCCGGCTACGCGTACATCACGTGGACCGATCGGATCGCGGACCTGGAAGCGACCGTCAACGCGCTGATCAAGGAGAAAGAGACGCTTCGCCGACGGGTCGACGAGCTGGAGGCCGATGACGGCCGTGGCGACCGCGTGACCGACGGTGGCGTTGACGCGCCTGACGGGGACGGCACCTGACCACCCGAGACGGCACCCGACCGACGATCGGTCCCGGTAGGTATTTGAATCGTCTCCAGTAACGGTATATAAATGCTCAGCGACGTGATGGAGGACTACCTCAAGGCGATCTACGTCCTCCAGGCCGAGGAGGGGCCGCCCGTCTCGACGTCCGCCATCGCCGAGTACGTGGACAAGACCCCGCCGACGGTGACGGACATGCTCTCGAAGCTCGCCGATCGCGACCTCGTCCACCGCGAGCCGTACAAAGGGGTCGAGCTCACCGCCGAAGGGGAGGCGGTCGCGCTCGAAGTCGTCCGCCACCACCGGCTGCTGGAGGCGTTCCTGGCCGATCACCTCGATTACGACTGGAGCGACGTTCACGACGAGGCCGACGCGTTAGAACACCACATCTCCGAGGAGTTCGAACGGCGCGTCGCCGAGGCGCTCGGCGACCCCGAGTTCGACCCGCACGGCGACCCGATCCCGGGCGCGGACCTCGAACCCGTCAACGAGGGGAGCGGCCCTCGGCTCTCCGACCATCCCGCCGGTGACCGGCTCGTCGTCACCCGAGTCTCCGACCGCGACGAGGCGGAGCTCGAGTACCTCGCCGACGCCGGGATCACGCCGGGGACGACGATCGAAGTCACCGACGTCGCCCCATTCGGGATGATCACCGTCCGGACCCCGGCGGGCGAACAGAGCCTCCCGACCGAGGTTGCACAGTCGATCCGTGTCGAGAACGCCGGACGCGACGAGGGTGAGGACGGCCGCGGGCGCGACGAGAGCGACGACGACCGCCGACGCGAGCGGCGATAGATCCGCATCGGTCACCGACTCTCGGGGGTGATGTTCACTCCTGGCCAGTCGTGCCGACAGTCCGTCCGCGAGGTTTTTCACGCGAACGGGCCTCTACGTGGCCGTGAACACGGTCGGGACGCTGGCGGTCGGTGCGCTGTTCGGACTGGCGCTCGCGGCACCGCCGGGGCCGATGAACGCGGTCATCGCGGAGGAGTCGGTGCTGCGCGGCTGGACCGCGGGAGCGAAAGCCGGGCTCGGCGCGGCCACCGCCGACGTCGCCTTCTTCGTGCTCGCGTACGTCGGCGTCGTGGCCGTCATCGAGTCGGTACCACGGCTGCAGACGGCCATGGTCGCGGTCGGCGGCCTCCTGATGTGTTACTTCGCGGTCGGCGCGGTGCGCGGCGCGCGAGCGTCGTTCCGGCCGACGCAGGGGGAGGACCCGATGGTGGACGACGGGAAAGGGTTCCAGAAAGCGCTGTTATTGGCGCTGACGAACCCGTTCCAGGTGTTGTTCTGGCTCACGGTGGGTGTCGGGCTGCTCCGCCCGGGCGAGCTCGACGTGCTCGCGTATCTACCGGTCGTCGGTTCGGAGCTCGCGGGAACGCTCGTCGTCGCCACCGGCTCGCCGGCGCTGATCGTCGGGTTCTTCTGTGGCGTCGGCGCTTGGGTGACGCTGTTCCCGGCGGGGCTCGTCGTCGCCGAGCGGCGGATCGAGGCGTTCTCGCCGGTGGTCGCCGTCGGGTCGGCGGTCGTGCTCGCGGGGTTCGGGGTGTACTTCCTCGTCGATGCCGCGACGACGCTGCTGGCGTGGTGAGTCGCGTCGCCGCGCTCTGAGCGTTCCGTTCGGGTCACCGTGCTTTGAGCCGTCGTGCTTCGAGCCGTCGTGCTTGGGCCGTCGTGCTCCGTGGCGGCGCATCGGATGGCCGCCATGGACAACGGCTTTCACCCGCGGGCGTGTGGCTCCGATATGTTCGAGAAGTCCACGTGGATCAAGCTCCCGCGGAACGTCCTCGTCGGCCACGGCGTGGTCGACGACCTCGGGGCGGCGGTGGGCGAGCTCTACCTCACCGGCCGACCGCTCATTGTGACGAGCCCGACGCCGAACGAGATCGCCGGTGACCGGGTGCGCGCGCAGTTCGACGACCCCGCGACCGCCGTCGTCGAAGAAGCCTCTTTCGATGCGGTCGAGGAGCTCAAAGCGACCGCGGAGGCCGTCGATCCCGGCTTCCTCGTCGCGCTCGGCGGCGGGAAGCCGATCGATACGGCGAAGATGGCCGCTGACCACCTCAATGTCGGCTTCGTCTCCGTCCCTACGGTCGCCTCCCACGACGGGATCGTCTCGGGGCGGTCGTCGATCCCCGAAGGGGACACGCGCCACTCCGTCGCCGCCGACCCGCCGCTCGCGGTCGTCGCGGACACCGAGTTCCTCGCGAACGCGCCGTGGCGGCTCACGACCGCTGGCTGTGCGGACATCATCTCCAACTACACCGCCGTGAAGGACTGGCGGCTCGCGAACCGCCTCCGCAACGTCGAGTACAGCGAGTACGCGGGCGCGCTCTCGGAGATGACCGCCGAGCTGCTCGTCGAGAACGCCGACTTGATCCGCCCCGGGTTAGAGGAGTCCTCGTGGGTCGTGGTGAAAGCGCTCGTTTCCTCGGGGGTCGCGATGTCGATCGCGGGCTCCTCGCGGCCCGCCTCCGGCGCGGAGCACCTCATCTCCCACCAGCTCGACCGGATCGCGCCGGGGAAGGCGCTCCACGGCCACCAGGTCGGCGTCGCGTCCATCGTGACCGAGTACCTCCACAGCGGCGAGAACGGCCGCTGGACCGCGATCCGCGAGGCGCTCGCCGAGCTCGACGCGCCGACGACCGCCGCGGAGCTCGGCGTCGACGACGAGGAACTGATCGCGGCGATGACGACGGCCCACGAGATCCGCGACCGCTACACCATCCTTCAGGGCGGGATCAACGAGGAGGCCGCCATCGAGGTCGCGACCGCGACCGGCGTCATCGACCGGTAGTCACCGGTCGGACAGGAACATCGACCGGGAGCCGGCCCCCTGGCTCGCGACGTCGACCCGCCGAACGGGAGAACCCGAAGCCGACTTATCGGTTCGTCCCCTCGTTCGGGTATGTCCGCAGCCAGCGTTCGCGAGCGCGTCAAACGCCGCCCCGCGGCGACCGTGGCCCTCCTCACCGTCGTCGGATACG
The DNA here is from genome assembly GCF_055396225.1 of Halorubrum tibetense. Classification (NCBI taxonomy): domain Archaea; kingdom Methanobacteriati; phylum Methanobacteriota; class Halobacteria; order Halobacteriales; family Haloferacaceae; genus Halorubrum; species Halorubrum tibetense. The sequence goes on from NZ_AP043742.1 coordinate 2,187,810, forward strand.
GCGCGGTGCTCGGCGCGTTCCTCGTTCCAGGCTTCCAGGCGCTGTTCCCCGACCTCTCCCGGTCGACCGTCGACCTCCTCACGCACGCTATCGCGGCCGTCAACTCGCTCACGATCCTCACCCTCTCGCTCGGCTGGTACTGGATCCGCAACGGCGAGGTACGGAAACACGCGGCCGCCATGACCACGTCGTTCGCGCTGATCCTCCTCTTTTTGGGGATCTACGTCCCGCGGGTCGCCGGTGGCGGGACGAAGTACTTCGATGGCCCCGAGCTCGTCGGGACGGTCTACCTCGTCATGCTCGGGATCCACATCCTGCTGTCGATCGTCGCCGTCCCCGTCGTGCTCTACGCGCTCCTGTTGGGGCTCACTCACTCCGTTGACGAGCTCCGGTCGGAGGTACCACACGCCACGGTCGGACGGATCGCTGCCGGCTCGTGGCTGCTCTCGCTCGTCCTCGGCGTGGTCACCTACGTCATGTTGAACCACGTGTACGGCTTCACGTACTGAGCCGCCGCGGTGTCGAGTCCCGGTCCTCCGCACGGTCTGTCGGCCGTTGGTTCCGGCACCGAACCGCTTAACGCGCCGCCCGATCAGGCTCACGCATGACCGAGTGGATCGGTGATACGTTCACGAGTGACATCGGCTGGGACCACCTCGAAACCCTCGTCGATGTCGGGAACCGCATGGCCGGGTCGTCGGGCGAACGCGATGCGCTCGAACACACCCGTGACGCGTTCGACGCCGTCGGCGCGCGTAACGCCCGGATCGAGCCGTTCGACATCCAGGGGTGGGAGCGTGGGGACAGCGCGGTCCGTCAGGGGGAGACGACGCTCGCCGCCGGCGAGGGGTCCTGTATCGCACTCCCGCGATCACCGGACGCGAGCGCGACGGGTGAGCTCGTCGATGTGGGCTACGGCACTCCCGCGGAGTTCGAGTCCGCTGCCGCCGAGCTCGACGGGGCGATCGCCGTCGTCTCGACGACCGTGCCGGACGAGTTCGACCGGTTCGTCCACCGCCGCGAGAAGTACTACCACGCCGTCGACGCGGGCGCGGCCGGGTTCGTCTTCGCGAACCACGTCGAGGGCGGGCTCCCACCGACGGGGAGCGTCGGGACCCCCGACGACCCGATCGGCGAGATCCCCGCCGTCGGCGTGAGCAAGGAAGTCGGCGCGCGGCTCATCCGCCGACACGAGGAGGAGACGGTGACCGTCGACGTCGACTGTACGACCCCCGACGCGACGAGCGGGACCGCTGTCGCCGAGCTCGGTCCCGACACCGACGAGTACCTTCTCGTCTCCTCGCATGTCGACGCCCACGACATCGCGGAGGGCGCGATGGACAACGGCGCGGGTACGGCGACGATAGTCGAGGTCGCTCGCGCGCTCGCCGACCGGGAGTCGGCACTGGACACTCGCGTTCGATTCGCCGCGTTCGGTGCCGAGGAAGTCGGCCTCGTCGGCTCCTCGAAAGCAGCAGCAGACGTCGATCCGGAGGCGGTGAAAGCCGTGATCAACGTCGACAGCAACGTGTTCGGCCGCACCCTCAAACTCGACCATCACGACTTCGACGAACTCGCCGCCGCGGGCGAGCGACTCCGGGATCGGTTCGACCATCCCGTGACGCTCGGGGAGGGGGTCGTCCCCCACAGCGACCACTGGCCGTTCGTCCAGCGGGGGATCCCCGGCTACATGGTGTCCGGCGAGACGGAGGACCGCGGGCGAGGCTGGGGCCACACCGCTGCCGACACCCTCGACAAGCTCGACGTTCGGAACCTCCGCGAACAGTCGATCCTCCTCACCGCCCTCGCTGTCGACCTCGCCCGAGACGACGTCTCGATCCCTCGGGCCGACACCGACCGCCTCGCGGCGTCGCTGGAGGAGAGCGGGGCGGCGACTGGAATGAAGGTCACCGGTGACTGGCCGTTCTGACGCGGCGACGCTTCGTTCATAGCCACCCTCCCCTCGCCCCCGAACCGGGGGTTTTTCCATCGTGCCGCGCGGACCCCTCGCGTATGGGAGATCCGCCGTCCCGGATCGCCGTCGTCGGTCCCGACGACGACCGGACGAGCCGCGCTCGACGGGCGGTCGGGGATGCGGGTGGCGAGCTCGTCGATCCGCCGTCAGCCGACGCCGACGCCGACGCCGTCGTCGCGCTCGGTGACGACGCTATCCACGACGTGGTCCGTCGCGCCGTGGCCTCCGATGGGTCGGTGGATGCGGACCAGACGCCGGTGTATCCGCTCCGTGAGCGCCTGCCCGACCCGCTCGCCGGGAACACGGTCACGGTGGACGACGCAGTCGGGAACGACCGGAACAGCATCGACCAGGCGATCCGGCACTTGCTGGACGGTACCACACGAACCGTTCCACACCCGGTCCTGGCGGCCGATATTGGCGGGACGAACACGTACCACGCCGCGCTCGACGTGGCGCTGGTGACGGACGAGCCCGCTCGGATCTCGGAGTACGGCATCGAGATCCCCGGGCGGCGTCACGTGACGGTCCGGTCGGACGGCGTCGTCGTCGCGACGCCACTGGGGAGCGAGGGGTACGCGAACGCCGCGGGCGGACCCGTTATCACTCCGGGTGCGGGACTCGCAGTCGTTCCCATCGCGCCGTTCACGACGAGACGCGATACGTGGGTTGTCGACGGAGAGGTGGCGCTCTCCGTGGAACGCGACGTCGAGGCGGTCTCGATAGTTGTCGACGGCGGTCGCCGAGAGCGGATCCCCGCGGGCCGACCGGTCAGGATCGGGGTCGGTGCTCACGTCGACCTCTTGGTGGACGGCACCGGTCCGAACCCCGGAGACGGCGTCGATCCCGCCACCGATCGGAAAGGTTCTAATAACTCGTGAACGGAAACGGAGGTATGGATCCACTGCAGTTCCTCGTCCCCCTCGACTGGCTGTCGGTCGTCGGGCCGATCTTGCCGTTCGCGATCCTCACGATGGCGATCGCGAACCTCGCGACCCGGCACGTCGCCCACAAGCGGCACGTCCAACAGGGACAGTCCGGGGACAGCGTCGAATCGTACGGTCCGCACGTGTTCACGAACGTCGGCCTGCTGCTGTTGAGCGCGCTGTTCGCGATCGACGCGCCGACGGGGGGAACCGTCCTCTCGATGCTCGTCGTGACCATGCTGCTCGCGGACCTCTTCGAGCTGGAGTCGCGTAACGTCGAGGCCCGGAACGACATGACGATCGAGGCACCGAAGAGCGCGATCGTCTCCTCGGCGCTCGTCCTGCTGTACGCTGCCTACTACGCGCTGTTCTTCCTCGTCGCGGACGTGTGGAGCGGCGGCGTGGTCGCGTAGTCGCGGCGGTTCTCGTCGGTCGCTCGTCCCGCATCGGTTCCCCTTCTTGTTGCTTCCGTGCTCGCATCGAACGAGTTCCGCTTCGTGTCGTTCGTCCGAACCCCCTGTTCGACTCCGGGATGAGGGCGTCTTCGTCTCACGTCGATCGGTTCGACGCTCGGTGGTTACCGTTCGAGTCCCTCTGTCGTCACTCGATCTTGGCGTGTCTCCGAACCCGGCCGGTGACCGTGTCGTCGGGGACTCGTGTGTTCACTCGACCTGACCTCGATAGTGACACGTATCGACCGCCGAACGTCGAGATCCCTCGCAGATCCGACCGTGTGAACGCCTCGCTACAGGCGGTGAACGAAGTGAGAGAACGGACCGGCCGACCGATCGCCTCGCAGTAGGCGGTGGGTTCGTGTCAGTTCGCGGCGTCGTCAGCCATCGACTCGCGGAGCTGCCTACCGGCCGGAAGCAACACCCAGAACACGATCGGTCCGACGATCATCAGCCAGAAGAAGGCGTCGCCGGCGAGCACTCCGATCTCGTCGTACACGGAGTTGACCCCTTGAGCGGGACCGAACAGCTGACTCAGATCGTAGTACGAGGGCGTCCGGTACCACCCGCCGAAGGTGATCCAGCCGAGACCCCCGAGGGTGAACAGGGTCAGCCCTTTGATGAACTCGTCTGCCATGTGTTATCCTTCGCTGGAGTCCTCTTGAGCCTTTCCCATTCCCTGAGCCCTGAACCGCGTCCCCAGGACGTACACCGCCGTTCCGAACAGGATCGAGCCGATCCCGACGATCGCAAGCACGGCGGTTAACACCCCCTCTGCGGGTGCGAGCCCGACCACGCCGAGGAGATAAACGATCGTCGCCCTGATGAAGCTGACTTGGAGAGTCGCCGCGTCAACGAGCGTGAACCCGATGAAGTACGCCACCACCGCGGCGAGCGTCGAGAACGCGGTGACGGTTTTGTACAGCCGAAGCGGGACGACGATCTCGCGACCGTCTGGACCGACACGTGGACCGACCGGTTCGTTCCGTGGATCGTCGGGGTCGTCCTTCGCTATCGGGTCCCCGGTGTCGTCGACCGCCTGAAACTCACTGTTGTCGGTATCGGACATAGTATAACGTGTACAGAAAACGACCGGTCGCCGCTACTTCGGCGGCCGCAGCATGTAGTACCGGCGATTGAGGTCGTACATGTACCCCTCGCGCATGGTTTTCAACACGGCGTAGGTGATGACCGCGCCGACGATCGGCAGCAGGAACACCAGGTTCAACAGCAGATCGAGCTCGATCGGGACGAAGTTCTGGATGGCGAGCACCCCCAGCGTGACCGAGAATATCACGCCGGAGACGCCTACTGCGGCCCAAAACGGCTCCTCGACCGGGCGCCGAGCGCTCCCCTTGTTCAGGAACGGCACGAGCGTGATGACTCCGAAGATCACGCCGTGTGCCACGAGCCCGTACAGCTCGTCGGACATAACCTTGTCGCCGCCGAGGATCGCGAGTTCGGGGTTGATCGGGTCGAGGTGGAGCAGCCCGAACGACCAGTAGAGGTACCAGTCGGGCAGGATGACCGCCGGCGTCGACCCGGGGTTCGCCGGATCCCCGAAGTGTGGCGGGAGGATCGCCGACACGAGAAGCATGACCCCGATGAAGAAGCTCGTGATAGCGAGGTTCCGGATCGTCTCGTGTGGCCACGCCGGGAAGCCAAGGACGTCACGTTCGACGTACGTTGACTCCGCGCGGAGGTCCTCGTCCTCGCGGCGGGACCGCTCGAAGTACTGATAAGTGAGACGGGAGAGCCCCTGGGACCGCTCCTTCCGCTCGGTCCACGTCGGTGTCTCGTCGTCCGGCGGCACCGTCGCCGGTGGCCCCCCGTCCGTGCGCGCTTCCTCGTCGGTTCCGCCGTCGGTCACCGCCCGCTCGGCGTCGGTCGCGTCGGTCGGTGTATTGGTGTCGTCGGTCATTGTATTAGTGCGGCTCCGCGATCCCCTGCACCCAGACGATGCCGACGTGGAGCGCGATGAGCGCCGTCACCACGAACGGCAGGACGAACACGTGCAGGATGTACATTCTCACGAGCGTCGCCTGCCCGAGGGTGAACCCCCCGAACAGTAGCTGGGCCGCCCATTCACCCACTAAGGGGGTTGCGAGCGCCATCTCGACGCCGATCTGTGCCGCCCAGAAGGACAGCTGCTTCCACGGCAGGACGTATCCGGAGAACCCGAACAGTAGCGTCAGGCCGATGAGCACGATCCCGAGGATCCAGTTGACCTCACGCGGCTCCTTGTAGGAGCCGGTGAAGTACACCCGGAGCATGTGGAGGAACACCGCCGCCACCATGAACTGGGCGGACCAGCGGTGGATGGAGCGGAGCATGAACCCGAACTGAACGTCCTGCATGATCTCCACGAGGGAGTCGTACGCCGCCGTCGGGTCACCCTGTGCGACAGCGCCAGCGGTCGACGGGGAGTAGTAGAACCCCAACAGCGCGCCGGAGACCGCCGCCACGAGGTACGCGATGATCGACAGCGACCCCAGCGAGTACAGCGGGTACCAGTACCAGAACTTGTTGTCCAGATCGTACTGTTCGGTGTGGCTCTTCGGCATCTGGAGGTTCGCGCGGTAGTACATCGTCTCCAGCAGTTCGAGGTAGTCGACGATGCGCAGCCGCTTGTCCATCCAGATGAGCGTGGTCAGAAAGGCGGTCTCGATGACCGTCAAGTCCTGCGTCTTGAGCCACGCGTTGTGGTCCATCTCGTCGTTCTTTTTCAGGCTCATTGGGTGATCACTTCTTGTAGTACGGGTAGACAGCCCGCTTCAGGGTCTCCACGGCGTTGCCGGTGTCGACGCCGACGCCGTCTTTGTCCTCTTCACGGACGTACAGGTCCTCCCACTTTCTGCGGCGCTTCTTGACGATCATCACGTCCGGGAGGAACTCCTTCCGATACAACAGCAGGATGAACGCCAGATCGACGAAGATCAGCGCCAACAACGCGCCCATGTACATGTTGCCGAACTCCGTCGACGCCCACCCGAACATCAGGCCATAGACGAACAGGAAGACGAAGACGACCTCGATGACCGTGAGGAGCACGATCGCGATGGCGGCGGCAGTGCTCTCGCGGGCCGGCTCGTACCGGTGGATGTCGCCGTACGAGGAGCCGCTTGAACTCATCGGCCACCTCCGTGTCCCGTGTGGGCGGACTCGCCGTACTTCAACATGTAGAACGTGAACACGAACGTGAGGATGATCCCGAACATCGACGCGATCCCGACCCAGTGGGCGTGGATCGGAACGCCGACGTGAGCGATGTCCTCCGGCCAGCCGGTGGCGCCACCGGCTTCGATGACGGGAACGTCGTCGCCGACGGCGACCGCACCGAACATGTTGACGCCCCGATGGGGCACACAGACGTACCCCGTTCGACCGGGGTCCTCGAACGTGTGCTCGTACTCGTGGCCGGCCTCGTCGACCGGGCTCCCGCTGTCGAGGTCGTGGGTGTTCTCGAAGTCGGTGTTCTCCCCGTCGGTAACGACGTTGTGGCCGCCGCCCTCGCCGGTCCACTCCCAGACCACCGTCGTTCCCTCGTCTATCCAGATCCCGGCCGGGCTAAACGCGAGGTTGCCACCGTTCCCGCTCGCGCCGACCTCGACGCGTACCTCGTCCTGGCCGCGGAGGTCCTGAAACCCCCCGTCGACGCCGCCGAGGTACCCCTCGAAATCGGGCTCTCCCGCCCCCTGTCCCGCGACCGATCCGGTGGCCGCGTTCGAGGCGGCGAGGGCGGCGGTAGCACCGCCGGCCGTTCGCACGAAGTCCCGCCGTTTCATACAGGCTCACTCAGGACGGCGCGCGCTTAAACCCACCGACTGTGGGCGTTCGCGCGGTGCGTGGTAGGATGTTTGAAACGGTCGAATTCGGCAGCTTCACCCGTCCTCGTTCTCGTCGGTGACGACCTCCCCATCGACCGGCACGAAGTCGGGTCGCTCCTCCGCCTCGCGGAGGGCGCGCAGGCGGTTTCGGTACTCCTCCGAGCGGAACCGATCCGACAGTCGCGCGTTCGCGACCATCGCGAACAGGAACACGCCTGCGAGGAGGAACGCCAGCCCGACTGCCGGGGCGATCACGCCCTCGAGATCGGTGAACACGGACGCGCCGAGGAGCGCCCCGCCGGCGATCGTCAGGACCGCGGCGACCACCTGGATCATCAGGTTCCCGAACTCGCCGGTTCCCTCCGGGACGGTATCCGGATGTGGGAGCGACCAGTCCGCCGGCGGCTCCGGGACCTCGTACGACTCCATCGCCGCCAGCGCGACGATCGGCTCCACGTCCCTGAGGACGGTCCCCCGCCCGCTCACCTCCCCCGTGGGACGAACGATCGCGTACCCCTCGTCCGAGTAGACGACGATCCGCTCCTCGCCGTCCTCGCGGACGCGCTCGAGGAGTCCGAACACTTCCCGTCGGGCGATCCGCGATTTCAGTTCGGCCTCGACCCGTTCGAGCAGCCGGTCGCCCGTGATCCACGTGTCGGGATCGAATGCGGCGTCCCACTCCTCCGCGCTCATCCGCGCCATGTCCTCCGGGCCGAAGTCGTCGAAATCGTACTCGGCGTCGACCCGCTCCCGGAGGGCATCGAGGTCGGCGTCGCCGCTCCCGTCGTCCGTCTCCGTCCCGCTCTCGACACCGGGGTCGGGTCCATCGGGCTCCTCGCCGGGTCCATCGGGCTCCGACCGCGTCGGGGAGTCGTCCATCGAACGCCGGTACGTGCTCCGACGGGTAACTGTTTTCGTCCGTCGTCGGAGCGCGGGAATCGTTCTCGACCGACCGCGGGAACCGCCGCCGGTGGCCGCCGTAGATCCTGCTCCCCGGGAACCGAAACCGCCGCTCCCATGATCGGCGTCCGGTCGCGGATCGCGGGGCTTTACGCGCTCGGGGCCCAACCGATCGATATGGTCGACGAGTCGGTGATCGCGGCGGTGGCGGGGCTGTCGGTGACCGCGAGCCTCCCGTTCCTGCTGTACGGGGCGTGGATCATGATCGACGCCGAGACGGTCACGTGGAACGTGTTGACCCGCCACTTGCGATACATCGTCGTCGGACTCCTGTTGACGACCCTCCCGATCCTCACGTGGATGCTCCCGCGGATCCTCGGCCAGCTCACCGGTGATGCGGTTATCCACGCCTTCTTCGGGCTCCAGGCGTACGCGCTCCTCGTGTTCGCACTCACCGGGATCGTTCGCATCTTTCAGGCGAAACGGAACGCGGACGCCTACGACGATCCCGACGTCGATATCGACGAGATCCACGAGGACATGGGTCACTGGCGGAGTCGCCTCCGGGTCGGAGTCGCCGGGTTCATGCTCCTCTGGTTCTGTGCGTGGCTGACCGGGCTGTATCGGTTCTACGTCCTCCATCTGGTCCCGCTGTTGTCCTGACGCCGGGAGGGTCGAGTGTCGGGGACGGGCGGATCCGACCGCTAGAGACGAGCGGATTCCGACCACCGGAGACGAGCGGATCCCCGACCGACAGGTTCAATCCCGGTTTCCACGTATGACGCGTATCGTGGCAGTAACGTTCGATCTCTTCGGCACGCTCGTCGACGTGGACTACCCGGCCGATCCGGCCGAGATAGTCGCACGCGAACTGGAGTCCCGCGACGTCCGGGTTCCGGACGACTGGCACGTTGCATACGGCGAGCGGCACGTGGACGCGCCGGCGGGCGCGGAGGTCCCGATCCCGGCACACGTCTCGGCCGCGCTCGACTCCCGCGGCGTGAACGTCGCCGACAGCGTCGTCAGACACGCCGTCATCGCGGCGTTCGACCCCGATGTCACCCGACGCGACGGGGCCCTGTCCGCGGTGCGGACCGCGGCCGAACGGGGGCCGGTCGGCCTCTGTTCGAACTGTGCCGTCCCCGAACTCGTCCCGCGGACGCTGATCCGCGCCGGGCTCCGGGGCGAGTTCGACGCCGTGACGACGAGCGTCGGCTGTGGCTGGCGGAAACCCCACGCGAAGGCGTTCGAAGCCGCTGCCGAGGCGCTCGGCGTCGAGCCCGCGTCCCTGATCCACGTCGGCGACGACCCGACTACCGACGGCGGCGTCGTCGACGTCGGCGGGCGTTTCGTCGACGTGACGGAGACCCCGTTGGCGTCGATCGCGGGCGAGCTCGAGGCGGAGCCGTAGCCGGCACGACGCTTTGCCGGCGCCCCCCGAAGCCGACCGTACGCCCGGCCGACCTTACGCCCGCTCGCCCCACGAGTCGTCGACCCGCCCCTCCGCGACCAGCTTCTCCAGATGCGCTCGGACGGTCGCCCGTGCGAGATCCTCGACGCCGGACAGGTCCTTCTCGTAAGCGGCGGCGAGCACCCCGTCGAGGTCGGTCGCCCCGTTCCCGACCGCTTCAAGCACGCGGCGTTCGCGCGCTAGCCGGTGGTCGATCAGCCGCTGGCAGGCGTTCTCCGGGTCGTCGATCGCGGGACCGTGACCCGGCCAAAGCCGGTCGTATCCGGCGTCACGGACTCCTTCGAGGCTCTCCAGGTACGCGGCGATGTCGCCCTCGGGCGCTCCGACCACGACGCTGCCCGTCGCGACCGCGAGGTCCCCACAGAGCAGCTCCCGTGGCGCGTCCGCGCCGCCCTCGGTCGCGCCCCCCTCGACCGCGAAGGCGACGTGATCCGGCGCGTGACCCGGTGTATCGAGGACGCGGACCCCCGTCGATCCGAGGAGATCCCCGTCGCGGAACGTCGAATCCGGGTCGACACCCGTCGCCGCCCTGAAGCGATCGACGTGGTCGGCGTGCGCGTACACTCCCGCGTCGGTGCGATCGGCGTAGGTGGCGACGCCACCCACATGGTCCGGGTGGGAGTGGGTGACGGCGATGGCGTCAAGCGCGCCCACGCCGATCCGCTCGATCGCGGCGTCGAGTGCGTCCGTCTCGGCTGCCGGATCGACGAGGAGGCCGTCGACGAGGTAGGCGTTCGTCGTCCCCGTCGGTGCCCGCGTGTCGACCGGGACCTCGAAGCGGGTCGCTCCCGAGGCTTCCGCCGATGTCGGGTCCCCGGACGCGCCGGACGATCCCGGGTTCCCGGGCGGATCCGACGGCGACACCCTCAGTCACCCCGCCCGAGCGGGGAACGCGCGTCCGGCCCGGGGCCCGATCCCGGCGTGTCGCGGCCGGGGATCGACACGGCGGTGTCGCCGGCGACCGCGAACCGGGAGAGGTCCGCCACGCCGGCGTCGACGTCGTCGACGGAGTCGTACGGACGGCCGACGACGACATCGCCCGCTTTGCTTCGGTTGATCCCCGGGATCGCGGTCAGCTCGTTCATCGACGCGGCGTTGATGTCGAGCGGGTAGGGGACGCCCGTGACGGACCGGTAGCCGTGGTCGGTGATCGCCACGTCGATGGCGGTCCCGAGCTCGCGCTCGCCGGGAACGGCGACGAGCAGCGCGTACGTCCCGAGCTGCCGGCCGAACGTCTTTCCGTCTTGGTGGTACTCCAAGTGAACGTCGGGCAGGACCGTTCCCGGCGGCACCACTCGGTCGAGCATCGGGTTGTCGATCGTCTCGCGAACCTCGCGTTTGTACGCCTGGAACTGGTCTTTGTGCTCCTGAGCGATCTCCGCGCCCGTCTCGGCCATCTCCGTGCCCGCGAACGCCATCACCTGTCGGATGTTGATCCGGCGGAGCATCAGCCCCTCGTCGTACACCGACTGGAGGAACCGCTTGTTGTGTTCGTACGTCTCCGGCCGCTCGCCCGTCAGCCCGTGGACGAGGTTGATCCCGGGGAGGAGTTTCGGGAGCCGCGGCGAGGCGTCCGGACCGGTCGAGGGGCCGTACCGATACTCGTCGTTCGGGCCCGGGACGCCCCCGGGTGCGCCGGCCGGCTCGTCGCCCGGTCGCCACCCACCTTCCTCGTTGACGACGCGAACGGCCTCCAGACACTCCTCGGCGGTGACGAGCAGGTTGTTCTGCTCTTGAACCACGGGATCCGCGGATTCGAGCCCGAACGCCGCCGTGTCGCCGGGCGTGTTGTGCTCGGCGATGACCCGGATCGCCTCCCGGGAGGCTTCGGGGTACTCCGTGATCGTCACCGGGTTCATGTTGTCGAGGTGGAGCGTCTTCAGGTCGGGCGCGACCGCGCGGATGCCGCCGTACAGCTCGCGTAACGCGTCGGGGTTCGGGGCCTCGCCGTCGCCGCCGAACGCGAGGATGTCCGCCTGTCGGCCCAGCCGGAAGTGTTTCACTCCTCGGTCCGAGAGCGCGTCGACCTCGTCGACGACGGAGCGCGCCGCCCTGAACGCGGGGTTGCCGTACAGCGGCTCCGTACAGAACGAACAGCGGTACGCACACCCCCGGGAAGTCTCCATCTCGCAGATGAGGTAGTCGGGGTGGTTCGGATGCTGCTCGACGACGAACGCTCCCTTCGACGCCCAGCGGTCCACCTCCGCGTTGTCGCGCATCCGGTTGTTGAACCCCTCGAGCCCGGAGTCGACGAGGTCGTACGCGGCGGCCTCGACGTCCCCTTTGGCGACGAACTCGTAATCGAGGTCGTCGCGCTCCATCTCCTGTGCACCCGCGTTCTCCTCCCCGACGCCGAACCGCACCGGGCCGCCGAGCAGCGTGACGCCGTCGGCGGTCCAGCCGAGCTCGCGGACCTCGTCGGGCTCGGCGGGCGTCCCGCCGACGTACTTTCCCGGAACCGTCATCCCGCCGACGTAGACGAACAGGTCGGCGTCCGCCACGTCGGCGTGTTTCGACCGGTCCTCGCGGAGCTCGTCGATCGTGTGGTAGGTGATCGACGACTCGGGAACCCCCGCGTCGACGAGCGCGCCGGCGGTGTACCGCGGATACGTCGAGACGTACGGCGGCACGCCGAAGTGGGCCGGCTCGTCGACGTAGCCGTCGACGATGGTGACGGCGAGGTCCGTCGGACGCGGCGGGGCGGAGCCGCCGCCGGACGCGGGCGGAACGGTCATATTGCCGTCCCGTACTCGGTCGAGACGGAAAACGCGTGCGGATGGGCCGGGACGGTCGCATCGTCGATACGACAGACGGTCGAAAAGTCGTGAGGTGCCAGGCAACGGCGGGTGCCTCACAGATACGACGACAATATCTCGATCGCCCGGTCGAGCGGTTCATCGCGGATCCGGCAAACGTATGCCGTCATCAGGAAAGGTCTTTGCGAGTCTGCATACAACTGTATGCACATGTCGAAGAGCATCCGCCTCTCCGAGGACGCTTACGAGCGACTGGAAGCCCGCAAACGCGAAGAGGAGACTTTCTCAGACGTCGTTCTGAGGCTTGCAGGCGAGCGCTCCCTGCTGGAACTCGCGGGGGTCCTCAGCGACGAAGAGGCCGACGCCTTCCGCGAAGCCATCGATGAACGGCGCGATCGTCGGAGTGATGAGTTGGAGCGGATCACGGCAGAGATGGAGAAAGCGTAGCGTGCTCCGGGACACATCCTTCCTGATCGACCTGATGAACGGCGATGAAGACGCCGTGGAGAAAGCGAGGGAGTTAGAAACCGAGCTGATCCAACAGCGGCTTTCAGCGATGACGCTGTTCGAGCTGTACTACGGTATCGCTCGCTCAGGACAGTCGGGTGAGGAACGCGAGAAGGTTGAGAACGTCCTCGCCTCGAAGCCCATACAACCCGCCGATACAGCCGTAATGCGGAAAGCAGGGCGTCTCTCCGACGAACTGATGCGCGAAGGGAATGCGGTCGGTGACGGTGACGTGATTATCGGTGCGACAGCCGACGTCGTCGAGGAGCCCGTTCTCACACGAAACGTCGAAGACTTCGAACGCCTCGATGTCGAAGTAGAGACTTACTGAACGCACACTGGACAGCCAGTATCCTCCCGATACGCCATCTTCGACGTGACATCCTCCTCCGCCTTCAGGCGGAGGTATCCGTCGCGTCGTACCGTATCGTTTTACCCCTGGAAACGACATCGCCTCGTATGTCCCCGGACAAGCCCTCCCGCCGCCAGCGACTCGGCAGCTACGTCGCGATCGGCCTGTTCTGTGTGTTCGGCGTCGTCCAGTTCGCCGCCGCCGACCCCCGACCGTGGGGGGTCGCTGCCGGCTGGGCCGTGGCGACCGTCATCGTCTTCGGACCGCTCGCGTGGCTCGCGCGGGATCGACTTCCGCCAGATCGGCTGGAGACGCTCACCTACGTGGCCTTCGGCGGCGGGATACTGCTCGCGTCGCTACTGCTCGGTATCTCTCTGGCGTTCGAGCCCGCGCTCTTCCCGTACGGCCCCGGGGTCCTCGTCGGCGTCGCGCTCGGGACGCTCCTCGTCCTCCTCGCCGAACGAACCGTGGTTCCCGAGCGGCTGCGCAGCGCGGGTATATAAGGAGGTCACGAGCGGCCCCTGCTGCGTATATAAGTGATCTTCCCCGAAGTCGGCCACCTCGTCGGAGCGACCACTCACCGTACCAACGGCACACCGCATCGGCAACGCACTGCAGTACGGACCCACTGCAAGGACGACCCGCCACTCAGCGACCCCGCAGCGCGTATATATACCCCTCGACCGCGACGGCCTCCGGATCGACCGAGTCGCCGGTGACGGCGTACCCGCTCTCGAGCGCGCCGAACGCCCCGAGACAGGCGGCGACCGAGTCGAGGGCGTCGCCGCCGCCGTTCGCGACGATCCGGTCGAGGAGACGCTCGCCCGATTTATATGTGAGCTCGCCCGTCGCGGCCAACCCCTCCGCGTTCCGCCGCCGTCGGGTCGTCTCCGCGTCGCTCGCCCCTTTATATTTCGTCCGACACAGGCCGAGTGCGTCGAACACCGCGGCCGGGTACGTCTCGACGAGGGTCGGGCCGGCCGGGGCGTCAGGTCGCCACTCGAGAGCGTTTCCTTTTATGTCGCCCGCGGTGTCCATCGGTGCGACCCGAACGTCGTCGACGACGGGCGCGAGCACGTCCCGAATCCCGTAGAAGGTGATCGTGTCGGCGATGAACCCGTACGGCGAGCGCGCGCCCACGGCGGCGTCCGTCCGGCGTTTGTCGTAGGTTCCCTCGCCGTACTCGTCGGTCAGCGCGACACACCGCTCCGCGAACGCGCGGACCGGATCCGTGGCGTCGCCATCGGCGTCACCAACCAGCGACCCCGGAAAATCAGTTATAAATCCCCGCCACGAGCCGTATCCCGCCGCCTCGACGAGGAACGCCGGCAGCCCGAACGGGACGTCGAGGCCGACGACCGCGGCCTCGTCGAGCCCGCGGATCCAGTCGGCGAGCGCCCGCAACGCCTCGGAACGGGCCGCCGATGGGAGACTCAAGAACTCGACGAGCGGCTCGACGCTCCGTATCTCGATGCCACCGTCGACGACTGTTCCGGTCGTGATCCACGTCTTCCCGCCCGCGTCGCGCTCGGCGGCGCTGAAGTCGACCCCGTAGACGGGACGGGGGCGTTCGGTAGACACGGGAGTCACCCGAACGAGCCGAGCGTCTCCTGTGTCCCGCGCACGGTCTTCGTTTTGAGCCCGTCGGGGTCCTCCTTGATCGTCAACTCGCCCCGGTGAGCGATCAGGATACGGTCGATCTCCGTCGCCTCGCCCTTCGTCTCGCCCCAGATCCGCGATACTTTCTCGTTGTCGGGGACGCGGTCCTCGACGATCCCGCCGACCTCGAACCCGTCCATCGGCTCGACGACCGCGTCGGCGACCTCGCGGGCGAGGTTGATCACTTCGTCGCCCTGGTCGACGTCACCGATGACGAACGCCGCGACGCCGGTCTCGTCGTCGAGGACCTCGTCGGCGACGCGGAGGGTGTCGGTCATGAACTCCAGGTACTCCGCGAGATCGAGCTCGTCGTCCAGCCGCTCGTCGACGACGTCGGGCTCCTCGTCGAGGAACCAGAGCCGGATCCAGTTGTAGAGCCCGTACTTGAGCACCTTGAGGTACGGCGGGGAGGTGAACAGGAGGTCGACGCCGTCGCCGACGTCGCCCCCGGCGTCATCGATCTCCGCCAGCGCCTCGGGGAGGTCGCGCACGTCACCGTACACCGCGTGACCGCGCCGTTCCGGCCGCCCGTCGCTGTACACGGTCCGTAGCCGTTCGAGCAGCTTCTGGAACACGTCTCGGTCCGGGACCTCCAACCCCTCCTCCTCGATGTAGTTGCCGAGGTAGTTCTCCGACATCGAGAACGTGTTCGGCATCGGCACCGAGAGGTACGCGTCGCTCTGGCCGTGCATCACGCCGAGCAGCATCGCGGCGATGAAGTTGTCCACGTCCGACAGCGCGTGAAGGTCTTCCGGGACCCCCTGCTCTCCCAGGCCGAACTCGCGTTTGAGGTAGACGAGATGCCCGAGCGTCCGCTCGTGGTACAGCATTCGGATCCGGTCCGGTACGTCGTCCATCGGCGGTCGGGTGTACGCCGCGGAGAGCTCGTCGAGCCGCTCGGCGACCGCGGCCGACGGCGGCGGGTTCACCTTCGCGCGGGTGAGCACGTACGCCATCGGGTTGAGGTCGTTGCCGATCCCGACCCGCCCGTCGACACACGCCTGGAGCGCCGTCGTCCCGCGACCCGAGAACGGGTCCAGCACCACGTCCCCCTCGTCGGTCAGCTTCCGGACGAAGTAGTGCGGCAGCGACGCGGGGAACATCCCCATGTACGAACACATCGGGTGAAAGCTGTGCTCCCACTTGCGTTTCAGCGTCCGCCACGCCGGCTCGATCCCGTCGAGGTCGCCCATTACCGATCGGTGGGTGAGTCCGTCTAATGAAGCCGTCGGTGCCGCTCTTTCGTCGATCCCTCCACGGTCCGCCCGCATCCTCTCCCGACGACCGCTCGGCGGTCCGATCGCGTCAGTCTCGTCGCTACCGCCCTCGCCGCTGCCGCCCTCGCCGCTACCGCCCTCGCCGCTGCCGCCCTCGCCGCTACCGCCCTCGCCGCTGCCACTCCTATCGCCCGCGCCGCTATCGCCGTGATTCGAGGCCAACGTTGATTAGTCGCGCGGCCGTATCTGCACACATGCCTGCAACGAAGGAGGTCGAGTGTCTCACCGACGACTGCGACCTCGATATGTTCGAGAACCACTACACCTACGACGTCCCCGACGACCACGCGGTCGGCGACCTGACGTGCCCGTACTGTGGCGGAAGCGAGCTCGCCGAGATCGAGGTCTGACGGTGGCCCGAATCGTCGACACCGGCCGGTCCGTGTTCCGCCGTGCGCTCGAGAAGGTGGGTCGCGGCTGGAGCAAGATGCAGGAGCGACGGCCGCTCTCGTACGACCTCCTCGAGAGCGACGACGCGTACCTCGTCGTGTTCGACGCACCCGGCGTCCGCGGCGAGGACGTCAAGGTGAAGTTCCTCGATCACACGGTCGAAGTCCGACTCGACCGCTTCCGCGAGTTCTACGACGGGTTCGAACTGATGTTCCCCGGTCGCGGACTCACCCTGTCGGGCAGCGCCACCCTCCCCGCCGACGCCGACGTGACCCCGCAGGGTGCCACCGCGACGCTCACTCGCAACGGCACCCTCGAAGTCGAGATCCCGAAGGACGGCGTCGCCGACGACGTGCAGGTCGTCGAGGAGGAGGACGCGGACGCCGACGAGTAGCTGCGGTTAGTGCTTTCGGGAACCGTGCTCGCCACGGCTCTCCACGCTCATTCCCTCGCGGATCTCGAACTCCTCGTCGCCGTCGAACCGGTTCGGGTCGAACGCGTCGACCCACGGCGACCGCGCGGACCGTGATCCCGCTCTCACGTCCGACCCGGCCGACAGCGACGCCACCACTCCCTCCGCGACGTGTTCGCCCATCGCCGGCGCGCGCATGAACCCGTGGCCCTGCCAGCCGGCGGCGACGAACACGCCCGCCGAGGGCGCACCGACCGGCCCGACGAGGGGGTCGCCGTCGGGCGTCGCGGTACAGAGACCCGCCCACGACCGCTCGACCTCGGGGACGTAGTCGGCGCGCTCCGCGAGGACTGCCGAAACGTCTTCCCGGAACCAGTCGTCGGCCGTCCGGTCGTACTCGTCGGGGTCGGCCTCGACCGGTTCCGTACCGTCGCCCGCCAGGAGTCCCGTCGGATGCGGGCGGAAGTACGCCCCGGCGGTCGCGTCGTACGTCATCGGGCCGTCGTAGGGGGGTCGGCTCGTGAGCGCCTGCACGCGGTACGGTTTGATCGGGACCCGGACCCCGCCCGAAGCGAGCAGGCGACCGGTGTGTGCGCCGGCCGCGAGGACGACCGCGTCGAACGACCGGACCGACCCGCCGACGCGGAGCCGTGAGGCGACGGGTCCGTCGAACGCGACCGGCGTTCCGGTCTCGATCCGGACGCCCTCACGGCGCGCGCGGTCGCCTATCGCGCCGACGTAGCTGGCGGGGTCACACCAGCCGGCCCCTTCGGCGACGGCGGCGACGGCGAGGTCGTCCGTCCGAAGCGGGAACCGCTCGCCGAGCGCGTCGGGATCGACGACCGACACCTCCCGGCCGTGTTCGCGCATCCGCTCGACCATCTCCGGCACCGCGTCGGCGTCCGGGTCCCCCTCCCGGACGGCGATAACGTAGGGGCACGCGGTGAACGAGAACCCCGGAAGCGTCCGGTCGAACGTGCGAAACCGGTCCATCGCGCGGGCGGCGAGCGCGGCGTCGACGTCCTCCGCGTAGGCGTCGTACAGGACCCCCGCAGCTCGTCCGGAGCTGCCACTCGCGAGCTCGCCGCGGTCGAACAGCGTTACGTCGGCCCCGCGGGCGGCGAGGTCGGCCGCCGCGGTGACGCCCACCGCGCCGCCGCCGACGACGCCGACCGTCGGGGGATCGGTTTCGGTCCACGAGTCGCGATTCATGCGGGCCGATCGCGGCGCGCCGTCGTAAACGCGACGGCTCTCGCTACGACCGGAACTCGTCGAGGCCGCGCGCCGGGTAGCCGACGACGTGATCGACGCCGGCCTCGCGGAGGGTCTCGACGCGCTCGCGGACGGTCTCCGGCGACCCGACCAGGGCGAAGTCGCGGGCGGCCGTCGAGAGCACTTCTCGGGTCCGCCCCGTCGCGGTCGCGTCGGTTGCGGTCCCCCCGCTGGCGTCGGTCGCGTCCCCGGATCCGCCGGACCCGTCCGCGTTCCGTTCGAGCGCGCGCGCCACGGGCCGGCGGCGGGCGACGTAGTCGCCGACGGCGTCGAGCACCGCGTCCTCGTCGTCGGTGAGGACGGTGGGCGCGTAGAGGGCCAGGTCGCCGTCGAAGCCGGCCGCACGGAGCGCGCGCACGTCGCGCTCGGTTGACCGCGAGAGCAGCTCGAACTGGGTCCCGCCGGCGGCCAGCGCGACGCGCTCGATGCCCTCGGTGCCGACCCACGCGTCGGGGGTCCGCTCCTTTGCGGCCCCGAGCCGCGGGGCGACCGCCCGCGACGACTCCGTCTCGTCGAGGTACGCCCCGTGGCCGGCGACGAGCACGCGGCCGGCGGTGTCGGGGATCCGGTCGAGCAGCGAGTCGTCGCCGAGCGGGTCGAACCCGTCCGCGCGGACCGGCGTCGTGACGGATAGCGCAGTTTCGGCGGCCAGTCGGCCGAGCGTCTCGGCGTCGGGGAGGTGCTCGCGCCCCTCGTAATCGATCACGAGTCGATCGACCGGGAGCGCTGCCGCCCGGGAGACGTCGCACTCGGCGGGCTTGATCGCGGCGGCGTCGATGCCGGCTCGAACGACGGCTGGCTCGCCAGTGGAGTCACCGGTGCGGTCGTCGGCGAGCATCGATCCGTGGTCGCTCATCGTCGATCACCGTCGGTTCGGGATCGGGGGCAGGAAGCGGGTTTGCGTCGCACCTGACGCGTTTCAGTACCGTCGCGGAACTCGATCCATCGCTTGTGCAGCCATGACGGGAGCGGGTACCGCTCGCGGTCGGTTAAACCCGTCGCGGTGTGGCAATATTCTCCCGGACGCACTCGTTCGGCCGCCGTAACGCCGCCGCGTCGCGTCTGTCTCCCGGTAACACCGGTGTCTCCGGCCGTTCTTTAGGCGTCGAGCCCGTACATCGGGTATGAACCAACTCGTCGACGGTGAGTGGCGGACGGACGTGTACGAGACCACCAACGAGGAGGGCGCGTTCGAGCGCGGGGAGACGACGTTCCGGAACTGGATCGCCGGTAGCGACGTGCCCGAGGGCATCGACGCTGAGCCGGACGAGCGATTCCAGCCGGAAGCGGGTCGGTATCACCTGTACGTCTCGTACGCTTGCCCGTGGGCACACCGCACGTTGTTGGCGCGGTCGCTGCTCGGGTTGGAAGACGCCATCGACGTCAGCGTGGTCGACCCGTGGCGCGGCGAGGGCGGCTGGCAGTTCTCCCCGGAGAAAGCGGGCTGTACCCCCGACCGGCTCCACGGGAGCGACTACCTCCGCGAGCTGTACGTCGCGGCCGACCCCGACGCGACCTGCCGGGTGACCGTGCCCGTGCTCTGGGACACCGAGACGGAGACGGTCGTCAACAACGAGTCCCGGGAGATCCTGCGGACCCTCTCGACCGCCTTCGCCGACCTCGGCAACGACGTCTCCCTGCTCCCGGACGCCGACGACGCGGCGACGGTCGCGGCCGTCGACGAGACCATCACCGAGATCTACGAGCCCGTCAACAACGGCGTGTACCGCGCCGGGTTCGCGACCTCCCAGGCGGCCTACGACGAGGCGGTCGACGAGCTGTTCGACGCGCTCGACCACTGGAACGAGCACCTCGCGGATCGCCGGTACCTCGTCGGCGACTCGCTCACCGAGGCCGACATCTGTCTGTTCACCACGCTCGTCCGGTTCGACCAGGTGTA
This sequence comes from Halorubrum tibetense, assembly GCF_055396225.1. NCBI lineage: Archaea > Methanobacteriati > Methanobacteriota > Halobacteria > Halobacteriales > Haloferacaceae > Halorubrum > Halorubrum tibetense. The sequence continues at coordinate 2,207,886 of NZ_AP043742.1, forward strand.
CCACACCCACTTCATGTGTAACCGGAAGTTCATCCACCAGTACGAGCACCTCTGGCCGTACCTGCGTGACCTGTACCAGACGCCGGGCGTCGCCGAGACGGTGAACATGGACCACATCAAGGAGCACTACTACACGACCCATCCGGACGTGACGCCGACCGGGATCATCGCCCGCGGCCCCGACCTCGACTGGGACGCCCCACACGACCGCGACCGACTGACCGGGTCGCCCCCGACGCCGAACGCCGACGACTGATCGGGCACAGGGCCATCCGTCGAGCGGTTTCGGGACCGCCCAGTCAGTCGTTTTCTTCGTCCGGTTTGTCCGAGTCGTCCGGTTTGTCCGAGTCGTCCGGTTCGTCCGAGTCGTCCGGTTCGTCCGAGTCGCCTCCGTCCCCATCGTTGGGATCGCTCTCACCCCGCTCGGACTCGTTGGGTCGATCGAACCCTTCGAAGGGATCCGGCCCGTCGGCCCCCGACTCGCCGTCCGCACGGTCAGGGTCGGACACCGTGTCAGTCGCTGTTTCGGGGGATTCGGCGGTTCCGTTCTCGTCCGTGTCGAGCCATCCGAACGGTTCGTCGCCGTCGCTCTTACCGTCGCCGTCGTTTTCACCGTCGCCGTCGCTCTCACCGTCGCTATCGACGCTCTCATCGTCGCCGTCGCTATCGACGCTCTCATTCGCCGCGTCGAAGCCCTCGGAGTCGTCCCCGCCGACCGACTCGTCTCGGACGCCGTCGACGACGCCCGCGCTCGCGGTTCCGGTGCCGATCGCACCGGCGGTCCCGGCCCCGGTTCCGGCGTTCGGCTCGTCCTCACGGATGTTCGCCTCTAGCCCGAGCCCGACCCGTGAGCCGAAGCGGTCCCAGACGACCACCAGCGAGGGGACCAACACGATCGAACAGAGGTACGCGTAGAACACGCCGAGCGCGAGCAGCGCGCCGAAGTCCTGGATCAGCGGGATCACGGCGAGCCAGAGCACGCCGAGCCCGGTGACAGTGGTGAGCATGCTCCCGGTGAGCGCGCCGCCCGTGCCGCCGATGGTGACGTCGAGCGCCTCCTGGATCGGCCGGCCGGCCTTGTACTCGTCGACGAAGCGGTGGACGAAGTGGACGGTGTAATCCACGCCCAGCCCGATCGACACCGAGAGGATCGGCGCGTTGATCGGCGTGAGCGGGATGTCGAGGAGGCGCATCGACCCGACGAGCAGCCCGACCGTCGCCAACACCGGGATGAGGTTGAGCAGGCCGTAGACGGCCTTCCCCTCCAGATACCGGTACGAGAGGGTCAGGAAGACGGCGGTGAGAATGAATGCGACGATCAGGCTGTCGACGGCCGATTCGAGGAGGATGTCGATCACCGACTCGTTGACGACGAGCTCGCCGGTCGCCACGGCGTCGAGCGGCGTCCGCTCGGCGAGTGTGCGCACGTCGGCGACCGCCTGGCTGTTGTCCACGCCCGGGCGGATCGTGAAGTCGATCCGGGCGCTACCGCGGTCGGCGGCGAGGTACCCCCTGGCCTGCCCCTCCGCCGGCGACGCGAGGAGCTCGTCGTACACCTCGTCGACGTTCCGGTCCGGGACCCCGTTGCCGAGGCGGTCGTTCCGCTCGACGGTCCGCCGAAACGCCGGGTCGGCCGCGGCGTGGTCGTCGATCACCGTCACGATGCTCGTCGCGTCCGCGCGCCGGTCCGTCGACTCGAAGGTGTCCGGCGGGTTCCGAGTGGTGCGATCGATCAGTTCGAGCGCGTCGTCGTCGCGGACCGACTGGTCGACGTACAGCGTGACGGAGCCGACGAAGTCCTGTTCGAACTCCTCCTCGAACAGCGTCAACACCTGGAGGAACGTGTACTGCGTCGGCGCGAACGGCTCCGGTAACTGCGAGTACGTTTCCAGGCGGTCCTCGTCGGGGAAGAACGCCTCCTCGGAGAACTCGGTGTCGACGCCGGTACCGTAGGCGGCCCCCGCCGCCCCGCCGACCAACACGAGCAGGACGACCGCGATCGGCGCGAGCCTGGACAGGTCGACGCCGACGTGGAGGGCTCGGCCGAGGACGGAACCGCCCTCACCCAGCGGCGTCGTCCCGAACTCGGGGATGGGGAGCCGCGAGCGCCCCCGGTCGACGAGCACCTTCGCGGCGGGGAGATAGATCCCGAACACGAGCAGGGTGAACACCATTCCCGCGGCCGCGACGATCCCGAAGTCACGGTTCGGCTCGAACGGACTCACCACGTTGGCGAGCAGGCTGAACACGGTCGTGATCGTCACGAGGAGGAACGCGATCACGAGCTGGTCGGTCGTGATCCGCATCGACTCGCCGATCCCGCCGCCCGCGAGCCGCTCCTCGCGATACCGGTTGATGATGTGGATCCCGAAGTCGATCCCGACCGCCAACAACAGCGGGAAGACGGTGATGAGCGCGTCCGAGAACGGGATCCCGGCGTACCCCATGAACCCGAACGTCCACAGCACGGACATCCCGAGCGCGGAGAGCCCGAGCGTCATGTCGATCGGGTCGCGGTAGGCGAACAGCAGGAACAGGAGGATGAACAGCAGCGCCGCCGGGAACACGATGATCGCGGTGTCGGTCAACAGCGCGGTGATCTCGTTCTGGAGGATCCCGTCGCCGAAGAGAATGACGTTCTCGCCGGCGGTGGACCCCGGAACCGAGTCCACGATCCCGACGCTACGGGTCTGGAGCGTCTCGACGCGTTCGCTCGTCGCCGCGCCCGGGAGGTCGTAGGTGACGCCGACGATGGCGGTGCCCGCCCGCTGGGCGGTCGGGTTGTAGTCGGTGGACACCTGTGCGCCTACCGCTCCCGCCTCATCGGCCTCCTCGATGGCCGTCCGCAGCTCGCGTGGGGTCGCCTCCGCGACGGCGTCGCGCTGTTCGGCGGCGGTCTCCGCCGTCGGATCCAGCTGCGTCGCGACCGCGTTGGCATGGCTCGTCGTCGACCCGACCCGGAGCGTCGACCGCGTCTCCAGGCGATGTTGTGTCTCCAGGATCCGGACGAGCGCGGGCCGCGAGAGCACGTTGTCGTCGGAAACGAGCAGCTGCGCGGAGGTGACCTCGCCGCCGATCGCCGACTCGAACTCCTCGTCGATGTCGTCGAGCGCCTGCTGGGCCGGGATGTCTTGGGTGAACTGGTCGGCTCCCGCGGCCGTGGTAACCGCGGCGACCCCGCCGGCGGCGACGACGCTCACGAGGAGGAACGCGACGACGACGAGCGCCGGCCGCTCCGTCACTTCGGCGTCGACGCGCTCGACGAACCGGTCGGCGGCGGTCACGGCCGCCCCCACGTGCGGCATTCGGGTCGCGTGCGACGCCGCACATGTCGCGTGCGACCCTCGCGTACGACCGGGTCGCGGGCCGGATCAGTCATTCGACTACGACTCGCGACCGCGGTACCAGAGCGCCCCACCGACGACGGCGACGAGGGCCAAGACGCCGACGACGATGAGGAGCGTCGGCAGCCCGTCGTCGTCCGTTAGCGGCGCGGTCACGTCGATCGGGTACTGGGTCACGTCGGAGATCCGGTCGTTCCCGCGCTCGTCGTCGTATCGGAAGTCGAGCTCGACGGGGTAGGTCCGTTCGTTCGCGCCACCGGCCGCGGTGACCTCGAACCAGATCTCGGTCGACTCCCCCGGTTCGAGCTCGTCGACGAACGCCTCGTCTTCGACCGCCGTAAGCGGGCTGTCGGCGTAGAGCGCGGCGTTGATCGACGACAACGTCTCCGGGCGCTGGTTCGTGATCTCGAAGGTGACCCGCCGCGTCTCGCCCGCGGGGATCGACGTGCCGTCGGACGCCACGTCGAACTCCGGTTGCCGGGGGGTGACCTGTACGCGGTCGCTCGCGGACGCCGTCATCGTGGCGTCGCCGGCGGTGTACTCGACGGTGAACCGAACCTGTCGCGGGCCGGGGTCCGCCTGCCCGCTCACGTCGGCGTCGAACGAGAAGTCGACCGACTCGCCGTCCGCCAGGTCGGGGAGCGCGTACCGGTCCTCGCCGAGGGTGACGCGGGCGCTCTGTGGCTCAGCGACTAACACCGCGTCCTCGGCCGCGAGCGGCCCGTCGTTGGTGAGAGTCCCCGAAACCGTCCCCGAGTATCCCACTTCGAGCGCCCCCTCGACGTCGTCAAGGCTGAACGACTGCTCCGGGATCGGGGAGACACCCGTCCGCGAGGGTGCGGCGGTGGTCTCGACGCCGTCGCGGTCGCGGTACTCGACGGTCGACTGGAGCACGTAGCGGTCGCCCACGAACTCCGGGCTGACCGTCGAGTCGAACGTCACCGTCCGGTTCTCTCCGGGTGCCCAGTCGCCGACGAACACGTCGCTTCCGGTGCCGTCGCCGAGGACGACGCCGCTCCCGCTCGCGCTTCCGGAGACGACAGCGTCCCGGGCCGTTTCCTCGCCGACGTTCTGTAGCGTCGCCCGAACGTCCCCGTCGCCGCCGACCTGCGCGTCGGTTTCGGCGTCGACGATCGCGAACCGGGCACCGTCGTCGACGACCACCGTGAGATCGAATCGGTCGATACCCCGCCGGTCGTTGTGGTTCGTGAACTCGGGGAGGATCTGTGCGGTGTAGCGGTAGCGCGCGGTCACCTCGATGTCGTACTCGCCCGCCGGCGTGTCGTCTGGGACGGCGAGTTCGATCGGGACTGAAGTCGGGGAGCCGGTCGGGACGTCGCCGATCGCGACCTCGCCGGATTCGACCGATATCGGGGCGTCGTCGTCGGCTTCCGCCTCCAGCCGGAGACTCCGCGCGGTCGTCACCCGCGGGTCGAGCTCGTTACCGAAATCCATCTCTCCGGTGTTGAGCACGTCCACGGTCACCGTGGCGGGGCCGCCCGTCGGCACGGTCGGCTGTGAGAGGAACAGATCGAGCACTGGCGAGCCGCGTACCTGGCCCCCGCTCTGTGCGACCGTCCCGTCGGCGAGCGCGCCGTCCGAGAGGTCGGCCGTAACGCCCGTTCCCGTGCCGTCGGCAGTCGGTTCCGCGGCGACACCGGCGAACGCGACGCCCGCGGCGAGCGCGACGAGACACGCCGCTACGAGCGCGGCGGTCGTCGCCGTCCGCCCCGGGTCGTCCCCTCTCATCGCTGCCTCCAGAGTGCCGACCGTCCGGCCACACCGAGTCGAGTCATACGTTCGTCTCGCCCGGCGGCGGCATAAGCGTGTTGAATGAACGTTCAATCAAGAGCGATATATACCCTGCCGGAGTACACCGGGTATGGAGGACCCGTTCACGGAGCCGGCGGACACGCGCGAGGCGATCCTCGGCGCGGCGTTCCGTGCGCTCTGTGAACACGGCTACGCCGATCTCACGATACAGCGGATCGGCGAGGAGTTCGATAAGAGCCCCTCGCTCGTCTATCACCATTACGACGGGAAAGACGAGCTGTTAGTGGACCTCCTGGAGTTCCTGCTCGACGGATTCGAGTCGGCACTCTCCGCTGACGCCTTCGACCTCCCACCCCGTGCGCGCCTCGACACGTACGTCGCGGCGATGACTGACCCGTCCGAGACCGACTCCGGGCACGCCCCTGACGGGCGGTTCCTCACCGCGGTCGTCGAGCTGCGTGCACAGGCGGCCACCGACGACGCCTACCGGGCGCACTTCGACCGGAGCGACCGGGTGTTCCAGACGTTCTTAGAACAAAGCGTTCGGGAGGCGGCCGCCACGATCGACGCGGACGCTGCGGCCGATCCGGACGCCGACGCCGCGATCGATGCGGACGTTCAGGCCGCGCGGTCCCCCGCCGGCGACGCGGTTACGCCGGCCGAGGTCGCCGCGACGCTCCAGGCGCTCGCCTCCGGCGCGATGCTCCGCTGGGCGACCACGAACGACCACGACTGGATCCCGTCGGTCCAGCGCGGGATACACCGGTACCTAGAGACGACCCTTCCGGCCGTCGATCCGGACGCCTGACTGGCGACGACCTACCGTTCCGTGACGCCGTCGGCGTCCATCTCGCTCACTTCGGCTTCGAGCCACTCGCGCAGCCACCGCACGCGTTTGATCCGCTGGTGGGCGATGCTCTCGGCGGTGTCGGAGACGATCCGGTCGGTGTGGTCGCGGCCGCGATCGAGCACCCGGTCGATCATCTTCGCCGCGTCCATGTGTGTCCGAGATTCGTACCCCATCCGCAACAGCATCAACACGGCCCCGTTCGCGCCGACCTTGTCGAGCACGTCCGCTTCGATAAGACACCGGCTCTCCAAGGGAACGTCGGCGAGGTCGCCGGTGTAGGAGTGGTCGACCACCGAGCCACACACCTCGTCGATGAACGACTCGGGGTAGTTCCCCCGGCTCTGGAGGTACTCGCGGGCGACCCGCGCGCCCGCCTCGGCGTGGACGTCTTGGTCCGCCTCCAGTTTGGCGACGTCGTGGAACAGCGCGGCCACGCGGACGACGTCGACGTCGGCACCCTCCGCCTCGGCGATCTCCTCGGCGAGGTCGACGACGTTGAGGATGTGGTTGAACCGGTACTCCGCGGAGTGCCACGGGTACCACCGCATCCGACCGCCGTCCTCCTCGCTCTCGACGCTGGCCGCGAGGTAGTCCCGAACGAACCGCTTCATCTCCTCGAAATCCTCGTCGCTCACCTCCGTCTCCTTAATTTCGACGCCCACGGGGACCACCTCGGGCGAAAAACTCGTGATTCATTACCGTAACCGACGGGCGTTTCGTTCTTAGTCGTTACGACGCCCTTTCGCCCCTCCGTCTCCGTCCCTCTCGGCCCTCCGTCTCCGTCCCTCTCGGCCCTCCGTCTCCGTCCCTCTCGGCCCTCCGTCCCTGTCGTCGACGTGGATCATATAAGTCCGCGCGGCAGCTCCCGGATCGTATGACCGAACAGCTGTATCTCGCGGACGACTCCGTTCGCCGGTTCAAAGCGACCGTCGAACGCGCGCTCGACGACCGGGTCGTTCTCGACCGGACGCATTTCTACCCGACCGGCGGGGGTCAGCCGCACGACACGGGCATCCTCTACGTCGCCGACGATCCCGACCGCCGCTGGCGTGTCGTCGACGTGGAAAAGAGCGATACGATCTACCACACGCTCACGCCTGACGAGGACGGCGCGGTCGACGGGGACGACTCCGGATGGACTCCTCCCGAGGGGACCCGCGTCGTCGGCGAGATCGATCCCGACCGCCGGGACGCACACGCCCGGTATCACACCGCCCAACACCTGTTGTCGGCGCTGTTGCTCCGGGAGTTCGACGCCCCCACGACCGGCAACCAGCTGTACGCCGATCACGCCCACCTCGACGCGGCGTACGACCGGTTCGACGACGCCGACCTCGACCGGATCGAGACGCGGCTCAACGAGCTCGTCGCGGCCGACTACCCGGTCGAGCGGTACACGATGGACCGGACGACCGCGGAGGCGACGCTCGATACGGACCGGACCCGGATCGACCTCTTGCCCGACTCGATCACCGAGCTACGGATCGTCGAGATCGGCGGCGACGAACCGCACGGCGACGGTGATGCGTACGGGGACGACGAGCCGTACGGGGACGACGAGCCGTACGACCGCACCGCCTGTGCGGGAACGCACGTGCGGTCGACGGGTGAGATCGGGGAGCTCGTCGTGACCGGGCGCGAGACGAAGGGGAGCGACGAGGAACGGGTCCGGTTCGCGCTGGCCGCACACGCCTGAGGCTCGCTCGGGATCCCGTCGCTTATATATCGGCCGTTGCTGGTTCGGACATGAAGTTCTGCGACGAGTGTGGATCGATGATGAAGTCCGGCGAGGGTGAGGACCACTGGGTGTGCGGTTCCTGTGGCTACGAGACCGGCCGCGACGAGTCGGCGTCGGAGGACGCGTGGATCACGGAGTCACAGGAGGAGTCGGAGGTCATCGACGTCAGCGACGCCGAAGACAAGGGGCTCCCGACGACCACGGCACACTGTCCCGAATGCGGCAACGACCAGGCGTACTGGTACATGCAACAGATCCGTTCGGCAGACGAGTCGGAGACCCGCTTTTTCGTCTGTACCGACTGCGAACACAAGTGGCGCGAGGACGACCACTAACGGGTCCCGGCAGCGGTCGACCCACAGTCGTCCGTCGTCTCTCGGAGACCGTCCTCTTTCTCCCTCCACCCGTCCACAGCCTACCACCGCCCCGGTCGTTTATACACTCCCTCCCGAAACGGCGCGTATGGATCCACCGGTCGTCTCCGCCGATCGGTTCGAAGGGTGGCGGCGCGTCGAACGAACCACGGAACGGCCGTTCGCCGCGGGTCCCGTCTCGGTGACGGCGGAGACCGTGCGCTACGAGCGAACCGACCTCGACGACCCCCGGCCGTTCTGTTTCGCGAGTCGACTCCGGATCCGACCGGGCGGGGACCCGAACCCGGCGCTCACCCGTCTGGTCGAGAACCGCGCGAAGGCGGGGTTCCGCGAGCGCCTCGCCGACCGCGACATCGAGGACGTTACACTCCAGGAGGAACGGACGCTCGCCGTCGACGACCCGTCCGCCAGCGAAGCGACGCTCGTCACGTTCCGGGGGCGATGTTCCGCCGAAGCCGGTGGGTCCGTCCCCGTCGAGGCGCTCCTCGCGGTGTGGGTCGCCGACGAGTATCTGCTCGCCGGCGGTGCCTATCGGATCGACGGTCAGGGCGGAGTCGACGCCGACGCCGCCCGTCGGGAGCTGCTCGGCCTCGTTCGCGGCGTCCGACCAGAGTGATCGCTAGAGTGCCAGACTACCGGACTGCGACGACCTCCGCGACCTCCGTGACCGCCACGACTGCCGGACCGCCACGACCGCCGGACTCCCGCGGCTACCTCAACACGGGACGGTCCCCGCGGCCGACCCGACTGGCGGGCGGTCCTCGCGGTACGCCGAGTCGTCCACGACGCCGTCGAACATCGGGAGCCGGAGTTCGTAGGTGTACAACAGGTCGAACGCCGCGAACGGGTTCACACCCGTCGCGAGCAGCCCCGGCGCGTCGAACCGGACCCCCGCCGCGAGCGTCACGATCGGCTCGTGATCCATCGTCCCGGCGAGCTCGATGCCGAACTCGTCGCCCGCGGCCGGATCAGTCAGGACCGAGAGGTGCACTGCCGCCTCGATGGTCGCCGACCCGTTCCCGATCGAGAGCGGGTAGCCGTCGCCGACGAAACACCTCGTCAACGGGGCGTCCCGATCGGCCGAGTCGTCGGCGTCGTGGACCTCACTGGCGACGTCCCCTGCGTTTCCCCCAGCGATCTCCGTGTTCCCACCGGCTATCTCTCCGCCGGCTACCCCCGCGGCCGGCGTCGTCAAAAGTAGCATCGCGAGCGCGACGGACACAACGCGGACCACGAGAGCGGCGGATTCGACACGCCGCGAACGACCGGTACCCGACGCTCCGCGTGCCATCGACGCTCCGCGTGCGGTCGCCGCCCCGCCCGTGTCCGATCCTCGGTTCGCCATCGGTCGTGGCTACGTCCTCTCCGATATAAACGCCGTCCTCCCGACTATTCCTCCTGATACTCGGGACCGGTGAGCGGCGACTCGTCGTCGACGAGATCGGGGTCGACCGCCACGCCCCCCTCCAACAGTCCGCCGACGAGGAGCTCGGCGGAGGCGAGGTTCGTCGCGACCGGCACGTCCTTCACGTCACACACTCGCAAAAGCGCGGAGATGTCCGGCTCGTGCGGCTGTGCGGTGAGCGGGTCACGGAGGAACACGAGCCCGTCGATCCGGCCGTCCGCCACCATCGCGCCGATCTGGAGGTCGCCGCCGAGCGGGCCTGACGCCTGTCGGTTCACGTCCAGCCCGGTCTCGTTGGCGATTCGTGTCCCGGTCGTCCCGGTGGTTATCAGCTCGTGGTCGCCGAGGGTGTCGACGTGAGCGGTCACGAACGCGACCATCTCGTCTTTCAGCTCGTCGTGAGCGATGAGCGCGATGCGCATGGCGCGATGTCGCCCCGACGGCTGTTAAACGCTCGCGTCGATGCGACGGTCGCCACTCCGTCGAGAACGAACCGCCACGCAGTACGGGAGAACGGCCTACTTGAACCGGAACGTCTCCAGGTTCTTCGGCGCGAACGTCCGCATGTTGTAATCGTGGTACAGCGCCGATGAGAGGTCCTGTACGGAGCGCTCGTCGCCGTGGACACAGAGCACCTTCTCCGGACGTGGGTTCATCGTCTTCACGAAGTTCTCCAAGCCCTGCCTGTCGGCGTGGCCGGAGAAGCCGTCGACGACCTCCGTCCCCATCTCCAGGGTGAGGGTGTCGCCGCGACCGCCGCCGCCCCAGCCGTCGACCGGGATCTCGTCCCAGCCGTTCTGGATCCGGCGACCGAGCGTCCCCTGTGCCTGGTATCCGACGAACACCAGGTTCGAGTCCGGGTCCGGACCGATGTGACGGAGCCAAGACATGATCGGTCCGCCCTCGATCATCCCGGAGGTAGAGATGACGATACACTGGTCGCCGTCGGCGACCTCCTGACGTTCGTCCTCGCCGGCGTCGATGTGGTTGAACTGCTCGGCGAGGAACGGGTTCTCGTCGTCGTGGAAGATCCGATCTCGGAGGTCGTCCCGGAGGTACTCCGGGTACGTCGTGTGGATCGCCGTTGCCTCCCAGATCATCCCGTCGAGGTGGACCGGCATCGTCGGGATATCGCCCTCGCGCATCGCCTCCTCCAGGACCAGCATGATCTCCTGTGACCGGCCGACCGCGAACGCCGGAATGAGCACCTTTCCGCCCTGCTCGTACGTCTCGTTGATGACGCGTTTGAGCGCCTCCTCGGAGTCCTCCTGGTCAGTCTGGTAGTCGTCGCGACCGCCGTACGTCGACTCCAAGACGAGCGTCTCGACGCGGGGGAAGTCGTTGACTGCGCCGTTGAACAGGCGGGTGTCCTCGTAGTGGATGTCGCCCGAGAAGGCGACGTTGTACAGCCCGTCGCCGATGTGGAAGTGGGTGACGGCACTCCCGAGGATGTGGCCCGCGTTGTGGAAGGTGAGCTTCACGTCCGGCGCGACGTCGGTGACGTCGCCGTACTCCAGCGGGATGGTGTGTTTGATCGCCTCCCGTACCTGTGCGGACTCGTACGGCGGGGTGCGTCCCTCCTTCGCCGCCACGTCGAGGTAGTCCAACGTGAGCAGCCCCATCAGGTCACGAGTCGGCTCGGTCGTGTAGATCGGGCCATCGTAGCCGTATTTAAACAGCAACGGCAACAGCGCGGAGTGGTCGAGGTGGGCGTGAGTCAATACGACGGCGTCGATGTTCTGTGCGCCGGCACCCAGCGCCTCCGGCACCTGGAGGTACGGAACCTCTCCTTCGGCACCGGGTTTGTCGCCACAGTCGATGAGGATGCGTGTCTCGGGCGTGTTGAGAATGAACGCGGCCCGGCCGACCTCGCGACAGCAGCCGAGCGTCGTGATCCGGACCCACTCGTCGTCGGACATCTCCTCGCGGTGGATCTGTCTCCCGACCCGTTCGAGGACGTCGCGACGCTCCTCGCGCTCGTTCTTCAAGAAGCTCCGCACGTTCGAGACGGTGGAGGACTCGATCGGCGGCGTCCGGACGACCTCGGGCGTCCACCCGACCTCCTTCGTGATCTCACGGAGCGTGGAGCCGCGCCGGCCGATCACCATTCCAGGTTTCTCGGCCTCGATCACGACTTCTCCGGTATCCTCGTGAAAGTCCAGCGACGTGACGCCGGCGTCCTCGGGGATGACCTCACGGACCGTCGACTCCGCCTGATCGGGTGGTGAGAGGGCGCTCGGGTCGGGGCGGACCGTGATCCGTTTTCGGAGTTTGGAGGCGAGCCGCCGGATCAGTTCGCCGTCACCGGCGAACCGCTTCGGGTCGCGAGTGTACACGACCAGCTCCGGCCCCTCGTATTTCACGTCCGTGACGCTCACGTCGTCCGGAACTTCCTGTTCTATCGTTGACTTCAGATTCTCGAGTTGCGTATCGACTTGGCTCATAGCTCACTGCGGGCCGTCGGGTTCGCCACCGCCGCCGGGTCGTTTCGTCGGTCGACGACACACGAGGCGTCGTCGATCGCTCGACCGTGGTAGCGGTAGACATAGTGGAAGCACTGTCCGTAGCGTACCGTGCGGGAACAGCCAGCGAAAACCCGCTTGTGAGCAACTACATTCCCTTCGTTATAAAAGCCTTCGCAAACGGAGGGATGTCACGCCGTCACTCGTCTCCCTCCCGACAGTGTTCCGCAACACCGATACCGGCCGGCGTTCCCACGGATCCCATGCGCGTGACGACCGAGAGCGTCCGAGACGAGTACGACTGGATCCGCGATCGTGCCCCCGTCGTCGTCCCGATCCTCAACGACACCCGCGACCGATTGGGCGAGCTGTTCGATACCGACGTCGACCGGATCGACGCCGACACGTACCGCCGTGAGGTCGACACCGTCTTCGCCGACGGCGAGGTCGCCGTCAACGTTGCCGGGTACAGCGCCATCCTCCGCGAGCTGGATGTCGAGGGCGACTACCCTGGGTTCGTCGTCGACGAGGTGCTGGGCCGGGAGCTCGCCGCCACGATCGCCGGTGGTCGACCGCTCTCGCTGTTAGCGCAGGCGACGTTCCACTTCGCCGACGTCCACGTCGACGAGGACGCGACCGCGTCGGGCGCGGGGAACGCCGGGGTCGACGACCTCGACGCCGCACTCGCTGCCGGGTTCCAAACGCGGCTCCCCGGCTGGGAGTGGCGAGAAGGGGAGAGCCCGTTCGCGGTTACCGACGTCGACCGCTGATCGCCGATGTCGACCTGCTCGGTCGACACAGATCTCTGGCCGATCGAGATCGGCCGTCTCAGACGCCCTGTGTTTCGGTAGTCTCGGTACCGGCGTCGTCGGTCACCGTGAGGCGAACCTCGTCGACCGATGTGCCCCGACTCTCCAGGTCGTGACTCCCGTCGGCCGAGTCGCCGCTCACATTCGAGGTGACGCTGTCGACGACGGTGCCACCCTCCAACTGCTCGCTCGTCACGGAGTCGAGGCCACCGTCCTCGTCGGAGACGGCCCAGTCGACCGTGTGACGCGTCCATTGGGGGTTGCTGTCGTCGGTGACGTCGAACCCGTCGATAACCGGGGCGCTGTCGCCGCCATCGTCCTCCTCCTCGTCGGTCGTGAACGCGAGGACGGCACCCTCGTCGTCGTCCTCCGGGGTTTCCGCCACGGCACGGAACTCGTACTCCGTGTCGGCGTCGAGGCCGTCGACGGTCGCGTCGAACGCGTCGGCGTCCGAGACGGTGCCGGCGTCGACGGCGTTCGGGAGGTCGCCGCCGCTCTCGCCGTACTCGAACCCGATGTCCGCGTCGTCTACGCCGTCGAGCTCCGTGACCTCGCCGGTAAGCGTGGCCGTCGTCTCGCCGACCTCGGTCGCATCGCCGGTGACGACTGAGACGGACTCCGCTTCCTCTCCGTCATCGTCGTCTTCGTCATCGTCATCGTCGTCCGAGTCGACCGCCGCGGCGACGTTCAGGCGTCCATCACCCTGCTCGTTCTCCTCGAGATCGATGTCATCGGCGGCCTCCTTCAGCTCCGCGCGGACTGCCTCGCGGTCCGTGGTTCCGTCCGCGATCAGGGTGGCCGCCGCGCCCGACACGTGCGGACACGCCATCGACGTGCCGGAGAACTCGTCGTAGTCGTCGCGGGGGATCGTCGACAGGGTGTCGACGCCCGGCGCTGCGAGCTCGACCTCGGGGCCGGTCGACGAGAAGTCGGCGAGGTCGTCGTTCTCGTCGGTCGCGGAGACGGCGATCACTTCCGGATGTCGCGCCGGGAAGCCGACACAGTCGGTACAGGGGCCGCTGTTTCCCGCGGCCGCGACCATCACGACGCCCTTGTCGGCGGCGTACTCCAGCGCGTCGGAGACGACGTCGGAGTCGCTGTCGGCACCCAGGCTCATACTTTGGACGTCGTGGCCCTGGTCCGCCGACCACTCGATACCCGCGGCGATGTCGTCGAACGACCCGCTCCCGTCACACTGGAGCACTTTCACCGCGTGAAGGGTCGCGTCGGGAGCGACGCCGAGTACCCCCGCACCGTTGTCCGCGGCGGCAGCCGTCCCCGCACAGTGGGTCCCGTGGTCGTTGTCGTCGTCCCACTCCTCGAGACACTCGTCGATATCGTTCCCGCCGCCGAACGGCCCGCCGCCGCAATCGGTCGTACAGGCGGCGTCGTCCGTCGCCCACCCCTCACCGAGGTTCTCTTCCAGCGTCTCGTGTTGGGCGTCGATCCCCGTGTCGAGAACGGCGATGCTCACGCCGTCGCCCGTGTTCCCGTCGTCGATGGCGACGTCGGCATCGGTGATCTCGACCCCGTACGGCGTGGTCTGATCGAGAGCGCGCATCGTCCCGTTCTCCTCGACGTACCGGACGTTCGGGTTTCCGGCGAGGTTCTCCGCGGCCTCCAGCGGCAGGCGGATCGTCATCGCGTCGAAGGCGAACTGCCGTTTGACCTCCGTCGCGGCGTTCGTCGCCGCGGCCTGTCCCGCCGCGTTGTCGAACCCGACGTTGACCTCGACACGGTCAGTCGCGGCGGCGTTGCCGCTCAATCCGGCCACACTGACCCCGCCGGCGGTCGTCAGTATCACGTCACGACGACTGAATGACATGCCAGATTCTGACATGACTCGTGCTACTTTCTCACACACTTATTTCTTTTGTGAGTCAGTCAACAAATATTACGGGTCGGGCCTCAATAAATTCGGAACCGAGCCGGTTGTCGGGCCAGAATCGGGGCCGACCGACTCTACGACGTGAACTTCCGGATCAGGTCGAACCCCTTGTCGCGGAGAGCGTCTGGGAGGTGTCGGGCGAGGACGCCGACCCGCGCGACCGTACCCGGTTGGACACGGGCGGGGGGTTTCGTCGCGCTTGCGGCGTTCAGGATCTCCTCGGCCACGAGCGTCGGTTCGACCGACCCGGGGCCGTCGCCGCCGATCGCTTGGGTGTCCTCGAACAGCGCGTAGAACTCGTCGTACGCGCCGGAGCGTTCGATCCCCTCGGCCTCCTCGGGGTCGGCCTCGCGCGCCACCCGCTTCGAGAAGTTCGTTTTCACCGGCCCCGGCTCGACGACGACGACGTCGATCCCGTGGTCACGGACCTCGTTTCGGAGGGCGTCGGACATCGCTTCGACGGCGAACTTCGAGCCGGCGTAGACGCCCCCGCCGGGGAACGCCACTCGCCCCGCGACCGAGGAGACGTTGAGGATCGTCCCCTCCCGCTCGCGGCGCATCGCCGGCAACACCGCCCGGATCAGCCGGTGTGGGCCGTACACGTTGACGTCGAACTGGTGGTGGACCCGTTCCGTGGTGACGTCCTCTATCGGCCCGAACTGCCCGTATCCGGCGTTGTTCACTACCGCGTCGATCGCCCCCTCCTCGTCGAGGATCCGCTCGACGACACGGTCGACGTCTTCTTGCTCCGTCACGTCGAGCGTCGCGATCTCACACCCGGCCTCGCCGAGCGCCTCGACGTCGGCGGGGTTCCGCGCGGTGGCGTACGTCGTCCACCCCTCGTCGTTGAACGCGTGTGCCGTCGCGCGACCGATGCCCGAGGAACACCCGGTGATGAGTACCGTCTTCTGCACGGATCGTGCGTCGGCCCCCGCCGGCATAACTCTCCCGACCCGGCCGCGGCGTCACCGCTCGGACAGCGCCTCCGTCCGCACCCACATCCCCTTCGACGCCGGTGCGGACTCCTCGAACCCCCACCGCTCGTAGAACCCGTCCACGTCCGCGAGCAGGTTGACGTACCCGCCGTCCGGCGCGTTCCCCCGAAGCCACGCCACCAGTGCGTCCATCATCGCCGTCCCGATCCCCCGGCCCTGATGTGCGTCCGCGACGGCCATATCCGAGACGTGGAAGACGCTGCCGCCGTCCCCGACGATCCGCGCCATGCCTACCGGCTCGTCGCCCGGATCCCCCCTGCCGACCTCGACGACGTGGACCCCGTACGTCGTGTTCGGGAGCCCCCGTGCGACCGCCTCGCGGGACCGGTCGGCCATCCCGGCCGCCCGCCTGAGTCGGATGAACGCCGCGACCGAGGGGGTCGACTCCCGCAGCGCGTAGCCCGTGGGAAGGCTCACACTCCCTCGTCGACCGGTCGGAACGCGACCACCGCCCCGCCGTCGGTCGAACGCGTCTCGACGCCCGGTTCCACCGATAACCCGACGAGGGGTGAATTCCCGTCGTCCTCGCCGCCCTCGCTATCATCCGCATCGTCGTCGACCGCGACTCCCTTGAGAACGCCGGTCAGTCGGACCGGGCCGAACGCGGCGATAGCCGTGACGTACGGCGCGTCGTCCGCGAACCGCGGCGGCGGGACGTGCACTACGGTCGCCGTCTCGACGGTGCCGACCGCCGGCAACGGCGCTTCCGTGAGCGTCGTCGACCCGCACTCCGGACAGAGCCGCCGCGGCGGGACCGACCCGTGGCCGGCCGGGCAGACGAGCGCGTACCCCTCGCCGTCACCGAGCGCGTCGAGCCACTCGTCGTAGCCGGCGTTCCGGGGGGTGGACACTCCGTCACCCGCCCCGCCGTCACTCGCTCCGTCGCTACCCGCCCTGCCGTCACTTCCCCCGTCGCTACCCGCCCCGTCACCCTTGCCGCCGGGACTCGCCCCGTCGTCTGCACCGTCGCTCATTCCGCCACCTCCAGCACGTGTACGACGGCGCTGGCGACCGTCCCGCCGGCGTTGTGTGCGACCCCGACCTCGGCGTCCGGCACCCGGTCGCTGTTCGGGTGGCCGCCCCGGAGCAACCGGGTCAGCTCCGCGATCTGAGATCCGCCGGTCGCGCCGACCGGGTGCCCCTTCGCTTTCAGCCCGCCCGAGAGGTTCACGGGGAGATCGCCGTCGGCGGTCGTGAGCCCGTCGCGAGCCGCCGTGATACCCTCACCAATGTCCGCGAACCCCAGCGACTCGATCGCGAGCACCTCCGCGATGGTGAAACAGTCGTGGACCTCCGCGACGTCCACGTCGTCGGAGCGGACGCCGGCGTCGTCGTAGGCGGCCGTCGCGGCGTCGGTCGCCGCGGGCGTCCGCGCGAGGTGGTCGCGGTCCGCCAGCGTCATCCGGTCCGCTCCCTGTCCCGATCCGGTCACTGCGACCGGCGCGTCGAGGTCGTGTTCGTCGGCGTAGTCGGCGGAGACGATCACGAGCGCGCTCGCGCCGTCGGTGATGGGACAGGCGTCGTAGAGGTGGAGCGGCGAGGCGACCGGCGGCGAGTCGAGCGCCTCCTCAACGGACACCTCGCGGCGGTACTGCGCGTACTCGTTCGGGACGGCGTTCGCGTGGTTCTTCGCCGCCACGTGTGCGAGGTCCTCGCGGCTCCCGCCGTACGCCTCGAAGTACGCGCGCGCCATCAGCGCGTACGCTCCGGGGAACGTCATCCCGGCGCGAACCTCGAAGAGGTCGTCGGCCGCGATGGCGAGCCCCTCGGTGGCCCCGTCGGTGTCGAGGTGTGTCATCCGCTCCATCCCGCCGGCGAGGACGACGTCCGCCTCGCCGGATCGGACGGTTCTGACCGCCTCCCGGACCGCGACGCCCGCGGAGGCACACGCCTCCTCGTACCGTGTCGCCGGACAGGCGAGTCCGGCGGCCTCCGCCATCAGCGGGGCCTGATGGCCCTGGTGCTCGGTGAGCGCTCCCATGAAGTTCCCGTAGTTGAGCTCGTCGACCGCGTCGGGATCGACGCCGGCATCCATGAACGCGCTCGCGGCCGCCTCCGCGAACAGGTCCCGTCCCGTGCGCTCGGGGTGGCTGCCGAACCGCGTGAGCCCGACTCCGGCGACGCGTACCTCGGTCATACACGAACGATGATCAGGGACAGCGTTTAGGTCTGCCGGAACCGTGGGCCGTCGTGCCGTTCGGCCGACGGCCCCCGGGATCGCCATCCGGTTCAGCCGATGTACCGGAGGTCGTCGTCGGGGAGCGCGGGACCCTCCTGCATCTCCTGGATCTTGCCGACGACCTCCTCCATCTCCTCCGCTCGGTCTTCCAAGGAGGCGTAATCGATCTCGAAGCCGAGTCGGGCTTCGAGTACCTCTAACACCGCCTGCGCACTCTTCGGGTCCACGAGGTAGCCGCTCGTCTCCCCCATCAGACACGCCGACTCGAACCCGCGACGCCCGCCCAATCCGAGAATGAGCCCCGACACGCCGACGATCCCGCCGGCCGGCTCGTCGGGTCGGAATTCGACGCCCGCCTCCCGGAGGTCGTCCGCGAGTTCGGCCGCCGAGACCGCGCCGAGCACCGTGTACTCCTCGACGAGCTCGCCCGTCGGAACGCCCCCGAGCGCGAACGCCCGCTCCGCACCGAACGAATCCGCGATGTCGAGGAACGTCGAGGTGAGCCGGTAGTGTCCCTCGTTCGATCCCGCCTGATGATCGCCCGTGAGCACGAGCAGGTCCGGTCCCTCGTCGATTTCGACCGTGTGGAACTCCGCGCAGGTCAGCGACGCGACCCCGTCTTCGCCGTCGACGCTCACCTGTGGCGGGAACTCCGTCGCGTACACCCGCCGAACGAGCTCGCTGTCGAACTCCTCGAGCAGGTGTTCGGCTGCGAGCTTCCCCACGTGGCCGACGCCCGGAAGCCCCTCTATCAGCACCGGGTCGTCGAGCTCCGGTGTCGCCACCTCGTCGATCTCGATGTCCTCCATACCGAGTTCGGACGGGCGGCGGTCACAAGAGGGTGGCTATTCGGGCGTCCTCGACGGCCTCGGTCGGCTCCCGCACTCCCCTAGTGCCCGACAGCGTCAATCCGGGCCGTCGGGGCGCGCTCGCCGCCGATACTCGCCGTACCGGTCGGTGGGGTCGAACGGGGGTGGAGCGCTGTTCTCGGCGGGTGCGTCACACTTCGGACAGCGATCGCCGAGCGTGTACACCGGACGCTCGTGGGCGTGTTCCCAGTTCGAACAGACGCGGATGTCGGAGTGCATTGGCGGGGACGGTGCGTGGTTCGGGGTGTAGAAGGAACCGGATATCGGGGGGTTACTCGTCGTCTTCGCGGCGCTCGCGATGGAACTCGCCGGCACCACCGGCCGCCTCGATCGACTCGCGGGCGCGCCCCGCGGCCGCCTCGAGCTGGTCTTCGGCCGTCTTGTAGTCGGGCGCGCGGACCTTGATCCGGTACTCCGGGGAGCCGACGTACCCCACCTCGAGCTCGACGCCGTCGGGGATCTCGCCGTTCCCCTCCGCCGCATCGAGGGCAGCTTTCACGTCGTCGACGCCGTCCGGTGCCGGTGATTCGAGGTCGACGTAGCCGGTGACGTCGACGTAGGGGACTGAGACGTTGTCGCGGGCCGCGGCGACGACCGCCTCGACCGCGTCCTCGTCGATCGCAACGTCTTCGAGGGCCTCCTCGCCGCGGATCGCGGCCGCCTCGAAGGCGTCGTACAACGACTCGTACTCGACGAGGAGCGCGTTGGCCACCTCGGTGTACTGCTCGTCGGCGACGTCCTCGCCGAGGGCGATGAGCATCCAGTTGTCGGCCTTTCGCTCGTTCTTCCAGTCCTGTATCGTCTCTTTGCGCTGGTGCTCGTTGACGTCCTTGATCGACAGGTCGATCTGGTTGGAGGACTCGTCGACCTCCAGCACCTTGGCGACGACCGTCTGTCCCTCGCGGACGTGGTCACGGACGTTCTTGATCCAGCCGGAGGCGACCTCGCTGATGTGGCAGAGGCCGCGTTTCTCCTCGTACTGGTCGAGATCGACGAACACGCCGAAGTCGGCGATCTCGTCGACCTCGCCGACCACGAGCTCCCCGGGTTCGGGCCAGCCGCTGTACTTCATATCGAGATGGCGAGGCGGTTACCGTGCCTCAACGGTTTCGACGATCTCGCCGTGCAGCTCGGCCTCCCCGCCGGTCGGGGTCGCGAGCGTCGCGCCACAGACGGCACACGACACCGTGGAAGCGGCCTTGCCGAAGACGACCTGTTCGTTTCCGCATTCGTCACACGCCAGGAGGTAGAAGCTTCCCGCCATGTTACTCCTGGAACGTGAGTCGGCCCGCGCGCCAGCCCTCGCGCATGTGGGCCTTGCCGCAGTCGCTGCAGCGGTAGTTCAGGTGGGTCTTCTTCGTCGGCTTGTCGCCACCGGGAACCTTCGAGTACCCGCCGGCGTTGCCGATCGTCGCGAGCGCACGACGCTGCTGGCGTGCGTCGCGTTTCATTCCGGTTGCCCGACCCGATCGAACCTTCTCGACCTCGTGCTCCTGGTGGGAGTCACAGTGAGGGCAGTACGTGTTGAAACGACGTGGCATTTCCATGGATATCTACCTTGGGTCCCGGTTCGACACCGACGCTTAAAACGAGTTTGGTCTGTGGCGGACGCCACTTCGACAGGCCCCCTCCCGGCAGCGCGTATTTATAGGGTGTAGTCGTGCTCCCCCGTCTCCGACTCCAGGAACGCGGTCAACAGGTCGATCGTCGCCGCGATGTCGTCGCCGTCGGCGGTCTCGGTGACGGTGTGGAGGTACCGCGTCGGGATCGAGATCGCGCCGACGGGTTTCGCGCCGTGGGTGTTCTGGAAGCCGGCGGTGTCGGTGCCGCCCGCGGGCAACACCTCGTGTTGGTGCTCGATACCCTCGGCCTCGGCCACGTCGGTGAGTCGACCGTGGACCTTCGGGCTGGTGATCACCGAGGAGTCCTTGAGCTTGATCGCCGTCCCCGCGCCGAGGTCCGTCACGGCGTCCGCCTCCTCGCCGATCTGCGGGACGTCGTTGGCGACCGTGACGTCGAGCGCGACCGCGAGGTCCGGGTCGATGTCGACGCCGAGCGCTCGCGCGCCGCGCAGGCCGACCTCCTCCTGCACGGTCGCCGCGAAGTGGAGCGTCACCTCGGGGTCGTCGATCCGCGCGGCGGCCTCCAGCATCGCGAACAGGCAAACGCGGTCGTCGAGCGCCTTACCGGTCACGCGGTCGCCCATCCGCGTCGTCGTCTGGTCGAGGGTGACGAGGTCGCCGACGCTCACGAGGTCGTCGACTTCGTCGCTCTCGCGACCGAGGTCGATGAACACGTCGGACACCTCGTCGTCCTTCTCCTGTTGCTCCTCCGTCAGGGTGTGCGGCGGGACGGAACCGATCACGCCGGTGAGATCCTCCTCGCCGTGGACGGTCACTCGCTGTGCGCGGAGCACACGAGCGTCGAATCCGCCGAGCGGGTCGACCTGGACGAACCCCTCGTCGGTGATATGCCGGACCATGAACCCGATCTCGTCCATGTGGGCGGCGATGGCGACTGAGTAGTCCGAGTCGCCCTCGATCGTCCCGACGACGTTCCCCATCGCGTCCGTTCGGACGCGGTCGACACGATCGTCGAACTCCCGGCGAACGATCTCGCGGACGGCGTCTTCGTACCCGGGAACCCCGCGGGCCTCCGTCAGCTCACACAGCAGGTCGTAATCGAACTCGAACGACATACACGCAGCTGGCCGCCCCAGGCTCAAAGTACCGCAGGATCCGGCACCGGCCGCCGCTGTCTCTCGCGCTCGCAAACCAAACCATAAACAAGTTTATTGTGGTTCCGCAACGCTTTTGCGGGGGCTCCGGGCACATGAGAGCATGGCAGATGTCAAAGCGGAACTCCGCGAACAGTTCATGGACGCGTTCGGTGGGGCCGACTACCCGGTCGAGAACCAGATGGACCTCGTGCCGGCGCTCCCGAACGGGCCGGGCACGAAGTTCGAGGCCGGCGACGTGAGCCTCACTGCCATGGAGCTCGCCGCCAAACTCGGCAGCGAACAGGAGTTCCCCTACGACGACGTCGAGTCCCTCGTCGACGACGTGATGGAGGGCCTCGAAGCGAAGGGGATGATCTAACCGCGCGACTGACTCGGTTTCTCCGATCCCATCCTCGCTTCCCACCGCGTATCACCCGGTAGGGGAACACGTCGCCGCCGCGCACCGCCCAGTACCGTCAACACGTCGCCGCCGCACACCGCCCAGTACCGTCAACACGTCGCCGCCGCGCACCGCCCGCTCCCAGGGTTCGATCCCGACGTGAGGTTGATACGGACGGAGCCGTAACCACGGTCGTGGTCGCCGAGGGAATCACCGTCGTTCCGCCGTGGATCCTCCTCGGGGCGGCGCTCGGGATCGTCGCATCCGTCGGGGTCGCGCTCGTCTTCTACGCCGGGAGCCGCCTCGCCCCGACGCCCGATCACGGCACTGGGGCCCGTTCCGACTCCGCCGGCGACGAACGCCGCCACGCCGAGATCCGCGCGTACCTGACTGCGATCGGCGAGCAGTTCCAGGAGGACCACCCGATCGGCGGCGTCACCGTTCCCTTCTATCTCCCCGAACGCGACGTCGCGGTCACGTTCGATGCACACGACTACTTCCGACTCGACGGCGAGGGCGTGTACGCGATCCTCTGTGAACACGAGATGCCCGGTCGGGGGCTCGGCCGCAGGCTCCCGTTCGACGTCGAGGAGCCGTCGTGGGGCTCCGGCGCCGACCGGGCCGGTCGCCGAGCGGGGTTCCGGGAGCGCCCCGACCGATCCGACGGCGTCGACGCCGCGTTCTCGGAGCTCGGCCTGTCGGCCGACGCGGACGCCGCGGACGTGAAGCGAGCGTATCGCGAGCGCGTCAAGGAGACCCACCCCGATCGGGGCGGCGACCGGGCGGCGTTCAAACGCGTCCAGAAGGCGTACGCAACCGCAAGCGACTACGCCGAGGGCAACGCGGCGGGTGAGTACGGTGGTCCCCCGGAATCCGAGACCGGGGTCCGACGGTGACCGGTGACCGAGTCGTTCCTGGGATCGCGTTCCACGGGCGGGCGGCGTATCTCGCCCACGCCGACACCTTGGTGCTCGCGGACCTCCACGTCGGTCGCGACGAGGCCTCGGACGTGTCGCTCCCGCTCGGCGAGGGCGAGGACCTCGGCGACCGGCTCGCGGCCGCCCTCTCGCGGTTCGATCCGGGGACGGTCGTCGTCGCCGGCGACGTCGTCCACACCTTCGACCGGGTCACAGCCCGGAGTCGGGAGACGCTCGACCGACTCCACGACGCGTGCCGACGGGCAGGGGCCGACCTCGAACTCGTCGCCGGCAATCACGACACCGCGCTGTCCGGCGCGTGGGACGGCCCGCTTCACGACGAGCTCGTCGTCGCCGCCGACGGCGACTTCGGTCGGTGCGTAGTCACGCACGGCCACGAACCGCCGGGCAACGAGGCCGACCTGTACGTGTTCGGGCACCTTCACCCGACGATCGGGATCGAGGGGGACCGCCGACCCTGTTTCCTCTACGGCGAGGGGAGCAATGGCGACGGAAACCACGACGGCGACGGCAACGCCGATAGCGACCGCGACGGCGACGTTCTCTGTCTCCCCGCGTTCACGCGGTTGGCCCCCGGCGTCGAGGTTACCGACTGGCGCGCGAGCGAGCTCGACACCCCGCTCGTCGACGACGTGGACCGGCTGGAACCGGTCGTGTACGACGCTGGGACGGACGACGCGCTCCGGTTCCCCCCGCTCGGCGAGCTCAGACGGCTGTTGTGAGGGGTCGCCCGACGCGCTCCGCCACGGACACCATTGGGATCGAGTGAGGGAGAAGTCACCTCCGCGGGGTTTTTGCCCGCCCGTCGCCCCACACCGGACATGCGTATCGAGAACAGTTTCATCCCGGTCGAGGGGGTCGGCGAACGGACCGAGCGCCGCCTCTGGGAGCAGGGGGTCCACACGTGGGACGAGTTCGACCGCGGTGTCGACGTGGCGGGAGTCGGGACGACCACCGCCGACCGGATCGAGTCGTTCATCGCGGACGCGCGGGCACACCTCGACGACCGCGACGCCCCGTACTTCGACCGGCAGTTCCCGAGCAGCGAGCGCTGGCGGCTCTACGAGGAGTTCCGCGACACGACGTGTTTCTTCGACATCGAGACGACGGGGCTCGACGAGCGCCGGGATCGAGTCACCACCGTCAGCTTCCATCAAGACGGCGAGACGACGACGCTCGTCGCCGGCGACGACCTCACCGATCGCCGGCTCGAACGGCAGTTCCGCGAGGCGGACCTGCTGGCGACGTTCAACGGCGCGCGGTTCGACGTCCCGTTCTTGGAGACCGCCTTCGGGATCGACGTCGACACGCCGCACCTCGACCTCATGTACCCGTGTAAGCGGATCGGACTCTCCGGCGGGCTGAAACCGATCGAGCGGGAGCTCGGGATCGGCCGCGACCGGCGGGACCTCTCCGGACGTGACGCGGTTCGACTGTGGCACGAGTACGAACGCGGTGACGAGGACGCGCTCGACACGCTGGTGTCGTACAACCGCGAGGACACGGAGAACCTGCGAACGCTCGCGGACACGGTGTGTGAACGGCTCGACGAGGCGGTGTTCCCCGCCACGCTCGACGGCTCACTCGGTCGGCGCTGAACTCACTGCGGCTCGTTCGGCACGTCCCCGACCGCCGCGTCCGACTCCTCGGCCTCGGTCGTCACGCCGGCTCCGGTGGTCGTGTCCTCCGTGTCGGCCTCGGTGGCGGTGTCGGCATCGGGTTGTGTCGACCCGTCTTCGTCGGTGTCGGGGGCCACCCCGTCTTCGGCTTCCTCGCCTTCGGATTCGGCTTCCTCGCCTTCGGATTCGGCTTCCTCGCCTTCGGATTCGGCTTCCTCGCCTTCGGATTCGGCTTCCTCGCCTTCGGATTCGGCTTCCTCGCCTTCGCTTTGAGGCTCGTCTCCGTCCTCGGGCCCCGTCGATTCGGCCTCCTCCTCTCGTTCATCCGCTAGCTCGGGTTCGGAGTCGGTTTCCGTCCCGTCCTCCGCTCCGGATCCCGTTTCGTCTTCCTCCGGAACCGACTGAATGAGTTTCATCTCGCCACGGGCGCGGAGGGTCCCGTCGATCTCCGCGCCGTCGTAGACGACGAGGTCGCCGGCGGAGACGTCCCCGAGGATCCGCGCGCCGGCCCGTACCGTTACCGTCCCGCCACGGGTCGTCACGTCGCCGTGGATCGTGGTATCCGCACCGACGGTGACGCCCTCACGGGCGCGGAGCGAGCCGAAGACCTCGTTGCGCTCGCCGACCGTGATCGACTCGGCACGCAGGTTCCCGTGGATCCGGCAGTCGTCGCCGACGCTGGCGGGCGTGGAGACGCGCCACGCGTCGTCTGATACCTCCGCGCCCCGCGGGATCAACAGCGGTTCCCGGACGTCGTCGCCGTCGGCGAGCGCCTCCGCGAGCTCGTCGGCGGCGTCGGTTTCGCCCGCCCGCAGCAGCTGCGAGAGCACGATGAAGTAGAACACGAGCGTGGGGACCGGGTTCCGGATGACGATCCAACCGTTCGCCTCGAACCCCTCTTCGATGTTCACGTCGTCACCGATGTCGAGGTCGCCGGAGACCATCAGTCGCCCCGTGACGGTGACGCGTTCGCCGAGGTACGCGTCCTCGCCGACGAGCACGTTGCCGTCGACGGTACACCACGTGTCGAGCCGGCAATCGCCGTCCGCCTCGATGTCGTCGCCGACCTCGACTCGCTCGCCGATCGCGACGTTGCGGCCGCGGAGCCCGAACTCGACGGTCGACTGGCCGCCGACGAGCACGTCGCCGTCGACGACGACGTCGTGCTCCTCGACGGTGGTCCCCGAGGGGACCGCGAGCTCGTCTATCGGACCGCCCCCGCGTAATGACACACCCGAACGCAATCCCCCGGGAGATATAAACGATATGGGGCGTCGGACGCGCGTCGGACTCGACGGAACCGGATCGGCCCGGACGCCGCCGAACGGATCGGCCGAGTCGGTCGGCCCGAACCGCCGGCGCGTGTGAGTCCCTCCCGAAGCGCGTGGCGGTCACCGTTCTTTTCAACCGGGGGCCGGAACGTCCCGATATGGGATTCGGATCGTACGACGAAAGCGAACAGGGGAAACAGGACGTGGACACCGACGAGGACGGCGCGGTGAACGTCCACGAACACGACCACGACGGCGACGTCTCCGTAGAGGGTGACGCCGACACCGACGAGCTGGTCGGCCGCCTCGCGGAGATGAAGGACGGAGACGAGGAGTAGCGCGAGCGACCCGGACGGTTGGGACGGCCAGGCGGATCCGGACGCCGCGGCCGCATTGACTCCCCGGATCCGGTCCGCAGCCGTGTCACGCCCCTTTTATCGCCCGCCTGGTTATCGCCTCCTATGAGCACGGAGTTAACCTTCAACGAGGACGGCGTCGACGTCGTTTACGAGGGCACCGAGTTCGAGCTGGAAAAGAGCCTGATCGAGGAGGCCACCGGAAAGGGGTACCGCGACGTGACGGACCACGAGGTCATCCAGATCGTCGCGACGGACCCTGAACTGGACGGCGAGCCGGTCCGGATCGGCGACGTGTTATAGCGGCCGGTCTGGCGACGTGGTATACCGGCCGCGCTGGCGGCCTCTTATAAGTGCGGTCTTGACGGTCCGTGTGCCCCGTTCCCGCCGCGGCCGCCGCCGAAAGCGCAACGCCGATACCGTCTCGGCGAGAATGGAGGCGTATGTACGAGGCGGTCCACGCATATCCCGACGGCGACGCGACCGTCGCGCGCCACGCCGCCACGGCGGCGCGGTACGGGTACGACGGGCTCGTCGTCCGCACGCGGGAGGCGTTAGCGGACGGACCCGCCGGCGACGGCTCGATTGGCGACGATTTGGCTGGCGATGGCTCGACCGGCGACGAGGCGACCGGCGACGCACCGGCGACCGGTGACGAGGCGACTGCCGACGCACCGGCGACCGATGCAGACGAAGAACGCGGTTCGGCCGCCGCCGTCGCGGCCGAGTACGGGATCGACATCGTCGACGCGGTCGAGATCGACGCCACCGACCCCGGTCGGGCGTCCGGCGCGATCGGGAACTACCGTCCGGACCACACGGTCGTCTGTGTCGCCGGCGGCGACGACGGGCTGAACCGATACGCGGTCGAGGAGCCCCGGGTCGATGTCCTCGCTCGGCCGAACGCGGCGTCCGGCGGGTTCAACCACGTGCTCGCGAAGGCCGCCCGCGACAACGACGTCCACGTGGAGTTCGACCTCGGGCCGGTCCTCCGCTCGACCGGCGGCGCGCGGGTGCAGGCGCTCGCCGACCTCCGGAAGCTCCGCGAGATCGTGTGCTACTACGGGACCCCCTACGTCGTCAGCGCGAACGCTGGGTCACACCTCGAACTGCGGGCCCCCCGCGAACTCGTGGCCGTCGGCGAGCGCGTCGGGTTCGACGCCGAGTGGATCCGCGAGGGACTCCGCTCGTGGAGCCGGATCGCCGAGCGGAACCGCGAGCGACGCTCCGAGGGTTTCATAGCGCCCGGGGTCCGACGTGGACGGTATGAAACGGAGCGTTGAGGAGCACGCCGAGCGGTTCTCCGAGAAGGCGACCGAGTACGACGACTCGAAGAGCGACGAGTACCGTGCCTGTGCGGACCTCGTCGTCTCCTACGCCGATCCCGGCTCGGACGACGTAGTCGCCGACCTCGGGGCCGGAACCGGCGCGATCGCCCTCGCGATCGCGCCCGACGCGAGCCGAGTGCTCGCCCGGGATATCAGTGAGGGAATGATGGAGGAGGGGCGGCGCAAGGCCTCCGAGGCGCGGATCACGAACGTCGAGTTCGCGTACGGCGAGTTCCGGGAGCCGAACCTCGGCGGCGTCGCCGTCGACATCGTCACCTCGAACTTCGCGCTCCATCACCTCTCGGACGACGAGAAGCGCGAGGCGATCCGAGTGATGGCCGCCGCCGGGGCCCGCCGGATCGTCCTCGGCGACGTGATGTTCTTCGGCGAGCCGGACCCCGAGGAGCCGTTCTACAGCCCCGAGGTCGACGACCCGGCCACGGTCGGCACCCTCGTCGAGGCGTTCACCGACGTCGGCTTCGCGGTGACCGTCGCCGAGCGCGTCCACGATCAGGTCGGCGTCCTCGTCGCCGAGCGGATCGGCTCCGGCGAGGAGGTACCGGGGGCGGAGTGATGGCGGTGCGCGTGCCGTCCGACGACGAACCGGTGGTCGAGCCGTGAAACACCTCCCGAAACACCTCCGGCCGCGGTGGCGCTACCTCGCGCTCGGGATCGAGGCGTGGCCCGACGCCGACGTGGACCGACGCGCGTTCCAGCGGGCGCTGTGGTACGCCGCCGGCAACCTCCTCGGCGACCCCGGAAGCGCGGACGCGGGCCTGAAGCTGCTCTCGTTTGCGTTTTCGGCCGGCGAGGGGGAGGCGGTCGTCCGCGTGCGACACGGCCACGTCGACGAAGCGCGGGCAGCGATCGCTTGCGTGAGCGGGGTCGACGGTGACCCGGTCGGGATCCGCGTTCGGGGGATTTCGGGGACGGTGCGTGCCTGTGAGGAAAGATATATGGGTCGCGCGACCGGCAGTTCGACACAGCGAGACGTCGCGTTCGGGGACGCCGAACGGACCGCCGTCGTGCGTGAGAACGCGTACGACGTGCGGACCGAGTCGGGGTACGTCGGCGCGACGGCGTCCGACATCGAGTGATATCATGCAGGGCCAATCCCAACAACAGGCGTACGACCGAGGCATCACCATCTTCTCTCCCGACGGCAGGCTCTATCAGGTCGAGTACGCCCGGGAGGCAGTGAAACGAGGGACGGCGAGCGTCGGGATCCGTGCGGAGGACGGCGTCGTCCTCGCCGCCGACAAACGCGCCCGCTCCCCGCTGATGGAGCCGGCGAGCATCGAGAAGCTCCACAAGGCCGACGACCACGTCGGCGTCGCCAGCGCGGGCCACGTCGCCGATGCTCGCCAGCTCATCGACTTCGCGCGCCAGCAAGCACAGGTGAACCACCTGCGCTACGGCGAGGCGATCGGGATCGAGACGCTGACGAAAACGATCACGGACCACATCCAGCAGTACACGCAGATCGGCGGCGCGCGCCCGTTCGGCGTCGCGCTCATCGTCGGCGGGATCGAGAACGGTGAGCCGCACCTGTTCGAGACGGACCCTTCGGGGACGCCGTACGAGTGGCAGGCGCTCTCGATCGGCTCCGACCGGAGCGACCTCCGCGACTACCTCGAAGCCGAATACGAGGAGGGGATCTCCACGGACGAGGCGGTCGGGCTCGCGCTCGACACCCTCGCACAGTCGAACGACGGCGAACTGACGCCCGAGGGCGTCGGTGTCGCCACCATCACGGTCGACGACGAGCGCTACGCCGAGCACTCGGACGAGGCGCTCGAGACGATCCTCGCGGAGCGGGATCTCCTCCCTGAGGAGGAAGACGACGACGCCGACAGCGAGGAGTAGCCGTCAAACGACGCGCCGGAGCCGGACAAGAGCGTTTCGGAGCCGCCGGGGTGCTTCGGAGGGACCAGACACCGACACTCGTTTTATCAGAGGGGTAACGCGGACCGCGCGACGCCGCTAGTCGCTCGTGACCAGTTCGACCTCGTGGCCGTCCTGGTCCTTCGTGAACGCGTAGCGGTTCCCGCACGACTCCGGATCGCGGTAGTCGGGGGCCTCACGCGCCATGAGGCACTCCCAGGCGTCGTCGAGGTCGTCCACTTCGAGCGCGAGGTGGCCCCACGCGTCGCCCATCGTGTACGTCCGGCCGTCGTAGTTGTAGGTGAGCTCGAGCGACATCGCCTCCCGGGGCGCGTCCTCGGGCTCGACGAAGTAGTTCGCGAACGTGTCGGCCTCCCAGCGGCCCGTCTCGTCGAACTCGAACTTGCGGGTCCAGTAGCCGAGCGCTTCATCGGCGTCCTCGACGCGGACCATCGTGTGATCGATGCTCCACTTCGCGCCGTAGTCACGTTTGACGATCTCGATCTCGTGGCCGTCCGGGTCCTTCACGAACGCGTAGCGGTTGCCACAGGACTCGGGGTCGCGGTAGTCGTCGACGCCCCCCTCCATCAGCTCGTCGTACGACTCCTGGAGCGCGTCCTCGGGGACGCGGACCGCGATGTGGCCCCACGCGTCTCCCAGCTCGTAGGCGCGCCCGTCGTGGTTGTAGGTGAGCTCGAGGAGCGCGCCCGCCTCGTGGACGTCTTCGGGGCCGAGGAACACGTTCGTGAACGTGTCCGCCTCCCAGCGTCCTTTCTCCTCGTAGTTCAGGTGCGTCTCGTACCAGTCGAGGCTCTCCGCTAAGTCCTCGACGCGGATCATCACGTGATCGAATGCGGATTCCATACACGACGCGTCGGTCGCTCACCTCAAAAGCGTACTGAAGGGCGAACGGTGTCCCTCGCCCACTGACAGGGGGAACGTCCCGCTTTCGACAGCGTTCCGACCGGGTATACACAAACCTAACCCAGATTTCATTTAGTTCCCGACGAACGGATAAATATCCCGTTCTTCCCGATCGGAGGCGGTCGGCGTCGCGCCCGGTGTCGACCGCCAACCCATGGAAGACACCTCAGAATCGTCGTCGGCGTCGTCCGACGGCACCGAATCGTTGTATCGTTCGACCCGCTCGGCGTCTGAAGAGCGGATCGGTCCGGGCACCCGAGCCGGGCGGATCGGCCGGTCGCTCGCGGCGTACGCGTCGGGTGCGCCGTTCGTCGCGGCGGTTGCGGCGGTCGAGACGCTCATCGCCATCGTGCTGCTCGGGGTGCCGTTGTCGCCCGCGCCTGTCGTGGTCGCGCTCGTCGCGTTCGCGGTGTACACTATCGATCACGTCGCCGACGCTGACGCGGACACTCGGTCCACGCCGACACGCGCCATCCTCGCGTATCGCTACGGGGACCAGCTGATGGTCGCCGCCGCCCTGGCGTACGGGATCGCAGTCGCGTTATCGGTGCTCGGCGGGCCGTTCGCGCTCGTCATCACGCTGTTGCCGGGCGTGTTCTGGGTGCTGTACGCGTCCGACTGGCTCCCCACCCTCGGCGGGGTCACCGCGGAGGCCGCTGGGGAGCCGCCCCTCGGCGGCCGGGAAGACGGGTTCCGGTACCGGTTGCCGCGCGTAAAGGACGTGTTGGTGCTCAACTCGCTTCTCGTCGCGTTCGGATGGGCGGTCGCGGTCACCGTAATTCCCGTTGCGTTCGCGAGTGGGAACGGCGGGTCGATCGCCACGGTCGGGACGGGCGGCACTGCCGGGGTCGCGAGCGGCGCGGTCGCCGGTGGTGCCCCGCTCGTCGCCGTCGTGTTCGGGTACTTCCTGTTGCGATCGTTCGTCGACACCGAGCTCCCTAACGTCCGGGACGTGGAAGCCGACGCCACGGTCGGTGTCGCCACCCTCCCGGTCGTGTACGGCGTCGTGTCGACCCGCCGTGCGCTCTACGCCGTCGACGTCGCCACCGCGGCGCTCGTGACTGCCGCGGCGGTGACCGGACTCGTCGCGGTTCCGGTCGCCGGAGCACTGCTCGTCGGCGTCGGCGTCTCGATCGGTGTGACGGCGCTCGCGGGACGGATCGACGACCCCGCCGTGCTCGGCGTGGCCCCCGACTGCAGCTACTTCCTCGTGGGCGCGCTCCTCGTGGGGGTGCGGATGGCCGGCTGATCCGGATACGGACGGTTGGCCGATCCGCCCGGGACCGCGTCCCGCCGGCCGACGGCGGGTGCCAGCAGTACGGTCGTCAGATCCACGTTTTTCGCACAGTCGAACGATGCTGTCGGATCGGCTTGAGAAACTCATTTATGTACATATGGTATGGAATAAATAGTGATCCCGTTGAGCCCGCTTTCCATCGCGTTGCTCGCCGCGGTCGTCACCGGCACGGCCGCGGCGATCCTCGCGTGGCGCGAGCGGCCCGAGGCGGGCGCGACGTGGCTGTCCGTGCTGCTCGTCGGGCAGGTGTGGTGGACGACGTTCCTCGTGTTCGAGCTCGAGACGCCGACGCTGGCGGCGAAAGCGCTCTGGTACGATATCCAGTGGATCGGGGTCGTGACGATCCCGATCGCGTGGCTGCTGTTCGCGCTGGAGTACACCGGCCGGGACCGGTACGTGACGCCGCGGACGATACTCGGACTGGCGGCCGTCCCGCTCGCTACGCTCGTCGTCGTCGCGGCCGGGGACCCCGGAGGGTTGATCCGAGCGGATGCGACGGTCGCGGAGTCGCCGGTCGGTTCGTTTCTCCGCGTCGAGCCCGGTCCGTGGTACTACGTGATCGCGGGCTACACGTACCTCCTCGGACTGTTCGGCTCCGTCCCGATCGTCCAGCTCGTCAGGGACGATGCGCGGCCGTTCCGCGGGCAGAGCGCCGCGCTCCTCGTCGGCACCGCGGCCCCGTGGGCCAGCAGCATCCTCTACCTCTCCGGCGCGATCCCAGTGGCTGGACTCGACCCGACCCCGCTCGCGTTCGCCGTCTCGGGGGTTGCGTACCTCCTCGCGCTCTCCCGGTTCCGCCTGCTCGCGCTCGCGCCGGCCCCACGCCGTCGTGCCCGGCAGCTCGTGTTCGAACACCTCCACGACCCCGCGTTCGTCGTCGGAACCGAGGGGTACGTCGTCGACCTGAACCAGAGTGCCGTCGACGTCTTCGAGATCGAGCGCCGAACGGCGGTCGGCGAATCGGCGTCCGCAGTGGTGCCGCGATACGACGCGCTGGCGGACGCCGAAGTCGACCCCTCACCGCTCGTCATCGTCGGGGCCGACGGTCGCCGGCCGTACGAGGTGACGGTCCGAAACGTGACTGACACCCACAGTCGGTCGATAGGCCGGGTGGTCGTCTTCCACGACGTCGGCGACTACCTCGGCCAACAGCAACGATTGGACGTCCTCAACAGGGTGTTCCGCCACGACGTGCGAACCGAGACCAACCTCATCTGCGGCTACGCGGAGGTGCTCGCGGGCGACCCGACCGACGAGCGGGCACTCGGCGTCATCACGGAGAGTGCGACCCGCATTCTCGAGCTCAGCGAGCGGACACGTACCGCGAGCGAGCTGTTCGGTCCGACGGCGGACCCGCCGTCCCCGATCGCCCTCGACGAGGCCGTCAGGTCAGTTGCCGCGGAGCTCGCGGACGAACACCCACACGCGCGGGTTTCGGTCGCGGATGACCTCCCGGACGTTCGTGTTCCGGCGGTCGTCACCGTCATCGCCGAGAACCTCTGTTCGAACGCGATCCGGCACAACGACGCCGAGTCGCCGTCCGTGTGGCTCGACGCGAGCGTCGCAGACGGCTGGGCGGACCTCGTCATCGCCGACGACGGGCCCGGCATCGACGAGGCGGAGTACGAGGTGTTGGCGCGCGGCACCGAGACCCCGCTCGATCACGGAAGCGGGATCGGACTGTGGATCGTGAAGTGGGCGACCGACCACGTCGGCGGTAACCTCTCCTTTGAGCGACGGGAACCGTGCGGCACGACAGTGACCGTCTCGTTACCGACGGTCGGGGGCGGTGCGGAGACGACGGACTATCCCGACAACGGCAATCCCGGCGACGACTATCCCCGCGACGGCCCGAACGGGGACGATAGCCCCGTCGGCGTTCGGTAGGCACTTGTTCGGTCCGCCCGACTCGGGGACATGGACGCCACCTATCTCCCGTACGCCCTCCTCGCGATGGGGGCGTACGCGCTCGTCTCCCCTCTGATGCGCGTCGCGACGACCGGCCCGAACGCGGTCCCGAGCGACGTCGCGGTCGTCGTCTCCAACACGCTGCTCGTTGGAATGGCGCTCGGCGTGCTGTGGTACACGGATCAGGGGTTCACGACACATCTCTCGTCGCCGAAGCTGCTCCACGTGCTCGCGGCGGGCGTCTTCCTCGGGATCGGGATCCTCGCGCTGTACCGATCGCTGGCACTCGGGCCGGTGAGCGTGGTCACGCCCATCTTCGCGATGTTCCTCGTGTTCTCCTCGGTGATCGGATTCCTCGTGTTGGGCGAGTCGTTCACGGCCCGGAAGGCGCTGGGGATCGTCTTCGCCGCGCTAGCGGTGTACCTCGTTTCGGGGGCCTGACCGAGCGGGTCGCTGCCGCGGCCGACGGATACAACTCGGGAGCCGTCGAACGGACGGGTATGAGCGAGCTCCCTCTCGAACACGTCCACGTCGCGCCCGACGACCCCGAGAACGCCCCCGCCGTCTTCGTGTTACACGGCCGTGGGGCGGACGAGCGTGACCTGTTACCGGTCGCCGAGGCGCTCCCCGACGACCTCCACGTCGTCAGCCTCCGCGCACCGGACCCGCTTCAGGGCGGCTACACCTGGTACGAGCTCGACCTCTCCGGCGGCGGACTCCATCAGAGCCAACCCCACACGGCCGACTTCACGCGGGCGCTCGACCTGGTGGCGGAGAGCGTCGACGCCGCGGTCGACGCCTACGGGATCGACCCCGGCCGGATCGGGTTGCTCGGGTTCAGCCAGGGCGCGATCACGAGCCTCTCGCTGTTGCTGGACGCGCCCGACCGCTACGCGTGGGTGGTGGCGTTACACGGCTACCTCGCCGACACGCACGCCGATCACGATCCCGAGGGGATCGCGGAGGAGCCGGTGTTCATCGGCGCGGGCACCGGGGACCGCGTGATCCCCGAGTCGCGCGCGTCGTCCGCGGCTGACCGCCTCCGCGAGGTGGGTGCGGCGGTCACCTACGAGACGTACCCGGTCGGCCACGGCATCGGCGACGCGGAGCTGGCCGACGTGGTCGCGTTCGTCGAGGAGCACTACTGAGTCGGGGAACCGGAGCGATCGACGATGCCGGCGGCGGAGTCCCATTCCCCCCGCGACACGGCCCGGCGACGGGAGCCGTGCTACTCCGCCGCGTCGCCGTCGGCCGAGAGCGGCTCCGTACACCAGTGACAGAAGTCGATCTCCGCGTCCGTCTCCCGCCCGCAGTGCGGACAGTCGATCGTCGGGGGTGCGTCGTCGGCTTCCGTGGCCGGACCCGCCGCGGTGGCATCCGCTGGGGTAGACTCCGTCACGTGCGGGCCCGTTGCTGGTGGGTCCGTAGCCGACGAGATTCCGGTCGAGCCGTCACGGGACGACGAACCGCGTCCGGCCCGGCCGGTTCCGCCGGCTTCGGGTCGGTCGGACTCGCGGTTCGCCTCCGCGGTCACCCCCGTACGTCGCTGTCGCTCGTACTCGCGGTTGTTGCGGACCGCGACGAGGTAGGCGTCGAGGATGCTGGCGACGACGACCACGAGCGCGGGTGCGACGTCGGCTATCGGGGGGATCTCCCGCGCGAACAGCTGCTCCATCGCGGCGTCCGGGACGAGGAGGACGAGCGTCGCCGTGATCGCCACGTACCAGCCGAACGCCCGCCCCCACCGGCGTAAGTAGGCGTGGCCGAGCCCGGAGACGAGGACCGCCAACAGGACGGCGAGCCAGGGTCGCCGTCGGGTGAGATCGCTCATGCCCGGTGGGTACGAACCCCGGGACTGAGTAGTTGTCCCTCGGAGCGTTTATGTCCCCGAAACGCCGACCGTGAGACTATGCTCGGTATCGCGGCCGGCGACCTCGCCACGGGGCTCTGGTACGGGTTCATCGGCGTCGCCGTCTGGACCCTCCCGTTCGCGATCGCTTACCTCCTCTACCGGCGGTGGCGCGGGGAGGGCCCCGAGTCGCGACGGGAGGCGGAGTAACGCCGCCGTCGCGATCGCACCCGGGTGGACTCGCTCCCTGCGAGCGTCGGTCGCGGGTCCCGATCGCGGAGCTCGGTTCCGGTTCGATCACGTTTTCCTCCCTGCTCCCCGGACATCTGATATGACAGACACGGCGCTCGTTATCGGCGGAACGCGATTCATCGGACGACACACCGTCGCCGACCTGCTGGCGAACGGCTACGAGGTGACGATGCTGAACCGCGGGAACCACGAGGACCCGTTCGCGGACGACGACCGCGTGACCCACGTCGAGGGCGACCGGAAGAACGAGCGGGACCTCGAAACCGCCCGGCTCGCCGCGGAGCCGGACATCGTGATCGACTGCGTGGCCTACCAGCCGGCGGACGTCGCGACCGCGACCGACGTGTTCGCGGACGTCGATGGCTACGTGTACATCTCGTCTGGGTCGTCGTACGCGGCCGAACACGTCCCCAAACGCGAGGGCGTCACCCCGCTGGAGCCGTGTACGCCGGAGCAGGCGGTCGACGACGACCACGCCACCTACGGGAACCGGAAGGCCGAGGGGGATCGGGAAGTGTTCGCCGCCGCGGAGGCCGGCGTGAACGCGGCTGCCGTCCGCCCGTGTATCGTCTACGGCCCGTACGACTACACGGAGCGGCTCGACTACTGGATCGACCGCGTGCTCACCCACGACCGGGTCGTGGTCCCCGGCGACGGGCAGAACCTCTGGCACCGGGCGTACGTCGAGGACGTGGCGAGCGCCCTCCGGATCGTCGCCGAGCGCGGCGAGCCGGGGGCCGCCTACAACGTCGGCGATCGGCGGGCGCTCACCTTGGAAGAGACGCTCGAAACGATCGCCGACGCCGCCGGCACCGAGGTGACGGCCGTCCCCGCCAGCGAGGACGCGCTCGCCGCCGGGGACCTCGCGCCCGACGACTTCGTGTTGTACCGCGAGTACCCGCACCTGCTCGACACCTGTGCGCTCGCCGACCTCGGCTGGGAGTCGACCCCCGTCGACGAGGCGATGGCGCGAACCGTCGCCGAACACAGGGAGTCCGACCGCGACGGGAGCGAGTGGGACCCCGGACGCGACGCCGAGGAGCGCGTGCTCGGCGTGAAGGACACCTTATAAATCCCCGATCGAATGTAACCCTCCGATCGATTTTAATTCCCTCGACCGAATTCGAGGCCGTGGATCCGGGTTCGGGTCCTGCGGATCCCGGTCTCAGGTTTATATAGTATATTCATATACATATATGCGTGCTCGGTGCGGTCGGCGCGTGCCTACGAGCGCCCTGATAGGGCGCGAGTCGCACGCGCGAGGGATGCAGCGGTCGCTTATAAGCGACCGCTGCGAGGCTGGGGAGGCATGAGGTTCGGTTGCGGGACGGTCCCCGAGCGACCGGAACGACGCGTCGGACGCGACCCGTTCCACAGCGGCAGGTTCCAGCTGACAGCGAACCCGCTCGATCGTATATAAGTGGCCGGCGCTGTTGAGACGCCGAAACGGAGGGCGGGTTCACACGTCGTGTTGTGTAGGGAGACGAGTACGACACGTGGTGAGCAGTGGATTCCGATCAGTGCCCGTGAGTCACTGATCCGCTCCAGTAACTGGGCGGGAGATCCTGCCAATGAGCGCCGGTCAAGTGTGTTTTCGCCGCTGTAAAACGTGATACCCGATCAGCCCAGCCACGAACGCGACACCCAGATCGAACAGCAGGCCAACTACCCCGACAGTGATCACGAAGACGTACTCATCAGTCTGATCGAGACTCGTTCGGCCCAGCTGAACCGCGATTACGACGAGGATCACCCCCAGCATGGCGAGCGGATAGGCAGCGACGAGGCCGACACCGAGCACCGCCGCAGTCACGTAGCCCACCCCGAGAATGACGTTTGCCCCGGCCGTCCGAGCACCGAAGGCATACTTTCCAGCGACCCCGCCGCTTCCATGACACATCGGGAACGCGCCGAACGGAATCGCTGACAGATTCATCACACCCATACTCGTCGAGAGTTCGTCAGCGGAGATGTCGCGCTTGAAGTAATCCGAGAGCAACACCGACGTTGCTAGCGCCGCGTTTCCCAGCGTCATTGCCAGTTGCGCAACGGCGGCCTCCGCCGTGGCGAACGTCAGGTCCGTCCAGCCAAAGAGTAACATGCCGTCGGTCGTCGGAAGTCTCGGTGATGGGAGGCCGGTCCGGAACGTCGCGATCCCGCCCCCGATCAAGAGGACCACCACCGGGCTCAGATTCCAATAGCCGAGTCCAATCACCCCGAGTGCGATCAGCGCGGCGAGTACCGCCAGCCGGGGGTCGGCGAACCCGAGCTGAACCCCTGTTTCCAGTAACACCAACGCGACACCGAGTTGGACCCCGCGAACAACTGGCGAACCGATCGCGTCACCCAGACGCTCGAGAGCTCCAGTATAGCCAGCGACGAGCAGTATCAGTCCAAGCAGAAGGCCAGCGACGAGTAGTTCCCCGGTGGAAATCGCTCCAGCGATAATGAGTGCCGCCAACGCCTTCATTGGCTCGACCGAGATCGGCACACCGTAGTAGAGTCCCCAGATGATCTGACAGATTCCGAACCAAATGAGCATCACAGCTAGCGAGAGTTCGGTCAACGCTGCTATCGCCACGATGAGTGGAAGAACCGTAACTGAATCCCCTATCGCGCCGGTCACCTCGTTCCAGCCAATGGTGAGGACCGTTCCGCTTCGGGATTCGACTGAGATCCCCACAGTACTCGTTTATACCCAAGATTGAAAAGTCGTATGAGTGCCTAGATTCACTTTGAATACGTGCGATGCGAGACTACTATCGGTTACACCATCAGTGATAGTCTCGCCGATCTCGGCGGCGGTACGCGCTTAGAACCGATCCGCTGGATGCCGGCCTCGGGACCTGGCCCCCGCGCTCACGCTCAGTACGCCGCGTCCCACCGCGACGGTTTCCGGCGGTTCTCGCAGCTCAGACACTCGACGGCGTCCATCGTGTCGATCGCGACATCGGCGCTCTCGCAGTTGCCACAGAAGTAGCCGTACCGGTCTTCGTGGCTCTCGTCGGCGTATGCGGCGTAGAACGGGGCGTCAGACCCGCGCTCGCTCTCGTCGTAGGCGACGTAGACGGTGTCGCCGTCGCCCGTCTCGTAGATCGCCTCGCGGACGCTCCCGGTCTGCCCGATCCGCTTGCGGTAGAGCCGCTCCTCGAAGGACTCCTCGCCGATGTCGACGACGCGCTCGCCGGAGCGGTCGTACCCCTCGCGCTCGTAGAAGGCGGTTCCGGCCTCGTTGTCGACGAGCACTTTCCCCTCGATGCTGTCGACGTCGCGCTCGCGGAGCTCGGCCTCGACGCGTTCGAGCAGGGCGGAGCCGATCCCCGAGTCGCGGTGGTCGGGATGGACGTGGAGCCAGTCGATCTCGCCGACCCGCTCGCGGCGGTCCACCACGTAGCTCTCCGCGAACGCGACGACCCCGCCGTCGACGACCGCCACCGGACAGACGGTGTCCGGATCGGCGATGTCGTCGCCGACATCGGCCGCGCCGTACCAGTTCTCGACGGCCCCCGCCAACACGCCCTCGTCGACGGCGTGGCCGTATGAGGCGGTCAGCGACGCCAGTGCTACATCGCGGATCGATTCGACGTCGTCAGCGGTCGCGGCTCGCAAGTCCATGTATCGACGTTCCCGCCCGAGTACAAAAAGTTCCGCGCCGGGGTCGAGGCCGGGACCGGGACGCGGACTGCCGGAGGCGTTAGGAGATGGAGTACGCCGCGGCAGCCATCAACAAGAGGGCCAGCGCAAGTGCGAGGCTCATCAGGTAAGTGAGCGAGCGGTTCTCCCACCGGAGGTGCTGGAAGTACGCGACGATGAGGACGGACTTGATCGCTGCGGCGACCATCGTCCCGGCGAACGCTTGCCCGTAGGTGAAGAACTGGTCGAACTCGAAGAAGATGAACTTCGAGGCCGCCAGCACCAACAGGGCGACGTAGATCGCCGTGTACAGTTTGAGGTGGTCGGACGCCATCGTTGAGTGGGAGTTGGTTCGGGCACTTATAGAAGTATCCATCCGGATGAGGAGACGTATCTACCCGGACGAGCGGCGTATCGGACGCGACGAACGAGGGTGGAGAGCAGCACAGCGCGCGCCGCCAGCGTCGCCGTGGTGCCCGGACGAAACGCCTATCCGCGCGGCCCGCCGACCGGCGACCGGTCACGGCTGCGTCCGCGACCGGGGAATACACCGTGGATCCGCTCGAACCCGACGACGACCTGCTCGAGTCGCTGTACGTCATCAACAAGGTCGCCAAACGACTCGCCGACGAGGCGAGCGACGCGTACGACCGCGGAGACGTCACGCGGAGCAACGTCAGTTCGGCTCGGAAGGACGCGCTGTATCGGACGAAAACGACCGTCCTCAACCGGATCGTCGCTCACGATCCCTCCCTCGTTGAGGGCGAGTACCACGCGATCAACGGGGACGTCT
Organism: Halorubrum tibetense; assembly: GCF_055396225.1. NCBI lineage: Archaea > Methanobacteriati > Methanobacteriota > Halobacteria > Halobacteriales > Haloferacaceae > Halorubrum > Halorubrum tibetense. The sequence continues at coordinate 2,247,743 of NZ_AP043742.1, forward strand.
GGCTGCTGCTCAGGGTGAACGGCTGGGCGTTCCACCAGCCCCCGTACGCGTTCGGGAGCGAGCTGACGGACCGGATCGAACTGGTCAACGATCCCGACGAGCCGCTAGACGTTCCCTACGTCCGGGAGTCCGCTGTTGAGCGGTCGGGCCGGTCGTTGGAGACTGCCCTCGTCGGCCTCGCGGACCGGGGCGTCGACGCTAACGACCACCTGGCACGGCCGACGATAAGCGGCGAGCGCGACCAGCTCGTCGACGTGCGCTGGTCCTGTCTCCGGTGATCCGGGGATCGATGAGGGGTAGCGACTCGCAGCGGTCCCTCCGGTTCCGTCGATTCCCTCACTCCGCCGCGGGCGTGGCCGAGTAGAGGTCCGGTAGACCCGCCTCGATCTCCTCGCGTCGGCCCTCCAGCCACTCGGGCAACACGAGCGACTCGCCCAGGGTGGCGCGGGGTTCGTCGACGTCGTAGCCGGGCTCCGCCGTGGCGAACTCGAAGAGGACGCCGCCGCGGGTCCGGGCGTACACGGAGCGGAACCACTTGCGGTCGATGACCTGGCTCGGCCGGAGCCCGTGCTCCTGTACCAGCTCGCGCCACGCGTCTTGCTCCTCGTCGGTCACGCGGTAGGCGACGTGATGGACGGTGCCCGCGCCGGGGCTGCCAGCTGGCGTCGCCGGATCGGTCACCACGTCGACGACGAACCCGATATCGCCGTGGGTCTCGAAACGCCGTCGATGGCTGGCCTCGTCCCGCTCGGTCTCCGTGTACCCCATCGCTTCCAGCAGCTCCACGGTCGCGTCGGCGTCCGACAGCGAGAGCTCGATCGCGAAGAACCCGCGGATCGCGTGGGTTTCGGGGACGGGGCCGGCCGGAGGATCGCCAGCTGGAGCGTCCGCCCGGGCCACGAGCTCGAGCGGGAGGCCGTCAGGGTCCTCGAACGCGACGACGGTGTCGCCGAAGCGGTCGATCGTCTCGACATCGAGTCCCTGTTCGCCGAGGCGATCAGTCCAGTAATCGACCGAATCCTCTGGGATCGTGAACGAAACCGCCGAGGCCTGTCCCGCGCCGACGCGGCCGGATCGGGCACCGACGTAGGGGAAGAAGGTCATGCTGGTGCCGGGGCTGCCGGCATCGTCGGCGTAAAACAGGTGATACACGCCGACGTCGTCCTGGTTCACGCTCCGTTTGACGAGTCGAAGCCCGAGCGTTTCTGTGTAGAACGCGTGGTTCGCGGTCGGGTCGCTCGCAATGGCGGTCACGTGGTGGAGCCCGGGCGTTTCGAGTGAGTCGGTCATACCACCGACTACGCGCCGCGGGTACTTGTACACGCACGAACAGGAACCGAACCGGCTGACGCCGGTGTTACCGGGTCGAGGCCGCTTCGTGTCCGAGGAACGACTGCCGGGTCGAGCGGCCGGTGTTCCTCAGTCGACGACCTCGATCGCGCCGAGCATCCCGTTGGCGACGTGGGGCGTACACTCGTACAGCTGGATCCCGTCGTCGTCGAAGGATTGCTCGAACACCTCGTCGGCGTCGTCGACCTCGTCGCCGCTGTCGAAGTCGGAGCTGGACTCCTCGACTGACCGGACGTTGTGCGCGCCGCCCTCGCCGGTCCACTCCCAGCGGACGGTCGTCCCCGAGTCGATACGGATCGCCGGCGGGTCGAACGCGAACCCGATGTCGCCGCCGCCGACCGCGACGACGACCTCGTCCTCACCGGTGTGGTCCTCGATGGTACCGTCGTACAGCTGCGCGTCGGCGAGGTACTCGTCGATGGCGTCCGGCACGTCCGCCGCGCCGTCGTCTCCGTTGTCGTCGGCCGCGCCGTCGTCCCCGTCGTCCGGGTCCTCCGGCTCCTCTTCGTCGGCACACCCCGCGAGCGCGCCGAGAGTCAGTGCCGCGCCGGTGCCGGCGACGTACCGCCGTCTGGAGAGTCTTTGTGACATCACACTACCGTACGGTTCGAAGACATACAAACCCCGTGATTCCGGAACGGAACCATCGCAAAAATCCGTGAAGAACACACTACCGAAGCGAAGTAAAATACGTGTTGTAGTATCTCATAAAGAGTTAAAACGATCCCGTTCGACCGTGAAATACGGGACGCGAGTCCATCACACACATGCCTGACAGACACGACAGCGGTCACGATCCGAACGGGAGCGGGTACGACCTCCGCCGACGGTCCGTGTTGGGCGGGATCGCCGGGATGGGGCTCCTCGGCGCGGCGCTCGGTCCGGGAAGGGGAGCGGGCGCGGCTGGAGGGGGTGCGGGCGATGGGAGGCCGGTCGGGAGCGCGGCGGACCGCCTCGCGGAACGGACCCCGACCGGGACCGGCTCGTACCATCCGGGCCAGCCACTGTTCGTCTCCGTCGGCGAACGCCTCTGGAACACCGTGTGGGTCGGCCCCGAGTTCATCGGCGACCGCGACAACCTCGCGCCCGGGATCCCGGAGCCAGGCCACGACCCCGAGAACTACGACGCCGACGCGTTCGACTGGTCGGTCGTCGAGCGCCCCGCGGACAGCGACGCCGACCTCACCTACGCCACCTCGCTGTTCGAGGACCGCCCCCGCTACGACGAGGGGCGCGAGAACGTCGCGGAGTTCGAGGCCGACGTTCCCGGTCGGTACGTCCTCGAGCTCGACGCGCCCGACGGGACCCACCGGCTCCCGATCGAGGCGCTGCCGGACGACGATTCGGCCCCGGGCGGCCCGCCACGGTTAGCGCTCGACGCGACTGTCGCGGACGGGACGGCCACGATCGAGACGAACGCGGCGGTCGCACCCGATGCCCCGGCCTCGACCGCCGACCTCGAAGCGCGCGTCCTCGTCGACGACCGCGACGCGCTCGCGACCGCCGACGTCGACGTGGACGGGACGACCGCGACCGTCGACCTCGCGGATCTCGGGGGAGAGTCGGCCCGGATACACGCCGCCGTCCACGACGGGAATCGGCGCAGCGTCGCGGACGTCATCGAGCTCCATCCGGACGGCGAGGTTCGGTTCCCGAACCGACCGCCGGAGTGGCTGCTCGACGGCGTGATGTATCAGATCTTCACTCGGTCGTGGGCGGGACAGCGGGGGAAGACGACGTTCGACACGCTGATCGACGGGACCGTGACCGAGAGCCGGGACGCGGCCATCGACGGTGCGGACGACACGCTCACGGCGAACGCCCGGGCCGCCCGCGGCGTCGACTACCTCGACGAGCTCGGCGTCGACGTGGTGTGGCTCACGCCGATCCACCCCGCCGTCAGCCCCGAACGGGAGCTCCCCGGCGGCGGTCCACACGGCTACGACATCACCGACTTCTTCGGCGTCGCCGACGACCTGACGCCGGACGGGACGGACCCGCTTGCGGCGTACGAGACGTTCGTCGACGCCTGCCACGAGCGCGACATCCGGGTGTGTCTCGACCTCGTGATCAACCACGGCGGGCGGACGATGTCGGAGTTTCAGGACACGATCGCCGAGCAGTCCGACGAGCCGGAGTTCTGGCCGATCGTCGAGGCGTGGGACCGCCACTCGCAGTACTTCGACTGGTTCGACCGGATCGACGCACCCCGCGTTCACGACGGCGAGCAGCTGGAGCCCGCGCCGTTCGTCACCGGCTTCTGGAACCTCCAACTCCACCCGAACTTCAACTTCGACAACGTCGCGCTCCGCGAGTACATGCTCGCCGTTGCCGACTTCTGGTCCGGCGAGATCGGCGTCGACGGCTTCCGGTGTGACATCGCGTGGGGGGTCCCGCACAGCTTCTGGAAGGACGTCCGGGAGGTGTGTCGGGCGAACGACAGCGAGTTCCTCCTGCTCGACGAGGCGATCCCCAACGACCCCGCCTTCTCCGAGAACGAGTTCGACATGCATTTCGACACGGAGGGGTTCACCGTGCCGGCCCACGGGGTCGCCAGCGGCGACACGGAGCCCGAGGTGTTGTTCGACTCCGTCCGGGCCCGCGCCGAACAGGGGTTCCCGGACTACTCCGTGATCCTCAACGCGATCGAGAACCACGACGAGGAGCGAACCCTGAATCAGGCGCTCGACGGCACCCGCGCGGACCCGCGGAAGGCGCAGCGGGCGACGTGGGCCGCGGGGGTGACGCTCCCCGGCGTCCCGCACGTCTACTACGGACAGGAGCGCGCGATCTCCGAGTTCGGTGAGAACCGCCATCGCGGGGCCGGCGACCACCGCGACGACGGCGATGTCAACCCGGACGGGAAACAGCGCGCGTTCATGAACTGGACCGACTACGACGCCGACCACCTCGCGTTCTACCGCGAGCTGATCGACGCGTACCACGAGCTGGACGCGCTGAAACCCCGCGCCGACCTCTCTGGTGCGTGGCACGTCGCACCCAGCGGCGACGTGCTCGTCTTCGGTCGCGACGCGAGCGATCTGGAGGACGTGAACGGTCCCGAGCGCGTCGTCGTCGCGATCAACTTCGAGTCGAGCGCGACGGACGTGTACCTCCGTCCGGGCGTCGGCGGGACCGACCTCGTCACCGGCGAGGACGTGACGTTCGACTCACCCTCCGACGCCCAAACCGTCGCTGTCGACACGGTGGCGATACTGGAGACCCCGGACCTCCTGGAGGTCGGGTCGACTGTCGCGGATCTCGACGTCGAGAGTGGCACCGACTACGGGTCGGGCGGGTACACCTACCCCACCGACGACGCGTACGCCGATGGGGCGTTCGACCTCGCCGAGTTCGCGATCCACGAGACGCCAGACACGATCCAGTTCCGTGCCGACGTCGACGGCCCGATGGAGAACCCATGGGGACTCGACGGCGGGTTCTCCGTCCAGAACCTCCAGGTGTACCTCCGCGAGGACGGAACCGACCCGGCCGAGGCGACGACCGAAACGCGGACGGGCGTCAACGCGCGGCTCGCCGAACCCCACTCGCACCGTGTCGTCGTCGACGGGGAGCACGGGGCCCGCGTCGAGGACGCGACCGGGACCGTCGTGAGCGAGGGGACGGTCCGGGTCAACGAGGTAACCGGCGAGCTGGTCGCGTCGGTCCCGAAAGGAGAGTTCCCCGTCGACCTCGAGGCGACTGCCGTCGCGCCGCTCCTGCTCGGCTACGCGCCCGACGGCGTCGAGTCGGTCCCCGACCGGCCGGGCAACGTCACGCCCGTGAACGCCGACGCCGACTCCCACGCGTTCGGCGGCGGCCGCGACGACGACGCGAACCCGAACGTGGTCGACCTCGTCGTCGACGCGGGCGAGGACCGGGCGGACGCGCTCGCGTACGACGCCGGGACGCCGGCGGAGATCGGGTACGTCCCGCTCGTTACGCCGTACGAGGAGGTCGCCGCGTTCGACGCGCCGACCGGGGCCCCGCCCGGTCCGGGGACGTACGAGACCCCGCTCGCGGACGACTACTACGAGGACGCGTGGGACGTCTCGGGGCTGACGGTCCACGAGTCCCGCGACCGGGTGCGCTTCGAGTACGCGTTCGCGGAGCCTCTGGAGAACCCGTGGGATTTCGACCCCGGGTTCAGCCACCAGCTCCCGCAGGTCTACGTCGTCGACCCGGACACCGACGACCCGGCGACGACCGAGGGCCGCACGGGAACGAACGTCGCGTTCGAGGCCCCGTACAACTACCGGGTGAACGTCAACCCGGAGACCGGCGCGGGGGTCGAGGACGCCGCGGGCGACGCGGTCACCCGCGACGTCGACGTGTCGAGCGACGGGGACACGATCGCCGTCGACGTCCCGCGCGAGGCGATCGGCTGGGACCGCGACAGCGGGGTCGCGTTCGCCGCCGTCGTCTGCCCGTTCGACGGCTTCGGAGAGGGCGGGCTCCGCGCCGTCGCGGCCGAGCCGGACGACCACGTGATCGGCGGCGGCAGTGACACCGATCCCGACCCGAAGGTGATGGACGCGATCACGCCGGCGGGGCTCGACCGCGCGGCGCTGCTCGCCGACTACGACGCGGACCGGCCGCCGGTGCTCCCGTACGTTACGGTCGGCGACCTCGCCCGCGAGGACCTCGACGGCGTCGAGCTCGTCGAGGACGCCGACGCCGACGCGCCCGACGACGACGGAGGGCCCGACGCGGACGACGGGATCCCCGGCATGGGGATCGCGGCCGGTGCAGCCGGCGTCGGGGGGGCCGCACTCGCCGCGAAACGGCTCGCCGAGCGCACGAACGGGACGGAAGAGGAGTAACCGGTCGCGCGGTCCCGTGGGGTCGGGGCTCGTCCCGGTGACGCCGGCACCCGTCTGTGTGGGCGGGACTTAACCGGGCCGGCCGCTTCCACCGAGGCATGCGGGAGGACGAGCTGGCGACGCGGGTCTTCGCCCACTACGAGACCGCCCACGAGCGCTCGGACGTTCGGCTGGAAGAGCCGTACGACGCCGAGGGACGGCAGGGAGTCGTCGACGTGTACGTGCGGCTTCGGACCCCCCAACCCGTCGACCACGTCGTCGAGCTCAAATCGGATTCCGCGGTGCGGCGCGCGACCGGCGCGAACGAGGTACTCCGCCAGTTCCGCCGGATGGAACGGTACTTTCACGCCGATTCGACACACCGACTTGAGCCGAAGCTGGGTCGTTCGGGACCGGGCGCGCGGTACCTCCTGTTGTTCGCGCCGACGCCGACCTGCGTGTACCACGTCGCGACCAACCGGACCCTCTACGGATCGGTCGACGTCGCCGGGGCCGCGGGCGAGGTGCCGACCGAGCGTACCGTCGCGTTCCTCACCGGCCTCGATGGCGACCCAGAAACGCTCGGGTACCTCTCCGTCAACGGCGACGCTCCGTTCGGTTCCGCGGCCTTCCACGACGCGGTCCCTGAAGGGTCACGGCTCGCCGAGAGCCTCCGTCGGGTCGACGACGACGTGATCGATCCGCCGTCGTAGATCGTTCGCCGCGAAAAGCGGGTCGCCCGGGGGTGACGCGGGCAGCTACTCCTCGTCGTCCGCGTCGTCGCCGGCACGCTTCGACAACATGTACGCTGCGCCGCCGACACCGCTCAGCGCTGCGAGCGGGCCGAATCCAGGGATGTCGTCCCCGACGTCCGGGTCGTCTTCATCATCCGGATCCGTTTCGTCCTCGTCGTCGGTCGTTTCGTCCTCGTCGTCGGTCGTTTCGTCCTCGTCGTCGGCCGTTTCGTCTTCGTCGTCACTCGTTTCGTCCTCGTCGTCCACGTCGAGGGCGTCGAGGGCCCCGGCCGGAACCGCCGACCGGAGTTTGAACGCGTCGTATGCCGCCGCGGCGGGAAGCGCCCGCTGCTCGCCGTCTTCGCCCTCGTAGCCGTAGTAGTCTTCGTCGGGGACGAACCCACCGAACACCCGGAGGTGCGGGTCGTCGATCGCGGCGAGCTCGCGGAGGTCGTTGGCCTCGAACCGGACTTCTATCGCGTCGCCAGTCGCCTCGACGGCCGTCGCGGTCGCCTCCGCACCGGTCCGGGTGACGGCCCGGTACGGCTCCTCGTCCGTGATCGCCTCCGCCGCGTCGCCCGGATGGGGGATCCGCACCGTGGCGGTGTCGCCGTCGATGTCGACCTCGTGGGCTTCACCGACCGGCTCGTCGACGCGGAGGATGCGGTTCTCCACCGCGGGCGTCACCTCCCCGTGAGCACTGATGTACTCGGCGACCGCCGGTCCGTACTGTGTCCCGGACTCGGCGATGAAGTCGTCCCGTTCGAGGTCGAACGCGCCAGCGTAGTAGTCGGTCGTCGATATCCTGTACGTCTCGTCCGGATCAAGCGGCTCGCCGCCGACGAACACGCTGAGCACCTCGGCGTCCTCGTGGCCGCGCCACTCGTACTGGATCCCCGCCACCTGCTGCGCCTGCTGTGCGCCGAACGGGGCATCCCCAGCGAGGTAGTCGATCCGGTCTTCGAGGACCTGACGGATCTGTGCACCTGAGACTTCAGCGAGGATCACCTCGTTGTCGAACGGGTTGATCTCCAGGATGTCCTGTAGCGTGAGCTCGCCGGGCCCGTAGGTGTCGTTGGTACGGATCCCACCGGAGTTCTGGAACGAGGCGTCGGCGTCGCCGTAGAAGTCGAGCATCGCGTTCGTGATGAGGTTCCCCATCGTGCTCTCGCGGCCGTAGTTGACCGCACCGGAAGCGTTCAGCTCGAGCGTCGTCTCGCCGATGGTCTCTGAAACCTCCTCGTCGATCTCCGCCAGCTGGGCTTCCAACCGGTCGAGGAACTCCGGATCGGGGTCGATATCCATCGGTTCCCCCTCGTCGTCGACGAGGTCGATCCGCTGCCAGTCGACGAGCTCTCCCGAGGCGTCGAGCGTCATGACCCCAACGTGGAAGTAGGCGTACCCGATTTCGCTGATGACCGTGTCCTCGTGGATCTCCGCGTCGTCGAACGTGACGTGCGAGTGCGAGCCGAAGATGGCGTCGAGCCCGTCGACCGTCTCGGCGATCTCGAAGTGACGCTCGTGTGGGACGTGGGAAGCGAGCACGACGACATCACATCCCTCCTCCTCGCGGAGCAGGGCCGTCATCTCCTCGGCCTTCTCGACGGGGTCCTCCTGGATGTAGTCGTCCGGATAGTCCGTGATGCTGTGGAACCCGTCCAAGACGACGTTGAACACGCCGAGCCGGAGCCCGTCGATGTCGCGGACGACGTACTCCTCGGTGTTCGGGAGCTGCTCGCCGTCGGGCGTCTTCAAGTTCGACGTGACCCACGGGAACTCGCTCTGTTCGAACTTGTCGAGTGCGCTCTCGATCCCGTAGTCGAAGTCGTGGTTGCCGACGCCGGCGACGGCGATGTTCATGTCGTTCATGAACTCGACTTTGTGCTCGCCCTCGGTGAAAAACGAGACGAGCGAGGAGCCGAGCTCGTCGCCACTCCCCATGAACAGCACGTCGTCACGGTCGCCGAGCTGTTCTTGGAGCACCGTCTGGTAACGGGCGATGTTCGGCTCGCCGGGTTCGCCGATGTCGCTGTGCGAGTGGAGATCGTGAACGATAGTGACCGTGTCCTCCTCCTCGGCCGCTGCCGGGAGGCTGAACGCGCTCGCAGTGACGGCCGCCGCCGCGGTGCCGAGCACCGTCCGTCGCGTTACGGTGCGGTGATCGCGGCCGCAGCCACAGGCCGGCGTCACTCCCGTCGTCTCGGGAGTATCGACCCTCGTCGAGGAACGCTCCGTTCCGGACGCCCGGCCGCTCGTCGGGTCGTCGTCCGTTGAGTCGCCGTCCGTCGTCGATTCAGTTCGGTCGAATCTGGCTGGTCGTCTGTCGTCGCCAGTCAAGTACTGTCGGTCCCGTCGCTCGTTGGACATGTACGACATGTATTCACCGAGAGCGATCTAATATAAATACTGGTGTACGGGCGGGATAGTGGGGTATACGGTGGTATTTAGCGAGAATCGAGGAGAAAGTCTCGCGCTTCAGCGCGGGGAGGATGTCAAGATCGGATGCCGTACGGAGGCACCCACGCGTTCTCGGCCGTCAGCGTCGCGTTCGGGGCGACCTGAAAGACGTGACGGGGGTATAAGTACGACCCCGAGGGAACACGTCGGTGGAGCGATCACTGAATGAGCGTACTCAACTCCTTCGGCGGACTCGTCAGTAGTATCATCGCCAGCGTTCTCATGCTGGTGTTCGGGATACTCAGCTTCTTCATCACCGTGTTCATCGTCGACGTGGGTGCCGGGCTCGCCGGACACTCGCCCAGCGCGGATTTCGTCGCGCTCGCGGCGGCGATACTCGCTGCCGGCGTGATCGTCGCCGGAGCCTCCCCGATGGCCGGACTGGGCGAGGAGGACGCCTGACGACCGGAGAGGTTCAGCCGCCACGGGTCGACCACACGCGGCGGCGATGCGGGCCGACGACGCGGACCCTTATAAACCGAGCTCGCGGCCGAGCACGACGTGTTGGATCTCGCTCGTCCCTTCACCGATCTCCATCAGCTTCGCGTCCCGGTAGAAGCGCTGTGGCGCGAAGTCGGTAGTGTAGCCGTAGCCGCCGAGCGTCTGGACGGCTTCCTCAGCCACTTCGCGGGCGGCCTCGCTGGCGTCGAGCTTCGCGAGCGACGACGCGCGAGTGACGTCCTCGCCGGCGTCGTATTTCGTCGCCGCCTTGTGCGTGAGTAGTCGGGCGCGCTCCGTCTGCCGGTGCATGTGGACGACCTTGTCGCGGATCGCGTCGAACTTCGCGATCGGCTTGCCGAACTGCTCGCGCTCGCCGGCGTACTCCTTGGCGGCCTCGTACGCCCCCTGTGCGAGCCCCGTCGACAGTGCGGCGATGGAGATCCGGCCGCCGTCGAGCGTCTTCATCGTCTGTGTCCACCCTTCGCCCTCCTCTCCGAGCAGGCGGTCGGCCGGGAGGCGCACGTCGTCGAGGGCGATCTCACAGGTCGGCGAGCAGTTGAGCCCCATCTTGTCCCAGACGGTCGTCACCTCGAACCCGTCGTCGTGCTCCGGGTCGACGATGAACGTCGAGATCCCGTCGTACCCTGCGTCGGGGTCGGTGACCGCCTTCACCAGCACCGAGTTCGCCACGTTCGCGTTGGTGATGAACTGCTTGGTGCCGTTCAACACGTACTCGTCGGCGTCGGCGTCGTACTCGGCGATCGTGTCCATATCGGAGGCGTCGGAACCGCTGCCGGGCTCCGTGAGCGCCCACGCGCCGATCCCTTCGCCCGTCGCGAGCGGGCGGAGCCACTCCTCCTTCTGGGCGTCCGTGCCGAACGCCTCGATCGGCTTCGCGCCGAGGGAGGTGTGGGCGGCGTACGACAGCCCGATCCCGCCGGAGACGCGCCCTATCTCCTCGGTGACCAGCGCGTACATGAGCTGGTCGCCGCCGAGCCCGCCGTACGCCTCGCTCACCGGGATCCCCATCATGTCGAGCTCGGCGAGCGCCTCGAACACCTCCGCGGGGAAGCGGTGTTCGTCCTCGATCTCCTGGGCGATCGGCCGTATCTCCTCCTCGCAGAACTCCCGGACGGTGTCCCGGATCATGCGGTGTTCCGCGGGCAGCTCGAAGTCCATAGGCAAGACTTGCGGCGGCCGAGTATAAACGATGCGAACGACCGTGAGGGACCGGGGCCACAGAGGACGGCGGGCCGCCGAGAATGCCAAGCGGTCTACCGTCCCGCAATGCGGGAGCGTCGCGATCCTTTATCAGCCGTCGCCGCGTCGATCCGTCGTATGGAGCTCCGCCGACTCGTCCGTGGCACTGTCGAGTGGCCCGAGCTGGAACGGGTCGTCCAGGAGCTGGCGGAGCGATACGATCGTGAGACGGTGCGCGTCGAGTTCCTCGACGCCGACAACTGGCTGTCGACGCCGATGGTGATCGACGACGACCTGTTCGTGAAGGTGATCACGCGACAGAACACGCTCGTCCACGCGTTGTTCACGACCGGTCGGAACCTCGGCGCGTTCTCGGCCGGGACGGAGGGGTTCTTCGAGCGCTACCGAACCCCGTACGAGATGGCGCGCCACGAGCTCGAGGCGACCGAGCGGGTCCGGGAGATCGGCGTCAACGCGCCGGAGCCGATCGAGGCGCTGGAGATCGGCGACCTGGGCGTCGTCGTGCTGGAGTACCTCCCGGAGTTCCGGACGCTCGACGAGATCGACCACGAACGGGAGCACGAGCTCGCCCCCGAGCTGTTCTCCACCCTCCGCCGGATCCACGACGCCGGCCTCGCACACGGCGACCTCCGCGCCGAGAACGTGTTGGTCCTCGACGACGAGCTGTACGTGATCGACGCGACCAACGTGAGCGAGGCGGGTCGAGCCGACGCCCGGTCGTACGACCTCGCGAGCGCCTTAGCGTCGCTGGAGCCGCTCATCGGCGCGAGCGCCGTCGTCGACGCCGCGTTGACGAGCTACTCGCCCGATGAGTTGCTTGCAGCCCGCCGGTTCCTCGATTTCGTCGCGATCCGACCCGACCACGAGTTCGACGCCGCCGGGCTGAAAGGGGAACTCGAGAAGCGGGTGGCGTGACGGAGCGTGACGACCGCCCGCGTCACTCCGGGTTTGATCGGTCGGCCGGGTCACGGTCGGCCGGGCCGGTTGCCCCTCACTCAGGGCTCGCCTCGACGGAACTGCCCGAGGAGGACGCCCGTTCTCGACTCACCGCCCAGATGCCGACGGCCATGAGCGTCCCGCCGAGCAGGAACCCCGCCCCGAGCCGCTCGCCGAGCAGCGCCGCGCCGAGCGCCGCTCCGATCGCCGGCTGGGCGAAGAAGAAGACGGCGACGGTTCCGGCCGGAACGTACTCCAACCCCTTGTACCAGAGATACCAGGCGGCGGCCGTCGCCGCCACCCCCAGATACAGGACCGTCCCGACGGATCCGACGGTTATCGGGATCTCGGTCGGCGAAACGTCGAGTATCCACAGCTCCGCGACCGCGAGAACGCCGAGCATCGGCACGCTCGCCAGCGAGGAGTACGTCGCCGCGTCGAGCGCGCCGTAGCGTCCCACGACGGGTACTCCCCAGACGGTGTATCCCGCCCACGCGACGCTGGCGACGAGCAGCAACGCTACCCCGGCGAGGTTGCCGGCGGCGAGTCCGCTCGGGTCGTACTGCCCGGCGAGGACGACGACGGTTCCGACCGCCGCGAGGGCCATCCCGCCCGCTTTCGTCGCGGTGACACGTTCGCCGAGCACCGCGGCACCCAACAGGACGGTGAAGACGGGAGTCAACACGGTCAACAGCGACCCCTGGCTCGCGTTCGTCAGCTCGGTGCCGACGAACTGCGTGACGATCGTCAGGGTTACCCAGCCGCCGAGAACGACGAACCCGGGCCAGTCCGCGCGAGGAGGGAGCTGCCCGCCGCGACCGGCGACGACCGCCCAGAGGACGGTAGCGCCGAGCGCGACACGGAGGAACCCCAGCGTCACCGGCGGGATCAGCGTGAACCCCCACTTGCTGACGACGTACATCCCGCCCCACAGCCCGGCAGCGACGAGGGGGGCGAGCGCGAACGCGTATCGGCCGAGGCCGCCGGTCATCCCCCGAGGTATAGCTGTGAGACCTCGTCGTCGTCCAACAGCGCCTCCGGCGTGCCCTCGAACCGGACGGTTCCCTGGTCGAGCACGTAGCCGCGGTCCGAGATACCCAGTCCCTTCGTGACGTTTTGTTCGACCATCAGGATCGCCGTGTCCATCTCGTTGACTGCTTGGACATCTGCGAACACGTCGTCGGCGGTGTTGGGTGCGAGCCCCGCGGACGGCTCGTCGATGAGGAGCACGTCCGGCTCCATCACCAGCGCTCTGGCGAACGCCAACACCTGACGCTGCCCGCCCGAGAGGGTCCGCGCCTTCGCGTCGCGCTTCTCGTCGATGATCGGGAACCGGTCGTACAGCCGGTCGATCACGTCGTCGAGCCCGCCGGTACGGGCGACACCGCCCATCCGGAGGTTCTCCTCTATCGTCAGCGACCCGAACACGTTCTCGGTCTGCGGGACGTAGCCGATCCCCTCGCGGACGATGTCTTCGGGAGCCATTCCGCCGATCTCGCGGCCGTGGTACTCGACCGTCCCCTCCCACGGCGTCAACATCCCGAACGCCGTCTTGAGGACCGTCGACTTCCCCGCGCCGTTCGGCCCGACGAGACAGACGATCTCGCCGGGGTCGAGGTGAAGCGTGAGGTCGTCGAGCACCTGTACCTCGCCGTAGCCGCTGTCGACGCCGGACAAGGCGAGCACGGCGTCCGCGGCGTCGCTCGCGTCCGTGGGAGTGGTGTCGTCGCGCGCGACGGCCGGCTCGCCGCCGGATGCGGTCGGAGCATCGTCCGCTGTGGTCGAGCCCTCGTCGGACGCAGACGGGTCCGTCGCGCTCATACCCCACCTCCGAGATACGCGGAGATGACGCGCTCGTCGTTCCGAACCCCTTCAGGGGTCCCCTCCGTCAGGACGCTCCCCTGATCCAGCACGATGATCGGGTCGGCGAGGTCCATCACGAACTCCATGTCGTGTTCGATCAGCACGAACGTCGTCCCCTCCCGATGGAGCCGCCTGATCTGCGTCTTCAGCTTCTTCGCGAGCGTCGGGTTCACGCCCGCCACCGGCTCGTCCAAGAGCAGCACCTCCGGGTCGGCCAGCATCGCGCGGGCCAGCTCGACGAGCTTCATCTGTCCGCCGGAGATGTCGGTCGCGGGCTGGGTCGCGAGATGGTCGATCTCGAACTCCTCGAGGATGCGTTCGGCCTCGGCGAGGTTCGCCGCCTCGCTCTCCGCGACCGTCGACGGCGACGTGAACAGCGTGATGAACGACTCGCCCGGCTGGTTCCGGGGGCCGACCAGCATCGCCTCCCGGACCGTCATTCCCTCGAGCTTGCGCGGGGTCTGGAACGTCCGGATCAGCCCGTGGTCGGCGACCTGATACGGCTCCAACCCGGTCACGTCGGTCCCGTTGACGGTGACGCTTCCCCCGTCGGGCTCGTAGAACCCGGAGATCAGGTTGAACAGCGTCGACTTCCCCGCGCCGTTCGGCCCGATCAGCCCGGTGATCGTGCCGCGCTTGACCTCGAACGTCGCGTGGTCCGTCGCGGTGAGTCCCCCGAACGACTTCTGAAGGTCGTCGACGCGGAGCACCGTGTCGGGTTTCCCCTCGACGGCCCCGACTTGCGGGCCGCCGTCCGGGACCGGTTCCCGTGTTGTCGACCCGGCCGCAGCGCTCGTCGTCAACGAGCCCGCGCCTCGCGCTCCCGCCGTGTTCGTCGCGTCCGGTCCGTCCCTCGCGTGCTCCGTCGTCGGTTCGTTCGATGAGTCACTCATTCCTATCGCCTCCGTTCGATCCGACCCCATCGGTGTCGTCGGCTGCTCCGTCCATGTCGTCGGTTGTTCCGTCGTTGCCAGGTCCATCGCCAACTGTTCCGTCCTCGGCCGTTCCGTTCTCGTCGAGATCGTCGACATCGCCGAGGTCGGCGTCGGTCTTCCGTTCGCGGACGCCGCTCGTCGGTCGGTTCGGCGTGCCCGCCCCGTCGACCGCGCTGGGCCAGATCAGCTCGCGCTGTGGCGGCAGGACGCCCTGTGGCCGGAAGCGCATCACGAGAACGATCAGTAGGCCGATCAACAGCAGCCGCAGGGGTGCCCCGTCGATCGGTACCCAGGCCACGTCGTTGATGAACCGGGACCCCTCTCGGATGGTGACGACGACGAACCCGCCGAGCAGCGCGCCGCGGTTCGACCCGCTCCCGCCGAGGATCACGGCGACCCACACGTAGAACGTCGTGATCGGGTCGAGGTCGCCGGGGTTGACGAACAGGTTGAGATGCGCGTAGAACACCCCCGCCAGCGCCATGACGACGCTGCCGAGGACGAACGTCTGCATCTTGTACGAGAAGGTGTTCTTCCCGAGCGCCTTCGCGAGGTCCTCGTCGGACCGTATCGTTCGCAACACCCGCCCCCACGGCGAGCGCTGTGCGCGCCGGAGCACGAAGAACGCGACCGCGAGGAACGCGAGCAGCAGCGACACGTTCAGCAGCTGCCGCCAGAACCCCGTTCCGAGCGTGATCGGCGACCCGGGGACGATCACGATCTCGAGGCCCGGCATCGTCTCGGGGAACGTCCCGAGTACGGGCCATCCCTCGAAGAAGCTCGGAATTCCCCGGATCCCGGCGCTCCCGTTGGTCCACTGCCGCTCGTTCCGGAGGAACAGCCGGATCACCTCGGCCAGTCCGAGCGTCGCGATCGCGAGGTAGTCCGCCCGAAGACGGAGCGTCGGGATCCCGATCGCGACCGCGACGACCGCGGCGACGACGAGCCCGACGACGAGCCCGAAGATCGGATTGAACCCGCCCGCGATCGGGGAGTTACTCGCCGTCATCAGCGCCGCGCCGTACGCACCGATCCCGAAGAACGCGGCGACGCTGAAGTTGATCAGCCCGCCGAACCCCCACTGTGCGTTCAGCCCGAGCGACAACAGCGCGTACATCCCCGCGAGCCCGAACAGGAACAGGAAGTACGACGGACCGAGCCGGGCCGTCACGAGCGCGAGGAACAGCAACAGCACCACGAAACCGACGACCGCCGTCACGACGGTCTCGGTAACCGTCATCTCGTCCGCGTACGCCCGGAAGTCGAGTCGGGACACGTCAGACACCCCCTCCGTCGGCGTTGTCTCCGGCGATCCCGTTCGGCCGCACGAGCAGGATAACGACCATGATCAGGAACGCGACGGCCTCGGCGTACTCGATACCGATCGGGATCCCGGCCCGCGAGAGCAGCGGCGTCATCTCGACGACCATGCCGATGAGGAAGCCGCCGAGCACCGCGCCGTAGACGGAGCCGATGCCGCCGAGGATCACCGCGGCGAACACCACCAACAGGAGGTTGAACCCCATCCGCGGGAGCAGCTGGTTGAACAGCCCGAGGAACGCGCCACCCGCACCGGCCAGCCCGGCACCGATGATCCACGACCACAGCTTCACGCGGTACGTCCGGATCCCGCTCACACGCGCCAGATCCGGGTTATCGGCCATCGCTCGCATCTTCCGGCCGAGGTCAGTGTGCTGGAGGAGGACGTGTAAGCCGACGACGAGCACGGCCGCCGAGACGACCGTCGCCAGGTCGTGGTACGTGATCCGGATCCCGTACGGGAGCAGCCCCTCGATCGGCCGCAACGACGCGATATCGTACCGGATCGCGTCCGCGCCGAACCCCATCTGGATCAGCGCTCGGTAGACGAACGCGACGCCGATCGACGTGATCAACAGCCCGATCGATCCCACGTCGAGCGGGTCGTACACGAGCCGCTGTGTCACGACGGCGACGGCCGCGGCCGCGACGATCCCGACCCCGACCGCGGCGAAAAAGCCCAGGGGAAGCCCGAGCACCGTGAACCCGACGCCGCCGATGAGGCCGAACGCGACGAGGGTCGCGTACGCGCCGACGGTCATCGTGTCGCCGTGCGCGAAGTTCGCGAACCCCGCGATGCTGTAGATCAGCGAGAGACCGATGCTCGCGAGGACGATGATGCTGCTGTATACGACGCCGTTGGCGGCGAACTCGAGTACCGACATGGTCAGGCGATAACCGACATGGTCGGGTGGTTACGACTCCCGGAACTCGATCGCTTCGTAGTCGTGATCCCTGACCTCGAAGACCACGAGGCTCCCGCGTGGGTCTCCGTTTTCGTCGAAGTCGATCGGGCCGCTGACCCCCTGGTAATCGATGTCGTCGGCGGTCCCGCCATCGTCGAGGATCGCGTGCGCCTCCTCGTAGGTGAACACCTCCTCGCCTTCGGGGCGCGTGACGTCACGGACGACCTCCCCGAGGGCGCGGCCAGTGAACTCGTCGGCCGCCTGGATCGACAGCGCGGCGGTCACGGCACAGTCGTACGAGAACGCGGACCACGCGGTCGGCGATTCGCCGAACTCCGCCTCGAAGTCGGCCGCGAACGCCTGGTAGTTCTCCTGGCCCTCCGGCGCGGCTGGCTCCACGAGCTTCATACCATCCATGCTCCCCTGTGGGGTGTTCGCGAGCACGGTGTCGCCGCGGTTCGAGTCCGCGCCGTACAGCTGCGGCTCGTAGCCGCTCTCGAACATGTTCGTCACCATCGTCGCGAACTCCTGCTGGTAGGTGATACAGAGCCACGCGTCCGTGCCGGAGCCGTTCATCTCCGAGACGAGGCTCCCGTAGGAGGCCTGTTCGCCGTCGTGCGAGCTCTCGTAGACGATCTCGCCGTCGTACGCCTCGGCGAAGGCGTCGAAGAGGCTTTCACCGAACTCGTCGTTGATGTAGGTGACCGCGACCTCGTCGTACCCGTCTTCCGCGATGATGTCCGCCAGCGCGACCGACTGGGTGCGCCCGCTCGGCGACATCCGCAACAGGCCGGGGAACTCCGTCAGCCCGAGGCCCGTCGAGTTCTGGCTCAGCTGGACGACATCGGTCCCCTGGATCACGCTCTCGTAGATCGACAGCGAGACGCCGGAGCCGACCGCGCCGATGAGGAAGGGGACGTTGTCCTGGTTGACGAGCTTCTGTGCCGCCGCGACGCCGCCCTGACTCTCGCTTTCGGAGTCCTCGACTATCACGTCGAGCTCGCCACCCCTGACACCCACTTCGTTGATGTCGGCGAGCGCCAGCTCTAACGCGCGCTGGTTCCGCTCGCCGAAGTCGGCGAGCGATCCGGTAAGCGAGTCGACCATCCCGATCTCGTAGACGTCCTGGTCGTCGTCGCCGCCCGACCCTCCGTCGTCGCTCCCGTCGTCCGCGCCCGATCCGTCGTCGTCATCGTCGTCCGTCGTGCTCACGCAGCCCGCGAGGCCGACGATCCCGACGCCGCCCGCCGTTTTCAACAGCGTCCGGCGGTCGGTCAGCGATCCGATGCGTTCCTGATCCGTCGTGTCCATGGTATCTCGTGGCATGCGTTACCTGTAACGCCCGTGGGTATACGTGTATCTGAAACCCACCCCGTCCATGGTCGGTTTAGGGCTTCTATCGGGGTATTTCGCGCAATAATTGCCAATACAGATTATCCATCAATACTATATCACGGAATAATTGGTCGGGTGAGTGTATATACGGGCGAGGCCCCCACTGCCGTACATGATACCGCCCATCGCGAGGGACTTCGTCGCCGGGGAGACCCCGGAGGCCGCACTCGAGCACGTCGCCGGGCTCAACGAGCGCGGCGTGGCGGGGATACTGAACCTTCTCGGCGAACATTACACGGAACGCGCACCCGCCGATGCGGACGCGGACGCCTACGTGGACCTCGTTGCGGCGATCGCCGACCGGGGGCTGGACGCGTGTGTCTCCGTAAAACCGAGCCAGATCGGGCTCGACGTCGGCGAGGACGTCTTCGCGGCGAACCTCGCGCGGATCGTCGAAGCGGCGAACGGGGAAGCGGTCGGGAGCGACGCCACATCGCCCGGAAGCGACGGCACATCGCCCGGGAGCGATACCGGGTCCTCCGGGGTCGATGCTGCACTCGCGGCGTCGACGGGCGGTGGGACCTTCGTTTGGATCGACATGGAGGACCACGAGACGACGGACGTCACCCTTGACGCGTTCGAGCGCCACGCCGTCGCGACCGACGGGAACGTTGGCGTCTGCGTCCAAGCGAACCTCCGGCGCACGCGTGACGACTTGGAGCGGCTCGCCGCGCTTCCGGGGAAGGTCCGCCTCGTCAAGGGGGCCTACGACGAGCCGGCGGCGGTCGCGTACACGGAGAAGGCGCGCGTCGACGAAGCGTACCGCGACGACCTCGCGTTCATGTTCGAGGCGTTCGACGACGGGATCGCCGTCGGAAGCCACGACCCGGCGATGATCGAGTACGCGGCCGAGCTGTACGCCGACCATGGAACGCCGTACGAGGTCCAGATGCTGATGGGCGTTCGGGAGTCCGAGCAGTACGCGCTCGCCGGCGACCCGGACGTCGACGCCGCTGTGTACCAGTACATCCCGTACGGCTCGAAGTGGTTCTCCTACTTCTACCGACGGATCCGCGAGCGGAAATCGAACGCGCTGTTCGCGCTGCGGGCGATCGTCGGACGGTGAGTCGGTGACGAGAGCGGAGATCGGACCCCGCCACTCGATCCGCTACGGGTCGAGCAGCTTCGACTCCGCCTTCCGGAGGTGTTCGAGCAGGGTCGTCTTCGAGACCTCGAGGTCGTCCGCGAGCTCTCGAGTTGACACCCCTCGCGGCCACTCGTAGTACCCCACCTGCCGGGCGTGCTCGTACACGTTCCGCTGGGTGGACGTGAGGGTGTCGAGACGTTGGTCGCGGGCGCTCTGACCGGCGTACCCCGTCGACGACATCGATTCGACGCTCACATCAGCGTCGGCGTCGGCCTGGACCGCGTCCAGCGCCTCGCGGATCTCCGTTCGCTCCCCGGCGAAACACACCTGCCACTCCTCGCGACCGTTCTCGATCCGGACCGGAGCACTGTGGACGAACCCGTGTTCCAACAGCGTCGGACACATCATGTCCGCGGGGTCGTACTCCAAGAAGAACTCGCGGACGACGTTACCGGGTGCGTCGCGGGCGCGGCCGAACCGCTCTTGGAGCTCAAGCAGGTCACCCGCCCGGTCGGACGACCGGATCGCGTCCAGCAGCGCCTCGACCTCCTCGTTCGTGTCGGCGAAGGCGGTAAAGAGGCCGTTCACCGAGTTCGGGGCGTCGCCACCCGTCTTCGGCGAGTTGTATATCGCGTGTGCGAGCACGCCACCGCCAGTCTCTCTCGTCGCTTCGATCGCCCAACAGTTCGGATGCCAGAGATCCAGTGTCAGTCGAGTGCCGGACCAGTCGCTGCCCCCTCTCGCGTCGGACGTTGCCATTACAGCTCTTTCTCTGGTACCCGGTGACAAAGACTCTGCCGACCATGGTCGGGTGGGTTATTTGGCAACGGGCCGAAAACGGGAACGTATGGCAGACGCCTACGACCACTACATCGACGGCGAGTGGGTATCCGGAGAGGGTACCGACACCTTCGAAAGCGAGAACCCCGCGACCGGGGAGACGCTCGGCGAGTTCCACCGCGGCACCCCGAACGACGTCGACCGCGCGGTCGCGGCCGCCGACGAGGCGTTCGAGGAATGGCGCGAGCTCTCCCGTATCCAGCGCGCGGAGTACCTCTGGGACGTGTATCACGAGCTGCGCGAGCGAACCGACGAACTCGGGCGCGTGGTAACGAAAGAGTGCGGCAAGGAGATAAGCGAGGGGAAAGCCGACGTGGTCGAGGCCGCCCACATGGTCGAGTGGGCCGCCGGCGACGCCCGCCATCCGAAAGGCGATATCGTCCCTTCCGAGATCCCGTCGAAGGACGCCTACATGCGCCGGAAACCCCGCGGTGTCACCGGCTGTATCACGCCGTGGAACTTCCCGGTCGCGATCCCGTACTGGCACATGGCTATCGCGCTGGTCGAGGGGAACACCGTCGTGTTCAAGCCGGCCGAGCAGACGCCGTGGTGTGCCCAGATCGTCGCCGAGATGTTCGACGATGCGGGGATCCCGGACGGCGTGTTCAACATGGTTCAGGGGTTCGGCGACGCCGGCAACGCGATCGTCGAGAACGACGACGTCGAGACGGTCGTCTTCACCGGCTCCGCGGAGGTCGGCCATCACATCCAGGACAAGCTCGGCGGCGTCCCCGGCAAACGGGTCGCCTGCGAGATGGGCGGCAAAAACGCGATCGTCGTGACCGAGAACGCGGACTTGGACGTCGCCGTCCACTCCGCGGTGATGTCCTCGTTCAAGACCACCGGCCAACGCTGTGTCTCCTCCGAGCGCCTGATCGTCCACACCGACGTGTACGACGAGTTCAAGTCGCGGTTCGTCGAGGTCGCCGAGGACGTCGCAGTCGGCGACCCACTACAGGAGGACACGTTCATGGGACCGCTCATCGAGGCCGACCACTACGAGAAGGTCGCGAAGTACAACGAGCTGGCACGCGAGGAGGACGTGAACGTGCTCGTCGACCGGACGGAGCTCGATGACGACGAGATCCCGGACGGCCACGAGGACGGCCACTGGATCGGCCCGTTCGTCTACGAGGCCGACCCCGACGCCGACCTCCGGTGTACCCACGAAGAGGTGTTCGGTCCGCACGTCGCGCTCCTCGAATACGACGGCGACATCGAACGCGCCGTCGAGATCCAGAACGACACCGACTACGGGTTGGCGGGTGCGGTCATCTCCGAGGACTACCGGCAGATCAACTACTACCGCGACCGCGCCGAGCTCGGCTTGGCGTACGGGAACCTGCCGTGTATCGGCGCGGAGGTCCAGCTGCCCTTCGGCGGCGTGAAGAAGTCGGGGAACGGCTACCCCTCCGCCCGGGAAGCGATCGAAGCCGTCACCGACCGGACCGCGTGGACCCTGAACAACTCGAAGGATATCGAGATGGCACAGGGACTCTCCGCGGACATCAAGACGCGCGAAGACTGAGACACCGGCTTCCGGCCCTCGTGCGCCCCGACCTACTGGGTCCCGTTTTCGAGCGCGACACGGATCGTCTCGCCGACTGCAGAGAGCGGCGGGTCCGCCAGGTCGGGCTCGGCCACGACCCGCTCCCGCGGCCGCCCGACGGGCTGGGGGACCCGTTCCGTCCCGACGAGTCCCGCGTCTATCAGCCGACGTTTCACCCGTGTGAACGTCGATGAGCTGCCGATCCCGGCGTCCTCACACGCCCGACGGAGGTCGTGATCGAGGAGTTCGTGGCGCGCCCCTACCGCGTACACGCGGATCCGGGCGTCGACGAGGTCCTCGCTCGAAAGCGACGGGTCGACGTCTAAGACCCGGACCACGTCGTCGGCGAACCCCCCGCCACACCGGTCGTCGAACGCGCGGTACACCCGGTGGCGGCTCGGCGTCCGGAGGCGACGGGTCGAGGCGGTCGCGATCGGTTCGGCGTACAGTTCGCGTAGCGTCGGGTCGTCGCCGACGCGGTGCCGGAACCGTCCCGTTCCGCCTCGCTCGGTCCCGTCGCCCGGTTTCGACCCCTCACCACTCGCGGGCTCGTCGCCGGTCGACGCGTCGCCCGTCGCCGGCGCGTCCGTTGCCGTCGACTCGTCCTCCGTCGGCTCATCCCCCGCCGACGCGTCCTCCGCTGTCGGCCCGTCCACCCCTTCCACGAGCACACACCCCGCGTTCTCGGCGGCGAGGACGGCGTTCGGCTGGGGAGTGGACAGCGTCAGGAGCTCGACCGCGCCGGACTCCGTCAGCGCGGCGAACCGGCTCGCCGCGTGGAACCCGTCCGTGACCGCGTCGACGACCGACTCGGCTGCAAGGACGGTAAGCGTCGGCGGAGTCGGCCCGATCGCCCCGCCGAAACGGGTCGCGTCGTTCGCCTCGCCGTCGGCCGCTGCTCGGAGCGCGTCGAGGTCCGGGTCGACGAGGTCGGGATACGACTCCCGGTACGCCTCGACGACCGCGGCGAGGAGGGCCGGCTCCGGATCGACCAGTACCGGGTCGACGAGCGGACCGAGCGACAGCGACCCGTCAGCGAGCGGGACCGCCGGGTCGGGCGTCATGGATCGGAGTTCGGCCGCCTCGAATTAAGCGTGACGGGCCATTACAGGGAGTGACGTGGCGCGGGCCGGACGGAACGGAAGGAACGAGACGGGGTTCGTCCGCCGAACGCGCCGTTTAACCGTCCAGGGGCGCAAGTCCGTCTCATATGAGCCGCGGTTCGACCGAGGGCGACCTCACCAAGACGGGGATGGCCCTGAAACACGACCGAGAGTGGGACTACGAGCTCGACCGGATCGTCGAGGCGATCGAGGAGCGGGACGCGACGAAGGTCGGGCTCCAGTTCCCGGAGGGGCTCAAGCGACGCGGGCCGAACGTCGCCGACGACCTCCGGGAGGCCGCCCCGGACGACGTGACGTTCATGCTGTCGGGCCAGCCGTGTTACGGCGCGTGCGACCTCGACACGTACCTGATGCGCCGGACCGACGTGTTCGTCCACTTCGGCCACACACCGATGAAGGAGTCCGACAGCATCATCTACGTTCCGCTGTTCTCGAACGTCGACCCGTTCCCGATCATGGCGGACGCCTTGGACGAGCTGCCGGAGCCGGACGAGGACCCCGATGTCGGTCTCGTCACCACTGCACAGCACATGAACCGCTTCGAGGAGATGACCGACTGGCTCGAGGAGCGCGGCTACGAGGTCCACACCCGTCGCGGTGACGATCGGCTCACGAAGGAGGGGCAGGTGCTCGGCTGTAACTACGCGTCGGCTGATATCCCCGCCGATCAGGTGCTGTACGTCGGTGGCGGGAAGTTCCACCCGGTGGGGCTGGCGATGGAGCACCCGGAGAAGACGGTCGTCATCGCCGACCCCGTCAACAACGCGGTGTCGATCGCGGAACACGACCAGTTCCTCAAACAGCGGTACGCCTCGGTCCACAAGGCGATGGGCGCGGAGAAGTGGGGCGTCATCTTCTGTACGAAGATCGGCCAGGGTCGCTGGGAGCAGGCCCAGGAGATCGTCGAGAACAACGAGGATGCCTATCTGATCACGATGGACGAGGTGACGCCGGACCGCCTCCGCAACTTCGATATGGACGCGTTCGTCAACACCGGCTGTCCTCGAATCACGACCGACGACGGCCCGCGATTCCACAAGCCAATGCTGACGCCGGGCGAGTACGAGGCCGCGATCGGCGAGAAGCCGCTCGATTCGATCGAGTTCGACACGTTCCACGACACCTGGTAGGCCGTCGCCGCGGCCGCCTTCGACGCCGCTACCACGGGATCCGCGCTCTATCCTTCCAAAGCCGCCCAGTCGGATTACCGGGCGTGAACCGGGCGAGCCAGACGGGCGTCTCGGCCCCTTTCGACGGCGACCGGGGGGCGTCGTCGCCGCCCATCTCCGTGCGCACCCAGCCGGGGGAGACGGCGTTCGCGAGGAGGCCTTGGTCGCCGTACTCGGCGTCGAGGTACGCCGTCAGCCCGCCGACGCCCACCTTCGAGACACGGTACGCCGGGTACCCCCCTTCCATTTGACCGCCGGTGAACTGCCCGAGCCCCGACGAGAGGGTCACGACACGCCCCCCGGACCGTGCTGTCAGCAGCGGGAGCGCGTGTTTCGTCACGAGAACCGGTCCGCGGAGGTTCACGGCCATCGTCCGGTCGAACGCCGCGAGGTCCATCTCGTGGAGCGGTCCGGAACGGGGGAACACCCCCGCGTTGTTCACGAGGATATCGAGCGACCCTTGCTCGCGCTCGATCCGATCGATCGCCGCTCGAACCTCGTCGTCGTCGGTCACGTCCAGTCGGACCGCGTGCTGGTCCGGCGCAGTGACGTCGTCCGGATCGCGCGCACCGGCGTACACCGTCGCTCCCAGATCACCGAGCTTCGCGGCGATCTCGGCACCGATCCCCCGGGTCGCTCCCGTGACGACGGCGACGTCGTCCGTCAGATCCGGCTTGAGACTGATCCCGTCGGGTGTGTTCGCCATGCAACCACGTGGGGCGCGTTCACAATAGAACCCGCGGGGAGCCTCGTCGTTCGAACACGCTCCGTCGCGGGGACGGGGGTGCGAGGGAGTCAACGCGATCAGGGTACGAGAGGGCCGACGCGATCAGGGTACGAGAGGGTCGACGCGATCAGGGTACGAGAGGGTCGACGCGATCAGGGTACGAGACCGGCGCGATCAGGGCGCGACGAGGTCGACGACCGTTTCGGCGTCGACGACGACGTTGTACGCCCCCTCGTCCTCGTTCCAGAGCACCAGCCCGTTCTCGACGAACAGCACCGCGCCGTATTCCGACTCCCTGAGATCGCGGTTGAGCTCCGTCTCGCGGGTGTTCACGAGATAGTGGTCGATCGATTGCGAGCCGTCGCCGACCCGATACACCGCGTTGTCCCCCTCGCTCAGGTCGTGGCTGAGCTTCACCGCGAGCAGGTTCACCCGGTCCGTGACGTGCGCCTCCGAGTCGGCCATCCGCGCGCAGCGCTCTGCGCTCGCGGTGATGTCGACCCGACGGGCTCCGTCGGTCCGGAGGATCGAGTAGGCGAACTGGACGTCGACGTTGTGGAACTCGCCCGGCTCGTCGGTCGGCCCCCTGTCGGCCGCCTCGTCGAGCCGTCGCTGGAACGGCGGGACGTCGAGGTCGTCGCGGACGTCGAACGACCACCCGCGGTCGGTCGGGGCGGCATCGGGCCACAGCCGCAGGGTCGGCGAGTACACGTCGACCTCGCTCCCGGGCGTCGCGACCGTCCGCTCGACCGTTCGGAGGCCGATCGCGGTCTCGCGGTCCGCGGGCGCGAACGCGACGACGCTCCCGTCGTCGGCCAGCGCGTCGACTGCGGCGTCGACGACCGCTGCCGGGTCCGCGAGCTCGGACAACACGTTCCCGAACACCACGAGGTCGAACGGCTCGTCGAGGATCGGGGTCGGACCCGTACCTACCCCTACATCCGCGCTCTCGCTCGCACCCGTCTCGTCATCGGGGTCTCCATCCTCGTCGAGCCTGAACAGCGACTCCGCGGTCGTCCGATGCACCGTCGTCCGGAAGTTCCGACCGGTCTCGTCGAGCAGTCGGTCGAGGACGTCCGCGGCCGGGCTCGGCTCGACCGCGTGGTACTCGACGACGGCGTCGTCCGGGAGGTAGTCGTGGAGCCCCAACGCGGGGCCGCCGACGCCCGCGCCGACGTCGAGGACGCGCAACGTCCGGTCGAGGAGCCCGTTCTCCGCGAGGTCGTCGAGGACGTAGCCGACCGTCGCGTAGTAGTCCGGGAGGTGATAGATCGCGTACGCCAACGCGGCGACCCGGTCGTACTCCACGTCGTTGCCGTAGAGGTAGTCCGTTTTCAGGTTGCGGAGCGTCTCTCGAAGCCGCTCGCCGGACTCTCCCGTGTGCCAGTTCGCACCGAACGCCTCGACGAGGAGGTCCTCGACGGCGAACGCGTACGCCTCCGGGAGCGCCGTCGGACTCCAACCGGGCGGGGAGACGGGGGCGTCGTCGACGGGGACGAACGTCCCGTCCTCGCGCTCGCGAAGCCGGAGGTCGAACGCCTCCTCGCGGAGCGCCTCGCGGACGACCGCGGGATGGGGGGTCCCCTCGATGTAGTCGGTTATCTCGTCGGGGTCGATCGGGCGAACGTGTCGCAGGTAGTTGGCGGTGTCACGGACCGCCGCTCTGTCGATCATGGTGTCGTGTCGGATTCGTATGGTCGGATGCGTGTAGTGCCGGATGTGCGTAGTGTCGGATGCGCGTGGGGTCCTCGCAGGCGGCGTCAGTCGTGTCGATCCCGGGGCGCGCGGTCGCCGCGCGCCCGCTCGTAGAGGTCGGCGAACGCCTCCGCGTCGGCGTCGGCGATCGCCCGGGCCGCGTCGGCGACGTCGTCGGCGCCGTCGAAGGCGCGCTGGATCTCGGCGTACACCGCGGGCGACCCCTCGGTGACGGTGTCCGCGACCTCCGCGAGTGCGCCCGAAACGGGGGTGTGGAACTCCTCGCGGACCTCCTCGCCGGCGAGCCGCCACGCGAGGACGGCGGCGTGTGCGCCGGCCTGTACCGTCTCCATCGCGCGGTCGTGCTCGGCCGGCGTCGTCTCGAACACGTCGTTGCCGCCGGCCTCGATCGCCGCGGAGACGGAGTCGATCGTCGGGCCGGACTCGTCGGCCGCGACGGCGACGTTGCCCGGAACCCGCGGCGGGGCGAAGAGGGGATGATAGCTCGCGCGTTCGATGTCGGGTGCGTGCTCGCGCATCGCCGCCACCGCGTCCGTCATCTCGCCGGAGACGTCGAAGATCGCCCGCTCGGCCCGCGGCGCGTACGCCTCGACGGCCGCGGGCACGGCCGACATCGGCACGGCGAGACACACCGCGTCGTGGGTCGTGTCGCCGTCGGTCGGGACGGTCGCGGCGTCACGCGAGGCCGCGGCGTCCTCCGCGACGGCCGAGTCGTGGTCGGCGAACGACACCGACGGCCCGATCGGCGAGGCCGCGGCCGTGAGGGTGTCCGCCACCCAGCGGCCGATCTCGCCCGCGCCGACAACCAAGAGATCCATTCGTCGTGCGATCCGAGGTGACGGGAGGGGTAAAAAGGCTCGACTCGTTCGGCTCGGTCTCCTGCGTCGGCCGACTCGCACGACGCTGGACGGCCCGCGCGGCGCGAACCGGTCGACTCAGGGCGGGTCCGGGCTGACCCGGCCGGTCCCCTCCTGGAGCCGCGGGGCGACGGCACGGACCGCCGGAAGCAGCGCGATCGCGATGGCGATCTCAAGGCCGCCGACCGCGAGGAACGCGGTCGTGTAGCCGAACGCCTCGGTCGCGCCGCCGCCGACGAGGAAGCCGGTCAGGAACCCCAGCGAGCCGAACACGTTGAACAGCCCCATCGCCGCGCCGCGCGCCTCGGGCTCGACGAGGTCCGTGACGAGCGCCATCGTCGCCGGCGCCATGAGCGCCCCACAGACGCCGACGAGGACCATCAACCCCGCCGCGACCGGGTAGATCGGCGCGACGCCGACCCCGATCGTCACGACCCCGTACGCCAGCGAGCCGAGCACGATCGGACGGAACCGACCGATACGGTCGGAGAGCGTGCCTAACGGCGCTTGAAGGAGCGCGAACGGAACGAAGAACAGCGCGAGCGTCGCACCCGCGCCCGTCGCCGAGAGCCCGAACGTCTCCGGATCCTGGAAGTAGTAAACGCCGACAAGCGCGAAGAAGCCGGCCGTGAGCCGGTCGACGAAGCCGAACGCGAAGGGGACGAACAGCGCGGGCGTCTCGCGTGCGCGAGCGAGCACGTCACGGAACCCCACGTCGGGCGCGCGATCCAGCGCCGTGTCGCTCGCCGCCCGAGCGGCAGCCGGTCGACGGTCAGCCACCCGGTCGTCGACGGTCGCGGCGAGCAGCCCCGCGACCCCGAGCACCGCCGCGCCGGCGTAGACGGGATAGAACGCGCCGACGTCGGCGAGGACGCCCCCGACGACCGATCCGACGGCCGCGCCGAGACCGATCGCGAGGCCGGCCGTTCCCATGTTCCGGCCGTTGCCGCCGCCGAGGTCCATCAGCGTCGTGATCGCGAGCGAGAACGCGCCGATCGTCAGTGCGCCGCCGACGACGCGGACCGCGAGCGCGGCCTCGAACCCCAGTCCGAACCACGGGACCGCCACGAGTGCGACGTACGAGAGTGCGCCGCCGAACGCTCCCGCCACCACGAGCGGGATCCGTCGCCCGAGCGCGTCGCTCGCAACGCCCCAGACGACGGCGAACGCGACGAACGCGGCGAACTCCGCGACGACGAACGCGGTACCGGCGTCGATCCCCGCTGGCGCGCCGAGCTCGACGACCAGGGCGGGAACGCCGGGGTACAACAGCACCTGTGAGATCAACACCGCGAGGACGACGGCACCCAGACGCCGTCGGTCCTCGCGGTCCTGCGTCGTCATGTGCTTATAAATGGGCTCGCGGCCTCAAAAGGCCGACGCTCGATCGAAACACGAGGCTCGGGGCGTCGGGAACCGGACGATTCCGCCTTCCATCGCCTGTCAGTATATAAGTGACGAGAACGGTCACGGCGCGATATATAAGCGGCGAGGACCGACCGCGACAGGATATATAACTGGTCGTTCCGCGGTCCGCGTCGATCCGGCCGGTTACAGCGCGTCGTCGATCGCGGCGGCGACCGTTTCGGCCTCGTAGTTCTCGGTCTGCGTCCCGTCGACGAACACGGTCGGAGTCTCCCCGACGCCGCGGGCGACACCCTCCTCTCGGTCGGCTTCGAGCGCGCCGTGTGCGCTCTCGTGGTACGCGTCCGCCATCGCGGCACACGGGTCGTCGCCCGCGGCCTCCGCGGCGGCACCGATCGACTCCAGGTCGTAGCTCCCGTGTGACTCGTAGATCGTCGAGGCGAACGCGAAGAACGCCTCGTCGCCCTCGCGAACGCCGACGCCGCGGGCCGCGCTCGCGACGGCGTGTGCCCAGTCGTCGTCGACCGGGATCGGGAAGTCCCAGTGCTCGTATCGGACGGTTCCGGGGTCGACGTACTCCTCGCGGATCGTCGGGAAGTGATCCAGTTTGTACGTCGCACAGTGTCCACAGGTGAAGTCCTCGAACGCCCGGACGACGACGTCCGCGTCGGGGTCGCCGATGACGGCGCGGAACTCGGCGTCCGGGGTCATCGGCTCCTCCAGCTCGCAGTCGTACGGACCGGTGTCGGACGAGTCCGGCCCCTCGTCGCCGAGACAGCCGGCCGCGCCGACGACGCCGCCGGCTGCGATCCCGGCGAGCAGGGTTCGTCGCGTGTGCTCCATACGCCCGGTTAGGCGGCGAGCCATTTAATCACAGCGAGGCCGGTAGCGCGTGTCACCGAACACACCCTGATCGCGAGCCCCGAACGCTTTTGCCGGCTCCCGGCGACCCTCGCGTATGAGCGACTGGGACCTCGACCTGCGGGACGCCGAAGAGCAGATGGACGAGGCGTTCGCCGCGGGTGGGGACGTCGTCCTCGGCGTCCTGGACGGGACGACCGACGACGAAGAGTGGGTGCGAAGCGTCGACTACGGCAACACGCTGGTGTTGTCGATCGACGGCGACCTCAACGAGCTCGCCGCCGGGTTCGCCCGCGAGGTGAAGGACATGGGCGGGGAGCTGATGCATTTCCGCGGGTTCCTCGTCGTCACGCCGCCGGGAACGAGCATCGACACGGACCGGCTCGCCGGGGAGTGACTTCCCCGGCGGCGACTCACTCGTCGTCCGCGAGCCGCTCCAGCGTCTCCCGGGCGTTCTCGACGGCGGTCGCCTTCTTTGCGGGGTACGCCTCGACTTTCGCGCGAACGGTTATTCCGGGACCGAGCTCCACGTCGCCCCGGAACGCGGCCTGTTTGTCGAGCCGCAAGAACAGCGCACAGTTGTCGTCGACACGCTGGTCGAGCTCCGCGAGCACGCGGTCGAGGTCCTCGAGCGTCGCGAGCCGGTCGAGCACGTGACGCATCCCGTCGGCGACCTCGATCCGCGCGGACAACACGACGATCCGGTCCCCGTGGTGGCCGACGTTCTCGATCCGGTCGATCTCCGCGTCTTCGGGGAGCAGCGACCGGAGGGCGTCCTCGACGCGTTTCTCGTCCTCGGTGGCGTACGAGAACGTCCGGAGGTCGACGTAGTGGAACGGGACTTCGGGCATCGCGGGGTGAAAAGCGTGTTACTCCTCGTCCTCGACCGCTTCGAGCGAGTCCTCCGGAACGCCGGTCTCCTGTCCGTCCTCGAAGCTGACCGTGTAGGTCGCGTCGCCGAACATCGTCTCCATGACCTGCGTGATCGTGCCCGACTCGCCGTCGTACTCGCTGTGTTTGTCGTGGAGAACGACCTCGTCTTCCTTCTCGAAGCTCATGGTCGTTCGTTCCGCCGGGACGCTTAAAAGCGCGCGGATCGCTCGCCGGGAGCGGCCGGCACGGAACCGACCGCCGGATCACCAGACGAGCAGCAGCGCGACGGCGAGCGTCACCGTCAACACCGCGCCGACGACGAGGAACACGAGCGCGCTGTCGACCGCGAACGCGAGGGCGATCCCGAGCCCGACCGCGAGGAACCCCAACAGGAGTGCGGCGATCCCCCCGCGTTCGATGAGCCGGTCGAGCGCCGCCCCCGCCTGTTGTGACGGGGGTTGCGCGGGTGACCGCTCCGGTGGTTTCGAGAGCCGCTCGTCGACGAGGACCTCGTCCGGGGCCTCCTCGGCCGGCAGCTCGATCATCACGTCGACGTACACCGAGTTCGACCCGTAGCCCGTGACGACCTGGAGCTTCCCTCGGATCGGCTCGTCGACGTCCCGCTTCGAGACGTGGATCCGCTTGACTCCCTCGTCCTCGACGAAGTGGTTCACCTCGTCGATGGTGACGACGCGATCCAGGGTGTCGTCGAACCGGAGATGGACATGGGTCGAGCGACCGCGGTTCGCCAACGCGATCGAGAACGGTTTCGTCGTCGTGAACCGGTCGGGAGCGTCGATATGGTGCACCCCGTTCCCGTTCAGTTCGACTTCGAGAGTCGGCACGTGTGGACCCTCACACCCTGGTTTAAAAAAGATTTATTCCATCCGAGGGGTTTTCCGGCAGTCTGCTCCGCTCGCGTCGGTCAGGCCACCGCCTCGCGTTGGTTAGGCCGCCGCTTCCTCGTCCTCGCGCATGTCCGGCGGGAGGAGGTTCGGGATCCCGTCCTCGATCGGGTACGTCTCGCCGCACTCGGTACACGTAAGCGTTCCCTCCAGGATCTCCTCGTCGTCGCGCTCGTCGATGTCGAGCTCCAGCTCTCCCTTGTCGAGCGGACAGCAGATCACGTCCATCAGGGACTCCTTCATGGCCTCGGGTTCGCGCGGACCGCTCAAAAGCCTGCGGGTTGCGGGTCGAACCCTGGAGCCGACCGTCGATGGCAACGCCTTTGCCCGGCGGTCACGGCCGACTCGGTATGGGGATCCCGTCGGAACGGATCGACCGGCTGTTCGGGCTCGCCCGGGAGGCGGTCGTCGACGACGAGTACGACCGTGCCCGGACGTACGTCCGCCTCGCCAGACGGATCGCCGAGCGGAACCGCTGTGGCGTCCCCCGCGAGTTCGAACGGAAGACCTGTGACGGCTGTGACGTGTACCTCCGGCCGGGGAAGACCAGCCGCGTCAGGCTCGGACCCGGCCGCGTCGTCGTTCGGTGTCGCGAGTGCGGCGAGACCGGCCGGTACCCGTACGACTGACGAGTCGATATCCGTACGACTGACGAGGCGGTGTGCGGCCCAGTCCGCCTCACCGCCTCGAAGGCGATCCGACCCGGTTCACTCTCCGGGCGTCCGACCCGCGGACAGCGCCTCCAACACGCTGGCCGTACCGTCCATGAACCCCTCGTCGAGCACGACGTCCGCGGCGTCCCGGGCCGCCGCGTCCGCGTTGGCGACGGCGTAGGCGTCGCCGGCGACCCCGAACGTCGACACGTCGTTCTCGCTGTCGCCGACCGCGACGAACGACTCCGGATCGAGCTCGAGCGCCTCGGCCGCCCGAACGAGCCCGTCGCCCTTGTTCACCGACGTCGATTTGACGTGGAACGCGTAGCCGGTGTCGACGACTTCGACGTCGGGGACGTCGGCCGCGACCTCCCGAAGGAGCGCCTCGTCGGCGTCGGTCGAGAGCGCCACCTCCGTCTCGCGCCACCGGTTCACCGTGGTGTCGTCGCCCCACCCGATCTCGCCGCCCCGCTCCTCGAACGCCTCGACGACGGCGCGGGGTCGGTCGGGGTCGGCGAGGAACGTCGTCTCGTCAGCGACGTGGACGACTCCGCCGTTCTCCGCGATCACCTGCGGCGGAAGCCCGAGAAACGTCGCGAGCGCGACGGGATACGGGAACGCCTTGCCGGTCGCGATCACGACCGGGGCGTCCCAGTCGGGGAGGAGCTCGAAGACCCGGCCGTCGATCCGGCCGGTCGGCGTCGTCAACGTCCCGTCGATGTCCAACGCGAGGGGTGGAACCATACCGGACACTCGGGGGCGGGGGACGCAACTGTCTTCCGCTGTTTACCGACCGCGCCCTTACCCCGGCCGCGCCTTTACCCCGACCGCGCCGCGCGGTCGAACAGCTCCCGAAACACGAGCGTCGGGAACCGCGGGACGAGCCGACTCGGCGGTCGCCCCTTCCCGGCGCTTCGCTCAGCCGTCACGCGGTCGAGCAGCCCCGCGTCCGCGAGCTCGTAGAGCACGCGTCGGACCGTCGACGCCGACAGCTCGACGGGCTCTCGGGAGGCGATCGTCTCCGTCGCGGCGTTCACCGACGAGCGATCCCGCTCGGGGAGGCTCACGAGCTCGTACAGCAGCCGTTTCCGGCTGGCGGAGAGCGCGAGGACGCGGCCCAACGCGGCGCACGGTTTCGGGACGCCGTCGATCCCCGCGTCGAGGTCACGCGGTCGAACCGTCGAGACGCCCGCACGCTCCGCGTTGATCGCCGCCCCCGTGATCGCCGCCAGCGCGTCGTGGGCGTCGCCGCTGGCCCACTCGGCCACCTCGCGGATCTGGTCGTGGGTGAGCGCGTTCCGGCCGAGGCCGGTCGAACACCGGCTCGTCAACAGCTCGACAAGCACGTGTCGGCGGTACGGATCGAACGGGACGGCGACGTCCGGTTCCCACGCGATGGCGTCGGGTGGGTCGCGCCCGAGACACACCGGGACGATGTGACCGCTCACGTCGGCCAGCCATTCGACGACGGTGGTCGCGTCGGGCGTGTCCGGCTCGTTCGTGTGATCGATGGCGACTACGACGTCCGTTCCGGTGCGAACCGTGTCCCGTAGCGACTCGGCGAGGTCGTCGGTGCCGACGCCGTGGTCGGGGACGTCCTCGTCGGTCACCGCCGCGAGCGTGTCGTGGTAGACGCCGAACCGCGTCGGGGCGGCTCGGGGATCGACGTACACGAACTCCGGCAGACCGGTTTCTGGCGCGCGCGTCGACGTCTGGATGGCGCGCCGTGGACCGCTGTGGGCCGCGAACCGGTCGAACAGCGCGGAAACGACCGCCGACTTCCCGCTTCCTTTCGGCCCGTGGACGTACACCGGCGGCGGGAGCGACCCCGAGAACGCCGGGTGGAGCGCGTCGAGCAGCCGTTCGAGCGCCGGCCCGCGACCGATCGGCGAGTCGACGTGGGAGACGGGCGAGACCGCGTCGACGTCGACGAGGACGCCGCCGGACGCGTCATAGCCGAGACGCCGCTCGATCCGGTCGTCGATGTTCACGGTCGTCCCTCCGTGTCGCTGATGCAAAACCGACACGAATCGCCGACGGAACGGGCACCGGAGTCGCCGTCGGTCGGCGTTACCAGTGGTCCGGCTTGTATCGGTTGATGAGAAGCGTCGAGACGAGGAACGCTATCGAGCTGATGACTGCAGCGCCGACGCCGACACTGAGTCTGAACGCGATCGGACCTGCCGTCACCGCGGTCACGACGACGGTTATGACGGACGCCACGATCAGAAGGTTCCTCCCGTCGCTCCGTTCGAACCCGAGTGGACCGGACATACACCTGAGTCACGCGCATGGGGATTAAAAACGTCCCGTCGACGAGCGCTCCCGTCCGCTGACGGAAGGGGATCGGGATCCGATAGAAACCTATTCCCGTATCGAAACTCCTTCCACGGCCATGTCGACCGAGCCCGCCGACACCGGTCTCCGGCGTATAAACAACCGAAGTAAGGCTGCGGCGGTCCTTGGGACGCTCGCTGCGTTCGGTGTCGGATTCCTGGCGATCGGCG
Source organism: Halorubrum tibetense (assembly GCF_055396225.1). Lineage (NCBI taxonomy): Archaea > Methanobacteriati > Methanobacteriota > Halobacteria > Halobacteriales > Haloferacaceae > Halorubrum > Halorubrum tibetense. Next base: position 2,282,335 of record NZ_AP043742.1, read on the forward strand.
AAATCCAGTTCGTCTCTGTCGCTGCCATCGCCGTCGGAATCGGAGTCCGATTCGGATCTATCTGGGTAGGAACGCGCGTTGTCGCCGACGTCGCTTCCTCGGATATCAGCGAGGAAGCGACTGCTGGACCGTATCACCACGGTGCCGCGGGGATCGCCCTCGCCGTCGGCGGCGTCGTCGCGCTGGTGGGTCGGTTCGTGGGCGGAGACGTGACTCTCGTAGCCGTGGTGGCTACCATCGTTGCAGTCGGCGGATTCCTCCTGCTGTCGAGACTGCTTCCCGAGTAAGCATCGGCGTGGACGGGAACTATCCACCAGTATCCGACCCGTGAGCACCGACTCGATGAGTCGCCCCGTCTTCGGAGTCATAAATAAAAAAGGCCGTTCCCGTTGCTGGCCGGGTTAGAGCCCCGTACCGGGGATCCAGACGCCCCAGTTGAGCAGTCCTGCGACGACCAGTAGTCCGAGCACGAGCGTCCAGACGACGATCGCGGCGGCCGGCGGGTCGAAGTGCGTGTCGGAGTGGGCGTAGAACACGCGCTGTGACGCCTCGCCGACGAGCGCGGCAAAGACGCCGAACACCGCGCCGAACAGCAGTGCCAGGCCGTCACCGAACAGGAGTGGAGCGGTCAGGTCCGCGGACTCGAGGCCAGTGATCTGCGTGATTCCCGGCTCCCACACGGCGAGGAAGGCGGTCGACCCCGCGAGCGTCATGTGGTGTGTGACCGGGATCTTGCCGATACCGAGATTCAAGAACAGCAGCGACGCGGCACTGATGCCGAAGCCAGCGAACACGGCGATGAGACCGTGCCCGCCACCGATCATGTTGTACGTGATGGCCGCCGACGCGAGCCCGGCGAAGAAGCCGATCGCCGCGACGTGAGACCACTTGTACATGTTCGGGAGCCACGGCTCGACGGCGAGGCGGTCCTCACTGTCTTTCTCGCCATCGCCCTTCACTTCGCCCGGCTCACGCATCTCCTCGCGCTCGAACGGTCCCATATCGAAGTAACCGTTCGCCTTGTCGCTGACTTTCCCGATGATGCTGTACCCGAAGACGACCCGGACGACGATCGCGCTGATCACGATGCTCACCGGGATCGGATCGACGGGTAGGGCGAGCTGACGGGACAGCTGCTCAAGCACGACGCCGAAGACGCCGAACACGGCACCGACAGCAAGAATGTCCGGTTTACTCCCCAAAGCGACGGTGATGTCCTTCGCGTTATGGAAGTCGAATCCGGACTCCATATAGCCCTTGTTCGCCGCGTAACCGGCCGCTGCGACACCGCCGGCGAAGGAGACGTGCGGTCCGAAGACGGTCCCGAACCCGACGTCGACGCCGAAGCCGCCACCACCGAGTGACCCGGCAGTCACGAGGAAGCCAGTGAAGACGAAGGCCGGTAGTGCACCGAGTGCGGCGCCGAACGCACCGCCGGCGAGGGCACCGAGGACGACACCCGGATTGGTCAGGGCGTCGATCACGTCCCCGGGATCGCCGGGCTGGTATCCGACTTGGAGGAGCGAATCCGTAACGAGCGCCAGCTCCGAGAGCAGCTCGAGGCTCATCTATTCGTCCTCCTCGTCGCGAGCCCAGTCCTTCGAGCGCTCGACCGCCTCGCTCCAGCGACCGTACCGGCGGTCGACGTCGCTGCGGTCGTCGTCGGGGGCGAACTGGCGGTCGATCTGCCAGTTGTCGCGGAGCTCGTCGACCGTCTCCCAGTAGCCGACGGCGAGGCCGGCGGCGTACGCGGAGCCGAGCGCGGTCGTCTCGTCGACGACCGGGCGGACGATCTCCGTGTCCATGATGTTCGCCTGGAGCTGACAGAGGAAGTTGTTCTTCACCGCGCCACCGTCGACGCGGAGGCTGGTGAGGTCGATGTCCGCGTCCTGCACCATCGCCTCCGTGACGTCACGCGTCTGGAACGCGATGGATTCGAGCGTCGCCCGGACGAGGTGGGACTTCTCCGTCCCACGGGTCATCCCGACGATGGTCGCGCGTGCGCGCTGGTCCCAGTGTGGCGCGCCGAGCCCGGTGAACGCCGGGACGAAGTACACGCCGTCCGTCGAGTCGACGGAGCGGGCGAGCTCCTCGGTCTCGGCCGCGTCGTCGATGAGGTCGACCTCCTCGAGCCACTCGATCGCCGCGCCGGTCGCGAAGATCGCCCCCTCCAGCGCGTACTGGATGGGTTCGCCCGAGCGCTGGAAGCCGATAGTCGTGAGCAGGCCGTGGTCGGACTTGACGGCCTCCTCGCCGGTGTTCATCAGGAAGAAACTCCCCGTTCCGTAGGTGTTCTTCGCGTCGCCCGCGTCGAAGCACGTCTGACCGAACAGCGCGGCCTGCTGGTCACCCAGCGCACCGGCAACGGGTACGGACGCGCCGAGGAAGCCGTCCGCGTCGGTCGCGCCGTACGTGTCCTCGTCGGAGGACGGTCTGACCTCCGGCAGCATCGCCTCCGGGATCCCGAACTCGTCCATGAGCTCGTCGTCCCACTCGGCGTCGCGGATGTTGTACAGCATCGTCCGCGACGCGTTCGTCACGTCCGTGATGTGGTTACCCGTGAGCTTCCAGATGAGCCACGTGTCGATCGTGCCGAAGAGGATCTCGCCGTCCGCGGCGCGGTCCTCGATGTCCTCGGGCCGCGAGCGCTGGAGCTTGATCGGGTCGGAGTTCGCGAGCAGCCACTCGGCTTTCGTCGCCGAGAAGTACGCGTCGACCTCGAGTCCGGTCTTATCGCGGATCGGCTCCTCCCAGCCGTCCTCCTTGAGCTCCTCGACGCGGTCCGTCGTCCGACGGTCCTGCCAGACGATGGCGTTGTGTACCGGCCGCCCGGTCTCCGCGTCCCAGAGCACCGTCGTCTCGCGCTGATTGGTGACGCCGAGCGCGTCGAGCTGGTCGGGTCCGATGTCCGCACGGGAGAGTGCCTGCTGGATCACGTCCTTCGTGTTCTCCCAGATCTCCATCGCGTCGTGTTCGACCCATCCGGGCTCCGGATAGATCTGTTCGTGTTTCTCGTAGGCGTTCGCGACCACCTGCCCGCTGTGGTCGAACACCATGAATCGTGTACCTGTCGTCCCCTGGTCTATCGCACCGACATACTGTGTCATGTGTTGGATCCCTCCTGCGGTGCCGTCCGGCCGCGACGATGCCGCGACATATCTTTACGGAAGCCACCGCGCCGTTCGTGAACATAACGTACTACCATAATAATCTTCCTATTAAAATCCGGATCCGAACAATGCTCAAAAAGTATTTCGGCAGAAAATCGCATGACTGCGAGGCCTTCCCGGGCGAATAATCGTTCCTGATAGTTACGAACGGTTCCGGGGAGGAGGTAAAGTAAAGTGCTCCCGGTCCAAGCGGTATGACATGGACGATCAAGTGGACGTCGTCGTGGTCGGGGGGGGATCGACCGGCTGCGGCGTGATACGGGACCTCGCGCGACGAGGGCTCGATGCCGTCCTCGTCGAGAAGGGGAACCTCACGCACGGGACGACCGGGCGGATGCACGGGCTGCTCCACAGCGGCGGTCGGTACGCCGTCTCGGACCAGAAAAGCGCGCGCGAGTGTATCGAGGAGAACATGGTCCTCCGGGACATCGCCGGCCACTGCGTCGAGGAGACCGGCGGTATGTTCGTGAAGCGTCCGGAGGACTCCGAGGAGTACTTCCAGGAGAAGTTGGAGGGGTGTCGCGCGTGTGACATCCCCGCGGAGGTGATCGACGGCGAGGAGGCCAGACGACGGGAGCCGTACCTCGCTCGCGACGTGGAGAAGGCGATCGTCGTTCCCGACGGTGCGGTCGACCCGTTCCGGCTCTGTGTGGCGAACGCCGCCGACGCCCGCGAACACGGCGCACGCGTGGAGACCCACGCGGCGGTTACCGACGTGCTGATCGAGGACGGGGAGGTCGTCGGCGTCGAGATCGAACACGACTCCGGCCCGGGCAAGCGGGTCCACCGCGAACCGGGGACGACCGAGGAGATCCGCGCCCGCTACGTCGTCAACGCGACCGGCGCGTGGGCGGGCCAGATCGGCGAGATGGCGGGCGTCGACGTGGAGGTCCGCCCCTCGAAGGGCGTGATGACCGTCATGAACACCCGGCAGGTCGACACCGTTATCAACCGCTGTCGGCCGAAGGGGGACGCCGATATCGTCGTCCCGCACGAGACCGCCTGTATCCTCGGAACGACCGACGAGGAGGTAGACGATCCCGAGGACTACCCGGAAGAGGAGTGGGAGGTCGACCTGATGATCGAGACGCTCTCGGAGCTCGTCCCGGCGCTGAAGGACGCTCGCACCCTGCGTTCGTTCTGGGGCGTCCGACCGCTGTACGAGCCGCCGGGGACCGGCACCGACGACCCGACCGACATCACGCGCGACTACTTCCTGCTCGATCACGACGTGCGCGACGACCTGCCCGGGATGACGAGCATCGTCGGCGGGAAGCTCACGACCTACCGGATGATGGCCGAGTCGATCACCGACCACGTCTGTGAGAAGCTCGACCACGACGCCGAGTGCGACACCGCAGACGCGCCGTTACCCGGCTCGGAGGACTTCAGCGTCCTCCGCGAGTACATGGACGAGTTCGGGCTTCGGTCGCCGGTCGGCCGGCGGTCGGTCCAGCGACTCGGCTCTCGGGCCGACGACGTACTGAAGGGCAGCGACCCGAACCCCGTCGTCTGCGAGTGTGAGGGCGTTACCCGCGCGGAGGTCCAAGACGCGATCGAGGGGGCGGGTTCGGACCTGAACGCCGTCCGCCTTCGCACGCGCGCGTCGATGGGGAACTGCCAGGGCGGGTTCTGTACCCACCGGATCGCGGCAGAGCTCACCCAGGAGTACCCCGGTCCGGTCGTCCGCGACGCGGAGGACGAGCTGTACCAGGAGCGCTGGAAGGGCCAGCGGCACGCGCTGTGGGGACGCCAGCTCTCCCAGGCGATGCTGAACCACATGCTCCACGCGACCACGATGAACCGCGACGGCGACCTCGCGACGACGGACGCGGAGGTCGATTTCGGCGCGTTCGACGCCGGGCCGAGTGCGCCGAGCGACGGGGTCGGCTCCGGCGACGACGCCGCGTCCGGGGTCACCGCGACCGACGGGGGCAACGATGGCGATCGATAGCGACGTCCTCGTCGTCGGCGGCGGGCTCGCCGGGATCACGGCCGCGATATCGGCGGCCCGCGAGGGCGTCGACGTCCGACTCGTCTCGCACAAGGCGAGCACGCTTCGACAGGCTTCGGGACTGATCGACGCGCTCGGCTACGTTCCCCCCACGGAGCCGGCGAAACCCTTACGCGAGGGGCCGCCGACCGCCGGCCGCGGGGTCGACCCGGACGAGTGGCCCGACCCGGACGGACCGCTCGCCGACCCGTACGAGGCGATCGGTGACCTCCCCGAGACGCACCCGTACCGGCTGGTCGGGGGCGACGCGCTCCGCGACGGGCTCGCGCTGTTCGACGACCTCGTCGGCGACGCGTACCTCGGGGGCCACACCGACCGCAACGCGCTGGTTCCGACGTTCGGCGGGGCGGTGAAACCCACGGCACGCTACCCGAAGTCTGCGGCGGCGGGGGTCGCGAGCGACGACCGCCCGACGCTGATCGTCGGGTTCCGGTCGCTCACGGAGTACGACGCGCGATCGTTCGCGGACCGGCTGGCGGCGTCGGGCGTTCCGTTCGACGTCGCGGGTGTCGAAGTCGAGTTCGCGGAGGCGTTCCGTGCCGACGCGAAGATAACGCGACTCGCGAAGGCGCTCGACCGCGATGAGGCGATCGACGGGACGCCCGCTCGGGAGGCGTTGGCGAAGGCGGTCGCCCCACACCTGCACGACGTCGTCGACGATGAGGGGGGCGTCGACCGCGTCGAACGCGTCGGCTTCCCGGCGTTCCTCGGCGACGACGAGGGTGCGGACGTGCGCGCGGATCTCGCCGACCGACTCGGTGCGGACGTCTTCGAGATCCCGATGGGGCCGCCGAGCCTCCCCGGGCTCCGGCTGGAGGACCGGCTCTACGACGCGCTCGACGCGGAGGGTGTTCGGTTCGAGACCGGGACGCCGGTCGTCGACTACGAGACGGACGCGAACGGTGATATCGAGCACCTGATCATGAACCGGAAGGGGAGCAAGGTCCCGTACGGCGCGGACACGGTCGTGCTCGCGACCGGCGGGCTGGTTGGGAAGGGGCTCGATTCGGACCGTGACGGGGTCCGCGAGCCGGTGCTCGACTTATACGTGCCGCAGCCCTCGGACCGCTACGAGTGGTTCGTTGACGACGCGTTCGGCGAGCAGCCGTACGCTAGGTTCGGGGTACGGCCCGACGATCGGTTGCGGCCGCTGGACGAGTCGGGGGCTGTGGCACACGGGAACGTGCGTGTCGCCGGCGCGGTCGTCGGCGGGGCGGACGTCGCACGGGAGAAATCGGCGAGCGGCGTCTCGCTCGCGACCGGCTTGGTGGCCGGACAGGAGGCGGCACGGGAGGTTCGACAATGACACGAGAGACAGGAACCGACGACACGGACGGGGGAAGCGACATCGACGAATCGACCGAGAGCGAGGCGGCGGAGCGGCGGGCCCAACCGAACGTCCCGGAGATCGGGCGCGACGAGCAGCCGTCGATCTTCGTACCGGACGATGGCGAGGGGACCGACGCCGAAGCTGACGCTCGAACTGAGACCCGGACCGCCACCGACGGGGGCCGCGCAGCTGACGACGCGGCCACTAACGGGGGACGCGCAGCTGACGACGCGGCCACCGATGGCGGCGTCGAGAGCGCGACCGGCGGGAGCGACTCGCGCGAGCTCGACCCGCAGACGTACGACCCGATCGACGTGTTCCCTGAGGGGGAGCTCGACCTCCGTGACGGCGCGGACTCCTGTTACAAATGCACTTCTTGTGACACGTCGTGTCCGGTGGCGGAGGTCGACGACGAGTTCCCCGGGCCGAAGTTCCAGGGGCCGGAGCAGTGGCGGCTCAAGCGGAAGGACGACGCCGACATCGACGAGTCGATCTCCTCCTGTTCGAACTGTATGCGCTGTGACGACGCCTGTCCGTCCGGGGTGCCGCTCTCGCAGATGCACAACGAGGCGCGCGGGCAGTTCGTCGAAGAGCAGATGGAGAAGCTCTCCGTGGAGTACGTCCGCAACCGGATCTTAGCGAACTACCGCACCTCCGCGCGGCTGGCGAGCATGGTCCCGCGGCTCTCGTCGTTCGCGATGAACTTCGGGCCGGCGCGGTGGGTGATGGATAAGACGCTCGGGATCCCCAAAGAGCGGGAGTTCCCCGAGTTCGCGACGACGACGTTCCGCGAGTGGTGGCGCGACCGCGGCGGCGCGCAGGTGTCGAACCCGGACAAGCGGGTGGCGTACTTCCACGGCTGCTACTCGAACTACAACACGCCGGAGGTCGGCAAGGCCATGGTCCGCGTGTACGAACAGTTCGGGTACGAGGTGATGGTGCCGCCGCAGAAATGCTCCGGCACCCCGATGTTCGCCAACGGGATGTTGAAGGACGCTCGCCGGCACGCCGTGACGAACGTCGAGAACCTCGTCGAGGCTATCGGCGACGGCGCGGACGTGATCGCCTCGTGTACGTCGTGTTCGATGTCGCTTCGCCAGGAGTACCCCGAGCTGTTCGACATCCACGGGATCGAGGACGTCTCCGATCACACGTTCGAGGCGCTGGAGTACCTCCGGATCCACGAGGACCTGACCGGCGCGCTCGAGGAAGCCAGCCCCGACGACGAACGCTCGTACGCGTACCACGCGCCCTGTCACGCCCGCAACCAGGGGCTCTCCCGGCAGGCCGTCGAGACGTTCCGCGATGTCGACGGCGTCACCATGGAGGACGTCGGCGACTCCTGTTCAGGCATTTCAGGAACGTACGGCTGGAAGAGCGAGAAGTACGAGAAGTCGATGGAGATCGGCGAGGAGATGTTCCACCACATGGAGGACGCCGAGGGCGAGGTGGGGATGACGGAGTGCCCCACCTGCGCGATGCAGATGGAACACGGCACGGGGTACGAGATCGAACACCCCCTCCAGCTGTTGGAGGACACGCTCGTCGCCTGACGGGTCGTCACGCTACCGGATCGAGACGGCGTCGGTGCTGTCGGTTCCCGACCGACTCCGACGGACCGTTCCGTTTTCACCGCCGATAACGGGAGACGAACGCTTATCTTCGACGGATCCCGAGGCAGGGACGTGACGCTCGCGCAGCTCGTGGACCGTTTCGAGACGACGGAGCGATCGATCGTCGTCGTCAACCGTACCGATCCCGACCCGGTTCACGACATGCTTGTGGATACGTTCGGCGACGACGCGGTTCGGGTGGTCGAACGGGATCTTCGGCGGGAGGGATCCCCGGAGGGAACGACTCGCGACGACGACTTCGCGGCACGCCACGACGTCGACGGCGTCCCGCTCACCGGTGACGGGTCCGTCGACGTCGAGATCCCCGTCGACGTCGAGGTACCCGTCGATGTCGAAAACCTCGTGTTGTTGGTCGAGGACGGACGGGTAGTCGCGGAGTCTACCCTCGAGGAGCTCGGCGAGGCGGTGTTGTTCGTGAACTCTGACCTGTACATCACTGGGACGCGCTCGCTCGACGAGCTCGAACTGCCCCGAGTGATAACGGGGCTCGAAGACACGGTATTCTCGCTGCGCGGATACCCGGAGTCGAACCGACAGAAGCTGTTGTTGATCACGATCTCGCGGTTCATCGAACGGGCCGCGTGGACGGCTGGGGACGGTACGATCCGCTCGTCGTTCCAGCGACTCTCGCGGATCGACGACGAGCTGGGGACGCGCCGCGTGTACGAGCGGATCGGGGACACCGATGTGGACGCGCACCTCTACGGCGTCCCCGACGACCCGCCGATCGGGTTGGACGCGACGATCCACGGGGGCCGGAGCGTCGACTTCACCGACAGCTGGTTCGTCGTGTTCGAGCCACCGGACGGGTTCGGTAGACCGGCCGTGACCGACACCGCGGCCGAGTGTCCCGCGCGGGGCGACGGTGGGACGCCCGTCAACGACCTCCGGCGCGGCGTCGATGGCGGCGTCGGGCTGCTCGCCGTCGAGACGGAACCGCGCCTCTGGCAGGGGGTATGGACGTTCGACCCCGAACGCCTCCGACGGCTGACCGAGTACGTTCGGCGGAACCTCTGATCCGTCCGCCTCGCTCGCGCTGGTCGCGTGTGAGGTATATAAGGCGCTCGGCGGGGGTGCCAACCCGTGCGTTCATATCCCCTGGGCGGTGACGGGCGGCCATGTTCGCGGATCGTTCCGACCTCCTCGCCGATGCCGACCCGATGCGAGGGTACGGCGCAGCGGTGACGCCCGGTCGGGACGGTCCGATCCTGTTCGTCGCCGGGTACGGGGAGGCGAACCGACTCTACACGCGGGACGGCGACCGCTTCGTCGACACCGCCTGCGGGATCGTCGCCGATCGGGAACGCCACGCGATGGGGGTGTGTGCGGCCGACCTCGACGGCGACGGCTGTGAGGAGGTGTACGTTCACAACTGCGCCAACGGCGTCGGGATCGGCGGCGACTCCGACCTCCTTCTGGACCGCTTGGAGGCGGAGCGGTACCGCTGGACGGACACGTTCGCGCTGCCGGTGAACGCCGACCGGCTCAACTTCCGGGCGGGCCGGTCGGTTGCCGCGCTCGACCGTCACGGCACCGGACGATACGGTGTCGCGGTGGCGAGCTACGGCGCGCCGCTGGCGTTTTACGAGCTCGGCGACGACGGCGAGGCGTCCGACATGGCCGACGCGGTGGGGCTCGCCGTCGAGGCCGGCTGTCGCTCGCTGCTCCCGGGCCCGCTGTGCGGTGAGGGGACCGACCTGTTCGTCGGCGTCGAGGGCGGGCCGAACCGCCTGTTCCGCAACGACGGCGGACATTATCGACCCGTCGACGGCGGGCGCGACCTCGCCGACCCCGACGGCGACACGCGCGGCGTCGCGCTGGTCGACGAGGGCGGACGCTTCGCGCTCGCGCTCGGCAACTGGGAGGGCCGGAGCCGCCTGCTCAGGCGGGACGAGGACGGACGGTTCCGCGACGCGGCACCGCCGGCGCTCGCGAGCGCACGAAGCGTCCGCGCCGTAGTCGCCGGCGATTTCGACAACGACGGGCGAGAGGAGCTGTTCTGTAACGCGCTCGGCGTGTCGAACCGGCTGTTCGAGCGGGTCGATCCAGGGCGAAACGACGGTTCGGACCGAAACGCGGACGCGAGTCGGGGGATGCGGATCGGCGGCGGTGCCGGCCCGGACCCCGAACACCAATGGGTCCCCCGCGACCCGGGAGCGGCGACCGACTCGGAGGGGTTCGGGACGGGCGCAGTCGCCGCCGACATCGATGGTGACGGCGTACTCGAACTGGTCGTGATCCACGGTGAAGTGGCCGCCCAGCCGGTCCGCGTCTACGCGGTCCCCGGTGCGGCAGCGAACGGGTGGCTCCGGGTCCGGCCGACCACCGCGCAGGGCGCGCCGGCACGCGGGGCGACGGTTACACTGGAGACGAGCGCAGGGACACAGCGCCGCGTGATCGACGCCGGCGGCGGCTATCTGTGTCAGACGGAGCCCGTTGCACACTTCGGGCTCGGCGGGGCCGACCCACGAGAGGTCATCGTGCGGTGGCCGGACGGCCGTGATCGGACCCTACGCGAGCCCGCCGCGGACACGACCCACGACGTGGCACACCCGGCGGCTCGCGGCCGGTGAGCCCGGCACACCGTTTCCCGACTGGTCGGGAGCCCGCGCCCGGCCAGAACTGCCGCCCTTCGCGGGTTCAAGTGTGCGGAGGTCCTCGGACGGGTATGGTAGATCCGACCTCCGACCTCGAGGCGGACGTCGACGAGGAGTCCGCGCCCCGGTGTGTCGTCTGTGGCGGACCGGCGCTCGGCGTCGGTCGGCGAACCCTCACGTGGGTCGACGACGGCGAGCTGGAACGACGACAGTTCTGTAGCCAGGCGTGCCGCGACGACTGGGCCGACGAACGGCCGACAACCTGATCCGCCTCGACCGGAGCCGTCGGACCGAACGTCGTTCCGATATGCTCTGGAGACTCGACACACTCTGGAGACTCGACACACTCGGCGCGGGAGGCTTTTTTACTGCGGGGGAGAAACGTTCATCCATGATATCACTCGACGAGGCCGTGACGGCCCGCTTGGAGTCCCACGGCGAGCGCTTCGAGGTACTCATCGATCCGGACGCCGCGCTCGCGATGAAACGCGGGGAGTTCGAGGGGGAGCTAGAGGACGTGATCGCCGCCGAGGACGTCTTCGAGAACGCCTCGCGGGGGGACCGACCTGCCGAGGAGGACCTAGAGACGGTGTTCGGCACCACGGATCCGCTCGCGATCATCCCCGAGGTCGTCGAACGGGGTGAGATCCAGATCACCGCCGAGCAGCGCGAGGAGATGCAGGAGCGGAAACACCGCGAGCTCGTCACGACGATCACCCGCAACGCCGTGAACCCACAGATGGACGACTCGCCGCACCCGCCCGAGCGCATCGAGCGCGCGTTGGAGGAGGCGGGGTTCCAGATCGACCCCATGGAGCCGGTGGAGAACCAGGTCGATGACGCGCTCGAAGCGCTCCGGCCGGTCATCCCGATCCGGTTCGAGGAGGTGACGATGGCGGTCCAGCTCCCCGCCGACTACGCGGGCTCCGGCCAGGCGCAAGTTCGGGAATTCGGCGATCTCGAACGCGAGGAGTGGCAAAACGACGGTTCGTGGGTCGGCGTGTTGACGTTCCCGGCCGGGCTTCAGAACGACCTCTACGACCTCGTCAACGAGGTCACCTCCGGCGAGGGTGATGTCCGCGTCATCAAGGACAAAGACGAGCTCCGCACCCGGTGACAATGCGTCTCGGCATCGTCTCGGACACCCACGACGACCTCGCCGCGGTCGAGGCCACGGTCGACCTGTTCGAGTCCCGCGACGTCGACACCGTCGTCCACTGTGGCGACTTCGTCGCCCCGTTCTCCGTGACCCCGTTCGACGCCGACTTCGCCTTCCACGCCGTCCGCGGCAACAACGACGGCGAGTGGGCGGTCGAGTCGACCGTGGACTCGTTCGGGCGCTACCACGGCGAGGCCGGGACGCTCACCCTCGATCCCGATCACCCTAACCGCGAACCGGTCGAGGTCGCGGTCGTCCACGGGACGAGCGGAATCGTCGTCGACGCGCTCGTCGGCTGTGCGGAGTACGACTACGTGTTCCACGGCCACACTCACGCACACGGCGTGGAGGCGCGTGACGGCACCGTTCGGGTGAATCCGGGCGGGCTCCCGATCCCGGTCGACGGGGCGGACGACGCCTTCCACGTGGCGACGCTCGACACAGCCGACAGCGGCGTCGACGCGGTGACACACCACAGACTGGACGTGTGAGACCGGCGGGGCCGGGTGGGACGGGCGGACCGAACTGAAGCGAACGACACGTACTGAACGGAAGAGAAACGGAGCGGCCCAGTCGCGTCGCGATCTAGAACTGCTCGGCGACCGCGGCGACGACCGCGTCCTCGACGGCGTCGCGCTCGCCCGAGAGGAACTCGATCTTCCCCTCGCGGAGCCCGGCCGTCGAGATGTCGGCTGCGGGCGCTATTTCGGCCGCCCGGTCGGCCACGTCGCGGACGGAGAGATCGGTCGTCGCGCGGACGTACAGCTCGTCGGTCCCGATACCGACCGTCGCGAACGGGTCGCCGTTCGCGTGCCGGCGGTGGAGGTCGTCGAGGAGGAGCGGCGTCGGCGGGAAGTCGAACCGGTGGGTGTAGCCGTCGGTGTCGAGCAGCGCGAACTCGACGCCGTCGACGGCCTCCGTGACGACGTTCGCACTCGCGGTCTCGATCTCCGTTTCCAGCTTCTCGCGGAACTGCTCTGAGACGTGCGCGGCGAGGTCGCCGCCGTCCTCGAACAGCAGGTCCGTGATCAGCTCGCGTTTGTCTTGGTAGGACTGATAGTACGCCTCCAGGGCGATCGCTTCGCGGAGCTCCGCGACGCGTTCGAGGTCGTAACCGGCGTTGTGTGCGAGCTCGGCGTATCGCTCGGGGGTGTCGCTCCAGTAGCTCACCGCCGGTAGGTGGACGAGGTCCGCGCGAACCTCGTCGTTGACGGCGGACGCCAGCGACGCGGCGAGCGCCCCTGTCGAGAGGTCCGCGTCGACCGCGGCGAGCTCCGGCGACACGAGCGTGTCGACCGTCTCGCGGGTCTCGGGGTCCGCGACCGCGGCGTCGATCACGACGGCGTCGACGCCGTACACGGAGAGCAGTTCGAGGCCATCCGCCGACTCGACCGTCGACCCGGTGCCGACGAGGACGAAAAGCGGGAGTTTCTCGTCGTGTCGGTCCCGGTCCTGAAGCATCCGGGTGGCGTCGTTCGTCGCATCGTTCATCCCGTAAACGGGGTCCTCAAGCGGCCGACGGGTGAAGTAGTGGTACTCGGCGTCGCTCTTGGCGTGCTCCTCGCGGATCAGTGGGAGCGTCGCCCGCTCGATAGCCGCGCCCGCGACGTAGCCGTCGGCGGTGGCGGGATGGCGGACGACGACCGGCCGCGACTCGAGTACGGCGCGCCGGATCGCCTCGGCGGCGTCCAACAGTCCCTCGCCGAGCTCGGCGACCGCCTCGTCGCCGGCGAGCGGCTGCAGGCCTTCCGGACGCGCCTCGGCGGTGAGTGCCTCCGCCAGCCGGCGGCGGACGCCCTCGGCCTCGTCGCCCTCCAATATCACGAGCGCTTCCGTCTCCACCTGAATGTCGCCGCGGCGACGTTCGACCTCGCCGTCGAGCCGGATCGTGTCGCCGACCTCCACGTCGGGGTACGCCCGGACGCCGGGCTCGACGAAGGCGGCGGCGTCGACGACGCCCGTCTCGTCACGCAGTTCGAAGACGGTCGGTCCGCCGGTCTGGCGGACGCTCACGACCTCACCCTCCAGCCGAACCGCGTTGCCGACGGCGGCCTCCAGCGTCTCGATCGGGACGCGCTCCGGCGGTTCGTCGTCCGCGGAATCGGTGTCTACACTGTCGGCTTCGGCCGCGCCGTCCACGGACGCATCGTCCGTCGCGGGCTCCGTCGTGTCGGCGTCCCCGTGGTCGGCGGGATCAGCTGTCTCTTCGGCTGATTTACCGCGATGGGACGGATCCGCTGTCGATTCGCGTTCCGGTGACTCAGTGTCGTCCGCGCCGGTTCCGTCCGCGCCGTCCGCGTCGGTTCCGTCCGCGTCGTCGTCGGCCCCGGCGCTTTCCGCCGACGCGTCCTCCTCGTCGGTGTCGTCGTCCGCTTCCGACTCGGGGAGGTGTTCGGTTTCGGCCTCCTGAACGAGAGCACCGCGGAACTCCCGGTCGGCCTGCCGAATGGACCACGCGAGGTCGATGTTGCCGTTGTCGCGGACGCCTTTGACTTGGACGAACACGTCGTCACCGGGCTCCCAGTCGAGGCTGTCGAGGCGACGGTCGAGCTCGGATCGGTGGAGCAGACCGGTGATGCCCGGCGCGAGATCGATGAACACTCCGAACTCGGCGTATCCGTCGACAACGCCTCGATAGAAGCGATTCGCGACGAGTTGGTCCGGTGAGTCGCCGCGGAAGTCGAACACGACGTCCTCCTGATGGGGTCGGCAGATCCGACCGCCACCGTCGACGTCGGTACCACAGATGATACAGGATCCCATTTGAGTATACCGAGTGGCTCACGCCTAAAACGGTTGTCGAAACCCGGCCGGACCACGTTCGAACGTCCGCCGGATCCCGGCGGCGGCCCGGGCGGTTCACCCGCCGAACAGCGTCCGCGCAGCGGCGACGACGCGGTACCCGACGCCGTAGCCGAAAAGCGCCGGCGGGAGCCCACCGACGAGGGTTCGAATCGGTGTCGTTCCGTGGACGGTCCACACGCCGAGGCACAGCAGAACGGTCGCGTACGCGCCACAGACGAGTCGAAGCTCGGGGATCGGCGGCCCGGCAAGCGCCATCGGGGCGCTCGCGTACGCGACCACCTGGACCGTCTCGCTCACACCGGCCCGATCCCGCGTGGTGAGCCCCCAGCCCCTGCCCCCGTCGCCGTCGCCGTCGCCGTCGCGCTCGACACTCGCGACGATCATCGAAACCGTCGCGACCGCCGCGGTCAGGTGGAGGCCGACCGGCGCGGCGAGCGCCGCCACGACCAGCACGACCACGACGGCCGAGAGAACGACCGACTCCGCGATCGGGGGAACGACGCCTGGGTCAGCGACGATCCACCCGATCGCGTATGCCGCGGCCACGACGGCGGCGAACGTTAGCGCGGGCGCTTGGTCGCCGGGCGAGGTCCCGTTCGCGAAGAACCGCCGCGGCCGGATCAGCACCTCGACCCACGCGCGAACCAACCCGCGCGGGCCCCGGGCACGCCCGCCCTCCGGGTCGGTGGTCCAATGCGTCACAGCCGTTCTTGGTGTCGCCTGAATAACGGGGTTCCGGTTTCTATCGATGGCGACGTCGACCGCGCAGCGTTCAGTCCAGCGCCCGGTCGGCCCCGCCGCACTCGTCCTACCAGCCGACGCTCACCGTACGGCCTGCTACCCGCCGTTATCTAGACTGATACCCGGCGGGTAAACCCTTATATCCAGCCACCCGGACACAACCACGAATGCAGCCGTTCCGAACCGACGATCGAGCGTTCACGCCGGCCGCGGGGACCGGCGTCCTCGTCGGCGTCGTCGTGTTGTTGCTCGCCGTCGTCGGTGCCGCCGTGTTCGGGCTCATTGATGGGGTTGCACCGCCGGACGCCGAGTTCGATGTCGACCACGAGGACGGCGAACTCGTGATCGTCGCGCTCGGTCCCGATCCGATCCCGGCCGAGGAGCTGTACGTCCGCGGCGAGGACCCGAACGACGAGGTGGTTTTCGGCGGGTGGCCGGCGGACGGCGTCGTCCATCCGGGCGACCGGATAACGGTCCCGGAAGCGACCGGGAACGAGGAGATCGAGATCGTCTGGGAGCCCGTGGCGTTCGCGAGAAGCGAGACGCTCGCGAGCTACGGCGAGGACGACATCGACACGAGCGGGTGGGACGAGGCCGACCCGCTCGACTCCGACCCGTTCGGGTGACCGGCCTCCGCCCCTCCGATCCGGAAGGTGATCCCTCAGTCGAGCGAGACTCGCTCGCCGCGTTCGTCCGACCGTTCCACCGCGTCGAGGACGCGCTGGACCTCGTACGCCTCGGTGAACGAGGGCGAGAACGGTTCGCCCGACTCGACCGCCGAGAGGAACTCGTAGTTCTCGTGGACGAACGTGTGCTCCCAGCCGAGCACGTGGCCGGGCGGCCACCAGTGGTCGACGTACGGGTCCGACTCGTCGGTGACGAGCACGGTCTCGTAGCCGCGATTCCCCGTGCGGAGCAGCTCCAGCTCATTGAGACGTTCAAGCGAGAACCGGAGGCTTCCCGCAGTCCCGTGGATCTCGACCGTGTGGTCGTTCTTGTGTCCGGTCGCGACCCGTGAGGCCTCCAGACTCCCCGTCGCGCCGGACTCGTACTCGATCTGTGCCGTGTAGGCGTCGTCGACCGTGACGTCGCGGTACTCCGACACCGTCCCCTCGTCGTCGAGGACCGGCCGCTCGTCGACGAACGTCTTCAGGTGGCCGGACACCGTCTCGACGCCGCCGACTCGGTCACCGACGAGGAAGTTCAGGAGGTCGACCGTGTGCGCGCCGAGGTCGCCCAGCGCGCCCGACCCGGCGAGGTCGGCATCCATCCGCCACGCCCAGGGGGCGTCGGGGTCGACGAGCCAGTCCTGGAGGTACCGCCCGCGGACCTGTCGGATCTCGCCCAGCTCGCCGTCGGCGATCAGCGACTTGGCGTACCGGATCGCGGGAACGAACCGGTAGTTGAACGCGCAGCCCGCGGGCACCTCGGCAGCGGCCGCCGCGTCCCGCATCGTCGCCGCCGTCTCCAGCGTCGGCGCGAGCGGCTTCTCACAGAGGACGGGGACGCCCGCTTCCAGAGCCGCGATGGACGGTTCGGCGTGGACGTGGTTCGGCCCGAGGTTGTAGAAGACGTCGACCTCGTCGATCGCGTCGGCCCAGTCGGTCGCCGTGTGGGTGAAGCCGAACCGGTCCGCGGCGTCCGCGAGGGCCGCCTCGTCGCGGCCGACGAGCGTGTGCCGCTCGACGTCGGGCGCGTCCGGGAAGAACATCGGGAGCCGTGCCAGCGCGTTCGAGTGGGCCTTGCCCATGAACCGGTACCCCAGCACGCCGACCCGCAGTGGTGTGTCAGTCATCGGGATCACTCCGCCCAGTAGGCGTCGCCCGGTTCGGTCTCGAAGACGGCCCGGGAGAGCAGGTCGACCGCCTTCTCCAACCCCTCGCGCGAGGAGGTGAGCGAGTCCTCGTGTTCGATCGAGAGCGCCCCCTCGTACCCGACCATCCGGAGGGTGGAGACGACGTCCTTCCAGTGTCCCTCGCCGTGGCCGTAGCCGATCGAACGGAACAGCCACGAGCGGTCGGCCTCCTCGGTGTACCCTGTCGTGTCGAGTACGCCCTTGACCCGCGCGTTCGACTCGTACACCTTCGTGTCCTTCGCGTGGACGTGGTGGATCGCGTCGTGCTCGCCCAGGAAGCGGATCGCCTCGGTGACGTCGATCCCCTGCCAGTAGAGGTGTGACGGGTCGAAGTTCGTGCCGACGCGCTCGTTCGTGGCCTCGCGCAGGGCGAGCAGTCCGGTCGGCTCGTACACGAGCATGTTCGGGTGCATCTCGATCGCGAGATCGACGCCGTGGTCGTCGGCGTGGGCGGCGAGCTCGCGCCAGTACGGGATCGCGACCTCGTCCCACTGGTAGTCGAGCGCGTCCGCGTGCTCGGTCGGCCACGGCGCGGTGACCCAGTTCGGCGTCGTGTCGCCCGGCGCGCCCGCCGGCAACCCGGAGAAACAGGTGACCGTGTCGACGCCGAGCTGGTCGGCCAGTTCGACGGCCTCCCGGAGCTCGCGGTCGGCCTTGTCGGCCCGCTCCTCGTCCGGGTGGAGCGGGTTGTTGTGTGTCGCTAGCGCGGAGATACGGAGGTCGTGCTCCGCTAGCAGTTCGTCGAGTTCCGCCTGGGCCCGCTCGTCGTCGAGGTAGTCGCCACGGTCGAGATGGCCCTGTCCGGGCCAGCCGCCGACACCGAGCTCGACGGCGTCGACGCCGAGACCCGAGAGGTACGCGAACGCCTCCTCGATCGACTGGTCCCCCAGCGGGACGGTGAGTACGCCGATGTCCATATCGACGTATCCTCACAGCCCCCGAATAAGTGTTCAGGATACGGCGGGGGTCTTGCCAGCGTGTTGGGCCCCCGGATCCTCTTGTGGACCACCTGCAACATGAACACGTACCGGGATTTTTATGTAACTACGCGGAACGATTCGGCCATGCGATTCGGGGAGGCACTCACGGAGGCGCTGAAGTACCACGCGGTAGCCGTCGTTCCGACCCTTATCGGGTTCGTCATCGCGTTCGCCGCGCTGTGGGTCGGGGTGTTGACGCCGCTCCTTGACGCGGTCGCCGGGGTGACGGCCCAGCCGGAGCTCGCGTTGGAGCGCGCGCTCGGAGCCGAGTACAACTTCGTCGTTGCCGGCGTCGGCGTGATTATCGGGATCGCCGTGCGCCGTGTGGGCAGGACGACACTCCTCTTTCGAACGCACGGGAACGCGGTCGTCGAGGAGGTCGATCGGGAGGTGATCCCGGAAGCGCTCGTCAATGCTCCAGGCTCGGCCGGCGGTGTCGGTACCGGAGCGGACGCCTCGGACCCGTACGCGTCCGCGGCCGACGCCGACGGTTCGGCGACGGACGACGACCGTGGCTCCGGCGTGATCGACGACCGCACCGGAACCAACGAGCCGATCGGTGGGGACGACGCGGAGACCGACGACGACGGCGATGACCGCATCCGCGAAGACGGCGCCCACGACGACGACGGTGTGGTGTCGGGAGCGGACGGTGACGACGCGGACGAGCGGGTCGGTGACGACGCCGACAGTATGACGGAGGGCCCAGACAATATGACGGAGGGGCCAGACAACGCGATGGACGACGCCGACGAGCCGAGAGGCGATGACGTCGACGAGCCGAGAGGAGACGACGCCGGACGCCCCGAACGGGACGACCGGTAGTCGGAGACGCTCCGGGTGTCGATCGTCCGACGACCGATCACGGTCGGATCGGACCGGCGGTCCGGCCGATTCCGGCAACCGAACCACATGAGGTTTTAACGGGTGGAGCGTGTATGACACGTATGGGAATCCTCTCGCGCGCCTCCTACGTCATCCGCTCGAAGGTGAACGCCCTCCTCAATCGGGCGGAGGACCCCACGGAGACGCTCGATTACTCGTACGAACAGATGCGTGACGAGCTCCAAGACGTCAAACAGGGGATCGCGGACCTCACGACCCAGAAGAAGCGTCTGGAGATCCAAAAACGCAAGCTCGAGGAGAACGTCGAGAAGCACAACCGGCAGGCCCGCGAGGCCGTCCAGCAGGACCGTGACGACCTTGCACGCAAGGCTCTCGAAAAGAAGAAATCGAAGATGAGCCAGATCGAGGAGCTGGAAGGCCAGATAGCGGAGCTCAACAACACTCAAGAGCAGCTCGTCGACAAGAAGAACGAGCTGCAGAACCGGATCGAGGAGTTCCGAACGAAGAAGGAGACGATGAAGGCCCGCTACGAGGCCGCCGAAGCCTCTTCGCGCGTCAGCGAGGCGATGACGGGCGTCGGCGACGAGATGGAGGACGTGAGCCGCTCCATCGAACGGGCCGAAGAACGCACCGAGGAGATGGAGGCACGGGCCGAGGCGATGGACGAGCTTCAGGACAGCGGCGCGTTCGAGGACGCGCTCTCGGACAAAGACGACATCGACCGCGAGCTCGACGGGCTCACCACCAACAGCGAGGTCGACGCGGAGCTGGAGACGCTGAAAGGCGAGCTCGGGAAGGCCGAGGCCCCCGCCGAGGACGCGAACGGGGAGTCCGCGACCGACGAGGAGATCGACGCGGAGCTCGACGACCTCCAGGCCGACCTCGACGAGTCCGATCTCGAAGCCGACCTCGACGAGGAGATCGACGTCGAAACGGGCGTCGAGGCGGACGTGGAGCTGGAAGAGTCGGAAGTGGACGCCGACGAACCGCGGAACTGACCCGGATACCTCCCTCCGGGCCGACGAACCGACCGGTTTTCCGCCGCCCGTCGCCGCGACGACGCACCGATCCGGTTAGCCGTGAGTGTATCCCCGGTCGGGGAGCGGGTCGCCGTCGGCGGTGACGCCGGCTTCCGGTTCCGTAACGGTTCCCACCCGCGTGAGTCCCGCCGGGCAGGCGTCCCGCAGCCGGTCGACTGCCGCCGGCGGGACCGTACACACGAGCTCGAAGTCCTCGCCGAAGTGGACGGCCATCTCGAACCGATCGGTCGCCTCGTCGCCCGATCCGCCGACTGGGCTCTCACCACTCGCGTCGGTCGTCTCCCCGCTCGTCTCGGCGACCGCCGGATGGACCGGGAGGGCGTCGCGGTCGACGCTGAAGCCGACATCGCTTGCTTCCGCGAGCTGGTGAAGTGACCGTGCGAGTCCGTCGGAGGAGTCCATCATTGCCGTCGCGTCAGCGGCGAGCGCTCGGCCGTCCGCGACCCGCGGCGTGAACCGGAACAGCTCGTTCGCGCGTTCGACGGCCGCGTCGGTTTCGCGGTCGAACAGCCGGAGGGCCGCTGCCGACCGGCCTAGCCGGCCGGTGACACAGAGGGCATCCCCGGGCTCCGCGCCGGAGCGGAACACCGGACCCGCGTCCGTGACGGACCCGATCGCGGTCGTCGCCGTGGTGAACTCCGTGTGGGTGTCGAGATCGCCGCCAACGTACTCGGCGTCGACCGACTCACAGACGTCGACCGCGCCGGCGACGAACTCGTCGAGCTCGGTCGGGTCGAACGCGTCGTCGGCGTAGACGGCGACCGCCGCGGTCGCCTCGGCACCCATCGCCGCCACGTCGGAGAGCGACGCGCCGACCGACCGCCATCCTGCGGTGTACCGTGCCGTTCCCGGTGGAAAGTCGGTCCGCTCGTGGAGCATGTCCGTCGTGATGACGGTGTCGCCGACGACGGCCGCGTCGTCGCCCGCGTGTGGCAAGTCCGCCGCGAGCCGTCGGAGGGCGTCGCGCTCGTTCACACGTGGTCGTACGGATGCGGACCGATTTATATGGGTAGGTCCGATCGGTCGTCGCGTGGCAGTCCGTGTGTCTCGTTGACGTAGACCATATAAAGACGCTTAAGACATTAACTAATATTATCATTATCAATCATTATGTTTATTACCGGTGTTCCCGACGCACCGAGTGCAATGTCAGTACCCGTACGCGGACACGCAGCAACACGACCCACGGATCGTTCGATCACCAGACGACCGCCACAACCACCCACACCGGATGACACCTGAAGACACCACGAACGCGGACACGACGAACCGACAGCAAACTGACGACACGACGCCTGAGGGTACGACGCCCGACGGGACCGGCCGATCCGAAACGGATCGACCATCGACCGACAGTTCTCCACGACCGATCCCCGGCCGCACGCCGATCACCGAGGAAGCCGGTGCGCCCATCGTCCCGATGTTCCCGGCGGCCACGGACGCCACGAACGACCCTCTAGCGACCACCTTCGAAAAAGCGCAGCGTCCGACGCGCCCGCCGACGACGGAGGAGCAGGACGCGCCGCTGGTTCCCGACCTTCGCCCGACCCGTCGTGCGGCAACCGACGGGGGGGCCCGATGACGGCCGTTCCGATGGCGGGAACCGGTGACGGGCCGCGACCCGACCCGACGACGTTCACGCCCAGCGCGAGCGACCGCCGCGACGATACGAAGACGGAGTGACTTCGATGTATCCCAACGAACTCGACGACGACGTGTATACCAGAGATATCGACAACCCGGCAGGCAGGCAGCTCCGCGAGCGCTTCGACGAGCAGGAGTACACGTTCGCACCCGGGATCTACCACGCGCTCGACGCCCGCCTTGCGGAGATGGCCGGGCTGGACGCCGCGTACATGAGCGGCTACTCGACGGTGCTCGGCCAGTTCGGCTTCCCCGACCTAGAGATGGTCACGATGACCGAGATGGTCGAGAACGCCAAACGCATGGTCGAGGCGACGAACCTGCCGATCATCGCCGACTGCGACACCGGCTACGGCGGCGTCCACAACGTCCGCCGTGCGGTCCGCGAGTACGAGAAGGCCGGCGTGGCCGCCGTCCACATCGAGGACCAGACCTCGCCGAAACGCTGTGGCCACATCGCCGGCAAACAGATCGTTTCCCGCGAGCAGGCCCGATCCCGGTTCGAGGCCGCGGTCGACGCCAAACAGAGCGAGGACACGGTGATCATCGCGCGAACCGACGCCTACGGGTCGGCCAACGGCGACTGGGAGGAACACCTCGAACGCGGGCGGATCTACGCCGACGCCGGCGTCGACCTCGTCTGGCCCGAGATGCCCGACCCGTCCCGCGAGGACGCGATCGAATACGCGGAGACGATCCACGAGACGCACCCGGACCTGGATCTGGCGTTCAACTACTCCTCCTCGTTCGAGTGGGGCGCACAGGACGACCCGCTGACGTTCGAGGAGCTCGGCGACCTGGGCTACCAGTACATCTTCATCACGCTGTACGGGCTCCACTCCGGGGCGCACGCGGCGTACGAGGACTTCGCCGCCATCGCCGAGAACGACGAGCAAGCGCAGTTCGACCTCGAAGAGCGCTACATCGGCCACGAGACAGAGAGCCACCACGAGCTCTCCTTCGTCCCGCGGTACCAGGAGACCGAAGCCGAGTTCGATCCCGAGGCCAAGAAGCGCCAGGAGGAGTCGGCAGGCTTCACCGAGGACGAGAGCGACCCGATCACCGCGGACGGCTCCGCCGGGGGGGACGACTGATGTCCGGCGGATCCGCCGAGACCGAGCCAACGAGCGAGGAGGCGGACACCGAGACGACGAACGAGTCTCCCGAATCCGACCCGACAGCGGTGACGCTCCGTCGGAGCCAGCTCGCGACGCCGGGGTCCGACCCGGAGATGATCGCGCGTGCGCCGGACTCCGGGGCCGACGAGGCCTTCCTCGATCTGGAGGACTCCGTCGCCCCCTCGGAGAAGATCGACGCACGCGAGAACGTGATCGAGGGATTGATCGAGTACGACTGGTCCGACACCCGCCCGTGCTACCGGATGAACGGCGTCGATACCCGGTGGTTCTACGACGACGTGATCGAGGTCGTCGGCCAGGCCGGCGAGTACCTCGATACGATCATGGTGCCGATGGCGAACAACCCCGAGACGGTCGCCACCGTCGACAACCTGCTGACGCAGGTGGAACGGAACTCCGGCCTCCCGATCGGCGACATCGGCCTTCAGGCACAGATCGAATCGCCGGAAGCCATGACGAAAGTCGCCGACATCGCCCGCGCGTCGGACCGGCTCGAATCGCTCGTGTTCGGTCCCGGCGATTACACCGCGAACGTCGGTGCGGCCGGGCTCACGATCGGTTCCGGAGGCGGGTACCCCGGCCACTACTGGCACTACCAGCTGGCCCGCATCGCCCACGCCGCGAAGGCACAGGGGCTGCAGGTGATCGACGGTCCGTACGCCGAGATCGAGGACACCGAGGGGTTCCGCGACTCCTGTCGGTGGGCGAGCCAGCTCGGCTGTGACGGTAAGTGGGCGATCCATCCGAGCCAGATCGGCCCCGCCAACGAGACGTTCGCTCCCTCGCGTGAGGAGGCCGAGAAAGCCCGACGGATCGTCGACGCCTACGCGGAGGCGAAAGCCGAGGGCCGCGGGGCCGTGAGCGTCGACGGCGAGATGGTCGACGAAGCGACCGACAAGATGGCGCGCGGCATCGTCGCCCGCGCGGAGCGCGCCGGGATACTGTAGGTCGTCGAAGACCCCTCACGGGCTCGGGGTCACTCTGCAAGTCGGGGAGCATCCGGCGGGAGACCGCCGCCCGAGAGCGGCGGAGTTTTCCCGCTCCCGCCCGCGTCCCCGGTATGGACGACGACCTCATCGATGAGACCGGGCGGCCGCGGTCACGGTACACCCGACTCCCCGGCACGGGCTTCTTTTATCCGGACTCGCTGGACGACGAGCGGGCCGAGCGGCGCGCACGCGAGGCGATCGAGGGCAGCGAGGCGGTCGTGGTCGCCGACGGCGACGCCGACGGGCTCGCCTGCGCCGCAATGATCCGCGAGACCCGAGACGCCGCGCTCGACGTCGAGCCGTTCGAGGCCGCGATCGCGGATCGGCTGGAAGCGGACGACGACGTGACGGACGACGGCACGACCGATGACGGAGCGTCCGGCGACGAGGAGGACCCGAGCGGGGACGACCCGACGGCGGACGCACACACGCAGTCACCGGTCGGGCTGGTGTCGGCGGGACCGTACTCGCTCGACACCGCGCTCGAACGGGTCGTCGCGTACGCCGACGACGGGATCGACCTGTACGTCTGTGACCTCTGTCCGGACGAGTTCGAGCCGATCGCCGATCAGCTCGAGTCGCTCGCGGCGTCGACCGCGTCGATCCGCTGGTTCGACCACCATCAGTGGGACGAGTCGGTGGCTGCGGCCGTGCGCGAGGCCGGCGTCGACCTCACGGTCGGCGAGTCCGACGAGGAGTGTACCGCCGACGTGGCGCTCCGCTCGCTCCCGTACGACTTCGACGATCGGTGGTCCGAGCTGGCGACGGTCACCCGCGACCACGACCTCTGGATCAAGGAGGACCCGCGGTCCGACGACCTCGCCGATTACTCCTACTGGGCCGCCAGCGAGGAGTACGCGGCCGTGATCGGCGCGTACGGGGCCGACCTCCCCGACACCGTCCTCGAGTACGTCGCCTCCCGCCGGGAGGAGAAACGGGCGCGGATCGACCTAGCGGTCGAGCATGCCGTGACCCACGAGGTCGGTGAGTGGACCGTCGCCGTCACGTACGGGCGATGCTCACAGAACGAGGTGGCAGAGCGACTCCGCGAGGAGGGTGCCGACGCCGCCGTGATCGTCAAGCCCGCCGGCTCCGCCTCGATCCGCGGATCGGACGGGTTCCAGCACGCACACGAGGTCGCCGGCATGGTGAACGGCGGCGGTCACCCGCAGGCGGCCGGCTGTAAGCCGGACATCTACGACGACATGCTGGATTACGCCCAACACTGGACGACCGAGGGACAGGCCTGTAAGCGCGTGATACTGGCGGCATTCGAGGCGGTCGCCGCCGACGTCGCGGACGACGGGGACGCGGTCGCCGACGACGATCAGTGAGCGGTTGCTGACACGTCGTCGAGTAATCGGCAACTCCTTATAAGCCGTCGTCGCGTTCGTCGCGGACGTTTTATAAACCGCCATCGCGGCGCTGTGGATTGCGTATCAATCAATTCTCCAAGGTCGGTAGAGTGGCCGCGGTTCCACGGTCGGAACGGACGGCGTGGATCGCTACGCGTCGCACGGATGACGGGGGGCGCTGCGGGTACCCGATCCAAGCATGTGTCCTTATAAATAGAAACCGCTGCGAGAGAACCGGGACCTTACGACGACGTCGGTGACATGCTGATGTTCAGGCTCTTCTGGACCAGCTGCGTGAACGCCATCGAGCAGAAGAAGTACCAGACGATCCACATCTGGATCGGCCCGATGATCCCCGTGTCCCAGGTGACCGTCCCGGCGAACGGAACGACGAGTTCCTGTGCCGCGATCGCCGGGTATGCAGCCTCTGCGCCGCGGTATCCGACCACCCAGAACATCCAGAGGAACGCGGGGATGGTGAGGAACATGATCCACACCATCGGGCGGAACTGCTCTTTGAACATCCCGAGCTGGTCGCCCATCGCCTCCATCTGCTCCTCTTGGATCGCGTCGAGCGCCTCGTCGTCGTCACGCTCTTTCGCCTCCTTTCGTCGCTCTTGGATGTCCTTCATCCGGTCCTGATACACGCTCATCTTCTCCATGTCCATCAGGCCGGCCCGCAGCAGCGTCGAGTACAGGCCGGTCGCGAGCGCGAGGACCATGATAACGACGTAAAACGGGACGATCCCCATCAGCGGCCCGAACACGAGGTCGATCGCGCCGGCGATCACGTCGCGAACCGGGGCGACCGCGTACCCGACGAACGCGCCGAGCGTCGCGACCAGCGCCAGCTTGTCCCACTTCGTCCACGAGGTGGTCTCCGGCGTCTCGAAGTCGCCGCCGCTCGTGAGGTCGTCGTCCTCCTCGAGCCCCTCCTCGATCCCGTCACGGTCCGCGATCGCGAACCCGGTCTCGCCGTCGACGAGGACCTCCTTCTCGATGAGTCGGCCCCACTGGCCGCTCGTTATCTCGTCGCGGACGTCGACCCACTTCACCTCGTCGTCCTCGGCACGATCGAGGACGACTTCGAGGGCGTCCCGCATCTCGCCGTCCTCGCGGACGAGCGCACGGACCCGCCGTTCGACCTTGCTCATTACGACCCGTTTGGACTCGGACGGTTAAGAACCTTGTAGGATCGCCGCTCGGACCTGTCGAGTCGGTCCTGAACACGGCGAAGCGACCGATTACGTCTCGACAACGTCGGTTATCCGGTCGAACACGTCCTCGGGGGACGCCTCGCCGTCGACCTCGACGAGGTCGCCCCGCTCGCGGAAGTGCTCGATGACGGGCTCCGTGTTCTCGCGATACACCCGGAGCCGCTCGCGGACGGTCTCCTCTTCGTCGTCCTCGCGTTGGACCAGCCGCTCCTGGATCGTCTCGTCGTCGGGCCAGTCGTACTCGACGTGGTAGATGTCGCCGGTCTCGGGGTCCATCCGCCGGCCGGTGAGCCGGCTCACCAGCTCCTCCTCGTCGACGTCGAGGAAGACGACGGCGTCGAGGTCGGTGATATCCGAGAGGAACTCAGCCTGTTCGAGGTTCCGGGGATACCCGTCGAGCACGAAGCCGTCCGCGTCCGACAGTGCGGCCTCGACGATCTCGTTGACGACCGGGTCGGGGACGAGCTCGCCCGCCTCCATGAACGATCGAGGGGTCCCGAACTCGGTCTCCATGTCCTTGTTCGCGCGAAGCGCGTCGCCGGTCGTGACGTGGTCGACCTCGTACTCCTCGGCCAGCTTCTTGCTCTGTGTTCCTTTGCCCGCGCCGGGTGCACCCAACAGAAGGATACGGTGACTCATATTCGAGCGCTCGCCCGCCGCACGTAAAGCCTTGAAGATACGCGCCGCGGACTGCCGGGGGATCCGAACGGACGGAACCGGACGGAGAGAGGAGACGAAACGGAGCTGCCGAGTCGGGTCGATCGGAGCGAGGCAGCCAACTCGGGGCGATCGAAGCGGGGAAGCCAACTCGGGGCGATCGGCTTTCACTCCCCGTCGTTCAACCGGAGCGCCATCTCCAGCTCGAAGCTCTCGGCGTTGGAGGTCTCGAAGCCGATCTTCTCGTACAAGCCGACGGCCGCGCGGTTCCACCGCTCCACAGTGAGCCACACCTTCTCGATGCCCG
Organism: Halorubrum tibetense; assembly: GCF_055396225.1. NCBI lineage: Archaea > Methanobacteriati > Methanobacteriota > Halobacteria > Halobacteriales > Haloferacaceae > Halorubrum > Halorubrum tibetense. The sequence goes on from NZ_AP043742.1 coordinate 2,309,814, forward strand.
CCGCCTGTCCGTGTCCGAGCAACACTCGAATGAGGTGGGTGCCGATTCCGGCGCGCTGGTACGTCTGATGGACGAAGATCGCGAGCTCGTAGGCGTCGTCGTCGGGGACGAGCGTCGCGTGGCCGGCGGCGTCCTCACCACACCAGGCGATCACGTTGAGACAATCGTCGTCGAGGATCGCGTCGAGCCACTCGCGGATCCGCGACTCGCCGCCGGGCGGGATCCCCTGCGCGCGGTCGGCTGGATCGAAGGAGTCGTACATCGAAACGAGCGCCTCGTAGGCGTCCACGGACCCGTCGTACGCGCGCACCTCGATCTCCCGCTCCTCCCGGTCGGCGAAGGTGACCGGCGGCGTCGGGAACCCCTCGGTGACCGCTTCCGGATACCGTCGATCGCTCATCTGACCAGCGTGACCGACGTCTTGGCGTTCAGCAGGACGAACTCCGCGATCGGCCCGATCGTGATCTTCCCCATCGGACTGGTGTGGCCGCCACCGAGTACGATCTCGTCGAACGCCTCGCGCTCGGCGATCTCGACCAGCCGACTGCCGGGATCCCCGTCGACGTGCCGAACCTCCGCCTCGATCCCGGCGTCGGCGACCGCCTCCTCGGCCCGGTCGATCACATCCGCCGGGTCCGTCGACGAGTCCGGATTCTCGACGACTGCGATGGTGAGGTCGTCGTCCGCGACCGCCGCGCGCTCGACCGTTCGGTCGAGCGCGCGAAACGAGTCGTCGCTGCCGCCGATCCCACAGAGCACCTTCATATAGCGCCCCTCACGGCCCGGGGAGAAAAGCGTTCGGCGACCGCACGGACAACCCTTTTATTCACACGACGAATGGGGCTGAACATGAACGACTCCTCCGGTCCTCCCACGGACGTCCCGGGCAGCGACGATCCGACTGGACCGGATGACACCGAGGAGGCCGAGGACGCCCCGCATGGAACGGGCGGGAGCACCGCCGGGAGCGACGAGGTCAACGACACCGCCGACGGACCGTCAGAAACCGAGGAGCTCCCGCCAGACGTCCGGAAGTACGAACGGTTCAAGAAGATGGACGGGGCGCGATACGAGCGCGTCAACGAGTTCCTGCGCGACCGCACTTACATCACGGCCCGAGAGTGGGCGATCGCGCGCTTGTGTGCCGACTTCCGCACGGAAACGGGCGTCGAGATGACGAAGATCGGCGAGAACCTCCCCGAGCTCGTCCCCTTTATGACCGACACGTACACGCCACAGGCGGTCAACCAGGCCCGGTACTCTTTCGAGGAGAAGGTGACCAAGTCGGGGGCGACGTTCCTCTACGGTGCGATGTCCGGCTTCTTCACCGCGGAGGACTTAGACGAGATGATGTACGAGGTGACGGAGATCGCGAAGTTCCTCCTCGAAGTCGAGGGCGTCGACCTCGCTGTCGCCGACGAGCTGGAGGCGGAAGACCGGATCTCGGCGGTGATGCGGGAGGTACGTGAGTCGTCGGCCGACCTCCGCGGCGAGGAAGTGCGCTGCCCGGAGTGTGGACACGTCCATGAGCCGACGGAGGAGTGACCGTGGCCTCAAACGATGGGGACGGCCTCCTCGATGCTATCTCCGACGCGGCGCTCGTCATCGACTCGTCCGGCACGGTGCGCGCCGGCAACGGTCACGTCGAGTCCGTGTTCGGCGAACCGAGCGAGGCGGTCGTGGGACGATCGGTCGACGAGTTGCTCGTCGAACCGGACGCGTCGACGGGATTCCGCTGGGAGGCGTACCTCGCCAACCCGACCGCGGTGTCGATCACCGACGGCCCGGACCTCCACGCCCGTCGCCGCGGGACGGAAGGAACGGGGGTCCCAGTCCGGGTCGGACTCACGCCGGTCGACCGCGACGACGACGTCGCGGTGGTCGCGACGGCGGTCGATTTCAGCCGCGAGCGGGCACGGACCGCGGAGCTTCACCGCCGGACCGAGACGCTCGCGGCGCTCCATGGCGCGACACAGGAGCTGTTGAAGACGACGGATCGCGAGGCCGCTGCGGAGGCGGCCATCGAGTACATTGACGACGTGCTCGGCCTCGCTATCGCCGCGATCTGGCTCTACGACGAAGACCGGGACGCCCTCGAACCGGTCGCGTGGACCGACGCCTCCGACGAGCTGATCGGGGACCACCCGACGTACGCCGCATCGGCGGACAGCCTCTCGTGGGAGGCGTTCGAGACCGGCGAGCCACGGTACGTGCCGGACACCCACGAGGACTCGGACCGCCACAACCCCGACACGCCGATCCGGAGCGAGTTGATCCTCCCGCTGGGGCGGTACGGCGTCCTGAATATCGGCGCGACGGCGCGGGACGCGCTCGACCCGTCCGATCGGACGGTCGCGCGCTTGTGGGCAGCCAGCGTCACCATGGTGTTCGTACGGATCGAGCGCGAGCGGCAGCTTCGCGCACGCGAGGCCGATGTCTCCCGTGAGCGCGACCGGCTCGAGGAGTTCGCGAGCCTCGTCTCACACGACCTGCGCACACCGCTCAACGTCGCGGCCGGACACCTCGACATCGCCCGCGAAACCGCCGCGGACGACGAGACGCTGGAGACGGTGGCGACGGCGCTCGACCGGATGGAGGCGATCATCGCCGACCTGCTAACGCTGGCGCGACAGGGTAACGTCGTCGACGACGTCGAGCCGGTCTGCATAGCGACGCTCGTCGCGGAGGTCGCGACGACCGTTGGGATGGCCGATGACCGGCTTCGGGTCGCCGACGACGTGATCGTCCCGGCGGACCGTAGCCGGCTCGCCCAGCTGTTCGAGAACCTGCTGGCGAACGCGCTCAGACACGTCGGCGACGACGTCGTCGTCACCGTTGGCACGCTTCCGGACGGTGACGGGTTCTACGTCGAGGACGACGGGGAGGGGATCGATCCGGATCGTCGCGAGGAAGTGTTCGAGGCGGGCGTAACGACCGACGACGACGGCACTGGCTTCGGACTGAAGATCGTCGCCGAGATCGCCGATGCCCACGGCTGGCGCGTCGATGTAACCGACGGCGAGGACGGGGGTGCGCGCTTCCGTTTCCACGACGTGGGCGGGATCCGCGTCGACGGCGACACTGGTAGCGATGACGGCGACGACGACGGTGATGACGGCGACGACAGCGACTAGATCGGGTCGAACGGCGGAAGCGCGCGCGTCGATAGCCCGTCCGGCGTGGAGAGGACGTCGACGTTCGACCCGCGGTCGACGCCCGGGAGTTCGATATCGATCCGGCCCTGTCCGGTCACCCCGTTCTCCGAGACGTGGGCGATGACACGATACGTTCCGGGCGTCGCCGCGATCCCGCGCAGCTCGATCGCCTCACGGGCCCCGACCGTCCGTTCGCGATCGATCACCGATACTCCGTCGAGCAGCGCCGCCGTCTCGCCGTCGGCCGTCTCGTGTCGGACGACCTCCAGTGTCACCTCGCGGGGGCGGTCGAGGGCGTTACAGAGGCGGACACCGAGCGGGGCGTCGACGCTTCCGTCGTCGGGGCCATCCCCCTCGATTCGATCGCGTTCCACCGACAACCGGATCGTCTCCTCGGGAGTTACGCGGTACGGGACGGGTCGCGAGTACAGCTCGCCGACCGACCGCTCGCCGTTCCGTTCGTGAGAGACCGTCCCGGCGTGCTGTGCCGTAACGTGGTAGCCGTCGCCGGCCTCGTAGTCGAACGTCGCAGTCGTCGTCAGGTCCAGCTCCGTGGCACCCTTCCGAACGTGTTCGTTGTGCGTTCGGACCTCCTCGACGGCCGCCACGTACTCCACGACCGACGACTCCGTGAGCGACGCCGGGCGATCCGGCGGGTCGCGTTCCGCAAGGGACGGGCTCCCGGCACCGATCCGCTCGACGCAACCGCTCCCGGCGACGACGCCGGCGACGCTGCCGACCCCGACGGCAGCCCTGACCGACCTCGCGAGGAACCCGCGTCTGTCCATGCGTGGACGCTTGCGCGAGGCGAGCATAAGAACGGGGAAGACACAAAGAGCCGTTTTCGTTACCCGTCCCGCTCGGTCCGGACGCGAGCGACGAGCGGATCAGTCGTCGGCGACCCCGGCGACCCGCCCCTCGTCGTAGCCGGGGACGGTGCCGTCGTCGTTCCAGCCACGGATCTCGTAGTACGCCGATAACGCCTCCTCGAATCCCTCGATATCGTAGGGGAGCGTGTCGTCGGTCCGGTCGAACCCGCGAGCGTTGTTGAACGCGCGCTCCAGCTCGACGATCCGCCCGCCGAGCGCGAGCAGGTCCTCGTAGTCGGCGTCGAGCAGCGCGGCGAGCCGACCGTCGGTGACCGTGCCCCGCGAGAACTTACACACCACCGCCGAGTCGAGCACGGCGTTCCGGTTCTCCTTCGCGACGAGCTTCGGCGGTTTCCCCTCCAGCCCGCTCGGATCGAGCGCTTCGTCCTTCCCGACGAGCGGGTACTCGTACGGGTAGAACTCGCCGTACATGTGGTCCGCGCCGCGGTTCGCGGTCGCGAAGCCGAGCCCCTGTCCGTTGAGCGTGCGGCCGTCGTGACCGGAGAACGGCATTCCCTTTACCGTCCAGTCCGCCGCGCCGAACTCCTCGTGTGCGCGGTGAACACCCTCGGCGAGCTTGTCTCCGACACCCTCCCGGTAGGCGATCTGCTCGACGAGCGAGTGGACCAGCTCGGCGTTGCCGAACTCGTCTTCGGACTCCAAGAACATCGAGACGACGTCGCCACAGGAGATCGTGTCCATCCCGAGGGTGTCACACAGCTCGTTGGCCTGCATCACGTCGACGATGTCGTCGACGCCGGCGTTGCTCCCGAACGCCATCACGGTCTCGAACTCCGGCCCCTCCGTCTCGATCCCGCGGTCCTCGTCCCGGGTCGGGAGCTTACAGGCGAACGCACACTGCGAGCACGTCCCCTTGCGGTACTTCTTCTCCTCGACGCGATCGCCGGAGATACCCGACGCTCCCTCGAAGGAAGTCTCGGAGAAGTAGTAGGACGGGAGCGCGTCGACTTCGTTGGCGAGCTCCGTGACGCTCGAAGTCCCCTGCCGTTTCATGATCGAATCGGAGGTGGCGGCCTCGCGGTGGACGTCACCGGCGTCGTCCGGCCACTCGATGTCGACATCGCTCGCGGCGTCGCCGTCGAAGGTGATCGCCTTGAGGTTTTTCGCGCCGAAGACGGCCCCCAACCCGCCGCGGCCGAACGCCCGGCTGTCGGAGACCATCACGGACGCGAACCGGACCCCGTTCTCGCCGGCGGGACCGATACACGCGACGTGTTCCGCCTCCAGCCCGTGGCTCTCGGCGAACCGGTCGGAGACGGCGGGGACCTCGGCCTCCTCCAGGTCCGGGACCGCCTCGAACTCGACGACCGGGTCGCCGTCGCCGTCCGCCTCGCGGACGTGGACCGCGAGGAGCTCGTCGCTCTCGCCGACGAGCTCGACGGCCCCGTAGCCCGCGCCGGTGAAGTTCCGCGAGAGGAACCCGCCCGCGTTCGACGACAGGAGCCCGTTCGTGAGCGGGGAAACCGTCGTCGCCGCCATTCGGCCGGTGTAAGAAGTCCGCGAGTACTGCATCGGTCCCGTCGAGAGGAACAGCCGGTTCTCCGGCCCGAGGGGGTCGACATCGAACGGGATCCGGTCGTACGCGAGGCGGGTGTTGAGTCCCCGACCGCCGATGTACTCGGCGAGTCGGTCGTCGACCGGCTCGGTCGACACCGTCCGATCCGTCAGGTCGATCGTGAGAAGCGGCCCCTGTGCGTGTCGCATGGGACTACCCTTTACCGGAACGGCGATAAACCTCCGGGTGCCCGCGTCCCTTGCGGTCCCGACAGCGCGGAGCGGGGCGAACCGCGTCGGTCTCGCCTACTCGACAGCGCCGAGCGCCTCGACCGTCTCCTCGAACACCTCGCGGGCGTTGGCGTTCAGGTCCCCCATCACGGCCGTCCGGTCGCGCTGGGCGGCCGCGATCCCGACGACGCCCGCGCCGGCGAGCGGGTCGAACACCGTATCCCCCGGCTCGGAGAAGTGGTCGAGCAACACCTTCACCACCTTCGGCGGCAGCCGGGTCGGGTACTTCGGCATCTCGGTCAGGTAGTTGCGTTTGATATCGAGCGTAGAGAGGTTGGCTTCCCCCTCCTGACAGTGGTCGTACTCGCACTCGTTGGTGTAGTACCACTCGTCACCCTTCACCATCCAGAACAGCTCGTACACGTTGTGTGCGGGGCGTTTCTTACAGTACGGCGCGAAGTTGTACGCCCAGTAGAGCTTCCCCTCCAGCCGCCAGTCGTCGTGATCGAGGACCGTCCGGTGCACCTGATGGCTGTTGTCCCGACCGGAGAACACGATCGCCTGCCCGTCGTCGGCCGTGTTCCGCGCGAGCACGTCGAGCAAGGTGTCGATCTTCGCGGCGTACTCCTCGGCGTCCCACTCGACGTAGCCATCGACGACGCGCGACTCGTCGCGGTTGTAGTTGCTCGCCTTCCCGTCGAACTCCAGCCCGAACGGCGGGTCGGTGATCGCGAGGTCAGCCTCGACGCCCTCCCACTCCGTCATATCGCACAACGAGTAGGACATCCCGGTCGGGGAACCGTCGTCAGTCATCGACTCGCCGAACGACCCCGACACGGAACACTCTCACGGTCCGTCGTCGAACACGCCCGTGATCGATCGGCTTCCCATTCCACTTGGTCGTCCGCCGTCGACCGCACCCCGGCTTCTCTCAGTCGTCCGTCGCCGATCGGGCCGCGACGCGGATCGCGCCGTACGCCGCGCTCGCGAGCGTCGTGACGATCACGACGATGCTCTCGACGACCGACAACGAGGGGAGCCCCCAGCCGCTCTCGTCGTCGCCGGTAGTCCCGTCGTCTCCGGTCCCGTCGTCTCCGGTCCCGCCGTCTTCGGTCCCGTCGGTTCCGTCCGTATCGCCGGCAGTACCGTCGTCGTCGCCCCCCGTTCCGCCGTCGTCGTCACTGCTGGTGGAATCCGACCCCCCGTCCGCGTCGGCCGAACCTGACTCGTCCTCAAACGCCTCGGACACGACCAGCCGAGAGGCGGTCCCGTCGGGGACGAACAGCCCGTTCGGGACCGGAACCGGGCCGTACGCGATATCCGGCGCATCGATGTCGAGCGAGAACCGTTCGAGCCCGTCGTTGAGCCCGAGCGCGACGAACCGACCGGTTCTGGACCCGGTGCTCGCGACGACGTACACGACGTCGTCGACGATGGTCGCGCCGCCAGTTCGTCGCCCTCCCTCGATCGTGTACTCCCACGCGAGCTCCCCGGAGTCGAGGTCGTACACGGCACACCGCACGGGGTCGTCGAGCCCGTCGTCGAGAAGCGCGATACGCCCGTTTCCGACGGCCAACGGGTGATTCGCATCCACTCGCAACTCGGTGGCCCACCGCTCGACCCCGCCCGTCGCGGAGACCAGTCGCAGGTGGCGGTCGGCCTTCACGACGATCCCTTGATCGGTCACCGCAGGCGGGGACAACACGCCGGCGTCGATCGCGTACTCCCACTCGACTTCCCCGTCGAACGAGAGTGCAACGAGCCGTGAGGGGGGAACCTGTCTGTTGGGCACGTTGACGTAGAGGGCGTCGTCGCCGACGGCGACGGTCGGAAGCATGAGGCCCGGTGCGTTGCTCCCGTTCGTACTGAACCGGGCCTCCAAGGACGCCGACCACGTCAACTCGCCGGTCGACGCCTCGAACGCGTACACCGTTCCCTCCGAGTCGGCGACGTACACCGTGCCGTCGTCGACGATCGGAGCCCCCGGCTGACCGCTCACGCCGAGCGACCACCGTTCCTCGCCGTCGTCTCGATCCACCGAAACGACGGCCCCGTCCGTCGTCACGCCGACGACCGAGTCGGGACCGACCGCCGGCGACGCGATGAACGCGTCGTCCGCCCGGTAGGACCACACGCCCGTCCCGGAGACGAGATCGGTGGCGACGAGCGCGTCGTCGCTGCCGGCGTACACCGTGCCGTCGTCGACGACCGGCGCGCTAATCCGGTCGGTTCCGCCGAGCGAGTAGGCGGTTTCCGCGACCGACGTGATCGGGTCGAGCGTCGCCGTCCCCGTGCGCTGCTCCCCGCCGAGTAGGGTCGGCCACGAGAACTCGTCGACGCCCGTCGATCCTGCCGTCGCGGTCAGTGTCCCGCCCGCCGACAACGCCACACTGCTCGCACCGACCCCTGCTGTGAGCCGGAGCAAGTCCCGTCGCGACACGGATCCCGAATTCATTAGTTAGACGATACGTTGTATGCGTGACGATTAAACGCCTCGGTGACGGAAAACGTTGTCCACCTCAGTCCGAGTGCGCCCGCCGAAACGGCCCCGGCGGGAGTCGGAGCTCGTCGAGCTCGGGGAGATGTTTGACGTTGAACACGACCCGCAGCTCGTCGGAGAGGGGGTAGCCGTTACACGAGAGCCGGAAGCCGCGGTCGGACTGCGCCTCGGAGAGGATGATGTTGGCCGGCTGGGAGAGCTCACCCTCGACGAGGTAGACGGCGCAGTTCGCACACGCGCCCCCACGACACGAGAACGGCCACGCGAACCCGCGGTTCTCGGCGGCTTCGAGCAGGCTCTCGTCGGGTTCGACGAGGAGCCGACCGTAGTCGACGTCTGGGAGGTCCGCGTCCGCCGCCTTCCCGAACAGGTCCTCGTCGTCGATCGACCATCCGCGGTCGACGATGACCTCGTAATCCAGATACTCCACGCGCGTCGGCCCGGCACCCGCGGTCTCGTCGGCCGTCAAGTCCACGTCCGACAGGTCGCTCCCGTCGCCGTCTTTCCCGATGTCGGCTCCCTCCTCCGTGAGCGCCCGATACGCGCGCCTGACGAGCTGGAACTCCTCCACGCTGCCGCCGCGGTCGGGGTGCGCTTCCTTCACCCGGTCACGGTACGCCCGCCTGACCGCGTCCTCGTCGGCGTCGTCGTCGATCCCCAACACGTCGAACGGCGACACCATGTCCGTTCGCCCCTAGCCGTGGCGGACACATAAACCGTCGACAAGGCGTCGATACCGCCGGTGTCCGCCCCGATGCCAGTACCGGTGTTCGAGCTCGCAGGGTGGACGGGGAGCCATGCGGACGGGCCCGGGCGCGCGGGTCTCGACCGTTTAATACCCGCGGCCCCGATCGGACGAGTAATGGGAAACGCGGATCTCCGTGACCTCGCCTCGATCCGGGAGGTCGCCTTCGACGAACTGGAGGGGAGCGTCGTCGCCGTCGACGCACACAACTGGTTGTATCGGTACCTGACGACGACGGTGAAGTGGACGAGCGACGAGGCGTACACGACCGCGGACGGGACGGAAGTGGCGAACCTGATCGGGGTCGTCCAGGGGGTACCGAAGTTCTTCGAACACGACCTGATCCCGGTGATGGTGTTCGACGGGGAGCTGACCGAGCTCAAAGCCGACGAGGTCGCCGAGCGACGCGAGAAGCGCGAGCGGGCCGAAACGCGGCAGGCGGCCGCCGAGGAGCGCGGCGACGCCGTGGAGGCCGCCCGACTCGCCGCACGGACCCAACGACTCACCGACACGATACAGGAGACGACCCGCGAGCTGTTCGACCTGCTCGACGTGCCGGTGATCGAGGCGCCCGCGGAGGGAGAAGCGCAGTGTGCACACATGGCGGCGACCGGGAGCGTCGACCACGCCGGCAGCGAGGATTACGACACGCTGCTGTTCGGCGCGCCGACGACGCTCAGACAGCTGACCAGCAAGGGGAACCCGGAGCTGATGGATCTGTCGGCGACGCTCGCGGCGCTCGAGCTCGACCGTCAGGGGCTGATCGACGTCGCCATGCTCTGTGGCACCGACTTCAACGAGGGGATCCACGGGATCGGCCCGAAAACCGCCGTGACGGCGATCAAGGAGCACGGCGACCTGTGGGGCGTGCTCGAGGCACGCGACGCCACCATCCCGAACGCCGCGGCGGTTCGCGAGCTCTTCGTCGACCCACCGGCGACGGACGCCGCCTTCGACGCGTCGATCGACCCGGACGTGGACGCGGCCCGGCGTTACGTGGTCGACGAGTGGGGTGTCGACCCCGGAGAGGTCGATCGCGGCTTCGAACGCATCCGGGAATCACAGGTGCAGACGGGGCTCGACCGCTGGACGTGACGCGCCCCGGAGAAAACGAGCAGTTGTCATCGGCTCGTCTGACGCCACGGTAGGTTTACGGTGATTCCGCGTAAATCCGTGGGCATGAAAGTGTTGGTAGCCGGGGGAACCGGATTTATCGGGTCGCACCTCTGTCGGGCGCTTGCCGACGGGGGACACGAGGTAACCGCGTTGTCCCGGTCGCCGTCGGAGACACCGGAGGGGGTCGACTCGGCCGTTGGCGACGTCACCGCGTACGACTCGATCGCACCGGCCGTCGACGGCCACGACGCCGTGGTGAACCTCGTCGCGCTCTCGCCGCTGTTCGAGCCCGACGGCGGCAACGTCATGCACGACCGGATCCATCGGGGCGGGACGGAGAACCTCGTCCGCGCCGCCGAGGACGCCGGCGCGGACCGGTTCATCCAGATGAGCGCGCTCGGGGCCGACCCGGACGGCGACACGGCGTACATCCGTGCGAAAGGGCAAGCCGAAGAGCTGGTGACGGGGAGCGACCTCGACTGGACGATATTCCGCCCGTCCGTCGTCTTCGGCGAGGGTGGCGAGTTCGTCTCGTTCACGAAACGACTGAAGAAGCTGTTCGCCCCGCTCGTTCCGCTGTATCCGCTTCCCGGCGGCGGGAAGACCCGCTTCCAGCCGATCCACGTGGGGGACCTCGTCCCGATGCTCGTTGCCGCCGTGGAATCGGACGACCACGTGAGTGAGACGTACGAAGTCGGCGGCCCCGACACCCTGACGCTCCGAGAGGTGACGACGCTCGTCTACGAGGCCGAGCGGAAGGGCGTGACGATCGTCCCGTTGCCGATGCCGCTGGCGAGGCTGGGGCTGGGCGTGCTGGGGGCCGTCCCCGGGTTCCCGATGGGCTCCGACCAGTACCGATCGCTGAAATTCGACAACACGACCGCCGACAACGACGCCTCCACGTTCGGGGTCGAACCGTCGGAGATGACCACGCTCGCGGGGTACCTGGGTCTCGAATGATCACGACACGGTTGGCGACCGCACGGACCGGTGACACAGCTGCGACGACATCGACCGGTGACCGGACGAATACGACGGGGCAGATCGGACCGGCCGATCCCGAACGTGTCAACAGGAGTATCAGTCCGGCTTTCGGCGGCCGGCAGAAACGAAAACCGCAGGAAGAGGCGGGGGGAACCCACAAAACAGGGATCGTGTGGATCTCAGGTCTGGTAACGTCACCAGAAGCCTTTTATTCGAGATTGCACTCTCCTCATTTCAGAGACCAAGGGATTTCACGATGAAACTGGCAATGATCGGATTCGGACAGGCGGGTGGGAAAGTCGTCGACAAGTTCCTGGAGTACGACAAACGGACGGGCTCGGAGATCGTCCGTGCGGCCGCGGCCGTGAACACGGCGAAGGCGGACCTAATGGGGCTCGAACACATTCCGGAGAACCAGCGGGTGCTCATCGGACAGTCTCGTGTCAAGGGACACGGGGTCGGTGCCGACAACGAGCTCGGCGCGGAGATCGCGGAGGAAGACATCGACGAAGTGCAGGGAGCGATCGACTCGATCCCAGTTCACGAGGTCGACGCGTTCCTCGTCGTCGCCGGACTCGGCGGCGGGACCGGCTCCGGCGGCGCGCCGGTGTTGGCGAAACACCTCAAGCGGATCTACACCGAGCCCGTCTACGGCTTGGGTGTGCTCCCCGGAAGCGACGAGGGGGGTATTTACACGCTGAACGCCGCCCGCTCGTTCCAGACGTTCGTCCGGGAGGTAGACAACCTGATGGTGTTCGACAACGACGCCTGGCGGAAGACGGGCGAGTCCGTCCAGGGCGGCTACGAGGAGATCAACGAGGAGATCGTCCGCCGGTTCGGCATCCTCTTCGGTGCCGGCGAGATCCAACAGGGCCAGGAGGTCGCGGAGAGCGTCGTCGACTCCTCGGAGATCATCAACACCCTCTCCGGCGGCGGCGTCTCCACGGTCGGTTACGCGGAGGAGGAAGTCGAGGAGCGAACGTCCGGCGGCCTGCTCTCGCGGCTCCGAAACGACGACGGCGGCGACGAGCTCGACAGCGCACACACGACCAACCGGATCACCAGCCTCGTCCGCAAGGCGGCGCTCGGTCGGCTCACGCTCCCGTGTGAGATCGAGGGCGCGGAGCGGGCGCTGCTCGTGCTCGCCGGCCCGCCGGAGTACCTCAACCGGAAGGGTATCGAGCGCGGCCGCAAGTGGCTCGAAGAGCAGACCGGTTCGATGGAAGTCCGGGGCGGCGACTACCCGTACCGCGGTGCCGGGTTCGTCGCGACCGTGATCCTGCTCGCGGGGGTCACCAACGTCCCCCGGATCAAGGAGCTCCAGCAGGTCGCCATCGAGGCACAGGACAACCTCGACGAGATCCGCGAGGAGAGCGAGGACAACCTCGACGACCTCGTCAGCGACGACGGCGACGAGCTCGAGTCCCTCTTCTGATCGGCCGGATGGAGGTCTTGGTCCCGTTCTCCACCGACCGCCCGAAAACCCGCCTTTCCGACGTGTTCTCCCCGGGAGAACGCGAGTCGTTCGCGCGCTCGATGCTCGCGGACGTCCTCCGTGCGGTGATCGACGCCGGTGGCCACCCACGCCTTCTAGCGACCGCCGACATCGACCCCCCCATCGAAGTCGATACATACGTCGAGGCCGACAGACACGTCGAGGCCGACGCGCCCGCCAACGGTCCCCTCCCCGCCGACGTTCCCGTCACCGTCGACGCCCGGCCGCTGACCACGGCAGTGAACGACGCGCTCGACCGGCACGAACCGACCGGATCGGAGCCGGTCGCGGTGGTGATGGCGGACCTCGCGCTCGCGACCCCGGAGGCGCTCGACCGCCTCTTCCGGGCCGGCGGCGACGTGGCGATCGCGCCCGGTCGGGGCGGCGGCACCAACGCCCTGGTCGTCCGTGACCCCGCCTTCCGGGTCGACTACCACGGTGCCTCGTACCTCGACCATCGGCACATCGCCGAGGAAGTCGGCGCGAGCGTCGCCGTGGTCGACTCCCATCGGCTGGCGACTGACATCGACGAGCGGTCGGACCTGGCCGAACTCCTGATCCACGGCGACGGGAACGCGACGGCGTGGCTCCGTGACGCCGGGGTCGGCCTCGACGCCACGAACGGCCGCGTCGGTGTCGACCGCGAGGAGTGAGGCCGGTGCGCCGGTCCCGTCGGCGTCAGTGATATCCTCGTCCGGTTCGGTCGACATCAGCGTCCGCCCGCTGGGATCGGCTCGGCGTCCGCCCGTTGGGATCGGCTCGGCGTCCGCCCGTTGGAATCGGCGTCCGTTCCCGCCGGGACCACGACGTTTTTGAGACCCGCCCCCCGAGAACCCGGCGTGTTCACGGCGGCAGACGAGTACGGGATCCGGATCGACGTCGACGACCGGGAGGTGGAGCGGCTACTCGCCGTCACGCCGGACGACGTCGCCCGCGCCGACCGGCTGTCGTTCTCCCGGAACGTGTTCGTCCCGCTGACGACCGCGTGCCGGTACACCTGTACGTACTGCACGTACTACGACGTGCCGGGCGAGGCGTCGTTGCTGTCGCCCGAGGAGGTCCGCGAGCGGTGTCGCGTCGGTGCCGACGCGGGGTGTACGGAGGCGCTATTCACCTTCGGCGACGAGCCGGACGACCGGTACACCGCGATCCACGACCAGCTCGACGAGTGGGGGTTCGACTCGATCCACGCGTACCTCTACCGAGCCTGTGAGATCGCCTTGGAGGAGGGACTCCTCCCGCACTCGAACCCCGGCGACCTCACGGAAGCGGAGTTCGCGACGCTCCGCGAGGTGAACGCCTCGATGGGCGTCATGCTGGAGACGACCGCCGACGTCGACGCACACGCCGGGGGACGGCGGAAGACGCCCGGCCAGCGACTCAACACGATCCGGGCGGCGGGGCGGCAGGGCGTCCCGTTCACGACCGGGATCCTCGTCGGGATCGGCGAGGGGTGGCGCGACCGCGCCGAGAGCCTGCTCGCGATCCGCGAGCTCCACGAACGGCACGGGCACGTTCAGGAGGTGATCGTCCAGAACGTCGTCCCGAACGAGCGTTCGGACTTCCCGAAGCCGGATCTCGATACGATGCGACGCGTCGTCGCGATGGCCCGGGCCGCGTTGCCGGCGGCAGTGTCGGTACAGGTCCCGCCGAACCTCTCGCCGGCCGCCGAGCTCGTCGACTGCGGGATCGACGACCTCGGCGGGGTCTCGCCGGTGACGGACGACTACATCAACCCCGAGTACGCCTGGCCCGAACACGACGAGCTGCTGGCAGTCGCCGACGCCGGGGGCGTCCCGCTCGTCGAGCGGCTGGCGACCCACGGTCGGTACCTCCCGGGCGGGATCCGGCCGTCCAGCGAGGACCGGTTCCCGGGCTGGCCAGCGTCGCCGCCGACGGGTCGCGACGCGTGGCTCCCGCCTGCCGTCTTGAACCGGATCCACGAGGACGACGTTCACGGTCGCCGATTACGGGCAGTCGCGCGGGGCTCTGGACCGTTGCAGGTCGATCGTGCTCAAAAAGGGGGGTGATCCGCCCCGAAATCGACGCCGGCGGTAAGTATTTTAAATACCGACCGGAACACGTCGGCAATGGTACCAGTACCACTCCAGTTCGGCGTCGACGCGTGGCTCGGAACGCTCGTCGGGATCCTGTTTACCCTGTTCTTGTTCACTATCGGGCTCGTGGGCGTGTTGTTGATCGGGAAGCTGCTGTTGCTTCCGTCGGTCGAACGCGCGCTCGGATCGAAGGAGTTCGACGACGCGGTACAGAGCCTGGGGACCAGCGTCGCGAACGCCGTGATCTGGGTGGCGGCGATCGCGATCGGGTTCACGATCGCGGGATACGGCGCGTTCCTCTCGGCGTTTGCCGTCTTCGGCGGCGCGATCGCGCTCGCGATCGGCTTCGCCGCACAGGACCTCCTCGGCAACTTTGTCGCCGGGATCTTCATCCTGAAGGACAAGCCGTTCGAGGTCGGTGACTGGATCGAGTGGGACGGGAACGCCGGTCGCGTCGAGGACATCGATCTGCGCGTCTCACGGGTACGAACCTTCGATAACGAGCGTATCACTGTTCCGAACGGCGACCTCGCGAACAACGCCGTCACCAACCCGGTCGCCTACGAGACGCTCCGCCAGAAGTTCGTCTTCGGGATCGGCTACGACGACGACATCGCGGCGGCCACGGACATCATCGTCGAACAGGCGGAAGCCCATCCGGACATCCTCGAGGACCCCGCCCCGTCGGTCCGGCTCGTCGAGCTCGGCGACTCCGACGTCGGGCTCCAGGCCCGCTGGTGGATAGCGGACCCCGACCGCGGCGACTTCGTCAAGGTCCGATCGGAGTACGTCACGGACGTGAAGGAAGCCTTCGACGAGGCCGGGATCGACATCCCGTACGTCCACCGCCAGCTCACCGGGAGCGTCGAGGTCATCGAGTCCGTCGCCGCCGACGAGTAGCGGATCGAGGAAGACTACCGACCGGCGGCCGCCTCGCCGTCGTCGTCGGACGGGCGGTACTGTCTGCTCACTTCCTGCCAACGGTTCGACCGGAACCGAACGCCGTTCAACACGGCGGGTACGGCCTTTTCCAACAGCAGCGCCGCGTACAGCCCGCCAACCCCGAGCGGCGAGACGAGACCGAACAGCGCGGCGGGGAGCGCGAACACGTAGAGCCCGACGACTGAGGCGACGAACGGCCACCGCGTGTCACCTGCGCCGCGCAAGGAGCCGGTTACGGAGCCGTCGATACCGAGGGGGACCGCCGAGAGGGCCGCGACGACGACGAACGCCGTCGTCGCGGCCACGGCCGTCGGGTCGTCGACGAACACGCGGGCGATCGGCTCCGCGGCGATAACCACCGCGACGGACGCGAGGACGTACACGACTGCCGAGAGCCGGATCACGTCGCGGCCGTACGCCGTCGCCAGCGACTCCTCGCCGGCACCGAGCCGCTTCCCGACGAGCGTACTGGCCGCGATCGAGAACCCCCAGCTGAAGCTGCCGAGTAGGGCTCTGACCCGTCGGCCGACTTCGAGCGCCGCGACTGTGACGGAGCCGAAGGACGCGGCGACCCACAACAACGGGAACACGACGACGCCCTCGGCGACTCGCCGGGCCATGAGCGGCGTGGAGACGCGAAGGAGGTCCCGAGCGAGGTCGGCGTCGAACCATGGCCCATCGCGTCCGACGGGGACCGGTGACGCCCCGCGTCCGAAGTACGACCGACCGGTCATTCCCCACGCGAGGACGACGGCGACCGCGGCGATCGACACCGCAGTGCCGATACCGGCCCCCAACACGCCCAGCCCGGCACCGAGGACGAACACGGCGGTCAACACGACGTTCAACAGCGCACCCCCGGCGCGAACGACCATCGGGGTGAACGTGTCCCCGACGCCCGCGTACGTGCGGCTCGCGATCATGTTGAAGAACTCGAAGGCGAGTGCGGGCGCGGTGACGACGAGGTAGACCACGCCGAACCGCAGGGCGTCGCCCTCACCGCCGACCAGCGCGATGAGCGGTTCCGCGAACCAAACGAACCCGACGACGATCGGTATCACGAGCAGTACCGACACGAGGAGGGACTGCTTGACGACGCGTGCCGCCCGGTCGGGTCGGTCGCCGCCGTAGTTCTGCGAGACCAGCGAAACCGTGCCGCCGGCGAGGCCGATCGAGAGGAACTTCGCGAGCTGCCAGTACGCGAACGCGAACGCGAGCCCGGCGACCGCGTTCGCGCCGAGCGCGATCCCGATGATCGCGAGGTCCACCGTGTTCTTCGACATGATCGCGAAGCCGGTGACGATCCGCGGCCACGCCAACTCGAGCGTCTCGTCGAGCCGTTCCCGGTCGATGACGCCGGCACGGTCGAGGACCTCGGCGACAGCAGCTCCGAGGGCGACGAGAGCGACGTGGAGTCGAGCGGCCCAGCGCCGGGGACGCGAACGCATTACGTTCGGTACGGGTGTCGCCGGCTTGTGTCTGTCCGTCGCGGCACCCTAAGGGGTCGTGGCGACCCGCGCCCTTCCGATCCGACGAGTGGCCGCACGAGAGGTCGGAAAGCGCAACACGTTTGTCTGACCTCCGAATGGTACCATACATGAATCAGCCCGCGTGGCGGACGTATCTCGTAACGAGCGCCGCAGATTCCGCCGGTCGGGACACCGAACGGATCGTCGCGGACGCGCTGGCAGGCGGGGTCGACGCCGTCCAGCTCCGCGAGAAGGGGACCGACGCGATCGAGCGGTATCGCCTCGGGAAGCGGCTCCGCGAACTGACCGCCGAGGCCGGCGTTCCGCTCGTCGTCAACGACCGGATCGACCTCGCGGCCGCGATAGACGCCGACGGCGTCCATCTCGGCCAGTCGGACCTCCCGGCGGCCGTCGCGCGCGAGCAGCTCGGCCCGGACGCGGTGATCGGCGTCTCGACGTCGACGGTCTCGGAAGCGCGTGCCGCCGAAGCGGCCGGCGCGGACTACCTCGGCGTCGGTGCGGTGTACGCCACCGGCTCGAAGGACGTCCCGGACGAGGAGAACGGTATCGGCACCGAGCGTGTCGCGGCGATCGCCGACGCGGTAGCTATCCCGGTGATCGGGATCGGGGGCATCGACGCCACCAACGCGGGCGCGGTCGCCGCGGCGGGCGCGACGGGCGTGGCGGTCATCTCGGCGATCACGGCCGCTGACGACCCGGAGGCGGCGACCGCGGCGCTCGCCGAGGCGGTCGAGAAGGAGGCGGTTGCCGATGTCTGAGGACACGACGACCGCCGGCGACGCGGACACCGCCGACAACCCTCCCGCTCCGGTCGACGCCGACACGCTTCGGGAGACCCTCAGGGCGGTCAGCGAGGCCGCCCCGCTCGTCCACCACCTGACGAACGACGTGACGACGAGCGAAACGGCGAACGTCACGCTACACTGGGGCGGGCTCCCGGTGATGGCGGACGCGCCGGCCGAGGCAGGCGACATGGCCGCCGGCGCGGACGCGGTCGTGATCAACACGGGGACGGCGTCGACCACCGATATCGACGCGATGATCGACGCCGGCGAGCGGGCCAACGAGGCGGGCGTCCCGGTCGTCCTCGATCCGGTGGGGTACGGCGCGACACCCCACCGCGTCGAGTCCGTCGGGCGACTGCTGGACGCGGTCGCGTTCGACGTGATCAAGGGGAACGCCGGCGAGATACGCGGGCTCGCGGGCGAGACGGCCGCGGTCAAGGGGGTCGAGTCGGTAGGCGATAGCGACGGCGTCGGCGACGCGGCGCGGGCGCTCGCCGCCGAGACGGGTGCCGTGGTCGTCGTATCCGGCCCGACCGATGTCATCTCCGACGGGTCGGCGGTGTACGAGGTGTCCGGCGGACACGAGCGGCTGGGAACGTTCGTCGGGTCCGGCTGTATGCTCGCTAGCACGCTCGGTACGATGGCCGGCGTCGTGGACGGGACGTCCGGCGGCCCGCAGTCGACGGCCGGCGCGGCGCTCGTCGGCTGTGTCGCGTACGGGGTCGCCGGCGAGCGGGCGGCGGCGACCGATCCGGCGGGCCCGGCGAGCTACCGAACGGCGTTCATGGACGCTGTCGCGGCGGTCGCCGAGGACTCGCCGGAGGTGGATGTCGAGTCACGAGTGACTCGCCAGTAACGCGTCAGCAACGCGCGCCAGTAACGCGTCCAAACACCCCGGGACGCCGTCGACGGGTCGTTATCTAGTCGCGCTCTTCCACTCGCGGAGACCGAGGCGACCGGCGTCGAGGTCGGCGGCGGGTGCCTCGGTCGCCGCCCAGACGAAGAGCGGCGCGACGCTCTCTGGGTCGCGGGCGCGCTCCATCCCGGTGAGGTCGGTCGCGACGAGCCCGGGGTCGACGACGCCGACCGTCGCGTCGACGTCGGCCGCGAAGCCGCGCGCGACGGCCTCCGCGGCCGCCTTCGAGACGGCGTACGCGCCCATTCCCTGCTTCGACTCGTGGGCGACGGAACCGGACGGGACGATCACCCGGGCGTCGTCGGCGAGGTGAGGGAGCGCCTCGGCGATCGTCGCGAAGACGCCGCGCGCGTTCGTCCGCATCGTGTCGTCGAACTCGCTGTAGGCGACCTCGTCGGTCGGCGACTCGCCGGGGCCGCCGTGGAAGACGGCGGCGTTTGCGAGCACGACGTCGATCGGGCCGGCCTCGCGGGCGACGCGTTCGAAGAACCGTTCGAGGTCGAACTCGTCGCGGACATCGACGCGGGTGCCCCACGCCCGTCCGACGTCCGTGTCGCCGTCGACTCCGTTCAATTCCTCGACCGTGCGGTCGACGGCGTCGCCGTCGCGGCCGCTGACCGCGACGAACGCGCCCGCCTCGACGAACGACTCGGCGACCGCCCGCCCGATCCCGCTCGTTGCTCCGGTGATCGCGACCGTCGGATCCATGTACGTGTCGGTAGGCGCGTCGAGGACTTAGTGGTACCCACTCGGGGCGTCTGGGTGGTATTTATACCGCCGCCGCCCCTATAATCGAACATGGACGCGGCCCCGGACATCGACGCTGTGGCTGGCGAATCCGTCGTCGTGATCGGCGGCGGATTCGGCGGCCTCTCGACGGCCTGTTACCTCGCCGACGCCGGCGCGGAGGTCACCCTCCTCGAGAAGAACGAACAGCTGGGCGGACGCGCGAGCCGCCTCGAAACCGACGGGTTCCGGTTCGACATGGGGCCATCGTGGTACCTCATGCCCGACGTGTTCGAGCGGTTCTTCGGTCACTTCGGCCGGTCGCCCGAGGAGTATTACACGCTCTCGCACCTCGACCCACACTATCGCGTGTTCTGGAAGGACGGCGACCGGGTCGACGTGCTCCCCGATATGGAGCACAACCGTGCGCTGTTCGAGTCGTACGAGCCGGGTGCCGGCGACGCGCTCGACGAGTACCTGGCGGAGTCGAAACGGACCTACGAGATCGGGATGGAACACTTCGTCTACGAGGACCGCCCGAACCTGCGGGATTACGTCGACAAAGACGTCCTCCGATACTCGTGGGGGCTCTCGCTTCTCGGGAAGATGCAGGGCCACGTCGAGGGGTACTTCGATCACCCGAAGCTCCAGCAGCTGATGCAGTACACCCTCGTCTTCTTGGGCGGTTCGCCGACGAACACCCCCGCGCTGTACAACCTGATGAGCCACGTCGATTTCAACATGGGCGTCTACTACCCGGACGGCGGGATCGGCGCGGTCGTCGACGGGATCGTCGAGCTCGGCGAGGAGCTCGGCGTGGAGTACGTCACCGACGCCGAGGTGACGGGTATCGAGGGGCGATACGGCGCGTTCGCCGTCGATACGGCCCCGACGGGCCGGAGCGGCGAGAGCGGCAAGACGGTCGAGAACGGCGAGGCTGCCGGGACGAGCGCCGACGGCGGCGACGGCGAGCGCTATCTCGCGGATATCGTCGTCTCGAACGCCGACTACGCCCACACCGAACAGGAGCTGTTACCCCCGAAGAAGCGCCAGTACACCGAGGAGTACTGGGAGTCGCGGACGTTCGCCCCCTCGGCGTTCCTGTTGTATCTGGGCGTCGAGGGCGACGTCCCGAACCTCGAACACCACACGCTGGTGTTGCCGACCCAGTGGAACGAGCACTTCGAGACTATCTTCGAGGAGCCGGCGTGGCCCGACGACCCCGCGTACTACCTCTGTGTCCCCTCGAAAACCGACGACACGGTCGCCCCCGAGGGACACAGCAACCTGTTCGCGCTGGTTCCGATCGCGCCCGGCTTGGAGGACACGCCGGAGAGACGCGAGGAGTACCGCGAACTCGTCTTGGACGACATCGCCGCGAACACCGGCGAGGAGCTCCACGACCGGATCGTCTTCGAGGAGACGTTCTGTGTCGAGGACTTCGCCGACCGCTACAACAGCTATCAGGGCTCGGCACTCGGGTTAGCACACACCCTCCGGCAGACGTCGCTGTTCCGGCCGCCGCATCGGTCGGAGACGGTCGACGGGCTCTACTTCACCGGCTCGACGACGACGCCGGGGATCGGTGTCCCGATGTGTCTGATAAGCGGCGGTATCACGGCCGAACGGATCGCCGACACGATCTGAACGCGTGAACGTAACCGATCCGAACCCCGGGGGAGTCGGGGACGGGCTCGTGGGACACCTCCGATACCTACTGGTCCTCTCGCGGCCGCGGTTCTGGCTGTACCTCGCCGGGCCGGTCGCCGTGGGCGTCACGTACGGGATCGGAGACGTGAGCGAGCTGTTCACGCCAGTGACGGTCGCGCTCGCCGCGTACTTCCTCGTCCCTGCGAACGTGTACCTCTACGGCGTGAACGACGTGTTCGACGCGGACATCGACGAGTTGAACCCGAAAAAAGCGGAGCGGGAGGCGCGCTGGCAAGGGGATCGGTTCGTGATCACCGCGGTGGTCCTCTCGGCGCTGGCGGGGCTCGGGACGTTCCTCATCACGCCGCCGGTCGCGTGGCCGTATCTCGCCGGGTTCCTGTTGCTTGCGACCGGATACAGCGTCCCGCCGGTCCGGTTCAAGACGACGCCGTTCCTCGACTCGCTGTCGAACGGGCTGTACGTCCTTCCGGGCGCGGCCGCGTACGCGACGGTCGCGGGCACACACCCCCCGCTGGCCGCCCTCGTCGGCGCGTGGCTCTGGACGATGGGGATGCACACGTTTTCCGCGATCCCCGACATCCAGCCCGACCGCGAGGCGGGGATCCGGACGACCGCGACGGTGCTCGGCGAGCGGCGGACGTACGCCTACTGTGTCGCCGCGTGGGCCGCGGCCGCGCTCTCGTTCGCGGCGGTCGACATCCGACTCGGCGCGCTGCTCGGCGTCTATCCCGTCTTCGTGGCGTGGGTCGCGGCCAGCGATGTCGACGTCGCCCGGGCGTACTGGTGGTTCCCGGCGGTCAACACCGTCGTCGGCACCCTCCTCGCGATGGGGGGGCTCTGGCGCGTCTACCCGCTCTGGGAGGTGCTCGCATGAGCGGCGACGAGTCGTCGGCGACGGCCCGGGGCTCGGCCGGCGAGCGCCCGACCGAGGAGCAGTCGACGGCACGGCGAACGGCCGGCGACGACGCCGGTGGTCTCCGCTCCCGGCTCCCGGGGACGCGTGGGGAAGCCGAAGCGGTTCTGGACCGCCTCGTCCGGGAGAACCGGTTCACGATCGCGGTGTTGTTCCCCGCTATCGGGGCGATCACGCTCGTCGGCAGCGCGGAAGGGTGGGTGCCGGACCCGCTCGCGTTTAACCCCTGGTTCGTGTTGTTCGGCGTGCTGGTGATGCGGTCGCCGCTCGTCGTCGGCGTGCTCCCGACGCTCGACCGGAAGGCCGTGGGCTGGATCGGTGTGTTGGTCGCGTACACGTACGCGATCGAGCATCTCGGCGTTCGGACCGGGTGGCCGTACGGGACGTTCGAGTACACGATCAGCCTCGGCCCGATGCTCGGCGGCGTGCCGCTCGCGCTCCCGGTATTCTTCATCCCGCTCGTCGTGAACGCCTACCTGTTGTGCCTGTTGCTGTTGGGCGGGCGGGCGTCGAACGGCTGGGTCCGGCTGCTCGCCGTGGTCCCGACCGTGGTCGCCATGGACCTCGTCCTCGACCCCGGCGCGGTCGCCGTGGGGTTCTGGGACTTCGGTGGCGGGGCGTTCTACGGCGTGCCGCTCTCGAACTACGCCGGGTGGGTGTTGTCGGCGACGGTAGCGGTGATCTGTCTCGACCGCGCGTTCGAGATGGCTTCGATCCGTGACCGGCTGGCGAACTGCGAGTTCATGCTCGACGACATGGTGAGCTTCGTGATCCTCTGGGGCGGGATCAACGTGTTCTACGGCAACTACGTCCCCGCCGCGCTCGCGCTCGCGTTCGGTGTCGGGCTGGTGAGGACTGACCGGTTCGACTCCGGACTGTTGGACCCGCGGCGGTAGGCGTTCGTCGGCGTCCGTACGGACCCGGATCGCCCCTCGCTTACTTATATACTGTCCGCGTCGCGCTCCACGACCACTTATATACTGTCCGCGTCGCGCTCCACGACCACATATATAGTCCGGGATCCGTGTTCATCGGCGGATCGGTGTTCGGTAGGAACGGGACAACGGAGGCGAGCGGCCGAGTCGAGTGGCCGGTCCAGGCGACGGCGGGAACCCGACATCCCTTATATACCCGCCGCCCGTCGATACGGTATGAAACGGATATCGACGGGTGGCGGTCGGCGGTGCGGGGGCAATGAGTAGTCTCGCGATCCAGTACGGCGACCACGAACGGGTCGCGGAGATCGTCGACCGACTGTTGTTCTGTGCCGAACACGTCAGCGTCGATTTCGACGGGTGGGGAGAGCCACACGTGAAGGGTCCAGGGCTGTACTTCGCGGTCATCGCCGACCGAGAGTACGGGTCGTACGCGGACCCGATGGGCGACAACCGGTGGCCCCGGGGTCGCTGTCACACCGTCTTCAACGAGGACGAGTTCGTCGAGGCCGCGGAGCGGGTGAGCCTCCAGGCCGACGGCGGGATCGTCGTCGCGGTCGACGGCGAGATCGAGGGGCAGATGGTCCGATTCCGGGACCTGGGGACGCGGCGTGAGGAGACCGACCTCGTCGACGACGTGGCGTACGAGCCGTGGATGGGGTCGCGTCACATGAGCGCGATCGAGACGTCGGTCCGGCCGGAGGTCGTCGCGACCGTCACGCTCAGCGAGGAAACCGGTCGAGTCAGCCTCTTTCGCGACGGGGAGGCCGAGTCGATGGCCCGTGACGCGATCGGCGGCCCCTGGCGCGGAGAGTAGCGCGCCGGACCGCCCACCGTTATGGTTCCGGCCCGTGAATCGTCGGGTATGTACGACCACGTTCTGGTGCCGACGGACGGTAGCGAGGCGGTCGAGCGAGCGCTCGATCACGCGATCCCCCTCGCGGCGGACCACGACGCGACGATTCACGCGCTGTACGTCGTCGACCGCCGTGTAGCGACCGCGGGGTCGAGCGAGCTCCACGACGAGGTCATCGCGGATCTGGAGAGCGAGGGCGAAGACGCGGTCGCGGCGGTCGCCGAGCGCGCCCGCGAAGCCGGCCTCGACGTCGAGACGGTCGTCCGAACGGGGACTCCAGACACCGAGATCGTCGCCTACGCGGAGGGGGCCGACATCGACGTGATCGTGATGAGTCCGGAGGGGAAATCCCCCCGCGAGCGGATCCAAGCGCTCGGCAGCGTCTCCGACCGCGTCACCGACGACGCCACCGTCCCGGTGTTCCTGATCAAGTAGCGACGGCTCGACTCCCGGCCCGCCGCCCCGGCGGACTACTCCACGAGATCGTCGACCGAGTCGCCGATCTCCCCAACCCGCTTCCGCTGTGCGTCGGTCGCGTCCGCGATCCCGCTAGCGCGATCGGCGACCGCGTCCGACGACTCCGCGGATTCGTCGACCATGGCCGCGACTTCTTCGACCGACGCCGCCTGCGAGTCCATCGCGTTCGATACCTCCGTGACCCCTTCTGACGCTTCCGTCACCGCGTCCTCGATCGCCTCCAGCCGGTCGAGCGCGTCGTCCACCTGCGCGGTCCCCTCGCCGACGCGCTCCGTCGTGCGCTCCAGCTCCGCAAGCGTCGACTCGCCGCGTTCGGCCATCCGGTCGACCGTCGACTCGATCTCCGCGGCGTGCTCGCTCGCGTCCGCCGCGAGCGTCTTCACCTCGTCGGCAACGACTGCGAACCCGGCCCCGGCTTCACCCGCACGTGCCGCCTCGATGGACGCATTCAACGCGAGTAGGTTCGTCTGGTCGGCGACACCGGAGATGACATCAGTGACGCCGCGGATCTCCTCGACACGCTCCTGTAGTCGGTCCATCTCCTCTCTGACGGCCATCGTAGCCTCGTCGATCGATACCATCGCATCGGCGGCGTCGTCCGCGGCGTCGACTCCCTGTTCGGCGAGCGCGGCGGCGGTGTCGCTCGTCGTCGCGACCTCCTCGGCGGTCGCCGCCACCTCCTCGACCGTCGCCGTCATCTCGTTCGCCTCGCGGGCGACCTGCGTCATCCGCTCGGACTGTTCTCCCGCGAGCTCGTCGATCCGATCCGCCTCGCTCGCGACGTTCGCGGTCGATTCTTGCAGGTCGTCGATGGGGTCGCCGACGCGTTCAGCGACCTCACGCGAGAGCCGTCGCTGTCGCGCCGCCTCGCGTCTCGCGTCCTCCGCGTACGAGTGAACGTAGGTGTCGATAGCGAGCTGCTGATCGAGGAGGAACGCCTTAAGTACCGACAGCGCCTCCGTTTTGAACTGCTCGACCGCCCGAGCAGCCTCCGACGTCTCCGCCGCCTCAGACGTCCCCGCCGCCTTAGCGTCGCCCGACGTGACTCCGGTCGTCGCTTCCTCCACGCTCCCGGCCGACTCCTCATCCGGGGGCTCGGTCGTGTCCACTGCGCGGTCGGCGAGCACGTCGAACACCCCCTCGTAGTACACCGCGTACTGGCCCAGGTACGCGTCCGGTTCGAGATCGAGGAGGTCATGGAGCCGGCCAACCCGCGCCCGATCCGCGAAGTAGTCGCGACCGTACTCACCCTCGACAAGCCGTTGGAGATACCGACGCTGACCCTGTTTCAGCCCTTCCATCGGCATCGACGACCGATCGAGGGTCGCACGCACTTCCTCGTCCGTGTGGATGTGTTCGTAGAACGCTTCGACGATACCCTCCGCCGCAGGTTCGAGATCGGGAGCGATCGCCGCGAGCCGCTCCTCGTCCGCCCCGGTGAACCGTGTGTACTGCTTGCGACGCTCCATCTCCACCTCGTCGATCCCGATGTCGGCCAACAGCGTCTCGCCGTCGACGGTCGCCCGCGTTTCGTCGTCGATCGCGACAGACTTGCTCATGGGAACACGAACTCCGGGATCGATATATGAGCGTTCGTCCCCGATTATCAGATCGGTTTTCGCCGTGCTACCCCGCGTTCGGCCATCGACCCAGCGGGTCTCTGTCCCGTGATGTGGATACGGATACGCCGGACCCAGTCCAGCGTTTACTTGTCACTGGGAACGGAGCTGTTCGTATGGAACTCACGGTTCTTGGCACTGGGAGCGCGATGCCGGTTCCCGAGCGCGTCCAGGCGGGGTATCTCCTCGATGACGGCGATCGGTCGCTGCTCGTCGACTGCGGCAGCGGCGTCCTCGGACGACTCTCGGGGACAGGGACCGGCTACGAGGGCGTCTCGACCGTTCTCCTGACGCATCACCACCTCGACCACGTCGCGGACCTCATGCCGCTGTTGAAAGCGCGGTGGCTCGCCGGCGAGGAACACCTCGAAGTGATCGGCCCGAGCGGCACGAAGTCGCTGGTCGACGGGCTGCTCGACGTCTACGAGTATCTCGACGGCCGCGTCGACCTCGCGGTTCGTGAGGTGTCGCCGGCGCGGTCCTTCTCCGCCGGCGGGTTCGAGGTCGCGGCCCGCGAAACCCGTCACTCGATGCCGTGTCACGCCTACCGGTTCTCTCCCCCGGGAAGCGATCGCGACCCCACCGACGGGCCGCTGACGCTCTCCGGCGACTCCGAGGCGTTCGCCGGGCTCGCGGCGTTCGCGGACGGCAGCGACGTGCTCGTCCACGACTGCGCGTTCCCCGACGGGACCGACGTCTCGAACCACCCGACGCCGACCGCGCTCGGCGAGGTACTGGCGGGCGTCGACGTCGAGACGCTACTCCTCTCACACCTCTATCCGCATACCGGTGGCCGCGAACGCGAGATGGAAGAGAGCGTCCGAACGGCCGGGTTCGACGGTGAGGTACGGGTCGCGGAGGACGGGCTCCGCGTCGATATCTGATCGAGATCGGCCTCGACGACGCGCCCGGTGTGTCGCCGAGGAGTAATTGATACTGGTTACACGAAACCGTCCCTTACCCGGGCGCTTAAGCGTTCGTAGTCGCTTCCGTTCGATATGACCGAGCCGCTCGCGGACGATTTCGGACGGGAGGTGACAGGGGTACGGGTCTCGCTCACGGACCGGTGTAATTTCGACTGCGTCTACTGTCACAACGAGGGGCTCGGGGACACGCGCGGCCCGATGGAGCCGAGCGAGGACGAGATGAGCGCCGACGACGTCGTCCGCTTCTTGGAGGTCGTCGAGGGGTACGGCGTCGAGAAGGTGAAGTTCACCGGCGGGGAGCCGATGCTCAGACAGGACCTCGAGGAGATCATCGAGCGAACCCCGGAGTCGATGGAGGTGTCGATGACGACGAACGGCACGTTCCTCCCCGGTCGTGCCGAGGACCTGAAAGCCGCCGGGCTCGACCGGGTCAACGTCTCACAGGACGCGCTCGACCCCGACGACTTCGCGGCGGTCACGAAATCCGGTGCGTACGACCAGGTGTTGGAGGGCGTGAAGGCCGCGGTCGACGCCGGGCTCGACCCCGTGAAACTCAACATGGTCGTGTTCACTCACACCGCGGGGTACGTCGAGGAGATGGTCGAACACGTCGCTGACAACGAGGGGCTCCAGCTCCAGCTCATCCAGTACATGCCGGAGCTCACCGGTAAGCCGGAGTGGAACGTCGACATCGGACGCGTCCACGACTGGCTCGCCGATATCGCCCATCGCGTCGAACACCGCGAGATGCACGACCGCAAGCGGTACTTCGTGGGCGGCGACGGCGATGGGGACAGCACCGGCGACGGCGGTGGCATGGTCGAGATCGTCGACCCCGTCGAAAACGAGGAGTTCTGTGCCAACTGCGGGCGCGTCCGCGTCACCCACGAGGGGTATCTGAAGGGGTGTCTCAACCGCAACGACGATCTCCGTTCGATGGGCGAGATGAGTCGCGAGGAGATCGCCGAGGCGTTCGAGACGGTCGTCGCCAACCGAGTCCCGTACTACGGCGAGTATCTGATCGAGAACGACGACGGCGAGTACGAGCTGAACGAGAAGTACCTCGGGACGCCGAGCGCGGCGGACTGACACGCGTCACAAGCGGTCCCGGAAACGAGCGCTCACGTCCGAGCTCGCTGTGCCGACGCCGTGCCGCTCGACGAGGTGACGAAGCGGGAGGAGGAGATAGTACATCGGATGAAGCCGTCCGGGGAGCGGTAGCGCCCGGTACTCCGTGAGTCCCGGATGTAGTCGGGAGTGAAACAGAACTGTCCGGACGGCGTCCCCGAGCGAGTCGGTCGCACGCGTCGTGTAGGCGAGCAGATCGCTCCGCTCGGGACGCCCGGCCGTCTCTGAACACAGCTCCTCGACGGCTGCCGCGGCGAGGCGGTCGGCGCGTGGATCGCTCGCGACTCGCTCGCGGAGGGGTTCCGGACTGATCGTCCCAAAGAGCCGGTCGACCAGCGCGACAGCGATGAGAAGCCGCCGATCGCTGTCGCGTCGGCGTGCCTCTTCGATGACCCGCTGCCAGTCCGGGTCGGTCGCCGCTAGGGCGGCAGCGAAGTCGCACGTCCACTTCAGCAGGTGCCACTTGTGTTTGGTCCCGTGAAACGCGAGCATACGAAGCCGGTCCACGGGTGCGAGCGCGGGTACGTCGGAGCCGGCGACGGTGACAGCCTCCCGTCGGTCCCAGAGCGTCTTCACGTCCGGATCGAACGGCTGTGCGGCGTCTCCTACCCCACAGCGAACTTCGACGTGTGTCCGGTCGCGTCGGAGCTCGTATTCGGGCACCAGCGGTATCGTGAGCGGCCCACCGAGGACCGGCGAATCGTCGAGCCTCGGCGCGTCCGTCCACTCGTATCCACGGGCTTCCAGCACGTCGACGGCGTCCGTCAGGTCCTCGCGGGGGACGAGCACGTCGAGATCACGGTACGCTCGCATGCCGACCTCGCCGTAGGCGAACGCCTCGAGCACCGGGCCCTTGAACGGAAGTGCACGAACGCCGCCTTCTTCGAGCGCACCGAGGAGCTCGTGAAGCTCCGTCGCGAGTCGCACGTCGCGCATCGCGGTCGACCTCGTTCGCTCGGTCAGCATCGCCCGAATGCGGTCCGGTACGTCGACCACGGTGTCGGCTCGTTCGAGTTCCCGAACTCCGCGGTTCAAAAGCGGCGTAACGCCGTGTCGGCGGCTTAACTCGAGAACGCGTTCCCAGTCGGGGTCGCGAGCCAGCAGCGTCTCGCACCGATCGTCCGCCTCCACTTCCTCGGGGCGAACGCACCGGACGAGGAGTTCGAACTCCGTGGACGCGCCGGTCAGCATGGTGCGGCGAGATCGTCTACCACCCGACCGACGAGCCGCGGTAACTCGTCGAGGTCGCGCGGCCGGCGGAGGCGCTTGACGGCCACCGCCGACGCGAGGTCCGAACACCGGTCGAAGTTCGAAATCGCAGTCGCATCGTCCCGGAGCAGTCCTGCCGTGTAGGTGTTCTCGATCAGGTTCATGATCTCCCTGTTGGGGTTCGTTCTCGTGATTTCTAGGCGGTCGGCGTCCTCGAGAACGTACACCCGATCGAGCGGCACTGGCGCGGACGGCTGTCCGTGCGGGAGCGGGTAGAAGTGGCGCTCCCGCGCGTCGCCGATACGCTGCGGCTCCCCGACCGGAACGTCGAAGCGATCGACGACCTCCGGACCGAGCTTGATGGCGGGATATCCGGCGCGGACCGCAGGGCCGGTTTCACCCGACACGACCGTCGCCGCGTCGTCGCTCAGGACGCGATAGCCCTCCAACAGGAACGCCGTCGCGGTCGTCGTTTTCCCCTGTCCGGAATCGCCCAGAAAGGCGACGGCGACGCCATCGATCTCGACGACGCTCGCGTGCAGGACGAAATGGCCGCGCTGGTGAAGCAGGTGGTTGAACGCCGGCCCGAGGACGACGTGTCTGAGAATCTCGTGCGGTACGTCCCCCGCTGGATCGATGACTATCTCGTTCCCCTCCCGAATCGCCACGTCGACGAGCCCGTAGCGCAGGTAGTACTCGGCCCGCCCTGCGCGCTCGACCATCCCGTCGTCGGCTGTCGCGAGCTCGGGGCAGTCGACCGCTCCGACAGCGATCGTTACGTCCGCCTCCGTACCCACCGATCCCTCCCACCGCGGAAGCTCCGGGAGATCGAGACCCGATCGTACCGTCAACCCGAACGCGGAGTACGACCGTCCGGAATCAGCCTTCACGCGGACCACCCGCGGAGCGCACACTGACCGTTCAATTTCACGAGCGTTGTCCGTCCGCATCCGCTGGCAGCGGCCCACATGTCCTAGCCTATCGGCCGATCGAGTATATCTATGCACTCGCTAACCCGTGTTCTCGGAGGGAGAGCGACACTGCTCGCCGGACCCGTAACTGGCGATGTGCAGAACGGGTCCCGAACGCGGTTCGGGATCCCGTCGCAGCAGCCTCCTCGGGGACAGTTGCGCTAGTTTGCGCCGCGACCGCGGCCATCACCGCCGCGCCCGCCGCGGCCGCCGTAGCCGCCATCGTGCCCCGATTCGGAGAGCTTCTCGACGCTCCCGTACGTTTCGACGGTCGGTTTCGCGTAGTCCTTCATGGGTATAATACCCGACCGACACTTCCGAGAGAACGCTTATTGTTATACCACGGTTTCTGAACGGTGTTACAACGTACACCGTCGCTTATCGGGGATTTCGGCTGCGCGCTACGCTCGTTAGGGGAACGATACGCCGTCGTCGCTCATCGTCCGCTCCAGCTCACGGGTCGACCTCGACGAGCTTCTCGTCGACCATCGTTCGCACGAATTCGAGTATATCCTCCTCACAGGACGCGTCCGCCACGTCGTACTCCTCCGCGATCGTGTCCGCGAGGTACTGAACCGTCGTGGGCTCTTGCAGTAGTTCCCATACGCGAGGGCCGACGCCGGTGAGCCCTTGATAGGTGCCGGTTTCGGTGTTGAGAAGCACCAGCTCCCCGTCGACGGTGGTCGTGGTCGGATGGTCGCTCGCAGCGACGGTCGTCGTCGTATCGACGGACATACGTCTCCGACGGTCCGGTCGGGAAATAGTTAGTTACCGACTGAGACGCGGCCGACCTCGGTCACCGCCAGCGCTTCGATCGATTCGTGCGGTCGTACCCTCCGTATAACTAACCTACCTATGCGTGAGGGTCGTACCGTATGGCGGAGCCGGATATCTCGACGGGTGAAAAGCTGGAGTCCCTCAAGCAGGTCGCTCGGCACCGTCCGCTGTTCATGGCATCGGTCCTCGTGTTGAGCCTCGTTTCGACGCTCTTGGAAGGGATCGGACTCACGTTCCTGTACCCGATCATCACGGCCGCACAGGCCGAGGGGGACGCGGTACAGAACGCTGATGGAGTCACGGAGCTGTTCTTTCAGGCGTACTTAACGCTCGGACTGCCGTTCACGCTCGAGTTCCTCATCGTCGGGCTCGCGTCAGTCATGGTCGTCCGATACTCCGTGTCGTTTCTCGCGAAGTGGCTGTCGTCGGTTCTCACCGTCGAGTACGAACGATATCTCCGAACGCACGCCTACGAACTCGCACTGGGTGCGACGGTCTCGTACTACGACGACGAGGGGTCAGACGACATTCTGAACGCGATCATCACACAGACCCAGTACGCCAGTGGAGCCATCCAGCAGATCCTCTCGCTCGTCCGCCAGACGTTGCTGTGTCTGATGTACGCGTCGATCGCGCTCGTTATCGCCCCCGTTCTCACCGTCGTGGCAACCGTGGTTTTCGGCGGCTTGACCTACCTGATTCGACACGTTCTCGAACCGGGATACACCGTCGGGGACCGAGTCGCGACCGCGAACGAGCGGGTTCAGGAGAACGTTCAGGCCGGCACACAGGGGATCCGCGACATCAAGCTGTTCGGCATGACCGATCACCTGCTCTCGGAGTTCCGGACCACCATCGATCGGTACACGAACTCCAGTATTGCGTTGTACCGAAACCAGATCGCGATACGGAGCATCTACGAGCTCGGCGTCGCGATCGTTCTCTTCGGGTTGATATACGTCGCGATCTCGCGCCTCGCGCTGTCTATCTCGGCGCTCGGCGTTTTTTTGTTCGCCATGTTCCGTCTCGGCCCGCGGATCAGCGGGCTGAACTCGATGGTGTACGCCATCGAGGGAAACCTGCCGCACCTCGTTCGGACTCACCGATTCATCGGTCGATTGGAAGAACGCCAGGAGCCGGACGGCGGAACGAGGTCGGTTCCGAATCCCATCGACGAGGTCGAGTTCGACGACGTGTCGTTCACCTACGACGGTGAAGACGGTCCGGTGCTCTCCGATATCACCCTCCGAATCGATCGCGGGGAGTTCGTCGGGATCGTCGGCCAGTCCGGCACAGGAAAGTCGACGGTCGTCTCGCTTCTAGCCCGTATCTACGACCCGACCAGCGGGGAGATCCGAGCCAACGGCACGTCGATAGAGGAGTTCGATCTTCGCGAGTGGCGTTCGAACGTCGCGATGGTACGTCAAAACCCCCACATCTTCAACGACACGCTCCGGTACAACCTCACGACTGGCCGAGATGTCTCGAAGGGTGAGCTCCGGCGCGTCTCGGAGGTCGCACAGATCTCCCACTTCCTCGACGAACTGGCGGCGGGGTACGATACCCCCCTCGGCGACGACGGCGTGAAGCTCTCCGGCGGCCAACGACAGCGAGTCGCCCTCGCGCGAGCGCTGCTGAGCGACGCCGAGCTGTTGATCCTCGACGAGGCGACCAGCGACCTCGATTCGGATCTCGAACGACGCATCCATGAGACGATAGAGCGCCTCGGAGACGACCGAACGGTGATCGCCATCGCCCACCGTCTCTCGACGGTTCGCACCGCAGATCGGATATACACGGTCGAAAAAGGCCGGATCACCGAGTCCGGAAGCCACCACGAGCTACTGCGTAACGACGGGAAATACGCGTACCTCCACTCGATACAGCACGACAGCGGCGAGCACGCGTGAGGTCCGCGCGGGTTAGCCCCCGTCCGCTTCGACGCCACTTCGCACTCAGTCGGCGAGTGATACGGACCACGTGTCCACGTCGCTGAGGTCGCCGATGGAGACGCGGTACGAGATGCGCTCCCCGTTCGCGTACGTCCGTATCGGCGTCCGAAAGAGCGGGTTACCCCAACTCGTCGGTCCCGCCTCGTCGGGGCTCGTATCGAACTGCGTCTCGTCGTCGAACACCGTCCGAAAGAACAGACAGATCCCGTCGATCTCGCCCGGCTCGGTTACCGTCCGAGCGACCTCGAACTCCGTCGGCACGGAGGAGCCGTCGGACATATCGTCGAGATCGACGGACAGCACCGGCTCCGGTTCCGACAGGAACGATTCGAACTTCTCGTGTCCGACGAAGCGCCAGGAGTGACTCGGTTGGCGGTACTCGTTCGTCTCACCGAGCAGGTCGAGGAACTCGAAGCTGACGTCGTGTACCGGTTCCTCCCAGAGATACGGCACCCGAGAGTCGTCGTTCACACGGACCGGTTCCGCGAAGAGCTCGAACCGCGCCGGTAGGACCCGCCCGTCGTCCGCGAGCACGCGCCGCTTCAGATCGAGGACGTTTTCGAGCATGTTCTCGTCGAAGAGCGCAGCCCCCATCTGTTCGTGAAGGATCACGTCGACCGCCTCCGAACAGGTGAACTCTCGACTGTTCGTTTGATGGAATTCGACGTGTTCGATCCCGTTGTATTCGGCCGCGATCTTCGCGATCTCGATGATCTCCGCGTGATCGATCGCGTGGACTGTTGCTCCCTGCTGAGCGGCGAGGAAGGCCAGAATGCCGGTGCCCGTTCCTAAGTCGACGACCACGTCGCCCGCCTCCACGTGTCGCTCGATGCCCGCGGCGTAGGTATCGACGCGAACCGGGTCCGCAAGCATGCGCTCGTGTGCACAGAGAGTGCTGAACTGGTCCTCGTTCGTGAGATCGTACAGAGCGTTCGAGACGGTCTCGTTCGACCGCAACCGACGGAGCGTCGACCGAACCGATCGGCGGACCGTCCCTTTCATTGATGTGACCATTGAGTCGGTGTAGCGCGGACGGACGTTTCAGTATGGACTTCTTATTGGTCTTCAACGAGCACTCACTTCGGGCAGTAGCTGTCCAGCAGCCGAAACCGAGCGTGATCGTCGACCTCACCGATCACGACTTCGCCCTCGTGTATTACCCACGCATGGGCTTCGAACGCCTCGTCTTTCGCGACGCCGAGACGGATCTCGGTTCGATAGCCGTTCGCGTCGAACAGCCGCTCACCGACGACCGCTCGCATCAGACAGGAGAAGTATATCGGGAGGGCGGTGTCGACGGTGTTTACCGCCCACGGAACTCGTCTCGGGTCCCGAACCCTCCGGTAAGGCGGAAGCGCTCGGACGAGCAGGTCGAGCGCTCGGTGAGTGGGGTCCAAGCCGACGATCGTCAAAAGCGATCGGCTCGCGACCAGCGAGACCGTCGTCGTGGCGAGTAGCTGGCGCTCTTCTCGGGACAGGGAGGCGATCTTACGTAGCGCGGATAGCATTGCTCCCCGCGGTCGCTTCGTACCCGGTGGCTCCCGACACGATAACCACCGCTTCATCTCCAACCATACGTGAGATCGACGCCCGTTCACCGATAGTTATTTCCGGATTTACCCGCCGGTTTCGGCACGGGCACGTGGGATTCGAACTCGATAGGCGGCTCGTTCTACTCGTCTCACGACGTTCGAATCGCCGTGTCGTCACTCCTCGCTTTGCTCGGAGACGACGAGCACGATGGGATTCGAACCCACGACCATCGGATTAGAAGTCCGACGCTCTATCCAGGCTGAGCTACGTGCCCTCGGATCATCCGTCGGCAGCGGCGAATAAAAACGGTCGTGGTTCGAGCCGGTCGGGACCCCGTCACCGGTACCGAACCGTAAGTACATATTTCTACGAACCGAACATAGCAAGTTTTTAAACTAATCGCCGGAGCTAATGTCATGGGTTATCACCCATCAGATGACGGCGGCGGAATCGGGAGACGCGGGTTCTTGGGGCTGACCGGTGCCGCACTCGGTACGGCGGCGGTCGCGTCCGGCTCGTCGTTCTCACCGGTATCGGCACTGACGAACACGGACGTCGACCTCGACGCGGTCTCGTTTTATTCCCCGGCGAGCCAGATCGCGGCCGACGGCGAGAGCGAGCTCGCGGACCCGGAGCAGGTGGTAGTGTGGGCACCACCGGACTCGGTGAACTTCGAGACGACGGACGACGGCCCGACGACGGTCGTGTACGAGGAGAACCCGATCCCCCTCGTCTCCGAGGACGGGCCCGTTGTCGGGTTCGGGTCGGTCGACCTCGTCAGCGACGACCAGGGCGGGTTCGACCTCGACAACGAGGAGTTCCTCCTCAACGTCTTCGACGAGAAGATGGGCGGGAGCGGCACCGTGCTCTGGGACGAGGGACACGACCAGTTCGGCGGCCTCGCGCTCTCGAACTACAACTCCTTCGACCAGTACGCGGCGAACGCGGGCTACGACCTGACGGCGACGACGGACGTGCTCGGGACCACGTCGCTGCGGTTCCCCTCGACCGCGAGTCAGGTCAACCCGAGCGGCGGCCCGCTGACGAACTCCGAACACGTCGTGGTGTGGGCGGAGGACACGGCGGAGAACGTCGATAACGAAGAAGACGGTGCGTACATCTACGCCGACGACGAGGAGATCCCGCTCGTCTCCCGCGACGGCGACGTGGTCGGCCTCGGCACGCCGGAGATCATCGAGGACGGCGATCTCACGGCCGCCAACGAGGCGTTCGCGCTCAACCTGATCGCTGACACCGTCGGGTCGAGCGGCACGCTGGTGTGGGACGACGCACACGACACGTTCTACGACTCCTCGAAATTCGACGCGTTCGCGGACGCCGTCGAGAGCGAAGGGTACGCGTTCGAGGCGACGGACGACCTCCTGGGCGACAGTGTCGGCGGCGTCGACGAGCTGGAGTTCTTCTCGACGGCGAGCCTGCTGGACGAGAACGGCGACCCGCTCACCGACGAGAGCCTGATCGCCGTGTGGGCGGAGCCGACCGCGGAGAACGTCGACGAGTTGGGAACCGGCTTCGTCGACTACGCGGACGTCGACGCCGACATCCCGCTCGTCGCGGTCGACGACGGCGTGGTCGGACTCGGAACCGAGCTCGCGCCGGACGCGAGCGGCGAGGACGACAACCGCGAGTTCCTCGTCAACGCCTGGGAAGACCGCCTCGATGGAACCGGTACGGTGCTGTTCGACGAGAGCCACGGCCAGTCGCTGTCGCTCGACGACTTCTCCGAGCTCGAGGCCGTGGCCGAGAGCCGCGGGTTCGACGTCGAGTCCGTCGCCGACCCCATCGCCTTCGAGGCCGCCCTCGACGACGTCGACCTGCTGATGGTGGCGAGCGAGGACGACGACATCGCCGGCGGCTTCCCCGAGGACGACCTCGACGCGCTCGCCGATTTCGTCGACGACGGCGGCGTCCTGTTCCTCCACGACACTGCCGACTTCGGCGGAGACTCCACGGACACGCTCAACGGGATCGCCGAGGCCGTCGACGCGGCGTTCCGGTTCAACACGGACCAAGTCGTCGACGAGGAGAACAGCGGCTTCGCGTCGTTCGTGCCTCGGACGAGCAACGTCAACGACGATTTCGGCTTCTTCACTGCCGACGGCGGCGAGGAGGGCGACGGCGAGATCCCCGGCGACGCGCTGTTCGTCCCCTCACCTGCGGACGCGTACACGGACGCGGAACTCGACGCGCTCGTCGACTTCGTCGCTGATGGCGGGAGCCTCTTCCTGCTCGACGAGTCGGAGTTCGCCAACGAGGAGACGGCGAATCTCAACGCCATCGCCGACACGCTTGACCTCCCCTTCCGGTTCAACGCGGATCAAGTCGAGGACTTCGAGAACAACGCCGGCGATCCGTACCTCCCGACGACGACGAACTTCAACGAGGGATTCGACGTGTTCGCGGGGCTGGACGCGCCGGGACTCGACGAGGCCGACGGGCTCGTGGTTCCGTCGCCCACGGAGGCGTTCTCCGGGGCCGAACTCGATGCACTCGACGAGTTCCTCGCGGACGGCGGCGCGCTGTTCCTCTTCGACGAGTCGGACTTCGGCGGGCAGGGGAACACCGCGTTCGGCTTCGACGAAACGGAGAACCTGAACGCCATCGCCG
Source organism: Halorubrum tibetense (assembly GCF_055396225.1). Lineage (NCBI taxonomy): Archaea > Methanobacteriati > Methanobacteriota > Halobacteria > Halobacteriales > Haloferacaceae > Halorubrum > Halorubrum tibetense. Next base: position 2,346,935 of record NZ_AP043742.1, read on the forward strand.
AGTCGGTCGACCTGGCGTTTCGGTTCAACTCCGATCAAGTGAACACCGCCGATGGCGACTTCGATGTCGCCACGTCGAACTTCAACACGTCGTTCGACTACTTCGGCGCGCGCGAGGACTCGATCGGGATCGACTTCCAGCGCGACGAGGCGTACTACGGGCGCGTCGTCCGGGTGTTCGACGGCGACACCTTCGAGGTGGAGTTCGACTCGGAGTACGACTATCGCGACGTGATCCGGCATCTCGGGTTCGACACCGCGGAGACGCCACCGGCGACGAACGAGACGGAGGAGTGGTTCGGCATCGAAGACTTGGACCACCTCGACACGTGGGGCGAGAACGCGACGGAGTTCGCGCTCGATCTGATGGCACCGGACGCGGAGGCCGGCGAGACGGACGTCGAGGGACGACGGGTCAAGATGGAGTTCGACGAGGTCGAACCCCTGCGCGGCAACTTCGGTCGCCTGCTCAGTTACATGTACTACGACCCGGACGACTTCGACGCCGACGCCGACAACGCCGATGCGCCCGACGACGCGTACACGGGTGAGTACGACGCCGACTACAACCTCGAAACGGTCGAGGAGGGGTACTCGCGCGTGTACTCGTCCGGCTTCTCGCGGCACGACGAGTTCGCCGCCGTCGAAGAGGCGGCGCTCGCGGATGGGCGCGGCGTCTGGAGCGCCGCGGACTTCGACGCGCTCGATCCGATCCGGAACGAGCCGTACGAGGAGCTGTTCGTCCCCCGGACCTCCTCGATCACGACCACGGACGGCCCGCTGACGGCCGATAGGGTCCCGGTGTACGCCGGGGAGAACGCCCAACAGGAAGCCTTCGAGGACGGTGAGAACGGTACCGGCGGGTTCGACGGGTACGAGGACCCGCCGCTCGTCGGCGTCGACGAGGACAATCGCGTCGCGATGGTCGGCGGATTGCTGTTCAACGAGACGTACGAGGAGAGCGAGGGATTCGTCGACACGAGCGGGTTCGGTAACTTCCCGTTCCTGTACAACTTGGCGAGCTACCTCTCGAACAACGACGGCGACCTCCTCCTCGAAGGCGGCCATGCCCAGTTCGACGTGGAGGGGTCGCTCTCCCTGGAGCGCGTCCAGTTCTTCCTCCGGTTCGTCGAGGGTGTGGGGTCGCGGCTCCGGCAGTTCAACGACGTGGTGAACACGCTCCCCGCGGCGGACGAGCCGACCGCGGTGTTGCTCACCTCCCCGGGACGCGCGTACACCGACGCGGAGCTCGACGCGCTCGCCGAGTACCGCGACGAGGGTGGCGCAGTCGTTCTCCTCGGATCGACCGCGGCGTCCGGGGAGAACCGGTCGAAGCTCGATGACGTCGCCGCCGGACTGGGCTCCGACCTCCGGATCAACGGCGATCGGGTCGTCGACGACGCCGACAACCTCGATGACGACCCGGCGATCACGGTCACCGACCGATTCGACGAAGCGTTCCCGCTGTTCGACCCGGTCGGCGAGGGGCCGCTCGCGGGGGTCGACCCCGAGACGCAGGCGTATCTCGAACTCATCGCGAACGACGAGGGGAAGATCGACCGTGACGCGCTCGACGGGGCGACCGCCGACTGGGCTGCGGGGCGGATCGACCGAGAGACCCTCGATGTCGTCGTTGAAGCGTACACCAACGGCACCGTGGTGGTGGCCCCGTGAGCGCCGCTGACCAGGGCGGCGACCGCCTCCGGGCGGTCGCGCTGGCGGCCGTGATGCTCGTCGCCGCGGTCTCGATGGGTGTCGCGGGGCTCGGTGCCGCCGACAGCGCGGACGGTCTCGACGACGCAGCGCTCGAGAACCTCACGCTCGACGCCGACCCCGCCGACGCGAACGCGGCGTCCACGCACACGTGGTCGTTCGACGACGCGGAGTTCGACGGCGAGGTCGACGAGATAACCGTCGAGTACCCCGATGGGACGAGCCTCGACGGGCTCACGAACGACGACGTGACTGTCACGCTCGTCCGACAGCTCACCGGGGGACCGGACGAGAGCGAGATCAGCGTTAACAGCGGCTCGTATGACGGGACAGAGGCGACGTTCGACCTGAGCGGAAGCTTCAACACCGATCTCGTCGGGGCGGGATCGGTCGTCGTTGACGGGGTCGAGAATCCCGGCTCCGGCGAGTACGCTCCGACGATCACCCTCAGTGGTGACGACGACGAGCTCTCCGTCACGGCCGACCTCGTCGTCGCCGGCGACGGGGACGAGAACGAAGGCGACGACGGAAACGAAGACGACGACGAAAACGATGGCGACGGCGACACCGACGATCCCGCGGAGGGGACGTCGCTGACGCTCGATCCCGCGACGGCGGATGTCACCTCGACGCACACGTGGTCGTTCGACGACATCGACTTCGACGGCGAGGTCGACGAGGTCGTCGCGACGTACCCCGACGGAGCCAGCTTCGACGGGCTCACGAACGACGACGTGACCGTGGCGCTGACGCGCTCGGGCGAGAGCGAACCAACCGAGATCAGCGTCAACGCCGACGAGTACGACGGCACCGAGGCGACGTTCGACCTGAGCGGCGTCTTCAACACCGACATCGACGGCGCGACGTCCGTCACGATCGACGGCCTGCTCAACCCCGAGGCCGGCGAGTACGAACCGACGCTGACGTTTGTCGGCGAGGACGACGCCGTCACGGCTCCGGCGACGATGGTCGTCGAGGGAGACGACGTGGACACGCTTGCCACGACGTTCACGGACGGCGATGGCGAGCCGATCGCCGAGACGGACGTCCTCCTGACGCTCGACGGTGTGGAGGACGCGACCGCCGACGAGGAGGTCGTGACGGTCGCGACGACCGACGCTGACGGCGGGGTCGTGGTCGACGTCCCCCAACCGGGCGCGTACGAACTGACCGCGACCGCACAAGGGGTCGGCGAGGCAACCGAACCCGTCGATATCGATGGGGAAACGACAGTGTCGCTCGCGCTCACGGCGGCGGAGACGGGATCGATCGACGCGCTCGTCACCGACGCCGACGGTGAGGCACTCCCGGAAGGGAGCTGGGTCCAGCTCGACAGCGAGGAGTTAGACGCGCCCCGTACCGGACAGGTCGACGCCGACGGCACCGTCCTGATCGAGGGCATCGAACCGGGTGAGTACGACCTGTCCGCCGAGACGACCGCCGCCGGAACCACCGATCTGGTCTCCGTACAGGTCGATCCTGGCGAGACCACGACGGCCGAGTTCACCTACGCCGACGCGCCGACGACGGCGGATCTTGTCGGAACCGTGACCGATCCTGACGGGGAACCGCTGGCGACCGAGACGGTCGTGATCGCGTACGACGCGGTCGGAGATGAGGGGGACGACGGCGCGGCAGTCGTCGAAACGGACGCAGACGGCGGATTCACCGTATCCCGGATCGCAGCCGGAACCTACGAGGTGACCGCGACGGCGGCGGGGACGCCACCGAGCGATCCCGTCACCGTCGACATCAGCGCCGGCGAGTCGGCCGCGCTGTCGCTGTTCGAGCCGACCCCCGAACCGGGAACCGTTTCCGGTGTCGTCACCGATGCCGACGGTGATCCCCTCGCAGAGGGGACGTGGGTGACGTTCTCGGCGGAGGCGGACGGATTCGGCCCGGATAAAACCGTTCAGCTCGACGCCAACGGCGGCTTCGAGTTCGGCGAGGTCGCTCCCGGGAGCTACGATATCGTCGCCGAGACGCTGGACCGGGGCGAGACCGACGAGCACAAGGTGAACGTCGCCGCCGGCGGATCGACCGACGGCGTCGAGATATCCTACGCCGAGGACGACTCGCCCGGCAACGGACCTCCGTCCGGCACTCCCGGGGAGGGACCGCCCGGAAACGGTAACGGACCGCCTGGCGACTCACCCGGTAACGGACCGCCTAGCGACTCACCCGGTAACGGACCGCCCGGAAACGGCAACGGACCGCCAGCGCTCGCTCCGGTCCTGTAACCGGCGTTCAGCCACACGTTTTTCTTCGCGCCGGCCAACAGCAGACCTAAGTCTTCCACGGCAGTAGCCGTCAGTAATGAACGTTATCGGTACCGTCGGCCTGCCGGGCAGCGGCAAGGGCGAGGCGGCGACCGTCGCCGAAGCGGCCGGCGTCCCGGTCGTCGTGATGGGCGACGTGATCCGCGAGGAGTGCCGCGAGCGCGGCTTGGACCCGGCCGAACACCACGGGCGGATGGCGGGCCGCCTTCGCGAGGAGGAGGGCGACGCCGCGATCGCCGAGCGGTCGATCCCGCGGATCCGCGAGGCGGCGGCGGAACACGACGCGGAGACGGTGCTCGTCGACGGGCTCCGTTCGACCGTCGAGCTGGAGCGGTTCCGCGAGGCGTTCGGCGAGGAGTTCACGCTCGTCGCCGTACACGCCCCCTTCGAGACGCGAGCCGACCGTCTCGGCGAGCGCGGTCGGGACGACTCCGACGCCGACCAGGAGGCGCTGCGGGAGCGGGACGCCCGGGAGATCGCGCTCGGACTCGATGACACCCTGGAGCGGGCGGACGTCGAGATCGACAACACCGGGTCGCTCGCGGCGTTTCACGACCGGATCCGCGAGCTGCTCGGGGTGACAGAGGAGGCGGTCGCCGGCCGTGAGGGCGGCGACGCGGTCAGTGACGACGCCGCCGACCCCGTTGACACCACCGACGGCGGTGGTCGCCCGTGATCTACAGCGTCGACGTCCGTATCGTCGCGCCGGTGAACGACACCGAGGTGACCGACCGCGTCACCGACGCGGTCACGAACGTGTTCCCCGACGCCGAGCCCGTCCACGAGGAGGGACGGCTGGTCGCGGAGGCGCACACGCTCGACGCGTTCTCGGACGTCCTCCACGAACAGGAGATCCTCGACACCGCCCGGCGGGTGTTCCGCTCGAACGCCACCGAGGAGGGGTTCACGTTCGCGCTCAAAAAGCAGGCGGCGTTCGAGGGCGTCGTCAACTTCGCCGTCGGGGAGCCGGACGAGCTCGGCGAGATCGATGTCGAGGTTCGAGTTCGCGAGCCCGACGTCGAGTCGTTCATCGACTACGTCGCCCCGGAGACCGACGACGGGACGCCGGTCGACCCGATCCGGGAGTACGGCGACCGATACGATCCGAGCGAGGAGCCGTACTGACGCCCTACTCTCCGCCCAGCAGCGTGGATGCCGCCCCGCCGATCGCGCCGAACGCGACCGGGTAGACGACTCCGGCGAGAAGGACGGCGGTAATGAGGTCCGGTGCGATCGTCCCGTCCCCGATGGAGTAGCCGAAGAGGAGCGCGCCGATGACCGCAAGCGGGAGGTACCCGATGACGAGGAGCGCGCCAGCCTGCGCGCCGACTGCCGGGTCATCGGCGTTCGCGATCCGACCGGCGGCCAGCCCGGCGAGCAGGAGCAACAGCGGCGGAACGACGTACAGCGCCGTGAGCGTTCCCTCGTCCGAACCCGCGATGAAGTTCTCCGAACGGACGCCGCCGAACGGGACCGGGACCTCCGTGACGACGAAGTGGGCGTTGTAGAACACCCAGCCGACCGCCTGCCAGGACGGGATCGGGTCACTCCCGAACAGGTCGGCGATGAAGTTGAACGCCTCCAGCTGTTCCTCTATGCCGCCACGCTGTGTAACGTACACGAGGAGGTAACCGAGGACGTACGCCGCGATCCCGCCGGCGGCCCCGGCGGCGAGACGACTCGTCGTGTCCGAGCGGTCGGCGAGGGACATGAAACACAGGTCTGTCAGAAGATACAAGAAGGTGATGGCTCGAACCGTTCCGACGTTCCCCACGTCGCCTCAGTCGTCTCCGGGGACCGCGTCCGCGGGATCGACGACCGCTCCGTCGATCTCGTCGATACCCACCCGATCACACAGGCCGTAGAGCGGGCACGCTTCCGGACCGTCCAGACACGCGGGTTTCCGAGCGGAACAGTACTCCCGGCCGAACTGGATCATCGCCGTGTGGCCGAACCCGCACTTCTCCGGCGGGACCGCCGCCTCGATCGCCTCGCGAACGCCCTCGTGGTCGGCGCCGGCCGGAGCGAGCCCCATCCGTCGCGCGATCCGATGCACGTGGGTGTCGACGGGGAAGACGCCGCCGCGCCCGCCCGCGAACAGGAGGACGCAGTCGGCCGTCTTCGGGCCCACGCCCTTGACCGACAACAGCGTGTCGCGGACCTCGCTCGGTTCGCCCTCGGTGACGAAGCGGTCGAACGCCGCGGTCGATCCGTACTCCTCGATCGCCCACTCGGCCGCCCGTCGTATCACCGTCGACTTCTGGTTGTAGAGGCCGGCCGACGCGATCGTCTCGGCGAGCTCGTCCTCGGCGGCGTCGGCGAGAGTCTCCGCCAGCCGATCGGCCGGCCCGTAGCGGTCCATCAGCGACTCGTGTGCCGGCTGGCTCGCCTTGTCGGAGGTGTTCTGTGAGAGGATCGTCCTGACGAGGCACTCGAACCCGTCACGGCCGCCGTACGCCTTCTGCCAGTACAGGTCCCCGAGCTCGTCAACGACCGCTTCCGCGCGCGAGTCGCCGTCGCCGGGGTCGAACTCGTCGTACGCGCCGCCGCCGTCCGGGCCGCCGCTGATGTTTTCCGCTGGTTCGTCGCGCATACGTCCGATCGGTCCCGAACGGTGAAAAACTCCGCGCGGAACGATCACGGAGTCACGGTCCCGGAACAATCACAGGGTCACGGTCCTCGAACAGAACCGCGTGAACTCACACGCGTTCCGTCCCCTCCGGCAGGTTGAAACGGATCGGCCCGTAATCGGATCTATGAGCGTCGAACACGCCTCTATCGAGGAGCTCGGCCGGGAACTCGGCGAGCAGATCGCGCGGACGCCGGAGTACGAGCGCTTCGAGGACGCACGCGAGGCCGTCCAACGCGACGAGGACGTCCAAGAGCGCATCGACGAGTTCGAACGAATCCGTGAGGAGTTCATGCAGGCGAGACGGACCGGGGACGCGAGCCAGTCGGACCTCAAACGTGTTCAACAGGCCCAGTCGGAGCTTCACTCGATGCCGGTGATGCGGGAGTTCCTCGACGCACAGGACGAGCTCTCCGACACTCTCGAATCGGTCAACGAGGCCATTTCCGAACCGCTTGCCGTCGACTTCGGCGGCGAAGCCGGCGGCTGTTGTCAGGACTGAGTGTCTGGATTTGGGCTGCTGTCCTCCTGGCGGCCGTTCTCCGAGCCGCCGCCCGGTCACGAACCGCTCGGACCCGCTTGAACCGTGACCGCAGTACGCGACTGCTCCCGCCCCCGTCGCCCGGACGTTTATATTGGATACCGACACACCTCGCTCCGTGATAGCCGTTGCCGGTGGAAAGGGTGGATCCGGGAAAACGACCACGACCGTCGGGGTCGCGCGTGCGCTTGCTCGACGTGGTGCCCCTGTCGTCGCCGCCGACGCCGACTGGGACCTTCCGAACCTCGCAGCGATGGCGACCGGACAGGTCGGGCGATCGTCCACCCCACAGAATCCCGGAGGACACGTCGCGTTGCCCGGGGTCGCAGCCCGTGTCGACGGGGTCGCCAGCGACGGGGTCCCGCTCCCGGCCGACCGCTCCGAGCCGACTGTCCTCGCGGCACCCGAACACCCCCGAACGGTCGACGCGAGACGGACGTTCGACGCGCTCAAGCGCGCGACTCCGGCGGAGCGCCCGCTCCTCGTCGACTGTCCGGCCGGGGCTGCGCCCGACGCTGCGGCACCGCTCCGTGCGGCCGACCGGTCCGTGCTGGTGACCCCGCTTCGTAAACCGGCGCTCCGCGACGCCGCAAAGACGGCGGCCGTTGCGCGGCGGCTCGACTGCCGGCCGATAGGCGTCGTCGTCACGCGAGCACAGTCGGTCCCCGACGCGATCGTCGAGCTCCTTGGGTGTCCGGTACTCGGCCGTATTCCGCCTGCACCACCCGACCCGCTCTCGGACCCGGACGTCGCGTCGGCGTACGACGCCGTCGTCGATCGGCTCGTCGAGGAGCACGGTCACGGACGCTGGCGGGTCGCGTGAGCCGACGGTCACGGGATCGACGGTCGCGGGACCGATAGCGGGGACGTGGACACGGGCGATCCGCCGCCATCGACAGAGCCAAACGTCCACGGGAGCCAGTGGGTCGCATGGAGCGGTTGCCGACCGGGATCTCGGTCCTCGATAGGGAGCTCGACGGCGGTCTCCCGGCCGGTAGCGTCGTCGTGTTGAAAGCCGAGCCGGCGAGCCAGTCCGAGTTGTTCTTGAACACGTTCACACACGTTCGGGAGACACTGTACCTCACGACGGTCAGATCGCCCGACGCCGTCGACGACGCCCTCGAGCGATCCGCCGTTCGTACGGGCGACCCGACGATCGAGGGGGTCGACGGCGACGCACCGCTTAAGCAGACGCTGGACCGAGCCGCGTCCGTCCCGCGCGACGGGACGTTGATCGTCGACTCGGTCGAACCGCTCGAGGCTTCCGACCCGGTGCGGTATCGTTCGTTTCTCGACGACCTCCGGTCGCGTGTCGACGAAGCGAACGCGATCGGCGTGATACACGCGCTCAAACGCGGTACTGCCTCCGCGAACCGGGTCGCCACCGAACAGATCGCCGACGTCGTCTTCGACCTCAGAACCACCGTAACCGGGACGGAGATCGCGAACCGACTCGCCGTCCCGAAGTTCCGTGGCGGGGCGGCGTTGGAGGAACCGGTCAAACTCAAACTGACCGACACGGTCTCGGTTGACACGAGCCGCGACATCGCCTGATCAGGGACAAGGCCGCTGATCAGAGGCTGGACCGGATCGGACCGGTCTTCGTCTGCCTGTGTGGGGTCCAAATCGGTGTCCGCCCGTCAGGGATCACGCCACGCCGACCGCGCCGAGCACGAGCACGATCCCGCCCACCCCGACCGCGGCGAGTGCCCAGTTCCGCGGGACGTCCCACGCACCGTACGGTCCGCCCTTCCGCGAGAAGAGGTACGCGAGATACACAGCGATCGGTGCGAGCGCGGGGATCGTGCCGACGGTCACCGTCGCGACGACGCTCGACGCGACCGCGAGGACGACCGTCGTGACACCCGCGCTCGCGGCGACGAGAAGGTCCTCACGGGCGCGTGCTATCTCCATACGTGAACGTGGTGACGCGGGTACACAAAAGATGTCGATCCGTTCGTCGGTGGTCGTGACTGAAACGCGTCTGTGACGGCGTTACTCGTCGTCGATCTCGTCGACGATCTCGTCGGCGTCGACGTCGACGTCCTCGAGCGCCTCCTCGATGTCGCCGGCACCGGCACCGCCCATGCCGCCCATCATCCCGCCGAGGCCGCCCATGCCGCCGCCCTCGATGACCTCCTCGACGACGACGCGGTCGAGGTCGAGCCGACTCATGAGGTCCTGTGCGATCTGCTGTTTCTGGAACATCCACTGCTGGTTCATCTGCATCGCCTGCGTAGCCGTCACGTAGAGAACGTCCTTTTCGACCTCCTCCGTCTCGACCGTCTCCTCGCCGTCCTCGTCCTCGGTGACCGTTTCTTCCTCCTCGACGACGGTCTCGATACGGACTTCGGGAGCCTCCTGGAGGTACATCCCGAGCATACCGGCGGCCTTCTCCTCGCGGTCCTCGATCGCTTCGAGCACCTCGTACTCGTACTCGAGGTCCTCGCCGGCCAGCGGGTGGTTGAAGTCGACGCGCGCGCGACCGCCGATGATCGTCTCGAGGTGGCCCTGCTGGTTGTCGATCTGGACCTGAGCGCCGGGGTAGCGGCTGTCCTCGGGGATCTTGTCGGCCTTGACCGTCTCGACCTCGTCCGGGTCGTACTCGCCGAACGCGTCCGTCGCCGGAACGTCGACGGTTCCCTCATCGCCGACTTCGGATCCGATAAGCGCCTCCTCGACGGTCGGGAACACGTGATTCGCGCCGAGCGCGATGATGCGCGGCTCGAAATCGTACTCGTCGGTGTCGATTTCGGCCTCCTCGGCGGTCTCTTCGTCGGTCGTATCGATGACTTCGCCGTCGTCGGCGGTTCGGATCGTGTACGCCAGACGGACGAAGTCGCCGTCGGCCAGACCGTTCGACTCGGCGTCCGACTCGGCGTCGGCGTCCGTCTCCTCGGCGCTCTCGGCCGCCTCCGCCTGCTCCTGATCGCTCATAGCGGAACATCACTCGTTACACTCTTAAGGCGCACGGTTCCGCTCGAAGCGCTCGCGCGTCCGCTGTGTCAAGGCCATCGGTGGAGCCGCACGAACGCTTCCCGCCGAGCTTTTGTCCCACGCCGGCGACGCACCCCCATGTACGAGGTCGAGATCAAGGTGCCCGCCGACCACGCGGCGGTCGAATCCCGATTGCGGGAGCTCGGTGCCGAGCGCGCGGGTCGGCGCGGACAGCGGGACGTCTACTACGACGCCCCACACCGCGAGTTCGCCGAGACGGACGAGGCGTTGCGGATCCGACACGAGACGGACGCGGATCCGGCGACAGACTCGCCGGAGACGACCCGGCTCACGTACAAGGGACCGCTGCTCGACTCGGCGTCGAAAACGCGTTCGGAACACGAGACGGCCGTCGACGACGCCGAGGCGCTCGCCGGAGTCCTCGACGGGCTCGGCTTCGATCCGGCGGCGACCGTCGAGAAGCGGCGGGTGTACTGGTCGCTCGACGGGTTCACCGTCACCCTCGACGCGGTCGACGGCGTGGGCGAGTACGTCGAAGTCGAACGCGAGGTCGAGGACGAGTCGGCCATCGACGCGACCCGCGACGCGGCGGCCGACCTCCTCGATCGACTCGGCCTGGACGCGGCCGATCAGGTCAGAACGTCATATCTCGAACTGCTCCTCGACGGGGAGTGAGCGTTCACGGCGCGAGCGATATCACTCGGTCGCGTCGGGCCGTCTCTCCGAGAGCACCGTCCGCTCGAAGGAACAGACGAGGACGTCGTCGCCGTCCGGAACGATCTTGAACGCCTCGACGCGCATCGTGACGACGCCGCGCTCCCCGTCGCTCGTCTCGCGTTTGTCGACGACCGTCGACCGGGCGCGGATCGTGTCGCCGTGGAACACGGGGTTCGGGTGTTCGACGTCGTCGTACGCGAGGTTGGCGACGATGGTGCCGTCGGTCGTCTCGGGGATGGAGATGCCGACCGCCAGCGACATCGTATACAGGCCGTTGACGAGTCGTTCGCCGAACTCGGTGTCGCCGGCGAACTCGGAGTCGAGGTGGAGCGGCTGCTGGTTCATCGTCATATCACAGAAGCGCTGGTTGTCCGACTCGCTCACCGTGCGGCGACGGGCGTGTTCGATCGTCTCGCCGACCTCGAACTCCCCGTAGTAGCGTCCGGGCATGGGAGTGCCGTTTGCGGGCGGTCACATATGCGTGACGCTCCGCCACGTGGAGATGACCCGCGGACGCGCGGGGCGGGCCGTGGCGGACCGACTCGGGCCACCGCCCGGTCGCGTGTCATTTATCCCTCGGCCACGACAGCCACGACCATGCCCCGACGGAGCCTCCTGTTTTCGCCAGGCGACCGACCCGAACTGCTGCGGAAGGCGGCCGGCACCGCCGCGGACGTGTGCTGTTTCGACCTCGAGGACGCGGTCGTCTCGGACCAGAAAGACACGGCCCGTGCGGCGGTTCGGGAGGTGCTCGCCGACCCAGCGTTCGACCCCGACGCGGAGGTGTGTGTCCGGCTGACGGCGACGGAGCCCGCCGCCGACCTCGACGCGCTCGTCTCGGGCGCTCCCCGCGACACGAGCCTCGACTCCGCCCCCGACTCCGGCCCCCGCGGCGACGCCGGTTCGCTCCGCCTCGACGCGGTGATGCTCCCGAAGGTCGAGTCCGCGAGGCAGGTCGACCGGGTCGCGGCGTTGTGTGGGGACCGCGGGATCGAGCCGGTGGTGTTCGCGCTCGTCGAGACCGCCGAGGGCGTCTTGTCCGCGCGGTCGATCGCCGGGGCGTCGGCGACGAGCGCCCTGGTGTTCGGCGCGGAGGACCTCGCCGCCGACATCGGCGCGACCCGGACCGCGGACGGGACGGAAGTGCTCCACGCCCGCGAGCACGTCGTCCTCGCCGCCAGCGCCGCCGATGTCGACGCGATAGACACGGTGTACACCGACTTCTCCGACGAAGACGGGCTCAGGGAGGAGACGCGGTTCGCGGCGACACTCGGATACGACGGCAAGCTCGCGATCCACCCGGCACAGGTGGACCCGATCAACGAGGCGTTCACGCCGGACCCCAAGCGGATCGAGTGGGCCCGGTCGGTGTTGGCAGCCCGGGAGAGGGCCGACCGCGAGGGCCGTGGCGTGTTCCAAGTCGACGGGGAGATGATCGATGCCCCGCTACTTGCGCAGGCGGAGCGGATCGCCGATCGGGCCGCCGCTGCTGGGGTGTGGAATCGCGCTACTGAGTCGAGGGGTGGCTCCGATGACGGGAGCGGCCCGGACCGGGAGGAACCATGACATTCGCCAAGATTAACCCGCGGGGGTGGGATGTCCGACCATGAGCGACGACACGAACCCGTTCGAAAGCCTCCAGGAGCAGGTCGACGACGCCGCGGCGTATCTCGACGTCGACGACGGCGTCCTCGAGCGGCTGAAGGTGCCCGAACGGGTGTTGGAGACGAACCTGACGTTCGAGCGTGACGACGGGTCTCTCGAAACCGTCCGGGCGTATCGGTCGCAGTTCAACGGTGACCGGGGGCCGTACAAGGGCGGCATCCGCTATCATCCGGGTGTCACTCGCGACGAGGTCAAGGCCCTCTCCGGCTGGATGGTGTACAAATGTGCTGTCGTCGATATCCCGTATGGCGGCGGAAAAGGCGGGATCGAGGTCGAGCCGGCGGAGTACTCGACGGCCGAGCTGGAACGACTCACCCGGTCGTTCGCGACGGAGCTCCGGCCGATGATCGGGGAGGACCGCGACATTCCCGCGCCCGACGTGAACACGGGCCAGCGGGAGATGAACTGGATCAAGGACACCTACGAGACGCTGGAGAACACCACCGCCCCCGGCGTGATCACTGGGAAGGCGATCGACTCCGGCGGGAGTGCGGGTCGTGTGGAGGCGACCGGTCGATCGACGGCGCTGGCCGCACGCGAGACGTTCGACTGGCTGGGCCGTACCCTCGCGGACGCGACCGTCGCCGTTCAGGGATACGGGAACGCCGGGTCCGTCGCGGCGGCGTTACTCCACGACCTCGGCGCGACAGTCGTCGCGGTCTCGGACTCGGGCGGCGGGATCTACGACCCCGAGGGGTTCGATCCCCGTGCGGTCAAGAGCCACAAAGCCGAGACGGGTGCCGTCGCTGGGTACGAGGGGACCGAGGCCATAACGAACGACGAGCTGTTGACGATGGATGTCGACCTGCTGGTGCCCGCGGCGTTAGAGAACGCGATCGACGCCGACCTCGCCGGAGACGTCTCTGCCGATGTCGTCGTCGAAGCCGCAAACGGACCGCTCACTCCCGGTGCCGACGACGTCCTCACCGAGCGCGGCGTTTGGGTCGTTCCCGACGTGTTCGCGAACGCCGGCGGCGTGACGGTGTCGTACTTCGAATGGGTCCAGAACCGACAGCGCTTCCACTGGACCGAAGCCCGTGTCAACGAGGAGCTCGAACGCGTCATTACCGACGCGTTCGACGGGCTGATCGAAGCGTATGAGACACGCGATCTCCCCAACCTCCGGACCGCCGCGTACGTCGTCGCCCTCCAGCGGGTCGTGAACGCCTACGAACAGGGCGGTAACTGGCCGTGATCGGCGGTCAGGTGGAGAAATCGAACTATCGGACGGCTCAGGCCTCGAACAGCTGTTCTGCGTCGGTAGCCTGACGGCGGTAGATACCTCGGCCTTTCAGTCGGGGGACGGCGTGAGTGTGGACGGCCTCCTCCTCGAGGTCGTACATGATCGGGAACACGTTGCTTCGGCGGTCGGCAACGACGTAGGAGGTCGCCGTCGACAGTAGGTCGGGGTCGGGATCCGGGACCGCGACGACGACGTACCCGATCCGGGTCACCGAGTCCGCGTGGTCGTCCGTTCGCCGCGCGACCACCGCTCTGAAACGGTCGGCGGTGTCGACGAGGTCGTCAGCGTCGTATCCAGAGCCGTTTACTACCGTCGCGAACACCGAGACATCGCCGACCGATGGATCATGATCGCGGGTCCGCCACAGCAGGTCGAACCCGGACCCTCCCCCGTCGACGGCGTCGAAGCCGTGCTCACGTCGGTTCGCCGCCACCGCATCACGGTACCGATCGAACTCCATGTCGTGGACCGAGGAGTCACGTGATAAAAAGTGACACACATGGCGGCAGTACTGACTTCGACGGTTAGCCGTCCACTGATGGGTCCGAGCACGACGCCGCGAGCGCCTCGATCACCGAAGCGTCGCGTCCGTGACCTCGATGTGCCCACGGGTCCCGTCCCACACCGTCTCGTAGGTCAGATCGATACGTCGGTCCATATGTGGCCCATCGACGACGTACGTCTCGAACTCGCCGCCCTCCCCCAGCGGGTGAACGCCGTACGCGTCCCTGAGCTCGACGAGCTCCGCCAAGGCGTCCGCGTCGTACTGACGACCGAGCCACGAGTCGTCGATCCCGTGGGCGGCCACGCCGACGATCCGGATCTCGAAGCCCGCGTCGAACATCGCCTCCGCGAGCTCGATGGGATCCTCCTGCCACAGCGGGGCGTACAGGTCGATCCCCAGCCGGTCGCACATGCCGCGGATCCGGTCCGTCTGGAACGCACTCTCGACGGCACCAGCAGTGACTCCTTCGAGATCGATCGCGTCGTCGTCGGCCAGTTCGGCGAGCGCGGCCTCCATCGGCTCCAGCTCGTCGTCGCCCTGTGCCCCCGAATCGTCGACCTCGTCCGCGCCGAAGTCCTCCGGTTCGATCTCTATCAGTTCGATCCCGACGCTCTCGGCGGCGAGTGACGCGAGCCGTGTCGCCGGCGTGTGGTACATGTACGAGTCCCCGCTGGGATGCACCGTGAGGAGCCGTGAAACGTTCAGCCCGTCGGCGAGCGCACGGTACAGCGCCCACGAGGAGTCCTTCCCACCCGAAAAGAGGCTTACCCAGTCCCCGGTCATACTGAGAGGAGGTCGGGACCCCCTAAAGCGTCGGCGGTCCGGCGACGGACAGCGACCGACGCGACGGGAATCCTCGCGGGTTATATCCGCAACACCGATTATTACTGAAAAATGACAATATATTACACCGGCGGTCGCGGAGACTCCGGTATGGACGACAAAACAACACGATCGATCGACACGATCGCGGTGACGGAGGGCGAAGAACCGTTCGAGACCGGGAGCGAGGCGGGCGATGTCGTCTCACCGATCCACCTCTCCTCGACGTTCGCGCTTCCGGGACTCGATACCGAGATGCGACTGGAGGACGTGGACCCTGACGCCGGGGAGTTCGTGTACGGTCGACTCTCGAACCCGACCCGTCACACCCTCGAAACGCGGCTCGCGGCGCTTGAGGGGGGAGAACACGGGGCCGCCTTCGCCTCCGGAACTGCCGCGATATTCACGACACTGCTCTCGGTCGTCGAGCCCGGCGATCACCTCGTCGCCTTCGAGGACCTCTATGCGGGCACTCGGCGGATGCTCGACGACGTCTTCGTCTCTCGGCTCGACGTCGACGTTACCTACGTGGACGCGACCGACACCCGAAACGTTGCCGCGGCGCTCCGGCCCGAGACGACGATGGTGTGGATGGAATCACCGACGAACCCGAAGCTGGCGTTGTGTGACATCGCGGGGATCGCCGAGCTCGTCGCCGACCGCGACGCCGTCTTCGGCGTCGACAACACGTTCGCGAGCCCGTACTTCCAGCGACCGCTCGATCTGGGTGCCGATGTCGTCGTTCACAGCACGACGAAGTACCTCAATGGTCACTCCGACGCGGTCGCCGGCGCGGTCGTGACCGACGACGACACGCTCGCGGAGGAGCTCCGGTTCCTTCAGCAGGTCGGTGTCGGCGGAGTGAGCTCGCCGTTCGACAGCTATCTCGTTACCCGCGGGATCAAGACTCTGGCCGCCCGCATGGAGCGTCACGAGACGAACGCGCTCGCGGTCGCCGAGTTTCTGGAGTCGCGTCCGGAGGTCACCGCGGTGTACTACCCGGGACTGGAGAGCCACCCGGACCACGCGCTCGCCCGCGAACAGATGTCCGGCTTCGGCGGGATACTCTCCTTCGAGCTCGACGGCGACATCGACGACGCGAAACGGTTTCTGGAGGCACTCTCGGAGTTCACCCTCGCGGTGTCGGTCGGTGGCGTCGAGAGCCTCATCGAGCTGCCGGCGGGGATGACACACGAACCGCTGTCGCCGGCGGAACGGGAAGCGCTCGGGATCTCCGATACTCTCATACGCGCCTCCGTGGGGATCGAGGGGACGGCGGACCTGCTTGCGGACCTGGAACGCGGGTTCGACGCGATGGCGAGGCGCTCGCCGGCGACCTCGGACTGACAGCAGCCGCTGAAGTCGGCGACGTCGACAGAGCCGCGACCCGCACAGAGACCGTTGGCGGGCGGCGAGCGGGAGACAGCAAGCGGCAGGCGGCGAGCGGTGAGAAACGAGCGGCAGGCGGCGAGCGGGAGACAGCGAGCGGTGAGAAACGAGCGGCAGGCAGCGAGCGGCGAACCGTGGGGAGGATCAGTCCGAAATGAAGTCGTTGTCGCGCCAGTTCACGCCGCCGTCACCGTCGCCGGCCCCTTGGGGGCTTTCGACGACCTCGATGCTCGCCGGGCGGGACTCGCCTTCGACGATCCGGGTCGCTTCGAGCTCGCCGTCGTCCTCCGTGATCGCGGTCAGCGTCCCTTTCTCCGCGCGCGTCGCCAGCTCGCGGAGCACGAGGAACATCGGGTACTGTAACGCGGTGTTCTGGAGGACGGTCTCACGGTCGCCCTTGAAGCAGGCGAACTCGACGAGTTCCGAGGGGATCTCTTCTTCCTCGTCGTCCATCCACTGCGGGCCGCCGGCTCGCGGCGGTTCCTCCTCGTACACCCGCGTCTCGGAGACCGACGCCTTCAGCTGGGCGGTCGGCGTGTACTTGCTGATGCTCTCGTCGTCGGACAGGGCCTTGATTATCAGGGTGTTGTTTCGACGCGTGATGTCGATATCGTCGATCTCGGGTGGGAGATCGGGGTCTTCGTCGAAGTACGTCTCTACGTCTTCGAGTGGCAGTTCGAGCGTCGAATGGAGTCGGAACACGCGGCCTGTCATTGTTTAGTAGGGTGGGTGATGGATCGGACCGGTCGTCGCGACACGGGTGAGACCGACTGCACCTACCCCATGTACGGGACCTGGGTTTATATGGTCTACTCTTCGAACGACACCGGCCGTGACACTGACCGTGTGGTGCCGACGGATGACGCCAGTCGGATGGCGTTGGGACCCGATGTCGGCTACGCGGCGCCGAGCTCGGCGGCGAGCTCGTCGCGCTCCTCGAGCTCCGCTAGCACGTCGCTGCCCCCCACGAACTCGCCGTCGACGTACGTCTGCGGGATCGTTTCCCAGCCGCTGTGCTCGGCGAGTGCCTCGCGATAGGCGGGCAGCGCCGGCAACACGTCGATGGTCTCGAACTCCTCGACGTGCGCGCTGATCAGCTCGATCGCCCGCTGGGAGTAGCCGCACTGCGGCATCAGCCGATTCCCTTTCATGAACAGCACCACATCGTTGTCGGCGATCGCTTCGTCCACGCGCTCGGCGACCGCGTCCGGGTCCATGTCGCTGTCGGGTTGGAACGTCATACCACCGGATACGCGACGACGATTCAAAGGGGTTCCGTCCGGACCGGCGCTTCCGGGGACTCTCCCGGCGATCCCGCGTCACTCCCGGTCGACGCTGACGACGTCGACGAGCGAGTACACGGGGACGCCGTCGATATCCTCGTAGCCGACCTTGTCGACGAGGACGACGCACGCGACGGGCTCGCCGCCGTGTTCGCGGATCGCGTCGATCGACTCGCGCATCGTCGTCCCGGAGGTGATGATGTCGTCGACGACGTAGCAGTCGCGGTCGCGGATCGCGGCGAAGTTCCGCGAGAACCCTCCGCCGTGGTCGGCGATGTCGCCCTCGTCCCACTGGTGTTTCGCGGGCGCGTACGTCCCGAGGTCCGTGTCGAGCTCGTGTGCGACCGCGGTCGCGAGCGGCGCGCCGGCCTTCTCGATACCGACCGTGAGGTCGACCGCCTCGCCCTCCTTCGCGAGCAGGTCGGCCATCGCGGCCGCGGCGTACGAGAGCCGGGTCGAGTCGCGGCCGATCGCCGACCAGTCGACGTGGATGTCCGCGGTCGACTCCGTGTCCGCCGAAGCCGGGTCCGCGTCATTCCCTCCGCCTCGCTCGACGAGCCAGCTCGCCGTCTCCCGCGAGACGTTCAGCTCGTCCGCGATCTCACCTTTCGAGAGACCGTGCTCGGCGAGCTCGGCAGCGCTGTCTATCAGGTCGTCAACGTTCTTCATATGCGGTGAATTCGACCGCCGTTTTAATAGTCGTGTCGTCATCCACGAACGCCGCCTCGAACTCGTCGAGGGGGTGAATCCCGGTGACCAGATCGGTCAGGAACGACTCCGGGAGCGCCGCCAACGACTCGACCGCCGCCTCGAAGTGTTCGTATCCGGAGTTGACGCTCCCGACCAACGCCTTGTTGTGGAGGACGAGCTCGCGGTGGAGTCGGCCGCCGGCGACCTCGAACTCCCAGTCGGCCGGGACCCCGAGGAGCGCGCCAACCCCGTTCGGCGCGAGCGCCTCGATGGTCTCGAACGCGTGGGGCGCGTACCCCGTGGCCTCGAACACCAGATCCATCGGCTCGTGTGCGTCGGGGACCGCCGACACGGACGTGTCGTTCGAGTTGACGTACGTCGCCCCCAGTGACTCGATCACGTCGATCGTCGGGTCGGGGCGCTCCCGCCGGCCGAGACAGTAGACGCGGTCGAAGTCGGGATCGAGCATCGCGACGGTGAGCAGCCCGAGCGAACCGTTACCCAAGACGAGCGCGCTCTCGGGGTCCCAGTGGAACGCCGAGCGGCTCGCCGCGGCGTGTTCGAGCGCTTTCTCCGTGATCGAGGCGGGCTCGACGAGGAACCCCCACTCCGCGATCGACGGCGGGACCTCGACGAGGAACTCGGCCGGGCTCGTGAAGTACTCGGCCATGAATCCGTGCGCGCCGACGATCCCGCGTTCGTGGTACTGGCCGTCGGGAGCCATGTCGGGCTCGCCTCGCGCGAAGTACTCGTTCGCCCCGTTGGGCGGGCGACGGACCGTCGGCACGACGACGTCGCCGCGGTCGAACGGCGTGTCGTTCGGGTCTTCGACCACGCCGACCGCTTCGTGGCCGAGGACGATGTGGTCCTCGCCCGTGGGCGTTCCACCGTGACCGCCGGCGATCACTTCGTGATCGGTGCCGTCGACGCCGACGCGGAGCGTCCGGACCAGCGCCTCGCCCGCTCCTGGCTCCGGTCGTGGTTTGTCGATAACGACCGGCTCCTCTCCGTCGTCGTACACAGCGATCGCCTTCATACACGTATCGATGGGGCGAGACGACAAAAGATTTCTTTTGTTTCGAGTAAAGAATGGAGAGAAACCCGCGACGGGTTTTTATCGCGACGAACGGATCCCGAGACGTGTGTACACTCACGCTCGCGTGGCGGGTCTTCGAGGGGACGCCGGTCGCGCTCGCGGCCAACCGTGACGAATCGCTCGACCGCGAGTCCGAGGGCCCCTCCCTGCGGACGGCAGACGGGTCGACGTACGTCGCGCCCCGCGACCGGGTGGCCGGTGGAACGTGGATCGGCCTCGGGGAGTCCGGACTCGTCGCCGCCGTGACGAACCGCTGGCTCGACGCGGACCGCGAGGGCGACCGCTCGCGGGGGCTCCTCGTCGCCGACTGTCTCCGCGAGCCCACGGCCGAGTCCGCCGTCCGAGCGGTGGAACGCGAGCTCGACGACCGCGCCTACGACGGGTTCTTCCTCGCGCTCGCCGACGACGTCGCGGCGTTCCTACTCTCGTACGACGGCCAGCTCTCGGTCACGCGGCTCGACCCGGGCGTCCACGTCGTCGGGAACGTCGGCGGCGTGGTGAACGGCACGGCGCGGTTCGCGGTCCCGGACCGACGTAAGGAGGCCGGCACGGATCGGGCGGCCAGCGCGCGGCGGGTCGCGGGCGCGCTCGTTCCCGAGCCCGGGGAGGACGCGAGCGGGTGGCTCGATCGTTCGAGCCGAGTGCTCGCCGATCACGAGTACGGGGCGTGTCTCCACGGCGAGGGGTTCGGCACGCGGTCGTTCACGCGGATCCGGACGGGGACGGAGCCGGCGGTCGCGTTCGCCGACGGTCCACCCTGCGAGACGCCATCCGAGTCAGTGTCCCTTCCAGACGGGTTCGGCGGGTCGTCGTGACCGACGACGGCGACGCCGGCCGCGTGGCGTCGGTCGCCGCCGCCCGGACGGAAAGCCAGTTTTAAGCGATTCGCGGGCGGTTGTAGTTCCATGAGCGTGTCCGAACTCGAGTCCGAGCTGTCGGCGGACCAGCGCGCCGGCCTCGAACTCATCCGCGAGACCGGCGGGATCCACCAGAGCGACTTCTGGAAGGAGCTCGATGTCTCCTCGCGGAAGGGGAGCCGTATCGCGGAGGCGTTAGAGGAGTCCGGACTCATCCAGCGCGAGGACGCCGTCTACGACGGGCACAACACGTACTATCTGGAGCCGGCCCCGCGGGACCTGGATTTCAGCCTGTTGATGGCCGGCGACATGTTGTCCCCGTTTATCGGCGAGGAGGAGATCGACGCCCAGTCCGACGCCTTCTCACAGTGGCTGATGAACCTCGCGTACGAGGAGTACTGAGCGGGTCGCGAGAGGGTATGTAAACGGGCCACGACTGTGTATTTAAATAAGTCGCGACTGAGTATTTAAAGAAGTCGCGACCGGGTGCGTAAGTAGATCGGATCGTTGAGCGACCGTCGTTTCATCCGTGACGGTGATTCTGCGTATTGACGGTCCAAGCAGATCGCTACGGGATCGGTGGATACGGCAGCTCGAACCCTTATAATGGCCACACAGGATCCGGCCGAAGCGTTCGCTTCTATACGGTGCGCCGCGCCCGGCGACGACCCGACGAGCTCCACCGAGCGTCGGAAGAGAGTATATAAACAGACCGCGGCCGGGACGACCGCTCACCCGAGCAGCAGCGCGAACAGCGCCACGGCCGCCGCGAGCGTCAGGATCAACACGCTGCGCCCGATCCCGGACCGGATCTCGGCGTCGATCCCGGCGTCCGCGAGCGTTTCCCGCGGATGCATCGCCGTCGTCATGATCACGCTCGCAGTCCGCATGGTCACGCGGTCGACGGCGGCCCACAGCTCCGTGACGCCCCACACCGCACCGCGCCCGGCGTAGAACGCCGCCGGATGCAACACGGCGTCCACGTCACGCATGTGGTGTGCGAGCCACCCGAGGGGCCGCTTTAGACCGAAGAACCCGACGAACCCAGCGGTCATCAGGACCGCCGCCTTCTCGATGTGTCCGAACTGAAGCGGGTCGAGGTAGTAGCTGTACGGGTTCGAGAGGTCGTGTGCCGTCTCCGCGAACGGGAGCAGGTCGAGCTGGGCGGTGTAGACGACGCCGAGCGCGACACACGCGACCCCCGCGAGCCCCATCCCGACCGTCTGCAGCGGCTTCGCGTCGTCGAGTCGGCGGTGTTCGGGCGACGCCTCGCCGTGGAAGAAGATGTAGTAGCCGAGCTTGATGAACGACATGAACGTCCCGACCGCGCCGATCATCAACAGCCACCACAGCAGGTCGTAGCCGAACAGGAGCGGGTAGTTACCGGAGATCTGCTCGGTCGCGTCGAGGACGAGCCCCTTCGAGACGTACCCGTTGAAGCCGGGCACCGCGGTAATGGAGGCCGCGCCGACGAGGTAGACCAGGAACGCGACGGGCATCACCTTCCAGAGCCCGCCCATCTCCTTGATGTAGTTCGAGCCGGTGCGGTAGATAACGACGCCACACACCATGAACAGCAGGCTCTTGTACAGCACGTTGTTGAACAGGTGTGCGAACCCCCCGGCGACGGCGAACTGGCCCCACTCGCCGCCGAGCGTCGCGAGCCCGATACCCGCGAGCATGTAGCCGACCTGCGCTTGGATGTGATACGACAACAGCCGGCGCGGGTCGTACTGAAGCAGCGCGAAGAACACGCCGTACACCGCCATGAACCCGCCGAGGTACGCCAGCCACCAGCCGCCCTCGGGGAACGCACGGTACATCACGTACACCGCGGTCTTGGTGGTGAACACCGAGAGGAACACCGACGCCGCGATGTGCGGGCGCGGATAGGTGTCCGGGATCCACGTGTGGAGGAAGATGAACCCGCAGTTGATCCCGATGCCGATCGCCGCGAGCACGGCCGCGGTCGCATGGATCCCCGTCTCCGCGGTGAAGAGGAAGCTCTCCACCGCCGCGAAGTGGACGACGACCGCACCGAGCAGGATCGTGCCGCCGATCCCGTGAACGATGGCGTAACGGTAGCCCGCCCGGACGGCCTCGCCGCCGTACTGCCAGACGAGGAGGGTGCTGGTGACGGCCATCAGCTCCCAGAAGAAGATCACGGAGAGCCAGTCGCCGGCGTAGACGGTTCCGACCGTGGAGGCGACGTACAACAGCGCGAACGACGTGAGCCAGCGCGGCGCGTCGCTCGAGTACGCGTAGATCACCGCCGCGGTCGCGAGGAACCCGATAACGAGCCCCATCATCGCGGAGAACTGGTCGACGTTCAAGAAGACGACCGAGAAGCCGAGGAACTCCGTCGTGAGGTGGGTCCCGTCGGGCGCGAGCCACGCCTGTGCGAACACGAACGCGGTCGCGCTCGCGGCGAGCGCGTGGCCGACCGCACGCGGGAGCGCGAGTACGAGCGCCGCCGCGACCGCGAGGACGAGGAACGGCGGCACCGCGGTCACCAGCCCGTTCATGGCCGGGCCACCCCCTCGGGGAGCCGCGTATCGACTATCAGCTCGATCAGCTCCAGAAAGCCCATCTCGTAGGGGATCACGCCGAGCATGAGCGCCAGCGTCATCGCCGTGAGGATCGGCCCGAGCATGAACCAAGTCGACTCGCGGCCACGTAAGGCGTCGAGCCCGTTCACGTGCTTCCAGCCGCCGGCAGGCGGGCCACCGTGATGGCCGTGAGCGTCGTCGTGGTCGGACTCGCCGTGACCGTGATCGTCGCCCTCGTCGTCCGGGTCGTCGTGGCCGTACCCGGTGCCGTCGTCGATGTCAGCGCGCGTGTCGGTTCCGTCGGTCCCGTCGGGCTCGTCTCCCTCCTGACCGACACCGAACGGCACGTCGACGTCGGACGGCTTCTGGTCGACCGCGTAATCGCCCGTATCGACCCGCTCGGCCGGTTCGGAGAAGTCGCGGTCGCTCGTGTCGAAGTCCGGTCGGACGACGCCCTCGTCGTCGGTCGGGAGGTCGTCGTCCGCGTCGGGGATGGCGGTGTCGTCGGTGGCGTCCGAGCTATCGGTGTTGGTGGGGTTCGGGTCGGTCGTGTCGGCCCCATCATCGTTCGGCTCCGCGTCCGTGACGAGCTCGTCCGGGTCGGCGTCCTCCGGATCGGTGTCCCCGCCAGCGTCGCGATCGTCCTTGGGGTGACCCCCATCGGTGGCCGCGTCGTCAGCTGCGCGACCCCCATCGGTGGCCGCGTCGTCAGCTGCGCGACCCCCGTCCGTCACCGGAAGCGTCGACCGCTTCTCCCCGCCCATCCGGAAGTCCACGAGGGGTTTCGCGTCGTGCTCGTCTTCGGACTCGAAGAAGGCGGTGTAGATCACGGGCCAGAAGTACGCCACGTTGAGCACGCCCGACAGCAGGAGCGCGCCGACGAGATAGTACGCGACCGGCGTCAACTCTGCCCCCATCTGGATCCCGCCGATCAGCATGTAGTACTTGCTCACGAAACCGGCGAGCAGCGGGATGCCGGCCATCCCGAGCGCCGCGACCGTGAACGCGCCCATCACCACCGGCATCCGCTTGCCGATCCCGGCCATCTCGGAGATGTAGTCGGTGTGGGTCTCGACGTGGATACACCCCGCACAGAAGAACAGGGTGAGTTTCATGAAGGCGTGCGCCGGGATGTGTAGCAGCGCCCCGACGAGCCCGTACCAGCCGAACAGCCCGAGCCCGAGCACGATGTAGCTCAGTTGGCTCACCGTCGAGTACGCGAGTCGCTGTTTGAGATGATCCTTCCGTAAGGCGATCAGGGAGGCCGCCGTCAGCGTGATCGCGCCGATCGTCGACATGACGAGCCCGGCCGTGAACCCGAACGGCAGCGACAGCGAGAACACGAGCTCCGGCCCGAACACGTCGAGGATCACCCGGGAGACGCCGAACGCACCGGACTTGACGACCGCGACCGCGTGGAGCAGTCCGGAGACGGGCGTCGGCGCAACCATCGCCTCGGGAAGCCACTGGTGGAGCGGCATGATACCCGCTTTCACCCCGAACCCGATCGCGAGGAGGAAGAAGGCGACCATCGCGAGGCCGGGGTCGGCGTTCGCGAGCGCTTCGATCCCGCCCGCGGTGAACGCGACGGAGCCGGCGAGCCAGTACACCAATACGGTGCCGGCGAGCACGAGCACGCCACCGCCGAACATCGTGTACGCGAGATACTTCCGACCCGCAGACCGTGCTTCGTCCGTCTCGTCGTGGGCGACGAGCGGGTACGTCGCGATCGACAACAGCTCGTAGAAGACGAAGATCGTCACGAGGTTGCCCGCGAAGGCGATCCCCATGGTCGCCGACAGCGACACGGCGAACGCGGCGAAGTACCGCGTCTGGTTGATCTCGTCGTTGCCGCGCATGTAGCCGATGCTGTAGAACGAGGTGACGATCCACAGCCCGCTCGCGAGGAACGCGAACAGCATCCCGAGCGCGTCGGCCCGCAGCGCGAACTCGATCCCGGGGAGGAACGTCGCGATCGACGTCTCGTAGACGGTGCCGTCCAGGACGCCGGGTAGCATCGAGGCGACGATCCCGAACTTCACGACCGCTGCGAGCAGGGTCCACCCCTCACGAACGTTCGGGGAGCGGTACGACGCGACGATGAACGCCGTCGCGACGAACGAGACGAGAACTGCGAGCAACGGTCGGAGGTCGGATAGTGGAACGTCAGTCATGCGAACACCTCACTGAGGAACGGGTCGAGAAGCGTCGCGAACGTCGCCCCCGCGAACCCGAGCGCGACGGCGACGACGGTGGTGCCGATCAGGACGAGGAACGCCCCGGTCGGCACGCGGTCCCGCACGCCGAGCGTCGTCGGTGCGCCCGGCTCCGGCGGGATCGGTTCGTCCGCGACGTGGTCGTCGCCAGCGTCGAGGTCGCCACCGGCGTCCTGTCCGCCGTCGGCGACGACGTCGCGGTCGTGTGCGTCGCCGTGCGTCCCGTCGACGGCTCCCTCGTCGTGACCGTGGCCGTCGTCGAGACCGACGCCGGCGAAGTACAGCTGCTCTATCAGGCGGGCGACGTACGCGAGCGTGAACAGCGTACTGACGAAGATCACGGCTGCGATCCCGATCCCGACCGCACCGCCGCCGAGACCGCTCTCTTGAACGGCCCCGAAGGCGATGTACCATTTGCCGAGGAAGCCGATCGACGGCGGGATCCCGACCAACGCGAGCCCGAGCACCGCGAGCGACCCCGCGGTGTACGGCGCGCGTCGAGCGAGGCTCGCCAGGTCCTCGACGCGGCGGGCACCGTACCCGAGCGCGAGCAGCCCCGCGGCGAGGAACAGTCCGAACTTCAACAGCCCGTGACCGAGCAGGTGAACGATCCCGCCGAGCAGCGCCCATTCGTTGGCGAGGCCGACCGCGGCGGCGATCATCCCGAACTGTGCCACCGAGGAGTACGCGAACATCCGCTTGAGGTCCGACTGCATCGCCGCGAGCACGGAGCCCGCGAGGATCGAGACGCCGGACACGACGAGCAACACGGTGGTGATAGCCTCGTTGGCGGCGAGGAACTCGACCGTGAACACGGTGTACGTCACTCGGATCAGCGCGTACGCGCCGGCCGTCGACACTAGGGCGGCGACGAACGTCGTCACCGAATCCGGCGCGCGCTGGTAGGCGTCCGGCTGCCAAGTGTGGACGGGGAACAGCGCGATCTTCAACGCGAACCCGGCGACGATGAAGGCGAAGCCGGCCTGTATCAGCGGATCGGTGTAGGACGCCTCCTCGAGGATCCGCGTCTGGAGATCGAGCATGTTCAGCGACCCCGTCGCGAGATACACGTAGCCGACGCCGACGAGGTACAGCGAGGCCCCGACGGTCCCCAACACGAGGTACTTCAGGGAGGCGTACGCGCTGGCACCGGACCGGTCCGAGGCGATGAGCGCGTACGTCGTCAGCCCGACGATCTCCAGGAAGACGAACAGGTTGAACAGGTCGCCCGTGAGGACGACGCCGGAGAGCCCGCCCGTCAACAGGAGGTAGCCGCTGTAAAAGGCGTTCCCGCGCGGCCCGGCGACCCGCGAGAACGCGAGCGTCGCGGCGGCGACGAGCGCGATCAGGACGAGCACCGCGGCGGAGAGCTCGTCGGCGACGAGCTCGATGCCGACCGGCGGCTGGTAGCCGCCGAGCGCGTGCGTGAACCGGCCGCCCGTGTACGTCGCGACTGCCACCGCGCCGGCGATACCGACGAGCACGAGGCTCGTGACGGCGGCGACGGGCCACCCGACGTCGTCGTATCGGAGACCGAGCGCCAGCGGGAGCGTCGCCGCCACGATGGGAACGACGACCGCGAGCGGCAGGAGCAGCTCGGCCATCGGGACCAGCTCACTCATCGGTATCACCCCGGTCGGCGGCGGCCTCCTCGTCCACGGGACCGCTTCCGTCGGCGCGAGCGACATCTTCGGCCGTCACGGCGGTCCCGGGACGACGCGGCAGCGACCCCTCATCCCGCATCAGACTCCGGAGGGTGTCGACGCGAAGCGTGCCGTACTCGTCGTAGATCCGGATACACAGAGCGAGCCCGACGGCGGTGAGGCTCACCCCGACGACGATGGCCGTGAGCACGATCACGTGTGGGAGCGGGCTGACGTACGCCGCGCCCTGCGCTGTCCCCGCGGGGATGATCGGGATCGCGCCCCCCTCGACGTATGCCGAGACGACGAACAACAGGAAGATCGCCGTCTGGAACAGGTTGAGTCCGATTATCTTCTTGATCAGGTTCTCGTTGGCGATCATCATGTACAGCCCGATACACAACAGCAGCGCGAACACGACGTACGCGTGACGCGTCGCGAGCACGTCGAGGACGCTCGCCGTTCCCACGACGGTCGATTCCACGACGGTCGACCCCACGACGGTCGACCCCACGGCCGCTTCGACGATGGAGACGAGCGTCATCGGTCGTCACCCCCGTCGGTCCGGGCCGTCCGGTCGTCGAGATGCCTCTCGCCGTCGGCAGCGGCGGCGTCGGCATCGGAGTCGCCGTCGCCGCTGCCGGCGAACCCCCGCGCGAGCAGGAAGAACAGCCCCATCAGCACGCCGCTGACGATGGACGCGATGCCGAGGATCTCCACGGCCTCCATACCGTAGGTCACGCGGTCGATCCGCGACAGCGGCACCGGGAGCAGCTCGTACTGGAGGAACGCGCCGCCCTGCGTCATCGTGAGGAGCCCGATCCCGGCGAACACGAGCGTCCCGCCGACCGCGAGGCCGACGACCACCGTGTTCGCGAGCCACTCGCGGGTCGCCTCGATGCCGAACGCGAACGCGATCATGAACACGACCGCCGCCATGATCGCGCCGCCCTGGAACCCGCCGCCGGGCGAGCCGCCGCCGTGGAAGGTGACGAACAGCCCGTAGGTGAACGCGAACGGGGCGACGATCTTCACCGTCGGCATGATCACCTGGCTCTCCGTGTACGGGGAACCCTGTCGTGTCGTCGAGTCGAGCCGATCGGTGCGAGTCGGCGCGTCGTCGCCGACATCGGCGACGTCGCTGTCGATGTCGTCCGCCCGGTCGCTCATGCGAACACCTCCCGCCGCAGGACGACGAGGACGGCGATCCCGGCGGCGAACACGACGACCGCCTCGCCGAACGTGTCGAACCCACGGAACGCGGCCAGTACGGCCATCACGGCGTTCTCGACGCCGGTCTCCGCGTACGTCTCGGCGATGTACCACTGCGTGACGTCGACGTTGCTCCACGCGGGCGCGTCGGGGTCGCCGACGGCGGGGATCTCCGCCATCGTCAGCACCATTCCGACGAACAGCAGGCCGGCCGCGCCGGCCGCGGGGAGGTTCACCGACTCGAAGGCGACCTCGTGGTCGATCCGTGTCGTCTTCGCGAGCGTCACTAACAGGAGGACGGTCGTGACGCCGGCGGAGATCGCGGCCTCCGTCATCGCCACGTCGGGCGCGCGGTAGAACGTGTACAGCGCCGCCATCCCGAGGCTGTACGCCCCGAACACGATCACGGCCGCGAGCACGTCCCGCGCGAGCGCCGTAACGATCGCCGTGACGACCACGAAGACGAACAGGCTCGCCTCGATCGCCGTGATCTGCGCGATAACGGGCTGTGGAGCGGAGCCGGCGGCGACGAGGGGAACGGAACCGCTCATCGGCGCTCGTCACCCTCCGTCCACGGCACGATCCCCTCCTCGAAGGCGGCCCGGGCGATCGCGTGAGCCGCCGTCGGGTTCGTTACGAAGATGAAAAACAGCAGGATGACGGATTTGAACCCCGCACCCTCCCAGCCGATCACGAGCGCGACGGCGGCGAGCGCGAATCCCGCACCCAGCGTGTCGGCCTGTGAGGCGGTGTGTGCCCGCGAGTACACGTCCGGTAGGCGGATCACGCCCGTCATCGAGACGAACGTGAAGAAGAGCCCGACGACCACGAACAGGACGACGAGCCCGATCCGCGCCGGTTCGAGCGTCTCGATCACAGCACACCACCCCGTTCGACGGTGAACTTCGAGATGGCGACCGCCATCAGGAAGTTGAGGAGCGCGTAGATCAGCGCGATGTCGAGGAACGTCGGCTCCGAAAGCGCAGCTCCGAGCATCGCGAGGATGACGACCGTGTTGGTGCCGAGCACGTTGACCGCGAGCACACGGTCCTGCATCGTCGGCCCCTTCACCGCGCGGTAGAGCATCCCGATCGCGAGGACGACGAATCCGGCGGCGGCCGCGAGCAGGAAGTCGCTCACGGTGTAGCCGGCGACGAGCGTCGCGTCGACGAGGCTCATTCGTCGGTCACCTCGTCCCCGGCCGCTTCGTCGTCTCCAGCGTCCGTCTCGCTATCGTCGACGTCGCTGACTGCTCCGCCGTCAGCGCGGGCGATCGGGAGCGGTTCGGTCGCGTCCGGGCCTTGGAATATCGCCACGTCGTCACGCTCGCGGGGCGTGGGGAGCCGCGCGGCCTCCCGGCCGTAGTAGATGAACCGGGTCCACCGCTCCAGGGAGCCGTCGAACAGGCCGTCGCGGGCCCACGGGATGAGCGAGTGGACGTAGAGATCGCCGTCACGGGCCCGAACGGTGAGCGTTCCCGGCGTCAGCGTGATCGAGTTCGCGAGCGTCATCAACGGGAGTCCGCTGCCGACGAGCACCCGCACGCGGTTCAGCGTCGGGTCGATCGGCAGCCGCGGATCGAGGATGACGCGAGCGACGATGAGGTTCGACCGGATGATCTCGACCAGCAGGACGGGGACGTACACGAGTCCGCGGAGCATCCGTAGCGGCGTTCGTGGGATCGACGGCTCGGTATCGATACTGACCCGCGAGAGGGTGATGGCGACGATCGTCGCGCTCGCGACGCCGGTCAGCCAGTCGAACCAGTACAGCGGGTCGCCGAGGACGAAATAAAAGACCAATGAGGTCGAGAACAGCGCCGCGAACCGGCGGCCGGTCGCCTCCCGGCGCAGCCGCTCCCGGCGGGTGGGGCGGGCCACGGGAGCCTTCCGCACAGCGAGCGACGTATGTGAGAGCTCGAACTCCAGCGGCTGGAGCAGCGTGGTGTTGCCGACGGGGGTGTACTCCGGATCGAGGATCACGGCTTCGCCCCTGTGCTCGTCGGCGTAGGCGACGAGCTCGCGGGCGTAGTCGCCGGGGCCGAACAGGTACTCCTCGTCGCCGACGATGGCCGTGACGACGCCGATGTCCGCCGCGTCCGCCTCCGCGAGGTCGGCAGTCGCCCACGCAGACGCCTTCTCCAGGACGCGTTCGGCGTCCGCCTCCCGCGCGGCGGTTTCGGGGTCGTCGCGCCGCCACGAGGCGAGCACGACGAAGTGGACCGTGTCGAACCCGTCGTTCTTCGCCGTCTCCGCGACGTATGCGACCGTCGATCGAAGCGTGGAGGTAGGTTCTACGGGAACGACGATCGAGCGGCCCGGGGGTTCGGCGTCGTCGTCAGCCACCCCCGTCACCTCCGGCAGCGTCGGTGATGGGTCGCTGTCTACACATAGTGATGTCTACCCGACGGGTGATTCTACCGACTCAAAACAGTTTGTATCCGTCCCGGCGCTGTCGGCTTCCATGTCCCTGAAACCCGTGTCCGGACGTGGTTCGTGCTGATCATTCGATCACGCCGAGTGCCTCGCCCAACCGGTCGGCGATCCGTCCGGCGACGGCGTCTTTCGTGCCCGTCGCTTCCTCCGGAGTCGAGTCGGGTCCGCCGACGAGCAGGACGCGCGTGCGGTCCTCGCCCATCACGCTCGCGTCGTTGGCGACGACGAACGCCAAGTCGACGCGGTCGCGGATCCGCTCCGCTTCCGCGACCATCGCCGCGTCGTCGCCGTCGGTCTCGGCTTTGAACCCGACGAGCGGGAGGTCGGGGTGCTCCGCGCGGACCGAATCCAACAGCTTGGGCGTTGGCCGGAGGTCGACCGAGAGGGGAGATCCGGACCGGATCTTCTCTTCTACGGCGTCCGCCGTGAAATCCGAGATGGCCGCGGCCGACACCAGGGCGTCCGCGGTCACCGCCGCCGCCCGACAGGCGTCGATCATCTCGTCGGCGGTCTCGACCCGAACCACGTCGGCGTACGGCACCTCGTCGCCGTCGTGCACGAGCGTCACGCTCGCCCCGCGGACGTAGCAGGCGCGGGCGACCGCCCGTCCGGTCTTGCCCGACGCCCGGTTCGTGAGGATCCGGATCGGGTCGATCCGCTCTTTCGTCGCGCCCGCGGTGACGACGACGTGCCGTCCCGAAAGCGTGTCCGGGGTCGTCGCCCGGGCGACCTCCGTGACGATCTCCGCCTCCGCCGCGATCTTCGCTTTCCCCTCCTCGATCCGGGGGTCCGCGAACGTCACTCCCCACGCCTCCAGCGTGTCGAGCGCGGCGAGCACACCGGGATGGTCGTACATCGGCTCGTGCATCGCCGGGGCCATCACCACCGGGACGCCTGCGCCGAGCGCGGTCGTCGCGCAGGTGGTGACGGGCGTGTCGTCGACGGCGGCGGCGACCTTCCCGGCCGTGTTCGCGGTCGCGGGCGCGAGCAGCAGCACGTCGGCCCACCCCTCGCGGCCGCAGAGCTCGACGTGTTCCACGTCCCCGGTGATCTCCGTGACGACGGGCTCGTCGGTCGCGAAGTCGACCGCCCACGGGTGAACGATGTCCGTCGCGGCCGGCGTCATCACCGCACGCACGCTCGCGCCGTGCCGGCGGAGCTCGTGGGCGAGCTCGACGACCTTCACCGCCGCGATGCTGCCCGACACGCCGAGCGCGACGTTGACGCCCTCCAACATTACCGCGACGGTTACCCCCGCGAGGATTTATAAGGTGGCGGTGTGCGCCGACGCCGCGGCGGAGACGCGGAGATCCGGCTACGGCTAGGTGGAGCCCGTGGAGCCAGCCACGGGAGCCGACACCCGTCGAAGCTTCCCGTTATGAGCTGGTCGGTGACGGCGGCCCCCGCCGTCCGAGCTCGAGTTCTGCGACCAGCAAACTACTGCCAACGAACGCCCCCGTCGCGACCGTGCCGGCAACGAGCGCGTACGCGAGCGGGTGGAGTTCGGCCAAGAAGCCGAACGCAACCGACTGAACAGTGGTCGCCGCGTGGCTCAGGACCGGTGTCGCGATGAATAATCCGACCGCGAACAGCAGCACGGTCACACCGAAGAGCGCACCGATCGCTGTACTCCGCACGTAATCCACCCGAATCCCGTCTTTCGACTGAAGTGTTCCGAAGACGACTCCACCGACGACCGGGGCAACGACCGCACCCACCGGAACGAACAGCATCGCTACGGACGCAACGAGCGCTACCGCTGCATTGATAGCCGTCTTTCGCATATTCGTTCGTTTCGAATCAAACGATATAAACGTTCGCCGAGTCCGGATACTCGGTGTCTCACACCCAATCGCCGGTCAGATCCCGAACGTCGCCCGCAGCATGTCGCGCGTCCCGGGACCGAGCCCGACGGCGAGCACGGTGATGAGCAGCAGCAGGGTGTACCGCGGCGACTCCTCGAACAGCTCGCCGTTGAACACGTACACGACGCCCGTCGCGGCGGCGAGTTTTACGAACAGGAACGGCCACGCGTCCTTCGTGACCGCGAGCACCGCCTCCGGGAGCAGGACGGCGGTCCAGTCGACGATCAGCGCGTTGATGACGTGTTTCGGGACGAGGTTGGCGGTGCCCGTGAGCTCCGGCATCCAGTTGAGCCCGATCACGTTCGCGACGCCGTCGACGGCGTGACCCCAGATGATCACGAAGCCGGCAAAGCCGGTCCCCTGGTTGATCGACGGCTTCCACCCCTCGATCAGCTTCCACGTCCCGGCGGTCGACGCCGTCGCGAGCACGAGCGTCAACACGAGCACCTGTGGGTAGATGGTAACGTAGTCGGCCGTGACGGCGAGGTACACGAGGTAGCCGAACGAGGCCGCGAGCGCGACCGTCCCCATCCCGAACAGCGGGCGGGCGTAGTCCTTTGCGTGCCCGCGCTCGGCGAGCGCGTACGCGGCGAGCACGCACCCGAGCGTCACCGCGAACACGACGAAGTAGATGAACGGGCTGATGATCAGCGCGCTCCACGGGAACGCGATCAGCGGTTCGGCACCGGCCCGGACCGCGGCGATCCCGGCGTCCTCGACCGTCCGGAGGGTTCCGCCGAACAGCATGAACGGGAACAGCGCGTAGAAGAACCGGAACTCGTCGCCGATCTCCAGCCGCCGGAGCAGGAAGACGACGCCGATCAGCATCGCCAGCAGGACGAACACGTAGCTCACCGTCGAGACGGTCGTGTACCCCGGTTCAGCGACGATCTCGCCGGCGGCGATCGCGTCCGCGCAGGCGGCGTTACTCGTCAACAGCTCCGTCCCGCCGCTCTCGGGACGGACCGCACACTGTGCGCCCTGGCCGTCGGCCGCGACGGGCCCCCAGAAGTACCGCCAGAGGAACCCGTCGTAGACGGTCCGCGGGGAGACGAGCGAGCCGACGACGAGGAGGCCGGTAACGAGCGAGACCGCGGCGGCCCATGCGCGCTCCGGCGAGCGGCCGACCCGGTCCTCCACCCATGAACTCATGGAAGGGTTTCAGTGGCTTCGCGAGTTGAGCGTTCCGGTCCCGGACGGCGGCGCACTGCGGCGTCAAGAGACGGCATCACGCTGTGGCGACCCGCCGCTCAGATCGGCGGCCCCTCCGCCTCGTAGTCGGTGCCGAGAACGATCATCGTCTGTGATCGCGAAAACCCATCCATGTTCGCGATCCGCTCGAACATGAGTTCGCGGAGGCTGTCGGTGTCCTCGGCGACCACCCGCAGGATGACGTCCCACTCACCGGTGGTCAGGTGGATCGCTCTGACGCCCTCGATCTCGCGGAGGCGGTCGAGCGCGTCCTCCTCGCGACCCTGCTCGACGCGGAGCCCGACGAGGGCACTGACCCCGTACCCCACCGCCTTCGGGTCGACAGCGGCGTGATACCCCTCGATCACGCCCGCCTCCTCCATGCGGCCGACGCGGTCGTGGACCGTCGCGCTCGACATATCGATCTGCCGGGCGATCTCCGAGAACGGGGTCCGCGCGTCCGCCTGCAGCAGCCGGAGGATCTCCCGATCCGTGTCGTCGAGTTCCATACCGGGGGGTGGCCGGCTGAGGCCTTTGAGCTTGCGACCGGGGCAGATCGCGGAATCGGCACGGACGGGACAGGGTCGAGGCTGCGGGGTCGACGGTGCGGCACGGACGAGGTGTCAGAAAGCGACCACAGCGGGCCACGTGCTGACAACTATATGAATTAAGTATCGCCCGAACAGAGGACGAGGAGATGCCCTCCAGACGCCCCCTGCTGAGACGTGCGATCGCGCTCGTAACTGCCGGCACCGCGCTCGGGTCGATAGCCGGCCCTGTGTCGGGATCCCGGCCGACCGGCGACGTATTCGACGCCACGACGGCCGCTTCGTCCGGCCCGGGCCGCCGATCCGCGGGTCGCCGTGGCGGACCGATCGTCCCGTACGACGCGAGCACCGTCGCCGACGCCGACACCGTCGTCACCGCGGTCGCCGACCCGTCAGTCGTCTCCTCGACCGGGCTCCCGGCACCGTGGGCTGAGCGGCTCCTCGCGGCACAGCGGGACGCCCACGGCGTCTCGATCGGGGACGCGACCGCGCTCACCGGAAGCGTCGCGTTCGACGACGACGCCCTCGAAGGAGCCGTCGTGGCTCGCGGCGCGTTCAACGCGGACGCGGTCGTGTCGGCCATCGAGTCACGGGCCGGAGCGGTCACCACCCGTCCCGCGGACGGAACCCGTCGACTCCGCGGCGCAGACGAACCGTTCGCGGCCGCCGTGAGCGACGTGACGGTGATCGTCGGCTACGGCCCGACCGTGGACCGCGCGGTCGAACACGTGGACGCGGCCCTCGACCGGGGTGGCCCCGGAGAGGGACTGGAAGCGGACTACGGCCCGCTCCCGTCGCTGCTCGCCGGCGACGCGGTCGTCTACGCCGACCTCGGGCCCGCCGGCAGAGCGCGGACCCGCTCGCGGCTCGCGGACGCTCCGCGGGTGCCGGACACGGTTCGAACCGCGGTCGAGACCGCCAGCGCGGTCGGCGCGGCGATACGCGTCGGGGACGGCCGGCGCGTCTCGACCGCGGGCAAGTCGGGTAGTTCGGCCGGATCGGCCGAGACGGACGACGCGACGTTCGATCTGCGATACGGCGCGGTCGCCGATCCGCGACGACTCACCCGCCAGCGGGTCGAGCGGCTCGCGGCCGAGGCGACGAACGGTGAGCCGTCGCTCGCGGACGCCACGGTGCGGAGACGAGGACGCACCCTCGTCGTCGACGCGGCGGCTGACGACGACGCCCTGTTCGCCGCTCACGCGGACTTGGTCGGGGCTGCCGTCGGGGACACACACGACATCCACGTCGGCTGACCTCGGTCGATCCGGATCGCGTTCGACGCGGGTTCCACTCGACCCGGATCACCCTACGGAACGGGAGCTCGATCCGGCGAAGAGCCGCGCATCCGGTAATTAATTACGTATATAAAATAGTGTGTTTTATATATTTCAAACAGGAACTAATGTCCGCATGCCAATCGGTCCCTTATCGAACGTGAGCGAACGGCAGGTGATCGCGGTGGTCGCGATCCTCGCCGTCGCCGCCGGTGCCCTCCTCGCACCGCAGGTGTACAGCACGGTAACCGACGCGGACGGAAGCGTCGCCGTCGTCGAGATCGACGGAACGATTACGACGCCGATGGCCCAGGACGTCGAGGAACAGCTCCGCGACGCTCGCACCAACGACAGCATCGACGCGGTCGTCCTCGAAGTCGAGAGCGGCGGTGGACTTCCCGCACAGAGCGAACGGATGTACGCGGCGGTCGACCGCACGGCTGCGGAGATGCCGGTGATCGCCGCGGTCGACACGCTCGGAGCGTCGGGCGCGTATCTGGCGATCGCCCCGGCCGACGAGATCTACGTCGCCCCGTCCGCGCAGGCGGTCGGTAGCGTCGGCGTCGCCGGTACGCCGCCGACGCCCACTGGCCCCGACGAGGGCGCTACCGGGCCGGACAAGAACGCGGCCGACCCCGCCGAACAGCGCGAGCGTCAACAGGTGCTCGCGAACCTGTTCATCGAGAACGTGCTCGAACAGCGCGGCGACGAGATCGAGCTCGACCGCGAGGGGATCGCCCACGCCGACGCCTATCTCGGCACCGAAGCGGTCGACAACGGGTTCGCCGACGAGTTCGGCTTCGTCGACGACGCGATCGACGACGCCGCCCGCGAGGCCGGCCTCGACACCTACGAGGTCGAGACACACCGAAGCGAGTCCGCGACCGGCGGCCTCGGGATCCCACTCGTCGAGACCACCGACGGCGACGTCGTCATCGCCGAGGAGGCGGGAATCGGCGACGAGACGCTCAACGACGCGCTGATCTTGGCCGTGGCACCGCAGGTCTGGGCGGAGACGGTCGGCGAGGATGTCGAGATGTGGGGATACACCGGAACCGACCCCGCTGCCGTGACGAACGGAGGTGAGGCAGCATGAGCACGCTGACGCGCGTCGCGGGGACGTTCGTACTCGTGTTCGCGGTCACGCTCGGCCTCGTCGCGGTCGGCGGCGCGGTCCTCGACGACGGAACCCCCGCGAACGCGGACGTCGAGAGCGACCACTGGGAGCTCGACGCCGTGACGGCGGACGCCGCCGAGTCTGACGGGGAGATTACGATGGACAGCGCCGAGCCGACGAACACAGTCGTCCTCCACGTCGGCGCGGGGGCGGCGGCCGGTGGCGGCGGTGAACCGCTCCCGCTCCCGATAGGCGAGGAAAGCGAACCCGTCGACGCCTCGGTCGGCACTATCGGTGGCCCCGAACGCGACGTCGGCCCGCTGGCGGCGACGCTCGTCGCGAACGGCCACGACGTGGTGTTCTATCAGGACGAGTTCGCGGACGGTCCCCTGTTCGAGCTGCTCGCGGACGCCGACGCGTTCCTGACGACGAACCCGGCCGCGCTCGGACCCGCCGAGGCCGACGCGGTCGCGGAGTTCGCCGAGGCCGACGGTCGCACCGTGATCGCGGCCGACCCCGGAAGCGCCGGTCCGGCCACCGAGCTCGTCGGGTCGCTTGGAGGGTACGTTTCCCCGGGATACGTGTACGATATGACCGATAACGACGCCAACTACCTCAGCCCGTTCGTGACGCCTGCGGGCGAAACCCCGCTGACCGACGGTGTCGACCGCGCGGTGTTCCGCGGGATCGCTCCGGTCGGCGTCGCCGCCGGACAGGGCGAGGTCGCCCTCGAAACGGGCGACGACGCGCAGCTGTCGACCACGCGGGCAGACGACGCTTACGCCGCCGCGGTGACCGTCGGCGAGCTCGCACTGGTCGGCGACTCGGCGTTCCTCGCCCCGGAGAACGCCTACCGCGCGGACAACGACGTGCTGATCGGGAACGTCGCGGACTTCCTCGTGACCGGCGAGAACCCCGACATCGACCCGCTTCCGCCGGGCGGGCAACCGCTGCCGCCGGGTGGAGAACCGTTACCACCGGGTGGGGAACCGTTACCACCGGGTGAGGAGCCGACCCCGCCGGGTGAGGAGCCGGCTCCACCCGAGGACGGTGACGATGAGGGGGATGGCGATGAGGGGGATGACGATGAGGATGGCGACGACGACGGTAACGGCGATAACGACGGCGACAATACGAACGCGTAACACGCCATCGACGACCGACAGCCGGTCGCTCGTCCCCTCGACCGAGGCGCGTTCCGTTCGCCGGGTCGCGAACCCGGCTCGGTGTTCGTGAACCGTGATTCGTGAACCACGTTCGCGACCTGAGCCCATAGACGCCGCCAGCCGTGTCTCCGTGCCACACAGCATCACTCGGGGGAAACCGCACGCGGGTGGCCGATAGCACAAGCGTATTCCCGAACACCGTCGAAAGACCGGACACGTATCGAGAGTCACCCAATGGAGATCCCCTCGACCCCTCCCGGAGGCTACGCTCGCCGATGAGGAATCCGGTCACCGCCGTCCAGAACGCGCTGGGAGTCAACCCACAAGTGCTGGCGTTGGCGCTCGCCCGAATGTCCGAATCCGTCGGCAACTCGTTCCTGATCGTGGTCCTCCCGCTGTTCATCGCCTCCGACTTCGTCACCGGCGGGACGTTCGGGCTCACGGAGGTGTTCATCACCGGCCTCGTCCTCTCCATCTTCGGCTTCGTCAACAGCCCGCTCCAGCCGTTCACCGGTCGGCTCTCCGACCGAACAGGCCGTCGAAAGGTGTTCGTGCTCTTCGGGCTGGCGCTCATCGCGGTCGCCGGCGTCGGCTACGCCTTCGCCGCCACCTACTGGCACCTGATCGGCTTGCGCGTCCTCCAGGGGATCGCGGGCGCGTTCATCATCCCGACGACGGTGGCGCTGGTCAACGACCTCGCCACCGACGAGAACCGTGGCGGCAACATGGGGACGTACAACACGTTCCGACTCGTCGGCTTCGGGGTCGGCCCGATCGCCGCCGGGGGCGTCGTCGCCGC
The DNA here is from genome assembly GCF_055396225.1 of Halorubrum tibetense. Lineage (NCBI taxonomy): Archaea > Methanobacteriati > Methanobacteriota > Halobacteria > Halobacteriales > Haloferacaceae > Halorubrum > Halorubrum tibetense. The sequence goes on from NZ_AP043742.1 coordinate 2,385,339, forward strand.
CGGTCCCTTCACCGTCCCGCTCGGGGCGACGACCGTCGCGCTCACCGGATTCGACGCGGCGTTCTACTTCGCCGCGAGCACCGCCGTGCTCGCGTTCCTGCTCGTGTTGACGCTCATCCGGGACCCCGATATCGACCCCGACGACGGGGGCGACGAGTCGTTCTTAGCGGCGCTCGCGATCCGCGACCGGGACGGCGGGCAGCTGCTCGACCCCGTGTTCGCGCTCGGGGTCGTCTCGTTTTTCATGGCGGTCGGCATCGCGGTGTTCGCCACGCTCGGCGACATCGTCAACACCGAGCTCGATCAGGGGCCCGATATGTTCGGCCTCCAGTTCGCGGCGTTCGTCCTCGCACAGATCTTCCTCCAGGCACCGATCGGGCGCGCGACCGACTACTACGGGCGGAAGGCGTTCATCCTCGTCGGCACGGTTCTGCTCGTTCCGACGACGCTCGTTCAAGGGCTCGTGCCGGCGTACGCGCTCGGGTTCGGCCTGATCGGGGACCCGTGGGTGATGTTCCTCGCCCGGTTCCTCCAGGGTGTCGCCGGGGCGATGGTGTTCGCACCCGCGCTAGCGCTCGCCGGCGACATCGCTCGGGAAGGAGCGTCCGGGTCAACGCTGTCCGTGCTCACGATGGCGTTCGGCTTCGGCGTCGCCGCCGGCCCGCTGTTGTCGGGCTTCCTCGTCGCCTGGGGGTTCGTCGTTCCCTTCGCGTTTGCCGCGGCGCTCGCCGCGATCGGTGCGATCACTGTCGCCACGCAGGTGAACGAGGTGAACGCCCCGCGGCGAGCGATCCCGTTCGTCGGCTACGTGACCTGACCGCGTCGCCGTCAGTCCTTCCCTCCGCCTCCCAGTTACGCCACGTCCCCATCGCCGTCGAACGAGCCCTCGCGGATCGCGGCCTCGGCGGCCGTCAACGCCTCGTCTGCGTCGAACTCGTCGACGACCCGCCGTAGCTCCGACGACGACGCCCCAGCGAGATCGCGGGCGTGTGCCGTCACGTTCGGCACCGCACGGATCACGTTGTCGATGATCGGGATCGCCGCGGTTCGCGGCGACCGACTCCCCGGGTTGAGGTCGATCACGATCTCCGTCTTCCCGGCGGCCGCGAGCGCTTCCGCGCGGTCGCCGTCCTCCAGCGGCACCACGACGGTGTCGGCCGCGCCGATCCCGTCGGCGTCGACGGTGCCGCGGGCGTGCTCCAATCCGGGGATCTCGCCGTCGCCGGCCAACCCCTTCACCTCCGTCGCACCGTGCTCGCGGAGGTGGTCAGCGATCGCGACCATCCGCTCTGCGGTCCGGTTGAACAGGTTCACCTCGAGGTCGGCGTCGACCGCGTCGGCCAGCGCGACGGTCTCCTCGGGGACGAGCGCCGCGACGTTCCCGTTCACGGAGATCACGGCGTGGTCGGCGAGCAGGAGCTGGGCTGCCGCAGCTCGTTCGGCGGCGTCCGCGCTCGGCAGCGTCCGCTCGCCGAGGAGGTAGTCGAACGCCTCGCCGCGGCCCTGTGCGATCAGTCCTTGGCGGGAGGTGATCCCCGCGTCGACGCCCGCCTCGATCCGGTGTCGCGTGACGAGCGAGGCGTACCGCGGGTGGTCCTCCGGGATCTCCGTCCCCGGGTCCGGTTCGAGGTCCGTTTCCGTCTCCGTCATACTCGAAACACGAAACGCGGCGAGTAAAGTGCCGCGTTGTTCGGCGGCCGAGTAGGGGCGGGGGAGAGTGATAAGCGACCAATAACTAAGTCACGGGAGCCCGTAGTTCGGGCCGTGATGAATCGGACTGGCAAGTACACCGTCGTGAAGCCGTGTAACGACCACGGGGCGGTCACTCTGCGGGACCACCCGCGAAACGGGACGTTCCACGTCGTCGAGTACGGCGACACCGACGCCGAGGAAGCCTTGGCCGAGGCGGAGACGGGTTCGGTCGTCCGGCTCGAGCTCGAACGCACCGGTCGCCGCGGCAACGCGTGGCGTGCGGCCGCCGCGGAATCGATCGAAAGCCTGTAACGGTCGGTGTGGTCCGGGAACCCCCTTTTACGCGACGCCGATCCGCTCGCGATACGTCCCGTACTCCGTCTCGAACACCTCCATGATCTCGCCCATCGTGGCGTACGCCTTCACCGCGTCGACGATGGCGGGCATCACGTTCTCGTCGGCCGCGACCGCCTCGCGGATCCCGTCCAACGCGGCCGCGACCGCCTCGTCGTCCCGGTCGGTTTTCACGGCGTCGAGCCGTTCGAGCTGGCGGTCGCGGGTCGTCTCGTCGATGTGGAGGAGGTCGGGTTCGGTGTCCTCCGCGACCTCGTAGGCGTTGACGCCGACGACCGTCTCCTCGCCGGCGTCGACCCGCTCCTGATACTCGTAGGCCGACTCCTGTATCTCCCGGTGGAAGTACCCTTGCTCGATCCCGTGGAGGACGCCGTCACGGACCGAGCCGTCGCCCATCTCCCGGATCTCCTCGATGTACGCCATCGCGTCCGCCTCGATCTCGTCGGTGAGCGCCTCGACGGCGAACGAGCCGCCGAGCGGGTCGGCGATGTCGGCCGCGCCGGACTCCTCAGCGATGATCTGCTGGGTTCGGAGCGCGACGCGTACGGCCTGCTCGGAGGGGAGCGCCAACGCCTCGTCGAAGGAGTTGGTGTGGAGGCTCTGGGTCCCGCCGAACACCCCGGCGAGCGCCTGTATCGTGACCCGGACGACGTTGTTCAAGGGTTGCTGGGCGGTCAGCGACTGGCCCGCGGTCTGGGTGTGGAACTTCAGCCGTTTGGAGGCGTCCGCCTCCGCGCCGTACCACTCGTCCATCACCGTCGCGTAGATCCGGCGAGCGGCGCGGAATTTCGCGACCTCCTCGAGGATCGAGTTGTGCGAGTTGAAGAAAAACGAGAGCTGTGGCGCGAACTCGTCGACCGCGAGCCCGCGGTCCAGACACGCCTCGACGTACGCGAACCCGTCCGCGAGCGTGAAGGCGAGCTCCTGAGTCGCCGTCGACCCGGCCTCCCGGATGTGGTACCCCGAGATCGAGATCGGGTTGAACTTCGGCGTCTCCTCGACCGCGAACTCGATCGTATCGGTCACCAGATCGAGGGAGGGCTCCGGGGGGACGACCCACTCCTTCTGGGCGATGAACTCCTTGAGCATGTCGTTCTGGAGGGTCCCTCTCACCTCCTCGCGAGGGACGCCCTGCTGGTCGGCGAGGGCGATATACATCGCGTAGATCACCGGCGCGCTCGGGTTGATAGTGAAGGATGTCGACACCTCGCCGACGTCGATACCGTCGAACAGCACCTCCATGTCCCGAAGCGTGTCGACGGCGACCCCCTCCTTGCCGACCTCGCCGATCGACATCGGATCGTCGGAGTCGAGCCCCATCAGCGACGGCATGTCGAAGGCGGTCGAGAGCCCGGTTTGGCCCTCGTCGATCAGGTAGTGGAAGCGTTCGTTGGTCTCCTCGGCGGTGCCGAACCCGGCGAACTGCCGCATCGTCCACGTCCGACCGCGGTACATCGTCGGATAGACGCCGCGGGTGTACGGCTCCTCGCCCGGGAAGCCGAGGTCGTCCTCGTAGTCGAGGTCGGCGATGTCCGCGGGCGTGTACAGCCGGTCGACCTCGCGGTTCGAGACGGTGGCGAACCGCTCGCTGCGCTCACCGAATCGGTCGAGGACGGGGTCGAGCGTCTCCGCCTCCCACTCGGCGTGCGCGTTGCGTATCTCGGAGAGCTCCTCGTCGTCGTACATACGTCTCGGTATCCGCCCCGGATCAATAAAGATTGTTTATGAACGTTTCGTTCGGCGTGAGGATTGCGCCACGCGAGCGATGCCCCCGACGATCACTCGTCGTTCGTCCCGTCCGTGACCGGTGGCGTCGTCGGCTCCCGTGTCACGCCGGTCTCTGCCTCCGGGGCGCCGGTCTCCTCCGCCCGTGCGTTCGCTCGGCCATCACCGCCGAATAGCCGCTCGAAGAGCCCGCGCTCGGAGCGCTTCTCCGCGAGCAGCACGGAGCACTCGACGTCATCGAGCACCTGCAACACGAGCGATCCGCGGACCAGTCGCGAGAGCAGTCCCTTCTCGGTGGCACCGATGATGAGCATCGTCGCGTCCCGCGCGGCCCGGTCGATCGAGGCCTCGACGTCTCCGCTCTCGATCCGCAGCGTCGCGTCCGCGAGGCCGTGTTCGGCGGCCCACTCCGTGAGGAACGCCTTGCCTGCCACTTCGTCGTCTGCGACGTGTAGGAGGGTGACCTCGCCGTCGAACTCGACCTGGAGCATTCGAGCGACCGCGGCGGACAGATCGGAGGAAGGACCGCCGGCGGTAGGCACGAGGATCCGCGAGGGGTCGAATCCGCGGTCGCGGAACACGAGAAAGTCCGAGGGTAACGAGTGTGCGAGCTCGTCGACCGCCGTCTCCGCGCGCCCCGGCGCGCCGTGCGAGTTCTCGCCCCAACCCATCACGGTGAGGTCTGCGCCGTACGTCCGCGCCGCGTCGAACACCTCCTCGAACACGCGGTGTGAGAGGACGACGTGGGTCTCCACGTCGACGCCGAACGTCTCGGCGTCGTCGCGGCCCTTGTCGAGGAGGTCGTGTGCCGCCTCGTGCGCGCCGCGATCGCGAGCAGCTTCGAGCGAGGTCTGGTCCGGCACGTTCGCGATGTTGACGGCGACGACGGTGCCGTCGCGCTGTTTGGCGATCGCCGACGCGAGGGTGATCAGGTGCTCCTCGGTCGCCGGGTTCGCGAGCGGTACCATCACGCGGTAGTCGTCGCCGCTCGGCTGGACCGACGTCACCGCCGAGACGGCGGCCTTGGGCAGCTCGTCGGAGCGGTCGAGCACCCACGACCCCAACACGCCGCGCGACTCCACCTTATCGCGAGCGTACACGAGGTACCAGAGCACCGCGAAGACGACGAGACCGAGCGAGATCAGGATGATCGTCGGGTCGATGTACACGATCAACGCGAACGAGGAGATCGCACCGATAATCGGAACGAACGGGTAAAAGGGGACTTCGAAGTCGGGGTCGTACCCCTCGACGCCCGACTCGCGCATCACGATGAGCGCGATGTTGAGCAGCCCGTACACCACGAGGTGGAGCACCGACCCCATCGTCGCGAGGGGCTCGACGCCGCCGATAACGAGGAACACGAGGATGAGCGCGCCGGTGAGCGCGATCGACTTATAGGGAGTCCCGAAGCGGTCGTGGATCTCGTTGAGCGACGGGGTGACGATCTTCTCGCGGCCCATCGCGAAGTTGATCCGGGACGACGAGAGGATCGAGGCGTTCGCCGACGAGGCGGTCGCGAGCAGTCCTCCGATGAGCAGCATCGCGGCGCCGACCGCGCCGAGCGAGTAGCCGAACACGGAGTAGTTGCCGAACAGGAGTCTGGCGGCGTCGACGACCGCGGTGTCGTTGTTCGCGACGAGTTCGTTCGGCACCGCCGCGAGCAGAACGACGAGGAAGAGCGCGTACACCGCGGTGACGATGACGACCGATCCGAGCACCGCGAGCGGGAGGTTCCGTCCGGGGTTCTTGATCTCCTCGGCGACCGAGGTGATCTGGACGAACCCGAGATACGAGACGAAGATGATCCCCGTCACCGGGAGCACTTGACTCATAGTTCCCGGCGGCGCGAACGGTCGCAGCGACTGCATCTCCGCGTTCAACAGTCCGACGACGGTGAACACGGCGAGGATACCCATGAGCGACACGACGATGACGATCTGGAGGCCGCCGGTCTCTTTCGCGCCGAAGTAGTTGACCGCGATAAAGAGGAGCGCGCCCGCGAGGCCGATCACCTGCGCGGCTTCCAGCGTCACCGGTCCGAGTCCGATGGGGCCGAGCCCGAGGAGCGCGTTGACGTACTCGCCGAAGCCGTACATGTAAAAGGCGGAGGCGAACGCGAGCCCGAGCCAGTTCGCCCAGCCTGCAATTGAGCCGAACATGGGCCCGAGCGCCCGGTTGACGTAGAAGTACGCGCCGCCGGACTTGGGCATCGCGGTGCCGAGTTCGGAGGCCGACAGCGCCGTGAACAGCGCGATGATTCCGCCGAGAACGAACGTCGCCGCCGCGAGGGGACCGGCGCGAGCGACCGCGGTGCCGGGCAGCACGAAGATCCCGGCACCGATCATCGTCCCGATTCCGATCGTGAGCGCCGCGAGCGGACCGAGGTCCTTCGCGAGTTCCTCGTCGCTCATTCGGCCGATCCCTCGCGCGGGAGCGCGATGACCGGAACCGTCGCGTTCGTCGCGAGCTTCACGGAGACGTCACCGGAGAGGAACTGCATGAGTCGATTCCCGCCCCGCGAGCGGTAGACGACCGCGCTCGCGCCGACCTCGTCGACCGCGTCGGCGATCGTCGCGGCGACGTCTCGTCCGTACGCCGTGTGCTCGCGGGCGTCCGGGAACACCGCCCGGACGGCGGCGTACGACTCCGCCGCCAGCTCTTCGGACTGTTCAACCGGCGTCTTGTCGGGGACGCCACCGCCCTTCTCGACGACGTGTAGTGCGGTCACCCGTTCGGGGTCGTACGGTTCGAGCACCCCCGCCGTCGCCGCGGCGTCTTCCTCGTTGGCAACTGGAAGAAGCACGTGACTGAGGAGGTCCAGTCGGTCGTCGTCGGTACGTGTCATGCGCGATGATCTATATTCGCGGGTTAAGAACCTGACTGGTGTCGGTTAGGCGGTGTAGAGGCGCTCATAGCGGCTATCCGTATTATAAAACGACTGGGGCGTCCAAAAAGGGCACCGCCCGGCCACATCGACTCGCCCGCTCCCGTTATCGACCATCGGCACGACTCACGAGGTCCAGAACGCCTTGGTGAACAGCACGAGCACGGGGATGATCTCGATCCGGCCGATCCACATCAGAACGATCATCACGCCGCGGGTGCTCATCGGGAAGGAGGCGTACGTCCCGTACGGCCCCGCGTCACCGAACGCCGGGCCGATGTTGAGGAACGTCGACGCGGCCGCGCCCATCGCCTCGAACTCGGAGACGGCCACCCCGGCGCGGGCGGCGTCGGCCGCGATGACCGTCGCGAGTACGACGAACAGCGCGATGCTCAACAGGACGAACACGTAGATATCGCGGATGGTTTCCTCGTCGACCGGTTCGCCGGAGACGCGGACGGGACGGACGGCGTCCGGATGGACGCTCGTGAACAGGTCCCGGCGGAACGACTTCAACAGCACGAGCCACCGCAGCGACTTCACCGAACAGGTTGTCGATCCGACCATCCCGCCCATGAACATCGCGACGAAGAGGAGGTACTTCGCGGCGGGCGCCCACGCGTCGAAGTCGGTGCTGGCGTACCCCGTCGTCGTAACGATCGAGGTCACGTTGAACACGGCGTGACGGATCACCGCTTCCCCCCCGCTTTCCACCGCCCCCGAGAGCCACAACACGAGCGCGACGAGGGCCGCAAACACCGTTATTCCACCCAGATAGAAGTGGAACTCCTCGTTCCGGAGCAGCCGTCCCGGCTCGCCGTTGATGAAGAAGTACAACAGCACGAAGCTCGTCGACCCAGCGATCATGAACGGGACGATCGCCCACTGGATCACGGGGTGGAACGCCCCGGCGCTCAGCGGCTCCGGCGAGAAACCCGCGGTCGCGACGGAGGTAAACGCGTGTGCGACCGCGTTGTACAGGTCCATTCGCGGGTCGACGGCGAAACCCAACAGGAGGAACACCACGACGGCGAGCGCGGTTATGCCCACGTACAACCCCCAGATGAGTCGGGCGGTTTCGGAGATCCGCGAGGTGAGCTTGTTGACGTCGCGGCTCTGTGATTCCGACTCCATCAGTTGGGCCCCACCGACGCCGAGCTCGGAGAGAACGGCGGTCGCCAGGATGAGGATCCCGAGCCCGCCGAGCCACTGGATCAGCTGCCGCCACATCAGTATCGACTGCGAGTGGATCGAGAAATCCGTTAACACGGTCGCCCCGGTCGTCGTCAGCCCGCTCATCGATTCGAACAGCGCGTTCACCGGGTGTGCGATCGTCCCGACGCCCGCGACGACGAACGGAACCGCGCCGACGGCGGCGACCAACAGCCATATCAACGCGACCGCGAGGAACGCCTCTCGAGGACCGAGCTCCTCGTCGGGGTCCTTGAGGTACCGGAACCCGCCGCCGAGCGCGAGCGAGACGGCAATCGCGGCGAGGAACGGGAGGACCGCCTCGCCGTAGTACACGGCGAGCACGAGCGGAAACGCGAGCGGAACGGTCAGATACACGAGCACGTCGCTCGTGAGCCCGACGCTCGCCCGCCAACCGACGCGGATCCTCGTGTCGAACATCTCAGGCGAGCGCCGCGATATCGCTCGCGAACTCGGAGTCCACGAGGAGGATCACGTGGTCTCCCGGCTGGAGCACGGTGTCCCCTCGCGGGGTGACGAGCGAGTGGTTCCTCGTGATCGCGCCGATGACGAACGTCGCGTCGATCTCTTCGACCAGCTCTGAGATCGGGCGGCCGACGAGCTTACATCCCTCCGTGAGTTGGAGTTCGAGGACCTCGGCCCGGTCGTTCTCCAGTACGGCGATGTTCTCCGCGACGCTGTCGAACGTGAATCGAGTGATCTCCTCGGCAGTGACGGTCCGTGGGTTGATCGCGATGTCGATACCGATCTCCTCGAACACCGTCACGTAGTCCGCGCTGTCGACGACGGCGATGACGCGATCGACGCCGAGCCGCTTCGCGAGCACCGAAACCAGTAGGTTCCCCTCGTCGGACGCGAGGGTGCTCACGACGATATCGGCCTCGTCGACGTGCTCGCGCGCGAGGAACTCCGTGTCCGTCGCGTCGTGTTCCATCACCATCGTTTCCGGAAGGTTCTCCGCGAGCCACCGGGCGCGCTCCCCGTCCTGTTCTATCAGGCGGGGTTCGAAGTCGCGTTCCTCCAGCAGTCGGGCGGTCTGATAGCCGATCTCGCTTCCGCCGACGATCACGATCTCGTCGGCACGACCCGGCGTCGTGTCGGGTGCGACGTCGGTCGCGAACGCCTGAACGCTCTCCGGACTCCCGATCACGACGGCGCGGTCGCCGGCCTCGATACCGGTGTCCCCATGGGGAATTATCATCTCGCCGTCGCGGAACACCCCGACGAAGGTGAGGGATTCGAACCGGTCAGCCTCGCGGACGGTCTGTCCGGCGACCGGGCTCTCGGATGCGATCTCGAACTCCGCCATCTGGACGAGCCCGCTGGCGAACGGGTCGACGTCGACCGCTGCCGGCAGCCCGATGACGCGGACGATGTTCTCCGCGGTCAACAGGTCCGTACACACCATGAAGTCGACGCCGAACGCTCCCTTGCTTCCCTCCCACGTGCGGAGGTACTCCGTGCGTTTCACCCGCGCGATGGTGAACGGGTCGCCGAGCGTCTTCGCGGTCCCACAGACGACGAGGTTCGTTCGGTCGTCGTCGGTACAGGCGATCACCATGTCGGCCTCGCCCACGTTCGCGGCCGCCTGAATGCTCGCCGTCGTGCCGTCGCCGGAGACGGTGAGCACGTCGATCTCGTATTTGAGCTGCTCGGCACGATCGGGGTCGACGTCGATGATGACGACTTCGTGGTCGGGCGCGAGGCTCGCAGCGATGCTCGTGCCGACCTCACCGGCGCCGACGACGACCACGTGCATGGCCGCACCGACTCGCCGGATCCACTAGTGGGTTACTATCCGGTCCGTTTCCGATCGAACCTCACGGATGGGGAGTGCAGGGGCGCGTCGCCGTCGGACGGAATGCTACCGTCTGCGTGTGACTCGCCGTCGAACGCCGACTACGGCTCGCCGCCGAACGCCGCCGGCTCTTCCCACGCGTTCCGCCCCGAGACCGTCCGCTGCGGGAACGGGATCGTGATGTCCTCCTCATCGAACCGCTCCTTGACGGCTTTGACGTAGTCGGCGCGCGCCTTCACGAAGTCCGACCGCGACGGCTGGTCGATCCAGATCCGCGACTGCAGCCCGACGTGTGAGTCCGCGAGCTCCGTCAGCCGCACCGACGGTGCGGGGTCGTCGAGGATCGCATCGCTCTGTTCGGCTTCTTCGACGATGATCTCCGTCGCCCGGTCGATGTCGTCCTCGTAGTCGATGCCGAAGACGAACTTCAGCCGGAGCGTCTTCTTCGCGACCGGGTTCTTCACCACGCCGCTCGTGAGCGCGTGGTTCGGCACGGTGAGCAGTTCGTTGTCGAACGTCCGAACCCGGGTCACCCGGAAGGAGATGTCCTCGACGATCCCCGAGTTGTCGTCCCACTCGATCCAGTCGCCGATGCGGAACGGCTTGTCCGTGTAGATGAACACGCCCGCAACGAAGTTCCGGATCACGTCTTGTAACGCGAACCCGACCGCGAGCGTCGCCGCCGCGGCGATCGTCGCCAGCGACCGCAGGAAGTCCTCGTAGCCGGCCGCGCCGAAGGCGATCGTCAGCCCGACGAACAACACGAGGAACGTCGCGATCTTGTTCAGGGGCCGCCGCGCGTGCTCGTCGAGCCCCTGCTTGTCGAGCAGCCGCTCGACCAGCGGGTTGAACACTGACTTGTTGAGCACGTACGCCGCGACCATGACGACGAGGAAGATCGCCGCGGAGATCACGAGCCCGGTTAGCGGGCCGAGAAACGATTCGAGGAGGTTCACGACCGGCGTGACGCCGACCACACCGGCGGAGTCGAACAGCCCGTCACCCACCACGCCGTCCCCGACGACCGCGACCGTGTCCGCCCCGGGCATCAGTGGAAGACTGCCGTGTTGCCGCGCGTCTCGACGAGGTCGGCACCCACCGCCTCCGCCAGCTCATCGGCGAGCTCGTCCGTGGAGCTCCCGCCCCGGGCCGCGCGAAGGAACTTCGCTTTCACCAGTTTCCGGTCGTCGAGCTGGTCGGCCAGCTCGTCGACGACCGCTTCGATACCGCTTTTGCCGACCCAGACGGTCACGTCTAGGTCGTGTGCCTCCTTGCGGAGCTGCTGGTCGCTCATACCCTGTCGAGTCGCTCGTCCGTGTTGAACCTTGAGGTTCGTCGGAGCGGCGCGTGGCGCGTTTCGTCGGAGCCACGCGTGGCGCGTGTCCGACTCCCGTCGCCCGTGCTAGTCGCTCACTTCGACGGTAACCGCGTCCCGCTCGACCGCCAGCCGGAACGTCGGCACGGTCCGGTACTCCACCTCGACCACGTTCTTGCGTTCGAGGCTCCGCAGTGCGCGGCGGACCTCGCCGACGTCCGGGTCGATATCGAACGTCTCCCGGAGATCGTTCAGGACGCTGACGACCGACTGGGAGCGCTCGTCGGGGCCGGCGACCACCTCGAACACGCGGGCTTCGAGCTGCGGGACGCGGATCGTGTCGGGCGCGCCACCCTTCGCGACCGCGTCGGCCTCGATCCCTGGCTCGACGTCGACGAGGTCGTTCGCCTCCGCGGTCGCCCGGATCAGGCTGTCGTCGTCGCGGTAGTAGTACTCCTTCAGGTGGTCCTCCAGGTATCGGTGGACCGCGCTACCGCCGTCGACGCCCCACGCCTCCTCCAGCTCGGAGTTCTTCGTCGGCTGGAGACGTACCACGTCGGCGAGCCGATCCAGCTCCTCGTCGGTCAACGACATACACGTGGGTTTTCCCCCCGAGGTATTGACGTTCCGGATCGGACCGGCGGTCGTGACGGCCCGCGCCGACGCCGGCGTTCGTCGCGTTACTCCGCACCGGTCGCCTGGTCGGGGTAGGCCTCGTCAGTCCCCCGCTTGGAGTCGGCGTCGTCGGTCGCCTGTGCCGGGTCGGCGTCGTCTGCCGACTCCGCGCCGGCAACGCGGTCGGCAATGAGCTCGGACATGGGGTCGATGGTGACGGCCAGGCGGACGACGAGGAACACGAGCGGGACGAGCGAGACGACGAGGAACGCGGCGTCGTACGCCCACACGACTTCGTCGAGGAGGGGGGTAACCACGCCGGCGAGCCCGGCGTGTGCGACCAACACCGCGACGAGGATCACGAGCCAGTGGACGACGCTGCCGACGCCCTCGGCGACCCGGCTCACCTCTTCGGCCCCGTCCGGGCGGTGGATGCTCACGCGTGTCAGGGCCGCGAGTCGCGGTGCGGCATAGGCGAGAAGCACCACGACGGCGAGCGTGAAGGTCGCCGTCACGACCGCGGCGAACGTCACCGGGGTGAGCGGTACCAGCCGGTCCATCCCCGGGAGCATCGTGAACAGGGACAACACCCCGACGAGTGCGAGCGCCGCGATGGCGACCCGACTCACGGAGCGAACCGTGTTGCGATCGAATCGCGTCGATGCGGTGGATCCGTTTCGGCTCATGGGCGTCCGGTCGAACGGAGAGAAACGAAATAAACGACCGAGACCGTTGCCCCGTTTTCGACCGAGTTAACGCGGGTTTTCGACCGCACTCGCGGCGCGGATCACGGTCTCCTCGTCGAACTTCGGCCCGACCAGCTGGAGCCCGACCGGGAGGCCGTCGGCCTCGCCCGCTGGCACGGATATCGCCGGGAGGTTCGCGAGGTTGACCGGCGTCGTGTTCGCGTCCGCGAGGTACATCCGGAGCGGGTCGTCGAGGCTCTCGCCGAGCTCGAAGGGGAGCACCGGCATCGTCGGTGAGGCGATCACGTCGACGTCGGCGAAGGCGTCCTCGAAGTCCTCCCGGACCCACGCGCGAGCGTCCTGCGCCTTGGCGTAGTACTCGTCGTGGTACCCCGCCGAGAGCGCGTACGTTCCCAGCAGGATCCGCCGTTTCACCTCCGAGCCGAACGCCTCCCGGGTATCCGCGAACGCCTCGTTCCAGTTCCCGTCCGACTCTGCGCGATGGCCGTACCGGACGCCGTCGAACCGCGCGAGGTTCGAGGACGCCTCGGCCATCGCGATCACGTAGTACGCTTGGACCGCGTGTTCGACCGACGGCAACGATATCTCCGTCGTCTCCGCGCCCTGTGCCTCCAGATCCGCGATCGCGGCCTCGACCGTCTCAACCACGCGCTCGTCCGCGCCGTCGAACAGCTCCGTGGGGACGCCGACGGTCAGTCCGTCGACGTCGCCGTCGGCGGCCGCGACGTAGTCGGTGCCGGCGTCGACTCCGTCGACTGCGGCGGGATCACGCGTGGTGCCGTCGTTGGGGTCCGGGCCGGCGATGACCTCCAGTGCCGCGGCCGCTTCCTCGACGGTCCCCGCGATCGGTCCGATCTGTTCGAGAGAGTTCGCGTACGCGATCAGTCCGTAGCGCGAGACGAGCCCGTACGTCGGCTTGATCCCGACGACGCCGCAGAACGCGGCGGGACACCGAACGGAGCCGCCGGTGTCCGAGCCGAGCGCGACGTCGGCCTCGCCCGCCGCGACCGCCGCCGCCGACCCGCCGGAGGAGCCGCCGGGAACCCGCTCCGGGTCCGCGGGGTTCCGCGTGGGGCCGAACGCGGACGTCTCGGTCGTCGTTCCCATCCCGAACTCGTCCATGTTCGTCTTGCCGACGACCGTCGCGCCCGCGTCTAGGAGGCGGTCGACGACGGTCGCGGAGTACGGCGGGACGTACTCCGCGAGCATTTCCGACCCACAGGTCGTCCGGATCCCCGCCGTCGAGATGTTGTCTTTGACCGCGACGGTCGCGTCCGCGAGTGGCCCCTCGGCGTCCTCGTCGCCCTCGATCCGCTCTCTGGTGACGAACGCGTTGTAGTCGGCCGCCATCACGACACCTTCGGCCCCGTGAAGAAGCCGTCTTCCGTCTCCGTGGCGTTCGCGAGCGCCTCCTCCTGCGTGAGACCTTCTTCGACCTCGTCGGCGCGCATCACGTTGACGAGCGCCTCCTCGCGCTCGGTCTCGGGGACCTCGTCGAGCGCCGCGAAGTACTCGAGGATCTCCGCGAACTGGTCGGCGAACGCCTCGACTTCGTCGTCGTCGAGACGGACCCGGGCCAGCTCCGCGACGTGTTCGACCTCCGCGGTGTCGACGACGGGTACGTCGCCGTCACCCGGTGTATCACCGTCGCCGGCTTCCGCGGCCCCGTCGCTCGGCCCGTCGTCCGGCTCGGACGTATCGCTCATACGTCTCCCTGCCACGGATCGGGAGTAAGGGTTTCGGAACGGATGGTCGCCCGAGTCGTCCCGCTCGGGGTCCGCGTCACCTCACTCGGGGCCCGTGTCGTCCCCGGCACGGACCGTCACCACGGGCACGTCCGACAGTCTGACGACCTTCTCCGTGACGCTCCCGAGGAGGTAGCGTTCGACCCCTGTCCGGCCGTGCGTCCCCATCACCACGAGGTCGATATCGTTGGCGTCGACGTACTCCAGGATGGTCTCGTGAGGGGTCCCAGCCTTGACCGCAGTGATCGTCTCCACGTCGTCGAGGTGGTCGGCGACGTTGGCGACGAGCGCCTCACGACGCTCGAGGCGTGCCGATCGCGTCTCTTCCGGGTCGTCACGCCCACCGACCATCCCCGACCCCTTGCCTCTCGTCTCGCCGCTCATGCCCGGTTCGCCCTCGAAGAACGCCCCACTGAGCCCGAACTCCGCATCCCGCGTGTCGATCACGGAGAGGACGTGAACGGTCGCATCGAACGACGATGCGAGCGCACGGACGTGTTCGACTGCGGCGTCCGATCCCTCGCTCCCGTCCGTCGGATACAGCACGTTGTCGTACATAACATCACCTAACTAACTATAACGGCCTGCTGGGATAAATCCCTAACACGCGATCGACGCGATCGGCACTCCGAAAACAGCCGTCCGACCGGTCGCCGGCGATTACAGGAGGTCGTTCGAGACCAGCCGGTCGACCGCCTCGCGCAGCCGCTCCTCGCTGGCGGCGTAGGAGATCCGAGCGAACCCGGGCGCGTTGAACGCGCTTCCGGGGACACACGCGACGGATGCCTCCTCGATCGCGGCCTCACACCACGCCTGATCGTCGGAATCAACGGGGATCATCATATAAAAAGCGCCGTCGCCGACGTCGACGTCGACGTCGTGTTCGTCGAACAGCTCGACGAGGAGGTCGCGGCGCTCCGCGAACGCCCGCCGCATCTCCTCGACGGACTCGTCGGTGTTCTCCAGCGCTTCGACGCCCGCGTGCTGGACGAAGTTGGTCGCGCACGAGACTGAGTGTGAGTGGAGTTTCCCGGCCTGCCCGACGAACTCCTCGGTCGCGTGGAGGTAGCCGAGCCGCCAGCCGGTCATCGAGTACGCCTTCGAGAACCCGTTGATCGTGACCGTGCGGTCTGCCATCCCGTCGAGGCTCGCGAGCGAGACGTGCTCGGCGTCGTACACGATCCGCTCGTAGATCTCGTCGGAGATCACGGCGATGTCGTGCTCGACCGCGAGGTCGCGGACGCCCTCGAGGGCGGCCTCGGAGAACACCGCGCCGGTCGGGTTCGACGGCGAGTTAACGACCAGCAGCTCGGTGTCGTCGGAGACGGTCTCCGCGAGGTCGTCGAGCGCGGGCTCCAGTTGGAACCCGTGCGGGGCCAGATCGACGCGCGAGAGGCTCCCGCCTGCGAGCTTCGCCATCGCCTCGTAGGAGACCCACGCCGGGTCGAGGAGGACGACCTCGTCCCCGTCATCGATCAGGGTCTGGAACGTCTCGTACAGGGCCTGCTTGCCGCCGGGGGTGACGATCACCTCGTCGGCGCTCGCGTCGATCCCGGTTCCGCGGAGCTTGGCGGCGATCGCCTCCTTCAGCGGGGGGATCCCGTTCGAGGAGGTGTAGCCGGTGTGGCCCGCGTCGAGCGCGTCCTTGCCGGCCTCGACGACGTTCGCCGGGGTGTCGAAGTCGGGTTCGCCGACGGAGAGGTCGACGATGTCCGCTCCCTCCGCTTCCTTCTCCGCTGCGAGGTTCGATATCGCCAGCGTCGCGCTGGGCTCTACACGTCCGATCCGGTCCGAGTAGTCGTATGCGTCGGTCATTGTCGTGTTGGGTGTCCTCGTGGTCGTCGTGGTCCGGGTGTCCTCGTGGTGGAACCTGGCCGACCGCTTACGTCGGTTCCCCGAGCTCCTCGGCGAGGTCGATCGCGGCGCGGGCCGCCTCCGCGCCCTTGTCGATCCGTTCGCGCGCTTCCGCGCCCGACATCCCCGGGCCGCTCACGCCGAAGGTGACCGGAGTGTCGCGGTCGAGGCTCACCTGTGTGAGCTTCTCCGCGGTCGCGTTCGCGATGACGCGGTCGTGGTCGGTGTCGCCGGTGACGATCGCGCCGATGACGGCGACCGCGTCGACCGCTTCGCGGCGCGCCAGTCGGTCGGCGGCCAGCGGGCTGTCGTACGCGCCCGGCACCGACAGCTCGTCGACGACCATCGCGTCGCGCTCGGCGGCCGCCTCGCGGGCGGCCTCCGCCATCGCATCGGTGACGGAGTCGTTGAACCGCGCCACCACCAGTCCCAGCGAAACCATACGAATGCTGGAACCGGCGGCGGCAAAGGTCTACCGTTCGGCGTCGATGTCGCCGGACGCGAGCGGGGCCGTCGCCGGACGCGAGCGGGACCGTCGCCGGACGCGAGACCGACGTGTTGCCGGACGCGAGACCGACGTGTTGCCGGACGCGGTGCGGGGTTGTCGCTGGGAATGATGGGAAACGCCTCCGGGGGGCGAGAAGCGGATTAATACGTCTCCGTCCCGTATGAACGGGTATGTCCAATGACTACGAGACGGCGACGTTCGGCGGCGGCTGCTTCTGGTGTATCGAGGCCGCCCTCGAGGAGCTGTCGGGCGTCGCGTCCGTCACCTCCGGTTACGCCGGCGGTCACGCCGAGGACCCGACGTATCGCCAGGTCTGCTCCGGGAACACCGGCCATGCCGAGGTCGTTCAGGTCGAGTACGACCCCGCGGTCGTCGCCTACGACGACCTTCTGGAGGCGTTCTTCACGATCCACGACCCGACCCAGCTCGATCGGCAGGGGCCGGACGTGGGGAGCCAGTACCGCTCGATCGTTCTGTATCACGACGACGCACAGCGCGAGCAGGCGGCCGCCTACATCGAGGCGCTCGACGAGGAGTACGACGACGACGTGGTGACCGAGCTCGAACCGCTGGAGACCTTCTACCGCGCGGAGGAGAAACACCAGGACTACTTCGCGAAGAACCCCGACGACGCCTACTGCACGTTCCACGCCCAGCCGAAAGTCGAAAAAGTGCGTGAGAAGTTCGAGGCGAAGGTCGCGGAGTGACCTCGCTACGAGGGGCCCCGTGAGCCGGCCGGTCTGGGCGCTTGCCGCCGCGTACGTCCTCGTCGGAGTGGGGCTGTTCTACAGCCTCTGGGTCGGTTCCGACGAGCTGTTCTTGGCCGTGACCGCGGTCGTGTACGTGTTACTGCTCCCGCTGGCGTATCTCGTCTACACGAACCGAACCCGAGGCGAGTGAGTCGGTACCCGAACGCGAGTCGGGCCGTCCCTCCGGTCAAGTGATATATAAGTGCGGACGCAGCGGTATCGTCATCGACGCGGTCTGTTTCGCCCAGCCATCACTTATAAGTGATCGAGCCTGGCGGACACGTCGCAGGGACTGGTCAATTTATAACGGCCGTGGTCACGATCGCCCTCGGAGCCTCGTCCGTTCGCACGGGCCCATCCGATCGCAGGCCCCAATCCGATCCCACGACCCGTCCCACCGCACAGCCCCGCACCTCACGCCTCCCCAGCCTCGCAGCGGTCGGTTATAACCGACCGCTGCGTCCCTCGCGGGCCGCTCGCGCCCTTATAAGGGCGCGAGCGGGCGCGCCGGGGTCGCCCTCGACGTCACCGCCCCCACTGCGGCTGCTGCACGGGGTAGCGGGATCGCGCTCGCAGGCGACGAGGTCATCGACCGATCGGTTATATATCGACGGAGCGGTCGCTCGCTCACTCATTTATAAGGGACCGACGCGCGTCCGACCGGTCTCGTCGTCGGGCCTCAGTCGTGGCGGAAACACCGGGTGCCGGTGAACGCCATCGCCATGTCGTGGGCGTCGGCGGCCTCGATGACGTCCTCGTCGTTGACGGAGCCGCCGGGCTGAATCACGGCCTCGATCCCCGCCTCCGCGGCCTCCTCGATCGCGTCCGGGAACGGGAAGAAGGCGTCCGAGGCCATCACGGCCCCCTCGGCCGATTTTCCGTCGGCGTCCTTCTCGGCTTTCATCGCCGCGAGCGTCACGGCGTCGACGCGCGACACCTGTCCCATCCCGACGCCGACCGTCTCGGTCCCGGTCGCGAACAAGATCCCGTTCGATTTGACGTGTTTGAGCGTCTTCCAGGCGAACAGCATCGTCTCGACCTGCTCGTCGGTCGGTTCGCGCTCGGTGACGACCTCGAGGTCGGCCGCCGCCGGCGACTGGCGGTCCCGCTCCTGTACCAGCCGGCCGCCGACGATCGGCTTCTCGGTGAACCGCTCGGAGAACCGCCCCTCGCCCTCGCCGAGCGGCCCCACGTCGAGCACGCGGAGGTTCCCTTTCTCCGTGAGCACGTCGAGCGCGCTGTCGGTGTAGCCGGGCGCGACGACGACCTCCTTGAACGATTCCGCGATCGCCTCGGCGGTGTCGGCGTCACAGGGCCGGTTCACGGCGACGATCCCGCCGAACGCCGACTTCGCGTCCGTCCGGAGGGCCCGGTCGTACGCGTCCGCGAGGGAGTCGGCGGTCGCACAGCCAGCGGGGTTCGTGTGTTTGATCACGGCGGCGGCTGGCTCGTCGAACTCCTTCACCAGCCCGAGGGCGGCGTCCGCGTCGTTGTAGTTGTTGTACCCCATCGCCTTCGAGCCGGGGTTGTGCTCGGTCGCGCCGACGACCGTCGCCTCCTCGCAGGCGGGGTCGGCGTACAGCGCGGCGTCCTGGTGGGGGTTCTCGCCGTACCGCAGCGTGTCGGCGCGGTCCTCGGAGACGAGCCGGCGCGCGGGGAACGACCCGTCGGTGTCGCCGTCGACCGTCACCGAGACGGGCGTGCCGTCATCGGCCGTCTCGACGTCGACGGCCCCCGCCGCGAACCAGCGGACCGCCCGCGGGTACGCGGTGAACTCCGCCTCCTGTAACACGCGGCGCTTGAGCGACCCCTCGTCGTCGTCCGCGTACACGGGTACGGGCTCTTGGGTCACGATCGGCCCGTCGTCGACCGCCTCGGTAACGACGTGGACGGTGCAGCCGGTCGTCCGTACGCCGGCGTCCAACACCTGCTCGTGCGCGTTGGCGCCCGGGAACGCCGGCAGCAACGACGGGTGGACGTTCACGGTCGTCGGCGCGGCGTCGAGGAACGTGTCCGTGAGCACGCGCATGTAGCCGTCGAGACAGACCAGATCGAAGTCGTAGGCGGCCAGCCGCTCGAGGATCCGTTCTTCGTGCTCCTCGCGCGACTCGCCCTCCTCGCGGACGACGACCTCGGTCGGGATCCGGCGCTCCGCGGCGGCCTCGAGGACCGGCGCGCCCTCGCGGTTCGTCAGGACGACGGACACCTCCGCGCCGCCCGGCGCGACGTCGTCGATGTGTCGGAGGTTCCGTCCGCGGTTGCTGGCGAGTCCGGCGATCTTCATGGTCGATCCGACCGAGCGACCGCCTATATCGATTACGGTCCACGGTGGGTGAGTATACACTTCCACGGATACATTCGGCGGCGGATCCCGAATAACGGGGTTCGAATATACACTTCCGTGGGGCGACCCATCGATACGCTTTTGCGGGTTCCGGGGACAGTCGCGGACATGACAGAGGGAGGCGACCCGACGAAACGTGACGACCCGAGCGACGGGGAGGACCCGAGCGACGGGGAGGACCCGAGCAACGCCGGCGGTGGGACCGAAACCTACGGGGGGACCGACGCCGAGACGCCGGCTGACGGGTGGATCCGGGAGCTGTCCCGGGACGACCCGCTCGCCGCGGTGTCGCCGCTCGACGGCCGGTACGCCGGTCGGACCGCGCCGCTGTCGCCGTACGCGAGCGAGGCGGCGTTGATGCGGGCCCGGGTCCGTGTCGAGGTGGAGTACCTGATCGAGCTCGGCGCGCTGGACGCGACCCCATTCGACCTCGAAGACGCCGCTGTCGACGCCCTTCGTGACCTATACGAGTCGTTTTCGGCGGCGGACGCGCGGCTGATCAAGCGGCTGGAGACGGAGGGGGCGGCGGGGTACGCCGCGACCAACCACGACGTGAAGGCGATCGAGTACTT
The DNA here is from genome assembly GCF_055396225.1 of Halorubrum tibetense. Classification (NCBI taxonomy): domain Archaea; kingdom Methanobacteriati; phylum Methanobacteriota; class Halobacteria; order Halobacteriales; family Haloferacaceae; genus Halorubrum; species Halorubrum tibetense. Next base: position 2,405,416 of record NZ_AP043742.1, read on the forward strand.
CCTTCGCGTCCGGCTGACGACGCTCGCGGACTCGGCGAGCGGGTCGTCCCCCGTCGACGACGCCGAGGCGCTGTTCCCGTGGATCCACTTCGGGCTCACGAGCGAGGACGTCAACAACCTCGCACAACGGCTGCTCGTCAAGCCGGCGGTGACTGAGGTGCTCGTGCCGGCGATCCGGGAGGTTCGCGATGCGCTGGTCGAGCTGGCACACGAGCATCGCGAGACGCCGATGCTCGCGCGGACGCACGGCCAGCCGGCGACACCGACGACGTTCGGCAAGGAGATGGCGGTGTACGCCGCCCGCCTCGGGCGGGCCCTCGGCCGAGTCCAGCGCGCGACGGACGACCTGTCGGGCAAGCTCGCCGGCGCGTCGGGGACCTACGCCGCACACGTCGCGGCCTACCCCGAGGTGGACTGGCAGGGCGTCTCCCGGTCCGTCGTCTGGGGGCTGGACCTCGATCACCAGCCGCTGGCGACGCAGGTGAACCCGTGTGACGACCTCGCCGCGCTGTTCGACGCGCTCCGGGGCGTCAACAGCGTGCTCCTCGACCTGGACGTCGACGCGTGGCTGTACGTCTCCGACCGCTATCTGGGCCAGCGCGCCGTCGAGGGCGAGACGGGGTCATCGACGATGCCACACAAGGTGAACCCGATCGACTTCGAGAACAGCGAGGGGAACCTCTCGAAGGCGAACTCGGACCTCGGTTTCCTCGGGGAGTACGTCACCACCTCGCGGCTCCAGCGCGACCTCTCCGACTCGACGGTGAAACGGAACATCGGTGCGGCGTTCGGCCACTGTTTGATCGGCTACTCGAAGACCGCGGACGGGCTCTCGAAGGTGGTCCCGAACGAAGTGGTCATGCGCGAGGAGCTGGACGACACGCCCGAAGTGATCGGCGAGGCGGTCCAGACGATCCTCCGTCGCGAGGGCGACACAGAGGCGTACGAGCGCGTCAAGACGCTCTCGCGCGGCTCTCGGGTGACGCTGGAAGACTTCCGGGCGCTGTTCGACGAGCTCGACGTCGACCCCGCGGTGCGCGAGGAGCTCCGAGCGTTGACCCCCGCCGGCTACGTCGGGATCGCGGCCGACCTCGCGGACCGGCCGTCCGTCGACGACGGATCGGGGCTCGGCGACCGCTCCGGCGACGGCGAGTAGGCGTAGGCGAATCGGACCGCGAAGCGTGGTACTCGAGGGCGGCCGTCTCGACGGTTCCGGCTCCCGAACGTATTTGCGCCGGCCCCCGCTGGGTGGGGACATGTCGGAACTTCCCTTGGAGGCGTACTACGATCTCACGCAGGTCGGCGAGCTCGCGGTCTCGCCGGACGGCGACCGCGTCGCGTTCACCACCACCGAGTACGACGAACGCGCCGACGAGTCGGTCGGGTCGCTGTTCGTCGCCCCGACGGACGGCTCGCGGGACCCACACCGGCTGACCCGCGTCGACGGCGCGGGGAGCCCGGCGTGGGGTCCCGACGGCGACCGACTCGCGTTCATCGCCGCCCGCGACGAGGACGCGGAGCGCCGCGTCGGGCGGGGCGGGGGCGAAGGCGACGCCGACGAGACGGCCGAGGAGGACGGCGACGCGGCGGACGAGTCGGAGAGCGCGGACGCCGGTGGTTCGGACGACGAGGACAGCGACGGCGGGGCCGGCGACGACGAGGCCGGCGACGGCGACGACCCCACGCCCCAGGTCTGGCTGTTCGACCTCGCGCTCGGCGGCGACGCCCGGCAGCTGACCGACCGCGAGCACGGCGTTTCCGAGTTCGACTGGTCGCCAGACGGCGATCGGATCGTCGTCGCGGCCGACGACCCGACCGACGCGCAACGCGAGTACCGCGACGCCCGGGAGGAGGGGGGACCGATCGAGACCACGCGCCTCCAGCACAAACTGGACGGCGTCGGCTGGACCGACGAGGTCCGCCCGTACCTCTTCGTCGTCGACGTCGAGACGGGGGCGGAACGGCGGCTCGACGACGCCTACGGCGGGGGTGCGTTCCAGGGGCTCGCCGGGATGGAACCCGACTGGGGCGCGGAGGGGTACATCGCGTTCACCTCGTGCCGGCTGGAGAACCCCGACGACACGACCGTTCGCGACGTGTACGCGATCGATCCGGACGAGACGGACGCGTCGGTCGAGGCGGACGAGGCGGACGAGACGGACGCGGCGGCCGAGGCGGACGAGGCGGACGGCCCGGAGGCCGTGCGGCTCACCGACGGCGAGCTCGGCTGTTCGAACCCGACCTGGCGCGGGGACGGAACCCTCGGGTTCGTCGCCGGACACCCGGAGAACTGGTCACGCCCCGACGAGCTGTTCGTCGGCGACGCGTTCGGCGGCGACGACCCTGCCGGCTCCGACCCCGACCCGGACGCGACGTTCGCGTCGGTCACGGGGGAGCTCGACCGGACGGTCGCCCGCGGCGGCGGCGTCGACTGGATCGGCGACGCGGTGCTCACGACGATCGCGGACCACTCGCGGACCCGTCTCGTCCGCGCGACGGCCGACGGCGAGGTCGCCCGCCTGTTCGACGCTCAGGGCGACCAGCGGGCGGTCGCGGGCGTCGACGTCGCCGCCGACGGGAGCACGGTGGCGCTCGTCCTCTCGGACCCGACGGCGGGGACGGACGTGTTCGCGCTCGACGCGGCCGACCTCGTCGACCCGGCGACGGCTCCGGCCACGGGCGATCGACAGTCCCCGACTCCGGACCCGTACGACCCGATCGCCGCCGCCGAGGGCGAGGAAACGGCGTCGTTCCCGAACGAACCCGACTCGTTCGTCCGCGTCTCCGCGACCAACGACGCGCTCGTGGGGTCGCACCCCATGCCCGAGGTCGAGCGAGTTACCTGGGAGTCCGAGGGGTGGGCGCTCGACGGCGTGGTGTACCACGACCCCGAGGTCGACCCGACGGACGGCCCGCATCCGCTCGTGGTCGCGATCCACGGGGGGCCGATCTCCTACGACGAGCCGGTGTTCTCGTTCGCCCACGCCGCCCTGACGAGCCGGGGGTACGTCGTCTTCCGACCGAACTACCGCGGCGGCTCCTCGCGGGGGCGGGCGTTCTCCGAGGAGCTGCGCGGCGCGTGGGGCACCGCGGAGGTCACCGACATCGCCGCCGGGGTCGAGTCGCTCGTCGACCGCGGCGTCGCGGACCCCGACCGGGTGTTCGGCTACGGCTTCTCGTACGGCGGGATCGCCCAGGGGTTCCTCGTCACGCAGGAGCCCGACCTGTTCACGGCGGCCGCGCCGGAACACGGCATCTACGACCTGCGGTCGGCGTTCGGCACCGACGACACCCACGTCTGGATCGAGAACGAGTACGGGCTCCCGTGGGAGGAGCCGGAGGCGTTCGACGCCTCCTCGGCGATCCTCGACGCGGGGGCGATCGAGACCCCGCTGCTCGTGATGGCCGGCGGGAACGACTGGCGGTGTCCGCCCACCCAGTCCGAACAGCTGTACGTCGCCGCGAAGAAGGGCGGAACCGACGCGAAGTTGGTCGTGTACCCGGAGGAACACCACAACATCGGGGACCCCGACCGCGCGATCCACCGGCTGGAGTCGATCCTCGATTGGTACGAGACGCACGATCCGGCGATCGACGGCAGGGACACGGACGGTGACGCCGCCGCCGACGCGGCCACTGCCGACGGCGATGCGGATGCCGACGACGACACGGGTGCCGACGACGCGGATGCCGACGACGACCGCCGTCACGGCCAGTCATGACCTGACGGGCCGGAACGTACCGACGACCGTCCGTCGCTACTGCTCGACGAGCTCGACGAGCACGCCGGCGGTCGATCGGGGGTGGAGGAACGCCACCTCGTGGCCCCACGCGCCGGGGCGTGGCTCCTCGTCGACGAGGTCGACACCGAGCTCCCGGGCCCGGTCTAGCGCTCCCGGGAGGTCGTCGGTCGCGAGGGCGACGTGGTGGATACCCGGTCCCTCGCGGTCGAGGTAGTCGGCGATCGTCCCGTCCGACTCGGGTTCCAGCAGCTCGAAATACCCACCGTCATCGAGTTCGAGGAAGACGACACGCATCCCGTCGAACGTCTCCTCGTGAGCGACGGGCGTGTCGAGCAGGTCGGCGAACAGATCGGCGAGCGTCGCGGCATCGCGCGTGGCGATCCCGACGTGATCGAAGCGCATACGGTGTGGATCACCCCCCGTCGGTTTATAATAGGCGACGAGATCCCCTACGACGATACCCGCATGCCGCCGCAAACGAGCACGCCGTCAGAGCCGTCGTGGATCCAACGGCATGTCGTTCGATTCCTGGTCGATGGTTTCCTCGAGATCGCCGTCCGAGTCCCTGAACGTCGGGTGGGACCGCTCGATGCGCTCCGCCGTGACCTTCGGAGTCACGGTAAACGCTCGCGTCGGTGAGAGGAATCCCCACAGTGCGCCGACCGTGTTCAACAACACGATCGGGATCGTGAGGACCACCGCGAGCGTCGTCGTCCCGACTCCGAACCCGTACACGGACGCCCCGACCCAGGTGACGAAGTGGAGGAACACGAGCATCACGAGCACCAGCCAGTCGACGTACGTTCCGGCCAGCACCGTCACGCCGGGGACGAGCGTCGTCAGCGCCCCCAAGATCACGATAAGCGGGGAGAGCGCCCACACCACCGCTCGGACGCTGATCAGCGCCCGGTACGTGGGCGGGAGCATGTTGCCGTCCTCGCGGGTCCCGGACATCCACCGTCGTCGCTGCCGTATCATGCCGCGAATCGAGGGTGGTGCCTGATTTCGGAACCTCGTGTCGACGACCGACATCGATATCCCGAGTTCCGCGGCCGCCGTCCAGACGAAGGCCGTGTCTTCCGTGATCGTGCGCCGGTCCCACGTGACCTGTTCTTCGACCGAGCGTCGGATCGCGATACCGCCTCCCCACACGTACAGTGGATAGGCGAACCGAGCGAACGCCCGCTGTTCGCACTGGTAGCCGATCCGGAACACCTCACAGAGATACGCCCACCGTGACCCAGTATACAGGGGCAGTTCCGTGAACTGGACGACGTCGTCGTCAGGGAGACCCTCGAACTCCGTGACGAGCGTGTCCTCGTCGAGAAAGAGGACGTACTCCTTGCGGCACGGAACGTGACGCCGGGCCCATTCGAGGGCTCGGCCCTTGTGCCCGGCAGCACACTCGAAATCGTCCGGCACGACGTGGACCGTCGCCCCCTCGACGTCGATCGGTGCTTCGGCGATAACGTGTACGTCCGTTACCGCCTCGGGAAGCGTATTGACCGTCGTCTGAACGATGTCCGCCGCCGCGATCGTCGAGATCCGCACCTGCACGTCACCGGGCCCCCACTCGAACGCAGACTCGTCGCTCTCCTTCCCAGGAGCAAGCACCGACGTCTCGAACAGCCAGAAGGCTGCGGACATGCCATAAACGAGGACGACGAGCGTGAGTAGAACCGAGAGGACCGAAACGACGGAGATCAATACCAACACACTATATCCGAGAAAGATATACTTACCGGACAGACACACATTCCAAATTTGTTATATGAAAACACGTAGCGGCAACACTCCTCGGGGAACGGGACCTCCTCAGTGGGTCGCAGATTCACTCCGGTCGGACGAGGAGGTCACCGGTCGGTCCCCATCGGCGGCGCTGTGACGGGTCAACGCCGTAATCGAACGACGCGGGCGTCGTGTGCCAGTCCGCGCGGTGGAACGCGGTGGCGACCGCCCCCGTCGCCTCGTGGTAGTCCGTTCCCACGTGGGTACGGAGACTCCCGACGTCCTTGTGTGCCTGTCCGACGACGCCAACCACTTCCCCTCGGTCACGAACGTCCCAGAGGTAGACGTGATACCCGATCGCTCCACCCGGCTTCCGGCGCAGAAACGGGTATCGATAGCTCGCGAGCGGCCGGCGGAAGCCGGCGAGGTCGGCGTCCCAGACGAACTGGGTGGGCGATTCGTGAAACGGCCAGTAGCGGTCGACCAAGCGAACGATCGGAGACCATCGTGGGTTGTACCGAAACACGTCTCTCACCGCCTCGACATCGGCGTCGGTCTCACCGAAACCTATCCGAACGTTCACCGGCATCGTCGGAACCGCGCGCCCGCCCACGTTCTCGGAGGAAACGAGCGGATAGCGGCCATCCATTCTCATGGTGGACGGTGAGCCGTCATCAGGGGATCCGCGAGAGGTAGTGACCGACCGATCCAGACAGCCCGACAGTCCGGCCGCGACCCCGACGGCCGTCGCTCCGGAGAGCAGCTCCCGCCGTGTCATCCCGGAGTCCATTACAGGGAACGTATGCGACGGCTGATAGATGTAGGTGACGACCCACGGACTCCCCGGAGTTCGCTCGGGCAGGATCCGTGCCTCCACTCGGACGGGAACCGGCCACTACTCCTCCGTGTTGTACCGAGGCCCTTCCGCCGACCGCCCCTGTAACCAGAAGAACACGGTGAGCGGTACGAGGCCGAAGAGGAGTAGTACCAACAGGACCAGCTCGACCTCCGAGAGCGACACGCCTTCGCTCGCCATTGAGAGCGGATCCGCGGCGAGCGCGGACGCGGCCAGGTCGAACACCACGACGACGATCAACACGAGCGTGGCCACGAGAACGGTACCACCGGCCGCTCGAATAGCCGTTCCGCGCATATCAACACTGAGCGCTCGGGGGTAAAAGTACCACCGCCGGTGAAAAGTGGACCCGAACGCTACGGGTGAGCGATCCCGGCCGTCCGCCGAGCGAGCTCAGGGGAGCGCCGAACTCACGGAACGAACCTCGACACCTCGACCCAGTCGATAACGAGATGTTCCGTCCACGCCCGTTCGAGGTCGGCACGACCGATCCGGTTCACGTGGTTCGAGAACACGAGTCCGAATGGCCGGGCAGCGGGCGCGGTCAGCGTGGCCGTCATCTCCGGCGGCGACGACCGTGTCAGCATGTGATCGCCGTTGAAGTACCACTCGATCCGGTCTTCGAACCACGCACACCCGTACCTGTTGAACCCCTCGGTGAGGTCGACCCCGACGTCTATCGGCGACGGGGTGTGTTCGTGTGTGTCCTGATCGCCGGGCTGCCCGGACTCGCTCCAGTGGACGTCGACGTTCATGGTCCGCCGTTCGGCCCTGGGATCTACTCCGCGGTGAAACAGTTCCACGATGTTGATCTCCGGGGGCCAGTTTGTGTTCGCCGGATGCATCCAGAACGCGGGCAACACCCCTGTCCGGCCGGGGAGCAGGATCCGTGCCTCGACGTACTGGCCCGGGACCGGATCGATGGGAATACCGACCGACGGGTGGTGTTCCATTCCGCCCACGCTCGAATTGATAACGCCTTGATAACAGCCCGCGGGCCCCGTTCCTCGTGACTCGATAGTCAGGACACACTGTCCGTCCTCGACTGATACGTGCTCACCGCTCACACTCGCGTCGTCGTCCGGGATCCACTCCTCGCGGTCGATAAACCCGACACCCCACCGCCGCGGATCGAACTCCTCCCACTCCTCTCGTAGCACGGTCGTCCAGTCCCCCTCCGGCCCGTCACGTGTCGTCTCACCTTCGCTCATGGATCCCTCACGATGGCCTCCGAGACAGCCCGAACAAGCAGCTGTTCCCAACGCGGTGAGAACGGCTCGGCGGTCTACGGGAGTGGGGCGCACCGTTCGACGCTACCACGGCTCCACGTATTAATCCCTACGGCGAACCGACATTCGCGAGCTGGATGACGCCGTATTCGGCCTGTAAACCCCGATCAAATACGGAACAGTGGTCGATGCATGAATAATTATTCGGAACTGAGTAAACTTCTCGAAAGAGTTATCCGGCCACGGGCCGTATTAAGCGACATGAGCATGGATACGATACTGGTCGCCGTCGGCGGGGACGACGAGGACAGGCTCGACGGGTTGGCCCGGACGGTCATCGATCTGGCAGAAGGGACAGGAGCGACAGTCGCGATCGGCCACATCTTCGGGAAAGAGGAGTACGATCGCGCGAAGACGGACCTGGACTTCGACCCAGACAGCGAGGTGACGCCAGACGTCGTCGCGAAACGTCACGTCACGGTCCGGCAGCTGGGCGACGCGATCGCCGAGGCCGGCCTGGCGTTCGACTGGTACGGCCGTATCGAGAACGGCGAGACGAAAGGCGAGCGGATCGTCAGCCTTGCGACGGAGCTCGACGCCGACCTCGTGGTCGTCGGCGGACGGGACCGCTCCCCGGCTGGTAAGGCCGTGTTCGGTTCGACCGCACAGGAAGTGATGCTGAACGCTCCTTGCCCGGTGACGTTCGTCCGCGGGTAGGACCCGCGGACAGTCTCCCCGCTGCGGTGCGCTTCCATCACCGCGTTCTCACCTGACTTTCGCAACCGCAAACGTTCAGTAGCGGCGCTCGCCAAGTGGGGGTATGTCCCGTTCCGCCGCCGATGTCGACGCCGGCGACGAGGCGACGACCACGCTCGGGTTGCCGGCCAACCTCGCCGGCGCGATGAGCTACTCGCTGACGTTCGTGACCGGACTTGCCTTCTACCTCCTCGAAGAGGACGAGTTCGTCAGGTTTCACGCGGCACAGAGTACGATCACGTTCGGCGGGCTGTTCTCGGTGAGCCTCCTGTTCTCGCTTCTGGAGCCCTTCGTCGCAGCAGTTTCAGGGACCGTCGCCGCCGTCCTCTCTGTGATCGCGTTCGTGGTCGCGGTGGTGGCCGTCGGGCTCTGGATCGGGTTGATGTTCTCGGCGTATCGGGGGAGACGGACCGCGGTTCCGGTCGTCGGACGCGTCGTCGACGGATACATATAAGCCTCGTTCGGGGTCGCCCGTCACTCCGGCGGGTACGAGTGGACCACCGCGTCGCAGTCCGCACAGGCGAGCACCGGTTGGTCTGGCGTCCGGCGGGGCGCGCCGGGCCCGCCACAACATCGCTGGAACGTCGTCTCAACGACCGACCCCCCACACGCCGGACACGTGTCGAGGAACTCTCGGAGGGGGCGGGCGGCCGCCGGCGCGACCGCTTCCGGCACCCCGTTGTTCCGGAGCGTCTCGACGGCGGCGGCCTCGGCGATCGCGACCGCGCGGTCCAGCCAGGCGTCGCTGTCCCCGGCGAGAAGCACACGGTCGCCGTGAGCTGATCCCTCGACGTCCGAGAACGAGGCTGCCGCCGTCCGAGCGGCGAGCTCGGGACCGGAGAGCGCCCGGAGCTCCGCCATCCGATCGAGCCACGCGTCGTAGAACCCGTCCGCGAGGACGAGCCTGTCCCCGTCTGCGACGACGACGCCGGCCTCAAGGAGCGTCTCGAACACTGTCTCCGGGTCGATGCCCCGGTCCGGCGTTAGCGCGATCGAGTCCGAATCGCCTGCTGCCGGGCCGTGTCCGAACTCGACCGGCAGCGGCTCGGCGAGTCGCGGAGCGAATCGGGGGGTCCCGGGAACGACGTACCCGCGGAGCCAGATCGAGAGCGCGCCGATCGCGCCGATCACGACGCCGAGCCGTCGGTCACGCCGCGACGCGGCCGCAACGGCGACGAGGACGAGAACCGAGTTGAGGGCCGTACACGGGATACATCGGTTCTCGCCGGTGTACGCCGATCGGCGAAGCGGTTCGATGGCGTCGTCAAGTACCCCGACGCGGTCGCGAAGCGACTCGATGGCGTCGTCGAGCCCTTCGTCTCGGTCGCGGTCGATCAGGGAGCGGAACACGGATGAGATAGACGACCTGGACCGTATAAATACGTGTGCGACAGCGGCTTCGGTATCGAGTTCCGGTCGGTCACATCCGCGCTGCGGGCTTCCGCAGCGGGTCCCCGTAGACGGCACGATACACGCGCGGGAACGCCGCGAGACCGAGCGGCTGGACGACCCCGCCAGCGAGCGCCACCCAGAGCGTGCCGAGCTCGATCGCGACGGCGGCGACGCCGAGGGTCGCCGCGAGGAACAGCACGCTGAAGTAGCCGACGCGGAGGGGGATCGACGTCAGCTCCGACCGACGTGGCCACATGCCGGTATCGACCGTCTTCGTTCGGAGAGCGGCGATCGCGACGCTCCCGGTGGCGATCGCGAGGAGTCCGGCGATCGGGATCGCGTCCGGATACCGTTCCTGAAGCACAAGCAACGCCGCGAACGCCGGTGAAGAGAGCACCGCGAGCTCCATCCCGCCGAAGAACACCTGCTCTACCGACCCGAGAAGCCGACGCGTGCGATTACCCATCGTTTCGGAGATCCATGAGGCTCGTTCGATTGGGTACTGGCTATGGGTGCTATTCAAACCCCCGAAAGGGCGATAACCGCAGTCGAGGGGCGGTCGACGTCCCCGGGTGATCCCGGGTGTGTCCCGTCGACGGAGTCGTAACGAACGAGCATACTCCCTGTGGCGCTCAAGCAACTCCGGCCGTCCCGATCCGTCGTTGAGGCTGTTTGTCGGGATCGTCTGTTTGAATTAATCCCATGATTATATGTGGGGGTAATCTGTAACAACACCCGTGATGAGTAATACCGAAAACGATCACACAGAGGGGTCGCGGAGCGTCTCGCGAAGACGGTTCATGCAAGCAACCGGTGTCGCCGGCGTGACGGCCGGCGTCGCTGGCTGTCTTGGTGACGACGACGAGGCAGTCCAGATCACGATGGACGGCGAATGGACCGACATCGAGGACGATGTCATCCAGGCGCTGTACGACGCCGGCCTCGACGAGGATATCGAGGTCGACATCCTCTCCGGCGACTTCGAGACGGGTGCACGGCAGGCGGACTTCACGTCCGCGCTCGACGCGGGGCGTTCCCGGCCGGACATCTTCATGATGGACTCGGGTTGGACGATCCCGTTCGTCGTCCGCGAGCAGCTCGTCAACCTCAGCGAGGAGCTCTCCTCGGACACCGTCGACTACGTCCAGGACAGCTACCTCTCGGCGGCCGTTGACACCGCGAGCCACCCGGAGACCGGCGACCTGTACGGGCTCCCCCTGTTCCCGGACTACCCGATGATCCACTACCGCAAGGACCTCGTCGAGGAGGCGGGATACGACCCGGACGGCGAGAACTGGGCCACGGAGCCGATGTCTTGGCAGGAGTTCGCCGAGGTCGTCGCCGACGTCTGGGACCAGAACCCCGACATGGAGTACGGTTTCACGACGCAGGGTGACAACTACGAGGGGACCTCCTGTTGTGCGTTCAACGAGATCATGACGTCGATGGGAGGTGCGTACTTCGGCGACCATGAGAACCTCTTCGGGCCGGTCGGCGACCGACCCATCACGGTCGACGAGGAACCCGTCCACGAGACGCTCCGGATGATGCGGTCGTTCATGTACGGCCCCGACGCGGAGGACGCGCATCCGGACTTCCCGCAGATCACGACCTCGGACCTCGTCGAGTTCACCGAGGAGCCGTCGCGCGAGCCGTTCACCGGCGGTAACGCGATCTTCCATCGCAACTGGCCGTACGTCATCCCGATCAATGCGACCGACGCCGCCTTCGACTTCGAGGACCACGCGGTCATGCCGATGCCGTACGGCGTCGAGGAGGGTGAGGGTGCGCACGCGGGCACCGGCGGCACTCAGCACGCGCTCGGCGGCTGGCATCTCACTGTCAATCCGAACACGCCGCGGCTGGACGAGTCGCTTCAGGTCCTCGAGGCGTTCGCGAACGAGAACGTGATGCTCACGAACTTCGAGGAGGGCGGGTACATCCCCCCGGACCCGTCGGTGACTCAGGGTGCGGACCCCGACGCGTTGGACAACCTCGGACGCTTCCTCGACACGATCGCGGTCGCGGGCGAGAACACGGTCGCACGGCCCGTGACGACCGCGTGGCCGGAGCAGTCGCCGCTGATCTCCTCGGAGATCCACGACGCGTACACGGGTGAAAAGACTCCCGAGGAAGCGATGTCGGACCTCGAGAGCGCGCTCGAACAGGCGGAACAGCAGTAACCCGGGTGAACGGGGATGTCATCAGACACGGGATCTGGCGGGGCGGGGGGTGGTGAGACCGGAACGCGTCTGCTCGCACGGCCGCTCAACTGGCTCGAGACGCAGACCGAACAGGTGTACGCCTACGTCCTGCTGCTTCCGGCGTTCCTGCTGCTCGCGGCGATCGCGTTCTATCCGCTGATACAAACGTTCCGGTTCTCGCTGCTCCGCGACGAGGTCGATCAGGCCGACCCGTTCGGCGCGTTCGTCGGGTTGGACAACTACGTCGACCTGCTGACGGGGTCGGCACGCGTCCCACGACAGTTCGTCGATGTCGCGTTCACGAGCGGGTTCCCGTTCATCGAGCTCGGGACTCCGTTCTTCCGGCAGGCGCTGCTGGTGACGCTCGCGTTCGCGATCATCAGCGTCCTCTTCGAGACCCTGATCGGCTTCGGGCAGGCGCTCGTGATCGACAAGGAGTTCTACGGTCGTCGGTGGGTCCGGGTCGCGATCATCATCCCGTGGGCCATCCCCATCGTCATTCAGGGAATGATCTTCTTCCTGCTGTTCAACCCGACCATCGGGTTCGGTGCCGACTTCATGCAGTGGCTCGGCGTGTTCGGCGACAACCCGCTGGCGAGCAGCTCCGACTCGTTCCTGATCGTGTTGGTCGCCGACATCTGGAAGACGGCGGCGTTCATGGCACTGCTGATCCTCGCCGGACTCCAGAGCATCGATCGCGGGCTCTACGACGTCGCGAAGGTGTCGGGGGCGTCGCCGTGGCAGCGGTTCAAGTACATCACGCTGCCGCTTGTCGCCCCGGCGCTCATCGTCGCGATGCTGTTCCGGACGATGGACGCGATGCGGATCTACGGGCTCATCGACGCGACCGCTGGCTGTCAGACGGTTCCGTCGTTGACCTGTCTCGTGATCATCTCGCTCAACCAGACCCGACGATGGGCGACCGCCTCCGCGGTCGCGTTCCTCACCGCGGTCGTGATCGGCGTGTTCGTCGCCGTCTACTTGATCGGGCTCCGTGACACGGAGGGTGGTCTCTGATGAGCGGACGCGACGACGTCGAGCTGGGCGAGATGGGGCGCGCCGAGGAGCCGGATCTCGACCGCGGCGTGGTCGAGGCGTGGGCCGCGCGGATGATCTCGAATCCGGACCGTGCGTACAAGGCAGCGTTCTACACGGCGACGGTGTTCTTCCTCGTCACCACGCTGTTCCCGTTCTACTGGCTGTTCATGGTGGCGCTCACGCCCCGAGCACAGCTCGGCAGCACCGGCGTGCTCACTCCCGGCGGGACGCCACGAGGGGAGGTCGACCTACCCCTGATCGACGCGACGCTCGGGTATCCGACCGGACTGCCGGCGGATATCAACGTGCTCGCGTTCGTCGAGATCTTCCAGCGGCTCCCGTTCCACCGGTACGTGTTCAACAGCTTCCTGATCGCGACGGTGGCGACGGTCGCGGTGTTGCTCGTTGCGAGCCTCGCCGGCTACGTGTTCGGCCGGCTCCGGTTCCGCGGAAAGAACGTGTTGCTGTTGGGCGTCCTCGTTACGTCCTTCTTCCCGCCCGCGGCCTTCTTCGTGCCGCTAAACCGGCTGTTCAACACGAACATCGACGTCCTGCGACCGCTGATGCAGGACGGATCGCTGTACAACACGCCACACGCCATCTTCATCCCGCTGTCGGCGATCTTCCTGCCGCTGTCGATCTTCATCCTCATGACGTTCTACGCACAGATCCCCGACGGGTTGGAGGACGCGGCACGCGTCGAGGGGACGACCCGGCTCGGCGCGCTGTTCCGGGTGATCGTGCCGCTGTCGGCACCCGGCGTCGCGACCGCCGGCGTGTTGACGTTCATCTCGGTGTACAACGAGTACTTCTTCTCCTCGCTGATGACGGACGGCAGCCCGGAGAACTGGGCACCGATGCTGGAGGGCGTCCTCCGGTTCCAGGGGGAGTTCGAAGTGCTGTTCAACCTCATGGCGGCCGCCAGTATCGTCGCGGTGTTACCCGTCGCGATACTGGTGATCGTGGCACAGGAGAAGATCGTGAGCGGACTCACCGCGGGCGCACTCAAGGAGTAAATCAATGGCATCAGTCACACTAAACGGCATCACGAAACGGTACGGGGACGAGATCGCGGTCGACGACATGAACCTGGAGATCAACGACGGGGAGTTCGTTACCTTCGTCGGCCCCTCCGGGTGCGGCAAGTCGACGACCATGCAGACGATCGCCGGGCTCACGATCCCCACTGAGGGATCGGTCGAGATCGGCGGGCGGGACGTGACGAACCTCCCGCCGAAAGACCGGGGGATATCGATGGTGTTCCAGAACATCGCGCTGTTCCCCCACATGGACGTGTACGACAACATCTCCTTCGGGCTCCGCTTGCGGAAGTACGACCAGGAGGAGGTCGACCGCCGGGTCGAGGAGGCGGCCGACGTCGTCCAGCTCGGGGGGATGATGGACCGGATGCCCGAGGAGATGTCCGGCGGCCAGCGCCAGCGCGTCGCGATCGCCAGAGCGATCGTCCGGGAGCCGGAGGTGTTCCTGATGGACGAGCCGCTTGCGAACCTCGACGCCGAGCTGAAGGTCCACATGCGGACGCAGCTCCAGCGGCTCCACCGTAAGCTCGACACCACCATCATCTACGTCACCCACGACCAGGCGCAAGCGATGACGATGTCCGACCGGATCGCCGTGATCGACTCGGGCGAGCTCCAGCAGGTCGACCCGCCGCTGAAGTGTTACAACGAGCCGGACAACCTGTTCGTCGCCGGCTTCATCGGGTCGCCAGCGATGAACTTCATCGAGGGGCAGGTGACGACGGACGGGTTCGAATCCCGTTACACCGACCTCTCGTTCGACCCCGACATCCAGGGGGTCGACGTGGGACAGGACGTGACCGTCGGTGTCCGACCGGAGAACATCCATCTCGCCGCCGAACGCGACAAGGCGGAGGAGCCGACGCGCCCGCTCGAGGCGATCGTCGACGTCATCGAGCCGATGGGCGATAAGGTGTTCGCGTACCTGCTGTCCGACGAAAGCGTCGAGGCCAGCGCCGAGGGCCGTGGCGAGGGACAGCTGTTGATCAACCTCCCGCCGGACACCACGATCCAGGAGGGCGACGACGTCGAGATCGTGCTCGACCGCACGAACGTCCACCTCTTCGATACGGCGAGCGGCGACGCGATCCGGCACGAACTGGCGTAGCCCGGATCTCGGTTTCCGTCCGCTTCCCGTTCCCGTTTCTGCTTGTATTCCTGTTTCTCCCGTACCTGTCGCTACGAGGTCGGAACCCGATAGATAACCGATTCGTACGGGTCGAGCTCGACACGCCGAGGATGCATTGGCGGATCCGCCCGGTTCGCGAGCGCGACCGTGGCGTCGGCGGTCGGAACCGCCTCCGGCGTCTCGAACGCCGTCCTCGACGCCGAGAAGTTACACAGGACCACCAGCTCGTGGTCCGCGCCGTCCAGCGTCCGGCGGATCGCGTACACCGTCTCGTGTTCGGGTGCGAGTAGTTCGAAGTCACCGTACACCAGCACGTCGTCGACGTCGCGGAGCGTGATCAGCTCCCGGTAGTACTCCAGCACCGAGCGGTCGGCACCGATCTGCGCCTCGACGTTCACTTCCGTGTGGTCATCGGCGACGGGGATCCACGGCTCCCCCTCGGTGAAGCCGGCGTGCTCGTCGTCGCTCCACTGCATCGGCGTTCGGGCGTGGTCCCGACTGAACCGTTCGAGCCGGGGGCGAACGGCGTCGAACGGTTCGCCCGCTTCCCGTCGACGGTCCCAGTAGTTGCGTGCCCAGACGTCCCGGAGATCCGTCGGTGACTCGAAGCTGACGTTGCTCATCCCGATCTCTTCGCCCTGATAGACGAACGGCGTCCCCCGGTGCCCGTGGATACAGGTCGCGAGCATCGTTGCCGACTCGTAGCGGAACCGCTCGTCGCCGAACCGCGAGAGCCCGCGAGGCTGGTCGTGGTTGCTGTGGTAGAGACTGACCCACGCGCCGCGGTCGACCGCCGCCTGCCACTCGGCCATTACCGATTTGAGCTCCGGGAGCGTCCACTCGCGGGGCTCCCACCGGTCGTGGCGATCGAGGTTCATGTGCTCGAAGAAGATCGTCATGTCGATGGCGTTCGACTCTCGACCGGTCACGTCGATCGCGGTCTCGGGGTCGATCTCGGAACACTCCCCGATCGAGACAGTCTCTTCCCGGCGATCGCCGAACCCCTTTGCCGCCAGCTCGTCGAAGAACTCGTGCATTCTGGGGCCGTTGACGAACTGTTCGGACCCGACGAGGAAGTCGCTCTCGGGATCGCCGTCCGGTAACCCCTCGACTTTGGAGATCAGGTTGATCACGTCGAGACGGAACCCGTCGATGTCGCGTTCGAGCCACCACTGAACGATATCGTACAACTCCTCGCGGACGGTCGGGTTCTCCCAGTTGAGATCCGGCTGTTCAGACGCGAAGAGGTGGAGGTGGTACGATTCGCGCTCCTCGTCGTAGCTCCACGCCGGCCCTTCGAAGTACGACTCCCAGTTGTTCGGGTACTGGTCCCCATCGCGCAAAGTGTTCGGCTCGTCCCTGTCGCTCGCGGTGTCCGGCTCCGTCTCGTCGGCCGCAGCGCTCGGGCCTTCCGGACCGTCACGCCAGATGTAATAGTCGGCGTACTCCCCTTCTCCCGCTCGCGAGCGCTGGAACCAGGCGTGTTGATCGGACGTGTGGTTCAACACGAGATCCATCACGATCCGGATGTCGCGGTCGTGGAGCTCCGACACCAGCCGCTCCCAGTCATCCATCGAACCGTACGCCGGGTCGATGGCGCGGTAATCGGCGACGTCGTACCCGTTGTCGACGTCGGGCGACTCGTACACCGGGTTCAACCAGACGCAGTCGACGCCGAGGTAGTCGAGGTACTCGACCTTCTCGACGATCCCTGGAATGTCGCCGAGCCCGTCGCCGTCGGTGTCGTTGAAGCTGCGCGGATATATCTGGTAGATCACGGCCTCCTTCCACCACGCCGGATCGCTAACCACATTAGTGGTGTCTGATCGGCTCATGTGTCGTGGTACCGAGTCAGGTTATATAGTAGAGACGGTTCAGGACGGGAACCGCTCGCTCCGTCGACACCGACCGATACCCCCCGAGGCTCGTGCTATTGGTCGATCGAGAGGACGGTGAGACGGTGGGCTTCGATCTCCTCGATCATCGCCCCCCAGCCGCCAACCTCGATCGGCCCCTCTTCGGTGTCGACGATGAGGGCGACCTGACCGCCGTAGCTCGCGATCGACCCGAGGTCACGGGGGGAGTCGGTGTCGGTGAGGAGCACGTCACGGACGGTCCCGTCGACGACTCGTTTCTCCCCTGTATCGGTGTCCGCCCCGACGATCCGCACCGTGACCGTGGCTCCCTCTTCGAGCAACGGGAGGACGTCCTGCACGCAGTAGCGGATGTCGGCGTACTCGATCGGCGGGGTGTCGTCGACGTCGGCGTACACTTGTTCCCAGACGTCCCACTGCGTGGTGAGGAAGAACCAGTGGAAGACGTACGTGTGCGTCCGGTCGTCGACGAGCACGCCGTACTCGTTCGTCGACCCCGCATGGGGCGCGAAACACGTCTTCGTGCGGTCGATGATCGCGACGAACGGCGACGGAAGCCGACGGTAGCGGGCCTCCGTACAGACGGTCGCGAGCTCGTCGGCGTCGGGGAGATCCTTCGGGTCGCCGGTGTGCAAGGAGAGGTTGACCTGGACGCCGTCGGCGAGCGCCGCCGCGAGGTCCGGCGCGAACCGGTCGTAGTGGTCGAGATCGAGCGACAGTTGGACTTGGGAGTCAGCCTCGCGGATCGCTTCTTGGGCGTTCTTCAACACCGTCTCGAACTGCTTGACGATGCTGACCGCCGAGGCTTCGAGCTCGGGTTCCGTCCAGCGGCGCTCGATCTCCGAGGCCGCCGTCGTGAACCGTTCGGCCCGCGATTGGAGGTCGCCGATCACGTCGTCCAGGCTGAACGCCCGGGCGTACAGCGACTCCTGTTCGTATATCTCGACGTATCCCTCGTCCTCGAGGTCTCGCAACACGTCGTAGATGCGTTGATCCGGGACGCTGCTCCGGTCGGCGATGGTCGTCGCGGGGGCGGAACCGAGCTCCAACACCGCGACGTACGCGTCGGCCTGATACGGCGAGAGTCCCGCGTCCTCGAGCACCGCGATGAGCTCCGATCGGTCCACGCGGTTACCTCCGGAGGGGAACGGGTACCCGACCACAAGCGGTACGGCCGGGACACCGAGCAGGCGGGGTCTGGTGGCTGTTCGACATTATCGAACATGGGGGTGCCGGACATAAAAAGTATTTATAATCATTCAGGGGACGACGCGGCGGGACGAACGATGGCGGATCGGCACGGATACGGTTCGTTAGTGGCTGAAACCCTCTATCTCCATGCTTCGGTGTAGCGACCGAGACGGGTTCCGATCGTCGAGCGTGGGCGAAGCTGAACGCTTTTACTCTCGGGTGTGAGTAACGTCCATATGACGAATACGCCCGGAGCGAACCCGGACGGCGAGCGTTCTCGATGGCGCCGGGAACACGTAGCGGGGATAGAACGGACGGTTGACACCGTCGCGTCGCCGACGTCGCCACCGGCCGACGATTCCACATCGGCCGACCCCGCATCGGACGTGTACGTCTGGGACACGTGGCTTCTCCGGGGACGGAACGGGGAAATCGCGACGATCGACGGCTGGCAGGTCGCGTTCTCGCTCACGGCGACCCGGGAGCTCCTGCCTGGCGAGCGACACGACGTCGCGGAGATCCGGTGTTTCTACTCGGCGGACGGCCGGACGTGGCACGACGGCGGACCGGTTTTCGACGGCGACGCGCTCGGCCAACGACAGTGGGCCGGCTCCGCGCTGTACGACGACGGCTCGGTGTACCTGTACTACACCGCCGCCGGCGACGACGACGCCGACGAGATGACGTACACCCAGCGGATCGCCGTCGCCCACGGGGGAACCGTCGTCGCGGACGCGGACGGGGTACACGTCGACGGACCGTGGACCCACGAGGTGTTGTTACGGCCCGACGGCGACTGGTACGAGACCAGCGACCAGTCGGAAGGGATGATCTACACCTTCCGTGACCCGTGGTTTTTCGAGGATCCCGCGACCGGGGAGACGTACCTCCTGTTCGAGGCCAACGCCCCCGTCACCGACGCCGATATCGGGGACGAACCCTCGATAGATCCTGCCGCGCGGGAGTTCAACGGCTGCGTCGGGGTCGCCGTCTCGGCAACGGGTGACCCGCTCTCGTGGGAGCTGCAGCCGCCGTTACTGGACGCGATCGGCGTCAACCAGGAGCTCGAACGGCCGCACGTCGTCGTTCACGACGACCGGTACTACCTGTTCGTCTCCAGCCATTTCCACACGTTCGCGCCCGGCGTCTCGGGGTATGACGCCCTCTACGGGTTCGTCTCCGACACCCTCCGCGGGGAGTACCAGCCGCTAAACGGCTCCGGGCTGGTGGTCACGAACCCACCGGACGCGCCGTATCAGGCGTACTCCTGGATGGCGTTCCCACACGCCGAGGAGGTGTTGGTCCAGAGCTTCCTCAACTACCACGACTTCGCCGGCGAGTCGCTCGACGAGGTCGCGGAGTTGCCAGCGGCCGAACAGCGTGACCGATTCGGGGGAACGCTCGCACCGACACTCCGGCTCGCTGTCGACGGTAACCGGACGCGGATCACGGGCGAGCTGGCCCACTGGCGGATCCCTCGAGCCGACGAGGAGCTCTCGCCTCCGAATCGGCGGAATGCCGTCCCCGACCTCGGTGACACTCGCGACCGAGGTGGCTGGGGCGAACGCGAGGGATACGGCGGGTATCAGTAGCTCGACCCGGCCGAACCTGAAGACTACGCGGTCGAACAGGGTGATTCGGCCGATCCACGGCCGGTACCGCCGGAGACGGAGTCGCCGTCACCGAGGAGCTAATGTCAACGCATGATCCCGCCGAGCTTCCACGCCGAGAGCGATCCGACGCTCGCGCGGCCCCCTTCCGCACTCATCGAGACCCCGACTGCGTCTTCGCGGGTGGGATACACCCTGGTCGTCAGACAGTGGCGCTCGTTGGCATAGATCTCGATCACCGACCGATCGACGAACACCCGCAGCGACAGCGGCTCGTCGTACGGCGGAACCGGCATCTCTTGGGGGTGCCCCGTCGATCGGTGGTCCTCGCTCGCGTCGTCGCGCTCGACGATCAGGTCGCCGGCGTGCGTGTACCGGATCCGGGTGTGTTCGGCCCGGTCCGGCGTCTCGTGGACCGAGAGCGTGACGCTTTCGGCGTCGTCGATCGCGATATCGAGCGACAGCTCCAGCGTCGCGCCCGCCGCGTCGAGGGACCGTCGTTCGCCGTCCGCGAGGGCAAACGCGTCCGCGGTTTCCAGTCGGTCCTCCCTGAGCTCCGTGAGCTCGGTCGCGGGGCGTTGACGCAGCCGCCCCGCTTCGTCGGTCGTTATCTCCCGCGGGAGCGAGAGGGCGCCGGACCAGCCGGCGTCCCACTGGGCGTCCGGATCGCGAGCCTCCGGGACCCACCCCCAGGTGAGCGTTCGGTCGCCGTCGCGGAGCGACTGGGGCGCGTAGAAGTCGCCGTGGTCGAGTAGTCCCTGCCGCTCGGGCTCGAACGTACCGTTCTCGAACTGGCCCAGAAAGTAGACGACGTTCTCGTAGTCGGAGACGTGGAGCAGCTGCTCGTCGCCGAGGTCGAGCAGCTCCGGGCACTCCCACACCGTGCCCGAGGCGGGCGGCCCGGTCAACACCGGCCCCTCGTACGTCCACTCTCGGAGGTCGGTAGCGGTGTACAGAAGCACCGCGCCGCGACCGTCCGCGAGCCCCGTCCCGATGAGCTGGTACCACGTCCCGTCGTCGCGCCAGATACAGTGGTCGCGGAACTCCGCGCGCCAGTGCTCCGTCTCGAGGAGATCCAAGTCGTCCGGCGGCGACTCGATCACCGGGTTCGATGGGTCCTTGTCCCACCGCCTAAGGGCGGGATCGTCCGTCGTGGCCAAGCAGGGGAGCTGGTCGCGATCCCGGCCGCCGGTGTACACGATCGTCGCGACGCCGTCGTCGTCGACGGCACACCCGGACCAGCAGCCGTCGCGGTCGGGACCGTCCGGAGAGGGCGCGAGCGCGACCGGTTCGTCGGTCCACGTCACGAGGTCGTCGCTGACCGCGTGCCCCCAGTGGATCGTGTTGTGGAACGGGCCGGCCGGGTTGTACTGATAGAAGACGTGGTATTGCCCGTTCCACGTCGTGAGTCCGTTCGGGTCGTTCAGCCAGTTCGCCGGGGCCGTGAGGTGGTACGCCGGTCGGTCCCGTTCGTCGGGGACGCGCTCGCGGAGCGCGCGGAGCGCCTCGGGTGTGGTCGGTCTGGGAGGGGTAGCGTCGCCGGCGGCCAGCCCACGGAGACAGCCAGTGAGGAACCCGTCGCGGGTCTCGGCGAGCGCCGCCGCGCGTCCCTCGTCGGGCGCGAGTGTTCCGTCGAACGTGATCGGGGCACCGACACCGAGGACGCCGCCGTCGTTTCCGGCTTCGTTGGCTCCGCGATCCTCGACGCTCCACGAGACGACCGTCATCCGGCCGGGATCGTCGTCGTCGCCATGGACGGTCGAGGCGAGCACCTCGCCCCGCTCGGGGAGCACGGCCTCGTATTGCACCGCCGGGGCCGTCCCGTGATCGCGGAGCGGGTGGCGGAGCCCGTCCAAGGCCGTTACACTCGGGTGGTCCTCGTACACCGACCGCCAGAGGAGGCCAGTGGACTCGGTGACCGCCTCGTCGAGCACCGTATCCGGCGGGACGCTCTCGACGGACAGGTCGTCGACCGCGGCCATCGCCCGAAGCGACAACAACAGCCCGCCGCCGTCGGCGAGGAACGCCTCGATCGCGGGCCGGGCGGTTTCGAGCGGCGACGGCCCTTCCAACGGGGCAACGCGGTGCCACCAGCAGACGTCGACCGCCTCCGGAACGGTCTCCGTCTCGGCGGCGTTGAGGAGCTCGTGGCTGACGCCGTGGTCGCGGAGCCACTCGATCGCGGCCTCCTGTTCCGGTGAGCGCCCCCCTTCGTGGAGGACCCCGACGTGAACCGACGGCTCGGACATACCGGATGAACTCATCACCGAGTAAAAACCGTGTCGCACTGGTGGTCCGCCCTGCACTTACCCCGTTCGTCTATCGTCGTCATTAGTTAAGTACTCTACCGCCAATGTATGGATATGGAGCTCTCCAACACTGACAGTGTCGCGGGCAGCGAGGTCGTCGAGACGCTGGGTGTCGTTCGCGGCAACACGGTTCGCGCGCGGAACGTCGGTCGGGACTTCACGCAGGGCCTCCGCAACCTCGCGGGTGGGGAACTGAAAGGGTACACGGAGCTGATGACCGACGCCCGTGACGAGGCTCAAGCGCGGATGGTCGAGGAAGCGGAAGCGCTTAACGCCGACGCGGTCGTCAACGTGCGCTTTACGACGTCATCGATCGCCGACAGCGGCGCGGAGATACTCGCGTACGGGACCGCGGTTCGGCTCCGATAGTATAACCGCACCCGGTTACGTAAACGTCGAAATGGATAAGTGCGTAGCCCGGGATCGTTGTATCATCAATGATTCAACGCAGAGCGTTCCTCGCCGCAACCGTCGGCGGGACGGCTGCGGCTCTCGCCGGGTGTGCCGATGATGGCGGGGGAGACGAAGCAGCGATCCTCGACGAGACGCTTACGCTCACGACGACGACAAGCACCTACGACACGGGGCTGCTGGACGAGGTGAACGCCGCGTTCGAAGCCCGGTACGGGGTCGAAGTCCAGGCCATCGCGCGAGGAACTGGAGCGGCACTGGAGACCGGAAGGGCCGGCGACTCGGACGTCGTCATGGTCCACGCCCGCTCGCTCGAAGACGAGTTCCTCAGGGAGGGACACGGCATCAACCGCCGCGATCTGATGTTCAACGACTTCGTCGTCGTCGGGCCCGACGACGATCCCGCCGGGATCGACGGCATGGACGAGGTGACCGAGGCGTTCCGGGCCATCGCCGATGCGGAGGCCACCTTCGTCTCACGCGGCGACAACTCCGGCACGCACGCGAAGGAGCTGGCCATCTGGGACGCGTCGGATGTCGATCCCGGCGGCGAGTGGTACCGCGAAGCCGGGTCCGGGATGGGTGAGGTGCTGAATCAGGCCGACCAGACGCCCGCCTACACCCTCTCGGACCGTGGCACGTTCATTTCTCAGCAATCCGAACTCGACATCGAGATCCGGGTTGAGGGCCCGATCGAGGGCGGGCCGGAGCTCCTCGCTAACCCGTACGGCATCGTCGCGGTGGACCCCGGCGTCCACGAGAACGTCAACTACGACCTCGCGATGGCCTACATCGGGTTCCTTACCTCGCATGAAGGGCAGGAAATCATCGAAGAGTACACCGTTGAGGGTGAGCAGCTGTTCTTCCCCGAGGCGGTCTCGGAAGACCCGAACTTCCGGCAGTACGTGCCCGAGGACTGGTCACCGGACGAGGAGTGACATCCGGCCATGATCGAGTTCGTTTCGTCCGTCCCGGGACTCGTGGACCCCTCCGTTCCGCTCTTTGTCGAGTTCCCCTTCGAGCGGAACTACGTCGAGAGCATCATCGCCGTCTCGCTGTACGTGAGCCTTACGGCCGTCCTGATCAGCACGTTGGTGAGTCTGCCGATCGCGATGCTCGTCGGCTTCTCGGAGTTCCCCGGGAGGGGATCCCTCGTCGCCGTCATCAACACGGGAATGGGGTTCCCGAGCGTCGTCGTCGGCTTAGTCGTCCTCTTCGCCGTTTCGAATCAGGGTCCGCTCGGGCCGCTGAACCTCGTGTTCACGACGGAGGCGATGATATTGTCACAGTTCGTCCTCGCGACGCCGGTTATCACGGGCGTCAGCCTCGCCGCCGTGACCAGCGTCGAGGAGGGGGTCCGTGACGCCGCGTACGCGATGGGTGGGACTCGCGTCGACGTCGCGCTCGTGACGATCAAGGAGGCCCGCTACGGGATCGTCACCGGGGTCCTCGCCGGTCTCGGGCGCGCGATCAGCGAGGTGGGATCGGTGCTCATCGTCGGTGGGAACATCGCCGGTGCCGACGGCACCTCGATCACCCGAACGCTCACGACGGCGATCCAGCTCGAGGCTCGACAGGGCCGCTTCGAGTTGGCGCTGATCCTCGGTGCGATCCTCGTAGTGCTCGTCCTGTCGATCAACGCCATCGTCCTACGGCTCGGCGGGGGTCGTCTCTAATGCAGCAACGCCAGCGGGAACGTGAGCCGGAACAGCGAATCGAAGCGGGACTCTCCGCCAGGAACGTCAGCCACGGCTTCGCCGACACCGACGTTCTCGACGGTGTGACGTTCGGGATCGATCCGGGAGAGACCGTGGCGATAATCGGTCCCTCCGGGACGGGAAAGACCACACTCCTCCGACTGTTGTCGCTCTTTTATCAGCCCGACGCGGGGACCGTCGAGATGGACGGTACCGACGTGTGGTCGCGCTCCGAGCGTGACCGCCTCGCTGTCCGACGCCGGATCGGGATGGTGTTTCAGGAGCCGAACCTCTTCGACGCGACCGTCCGTCGGAACGTGGAGTACGGACGGCATATCCGCCGCGACTGGCGCGATCGGGTCCTGCGGTGGTGCTCGCGGCTCCGCGGGGGGCACACGACTCGCGAGATCACGGAGGCCCTGAAGGTCGTCGGCCTCGCCGACGCGGAGACCCAGTCGGCGTCCTCACTGTCGGGCGGCGAGGCACAGCGAGTCGCGTTCGCCCGCGCGCTCGCCTACGACCCCGACTTCCTGCTGTTGGACGAACCGACGTCGGACCTCGATCCCCGAAACACGGCGGCCATCGAGGAGGCGATAGAGACGGCCCGGAAGCGGGGGCTCGGCGTCGCTGTCGCCACACACGACATGAATCAGGCCGAGCGTATCGCCGATCGAGTGGCGGTGATGCTCGACGGGGGACTCATCGAGGTCGGCCCCGCCGAGCGGGTGTTCACGACGCCCGAGGACCCCCGCGCCCGGAAGTTCATCGAAGGAGAGCTCGTCTATTGAGCCGTGACGATCCGACGGCAAGAACCTAAACGCCTCCCCGAGTAGTCCTCACCGATGGACGAAACGAGCGGGCAGGGACGCGCGACGCTGGTTCGGAACGGGGTCGAGTTCGCCGAGCGTGACGTCGTATTGCTCCGGGAGATCGGCGAGACGGGATCGGTCGCCAGGGCTTCCTCGAACCTCGGCCGCTCGCGTGCCCGGGACCTCTCGCGTATCGAAACGCTCGAATCTGCCTTCGGCGACCTCGTCGAGCGGTATCGCGGCGGGAGTGACGGCGGCGGGAGCCGACTCACGAAGAACGCGATACAGCTGGTAAACCAGTACGAGCGGCTCCAAGTCGTGCTCTCCGCGACTGCACGAGTCCCCGAAACCGTTCTCGAGGGGACGGTCGAGACTGTTACCGGCGAGTTGGCGGACGTGACGACCGGGATCGGAACAGTCCGCGGTCTTCACGACGGGGCCGAACCTGGTGATCACGTCCAGATCCGAATCGGTGCGGACTCGATCACCGTGCTCGAACCGGCTGCGGACCCCGACCCCGATTCAACGAGTGCGAGGAACCGCCTCTCCGGAACGATCGACGGGATCGACCGTGGAAAGACGGTTTTCACCGTCCGTGTCGATGTCGACGGGACCGGTTTTCGAGCACTCGTCACGAAAGACAGTGCCGATCGACTCGCCCTAGTGGAGGGACGTGACGTCGTGATAACTTGGAAGGCAACGGCCACGTGGCTCGCTCACGAGATCTGAATCGGGTGTCTATTTATAAATGAGATCCGTTCAGCTGCTCCCTAGAAGCGGTACGCACATCCCGCGTATTGACCGATCGGGAGAAGCGTCTCACCTGTTGTGATCCGTAACGGCATCACTCAGACACGACCGCGGATGGTCGATTATAATACTCTCTTGATATGTCGCCACTGACCGGCTATGGGTCATCATCGGAGCCACGGGGCCTTTATAACCACACACGTCGACAGGTCGTCGGAGCCGCCCCCATCTTCGTGGGACACTCCGTGAGCGACCCGCTCGGAGGAGTGACCGGCTACCGCCCCGGCTTGTACTCCCCGAACTCGTCGCGGAACACGTCGCTTATCTCTTGAACCGTCGCGTACGCCTTCACCGCGTCGACGACGTGTGGCATGACGTTCTCGTCGCCGCGGGCCGCCTCACGGAGCGACGCGAGCGCGGCGTCGACCGCCTCGCCGTCGCGGTCGGCTTTTATCTCCTGTAAGCGCTCGCGCTGTTCCGCCTCCTGTTCGGGATCGACCTCTTCTAAGTCCATCTCCGGCTCCTCGTCCACTTGGAACTCGTTGACGCCGACGATCACGCGCTCGCCCGCTTCGATCTCCTGCTGGCGCTCGAAGGCGACGTCTTGGATCTGCCGTTGGACCCACTGGCTCTTGACCGCTTCCAGCATCCCGCCGCGGTCGTCGACCTCCTCCAGGATCTCGAAGGCGTCCGCTTCGACCCCGTCGGTGAGGCTCTCGACGTAGTAGCTGCCGGCGAGCGGGTCGATCGTGTCCGCCGCGCCCGACTCGTGTGCGAGGATCTGCTGTGTCCGCAGCGCGGTTCGGACGGACTTCTCGGTGGGTAGCGCGAGCGCCTCGTCCTTCCCGTTCGTGTGGAGGCTCTGGGTCCCGCCGAGCACCGCCGCGAGCGCCTGATACGCCACCCGGACGACGTTGTTCTCGATCTGCTGGGCCGTCAATGTGGAGCCGCCGGTCTGGGTGTGGAACTTCAGCTGTTTGGATTTGGGGTTCTCCGCGCCGAACCGCTCCTCCATGATCTCGGCCCACATCCGGCGAGCCGCCCGGAACTTCGCGGCCTCCTCGAAGACGTTGTTGTGGGCGTTGAAGAAAAAGGAGAGCTGCGGGGCGAACTCGTCCACGTCGAGCCCGGCGTCGACGGCCGCCTGCACGTACTCGATCCCGTTACCGAGCGTGAACGCGACCTCTTGGGCGGCTGTCGATCCCGCTTCCCGGATGTGGTACCCCGAGATGGAGATCGTGTTGAAGTTGGGGACCTCCGCCGCACAGAACTCGAAGATGTCGGTGATGAGCCGCATCGACGGCTCCGGCGGGTAGATGTAGAGGTTCCGCGCGATGTACTCCTTCATCACGTCGTTTTGGATCGTCCCGCGGAGCTCCGTCCGGTCGACGCCCTGCTCGTCGCCCATCGCGATGTACATCGCGAGCAGGACGCTGGCCGGCGCGTTGATCGTCATCGACGTCGACACCTCGTCGAGCGGGATCCCTTCGAACACCGTCTCGAAGTCATCCAACGTGTCGATGGCGACTCCGGACCGTCCGACCTCGCCCTCGGCCATCGCGGCGTCGGAGTCGTACCCCATCTGCGTCGGGAGGTCGAACGCCATCGAGAGCCCTGAAGAGCCCTCGTCGATCAGGTAGCGAAACCGGTTGTTGGTCTCGGCGGCAGTTCCCATTCCGGCGTACTGTCGCATCGTCCACAGCCGCCCGCGGTGCATCGTCGAGTAGACGCCGCGGGTGTACGGTTCCTCGCCGGGGAACCCGGCGTCCTCGCGGTAGTCGTGGTCCGCGACATCCGCGGGGGTGTACAGCGGGTCGACCGACTGGCCGCCCGTGTCGGTGGTGAACTCCGCCTCGCGCTCCCCGAATCGCTCGACGGTGTCGCCGTACGTCCCCTCCTCCCAGGACGCCTTCGCCTCGCGGATCTCGGCCAGTTCCTCGGGGTCGAACATTACGAACACGATGGGCCGACCGGGACTTAACCGTTGTCGGTCACGTTCAAGTGTCACGGCGGTCACCCCGACGACATGGACGTACTCTCCGAGGGTGGACGACGGTTCCTGACGGCGACGGCACCCGAACACACTGCGGTCCAAGCGGAGATGGCCGAGCTCGCCGACGAGTGGGAGTTCCCGATCATCGGCCCGGACGCGGGCGCGGTCCTCCGACTGCTCGCCAGGCTCACCGACGCGGAGCGGGTGTTCGAGTTCGGCTCCGGCTTCGGCTACTCGGCGACGTGGTTCCTGCGGGGCGGTGCCGACGCGGTGATCTGTACAGAGTTCGATGTCGAGGAGGCCGAACGGGGTCGCGAGCTCGCGCGGTCGTACGGCTACGACGACGCCGTCACTTTCGAGGTCGGCGACGCGATGGAAACGATCGACCGGTACGACGGTCCCTTCGACGTCGTGTTGATCGACCACCAGAAGTCGCGCTACCTCGACGCGTTCCGCGAGGTCCTCCCGAAACTCCGCCACGGGGACGTCGTCGTCGCCGACAACATCGCTCGCGGACCGATCGACTTCGAGCGACTGGTCGACCACGCGGCGGACGGGCGGCCGCTGCCGACCACCGAGGCGGACGCGCAGACACACGGGATCGGGACGTACGTCGAGGCAGTCCGTGCGAACGACGCGGTCGAAACGGCGATCCTCCCGGTCGGGTCGGGGATCGCGGTGTCGACGCGCGTCGAGTGACCGGTCAGTACTCGACGACCCCGGCGTACCGGTCGACGACGAGCACGGCTGCCGCGCCGACGACCGCCGCGGCCGCGAACCGGGGGGCGGCGCTCGCCCACGTCTCGCCCGACTCGGCGAGCCGGAGGGAAACTTCGACGACGGGCGCGCGGAGCGCGCCGACGACGAGGCTCACGAGGAACGCCAGCGTCGCCGCCCGCGCCCGTTTCAGCGCGTACCTGACCGCGTGTGCGACGGTGAGCACCCCCACGACGCCGCCGGCGAGGAACGTGACGACCGGCGGGGCCGCCGTCACGAGCTCGTCGCCGCCGTTTCCGAGCAGCACGCCGGCGGCCCCGTCGAGAAACGCCGACAGTGACCGTGTCATGTACTCGTACTGCCCGAGGATCACCAGAAACAGCGAGCCGGACACGCCCGGAAGCACCATCGCGCTGACCGCCACCGCGCCCGAGAGGAACACCACGGGGAGCGCGTGTCCGAGCGCGGTCGCGGCGTAGCCGGAGGTGAGAAAGGCGACGAGGAACCCCGTTAGCGCGGCCGCCTTCCGCCCCGGCGTCCCCACGTCGACCGCACCGAACAGGACGACCGCCGAGGCACCGATGAGCCCGAAAAAGAACCCGTAGGTCCCGACGGGCACCGAGACGAGGAGGACCTCAACGAGACGCAACACCGCGACGACCGCGGAGAGGATCCCCGTGAGGAGCACGACGAGGAACCCGCCGTCGGCCTCCCGGAACGCCGCGAGCGCGTCGGGTCGGTTCCCCCGGACGACCCCGGAGCATATCCGGCGGATCCGCGCCGGATCGATCGCGGTCACCGCCGTGATCAGCCGCTCGTAGATCCCGACGATGAGCGCGATCGTGCCGCCCGAGACGCCGGGAACCGCGTCGGCGGCCCCCATCGCCAGCCCCTTCAGGTACAGCGCCAGCCACTCCCGGGCGTCGGCCATCGCGATCGCTCAGGCCTCGACCGTGCTCGCGGCGGCGGGCACGTCGCCGTCGGCGGACACGTCCGGGCCCGCGATCGTTGCGCTATCGTCGTCGTTCGTGCCTTCCGCCTCGTCTTCTTCGCCGTTCTCGTCATCGATCGGGCACTCGGGGTCGCCCGCCGGACAGTCGAGGATCTCCTCGTCGAGCTCGACGGTCAGTGTCTCGTCGTCGACGCCGACGACTTGGCCCTCGGTGACGTCGAGCTCGCCCACTTGCTGGGTCGTGTAGAGGTCGTCGTCGGTGACGGGCTCGGTCGTCAGCTCGTATGGCCCGGTCGCTTGGACGCTCGTGTTCGTGTACCCCTCA
Source organism: Halorubrum tibetense (assembly GCF_055396225.1). NCBI lineage: Archaea > Methanobacteriati > Methanobacteriota > Halobacteria > Halobacteriales > Haloferacaceae > Halorubrum > Halorubrum tibetense. The sequence continues at coordinate 2,435,169 of NZ_AP043742.1, forward strand.
TCGGGGCCGAACTCCTCGTACCCTGTCGTCGAGTAGGGGAGGTGGAGCTCGAACTCGCCGTTCGCGTCCGCCTCCGCGTACTGCGTGTACTCGAACGTCTCGTTCGACGCTGGCATCGACATCTCGACGGTCGCTTCGACCTCCTCGCCGGGTTCGGCACCGGACCCGTTGACGGCCGCGCCGGGGACGCGCTCGAACGTCTTGACCCAGTTGGCTTCGGTCCGGCGCAGCTCGTCCGCGCCCAGCCCGGTGACCTGCTGCTGCTGGATCAGCCGCTGGAGGTAGCTCTGCGACTGGAAGGCGGTCGGCTCGGTCGCGTGGACGAGCCGGTAGTTCTCGAGCGCCTCCACGCGCTCGGTCGGGTTCGCGCCGACGCCGCCGAGCTGGGCGGTCTCGCCCTGGTCCTCGGCGAACGCCTCTGCCTCTTCGAGGCTATCGAACTGCATGATCGGCTCCTGATCCGGGTCCGCGGGGAACGTCCGGAGATCGACGGTACCGCCCGTACCGTCCTGGAACTGCTGTTCGTCCCAGCTGACGACGACGGGTTCGGGGTCTGCCGCGCTCCCGTGGTACTCGTAGAGCCGGACCATCTGGCTCTCGTAGTAGCGCTGCGTGTTGATCTGGGTCGTCGGCTGTGCGCCGCCCTCGACGGGCTCCCACAGCAGCCAGTTGACGTCGTCCTGTTCGAGCGCGGCGTCGTCGTAGAACGTGACGGGGGCCCCGAACTTCTCGCCCGGCGTCACCATCTCCCAGTCGACCATCACGTACCGCGTGCGCTCGCCCTCGTCGCTCTGGCGAGCGAGCACCTCCGCCGCCTGCTCCTCGTCCGGCGCGAGCAGGTAGTTTGCGGCTTCGCCCGCGTTCTGTTGGAACGGGTTAGCGTTCGGTATCCGCTCCGCGCGGGTGGTGATCCAGTGGCCGTAGTCCCACCACGACTGGACGCCGTACGCGCCCTCGGGATAGTCGAAGTCGTCGTCAGCGGGGCGCTCGTAGGTGCCGTACAGCTCCATCGGTTCGTCCGCACCTTCGAGCTCGCCCGGGTGGGGCGTCTCCTCGTTCATCCACTGGAGGCTCTCGTCCCACTGGACGACCTCGCCCGGACCCGTCGCCGCCCCCACGGCCCACACCGGTCCGGTCATGAACACGAGGGGAGCGATCAGCACGACCGCGACCGTGGCGGCGATCATCACCTGCCACCCCTCGACCTCCCGGAGCTCGTCGAGCGAGCGATCCAAGTCGAGGGCGTCGATCGTCAGCTGGAGGAAGTACGCCGCGCCGATCGCGACGATCACCGCCAGGTAGTAATTGAACCGGGTCTGGGTGAACGCCATCGACGCGATGAACGCGGCCCAGACGACGAAGTACAGCTCCTCGGTGTCGTACTCGACGAGGAACGTCGCGCCGACGAGGAACCCTGCGGCGAGCACGAGTCCGACCACCTGCCAGCTCACGCCGACGAGGCCGCCGATCGCGTCGTAGAGGCTGGGGAGCGCGTAGATGGAGCCAACGACCGCGAACGCGGCGACCGCGTACAGCGTGTGGTTCGCCTCGCCGCTCCGGATCAGCGGCCGGAGCAGGACGTACAGGACGGCGGCCAGCGCGAGGAGGAAGGCGAGGCCGTACTGTGAGATGACGAAGTCCGCGAACTCCTGTCGCATCAGCGGCGGCGCGGCCTCGCCGATGGTCCGCGTGGTGTCGCGGGCGCTGAACCCGACCGTGTTCAACAGGTTGCTCGTGACCGTCGACCACAGCGAGGGGATCGCGAGCCAGACGATCGCCGCCGACGCGAGGATCAGCCCGCCGACCGTGGGCGGATACGTCCCTAGTTCGAGCTCCTCGCGCGCCTCCCACTGCCGGGCGAGCCACGCGAGGAACACCGCGCCGAGCGCGACGCCGAGCGGAAGGACGACCTGCGTGAGCGAGTAATCGGTGACGCCGAAGGAGAACTCGTCGAGCGGGACCAGCTGCATCAGTCCGGCGACGGTCATCGACACCGCACCCGCGAAGGCGATCGGATCCGGGCTCGTGCCGTGGTACACGTCGCTCGTGATCTTCACTGCGAGGAAGATGCCGGTGAAGCCGACCATGAGGACGCCGGGCTGCCACGTCCACATGTACAGCCCGAGCGCGACGCCCGCGGCGGCCGCGTAGGCGGTCGGTCGTTTGAGCGCCGGCCAGTCACGGTCGACGACGAGCTCCCAGACGGGTTTCTCCCGCTCCGCGACCGCGAACGCGACGAGGAACCCGAGGACCGCGACGGTCTGGAAGAGCATCTCGCCCGCGTGGTGATCGTTGAACCCGACGAGCGTGTAACTGAAGAACGTCCCAGGGAGCAGTGCGAGGACGGCGACCGCAGCGACCGCGGCGAACCGGTCGACGAACCGTCGCGCGATGAAGTACGTCGGGATCGCGACGAGGGTCCCGACGATCGCGGACATGAGGAGCATCACCCGCATCGCGCCCTCCTCGCCGCCGCCGGTGATCGGCGTCGCGAGGAAGACGAAGACGGCCGTGATGTAGTCCCAGAGCGTCCCGAACTGCCCCACGTGTCGGCCGAAGGGGAACCCGGTCCACGGATCGAACGCCATGCTGCTCGGGAAGTTTTCCAGAAGATACGTCGTCTCGCGGTAGTGATACCATGGGTCGTTTCCGCGGAAGTACACGTCGCCGTCGACGATGAAACTGCCGTACGACTGGACGCGGGTCCACAGCATGACCACCAGTATCCCGAGGAGGGCCGGGACGTGATACCACCGTTCGAGGAGGGCAAGGGGGGAGTCCTCGCCGTCTCCAGCGTCGGCGTCGGTTCGCTGGCTCATTACACGATGACACTTCCAAAACCTCCATAAGCCTTGTTATACCACGCCGGATTCGGATGCCCCGACCGGGAGGCGGCCACTCGTCAGAACGCTTATTCGGCCGGGTGAAAAACCGGTTCCCGAATGAAGGTCTCCGTCGTCGTCTGTACGTACACGATGGACCGATACGACGTCTTCACGGAGGCCGTCGAAAGCGCGCTCGCACAGCGCTACGATCCCGTAGAGGTCGTGTTGGTCATCGACGGCAACCCGGCGGTGTACGACCGAACGGTCGAGGAGTTCGGCGGCCGGGAGGGCGTGATCGTCCACGACAACGAGGAGAACCGAGGGATCTCCTACAGCCGCACGAAAGGTGCCGAGCTGGCCTCCGGCGATATCGTCGCGTTTATCGACGACGACGGGGTCGCGGAGCCCGACTGGATCGAGACGCACGTCGACGCGTACGAACGGACCGACGCGGTCGCCGTCGCGGGGTACGTCGCCCCCGACTGGGTGGGTGAAAAGCCCTCGTTCTTTCCCGAAGAGTTCTACTGGCTCGTCGGCTGTACGGAGCGCGGATTCGCGGCCGACGGCGAGATCGTCCGCAACGGGTACGGGTCCAACGTCTCCTACGACCGGGACGTGTTCCTCGACGTGGGGGGGTACGACGTGAACACGGGCCGGAAGGGCGATAGGCACGTTCAGGCACACGAGGCACCGGTCGGGATCCGGATCCGAGAAGAGTACGGGCAGGGCGTGGTGTACGTCGAGGACGCCGTCGTCCACCACACGCTGTTCGAGTACCGGGGACGATTTCGGTGGCTCCTCTTCAGGTCGTTCTGGCAGGGGTTCTCGAAGCGCGTGATGGCCCTCCTGTACCCCGGCGCGCAGGGGAACGAGAGCGCCTTCCTGAAGGACCTGTTCGTCCGGGCGCTTCCGGACCGCGCCCGACGGACGGTCTCCGAACGGTCGAGTGAGCCCGCACAGGAGGCGGTGGCGATACTCGCGTTCACCGCCGCCGTCGGGTTCGGGTATCTGTACGGACTCGTCCGCCGCGACGTGCTCCGTGAGGATCCGGGGGCCGATACATGAACGACGGCTCCGACAGCGAGAGCGACGGAGCCGGCAGTGACCCGATGTTCTCCGTCCTTCACCTCGTCACCGCCGAGGAGGTGTTCTTCAGACAGCAGATCGACGTCTTGGAACGGAAAGGCGTCGAGACGACCGTCCTCGTCGTCCCCGGGCAGGAACAGATAGACGGGGACATGGGCGAGACGCGCGGAGTCCGCGAGTACCTCCGGTACCTCCCGATGGTCCGACGCGAACTCCGCCGGGGAGAGTACGACCTCGTCCACGCGAACTACGGGCTGACCGCCCCGTTCGCGGTGACACAGCGACGGCTCCCGGTGGTGTTGACGCTGTGGGGGTCGGACGTCGTCGGCTTCGACGGCGCGGTCACGAAGGCCTGTGCGTGGCGCTGTGACGCCGTGACCGTCCGGAGCCGGGAGATGCGCGAGCTGCTCGGACGGCCGGACGCCCATATCCTTCCGAGCGGCGTCGACCTCGATCGGTTCCGCCCGATAGACCGGGAGGACGCGCGCGAGCGCGTCGGCTGGGGTCGCGACCGACAACAGGTGCTGTTCCCGTACTCGCCGGCGTACGAACGGAAGAACTACCCGCTCGCCGAGCGCGTCGTGGAGGCGGCCGCCGATCGTCTCGGCGAGCCGGTCGACCTCCACACGATCTCCGATATCCCGCACGAGGAGGTCCCGTACTACGTGAACGCCGCGGACGCCGTGCTCCTCACCTCGGACCACGAGGGATCGCCGAACACGGTCAAGGAGGCGATGGCGTGTAACGTCCCCGTGGTCTCGACGGCCGTCGGCGACGTCCGCGAGCGGTTGGAGGGGGTGGCCCCCTCGGCGGTCGGCGAGTCGGAGGCGGAGCTCGTCGAGGGACTCGCCCGTGTCCTCGACGCCGGCGAGCGGTCGAACGGTCGCGAGGCGGTCAGGGAGGTGAGCTGGGACCGGATCGGGGACCGGATCCTCGACATCTATCGGTCGGTGACGGCCTCTCGCTCGAACGGGAGGGCCGGCGACTCGCCGCCTGACGACGACTGATCACACCCGTTCGGTCGGCGTCGAACACCGCATACAGAGCACGTCGGAGCCTGCCCAGTTGACGTCGTTCGAGCCACACGCCGGACAGCGGTGCGTCTCGTTGCCGTACTCCGTCGTTCCGCGCGGGGCCGCGAGGTGGCCGTCAGCGACTGCCCCATCGACGAGCCCGCCGAACCGCTGCTTCTTGTACCGGGCACGGTGTGCGAGGAACTCGCCCGCCTGCGAGGGGTCCGCCCCGTGGAGGTCTTCCCACTTGATCGCGATCTCGCCGTTCGCCTGCCCGCGAGCCACCTGTTTGATCGGCTCGGCTGCCGCGCCAAACAGGGGCGTCGTCGCGAGCGCCTGCGGCGATTCGATCGCGTCCCCGGCGGCGAGGTATCGCTCCGCGGCGTCGTCGTACGCGTCGGCTGCGCCATCGAGCCCCCCGGCGGCCCGGAAGTCGGCGACGAGCTCTGCCAGGCATGCGGCCTGTCCCGGCGCGGTGAGGACGCTCTGGAGGTCACGACTCGCCGCGATGCCTTCGACGGCACGCTGGGCGACACGGCGGGGCGTCCCTGCCACCCGATACGCCACCACGGCCGTGAGCAGCTGCTGGAGCCCCTGTCCGACCCACCCCTTCTCGTCGGGTTCGAACGGGTCGATCTCCGGACGCGGATCGGCGAGGACGCGCCGCCCACCGCGGGTGTATCGGTTCCCGGCCGCCTCGTACTCGCGAGCCGCCAATGCGTCCACCGCCGCGTCGTAATGACCGCCGTCCTGCGTGTTCATACCGATCGAACGGCTGCTGGCGGATTAGGGGTGGCGGTGGCGGCGGGCGGCGTGGAAGAACGGGCTCTACCTCTTAGTTCGCATCCGCGGTCCTCTCGGTCGTGTCCGCGGTCGTCTCCGCCCCCTCCGCGGCCGCCTCGGGAACCGAATCGGGCCGTATCGACTCGTAGAACGCCACCGAGTACGTGGCGTAAAACGCGCCGAAAACCCCGGTCGAGAGCACGTACACCGCCGCGAACGCGACCAGGATACCGAGCGTCGGCTCGACGCCGGCGACGAGGTCCGCGAGCGGCGACGCGGGGAGCTCCGGGCTCGCCGACCCCCGAGCCGCGCTCACTATCCCCCCGATCGCCCCGATCGTCCCGAACGCGACGCCGCCGACGAGCAGGACGAGCGAGTACCCGAACACGCCGAGGAGGTTCGACCGGACGAGGCCGACGCTCCGACGGAACCCGTCGACGAGCGACGTATCGTCAAGGACGATCGCGTGACTGTAGAACTGGACGAAGAACGTGACGAGGAGGTACGCGAGCGCGAGTCCGCCGGCAACGACGCCGATCACGGCGAGCAGCGTCACGCCACCGCCGCTCGCGACGCCGCTTGCTACGTCGACACCACCCGCGATACCGCTTCCACCGACACCACCTACGGACACCCCGATAACGGCGATGACGACGGCGAACACCACGACGAACGCGAAGACGACGTTGACCGCGAGCAGGACGAAGTACGCGAGTAGGAGCGGGACGTAGTTCGCTTTCCCCTCGGCGATCAGCGTCGAGAGGCTCGTCTTCCCACGGATCGCCTCGCTGGCCATCCCGAGGAGCCCGCCTTGGAAGAACGGGACGACGAGGATCAACACGCCGGTCGACACGAGCGACACGACCGCCGCCAGCACGGGACGCGTCGGTTGAACCAACAGGTTCGGCAGCTGGGAGAGCCCGAACAGCGCCGTGATCACGACGAGGACCGGGTTGCGGACGATACCGCTGGCTGCGGGTCGGATGGACTGGAGGGCCGTCATGACCGTGGGATCGTCAACGCGATATATAAACCCAAGCGTCGGAACCGATCACCACGTGAGCCCCTCGTAGCGGATCCCCTCGCGGCGTTCGACGATCCGCCGCCCGTCGACGACGACCGGCTCGCCGCGCCCCGTCGCCGAGCCCTCCATCGCATCGAACTCGTGGTCGAGAGCGGCGAACTCGTCCCAGTCGGTCACCACGAGCGCCGCGGTCGCACCATCCAGCGCCCCCGCGGCCGAGTCCGCGTACTCGATCTCCGGGAGCCGTTCGCGGGTGTTCGCGGTCGCGACGGGGTCGTACGCGACCACGTCCGCGCCGCGTGTCCGTAACCCTTCGATGACGGGGATCGCTCGCGAGTTCCGGATGTCGTCGGTGCCGGGCTTGAACGCGAGTCCGAGCACGGCCACCCGTTCGCCGGCGACGTCGACGTGGTCGTCGAGCAGGTCGAGCATCCGGTCCGGCTGCCCGTCGTTGACCGCGACCGTGGCGTCGAGCAACGGCGGCTCGTAACCGGCTTCGCGGGCGGCAGCACGGAGCGCGTCGACGTCTTTCGGGAAACAGCTCCCGCCGTACCCCACACCGGAACGCAGGAACCGCGCGCCGATCCGGTCGTCGAGCCCGACCGCGTCCATCACCTCGTAGGCGTCGATCCCGAACCGCTTACAGACGTTTCCGAGGTCGTTCGCGAGCGAGATCTTCGCGGCGAGCGTCGCGTTGTTCGCGTACTTGATCATCATCGCTGTCTCGGGATCGGTCCGGACGATAGGGACGTCCAGACCCGCGAGTAACGGTTCGTACGGGGTTTCCAGCCGTTCGGCCGCCCACTCCGAGGACGTTCCGAAGACGACCTTGTCAGGGTTCTTGAAGTCATCCACGGCCGACCCCTCCCGAAGGAACTCGGGGTTCGTCGCGACCTCGATCCGGTCGGCCGCCGGACCCGCGCCGCGGCGGACCGCCTCGCGGATCGTCTCCACGCCCGGCGGCGTGATCGTGCTCTTGATCACGACGAGGTGTCGGTCGTTCTCGGACAGCCCAGCAAGCGCCTCGCCGGTCGTTTCCGCGGCCGCGGAGAGCCCGGCGAGGTCGATACTCCCGTCGTCGTTCGACGGCGTGCCGACCGCGAGGAACGTGACATCGGACTCCGGAACCGGGTCGTACGACGTCGTCGCGTGGAGGCGGTCGCCGGCGTGTCGCGACAGGAGGTCGTCCAACCCCGGCTCGTGGATCGTCGCTCGCCCCTCGTTCAACGCCGCCACTACCTCCGGGTCGATGTCGATCGCAGTCACGTCGTGGTCGACGTCCGCGAGACACGCCGCGAGCGTCGTCCCGACGTACCCGCTCCCGACGACGGTTACATCCATACCTCAGGGAGGACGCTCCGGACGCAAGAGCGTTCCGCGTCGTTTCCGTGGGATTACGGTCTCCCGGCACACAGTCGGTGATATGTCCGGTGACGACACGGAGGAAGAAACGAGCACACCCAGCGAGCTGCTCGCCGCCGTGGCGCTGCTCGCGGTCCCGATCACGGTTCTTCCATCCGGGAGCGGCGATATCACGTTTGTGAGCCTCTGGGGACTCGTCAACACGGGCTCCGAGCTCGGTCCCGCGGGCGTCCGGTTATACCCGCTCTGGACGTATTTCGCCGACCAGCCGCGACCGTTCGGGAGCCTCCCCGCCTCCATCCAGGTCTGGCCGCTCGCGACCGGGTTCCACCTCGTCGCAGCGACGAGCGCCGTGTCCGGGGCTCTCCTCGATCGCGAAGACCGCCGCGTGACCGGCGGGTCACTCGTTCTGAGTGCGATCGCGACGGCGTGGGTGGCGGCAGGTGTCGCGGGCCGGTTCGGCGGGATCGAGGGGCCACGGCTCGTCGTTCCGCTCGCGACGATAGCGACGGTCGCTCTCGTCGCCGTCGCGTACCGCCGGGACTTGGCGGGTATGCTCCCTCGTGACCCCTCGTAGCGCTCCCGCCGCCGCGCATGATCGACCGCTTGAGAAACACTCATGTCTTTCGTCTGACTATCGGCGGGCATGTCGGATCAGGACCCCCGCGTGCCACGGCGCTCTGTCCTGTACGGTACGGCGGGTGCCCTCTCGGCCGTGGGGGTGGCGGCCGGTCGGCCGCGAGCGATCGGCGTCGCGACGGCCGAGGGGGACCACGACGACGACCACGATCGGAACCGACTCGTCTGTGTCGGCGCGGAGGACGGGTCGATCTACGGGATCGACGCGGAGCGAGGCGAGGCCGTCTGGACGATCACAGAGCCGGACGACGCCGTCTCTTCGTCCCCGACTGCGGTGGACGGGACCGTCTACGTCGGATCGGCCGACGGGCAACTGTACGCGATCGATGCCGCTGACGGGACGATCACGTGGACGGCCAACCCGGAAGCGGGACCGATCGTCTCCTCTCCGACGGTGATCGACGATACGCTTTACGTCGGTAGTGGCTCCGGCGACCTCCTCGCGATCGATCGGACGACCGGCGACCGGCGCTGGCGGTTCGACGGTGCCACCGGGACCACCGACAGCGCGCCGGCGGTTACCGCCGATGGCGTTTACGTCGGCTCCGAGGCCGGGGAGGTGTTCGCGCTCGATCCGGTCGATGGGACGGTCCGCTGGGAACGGGTCGTCGAGGGCCCGGTCATCGCATCGCCGACCGTCGTCGACGGCACTCTCTACGTCGGCTCGTTCGACGAGCGGGTCTACGCGATCGACACCGAATCGGGGTCGGTGGCGTGGGACACCGATCTCGGCGACATCGTCTTTTCGTCCGCGGCGGTGGTCGGCGGAACGGTGTACGTCGGAACTGCCGGATTCGGGACCGGACTCCACGCGCTCGACGCCGACACCGGTGAACGGCGATGGACGGCGGACGGCCCCGCCGGCGTCGTTTCATCACCGACGGTCGTCGGCGGTACCGTTTACGTCGGTTCGGTCGACGGGCAGGTGCACGCGATCGACTCGGAAACCGGGGACGCCGTCGGGGACCCGACACCGCTCGGCGATCAGGTGAACTCGTCGCCGACGGTGTTCGACGACACGCTCTATGTCGGCTCTACCGACCAAGCGGTGCACGCGGTGGATATCACGACCGGCGAGCCCCGCTGGCGGTTCGACGAGCCGGACGACGACGTGTTCTCGTCGCCGACGGTCGTCGATATCGCCGGTGACGGGCACGGCGTCGGTTCACGCGCCGAACTCGGCACGCTCGGCCACCACCACGTCTGGGCGGGCGTGCCGTTCGGAGGTGGGTCGAACGGTTCGACCGGCGGCTCCGGCGATACAGGAAGCGAAGACGGCGACACGGAACGCGTCGACGACGATGACGGTGGTAGCGATCCGAGTGACGTGGGCGGCGACACGGGAACCGTGGACGACGACGGCGAGGACGGTTCGGTCACCGGAACTACCGCACCCGCACCCGGTGCCGGCTTAGGGATCGGAACGCTCGAACTCGTAGGAGCGGCGGGTGGGGTCGGCGTTGCCGCCCTCGCCGCGTACCGCTTCTTCGGGGGGTCCGACGGCGTCGAAACCACTCCCTCACGCCCCGACGTCGATACCCCCACGGTGGGTGACAGTCCGTCACAGTCGCCGCAGTCGTCACAGTCGCCGGAGCCGGCAGAACCGACGGAGCCGGACCGGAGCGATGACACCGACGAGTCCGGAACGAACGACGCCGGTCGAACCGAGACGGGGAGTGGTGTGAACGGAGGCACGTCCGATCGTGGGTCGGCGTCCGAGCCTGGATCAGTACCTGAACGCGGATCCGCGTCGAAACCGGACGCAACGCCGGAGACAGGCGGAGACGGGGTGTCGGCCGCGACACCGACGGCTCCGGACGAGAGTCCCCAAACGGAGGGATCGGACGGTTCTGCGGGCTCCGTATCGTCGGTCGACACCTCCGACCTCCCGACCGAGAGCTACCCCACGGGCGCAGCGTTCGTATCGGCCATCGGGTCGGTGACCGATGCGAATCCCGTCGAGACGGACGGTCCACTCGCCGTCTACGCGGTTACGGACGACCTGATCGCGGAGGAGAGCGGACGTGCTGGCGGGGACGACGGGCGGATCATCGCGTTGCCCGACGGGGACGACGAGACGGGGGAGCGGTTCGGGACGGTCGCCACCGATTGGGGAAGCGTCAGCCACTACGACGGGACCGTTACCGTATACGATACCGGGAGCGACCCGGTCCCGTGGATTCTCACGGATCCGGCACACCGCGTTCCGACGCTCGCGGAGCACCTCGCGGATCCTCCGGATCCGATCGTCGACCGTCTCGCTCCCGTGGTCGACGCCGCGGAGGCACTGTCGCAGGCGAGCCGCTACACCGTCCGGCACTACTACCTCTCCCCGTCGCACGTCCGAGTGCTGAACGCCGGTAGCGACCCCTCAGGGGTCGTCGACGACTGGGGCCTGTCGGCTATCCCGGCATACGCGGACCGGGGGACCCGCGACCCGTCGCCGTACACCGCCCCCGAGCAGCTTCCCGGCTCGAACGACCCCCTTTGGCGGGGAAAACCCGACACGTACGCGCTTGGGGCGATCGCGTACCACGCGGCGACCGGCGAGCCACCGACGGACGACCGCCCGCCGGAACCGAGTGACGTCGCCGACGTTCCCGCCGCGATCGACCGTCCGATCCTCCGGGCGCTGGATCCGGATCCGGACGAGCGACACGGCTCAGTCGGCGGATTCGCTCGGGCGCTCCGGCTGGCAGTCTTCGACTGAGCCGCGGTGGACGGTCGAGAAACCGGTCGGCAGGCCTCTGTCGATCGAGCCGGCACCGTTACACCGACAGCGGACACGAATCAATGGAAAACTGATATATCATATGACCGGTATCGATCTCGTATGGACACGGACAGGACGAACACACGTCGTCGGTTCCTCGCTGCGGGAGCCGCAGCGGCGACGGTCGCCATCAGCGGTTGTGCGGACGCGATAGAGATCGCGACCGAGGAGGAGATCGAACGCTCCGCCGAACCGGTGGAACCGGACCGACGGACCGCCGAGGAGGAGGGGTTCGAAGAGGTCAGAAACGAGACCGTCGTCATCGAGGAGGAGTTCGAGGAGTTCGGGCAGCGCCGGGAGTTCACCGCGGAGACGGAGGTCCGTGCGTACCTCCGGGAGGTCCGTTCCGAACTGACCGGCCAGGAAGAGTCGGTGTTCGCCGTAGTGAGCACACCGGGTGTCACCGCGGCCGGCCAGCAGCTCAGTCCCCTCGCCAACATGGACGAGGACGAGCTGATAGACGAGGCCCGAAGCGAGATCAGCGCGGAGTTCAGCGGAACCGTCGAGGACCCCGTTCTCGACGAGGAGATCGAACAGGACGTGTTCGGCGAGGAGACGGCGGTGAGCGTCTACCGAGTCACCGTCGTTCTGGATGACGGCACCGAGGAGGAGGGGTATCTCCACCTCTCGATCGTCGAACGCGGCGACGACGTGATCCTCTTGGCCGGCGCGTATCCCGCCGGCGTCGACGGCGAGCGCGAACGGATCGAGCGGATGTTCGAGTCGGTGGAGTAGGCCACTCAGTGAGACGTTTCGGATAACCTCTGATTCGGGGTAGTAATTATAATCTGCGGTGAAAACCAGATCGGTAAATATCTATTATTTCAACTAGTCTAACCGATGAATTCTAGTTCGATATCGCGACTCAATGTCTCACCTGCTTCCAGCACTATTGTGACATCCTTGTCAGCGTACCCGTTCCGATCGTCGACGAGGATCGTGTACTCCCCCGGCGGAAGCGAGTCAAACGCATACTGCCCGTCGCCATCCGACCGTATCTGGTCGACTTCTTCGTCTTGTTGACTGGTTGTCACTCTCGCGTCGTTTATCGTTATTTCCTCGTCGCCTTCTTCCCGGAGTGTCCCTTGAACTGACGCCTCCGCAACGAGTTCGAAGTCCTGCGTCACGTCGTCGGTCTCGAACTCGACCGTTTCGGTCACGGTAACGTAGCCGTCGGCTTCGACTTCGACGTCGTGTTCGCCGATCGGGATCTCCGCCTCGGTTTCGTAGTTCCCATCAGCATCGGTCGTTGCGTTGAACTCCTGTCCGGCATCGGTGCTGAGGGTGACGTTCGCGTTCTCGATCGGCTCCCCGTCCGAGCTGTTCGTCACCTGTCCGGACAGCGACATCGTCACGGGATCGAGTTCGATCGCGTCCTGCTCGCCGAACCGATCGACGGTTAGATTCGCCGGCTCGTACCCCTCGGCGTCAGCCCGGATCTCGTACTCGCCGTCGATCGCGTCGCCTTCGAGCGCGAACTCGTACGAGCCGCCCTCGGCCGCGTCGACGCTCTCGTCGCTCGTGTCGACGAGCTCGATGGTTGCGTTCACTTCGCCATCGCCGTCGGTCGTGATCGGCTCACCCGACTCCGCGTCGACGACCTCGCCGCTGATAAGCGCGCGGTCCGGAGTGACTTCGATCTCGGTCTCGTTCTCCGTGACTTCGATATCTTCGTCGTCGTACTCGAGGCCGTTCGCATCGTCGACCCACACGGAGTAGTTCCCGGCCGAGACGTTCTCGACGGTGAACGTCCCGTCCGCGCCGGTCATCGCTTCCTGTCTCCCCGGCGCTTCCGCGTCTTCGCCTTCAGGCGGGTCATCGAGCGGGTCGAGCGTCACGCTCATTTCCTCCGCGGGCACTTCTCCGGCTGCATCCGCGTACACCGTCCCGTTGACGGTCGTCAGATCGGCTTCCGGCTCGTCCCCGCCGATCAGGCCGAGCGACGCCGCCCCCCACGCACCCGCGACCAACACGATCAACGCGACCGCGCCGACGAACAGCATCTTCCCAACCGCGGGCGAGAGCAAGCCGTCGTCACCGCTAGAACCCGCGAGAGCATCCGCCTTCGACCCGCCCGTGTTCGGTGATTTCAACGCCGGCACGCGCTGGTACACCCGACTCCGGATCTCGGAGCTGGAGAGGTTGTACTCGCGTGAGAGCGTCTGGACGGAGTCGTTTATGGACGCGATCTCCTGATCGATGTGTTGGCTCCGCAGCGACTGCTTCGTCGACTCCCACCGGCTCTCGGTGTCGCCGATCGGAGCGATCCCCCGCGTGCCGTCGGGGGCGATAACGAGGTCGAACCCGGAGAGTGCGCTCGACTCCGGCGAGTCGGCGATCGCCGCTCGGTCGTACTTGCCCATGAACTCCGAGACGAGTCCGAGCGCGTGTTCCGCGTCACGGACGCCGACCGTCGCCGTCTGTCGGGACCCGATCAGCTCCTCCACGATCGAGCGGTCGCGTTCGTCGCCCGGCACCGATGTCCGCCCGGCGTCGAGCGCGCGGAACACGCTCATGTCGTCGGCGGAGTCGTCTATCGTGTACCCCCACTCCGACTCGATCCGGTCGCGAAGCGCGTCCATGAACTCCCGGATCGTTGCGTCCCGAGCAGTGTACACGGCGTAGAACTGTTCGGTCCGCGCGTTCCGGGTCTCACGGGCCCGGAAGAACGTCGTGAACTTGCGCTCGCGACCCGTCTCGATCGCGAGGCGGACCCCGTCGTAAAAGAGGTCCTTCACCGTGTCGTTCGTTCGCCCGCCACCGCCGTTCGGCGAGTGTTCGTTCCCTTTCGTGTCGTATACGCGTAGTGATGGCATCCCTGATCACCCCATTTTGTCGAGCAGCTGGTCGAATCCAACGGTCATCACGTTCCCGTTGCGATCGCGCATCGGGACGCGTTCACCGTTCTCATCGGTCGTCGTCTGGTAGTACACCGGATAGATCTTCGACCCGGACGTGTCCTGTACGAGCGTCCGGACGGTCTGGTTGTTCTCGACGAGCGTCTCGTTGACGTACTCCTGGAACTCGTCGAAGTACTGGTGGGCTTCGAGGGCCTGCTGCTCTCGGAACTCCTCGGCGAGGATATCACACTTCGTCGCGACCAACAGTACGTCCTTGTTCGAGGCGACGTCGAGGATGTCGAAGTACGGCTCGATCTCCAGCGGTTCGTTGTTGTGGTATCGCTCGACGTCGATGATCAACACGAGCGTGTTCGCCGCTTGGACCCGCTGTGAGAGTAGCCTCAGTGTCGAGTTGTCGACTTCCGCGTCCGGGCTCATCAAGGCGCTCGGTAGCCGTTCGAGGTACTCGCCCGCGTAGTCGAGACTCGACAGCTCGATGTTCTTCGGGAACACCCGGCCGTCGATAAACTGGAACCGGAGGTCTTCCACGTCGGTCTGCCCCGTCGCGTCCAGTTTCCAACCGGTGTCCTTCGAGGCCGCATCTAGCGCCCCGACGAGCTCCATCAGGTCGCTGCTCGGGTTCAACGGCGTGTCCGACTCGCGGCCGACCGCATCGTCGAGCGCCGCGAGGTACTTGCCGACGAGGAACAGCGACTTCCCGGACCCCTGCGGTCCCAGTATGAAGAAACTCTCGGAGGAGTCGTACGTCACGAACCGGCGTAGCGTCACGACGAACACGCCGGCCATGAGGAGGTTCATGCCGATCCCGTCCCATTCGACGCTCACCTCGGGGTTCGGAACGAGGAGCTGTACCTCATCGCCGGCCACCTCGATGAACTGCGGGAAGTTGACGTGGTACTCGACCAGTCCGACGACGACGATCGCGCTGATGAGGTAGAACAACAGCGTCGCGGAGCGACGGAACTCCAGCGCCGTCGCCGTTCGCGTCTCCAACAGCTGGGACCCGCCGCCGACGATCCCGCCGAAGACGAACCCGCCGAGCAGCCAGACGACGTTATCTGCGAAGTCGATATTCGGAATAAACAGGCCGATAGAGAGCAACCCGATGAGCGCGGAAGCCGTACCGAACGTGAGCAGCAGCCCCTGCACACGCTTTTTCGGGTCGATCGCCACGAGCGCGAGCAGCCCGAGATAGATCCCGAACATCAACGAGGAGAACTGCTCGAGATCCACCGACAACAGCGGATCGAGCGAGCGTATCAGCGGCGCGAAGATATCCGACTGCTGCCACGCCTCGCCGAGCGCGAGGAACAGGGGCCCCGCGACAGCGACCATCACTGCGAAGTAGACGACGAGAAACACTTTCTCGCCGTTTTCTTCGAGGAATTCTCCGATTGCCGTCATTCCTCGATCACTCCTCCTCGTCGGGGACGCTCTCGGCCGCCTCAGCGTCCGTTGAGTCGTCGGTGAAGTGGACCACTTCGCTGTACTCCTCGAGCAAGTCCTCGCGGATCTCACCTTCGTCCCGGAGGAAGAACTCGATGTCTCGCGGGTTCTCGAGATTCAGGATCTCGTTCCGTCGGACGTAGTGCCCCTCGTCGAGGCCGTAGGTGTGGTGAACGAGGATATCCGTGTCGTCCGCCGCCTCCCGTGCCTGATACCCGGTGTGGTAGCCGTCGGCCTCCACCTCGGCGCGGAGGTTGTCCAGGAAGATCCCGTCGATGAAGATCCCGAGGCCGATATCCCAGCTGCCGCCGGCTTCGACCGGGAACGACGCGTAGTTCTCGCTGCCCGCCCCGAGATTGTACGCCCCTTGGAAGACGGGTTTGAGGTCGGCGACGTCGCCGATCTGGTTGATCGCACGGCTCATCACGCCGACGACGATGTTCATATCGTTGTACCGGGCGCGGTCGCCGCTGATACGACGCTTCCGGATGCCGGTGTACTTGGGATTGTGCGCGTTCTTCGCGAGCTCTTCTAAGGAGCCGCGAAGCCGCTGCCGCTCGGTCTCGTCGTCGAACAGCTTGCTCCCCGCGATGTCCGCGTCGTCACGGAGCTGGAGGATGTCGTGTGGCTTGACCGTCTTGACGTAGTGGTAGTCCTCGCTCTCGGTCGACACGGTAGTCTCGCGGCTCTCGTTGTAGTTCTCCCGCAGGTCCCGGTACGTGTCCTGCGAGCTGATGAACATGTCCCGCGGACCGTTGAGCTCCTCGAAGAGGTCGACCGTCCCCGAGTACAGCTCGGCTTTGTGTTCCGCCTCTTCTAAATCCGCCTCCAGGTCGTCGCGACGACGCTCGATGTCATCGGTCTCGACTGCCTCGTCTTTCACCATCTCCTCGAACGCCCGTGCGAGGTCGGTGAAGCTCGCCCCGGACTCGAGCTCCCGTCCGAGCTCGTCGATATCGCGGGAATGCTCCTCGTCGAGCTCCGCACGGGTTTCCGCGAGGATATCGCGGCGACGGTCCTCCGCTTCGTCCTCGATCGTGCGGGCGAGGTTTGCAGCGGAGAACTCCGGTTCGACCGACAGCGAGCTCCCCGCACGGGAGATGGCGAACACCTCGTTGTCGTCGAGTTGGTTCCGCTTCATCCGGTAGTTCTTCTGCGCCTGCTTGCGCTCCTCCTCGTCGGAGGTGTCCCACGGGAGGATGGACTCGAGCGTTCCCTCCTCCTCGTTCATCCGGAGGAAGGACTTCTTCGCGTCGGTCAGATCGGCCAGCGACGCGTTGATCCGGCGCTCCACGTCGTTGATGTTGATCCCGACCCGATCGAACTCCTCTGAGAGCGTGGAGAGCGCGCCGCGAACGCCGCTGTCGTCGATCGCTTCGAGCTGGTCTTCCGTCTCGGCGTTCTCGACTTCTCTGGCGAACGTTTCGAGGGCCATCTCCAGGCTGTCGACCATGTTGTCGACATCGATGGAGCGACAGTCGTCGTACTCGTCGTACAGCGTTCTGACGGCCCGCTCCCAGTCGTCGACCCGTCGGTCGACCTCGTCCTGCTGTGCGCGACGCTGCTCTTCGAGCTCCGCCTCGGCGTCCTCGAGATCGGACTGGAGCCGGTCACGACGGTCGGTCGCCTCGTCGAGCTTCGCCTCCAACTGGTTGAGTCGGACCCCGGCGTTTATCGCCTCGTCCTCCAGCGCGAGGAGGTAGCTGATGGTGCTCTCCACTCGATTGTCGTCGACGGCGCGGAGCCGGACGAGGAGGTCCTTCCGGTGGGCGAGTCGGCTCAGCTCGTCGCGGATGACGTCGCCGAGCTGTTTGTCGATGCTGTCGACGAACTGCTCGCCGTCCGTGCTCACCTCGGCGGTTCCCGCTCGGATCGACCCACCGATCACCTCGATCCGTTCGACGATGTCGTCGGCCTCGGCTTCGGCCTCCGAGACGATCTCTCGGTAGATGGAGACGGACTCGTAGTCCAGCTCCGTGAACAGGTCGAGATCGAGGAGCGATTTGACGTTGTTGAGCCGGGTTTCGAGGTCGGTCCGGTCGGAGTCGTGGAGCTCGCCGTTCATTCCATCGGGGCTCCATTCCCGGGAGAGGAACCGGTCCACGCCGGCGTAGATGTCGGCCTCCGCTTCGAGCGCGTCCTGTTTCGCGTTGAGGATGTCCTTCGTGACCGACTTGGCATCCTGGATCGCGTCGACGTTATATCGGAGCACCTGTGGAATACCGATGATGAACGGGGCGTAGGACGGCGTGTCCGCGAACGGGTCCTCCATGTCCATCATGTTGTAGTACGTGGCGATCAGGTAGATCGCCGCCCGGTCGAACTCGATCAGGGCGTCGGAGCTCTGTAGGATGTTCGCCTTCTTCCCGCCGAACCCGGTGGGGTCGATCGGGATCAGGATCCGGTCTTTGAACAGGTCCTCGCCCTGCAGGCTGAGGTGTTCGAGCTCCGAGAGCGCGGCGTGTGCGTTCGCGGTTTCGGCCTCCCCCTCGTCGTCGTTCGGGAGGACGCCGAACAGCGTGATCTCCGCCGTCCGCTGGGTGCGTTTCAGGTGTCGGACGAGGTCGATAAAGATGCCCGACCCGGAGCCGCCACCGAGCCCAGCGATGACGGCGACCTTTCCGCGGCCGGGGAGGTCGATCGCCGTTCGGACGTCGTCGTCCTCGGCGTACGCCTTGTAGTAGAGTCCCTTCCCGAGGCCGCGCTTCCGGACGACGCCGGTCGCGAAATCGAGGTTCTCGTTGATGAACTCCGGTTGGAGCCACCAGTTCTCCTCGTCCATCCCGACACCGGCCGCGATCCGCGGCACCGCCGCCTGACCGATGAGGTCGTTCTGGTCGTGCAGCTGGATGTTTCGCGTAAGCGGGAGGTATTCGATGGTTATCTCGCCGGGCCGGCCGGTGTGTTGGTCACGCAGCCGGTCTTTCGTCTCTTGGATCTGGCGTTCGATCTCCTGGATCCGTTCGAGGTCACGGTTCTCCTCCTCCTCTGCGGTGTCGATAACGGTAACTGTCAACGACTCGGGGTTCGGGCGCGGGCGCAGGACGGCCTCCTGGACCCAATCGGCTTTCAGCAACTCGTATGTAATAGCCTTCCCAGCACCCCCTACTGCAAATATCCTGCTTGGGAGATTCATGCGGACAACTAGTGATCCTTACAACTATTCATAAAGTATTCGATGAAGGACAAAGTAGTTGACAGGACGATTGTTTGACTGGTCTGATACGTAGGGTCTCCGGAGAATACGGATCCGGTACCCCGAGGATCCACGAGAACGTCTGATCACGTACCACGAGGGATCGGGACGGGATCGGATCGATCGGGCCTCCCGGACCTGCCGGAGCCGCGGTTCGGTCGCGCCCGTCCTGGGTTCCGAAGCCGAACTCAATCGTCGTCCGCGGTCGCAGCGTCGGGACGGTACGCCTCGCTGATCGCCTTCCACTTCCCCGACCGGAACCGGAGGTAGTTGATCGTCGCCGGGATCGTCGTCTCGGCGACGAACGCGAGGTACAATCCCCACAGCCCGATCGCCGGGAGTGCGACCTCCGGGATCGTGAGGTCGACGAACGGAACCGCTATCGCCGGCGTCGCGTCGGCCGCGCCGACGTACGCGAGCGGGATCGACACGAGGAACATGCCGACGAACTGGCTCGCGAACGGCACTTTCGTGTCGCCGGCCGCGTCGAGTGGCCCGGCCGCCCCACCCGATATCCCCTGGAAGACGACCGCAGCGCAGGCGGCGTACACCAGGTTCACGGCGATCGGAACTTCGGGACTATCGGGACTGTCAGCGAACAGCACGACGATGTCGCTCGCGAACACGGCGATGAGGGCCGCGCTCACGAGATACGTCCCGACCGAGAACCGGATGATGTCACGCGCGTACGCCTCCGCTTCGTCGGGGTCGTTGACGCCGAGCTCCTGGCCGACCAGGCTCGACGACGCGAGCCCGAACCCCCACCCGGGCGTGTTCATGATCCCCCAGATCCGGCGCGCGATGACGAACGCCGCCACCGTGTTCTCCCCGAAGATGTCGAGGATGGAGAGCATGGGAAACTCCGCGACGGTCCACACGAGGTTGCGCGCGCCGACCGGGAGGCCGATCTTCACGAGGTCTCGGAGCATTCCGGGGTTGAGGTACGAGCCGAACGGGTCGATCGCGACCGGGAACGCGCCCAACCCGAACAGGCTCCCACGGGCGAGGCCGACCGCGAACCCGGCGGTGACGCCGACGTTTGCGAGGACCGTCCCCCACGCGGCCCCCTCGACGCCCATGTCCATCCCGAAGATGAACGCGGCACTCAGGAAGATGTTGGCTACCGCCCCGCCCGCCCGTACCTGCATCGCGGTGTAGGCGTCGTCACAGCCGACGAGCACCCGGCTGCCGACGAGGTTGAGCCCGGCGAAGGGAACGCCGAGCCCGACGATCCGAAGGTAGTCCGCCCCGAGATCGATGGCCCGTTCGTTGCTACTGATGAGCGAGATGAGCTCGTGCGGGTACGTCCAGAACACCGCGCTCACCGGCAACGAGATGACGATGACGAGTAGCGTGCTGGCTCGTACCGCGTCGCCGAGCTCGGCGAACGCCTCCGCGCCGTATCGCTGTGAGACGAGCGCGATTGTCCCGCCAGCGACGCCGCCGCCGATGGCGAACGCGAGCCCCCAGAAGGGCCCGGCGAACCCGACACCCGCGACCGCGCTGGTGCCGACGGCGACCCCGACCATCGCCACGTCGACGGCGCTTTTCGACATCCGAGCGATCCCGGTGACTATCCGCGGCCACGCCAGGTCCGTCGTCCGGACCACGCGGTGGCGGTCGATCAGCCCGAGCCGTGCGAGGGCGAAGCCGATATAGAGGATGACGATCCGGAACGGGTTCGGAACGGAGACCACTGGAAGTACGGACCCTTTCCGCCGCTTGATAAAGGCGTTTCGTCACGCGGCGGGCGTTTCCGGATCGAAGTCTCGACGTCCCACCGCGTTTTCCGGCTCGCGTGCCCTTTTGAGGCCACGGACGGAACGCGTTCACATGCCACCCCTAGAGATCGGGCTCGGACTCGGCACCTCCGGACTCGACGATCCGGATGAGTGTGCTCGGACGGTCACCACCGCCCTCGAGGCGGGGTATCGTCACGTCGACACCGCACAGATGTACGACAACGAAGCCGCCGTCGGGAGGGGGATCGCCGCGGCCGATATCGACCGCGAAGACGTGGTCGTCGCCACGAAGGTCCATCCTGAGAATCTCGCGCCCGACGACGTACACGAGACGGCCACCGAGAGCCTCGATCGGCTCGGACTCGACCGGGTCGACCTCTTGTACGTTCACTGGCCGATCCGGACGTACGACGCCGAATCGACCCTATCGGCCTTCGACGCGCTTCGCGACGCCGGCGTGACCGACCACATCGGGATATCGAACTTCACGCCCGAGCTGGTACGAGAAGCGGACGAGATCCTCGACGCCCCGATCGCGGCCCATCAGGTAGAGTGTCATCCACGGTTCCAACAGCCAGAGCTCCGGGCGCTGGCCGAGGAGTTCGACCACCACCTCGTCGGCTACTCCCCCCTCGGACGGGGGGAGCTACTCGACGACGAGGTCCTCGCTGACGTCGCCGAACGCAACGGGAGCTCGCCGGCGGTCGTCGCGCTCGCTTGGGCGCTCGAACGCGGCGTCGTTCCGATCCCGAAATCGACCAGGGACCACGTAACGGAGAACCTGGCGGCGCTCGACATCGATCTCCCGCCGGCCGACCTCGAGGCGATCGACGAACTCGCGGCCGGCGACCGCCTGATCGACCCGGACGACGCCGCCTGGAACTGACGGTCCCATCGGGAATCGACGCGGGTACAAGGCAGTCGCTCCCCCGCTACCACCGCCGCCGAGACGACCTACCCGCCCGCAGCTCGATCCGGTCTGGCCCACCTACACCGCCGCGATCCGCTCTTCCAGCTCCGCGTCGATCCGCTCTTCCAACTCGCCTATCGGCGTGTCGAGGTACGTCGCCCACTGGTCCAGAAATCCAGATCGTCCGAGTACGCGGACCACGCGGTACACGGGCTCGCGCTCGGTGAACCCGTCGGGGAGTCCTCCGCTTCGCTCCCGGTACCCGTCGTACACCGCCTCGCCGAACCGCGGAGGGCCCTCGCTGTCGAAGTCGTTACACAGCTGATCACGCGCCCGAACCAGGTCGCGGGCGGGGTCGCCGACGTGTGCGAGCTCCCAGTCGAGCAGCCCGATCCGAGGGAGATCCCGTTCCGGCCCCGCTTTCCTCCCCTCGTCGACGACGAACGCGTTCGGTTTCGCGACATCCCCGTGGAGCAGTGCCGGGGGCGCGTCGTCGAGGCGTTCCCGGTTCGACTCGACACAGTCGATCACGGCATCGAAATGGGTCGCGAGCCGGTCGGTCGTGCCGATCTCGCGAGTCCGTTCGATCGTCGCGAGCAACACGTCGGTCCAGCTGTCGGGATCGAGGTCGAGCCCGGCTCCCGTCCCGCCACCGATGACCTCCCCGTGCTCGCCGAATCGTTCCTCGTGAAGCGCCGCGAGCGCTCGGCCGACGCCGCGGAGTAACGACTCCCGCACCCGGTCCGTGTCGGCCGTTTCATACGCGTCGAGCAGTCCCGTTCCCGGCGCGGGAGCGGTCGCGAGGTACGGGACGGACGCGTTCTGGTCGGCCGCGAGCACGGGGGGAACCGGAACCGTTCCCCTCGACGAGACGTGTTCCAGCACGGCGCGTTCTCTGGCGATCCGACCGCCGTCGCCTTCGATAGCCACTTTGAGGTACGCCCGTCCCCCGTCGGCGAAGTCGACGCCGACGGTTTCGTTGCTGCCGTTCCAAGACGGACCGACACCGACGAGTTCGTCGACGGTTCGATCGGGGAACGCGTCCGGAAGGGCGGCCGCCACGGGGTCGTCCATACCGGCGGTGGCGGATGGACGGGCAAAACCGTTCCGGCGAGGAGGGTGTTCTCATGGTTGAGAAACGACCGACAGCCTCATCACTCTCGCGGCAGTCTCGTGTGTGATGACCGTACAGGACGGCGACGCGGACGAGCGAGTGCGCTTCACGGTCGACGGGGAGACGCTTCTCGTCCACGACGCCCTCGAGAACGAGCAGCTCGTTCTCGATTTAGACTCCGAGCCCGACCCCCAGCCGGCGCTCATCGATCTGTTCCCGCTCCCCGTCGATCGGGCCGTCAGTTTCGAGGCCGAATCTGTGTCGATCCCGATGTACTCGTCCGTCTCAGCCCGGGACGCAGCCGGGGAGTTCGTCAGCTCCCTCGTCGAAGACTGCACTCTCCAACGCGGCTCGTACTGTTTCGACGTCACTGGCGTGACGAAGGCGCTCGTGCGCGTCGAGGACGTCGCCGTCGACGTGACCGGGATGGTCGGCGACGGCCCGGTCGAACTCCGGTTCGACGAACCGACCACGGTGACGGTCGGCGGGCGGTCGCTGCACACCCGCCCCGAGGCGACGATCACCGTCCCTGACGACCCCGAGGCGCTGATGACTGCCGTCTCGATGCTGGGGTCGTCGATAGCCGAGTGGTCGCCCGAGCGGTCCTGGCCAACGCTCCGGGGGTATCCCCCTCGGATCGAACGGGGCGAGACGCTCGACGTACCATCTCGGCTCCCGACTCCCGACACGGGGATCGAGATCGCGGTTCCGGCCACGTTCGCCGACGTGTATCGCGTCGCGCCGCTCGCGTACTACCTCGGGGCAGACGTCGTCCCGGGGGGCCCGGAGATACGGCTCGATACGGGGTACGTCGAGCGACTTCCCGCGGACGGGCCGGCGCTCGAGGACCGCGTCTCGGAGCTGCTCCGTGTCACGCTGTTCCTCGACTCGCTCGCCCGCACGGAAGGGTACGTCCCGTCCGATCGATACGAGTACGAGGCGGTGGGGCCGGAGCTCCCCTTCTACCCGCCGACGCTCGCGGAGTACTCGATGAGCGAGCGCCTGATGGAGTACCTCGAAGTGGACGTATCGACGATCAAGCCGTACCTCCCGGCGTGGCCCACGGAAGCGGTCCTTCGTCCCGGCCCCGCCGGTATGGAGCTGCTGGGCCACCTCGCACACGTCCTCGCGCCGATCCGGGTCCGCGGATCGGCGTTCGATGAAACACAAGGGAGCGAGTCTTCACCGGCCGGACAGAGCCGGTTCCGGCCGCTTGCGCTCGCGACGTCGCCGTACCTCCACGTCGACGAGGTCCCGAGCCCGGACGCGGAACCCCTCCCGGCCGGCACCGCGGTGCTGAGCCGTGCCAGCTACGAGAACTACCTGTCGCGGCCGCGTCCGGCCGAGGGAGAGGTTCACGTGGCGTTCGTCGTCGACGCCGCCGAGCGGGCGGCGGCGATACGTCGAGCCATGTCGGGCCCGGCGCTGCCTGACGGGGTAGGGTCGGTGGAGATACACCATCGGCCGACCGCCGAGGACCTCGCCGCGATTGTCGCCGATCCCGACGTGGACCTGCTGTACTGCGCCCTGCCGACCGACGAGGATCGGGTCGCCTGCCCGGGCGGCGTCGTCGACTTCGGCGACGCCGAGTGGGGACCGATTGCAGCGGTCTGTGAGGGCTCGATGACCGTCACGCCCGCAGCGAGCGCGGTCGAGAGCGGTGCGGTCGGCGCGCTCGCCGTCGACGGCACGCTTGATCCCGACCGGATCCGTACCCTCACCGGCCTCCTCGCAAGTGGGGCTCCGCTCGCGGCGAGCGTCGCGCTCGCCCGACTCCCGTCGGTCGCGGACGTTCGGATGGCGGGGAAACCGGGTCGTGAAGTTGTCCGTACTACGAACACACAAGCGAAACGGGTCGTGCAGATCCGCTCGACGAGTGAATCCGAGGGTATCGTTTCTCTACATACAGTATCTACGGCTGCCATAGCGATCGGTGCTGAGCACAGCTCTATGATGTGGGAGTGCCTCAAGAGAGAATTAATCGGAACCTCACGCCACGATGTCGTCGATATTTCGACGAACGAGATACTCAAATCGATCAGTGAACCGGATTCGATCATTGATTTCAACGGCGAGATCCTCTTTCAGAACGACCAGCTCACCGAGGCAGACATCGAACGACGGGCGAGACGGGCGATCGAGGCTCGATCCGAAGCGTCGGAGATAGCCGACCCGGCCGGCTTCCCGATCGTCAGCGAGGAGTGACTACGGATTTCCGTCGGCCGTTTCCCGTGATCTCGGGTCGATCCCCCTGTTTTTCAACGCTGGTGACCGACTGTCCACGTATGCCCCAGATCCACCTCGACGAGGAGACGATCGAGCGGCTCGACGCGCTTCGGGTCGACGACGAGGAGTACGACGAGCTCGTGAACGAGCTGATCAACATCTACGAGGCGGGCGAGCTAGCGCTGTTCCGCGGCAGCGACATGGAGTGAGCGGGACGATACTCCTCTCTTCACCCCTCGCCAGCGACCCTGCTCACTCCTGATACGCGATCCGTACCTGCTCCCACTTGCCGACGTCCTCCAGATGCGCCTGTAGCTCGTCGGCGTACTCCTGAACCAGCTGCTCGGCCGCTTCGATCTCCTCGTCGCTCGGGCCGCCGCCTCCACCCCCGCCGCCGAAACCGAGCGCCCCCTTGATCGAGTCGAGCACCCCGCCGGATCCGCCGCTCCCGCCAGTGCTACCGCCTCCGCCGGGCGCGCCGCCCATCGCCGACACCTGGTCTCGGACGTTCTGCAGCTCGGGCATGATCGCCGGGAGGTTCGACGTGTCGGCGACGATCCGGGCCGCCTCCGGGTCCTCGGAGCTCTCGATCTCGAACTCCGTGGCGGTCATGATCAACCCCCACTCCTGGCTGGAGAACCGGGAGGCGGCCACGCGCTCGTTGAAACGATTGTCGACGGTCATCCGCTCGCCGACGATCGCGTCGGTCCATTCGCTCATACGTGGCTATGAGCGGTGACCGTTGAAAAACTCGTTCCCATCGCTCGGGAGCCGGCGAGACGTTTTACCACGTCCGTCCCGTCCGATTGGATGCATGGTCAACCGCAGTCGTCGGGAGGTCGTCGCGTCCGTCGGAACCGTCTCGTTGTTAGCGCTCGCCGGCTGTTCGGCGTTGGACGGCGGCGGGCGGGAGTTCGGCGACCCCGTGGGGCGAACCGGCGAGAACGAAGTCCACGTGGCGGTCGGCGCGGGCAACGGCCTCTCGTACGATCCCGCACACGTCGTGATCGACGTCGGGACGACGGTGGTCTGGGAGTGGACCGGTCGAGGTGGTGGTCACGACGTGGTCGCCGTCGAGGACGAACGGTTCGCTTCCGACCTCGCCGAGGAGGCCGGCCACACGTTCGAGCACACGTTCGAGGAGCCGGGCGAGTACGAGTACGTCTGTACACCCCACCAGACGCAGGGGATGTACGGTCTCGTCGAGGTCGTCGAGTAGTCACCTAGTCGATCGGTTCCGGGGCGGCGGCGTACAGCTTACCAGTCGAACGCCTCACGAGGATCGACAGCGTCGTTCGCGCGGTCGAAGACGTGCTCGCCGTCGACGAACACGTGCGTCGTCCGCGTTCCGTTCTCGTGGAACACCCCGTCCCAGACCGCGAGGTCGGCGTCGGTTCCCGGTTCGATCGTCCCGACGCGATCCTCGATCCCGAGGATCTCCGCGGGATATCGGGTGACCGCCTCCAGCGCCTCGTCGGCGGGGAACCCTTCCCGGACCGCGAGTCCGACGCAGACGTCGAGGTGTTGTTGGGGCAACACCGGGGCGTCCGTCTGGATCGCCACCTTCACGCCCGCCTCGTTGAGGACTCCCGGCGTTTCGAACGTGATGTTTCGCAGCTCGTGTTTCGCGCCGGAGTACAGCGACGGCCCGACGACGGCGGGGACGTCCCGCTTGGCGAACTCCTCGGCGATCAGGTGCCCCTCCGTGGCGTGTTCGATCGACAGCGCGTCGATCCCGAACTCCTCGGCGATCCGGAACACCGTCATGATGTCGTCGGCGCGATGCGCGTGGACGCGGAGCGGGAGCCCCTCCGTGAGCACCCGCGCGAGGTTCTCCATCCCGAGGTCCCGCTCGAACGGCTCCCCCTCGTTGCGGGCGTGCTCCCGCCGGTCGACGTAGTCCTCGGCCGCCATCAGCGTCTCCCGGAGGGTGGCGGCGACGCCGGGTCGAGTCGAGGGCTGCCGACCCTCACGCTCTCCGTGGAACCGCTTGGGATTCTCGCCCATCGCCGCCTTCATCCCGTCCTCCCGGATCAGCATCCCGTCGGCCGTTTTTCCGTACGTCTTCATCGAGCAGATGACGCCGCCGATCACGTTCCCCGACCCCATCCGCGCGGAGACGGACGTGACCCCGTTCTGAAACGCGCGTTTCAGCTCCTCGTCGCGCGGGTGGAACCCGTCGAGCGCGTTGACGTGTGGCGTCACGGCATCGGTCCCCTCGTTGATGTCGGCGTCCTCGGGCTCGCCCCACTCGGCGACCCCCGCGTGGCTGTGCGCGTCGACGAGCCCGGGCGTGACGTGGTCACCGTCGACGTCGATCACGGTCGCGTCGTCCGGCACCTCGACGTCGCCGACAGCCGCTATCTTCCCGCCGTCGACGACGACGGCCCCCTCGACGGTTCCGCGATCGGTCGCCGTGTGCACGACGGCATTGACGAGTGCGTACATATCACACGGATGTGGTCCCCGATATATAACCGTTCGACCGGGGGGAGTGTGTTGCCGGTTCGAGCGCCGGGGAGAATCGAACGGGGCCGCCATCTCCTTGCGAACCCCGGTCGCCTTAGGTGGAGTCGATCTGACCGCCCCGTCCGGGGTCGCCTTCGGCGTCCCCCACCCCTGACTGGACCGCCCGATCACCGTTCACGGACTCGTCGCCGCCGTCGCTCTCGCTCCGTTGGTACACGTTCACGTCGTGCGTGTTGTACGGGATCTCGATCCCGTGGTCCATGAACCGCGTGTAGATCTCGCGGTTGAGCCGGTGTCTGACCCGCCCCCTGTGCTCCGGACGCTCGACCCAGCAAACGAGGCGATACGCCAGTGCTGAGTCGCCGAACGAGACGAACCGTGCCTTCGGTTCCGGGTTGTTCGGCACCGTTTCCTCGTCGAGGGCGACACCGACGAGGACCTCCTCGACGAGGTCGATGTCGGACCCGTACGCGACGCCGATGTCGATCTTGAGCCGGGTCTGCCCACGCGGCTCCGAGAGATTGACGACCCGCTCCTCGTTGAGCATCGAGTTGGGAAGCGTGATGTCGATGTTGTCCCGGGTCCGCAGCGTCGTCGACCGGATCCCGACCGCAACGACCGTTCCCGCCTCGCCGGTGTCGATCTCCAGGTAGTCGCCGATGGTGTACGTGTCGTCGACGTACAGCGCGAGACCGCCGAGGAAGTTGCCGACGCTCTCCTTTGCCGCGATACCGAGGGCGATACCCGCGATACCCGCCGCGCCGAGGATCGGGGAGATGTCGTAGTTCCACAACACGAGGACAGCCGCGACCGTCCCGGTGATCACGACGAGCGACCAGATGTTCGAGAACACCGGCGCGAACTCATAGGCGCGACCGCGGGCGTCGGAGGCCTTCCCCTCCTCGTTGATCTTCTTGACCAAGCGATTGACGACGCGGTTGAGGTAAAACCCCCACACCACGACGATGACGGTGATCGCCGGACGGCCGACGAACGTCGACACCTGTTCGGCCGTCAGAAACGTGTTCTCCGTCACCGACGGGATACTGGCGAGTACCGAGAAGCCGATCAACGAGACGGTCGTGACCAGCGGGATGTGGAGATTGTCGACGACGATGGAGTCGTAATCCGTCGCCGTTCGGTCCGTGTATCTCCGGAGATACCGGATAACGACGAAGTTCATCACCGCGCCACCGACGAGGGACGCACCGAGCACGAGAAGCGTCACGCCGTAGGGATTCGCGATCACGGGACGGAGGAACTCTGGGATCACGTAACCACCGAAGTCATACCGCCCGGTATCCGGGTGTGTATATAAGATTTACCAGCAAATGATGCTTATTCCGGCTCGTGGCCCGAACTGGGTGAGTCGCCGAATCGGCCCGCCGCCGGCGTTCAGCAGGCGCAGTAGTACTCCCGGTCGTCGAACTCCGTTTCGAACAGCTTCGTGGCCGGTGCCGGGTCGGACGGACGGTACACGCCGGTGGTGAGCGACCCGTTCGCCTCGAACTCGCCGGAGACGAGCGCCCGCCAGTCATCGGCACCGAGCGCGTCTCCGACCTTCCCGCCCGAGAGCCCGGCCAGATAATCGCGGAGGTACACCCAGCGTGTGGGGTCGATCCCCGGCGACTCGTACTCGACGTCGGTGACCGCGGCGTACGCGGCCATCGGGAGGTTCGCGCCGGCCGCGACCGGCAGCGAGATCCACTTCCAGGGGCGGGTGTTAACGTCGAGCAGCAAGTACTCCTCGCGCTCGCGATCGTAGACGAACTCCGCCTCGCTGATCCCGTAGTAGCCCGCGTCGTCGAGGACGCCAAGTGCTCGCGCCTCGATCTCCGGGTCGACGACGGTCTCGACCAGACACGACGTGCCGAACTGGAGCGGGTGCCGGACGACGGCGTTGCCGACCACCGCGAGCGCGTCGTCCACTCCCGACGGCGGGACGTACGACGCCAGCGAACGGTCCTCGCCGGTCGCGACGTCGACGCGCTTTTGCGCCATCACTTCGACGCCCTCAGCGGCCGCGGCCACGACGGTCTCCTCAAGCGCCTCGCGGTCCGCGGCCTCGAGCACGTTCGTTCCGAACGCCTCCTCGAACTCGCGTTTCCGCGCGGGCTTCACCACGAGCGGGAACCCGAGCGCGTCGGCGGCGTCGGCGAGCGCCGACTCGTCAACCGAGCGCGGGCCGTCGCCGCCGCCGAGACGATACGTCTCGGGGTACGGCACACCCAGCTCCTCGCAGGTCGCGTACAGCCGCGACTTGTTCAACACGTCGTCGACGGTGTCGATCCCCGCGTAGGGGAGTCGGACCCCGTCCGGGTCGGCCTCGGCGTACGCGAGCGCCCACTCGTCCATACAGCCGAACGCGACCGCCTCAGTTCCCGCGGCGTCGACGATC
Source organism: Halorubrum tibetense (assembly GCF_055396225.1). NCBI lineage: Archaea > Methanobacteriati > Methanobacteriota > Halobacteria > Halobacteriales > Haloferacaceae > Halorubrum > Halorubrum tibetense. The sequence goes on from NZ_AP043742.1 coordinate 2,465,036, forward strand.
GCTTCCACGTCCGTGCGAAAGCCGTCGAGGTCGTCGAGGGGGTAGGTGACCGCACCGGCGAAATCGACGGCGTCGGACGGTGGAGCCAGCCCGTCGTGGCGGACGGCGGTACCGTTGTCCGTCGCCGTTCCACCGGGCTCGTCGGCGGGACGGTCGAGCGCGATCACCGGCACGTCGTGGGCGTCGAGCGCGCGGGCGACCCCGAGTCCCGTCACGTGCGCGTTGCTGACGAGCGCGGGCGGGCGGTCGAACGACGCGTCGGCGAGCGCGTCGATCAGTCCCTCCGTGGAGTGAAATCGGTCTGCCATACCACCGATCACCGGCCAGGGTACAAAGGAACACCAGTACCGGAGCCGCGTGCCACTACCGGTGACGATCGCCGCCGGTGCAGGGCTCCGGACCGAACTCCCGGCGCGTTTTTGAGTCCGCGGACCCAACTATCGGTATGAGCGACCTCGAGCGAGACACCGAAAACACCCCCGCTGTTCCCGGGCGTGTTCGCCGCGCTTTCAGCGGTCACGGGTCCTTCGAACCCGCTGCCGCAGGCGTAACGCAGGGGAAGACGGATGAGGACGAGGAGACGGACGGGGATGGGGAGACGGACGGGGACAGGGAGACGGATGGGGACGGCAAGGAGGATTCGGGAGCAGCGACGGACGACGAGGAGCCGAGTGCGGCGGTGTGGAGCTCGGAGACGACCGCGTTCGATGGGACGGTGACGGTCGCGTCCGCCGAGGACGGTCGGCTCCGGTTCTCCGTCAGCGTTCGTGTACCGACGCTGTCGGCCGTAACGACGGACGACGTGGCGGACGTCGTCGAAACCGGCTGGTTGGAGACGTTCGAACGACGGGTCGTCGACGTGGGCGGCGTCACGCGGGGAGACCACGCGTTCGACCCTGATGTCGGACGCGCGGACGACGAGGTCGTCGTTCGCTTCGAACTGACCGACAGCAACGAGCGCCGTGGCGTGGATGACGCCGGCGCGTTGATCGATTTCGTCGAGGGAACGTACGTGCAGGGTATTATTCCCGGATACGAGTACACTGAACCGGTCTCGGGGCTGATTTCGTCCGCGAGACGCCAAGGTGGGGACGCCGAGGGCGGGGCGTTCTGATGGCCGCGGGAACCGGAGCGTGGCGGCACGAGCGACCGGCGGACGGGGCCGCGAGTCGGGTAGGTGGTTCGCTGCGATGATCGCGCTGTTCGGCTTCGCGCTCGTCCTCGCGCTGGTGGCGTTTCACACGTTTCTGGCCGGCGTGACGACGCGCTTTTTCCGACTCCGGCTGTCGACGTCTTGGGGATGGGTCCTGTACACGGTGATCCTGACGCCGACATTGCTCCTCGTGTCAACCCTGCTGTTTGCGGGGTTTTTCGGCGTCGGAGCCGGGATCGACCTCCGGAGCCCAACCGTCGTGATCCTCCTTCTCGTGGTGCTTCCGGCGGTCCTCGGCGCTGCGATCGATTACCTCTACATCGAGCCGCCCGACGAGTACGAGCTGCCGGACACGCGGTGATCCCTCCGGACACACGGTGATCCCCCCGGACACGCGGCGACTAGTTCGGATACGCGGTGACTACTTCGTACATGCGGCGACTACTTCGGATATGCGGCGATCGAACTCGGCAGACGCGACCGCTGATCGTACGCGTGGCCGCCATCGACACCTCTGAGGACCCCTGACGATCCCGTTACTCCCGTGCGTCGTGCTCGGTCCCGTCGAGTATGTCCGCGAACGCACCCTCGACCGCCTCGATCACTTCCTCCGGAGAGCGGGTGGCGTCAACACGGACGAACCGCTCGGGTTCGGCTTCGACGAGCCGTTCGTAGTTCTCGCGGACCGCGGAGAGGTAGCCGTCCCGCTCGTACTTGTCGGTTCGGCCGGACCGCTCGGCCGCCGTCCGTGCGTCCAGGTCGAGGTAGATCGTCGCATCCGGCGGCCGCGAGAAGGCGCTGTGAACCCCCCGGATGTACTCCATGGGGCGTGCGATGTCGATATCGCTCGCCGCCAGGCTCGCGGCCTGATAGGCGAACCGCGAGTCGGAGTAGCGGTCGGAGACGACGAGCTCCCCGTCGTGCAGCGCGGGACGCACGGTGTTGGCGAGGTGGTCCGCGTGGTCGGCGGTGTACAGGAAGAGCTCGGCGAGCGGGTCGGCGTCCTCGTCGCCGATAGAGCGGTAGACGGCGTCACCGTACCAGCTGTCCGTCGGCTCGCGGGTGAACACCGCGTCGGGATAGACGTCGTGAAGCGCCTCCCAGACCGTCGTCTTGCCGCTCCCGTCCAGCCCCTCCAGCGTGATCAGCATGCTCGCGCTCCGGCCGGCCCACGAATAAATCGCCGGGTTCCGTCGCGGGGACCCGTCGTTCGCGAGGCTCGGTCACTCGCGGGTGGGTGCCCAGCGCTCAGGCGATCCGTGATCGGAACTCCGGCACGCCGCCGCCGACGTGGGGGATCCGAAACAGCGCGCCCGCGCCGTCGCCCTCGACCTCACGGTCGCCGTCAGTCAGCGCGGTCGTACAGTAGAGGTCGGCGGCGTCGGGACCGCCGAACGTGACGGATGCGACCTTCCGCGCCGGGAGCTCAACGGCCTCGACCGGTTCGCCAGCCGGCGTGTATCGGGCGACCCGATCCCCGTTCCAGCGCGCCGACCAGACGTGGTCCTCGTCGTCGACGGTCAAGCCGTCCGGGACGCCGTCGCCTTCGGGAGTTTCACGGAACGTGCGGCGGTCGGATATCCGTCCGGTCGCCCGGTCATACTCGAACGCGTAGATCGCCCGTGCCTCCGATTCGGTGAGATAGAACGTTCCGCGGTCGCGGGAGAACCCCATCCCGTTCGGGATATCGAGTCCGTCGACGACGACTCGTGTCGAGCCGTCGGGATCGATCCGGTACAGCTCGCCGAGCGCGTCGGGCCCTGGCATCGTTCCCGCGAATACCCGCCCCTCAGGGTCGGCGATCACGTCGTTGAACCGGGTGTCGGCGTCGATCTCGTGGACGACTTCCGTCCCCGCCGTCCCGGGAACGAACCGCTCGATCCGCCCGTGGGTGAACAGCGCGAGCGCGCCGTCGGCCTCGATCGTGTATCCACCGATCGGCGCACCGTTCGTCTCATAGACGACCGTGTTCTCGTCGGTGACCGGGTCGTAGGCGTACAACCGACCTGCCGGGATGTCGACCCAGTACAGTTGCTCCTCTTCGGGATGCCACAGCGGCCCTTCACCGGTGTGTGCTCGGGTGTCGGCGACGCGTTCAGCGTCGTTGTACTCGGTCTGTCCAGCTTCTCTGTGGTCGTCACTCGTCATTGTACGCTTCTTTTTATCGGGATGTACTTGAGACTCATCTCCAAGGCAACGACCTGAAAACCGTCAGAACGACGTAGCCCATGCGATGACAATGAATAACGGATTAATGCCACCGAACCAGCACACACGCGCCGACGGCGCGCCGGATGACGGGCGCGCCGCCGACACCGACGCGCTGCGGGATCGATCCGAAACCACCAGAGCCGGCGTCCTCGCGACGCTCCGGGTGCAGTACCCGGACGTGATCGCCGACGCCGGATACCGACTCCTGCACCCCCGAACCGGGAACCACTACACCGACGACCGGCGTCACCTCGTCGCCACCAGTCGGTCCGTTGCGAACTTCGCGGTCGGGGTGCTCGCCGACGGCCCGGAGTGGTGTGTCGACGCCGCCGAGCACGGCCTCCGGTTCCTCCGAGAGGCCCACCGAGGAGCGGACGGGGGCTATCATCTCGTCGTCGACGCCGACGGCGACCCGGTCGACCGGACTCGGTCGGCGTACGGTCACGCGTTCGTCCTCCTCGCGTACGCCCGCGCGGCGGACGCCGGGATCGAAGGGGCCGCAGCCGACTTGGAGCGGACCCACGCGCTGATCGAGGAGCGGTTCCGCGACGACGCCGGGATGCTCAGGAGCGACTGTGGTCCGGACTGGACAGAACAGGAGGCGTACCGCGGCCAGAACGCGAACATGCACGCCTGTGAGGCGTACCTCGCGGCGTACGAGGCGACCGGTGAGGAGAGTTACCTCGACCGCGCCCGTCACCTCGCAGAGACGATCACGGTCGACATCGCGGCCGAGACGGACGGCCTGTTGTGGGAACACTACACCGACGGGTGGGACCACGACTTCGGGTACAACGCGGACGAGCCGCGCCACCAGTTCCGCCCGCCGGGGTACCAGCCGGGCCACCACGCGGAGTGGGCGAAGTTCCTCGCGCTGCTGGACCGGTACGGGGCGGCCCCGCCGACGGTGGGTGGCTCCTCCGGTGGTCGAGGCGGGTGGTACGAACGCGGGCGCGAGCTGTTCGACGCCGCGGTCGATCACGGGTGGACGGAGAACGGCTTCGTGTACACCCACGAGGCGGATGGGACGCCGATCGTCGCCGACCGGTACGGCTGGGCGCTCGCGGAGGCGATCGGCGCGTCCGCGGCGCTGGCGGAGCGCGCGGCCGCCCGCGACGACGCCGACGAGGCGGCGCGTCTCGACGAGTGGACCCGCCGACTCGCGGTTCGGACCGACCTGTACCGGGGGCCGGCGGGCGTCTGGTACGAGAAGCGGCTCGCCCCCGACGCCGGTGGCGGGCTCGTGGCCCCGGATCCGCCTGGCGTCGAACCCGACTATCACCCGCTCGGTGCGGGCTACGAGCGGCACCGGTCGACCCGACTGCGTGCGGAAGCGCGGGAGCCGTGACGGTCACCGGCCGGCGACGAACGGAGCACGAACCGATGCCGATTACCCTCCCCGACACACACCGATCCGCATGACTACGAACCACGACACCGACGACGGAACCGACATCGCCGGCGGGAGCGACACCGCCGGTGGCACCGACATGGACCCGACCGTGATGCTTCCGCCGCGCCCCGACCGGCGGTGGACCATCGCGAAACAGCTCGGACTCGACACCGCAGTCGTCCGCTTCTGGGGCGTCGACGACTGGTGGGAGTACGACACCCTCCAGCGCACGGTCACTCGGTTCGCGGACCACGGGTTCTCGCTCGATGTCGTCGAGGACCGCCCGCCGATGGAGAAGACGGTTCTCGGGGAAGACGGTCGAGACGCGGAGATCGAGACGGTGAAAACGCTGATCGAGAACATGGGGCGGCTCGGTATCGACACCTACTGTTGGGTGTGGACCGAGAACCCGCTCGGCGTCATCCGGACCTCCGACTCGGTTCCCGGTCGCGGGGATTCCCAGCGGATCGGCTACGACCACGAGTGGATGGAGCGGGCCCCGGACCACGCGGCCGCGGACATCACCGAGGCGGAGCTGTGGGAGAACCTCGAGTACTTCCTCGACGAGGTCGTTCCCGTCGCCGAGGAGTACGGCGTGAACCTCGCCCTCCACCCCGACGACCCGCCGACCTCGCCCGTTCGTGGCGTGCCGCGGATCGTCCAGTCGGTTGAGGACTACCGCCGGATCCTGTCACTTCACGACAGCGAGCGCCACGGCGTCACGTTCTGTCAAGGGAACTTCTCGGCGATGGCCGGCGACACCGTCGAGGCGATCCGCGAGTTCGGCGACCGGATCCACTTCGTCCACTTCCGCGACGTCGAGGGCGACGAGCGGAAGTTCGTGGAGACGTGGCACGACGAGGGACCGACGGACATGAAAGCCGCCATCGAGGCGTATATGCAGGCGGGGTTCGACGGGCCGATCCGCCCCGACCACGTCCCGCGGATGGTCGGTGAACAGGACCGCGAGGACGCCATGGCTGGGTACACGGACATGGGGCGGCTGTTCGCCATCGGCTACATCAAGGGCCTCCTGGAGTAGCGCGAACGCCCGCTCTCGGCTCGAACAGATCTCGGCTCGGATACGCACTCACGACTCGAACACATCACACCACTCACGATACCATCATGACGCTCGACACGATCGCGGTAACTGGCGGCAACGGTAAGATCGGCGAAGCGATACTCGAACACTGCTCCGAACACGGTTACGAGACGGTGAACGTGTCTCGGGGGAAACGACGCGAGGAGGTCTCGGACCGGTACGTCACGACTGACCTCCTCGACGCCGGCGAGACGTACGGCGCGCTCGCGAAGTACGACGCGGACGCGGTCATCCACATGGGGACGATCCCGAATCCCTACCGCAACGCGGACCATCGCGTGTACGAGAGTAACGTGTTGTCGGCGGCACACGTCCTCGAGGCCGCGGACGCGCTCGGACTGGAGTCCGTCGTGCTCCCCTCCAGCATCAACGCGATAGGCAGCGAACATCAGGAGCGGCCGGCCGACGTTCGGTACCTCCCGGTCGACGAGGACCACCCGCGGACGCCGGACGACGCCTACGGGATCGCGAAACACGCCATGGAGGTGACCGCCGACGGGTTCGGCCGACGGCCTTCCTGTGACCTGACGATCGCCTCGCTCCGATACCCCTGGGTGACGACCGACGAGGAGATGCGTGAACAGTTCCGGGAGGCCGATCGGTCGCTCGACGCGCTCGCCGACGTCCACCCCGCCACCGGCCGGGAGGTGCTGTTCTCATATCTCGCCGTCGCGGACGCGACGCGGATCGCGCGGAAGGCCGTCGAGGCGGAGTTCGAGGGCCACGAGGCGTTCTGGGCCGTCGCAGGCGACACGACTGCCGACGCACCCACTACCGAGGTGGTCGAGGCGTTCTATCCCGACGCCGAACGACGGGACGGGTTCGAGGGGTTCGACGGCACGGAAGGGATCGTCGACCTCTCGAAGGCGGACGCGCTGCTCGACTGGCAGCCGGAACACAGCTGGCGGGACTGAGAACCGTCTTCCGGACCTCGGACGGACGCCGCCGACCGTGAACAGTGAAGCGGGACGGACCGCCGGGAACACACCTTTTATTTCCTCGTCCTCGGAAGGGTTACGTACGCGAACCGTGGACCGTTCCCACCTGATGACGACCGCGACACCGTACCCGCCGGCGACCCAGTCACGCTCGTCGCGGTCCCGGCCGTGCCCGGCGTGGTATCGGCCGTGCTCGCCGTGACGCCCGTTGAATTCGTCGCGATCGGGTGGGAACAGGGACCACGAGACACCCTACAATGAGCTTCGAAGTTCCCGACGAGTTACGGTACCTGGAATCGCACGAATGGACGACTGCGGACGGCGACACCGTTCGGGTCGGTATCTCCGCGTTCGCTCAAGACGAGCTGGGCGACGTGGTGTTCGTCGAACTTCCGGCGGCCGGCGACGAGGTCACGGCAGGCGAGGCGTTCGGTGTCGTCGAGTCGATCAAGGCGGTTTCCGACCTCTACTCGCCCGTCTCCGGCGAGGTCGTCGCAGTCAACGAGGCGCTGTTCGACAGCCCCGAGCTGGTCAACGACGACCCGTACGGTGACGGCTGGATGATCGAAGTCGAGCCGAGCGACGGCGTCGACTTCGCGGAACTGCTCGACCCGAGCGAGTACGACGAGCAGATCGCGTGAGGGCCCACAGATACATGACACGACACACATCTGCCCGCGGCCACACCGGCCGTCAGTCGGGCACCGACGGACGACGAGGTGAGCGACGGTGAGCGGTAGCCCCTATGCGCCTCACACCGACGCCGACACCGCGGCGATGCTCGATGCGATCGACGTCGACGACGAGGAAGCCCTGTTCGATATTCCCGAAACGGTCGCGTTCGACGGCGAGTTCGGGATCGATCCCCGGAGCGAGCGGGGGATACGCCGGGAGTGCGCCCAGCTGTTCGACCGCAACGACGACCTCGTCGAGTTCCTCGGTCGGGGGCACTACGGCCACTACGTTCCGAGCGTCGTCGATCACCTCTCGGACCGCGCGGAGTTCATCACGAGCTACACGCAGTACCAGCCGGAGGTCTCACAGGGCTTCCTACAGGTGCTGTTCGAGTACCAGTCGATGCTCGTCGAGCTGACCGGGCTCCCGGTCGCCAACTGCTCGATGTACGACGCGGCGACCGGCCTCGCGGAGGCCGCGACGCTCGCGGACCGTGTTCGCTCGACGAGCGGCGACGTCGTCGTCGTCCCCGAACACCTCCGCGAGGGCAAGGCGGCCGTCCTGGAGAACTACTGTGCGGGCGCGGATCTGACCGTCGAATCGTATCCGATGGACGACGGCATCGTCGACGTCGACGCGCTCGCTGACCGCCTTGGCGACGACGTCGTCATGGTGTACGCGGAGAACCCGACGGTCCGTGGCTGTATCGAGGAACGGCTCTCGGCGGTCGGCGACCTCGCGAGCGAGCACGACGCGCTGTTCACGCTCGGCGCGGACGTCGTCGCGCTCTCGGTTCTCGAGGAGCCGGCGAGCGTCGGGGCCGACGTCGTCGTCGGCGAGGCCGGCGTGCTCGGGCTGCCGACGGCCTACGGGATGGGGCTCGGCGTGTTCGCGTGTCGCGAGGAGTTCCTCCGGCAGGTCCCCGGGCGGCTCGTCGGAGCGGGGGAGGACGCCAACGGCGACCGCGCGTTCACCCTCACGCTCCAGACCCGCGAACAGCACATCCGCAAGGAGCGGGCGACCTCGAACATCTGTACGAACCAAGCCTGGGTGGCGCTCCGCGCGGCGATCCACGCGGCGTCGCTGGGGCCGGACGGGCTCGTCGAGCTCGCGAACGACTGCGTCCGCGACGCCGCGGCGCTCGCCGGGCGGATCGACGACCTCTCGGGCGCGAAAGCGCCGGTTCACGACCGACACCATTTCCGCGAGTTCGTCGTGCGGACCGACCAGCCGGCCGCCGCCGTGGCTGGCGACCTGGCGGACGAGGGGTTCGCGGTCCACGTCGTCGGGGAACACCTGATACAGGTGTGTGTGACCGACCTGAACGCCGACAGGGCCGACGGCCTCGTCGCCGCGTTCGAGGAGGTGATCTGAGATGATCCACGATCAAGCACGATACGCCCGTGAAGAGGGATCGGTTCGAGAGCCGCTGCTCTCGGAGAAGGGAGAAGCGACCGTGGACGTCACTGCGTCCTCGCCGCTCCCCGACGACCTCACGCGCGACGAGCTGACGCTGCCGGACGTCTCCGAGCCGGAGATCGCCCGGCACTACACTCGACTCTCGCAGATGAACTGGGCGATCGACTCGGGCCCGTACCCCCTCGGGAGCTGTACGATGAAGTACAACCCGAAGTTCACCGAGGACATCGCCGCCGACCCGAACGCGGCGGTCCATCCAGACCGCCCGGACCGGACCCTTCAGGGGAACCTCGAGCTACAGCATCGCCTCCAAGGGTTCCTCGCGGACATCGGCGGGATGGACGCCGTGACGCTCCAACCACCGGCGGGCGCGGCCGGGGAGTTCACCGGGATCCTGATCGCGAAGGCGTACCACGAGCGACACGGGAACGACCGGTCGGAGGTCGTCATCCCGGCGTCGGCACACGGGACCAACTTCGCGACGGCCGCGCTCGCCGGATACGACGTCGTCGAGCTCCCGTCCGGTGAGGACGGTCGCGTCGATTTCGAGGCCTTGGAGGCGGCCGTCGGTGACGACACCGCCGCCCTCATGTTGACGAACCCGAACACGGTGGGGCTGTTCGAACGGGATATCGAAGCGATAGCCGACCTCGTCCACGACGCGGGCGGACTGTTGTACTACGACGGCGCGAACCTCAACGCGCTCCTTGGCCGAGGCCGCCCCGGCGACATGGGGTTCGACGTGATGCATTACAACGTCCACAAGACGTTCGCGACCCCGCACGGCGGCGGCGGGCCCGGTGCGGGTCCCGTGGGCGTCACGGACGAGCTCGCGCCGTTCCTACCCGGTCCGCGGGTTCGGGAGTCGGAGACGGGAAGCGGCTACGAGCGGTTCACGCCGTCCGAGTCGATCGGAAAGGTCCACGGGTTCGAGGGGAACTGGCAGGTCCTCATAAAGGCGTACGCGTACATCGCACGGCTCGGTGACGAGGGGCTGTCGGACGCCGCAGCGAAGGCCGTGCTCAACGCCAACTATCTCGCCGAGCGGATCGATCTCGACGTGCCGTTCGAGCCGTTCCATCACGAGTTCGCGGCGACGGCGGGCGACCGGGATGCAGCTGACATCGCCAAGCGGATGCTCGATTTCGGCGTCCATCCGCCGACCACCAAGTGGCCGGAGATGGTCCCGGAGGCGATGCTGACCGAACCGACGGAGATCGAGAGCCGATCGTCGCTCGACGACCTCGCGGCCGCGTTCAACGCGGCGTACGCGGACGATGACGAGTCGCTCGAAACCGCGCCCAACCGGACCGCCGCCGCCCGGATCGACCAGGCCGACGCCGCCCGTAACCCGCGGCTCTCGTGGCAGGCGCTCGACGAGGACGCGTAACCGCGCGGCACGGCGGATCCGCGACCACCGACGGTACACCAGATTCGCGACTGCCGACGATGTGCCACCCGACTGCCGCCGCCTGAACGCTTTTGTCTACGGCGGTCGCCGGATCCGGCATGACCTTCTCGATCGTCGCACACGACCCTGAAACGGAAGCCGTCGGCGTCGCCGTCCAGTCCAAGTTCGTCAGCGTCGGCTCCGTCGTTCCGTTCGCGGCCGCGGACGCGGGCGCGATCGCAACGCAGAGCTTCGCGAACGTCGCGTACGGCCCGGACGGACTCGACCTGCTCCGCGAGGGGTACACCGCCGCGGAGGCGATCGACGCCCTCGTCGAGGACGACGAGGAGGCGGCGAGCCGGCAGGTGGGCGTCGTCGGCGCGGACGGATCGATCGCGGCGTACACCGGTGATGATTGTCTCGATGTTGCCGGCGACCAACAGGGAGAGACCTATACGGTCCAGGGGAACATCTTGGAGAACGAGGCCACCCTGACGGCGATGGCGGAGGCGTACGAGTCGGAGGATGGCGACCTCCCGGAGCGGTTACTCGCGGCGCTGTTCGCGGGCGACGAGGCGGGCGGTGACTCGCGCGGGAAACAGTCGGCCGCGCTGTACGTCGCCAAGCCCGACGGGGGGTACGACGGCCGGAACGACCGGTGGATCGACGTCAGGGTGGACGACCACGAGGACCCGATCGCGGAGCTCGAACGGGTGTTCAAGCTGTACGACGTGACGCTGCTCTCGCGGGCGGAGCCGGACGACCCCGTGTCCGTAGACGGGGATGTCGCCGAGGCGGTGACGGGAACGCTCGCGGAGCTCGGGTTCGTCGACGGCGAGCCGTCCGCGTCGTTCGGCGAGGCGGAGCGCGACGCACTGGAGTCGTTCCGCGGGGTCAACAACTTCGAGAACCACTCGCTCGCGGCGTTGGAGGACGCCATCGCTCACGGGTGGCCGGAAACGGACCCCGCGGCCGACGGGGAGGCTCGGCTGATCGACGCTATCTGGCACGGACTCGGACGCCTTCCGCGGGAGTGAGCGAGGGGAGCGTCGGTGAGCCGAGGAATCGAGCCTCCCCGTACCCGCGACACGGTAGAGCGGCGCGTCCATATCTACCGCGTCCGGGGGGTTGATACCGACAGGCGGCGCTGTACGCCCCATGCACGAACGAGCGGCGGAGTTCGCAGCGCGCGCACGCGAGCGGTACGACCTCGATGTGGACGTGTCCGAGTTCGAGACGGGGACGAAAACCGCGGCGGCGGCTGCGGAGGCGGTCGGCTGTGAGACCGCGGCTATCGCCTCCACCATCGTGGTGTCGCTCTCGGGGGGCGAACACGACGGGGCGCTCGTCGCGGGGATCACGAGTGGCGCGAACCGGCTCGACCTCGACGCCGTCGCGGGCCACTTCGGAGCCGACGAGGCGTTCATGGGCGACCCGGACCGGATCCGCGAGACGGTCGGCTGGAGTATCGGTGGCGTCCCGCCGCTGTGTCACGACGCCGCGCTCCCGACAGTGATGGACCCCACCCTCGCGGGGTTCGACACCGTTTACGGCGCCGCCGGCACGCCGAACGCGGTGTTCCCTATCGAACCGGAGCGGCTCGCCGACCTCGCGGGGGCGACCGTGGTCGATCTGACCGAATAGTCGCCGGCGATCGGGTACGCCTCCTCCCGTCTCGCATTCTATATTAACCATCTCTTATTATATAACAACACTTTTCTATTAATCAGCGTTAGTGGGAGTGATGACAGGAACACGGCGAACGATGCTGAAACGCGGTGCCGGACTGCTGGGAGTCGGTGTGGCGGCGTCTCTGGCCGGGTGCTCGGACGAGGAAGCACCGGAGACGGACGATGGAGGCGACCCTGGTGGGGACGGCTCCGCCTCGATGACCCTCTTGGTCGAGGGCGTGGGTGGTCACGATCACGACGACGACCACGACCACGACGACGACCACGATCACGACGACGATCACGACCACGACGACGACGACGACCACGACGACGATCACGACCACGACGACGATCACGACCACGACGACGACGACGACCACGACGACGACGACCACGACGACGACCACGACCACGACGACGACCACGGCGAACGCGTCTCACAGGCAGTCATCGACGAGGCTTGCGGACACATGGAGTTCGACGAACCCGAATCCCTCGTCGGTGGCGGATCCGCCGAGGAAGCAACTGTAATCGATGCAACTCACCAACCGTTCGATGTCTCTGTGGAGGGCTCTAGCGCGTTCATCGCGTTCGACGCTGAGGCCTATGGCGATACCGACGACCACGACGACCACGATCACGACGATGATCACGACGACGAGCATGACGACGACCACGACGACGAGCATGACGACGACCACGACGACGAGCATGACGACGACCACGACGACGAGCACGACCACGACCACGACGACGATCACGACCATGGCGGCGGCGACACCTTCGGGTTCTTCACCACCGGCGGCTCCGTGACGGTCCACGAGGGGCACACGCTCCACGAGCAGGAGGGCGTCGAGACCTGTGCCGATATCGAGCGTTACGTCGTCGCCGAGGCGGACCACGGCCGCGTCCTCGTCGAGCTGACGCTCGACGCCTAACGGGGTTCCCGCCTCACGACCCCGCGGTTAGTCGTTGCCGAAACGCGTCGCACTTTCGCCCCGGTTTCGATACCGGTTAGACGCGAAGATTCCGTTGAACATCCGTTCCACGGACGACCACTGGACCGGACCAGTCGGTCGTTGGAGAGTGCGTCCCGATCACCGACGGGAGTCGGTGTCTCGAACTGCTGGAACGGTCATTTATCCGGATCGAACGGTGTCGCTGGTGGCTAGTTATCGCTCGTCACGGGCAGAGTGGCCATCTTCAGACGCTCACCATACTGTACCGTGAGCCTCTCTCATGGATGGCACGATAGTCGAGAGCCGGTCTCGATCGCTAATAAGGACTCAGCTGCCGCACTCGTGCCGATAGAAGTGGGTCCGATCGGTTTCGCGGTCACTCGGGTCGTCGATCGTCCCGAACGTTATCCGCTCCGCAACCTCGAACATACTGATGTGTGAGAGATCGATGTCGTACGCCTCGGCGTACGTCCGACAGAGATGTTCGCCGTAACTGGCCGTGAGGTCGCCGCCGACAGACCCGCGCCGGACGCTATTCATGAAGAACCGCATCCGATAGGTGTCGTGTTGTTTCTGGAGCTGATCTCCCGGTCGATCCCACGTGAACGCCCGGTCATTGAACACGTCGACCCGGTTGCCATCCACGGTTCGTCCACCAAATACGTAGTACCGATCCGTCGTTCGCGGCTGTGGAGCGAACACGCTCCACTCGGGCTGTCTGATACCGAGCGACTCCGCGACGAGATACACGTGGCTCCCGACAGTGTGCTGTTCAACCAGCGCGTTCACCTCGTCTTGATCGTACGTGTCGTCGGCGACGGCTCCGGCGTTGAGCAACGCCAGCGCGACAACGAGTAGCATTGCGCCGGCGACGAGCCAGATCGTCAGAGTCGACAGTACACGCGTTGTTCGGTCCATTCTCGACGGGACTCGGACCGCCGGAAGCGCCGCGGCAAGGGGGACGCCGACGGTCGTTCGTACTCGCGTCTCGACCGTGGCCGGGTCGACCCTGAGTCGACGGGCGACCCGTCCGGCATCGCGCCAAAACGCCGACTGGAGGAACAGCGTCAGTCCGGCGATAGCGACGTACGCGAACGCCCCGATCCGCACCGTGACCGCGAACGACGCGTGACCGAGGACGAATAACGCGACCATTGTGATCCGGGGCCGACCGTGGAGCAGTACCAGCAGGAACGAGCCGAGCAGCATGGAGAACCAGACCAGTCCGCCGTATCCGACGAGCGTCGGGAACGCTCGCACGAAGTCACCGAGCAGAAACGTCATCTCGTCGATCCCGAAGACGAGCGGCGCGGCGTCGCCGCTGCGCCACGTCTCGGAGGTCGCCTTGTGGACGCCGTTGAGGAAGTACATAAACACCATCTGTGCCATCGCCAGCCCGGTCGCGACGCCAGCGACGGTTCGACGTCTCGCCCCGTCCGCGTGGAGCGCGTCGACCGACCACCGTTCCCCCAACGGGAGGAAGACCGCCCAGAAGAACAACAATCGAAACAGCGTGTCCGCGTAGCTCAACACGAACGGGTTGTGGTGATCGAGTGAGACGACGAACAGGAAGGAGATCACGGTCGCCGCCCGGGTCCGATACCCGACGACGAGCGCCAGCGCGAACATTCCCTGAAGCAGGAACAACGCCGCGATGAGCTCCGGCTCCGAGACGTAGTAGTACACCGAGAACGCGTGCTCCGCGGCTCCCCGCTCGGCAAGCGACTGCGGAACTACCCCGTCATCCGTGTAGTAGAACCCGAAGTTCCGCGCTCTCAGAAGTAGGTCCGCGATCACGAGCAGGCCGAGCAGGATCCTGAACGCCGCGAGTGATCGCGCGTCCACGGAGACGCAGCCGATCAGATGTCCACGAAGTCGGTGAAGCGCGGCCCGTGGCCCGACGGACCACGGTCGATCGGATCCGCGGGTCATGCTGGCCTCACCCGTGACGGGACACGCGAACATCTCGACCGACGTCCACGCCCGTCCATCTAGTTAATAATCAGGGCCAAGAGTATAATAACGCTTTTATCCGAATGGGACTAAATAACGGATATGAAACTCTCCAGACGAACGGTTCTTCGCTCGGGAGCCGGGGTCGCGGCCGTGGCGGGCCTTGCCGGCTGCACCGCCCTCGGGAGTCCGTTCGAGGGTGACTCGGAGCGGGCCGGGTACACCGCGTTCTTTACGATCCAGGACTGGGCCGAGCACGTCGCGGGTGACGAGTTCGAGTTCACGAACCCGATCTCCGTCGGTCAGATGGGTCATGGGTGGAGTCCCGACGGTGATGTCGCCCGTGATATCGCGTCGACGCGGGCGTTCATATATCTGGACACCCCGGAGTTCTCCTGGGCACAGGACGTGGCTCGCGAGCTCCAACGCGACTACGACGACGTGGCGACGTACGACCTGCTCGACGGGCTCGGGCCGTATCTTATCGGATTCGACTCGGGGGCGTTACCGGGGTTCGACTATGGCCACGACTACCCACTCGAGTCGCTTCGGCTCGACGAGTTCGACATCTACGACCTGCGGTCCGACGACCAGCTCGGCTACTGGCACACCGAACACTGGCACGGCGGTATCCCGGACGTTCCCTTCGACGCGACGGTCCCAGTCGGGATCGTCCTTGAGGACGACCAAGGACGGGTGGTGCCGCTGGGCGAATCGGAGCGCTACGCCGTCGACGCCCGGATCGCCGACGGGGAACCGGCGATCGTCGATATCGAGGCACACGGTCGCCAGGTGGAGTTCACGGGTCTCGAAACCGGTCGAACCGCGGTTGTATTCGAGATCCTCGACGACGGCGAGGTCATCTACGACACAGCGGACGAACCCGCCGCGTTCGACGTGATCGAAGCCGGCGAGTCCGGCGCGACCGAGTTCCATGACCCACACGTCTGGACCGATCCCGTGCTCGGCCAGCGGATGGTCGGAAACATCCGTGACGCGCTCGTCGAGCTCGACCCGGACCACGCCGACACGTACGAGGCGAATCACGACGAGTACGTCGGGCGGATGGACGAGGTTGACGCCGCGTTCGAAACGCTCTCCGACGATGCCGAGCGCGATGTCGCCGTGTTCGCCGGTCACGACTCGTTCCAGTACATCGAACGACGCTACGACTTCGAACTGCGAACGCCGACCGGGATCTCGCCGGATGCGGCCGAGTCGTTCGAGGACATCGCCGGCCTCGTCGACGTCATCGAGGAGCACGACATCCATACGGTCTTGTACGACCCGTTCGAAGCCCCCGATCCTGAGACGGATGTCCCACAGATGGTCGAACTCCTCATGGAGAACACGGACGTGAACAACGCTGAGATGCTCACTCCGGCGGAGGGAACGACGCCGACGTGGGCGGAAGACGAGTGGGGCTGGATCGAACAGATGCTGGAGATCAACGTCCCATCGCTCCGGACGGCACTCGATGCGTAGGCCTACTACGCGGCCACTCGAGTCGTCCACTCCGTGGCGGGAGTGTGGCCCGGAGTCGTTGCGCCCGTGGGGGTCGCGATGAGCCGCGTGATCGACGTGGAAGACGTCACGTTCGGATACGGCGAGACGCTGGCTGTTGACGACGTGTCGCTTTCGGTTGAGGCGGGGGAGTTCCTCGGGCTGATCGGCCCGAACGGCTCCGGGAAGACGACCCTGCTACACCTGATGCTCGGGCTCCACGAACCCGACGCGGGACGAGTGTCGCTGTTCGGCGAACCCGCCCACGAATTCGACGAGGGCGAACGGATCGGCTACGTCGGTCAGCGGGCGTCGGACCGGGGAGACGCGATGCCGGTCACGGTCCGGGAGACGGTGCTCATGGGACGGTTCGCACGCGCGGGTCGCTCGCGGCTCACCGACGAGGACCGGGCGATCGCCACCGAAGCGATGCGAACCGTGGAGATCGAACCGCTCGCCAATCGTCGCGTCAGCGCGCTCTCCGGCGGTCAGCGCCAGCGGGCGTTCATCGCCCGTGCGCTCGCCTCGGAGGCGGACGTGCTCGCGCTCGACGAGCCTACGGTCGGCATCGACGCCGACTCGCGGGACCGGTTTTACGACCTCCTCGACGAGCTGAACCGCAACGGGATGACTATCGTCCTGATCGAACACGATATCGGGGTGCTCACGAAACACGTCGACACCGTTGCCTGTATCAACGTGGACCTCTACCACCACGGCGACACGGTCTCGTTCCTCGAAAGCGACGCACTCGCCGACGCGTACGGTCGAGAAAGCGGGATCATCGAACACGACCACCAATGACTGAGGAACACGACGATCGGGGCAGTCCGGCCGACAGCGAGCGGGGCGATGGCGAACCGACTGTCGACGGCGGGGCCACGATCCACGCCGCCGTCCAGGACGACGGTCGGGCCGCCCGAGATGACACGGCGGCAGCCACGATCACGAACGTCGGGGGGTCGACGCGGGAACGACTCGAACTACTCGGTGTCGTGCTGGTCGGCGTCCTCGCGACGGGGATGCTCGCGTTCATCGCGCTCGACTGGCTCCGTGACGCCCCCGGAGCGGTCGGCACCGTTACCGCTGGTTGGTTCGCCGGGTTCCTCGTGATCGGTGAGTGGGCGGACTTCTATCTCGGTACGAACGTCTTCCGGCACCCGTTCGTCTGGCGGGCGGCGGCGACCGGTGTGCTGGTCGGCGTCGTCGGCCCCGTCGTCGGCGCGTTCCTCGTGCACCGCCAGATGGCGCTGATCGGCGAGACGCTCGCACACACCGCGTTCGCCGGCGTCGCGTTCGGGATGTTGTTCATAGCGCTCGGCGCGGGGCTCGCGGGTGGGGCAGTCGCTGCGTTCGGGTCGAGCGGGACACTGCTGATCGTCGCGTTGGTCGTCAGCGCGACGAGCGCCCTCGGCCTCCAGTGGTTGACCGAACGCACCGATAGCTACGGCGACGTCCCGATCGCGATCGTCCTCACGGGGAGCTTCGCGGTGGGGACCCTCGTCATCAGCTGGAGTCGGGAGTTCGTCGCCATCGCGATCGATATCGAGGACTTCCTCTTCGGGAGCCTCGCCATCGTTACCGCGACCGGCGCGCGACTCGTCGCCGTGCTCAGTGTCGTCGTCGTCGCGCTCGTCGCGTACAACTACAAGCAGTTCCTCTTCATCACGTTCGACGAGCGTGCCGCGCGCGTCGCTCGGCTGAACGTCGACCGATACAACGCGCTCCTCATCGTAATGACCGCGACGGTCGTCGTGGGCGCGATGCAGATACTCGGGGTCATTCTCGTCGCCGGGTTACTCGTCATCCCCGTCGCGGCCGCCTCACAGCTCTCACGGAGCTTCCGCGAGACGGTTTACCTGTCGGTGCTGATCGGACAGGTCGCCGTCCTTGGGGGGCTCGCCGTCGCGATCGGCGCGAGCCTTCCACCGGGAGGTTCCATCATCGTTATCGCCATCGGCGTGTACCTCTTGGCTATCCTCCTCTCCGACCGGTCCGCGTCCATCTCTATGCACTGAGGTCGTACTCGGATGGCTTCTCTCATGCGATCGTCGGGCCGGACGGTACGAAGCGCGCGTCGCGGTGATCCGGATTCCACACACCCTTAGGTACGCGGCGTTATCTGGGTGTATGGGAGCCACCGAAACCTACGTCGTAACCGGCCCGGACGGAGAAGAAGAGTCGTTTGAACTGCCCGCGGGGCTGGTCGACGTGCTCAGCGAACAGGGCGAGCCGTCGACCCGCGTCGTCACCGATGTCGTCGTCCAGGCGATGGCCCAGCAGGCGCACGTGATCGCTCACCACAGCGAGGGCGACGTCCCCGAGGACATCGCCGAGAT
The DNA here is from genome assembly GCF_055396225.1 of Halorubrum tibetense. Taxonomy (NCBI): domain Archaea; kingdom Methanobacteriati; phylum Methanobacteriota; class Halobacteria; order Halobacteriales; family Haloferacaceae; genus Halorubrum; species Halorubrum tibetense. The sequence goes on from NZ_AP043742.1 coordinate 2,483,747, forward strand.
GAACGAGACCGCCGAGGAGCTGTTCGAGGAGCGGTTCGGCCAGTCGCTCCAGGACGCGCTCGGCCACTCGCACTGAGTCGCCCGGCCGTCCTAGAGACGAGAGACGGTCGTGTTCGCTCGGCCGAGAACCGACCGCGTCCGCCCGGCCGAGAGACGGGGGCGCTCGCCCGACGTGACCACCCTGACCTGCTTTTTAAGACGTGCCGACCCGTAGTATGTCGTATGAGTAATACATCGGACGCGCCCGTCCTGATCTTCGACGGCGACTGTCCGTATTGCTCGATGGCGGCGGTCGCGCTCCGCCGCCTCGACGGCGTCCTCGCCGTGCCGTGGGAGGCCGACCCCGTCGGTCCGTTTCTTGAAGCGCAGTTCGGCGCGCGGCCGTTCGCGATGGTGCTCGTTGACCCGAGCGAGGAGCGGGTCTACGCCGGGAAAGCCGCGGCCGAAGAGCTCGCCGACCGCGCGGGGACCCCCGGGATCGTCGGCGGGCTGGTGCGGGACAACTACGACCGGATCGCGAGCGCGGTCGGGACGCTCTCCGGTCGCGGTCGTGACCCCGACGACTTCCACGACACGTACGAGCTGACGGCCGAGGCGGCCCCGCTGGTCGACTCCCTCCGGCCGGCCGCGAGTGACCCGCCGGACCCGTCGGACGCCGCCGCGTGACCGCCCCGACAGCCGACAGCGGCGGGACGTACACCCTCGTCGCCGAGCTCCCCGAAACAGCCACGATCGCGGTCGGCGCGCTCGGCGAGTGTCGCTTCCCCGCAGGAGCGTACGCCTACACCGGGAGCGCGCTCGGTGCGGGCGGGTTCTCGCGCGTCCACCGGCATCGCCGGACCGCCGCGGGCACGCACGACGTCCGACACTGGCACATCGACTACCTCCTCGGCCACCCGGCAGTCGGGATCGACCGTGTCGTCCACGGCCCGGGCGTCGACGTCGAATGTGCCGTCGCGACCCGACTCCCCGAAGGTCCGGTCGAGGGGTTCGGCGCGTCCGACTGCGACTGTCGGAGCCACCTCTCGCGGGCGGCCACGCTCGACGACCTGACCGAGCGGGTCGTCAGCGCGTACGAGACGGTCGGATCCGCGCGGCCGATCCGGAGCGACTCGGGCGGCGGCTCGCCGACCGATCAGACATCGTAGCGGTCGACGACCTCGCGGAGCTGCTCGCGTCGTCCTTCGATGGCGCGCTCGCGGAGCGCGGTCTCTTCCGCGGTCGGACACTCGACCGCGGGCACTTCGGTCGGCCGCCCCGCCTCGTCGAGTGCGACGAAGGTGAAGTAGGAGGTGGTGGTCCGGCGCGAATCGCCGGTTCGAGGATTCTCCGCACGTACCTCGACTTTCACGTCGAGACTCGTTCGCCCGGCGTTGAACACGTACCCCTCGACTACGACGACTTCCCCCATCTCGATGGGCGCGATGAAGTCGACGTGGTCCATCGAGGCGGTGACCACCTGCCGGCTGGCGAAGCGCATCCCGGCGATCGCGCCACAGATGTCCATCCAGTGTAACACCGCACCACCCAGCGCCCGACCGAGGTTGTTGGTGTCGTTCGGCAAGAGCAGCTCCGTCATCTCGGTGTACGACTCCGCGACGGTCGCGGTTTCCGAATCCGTGTCCGGGTCGTCGTCCGTATCGGTCATATCTCCGATCCGGCGGCGGGCGACTTGAACCCCTTTATGAGCCCTCGCGACGGTCGTCGCCGAACTGAACGGAGTCGGGATGACGGCCCGCTTCGTCTATCACGTCGTCGGAAACCATGATAGGGCAGTCGATGCGGACGGCGAGCGCGAGCGCGTCCGAGGGACGGGCGTCGAAGACGAACGACTCCGGCTCGCCGTTCTCGTACCGCTGGGCGTCTATCTTGGCGTAAAAGGTCCCGTCGGTGAGGTCGTCGATCCGCACCCGATCGATGGCCCCGCCGAACTCGGTGAGGATCTCCACGAGCAGGTCGTGCGTGAGCGGCCGGTCGAACGGCTCTCCCTCCAACACCATCCCGATCGACCGGGCCTGGTCGCCGCTGACGAAGATCGGGACGTACTCGCCCCGGACGCCGAGCACGACTGCTGGGACGTCCCCACCGGGCGCGGAGCCCGCGCCGACTCCGACGACCTCCGCTTCGTGTTCCATACGTGAGACACGGGGCGGCCGCATGAATACCTGTCCCCGAGATGTGGATCGCGTGCGCCCGTCCCGCCGTGTCGTGTCGTCTTAGGGGCCCCAGTCGCCCCGATACCAGGCGAGCCACGCGAGCGTGAACACGAGCGCTGCGCCGAGGAAGAACACGACGCCCGGTTCCGAAAGCGTCGCCGCGAGCTCCGTGAGTAGCTCCGACTCCCCGGCGGCCTCGCGGAACTGATACCCCGTGTCCTCGACGCTGGCGTCGACATCCGCGAACTCCTCGTCCGGCTCCGGCGCGGCCTCCGCGTCGTCGGTCGGCTCGTCCGGGTCCTCGGTCGCGACCCCGACATCGTCGACGTCGTCGGTCGCCGCCCCGTCTTCGGTCGTTGCCGGCGCGTCGTCGGCCAGTCCCACGTCCGGGAGGAGCGAGGAAAACGCGGCCTGCGCCGCTAGCGCGGCGAGCCCGATGACCCCGTATCCGCCAAGTAGCCGCTTGAGCGCGGTTTTGATCCCGTGGGACTGGTCGGCACCGCCCGCGAACAACACCAGTGGCTCGTCCGTCGGCGCGTACACGTTCATCTCGCGGCCCTTCTCGGAGTACGTGGTGTCGACGACATCGACGACGTCGGCGTCGCTGAGCTTCGAAAGGTGGTACTGGACGTTCTGTAACGAGGTGTCGAGCTCGTCGGCCAGCTCGGAGGTCGTGGCGGGTTCGTCGTGGAGCGCGGAGAGGACGTTCCGTGCGGTCTCGGAACCGAGCGCGGCGATGAGGTCCTTGGCCTCGTCGTCGTCGACGCCGACGACTCGGGGATCGCGGTCGTCCGGCGTCGAATCCGGCAGGGAGGGTAACAGCCGGGACATATACCTCCGTGAACACCGGTCGGATACAAATCTGTTGGGGACCGGCGGACACCCTGAGCGTCGGTGGCCCGATTCGCCCGGTCTCAGCACCTCCAGTCTCGCCCCGTCCCGTCATGCCGCTCCCGTCCCCGGGCTCGGGGCGGTGACGGCAGCACACATCGACATCGACTCACAAGCCCTAAACGCCGGGACGCAGTACGTCGGGTGATGACAGAGACGCCTGGGGGGGCATCCGACTCCCCGTCGCCCCCCGCAGCGAGCGCGGCCGCGGACGCGCCGGCCGACCCGGAGCCCGGATCGGTTACGGTCGTCGGGACCGCACACGTCTCCGAGCACTCCGTCGAAGAGGTCGAGGAGGCGATCGACCGCGAGCGCCCGGACGTCGTCGCCGTCGAGCTTGACGAGGGTCGGTACCGCCAGATGAAAGGCGAGACACCCGACGACCTCGACGCGAGTGACCTTCTCAAGGGGAACACCGTCTTCCAGTTCCTCGCCTACTGGATGCTCTCGTACGTCCAGACCCAGCTCGGCGAGCGGTTCGACATCGAGCCCGGTGCCGACATGAAAGCCGCCATCGACGTGGCAGAGGGACTCGGTATCGACGTGGCGCTCGTCGATCGTGACATCCAGACGACGATCCAACGGTTCTGGGCCCGAATGACAGTGGTCGAGAAGCTCCGCATGGTCGGTGGGCTCGCGTTCGGTATCACCGATCCCCGGATCGTCGGAGTCACCGCCGGACTCCTGATCGGTATCCTCGCCGGGCCCGCGATCGGGATCTTCGGCGGGTCGCTCGGCGTGACCGAGCCGCTGTTGACGAGCGTCACCGCCGGGGTGTTGACGGCGATCGTCGTTTCGCTCCTCGTCGACCAGGTCGGTCGGGTCGGGCTCTCGCCGGACGCCCGGCTGTACGCCGCGGCCGGTCTCGGTACCGCCGCCGGGGTCGGTGCCGCGACGTTCGGGTTCGCGGACGGGCTCGTCACGACGTATCTCGGCGGGTTCACCGTCCGCGCGGTCGGCAGTCTCGGGCTCGGCATCCTGCTCGGCCTCGGTGTCGGGCTCGTCGCAGCCGCCCTGTTGGGAGTCGCCGGCGTCCTCGGTCGCGACGACCGATCGGGCGACCACGGCGGGATCGAATCGCTCGACATGGAGCAGCTCACCGACACCGACGTGGTAACGATGATGATGGAGGAGTTCCGCCAGTTCTCGCCGGGCGGCGCGGAGGCGCTCATCGACGAGCGTGACGCATTCATCGCCCATCGGCTGGTCGCGCTCCGGGACGCCGGCCACGACGTCGTCGCCGTCGTCGGCGCGGGTCATCGTGCGGGGATCGAACGCTACCTCGCGAACCCGGAGACGCTCCCGCCGGTGGAGAGCTTGGTCGGGCGGGAGTCCGGTCGCGGTCTCCCGTGGAAGAAGATCATCGGGTACGGGATCGCGATCGCGTTCGTGACGTTCTTCGTCCTGCTCGCGATGGCGGGCGTTCGAAACGAGTTCCTCCTCCGACTGTTCGGCGCGTGGTTCCTCATCAACGCCGTCTTCGCGTTCGGCTTCGCGAAACTTGCCGGAGCGCGCTGGTCCTCTGCAGGCGTCGGCGGCGCGGTCGCGTGGATGACCTCGATCAACCCACTGCTCGCGCCCGGGTGGTTCGCGGGCTACATGGAGCTGCGACACCTCACCGTGAACGTCGGCGATATCGGGACGCTCAACGAGTTGTTGTCCGATGAGACCCGAGCACCCTCCGATCTCGTCTCCGCGATGCTCGACGTCCCGCTGTTCAAGCTCATCGTCGTCGTCGCGATGACGAACGTCGGCAGCATCGTCGCGAGCTTCCTGTTCGCGGTGTACGTGTTGCCGGCGATGTTCGGCGCGGAGGTCGGCTCCCTCGACGAGGTCACCCGGCTGATGATCGACGGGGCCCGAAACAGCGTCGACCTGATCCGCGGCCTGGCAACCGCGGTATCCGCCTGATACCATGGGAACGAACACGACCTTCCGCGGCCGCCGGATCGGCGGCCTCTACTTCAGCGGTACCGAACTCAGAGACCTCCTCGTCGCTTGGCTCGCGCTCGGCGTGGCGTTCATGCTGTTCTTCGTCGGGGGGACGACCGGCATCGACCGGCTCCTCGCGGCGGGGGTCGTCCTCCCGCTCGCTGTCAGCCTGCTCACGGCCGGGGTCGCGTTCCTCCTACACGAGGTGGCACACAAGGTCGTCGCCGTCCGCTACGACCAGGTCGCGGAGTTCCGGGCGGACACGAGCATGCTGTTTCTCGCGGTGATGAGCGCCCTGCTCGGGTTCATCTTCGCCGCCCCGGGCGCGGTCCATCACCGAGGCCGGCTGACGGCGGCCGAACACGGCCGGATCGCGATCGCCGGCCCGGTCGTCAACCTCGTGTTGCTCGTCGCGTTCCTCCCGGTGCTGATCGTCGGGCTCGTGATCGGTAACGATGTCGTCACGCTGGTCGGCGAGCGAGGGATGGCGATCAACGTCTTTCTCGCGGCGTTCAATCTGATCCCGTACGGCCCCCTCGACGGGAAGACTGTCCTCGACTGGCACAAGGGCATGTGGGTCGCGGCGTTCGTTCCCTCGGTGCTTCTCACCGTCGTCTTGGTGTTCGTGTTCGGGCTGGGGTTCGGCGGCCCGTTCTGAGCCCCGAAGCGGTGTGTTTTTGCTCCGGCGCGCTACGAGGAGCGTATGGCCGATAACGACGGCGAGGAACTCACGTACGCCGACGCGGGCGTCGATATCGACGCGAGCGAGGCGGCGACCGCCGCGCTGATCGGGATGGTCGGGGAGGGCGACGGCGACTACGCCGGGCTGCTCGATATCGGCGACCGGTATCTCGCGCTCGCGACCGACGGAGTCGGGACGAAGCTGCTCGTCGCGGAGGCGCTCGCCGACTACTCGACGGTCGGGATCGACTGTATCGCGATGAACGTCAACGATCTGGTCGCCGCGGGTGTCCGCCCGGTGGCGTTCGTCGACTACCTCGCGGTCGAGGAGCCGGACGAGACGTTCGCCGAGCAGGTCGGCAAGGGGCTCGCCGCGGGCGCCGACCGGGCCGACATCGAGCTCGTCGGCGGCGAAACCGCGGTGATGCCGGAGGTCGTCCGCGGGCTCGACCTCGCCGGGACGTGTGCCGGGCTCGCCGCCAAGGACGCCGTCTTCGACGGGACGGCCGAACCGGGCGACGCGCTCGTCGGCTGGCGCTCTTCGGGGATACACTCCAACGGCTTGACGCTCGCGCGTGAGGCCGTCACCCGGGATCACGACTACACCGACCCCTGCCCGTTCGGGGAGTACGACACGCTCGGCGAGGCGTTGCTCGAACCCACGCGGATCTACACCGACCTGCTCGACCCGATGCGCGACCACGACGTTCGCGGTGCGGCTCACGTCACCGGCGGTGGCTGGGGTAACCTCGAACGGCTGGGCGTGAACCGCTACGTCGTCGACGACCCGTTCGAGCCCCAGCCGGTGTTCGAGTTCGTCCAGGCGGCGGGAAACGTCTCCGACGCGGAGATGCACCGCACGTTCAACATGGGTACCGGGTTCGTCGCCGCCGTCGCCCCCGACGCCGCCGAGTCGCTGGCGGCGGCGACGGGCGGACGGGTCGTCGGCCGGGTCGAGCCGGTCGACGGTGGGTCGGCTGGCGAGTCGGCCGGCGGTGTCGGCACCGAAGCAGACCGCGTCGACCCCGGCGCTCACGGCGACGACGATACCGACGAGTCCGGGTCCGCCGTCGTCGAGATCCGTGGTCTAACGCTCTAAACCCCCCTCAGTCGCTCTAGACCCGACGGTCACCCGTCGAGGTCGACGCCGGTCACCTCGAACCTCGCGCCACCGTCCCGACTCTCTACGGCCCGGATATCCCATCCGTGTGCGCGAGCGATTTCGCGGGCGATGTCCAAGCCGAACCCGGTACCGTCACCGGCGGTGGTGAACCCGGTTTCGAAGGCGCGCTCGCGCTCGTCGGGCGGGATCCCCGGGCCGTCGTCGGCGACGTACACTCCCATCGGGCGGTCGTCGTCCGCACGCGTCGAGGTGAACATCGGCTGCATCGTCCCGACTCGGACCGTTACGCCGTCGCCGCCGTGCCTGACCGCGTTGCCCAGCAGGTTCTCGAAGAGCTGCCGCACGCGACTCGGGTCGCCACGGATCCGCCTCTCGGTCTCGACGACGAGAGTCGCGTCGTTCGTTTCGATCGTCTCCCAACACGCCTCGACGAGCTCACGGAGGTCGATCGGTTCCGGGTCCGTAACGGCCTCGCCCTCGCTCGCGAGAGTCAACAGGTCGTCTATCAGCGCCAGGCTCCGATCCACTGCGTTCGCTGCGGGGTCGAGGTGGTCGCTCTCACAGTCGCCTCTGGCGAGCTCCAGCCGGCCCTGGGCGACGTTCAACGGGCTTCGGAGGTCGTGTGAGACGACCGCCACGAACCGTTCGAGCCGCTCCCGTCGGCGGTCCGCGTACACGTCGGCGCGATACGACTTCGCCGCGTCAACGACCCGCTCCGCGAGCGCCGCGTGGTCGACGCCCGATCCACTCACGACGTAATCGGTCACGCCGGCCGCGATCGCCGCCGCGGCGAGCGCCTCGCTGCCCTCCTCGGCACAGAGGACGAACGGGAGGTCGGCTTCGCGCTCCCGGACCGTCTCGAGGAAGTCGATCCCGTCGGTCGACGGGAGCGTGTCGGCGGCGACGATACAGTCGTACTCACGGCCGCCGAGCCGGCTCAGTGCCGTGCTCGTGTCGGGAACGTGGTGCACGTCGAGACGATCGTCCGCGCGTTCGAGCCCGGTTGCCATCGACGCTCCGTCGCCCGCGGGCTCGCCGACCACCAAAACGACTGTCGGATCGACGGTTGGGTCCATGTGGAGGCTCCGTGCCCACAGTAGCGTAGAGTTAGGACATAAAAGGCGTGGCCGCTCGCGGCCGCCGCTCCGTCCCTATTCGTCGCCGTGAGGTCGGCCAGGTCCACGCGACCGCTTCCCGTTCACGACAGGTGCGCGGCGATGTCGGCCTCGGTGATGATCCCGACTGTCTCGCCGCCGTCGGTGACCATCACGGCTTTGTAGTGGTCGAGCAGGTTCCGGACCTCGTCGACGGTCGCGGACGGCGCAACCGTCGGGAACGACTCGCTCATCACCTCGCTCACGGGGTGATCCCCGACGTTCTCGCCCGCATGGACGACGTCCCCCTGGCTTATCGACCCGACCGGTACGCCGTTCTGTAACACCGGGAGCTGCGAGTACGCCTCCTCCTCCATCAATTCGACGGCCTCCCGCACGGCGTCGTCGGGTGCGACGCTGATAACCGTCTCGTTCATCAGGTCCCGTGACCGAACTACCTCGCCTTCCGCCTCCTGGAGCGCGTTCACGATCCGCCGGAGCGTGGAGAGCCGAGGGTCGACGTCCCCGCCCTCGATCCGGGCGATCAGTGGCTGGGAGACCTCGGCCGCGTCCGCCAGCTCGCTTTGTGTCAGTTCGAGCGTCGTCCGCCGCTCCCGCAGGTCCTGCGGCGTCGGTAGTTCCATACGTGGGATAACTAGGGGTTATTAGAAAAGGTTTCGGCGGCGGCTGGCCTCGCCTCCCGTGGCGGGTATCGCCCATCGTCGGCGGCCGCGCCGTTCGTCCCGCCGTCGCGCTCACCGTCCGTACTGTCGTCGCCCGCGCCGTTCGTCCCGTCGTCGCTCGCCCAACGGGGCGATTACCGCCCGCCGTCGCCGTTCGCGTCGTCCTCGTCGTCGGACTCGGTCTCGATGATCTCGATCACTTCGAGCGGAACATCGCGGAGCGCGCCGCCGACCTCGCTTTTCGCGATCCGCTCGGCGTGCTCGGCGCTGTCGGCGTTGAACACGTCGATCTCCAACAGCAGGCCGACCAGCGCCGTGTTCGCCGCGAGGAACGCGGCGTCGAACGGCTCGCCGCAGGCGGGACAGCCGGTGACGCCGGGTTCGACCTCGACGTACTGCTTGTCCGTTTCGTTGAGTCGCTTGCCCGCCTCGCTGACCGCGACGCCGATAGCGTCGTCGGTCTCCTCGACATCTCGGACCAACCAGGCGGCTTCCATCGCGACCGAGTAATTACTCATGTTCGCTTCGACGGGCCGCAGGGTTTCCTTTCTTGTGGTTCGCTTGCAGTCACGTCCGCGGACGTGGTCGACGGCGCTACAGTCGGTCGACTATCGCCGCGGTGACCTCGTCGGTCGTCGCCTCCCCACCGAGGTCGCCGGTGCGCGGACCGTCAGAGAGCACACCTGTCACCGCGTCGCGTACCCGTTGGCCTTCCTCGACGTGGCCGAGGTACTCTAACAGCAATGCGGCCGAGAGGACGGCCGCCGTCGGGTTCGCGATCCCCTCGCCCGCGATATCGGGCGCGGTGCCGTGAACCGGCTCGAACAGCGCGTTGTCGTGGCCGATGTTGGCCGACGGGAGGAGTCCGAGCCCGCCGACGAGCCCTGCGGCGAGGTCGGAGAGCACGTCCCCGGCGAGGTTCGGACAGACCACGACGCCGTACTGCCCCGGGTCGAGCGGGAGCTTCGTCGCGAACGCGTCCATCAGCTCCTCGTCGGCGTCGACGTCATGCTCATCAGCGACCGAGAGCACTTCCTCGCGGAACCGGCCGTCCGTCTCGCGCATCACGTTGGCTTTGTGAACGACGGTGAACCCCTCGTCTGCGTCACCGTTGGGCCCCCGGCCGTCCGCGACGAACTCACAGGCGAACTCGGCGAGCTCGCGGGAGGCCGACGAGGTGACGACCCGCGTCAGCGTCGAGAGGTCATCGCTCAGGCGGTCCTCGTGGCCCGAGTAGACGCCCTCGGTGTTCTCACGCAGGAAGACGACATCCGTCTCCGGGCGGAGCGCGTCGACGCCGGGATACGCCGTCGCGGGTCGGACGTTGACGAACGACTCTACCGCCTCCCGCAACGGGAGGATCACGTCGGCCGCGGTCTCGCCGGCCGCGCCGAACAGCGTCGCGTCCGCGCTCGCGGCCGCCTCGAACGTCTCCGCGGGGAGCGCCTCGCCGGTCGCCGCCTTCGTCGCGTCGCCGGCGTCCGCCTCGACGAACTCGAAGTCGCTGTCGAACGCCTCGAGTACCTCGACGGCCGCGGGGACCACCTCCTTCCCGATCCCGTCGCCCTCGATGACGACGATCTCCGCCGCCATTCAGTCGTCACCCTCGACGTACGGGAGTCCGTCCACCGTCGCGTCGACCTTGCTGCGGTTGGAGTACATCAGCGCCGTCGTGTCCCAGATACCGTCCACGAGCGCCTCGCGCATCGCCCCGTCGATGTCGACGTCGATCGTCGTGTCGCCGTAGGTGACCGTTTTGGCCTCGACGTCGATATCGATGTCGCCGTCGGGGTTCGCCTCGATCCACTCCTGGAGTTCGACGACCGTCTCGTGGTCCGTTGTCACCGCGGGGATCCCGAGCGACTTGCAGTTGTCGCGGAAGATCTCCGCGTACGACTCGCCGACTACGCCGTCGATCCCCCACCGCATCATCGCCTGCGGCGCGTGTTCACGCGAGGATCCACAGCCGAAGTTCGAGTTGACGACCGCGATCGACGCGCCCTCGAACCGGTTGAGCGGGTGGTCGTTGAACCCACCGTCGTCGTCGCGCCGCGCGTCATAAAAGAGGTAGTCCGCCATGTTGTCGAACGTAACCTCCTTCATGAACTTCGCCGGCAGGATCTGGTCGGTGTCGACGTCGTCGCCGGGGATCGGCACGCCGGTCCCGCCGACCTCGGTGATGTGGTTCTCGCCGTTGGCGTCGCTCATCAGTCCGCCACCTCCTCGACGCCGCCGGCACCGCCGGTCGGCCCGTCGTCTAGGTAGTCGCGCGCGTCGACGACCGCACCCTCGACGGCCGCGGCCGCGACCATCGCGGGGCTCATCAGGACGGTCCGGCCGTCCTTCGACCCCTGCCGCCCGATGAAGTTCCGGTTCGACGACGAGGCACACACCTCGTCGCCCTCTAAAGCGTCGTCGTTCATCGCGAGACACATCGAACAGCCGGCGCGCCGCCACTGGAAGCCGGCCTCGATGAACGTCTCGTCGATGCCGCGTGCCTCACACTCCGCTCGCACGGTCTCCGAACCCGGGACCGCGAGCGCGCGAACGTCCTCGTCGACCGTCCGGCCCTCCAACACCTTCGCGGCCTCCACGAAGTCCGAGAGCCGACCGTTCGTACAGGTACCCAAAAAGGCCACGTCGACGTCGTACCCGACCATCGACTGGCCCGGGTCGATCTCCATGTGATCGAGCGCCTGTTCGGCCGCCTCCCGGTCGGTCCGGGCGTCGAAATCGTCCGGGTGCGGGACGCGATCGGTGATCTCCATCGCCTGCCCGGGGTTGATCCCCCAGGTGACCATCGGGTCGATCCCGTCGGCGTCGACCGTGACCACGTCGTCGTACTCGGCGTCCGCGTCCGAGCGGATCGACTCCCAGTACGCCTTTCGCTCCTCGAAGGCGTCGCCCTCGGGGACGTACTCACGACCTCGCAGGTACTCGTAGGTCGTCTCGTCTGGATTGACGTAGCCGGCGCGTGCGCCCCCCTCGATCGACATGTTACAGACGGCGAGCCGCCCCTCCATGTCGAGCGCCTCGATGGCGGGGCCGCCGTACTCGTACACGTGACCGACGCCACCGTCCACGCCGAGGTCCTGTATCACTTTCATGATCACGTCCTTGGCGTAGACGCCCTCGCCGAGGCTTCCCTCGACTTCGATCCGGCGGACTTTCTGTTTGTCCGCGGCGATACAGCCGGTCGCGAGCACGTCGCGGATCTGACTGGTACCGATACCGACGCCGATGGAACCGAACGCGCCGTGAGTCGCGGTGTGGCTGTCACCACAGGCGACCGTCATCCCCGGCTGGGAGAGCCCCAGTTCGGGGGCGACGACGTGTGTGATACCCTGTTTACCGGACTCGAAGCCGAAGAAAGTGATCCCGCTCTCGCTCGTGTTTCGTTCGAGCGCGGAGAGCATCTCCTCGGCTTGGTCGTCCGCGAGGGGCCGCTCGCGCTTCTCGGCCTCCGTCGGCGCGATGTGGTCCGTCGTCGCGAACGTCTGATCCGGGTACGCCACGTCGAGGTCGCGCTCGCGCAGCATGCCGAACGCCTGCGGGCTCGTCACCTCGTGGACGAGGTGGAGACCGATGAACAGCTGGTCCTGGCCGTTCGGCAGCTCCGTCACCTTGTGTCTGTCCCACACCTTGTCGTACAGCGTCCCCTCGCTCATCGCCGGTCACCCGACGGTGCGACGCTCGTGGACCGACCTGTGTCGAAGGCGGCTACACCCATCAGGCCGTCACCTCGGCGGTCTCCTCGTCGTCCTCCTCGTCCGTCTCCTGCCACGCGAACAGGCCGCGGAGCTCCTCGCCGACGGCCTCGATCTCGTGGTTCTTCTCGGCGTGACGGAGCTGCGTGTAGGAGGGTCGTCCCGCCTGATTCTCCGCGATCCACTCCCGGGCGAACTGCCCGTTCTGGACCTTCTCTAAGACCTCCTCCATGTTCTCCCGGGCGTGCTCGTCGACGACGACGTCGCCCTGCGTGAGCCCGCCGTACTCGGCGGTGTCCGAGACGGAGTCCCACATGCCGCCGAGCCCGTCCTCGTACATCAGGTCGACGATGAGCTTGAGCTCGTTGAGACACTCGAAGTACGCCATCTCCGGGGAGTAGCCGGCGTCGACGAGCGTCTCGTACCCCTGTTTCACGAGGGAGGTGACGCCGCCACACAGCACGGCCTGCTCGCCGAACAGGTCCGTCTCCGTCTCCTCCCGGAAAGAGGTCTCCACGACGCCGGCTCGCGCACAGCCGATCGCGGCTGCGTACGCGAGCCCCTCGTCGCGGGCCTCGCCGGTCGCGTCCTGGTACACCGCTAACAGCCCGGGTGTTCCCTCGTCGTTCTCGTAGTTCCGGCGGACGAGATGGCCGGGCGACTTGGGTGCGACCATCGTCACGTCCACGTCTTCCGGCGGCTGGATCTGGTTGTAGTGGATGTTGAACCCGTGCGCGAACTGGAGCGTGTCGCCTGCCTCCAGATTCGGCTCGATCGCGTGCTCGTACACGTCCGGTTGGACCGTGTCGGGGACGAGTACGCTCACGATGTCGGCTTCGGCGGCCGCTGCATCTGGTGTCGCCACACGGAGCCCGTCGCTCTCGGCGGCGTCCCACGAGGAGGAGTCCTCCCGGAGGCCGACGACGACATCGATCCCGCTGTCGGAGAGGTTCTGTGCGTGCGCGTGACCCTGCGAGCCGTAGCCGAGGACGGCGACCGTCTTGTCGGTGATGTGGCTCGGGTCCGCGTCGTCGTCGTAGTATACGGTCGAATCGAACGTGTGTGTGTCGTCTGCTGGCATATGTTACTCGGTAGTTGGTGTGGTCGGTTCGCCGGCCGTTCCGGGTTTCTCTCCTGGCGCAGTGGGGACGTTCCCCTGTGCGAGCGCGGTCTGCCCGGTTCGGGCGATCTCGATGATCCCGAACTGGCTGAACGCGTCGAGCGCGTCGTCTATTTTCGACTCGTCGCCGGTAAGCTGAACGGTGATCGTCTCGGGGTCCGCATCGAGGGCCGTCCCGTCGTACATCTCCGTCACCGCGTGCACTTTGTCCGGCTCGTCACCCTCGACTTTCAGTAGGACGAGCTCGGAGGTGATCGCGTTTCCGGACACCTCCCCGACGGAGATGACCGGCTTCAGTTTTGCGGTCTGTTTCTCGATCTGGTCGATACCCGGGTCCGTCTCTTCGACCACCATCGTGATCCGAGAGTGACCCTCGACGGTCGTCGGTCCGACGGTCAGGCTCTCGATATTGAACTGTCGACGAGAGACAAGCCCGGACACCCGCGCGAGCACCCCGGGTTCGTCCTCGACGAGCGCGGAGATGACCGCGCGACGGGTGTCGTGGCTCGCCTCGACGACCGGGTCGATCCGGTTGCCCTCCAAGTTCCGCCGACCCTCCGGGTGGGGTCGCTCGTCGGGTGCCGGACCGGGCATCCCGGCGGTTTCGCCCCCGTCAGTTCGCGTTTCTTCGCCGTCCGTCCGATCCACGTCGCCGTCGATGTTCTCGCTCATAGTTGGTCCTCCGCGAGGGCGAACCGCCCGTTCGCGCCGCCACTCGGCACCATCGGCAGCACGTTCTCCTCGGGATCGACGTGGAAATCGATCACTGCGGGGCCGTCGTACGCGAGCGCTTCTTCGACCGCTGGCGCGACCTCGTCGTAGCCGTCGACGCGGATGCCGAGCGCGCCGAACGCCTCGGCGAGCTTGTCGAACTCGGGCATCCAGTTGTACTCCGAGGCCATGTGTCGGCCCTCGTAGAACGCGTCCTGCCACTGGCGAACCATGCCGATGTACTCGTTGTTGAGCACGGCGACCGTGATGTCGAGATCCTCGCGGACCGCGACCGACAGCTCCTGCATCGTCATCAGGAACGAGCCGTCGCCGTCGAAACACACCACGTCGCGATCGGGATCGCCCATCGTGTCCGCGGCGACGCGCGCGCCGATCGCGGCGGGGACGCCGTACCCCATCGTCCCGAGGCCGTGTGAGGAGACCCACGTCCGGGGCTCGGTGTACGTCCAGAACTGTGAAGCCCACATCTGGTGCTGGCCGACCCCCGTGGTCACGATCGTGTCGTCGTCGGTGGCCTCGTCGAACGCCTCGACGACGAACTGCGGTTTGAGCGGTTCGTCGTCGGGGGTGGCGTACGTCATCGGGTACGTCTCCTGCCACGCTTCACACTGTTCGCGCCACTCGTCCGCGTCCGGTTCCGACCGTATCGCACCCGTGAGCTGTTCGAGTACGGTTCCCGCGTCGCCGATCAGCGGGTAGTCCGCGTGGACGTTCTTGGAGATCTCCGCCGGGTCGATATCGATGTGAACGACCTCCGCCTCCGGCGCGAACGTGTCGATCCCCCCCGTGAGCCGGTCGTCGAACCGGGTACCGACCGCGATCAGGCAGTCGGTGTGAGTGATCGCCATGTTGGCGTAGCCGGTCCCGTGCATGCCTGCCCACGAGAGGCACAGGTTGTCGTCCTCCGGGAACGAGCCGATCCCCGGCATCGTCGTGGTGACCGGGATCCCGTAGGTTCGCGCGAACGTCCGGGCGGCGTCGCTCGCGTCGGCTTTGATCACGCCGCCGCCGAACAGACAGAGGGGCCGCTCCGCTTGCGATATCGCGCGAGCGGCCGCTTCCACCGCGTCCGCTCGTGCCTCCGGGTTCGGGTCCGTTCCCGGCGGTGCCTCAGGGGGTCCCGGTGTCCGGTTCGTCTCCGTCTGCGTGACGTCCTTCGGGAGGTCGACGAGCGTCGGACCCGGGCGTCCCACGTCCGCGAGCGCGAACGCCTCGCCCACGACGTCGCCGACGGCGTCCGCATCGCCCGCGAAGTAGTTGTGTTTCGTGATCGGTCGCGTGACGCCGACGGTGTCCGTCTCCTGGAACGCGTCGTTGCCGACGAACTCCGTCGGCACCTGCCCGGTCAACGCGAGCATGGCGTCGCTATCCATGTCGGCGTCCGCGATGCCGGTGACGAGGTTCGTCGCCCCCGGCCCCGACGTCGCCAGACAGAGCCCCGGCTCGCCGGCGACGACACCGTATGCGTCGGCCGCGTGCGCGGCACCCTGTTCGTGCGCCATCGTCACGTGGCGGATCGAAGAGCTGTACAACGCGTCGTAGACGGGCATGATCGCCCCTCCCTGAACGCCGAAGGCGGTTTTCGCGCCGGCCGCCTCGAGCGCGGTGACGACGGACTCCGCCCCGGTCGACACCGTCGAAGCGGTGTCATTCTCGGCCGGTCCGCGGGACTCGTCCGACCGCCCCTCGTCGTATTCGGGGGCGGGTCCATCGGCCTCGTCGGCGCTCTTGGGGTCGTCCTCCCGTGTGTGTGCTGCTGAATCGCTCATCGTCGTGTGTGGTGTGTCGTAGTCTCGCTGGTGTGTGTTCGGGTCGATCCGAACGCCGCCGCGTCGGCCGACCGCCGGCCTGGTCGGTGGCGTTCGTCGGTACGTCGTGTCGGCGAGGAGAAAGTGCTGTAGGGGGTCAGACCCCTACGATAACCGGCGCGACAGCTCCCGAGATCGGGCTGGCCCAGTGGGACCCGTGTCGCCGTCGCATTCCGTGCGACCGCACGGGATCCCGGGGTAAATACCTGTCGCCGGGGTTGGATCCGGCTATCCAGTCCGTACCGACCCGCGAGGTCGGGGGAGTGTCCCTGAACGTCGAACGGCAGTCGCTGGGCGGGTTCGGCGATCGGGGGGGAGACCATCAGACGCGGACCTCCTCCTCCCGGGCGACGTTCGCCTCTCGGGCGAACCGCTCGACGTCGCCCGCGGTCACCTGACGCTTGCCGGAGCCGTACTCCTTGACGCGTTCGGTGACCTCGCGCACCTCGCTCTCGGTCGGGTCGAACCCCGCCTCGACCAGGTGTTTGCGGACGCTGTGGGTCCCCGTGTGTTTACCCAACACGAACTCCCGCTCGGCACCCACCATCTCCGGCGTCATGACGCCGGGCTCGAACGTGTCGGCGTTCTCGATCACGCCGGCCGCGTGGATCCCGGACTCGTGTGCGAACGCGTTCCGTCCGGTGATCGGCTTGTTTGCCGGCACCGGGATGTCCGAGGCCTCCTCGACGATCCGTGCCAGCTTCGTGATCTGTGTCGTGTCGATCCCGGTGTCTACGCCGTACACCGACTCGACCGCCATCACGACCTCCTCGTAGGCGGCGTTGCCTGCGCGCTCGCCGATCCCGTTGACCGACACCTGCGCCTGCTCCGCACCGTTTTCGAAGCCGGTGACCGCGTTCGCCGCGGCCATCCCGAAGTCGTCGTGGGTGTGGACATCGACACGCGCGTCCGTCGCCTCAACGACGGCTTTCACCGTCTGCCCGAAACTGGTCGGCATCCCGACGCCGCAGGTGTCCGGGATGTTGATCCAGTCCGTACCCGCGTCCGAGACTGCCTCGACGATGTCGATCAGGTAGTCGGGGTCGGTTCGCGTGGCGTCCATCGGCGAGAACATGCACTCGACGCCGGCGTCTTTCACCTGCTCGACGGCGGCGACCGCCCGTTCTTTCGCCTCCTCGCGGGTGGCGTGCATGGAGTCCTCGAGCTGGACGTCGCTCGTCGAGACGAACACGTGGACCAACCCGACGCCGGCGTCGATGGCGGCGTCGATGTCGCCCTCGACGACGCGGGCCAGTCCGCAGACGGTGGTGTCCGTCGCGGCGGCGATGTCGCTCACGGCCTCGAACTCCGCGTCCGAGTTCACCGGGAACCCCGCCTCGATGACGTGGGTGTTCATGTCGTCCAGCGTCGCCGCTATGCGGCGTTTCTCGTCGTAGCTGAACGACGTCCGTGGTGACTGTTCACCGTCTCGTAACGTCGTGTCGAAGATCCGTACAGGACCGATATCGATGTTAGAAGCTATCGTGCCCTGGAAGAACTCGATCCGCCGGGGTGTCCGACGAATCCTCCGTGATGTCTGTCATCGACTCACAGCAACGGTCACCGATACTTAAGCATTCCGCCGATCGCAAGATTCGACCGACCGCGGCGGGTGCGTGGTTCACTCCATGCGAGAAAACCCCGGTCCCTCAACGCCTCCATAATTCCTTATATAGTATATATTAATATGGTCTCGGAGCGGTTCTGCCGTTTCGGAACGTGCTTCATAAGGAAGATACACGTTCTTACACTCTTCTCGTCTCCGGCGCGCGCACGGGCTCCGAATTCACGTACCCGGACGTTCCTACACTCCGAGCGCGTCGGTGATCGCGTCTCGGGCCGCCACCACCTCCGGGTGGGTGCGGTCGCGCGGCCGCGGCGTGTCGACGTCGATGACCGTCGCGACCGTGCCCGGCTCTCCGCCCAGCACGAGAACGCGGTCGGCGAGGTACGCGGCCTCCTCCACGTCGTGCGTGACGAGCGCTATCGTCGTTCCCCGTTCAGTCCACACCTCCAAGAGGTTGTCCTGCTGTTCGTACTTCGTGAGCTGATCGAGCGCGGAGAACGGCTCGTCGAGTAGCAACACTTCGGGCCGGTACGCGAGTCCCCGCGCCAGCGACACGCGTTGGGCCATCCCGCCCGAGAGCTCGCCGGGGCGGCTCCCGGCGAACCCGTCGAGACCGACCGTCTCGATCAGCTCGTCGACGCGCTCTTGAGCCCCGGGCGCGTCGGGATCGACGCCGTCCGGAAGGCCGACGGCGACGTTCTCGCGCACGTCCGCCCACGCGAGAAGCCGCGGCTCTTGGAACACCATCCCGACGTCGTCGCTTCCGCCGTCGCGGACGTCGACCCCGTCGACCGCGGCGCGACCCCCGAATGACTCTTCGAGCCCGGAGAGGACGCGTAACAGCGTCGACTTCCCGCAGCCGGAGGGACCGACGACGGCGACGAACTCCCCCTCCTCGACGGTCAGATCGACGTCCTGGAGCGCGACCGTGTCGCCGTACCGCTTCGTGAGTCCGCGGACGGTGAGCGTCGGGTCTCCCGACTCGCGTTCCGGGTCCGACTCCGACGGCTCACCAGTCGACAACACGACGTTCCACCCCCTTGACCGCGAGATCCGAGGGGTTCCCAAAGAACGCGAAAAGCAGGATCGAGCCGACGATGATGTCCGGCCGGGCGAGTACCCGTCCGTCGCTCATCAGGAAGCCGATCCCCTGACTCGCCGCGATCAGCTCCGCGGCGACGACGAACATCCACGCCAGCCCGACGCCGCCACGGATCCCGACGAGCAGACTCGGCACCGCGGCCGGGAACACCACGCGTCGGAGCGACTCGAGCCGACCGAGGTCGTACACCTCGGCCACCTCGATCAGCTCCTCGCTCACGTTCGCGATGCCCGTCGAGAGGTTGAGGTAGACCGGGAAAAACGCTCCCACGGCGATGAGCAGCACCTTCGCGCTCTCGCCGATTCCGAACCACAGCAGGAACAGCGGCACCCACGCCAGCGAGGGGATATTCTTCAGACTCTGTAACAGCGGATCGAGTAGGTCACTCGCGAGCCCGTATAATCCCGTTAGCGTCCCGAAGAGTATCCCGACGGCGACGCCGAGGACGACGCCGAGGAACACGCGCTGAAGCGTGATCGAGATGTGACCCCACAGCTCGCCGGAGACGCCCATCCCGTACAGCGTCTCGACCACGCGGAGGGGCTCCGGGAGCTGGTGGGGGGCGAACACGCCGGTCGCGACCAGCAGATGCCAGACGACGACGAGTGCGGCGGGTGCGACCAGCCCGAGCAGCCACCGGAATCGAGTCGCATCCGGAAGCACGCCGGTGAGATCCGAGCCGACACCGCCGGTGTCCGTCTCCCGCGTGGTCGCCATCTCACTCACCCTCCGGACCGATGCCGACCGCGAACTCCGAGTCCAGCAGCTCGTCGATGCTGCCGGCCGGGTCGGTGTCGTCGTTGACGAGTCCCTCGCGTTCCAGGATCGGCGCGAGCTCGGAGAGCAGATCGCGGTGCGCGCTCCCGGGAATCACCTCGGAGAGCTCGTTGCGCTCGGTAAACACGCGTTCGGCGACCGGCTCGGACATCTCCGACTCGCTCGCGAGGATACTCGCCGTCTCCTCGGGGTTCTCGATGGCCCACTCGCGGCCGCGCTCGTACGCCCCGATCACCCGGCGAGCGTCCTCGGGACGGTCCTCGATGAACTCGTCGAGGAAGTTGAGAAAGCCGTACGTGTTGAAGTTCGGCTCGCGGTAGAACAGCTCCGCGCCGTCGTGCTCTAACTCCAACTCCGCCATGTGCGGGTCGAGGCCGGCCCACGCATCCACGTTCTCTTGGACCAACGAGGACTGACCCTCGGGGTGCTGGAGGTGAACGACCTCGACGTCGTCCTCGGTCAGTCCCGCCTCGTCGAGCGCCTGTAGCAGGAAGAAGTACGGGTCGGTGCCGCGCGTCGCGGCGATCTGTTTCCCCTCCAGGTCGGCGACCGTCTCGATACCGCTGTCCTCGAAGGCGACGAGCGCGGTCCACTCGGGCTCCGAGTAGATGTATGGCGTCGTGATCGGAACGCCGTTCGAGCGGGCCATCAGCGCAGCGACGCCCGCGGTGGAGGCGACCTCCGCCTGTCCGCCCTGCGAGTACTCGTTGGCCTTGTTGCTACCGAGGCTCAACACCCACTCGACGTCGACGTCGGTGTCGTCGAACGCCTCCGCCATCCATCCCTTCTCGCGTAACACGAGGCTGACCGGATTGTAATAGGCGTAATCGACTGTCACCGTCCCACCGTCGTTCCCCCCGATACAGCCGGCGAGCAGCGAGCTGCCGATCGCCGCGCCGGTGCCGCCGAGGAACTGTCTTCGCTTCATCGTAGTACTGTATACCGGTCCCACTCATAAGGGAATATGGCTATGGAGAATATTCAACCGCGACTATGATGCCCTACAGTAATTATTACGCGAGTGTGACAGAGGTCGACGTGGACAAATACGTCGATTTGAGGCTTCTGCCCCGGGAATAGCGACAGGTACGAACGAACCGCCCCTGTAGCGCTAATTCGGACCCGTGCGCGATACCGGAACGAATTGCTGGTTTCCTCGGCTCGGATCGCCCCCTCTGTGTCACAGTATCACATTCCCATGTCGGCCGCGTCCTCGGGGACGGGCAGGTCGGTGACAGCGACCCCGAGCAGCTCTGCGGCGTGGTCGAGCGCCATATCGAACCCGTAGTACCGTTCGAGCTCGTCGCCGTCGGGGGCGGTTCGGACTTTTAACATCGCGTATCCCTCGATGTTCTGGGCGACCGCCGCGCTCCGGCCGTCCGCGGTGAACGTGAGCAGTCGCTCCTCCTCAGTCTCCTCGTAGCGCGCGGTAACGCCGTTCGCTGCCGTCGTGTCTGCCATACCGATCGTACGGGTCGATCCGTGTCGTATCTGTCGGTCGGTTCCGTCGTCCCGTCGACGAAATGGATCTCGATGGCTCTATTCGCGCTCCCAGCCGGTATTTTCGCGTCCGGCTTTGCAGAGGAAATTTCAGCAAGACGCCGCGGAACACAGTACTGCCCCCACTGCGGCGAGGAGGTCAGCGAACTCTCTCATACACCGCCGGAGCAACCTGACGTGCCCGAGTCAGACGACTGAAAATACGTTTTTGACTGATTACCGCTGGAGAGATGAACCATCTGGAATGTCGATATTGCGGTATAGACAGAGCTCTCGAGCCCGGTCGCATGACATCCTCCTCGCCGTGAACGGAGAGGGAGCGAAGCTCCCTCAAGCAGTCGGGCTACGCCCGACGACGGCGAGGTTTCCTCACGCTGGGGGTATCGCTTACCGACCCACGGAGGCAACTTGCGGGTTCGTATGCTCCTCGTTGGGAACTGAGCGTGGTGACTCTGACCAGTCATGGTCGTCCCACTTGAGGCATACAGGTCGTGCCATCGACCGTGTTACTGTCGCCTGCCGTTGACGAGACGCTTCGCGTCTCGTTCGCCAACCAGAACTCGAAGCGTTCTGGTGACGTCGAAGGAACGTCTCTGACGCTGTGAGGTCGGCGTGTCCCTCGAATCCACACGGACACGTCAGCGTGTCACGGTGACGCGTCGTGTCCTCCGTCGAACCGCAGTTCGGACACTCCTGACTCGTCCACGCTTCAGACCGTATCTCAACCGACATACCGTATTCCTCAGCAGTACATGCTAGCCGATTCACGAACGCTTTGAACGCCCAGAAGTTGTGCGTCTTGGCGTTCGTCTCTACCGACCAGTGCGTCTCAAGCACGTCCGTCAACGCCCCAACGTACACCGTCGAAACGCCTTCGTCGTACAGGCGTTCGATGAGGTCACGGGCGAGTGCATCTTGGGAGTGGTCACGTCGCTTGGTACGTCGGTCGTACAGGCGTCGAATACGATGACTGCTGTATCGACCGTCCTCCAGCAGTGATTGGAGTCGGGCGATTTCTCGCGTAGTTTCGCGGAACCGCTCGAACAGATCACGTCCTTCGTACAGGAGTTGCTGTCCGGTCGTGGTCGTGCAGGCGACGAGGTTGTTCGCACCGATGTCCAGAGCGGCTTCTTCCGAAGCCAGTGGTTGTGCCAGTCGAGACTGATTTTCGCTGATTGTGACTGGCTGAAAGGCCCTGAATGTCTGTGCTTGCTCGTCGTAAAACAACTCCAACCGACCCTGCTTCTCGTACTCCTGCCAGCTGGGGTCGCCTCGAACTTCGAGTCGGAGGCGTTCGCGGTGTCCCAACCCATAGTCGTCTTTCAGGTCTTTGCCGACCAGAATTTCGAGCCGGGAGTATTCGCCCCACTCAACGGAGTACGATGTGTTGCGGATGTACGTGCGGAGTTCTCGCCCTTCGTCTTCGTTGCCCCAAAATCCGGGTTTGCCGTTTGCTTCGCCTTTCTTTTTGAGGCTGAAGAACGACTTCCACGCTTCTCGGTTCTTCCGTTCGATTTGCTGAACCGTGGATGCGCCGAGTGTTCCGCCATAGCGACCGCGATACTCGCTGATGTCCCACACGTCCCCGTCTGGATCAGCATAGTTCTCACGGCGCTCATAGTTGATTTCGTTCCAGAGAGCGGCAGAAGCGTCCAACAGGCGTCGGAGCAATTCCCCGTCCTCGTCGGACTGCGGAATCACCTCAAACGAGTTGGCTCGCTTCATTGACTACTTATTGTACCGTAACGCACATAGTTGTTCCGTTCGTGTGATACATTATGGTCGCAATTCGTGTCGAGTTTGACGATGACGAACAATACGAACGACTGAAGGAACTGAAGAAGCACCGTGGATTGACGTGGAAGGGATTGCTTCTCGAAGGCGAGAAGAAAGTCAGAGAGGATACCCCGGAGTAAGCGTCGAACGTGGTTTGTGACGTGGAGTGTCGGATTCACGCCCGCCGTGAACGGCGGGACTCTCTCCTTGAGTCAGGTAGTCGTCTCGGGGGTTCACCTCGTTCGATTGTGAGGTTTGACTTATCTCTCGTTGCGCGCGTATGATACGCCGAATTGCAAACGTTGGTGAAGCCATACAACGACGTTACCCCGTGATTGTCTTAATGACCAACTGTTCTCACCACTGCCGCTCTTCGAAATCTGTTTTACCTAACGAGGCAAATCCAGCCTGTTCGAACTCGTCAAGTGTTTCGAGGTGGTGCTCTCGTAAGGCCTCTCGATCAACGTCTCCTGAAAGCACGTCCCCGAGATGCTCCGTCAGCTGCTCGGTTGCCAGTAAATCTGGGATAATCACATAATCCGCACCCTGCTGTAATTGTGAGCGTGCTTCCTCAGCATTAGAGGAGCGCAGCATCATTTCGGCGTCCGTGTCGAGGGTCAGTATTCGCTCCGAGAGATACGTCGTATCGACGGTCGAAACGATCAACTGAGCCGAATCGTGCTGGGCCTTCTCCCACGTATAGTCGTGTAGCGCATCTCCGAACACGAAGTGTGTACAACTGCTTTTGAGGTCTTCGAGCCGAACTGGATCGTTCTCTATGACGACATACTCCCGACCGACTTGCTCACATTGGGACGCCAGCTGGCGACCGATCCGCCCAAACCCGACAATAATGACGTGATCACGAAGCCCGGAATCGATCCGACTTTTGGTGTCAGTCTTCTTGCCGTGGAATCTGTTCAGTCCCAGCTCCGAAAGCACTCGATAGATCCGATCGTCGTGTCGACGCGTGAAACTGGAGGTAATCATCGTGACTGCGGCGGCGAGAACGATCGCATCGAACAACTCTCGGAGTAAGTGATCGAGTATGAATGCCTGAATTGCAATGATGAGCGCAAATTCACTCACCTGATCGAGACTCAGGCTGGTAAACGTCGCAGCTCGCGTATCGTATCCCTCCCAAAGCAGCGTCGCGATGATAATGAGGGGTTTCACGAGAACAGTGAGGACCATCAAGACGAGCGCGGTAAGCGCGATCTCGAGCGTTGGGATAGCGACGAGAGCACCTACCGTAACGAAGAAAATCGCGACGAAGAAGTCACGAATCGACTGAATACCGTTGAGCATTCCGAGATTGCGCGTGAAGTCTCGCTTGATCGCTAGGCCAGCCGCGAACGCACCGACGACAATTGACATTCCGAGAAATTCGGAAATAGCCATAAACCCGATCAGGATCGATACGCTGCTGATCAACAACAGTTCTTGGGATCCCTCGGCGAGTTTGAGGAGATAGTCGAACAGATACGTGCTGATAACGAATGCGAACACCAAGAGACCGACGCCAACCGCAAGTCGTTGACCGACTGCCTCAATTGTGAACGTCTCTGCGGCGAGGATCAGTATGAGGAGAACGGCGATTAGATCTTGAATGAAGTGGATGGAGTTAGCGAGCCGACCGTGTACGAGGTTTTCTCTAATTTCCGATTGAAGCAATGTCGTCCCGACGATCGTCGAACTCAGTGCTGCGGCGACGGCGAAGTAAGCCGCGTTGAGAGCATCGTATCCGAGCAACACTCCAGCACCGTATCCGATGCCACCGATCACTGCGAACTGACCGAAGGCCGCAACTTCGCTGTCCCGCAAAACGTCGCGGATGTCCCCGAACTCCAGATTCACCCCGTACACGAATACGAGGAATGCGATACCCCACTGTGCGATTTCGAGGAGACTATCCTCTTGGATGAACTGTCCGGCGACAATTCCTGCGAGGATCAGCGCCGGAACAATTGCCAGTCTGAAGTAGTTCGCGCCGAGCAGGAACACCCCGGCGATCACGAAGATAATCCCCATCGCCGTCAAGAGCTCTGTCATTCCTTCTCACCCCCACTTGCGGCAGCGTCTTCGTCCGACGAAAGGACCGTCACATCATCCATATCAAGCCCTTCGGTTGGGTACTTTTGGATTCGCTCAATATCGACTTGGGCCATCCGTTCGAACTCGTCGCGATCATCGAAATACAGCTCCAAGTAATTGCTTACGCGTTCACCCGTCAGATGGGTACTCATGATGACGTAATGCGCCCCTAGGTCGTAGAGTTCGCGGGCATCGTCGATCCAATTCGCCTCGACGAAGACGGTCGTTTTACTCGAGAGCTCCGAGAGTAGCGCTTTGTTCACCTCGGCTTGCATCGTCGAACTCAGGACGAAGGATGCGCGTTTGAGACCCGCAGCCTTGCGGACTTCCGTATGTCTGAAGTCACCATATACGGTGTCGTACCCCTTCTGTTCGAGTTCTTCTCGGTGGGCCGCTTTTCGGTCGACGACGACCAATTGATCGAACTCCCGGTCGAGAATGGGTAACACATTCTTCGTGATTTCATCGTATCCGATGACGACTGCGTGATCGTTGTACTCCGGCAACTCGGCATCAACCTTTTCTTCGGATTCCCAACGACTGAAGAACGGCTGGACGCGGTCGTAGATCTGGTGGTTGTAGTTGATGATGTACACGGAGACACTCATCGTCATCAACGCCATCAGGCTGAGATACCCGAGAATCGGTTCGTCGATGAACCCCGCGGTAATGGCGATACCACCGACCACCAGTGAGAACTCGCTCACCTGAATCATATTCAAGCTTCCGAGGAACGACGTTTCGACGCTGAAGTCCTCGCGATCGATGAGGTAGAACATGATCCAAAAGTTTCCGACCATCAGCACGACCGAGGCGATAATCGCCTCTCTCCAGAAGGCGAACAGGTCTGCGGCTTCGAGCTGAAGGCCGATCGCAACGAAGAATACGAGAATGAAAAAGTCCGTTATGGGCGTAACCCGATCCTCAAGCTCTGTACTGTAAGGCAACTGAGCGATAGACATTCCTGCGAGGAACGCGCCCACCTCAAGAGAGAGGTCCAACTCTTGGGAAATTAAAATAAAGAGGAACGCCCACGCAATCGCGACCAAAAAGAACACGTCCTTGTTATCGGCGACACGGCGGAACAGCTGTGGGAGAAGGTATCGTGACGACGCGAAGGCGATAACTCCGATGAGCGAAATAAGGAGGGTGATCGTGACGATAGTCGTGCCGACCTCTGTCGGTGTCCCGAGTTGACCCGCACCCAACAACGCGAGCACGAAAACGAGATAGATGTCCTGAACGATGAGGACCCCGACATCGATCTTGCCGGGCATTGCCGTGATTTCGTCCTTGTCAGTGAGGATTTTGACGATGATCGGCGTCGCTCCGAAGACCGTTGCCAACGCGATAATGACCGTTTCAGTGAGGGTAAAACCGAGAAACCACGCCACGGCGAATGCGAGCGCAGTTTGAAGAATCGTCTGAAGAACTGCGATATTGACGATCGGCCGGAGGATATCTTTGATATCATCGATCCGCATTTTGATACCGAGCAAAAACAACAGGAAGCCGAGTCCGAGTTCCGCCATCGTCTCTGTGAGCTCTCCCGGAGTGATAACGCCGAATACGGCAGGGCCAAGCAACAGACCGGTCAGGATGTACGCGATGATCGTTGGTTGTCCGGTTTGTTTTGCTATCAACCCGACAACGGCCGCTGCGACGATGATGATGGCGAAGTCAGCAGCAAGTGCGATTTCTGACATAATAAGATGTATAGGTTCGGAGGCGGAGTCGGGTTGAGATAGATTCGAGGGTTAAATAAAACTCAGTATTTAGATCCGAGACTATCGTGATTTTTGCGTTTAATTCGTAAGAACGTCAGCGGACGCTATCGCTTGGGTCTTTCAGCATGGTCCGACCGCTCTCGGTCCGACGACGATCAAGGCTCTCAGTAAATCTGGATGTAGTAATACCTGTAGAGGGCAAAAACACCGATTTCGAGAAACGCAATCAACGCTACGAGGGACCGTCTAGGAGGTGGTACCGAGATCGGTATCGCGAGCGTGTGTGGCTTTCGGTGAAAAACACTAGCCATCATCTATCGGACCACAAGTCTAAGAACGTTGTTTCCAAGTCTCTTGTCGGAGTTTTCCACGTAGCAAAAGCTTATCATGTGCTTACGAACTGTACTCCGCTATGGAGCCTATTGTCAGCGAGTATATTGAAGTGATACCGACGTCGATACAAGTTGTTCTAATTCTCTCATTTTCTTTTGTCGCTGCGAAAATAATTGAATCTGTCGGGTATTATGCACTACATCAGTCTAAAAGACTGGCAACTGGTGAGTACGATCGAATCATTATTGAAGAGCTTCATATTCCATTATATGTAACCGTCTTCCTCGTTGGGGTGTACGCAAGCGCTCAATTACTTCCGGAGGTGGGAATTGGATTTTATATCGCCTCTACTGCGATGTCCATCATCCTTGTTCTATGGTCCTATGCAACAATCCGTGTCGGAGGACGTATTATCGGAGCCAGCAATAACGCTCCAACCGACCGTGAAATCACGCCCATTATCAAAAACGTACTCACGTTCTTCGTTATTCTTGCCGGCTTTTCTCTGCTCTTAGGCATCTGGAACGTCAACATCACCCCGTTTCTCGCATCTGCGGGGATAATTGGAATTGTCCTCGGTATTGCCGCTCAGGACTCGTTGGGCAATTTCTTTAGTGGTATCTCACTGTATTTGGACAAAACGTACAAACTCGGAGACGTGATACAGCTGGAATCGGGCGAACGCGGGACAGTTATTGATATGAGTATTCGAAGCACGACGATACTCACGAGAGATAACATTTCCATTACGGTCCCGAACTCCGAACTGAACTCAAAACAAGTTATCAACGAATCCTCTCCTGTACGCCGTCGACGGATACGACTCGATGTGGGTGTCGCGTACGGGTCGAGCTTACAGCAAGTAAAAAAAGCGCTGCTCGAAATAGCCGAACAGGAGGACTTGATACTCAAAGCACCCGCACCAGCCGTTCGATTTCGGGAGTTTGAAGATTCGGCTATCGTCGCACAGTTACAATGTCATATTGAACACCCGGCGTTACGAGGACGGGCAAGACACTCGTTGATTGAACGGATAGACGAGCGATTCCGCGAGGAAGAGATCAAGATACCGTTCCCCCAGCGTGAAGTATCGTTCTATGAGTCAGGAAACACGGTTCGATTCGAAGAGACCACTGAACAAGTGTCATTTTACGATCCGGAGAGCGAAGGCACAGCGGAACGAAATAATGACGACTAATTCAAACGAAATGAAACACCGCTCGCCGAGTAATACCAGGTGTTCGACTATTTCTGTCGGTTGATCTGAGTTCAACTACTTATATGGAAGCGTCATCGTCTGATTGGGATTCCTCCTCTGGGCCTTGTGATAACCGTTCCACAATTCCTTCACGTACGGTTCGATGCGTTTTGATTCCGCTTCGGATCAGGGCGACGTTGCCAGTTGCGTCTTGAACAATGCGATCCGCCAGAGATCCGCGTAGAATCTTTGATATCGCCTGTTGTTCGGACACTCCAACGCAAACAAACTCGTCACTACCGATATTACTGATAATCGTCGATTCTAGATCACCACCGACTAGCACTCGGGAGTCGTAGTCATCTGGAGCGAGTCCGGCCTGCTCGGCAACAGCGTCGATCGCTATTTGACCTTCTTCATACGGATCTGGCGTCTCTTCATCCGTCTCTCGGTCGTCGACAGAGGGCTGGAAGTTCACCAGTGTGGGAATCTGCCCCTGAATCTGCGCGAACTCAAACGCCCGACGGGCTGCAACTGGTGCGTGCGGTCCCGGACCAGCCAATGCGACAGGGTGACCGATACGTTCTCTCTTGAGATTCACGACAGTGACCTCACAAGGGGCATCTCTAATGATGGGGTCCACGGTCGAGCCGAACACGTAGTCACGCTTCCGTTTCGTCCCGTGCCAGCCGAGAAGCACCTGATTTGCGTCCTCCTCTTCGAGCACCCCCAAAACGATCTGTCCGATGCTTCGACCGACTATCGCCCGTGTTCGCAGGTTAACACCCAGCTCGCCTGCCGCTTCTCGAGCGCTCTCGAAGAGCTCACGCTGCCGCTCGACGCGCTCTTCCTCGAATTGGAGGTTCTGTTCGAGCGCTGTCTGGGACGGCACCTTAATAACATTGAGCGCAATGATTTCGGGCTGCTCGACTTCGGAGTGCGAACGGGCACTGGCTGCGGCAAGCCGCAGTAGGGTTCCTTGTGTTTCCGGATTTGCGATGGGCACGACGACCCTGTATGTTTCCTCCGTGCCTTCCCGCTCGTCCCCGTTACCGACGATCGCATCGCCGACCAACGTATCGTCATCAACGCGTCCTCGTACGTATCCGAAGTACCAGAGAACGCTGAGCGCGATGATACCGATACCGATATACTGTACGATGGGCGCCATCTGAGAGATCACGACGAACGAAAGGATGACGCCCAAGATCGGAACGGCCGGATACAGAAGGCTCGGCATCTCGAACTCGGGGTCGTAGTTTTCCGGTTCCGCTCGTCGGACGACGACGACGGCGACGTGGACGAGCGTATATGAAACGAGGAAGCTGAAACTCGCAACCTCTGCCAACAGGGCAACGATCTCTTCGATCCGGAGTCCGAGACTGATCAGTGCCGCAGTAATAGCGCCCGTGACCATGACCGCACGGTGGGGCGTCCGGAACTTCCGGTGGGTCACGTTCAGCTTGTTGCTCATAACGCCGTCACGTCCCATGGCGAATACCACTCTGGCAGCCGAGAGGATCGAAGAATTTGAACTTGAGATCGCAGCGATTGCCGCAGCAGAGACGATCGCTATGACACCGATCGGTCCCATTGAGATGGCGGCCACGTCGGATACAGGTACGAGTGAACCACCCAGTTCCTGCCAGTTTATAACGCCGGTACTGACGATCATAACGATGACATATAGAATCGACACTGAGACGACCGACAGGACCATCGTCAGCGGAATAAGCCGACCGGGGTCTTTGATCTCTTCTGCAACAGTAGCGATGATTTCAAATCCGAGAAACGTTACAAAAACGATTCCAGTCGTCGCGATAATCCCGCTGGGGCCGGTCGGGGCAAACGGTTCGAGATTGCTCGGATTGATAAAGAAGATCCCGAAGGCGAGATAAATTAGGATAATAACCGTCTCAATTCCGATCATCCAATTCTGGAACGCCCCGGACTCCTCGGTCCCTTTGTAGTTGACGCCGACGAGAAAGAGCAGGCCAACAAGCCCGAGTCCGACGATAAGCACACGTCCAGAGAGGAACGGTAGCGGTTCGACGATGTACTGGCCGAAGCCGATCATGTAGAACGCCGACGCGAACATCAATCCGGTCCACATTCCCCACCCGACGATGGATCCGAAGAGGTCACCTAACGCACGGTTGACGTACACGTAGCTTCCACCGGCAACCGGCATCCCGGTTGCTAACTCGGAAATAGAAAGAGCGGCCAATAAGGCAACAACGCCCGCGATCGCAAACGAAAGGGAACTGGCCGGTCCGGCCCCTTCAGCCGCGATCCCGGGAAGAATGAAAATTCCGGCACCGATCATCGTCCCGCCACCGAGCGTCATCGCTTCGAGGAATCCGAGATTTCGAGCGAGTTCACCCTCTTCAGCAGTCACGGTGTCTCACCCATACTAGCGTGTTTCTCATAAACGTTACTTGTACTACAGTGATAACACTCAGGAATAAAAAAAACCCCAGTCAAACGCATAATATGACACATATAGAACTACACGGTCGCCATACATAATCTGTATTATAAACGGCGGTGAATTATCTATTGATGGATGATTTGAGTAGGACCGTAGGTACTGTTATTATTATGAGCCTCTAATGTATAGTTGTGTTAAAATGGCCGAACCTGCGGAATCCATCCGATTTCAGAGATATAGTCACTGTTCTCTTGGCCATAGTGGTCACTATCGGCGTATTCTCTGTAATTATAGAACATGACTCGTTTGGGGATGTAATCGTAGTACTGTTAGCTGTTACATTTGGATGGATCGCTTGGGCAGTACACAACATTCTCGCGGAACACACCGAATAGGTAGTACTCTATTAGACTGCTACACAGCAGTTGCCAGCGGAAGCCAGATTGTAATCTCGGTACCGCGTGGCTCGCGCTCGTCGACGCGGATCTTACCTCCAGAGTGGTTGATTGTCCAGTAGACCAGCCACAGCCCCAGTCCGCTACCGTGTGAGAGTGTCTCGATAGCCTCTCCCGATTCGAGGACATCTCTGTCAAATTCCGAGATACCCGGGCCGTTGTCCCGCACGCTAAGAGTGCCCCATGATCCCTCGACAGCGAGGTTGACACGCACATGGGGGTTTTCGCTGTCGTTGTGGATCACAGCGTTGGTCAACAGCTCTTCAATTGCGGCAGCAATCGATCCGGTCGCGGAGACGACGAGCTCTGTCGGGCCTGTAACGTCAACATCTGCGTTGGGCCAGTCATCGGCTGTCTCTTCGGCGAGACCCCGAACCACCTGCCCGATATCTACAGAGGTCGGCTCGCGTGGGTCACTGAGAACAGCTGTAATCTCCCGCGACTTCTCACTCGTCGTCAACAGAGTTTCGGCCCGGTCAACAATGGTGCCGGCAGCGGCTTTGGGTTCGCCCTCAAGATTCCTTTGAAGCTGCTCGCCTCGACCATGGATCACGTTCAGCTCGTTGCGGATATTGTGCCGCAGGATGTTATCAAGTACGTGGAGCTGTCGGGTCCGTTCTTCGAGATCAGTCACGTTCCGGCAGATCGCCAGCGTCCCCGCGAGCTCTCCGTCCTCGTAGTAGGGGTACCGACTCGTATAGAAGATCGCCTCTCTGTCGCTGTGCTTGAACGTCGGCTCAACGCTGTATTCGACCGGCTGTTCCGTCTCGATCACGCGCTGTTTCTGTCGGGCGATCGTCGTGGCAGTTTCTTCATCCATAAACGCGTATTCGCCGTCGCCGAGCAGTTCATCTCTCGACAGCCCGGCGAACGAACACAGCGCGTCATTAACCAGCCGAAACTCCCCCTCACAGGCCTGGATCATAATCGGATCCTCAAGCCGTTCGATGATATCGCGGTACAGCGAGAGCCGACCTTCGAGTTCTTTACGCTCGGTGATATCGGTCTGGACGGCGACAAACGCTCTCGGCTCGCCGTCTGCGACGATCGGTGCGATCGTCTGATCGGCGACGTATTGCGAGCCGTCGCTGCGTTGGTTGGTAATCTCCTCGTGCCACGTGTCACCAGCGGTAATCGTCTCCCAGAGGTCGCTGTAGAAGTCGTCGTCCATCTCTCCGGAGTTGAGAAGATTCGGTGACTCGCCGACGGCCTCGTCTCGGCTGTAGCCCGTGATCGATTCGAACGCCGGATTGACGTAGTTGATCGTTCCGTCCGTATCGGATATCCAGATGGCGTGACCGGAGGCCTCGACGGCCTGCTTGAACAGTTCCAGCGTCTCCGTCCGTTCTTTGAGGCGCAGCGACTGGGTTCGCAGTCTGACAAGCGCCTGTGTCCGCCACTCTAGTTCGGCCTTTTTGATCGGCATCGAGACCACCTCGTCGGCGGTTTTGAACACGACGCTGTCGGCAATCTCTCCGCTGTCAGTTTCAATGAGTGAAAGGTCCGCCTCCGGTATGAGCAGAAGACACGGCAACAGAGCCGGCTTCGCCTTGCGTTTTCGGGCTCGAAGCGTCTCAGCGTGTGTCTGTAGCATCTCCCCGTCAAGGATACAGCAGTCGAACGTCGCCGTTTCGACCGGCTGGTCCGGATCGACCAGCGTATAGCGGTCATGAGCTTGGATCCACTCAACTACCAACCGTTGATTCCCCTCTCCAGAGAGTAATGGGAACAAGGCTGCCTGCCCAGCGCCATCATCGGGTGAATCGTCAGTAGGGTACGCGTCGTTCATTCACGTCCTCCATCGATTTTGTCCTGTTTCGCCGTCGTCCGTAACTCGACGATAAAAACCGCGCCGGCTGGATCCGCTTCGTCAGGAGTATCGAACAATTCGCTCTCCACTCTGTCCTCGATCCAGACATTTCCGCCGTAACTCTCAACAAGACTGTCGACGAGAAACAGGCCCATTCCGGTTCCCCCGCTTTCAAGCCCTTTCTTACCCTCTCGGAACAGACTCTCTTTCACATCGTCTGAGATTCCCGGCCCGTTATCGGCCACTCTGATGCGGACTGACTCGTCAGCTTCCTCAACAGAAATCATCACCTTTGGTTGAGCTGTATGGTTGTGCTGGACGGCGTTGTTGACGAGGTTCCGAAACACCGACGAGAGCAACTCGTTCGCCAGTACGTGTGTCCTCTGATCGGGTGGATCTGCCATCGTGATCTCGGCATTTGCGAACGTTTCCCGGCGCTTTTCGAGTTCCTCACTGAGGAGCTGTCGAAGCGGGATTGGCTTGAGGTCCGGTTTCCCGTCACCGTGAATGATTTCTGAGAGATCCCGGGCGACATTTGTGAGTTCGACGACGTGTCGGCCCGCCCGGAGAATCCTGTCGAGTTTCTCCTGTCCAGTCGGCGTTACCTCATCTTCAAGCATTTCGCCCCACGCGACAACAACGTTCATATCGTTCCGGATGTCGTGCCGGAGAACTCGGTTCAACACGTCGAGTTGCTCGCGTTGCTGGCGGAGACTCTCTTCTAGCTCTCTCAGCTCAGTAATTTCGTGGTTGACGGCGATGAACTGCGTAATCTCTCCTGAAGGGCCTTCTACCGGAGCGACTGTCTGTTCGATAACATACCGATTCCCATCTTTTCGACTGTTGATGACTGTTCCGTCCCAGACGTCACCCGCTGTGATAGTGTTCCACAACTCCTCATAGAACGCCTCATCGTGTTCACCTGATTTGAGAATGCGCGGGGTGTTACCGACAACTTCCTCGCTCGTATAGCCTGACTGAGATTCAATTGCTTCGTTCACGTACTCGATTGTTCCGTCTGTGTCGGTGACTAACACCCCGTGACCGGCGTGTTGATTCCGGATCTGCCGGAGTTGTGCGCGCTGATTGTATGCGACGATCGACTGATCCCGAAGGCGGAGAAATGTCTCTAGCTGTTCACTGAGTTGACTTTCTGCGAGTGGCATGTCGATCAACCCGTCAATCGCATCCCACAGTTCCGGATGTTCATCCCGGAGACGATTACGGATCTCTCGATGTCTTGACTCCGGAACCAACAAGAGATACGGGAGAATAATCTGCTCGCTTTCTTTTCGGTTCAGGAGTTCCGACCGGTGTTTGTCCAACTGCTTTCTGTCGAGCAGACAGCAGTCGAATGCAGCCTCGGCGATATCCGGGGTTTCGACGAGCGTGTACTGATCGTGTGCGGTTAGCCACTCTTTGAGGACACGCTGATTTCCCGGGTCAGTGACCAAAGTGAGCACGCGCGTGGATTCGTCGACTGATTCTCGATTCGTATGCTGTTCGTTCGTGGGCATGATGTTCGGATCGGCGACTCCTATGACTGGTCTCTCATTTCGTGCGACAGTTACGTCTGTTCGTCGTTGTCAACGTCGTGTTTGCTGGCAGTATCCGTATCGTTCCACTCCGGCGTCCCGGTGAGAATACCCCGAAGCTGCGGAAGAGGCTCTCCGACGCGGATCCCGTCCGTCGTAATTTCGAGTTCCCGGAGGCTACGTTCGAAGTCGCTCGTCCGCATCTTCAGCGTCCCGATGACCTTCCGCACCTTCCCGCGATACTCAACGTGACGCAAGAACATGATGTTGTCCGCAAGATTGCTCGT
Organism: Halorubrum tibetense; assembly: GCF_055396225.1. Taxonomy (NCBI): domain Archaea; kingdom Methanobacteriati; phylum Methanobacteriota; class Halobacteria; order Halobacteriales; family Haloferacaceae; genus Halorubrum; species Halorubrum tibetense. The sequence goes on from NZ_AP043742.1 coordinate 2,518,266, forward strand.
CCGCTCTTCGGTCGCATGGAAGTCTCCAGTGATATTGTGAACCTCATTGACGAGGATCGTGGAGACGCCAGCGGCCCGCAAGAATCGGCCGATCCGCAACAACGCACCCGTCGTGTTGTCAAGCCCACGGAGATTCTCCTGAAACCCTTGTGAGCCATCGATCATCACCACTTCGGTACCGTCGGTGACCGCCTCGCGGACGAGATGCTCGAATTCGCCGACCGTATACTCTTCCGGATCGATTTCGACGATGGAGAGCTGTCCGCTGTCCAGCGCATCCTGTAGCGGGAGGCCGATCGCGTCGGCTCGTTTGCGGATGGTCCACTCCGCCTCTTCAAATTGGAATAGAATGCTCTGTTTGCCCTCAAGGGCCGCTTGGATGAGAAATTGGAGACCGGTCGTGGTCTTGCCGACGCCAGTCGGACCGCTGAGTATTGTTACGGTTCCCTGATCTAAGCCACCGTGGAGCAGATCGTCAAGTTCCGCCACACCCGAAGAGAGCGTCCCCGATTCGACCTCTCGCTCCTGTTCGCCGGGAACGAGTGTCGGCCAGACCGTCAGTCCCTCGTCAGTAATATCGTAGGAGTGATTTCCACGTCGGAACGACGACCCTCGGAACTTGGAGACGTTGACTGCCCTGCTTTCGGGAGTCACATCAAGTGTGACGACAGCGTCGACGAGGAACTGAATATCGTCGTCCGTGATTGAACCGCCAGCCTGCGAAGTGAGCATCACCGTCGCGCCAGCCTCTTTGAGATAGTCGAGGAGGCCAAGAACACCGGAGCGGAATTGCCGTTCGTCGCTGGTAAGATATCGAAACTCTGTGATGGGGTCAAGCAACACACGATCTGGTTTGATTTTGTCGACTTTGTCGCGTAGATCTTCAATAAACCCCGGCTGTTCGACTTCGGCTGATTCGAAGACGCTGTAGGAGTTACGCTCTGAGAACTGCTCTTGGGTCGGCGAGAGGTTATGAAACTGTATCTGCTCAGTATTGAGGCCGAACGCGTCGGCTGTTTCTTCGACGTACGCCTGCGGCTCACCCATATTAATGTACAGAGCCGTCTCTTCGGCATCTATCCCAGCCGAGAGGAAGTGTAATCCGAAGATTGTCTTGCCTGAACCCGGCGAGCCACGCACGAGAACATTTCGACCCTGAATGAGACCACCGTCCAGAACCTCATCAAAACCACTGACGCCCGTTGACATCCGTTCAACTGACATAATCTGATTTTGTTTTTAGTCTACAAGTATTTTCCCTCTGGAGAACGTATCCATTTGTTCTAGCACGAGTACGCGTTCACAATCACAGAGTGTCGATATGCGATACGCGCCCTGCATCTTGCACGTATCGGAGTTACCTACCGGAGATTTGCCAGAAGCTGCCTGCGAGATACAGAGGATCGGCATTGTTTAGACGCTCCTGATAGTGTGGGTTAGCGTCTGTATCAGCTGAACAGGATCCGTCTATGAGGGCATCTCTGTTCGGTTTAGTTCCTTCGGTAGCACCTGTTCCGTCCGATCTATACCGCGTCTAAACAAGGCCCAGAGGATCTATTCAGCAGCAAACATGACGCCGGTAATTTCAAACCGCGCACCACCATCAGAACCTTCAGTTAGGTGGATCTCCCAGCCGTGGGCATCGACGACCTGTTTGACAATGCTCAGCCCGAAGCCAGTCCCTTCATCGCTTGTCGAATACCCCGCGTCGAACACGTCGTCACGTTCGCCAACTGGAATTCCTGGGCCGTCGTCTTCGATGTAGAAGCCGGCGTCCAGTTCGCCAACTCGGACCGTCACGCCGTCACCTCCGTGTTCGACAGCATTACGAATGAGATTCTCGAACACCTGACTCAGTCTCCCTTCATCGGCTCGAATCGTCCGCTCGATATCGGTGACGATGCTGGCGTCTCTGGTATCGACGTTACGCCAACAGTTCTCCGCAAGCATTGAAACCTTGATCGAAGTTATATCAGTCGTACTTTTGGCCCCCCGAGCGAGCGCCAGCAAATCAGTGATCAGTGTATCCATCCGATCAAGTGCTCGACCGATTGGATCGAGGTGGTCACTGTCGCACTCTTCGTTCGCTAATTCTAAGCGACCTTCAGCAACGTTGAGTGGGTTCCGTAAATCGTGGCTCACGATACTGCTGAACTCTTCTAACCGCTCGTTTTGTGCCTCCAATTCCCGTTCGTATTCTTTATGTTCAGTAATATCACGAAGCACGCCGACTGATCCGTCAAATGAGTTGCCGTCGTATGGGAGGACACCCATATGATCCTCGCAAGTGATTGGATCTCCATTACGAGGGTGTATCGCCACTTCGAAAGTAACTGTCTCTGGCCCAGCACCCGACAATAGTCGTCCCAGCTGTTGTTCTGCTTGTTCAACAGCGTCGTCATCTTTGATCAACGATGGTGTACTCCCGATGATCGTCTCCCGCTCGTAGCCGACCAACTCAACGAACTCGTCATTGACGTGCGTGAACCGACCGGTTTCGCTAATGACGTACACCGGGTCAGTGAGCGCGTCAATAATCGTTCCGTACTCTCTGAGCTCTCGCTGGCGCTCCCGACGATCAGTAATGTCGCTGACAGCGCCATAGACTATCTGATCGTTCTCTTCGGTGGCTGCCGATTTGAGGGTAACACCGATAATTCGTTTTTCTCCGTTTGGTGTCTCAACACAGTAGCTTCCCTGTATCTGTTCGCCCGTCTGAGAAGCGGAGTCAATATCTTGCTGGATCTCTTTGCGATCGTCGGAGTGAAACAAATCAAGAGCATCATCCAGTGAGAGATCTGCCTGCTCAGGAAGATCCATGACGTTGTAGAGGCCATTACTTAGAGACAACTCCCCGGTCTCAGTATCTAGTTCGAAGCTACCAATACTATCGGCACGCTCAGCGAGATCTATCAGTTCTTCTTGTCTGTCAGCGCGCTCAGCCTCACGTTGTGCGTTAACAGCGTTACAGATCCGGTTGGTGAGAAGTTTGTACCGCTCGGCTCCACCCCCTTTCTGAAGATAGTCAGTAACGTCGGCAGCAATCGCGTCACTGGCGACGGTTTCACTGCCCTCACCGGTAAAGAGGATAAACGGGAGAGTAGGAAACTCCTCTCGAACGGTCTGCAAGAATTCAATTCCATCCATTTCAGGCATATCGTAATCTGAGACGATGCAATCAGGTCGGCAGTCATTAATTATGGCCAGTCCCTCGTCGGCGCTAGTCGCCGTCCGGATACAAAATCGATCATCTTCCCGTTTGAGAAAGCTTGCTGTTAGATCTGTGATTCCGGGTTCGTCATCAACGAGCAGCACGTTGATTTCATCTTCCATGATATACCAAGGATGTTTATCTGCTTACTTCTTTTGGTGAGTCTGAAACAGCAGAACTAGAATATCAGCCGTTGTTTGATGCTGACCTGTAGTTCAGATTGAGACTCATTTTATTTCTGTTCCATAGAGCACTCTACAAAGCTCATACTCTCATAATCGAGTGAGACGGGTCTCTTAGCGGGGTACAGTAATGCTGTATACGCGCGTTACATTCAGCACGCCGGCCCAAACATCATTTGAAACTGACAGAAGTTCCAGAGACCAGTTAACATCGAGATTTGTACAGATCTACTAACAAATCTCCAGATGGATCACTACTGTGGATTGTGTTCAGTCAAGATTCTCAACCTTCTGTTCGAGCCGCTTGAGCCGCTCGTTGAGATCCTCGTCAGGCTCAGCAGCGGGCTCACTCAGTGGCCGAACATCCTCAAGGGCGGTGTCAACGCGATCGTCGTCAGCCTCGCCGCGGAGATATAGCTCCGCGCGGTCGTTATACAGCTCTCGGAGCGTGCTCGCAGCGACACCAACGTCATCGGCGACGTCGGCAAGTGATTCACCACTGGCGACTCGCTCCATGCCGGCGCGTACCCGGAGGTACTCCTCCGGGTCGACCCGGAGATGTCCGTCGACAACCTCAAACCCCGTCGGCGGCCGGCCAGTCCACTTACCGGCCTCTCGGGCAGCGTCGATCCCCGACTGGATTCGGCGGACCTTCTGTGTCTGTTCAATCCGAGCGAGGTCACCCATGAGCCCGGCGATCATTTGGGTGACCGCCTGATCGACCATACTGTCGTCGACATCAAGCTCGAGGCCAACCTCAAGGTCTCGGACGCTCGTGTCGTGCTCAAGCGCGTGCTGGAGGAAGTTGTGGATCTCGCCACCACCAAGCCGGGAGAGTCGAGACAACTCATGAACAACGACGACGTCGACTTCCCCATTGGCGATCGCTTCGCGAAGCCGGTGGTACTCTGCGCCACCCTCGTCATCAGTCCCCGAAATAATATCGGCGAACCGCTCGACGCTTGCGTCAGGATACTCCTTGCCGACAAACTCCTCGAGCTCGCGGATCTGTCGCTCGTGGTCTTGGCGGTCGGTCGAGACGCGGGCGTATAACGCGACGTGAGTCACACTTTCCGTTTTGCCCGGGTTAGTATATGAAACAGGTATCCTTTTCGTTGTTATCGATTACCACTTCCTTCTCGACGAACCTTGAGATCAGCTGTCCAGTACAGAGGGATAGTGAAACAGCAGTATATATTTGATATTTGGCAGGTCGATCAGTGCAAGATACAGAGCGCGAGTCTTGCAATAGAGTTAGCGTGTCATAGAATGCTTCAAATAGTGATTTCTATTAACTGAAAAATTAACTTTATTATACAAAAGAGGACACAATCCCGGATGAACGAAGCTCAAAACCCTGTGATCGATTCTATGACACACTCACTATGAGTGTTAATTGTATAAATACCAATCACCATCGTCTTGAACTGTACGAACCGTAGTTTCAATTTCTTCACCATCCACCTCTTCTGTTACCAACACCAGAGCGGCATCGTCTGCATCAAAAAATTCAATTACATCGTTAAGAACTTCCTCTTGTCTTTCAACTTCTTGTTCAATCTCTTCTTCGGATAACTCACCCCCTTGCTCCCATTCAACAAACTCTCTCGTTGAGAGCTGATTTACCTCTATAAGGGTGGCGTCAAAGTCCTCAAGATCAGCCTCTTCAATCGGGTGCGCTTCGGATTCAGGATGTATCACTTCATTTGCGGATTCAACATCATCGTCATTGGCCGCAGTGTAATATTGTTCAACTGCGTCTTCTGCCGTTCTATCTGAAAGTTCTCTTCCCCCACCTTCACTATCCCCACACCCTGCAAGTGCAACTGCACTTACCGTGGCAACTCCCGTAATAAATTGGCGTCTATCCATCATAACAGAAAAAAATCTGGAAATTAAAAGTTGTTATGCTTGTAACAGTGCTGCACTCATACTCTACATCTTGCACGCCAACCCGTCACAATATCACTAGGCCAACAGCTGTTTCACCAGATGAAATAGGAGGTTCTCAACAACTCGATGAGTGGGCCTGATAACCGCCGACTTTGGAGCGATAACCGCGTCGGTCGTCGGGGTATATTACTGAACTCGTGCTGGACGATCGGCAGTAGTGCCAGATTTCGGGCTTGCGGCCCCTATCTCGATATGTAGTCAGACCATCCCAGACTGTCGATCTTAGGACGGCTCCCAGCCAAGGTATATTAAACTCACAAATCTAGCATAAACAAGGATATGCCCTGTTCTGACTGTAGCCATCTTCTCATCTTGGACCATAACAACGAGAAACTGGTGTGTCCGAATTGTCTCGATATCCAGATCGCGGACCAGGACGAAATTGAGGAGAAAGTTAGACGCGACCGGCAGTTCCTCCGTGATGAGAACCTAGTCCAACTTATGCAGGAGTACGACAAGGGCCACCTACTCCTCTACCTCATAGAACGTCTCAACAAGGTCTCGTACAGCTTTTACGAAAACCGTCGCCTGAAGATGCGGGAGTTCGCCTACATCAACTACCTAATCCAAATCGTCTATACGGCGGACGAGAGCAGTTTCGGAGACAAGTACTTAGACCGCGGCGATGAACTCAATGAGGAAATCGACACGCTACTCTCTGCGCAGGCGGAACTCGTGAGAGCGCTCAAGCACGTCGAAGACCGGTTCCGGCTTTGTATCGAATACCCGGTCCCGATGTCAGATGGGAAGTTCCTGTTCGGGGACTATGATCTGCGCGACACGGAATATCGATACTGCTTCCAGCGGTGCCTGAAAAGCCTGATTGGGGGACGGGAAGAGGAACTTGAGCTGTTCGACAAGACCCACGAGCAGATCCGTAACTTCGAGAGGCCATCAAGCGACGATATCGACACGCTAGAGGACTTCGGCGACACGTTTTATGGGTTCATCCTCTCGATGCTGTTCATCTGCCTTGTTGAACGCCAGACAGCGGCGGGGTGGGGTTGATAATCTACAGCGTCACGGTGTCAGAAGCGACTTTTTGAACGCAGAAGATGCAGCACTCGCAGTTACCGTCGTTTGCTGAAGGATCAGAACTATGGTATCTAGCGTCTTTGCTTCGATGACGACGGCGATGCCTCTCCTGGATACGTCCGGAGAAGGAGAGCAGGCGGCGAGCCCTTAACTCGCCGCCTGCGTCAGGTTATGGATGATGCACTTCCGTGTCAGCTCCCGGAACTGGCCGTGCCAGCTCCGGGAGCGCAGCTTCTCGCCGTCGTCTTGCTTCAACTGCGAGAAGCCGGTTTCACTCATCCACCGCTGGTTGTAGTCTTCGTTCATCCGTGCGTTGTGCGCCTTCTGTAACGGCGTCTGTTCTCGGTGTTTGATCAACGGTCGCGTTGACTCGGAGCGACACTCTTCACGAAGCTCTCCCCATGAATAGTTCGCGTCAGCAGACAGCACACGCAGGTCTTCCGCGTTCCGGCGGAAGACCTGCATCCCGATATGGCCGTCCCACGCCTTCTGCGTAGTGAAATGAACGTCCTTGATCGCTAGTGAGTTGACGTCGATCAAGATCGTCGTCTTCATCGACTGGAACGAGTAGTTCGCGCGGTCGCGGTAGTGGTAGCTGGTTTGGTCACGCTGGAAGCCACTCGCGTCAATAGCGGCTTCACCACTCCAGCCCGCCTGCTCCGCCGAAGCGCGGAGCAGGCGGCGGAGTTCACGCATTCGATACTCGTTTTCCCACCGGCAGAACGAACTGTAGTGCGGTGCCTCGTCGAGTCCAAACACGGCAAGGACACCGGGCATCTCATTGAGGTAGTCTTCCGTCTCGCGGAGGCTTTTCTCTAATTCGACGCGGTACAGAATCAACGCGATCTGCACCCACTCGGCGTACCCGCCCGCGCCGTCCGGCGCGGCGGGTACGTCCGGGTCGCCAACGTGCTGTTTGGCAAGGTCTCGACACATCTGCGCTAGCCGTCTGAGCGATGCCATATCGCCAGACGGCGTCCAATCCCGGGTTAATCTGACGGAAGAACGCCGTGAGAGCGTCTGAAGCTACCATCACTCGGCGGCAAAACAAGGCATGAAATCCTCAAGATCCCCCTTCTCGAGGACGGTTGGTAAGTCGACCTCGTAGTAGGAATCGAGCCGATGGCTCGTCGGGCCGTAGTAGAGCCGCCACTTCTTCCCGTCCGTTAGCACCGCCCACTGAGCGGGTGTCTCTTGCAAGTAGACGTGGATCTGGTAGCTCGGGTTCTCGAAGTCGCGCTCGTGCTCTCCGCTCCCCCGCGTGTCGAGCGGGCGTCCCCAGCGCTTAGCGTCAGCGACAGCGACCGCGTTCTCGTAGAAGTCGCCTCCCCCTTCGCGGCGCTCGAAGGCGTCACGCGCGGCGTCCTCGGTCTCGAAGAAGCCGTAGTCCGGGCGTCGCTGCGTCCGGCTTGTACTCTCCTCGACTTCGAAGGGAATTCCTAGCTTCCGGAACATCGGCCGGATAAACTTCTCCTCCAGCTGGGACTCGTTCCGCTTCGGGGCCGTGCTCTTCTCCCGCTTGTAGAGATCGACGATCTCGTCGTACGCGGCTTCTAGTTCGTCGTCGTCGACCTCGTCCCACTCCTCCGTCTCGGGGAGATGCTCGTCGAGGTAGTAATTAGAGAACAGGTCACGATTCGTGCGGTAGGTGAGTGAACTTTGCATTAGTCAGGCAGGGGTCACGATAAGAAATTCGTCCGAGTCCTTGCTGTCGATGAGGGCATGGGCGACGGTCGTCGCATCGGCGACTTCGACGTCGACCGCATCACCGATCTCGAGACCGAGTTTCAGTCGATCACATCGGGTTAGAGTAAGCGTCTGCTTGGAGAGGATGTGCAATCAACCCAAGCAGACAGCGAGATAGAGGAAGAGCACCTGCTTAATTTTGTCGTCAACAGCCTCGAAGGAGAACTTCCGGTAGACCTCGACGAGAACGTAGAGGTCACGACAGAGACATTGTACGAGGTCCTCGCCGGCGCCAGCGCCGGCGGGACCTCAATCAATCACGTCTGCGAAACGACCGATGACTCACCGCACGCCAATACCGTCCGTGGACATCTCACCGATCAGTTCGAGCTTGACTCGGTTGAGGCGGTTGGAGACACGCTGCTTCAACGAGATACGCTCGAGACACTTCCGGATCGACCGGTGGAGGTCTGCGCAGACCTCCACCTCGATCCCTACTACGGTGACGAGGACGAAACCGAGGCTCTGTACTCCTCACAGGCTAAGCGTGGAACAACAACGTTTCACGCCTATACGACGCTCTACGTGCGGGTACGCAACAAGCGGTACACGCTGGCGGTTCGCCAGCTCGTCGCTGGCGAAACCACCAGCGATGTCCTCGGTGAGTTTCTGGAACTTCTTGACGGCCTTGACCTCAGCGTCAAGGCCGTCTACCTTGATCGCGGATTCTACAACAGCACCTGCCTCAAACTGCTGTACGCGCACAACTACGCCTATGCGATGCCAATCGTCAAATGGGGTGAGACGATCCAAAACAAACTCAACAGGGGCTGGAGCCGCGAGATCAAACACGATCTCGCTGGCGAGGTAACGTTTCCTGTGTTCATCGACTGCGTCTACCAGCAGGGACGATACGACGAACACGGGGTGGCGCGTCACGGCTACGCCGCTGACGCGCCGTTCATCAACACGCCACGAGATGCACGAGAACACTACAGCAAGCGCTTCGGCATTGAATCAAGCTACCGATTAGCCAAGCAGAGCCTCGCTTTTACCAGTTCTCAGGACGCTGGTCTGCGGCTAGTAATGTTTGTAGTGAGCCTGCTTCTCCAGAACAGCTGGCGGTATCTGCATTGGAGGTACGTGGCGGCGCCCCGCCGCGGGGGGCGCCGCCTCTGGAGATGGCCGTTCACGGAGTTCTGTGAGATGGTGCTGCGGGCCGCTTGGACAGCGCTTGGTGTGCGCAGGGCTGTTTCAGCGAATCAACCATTAGACGACCGGTTCTTCCGGTAGCTGTCCACCGATCCGGACAGGGATCGTGAGTGGCGACGCTGTCGCGTCGGCGGCAGTCCGCCGCCGACAGCGACGCTCCACTCCGAAGACCATGCTCACCAGCGCTTCGGAGACGCTCCACGACCAGTTCGATCTGGTTCACCGCCATCAGACAAGATTACGCGGCTGTCGATGTGATCGACTGAGACTGTGTTCTCTATTGAGTTCTTCCGAGCAGAACTGCGGTAAGCGATTGAGTGCTGGGGAAACACTAGAGTCAAGTCCCCTAGCACAAGTCAAGATATACGCAATCTATGGATATCTCTGAGACACTCCAGACATTGTATACTGCGACTGTTGAGCACGATGATGGGAGCTACCAGATCACCGTGCCGGAACGCGAGATAGCCACCGGAACAATCGCTGAAGATGAGACATACCGTGTTGCGCTTATTTCGACGGCTGCATCAGATGTGGATGACACGGAGACGACTGACTCCATCCAATCCACTGATGATGCAGATCAGCAGCAGGAGTTTGAGGGCCCGCCTGTTGAGGAAGGTGAGCAGCGGGAGGTTGAGATCGAGAACCTCGGTGAGCAAGGTGACGGGATCGCAAAAGTCGAGCAGGGCTACGTCGTGATCGTTCCCGAGACGACTATCGGAGACAGCGTCACCGTTGAGATGCGACAGGTGCGCGAAAACGTTGCGTTCGCGGATGTCGTTGAGCACAACCCTCGTGGAGAAGTCTAGAAGTTGCTGATTGGGACGAACTTGCGGTCAGAGATGATTTCTCGCACGCAAGCCGGATCGCTTAGTAGAAGGGGTGGAAGGAGCGTGTGACACTGGTCCTTCCAAATGAATTTCACCAGCGCTTGAACGTAAGCTTTTGGCGTTTTTCTGGGCCAGACAAACCTGATTTCTGGAGGAAGCCGACTATCTACAATTATCTGTGATTGACATTTGTCGATCTAATCACGGTCAATACAGAGAACCCACATATCGCGATAGAGCGCTGATCTGTCCACAATATGTTAGTAGCGGCGTGCAAGATACAGAGGGTGTAGTCAGCACGGGGACTGCGTTATTTTCTCAAAACGGATCCTAAATTAGCCGATAGAACGTGCCTGCGTAGTAACCGGTAAGAAGTCTATCTTCGGTACTTCCCAACCGGTCTGAGAGCTGTAGCTAAAACGTAGCTCTCATGAGGAAGATGTCTGGTTGAGTGAATGTGTTCACGATTCCTCAGCCAGACGGTTCTCTTTCAGCCACAGACGTGAAAGAACTAGCGGAAGATCTCGTTGAACAGCTCCCGCTGCCGGGAATCGAGGGCTCGCCCCTCGATCCCGGCGAGATCTGGGTTGTCGTCACCCTTGCAGCAGTGAACCAGACTTCTGTCTGGGAAACCTGCAAAGACAACGACAACGCTCCCTGTGACGACACTGTCATGGACTGGCTCGATACTCTCAACCGAGAGTGGCTAGAACGGATTGCTAACGACCTTCTCAAGGAGATGGCAATGACGATCCTCGACCCTGACCGGTCGAGGATCGTCTCCATTGATTTCGTTGATAACCCCTACCACGGGACGTACGACGACGAGAGCGGCGAACTCTGTCGAATGGCGGCTAAAGACGGTACAACAACGTGTCACCGCTACTGCTCAGCATACCTCGTTTCAAACGGGAAGCCGGTGACGTTGGCCATGACGTACGTGCGAAGTGATGAGAGTGAGGCCGATGCGGTCGAGCGTATCCTCGACCGCATCGAGGCCTATCCTTTCGAGATAGACCTTCTGTTGGCTGATCGCGGCTTCTACAACGAACGCATCCTGCGGCGATCACGTGACATTGCTGCGACTGTCGTTCCCGTCCAAAAGAAGGGCAAACGCATGAAGAGGAAGCTAGACACGCACTGTTCGTACATGACGACCTATCGGATGTACAAAGACTGCAAGCGGGAACTGAAATTCCCGCTTGCAGTCGCTGTCTCGTATCAAGCCGGAGACCGTGGCAAGAGCGGAGAGGTCGTTCGTGGCTATGTGGCGTGCGATCTGGCTGATCGCACGCCGAAGCAGGTCGAACGGCTCTACCGGAAACGCTCGGCGATTGAGACCAGCTATCGTGTGTTCCGCCAAGCACGAGTGGTAACGACGACTCAGGATCCAATCATCCGCTTTGCGTTCGTCTTGGTCGGATTTTTGCTGGAGAACCTCTGGCTCGTGCTTCGATGGGCGGTCGTCGCCCGCCCACGGCGGGGCGGGCGCGACCTGCCCAAAGAGTTCACGTTCAAAACGTTCTCTGACTGGATCAGACACGTGTTAGAGGAGGAATTAGAGCGCAGTTGGGAGATAGAAATGAACGGCGTCGGTGTACCAGAAGCGTACGCACCGGCCGCGGGCTGAGCCAGCCCGCGGCCTCGGGTAAGCGTCTCCTGAGCTACAGCACTCGTCTCTGACAGCTAGATGAGTTCTTTCCGCTTGGTTCTCTTGATCTGTGAACTCTATTCCAATCTTCACAGAGCAACTACGCAGCGTTTGATCCAAAGAAGCGTAACTCAGCACAGCTCACGAAGCAGCGTTCGGGAAGTACCGATCTTTGAATGTTTCATGACTAAGTACGTTGAGCATATAAATCACGAACATGAAACTCACCAAAGATTTTGTGTCTAGTGGTGAGAGTCCTCGGGGTCCCCTGCTGCTCCCCGGCCTGGTTTTTCTTGCTGGTGGAGTAATTTGTCTGATCAGCATCTCACAGACCATGCTGGAACTTTTTGGTGATGGGTCGGTAGTCACCGCTCTCTTTCATCTCATTCTCGTAGGAACCCCCGGAGTAATCCTCATGTACACCGGTTATCGGATGCCGCGTTCTGACATCTCTCCACAATATTATCCACGGCTAATCGCATGGATTGTCGGTGGGACTGGCGTTATGTTCGGTTTCATAGTATTACGCGACTTCCATCCCGGTGTTACCGTTGAATGGACTGTAGGCACGCAGTCAATCGCACTATTGATTGGCTCTATTGGTGGGTTATCAATTGGAATCCAGGAATCGAAAGCAACGACTCGAACAGAAGAACTCAAAGAGCGCACGCATGAGCTAAAAGATCGTGAACAGCACCTCGAACGTCAAAATGAGCGATTAGAGGAATTTGCAAATATTGTCTCCCATGATTTACGAAATCCGTTGAACGTCGCCAGCGGACGGTTGGAGCTGGCTAAAGATGACTGCGACAGCAAACACCTCTCACACGTTGAGGACGCTCACAAGCGTATGGAAGCGTTGATCTCAGACCTGTTAACATTAGCTCAACAAGGCCAAGACCCGTCTGATTGGAGCATTATTCAGCTTGCGAATTTGGTTGAGAACTGTTGGACAAATGTGCAAACAGAAGACGCGACTGTCAATATCGAGACTGATTCCACGATTCGTACTGAAGAGACTCGTCTTAAGCAACTATTCGAAAATCTGTTTAGAAATAGCGTAGAACACGGTAGTTCCGACGTGACAATAACTGTTGGCGATCTTGAAAATGGATTTTATATTGAAGACGATGGGCCCGGTATTCCTCCTGATGAAAGAGGAGCCGTGTTTGAGACAGGACACACCACCTCAGAGCAGGGAACTGGCCTCGGATTAAGTATTGTTAAACAGGTTGCAGAGTCACACAAATGGGAAATTCAAGTTACTGAAGGCACTTACGGTGGAGCACGATTCGAAGTTACAAATGTTGAGTTTACATCTGGATAACTTCTTATTTTGTGTTCAACATCGGGCACAATATGGATAGATCGGTTCTTTGTGTCGGTATGTGAACCTCCTGTACTGAGCGATCACTCTCTCCCGTAGATCACCCTCGGTTCGTGCCACATTCGCGCGTTGTATCTTGCACGGTTACTGAGACCTATCACCAGCTGAGGATTTCAACAGATCCAATCTATCCTCTCTGAGGAAGCGAGTGAGTAGCTGTCATCCAACAAGAACTCAGATCGTACGGAAGTGGTCGTACTTCCGGAGAGTCGTCTGGAGGCTGGCGTGGCGGAGCCGGTTCCGGACAAAGTAGATATCGAAGTGGTTGTCATCCCGGTCGCGATCGTGGAGGAGCCGATAGGCGAGGCTGTGCCGGAAGACGTGCGGGTGAACGTCGTCTGGGTCTCCCCGACCGAACTCGCCGCTCTCATCGTACCTGAACGGCTGTATATCGGCCTCGTGTGCGAGTCGCTTGACGACGTTCCGGACAGAGCGGGTCGTCATCTGGTCGGACTGCCGTGAGGGGAAGAGGTAGGGACTATCCTTCCAGCGGTTGTCGAGGTAGGTGTTGAGCGACCGCTGGGTGCCGACCGTGCCGTCGACGTCCAGCTTGAGGTGGTGTGAGCGGGGCCAGTCGTCGCGACCGTTCCCTGACTGTTTCTGGATATTTGTTGGGAGGTACAGCTCGCCGGCGTCGCGGAGGTACATCTCGGTGGTGAGTTGAGTCAGCTCCTCGTTGCGGAGGCCGGTGTCGGCGAGGAGTGCGATGATGGTCTCGTTCCGAGCCCGGAGGTACTTGGCGCCGGTGTCGGTGGCGGCGTCTCGCATCGTGTCGACCTGCTCGGGCGTAAGCCAGACTCGGGCCTGCTCGCTTTGAGTTTCCGAATTCGTTGACTCGCTCATCTGTTTAAATAACTCGTGGCGCTGATTGGGCCGCTTGGCGCTTTGAGTTTCCGATTTTCTTAGCAAAGTCGGAAACTCAAACCAGCACGGGCAGATCGATGTACACCGCCTTCGAAATGAAGACCCCGTTATCGAGATGAAACCAGATCTTTAGACACATTCCCGCCTGAAACAGCTGGTCACTGAAACCTGCGAATTGGCCGTTGACATTTCTACCAGCTCAGAGAGATGTTTTGGTAGCCGTGCAAGATACAGGGCGCGAATGTGGCACGAACTGAGGCCGATCTACGGGAGGGAGTGATCGGTCAGTACAGGTGACTCACGTACCGATACCGGGCACCGACCTCTCCATAATATGTCAGCAGCGGTGTGCAAGACACAGGGAAGTAGTCAGCACAAGGCTATATTGTTATATCTAAGCAATTCTTGAATCGACCGATAGTATGTGTTTGATTAGCTTGCATATTCTTCAGTCGGAACTATAAATTTCTTTTATTTGACCATCAACACGAATTTCTCCATTACCGTTTACAGTTATACGATGATTGGGGAGTTCAGACTCCAGCTTCCAAGCGCTGTTTTTGTGTTTGCTAAGTTTTTCCAAAGCGTCTAAATCAATATAATCATAAAGTACAATATCTAAATCATCTGGTTCAACATCTTTCCTATCAGCGAGACTCTTGACGATCTTTGGGACTATCTCTGACGGCATAGATTTTGTTTTGATTATATGAGTGAAGTAATATATATCTAACGATATTCATATATTTTAATTGAACTATATGAGCAGAAACAAACTGTACTGATTGTTTGAATTTCTGTGTTGATCGCTTCTCAGTCGGTGGCACATTAGCAGGTGCGTTCTATCGGTTGGTTCAGGATTCGGATGGAGAAAATAACGCATTTCCCGTGCTGACTGTATCCTCTGTATCTTGCACGTTATTCCTATCTGGTTCTGAGGACTTCAGGCCCCTCCATCGAAATGAGATCAAGGCCACTGACTGAACCTGTCGTCATCGAGGAACGGGAAGCACTTGGACGGGGCATCTGTACATTTGCTCGGTGGTCTGTTGACTCGTGCAGCGCAGCTGGAGTGGACACCTCGGGACGGCCGCCATCGAGAACACCGACCAGTTACCGGTCGGTACACCGATAATCCTACACGTTCAGATAAATAGGGCTATCCACCGCGGGTAGGTACACACCAGCTACTGTCACTGGACTCGACGGCGTCACAGTCTGGTGTAGTTCTCGTCTGAGTTGGAACGCGCCGGATTCTACTACCCCAGATCGAGGGTCACTACTGCGACCAACAATCTGCTTCCTATGAGCGTACTCGAAACGGATAGTCAGCTCTATTCTGTAACTGGCAAAGTAGTCCAATCCTCAGATATCGTATCTGTTAAGTACATATCGACAAAATTACAGAACATGACCAAACAACACATTCCTACTCAGATGATTCCCGAACGAGACGAGCCAGCATTGTATATCAATCCTCGCTCTGAACAAATCGCAGCCTTCGCAGAGCAAGCAATAACGGGTGAAGACCAGCCCAAGGTCCGACTGCTCGCAGACTCAGATGAAATCAAAGACGCCCTCTACAGCTTCCTCACGGCCTCAAAGATCGCCGAACTCATCCACCGAGAGCAACTCAGCCTCCGAACACTCACGGAGCCAGTTCAGAATACTATCTTCACAACCGAATCTGAGACTGTAGTTCCTGTGATGGACAAGCACAGTATCTCGAGTTCAGATCCCGAACTGGTCTCATCAGTCTACAGTGAGTTCGACTCCAGATTCGAGGCTGCCGAGCAGTATCACCTTCGGACACCTGCCCTCTCAGTAGTGAAACAGACGCTCCGAGAAGAGATCGGCGACGATATCGCAGCTGACCTCGACGAAGTGCTCGCACACGCTGAAGAGATTTCCAACAGCAACGAATACCTCAGTATCGTCGAGATCATGCTCATCCTCGCAGCCCGCAACGAGGTCCTCCTCTACGACGTCTCGAAATGGGGAGAGGATACGGATATCGCTTCGAAAGCGACCTTCTCGCGGGCCAAAACAGCACTCGAAGATGCTGGCCTCATCGAGACTGAAAAAGTCCCACTGGACATCGGCCGCCCCCGACTTCGGCTTATCGCAACCGACGAGCTCGCGACAGCAGACCTGAAGACACTCTCTACCGAGATCCAGTCTCCGCTGTAGCATCCGCCCCACGATAGCCACCGACTATCGAGACGGGTATACGGTACTTCTTCGACTCAAGCGTGAGATGAAGCAGTCAAAATTACTGTGTAGAGGGTGTGAAACGTATTCTATAACACGCAGTTACCAGATCAATAGTATTTCAAAACTCGAATACGAAAATTGCGACATGTACGATCTCACTGGCTTCCAGCGCGATCTGCTATACGTCGTTGCCGGACTTGACGACCCCCACGGACTCGCGATCAAAGACGAGCTCGAGGACTACTACGAAAAAGAGATCCATCATGGACGGCTCTATCCCAACCTCGACACGCTCGTTGAGAAGGGACTCATCGAAAAAAGTCAGCGGGACCGACGGACCAACGAGTACAGCACTACTCGCCGGGGCACGAGAGAGATCGAAGCTCGGACTAAATGGGAAGCCGGATATATTGACCACGACGCGTGATCGAACCGCTACGTTCGAGGACTGTTTGACTCTAGTACTTCACGTCCCTCAAAAGCCGAACCAAACTTCGAACTCGACTAAACACCCGACAGAGGAGCAACGACTGTTTGTCAATGAGAAGAAAATTTGATTATGATCGAGATCTAATTATGAACTATGAGTAAGACAGAACAGTCAAACAACTCTGAAAAAGAGATTGTCGCCGTCACTAAGCACGGCCAGGCGACCATCCCAAAACGGTTCCGCGAAAAGCTCGGGATCGAAGCGCCTGGGAAGGTGTTGTTCCGGGAAACCGAAGATGGAGAGGTGATCGTTGAACAGGTCCGCTCACCGAGCGAGATGCGCGGCTTTGCCGCCCGTAGCGAAGCGAGTACGGACACGCCTGCGTCCGAGATCCTCAAAGAGAAACGCGACCAGGACCGGAAAGAACGCGACTCGCAGTTCTCAACTGAAGAGTAATGTCGGTTCCTGACC
This sequence comes from Halorubrum tibetense, assembly GCF_055396225.1. Classification (NCBI taxonomy): domain Archaea; kingdom Methanobacteriati; phylum Methanobacteriota; class Halobacteria; order Halobacteriales; family Haloferacaceae; genus Halorubrum; species Halorubrum tibetense. The sequence goes on from NZ_AP043742.1 coordinate 2,535,395, forward strand.
GCGTTGTCTTCGACGCCGAGCCACTGATAGCACACGCCGACGATGAACCAGGCAGCGAGGTTGTAGAAGAGTATCTCGACGCGGTCGCAGTCGAGGACACCGTCGGCTACGCCAGCTACGTGAATCTCGCTGAGATCCGGTACACAATCGCCCGGAAGTACGACCGCGACACAGCCGACGAGTATCTCGACTGGCTGACTGATCTCGGTATCAAAACGGTAGATGTCGGCGATACTTGGACGGACGCCTCGGAGTATACGCTCAAGTATAATCCTGCGCTTGGCGACTCGTTCGCGCTGGCAACGGCTGAACATGTCGACGCGACGCTCTTAGTTGGCGGTGACGACGATTATGACGATGTCTCTGATATCCCGATCGAACGGTTCCGCGACGGTTCCGCGTAGGTACCCGTTCGAAGATCTGACTTGTCTGTGACCCCCAACATTCTATGAGTGTCTGACGCACTCTTATGCCTCTCCGATATCTTTGCTCTCTTTGAGGACAAAGACACGTATGAGACTCGGAGTTACCAACCAGAAAGGCGGTGCCGGGAAGACAACCACGACACTGAACGTCGCCGGCGCACTAAACCAGCGCGGCCATGATGTTCTTGTCATCGACCTCGACCCACAGGGACATGCCACTGAGGGGCTCGGCTTCGAGGATCTGTACGACGATCCAGATCGTGACTCGCTGTTCGACGTCCTCCCTGATCTCGACCGGATGGGCGACCTCGAGCAGCTAGCCGTCGAGCACCAAGAGGTCGACGTCGTTCCCAGTCACGAGCGGATGATCAACGCCGAGGATGAGCTCGCGAACGTGATGAAGCGTGAGGAGCGCCTTGACATGCTTTTCAACGAGAGCGACGCCGATCAGCGCTGGGACTACATCCTCGTTGACTGTCCCCCGAACCTCGGTGTGCTCACCGACAACGCAATCGTCGCGACGGGGAACGTCCTGATCCCCGCGCAGGCGAAGTCGACGAGCATCCGCGCAATCGAGCTCCTGTTCAAGCAGTTGCGGTCGATCGAGTCCGCCTTCGGCGATGTCGACGAGGTTGGACTCGTCGCGAACGAGGTCGGTGTCGACGGCGAGGCCGAGGAGATGATGGAGTGGTTCAAAGACATCTTTGAGGACAGAGAGAACTGTGAGGTCTTTGAGATCAGAAAGCGCGTCGCGCTACAACGGGCGTGGAACGCCGGCGTCTCCATCTTCGAACACGAGGAGGACTGCGACATGGAAGAGGTGTACCTCGATGTCGCTGAGCACTTGGAGGACTATGCTGATGACTGACAGTGATGAGAAGCGCGATCGGAACCCTTGGGACGACCGCTACGACCACGATGACGACAATCATGACGATGCCGTCCCCGAAGACGATCTGTCGACCTCAGAGACAGAAGAGACATCAAACACAGCAAATACATCAAAGGACTCAAAGACCTCAAAGAGACCAGAAACCACAAAGATGTCAAAGAGCAAAATGAACGCAGAGAGCGAGAAGAACAGAGAGAGCAGCGGGACTGTCCGAGAGCGAAAGAACGTGAACATGTACCTCCCAGAGACGCTTGTTGACGACCTACAACTACGCTACTCGGAACTGAACGTCAAGTGGCGACGACAACACGGCGAGGACATGCCGAAGAACGAGGAGTTCTACCCGGCGGCAGTTCGGGCAGCGCTGGGAGAGTCGTCTATCGAGGAAGAACTCGGCCTTGACGAGTAGCGGCCACAGTTAAGTTACGAACGACACAAAACGTTCACGACTTTGTCTCATCAAATATACCTCCTCAAAATATTTGACTTTATTATTAACCTGCGCTCTTCTGTAGGAGATTGTTGATACTGCTGAACTGTGGCTGTCGAGTCGAAGAAGACAAGGACACCGCGTCAGCGGTTTCCGACACAAATGATTCCGCTAGATGCGTTTGGGTCGGAATCGGTCGCAGCGGACCTGCTCCAACAGGTTCGCTGGCGTGACGGCGTTTCCTGTCCTCGCTGCCATTCTGACCGAACGGCTGTGTTGAATCACTGTAAGGCGTAGGGATTCACTGTTTGACGAAGCGCTTGATGTTGTAGACCATTCACATCAGAGCAATCTCACGGAACTCGCGGAACCACGCCCTTCGGGCGCTCGGAGGCGCGCGCCACCGCACCGATCTAGCAGAATATTCTCTACGTCACCTGTATTGACCGCAGTAGGATTAGAATATATCACTTCTTGAGGAGTTCAACAGAGCTCCAAATTTAATCACTGTCTGATATAATACTCACTTATTGACGAAACACTCATCAATTAATGTTAATACTCTTATTATTATGGGTATAGTTGGTGAAAACCAATGGCGAAACAACTTGAGATCGGAGAGACTGTTCAGCTTAATCACAGTACTCGTCGCCGGTTCCTTAGGCTATTAGGGGCAGGTACAGTTAGCATTGCCGGACTTCGAACTGCCTTGGGCACTGCTTATGGCGAAGAACCTGAAGGTGTTCCGTTAACTCTTACCAAAGATACACAGGGGCGTCCAGATAAAGTCAAAATAATTGAAGAAGAGAGGTATGAGCTACTACAGACGTACAAAGAATTTTCTGAGGAAGTGAATGGCAACGATAAAATTAGAAGTATAACACTTCATCAGCAATCCGATAGTAGAACAGATCTTAAAATAGAGGTTATTATCTTAAAACCCGAAGATAAAACCCGACCAGAAAAAGAACCAACCGAGGAAGTGAAAGAAGAAATCAAAAAAGCGAAACAGGAAATTAAAAACAACGAGCCTGCTCGACTTCCAGTTGAAATAAATGAAGAAAATATAAAATCAGAGAAAGACGCATGTGGGGATCGAGGTGATGATCAGTCTACTATGGAGGGGGGACTCGGAATCAGTACTAGTCCTTTTACCACTACTGGAACTCTTGGTCTGGTTTGTTACGGAGATGGGACCGATACTGACGATACAGTTCTAATCACTGCAGATCACGTTATGGAGGGAGATTCAAGTATGTATCAAGTAGACTCAGATCCTATTGGATCTTTTTCTTCACGAGATCAAGATGAGGATATTACTGTATACGAATTTGATTCAGACTCAGGAGTTTCAGTTAATCATCGAGATATTATTGGTGCGTCAGATGTCACTGGTGCTTGGACCTGGGATGGAATTCTTGAAAATACAATCCAAGGAACAATCGACTGTACTCTCTCTGGGAAAAACAGCTGTACTGAAGATAATATGGCAACAGGAGTGGATTCAGGTGGTGAGCGTGTTGAACATCAAGTTAATATGAACTCTAGAAATGCACAGAATGGCGACTCCGGAGGACCGTGGGTTGATGATAATGGGAAACTAGTTGCATTCCATTCTGGGCGTGTTTATCTCGAAGATCCAATAGGTGGTATTATTATAGATGAATGGGATGCCGGTGTTGCTGGTGATGAAGCTTTAGATGCTGGAAATGCCCAGTTAGAGTCATGAGGCCAATGAAAGTAGTGCGAATAATTTTTAATACTGTAGGACAACTAGTATTTAACTCCTTTACTGAAGAGAGACAATATCAGTTTTCAGAAAAATGACCAACAATAAATACCTGAAAATCACAAAGCGTAGATTAATAAAAATAGGACTTGCGACCGTTTCCGGTTTGGGTTCTTGGTGGTTGTTTTTGCGATCAGATCGAGATCCACTAGACAACCCACCGAAAGAAATAGACTCAACTAAGTTTGAGTGGGGTAAGATTTCTACCCTTGAAATCGACAAAAATACACTCCCATCTGAGGAACCCAGGATAAATTTTGATATCGAAGAAAAAGAAGTAAATATCCAAGGTTTTTTAACTTATGGTTCAAGCACGTGTAATGCTATAAGAATTGAAGACCTTAATTTTGAGAATAAGAAAAAGAAATTATGTATTGGCGTTGGTTGGATAGAAGAGGGCAATAAGTCTGGATTGTTTACCGGCTCATGTACTGATGATTTGGATCATAAGCCATATTCTGTTACTTTAGGATTAGAATCAAGCCTTCCAGACATAGTAGAAGTAGTTGAAAATCATTTCGACCCTACTGAAGATGACAATACTCGTGTTGTGACTAGTAGAATTAAAAACTCAGTGTGATTATTCTCAATATCAGAGTATTTATTCTATATTGAATGTTCAGATTAACAGTACTGTCTAGTTTAGCACCTCCTCAGCTAGCGTTTGACCGTTTAGTGATTGATGCGGTCGTTGGTAGTTATAGTAGTGTACGAACTGTTCAAGCCATTTGCGGATGCGTGCCCAACTGACCCCTATGTGATGAAAACAGTCAATTCGCAGCTCTCATCGATCGACTGTTCTAGGTGAGAATATATCTGAAGAATGGGATTTCAACAAAGCCAAATAAGCAAACGTCTTACGCTGTGAGGAGTGTCCCCTCATCTTTGAATCCGGAGACCATTTCCTTTGCCCATTGGATTACTTGCTGGTTTGTGTTTCGAATAACAGCTGAGAGATGGTTCGTGTCTGAATAGATACCCGTATACAGAATTTCGTCGTCAATCAAAAAGAGACTGTAATGTGAAACCCCGATCCCCCTGTAGATAGCGTCACCAGATTCGATATGGGGGATGATACTACCGGGCTGCTTGTCGAGAAGAACATCCAAAACGTCATTGCTCACGAACAGGGTGATATCCGCGTTATCGTCTGCTCCCTGCTTGAGAATCTTGTCGATGTGGGGAATCAGTACCTCTGTGACCGCTATGATCTTCTCTCCGTTTCTGATGTCTTTGTCCATCGGCTGTATTGTCTCGTACGGGGCGCAGTCGGGTGGGTGAAAGACCGATCCGTCCAGAAAAATTGACTTGTCTAGACCTGCGTCAAGCGGGAGAGATGACAGTTCAGTACTCGTTTCTTTTAACATCTGGAAGGAATTCCTGAACTCTTCACAGAGCTCGTACGCGGTCTTTCCAGTATATGTCGGCTTGCAGACTCCATCCACACGTTTCACTAGATCGTGGTCTTCCAATTCCCGAACTGCCCGGTCGACAGTGGGACGCGATTCGGAGAGATTCCCGACGAGCGTGCGCTTGTCCGGCTTACACTGGCAGATATATTCGAGGACGATCCGGCGTTTGAGGACCACATCGACAATGGGTCCGATGGAGGATGCCATACCATACGTCAATATCCCTACTAAAATGAACGATGAGATACATCAAATCGTGATTTGATGCTCACGAGGTTAACTGCTGAAAGGTGGGTGACGACATGTAAATCAGGTATGCGAGAATTCCTACCAGGCCAATCGCAAACACGCAAAGGCCGGGATACTGAAGGAAAGTGGAAGTCAGCAATCCTTGTTCATCATACCCGCCTGCTCCGACCTGCTGCCATTGGGAAGTTGGTCCGAAGAAGTGTACTGCGTACTCCACGACCAAACTGAAGAAGGATACGACGCCGAGCAAGCCAAGAACGCTCATGATCTGTGCGCGAATGTGTGGCGCATCCTGTTCAGCAGCAAAACTGAGGATGAGCGGGCTGTGCCTGGGCCCGTAAACGTCTATTTCTTTCCCTCGATCAGACAGCCACGTTCCAACCGGCTTGACGAGTTTAGCGTCCTCAAGCTTGTTCAAGTGGTAGTGCGTATTCTGAAGTGTTGTCTCCGTAATGTCTTTTAGTTCGGAGGGAGTCTTTGGTTCTTGCTGCATCCGTCTTCAGTTAAGACTCACACCTCGGTTGTGTAGCGGTAGCGAGCGTCTCTTGTAAGATCGGTCGCTGCTTGTGGATCTTTTGAGCGTCTTCGATCAGTCGTTCAAGCAGCGGCGGTGGTGAGTAGCCGAGGTACTCACCCAGTTTGTGGAGGAAAAGCTGGGCGTGCGACCGGAAGGTCGCCGCCCAGCGTTCTGTCGGAAACACGAGTTCATCATCAGCCTGCTCAGTCACCAGATCCAATAAATCGCGGCTTACAAGCAGCGACAGCAGTGCTGCGTATAGTAAGATCTTCACCACGTGTTCGTCACTCGTGTCGAACTCATCCAAGTTGTACTGCGTCTTCAGCTCACGGAACAACAACTCAACTTCCCACCGACATCGGTAGATCTGCGCTAAATCAGCCGGAAAGAACTCTTTTCTCACCAAATTCGTCATGTACAGATGGTAGTCGTCGGCGTCCTCGTCGCGGACGCCGACGACGCGGAACCGCTTCGTATCCAGCGACTGTGTCCCATTGTACGGCCCCCGTTTGAACTCCACTTCGACCTCCACATCGATGTACTTCCGGTCGAGATCGTCGAGAACAGCTCGGAGTTGCTTGCCCTCCAAGGGAATGGCGCGGCCGCGCCATTCCCGTAATTCCGACGTGATCATCGGGTTCGCGTTCTTCTTCAACCGGCTGACGAAGTAGCCGTCATTCTCGTCGATCAGCGCAAACCGGCGGTACTTGAAGTAGGCGAGATCGAACAGCATGAGGCGGTTCTCAAGCCATGGCCCTGTCTTGAACAGGGTGCTGTCGTGTGCTTTCTCGTCAGCAGTATCGATCCGTTCGATCGTCTGCTTTGTGGCATTATGGAGCAGGTGGAGCTTCGCTCCAGCCTGCTCCTCATGGCGGGCTTCGAATTGATCTGAAAGAAACTCATGTAACCGCAACACCGTTCCATCAGCGATCATCACATCTCTGAACCGGTCGATATCAGCAGCTGTCGCGTCAGGAACAGCGACCTCGTCGAGACCGTGCTCGACGAGGTCGCGGAGGTACTTCGCAAGCGTCGGAGTCAACCGCTGATAGAACCCACTCGGCGAGATCGTCTCATCGGCAGTAGAGTTGTAACAGCGTCTGAAGCCGGCGAGTGTTCGGCTTTCGCCTGCGGCGAAGCCGAACACGAATGTCCAGACGAAGGCAGGAATCTGAAGCTTTCGGTCACGTTCGACCACGCCGAGTTCCTCGGCGTGCTCTTTGAGGAACTCGGAGGGAAACAGTGTAGTGAGCCGACGCATAATCCGAGATGAGGAGCCGTTGTCGTACACAGACTCGGCTTCCTCATTCCTTCCGAAAGATGTCTCGATAAGCCACCGCAGTCACGTGGTTTCTTGCTTAACTGAAGACGGATGGTTCTTGCTGAATAGCTGTGTAGATCTTGAGTGTTGTCTCGTTGCCAAGCGTCTTAAAAAGGGGAGCCGTATGCTTTTCGTTCATGTCTACGATTCTGAGCTCATTACTGTTATTTAGAGGACGTTCGTTTTGTACGAGGTCGCGAATCGAAGTCATTCTTCTTTCACTCGAAGAACATGCCCCCTTCACTTAGTATACACGCCACTTTGGCACGAAACTGTCTACAGTACACAACTCCACTTAAAAAATCACGATATGAGCAATACGTCGAGTCTTTTCATTCAATCACACTGTCTTTCGGGACTATCTTCGGTTTTGAATGTTCACGAGATAATGTATTGATAATATCCTGACAAGGCGGAAGTGGATATGACATCCAATAACGATCCCGGTCGTACGGAACCGTATTCTTCGAAACGGCGAGGAGTGCTTGCGAGCATCGGCGCTACACTTACTCTTCCGGTTACAGCAACTGTCGTCGAAGGAAACGACACTACAGAGATTCCGTACGTCGTGACGGATGACGAGGTTCTCAAGCGTAAAGAGGTTCCCCAACCGTGGCTCGAACACGTCCGCAACGCTCTCCAAGCGAAAGCTGACTTCGAAGAGCAGGTCACTCCAATGTCTGGTTCTCAGTCAGTTGGTCTTGCTCGGTCCTCGGAAACCTACGGTGGGAAACCCGGTCTCAAAATTCGGGCTGGGGGTGATGAGCGAACACAATCCGTCATACCATCCGAGTTTCAGGGTATCGACGTTGAGGCCGTCGACGAACAGGACTGGCAACAAGCCTGTCACTACAAAACACGTGATGACGTTGCTGGCGGTCTTCCTATCGAAGCTCGCTGGGAAGACAATGGTGAATCCTACACTGGCTGGGGCACCGCCGGTTTTCCGGTCCAAGACAGCAATGGGAATGATCGACTGCTAACAGCTGACCATCTCTGGGAAAACCAGTCCTGTCGCTCTAGTGAAGGCGAAGAAGCTACTCAGTACACGCAAAATTTCGGTGAAGTGGCCGAGTCTGAGGTTCAGCCAGACTTTGCACTTCTAAAGAAAACAAACGGTTCGTTGGACTTGTCTCCCAAGATTATCGAAGAGGATGGACCGCGATACACTTCGGGATGGTTCTCACAAGAGGCAGTCAGCGACCTTGTCGCTGAAGGCAAATCCGCCCACAAAATGGGCGTCACAACGGGTCGGACAACTGGAACGGTTGATGCGATGAACCAATCGATCGGGTTCGGCTGTGGCAATCTCGAAAATAGAGGGGTCATCCTCACCGGGCTCGATGTCGGCGAGGGTGACTCAGGTGGTCCGATGTATCGCATCGAGGAGATCGGTGAGATCGAGTATGCGGTTCTACTCGGCCACACGACTCACGCAACGAATATTACTGATTCCATGTCTTGTGTAGGTGAGGATCGAGATATTGGTCGGACGGCAGCTGGTCACGCCTGGTTCCATAAGAACAACGAGTACGACATTACATTGTAAAGAACTGTTGTTGAAAGTAGATTGATAGGGTCTTCAGCCCATTTTTATTTGTTCATATATTGGGTCACAATTGCTTTCTGAGATATATTTCATTAGATAATGTATTATATTTTACCCCCAATTGAACCAATGTGTTCGGACACTCCGAACACATGATAGTCTATGGCAGGCAAACGCTCAGATCAACAGGAGAATCGCCCGACTAGTTCCCGGCGCAGCGTCCTAAAAGTAGGTGGGATCGCACTCGCGTCCCTCGTCGGCGTCGGTACTGTCGGTACGGGCTCGGTCATCGCTGACGACGGCCCGGATACCGACTTCGACCCCAACAAGCGCGAGGAAGTCGTTGGATTCCTCAACGACATCGACGACCTCTCCGAGCAGGCGCAGGCTGAGTACGCGAAAGAGCTCTCTCACGACCAGAAAGTGGCAATCGGAGATCTCTACGCGAACGCTGAGCTGGAGGTCAGTACCTACTCCGAACCCACTAGTGTCCAGGCCAACGCCTCCTACGTCAGTGCGAGCGAGACCACTGAAGCCACCGGTACTGTCCCCGGCTTCGGAACGGTCTACACGCACAAGCAGATCCTCACGTGGGAGTACGATGGGAGCGACTACCAGAACGCCTCCCAACAGCTGTCCTACGATCTATCTGGTCCCTTTGCGACGTTCAAGGGGAAGACCGAAGACGACATCGACGAATCCTCGACACTGTTCACGGCTACTCTGGCCGCCGAGTACGCCGCAGACGTCCTTGGCGTGACCCGTGGCGGGGAAGCCGAGATCGTCACGCAGGGGGAGGCTGATGGCGACCACAACGTCGTCAGCAAGAAGGCTCCGACAAGCTAAGCACCACCTGAAAACCGCAAGAACCGTATTCATTGAACCGCACAAATATTTCAAACGTCTTCTTAGTACTAGTCGTGTGGCCCTCCAGAAGAACACACGACCAGCCAACAACTGACACCAGCCACTCTCCGAATAATCGAAATGACTGTAATCAACACAACAGAACTCACAAAACGATACAATGGCGAGTCAGCCGTTACAGAACTCGACCTTGTAGTCCAAGACGGTGAAATATATGGATTCCTCGGACCGAATGGTGCAGGAAAATCCACGACTATCGATATGCTGATGAACTATACCCGTCCATCAGCAGGAACAGCGACCGTACTTGGACTTGACGCCCAGCAAGACGCAAGTGAGATTCACGTTCGCACCGGCATCCTTCCTGACCAATTCGGCGTCTACAGTACACTTACTGGGCGCGAACACGTCGCTTACATCCTTGATGCAAACGGCGCTACAGGGAACCCTGAAGGAATCCTTGAGCGTGTTGGACTCGGAAATGCTGTCGACCAGCGTGCTGGGGGATACTCGAAAGGAATGCAGCAACGCCTCGGACTTGCGATGGCAATCGCAGGCGAACCAGATCTTCTCATCCTCGACGAACCCTTCTCAGGACTCGACCCGTACGGTGTTCGACTAGTTCGTGAAGTCGTTACTGCTGAGCGCGAGCGTGGCGCTACTGTCTTCTTCTCTAGCCACGTTCTCGATCAAGTAGAACGAATCTGTGATCGCGTTGGCTTACTCTCCAACGGTCAATTGATTGCTGAAGGAACGCCGAAAGACCTCCGTGATCTGGCTGGTGTTCAAACCCAGCTTCGTATCGATACTGATAGCGATAGCCCGTCGACACAAGCGATCCGGGAGCTTGCTGGTGTCAAGGATGTTTCCGACGATGCTGGCCAGATTGTGGTGACGTGTCCTCGGACGGCCTGTTACAGTGTCCTCGAAACATTAGATGATACAGGAGTGAACATCCAGTCGTTCGATATCGAACAAGGCACAATCGAGGATGCTTTCGTCAAACTCGCCACCGACAGTTAACTCAGCTAATCGATGTTTCGCGTGCGGTAAATCCAGAGTGCAACTCCTAATGGAAGGATGAGCCACAGGAGAAGTTGTCCGAGTGCGGCTGACGGATGGAGATACCAAGTTGGAACGTCAGTTCCGTAGGCTAATCGTGCAACAACGATATTTGAGAACTGGTTTGGTTGTAATTCTCGAATTACAGACGAGGCCGGCGCTGCGGAGTTCGGAACGCCGATGATTGCATTCGTCACAACGTTCGGGAGTCGTAGCGGAGGTATCCATCGGAGAAATAGATATAGCGGGTCACTCGGCGGATTGAGTCCATTTGTGCTCACTCCTGTGATTAAGCTATAGAGAGTGTTTGAAACCGTGAACCAGGCAATTTGAACGCCCACAAAGACGAGAATCGTGAATCCGGCAATGGCTTGGCTTTGGAAAATCGTCGAGATCGAGACGCCAATCCCAGCGATCACGGTCACAAAGAAGACTGCGAACACCAGAAATCCGGCGAGTATACCAAGCGGAACAATGCCATGCTGGGGTACTGCTAGCAGGCATGTCAGGACGATCCCACCGACGATCGGAACGGCGAAGGCACCTGCTCGACCAAGCGAAAACCCGATGAGTGTCCCCATTCGTGAGATAGCAGTGCCTGCGGTGAACCGAATTGCGCCCGTATCACGTTCGTGATTTACCGAACGGAACGTACCGAACAGCACGCCGATACCGCCGATGAACGTGAGCGGTCGTTGTAGGGCAACAAGCGGCATACGAGACCCGAGTGCGTCCTGCACGTACATTGCGGGTGAGAGACTGAGGGTTCCAGCGACGAACACGAGTATGCCGACACCCCAGACGAGTGGGGTACGAATGAGCCGCTGGAATTCACGACGGGCGAGCGGTTGCCACGACCCCGGGAGCGCATCAATCAGGCCACTGTTTCCGGTGAGACGGGGGAATAGTCGACTCTCGACTCGAGGAAGTGAGGGAGAAACCTGTTGAAGCGTTCGAAGTATCTTGAGTTGGCTACGGGCCGCGAGATCGCTTCGCTGGAAAACTGTGATGCCACCGAGGAGGGAGAGTATCGGCCAGCCGAGCAGGAAGCTGAATCCCCACCACGCTGAGAGTGGCGGCGACGTCGTCGCGAGTTCTCCAGTTTCAGTGAGGGCGTTAGATATCTGGGCGACGGCATTACCGGGGCCGACTGGAACGCCGAGCAGCCAGTTTGTGAGGACCTGAAACGCACTGAGGGGCGACAGCCAACCTGCAATCTGAAATGCTGTTTGATGATCCATCTGCGGTCCAGGTGTTGTACCTGTGATGAGTTGCCAGAGGACTGCCAGTGTCACATCGTTCCAAAGCGTTAGCGCGAGTGTGACGATCGTCCCGAGAATCACTGCGCGGGTCGTCGACGAGCTCGCTGCGGAGAGGCCAACGATGAGCCCCATCCACACATACACGTAGATCGTTGTAAGGGCGAGAAAGCCCAGGAACAACAGTGGTGAGAATTGGCCGTACTGGAAGACGTCGTAGGCGGTGACGAGAAGGGTCCCAGCTACGACTGGGGCAAGCAGAGCTGTTCCGCGTCCGAGGACAATACTTAGGACGAATTGCGGGCGTGTGGTTTTGGTACCGAGAATTATTCGGGCGGTCCCGGATTCGCGTTCTTGAGTGATCGCACGAAAGCCGATTACAGCCGCCGCGAACGGGATAACAATTGTGGCTGCGACTTGTGCATTGACAAGGGCGGCTGCGCCATCGAGGAGTTGGAGTTCCGGAGATTCTGGTTGAACCGCCATCCGGCTAAATAGGAGGAAGCAACCGAGGATGATCCACGGTGTCTTGCTACGAAGATAGCGACGGTATTCAGTGCGGGCTACTGGAATGGAGGGCATCTTGTGTTCTCAGGTTCGGGGGCGGTCAAGCTTACGTTGCTCTAATTCGCTTAGTCAACTCAATTGCTGATCCCAAGATCACGACGATACCGAGGGCTGATACTGATAGTACGAATTGATCTCGTAAGGCAAAGTTCCGAGATAATTCGGCTACCCCAATCGGGACGACGAGTCCTGCGAGGATAACTGCCGTCAGCGAGATGGTCGCAATTACAATCCTTTGATCGCTTTGGATGCTTTTGAGTTTGTACGCACCGACACCAATCAGCCCAGCTAAGACACTGAGTAATATTACACTTCTTCCATTGAGGGCGTTATCAAGTAGAATGATTGTAGTCGAGATATACCAGAGGGCCATGTATTTCGTCATATCTTCCAAATTATCCTCCTCTGTGTAAAACATTATTGCGTTTCAGATTTTTCATTTCCTGATTATTTGATCAGGCCTTGATTTGTCTTATTACTGTATTAAATCGCATCAGTAATTAATGTAAATACAGCTTGGGTCTACTCTTCGACCGGAATATGTCTCCAAATACAGAAGTGGTTGATCGGCGAACTGTGATGAAATCGACTTCGGCTTTCCTCGGCGTCCTTGGGCTGGGTGGTACTGTTAGCGCAGCAAAAGGAGACAACAGTTCTGGCCAGCCTGATGACGACAATGTTCGTTCGGGCAGCTGGCAGCCTGATGAGGATGATATCAAACTAGCAAGCAATACACCAGGCACTACTCAAACGATCGATGTCGATTACAACGATTTAACTTACATCGACAGTCTGTCAGCGGGTGGCCCAATTGACTCAGATCCGGGTGGAATTCCTCTTGGGTACGCGGATCACTTCTTACACTTCTACCGCGGTGACGAAAAAGATGACAATGGGAATTACCTGTACTACTTAGCATTCTGGTCTTCAGGAGATCCTGAGGGAAGCGCACCTGCTGTTCGAGAACTCTCACATGAGGTGGAGCTTGCTGACAATGACTGGAACATCACCCAGTGGGACCCTGACAAAACGTACGATACCAATTGTAGTGATGTGGATCTCGAAATCGGAGCTAGCTACAACGGTGCGTACATGAGTATGTCTCAAACGGTCGAGGTTTGCAAAGGCACCCTAGAACCTCTCAGTGGGATCGACCTCCAGAACTTCGGATTCGAATTCCACGGAGGATTTCGGGGAGCTGGAGATGGGGAACGGCGGTACGCGAAGGGAGTGGCGATGTTCCGGGCACCGGACTTGCTCGATGAAAACGACCTCCAATACGATATCGACTGGAGCCCGTACGCAGAGTTTGTTATATCGCCTTGACATCCTCCCCGCGCTGAACCTACTATCGTATTCACGAAGGGGTGTACTCTCGTTAGCGGGGGTTTCAGTCACTGGAGGGTGTCTCAGTCTCTCAAGTCAGGAATACTCTCCACTGGGGCTTGACAGCCTCTATCTTCGCAACCAACGAACTCAAGAAGTGGCGGTGGGGTGACTGTGGAGCGCAATCGTGAGATTGTGTACGAACAGACCCACGAGCTTGATGTTTGGGAGAGAAATACTCCGTTCGGTGAAGCTCTCATCGAAGAAGAGTGGCTTGGAGCACAAACCCCGTACGAGGTGACAATCGATCTTGGTGGTGCCGGTACTGAGTCGTATTCGACGGAGGACTTCCTCGAGATCGTTGGGAATACGGATGAGTTCGATTGTTTTGAAATCACAGTTGTCATTGATTCCGATTTTATTGACTTTCGGCCAGCGGCTCAGGAAACATGCCGCCAATGACTTTCTTTTCTATCAGAACAACTAGAAACTGGCTTATTAGGTGCCGTGACTGCTATAGATAAATCCTTGAGAACACCAAACAGATATTATTTGTCATAAATATGTAGAAAAGGCTGTGCGGTTTTGATGCTACGGTTCGACAGTGGTGATCATGTACGTATCCCAGTAATCGCCCACTAGGACCGTTCTTGTACTTCCCCACGTATTGTGAGTGTCTAGGTAAAGATCAGTTCCTGACCACGATCCCTCTTCCTCGTACCCTACAACGGTTTCGGAATGGCCGACCAGAACGTCCCAATCTGATGGCGACACTTCATCAGATACAACGTCAGTCTTCCCGGCTTCCTTGTCGCCAAGAGTATTCACGAATGGTGGATTGTTACTGTCTACACCACCTTTCGCCGCAGCTGGTCGACCAGTGTAGTTGTTAGACGCGGAGTATGAACTGTCGTATCCTTCGATACCACTCGGCATGTTGTGGGGCCAAGTCCTCCCGTTTGGATTCGTATTCATCTCATCATTGAGGCCGTCGATGATGTCAGTCCGGTTGGGGAAGGATTCATGGTATCCGATACACATTGCTGCCGCGATCGGCGTACAGCCTGGCCAGTTACTGTAGCCAGTGTCCGTCCAGTTTGGAACGTCAGTAATACTTCCACTGTTAAGTGGCTCGACATCACTGAGATCTGCTTTATCGGGGTTGGTGAGTGTATTCCAACCTTCAGTATGGTCAGTGCTAGGATTGATTTTTGGCGTGTCTTCGAGCTTTTGCGTCAACCTACTCACGAGGTTGACAAAATACTCCTCGCCAGTCGTCTCGTCAATGGCACTGATACCGAACGAGAGTGGCCCTTGGAAGAGATACTCACGTTCTGAGGAAGGCGAGAGTCCGTCCTGAGATAGTGTCTGTTCCGTTTCGAGATGTGGTGCAGGATCGGTACCGTATTCCACAACCGGTGGCATCTTCTCCTGAGCTCCTGTCGTCACATGCCCAACATGATCGTTGCCGTCCACGACTGGGAAGACGTACACAGACGGGACCACATCGGTGTCTGACCTTCTCCCAGTCAGAGAGTAGTACAGTTCAGGTGTTTTGACGGTTGCTTCAGTAAATCCCCGGTAGGCTTCTTTCTGAGAAGCTTTCTTCACTATTTGCTGAGCAACCTTCGTTGCGTCTCGAACAGAAATACCGGGTTCCGGATCATTCTCTCCTGCAACGGAACCGATACTCAGGGAACCACCGGCGATCAAGCCGAGTGTACCCCCGATGGCTTTCAGGCTACTTCGACGCTCGATGTCGACTATACCACTACCAGACTTGTTGGGTGTATCTTTCACCATTGTCACTGCGAAAATACAATATATGGCACCTGTATTTACATTAGTTATTGACCATATTTTATATATCGATGATTTGGTGTTTGGTTGGAGGCTTGATCACGTAATGAGCATATAGTCAAAAATTGAGTTGATATTCGGACCGTAAGTTAAAGTGAAATAACGTTCATCGTTGAGATATGGCCAAAAAATCAAAGATTTGGATGGGTGAGTTGCTTGTTGGAGCGATAGTGGTTGTGTCATTCCTTGTCGAGGTGTACCTGTACTCTTTGTATACGTCCACAGCATCCAGTATATTCTTCACACTGATCCTTCCGATACTCTTTGCTGCTGTCGTCATCGCTGGTTCACTTTACGGTGAGCGTACTCTCATCAATACGATCGTAGGTATCGCTGCTGTGATCACGTTTATCGTCGGGTCTGGGAGTTTGTACGCATACTTTTCGACCGAAGGTGGCGTTTTCTTTGGTGGGGTGATCACGGTTGCCGTTTCGATAGGTCTCTTCGTATGCATACTTCTCCGTGAAATATACTACCGGATGGGACGTCAACGGGAATCCGAAGTTAGTTCAGAAGTGGGGAATCCGTAGAGGTGGAATATATCCTGACAGAAATACAGCAGATGATTGATAGAAACTCTTTGAAAAACCACGTCTTCAACAAGGAGGTGGCAGCGGTTTGGCTAGTAGTGTGGCTGTACCCGTGGTACCGTCCAATCTTCACGCAAACTAGCAGCCAGAATGTCAACCTCGTATCCAGATACTTGCTTTCGCCGCTGGAGTTTGTCACGTACTACGTGCCTATGACGCTCGGTGGGGGCGTGCTATTCGTTGTATTCCATATCTCCTTTGCCGTGACTGTTGTGTTCCTGATCAAGCTTGTCGTTGATAAGATGACTAACCAATCTCATTCAGAAAGCTAAGCCCTATCGAGTTACGGTGTTTCGACGATCGTGAGAATTTCTGGGGCTCGGTACACCTTCCCGCGTTCTTTTCCAGTAATTTCATCGATGATCCCATCCTCTGAGAGCATATCGATCGCGTTGTAGACGGCTTTCATCGATCGACCCGTCGCTTCTTGAGCGCGATTCGCCTGTAGATACGGTTCCTCAAAGAGGTGGGTGACGACGTCGCGAACAGCTGGATACCCGTCGTACTGCTCGAGATATCTGGCTCGAAGTTCTAAGAGCTCTTGACCACACTCGTAGGCGTCGCGAGCCTGTTCACCGATCGCAGTCAACGCGAACAGCACCCACTCTTCCCACGTACCGTCCCTGCTGACGCTCAGAAGTTCCTCGAAGTACTCACTCCGGTTCCGGTTGAAATACGCAGACAAGTACAGGTACGGCTCATCTAGCAAGCCAGCGTCGTACAACTGGAGCATGATGAGGAGTCGTCCGAGTCGTCCATTCCCGTCACGGAACGGGTGGATTGTCTCGAACTGGTAGTGTGAGAGGACAATATCAATGAGGGGCGGGTAGTTTTCCATTCGGTTGTACGCGATGAGCTGGTCGAGCAGCATCGGAACATGGGCTGGATGAGCAGGGATGAACTGTGCGTCCTCGGGATTCTGGTTTGGGCCAATGATGACTGGGGTATCTCGGATGTTGCCGGGGCGCTTGTCTTCGCCACGAACATCGAGCAGGAGCGATTCGTGGAGTTCACAGAGAAGATCGCGGTCGATATTCTCACCTTGTTCGAGCCGATCGAACCCCATCTGGATGGCCTCGACGTAGTTGTACGCTTCTCGGATGTCGCGCTCGGATGCTGCTGACCGTTCAGGGTCTTCATCTGGTTCGTGAAGGATGATGTCTGAGACGGTGACTGAGGTGCCTTCGATCTGCGAGCTCATCGCGGCTTCCCGAACCACGAAAGGAGCGAGCAAGAGATTCTCGTTCTCGATGTGGTCGTGAAGGGTCGAGAGTTGGCCCAGTGCGTAGAGAGCATCGCCGTGGGCCTCTAGAATCGCTTCGGTAAATTCGAGTTCTGGAGGAAGGCTTGTCGGATTGTAGCAGGGGAGCCCGTTGTAGGGCTCAATCTGACCAGGTCCATCTTCGAACTCAGCGGGTTTCATTACAGTAAGAGTGGTTTACCACCTCTATAAGTGTAATGAATAAGGTTTGAATACAATTATAGAGTTGGACTGTCTTGGTACTGTATTCTATTAGTCTGCCTAGCGATCGGCTTGGTTTCGTTGGCATGAACAGCGAATACGGAACCACGATCTGAGCTTTGGAGTGGTTTGTGGGCAGTGGATTATCATCGAAGCACAGACCGAAAAATCACTTTTTGCGGCGGGAGGTCTATTCAATTCTTGATTATATGTTCAGACAGTATTCAAAATCACATCCATTAAAGAATAGTATTAAACCTCAGATAATTTGGCTGGAATGACGAATTCCAACGATCCTACTGATAGTAGCAAAGTTCCAGTAAGTCGGCGTCGAGTAATGAGAACTGTTGGGGCAGGTTCAGTGAGTATCCCCGGAATCATCGCAGGTAGCACCTCTGGGGCAGCAGATGAGGATTGGGATTGTACAGACAGTTGTCCCCAAGAAGAGGTTCAGACAAAGCAACTCGAACTTCCAGATCCAGCTGGTAGTGCTGATAAGCTTGAAGGTGCTGCTTCCATTCATTGGAAGGAATCAGGCTATTCGTCTCAGAAAGGCAAATGGTTCCACATTTTCTCAGTGTCTGGTGGAGCCTCGTCCGAATCGTCTGGAGTACTGGGCGGCCACGTTCATGGACAACACTACAAGCTGGAAACGTCAGACGGCGATATCCAACCGTCTACTGAAGGAGACAAGCATGGTCATCTTCCCGGTGATGATGACGGTAGTATCCCAGACTGGGGTGCGCCGCTTCTGGAAGCAGCTATCGGAACAGTAAGTGTTGGAATGAGCTGGTTCCTTGCTGTTGGTCAAGCCCTTAGGGAAGAATTCGGGCGGCGGCCAGACGGGTTCGAGATCTTCGGTGGCGGGTTCGAATATGGTGATATGGCATTTAGTATCACATCACCAAACCCCTGGAAACAAAGCGCATTCTTCCATCGTGTCGAACTCGAAACTGAAGAAGTGTCTCCTGTTGTTGATGTTAAACTGGGTATCTGTCACCACGATAGTACTGCAACCACCCTCTGGAAGGATCTCGAAGGTGAACTAGATTTCTTCGGTAGTAGTGGAGACCCTGGATTTTCGCCAGATAAGCTAGAGTCTGATCCGTCCAAGATGAGCCCAGAGACCCGAGAGAAACTGGGAATTGAGGACGTGCGTAAGCAAGAAGAAACGATCACGTCAGCGGCGGCCTCTGAGGAAGTCAAACTTGATTACATAGTGAGAGAATCTCCGATCTCTAGAGATGGATTTGAGGTTGTCGAACGGGACGAGTCTGAAATGGATGAACCTCGCAGCAAGCGATTCCGAGAGCGTCTGAACAAGCCAGCTCCCTCCGATTACTAGAGATTTCATCTACACTTCTATCCAGTACAATTAATAACTCTCTTTTCGAGTGTTTTAGCATGGACAAAAGTTTGATAACATGTTCACGAAGGCGTCTATTGGCGTTAGCGGGACTTTCAGTAACAGGAGGGTGTACCAGCCTCCCAGGTCAGGAACCCTCTCCACCAGGACTTGATAGCCTCTACCTCCGTAACCAGCGCACTCAAGAAGTGGAGGTCGCCGTGGCTGTGGAACGAGATAGCGAAATTGTGTATGAACAGGCCCACGAGCTCGCCGCTTGGAAGAGTAACACTTCGTTTGGTGAACTTCTTATCGACGAAGACTGGCTAGGAACGCAAACTCCGTATGAGGTGATAATCGACCTAGCTGATACAGAGACTGAGTCGTACTCGACGGAGGATTTCCTCGAGATCGTTGGGGATACAGATGGGATCAATTGTTTTGGAATTAATGTTGTTATTGATTCTGATTTCATCGACTTTCGGCCATCTGCTCAAGAAACGTGCCGTCAGTGATTTTGCTGGGAGTCGCACAATCTCGGAGGATAGATTTGATGCGAGCTTTCTGTTCCGTTTATTTGCTCTGAATCAATACTCATCGTTTTTTTATCGCTTGGGGCGTTAACATGATTTGGTTCAGCATAGTCAAGAATTTGCTCAACAGGTAGATAAGATATGAATGAAGATTTATTTGTTCGTGTAGCCGGCAGTATTGGGTCGATAGCGATTCTACTCGTTGCGATTACAGTGGGCGCTCTCCTGGGGGATGATCCTGATGAAATATTCGCTTTGTCAATGGTTTGTGTAGTCATACTCTCAATAAGTGCGATTATAATCATCTATCATTTTAGGTACAAGGTAAATTCACTGCACTGACCGAAGCCAGTTCAGATCGTGTCACGTGCTGAATATTTCAACAGACCCACCATCCGAAAGCTCTACCGACAGCTCAAGAAGAATTAGAAATGGTCGTCATCTACTCGACGAAAAAGGTCTTGTAACTTAGGCGGCAACTCTTTTGGATGTACCTGATTGCCAGTTCGCAGATCTTCAGCGTATGCTTCGATTGACTCTGGATCATCAACCCACTCCAGGAAATCACTCTTGCGGTCTTCGTATTCACGTCTTGCAGTGATGAGTCGCTCGTGGCTCTCTGTCACTCCGAGATGGCGCATCCGCTGTCGGAGGTAGTGGCCCAGCGTTGTAAGAGTCCACACACGGCGGACGGAGTCATCTCGGTATGCTTGGTCAGGAACAATCAGCCTGAGATGGACGGCTTCGTCACGGCGATCATTCAGATACCCACGGCTCACATCCAGTAAATCGTCGATTTCGTCGAATCGATACCCTTCACCATCAAGAAGAGAGATCAACTCAACTGCGCCCTTCTTCTCAAAAAATTCCGATAGTTCATCGTAATCCACATCCTCTAAATTGGGCGCTGTATCGCGGATATCATCTGGCATTACCTACTGTTCTGTGATGCAGCGCTATTCACCTTGTACATTAGTTCAAATTATACTGGCATTCAGGATATATCCAAATATTCTATGTATTACTGTTTGAGACGAACGGTAGTATGCGAATTTTGTATTTAACTCTCCGTATCAAAGGTTATTCCGGAAACTTCGGAAACAACACGCTAGCAGTTAAGTTCAAAATGAATCTACTATCGATACTAATGTCCTCACTCAACTGGGCTGTTGACAGCTCATTTTTGTCTATCGGCGGTGAGAGCCGATGAGCAATGAGAACAGTCGGGTTCAAAGTGGGCTGACAAAGCAAGTTGATGATGTCTTTACTGCAGATACTGACTGGATCACACTTGCGAACGAACTGGACGTGAGCCGCTATACGCTACGGGACGCACACCCTGAGTGGAGTTCGTCACTTCCGTTTCGGCCAATGTTTCTGGCGTATCTGTGGGCAACTGTCGAGCATGAATCCCTGTCAGGAATCCCAGAACGCCTCTCTGACCGACCGGAACTCGCCCGTGCATTTGGATTCGAGATGGATAATCTCCCCTCAGAAAGTAGCTGCAAACCAGTCCGGCTTGAAAGCCGATTCGGAAAGTTACAGACGGTCGTCAAATCAGGTGCTGAAGAGATCCGCCTGCTTGTAGCTGAACGAGGCGCACCAATCGGGAATGATCTTCTCAAAACAGCGGACGGCGAGGACAAACAGTCGCTGTCAAATCGAACCGTCCAACGCCTGCTGCGGAAGAAGGGCCACGAAGTGCTTGATGAGTTGAAATCAGTAGCCATCCCTTCAATCTCACTCTCTCGCTCGGATGATGCGATCTACGACGACGATGAGTTACTCGTCTTAGAAGCAATCGCATCGATCAAGCAGCAGGCGGCACACGGTTCGGGACAGAAGCTGGGTGACATGAAAAATCCAGATCCCGCTGTTGATGACCCGTTCTACGAGGACGGTCCATCTGGTGAGACGCTATTGGAAGCCCTCAAGCAGATGTCTATCGAGGACATCGCGACTGTGCTAAATTTCGCTCTCCGAAAGACCTACACACGCGCGAAGCCCCAAATCAGGGAGCTTGAACACGGGAACGGCTCACGATTTGGCACTCGGGCGAAAGTCGCACTGGACATCACGTATGTTGCCTACTATGGCGATCGCGACGAGATGAAATGGGTCCAGGGCGCACCAGAGGGGAAGGGATACACCTGGTGTCACAAGTTTGCGACGGTCGTGATCGTCGGCGAGAACACCCACTACGTCGTTGGGGTGTGTCCGCTTGGGAGTACGGACTACGCCGCGACAGACGCCTATCCCGGTAAGGATAGTTCCTACTACGTCGGGGACGTTGCACGGCGACTTCTCTCGATCGCCGAAGACTATGTCGACATCAAGATGGTGTATGCCGATCGGGAATTCCACGCTGTAGACGTGATTCAGACGCTCACTGACAAGGGGTTGGACTACGTGATCCCTGCTCAGAAAGATCAGCATCGAATTGGACCAATGTGTGACCGGTTTGATCAAGTGAAGCAGGGGTATCACGAACCGAATGACACCCCGCTGTATGTCGAGGAGGATTTCGTCATGCACGGTGCAGTGAAGGGTGGCGTCTCAAACCACACGGTACATACGACCGTTGCCGTGTTACCCCCAGCGGAAGATGATGATGTCCATGAAGAGGGATCGCCACAGCCGTTTATCACCAGTCTCGATGTGAGTGACGAGGTCGCACTCGATCGGCGCTGGGCGAAAAAGCAGATTGAACAGTACAGTGACCGTGGAGCGATCGAGAACTCGTACTCGTCGATCAAGAACGCAGCAGCGTGGACTACCTCGAAGGAGTTCGGAGTACGGTGGTTCCATTTCGCCTTCGGGTGTGTGATCTACAATATGTGGTTGTTAGTCGATTTCCTCACACAAGAGCGCATTGGGGTCATTGAAACCCGGAAGAAGCCCAGAATCACACTCAGTCGGTTCCTTGATTGGCTGGACAAAGAGCTGATCACACTCATTTAGAGCTCGGTCTGGGTTAGCCCTTCCCGAGAGGCATCACTCTTTGCTGAGATAGATTTCGACCGATAAGTTTGTTTAGTATAATAATTCTGTCTCTATGATAGCTATTAGAGCGTAATCGCGGCTATTTCTATCGGGTACTGGTACGAATAGAGTCGATCCCGTGAACGTTTTGACCGGCATTCGCAACTCCACGGCCACAAACTTTCTATAGCGAGATACGATATACTACACTTCCATAACGGGGAGTTCCTCCGAATGGATCGGATCGAGGCGTGTTTACCCCTGCTTCGAGGCAGAAGGATCGACCTCCTCGGAGGTATGAGAGCGCCGGAAACAACGCTTCCGGGGTTAATAGTGCTATATTTCGAGATAAGAAAGACTATCTAGAACACTGACCCCATTACCCTCATCGTCCTGCGGTTTCGATCTTAACCAACGATCAGCCATCGGATTACCGACTGTTGGTTAAGACTGAGCAGAGCGGCTTTCCCGGACCACACGGATCGGTGTGTATGGGCGATATCTTCCGCGTCAACTGCCCGGGCTGTGGACAGGAGAAGGGCCCGATCACGACGCATCCCGGCACCGTTGGCATCCACTGTTCGTGCGGGGTCACCGCAACCGTCGACATCGGCGCACAAGAAATAGACGAATGGTGGGAGCGGGAGAACTGACCTACCGGAGGTCGACACCTACGTTTATCCTTCACACCGAGTAGAACGTGGTATGAGCAGGGAACCCCCCGACGCCGACATGATCTCGGACGAGGAGCTCACCGAGCTGCTCGCCGATGCTGAGGGGGCGACGCCCCAGGAGATCGAGCGCGGCGCTGCTAAACTCGAGATCACACCGCCTGAAAGGGCGACCATCGTCGACGTCGACGAGTAGCACTACTATTTCGATTTGTTTTCAGCACCACTAAGCAACGGCTACAGCTGGATCTACTGACTGGCGGTTCTATGCTCAAAAACAACTCAGAACGGCCAGATAGCGGTCACTGATGACGATCTCTTCTCTGGAGATTCACGCTTTAGTGTTGGATAAGGCTGTCACCGCGGAGTTCTCGTAGAAATCTACCTACTGGCCATCGTACCATGGGGGCGCACCGAACGCCTCAGCGTAACAGTCTGGGTGGCAGGGCTCTTTTCGATTGTCAGGCCACGCCCGATCGAGTGGAACCTGCTCTCCACAGAGCCCACATTCAGCACTGTGGCCGGCCTGACGGGCGTCCGGCGAGAGGTTCTTCGCCTCGGTGTAGAGCTCATGTAAGGCCCACGGAGTGAGGCGGACAGCGACGCGCTCGGCAGTTGCTGGATCCTCTTCCGACGTCGCGGCCGAGAGAGTGAGAACCCAATCGTCACCCGGCTCGCCGTCGGTCGCAGGCCCGAGGGCAATCGTTGACGCCAGGTCGTCGTCGACGTAGAACCAGTCGGCATCTCGATCCACATGGTAGTGCCCGTAGGGCCGAGGATTCTCGGGATCGACGTCGTCAGCCATCGTTGTCTCAGCGCTCAGGCGTTCGCCTTGCGCTCCGGTCCCGACGCCGATGTGAGCGGGAGGTCCGCGTCGATCTCGTCGTACCACACTACCGGGCGCTTTGCGCTGCCGTTCTCTTCGAACTCAAGGAGCCCGTAGTCGGCGAGCTCGTTCACGTTGTCGAGGACCTCCGGTGGGTTCCGGTCGACAAGGCGAGCGAGTTCACGGATGCTCTCTGGCTCGTGCTCAACGATTGCTTCGAGGAGTTCGAGGTTGGTCGACCGAAAGACGCGACCAAACGTCTCGAGGTCCTCGATCGACAGCGTCGGCTCACCGGGTTCGACGTCGTCGCCGGCGTCGATCAATTCGAGCCGCTCCTCGAGGCCGCTGCGATCCGCGGACTTGATCTGGACGTGTAGTGTTCGGGTCATGATGTTGTGGGGTGGGGCTGGGGTTGCGATCGTGCGTCGATCAGCGTGCTTGGGAGGTTACCAGTCGGTTCGTTTCTCTGGGGGCAGCGCCGCTCGCCACGCACGGAATATCTCGACGAGTCCAGGATAGTCGATCTCGAACGTCTCCGAGCCCATATGGAGTTCGTGGACGCCGTGATGATTGTCGAACCGAATGATCGGATCTTCTGCGCCGGCTTCACCGTAATGATAGGCGTAGTTGATGCCCTCCTCAAACTTCTCTGAGGTAGGACTGAGAGTACGCGTACCCGGGCGACAGTCCCGTCGGCGTAGGCTTCAATCTCATCTTCGAGTACGGTGACGTCATCGCTCATCCACACCTGTGGTGAGGGAGACAATACCGATAAGTGTTAGAGTGAAACCTAACACGAGATTGAGTCGCAAAGCCCCATCTGACGCCGACACGGTCTTGAACGAAGAGTTCACCGAACTGCTCGGTGATGATGAGAGGACGATGCCCAAGGCGATTGATCAGGAGGCCAGCAACCTCGAGATTACGCTGCCTGAAGAGGCAACGGTTGTCGATGTTGGCGAGTAGTACTACTGCTTTTACGTGGTTTTTAGAGCCTCCAAGCAGCAGCCATAGGTGATCTACTGACTGGGGGTCTTGTTCTTGAAAAATGCTGATCTATGGTGGCTACTGTGGACGGCCAGTACTCTGGAGATCCGTACCGAGATTGTTGGTTAAGAACTGTCGCTCTTATGTAGAAACGCGGAAAGTCCGTATAGTTACACTGAATCGTCGGTAATCTGGAGGTATTCTCCGCTCAGTCGGCGTTCGATCGCCTGTTTCAGCAGCTGATTGAGTTAGAAGTCATCAAGATGGATTCGGAGCCACTCGATGTCCGCATCAAGCGGTGACTCAAAGAATTCTGGGAGACCACGTCTTGTCGCGCTACGGGGATCAGAGTATCGTCACGTGCTCAAATACCGACGGTCTGTAGTACCGAGACTGTAATTTCAAGCCGGCCTACACCTACAGAACACCGTATCATCGGTACTCGACCGTCGCGTAGATGAGCGCGAACCTTGCGGGGTTCACGGCGAGCGTACCGAGGTACAGCGCGAGGACAGCGACTCCAGACCCAGCGAGGGCTGCGCCAGAGGGGTCGCCAACGAACAAGGCCTACCAGTGACAGAGTTGATCGAGCAGGTCGACGATGACTGACCGCGATCAGCCCCAAAGAGCGGCAGAACTACCAGATGATGAGGCTGGGGGCGACGAAAGCGACGACCAGTGAGCGATTATCGAAATCGACTGTTACGCATCTTCCAACTCATCTGCGTCGATATCGCCTGTAAGGTACTCTCGACCGAGATCAGATAGCTGGTAGTATCCGTCACTGTCCTTCACTAAGAGCCCCTTCTCGGCTAATTCTGGCAACCGCCCCCGTACTGTAGAGTACCCGATGTTGTGCCCGTGTCGATTTAAATTCCGGTAGAGAGGCTTCGGGGCGAGTTCTAGGTTGTAGTCGTTGAGAAACTCCAAGATGACTAGGTCAGTCATCGTCATCCATCCCGGAGTAGGCCGCATTTTTGCTATATCCAATGGAGACTTTGTTAGTTACAGGGGTTGTGTCTCCTGAATAGACTATTTGAGCCAATAAATAGCCTACATAGGCTAATATTTAATACTTCACAATACACATGCTATAATCACGGACCCCATCGGCCGTTGATGACGACGCACTGTGCGAAAAAAGATGCTGGCCGACCCGTGCCAATAGATGGCCCATATGGGGGTTCCGTGAACACGCACGAACCCATGTACACCGGTTCAACGCGGGGGCTTGAAACTCTCGTCCGACACATAGAATCGACTTTGACTGACGAGTACCCGGCAGCGCTCGCGACGCTAGTATGGGTCGTCCACGCGAGCCACGACCTATCCAACAACCAGCACCGGAGTCACCAGCTAGACGTATCGCTCGCAACCAACACCCCTGAATCAACCATGACGATACCATTTCCACCGAAGATCGCATCGCTTCACAACCCACCGCGTATGCTCCCGATAAACGGTACATCTCAATGAGCCGCCCAGCAATCGATCTTGAAACTGACGTCGTCCGCGACCGTCCGCTCATCCAAGAAGAGGCGAAGATTCAGGTGACGCTCTGTGATGACGACCCGTCACAACTCACGCTCAGCGTCGGCGGGAGCTGGGGTGTTACCTTCGCCGAACTCACCCCGACGGAAGCCCGTGCGATCGCAACAGCACTCGAACATACGGCCGTGCGCGCTGCCGCTGCCACGGAGGACTCAACCGATGGGTGACTTCTTCGATGACCTCAACGAGAAAATCGGCGCTCTCGGCGATCAGGAGGAACCAGTCGACGATCTTGAGCACGATCCGACAAATGGTCGGTGGCTCGAACGAGAGACAGCAGAAGCGTTCGAGCGGTGGGGGTACCAGACAACACGGAATAAGTACCTGTTCGGGCTTGAGACGGACGTCGTCGCCCGGAGATCGGACCTCCAGAACGACCCGGCCGATTACCTCGTCGCCGAGTGTAAAGACTGGCACACGACGCTCGTCGGCCGTGATGCGGTCGCCGATATCTCTCACCGGGCGCTGCTCGCGCGGGCGATGCCTGCGCTCGTCGTCGGGTGGGGCGTCACCACCCAAGCGTGGTGGCTTGCCCAAGTGCTTGATGTGCGAATCCTCACCATTGATGACCTCAACAAGGACTCGCTGCCGCCGCTTACTGAACGTCGGCCGCCTCGGGGGACGCTTCGAACGAGACGAGAACCGTACGTGAGCGAACTCAGGAGTAATATGCCGCAGTTACTGAAGCGACGGAGCAAACTTGATATCGAGACGCCGGTGTTCTTCGATGGCGGCTGTGGCCCTTGTTACGTGCCAGATCGACGTGGGAATGACAAGTATGTCAACGCCTCTAACACCGACTACAACTTTAGGTAGAAGTCGATAGGCGAGGCTGTGACGGAAGACGTGCGGATAGACATCCTCTGGTCCGCCGCGACCAAACTCACCGGTCTCGTGTACCTAAATGGTCGAACAGCAGCCTCGTGAGCAAGCCTCTTGACGGAGTTTCGGACAAAGCGTGTCGTCATCCGCTCGGACTGTCTGGAGAGAAAGAGGTAGGAACTGTTTTTCCAGCGATTGTCGAGGTAGATATTGAGCGAACGGTGAGTACTGAGCGTCCCGTCGACGTTCAGCTCACTAAGCTGTCGTACTCAACACACTTGTGTCGACCTACGTAGGAGAAAGTCACCTCCTAGAGTTCGTCACCATTTTATATACATTTTCATACACATCTGATTTCGCCCATAAATATCAGTTTTCTAATGAATACAACAGTTTATTCCAGACAATCCAAGAGGATGGTGGTGATTTGGGTGTGAAATCTTTTGTCGGTATGGACGCCGATGAGCTATCGATATCCCATGCTGAGCCAAGCTCGTTCAGACTAGGCGTCGGGCACTTTCTCGAATCCTCGTGGGATAGTAATTAATCATCAGCATACGACTCTAAGAAAGTCGGCATGGCGTTGAGAATTGTGTCCCGCTTCTCAATAGAGTAGCTGTTGTACAGCTGTTTAATTCCTTCTCGGGAGTCACCCCGCAAATAATCAGTCATGGATGTGTTCCCTGGAGTGTTAGCATCCCCACCGAACTGATCCTCGTAGTGGGTCGTTCCCCAGTGCCGCCAATAATGTGGGTTAAGATTGTCATCATCATTTGGACCGTAGAAATATCCAAGTTCTTTGGCCCTTCGAATAAATTTATTTGAGATGATTTTCCCACTCAACCGCATTTTGCTCTGTGTTGTGAGAAATAACGGATCAGACGGAGAATCCGGCTGCGGACGGGTACAAAGATACCATAGCAGCGCATCTCTCAATTCTTCATCGATCGGAATTTTGCTGTCTGTTTTTGTTTTATTGCCGGTATTTCGGGTTTCGTCTGACTGCCGTTTCTCAGATCGAAAAATAATGTGATCATCCCACCGTCGGAGATCTGGATGAACATTCCAGTTACAACCAGGGTGAGTGATGGAGACATCTTCGAAGTCGAGGTTAGATACTGCTCCTGCCCGTCTTGGTATTTTGGCCAGCAGAAGCTGGACAGTGATCCACAGGGGATGATTCCACTGTCTGACAACGTTCCGAGCTTCCGATAAATCGATGATGTGTGGTTCCCTGCCAGACGGTGATTCTAGAAACCAGTCTCCGTTCTTCACTGCATGTTTCTGATACACCTTTTGAAACGGGTCTATCTCAATAGGATCAACGGATTCGGTACACCACTCGTACGCCTGTGTCAGTACTGCGTACGTGTTTTGCTGAGTCTTAGGAGCATAGTTCCTCACGAGTTCTTTCAGGAACTCTTCGGCAATTTGGGGAGTTACTGATCGTGGTGGGATGATATCTTCGTATGATAGCCGACCCGCATCGATCTCTGTCCAGTGACAGTCGTAATCACCTTTTTTTGCTGCTAAGAACCTCTCAAATCTGTTTATACATCTCTCTGCCACCAATCTTGTCCTTTCAGCAGAGAGATTCTCTGGAGTCGCTGCTTGGCAGTGCCACTTCTCGTACCAGACCCAGTCGATCACATCGACAGGCGCGTGATCTGGTCTGATGGCGGCGGATCAGATCGAACTGGTCTTGGAGTGTCTTCGAAGCGCTGGTAAGCGTAATCTTCGGGATGGACCGTCGCTGTCGGCGGCGGACCGCCGCTGACGCGACAGCGTCGCCACTCACGACTGCTGTCCGGACCGGTGGACAGCTACCGGAAGAACCGGTCGTCGAGTGGTTGGTTCGCTGGAACAGTCCTACGCACACCAAGCGCTGTCCAAGCGGCCCGCAACACCATCTCACAGAACTCCGTGAACGACCACTGCCAGAGGCGGCGCCCCCCGCGGCGGGGCGCCGCCACGTACCGCCAGTGTAGATACCGCCAGCTATTCTGGAGCAGTAGGCTCACCACAAACATCACCAGCCGTAGCCCAGCGTCCTGAGAACTGGTGAATGCGAGGCTCTGCTTGGCTAATCGGTAGCTCGACTCGATGCCGAAGCGCTTGCTGTAGTGCTCTCGGGCATCCCGTGGCGTGTCGATAAACGGCGCGTCAGCGGCGTAGCCGTGACGCGCCACCCCGTGTTCGTCGTATCGTCCCTGTTGGTAGACGCAGTCGATGAACACAGGGAACGTTACCTTGCCGGCGAGATCGTGTTCGATCTCGCGGCTCCAGCCTCTACTGAGTTCGTCTTGGATCGTTTCACCCCACTTGACGATCGGCATCACGTAGGCGTAGTTGTGCGTGGACAACAGCCCAAGACAGGTGCTGTTGTAGAATCCGCGATCGAGATAGACGGCCTTGACGCCGAGGTCAAGGCCGTCGAGGAGCTCGAGAAACTCACCAAGGACGTCGCTGGTGGTGTCGCCAGCGACAAGCTGGCGCACCGCCAGCGTGTACCGCTTGTTGCGTACCCGCGCGTACAGCGTCGCGTACGCGTGAAACGTCGTGGTTCCCCGTTTCGCCTGTGAAGAGTACAGCGCTTCTGTTTCGTCTTCATCGCCGTAGTAGGGGTCGAGGTGGAGGTCTGCACAGACCTCCACCGGTCGATCTGGAAGCGTCTCAAGCGCATCTCGTTGAAGTAGCGTGTCGCCAACCGCCTCAACGGAGTCAAGTTCGAACTGCTCGGTGAGATGTCCTCGGACGGTGTTGGCGTGTGGCGAGTCCTCGGTCGTTTCGCAGACGTGATTGATCGAGGTCCCGCCGGCGCTGGCGCCGGCGAGGACCTCGTACAACGTCTCTGTCGTGACCTTGACGTTCTCGTCGAGGTCTATCTCAAGCTCTTCATCGAGGCTGTTGACGACAAAATTAAGAAGATGCTCTTCTTCTATCTCGTTGTCTGCTTCGGTAGGTTCCACACTCTTCCCAAGCAGACACTTTCACTCAAACCCGATGTGATCGACTGAGACCCACAGAACATTACCGTCTGGATTATATGTCTCAATATACTCTCCATCGCCCGCCGACATTACTGATCCGCCTCACGCCAGTAGTTTCCCCGTCCATCAGTTGTGACGGGACTGTTATCCTCCTGTGACAATTCATTGAGTCGAGCTGCAATAGTGTCCTCGAACTCTATTATCAAGCTTTCAACGACCTCATCAAACTGGGCTTTGTTGTCTTTGCCATCAGCAAGTTCATTAATAATAGCCGCATCGGATAGTGATTTTCCAGCAGCTTCTGCCGTGTTGTGGGTTTTTTGAGTTGATGAGTCAGTGTTGCTCGTACGAGGGTCAAGAGCAGCGATGTTTGACTCGCCTGCTTCAATCACTGATCGGAGGTAAGCTGATCGTGAGTTGTACCCACTGTCCTCGGCTGCCTCTTCTATCTGTTCCAGCCGATCGCGCTCGAATTGAATGCTGATGCGCTTATGCTCACTCATGATTGTGAATCTAGTTGAGGGAATCTCCAAAGTTCAGATCTATTTTCACTACCATGTGTTCCCACTGTCTTCTCCTGGGTAATATATCTTAATAACTTGATGAAACATACTAGACTAAAGAACATGGAATAAGTATAATACGCTTATTTTTGTAGTGCCTAAGTGAAACAACAAGAAAGAGATAATATAAACGCAAGACAGCGAGCAGATCTCTTTTAATAATATAAAGAGACAACCTAACCCTGTTTCAGTTAAGCACTACAAAAGCGGCTAGGACGTTCTATACAGCAAATTAAAATAAGACTGTATTAGACTGAGTTATGTTTTTATACTTTGCTTATACAAATCTACCCAATGAGCAATAGACAATCCGAGTCTGCGGGAGTAGTCAAATGCTCCGCAGATGGAGTGGTCGTGATCCCAGTCGAGGTACGAGAAGTATTAGGTATCAAAAATAAAGAAGCGTTCCTGCGACTCAACGATATTTCTGTTGCTAAAGTGGTCAACGAGGATGATGATACAAAACTGTCTGATGTGGAAGAAGAGAACGCATAGAGTTGTACGAGTTGATTACGGGCAGTGAACCCATCGCTGAAGGGACTACTGTGAGTAATTAGCGTTTCAGATTCACTCCCAAAGCGATATCCGTAATCCATGGCCTCACTTAGCACTATCTTGTATCGTTAATACACTTCTATACCTTACTAGTGACAATGAGAATTATCATGTCAGCACTACTGAAGTGTGCTATGTCTTCATCAATTAGACTTTGAATCAACTGTCCGTGATCAGCCAGACTGTGCTCCTTGTTCTATCTAATTAGGAGCCATAGAACGGTCGACACCGAATCAGATTTGGCTTCAAGATAGTAGCAAACAGGAGTTGTGACCATTTCAAGACTATAATTAGCCTGTTATAGCTCGATCAGAGGTCGTTGGGATCAGCTTCTCCGGAAAGATACTGTTCACCGATATCGGTGATCTTGTAGTATCCTCGCTTGACGCGTTCGACAAGGCCATGATCGACAAGGATTGAAAGTCGACGGTTCACTTCGCTTCGTGCCTTGTCGATGTTGAATGCGATTACCGAGGGAGATAGGACCAACCCAGATGTTGCTAATGCCTCGAGAATTCGATCGTCGATTGGCATTTGCATCCACGGGGCTGGCTCTCTCACTCAGGCTCTCCTCTGTTCCGCACTACTTTTTCGACCGATATATCAGATCTGATAACTAATTGATGTCCCTAATCTCACTTATTGATGAGATTTTTATATCGGTCTTACATATACTGGGCCGCAAGCCATGATATCACACAGTCACGTCATAATTCGAGTGGCTTTGAGTGGGCCCATTCGTCGAATGAGTTCATCAGCTGCTGAACTACCTCTCACAGGGTCTAATTCCAGGACGATCGCGACGAGGAGACAATGACGCAGAACAGTTCCCCTAACCCGACTGTAGTCAATCCTGAAATAAAATTGGAAGATGTTCGCAAAGACGTAGATGGTAACAGCTGTGAAGGACGTGGACGATCAACTGCATCTGGGCGGGGATACAATGCTGAACGCCTAGCTAACGCTATATTCCATGATTTAGGGCTAATGATTCGATGGTCAGTAAAATCATATGTTGACGCATATATCAGTGGTGAGATATCGTACTATGTCGAGGTCAAGTCCTGCGTAAATCGGTATCAAAGTAAGACCGGGAACTTGGGTAGGTACGGCCAGTTCCGAATCTGGAAGTCTCATCACGATCGGTTGACAGTTGAAAGTTCATATTCTGATTTGAAAACCGCGATTTACTTTTTTGTTGTATATTCAGTCACAGATGGAATAGAGAAGGAAGTAGGGAAACTAATCGCACCTGTCGAGATGGTTGACGATGTCCTTGACAACTGGTCGTCTGAAGATCACGTAACGATGGGAGAACAAAAGACACGTCAGATCTCGTGGCATCTACTTCTGAAGCGATTGGGTGTTTCGACAGATCGATTCAAATCCGAACACATTATCGATCTCACAGATGAGTGACTCAGGACTCACTCCGGTTGCGTTTGACATCGAAACCTCTGGATTCGATGCCGACGCTGTCATCACCGTTGCTGGGTTCGCGCACGGTCTCGGTGAATCGCTTATTCTCAATACTGGCGGCCACAGCGAGGTTGATCGCAACATACTGGTGAGGGCGCTTGATGAGGAGTCAACTGGGACAGCCCAACTCGACATCGTTGCTGACGAGGGCGAACTCCTCGAGGCGGTCGCGTCGTTTGTCACGAACCAACTCGATGGTGACACCCACTACGTGACCGCATTCAACGGTGAGACGTGGAACGGTGGGTTCGATCTCCCCTTTTGTCGAACGCGATTTCTCCAACATGGACTACGATGGCCCTTTGGCGATATTGCGTACGCCGATATGATACAGGTGGTTGACCGCTTCAATACACAAGATCAGACTGATCTCGTTGGGGTGTATGATGTCCTTGTTGGTGAGGAGACGTGCGACCCATTTGACGACAGCGCCGAAGCTGTGGATGCGTTCCAGGCCGGCGACTGGCTTCCACTCTGTAAGCACAATCTGGCCGACATCCAGCGAACCCGGAAGTTGGCTGAACTGGCCGGACAGTTTGTCGCCCAATCGGATTTCAAGATGAAAAATCTACAGCCACCACATCGATGAAGGGTTCACAATGGGAGAGATGGGCCACGAGATGCGGAACGACATACCGATGGTGAGGACAGCTAGGTATCTAACACATCGTCACTAGAAATCGTAGCTGCGTAGTGGCCACTCGCGAACCGTGGTCATGTAGCCGTCCTAGAGAAGTACTTTCACTCCGCTCGCCCGAACTATAAGTCACAGAGTCTCAAATTTTGAGGTGAGGGAGCAGAGCAGGGTCGGTCCCACCGACCGGACCAGCTCCAAGACAGAGTCACACGCTCCCTCTCCCCCTCGAAGTAGCTCGTGAACTCGTGAGAATGACCCCTGATGACCCAGAGACAGTCCGTGGCGACTGCTCGTTCTGCGGCGAAACAGTCACGAGTCGGCACGCAATCATCCACTATGAGACCGCTGGCGGTGACCCTGGCGTATGGGCCGAATGCCCCGGCTGTGGCGAGATCGTTGACCCCACCCATGCTTAGTAAACAGTTCATCCGGCAGATCGTCAGTCTCGAGCCGTCATCGACAACGCACCACGAGTGCCGTTACTGTGGGTACAGCGTGGAGAAGGACATCGATGAGTGTCCACAGTGTGGCTCTCACGAAATTGCGGCCTACGATCTCGAGTAATTGCTGAGGTGGTCACGGTTGGCAGAGAAGGTTCAATACCTTATGTAGCACCCGAACGCTAACATGGCTCCAATTGTTACATAAGGTATGGAGCAGCCGTCACCACCTGCCTCGCTCCCGAAGTATCTCGCAGAGGGGCTCCCCAAACAGGACACGGAAACACTCCATGAGATACGGAACTACGTCGAGGCGCTCATCGAGTATCGCGACCAGTCGGTCGACACTGACGAGCTTCCCGAGGCTGCCGAGCCCGTCGACGAGTCCGATAGCGCAGGAATCGGGACCGTCGTCAAAGAGAAAGTCACCTGTGGCGACGACAGCTGCAAGTGCGCTAGCGGAAATCCCGCGGATATGCACGGTCCGTATCTCTATCGCTACTATCGTGAAAACGGGACGATGAAATCGGAGTACATCGGGAAGCCAGGAGGCGAGTAGGGTGGATCAGGATAGTCGTGGTTCCAACGATCCCAGTCAAATAGACAGTTGCTACTAAAACGACGTTACAGCGCCCGTGAGTCGCGTTCGACGATACTAGCAAACGCGACGTTCTCTTTGACTTGCTCGATCTCGACCGACGGCTCATCACCTGGTTGTCCGCCGGGGACGATCACGACGTAGCCGCGTTCAACCTTCGCAATGCCGTCACCTTGATCACCAGTTGTCTCGATCGTCACGTCCCGGACTTCACCTTCCTCTACGGGAGGACCGTCCGACGTCGGAGTTGGTTCTTGCGCAGCCGATTGGGGTTGCTCTTCCTGAGTCTTCTTGCTTGTCGAGGATTCTGATTTCAAGATCGCGACGCGATACGTTTCGTCGGCAGCAAGCGCGTCGTGTTCGATTTCACTCGCGGGGACATCCACAATATATGAGCCGTCACGTTCTTCGATTTGAGCACTAAACACAGTGCGAAGCGAATCAGAAATTTCGACCATCAGGTATCACGAGTTGTAGCTAGTCAACGTATCTAAATCTCGCGTTTCGCGCTACTCTGAGGTGGTAATCTAGTGTATGCTGAAGAGACCACGCAGATCCCAAACAGAAACTCCTCGAAAGGCTAGCAGGCCAGATCGGTCAATACAGAGGACTCACGAATCGCTCGGCACAGGGTGTCCGAAGTATCACGTCCGATTCGGCAATCCCAAACACTATTATCTAGTACATGAATTATGAATTGTATGTCGAAGGCAGCTGGAGACCCCGAACGCGCCGTCAACGGCCTGCTGTCAGTTGCACAGCTGCTGGAAGAGCCACGACTGGCGCGGCTCTACACCTTCGTGCTCCGGCAAGAGGAGGTCACTATCGACGACATTGTCGATGAATTGGAGATTCCCCGGACGACAGCGTATTCGGATGCCGGCTCGCTCGTTGAGCTCAAGGTCCTCACTCGAGATGAGGGCCAGAAAACACACACGTATTCAGCAGTCCCGATCACTCTCTCGGCAAATCTCGGGGGAGACGAGTATACGATCACGCCGACGCTCATCGAAGCGTTCGGCCGATCGCCTCGGGATCAGGACCTCAATCTCCTCATCGAGAGAGACGGTCTCGGAAAGCTCGCTGCCGCCCTAACGTATGCGATACCGTACGCCAACGGGAACATGTCGGAGCGAGTTGCAGCCCGGGAACTCGACCTTCAGCACGCCTTCGCAATTGCCGTGTTACAGGCACTACGAGACGTCGTCCTCGATATGGAATCGGTCGATCCCTATTTTGACGAGATTCGGGACGCTAATGAGAATCCGACGATTGAAGCCTGACTACGAGAGCGATGAGTGAGCCGTTCAACCCGTTGCAGAATTCGGTGACGTGGATCGCGGATACAGGATTGTTCATCGCGTGTGGTCGCCAACAGAACAACAAGTACACGGCTCTCGAACGCTTTGCTCAACGGAACGATCTCACATTTGTCATTCCGCAGCGAGTCTACGACGAGCTCGGTGGTGCGCCGAGGCGAAGTACGCCGGGACAGACTCCGATCAATAGCGCCATTGATGCCGGTTGGGTTACAGTCGCCGACGAGCCTGACTACACGAACGGCACCGTGTCACAAGTGATGGACGACGTTCGGTCGTACATCGCTCGATCCTCGAAAAGAAGCGAGGATCGGATCGAAAAGGCTGACACCGCGCTTGCTGCGGCCGCAGTTGAAAGGCTCGAAGCGGATAGCGGTCTGGTCTGTATCGTGACGACCGACATCGACGCCGGCGAGGCGGTTGTTGCGACACTCGACGCCCACGGGTTCGAGAATCGTGTGCGGTTCAAAAATGGGTTTGAGCTGATTGACGAGATCACGTAATGGTCAGTCAGCAAGCGCGTTCTATCGGCTGATTCGGCTGTAAATTCACGAAATAAATGTCGTGGCAACTCTTCTATGACACCCTAGGAACAGCATGAGTGGCCCAACAATCTCGTCAAGAGATATGATGGCGAGAACAGTATACCAAGCCCCCACAAATCACCGGTGACAGACGCCTTAATTCCTCTAGAACTCATCCGACAAGCTCCCCAGTAGTTGCTTCTTGGAGGCTCAGCTGACGCGGGCGTCTCCCCATTATCTCAGTCTCGCGTTCAACAAGGGCACCACCAGCGACAGCAGCGTCCTCTCGATAACACGCTCTCGCAGTCACTGCCCACAGCGCTGGCAGCACCTCATCGAGTAACGGCCATGGCTCTGTGAGTTCCAGCAAGACATCGCCAGCGAACCCGATTTCCTTCGGTGGAACTGGTCCATCTGGCCCATGATGACACCGAGCTGTCCGTAACGCTCCGGCCGCGGCGTGGACGTCGTTGCTGACAGTCGGATCACTCACCCATTGCGGGTAGATATCCTGATACCGTTCAGGAAGTTCTCCGTCGTCCCGATCCGTCTCCGCAAACGACAGCTGGAGCCGGTAGCCAGCATCCGTCATCGCGACGATTCCAGTATCAACGAGGTCAGGGAGGTGGTCACGAAGCGAGCGAGCCGACACGCCGGCTCTCTCGGCGAGTGCTGACTGCGTCAGGAATTCTTCAGCGCCCGCGAGTGCCACGAGGGCCTTTCGCGGCGTCGACGACGCATTCCGGAGTACCTGCTCTGGGGACAGTGCTGCGATGATGCGTCGGAGTTCTACAGACCGGATATGTCGCGTCTCGGCTTCCGGCTCTAGCGCTCGGGCGACGCCGTTCGCGATTGCTAGCGGTGACCGACACAGCCCGTGGAGCACCGATACCGCCTCTGGAGTTGTGAGGAGGTTCTTTTTTTCAAGTGCTGTGTCAAGAAGGTCGCGGTACTGGGCTCGACTCGTCGACGTCTGGACGGGGACGCGGACACCGATCTCGGGGGCATCATCCCGGATGTCCCTCGGCGAGACGTTGGATCGAAGCTTCTCAGCGAACACTTCCTGGCGGTCGCCGTAATCAGCAAACAGACACCACGAGCCGATGAGCTCACCGAACGGCTCTGCGGCGTTGACATCGACATCTAGTGACCACCGGAGGACCTCGTCACGATCCTCAAACAGTTGCCGAAACACCGACGCCATCCCGTATTTCGACGCAATCGCCGAGTTGATTCCAACGAACTTCGCGATAGCTGAGAGCTTCTCATCGGCAAAATCGCTCTTGAACCGGGGCATCCGACCGATTCGGAGGATGTCCACGCCGGCGAAGTCCAGTAACCGGGTCATTACGCCAATCACGCCGAGTGACTCAGTGAGAATCTTCGTCCGAAACGCCGTTCGAGAGTTGTACTCGCGGTACTCGCCGTGAGTCATGTCCCGCGTCATCTCGCAAATCTCCTCGAGAACAGCTTGTATGCGGTCGCCAAACTCATCGACATCGTCGACGAGTTCGTCTTCTTCAGCAATCCACCCGAGGCACGCACTGTTCTGTAGGATATTGGGTGCCTCTTGGAGCAGTCGGCGGAAATCACTACTCTCGTCGAGTCGCTCGTCAGTTAGCAGATTGTCCCAGACAAACCCATCACCCAACGAACGAGCAGTACAGACTGCCCACTGCATCGAATTGTCGACTTCGGCGGCCACAGCGAGCCGATCATTTTCCCAGTCCGTGTAGCGGCGGGGAGCTGCTCGATCGTCCCACTCAGAGACCGCCGCATCGACAGTTGCGACGCCATTCTCGGGGGTCGCCGCAACGGCGGCCTGATACGTAGAGCGAGAAAGCGGTTGGATAGTGTGGAGTGCTGGGAGGCGGTCGCGGCTCCAGCCGGTCCCCCCCTCACGTGTGTGCGCGGGTCTAGACTCCACATTGTCGTCAGATTTTCCGGTCCGACTCACAAAATTCTGAAGGGGTTTTTGTCGCGTTCCAGATCGGCCGATTTCTTCGAGGAAAACGCACGCCAGCCGGGCGAATTGCGACTTTGCTCCCGTCGCTGGTCGCGATACGATCCGTCACGAGTTCGTGTTCGCGAAGCTGTCGGAGGTGGTACGCGACGTTGTTCCGAGACTGGTCGGGGTCATCGTACGGGGCAGCCTCGTAGAGCGTCTCGTAGCCAGCTGTCTGGCCAGCTTCCGCACCAATACGGTCGAGGGTTGCGACAACCTCACCGTCCATCTCAAGCGCCTCACATGCAGCCGCGACGTGGTCGTCGACGGTTCCGTGAGCGCGCTGGCCTGTATCGCATTGTGAACTCACATCGAACGCTGCCACGTCCGGGACGTTCCCATCCAGTTCGTCGACATCGATCTCCGGATCGTAACTCCAAGCGAAGCGCCG
Organism: Halorubrum tibetense; assembly: GCF_055396225.1. NCBI lineage: Archaea > Methanobacteriati > Methanobacteriota > Halobacteria > Halobacteriales > Haloferacaceae > Halorubrum > Halorubrum tibetense. The sequence goes on from NZ_AP043742.1 coordinate 2,574,190, forward strand.
CATCCAGATGGACGACTCAAACACAATCCGGACGTCCACACCGTGGCCAAGCCAACTGAGCAGCTGGACCATTTGCCGGCGTTGGTCGGCGTGGCCGATCTCCCGGAATGACTCATCGATCCGCACGGTGAGTGTTGGCGTATGTTCTGCGGCTGCGAGCAACGGCTTCACAACTCGGCGAACATCCTCAAGCTCACCAGGAAACCCGATGCCAAGCGGGCCGAACTCCGAGCTCCCAAAGCTCTCGAGCAGTTCGAGCGCCTGCTGATGCTGCTCGGACTCGACGTCTTTACACAGGCTCAACAGCGTCGACGCAACGATCGACCCGTTGAGGCTCTCTGCGTCTGGAAGCGCCTCTCGGTCGACTGTCCCGAGCTGATCGTCGATAATCGATTCAAGCATCTGCCAGGCGGCCCCATCTGCGACACCACCGACGAGTTCGCGCACGGCGAGCGCAATATCGGCTTCGAGGACCCCAACAAGACGCCGCCAGAGTTCACCTGGTCGGCTCTCTTTGTCGAGGCGTACTGTCCCAGACGACACGGCCGGGTACTGCTGAACCACCCAGAGACCCGCGTCCTCATCACAGCGGAGATCTCCAAGCTGACGAGAGCTCTGATCGGTGTTGTTGGATGTCTCTCGATTCGTTGTGTCGAGGTGCTGATCGTCTGCGAAGGCACCTGTAAGCACCTGTACGCCGAGTGGTCGGCCGACGAGATCGCGGTCCCATTCCTCTTCAAGATTGGCGTAGTGGCCAACCTCGTCGAACTCAGCGCCAGCGTTCCGAGTATTCGCGAGAAGCGCCGCCCGTTGCTCAACAGCATTCTCCCACGTGTCAGCTCTTGCTCGACGTCGCAACTGGCCATCTGAATGCTGACTCCCACACCGGGGGCACTCACGAGTGCTAGCAGCGCCACTACTGACGGCATCCTCGATGACCCAGTGTTGGCTACAGTTGGAACAGCCAACGACAGCGAAGCGACTCACGCCGCTGGCACACCTCCATGAGCCGGGTGGTCCTGCATAGTGCGCTCTCCGCGCACGTGCTCGACGCTACGGCCGGAATCGGATAATCGGCCGTCTCAGAGACAGCAGAGAGGGTTATCGGCGAAAGCCGGAGATGACTCTCACCACCGCAACCATTAAGACCACTTCGGAAGAAATGAGGAATAGGAGACTTCCTCGGACAGGTGCCATCCTGTCCCTTCCCAAGCGGCCCCTGCTGCCAACAGGGGAACTCCCCCCCTTTCTAAACATCGCCTAGCCGTGCATACTGCGATGTTGCGCCGGCCTCCGTCTTAATACTCACGGCGAGCGTCAGACATACATACAATTACTGTTATTTTGCCCGGTGTCCGTATTCGGGTGATTTACACACCACTAAAACGGGTAACTGGCAATTATCATGGGTCCCATGTGGGAGCCCTCCGACGAACTCATCCAATCAGCATCCACGCACTCCGATACAGCTGTGAGTTCTGTAGGTAGCCTCAAGCATTTAGCGTCCAAAGGTGTCAATACGAACATGCCGTTTCGGGTACGGGGCGGATGGGAAGTGCGTCATCAACTTGGAGTTCAAGATCGAAGACGGCTGGCGGGCGATCAACGACTACCAAGAGGAGCTGACCGCGCTCGACATCGGCCGGCAGATTGCGGCGGTCGAGCTCGCCGTGCTGGCGAACGAACTCCAGTCACCCGCTGAGACCTTGGACTACTGGATGACGCAGACGCTCTACTCGACTCGGCAGTCTTCGTGGGCTGATGATCGGAAGGCCAGCCCGCAGACGGTCAGCGACCGGGTCCGGTCGGCGAAGGAGAAGCTCGACTTCGAGGAGGCATAATGGCGGAATCTACACGCACTTATGTGAAGGCCCACCTGGCTGAATACAGCACCAACTGAATCACTAATGGCGCTCCTTCCCTTCCGTACCGAGTCAGACACCTACTCGACGTCTGTGACGATGGACGCGAGCACTGTCGGTGATACGACGGTGACGGCAGCCGTGTATGCCTCCCGGGAGCTCGAACCGGCGATTCTGGAGGCGATCTACGACCACGGGAGTGGCATCGAATTCAAACCGTTCTACAACAAGGCGAACGACTACGAACACGCCGTCCGCCGAGACTTCACCGAAGCCGTCCTGCAGGAATTTCCGGAGCACATCCGTGTGTTCTCCCACCGCCAGAGCCTGGATGGGAACGAGGACACCCAGCAGGTCGAAGCGGTCCACTCCGCGATCCACGTCCACGACATCTTGAACACGGTCGCCGAGCCCCCCGCGGTAATCGTCGATGGGAACGAACAGCAGGCCAAACCGTTCGTCGCCGCACTCGGAGGGCTGCGAGACGATCGCCCGCTGGTGGCTCACTGCCAGAAGTCGGAGTTCTACTACCCGGCGGCACTTCTCGCCGACTTGGTCTCGAACCACCTCGCCCACCGGATTAACAGCACAGACACGATGCCGCGGGCAGGGGAGCTCGTCATCCCGGCCCCACGGGCGAAGCACCATCGTGGCCAGGACTGGGGGCAGGCTATCAGCGCGACCTATCGGAACTCGCCTGAGTACACCCCTCCGACGCTCCCGGCGCTTCGAGGCAACACTGTCCGAGAGCGAGTCAATTGCTGGTACGAGGGTGCCGTCATGCCGCATGAGGGTGTGGACGAGCCGATGTCAGACTCCGTTACGCGGGTGGTCAACGCTCTCCAGCGGAACGGCTACGATGACCTCGCTGAGAAACTCCGAGAGTTGTAACTGCTGAAGTTGGAATAGCGCCATTTCCCGCCCCCACGTCCGTCGAGGGACATGGTCGAACGGGCTCAACACGCTGGCGCGCAGCGCTCACTTACTACTACTACCGGCCGCGGTGATAAACCTTCACCATAACTAATGCGAGACGACGACGGTAACAAATCCACAGTCAGACAGTGATGATCCGATGAAGGCACCCACGTTCTTCGGTGTGGCTTATCTTGGACACGGTTCTGACCGATAGATCTCCAAAACTATACGCCCATTCTATAGATTGCGTATGTCTTGACTCGTGCTAGAGAACTTGACTCTAGTGTTCTTGTCACTCTCAACTGATCACCGTCGTTGCGAGCGAGAGACTCGATAGACGATTCAGGACTTATCGCCACGCTCAAACACGGCGGCAAAGTCGTCAAGAAACTCCTGGGGTGATCGCTCATCACCACGAGACGGGAGGGGTGCTTCCCAACATTCGATCTCGAGTGTGCGCGCATTCGACACCGACTCCGGCTCAGTTACCACATTGAAGATGCCGGTGCGATAGATAGCCAGTAGTCGCTGATCGTGAACACCGACGTGGTCAATACCAGCCCGATTCAGGACTGCTGGAACGTCAGTCGGCCCAGATAGCGAGATAGAGGCGCTTGGAGACGCCGAGTCGCTCATACGGTAGCTTCGTCCATCGCACCGATAAAGACCAGCCTCGAAGAAGGTCCGGATACAGTATCTAGTCAATTCCCGTGGCCGGTCTGTCGTCTCCCAACGGGTACGGGTGTGGGTACCGGCTACCCACCACTTGAACGAGTATGGAAGGATGTCCCGGAATCAAAGCTGGTGAGTTCAGTGATACGCTGCTCCAGTTCTTCGATTTCAGCTTGGAGCTCGGTTGTGTCTTCGTCGGCACCAGCCAACTGGTCTTTGAGCCCTTGGAGACGTGTTTCTTTCATCTCTTCGTCGACGTCTGCTTTCCGAACATACTCGCTTTCCTCGATATCGTACACATCGGATTCAGAGAGTGACGTTACCTCCAACGCATCGTCGAGTTTGCTCGTATCGACGCTCATCACCCGCTCGGGGTCGATCCCCTCCGCCTCCAGTAGCTCAACGACCGTGTCGTCATCTTTGAGTGTTCGATTTTGGCGGACAGTCCGCTGAACGGAGCCGTATTGACCACTCACGGGTTGATCGTGATGGAGGCGGTCAAGCAAGACGCCACGAACCTCTTGCCGAAGGTCGTTGGCATTGCGCTGGACATCTGACAGCAGCGTATAGAGGTTCACAAGCGTCGGCACGTCTAATTCGGTGAGTGACGTCATGTCGTGCTGCTCGAGCGCATCGATCAACAGGAGCGCGTCTGCGTACACCGGGATATCGGGCTCTTCTCGTGGGCCATCGTCGTGTTCGACCGTGTGCGCATCGACAAGTGGCGACGCTGTTGGCGTCTCGCTTTCAGAGAGGGTGCCGTCCCGGTCATCGATAGTGAATCGCGGATGGAGACTCATGACGGTGGCATACGGTTCAGCTCCGGCTGGGAGGCGATCGAGATCGAACGACCCAGTCGCATCGTCAACGCGCTCAAACAGCGTCTCGAACTGCTCCCGCTGGAGCGGGACGGTCTCACTGTCGGCCTGATACTCGATCAGCACTCGGTGTTGCTGGACGTCGGTAATCTGAAACGGTTTCTGAGAGACCGGGGTGAGGAGTGTGGCGTCTGCTGAAAGTTCCTCCACGTTGTCGAGGAGGTTGTCCCACGTCACTCGAAACGACATACTGGCGATTCAGTACTGCGAGACAAAAGTATGCGGGCGTGAGTGATAGCTCTTTCCGTAATTAACCAACAGATAGCGGCAGAAGCGCCAGTCTGTTGGTTAAGATCTCTCGAGCCTAGTGTCACAGCCGACGATAAGTACGGAGTGGGCAGCCCGCCACTATGATCTCTCACAACGTACTTTTCTGAAATGGTGTATAGGAGATCGACGATCTGCTCATGATCGTGGGAGTTTGGAATATCGGCGTAGTATGTGAGTTTCATGACGCTTCAGTCCTCCTGCTTATCGACTGCGCCCCAGTCAGCGAGTCGGCTCTCGACTTCCTTGAGGCGTTCAGTCACCATCGGCGCTCCTTCGAGAGGAGTATCAACTTCAAGCGCCGTTCGGTATAATTCTACAGTCAGTTCTAGCTCTTCAGTCGTTAGCTGTGCCGTGTCATCAAGCCAGTAGCTATCTGCGAGTTTCTTGTACGCATAGGGATCCTCCGGGTACGCTTCGATGAGTGCTTCGAGCTCGGCCCTGCTGTCGGCTATTCTATCCAGTTCCACGAATGAATCGGCGACAAAGTGGTGAAAGTCAAGCAGGAACTCGTCATCAGCGTCCGGGAACTGCTCGCAGACCTCCTGACAGAATTCGAGGCGTTTCTCATGATACGCCGAATTATCCTCAGCCACGCTGGCAAGATCGCTATCAAGCGAGCGAATGAAGGCCTCAAGAGAGAGAAATGCCGGGAGGCGTTGATCTGCTGCTTCGATAGTTGTGAGATCGTCTGGCGTTACAGCGACTGTGTACTCCCAAGCAGTAAGCCATCGGTCACAGGCCTCAACATCGTTTCCCTTCTCTCGGAGGTCGCGTCCCTCCTCTATGAAGTCGTAGATCCGTTCTGTGTTTGGGATATCCGGTATCCAGCGCTTCCAGAGTACCTGTGCCGCCATCCAAATAAAGTCTTGATCGTAGCCTGTGGCATCAACCTCGTATTCGGCTTCCCACTGCTCAGAGAGCGCAGTCGCCGAATTGTGGTTTTCCACCCGCTTCTGAAACGCAGTCTCGTTCGTTTCGATACCGTGGTCTGCGAGTTTCACGGTGATCTCGTCCGTAGAGAGGGCTTTGACGTCGCTGAGTTCCCACGCATCAGCAGGATAGATACCGTTTGATGTATCGTCTGTTTGTTGCTCACGTTGGATGGGTTGGCTGGCATCCGCGTCTGTGTCGTTGCCACTCTCATCTACGCCGTGTTCCTCACCGTATTGCTCGACACGTTTCCGGTCAATCCGGCTCAGTTCGTCACGTTCGTGGGCCTCATAGAGATGTTCACGGAGCGCAGCCTCTTTCTCGAAGGTTTGTTCGCAGTAGTGACAGTCGCTCATTAATCGAGAGCTATACATACGGGTGGAAAAAGTACCAGGTCTCAACAGGATATTCGTGACGAACAACCAGATAACTTGAGCTGTCGGCTCCATCAAAGGGCCGACCTTACCAAGTGATTCGAACACTTTCGCGCTAATCGCTTGGTAAGCCAAGGAACATAGTACAAGATCGCAACACAGAATTCGTCGTGTATCTCGAAGGAGGACGCCGGCGCTAGTCTTGGGGGTAGACGATCTTGTGCGCCGCATTCTCAACGATATTCGCTTTCGGTTATGTTATATCGCACCTCTATTGAGCAAAGTCGGCCCTAAAGGGTCACCGAGAGTGAGATACACGTTTGGCTGATGTGCTGTTCACCTAGCCGAAATTAGATTAGACTCGTCTGCGAACGATGGAACATGAGGGTCGACGAGGAAACCATCCGAAATCGGAGCACGGACGCCGTGTTCGATCGGGGTGAAACGTACCGCAAGGAGGGACGTATCCAACAGCTTGACCGGTTCGAAAACCTCGTTACCGCGGCTGTCAGCGGGTCGAAACTGTACGACGTGACGATAAAGTTCGGTGGGCGCAGTCTCGATACGAAGTGCACCTGTCCGTACGACGGGAGCGGCGACTGCAAACACGTTGTCGCCGTGTTGCTGGATATCGCTGCTGGTCCGCCGGAAGACGAGAGCAAAGGCGTCGAGGAAGTTCTCGACGACGTGTCGGCCGACGACTTGCGTGGGTTCGTCCGTGACGTACTCGCCGAACACGCAGAGTTTCGCGAGCGGTTTCTCGCACTGTTCGGCGACGATCACAAGTCAGTTGAGGAGTATCGCGAGGAGATAGCACAACTGTTCGAACAACATGCTGACCCGGTCGTGTTCGAGGCAATCGATTTCTCCCGGTTTTTCGATATCGCCGAGCAGTACCGCGATCGGGACCGGAATCTGGCCGCTGCGACGGTGTATCAGGCCATATTCGAGGAAGTCGATGAGAAATCGAACTGGATCGACGGGGCCTACAACCACTACGCGAAAACCATCCAGACCGCACTCGACGGATACGCCGACTGCGTCCTCGCGACCGATCCGACTCCCGAAGAGTTCGACACGTACGCTGGCGTGCTGGAGAGGCGAGCGACGACAGAGCCACCGATCAACGACGAGCAGTTCTGGCGTGCACTCGACGATCTGGAGGAACGATACGAACAGTGATGGCGTCGAACTCTCGGCATCGGAAAATATTGATATCGCCCTGATATACCGTCTCGTAATGACTGACATCGACCAGTACAAGACCTATCGGGAAGTCGGGACGCAATTGAACAGCGACATCATGGAGGCGTACTCCGACCGCGAGCTGATCGTCGAATCCGCATCGGAACTGGACATCGGATTTGACGGACTGAACCTGGCCTACGAGTTCGAGTCCCAGATGGTGGCTCACTTCGAGTTCGCACTGTACGAATACCGCCGGGACAAGACCACCACGGCGGAACGCTACCTCGAAGCGGAGCGCTGGGAGAGTAAAACCGAACGGGACATTCTCGAAGCCACAGTCGACGCTGACCTCTCCCTGTTCGAGGTCGAATCCATCAGGGAGTCAGAGCCCCGTTTGACGGTAACCGACTTGTTGAACGACCGCGAAGAACTCACGCTTTTGGACGTCAACCTCAGCCGAACCGCAGAGCCGGGGGTCGTGCTGTTTTTCAGACCCGTTCGCTACGACGAGTTCACAACGACCTCGGGTGTCTCGTTTCCGTTCCCCGGCGAGGAGAAGGGCCAACTGCTGGACGAGCACGGCCGCAAGATAGATCCTGACGCGTCGAAATCGGTTTCCCGGCAGCGGTTCGTCACGTTCCACGACTTGTATCGTGACCACGGCATCCACATTCAGTACCGGTGATCAACAATGAGCGAGCCAGCAGACCGATTCGTCATCGAGATCGGAATCGGAACGGTCGCGCATATCATCGATATGGACGCCGGCCAAGACGGAACGGACTCTCGCTTCTCACTCGGAGTCAGTGGTCCCGGCGAGAAGATGTGTAGTCGAGGGAACCGCCATCCAGGAGACAAACGAGTCCCATTTGCGGAGTTTGCCTCCCACCACGATATCAATAAAACGGACTTCGAGGGCGACGCACCGGACGAAATCTGCTCGTATTGCTGGTCGAATACACGCGGCGCACTGGCGGACGAACAGGAGCGGGCTGACAACAACGTCTCCGAGAAGATCGGATCCGTCGGGTATCGGCTCCGGTGGAAGCAGAAGGGTCGAGCGCGAGACGAGTGGTACGATATCGTCGTCAGACCCGAGACGACGATGGCAGACCTGGACAGACTCGTGTGTCGGTTCACCACGCTCGATGACTTCCACCTCCGGATGTACGGGCTCGAAGGCGAGTACTTAGACTCCAGCCTCAGAGTGCTTCCCAACCACCAGTACGAGGAAGCGGGTGACCGGACGTATACGAGAGCGAGCGAAATGACGATTACGGACGTCGCCGAACGGGCCCGACTCGGTGAGGGCGACAGACTCAGTCTGGTCTATGACTTCGGGACGCCCTCGCACTACTACTGCATCGTCAAGGAGGTCTACGAACCAGACAGACTTGACGAGGTGCTCGACGGCGACAACGCGATCACGTCGACCGGTACGGCTGCGATCGTCACGGAGAAGCGACCGTGACACAGGAGACAAACAAAGAGCGGAACAAACGCATTCGGAGGGAGATACTGACCGACGCCTACACCGCGAGTGAGCGGGCGATTAGCTGGTGCTACTACCTCGAATGCGAGATGACGTTCCCCTTCCAGGCGCGGTGTGTCGAAGAGAGAGGGATCTCACCGCTACGCGAGGTCGAAAAAGTGCCTGTCGTTGGGATGACGGACGAAGTCGTCAGTAGTCGTGAGATGTTCGTCCTCGTTGAGTGGATGGACAGAGAGTTCGGTGTCCCGTTATCACAACTCGAAGTGCTCGACGTCGATCAGGACACTCGGGACGCAGTCGACGACTGGCACTACTGGAACGGCGACGGCGACCGATTGGGCTGAGTGCGATCAGTCGCGCCCTGTTTCGACGGGCGAGGCGTACTCCTCGGCCAGTTCGACCACGTCGTAGACGTGCATTCCGGTTTTGAACCATAGCACGCGATCCGCGGAGTCTCCGAAGTCCTCGTCGGAACAGTCTAGTCGCTCCGAGACGGCTAACACGAAGTTATCGGCCTCAATCTGCCGAATCTTCGCCAGTTTGGATGTCAGATACTCCGGCGTCCAGAATCCGATGATCTCCATGATTGCTCGCCGCCCATCGGGATGTTCGATGGCGAAATCGGGGATCATCACTTCGGAACCGAGGTCGAAGACATCGTCTTCGCGCTGGAGGTCCCATTCGGTAGTCGCCCGTTCCCACTTCCGTGTAAGCGTTCGCTCGACGTCGCTGTCGAACCGCTGACCGGTGCTGTAATGAGAGACGAGACCATCAGTGTGATCGAGTGTGAACTGTTTGGTGTCACCGGCCGACCCCTCGTCGAGAATCTCTGCGCGCATCTCCCAGCGGTCGCACAGAGGGAGCGCGGGCAGGAAGTTCGCCATCCGGATGCCGTACTTCTGTGATTTGCGAAACAGCGAGACTGGCCCGTCGAGTTCCACCTCGTAGCCCGCTGCCAGATCAGTGCTCGCGACGCGGGTCCCGTCCTGGTCGATGGGATAGATCCGGTGCATCAACCCGAACAGCTTCATATAGCTGAACACCGTTCCGAAGTTGTCCCACACCCGGATGTACATCTTTGGGGCGTCGTAGAGCACGGCCTGTGCCAGTGCCAGATTGTAGCGAGCTAGCAGCCAATCGACTGTCTGCTCGTGCTGGTCGTACGTCTGCTTGCTATTCCCCGTTAGTTTCGTGGTCGCTGTACTCTCGCTCTCGTCGGCGTCTTCGACTATCGACTGGTCGCCGAACCGAACCAGCCGCTTGTTGTCCTCCAGATCCGCGTACATACCCCGGTAACACTCCTCGAGTGAGATTCCAAACTCGTCGGCGACCGTACTGTAGATCTCCAGCTTCTGTGTGTCTTCGCCGAGCGTTGGCTGGCGAACGATCGGGTAGCGATCGTTGGCTCGCTCGAACAGTCGCTTCCGGATCTCACGCGGATTGGCAGCCGCCTGTTGCTCGAACTCACACTCGTCTCTGAGGAGTTTCGCCAACCCCTGGACGATCTTGTAGTCGGTATCGGCCACGGTCAGTTCGTCGATCGCATCGTCGAGTTCGCCTTTTGGTTCACCGAGATGGTCCTCAAACAGCGCGATCAACGTGGCTGCTGTCTCTCGATACCGCTCGTCGGAGATATCGATAAACAGCGGGCGGACTTCGCCATCGCGTGTTCGCGACCGGGCGAGGTCAGCTGTCAGCACTACTACTCACTCCCTCACGTCGTCGCTGTGAGACGTACGTCTCCATCGTATTGGTCGCGATAATCTCGTAGAGCCGTGCTGGCTGGCGGTCGTCGGTCGGGCGGAGGATGCGGCCGAGTCGTTGGGCGTACTGTCGTTTCGATGCGCTCCCGGAAAGGATGATGCCCACGTTGGCCGCTGGCACGTCGATCCCCTCGTCGAGCACCTGTGAGGTGGCCAGCATCGAGTACTCGCCGCTCCGGAATCGTTCGAGAATCTCGGTGCGTTCGTCGGTGCCGGTCTGGTGTGTGATACACGGGAGGATGAACTCTTGGGAGATATCATAGGCGAAGTCGTTGTTCGCAGTGAAGATGATGACGCGGTCGTCATGGTGGCGTTTGAGAAGATTATCGAGTGTATCGAGTTTCTTTGTCGCTGTCCGCGCGATACGCTCTGCCCGCTGCTTTGCGACGAGCGCGCGTCGTCCCTGTGGGTCGTAGGACGTGCGTTTAAGAAACTCGGCGTACCCCTGTTCTTTCCAGAGATCGAAGTCGTGACTGTCGACATAATCTCGGTAGATCTGGTACTCATCGTCGTATTCAGTCCGGTCCTCAGGTGTGAGGTCGACAGACATCTGGATGGTTTCGTACTCGCTGAGGAACTCACCGGCGAGGGCGTCGACATCTTCCTCGTAGACGACCGGCCCCATACGGTCTTCGAGTAGCGTCTCTCGTCCGTCGGCGCGTTCGTAGGTCGCAGTCAACCCGAGGCGATAGGGTGCAAGCGTCATTTCGGGAATCTGGAGGTACGTCTCGGCCGCCAAATGGTGGGTTTCGTCGGTGATGAGCAAGCCGAACCGGTCGCCGTACTCGTCGATATAGCGATAGGCGCTGTCGTAGGTAGTGACTGTGAGCGCGCCGATATCGTGACTCCCTCCACCGAGGACGCCGACCTCATCGGTGAGTTGCTCACCGAACGCGTTGGTGAGCGTGGCGTGCCACTGGTTCATCAGATCGATGGTCGGGGTAACGACGAGTGCGCTGACACCGGCGTCGGCGATGGCCTGCAATCCGAGGAACGTCTTCCCGCTGCCGGTCGGGAGGACGACCGTCCCCTTCCGGTCGTGTGTACGCCACGAGTCGAGTGCGGCCTGCTGATACTCACGCGGTTCGATCTGGAGTGCAGGTGTCAGTGCGAGGTCCGGGTACGCTCTGGCAGCGTCTTCGACATCGTGACTGAATCCACTATTGATGGTAGCCTGTCCATCGCCATCGTTCCACTGTCCGGCCCACTCGAGGAGTGCCCGGTACCGATGCGCCTGGGCGCGATACGTATCGACGCGGTCGTCCCACTCTGCGTGTGGAACCTCCTCAGGCGCATCGTAGAGCAAGAGCGTTCCCTCGTCGAATTCGATCCGCATTCGGTACGTGAACGCACGACCGTCGGACGATTCAATCTGTCGGGCGCTAGCTGAGTGACAAAGCACCAACGCACGTCAGTGATAGCACAGCGTCACGTTTTGGGGACGTACCATAGTATACAGACACAAAACATGGACTACCCGACTCGGGATGAAATACGATCGCTCTGTACCGAACAGTCCTTCGAGCGCGGTGTCAATTATCACCACCAAGATCGGGTGCAGGAGCTGGATATCGATGGCGACGAGATCAGAGCAACTGTTCGGGGATCCAACTACTACGATGTCACTATCGATCTCGTGGACGATGCGGTCCGGTCTCGTTGCAGTTGTCCGTACAACTACGCGGGCGACTGCAAACACGTCGTCGCGGTCTTGCTCACCGTAGACGACCGAGACACCGAGACGGTGAGCGATCCCGAATGGGACGAGACGGTCGATGTCGAATCGCTGATCGAACAGACGACCGTCGAGGACCTCCGAGCGTTTCTGCGTGACATCGTTGGGGAGGATCAAGATATCCGCGATCGATTCGTCGCGTTCGTCGGCGAAGACCCGGACAAGACTGTCTACGACTACAAACAGGAGATCGATCGTCTGTTCGACGACGCTGTCAGCCGCCGGGGAATGGTCGAACACGACACGCACATCGACTTCTCGCAATACACCGACCTCGCGGAGACACATAGAGAGCGAGGCCACGTCGATACGGCGACAGATGTCTACCGAGCGATTGCCGAGGCAATACGGGAGAATCTGGACCGGGTCGACGACAGCAGCGGGTACTACGGCCGCGAGTTGGAACGCGCTATCGAGTCATATACAGAGACGCTCGCGGAACAGGAGTTCGACCACGAGCGAAAGCAGCCGTATATCCAGTATATCTGTGCGGAGTTCATCGGGGCAGACCACGGGTTCGCCAGCGACTACTACGACGACGCACTCCGAACGCTCTGCACGACGGACGACGATCTCGAATACTGGCTGGAGCAACTCGATGCACACGTGTCCGGTGTCACGCTCGACGCAGTACTGTCGGGAAAGTCACTCTCGAAAGCGGACGACCGACGAGATGAAACTGAAGACAGCGTCGATACATCCGACGGATCAGCGAGAGACGACGATTTCACAGACAATCCCGAGCGGACGGACGACGTTCTCTACGTATCCGATTTTACTGACGGACCGCTCAGTACCGACGAGTTCACCGGTGGAGCAATAGATGTCGAACACTTGGCCGTCGGGACACTGGAACTCGAGTACTTCGTCGGTGACGCGTTCGAGAAGTTACGCATCGATGAACCGACGACCGTCGAGAGACACACCGCTAGCGTTGAACCGACCGAATCAGGAACGACCGACACGAAGATGTCGTCGTCACTCCAGAAGCGTCGGATATTTTCGACCTACGTTTACATCCTCGAAGAACTCGGCGACGAAGACGCCCTCTCGCAACTCTACGAGGAAATCCACCTTGAGAGCAAACGATTCTGCAAAGAGTACGCCCGACGACTGATCGACGAGGGCAACGAAGACCGTGCGATCGAAGTCGTCGAAGGTGGTATCCATACGTTCCGATCGCCTCGTAACCTTCGCTGGCTCGCTGCCGACCTCTACGAGGACCGGGATATGGACGAGTACCGTACCACGCTGAAACAGTTGTTTCTCGATCATATGGAGTGGGCAGCGTACGATGACCTGAACTCGGTCTGTGACGATCAGGAGTGGCAGTCGATCTACGAGGAATTCGAACGGCATTTCGAACGGGACGATAGGAAGGACCTCGTCGCACTGTACGTCCACGACGACGACCTCGAAAAGGCGTTCGTCGAACTGAAAGAGAACGCAGACCTCTCGTCAGTTCGCCAGTACCGTGATCCAGTCGCGACCACTGCGCCGGCCGAGTATTTCGAGCTCTACCGGGAACTGCTCGTCCCGTTTGCCGCCGGCGACACCGGTCGACGACACTACCGAGACATCGCCGACCACTTAGAGGAGATGCAGGGGTTGGTCCCCAAAGCGCGGTTCGAGGAGTTCGTCGGTTTCCTGAAAGACAAGCACTCGAACCGGCCAGCGTTTCTCGACGAACTGAAGAAGGCCGGGTTTTGAGCAATTCCGTGCTGTTCGCTGAACGTTCACCCGTGATACTGAGCCCAGCCCTGATCGATAGTCAAAATCAGAGAGACAGGATTCCAACAACGATCTTTCGGGATACGCGCGAACAGCGCCCGTGGACGATACCCTCTCGGTCGAGACGCGGGACGTGACACTCTCGACCGGAGACTACGCCATCCCGGCCGATTATACACATAATGGTAAACACCCATCAGCCACAGTTCGCGGTCGAATGCAAGTCCGGGCAGGACTTCCTCACCGCACGATTGAGATGGAAATACGCTCAGCACTTTCGGAGATTTCACGCGAGGCAGACAGTCCCACGCCACACGTGTTATCAGGAAGAATTCACGAAATGGTGGGGTGTCCTCAGAAGAGCAGAGGAGGTCGCTGGGTATCCTGAAATTGCTGAAACGGTGGGGGGTGTTGTAGAGAGATGAACACGGAGTCGAAAATCACCCCAACAACAAGACTACGCGTTCGGTCGATCAGCACTGATATGTTCGAAATCGATATCTGCGAACCGAGCCGTATCCTTGAGAACTTCGACAGCGATCTCGGTATCGACCTGGAGCTGGTACTCCCAAGCAGGACCACCGATCGAACCCGCGGTCACCTTTTCGCCTTCGGCGATACCTTGCATGTCGAGTTCACGGAGATGGTCTTTGAAGCGTCGCTGACCGAGTTTGTCGGCATCAATTCGTGAGGCGACACTCTTGTACACGCCGTAGATCGGTTGAGCTCGGACAGGAGCATCCCCGGAAATTTCCAGGGCAGTGAGCGCGGCAAGGGCAAGATGAGCTTGTGTCGTCATTTCACGCATAGCCTCGACGACGGCTTCTCGTTCAACGAGCGCCTGAGCTTCACGAGCGTGCTCTGCACTAACTTGGTTGTCACCGTGTTTATCCGCCAATTCGCCGGCTTTGCGGAGATATTTGATTGCTTGGCGAGCGTCGCCCGTATCTTGTGCCGAAAGTGCAGCGACGAGTGGGATCACATCATCCGTCAGTACACCACTCCGAAACAGATACTCCTGCCCGGATTGGTCGATTTCGACGACAGTTCCCTCCGAAACTCCATCGGCGTCGACTTCGTTGATCGGAGTCAGTTCGGTATCGCGGAACGCCTTCGCTGCGCGCCGGCGGAGGATCTGCTGGAGCTGCGTCGCATCATACGGTGAGAATAGGACGGAATCGTCGTAGAGCGAACTCTTCACTTTCGGACTGAGATTATCCCGCCACTGGAGGTCGTTACTGATGCCGATGATGCTGGGGAAGACGTGGTCCTCAACGTAATCCTGCGCTCGAGCTCGGGGGAGACTGTAGAGAATCCGGTCGTCGTCTCCGAGCGTATCGATTTCGTCGAGGACGATGATGATCGTGCCACCGATCTCGTTCATCGCCTCGAACATCATGT
Source organism: Halorubrum tibetense (assembly GCF_055396225.1). Lineage (NCBI taxonomy): Archaea > Methanobacteriati > Methanobacteriota > Halobacteria > Halobacteriales > Haloferacaceae > Halorubrum > Halorubrum tibetense. Next base: position 2,589,404 of record NZ_AP043742.1, read on the forward strand.
CCATCACGACGTCGGTTGCGTAACCAGTCGGCCGGCTGTTGCCGGTGAGTTCCTGGTAGATACGGGAAGCGGCCTTGTATGACGTTGAGAGATCATGTGATTCACAGGAGACATATGCCGTCGTGAGGTCCAGATGATCGGATTCTTCCTCGGCATGAGCCTGCAGTTCGGAGAGTTTGGCTTTCGCAGCGGCAGTTTTTCCTTGACCGGCCTTCCCGTGGAGGAACACGTTGTTGGCACCGACTCCGCGAGCCGCGGGAGCTAGTGACATATGAAGATCTTCCATCTCGTCAGTTCGTTCGGGGAGATTGTCGGGATGGTATTCCTCACGAAGGACCTCTTCTCGTTGGAAAATAGGCGAGGTATTCGAGAACTGGGTCATATGCGGAATCATCTGAGCAAGAGATAATAAAACCCCGGTTACAGCAATGTCTAGAATGTCGTCAACTAGAGGCTCTAAACGAAATAGACAGACCACACCCCCACCACCGTTTCAGCAATTCTCGTGCGAAAGAGTAGGAACGATCAATCCTGACGGAAACACACGTTATACTACGAAGACACGGTTCTCAACCACTGTTACCTCTATTTTAGTCGGATTAAAGACACAGCGACTCTTATTATATTATATATTCTTTTCCTTTAGTAGTAGTAAGTGTAGTAGTAAGAGAGTAGATAGAGCAGTTACAACAAGTATAACAACCTACATTTGAAGGGTTTATAAGAGAAATAACTCTGGCGGGACTCGTCTTCGTATTCGACCCGATATCTAATTCGGGTGAATTGATGAAACAGTGGTGGGGGTCCCAACGGCATCCGTTACTTCGATTTAACTGTTCATCCGGGAATGTCATGTTTACTTCCTCCGACGAGTTCTTAAGAGACGTGTGTGGTCTCTATTCTTCCGAGGTAGTGTTTCTCAGGTCTCCAAAATCGAGTGTTAACTACTTTACTGTTTTGAGTAACGCACTCACTCGAACTCTAGGGAATAGTGTTCGTCCAGCTGAATTAATTCCTGAAACACTGGTGGGTGTCAGGCGGATTTATATGAGTTAGCGTATCTCTTGCCCCGGAACCGAATTCGTGAATCTACTCTCTCCAGATATGTTTATGACTCTCATTCTCCGATACTCTCGCTAAATTCGTGAAACAGTGGTGGGTGTGTCTCCGATAGCGGTTGCTCAGACTCTTACCAAACGCTGAGAGCAGTTTTGTTCGCGACCGCGTCGGTGGTTACACTCGAACGGATAGTGTGAGAGAGCGGCTGGATCTCAGCGTCGATCTACTGGTGTACAGTTTGAAATACTCGAAGTGCCGGTGTGGGGACGTAGGCGATCAACCTCTTCCAGCACACCCACTACGACCCGCACTCCTCTTGCCAATCACAGCGACTGGCAGCACCGACTCTGTAGTGTGAAACCAGATCGCCGCCCAAGAGAAACGTGTACCCGACAAGTGTATGATCGAGGTAATATCCGACGTTCGGTAGTTAGACAGCAGGATGCTGTGATTAACCAACAAAGATAGCAAAACCCGAAGTATGTTGGTTAAGATCGCTCACTCTCATGGAAAACTGCTGGAAAGACCCATCGCTAATGGAGTCTGTTGTTTCACTTGAAGCAGTGGTGTGTGGGCTCAATAACTGGTATAGATCGCGTCTAACTCTCCACCGTTTCCGCAGCTTTTGTTGACGAGTGATCGCGGGAATCCGCACACCACCATTTCCGAAGCTATTCACGAGAGAACAAGGGGACTACGAAAGAGGCGACGTAATCAGGATGAGGCCGGATCGCCCCAATCTACTCCTCCCTTCCCGGTGGTTGGACGATATCTCCAAGAGATCGAACCAACTCTATCCCGTTCTCGTAGTTAGTCGTCACCCGATACCCTTCTTCATCCTGCTCAACGGCCCCTACGCTGGGATGCGCGAGCAGTTGGAGGGCGGATCGAATCTCTTCGGTGGTTGGGATATCGTTCGAGTCCTCCATGCCCACGACGATCCACCGGACGTCCTCCGCTGTCTCTACGGCTCCGTCGGCACGCTCGAGAGCTCGGATGACCGCAAGCAGGGTTTCTCCAGCATCGATCCGGTCCTGGATGTACTGAGGAGGTCGAGTCTGTCGTCCTGGAAGGCTCCTGAGCGTGTCAAGAGGGCCAATATCTCCTCGTGTGGGACGGCATACTCGTCCCGGTGATCGAGCAGCTCGACGATGTCGTCAACGGCGATGGTCGTTAGCTCGGTCGTTTCGGCGTTATCGATCACCTTCGGAGCAAAGCCTGGGGCGACCACGATGGCGTGATCAGCCCCACGCTGGCGCCGGTGTTTGTCCACGTTGGTGACCTCTAGAAAGTTGACTCGCCCGTTCCCTCGGGCCTTCACTTCGACAACGACGTGTTCGGGGGATCGGATCTCCACGTCGGTATCACCCCCTCCTTCGATCCAGTCGGCGGCACAGCCCAGCCGAGAGAAAGCCTTCGCAACGAGTTTCTCGAACTCCTCGTGGGCGTTCTCGTCCGTGCTGGCCGCCCGGAGCTGGTCGGCGAGGTCGGGAGTTGGTCCGTCGTCTTCATCGTCGACGGGGTGAACACGTTCGCCGGCATCGGTCAGGTCAGCAATGGCGGTCTCGACGGATTCCTCGCCAGAGAGTTGGTTGAGGCGCTTGTCGGCGACTCGGGTAAATCCCTGCGGGCGGTAGGTCTCGTCGTAGCCAACGAGTTCGTTGAATTTCTCAATGTCGACGTCAACTTCCTCAATATCGGTGAGGAAGGTCATGTACTCCCAGGGGCTTTCCTCGTTCCAACGACCGTGTTCAACGTTCTCTCTCCAGAGGTACTCCGCAAGGTCAGGGTCGTGTCGGAGTTGGAGTACCTGGCCTCTCGCGACGAAGGCGCCATCGTGGTAGACGAGCGCGATGTCGTTGCGTTCGACGTTACGCCACGTCCCATCTACTGAGGTCCCCCAGACGTGGACGAGATCGTCGTCAGATGTCGTCCGAAACAGTTCGAGATCCTCGTCATTGAGGTAGGACTCAATATCCTCAATTGGGTGCCCATCTCGGATGAACTGTTTGTAGTCCTCAAACGCGTCGTCGCGACCAGCGGGGAGGATCACGATTCCGGTCATGCTTGAGTGGAAATCATCCGTGGGAAGCAAATAATTGGCTACAACTCCATTGACTCTGTTGAAATCCTAAGGAGCTGATAGGATTGGTGTGCGAGATACAGAGGATGAGTCGGTCACCACGCTCTACAGTCTCTCTGCCCGGATGCGAGGGAGTTGACGAATAATAATCCAGTTAACGGAGGATTAAGTTAATTGGTACACAATCGGCTGATTATGGAGGATACACCTGATTGGGAATTACCCTTTTGTGCGATCTGTGGAAACGGATTTAGCCCTCAGACAGATCAGGTATGGGTCAACGCTGAACTCAATCGCACCGACGGTGAAGACGCAGCAGACGAGTATGTGCTTCATCCTAATTGCTGGGACCGACTTACCAAGGGGTGGATAGATCCTCCGTGAGTCGCACAATAAAACACAACCGGTCTGTTCGGCTTACACGTCACTTTTTCTCAATTCTCTAGCTTTGATTACGGGAGAATCGCGCTGTGTATTCACCAGCCCCGCTAAAACCTGTCACCGCTTGAGAATTCCAACAGAGCCTGCTTTCTTTCTATTTGGGTGGTTGGTTTTAGCTACGCACTCTTCCATGGTTGAGACCCCCCGAGTTACACAGACTATATGATGATCAAGATTTGTTTGTTACATAAGAGATGCTTAGAGAGGAAGTCGAACAGCTGGCCGGTGAACTTACCGGCGACGAACACACTTGGGTTGACCTGAAACGTCACTATCCTATCGACGAGGACCGTGGAAACGAAAAGAAAGCGGATTTTGTCAAGGATATCGCTGCGATGGCTAACACAGTCACTCTACAGCCAGATTACAGCCTTCGCTTCCTAAACGAGGATGAACGTTACATTCTAATCGGTGTAGATGACTCCGGAGACATAGTCGGAACCACGGAAGACCTCAGTGGATATTCCAGTCTATTGGAAGTCGATACATCCACGCCTCAGAACACGCTGGCAGATTACCTGACACCGACTCCTGACGTCGAGATTCACAAGTACGACGATACGGAGCCGTTCCTCTGCCTTATCGTCGTCGAAGCCTACGATTCACCTCCGGTCACTATCAGCCGGGAGTTAGGGTCTGAACTGTCGCGGGGAGACGTCTATATTCGAGATGGGGACAGAAACCGTCCGGCCCGACGGGAGGACTACCAAGATTTCGTCCAGTTCCACCTAGAAAAAGAGCGTGACTACATCACGGATGGGATCCAGCAGGTGGTCGGAATGAATATTGACTACCTCAGGGATCTGGGCGAGGTTCGAGAAGTCGATGCGGAAGATGATGACAACGTGATTCCTGTGAGTCCCGGCGAGGACGGACCAGATATCCAGTCTTCTTTGATCGATCCTATCGAACTTGACAGCGTATCCCGGGAATTGAACGCGGACGTGACCAAATGGAGGCGTAGAGACCGACACTGCTGTAGCGAAGAAAGTCTGTACGACTACTACCTCAACACAGCCCAATTAGATTTAGCTGAGGAGCAGTTGGCCTTCCTTGTCCAGAGTTCGTGGAACAACGGACATCTCGGCTCGTTCTGGGTGTGGAAGATGGAGTCAAAGGATCCGCTTCTCCATGCGATCGAGAACACGAACATCCGTTCAATGGAGAGCAACCACACGCTCTACTTGGGCCAGCTCTTGGCCTGTCTCGGTTCAGAGGATACGACAGAGCAACTCGTAGACTACACCAAAATGAACGACCATTCCTACAGAGGTCACGGGTCGATCGTCCTCCGTTGTGCAGAGGAGTCGGAACCCGATCACGCTTTGAGGTCGACAGGTACTACGGCCGCAAACAGTTTCGAGACGCCGGATTGGACCTTGTCGACGATGGATCCTGTAGAACTGATAGAGGTAATCGAGACGGTCTGTTCTGAGCTTCGCTCGGTTATTATCGAATCCCCAGAAGCCAGTCCATCTGGTTTGAAAGGTTGGATGAGGAATGCTGAGACATATCTGGCATATCAGGATGATATGAGGGATGACCTGGATGAAAGGATCCGGTCGAACTTCGAGGCTTAGCTGAGAGTGATCATTGGAATGGTTAGTCGAAGAAAAGTCTATACGGCTACCCGTATTCGACCGTGTCATACGTGATGACCCGCAAACAAGTCGGGCGAAACGCCGGGAACTCGGGGCGGATCAACGTCTCCGGTTCCGAACTCGACAAACTCGGTCTCGAGATCGGTGACGCGGTTGACGTCGAAGTCGCCGACGCGAGCGCCGTAGCGCATGCCCTTATCGACAGCAAGGATTCGGACGAATTTCTCATTGTAACCCCTGCCTGACGGATGCAAAGTTCACTCACCTACCGCACGAACCGTGACTTGTTCTCTAACTACTACCTCGACGAGCATCTCCCCGAGACGGAGGAGTGGGACGAGGTCGACGACGACGAACTAGAAGCCGCGTACGACGAGATCGTTGATCTCTACGAACGGGAGAAGAGCACGGCCCCGAAGCGGAACGAGTCCCAGCTGGAAGAGAAGTTCATCCGACCGATGTTCCGGAAGCTGGGTATTCCCTTCGAGGTCGAGGAGAGCACAAGCCGGACGCAGCGACGCCCGGACTACGGCTTCTTCGAGACCGAGGACGCCGCGCGTGACGCCTTCGAGCGCCGCGAAGGGGGTGAAGACTTCTACGAGAACGCGGTTGCTGTCGCCGACGCTAAGCGCTGGGGACGCCCGCTCGACACGCGGGGGAGCGGAGAGCACGAGCGCGACTTCGAGAACCCGAGCTACCAGATCCACGTCTACCTCCAGGAGACACCCGCCCGATGGGCGGTGCTGACGGACGGGAAGAAGTGGCGGCTCTACTACGGGCCGACGAGCCACCGTCTCGACTCCTACTACGAGGTCGATCTTCCCACGGTCCTCGAGAAGGGGGATCTTGAGGACTTCAAATACTTCTACCTCTTTTTCCGGCACAGCGCGTTCCTTGAGGACGCCGGCGGCGACTGCTTCCTCGACGATGTCTATGGCGAGTCGAATGTCTTCGCCCAGGAACTGGGTGAGGACCTACAGGACAACATCTACGAGGCTATCAAGATTCTCTCGGAGGGATATCTCCAGTACCCGGATAACGACCTTGATGAGGAGGATCTCGATCTCATCCACGACTCCTCGCTCATCTACCTCTACAGACTCATCTTCGTTCTTTACGCAGAAGCCGAGGGGCGTGAGCTGCTGGACACAAGTAACGACATTTATGAGGAGTCCTACAGCCTCAACTCCCTCAAACAGGAGATCGGTGAAGAACTCGATAGTGGGGATCCGAAATACCGTGGTTGGCAGAACAACCTCCAGACGCGGCTAGACGAGCTCTTCATGCTAATCGACCAAGGGAGCAAATCCCGTGGCATTCCGGAGGGGGATCTGTACATTCCGGCCTACAATGGCGGACTATTCCGCACTGATCCGGACGAGGACGACAGCCCTGAGGCGAGGTTCCTAGCCAATCACGATGTGGGTGACGCCTACTTGGCGAAGGTCGTCGAACTCCTCACTCGAAGCCAGAACAGCAACGGCGGTGGAAAGATCTTCGTCGATTACTCCTCGCTTGATGTCCGTCACCTCGGGAGCATCTATGAGGGTCTATTAGAGTACCAGCTCAACGTCGCCGACGAACCACTATCACTAGACAGCGGTGAGTACGTGAGTGTCGATGAGGGCGATGATGTAGTTGTACAGGATGGTGAGGTATACCTGACGACTGGTAGCGGTGAGCGGAAGGCTACTGGATCGTACTACACGCCCGAGTACGTTGTCGAGTACATCGTCGAGAACACGCTCAAACCGCTAATCGACGACATACGAGCGGATCTCGCCGGTCGGAGTGCTCGGGGAGATGATCGTGGATTCGCTGCAGAGTTTGCTGAGCGTATCTTCAATTTGAAGATTCTCGACCCGGCGATGGGGAGTGGACATTTCCTCACGAGTACTATTGACTACTTGGCTCGCGAGATTATCGACGCTCAAGAAAAGCAGGCCGCACAGCAGGGTATCGAAACTGTCGACAAAAAACATGATATCAACTGGGCACGTCGGCAAGTCGCCCAGCGCTGTATCTACGGAGTTGACCTGAATCCCCTAGCCGTTGAGTTGGCTAAGGTCTCTCTATGGCTACGAACGCTTGCCGCGGAGCAACCACTTGCTTTCCTCGACCATCACCTCAAAACCGGGAATTCGCTCGTCGGGAGCGACATCGAGGAAATTGAAGAACTGGAGTCAGAGAGTGGTGGCGACGAGAAGAACGCTTCACTCGCAGATTTCGGTGTAGCTCGAAAGGGGACGATTGAGCAGCTGATGCGGATTTACCAGGACTTCATCGCCATCGAGAACCAAGAACTCGCGGACGTCAAGGAAATGGAGTCCAAGTATGACGAGTTCGAGCGAAACAAGCTCAGACAGCGCCTAGAGGCGATGGCGAACGTCCACACCGCTGAAGAGTTTGGCCTCAACAATCTCCCTAGCGACGCATATGAGAGGATGGCAGCAGCGATGGAAGACGATGATGAGTGGGAGCGAATCGAGCAGATCCAGTGGTTCCAAGACGCACAAGCATGGGCAGAGGATACGAAATACTTCCACTGGAAGATAGAATTTCCTGAAGTATTTTATGAAGAGACTGGATCGCAGTCCCCGAATCCAGGGTTTGATGCAGTCATCGGGAATCCGCCGTATGGGCGTTCAGTAACTACAGGATACAGAGATTATCTGGATCGCCAATACCGTGTTTCTGAGGGAGATTACGACTCCTATAAATTCTTCTTGGAATCCACTATTGAAGTCATTCGTCAAACAGGGAACTTAGGGCTCATTATTCCAAATACCTTCCTGACTAACAGCTTCTTTAAGAAGACACGGAAGCATCTACTGGAAAATACGAATCTAAGAGACGTCGTTGATCTTTCCGATGCAGAAGTTTTCCCAGAAGTGACAATAAATACGCTCATCTATATCTGTGAAAGATCTGAGGATATAGTACAATCTGAATATTCGATTCACCAGTACGATTCTGGATCAAAAGAAATCAAACATTTGCATGACATAACAAATAACAGCACTCGTCTCTCAGTAGAGTCATTCGATCTGTTCACCTCAGAAAGTAGCCAGTCAATTGTCGATAAAATGGATGATTCGAAGAGAAAATTGGGAGAACTCATGGAGTTCCGAACTGGGCTGGTTACCGGTGACGACGAGAAATTCATGGTTCAGGAAAAGAGAGATGAAAATCATAAGAAACTCTTGTTTGAACGCGATACCAGCCGATATGGTCTCACTTGGGGCGGTAGTTGGGTCAATTACGATGTTGATCTGATGAAATCGTATTCTGATGCTGGGCGCCCTCGTGAACAGTGGATTTTCGAAGTTGATGAGAAAATACTAGTTCAACTATTAACATATGGTATGAAGAGGCGTATAAATGCTGTACTAGACACAAATCAATACTATGTCCAGAAAAATCTTGTAATATTAATTCCAGAATCTGGCTCGATTGAGGTGGGAACTGCTTTAGCAATAATCAATTCTAAATTGATGGATTGGTACTATCGCCAAAATTACCAAGACCGAGCTGTCAAACAAACTCATCTAAAATCACTTCCAATAGTTTCATCGAATGTTCTCTCTTCATCAATAAGTGATTATCTTGATAGAAAGTCACTAGACTGGATCCAAGACCGTAGTATTGATCCCACAGATTCTGTTGAAGATGTTCTGTCAGAATTATCTTCAAAAATGATGTCATTGGGCAGTGAGAGGAAACAGCTCAATACTCATCTCCCAGACTACCTCGGAGATTATTCGTTCGGTGTACAACTTGCCGAATTCTCGGGCTCCCAACCTGCTCCAAGAGTATCAGATTCTATTATCAGTTCTACAAGTGACGATTATGAAAATCTGCGAGTTGGTACTGGGATGATCGAGCGAGAAAACGGAAAGCTCATTCTGAAAGTTACTGCTCGATATAAACCCGAGAACGAAAATGAATATGAGACCGATCAGTGGGGATATACTGAGACAGAGCCTATTCCAGTTATTGAATTCGTCGGCTTAAGCGAGAGGCAGGAGGCGCTTGTCGAGCAGTTTGTTCCGTATGCGATCGATGAAGCTGGCGGCTTCGCAAACTTTAGAGAAACTGCAACAAAAAATAATAGCTTGTACGATCGTGTATCTAGCCTATCACTTCCTGAAATATCTGATGTTGAGCAAGGATTGAGTCAGTATATAGATATTTGGGAGAAAGCACGAGAATTGGAGTCAGAACTCACAACCGCTGACGAAATCATCGATCAGGTCGTATATGACATGTATGAATTGACTGACGAAGAAAAAAAGATTGTAGAGTCAGAATATGATTCATCCGGCCTAATTGGACACTAATTCAGTAATCTTCGCTTCAAGCTCATGGAGTAGCCGATTTCCTTCTTTTTTATTCTTAACACCCACAATAGTAAACCGGCCAGTTCGAAAAATAGTTATTAACCCAGATTGGTTATTGAGACGACACCTAAGTCCAGGTTGTTTTTTTGGATCGTAATCAGCATCCTCGAGAGATGTCGCTAGTTCTGATAGATCAAATTCGCGTTCAAAATCGCCGCGGTAAACCAAATTTCGAATATCGGGATCTTCTTTATTTATATTTTCGTTAACATACTCTCCAATTATATCTATTACTTCATCATATGCCTCATGGATTTGATCAATTCCTTCGCCGCCAGTAAGATGATACTTCCCACTAGCAAATATCATAACAGTTACACCGCTTTGGGGTAGTTCAAAATGAAGACCAGGAGATACTTCAGGTTCATAATTTACTGAATATTGGCTAATTTGAGATGAGAGTTTGTGAAGATCGACGGTAACTCCCAGATTGCCTCCTGCAACCACATTCACCAATTCTGCGTTCACAACAGGTAGATAAATACGGTCGGATGGTATAAAATTAGTCAGAAGTGACCAGGTTTGAGGTCGGCGATCATATCAAATTCGCTGGGGGACAAGGAGAGATCACAAAGGTGGAGGATCGTCCAAACGGAGGTCAACTCTTCCACGTCTACACTACCGAAGGTCAACTCCGTAAGCTTCCGAGCGGCTTACCCCATATCGAGAAGATTGACTCCATTGTCGACCGTCTCGCGGCCAAGCACGTCGACGAGCCACTCCACCATGACCTTCGAGAACGTGCAACCCGCCTCGATCTCGCGTACCGCTACGACCGATTCCTTTCACTGACGAACAACCGCATCGAGATCGAACCGTATCAGGTCCAAGCCGCCTACGAGATCCTCAATTCGTACGACCACCGCTATCTTATCGGTGACGAGGTCGGGCTCGGAAAGACCATTGAGGCCGGGATCGTCATCGAGGAGCTCATCGCTCGAGGTCGCGCCGACCGTGTCCTCATCGTCGCGCCCGCTCCACTCACGGTCCAGTGGCAGGAAGAAATGCGCGAGAAGTTCGACCAGAACTTCGTCATCTACGACCGCGAAACCGTCCGGTCGAAACGCCAGTCGCATCCGAACCAGAACGTCTGGGCACAGGAGGATTTCATCATCACCTCCGTGGATTTCGCCAAGCAGTCCACAGACGAGACGGGTTCTGACGCTGTCTCGCCTATCGACGCGCTCGACAACCTCGAACCCGAATGGGACGTCGCCGTATTCGACGAAGCACACCACCTGACCGCCAGACGGTCGAGCGACAACTCGATGGAACGCACCCAGCGCTACCGCGTCGGCGAGGCCGTCGCGAACAACTCCGACGCCCTGCTCCTGCTTACCGGGACCCCACACAAGGGCAAGTCCGACCAATTCTACTTCCTCATCAGCCTGCTCGACCCGTACCGCTTCGGCCACGAGTCCCAGATCGAACCTGAGGCCCTCGACGACCTGATGATCCGCCGGCTGAAGGACGACATGTACGAGACGGACGGGACCCGTATGTTCCCCGAGAAGAACATCGAGGCGCTCGGTGTCAAGATGTCCCCAGCCGAGCGCAAGCTGTACGACGATGTCACCGAGTACATCCGCGAGTACTACAACCTCGCCCGCCAGGAAGAGAACCAGGCCGCCGGCTTCACGATGGTCATCTACCAAAAGCGGCTGGTGTCGAGCATCTACGCCATCCGGAAGTCCCTCGAGAACCGCATGCGAGCCATTCAGAACGAAGGGACCGGACAGGAGCTCCCCGACGACGTCCAAGAGCTCATCCCCCAGTACAGCACCGAACCAGAGACCCTGACCGATGCCGAGCGCAATCGGGTCGAGGAGGCCCTAGAAAACGTCACAATCACGCAGAATCCCGACCAGGTACAAGCGGAACTCGACCGAGTCAAAGAGCTCTGGCGGCAGGCCAAGGCCATCGAGACTGACTCGAAGGCTCAAATCCTCAAGCAGTTCGTCGGCCGGATCCTCCGCGAGGATCCCGATGAGAAGGTTCTCATCTTCACCGAGTACACGGATACCCTCGAGTACCTTCGCGACGAGATTTTTCCCGAACACGACATCGCGCAGGTGTACGGCGACCTCAATCAAGACCGTCGCCGCCGAGAGATGGAGCAGTTCGAGGAGGAGGCCAACATCATGCTCGCAACCGACGCGGCACAGGAGGGACTCAACCTCCAGTTCGCCCATATCATGGTGAACTACGATCTCCCGTGGAACCCGATACGGATCGACCAGCGGATGGGTCGTCTCCACCGGTACGGCCAAGAACACACCGTCGAGATCCGCAACCTCTTCTTCAAGGATACCCGCGAGAGCGAGATCCTCTCGCTGCTCCTCGAGAAGACGGACCAGATCGAGGCCGACCTTGGGATGCGCTCCGACGTGATGGGTCGCGTCCTCGAAGACGTCGACCTCGATGAGACGATTATGGCCGCCATTGCGAACGACACGCCCACCGGTGAAGTCGTCGCGAACATTGAGGCGACGATAGAAGAACGTAGAGAGGCTCTGGAGACGGTCGAAGAGCAGTTCCTCATCCGTGACCGGTTCGACCTTTCGGACGAGGACAAGGAGATACTCGACGTCATCGAGCGGAGTCAACACGGTGAGATAAGCGAAGACGACATTGAGATCCTCGTCCGCGAGTTCTTCGACGTCTTCAAGGGAGACATCAAGGGTGTCCGCCCCGGACCCGCTCGCTCCGGTGGCGATGTCTATCAGCTGGATGTTCCCAACGTACTCTCCGGCGACCAGGTCAAGCAGCGATATCCCATGGCGACGTTCACGAGAGAGGTCGCGATGGAACAGGACGACGTCGACTTCATCGCGCTTGACCACCCGCTCGTCCAGTCGCTCATCGATTTCTGTCTCGACTCAGACCGTGTGGAGGGGAGAATTGCCCTCAAGACGACCGAAGACGATGCTGCGCCCGGTATTCGTTTCACCTACCGACTCGGCTACATCTCCGGAGCTGGAGATGTGGTTACTGAGAAGCTCGTTAGCCTATACGTCACCACGGATGGAACGGTCGCCACGTCATCACCCGAGATAGTCGATACCCTACCACCCTCAGAAGCAAATGCTATCGAGGGACTCGACCGGCTGACATCGATGGCTGATGACCTCCATCAGCAAGCGGAGATGGAGGCTTGGAACCAAGTCGAGTCGTTCGCTCAGGAGGCCCGTGAAGAGCGCGAACGCGAGACGAAAATCAAACGCCAACATGCAGAGCGGCACTTCGAGGAAGAGATCAACCGATGGGAAGATCGACTTGAGACGTACCAAACACGTGATGAACAAGGTGAGGATATGTCGGCGCCAATTGGGAATGCGAAACGGCAGCTTGAGACACTCCGACGCGAACAAGATGAGGAACTCGCCCGACTTGAAGAAGAAAAACATGTCACGCCGGAAGAGCCAGAATTAGTAACTGCGGCCTTCATAGTACAAGATTTCTAATTATTCACTCCAACAACTAACCCATGTGACGGATTGGTCAAAAAAATCGGGATTCTCTGGCTCTACTGAAATTCCAGCCGAAGATATGTTCTTGGAGCCGTGCTGAATACAGAGAATATAGCCAGCATTCCACTCGTTATTACTCAGGCCCTTTACCCGGTTCCTAGGGGGTTGATCACGCGAGCATGGTCTAATTTAGCGGGAACGCCATCGGACATACTCCACCAGCACCATCAGACTGAAGATTATACGGGCGCGGAAGACAATGGTGTCAAATAGAAGGAATGGATATCTGGAGAGAATTAGATCCCGGTGAGAGAATAACCGCAGAAATTGACCAGCGTGCTAAGTCAGGTAACTGTCTAATTAAGTTTGGAGACAGGGAGGTGAACGTCGGTCAGGTGACCGAGAATGCTGTGGGCAGGAATATAATCATTGAGAAGTGTTCGTGGAGCTTTGGGGTGTGTCTCAATACGGAGTTTCGTTCTGACGATTATTTGGAAACCCATCCGATTGCTGCGAACGATTTCTATCGGAACGTGGGGAGCGACGCAGAACCCGAATACCGAGCGTGGATTCGGAAGAATGGCCATCCGCAGTCGGGTGATCTGTTCGTTGCTCAGCTTTGCACGTTAGCGTCAGCGGTTGAGTGAACGAAGAGGTGGTCGATCTCGGTCATCAAGTCATCGATACCGCGATCATCGTTGTCTCGAACCCACGAGAGAAGGTTGTAGACGGCTTCCTTCAGGGAGTGTTCGAGGTTCGCTCGAAGCGATGACGCCTTCGAGCGAACAGTCCCCAAGGCGCTCGACTCAGGATCAAGACGAACGAGACTGTAGGCAGCCATCAGAAGGTGCCAGTGCCGACTGGCACCTTCGTCGGTCTGCATCTCGCAGTCTCCAAAGCCGAGATCCTGCTTCGAGTCCTCGAAGAACGTCTCGATGCGCCAGCGCATCCCGTAAGAGCGGATCACGTGCTCGGTCGGTGCGTCGATTTTGTTCGTAGCGAGGTACTTGACCGGATTCTCTTCGTCTTCATCGGTCTCTTTCTCGGCGATAACCAGCTTCACGTCTCCCAGCTGGGAGACGGGAAGCTTCTTCGTCCAGATGTGGTAGGTATCGTCCTCGATGTTGCGCTCTGCGGTGTCGATGCGCTCTGCCAGCGCATCGACGCTTAGCTCTTCTCCGCCGTAGGTCACCTGTCGATTGCTCCGGAGCGGGCCGATCCAGTCCTTGCCGTAGGATTCGATGTGTTCAACGAGACCAGAATCGTGAGCGAACCACGAGTCGAAGAGGTAGGTGTCCGCAGGCACACCTACCTCTTCTTCGAGTTCGGTGACGATCTCGCGGGCGAGATCGTACTTGGTGTCGTGGTCTTGGTCATCTTCGTCCTGTTTTTCGTAGAGGCGGAAAGTGAGTGGGTAGGCGGTTTTATCGTCGGCGTAGAAGGCGTAGATGAGGTCTTGGCCCCAGACAGTGTCACCTTCAGCGTGATCGTAGAAGTGGCCGACGCCGGGGACTTCGTCCCCGGCTTTCTCGGTGATCGTGTCGTCGAGGATGATGTAACCACCCTGTGACCAGCGCGTTTCACCGTGTTTTTGGAGTTCTTCGAGGCGTTCGTGGTTGAATTGCTGTTCGTCCCAGTCGTACTCGGTGAAGAACTTGTTGAGGGCGCGTTTGCCCTTGGCTGGAAGGACTTCGCGTGCGATGCCTGCCACGGTCTTGTTGCTGGCCGCAACAAGACCGGTGGCGTAGGTTTTCGCGTGATGGCGCTGGGCTGGAGACAGCGACTCGAACTCGTCGAACACACGCGTACACGACAAGAACTCCGTAATCGGCATCATCCGTCCTTGCCACCGCCTACGTCATGCACCTACTTCAACGTGCAAAGCTGAGTTCGTTGCTGAGATAGATAGGATAGGTAGGAATGGCGTAGGGATAATCGATACGACGTCGGGTCACGACATCGTTGTGGAAAACGTGACCGAAGATGATGTCGGCAGACTAATTGAGGCAGAGTTGATAGAAACGCGTCTAGCCAAGAAAGTGTCTGATGACCCGGAGATAGTCAGTAGGCTTCCTTCAGTCAGCGATATAGAAGATATCGAGACAGCGGAAAGGAGCGAGCAGTCTGAAGATACTGATACGAAAGTGTCGGAGAAATTTTCTGGCTCTGAGACGGCGTCCTCAGAGAGTCAGACTGTCAGTGCTGAGGCTTCGGATTCTCAGTCTGTCGAGTCGGAGTCTGGAACGGAGACGCAGACTGTAGATGAACTTCGGAAGGAAGCGGAGGAGGATGCTGTGGAGCAGGTACCACAGGAAGCGACGACTAATACTTCTCAGACAGTTCAGTACACGAGGTCAACGAAAATCAAGGAGTATGTAAAAGCACGTGCTGACGGCGTCTGTGAAGGATGTGGAGAGCCTGCCCCATTCACCAGCAAAACAGGAGACCCGTATTTACACGCTCATCACGTCCAAGAGTTAGGTGATGGAGGCTCAGATACGCCTGAAACCGTCATTGCTCTCTGCCCAAACTGTCACTACAGAGTTCATCACGGCAAGGATGGAGAAGATTACAACAGGGAACCATCCGTCTTTAGCTAAGCGAGAAACAACGTGACAGCGGCGGCTTATCGAGGCATCTTTTCGAGAGGAATGAGGAGGCAACGGCTGTGTCCACCAATGCCTCCTCATATCGGATTATGCATCGGCTCACTACATTGTTTCCCTCCGAGTTCCTTGAAGAGCACGCCGAGGAACTCGGCGTGGTCGAACGTGACCGCAAGCTCCAGATGCCTGCCTTCGTCTGGGTATTCGTGTTCGGCTTCGCCGCAGGCGAAAGCCGAACACTCGCTGGCTTCAGACGCAGCTACAACTCGACAGCCGACGAGACGATCTCTCCCGGCGGCTTCTATCACCGGTTGACGCCGTCTCTCGCAGAGTACTTCCGCGACCTCGTCGAGCGTGGCCTCGACGAGGTCGCTGTCCCTGACACTGTTGACGCCGATATCGACCGATTCAGGGACGTGATGATCGCTGATGGAACCGTCCTGCGGTTGCACGAGTTCCTTGCCGATGAGTACGAAGCTCGCCACGAGGAGCAGGCTGGAGCGAAGCTCCACCTGCTCCATAATGCCACTGAGCAGACGATAGAACGGCTCGACGTGACTGACGAGAAAACGCACGACAGCACGTTGTTTAACACAGGATCGTGGCTCGAAGATCGGCTCGTTCTGTTCGACCGAGCCTACTTCAAGTACCGCCGTTTCGCGTTGATCGATGAGAACGACGGCTACTTCGTGAGTCGGCTGAAAGAGAGCGCAAATCCGGTCGTAACGGAGGAATTACGGGAATGGCGCGGCCGCGCCATTCCCTTGGAAGGTGAGCAGATCCACGATGTTGTGGATGATCTGCACCGCGAGTACATCGACGTGGAAGTCGAAGCCAAGTTCGACCGAAGACCGTACGGAGGAACGCAGTCACGCGATACGAAGCGGTTTCGCGTCGTCGGCGTCCGCAAAGAGGACGCCGACGACTACCACCTGTACATCACGAATCTGCCGAGAGAAGAGTTTCTGCCGTCGGATCTAGGGACGATCTATCGCTGTCGGTGGGAAGTGGAGTTGCTGTTTCGGGAGCTGAAAACGCAGTACGAACTGGACGAGTTCGACACGACGAAGAAGCATGTTGTCGAAATTCTGCTGTACGCGGCGTTGCTGTCACTGCTGGTGAGTCGTGAATTGCTCGATCTGGTCACCGAACAGGCCGACGATGAGATCGTGTTTCCGCCAGAACGCTGGGCGGCGACCTTCCGGTCGCACGCCCAGCTCATCCTCCACGAACTTGGCGAATACCTCGGCTACTCGCCGCCACCACTGCTCGACCGACTGATCGAAGACGCACAGAAGATCCACCAGCAACGGCCAGTGTTACAAGAGACGCTCGCTACCGGTACGCAACCGAGGTGTGAGTCTTAGCTAAAGACGAATACAACAGGGAACTTATCGAGCGACTAGCGGATATTGAGAACGTGTCTGTTGAGTCAATTCGGTCGCAGGGTATATAATTGAGAAGACTGAAATTGTCGTCTTGTCCGAGAAAAGACTCAGCTTCGTCACGCATACTGAGTATGACGACGGAATTTGATCACGGTTGATGTAAGTGCTATATTTGCACCCTCTATTCACCAGGCCGTTTGTGTCAGCGGGTGATGATTTCAACAGAGCCAGCGAACTCAGTTTTCAAAAGGTAGTGGTTTAGATGGCTCAACGAGAAGACATGTGGTTTATATATTCAGTCGCTGCTCAGAAAGTATGCTCTTGAGCAGGCCTTTGCTCTCATGTGGTGGGAGCTGAATTCTGATCTACTCCGGTTTGGAGTCTCAGTTACATCAAGTATGCCTCGTGCTCGCTTGTGGTGTCGCGTCAGTGCTCACTACTGAACAACATCTGATGAAGAAACAATCAACTTGGCATCTATTAGTATATGAACACACAAATAACTCAGTAAATTCCCGATTATTTTTAAACGATGATAGGCAAGACTGTAATGGCCTTGGAAAAGGGCCCGGTGTACAAGCACCGAACCCAGTGCTGCCCCAATGACAGCAAATAGCGATACGCACCCCATAGCACATAATGCTGGGGTTCAGGCGGACGGAGAATCGACAACGAAGACAATTGACGGCCATAGTGAGTTACAACAGCCTGTATCGCGGCTATCAGCTACTGTTGAACACGCACCTTCTGATGCTGGTGGCGTCACACTGATCCGTCAGGATGCTCTAATCCCGATTAATCACCCAGTTACTGACGGTCTTGAGGATTGGCTCAGATACGGATGTGAGCGGGTAATACAGAGAGGTGGCCGCACAGTATGTCCTCCCGTGAGTATGGACAGACAGCCACACAAGCAGTCTGATAAACCCTCACAGGCAGGTTATCATCAATCGGGGTCGTGCGTAAACACAGAGAAATCCGATGGTTGTCTAGTCTATGATTTATTTGAAGCTGGCGACCAATCTGGCCGGTTGTCACACCAGTTGGTTCTCGATCACCCGGAGAGACACCTTTTAGAGTTGACCCTCAAGTCACCACAACCAGCGGATATAGGACTGCTGACTGAAGCGATACACTACCTCAATTCTCGAAATGTACCCGTTCCGTGTGTCGGGAATGTGCGGGTAAAGTGTATTAATCCCCTATATAATAGGGCGGAGACTCTCCACAAACACCGATGTCACGTACTAACAGACGAGATGGCTGAGAAACATAAGCAATGGCGTGAGGTTGTGCACGAAGAGTATGTGACGGCGCTACAAACTCACTTAGTTGTTGATGATGAGCTAAATCCACCAATACGCCCGGAGGAGCATAAATGAGCGAGAAGAGATTACAAAAGGTGGAAATTGCGCAAACGGAGCGCATGGCAAATATGTACGAATGTCTGACATCAACGCGTAGGTGCTACGTTATTAAGATTCTCGAAGAGACCAACAGTGAAGCTATCCCAGTACGCTCGCTCGCTCGGCAAATAACAGCGATTGAGCAGGGTATTCAGGTTGAACATGCCACCGGAAAGCCATACCGGAGTGTGTACAATACACTCGTTCAGACGCACCTGAGTGTCTTAGATGAACTGGATATTGTTGATTACCAAGCAGATGGTAAAATGGTTACCGAGGGCGAAGCTTTGAATGATGCGTTAGGTTTGCTTCAGATTCTATCTGAGAGTTAGTTGGAATGCTGTTTGTTATTACTTTTTTATATGATCAATCTCCGATTAAGTAAGTATATGGAGAAACAATCATAGGTTGCGTATGAGCCAACATCAGCAACCTCTCGATGAGGCGGCACAAATAGACGACACTAGCACAGAGACAACAATCGATATAGGAGATACAGCTGACCAGCAGGATGAGTACACGTACCAATGTCCGATCTGTGGAGTCACGTACAATAATGAAATCACTGCTCGTGTACATATCACGCGTGTCGACGATGATGACCATCTAAATCACAACGGCCTCATGCCAGAAGTAGAGGTAGAGGTACTATCGAGTGATGATGGGGTGTTCGATACTGTATCGCGGCAACCTGAGGAAATTAGTCTGGAAAGCCTGTCGATTGACCAGCTGCCGGCTGGTTATCCGGAGCATCACAAGCAAATAATCAAGATTGCGACTCGTAATCCATATGCGAGTTACACCGAGCTCGAGGATTTGGTTGCTAGTGAGTCCGACCAGTTGGGAATTGAAGTTCCATCTTACAGCTCAGCTTTGCACGTTGAAGTAGGTGCATGACGTAGGCGGTGGCAAGGACGGATGATGCCGATTACGGAGTTCTTGTCGTGTACGCGTGTGTTCGACGAGTTCGAGTCGCTGTCTCCAGCCCAGCGCCATCACGCGAAAACCTACGCCACCGGTCTTGTTGCGGCCAGCAACAAGACCGTGGCAGGCATCGCACGCGAAGTCCTTCCAGCCAAGGGCAAACGCGCCCTCAACAAGTTCTTCACCGAGTACGACTGGGACGAACAGCAATTCAACCACGAACGCCTCGAAGAACTCCAAAAACACGGTGAAACGCGCTGGTCACAGGGTGGTTACATCATCCTCGACGACACGATCACCGAGAAAGCCGGGGACGAAGTCCCCGGCGTCGGCCACTTCTACGATCACGCTGAAGGTGACACTGTCTGGGGCCAAGACCTCATCTACGCCTTCTACGCCGACGATAAAACCGCCTACCCACTCACTTTCCGCCTCTACGAAAAACAGGACGAAGATGACCAAGACCACGACACCAAGTACGATCTCGCCCGCGAGATCGTCACCGAACTCGAAGAAGAGGTAGGTGTGCCTGCGGACACCTACCTCTTCGACTCGTGGTTCGCTCACGATTCTGGTCTCGTTGAACACATCGAATCCTACGGCAAGGACTGGATCGGCCCGCTCCGGAGCAATCGACAGGTGACCTACGGCGGAGAAGAGCTAAGCGTCGATGCGCTGGCAGAGCGCATCGACACCGCAGAGCGCAACATCGAGGACGATACCTACCACATCTGGACGAAGAAGCTTCCCGTCTCCCAGCTGGGAGACGTGAAGCTGGTTATCGCCGAGAAAGAGACCGATGAAGACGAAGAGAATCCGGTCAAGTACCTCGCTACGAACAAAATCGACGCACCGACCGAGCACGTGATCCGCTCTTACGGGATGCGCTGGCGCATCGAGACGTTCTTCGAGGACTCGAAGCAGGATCTCGGCTTTGGAGACTGCGAGATGCAGACCGACGAAGGTGCCAGTCGGCACTGGCACCTTCTGATGGCTGCCTACAGTCTCGTTCGTCTTGATCCTGAGTCGAGCGCCTTGGGGACTGTTCGCTCGAAGGCGTCATCGCTTCGAGCGAACCTCGAACACTCCCTGAAGGAAGCCGTCTACAACCTTCTCTCGTGGGTTCGAGACAACGATGATCGCGGTATCGATGACTTGATGACCGAGATCGACCACCTCTTCGTTCACTCAACCGCTGACGCTAACGTGCAAAGCTGAGTTACAGCACGATCCGTCGAGTCGTGAGAGAATTTTATCATCCACATGATGAACCCGAGGAGACTGAATCACTTGATACACTGACTGCTAAACAGGCGGCAATAATCATCGCTCGCCTGCTCCTACAAGACAAGACGCATGCGAATGTCGCAGACCACGTCGGTTGTGCATCCTCATATCCACCACAAGTATACGACCGCGCACCGCGTGTCGTACAACGATTTGAGGATTCGGAAGGGGATCGAGTTGAGCTAATCAAATCTGCCCTCTCTATGGAGAGCATGAGTGCTCTTACAAACCGTGGGCTTGTGGATGACCTCCCTATTGAGTTTGAGCAGGTAGTCAACGAAGATACTGAGACCGCGGCTACCGGAGATGACGAACGTGAGGCAGACCAGCAGGACATCTGGGGATCACCAGTGAACAATCAAACAGGATTGCGTGGTGTGCCAGACCCCGATCCCGCTGTCACCACACCAGATGATGAGGGCGAATCTGGACGGGCACAGGAGCCATCAGATTTAGATGATCCTAACTTGGAAATATCGAACTCCTCCAGCAGTGATGACGCGTTACGGGCGGGTGTTTCAGACCTATATCAGCAGGTACGCTTCCTCAATGATGTTTTTTGTCAGCTGGACACAGATCACAACTCTGATCTCACCGAAGCGGTCACCACAGAGGTAGCAAAGCGCTGCGAGTCAATCCTTCACACTGGTGAAAAAGAATAATGCACGTAGCCCTTGATACTCACTGCGACGTTGCAGTCTCTGTTGGTGATTTAGCTCCAGATCAAATGGATACCCATCACAATCGGTATCGTTGCCTGCTCTGTGATTCACAGTTGAAGGTCAATGTGTCCGACGACGGACAGCCTGATCGTTTCTTCCATTGTAACAGTGAGTCGAACTGCGTAGCTGATGGCAACACCTCGGCGTGTCATCGATCTGCGCAGGAGTTTGCTGTCATGAAACTGTACAATCTCCTTCCGGATGGATCTGAACTCGCCGAAGTGGATCTTGAGCGGCGTATTGGAGACGCGTCTGATTTTGTAATCGTAGACGCCGTGTCTAAGCCAGCGCGAGTTGCTGTTGAGATAATATATAAAAATAGAAACATTAGCCTAAAACGTCGCCTTCAAACATTATTCGATGAAGGATACGGGGTAATGTTGATTGTGGTCAAAAATTCGGGTGTCAACCCGGATCGTCTCGAACATTACCTCAAGCAACTCGGGCCAATCCGTGTCGGTCGGCTTGATCCAACTACTTGGAAAATGAGCCTAGGATCGCTAATCAAACGTGATACGGTAAGTCTTGATGCTCCTGCTTGGGATCGAATGCCAGCTTATTTATCATAAAACAAATGAAATCTGACGGCTATATTGATAAGAAGAAATCAACTACTTACTAAGTATTTCAACAAAGCCTCAGTTATAGCTTATTTGGTAAATTCGGCAAACCGGGTGATATTTATTGTTTTTTTGCTCAAAACAGATCAATTGTAGTCTGTAGACGACTCTGCTCTGATCCCGTGCCACAAATCAGCCTACCACATCAGATTCTTCGAGGTGTTTCTCTACTTCAAGTAATGACATATTATTCGTCTCTGTTTCATTCTCGTAACGCGGACGTGAGTGCTCGCCACTTTGGGGTTCTGGTCCGTCAACGTCAGGCACTTCTGGGTCCTGATCAAGAAGTCGCGAAACGTGCTTCTGTAGTTCTTTACCACTAAGTCGGATGTATGCTTCAGCGACTCTCATGTCTTTCCAACCGAAGTACGCTTGGAGGTTTGGACTGCTCATTCCCCTGTTTGCCCACCAGCACGCGGCGGCAGCTCGTAACGCGTGCGGATAGGTATTACCACTAATCCCAGCTCTTTCGTGGAGTGTGTTGACGCGCCGATTCAACGTCGATTGAGCGATATTGAATCCACCGATCAGATCTGTGAAGCGTTCGACGACCTCAACTATGCGCGCCGACCAATCGTATGGGATCGCTCGTGCACTCGGGCTATATTTTGGCTTCCAATACCGATCTATAATATGTTCAAAGTCTCTTTCGGGTTTTGTTTCTACGGCTTGCTGTGCCTGCTCCTGACAATAGCGGCACCCACATGCTACATGGTGGGGGATTTTGAGCTGTTTGCTTTCGCGATCAATCCATTTTTTATTGTCTCCACTTAGGAAGTGTAGCACTTCGCCAGAGCGTAAACCAAGGCGCCCAGTTGCAAGGAGTATAAACTGATCCTCAACCTGTCGTTCGTACGATGGCGACTCAAGTGTGGCTTGGTACAGACGCTCAAATTCCTCCTCTGACGGTGCATCTCGTACAGCGCTTCTCGTCCGCATTAGTGGGGATTCCATTACAGAGATAGAGTGCCTGTGTTCCTATTTGAATGATAGCAAAATCGATGAGTAAAAACCTGAACATTCATATACTATGGCAAGTCAGCGGAGTCTGGCTCGGCAAAGGATAATCCATATGTTTAAATACGATTTGAGCAGTCACTTTTCAAAATTAGACGAGATACTGAGGCAGATTGCAATAGTTTATATCGTATGGCAACTCCGAGCGCAAAACCCATGTCCAAAGTTTGCGTTCTCTTCTCGACCGCGGGTGGCGCGGGGATCCCCGCGCCATTTCAGGATGTCCAGATTGTAATCGGACGCGTCCTAATATAAGATTAGCACAACCGGCTTCGGACAGGTTTTAAATAGGTGAAATGACACGATATATTATCATGACCTATGCGTATTTGAAGAAGTACTCAGTGAGCACGGACAAATCCGGATTTTATATTGACGGACCGAATCGGACGCTCCAAACTACTCATGAAGCAGACCGATTTTTCCGGCAGAGTACACACTACCGCAACGATACACAGCTCCCTCTTACAGTAGTAAAGGCGTTGGTCCATTTGGGAGAGGCCAAAACCGGTGGGCGCGAAAGGAAGAGTGAAATTTTGGGCTGGTTTCCTCAACTGAATCCAGACTTCTGTGATATGAGCCAAGATCAACTTGCCGATCTTCAAGACTTCATCGCGTCGACTGCTGGTTCCGAGGAAAGCAATTCTAGCGAATTTAATCATTTTCTTCGACGTGAGACCCCTCTTACCCCGGTTTAACACGCTCTGTTGAAATCCTCTTTTCCAGATATATTCTCGCCTGAAACAGCCGGTCAATGAGAACTGCTTATTGACCGCCGAGAATTCTGCCAGCTCAGAGAGATGTTCTGAGAGACGTGCGAGATACACAGCGCGTGTCTCGCACAGAATCAGCTCCATATTCGACTCAAGCCAGATCGGTCAACACAATTCAAGATTATATTGATACTACTTAGTAGACTGCGATTGTTCCAACACCCATTACACAGAGTTTTTCGAAGTCTGTCAAATTGACAGATTTGTCAAACGATAGTTCGTTGGTTGGCTTGCCGAACGGGTTGAATGAGTTATTTTCTTCAAGTTTGCCAATTTGACCCTTACTAGGCGAATTAAATTTCCATTTTCTGGTTAGCAGTGCATTAATTGGCCATTTGCCAAAAACAGCGTATAGCCGTCTCAAATTATTAACATCAACTGTTACAATTTCCTCTGAATTATTATAATTTGTTACTTTTGCTCCAGTAGTCCACGATAGACTTATTGAAGCAAGTGGTTCATCCTCAATCACCGAGTAGATTACATAATCTCCATCATGTCCTTCGGGAATCTCAGGAGAATTATAATGTCTTCCCATTATGCCCACTAATTCATCATTTGCGTCTTTAATATGATAATCATCGCCTTCGCCTTCCTCCATATTAAACCGGAGTACGGTGTTACCTCTGGAATCATCGATACGATATATGAAATTGATATTTCCTTCGACAATTGTATATTTGTCATCGGACAATTCGATGCTTCCAATACTTTTTGGAGCTTTCATACTCGTAGATGACATTTTATGCGAAGTTATTAGTATTTTTCTTAATATAATTTATCATTTCGCTAGGGCCGGAAGAGCATACAACCATATTATATCTCGAATATACGGCGTATCTGATTCTCTTCGCCGATAAATGTGCAAGCAAATTCTACCGGCTAGTTCAGGATATAGACGGAGAAAATAACATCGTTCAGGTGCTGAATCCAGCCTCTGTATCTTGCACCCGTTTCCTATCAACTACAGAGGATTTCAACAGAGCCGCCTTTAGCTATACTACTTACCTCGGTTGCGTAACTGAAACGAGCGTCTCTGGGAAGTTCGGTTATTGCGCGAGTGAGTCGTCTGTGCGTCTTCGATCAACCGCGGCGTTGGCGAGTCGTAGAGCTCTCCGCCGAATTCAAACAGCCGGATTTCTGTAAATCTCTACGCCGATTGTATCTGTCCCTTTTACAGACGGGATTCTATCTGAAGAGTAGGATTTAAACAAAATTGAGTATCTCTGTATCTAATGCTATTCTTTTATATGTAGGCCGCCGGAAAACTCACCTGTAGGATCTTCACCGAACACGTCTCGATACACGTCTTCAAAGACGTCATTGATGATGATCGGGAGCCCGCTGTCCGGAGTACAGAACTCCGAGACTGCAGTGTCAAGCTGGTCAAAATACGAACCAACCAGATTATGTGGGTCAAGCGGATAATCTTTGACAGCGAGTGCTGATGCACTCCCCAGTCGTATCTCGTCAACACCGATCTTAGTTAGTACATCGTGGATGCGATCTCCATATTTCGTGGTACACTTCTCAGCAAACAACGTATTAAATGAGTGTCCGGTGTCTTGTGTTTCAGTGTGTGCGTTTCGGGCTGGTGGTAGTCTGAGTCTGAATCGGAGCGTTTGATTCCGGAGTAGCTCTGTCGTTGGCGAATGACGGTAGAACAACTGAATCGTGCTGGTACTGTTCAGCGGATCTTGATCCCAATACTCCGGGAATAGCTTCTGATACTCTGCGTTGCTTGACACGGAGGTGTTCCAACCGGATTTTTCAACGTCGTATTTATTGACGATCTTATCCACCCAGTTGTTCTGTAGATAAGTGGTCACATCGTCGAAATCACTCTCGAACTGGCTGTTTGCCCGTTCAACTTGCTGGATGAGGTCGCTGTGCTCGAAATACACGTTGAGCCGCTCATTGAGTTCATCCTCATCAATTGCTGAGTCCATACCCTCTGTCTCTTTCAGTGACTGAATAAAGTCTGTGAACTGAATAACACTCCGGTTGGGGTACTCAAAGAGCGATGCCTGTGTCCCTGATTCAAAACTTTTTGCGACATCAGCCCATGTAACGGTCTCAAACGTGGAATCTGTCGGAGTATCAGCAGCCTCCCGTTTCAGATACACATACTTTTTTGATTCGAGATCATCAACCACTAGTTCGTTTTCGTCAAACCAACTGAAATTCCACGTGTCTGCCGCGGCATACGTGGGCGTTTGTTCTGTCCCCTCTTCTGCACCGACCTTCAGTTCGAGAAACACCGCCCAGCGTGGATGGTCACCCAATGCACTCCCACCAGCGATAACCAAGTCAATTCGGCCTTCTATCCCGTCGTCCCCAATCCAGACTTCATCATCAATGTCGATATGCTGGTTAGGTAAGTTGTACTCGTAGAAATCAATACACTCGAAGAACTGGTTGAGGAGTGCGTATCTGAACCCGTGGGATTTCCGCGGATTCAAGAAGTATTGTAGCGTATCTTGGTATTTTTTCTCTCGTGACGCAGAGAGTATCGAATAGATGCCTTGTGGACGCTGTGTCCTCCGGTCAAGTTCCATATACTGTTGTACAAATGTCTCTAGCTCATCGCGCTCAAATCTCGGGAGATCATCAGCCATGCTAAGACGAAGTTCCTAATCCCCCTTGAACCTGATTGACGCTGTAAAAGACCAGACGCTTCAGTTTCGTTCCCTAATTTGTATTCAATTCTTATCACCAGTTACGGTTCAACCCGGAGGGATTTCATTTACCCATTTCGAACACCTCGTACCAATTCTCGTAGTTCCGTCTTGCTCAGTGGCTCAATTGGTTTCCGTTCCCCGTCAGACGTATAGAAGATCGCCATAGTCACCTCCCGGTCCGGATACAGTTCGGCGACCACATGATAGTACACACTGAGCTGCTTCTGGTATTCAGATTCGGCACGCCGGTCAAGATCGGTTTTGTAATCAACGATTTCGGCACGTTCGGGCGTCACGTGGAGAAGGTCGATAACGCCAGAGATGGTGACTCGCTCACCGTCGACATCGAGTGGGAGAAACGCCTGCTTTTCAGCATGTAGGTCGCCGTCTAGTGAGTCAAGCAGCGACTGTACGTTGGTTTCGTCTCGCCCGTCCGGCGTCACCGACTCTCCGAGTGCAGACGCTTCGGCGAACTCGTGGACCTTCGACCCGAACTCCATCCCGCGACCGCCGCTGCCATCCTCGAAGACGCCCTCGTCGATGAACGTGTGCGGAGAGAATCTCGGTGTTCCGGCCTGTGTCGTGATCTCCACCTCGAACGGCGTTGACTCTGGTAGGTCGAGGTCGAAGGACGAGAGGTCGGGCTCAACGTCCGTGATCTCGACGGGAAGTTCCTCAATGAACGTGTTTGGTGAGTCGCCAGCCGTGAATATGACATGATTCTCGGCGCGTGTGATGGCGACGTACAACAGGCGCCGCTCCTCATCATACTCACGTGGAAGACACCGCCGAAGCACATCCACCTTCCAGTTGTCGTAGATGTACGGTACACCATGTGCTTCCGAGTAGTGTTTGCGCTGGCGAAGGCCAACCGGATCCGTGTACATGATGTTGCCGCCACGTCCGCCAGAGGAGGGGAATTTGTGAGCGTTCATATTCGCGAGGATGACGATGGGGTACTCCAGCCCCTTCGTCGCGTGGATCGTCTGGACGGTGACGGAGTCCGTCCCGGCGCCAGCATTGACATCGTGAGTGCTACCTGCCTCGATAGCGTCCTCAATGAACTGGATAACATCGCCACGCGTGAGGGTAGTTGTCTCTTGGACGGATTGGATGGTATGTAACACAACGTCTGCTGTGGGCCCCTCACAGCCGTAGCACTCGAACACGCGGCGGGCGACGCCGCCCAACGTCTCCAACTCCGAAAGCTCCTCGCGGAATTCGACCATGGCCTCGGGGTATGTCTCGTGTTTGAGCACCGCTTGTGTCTCATCGATGGTACAGCCAGCCTCCTCGAGAACAAGTGCCCAGCCTCGGTCGGCATCACGCTCGAGAATGCGGAGCCACGCTAACAGTAACTTAGCAGCATTCGTGCGGAACACTTCGATTCCACCTTCGTACGCCATCGGGAGGTCGTATTGATTGGCAATTTCGAGCAATTCACGTCCGAAATCTCGCGTTCGCGTGAGGACAGTGATGTCGGCGTATTTCGGGGCACGAAGCTCACCATCGTCTCCCTCAACCGCATAGCGGTCATTCCCGACGATCTCATCGATCTTTGCGAGGATCGCCTCCTGTTCGTCCTCGCTCTGTATCGCCTCGATAACGCTGTTGTCGTAGCTCGCATCGGCGGTAAGCGACGTTACCTTTTCGCGTATGGCGGCAACGTCCACGGAGTCACGTCCCGTCGCCGGCGTGGTAAGCGCGTGTTCTGAGAAGTCAAGTACGGACTGTGTCGACCGATAGTTCGTATCAAGCTTGCGTCGTGTGACGGGGCTCAGCGGGAACTCGATTCGTTCGTGATCACTGTTGAGTTCAGCAGCAAACCGTTCGAGCCGGCCCTCGAACTCGCGGATATTGTCGACGTCGGCGTACTGGAAGCTGTAAATACTCTGTTTCCAGTCGCCCACGACACAGATATTGCTCGTTCCTGCGAGGAGTAGTGAGAGTTTGAATTGGATCTCGCTGGAGTCCTGAAACTCGTCGATCATCACGTACTCGAAGTTTACTGCCTCACGCACGTCGTGGTCCTCACACAGAAGGACGAACGCAAAGAGCTGGAGAAAGCTGAAATTGAGGTAGTTGCGACGCAGCGCGAACGAGAGGTAGGCGTGATAGACGTCGTGGATGAACGCCTTGAGCTCGGAGCGATCTTCTTCGAACACCCGAGCGGCAACTCCAGTTGGCACCTGTTTTCCATCGCCGCGGATCTCCTCCTTCGCCGGTGCCTCTGGTGTGTAGACCTTGTTTTGTCCATATCGATAGAGTTTCGACCGGAGAGCGGACTGTTTGCTTCCGTCGTTTCGTGGCTCATTAACCTGCTCGAACAGCGACTCGAACGCTTCGAACTCTCCGTCGAGATGGGATTCACCATCTCGATGCCACCCCTCAGCATCAGGGAAGATGCCCTTCGAGGCGAGTTCCTTGATCAGGTCGAGGAGCTGGCTGGCGTCGGACATCGCCGCAAAGAAATCATCGTACTGGGGGTTCGTATCAATAAATTGGTTGATGAACTCCCGGAACAACGCCTTTTCGATAAGTGCGTCCTCAATGAGCCGTGTCGACCCGGTGATTCGGTCGTCGATCCCGAGATGCGTCGGCGCTGCGTGCCCGTGCTCTTCGAGCAAGTCGTTCGCCAGCGAGTGAAACGTTTGGATGGGGGCATCAGTCAACTCACGCATCCCGTAGTTGCTTTGTGTGACGATTCGATCACGCATTTCTGCAGCTGCATTATTGGTGAACGTGACCAGCAGGATATCCTCCGGATCGACGCCATCCTGATCGATGATATTGGCGTAGCGCCGAGTGACGGTGAACGTCTTCCCGGTGCCAGCACCGGCATCGACGAGATAGAGCCCCTCCGTGCTGTTGATCAGCGTTTGCTGTTTGTCGTTCGGCGGGAACTCGCTCATCGGTCTCCCTCCAGTAGCAGGTCGCGGTTATCGACATAGCGGTAGTTAGGTTCGCCGCCCAGTCCCTCAACCGGGAATCGCTCGTCGCCCGTACGCTGTCGATTAAGCTCATCTATCCGGTCATCGATGAACGCCTCGAACGCGTCGAGATCACTCTTGAAGTAGTTTTGAGCCTGTACGGTAGCAATTTGACGTAGAACCTGTTTTGTCCCCTTTGTGACGTATTTGTACTCGCCAACGTGTGTCTGTAATCGGTCCATCATGGTTTGACCAAATTCCGACTCGATCAGCTCATCGCTATCAGTCGTTCGTGGGAGCAGTTCCTCATCGAACAGTGCCGCGTACATGTCGTAGTCGATCTTCCCGAGCGTCTTTTGACAGTCGTTCGGCCCCTCTTTCAATAGGGTGTCAAAGAACGCCTCTCTCGAGACGTACTCCGCTGCTGTCGTCGGGTAGTACGTGACAGTCGTGAGCGTATCTTCGAGATCGGGGTCACCCGTAATGGCCTCATCGACGGTCTCGAGGAAATGGAAGAAGGTGAACTCAAGCCGTTCGTTCGGCTCTCTCGACCGCCAGTAGGTGAGGTATAGTAGCGCCTGAAAGTTGGGCGTGTCGGCTGGCTCGTCGAGTGCCGAATTCTTTACAATATCTCGGGCGCTCTTTTTTGAGCCGCTCTTGAAATCGAGGAGGTGGGTCCGGGAGTGAACCAAATCAATGAGCCCTTTCACGCCGAGGTCGGAATCCTCGAACCAACGCTCCGTGACCGGTGAGCCGACATCGCGATCAAAATGCTCGGCGATAGCGTTCTTCCCGAACCCGCTTGCCGGCGTGAGAAATACTCCGTCGGTCGGGGGATGTTCGTCGAGATACTCGATGATCGTTTCGAGTCCGACTCGGTATTCGGATCGAAGCACCGCCTCGTCGACCGAGCGAACGAGCGACCGCGCCTCCGTACACATGAGATCGACCACCTCGTCGACCACGTCGGTGTCAACGAACGTGGGATGGTTCACGTAGAATTCCGCGAAGTCGTGATACAGGTTCCCCTCAATAAAGTAGTCCTTGTCTGGACCGTCGACTAGCCGACTGAAGTAGTGGTCACGGGGCGAGTTGACGTAGGTGCTCAACGTTGATTGGCTGATTGTCTCGACTGACTCGTTGGTTACCTCCGTCGGCGGTTTTTCGAAGGCAGTCGTCGACGCCGTCTCGTGTTGCTGACTGTGCGTCGTCGAGGGGAGGTCGCTGAATCGCTCGAACTCCTCATCGAGCAGTTCCTCAAAGTAGAGACACGGCGTGACTGGTGAGCCGCCTGTCGAATCTTGGACGAGGTAGTGTTGCTCGTCTCCGCTCTGGAGGAGTAACTGGAAGCTCTGAATATTACGCGTATACTGTGTGTCCTGATCGACCCACGGTCGACGCGGTGGCGAGTGCGTCCACCCCTCATCCAACCCGAGGAAGAACACGACATCCCGGCCAACATATGAGGCCGACTTCGCGTCTGCAAGGAGGACACCCTCGTTTTCGCGGTCTACTGGGACTTCATACGATTGGAGATAAAACTCCAGCTCGTCGACGCCACGCTCGGTGATTGGCTCGTCGACAATACCGAGCGTTGTGAGTTCCTCGCGGAACGTCTCAAGATCACACCCCGCGCGGTTCTCGAACAGCGTGAGCGCCTCTCCGAAGGTGTACTGCTCAATCTCGTCACAGAAGGCGATCAACCACGACAGGGCAGGGATGTCACTCTCATAGAGTCGCTTTTCATCGTGTTCTAGTTCAACGTCGATCCCAAGCATCGCAAGCAGCGGTCGAATCTCACCAATTCGGGTGTCTGTTCCGTAGTGACCCGCTCGGAGCAACCGAAGGAATGCACGATGCTCCGCGATGTCAATAAATCCGGGCCCACCGAAGAACGGAATATCTGCGGCCTCAAGCGCTGATTCAACGAGCGGTGAGTATTCACTGGCCTGATCGAGGACGATACCAACGCTCTCGGCATTTTCTGTAGTGATCGCATCCTCAACAGCATCGACAATCGCCGTTGCCGAATCGAGGATCCGGAATGGAGGGAGATCGAACGGCTCGTCTGTGAATAGCTTGACCGTATCGTACGATTCTGGGAGATATGACCGCTCAAGTTGCGTCAGCATTTCTGGAGCGATCACCGCGATATCTAACTCGGGATCTAATCTCCCAGTTGTCAGTTCCATCGACGCTGTGTCGAACTCTCCAATACGCTCAACGGCGCGCTTGGTCGCATCATCGACGTATGTGTCGTACTCCAGAATCGCTTCGTGAGTCCCCTGATGCTCCCAGCATTGGAGGATGTTTCCGATGGCATAGGCGCTTCGCTTCCACGAGATAGTGTCGTGATTGACCATCTCGAGAAATGCAAGCCGATCCTCGGCTTGTTCTCGGCGCCCGACTGCGTGTCGGCGAGGTGGGATAGCAAACGAGCCGAGGTGTGGTCGATCTAACTGACGATTCAGGGTGCTGGCGAGCGGCCCGTCAGGCGTGATAACGAGATCGTAATCTGCCACTGCGTCATAGAGCCGCTCGGAGGACTTCGCTTGGGGGAGTGGCACAGGATATGTGACCTTTGTCACATAATAAAAGCTCGGCAACTGAGGGAAACGGTTCGTCGGGTGCCGTTTGTTAGCCGACCGATGAAAGAGACACGTCAACAGTTAGCATATATGCGTGTGGCCAGTACGTGTGCTAATGCGGTGGGACCCACGTGCCGCACTTCGACGTGCTTCTCGACTAGTGATGCCAATGGAACTCACAAAGACACAAATACGCGAGTACGACCGGCGTGCAGTGGACAGTGAAACGACTGAGACAGCAACATTTGGAATCGGGTGTTTCTGGGGGCCCGATGCGCAGTTCGGGGCAATTGATGGCATCATTCGAACCCGCGTCGGGTATGCCGGAGGGACAAAACACGACCCGACGTACCACTCTCTGGGGGATCATACCGAAATTCTCCAAGTTGAGTTCGACCCGAACACGGTGACGTATCGGGATATTCTCCAATTGGTGTTTGAGTCGCACAATCCGCACCATCAGACCGGAAAGACGCAGTATCAGAACGTCGTCCTTGCTGCGACAGCAAGCCAACGAGCGGCTATTGATGAGTTTCTCACGACACGGGGGCTCACCGCCGATGGAGTCGAAACACGAATCGAACGTCTGTCGCGATTTTACCCCGCTGAAGAGTACCACCAGAAGTACAAACTCCAGTCCGCCTCATCACTCATGGATGTGTTTGAAGCCGCGGGATACAGCGACGAAGAGTTTCGTGAGTCACCAATTGCAGCCAAACTGAACGCGTATGTCGCTGGACACGACGTTGCTATCAGCGATACCCTTCCAGAACAACGTCTGGATTCATCGACGTGACTGGCTTGTCTCGATGAGTGGCGGTTTCTAGTGTAAGCCAATCTGTGAGAGACAGCATAATGGAGTCGATAATCCCAATTACCGAGCTCTCAAAATTTCACGACACGCCGAACACTGTGTTGTTACTCAATACCAACTGATTCGAGGGCAACGGGGTCAACTGGTCGGTCATCCCCCTCAGTTTCGACTGAGCCGATATCACGAACGACGTTCAGTCCAGCCGTGACTTGGCCGAAGACGCTATGTCGGTCGTCGAGATGTGGTGTCGCCTCAAGCGTTATGAAGAACTGTGAACCGTTGGTGTCTGGGCCGGAGTTGGCCATCGAGAGCACGCCCGGTCCGTCATGACGGAGTTCCTCGTGGAACTCATCATCGAACATGTATCCGGGTCCCCCACGACCAGTGCCGGTCGGGTCGCCGGTCTGGATCATGAAGCCGTCGATAACACGGTGAAACAGTACGTCCTCGTACAGCGGAGTTCCGGTGACGGTGTCTCCGGTTTCGGGGTCGGTCCACTCGCGTGAGCCTGTCGCCAACCTGACGAAATTGTCGACTGTCCGTGGTGCGCGATCACCGTAAAGTTCGACCTCGATAGCGCCCTTGCTTGTCTGGAGCGTTGCGGCCACCTGATCCTGTTGGCTTTCGTCGGGTTCTGGCTCGGCTTCTAACTCGGCGTTAGGATCGGATTCTTCAGCCGGTTCTGCACCACCATTCTCAGTGTCCCCACAGCCGGCGACGGCAGCCGACCCGGCAGCAAGTAGCCCCGTTATGAATCGCCGTCTGTTGCTCATGAAACCATCAGTAAACCGGTATAGAAAGCGATGACGGATCGGGACCGAGGCCGAATTTGGGGGCTTTGGGCGACGACATTGATGGAAGAAGATGCTACGCCAGCTCGGCCAGCTGGTCCGCAAGCGCGTTGAGTTCATCCGTCTCGTCGATAGCCGAGAGCCATCGGTTGGGGAGATCGGAGGCGCCGAATCGTGCCCCAGCGACGGCGCCCGCAATCGCCCCGATAGTGTCGGTGTCCCCACCACGATTCACGGCTGTCACGATTGCCTCCGTGGCAGAATCAGCGTGCAACCCATCGTAGAGCGCCGTCTGGAGGGAGTGGACGACGTATCCGGATGTCTGGAGGTCAGGTGACGCTCCACGAGCGATGGGTTCGAGCGCGGCGATGAGCTCTTCGGGTACGCCGGCGACGTGGTCAAGCGCATCCTGTAGCGGCTTGTCTACATTTTGGAGCAGGCCAGCCACCGTGAGGGTAAGGATAGCACACCCGTCGGTACACCGCGGATCGGCGTGAGTGATCCGCGAGGAGTCTCGACTCACCTCAACAAGCTGCTCTCTGTCCGTCACGTACGGGACAGCGAGCGGCGGGCATCGCATCACGCTCCCGTTCCCGGCATTTTGCCCTTCAGGACTAGCTTCCCAAACCTGCTTGCCCGCCTCGTTCCACTCATCACCGTGTTTGAGTCGACTGAGTGACTGCATCGTCATGCGCCCGATATCGAACGGATCGCTGTCGTACCACGCAACAAATCGGGTAGCGATATCGGCCGGGTCAAACCCTCCCTTTTCAACTACGCTGCGTGCGATACATAGCGCCTGTTCGGTGTCATCGGTGATCGTTCCGGCCTGTTGATTCCACGTGCCGTGACCAACCATTTCGTCGAGACGCCCGTGCTCTGCGGTGATTGCATCAGCGGACATGAATTCAACTGGCCGTCCAAGGGCATCCCCACATGCAAGTCCGAGCAACACTCCACGGGCGCCATCTGGGTTCATACCGAAGTTCACGAATGGCGTAAGACAAAAACGCAGCGCACCAGTGACGCAACCGTCACTCGTATATTTCTAGTGACTCCTCGAAGGCTTCTTCGATCAACGTGATTAGTTTCGGATACTCAATCACGATATCGAGGAATGCGTCGTGTAACGCCGCTGTATACGCATTAAAGAACCCATCGTGGTCACCAACCGGGATATCATAGGAGAGTGCAACTGGTCCCCCTCGTCGCCCGGTGGCTTCTGTTGTTGGGGGGATCTCACTGGCATGTTTGTCGATCTTTTTACCAATCCGGTCCTTGAAATCGTACATGAATTGGTCGCTATTGCCAGTTCCGTGCCACAGCTGGAGTTCGAGTGTCTGATCTTCCACTGCCTTACTGCGGTTCTGCTCTAACCGGTGGAAGAGAGAAATTCGAGCACCACTTTTGTCATCGGGCTTGGCATAAATCGGGGCAAGATCAGCTTTGTCAAGCCACCAGCCTTCCTTAACGAGTCCAGCCCAGTCTGAACCCCCTTGCCGGAACATCCAGCGCTCAGATTCGCCGTTCGGTTTCGTAATTTCGACGGCAACTTGATTCGCAGGTTGAGTCGGGAGCTCAATAACTTCGGCAATATCAAGCGACTCGGCAAGACGTGTCCCCCACGTGTCCGCGTATTCATCCCATTGACTGTCGAAGGCAGACTCGGCTTCCCGAATCTCGTGGTAATAATCAAAGTACAATTCCGCCTTTTGTTGTTGATTTTCTTGATATTCTGTCATCTGTAATTCGCTCCTGATTGTCCGTATGAAGCTATTGAGCTGTGCAGTCGTCTCAGCCGGATATTTCCCGTGACCGGCCGTAAGAAACGACTGGAGCCCGGACGACATCCACTCCCACGAAACCGGTACGAACTCATCAGCCGTCGGCGGCGATGCCTCGCTGGGAGCGAGGTAAATGTAGTGGTGATTTTCGGTTGGGACACCGTCTTTCGTGAGGTCAATGCCGTTGAAGTCCTCTGCCTGAACGTAATCAGTGGTTTGGCCACTGCCTTCAGCCGCGGTGACCTTGAGTTCCCAGCAGATGAACCACTCGTCTTGAACCCACATTACTGCATCCGGTCGCCGCTCGTTCGATGTCTGTATCTCTGTTTCGACACGAATATCTGTGAGATCAAACGGAGAAAACGTATACTCTACCTCGTCGTGGTCGGCAAGAGTAGTCAGCAGGTGCTCTAAGAAGGCGTGGTCGAGTCCATGCGGTCTCTCCGGAGAGAGGAAATGAAACAGTAATCGCTGCCAGTCCTGCTCCAATTGTCCGCGCCCGAGCACCTGTAGTGTCGTCGGGGGTGGCGTCTCAGCTTCGGGCAGCCGGTCAAGCTGCCGCTTGAACTCAGCGAGACGACCGTCAAGACGTTCTGGCACACTCCCACATGTGCCGGGCACTAAATCAAACTTACCCGACCAACCCCAGAATCTATTCAATCTGGAACGAGCTCGCGAACTCCGCGACGAGGCAGATGAGCACTTGGAAGCGCTCCGTCAGAAACTGGATGTAGGAGACGGTGAGATCATTGAAATCGATGGAGTTAGTTCCGACGACGAATTTTAACGGTCAATCCTCTACTGCGCAGACTCTGTTGAAATCCTATTTCTCAGATATATCATCGCCTGAAACACCCGGTCGATGAGAGCTGCATGTTGAACACTAAGAGATCTACCAGTTTATGAAGGTGTTTCGATAGCCGTGCGAAATACACAGCGCGAGTCTTGCAGACGCATATCGGTCGGTTGGCACTGGGGACTTAGCAGGCTTTCATTCCATCAGCGCTCAAAAATCGGTGATGGAAGGGAGCTGGCCACTCTAGTCTACGATTTCCACTCAGAAGTACGTGGGCAGTTCGGACAATTCCACCTATAATGGGTGGTACTTGAACTAAGAAGCCCACCGCTTTCTTCACGGGTTTGCAAGTGACCTTTCCGGTGAGCACACTTCATATGGACTTTTAACCCACATCCGTTACATTTGTTATCAGGGTTTTTACCGTCACAATACGCACACTTGGAGCTGCTTAACAGTCCCATGTTCCATGCTATGACTAGACACTCATTATATTAAAACTGATTGTTATTATTTTACTTTAGTTAATATTCTTCTACGTACATATTTACTATATCTCACATATCAGTACTGATATTACCTCCATCAGGTAGTTGCCTCGGTGCTCATTTCATATCGCTACTGAGCAGTTGATTCACGAATGACGGGGCGAAATCAATAGCGACCGAGTGCTGAATTCATGCCTCAGGTTTGCGTTCTCTTCTCGACCGCGGGTGGCGCGGGGATCCCCGCGCCATTTCAGGATGTCCAGATTGTAATCGGACGCGTCCTAATATAAGATTAGCACAGCCGGCTTCGGACAGGTTTTAAATAGGTGAACTGACACGATATACTACCATGACCTATGCGTATTTGAAGAAGTACTCGGCGAACACGGACAAGTCCGGATTTTACATTGACGGACCGAATTGGACACTCCAAACTACTCATGGGGCAGATCGATTTTTCCGGCAGAGTACACACTACCGCAACGATACACAGCTCCCTCTTACAGTAGTAAAGGCGTTAGTTCACTTGGGAGAGGCCCAAACGGGTGGGCGCGAAAGGAAGAGTGAAATATTAGACTGGTTTCCTCAACTGAATCCAGACTTCTGTGATATGAGCCAAGATCAACTTGCCGATCTTCAAGACTTCATCGCGTCGACTGCTGGTTCCGAGGAAAGCAGTTCTCAGTCGATCACATCGGGTTTGAGTGAAAGTGTCTGCTTGGGAAGAGTGTGGAACCTACCGAAGCAGACAACGAGATAGAAGAAGAGCATCTTCTTAATTTTGTCGTCAACAGCCTCGATGAAGAGCTTGAGATAGACCTCGACGAGAACGTCAAGGTCACGACAGAGACGTTGTACGAGGTCCTCGCCGGCGCCAGCGCCGGCGGGACCTCGATCAATCACGTCTGCGAAACGACCGAGGACTCGCCACACGCCAACACCGTCCGAGGACATCTCACCGAGCAGTTCGAACTTGACTCCGTTGAGGCGGTTGGCGACACGCTACTTCAACGAGATGCGCTTGAGACGCTTCCAGATCGACCGGTGGAGGTCTGTGCAGACCTCCACCTCGACCCCTACTACGGCGATGAAGACGAAACAGAAGCGCTGTACTCTTCACAGGCGAAACGGGGAACCACGACGTTTCACGCGTACGCGACGCTGTACGCGCGGGTACGCAACAAGCGGTACACGCTGGCGGTGCGCCAGCTTGTCGCTGGCGACACCACCAGCGACGTCCTTGGTGAGTTTCTCGAGCTCCTCGACGGCCTTGACCTCGGCGTCAAGGCCGTCTATCTCGATCGCGGATTCTACAACAGCACCTGTCTTGGGCTGTTGTCCACGCACAACTACGCCTACGTGATGCCGATCGTCAAGTGGGGTGAAACGATCCAAGACGAACTCAGTAGAGGCTGGAGCCGCGAGATCGAACACGATCTCGCCGGCAAGGTAACGTTCCCTGTGTTCATCGACTGCGTCTACCAACAGGGACGATACGACGAACACGGGGTGGCGCGTCACGGCTACGCCGCTGACGCGCCGTTTATCGACACGCCACGGGATGCCCGAGAGCACTACAGCAAGCGCTTCGGCATCGAGTCGAGCTACCGATTAGCCAAGCAGAGCCTCGCATTCACCAGTTCTCAGGACGCTGGGCTACGGCTGGTGATGTTTGTGGTGAGCCTACTGCTCCAGAATAGCTGGCGGTATCTACACTGGCG
Organism: Halorubrum tibetense; assembly: GCF_055396225.1. Classification (NCBI taxonomy): domain Archaea; kingdom Methanobacteriati; phylum Methanobacteriota; class Halobacteria; order Halobacteriales; family Haloferacaceae; genus Halorubrum; species Halorubrum tibetense. Next base: position 2,627,794 of record NZ_AP043742.1, read on the forward strand.
GTACGTGGCGGCGCCCCGCCGCGGGGGGCGCCGCCTCTGGCAGTGGTCGTTCACGGAGTTCTGTGAGATGGTGTTGCGGGCCGCTTGGACAGCGCTTGGTGTGCGTAGGACTGTTCCAGCGAACCAACCACTCGACGACCGGTTCTTCCGGTAGCTGTCCACCGGTCCGGACAGCAGTCGTGAGTGGCGACGCTGTCGCGTCAGCGGCGGTCCGCCGCCGACAGCGACGGTCCATCCCGAAGATTACGCTTACCAGCGCTTCGAAGACACTCCAAGACCAGTTCGATCTGATCCGCCGCCATCAGACCAGATCACGCGCCTGTCGATGTGATCGACTGGTTCTAGCGAATTTAATGATTTTCTTCGACGTGAGACCCCTCTTACCCCGGTTTAACAGGCTCTGTTGAAATCCTCTTTTCCAGATATATTCTCGCCTGAAACAGCCGGTCAATGAGAACTGCTTATTGACCGCCGAGAGTTCTGCCAGCTCAGAGAGATGTTCTGAGAGACGTGCGAGATACACAGCGCGAATACAGCACTATGTGAACTCACTCTACGAAAGAGAAGTTGCCTGCAGCGTAGATTTTATTATCGACGAAACCACTTAGAATTAGCCAAATCTGAAGACATTTGTTTGAGAAGTTAGTAATTCCCCATATGTCCTCCAGACGGGCGTTTCTCGCCACCGCAGCGACTGTCTCGATTACGACATCAGGATGTCTTGGTCGTCTCTCATCCTCTAGAAGTACCACTTCACTGACTCTTCGGGAACCTATTTTTGAACAGGATTCAGAGAGATGGCAGGACTCACCCTTCGAAGCAGCCGTGTTTTCAACACCAGAAGAAGCTAAAACTGCGCTCAATACACATATTGAAGGGATTGAGCCTGCAATAGAACAGGCCGTTAATTTTGACCCAGATACCGAATTTCTCGGAGTGTGCGCGTCAACAAGAGAGTTCGTCCCCCAAGGGACCCGAAAGGGATGGTGCCCGGAAATAGAGATCGATGATGATCGATTGGTCTTTCGATTTCCATTCGAGGAGTGGCCGAATGAACTCGAAGAGCCATACGTAAACAGGGTTATTCTACGAGTACAGCAGCCAAGCCTATTGACAAGCCAACCTACCCGCGCAGCGATCGAAATAGAAACGATTGAACGTCATGCTGACATCCGTTCCTGTTCTGATTAATAGATTAGATAATACCTCGACGTTTCGTGACCAATTAATCATGCGAAACAGAGTGCAAGAAGTTTCGCGCTGCACTCATCCTCTGTATCTCACACAGTATTTCTAATAGACTTCTGAGAGGTAGTTGCTGATCGCGGTACGTGTGCAACCTGTATTGACCGATTCGTGAGTGCTCTGTACTGAGCGATTCCTGTGTAGGTGTGAGACGACTTCTATGACACCCTCACAGAGAATAATAATGTCTGAGGCGGTCAGCTAGAACTTCGTTAACTTCCGTATCCAGAGTGATCGCGCTGAGCGTTTGTTAGTGCACGATGCCGGACCTCCATTTTCGACTGCTCATCCCGACCATCGTAATGTTGCTCCAGTACGTCGGCTGTTACATCACATCGGCTACCAACGATGGGCTGCTCAACCCCAGTTTTGAGTTGGTGGGTGATGTATCCTCGCCGAATTGTATGCGGTGATTTGGTCGATGGGCATTTTGAGGCTGAACCAGCTTTCGTAGCCTCACATTCATCAGGGTCTCTGCTGTGGGGGCATTCATTCCCAGTCGCACACGGCCTTGTCCACTTGTAGACATACTTCCTGACTGTGCTTTTGCTAATGCGACCATGTGATGTTGCTAGTAGGGGTTGTCTCCCGTGGTCATCGGTGACGCTTGGTCGATTAACTTCGATGTAGTCATCGATGACCGTACAGGCGCTTCGGCTTAGTGCGATCAGCCGTTCGCCTCCTTTACCATTCTTGAGGTTAGTACCCGTATCGGGCCGATGGCGCACACGGAGATGGGGTGGGTCTCCATTTGGACGATAGTCGTCAATATCGAGTCCGACAACCGTCCCCGTACGGGCACCGGTATCCACTAACAAGGTCCAAACCGCATGCTCCAACGACGCGTAGTGGTAGTCATTGAGCCAATCCAATATCTCTTGAGCATGATCTCCATCTAGGGCTTCATCGCGCGCCTCATCCTCCTCAGATACATTCGGGATAACCACCGTTTCGTGTAGGTTCGGACGGGCCGCGTTGATCTGCTCACAATATTTGATGAACTGGCGCACACATGTCTGTTGAGTCTTCTCAGTGGATTGGCTTAGCCTATCTACTTTTTTTGCTCCGTCCTCACGTCGCCAGATACGGTACTGGTGGAGTTTCCGCCCGGTAAGGTCGTTCAGATTGTCCATTCCTTGCTTGTCGCACCACTCTGCGAAGAATCCGAGTGCGGATTCGTACTGATACTGAGATGACGGGCGGAGTTCCTGAATCCTAGCATCGCTAAACATCTCAATCGCTTTTTCGGGGGTGATCGCCTCTAGCCTTGTGTGAGAGGGTTCGTCGACTGACGCTGACGTGCTATGCTGCTTGGTCCGCGATGTTGGTGTGTTTCGTGACATCGCGATTTGGGTTAACCGCCGAACCGGGAACTTCGCGTTTAGTGAGCTTCTAACGTCAAATCACCCCAGCGGTTACATTCTAGACTTCTTTTATACTTCGCGTCAACAAAAACAGACTTACGTACTTTTACTTTGATATTATATTTGACACACACCGCTGAGTTAGTTAAATTGTTGTTAAGATATATTTCACTTACAAATGGGGTGCTCACCGCTGTTAGCGAGGATATTTATATATGACCTTAGCCGGATCATCACTTACGAATGTCGCGCGCAGATACCCGTGGATTTCTCACCGATAAGGACAAGGAATGGCTCCGGGGAGAGATTGATTATGAACATAGACAGTCAGCAGCTAATAGGCGCGCAGCAATCCGAAACCGAGTCGCTGCAGCTCTCTCTGACTTCGCAGAGCTGAATCAACACTGGACAGAAAAGGAGCGCCGTCGCACACTTGATGAAGTTAAGGATTCAGAAGAGACAGCAGCGGACATAATCGAGTTTCTCTATATTTGGCTGAACGAGCGTGCTGCTGACCCTGAGGAGATGGTTGGTGACCAAGCTGATGATAACGCCCTTGCTTTCCGTCGAGCACTTTGTGGCGGCATCAAGAAAGGCAAACAGCACTTTGGAAGCGCACCAGATCCTGTTTTGATTGACTCTAACACCGAGTTGTTTGAAATCCCCAGCGCAGATGAGTTACAGCGAGAGCTCAACACAAGCCAGTGGAGGCTGCTCAATGAGTATGTCCGGGGAACATTTGAGGGAGATGATGACGAGGTAATCGAGAAGTCAGAAGCCGCAAACCAGTATGAGATAGGGCTACAGCTAGCTGTGAGAGACGAATTACACCATCGTCGCGTTGGAGCAGACTCTGAAATGAATAGGCACGACCAAATGATACGAGCGTCTATTCCCCAATTCGATTCGGAATAGCAGGCTCTGTTGAAATCCTCTTCTTCAGATAGGTTCTTACCTGAAACAACTGGTCGCTGAAGGGTGCATGTTGAACACTAAGAGATCTACCAGTTTAAGAAGGTGTTTCGATAGCCATGCGAGATACACAGCGCGTATCGCTCAGTGATGTTTCGACGGTACAACCAGATTCAAGACTGCTCAGGTACAGTACGACTGCTCAACCCTCAGTTTGTCTTCTCCAATTACCACTCTCAGTCGGATGTTCGGGCAGCTGCCGACGTTCAGGCCGAACTCTTCTCGTCTTCCATCATCGAGAGCAACATCTACGTCGAATGAACCGCCTCCAAATGCTTCCTCTACTTCTACCGTCTGCCCTTCCTCAACGTAAATACTATTCTCGAAAACTGTGGCACCTGAAGAGGTCGGAGTGATTTCGATTTCGACGGTGTGTCCCGTAAAATCACGATTCCGAACATGGAGATCGCCACCCGGCTCTTCACCAATGCCGAACCACGCACACCCGCTCAAAAGAGGCACCAACCCAGTCGAAAGGAAGGCCCTTCTATTCATACTACTCATTTTGAAAGGTGTAGATAACTGTCTTGGGGTAGCCGTCAGCCACTCACAACCGTGATCTCACGCGACTAAACAAGCCCGACCCTCTGTATCTTGCACGCCGCTGCTGACATATTGTGGAGAGGTCGGTGTTCGGCATCGATACGTGGCTCCCTTGAATTGACTGATTCGGGGCGGTGCTAACAGGTATGGGAAACGTTGTATGACACCCTGAGACTATCCTACTACTCTTCTCAGTATCTTGCACGCGGATCTTGACAAGAGTCGGACAGACACACTGTGCTTGGCCACAAGAACACACGAGTCTAGACATGATGAGCGGCTCGGTGAGAGATGGTTTGGGCAAACGCTTATAGTTTCGAGTTTCGTAACACTATACAATGAGCTACGAAACGGAGCACGTTCGGGGCGTGGACAACAGTATCGCACCGATCACTGGGGTGCCGACGTTTACTGAGCTACTGACGAATCCAGACCTTGCTACGCTCTATACTGCGATTCGCCATTCACCAGCTATTACTGCACCTGAACTCGTCGACCTGAGTACGATTTCGAAAAAGACGGTTTACGAGTATCTGGGAAAATTAGCACAGGCGGGGCTCATCACTGAGATCGAGGATGAGAGCAATCCGAAGCGATACGAAGCAGAGAAGTTCGAGTTACAGCTGACGATTCGGGGGATGGAAGTGTCGATTACGCCTGAACTCGTTGCGGTCGTCGCACACGCCACCGAGTACCCTGTTATCGCGCGTGTCCGCGATGAGCACGGGCTGGTGACTTTTGCACTGGCTCATGATATGATTAAATCTCACAGCGTGGGTGACATCACAGTCCGGCAAATTGCGAGTCTCACCGATCTTTCACACGGAACGACCTACGACCTTCTGGAAGCCCTCTATGATATCCACGATCTGGGTGATGATTCCGATCCAACGACGTACACACCAGACGATGTCGTCGACGAGGACGACGATCTGCTGACTGAGCGATAAGCTAATGTACACGGCCAATATCGTTGATGCGGTGATTTTTCGTAGTCTGGGCAAGTCACCGAATCCGCTTCTTGACTCGTTGCAGATCGCCGTAGAACAAGCCGACACGGAACTGTGGGTGCCAGCGTCGATCTATCGTGAACTGACGGATTATGGGACGGTGCCGGCGGTGAATCCATATCTGGATGCCGGAGTTGTAGACGGATGGATCCGGATTGCACTACCCCTGACTGCGAATCGAGATGAGCAATTTGAGTCGGTGGCCGATCCGGTTACACAGGCGCAACATCTTACGGATGACTTCCTGAATCAGCGAAGCAAGTATCCAGTGACGAATAACTGGCGGGATGCATCGATAGTCGCACTTGCGGTGCGACTGTTTGAGCAGAATGCCCGTATCCGAGTCATCACGCACACAGCAGACGAAGGGTTGGCACAGGCATGTGCTCGAATCCTACCTGAGTTTGGGTACTACGAGATCAAATCCCGGTACTATAATCCGCCCCACACAGCGAGAGACACCTTTCCGACCGTGGAGTCACTTACGTGGAACGGTCAGTAGTGCGCGATTTGACCCTCATTGGTTCTATTGATCCTCCCGGCTCTGCTGAGACTTTTCAGGGGTGATACAAACTCTGCGCTGAATACACGGCACGGTTTAGCACTCGTCGTTGATGCCCTGTGAGCAATTCAGAGGTGAGGTGGCTCAACGGAGCTGACGGTTTGTCGAGTAACCGAGAAGAACCTTGTGCAAGATGTAGAGGATGCAGTCAGCACGAGAACTGCGTTATTTTCCCCAACTGAATTCTGAATAAGCCGATAGAGTGTGCTTGCGAACTCAGCGTTGGTCTTATATACTCCTTTCAGGTAGTCGTCGATATGTTGTTTCCGGAGGAGATCGAAACGGAACGTCTCCATTTGCGACGGTTCTGCCACGAGACAGTTGATGCCTTCGAATACTATGAATTGTGTTCTCACCACGAATCAGGAATCGAGGAAGTAACAGAGTACCTCCCATGGGGTCCTCATAACACTGTGAAGGAAACGGCGGACTACCTCTCTGAACTCGAATCCAAGTGGGAAGACGGAACACGGGCAGAGTATGTCATTCAACCAGAGGAGGGTGAACCGGGGGCTGGCGAAATCGCTGGGTCGGGCGGCCTCATCATCGACTGGGAAACCCGAACAGGGAAACCTGCGATTTGGCTTCGCAAGCAGTTCTGGGGTAACGGATACTCCGGTGAACGGGCAGATGCGATGCTCGAACTGGCCTTCGAGCGTCTCGACCTCGACCTCGTCGCCGTTCCTGTACAGGACGGCAACGATAGGTCGCGGGCGGCGGTGGAGAAGTACATTTCTGCGCACGGTGGTCAGTACGACGGCGTCATCCGCAACTCGACAGTTCGGCCTGACGGAACGATAATCGCCCATCACCGATACACAGTTACACAAAACCAGTATCGAGAGTCAACACCCGATACGTAGGTCGTTTGTACTGACCGATCACTCTCTCACGTAGATCGGCCTCGGTTCGCACCACATTCGCGCCCTCTATTCAGCATCCTCCGAATGAACTCTCTGTTTTCTGTCAGAGACTCTCTAATCATTCCGATCAGGTTAGACTGAGAGTCTGGATAACAGCTTTGTGAGTGTGTGACTATCCCAAGATATGAAGAAGTCCGATCCCTCGCAAGGGCGTATTGAGGATCGGGAAGATGCACTTCGACTGGTGACGACGAGTGATATCTCGCTGCCGGATGGATTGACAGTCAGGAAAATTCGGGAGCGTGGCGCATGGTGGGAGTTCAATGAAGAGAGCTTCAGTCGATCACATCGACAGCCGCGTAATCTTGTCTGATGGCGGTGAACCAGATCGAACTGGTCGTGGAGCGTCTCCGAAGCGCTGGTGAGCATGGTCTTCGGAGTGGAGCGTCGCTGTCGGCGGCGGACTGCCGCCGACGCGACAGCGTCGCCACTCACGATCCCTGTCCGGATCGGTGGACAGCTACCGGAAGAACCGGTCGTCTAATGGTTGATTCGCTGAAACAGCCCTGCGCACACCAAGCGCTGTCCAAGCGGCCCGCAGCACCATCTCACAGAACTCCGTGAACGGCCATCTCCAGAGGCGGCGCCCCCCGCGGCGGGGCGCCGCCACGTACCTCCAATGCAGATACCGCCAGCTGTTCTGGAGAAGCAGGCTCACTACAAACATTACTAGCCGCAGACCAGCGTCCTGAGAACTGGTAAAAGCGAGGCTCTGCTTGGCTAATCGGTAGCTTGATTCAATGCCGAAGCGCTTGCTGTAGTGTTCTCGTGCATCTCGTGGCGTGTTGATGAACGGCGCGTCAGCGGCGTAGCCGTGACGCGCCACCCCGTGTTCGTCGTATCGTCCCTGCTGGTAGACGCAGTCGATGAACACAGGAAACGTTACCTCGCCAGCGAGATCGTGTTTGATCTCGCGGCTCCAGCCCCTGTTGAGTTTGTTTTGGATCGTCTCACCCCATTTGACGATTGGCATCGCATAGGCGTAGTTGTGCGCGTACAGCAGTTTGAGGCAGGTGCTGTTGTAGAATCCGCGATCAAGGTAGACGGCCTTGACGCTGAGGTCAAGGCCGTCAAGAAGTTCCAGAAACTCACCGAGGACATCGCTGGTGGTTTCGCCAGCGACGAGCTGGCGAACCGCCAGCGTGTACCGCTTGTTGCGTACCCGCACGTAGAGCGTCGTATAGGCGTGAAACGTTGTTGTTCCACGCTTAGCCTGTGAGGAGTACAGAGCCTCGGTTTCGTCCTCGTCACCGTAGTAGGGATCGAGGTGGAGGTCTGCGCAGACCTCCACCGGTCGATCCGGAAGTGTCTCGAGCGTATCTCGTTGAAGCAGCGTGTCTCCAACCGCCTCAACCGAGTCAAGCTCGAACTGATCGGTGAGATGTCCACGGACGGTATTGGCGTGCGGTGAGTCATCGGTCGTTTCGCAGACGTGATTGATTGAGGTCCCGCCGGCGCTGGCGCCGGCGAGGACCTCGTACAATGTCTCTGTCGTGACCTCTACGTTCTCGTCGAGGTCTACCGGAAGTTCTCCTTCGAGGCTGTTGACGACAAAATTAAGCAGGTGCTCTTCCTCTATCTCGCTGTCTGCTTGGGTTGATTGCACATCCTCTCCAAGCAGACGCTTACTCTAACCCGATGTGATCGACTGAGCTTCAGTTTCCGTCTTGAACGGCACCCCTCTCCACTGTTAGCTGCCTCAATGGCTGGGGGGCCAACACCTGCGCGCTGGCACATTCGGACCCGCTATCGCTACCACCTCACGAGTGACGAGTGGGAGGTGAAAGAACGCACCCGCGAATTCTCGTTCGACGCAACCCTCTTGATCGATTACGTGTTTGAGCGCGGGGTGACACGAGATCTCTGGCAGGACGCGATTGCTCGGATTCAGGCATCTAATGACCCTGAAGCGACATTTGCTGAGGAGTTCGACCAGTTTGTCGATAGCTACCGTGAGCAGTGGCGTAACGTCCCTGATGAGAAACGCACCGAGATGCTTGCTGTCCTCGAACAGGCTGCCCGCCGCCGAGCAGACATCGCTGAGGTCGACTCGGAGTAAGTTTCTGGCCGGTACACACTAGATGCGCTGACCGAAGGCTTCCTTATGATTCCAGTTTGAAGTGCCCGCAAACATTTAGCACCTGACCCTCTCTATGCAGGTATGTCGTTCCGAGTTAGCTGGCATAATCTCATCGAGCGATTGGATGAGTTGCCAGAGGGAGCCACTCTCCGGACGCCGCTGTCACACGACCGGTTCCGGATCACGGATGTCCAAGAGCACCGTGTCGTGATCCGGTTTACACACAGCGGTGACTCCCAGCCGCTCCAGCAGGATCAATTCGAAACACTATATCGTCGGATTACTGACTCCGAGGCGGGATTTGAGTTAGACCGACTCCCACCCAATGCGGACCCCTACCCAGCGGTGTGGAGTCTCCATCCACGCTTTGAGATCGATGAGGATGCCAGCGTGATCGTCGAAAAGGACGGACCGACCACTACCCAGATTCTCGACGCTGGGGACGAGACAGAGAGTGAGCAGAAAGAACGAACTGAGCCAGACTTGGACGTATATGCGGATGCACTCTTGCTGGTTGATGTACTGGAGCGACACGAGGTAACCACTCTCGATGAGATGGATACGGACGTGCTGGTGAATCTCTACACGCTACTCTCGGATGTCCAACGGAACGGAAACGACCTCCGGAAGGATGTGAGCGATGTGCTTCTCAGCCGGCTCCATCACGATCAACCCGTCTCTGGACCGTTTGGGTCCGTCCAACGGACGACACGCAGAAATCGGTCGCTCAAACCCGATGAAGAGGTACTGGAGACGCTGGAAGAAGCCGGGATTGAGCGTGAGCGCGTGCTGGGCGTCGACCGGAGCAAAGTGGACGATGCAATTGAGGTCACACCCTTATCTGATAGTGATGTGTACGATATCGAAGAGTCAGCATATGTCCGGAAGGCCGAGGTTGACGAGGAACACAAAGAAACACGGCTGCAGGGGCTGAAAGACCAGCTGGCTGCTACAGAGGGGAACGAGGCGAAAGAGCTCCGTGGAGAAATCAAAGAGCTTGAAAATCGGATCGCGGAGCTAACCGAATTCAAATCCGGCTCACGATTTCACACACATACCCGAGGGGGGCCGTAATGAAGTCGCTTTCTCACTTCATGGGGCAATTCCTTGTGTTTGTATTTGTTGCAGGGTGTCATAGAACGGTTGGCATGCCCCTCTCGGGCTCCTCGAATCGTCTGATACAGGCAGCATCAATATCGGATTAGTCCTAATGGCGAAAAGTACCTAATAGAATACTATGGAGTCAGGCGCGGGAGATCTTTGTCAACCAGCTCGACAAAATCGTTAAGACAGCTTCCGTCCGCACAAAACATGGGATTAAACGGCCTCAGTACGTATGATGGGTATGGGAGACCGAGATCAGAACGTTGGCCGATTAGATAGATTGCTTCGAGTACCCCTCGGGGTGTCTGCCGCTGTTATTGCCGGCTGGGTATTTATAGCATACCCACTTGAAGTGGCGGTAGGAGTTTCCGTAATATTGCCGCTGGCTCTGTTGGCAGCAATCCTGCTTATTAGTGCGACAACAGGGACCTGTGGAATCTACGGTGTTTTCGGAATCAACACTTGTGGTGACGAAGTTTGTACTGAAGCTGACTCGGACGAAGCATGGGTAGCAGAATAGTCAGTTCTCATCGGGTTCGGTTTCCGCCTTGGTGTCATACTCGGACTCGTCTTCTGTGAGCTCCGGGTTACGCTCCTCAATGGTCCCCGTGTCGATTGCTGCGGTCTTCTGAGTGACCTCGAAATCGTCTACTGGTTGCATAATTCCCCACAGGGCTCCAAGCGAATGGACAAGCACTGCAAGCGGAGTGACAACAATATATGCCCACCATACCTCGGGATATTTTCGATATTCAACGAGCCCGAAAATCATGTATAGGAAAACGATCCCAAACAGTAGTGCGGAAAGCAAGAGATATACACTGGACGATGGGATTGCTTCTGGAAACACGAAAGCGATGATACCGAATAATGGGATAACCGGTGACAGTGCCCACGTTACGATCCGTGTGAAAATGACTGGTTGATACCTTCGCGGCAGAAGATTGCGATCTTGGATCGTTCCAGAAACCCAGCGACGGCGCTGTTTTATCAGTGATTTGAGCGTCGGTGGTGCTTGATTCCGTGCTTTCACTGTCGCAAGTCGGTAGTCAATATTCGTGCGAGCGGCTGCACGCCAGATGAACGTCGTGTCCTCGGTGATTGACGGAACGTTCCATGTAATCTGCTCTTCTAACTCATGCCGTACGGCAACAGCCCCGCCCCAAGCGTACGCGGGATAGGCGACTTGATGAAACGCTCGTTGCTCGAATTGAAAGCCGATACGGAATATCTCACACACATATGTGAGCCGAGAGTGGGTCCGGAGTGGATGCTCGCTAAGTTGAATAATATCAGCTGCTGGCAACCCTGAAAAGCCACTGAGCAGGGTGTCTTCATCAAGATACAGAACGTATTCCTTCTCACACGGAATCTGTTGGCGGGCCCACTCAATTGCGCGCCCTTTCCGCTGTGCCGCACACTCGAAGTCATCCGGTACGACATGAACGTCAGCCCCGGCAATGTCAATATCTTCCTCAGCGATGACAAGTGGGTCAGTAATCTCGTCGGGAATAGAACTCACCGTTCGCTGTACGGTTTCTTCAGCAGCGATAGTGAGAACCCTGACTTGAATATTGTCCAATCCGACTTCAGTCTGGTTCGTGTCCTGCCAGCCGTACGAAAGAATGAATACCTGTATGAGCCACCATAACGAGGCACCGCCGTACAGCACTAATGTAGCCCAGAGAAAGACACTGAGCAACTGTGCTAACACAGCATCAGGCACGTTCGGAATAAGTAGAAACAGCGGGATAAAACCATGCCGGCCCGTATCAATCATATAACTGGAATAAACGATTCAACGCCGGCATCCTGACTAAAGCGCGCGTTGTATATTATATAGGCGTGTTATAGATTTCTTGTCACACCGTGATGATCGTGCTTCCCGGATTGTCTCCGCGTTCGTAGTTGGTGATTGCGACGACGAGGCGAAGGCACAAGGCAAGAAACACCTGTGCTCGTGCGTGGACGCGGCCTCGGGCGTGCGTCCGCCCGAGGCCGCAGTCTTTTACTGATTCGTTGGTTCGTTCGACTCCTGTCCGGCGGTTGTACGTCTCATCCAACGTGGACTGCTTCAGCTGAACGTCCTCGCTGTGTTGTTCGATGCGGTCTTCGACCCTGTACTCGATGTCCTTCGGGTCGTCGGTGTTTCGCGCGTTGTACGGGGCGACTGGCACGACCCCTGCGGCCAGCAGGTGGTCGTGCCAGTCGAGCGTGTCGTAGGCGCTGTCACCGACCATCCAGATCGGCTTGGTGACGGCGAGCGCGTCACGCGTGACGCGCATCGCCGTCTCCTCTGGCGCTTGCTTACTCTCGGTGAACTCGGCTTTAATCGGGATCTTTTGCCCGGTCGAGACGATTGTACAGCCGTAGCCGTAGTAGTACTCGTCGTCGGTTGGATCGTAGCACTTCGACGCGTCTTGATCGGCGGGCATCGCCCTCACATCGGTTGAATCGATACAATAAGTCAAGTCAAGCAGGCCGCGCCGGGCGGCCTGCTCGACGAGTCGGTCGAACACCTCGTCAACGACGTGTTCGAGGTCGGTGAGAAAGCGATCGACTGCGTCTCTGGACGGCGGTCGATCGAAGCCACAGCTGAGCCAAACGAGCGTGTTCCGAAGTTCTCGCTCAACGAGACGAATGCCGTAGATGTCGTGGTAGTAGCAATGGATGAAGCCACGCATCAACTCTGGTGGTTCGTGCTCTCGTGTTCGCCCCGTCTGCGCCGGGGCGAACACGTCGAACTCTTCGAGAAACTCGAAGGAGAGATGCTCAAACAACGCTAGCGTCTCGGTTTCCGCGACATTGAAGAACGACTCTATCGAAGGATCATCTTGTAGGGTCGCTAAACTCATCCACCTCAGCGTTCACCCTGCTCTTTAGTGTGCTACTCGTTCTATGACACCCTCTTTGTTGGAATATTTGCTCTTTTGAGCGTTCTGCAACTCATGGAGAGGGGTGCCATTCCATGGATTTCAATTGCTGGCATTGGAGTCATTATAGCACTTCTTGCTGGCCCGTTTGTCTGGCTACTGCGTGACCAATACTCTGAACAGCACAGAGAGCGTCTGACATTGGTCGCGTTTGGAGTCGTTATGATAGCTGCTCCGATCACACTTGGGCTTGCGCTGGCGTTCGGCGTCCCTGCGTACATCCCACCGTTTCAGGCTCTCATTGTCGGCGGTTTTATCGGATTCTTAGTTGCCTTCATAACAGAGCACACGGTAGTCCCCGAGAGGCTACGAGCTGCTCAATAGGAGAAACGTTCCACATGCGGAGATTTCTCTAACCACCAATGCAGTTCGCCTGCGGCGGAATGTATTCGATCTATGCCGTGTTCTATACGCAGCGTGATGGTGTCCGTAGCAGCTAGGTGATAGTGACTCGACAGTATGACATGAACAGTAGTTTGTGCGTGTTACAGCTACTGTGGCTGGACCGGCTCTTCACATTCGTAGCACTCCGCAAAGAGGCGTGTTCCCTCTTCAACCTCATATTCGATGAGCAATGCTCCGGCTGGAACAGCCGACCCACAGAATGGACACGTACCGAGTTTCGACACTGCATTGGACATGATGTGATGAGGAACGTGGAGCGTGTGACAGGATTCCAAGTTCCACGCTTGCATACGCACCCAGCTGTTGTATAACTAAGGAGAGTGCGGCGGAAGTAATAGGCGAGATCAACGCTATTGCCGTGGTGAGAACTCAACTGCGTACTCCTTCGCTAATTCAATCACGTCATAGACGTGGATACCCGATTTGAACCACAAGATACGGTCATCCAGTCCATCGAAATCTTCAGACGAACAGTCCAACCGTTCAGAGACGGCGACGATGAGGTTGTCCCGGTCAGCATTCCGTATCTTCGCCAGCTTTTCATTCAGATACTCTGGCGTCCAGAATCCGACAATCTCGAATATGACTCGACGTCCATCAGGGTGTTCGATAGCGAAGTCTGGGAGCATTACCTCTGCTCCTAGGTCCAGTACGTCATCCTCGCGGACGAGTTGCCAGTCAGTGTTGGCACGTCCCCATTTCTGGGCAAGTGTGCGTTCCACATCGGAGTCAAAATCGCTCTGAGCCGAGTAGTGCGAGGAGAGTTCGTCCGTGTGGTCAAGTTCAAACGAGAGCGTTTGACTCGTTGCTCCTCCATCGTCATCAAGAATGTCGGCTTCCATCTCCCAGCGGTCACACAATGGGAGAGCCGGAAGGAAGTTTGACATCCGTATTCCGTACTTCCTCGATTTCGAGAAGAGAGACGCTGCTCCATCCAGAATAGCCTCGTACCCGTCGGCAACTTCTGTACTGGAGACACGGTTTCCGTTGGCGTCGATTGGATAGATGCGGTGCATCAGCCCAAACAGTTTCACGTAGCTGAAGACTGTCGCAAACGAGTCCCAAACTCGTATTCGCATCTTTGTCGCATCGTACAGTACTGCTTGTGCCAGAGCGAGATTGTAGCGTGTGAGAAGCCAATCGACCGTTATCGTATCCTCAGCATACGATTCCTCACTATCTCCAGTCAACCGTGTCGTAGTCGTCCCGTCGTCAGCCTCATCATACTCATCGGACGTACGGTGTCCAAATCGTACAAGTCGCTTGTTCTCCTCTAAATCGGCGTACATGCCTCGGTAGCAGTCTTCGAGTGAGATTCCGAACTGGTCAGCAACAGCACTGTACACCTCCAACTTTTGTGTGTCCTCACCGAGCGTGGGCTGACGTGCAATCGGGTACGAATCGTTCGCTTTCTCAAAAAGCCGCTGCCGGATCTTCTGTGGATCTACTGGTGCAACGGTTTCGAATTCACATTCGTCTTTGAGCAGTTTCGCCAGCCCTTGTACGATCTTGTAGTCCGTGTCTGCGATAGTGAGTTCGTCTATCGTCTCCTCCAGCCTACCCTTGGATTGTCCGAGATGCTCCTTGAAGATCTGGATGAGTTCTGTAGCGGTCTCTCGGTACTGCTGGTCGTCCGCGTCGATGAACAGCGGGGAGGTAGTTCCTTCGTACGTACGTGAGCGGGCGAGGTCAGCTGTCAGCATTAGCGCTCACCCCCTGCCGTCGCCGTTCAGATACGTAGGTCTCCATCGTATCCTCGGTAATGATCTCATAGAGTCGAGCGGGTTGACGATCATCCGTTGGACGAAGAATCCGCCCCAATCGCTGTGCATACTGTCGTTTCGATGCACTTCCAGAGAGGATGATACCCACGTTTGCAGACGGTACATCGATTCCCTCATCCAGCACCTGCGAGGTAGCAAGCATCGAGTACTTTCCTGTTCGAAATCGCTCTAGAATCTCTGTTCGCTCCTCAGTCTCGGTCTGATGCGTGATACAGGGAACAACAAACTCTTGAGAGATCTCGTATGCAAACTCGTTGTTCGCTGTAAAGATGATTGTACGGTCGTCGTGGTGTCTCTTCAGCAAACTATCCAGCGTATCGAGTTTCTTTTCCGCAGTCCGAGCAATTTTCTCGGCTCGTTGCTTCGCAATGAGGGAGCGTCGTCCCTGCGGGTCGTATGACGTGCGCTTGAGAAATTCCTGATAGCCGCTCTCTTTCCAGAGATCAAAATCATGACTGTCGACGTAGTCGCGGTAAATCTGGTATTCCTCAGTATACTGCTTCCGTTCCTCATCAGTGAGTTCCACGCTGAGATGGAGCGTTTCGTACTCGCTGAGATACTCCCCTGCAAGCTCGTCGACTCCTTCTCGATACACAACCGTGCCCAACAGTTCCGCTAGCTCTTCATGTTTCCCGTCAGCGCGCTCGTAGGTAGCTGTGAGTCCAAGTCGATACGGGGCAATCGTCATCTCAGGGATCTGTTGGTAGGTCGGTGCCGGAAGGTGGTGTACTTCGTCCACCACGAGAAGTCCGAACCGGTCGCCGTACTCGTTGATATACCGGTACGCAGAGTCGTAGGTCGTCACCGTAATATTGGTCACGTTGTGGCTTCCACCGCCCAAGACGCCGACTCCATCAGGGAGTTGATTCCCGAAAGCGTTCGTGAGAGTGGCGTGCCACTGGTTCATCAGGTCAATAGTCGGAACGACAACAAGCGTGCTGACACCAGCGTCAGCAATTGCTTGGACGGCGAGAAACGTCTTTCCGCTTCCTGTGGGGAGGATCACACTGCCCTGACGGTTGTTATCCTGCCACGCTGAGAGTGCCTCCTGCTGGTAATCACGAGGTTCGATAGCGACAGAAGGCGTGAGATGGAACTTCGAGTACGCACGAGCCTCGTCTTCCAATTCAGCCACAGTTCCCATTGGCTGTTCAAGGCTGGCTTGCCCATCAGATCCGGTCACCCACTTTCGAATGTCACGGTAATGGTGTGCCTGTGCTCGGTACTCATCGACACGGTCGTCCCACTCAGCATACGGCACAGACTCAGGAGCGTCTTCAACAAGGAGTGTCCCGTCATCAAACGAGAGACGCATTCAACTCTCTTTATGCAGGTCACATACTTGTCGTTGCTGGAGTGGAGAACGAGGAAGTAACTACACCGAAAGTTCGTCAGCGATTGAGCGCAATTCGCTCTTTGTTGGTCGTCTCCCGATCTCGACTCTACGGTCGCCAACCCAGAATCCGAACTGTTGGTGGTTAACATCGAAGTGGAGCCCACAGGAGACATCCGGGTCAGCTTGGTCGTACTCTGCCTTGCTCACGTTCTCACCATCTCGGAGTGTCTCTAAAAGGTACTCGACAACGTGTGGGCGTTGCTTCATTGCTAAGATATGGTCAATTGCTACGTATTTTAGGACATCTTCACCTGTATCGTATTCATCGCCCATGAGATAGAACTCGCCCCTGTAGTCGTGTGATTCGATGGTAACACTGAGAGCATACGTCGCTGTCATACGCTACTATTACAGTTTTGAGACACAAGCATTACGACTAGGGTTTCTGTAGAGAGAATCAATGGTGCCAGACAGACGATCAGATCCAATCGAAATAGAGGCGCTTGAACAGCAGATAGCAACTGCTGACGATGGGGATGTAGCGGCACTCATGCAGGCAGTAGCAACGTATGAAACAGAGTTATCGTCAGCACACGAACAAGGGGAGTCCGACCGTTATCAGGGGATTACCCGTGCGTATCGGGAACGACTCATCGCGGTGTTTGATGATGCCGTACTAGCGGAAGATTGGGAGTTGCTTGAAGAGTTTCTTGACGCCTATCACCCGGACACATCAGACGAGTTCCCTCATGTGACGACAGTCCTTCAGAATGTCACGGGTCGGTATCTGATCCGGACCCGACTCACAGAGGGTGTAACGGAGATCCCAGTCAAATCGTTGGAGTTCTTCAGCTCAATTCTTGATCGTGTCGAGGGCGACGGATACGATTTCATCAACGAGGGAGTCCATCCGTACGGTTGGGGGATCGGACATCCTGATCACGCTGTTGCAGACACCATTCACCAGCATGCCTCGAAGGACATCTCTGTCGTAAATCCAATGCTCGAACATGCATTCTATGCAGACCAGCACGCGGCTATCGACTTACTGGAACGAATCGTGAATGACGACAACATCAGCAGAAGCTTTGCCCATCCACGAGGGGACATATCCGAAGCCCGCCATCTTTTGGATGCACCCGCCGGAGCGGTGAGTGAGTTTTCGCCGACGATCCCGCGCTACTGGGAATGGCAAGAGGAGTTTGACTTCGAATTTAGGCTTGATGATGATGTTGAGCAGCGGATACAGAAGCTCGTGAGTGACGAGGGACTGGACAATGAGCTCTCGGGCGACTGGGAGATTGCTGACCTAACTCTGTGACCAGTCTCGGAATTGTACCATTACTCACGAACCAATTTGCCAATATTTACTACTCTGACCCGTTAATACCGGATTGTATGACAGACCTGATCGTCAATAGCGGGGTGCAGGATGCACTAGAAGACCACCCAGTTGCAGCAGATTTCTACGATGCTCTGGATGAGGAAGTGGCCGAACTCATTGAGGAAGCCTCCCGTCGTGCTGAAGCGAACGACCGCAAGACTGTCATGCCACAAGACTTGTAACGGTCTGAGAGTTCACCAACGATCCATTCTAACCGGGTCGGTAAAGCGCCAATCTGAGCATCCTGCGACCGTGAGTTCCTGTGTAGTTGGACAAAGTAGTCCTGCTATTTTGTGTACAAATGATGTTCGAGACCACTCACGGGTGTCAAGCACACGTGCAAGTGTGGGCCGATCTCGTAACCAAATCAGCAGCACATCGTGATCGGTTACGGTAGTTGGGCAAAACCAATCCTGAAAGAAACCCTTGGTCAATATCAAAGGACTACTGGTAGTTTCGCGGTGTTGGCGTTCCATATTCAATAACTACTAGTAGATCGTGCTGACCTGAAGATCGGTAGAAGGCGGCGAGATATCGGTACACTCAGCAGTTATCGGTGGAGATCGAATCGGCTGTAGAATACGAGGGATGTGCAGCGCTTAACTGTCATCATCAAGAGTGGTCTCTGGGCGGCATCACTCATCGAGAGGCATTGTCATCAGAAACCCGAATGGAAATGACTGCTGAATATAGAGGATGAGTACAGCACGCCACCTCCGTCTGTTTCGCGCCGCAGGAAGTGAACCATCCGTACACTACACGTGCAGACTGATTGTTTCGATTTCGACCGATTCACGTATATTTTACGACTCGGTAAGACGCAGAGCGCATGTTTCACACAATCAGCTCAGAATTTCGTGGAAGGTATCTCATACGCTATTGAGTTGCCCAGAGACAAACGTCTGTGTATTTACAACCCAGCGAGCCTAACGTCTGGTATGACTTTGCCAATTCAAGTTGCTGTCACACAACCATCCGTTATAGTTTAGCGGCGCGTCAAGACGGTGTTTGTGCGGATAGTTGAGCAAGACAGTGTTGAGTCGAATCGCTGATGAGGCGTGATCGGAGAACTGAACGGATGTTCTTCTGTCTCGGGTGATGAGATCTGTGTCACTCTCTGAAGGCGGCGCACTCACTCCGGTGAGTGCGTCGCCGATCCAGAGCTGTCGCTACTACCTCCGTCTGAGCTGACCGGCTTGTCAGGCGAGTTTCTACCAGAACTCGCCTGACTCAACCTGCTCACGTAATCTTGGTCGATGTGGATTTGGATCCCGTGACGACCACAACAGCAATTCGTCGAGATCTGGCAGTTCATACCCGAGATCCAGCATCAGGTACAGCTGGACTAGGTGTGCGTGACGTTCGAGCGCGTGAGAACACCGACGGCGTGGGAGACGCGTCGACGACGCGGCCGCGTCGTCGTCGCTCCCCTGCCGCCTTGCGTCTAATTTGCGGAGTTCATCCACCATAACGCGGCTCATCAGCAGCGAGAGCGCCGCTACGATGATCAGCGCTTCAATAATGTAGGGATCCGTCGTATTGATCTCATCAAGACCAAAGCGCGATTTGAGTTCCTTGAACAGCAGCTCAATCTCCCACCGCGCCCGATAGAGCTGTGCGATATCGGGCGCGTGGTAGTTGTCTCTGGGAAGATTTGTTAGGTAGAGATGGTACTCATCGCTGTCCTCGTTGAGCACACCGACGAGTCGGAACGTTCGGGTCGTGCTGACGCCCGACCCTCGCTTGCGGTCGAATGAGAGGGTGACCCGAGCGTCGATCTCCTGTCGCTGCAGGTCGTCGAGGACGTCCTGCAGCGACTCGCCTTCGAGGGGAATACTGTTTCCCCGCCATGTGCGAAGCTCTTCGACGATCTCGAAGTTCGCGTCATCTTTGACCCGTGAGACGAACCAGCCGTCGTTTTGGTCGATACGGTCGAACAACCAGAAGTCGTAGAAGCCGAGATCAAGTAAGACGAGTGCGCCAGCTACCCACTCGCCGGTGGGTAGCTGGCTCCGTTCCTGCGTTTTGGCTTCAGTCGTTTGAAAACGCGTAGGAAGTCCGGTTGAGAGTGATTCCGTAAGGTGGAGCTTTACGCCAGCTTGATCTTCGCCAGTCGCTGCGTAGACATCTGTAGCGTCTTGGTAGAGTGAGACGATAGAGGCGTCAACAATGAGGACGTCTCGAAAGCGTTCGAGACGTCCGCTGAGGTCGGTTTGTCCCGGTTCGAGATTCTCGATAGCGTCATCGAGAATCTCTCGCAGGAGTGCAACGAACGCGGGTGAAAACCAGCCGTGGAAAGTTGGATAAGCAAGTTCGTCACAGTCAGCCATTTCGACGAAGCGCTTGAGAAAAGTCTGAATAGAGCGATCCGATCCAGCAGCGAAACCCAGTGAGAGGGTGTAGAACAACGCGACAGTGTCGAACTTGCGCTCTCGTTGGACGAGATTCGTTGCGCGAGCGCGCTCGCGCAACTCATCAGAGGGAAACGCTCTTTTGATCCGGTCGACAATCACTGAATCCGGTGGTTGGTAACTCACAGCAGCCACCGGGTTTCTCTGACAGGTAGTTCCAACGATATTCAGATCAGGAGACGGCGCTGGCGTGAGGCGTTAAACTACAACGGATGGTCACACAACACAATCCCATCATTGGTGATATTTCTGGCAACTGCGATCAGATCATTGAAGCATACTCGCAAGCTGCCGATGCAGGTGCTGAGCTAGTCATTACTCCGGAACTCGCACTCCTTGGGTATCCGCCACGTGACCTACTCCATCGACAAGCCGTTCTTAACGCTGAACAGGCCACTCTGGATAAACTTCGCCGTATCACCGAGGACGGTCCAGCACTCATCGTTGGGCATACCGCCCCCTCAACTCAAGAGAGCGGCCCGCCACTGACGAACAGTGCCACCGTGTTTATCGACGGCGAAGCTGCCACGAGATATGATAAGCGCCTCCTCCCCACATACGACATTTTCGACGAACGTCGGTACTTCACCCAAGGTGACTCACCACAGTCCGTCGTTGTGAACGATACAACAGTTGGCATTACGATCTGTGAGGATGCGTGGTACAACCACGAAGTGACCGGTCAGCAGCGACATGGAACGAACCCAGTTGCATCGTACGAGACCGTTGACCTGCTTGTCAACCTGTCTGCGAGTCCCTACCGGGTAGGCAAACTCTCGTCACGGGCAACTCGGTTTGGCAATCATGCTGAGCGTATCAATTCGCCGGTGGTTTTTGCTAATCAGGTGGGTGGAAATGATGACATTCTCTTTGACGGAACGTCAATACTACTTGACGCTACTGGTTCCACGGTCGCCTCCGCGCCGGTCGGCAAGCCACATATCCTGTCCAGCACATCAGAGGAAGACCTCTCAAGGACAACAATGCTGTCCGACACGGTTCAACTCCGACGTATGCTTGAACTTGGAATCCGGGATTACTTGCGTAAGACCGGATTCGAAGACGTTGTGATTGGCTTATCGGGCGGTATTGATTCGTCCGTTACTGCTGCGCTTGCCGCCGAAGCGGTTGGCCCAGAACATGTCTACGGGATTACTCTCCCCAGCGCAGTTACTACAGACGAGAATCGTACAGATGCGGAGCGTGTCGCTCGCAACTTAGAGATACAATTCGGTGAAGAAGAGATCGAACTGCTCTCGAAGTCCGCAATTACGTCGATTTCGGGACTCACAGAAGGAACGGGTACGCGAGGTGTCACCCGTGAGAACGTGCAGGCTCGGGTACGAGGTCTGTTACTGATGGGTGTCGCCAACGACACGGACGCATTGGTTTTAACCCCTGATAACAAGAGCGAGGCTGCGGTTGGCTACTGTAGAGCGTGTCATAGAATCCATCTCATAGCTTCTCACAGCCCGGATTGTTTCCTCGCTCGTAGTTGGTGATGGCCACGACGAGCCGTAGGCAGAGCGCAACGAACACTTCTGTTCGTGCGTGGACGCGGCCTCGGGCGCGGACGTGCCCGAGGCCGCAGTCTTTCACCGCGCCGTTGGTTCGCTCGACTCCTGTCCGGTTGTTGTACGTCTCGTCCAAGATAGACTGTTTCAGCTGAACGTCCTTGCTGTGTTCCTCGATGCGGTCTTCGACCCTGTACTCGATATCTTTCGGGTCGTCAGTGTTTCGCGGGTTGTACGGAGTGATTGGCACGACCCCTGCGGCTAGCAGGTGGTCGTGCCAATCGAGGATGTCGTAGGCGCTGTCCCCAAGCATCCAGATCGGTGTATCGACGGCGAGCGCGTCACGCGTGACGCGCATCGCCGTCTCTTGGTCTGCTTGTTTAGCCTGTGTGAACTCGGCTGCAATCGGTATCTTTGCGCCGGTTGAGACGATCGTACAGCCGAAACCGTAGTAGTACTCCTCAGCTGTTGGATCGTAGTTCCACGACGCAGCGTCGTTGTATTGGATCGCTTCAACGTGGGTCGAATCGATGGAGTACGTGGAGTCGAGCAGGCCGCGAGCGGCGGCCTGCTCGACGAGTCTGTCGAAGACATCGTCGATAACGTGTTCGAGGTCGGTGAGAAAGCGGTCAACCGTGTCTCTGGATGGCGGTTTGTCGAGTCCACAGTAGTACCAGACAAGGCCGTTCTGAAGTTCTCGTGTAACCGGGCGTGTTCCGTAGACATTCTCGTAGTAGCAGTGCAGAAAGCCTCGAAAGAGGTCTGGTGGCTTGTGAACTCGTGTTCGCCCCCTCGAAGCGGGGGCGAACACGTCGTACCCCAGCAGAAACTCGAATTCAAGGTGTTCAAACAGCGGTACTGTCTCGATAGCCGCGACATTCAAGAAGTCGTCTACCGAAGCTACGTCTTGCAGGGTGCTGGCGCTCGTAGACACAGTTCCAACACCCTGCTGCCTTCTCTGAGAACGTTTCTATGACACGCTCTACTGTACGCTGTATGGCGATGCAGTTGGTGCAATCGCACCGCTCGGAGACTGTACCAAACGCCGAGTGTATGCGCTTGCGGAGTCATTCAACTCAGACCCACCACCGTGGATTGATTCAGCACCGATCCCCGACTCGGTGTTGGAGAAAGCACCGACCGCCGAGTTGGCTGAGGGACAGACTGACACCGATGACATTCCACCGTACCATATCATTGATCCAGTGGTCAAGCGATACGTTGGCAGCAAAGAGACTGTAGAGGAGATCATTAACGAAACTGATGCGACACGTGAGCAAGTTGAAACGGTCGTGCGCCGCCTTACGCAGGCGGAATTCAAACGCGAACAAACTCCACCGTCACTCCGTGTTACGACAAAAGCATTCGACAGCGGGTGGCGGTATCCGATTACGGCATCCTATGCCGAGGTCATCGAAAGCGAGTCTGGAAGCGGATCGTAATGTTGTGTCGGACCTCTATAATCTGTAGACCGCTTCTGACAAATCCTGAGCGGATGCGGACCTGACATGATAGTGCTTTCCCCTGTACTGACCGATCACTCTCTCCAGTTGATTAGTCTCGGTTCGTACTGCATTCGCGCTGTGTATTCAGCACGGCCCTCGTATCAGATGTGAAGGATTTCACCTATGTAAACGCTGCTAGCCGATCAAACCACGTCTAGCGACAAAATGATTACGCCGTCCGGGGATCTGTTCCTTTCACAGCCGGTAGGCGGTCGAAACGTGTGTGCGGTGCGGTCGCTGTCTAGCGATAGCAGATGCTAAAGAAAGGCTCCGACCGACCGCTGAGGGCCGCCGGTTTGGCGGCCCTCAGCTCCCTCGTCTGTCTGCCCGGCCAGTGGTCATCATCGTTCGGAGAGGCGATCTTGTGACTCGGGACGCCAGCACGTGAAGCAGAGATTCACCTATTCGGGCTTTCCCGGATGCCGCGCCCTGCGGCATCCGGGCTGTAGCGCCCATGGCTCGACTTCTTTCGCGCATGGACCAGTCAACAGAACGTGCTCGATGGCACGGAATCCTTATCGGTCTCTTGCGCCCCATATCTTGGTTCACGTTCTCCAGGGATAGCAGCGTTTCCATCGAGTCAACAGAGCCAGCTCAGTCAGAACAGTCTCGTCCGAATTAGCCCTTGGCGATGACATACATGGCGAGTAGAGTTGCCGTAATCGTGATGACCGAAGCGATTGCCTGAGATCCACGAGTCCATAGAATGCCGCTGACGCTGTAGCTGAGTATAACCCCAAATGTTGCTGTCCACTGCCAGTTCCACTGGGTAGTTTCCATTCGCTCAAGCAAACCATTCATAGAGCAAAAAGGATTCTGCCGTTACAGCACCACAGAGATAGTATCTTGAGCGAGCAGACCAACGATGGGGCACTTTGTGTAATGCTACATCCACGCTGTGTATTCATTATGCTGCGGGGGACATCTAGTGGAGCTGGTAGCATTACGCCCAGCCAATACAAGGATGCGGAACGGGGGCAGATTTAGATAAACTGGGTCCAATCAACTACGTATGCCCGGATTTGAGTTGCCGGTCAGTGGACACCGTACCGAGACGGAACCAATTCAGTTTCTGGACACACTGTCGTTTGTCCATGTGGCCAGTGAAGAGACGGATGGGCGGTGGTCGGTCGTTGAGATGCAACTTCGGGAAGGACACGCTCCTCCCTTGCATATACATGAGAATGCTGACGAGCTGATTCACGTAACTGATGGAACCATCCACGTTCACACTGAGGACGACCAACAAGAGTTGACCGCTGAGAGCTCGGTCGTCTTGCCACGTGGAGAGCCACACTCACTCCATGCCGTAACAGAGGCCACGATCGTCACAGCTGATTCACCCGGTGGGTTTGGCGAGTTCGTGACCGCCGTTGGTGAACCGACCGAGGACCGAACCGTCCCGACCGCTCCACCATCTGAAGCAGCTATTGGCCGCGTGAACGAACTCGCCCCAGAACACGACATTCGTATTGTTGGACCGCCGCCTGTCGGCCCCTGAAATACCTCTCATTTGAGAATGTATTCAATAGAAACTACGAATATTAGCCACCTCTGTGCGTTCTCCCTCGACTGACTCAGTCTGAACGGATCTACAACCAGTCTGTGCGAGATATGTGCGTTGTATTTACCAGACCGATTTTGGTAGAATGTCGGTAAATCGCTGAACGCCTGCCAAATATAGAGGATGAAGCCAGCACGGGAGTCACCTTCATTCCGTTTCCGACCTGCTGAATCAGCTGTGCTACTCGAAGTGCGTACCAATCGTTGACCTACCTGACAGATCCATCATGTACTCTGTGGCGTACTGATAGAGCGCGCGTTTCTCGAACGTCGTTGCTGACAGGCGATGGGAACTAGAGAGGCTATGCTGTAGACCGCAATGGCAATCCGACCTATCCGACGACAAACACTACTGCGCGTCTTGTTCCCAGACCCGGACCCAATCAATGGCGAGGCGCTCCCTCCACTGTTCAGTAAGATTTGCCTGACCGATCCGGTTCACGTGATTCGAGAAGACCAATCCGAAGGGCCGAGATTCAAGAGCAGTCAGCGATTGGATCATCGCTGGTGGCGTCGTTCGTGTCAGAATATGATTCTCGTTGAAATACCACTCAATCCGATCTTCAAACCATGCACACCCGTACGTATTGAAGCTTTCAGTGAGATCAATGCTAGTGTCCAGTGAGAATGGATCATCCGTGTGCGTCTCTCTATCATTCGGTGTTCCTGACTCGCTCCAGTGGACGTTCACGTGTAGGTGCTGGCGTTCGGATGAGGTCTCTTCGCCGCGCTGAAACAGTTCGACAATATCTATCTCCGGCGGCCAGTTCATGTTCGCCGGGTGCATCCAGAAGGCAGGTAAGATTCCTGTTCGTCCGGGGAGTTTGAGCCGTGCTTCAACATACTGGCCCGGCACCGGATCGATTGGAATCCCTGCAGCCGGATGGTGCGGTTCCTCTCCTGTGGTTGAATTGATGACACCCTGAAAGCATCCATCCGGGCCAGTTCCCTCAGATTCTACCAGCAGCTCACAGACGCCGTCGGTGATCGTGACGTTCTCCTCCCGCACCGCTGCGTCGTCGTCTGGTATCCACTCTTCGCGGTCGATAAACCCAACCCCCCATCGGTCGGTGTCGAATGACTCCCACTGTTCGTCAACGACGAGCTGCCAGTCATCATCCGGCCAGCTTCCGGACTGCGAATCACGTCTCATAATATCATCAATCCTCGAACCGAGACAGCCGGCGGTGCTCACTGCTCCCACCGTTGCGAGTACGTCCCTTCGCCGAGAGAGATCTGAATCCATCATCCACGACCGTATCCGAATTGTTTCTTACTACACTCTCATTCGTCTTTAAAACTCACCCAGACGAATCCGGCGTTATCGATAAGCCGGTTTTCGCCATCGTGTGCTTCAAAATCGCCTTCCGTGAGATACGGGTTCTTTTGTTCTATAACATCCGGTGAGACTTTTTCAGATTTGGGCGCGACTTTTTCTGTAACCGCGAAGGTCTGTACCGGGGAAACCCACCCCCATAGCGCGCCAGCAGTGTTCAGGACGACCAACAAGGGCGTCAGTGGGACGGCAAGCAGTTGAATCCGCTCACAGCGAATATACACGCGGACGCCAACGAGCGTAATCACGAACAGGAAAAGAAACATGGCAAGGGAGCCGAATTGATACAACAGCGGTTGCGGAAGGTACTGTGGAAATAAAAACAAGAATACCGACATAACAGGGATCAACGGCGACAACGCCCACGCAACCATCCGGAAACCGAGGAGCGAACGGTATCGTCGTGGAAGCACGTCTGAAGAATGCTGGGTCCCCGCGAACCACCGTCGTCGCTGTCGGAACATGCCCCGAAGTGAGGGCGGAGCCTGATTCCGGAACTTCAGGTTCAACACCCGAAAATCAAGGTCGCCGGCCTTTGCTGCACGCCAAATGAAATTTGTATCCTCCGTGATCGTCTCTGCATCCCATGTGATCGTATCCTCCACCGATTTTCGAATCGCAATCCCTCCACCCCACGCGTAGAGTGGATATTTAAACTGACCGTACGTGTTTACCCCGAGGTCTCGACAGCCGGCACAGCGTGAGCCCGTGAGATCATTTCATTGTTGCTGACGACTCGACGAAGCTCTTCGTATGGATTGCGTCCCTGCTGGCGCCATGTCGCCAGCAGGGACAAGATCGTCTCGTGAACGAACATTCCTCGGTCATTACGGAGCGTTCCGATGATTTTCCGGAGAACCACTGGCTCACGAAGTGCATTCTCTGCGGCATTGTTCGTCGGAGAGACCGCTGGCTCACCGACGAAGGTGAGCCAGTGGTCGAGACCTCCTTCGATCTTCCCGAGCAGTGTTGCCACTGGTCCGTCGGGTACTGACCGTTCAATCAGCGATTCAAGCTCTCTTCGCGCCACACGCTGGAGGTCTGCTCTCTCACGAGGGCTTGGGTCGCTCTCCAGCCGGGCCTGGAGAGCGACGTACACCTGTCTGAGAGCGTGGTAGATCGGTTCACCTTCTGCCTGCTTTTCGGCGGCGTCTTCAGCCTCTCGAAGAATGTGCGCCCAACACCGCTGGAGGTTGCTGCTGAAAGCTGGGTACGCCGTCCACCCGTCACAGATGACCGTTCCCGCGAAGTCCTCACCGAGGACTTCCGCGGGAACATCACTCCCACGACTCTCTCTCACCGCGTATAACGTATGCTGAGCGGTCTTGAACGTCCAGATCCATGCCTGCTCACCGTCACGTTTGATGCCTGTTTCGTCGATATGAACCACGTCGGCATCTCGGATCTCTTGACGGATCTGCTCGTACTCACAGCGACCGGCGCGCGCAGCGCGCTCGGTCGCGTGCCACGCGGATGCACCCGAGAGTTCGAGTCCATGCAGTTGCTCGAAGCGGTCAGCGATCTTCCGGTAGGGAAGGCGGTGATCGTACCGTGACAGAGCTGATTGAGCGATGACGTTCACCCCGAACTGCCCCTCATCGGGGCAGTCGGGGTGAGCCGCAACTGTCTCTGTTCCACAGGAATCGCACTGGTAGTAGTGGCGGTTGTACCGAGTGATTTCTGGGGGCTGCGGATCAGGGATCTCCTCGACGAGTCGGGGGCTGACGCCCACCGACTCGTCGAAGTGGTCGCCACACTCAGGACAACAGTCACAGGTGACTTCGATTTCTTCGTCGGGATCAGCTGTAGAACGCCACTCCGGATCGTGACCGTCCTTCCGACCGGGAGTGCCGCCGTCAGTTCGGACATCGTCATCTTCGTCATCCTGCGAGGTCGGGGACTCGTCGGTCCCCGACCGTCGCTTGCTGGGTGGAGTGTGTGGATTTTCGTACTTTCGGAGGCGTGTTTCGAGTTCTTCGATCCGCTCTTGCTGCTGCTCTATTCGTTCGTTCTGTTCCTCGATCCGCTCATTTTTCTGGTTGAGCTTTTCTTCCAACTCGTTGATTCGCTCCTCCATCTGGAGAAACCGCGAGAGAAGTTCATCCTTGGTGAGATCGTCCCAGCTCATCGATCCCACCTCGGAACGGCGACAGCAGGGCCAACGGGATGGTCTCCGCTGCTCGGAGACCATCCCTGAGAAGGCATTCCCGATTCCTGCTGACGGACCATGTGTCCCCCGCGTGTCTCTATCTACGAGACAGTGACGAAATCAGCCCGGGCTAAACACGTACAATTAACCTAATCGTCCACACAGTCTGCTGTTCTCCTTGGGGAGCGAAGCTGTTCACAGAGACCTACGCTCCCGAAACCATCCAGCACCAGTCACAAACCCCATCATCTGCTTCCTCAGAGACGTGGAATTCCTCACCGCAGTCGTCACAAACGAATGTATCCTCGCTCATATCCTGCGATTGGACATAGTGAAGAGTAGAGATTATTATTGTCTCCTCTGTACACCTTACCTTGGAGATAAGTATATATCTTGAGAACCGGTGTATTAGCAGTTAGTGGATACATGCGTTCTATGTGCCCTTCTTCCCAGCGTGCTTTATTGCTGACTTCACGCTCTATATTCTGCAGAGGCCACTCAACACAATCTGCATATGATAGGAGATCTGCTGCAAGACGCGCGGCCCCGATCTTGCATGACTGATAGAGTATGAGATTTGATCAGGTCTCTTTCCTCACCGGTGTTTAGAATACAGCCAGAGCGACAGCAATCACTTTGTTCTTGACCGCTAATATAGACTGAGATACAAGCTGTATAACGAGACTACCAGACAATCGATGAAAGACACGCAATAATCAGATACGATCTACAAGCCTCGGTCTCAGTTCATTACACTAACCCTCTAATATCGCTCTCACCTCCAGAAAGTACCGACGACACATGCGCGTCAGTTAGATTCCCGCCGACCAACCGTCATACGGATCATAATCGGTGAGTACACCAAGCTGGGTGACCGTTCCCCTAGTAAGGGCAACAACCCCAGCAAGTGCTACCCCATCAGTCAACCGCTTTCGGAGTTCCTCTGCCTCAATCGCCAGCTCGCTGGCATTCTTGGCATTCCGCAGTTCCTTTTCTTCTACATGGATACTAACCGCCCCACCGTTTGCGTGCTCCGACCGCATTTCAACTAGCGTTTCAAGCGGGTCAAGCCCAGCCTCTAGCGCAAGCCTCTGTGGTACAGCTTCGAACGCATCAGCAGTCGCTTCAGCGACAAGTTGCTGCCTACCTTCCACCGAATCAGCATAATCCCGAAGTTCAGCAGCGAGCGCCAGTTCGCTCGAACCACCACCGAGGACCTCTGTAGTATGCCCTGTCCGTACCGAATCAATCTCACGGAGAGCCTGTTCAAGTGCAACAAGCGATTCTTCCACCACAGTCGTATATTCAAAATCTAAAGTTCGGAATCTTTCAGCGTTGACAAGCAGACTATCGGCGATTGGCCGTGCCAGTTCTCGCGTTGCGAGTTCGTCTATTGACGTGTCAACAGAGCTTTCAATTACTGCCTTATTTTGCAGAGTCGCCAGGACGAGGCCTCGGGCTGCGGCGGGACGGTGAGGTCCACGGAGGCGCTGTTTAACATCTCCGGGCTGGAGTTGACCGGCTTGAAGTTCTTCGGCAATTTTGTCGGCACGCTTTTGTGATTTTGTTGGTTTATTCACAGATTTATCACTGCCACCGAAAAGTCCCATGAAAACCAAATTGGCTCAGCTGTATTAATAACCAAGGAGCATCTCCTATCCATCAGTCAGGTCCACGGAGATACAACCCTTGCTGTCACACTGACGATGGTGTGTTAAAATCGAGACTGGCCGGCTAATTTATCAGAATCGGTGTGAAATCAATGGTTGCCGACTGCTGATTTCACGCTCTAAGTATAGCACTGGTGATGGTTAATCTTCATTCGAGAAACCGGGGTATTTCGAATACGCCCAACAACGTTACCTGTAGGCCTCGAAGTAACGTTGATAGATCACTCAGTTAATGGTGTGCAAGACTGTTAATTGTAGCTGAGGTATTCTTCAATTCGATGATTGTCTGGTATTCGGCCTTGGCAAATTGCGAATAGTAGCTTACTCAGAGCGCATCTGCGAGACGCTCGGCGGCCTCCTCGACGCTGCCTTCGTTTTCGATGAACTGAACGGGCGCGTTTTGATCACGTGCGTACTGGAGCGCGGCAGACCGATTAAGATCCTGCTCGAAATCAATTTTGTGTTCGGTCACATCCTGGACTTTACGGCCCCTATTTCTTCGGCGTTCGAGAATCGTTGCTGGACTCGCTTCAACGAGAGCGAACGTTGTCGGCGAGACATCGCGGAGTACCTCCTCAGGGAGTCCCTCTATGTAGCCGGCCTGGGTCTCTACTGCCAGATGAGTCGAGAGGATGATATTCGTGTCTTCGGCTTCATCGGCGACGAACTCGCCCGCACGACGCTGTAGACGGCGTGTCTCTTGTTGCGAAAGTGTGGCAAGTTCTCCTCGTTCGGTCGCCAGGCCTCTCGTCGCGGCCTGTTCAAGCATTACGTCGCCGAAGTTCACCAGTTTGTACCCGTCTCCGAGTTTCTGCCGAAGCGTCTGGCAGACGGTCGACAGCCCAACACCGGTGACACCTGAGACTAGCGTGACTGACATTAGAAACTCACCTCGCTTTTGTCGTCCTGTTTTGGCATCGATCCGCGGTCGTCGTAATACCTGCGTCCGACAAATTGAGCTCCGACGCGCGTCATCAGCGTATCGTAAAGATCATCGGCTGAAGCGAACTCCTCTACTTCAGATTTCTCGATTACGGATTGGATCGTTGTGCTTTCGCCATCCGGAGGTGTCAGTTCTGTACTCCCGACAGTCTCTACGACCGTCTCCCGTGGTACTGGGAACTCTAGTTTTCTCGCGAAGAGATCACGGGTCTCTGGCAAGCGCATGTGCAGTACATGGAACCACACTGTATAATAATTATGTATGAGGTCTTCACATTCTTGTATTTCATCATTGAACTGGAACCGGTGGAAATAACCTTATCGAAACGATACTATGCGTGTGAATCAAATTAATATTGCCGAATCAGCAGAACAACTGGACGAAGACGATGAGATAGAGATCGAGGCGATGCGAAAAGACTCCTTCAGCTTCCATGTCATGCGGTTTGAACCTGGAGACGAAGATTCGATGCACGCCCACTCCGTCGATGAGATTTATCATGTCGATACAGGAAAGGCGACGCTCGTAACAGAAGAGGAGTCCATCGAAGTTGAACCAGGCGACGTCATTCATCTCGAGCCTGAAACAGACCACCAGTTCATAGACTTTGAGGGTGAGTTCGTGGTCACAGTGACGTACGCACCTGGGGAGGGATCTGAATAAATAAATCCACTTCGGAAAGAATAGATTCAGCGTTTGCGGTCAATCGACTCGCGTTCGTGGTCTGTCGGCCTATAGCGGCTTTGCTGTCCGTGGTCGGGCCCTGCTTCTGCGCGCTCGCGTTCGCGATCGGCGTCGACTAACCGTTCGAGTCGGCGTTCAAACTCCGCATCAGTGAGTTCGCCATCGACGTATTGATGTTTCAGACGGTCGATTGGCGTCTCTGAGACTGTCGAATCGTCTGTCGACCACGGCAATTTCTCACCCGCGGATACCCTGTCGGCGAGGTATCCGCCAAGTGCGCTACTGCCAACGACGTATGCTGCACCGACGAGTGTGAGCGCGAGTACCCCAACGGTTGCAGCCGGAGAGACGGTCGACGCAACTCCTGTTTGGTCGGCGATGCGACGGATGGCCTCGGTGCGATCAGTCGACCAGCGCGGCGGCGACTTTCTCGATTGGGTGTGGCGGTTTGCCGTACTGCTTTTCGTAGTCAGCCAGCTGCGAGCGACACGAGGTGCCGGGCGCGACGACTTCCTGGGCCGGAGATTCTTCGACCGCATCGAACAGCATGCGTCCGATCGCCTGACTCATCGAGTAGTGTTCAGCCTCGTAGCCAAACGAGCCAGCCATTCCACAGCAGGTGGTATCCAGCACGTCGACCTCGTAGCCCGTCCGCCGGAGCACACCAACCGCGTGGTGGTCCCGACTTGCGGCGGTCTGATGGCAATGACCGTGGTACGAGACCGTCTCGCCGCCGTCGGCGTCCATCTGCTCGTCGAGTCGGAAGGTGTCGATGTACTCCATGATGCTGTAGGTGTTGGCCGCGACGGCTTCGACATCGTCGCCGGCCAGCAGGTCGAGATAGTCCTCTTGGTACATCACCGCATCAGAGGGTTCGACGCTGACGATATCCCAGCCGGCTTCGATTTTCGGGACGAGCGCGTCGACGTTGTCCTCGGCGGTCGCCCGCGAGTGGTCGACCATTGCCTTCGAGTGGGCCGGCCTGCCGCTGTCGGTGACCTCCTCGGAGACCTCGACGTAGACGCCGGCGGCCTCCAGCGCGCGGACGGCGGCTTTGCCGACCGCGGGTTGGGTGTAGTTGGTGTACGGATCGGCGATCACCAGGGCCTTGCGGTCGGCCTCCGCCTCGGTGACTGCGGGCGTCCGCGAGTTGTCCCACTTCTGGAGCGTGTTGCGTTTGAACGTCGGCAGCTCGCGCTCGCGGGCGATGCCGAGCGTTTTCTCCATCACGACGCCGCTGCCCGGTAGCTTCGTGGCGACGTTCGAGATGGGTGCGAACGTACTGCCCAAGCTATAGAGCGTCTCGACGTTGGCGAACAGTTTGTCACGCAGCGGAATCCCCTCACGCTGGTGGTACTCGTGTTTAACCTCGGTTTTGAGTTTGGCTAGGTCGACGCCGCTCGGGCAGTCGCGTTTGCAGCCCTTGCAGCCGATACAGAGGTCGAGCACCTCGTGAACGAATTCATCCTCAAAAATGTCGTCGGGGAGATCGCCGCTCATCGACCGCCGGAGCATGTTCGCCCGCCCGCGCGTTGAGGTGATCTCCTCGTTTTCGGTTGCCCGGTAGGTTGGACACATAATCGAGCCGGTGGTATCTTGGTGGCCCTCACAGCCCGCACAGCCGTGACAGAGTTCGGTCATTCCCTGGAAGCCGTTTTCATTGGCCCACTGGAGACTCGGCTCGAAGCCGGCATCGAACTCGTAGTCCGAATCGTACCGGAGGTTCTCGGTTGGATCGAAATCGCCGCTGACGTTGCCCGGGTTAAGGAGTCCTTTCGGATCGAAGGCAGCCTTCAGCTCTTTAAACGCGCCCCAGATTTCATCGCCGTACAGCTTCCTGTTCCAGGTCGTCCGAGCGCGGCCGTCGCCGTGTTCGCCCGAGACCGACCCGCCGTACTCGATGACGAGATCAGTCACTGCATCCGAGATTTCGAGCATCGTCTCGACGCCGTCGTCGGCTTTGAGGTTTAAGAGGGGTCGAATGTGCAGCACGCCAGGTCCTGCGTGGGCGTAGTAGGAAGCGAAGGTGTCGTGCTCGTCGAACAACTCCTGAATGTCGGCGACGTACTCCGGCAGATTCTCGGCGGGCACCGCGGTGTCTTCGACAAAGGGCCAGTGTTTGTCGTCGCCGGTCCGCGAAAGCAGGATGGGAAGGCCAGCCTTCCGCATCTTCCAGAACTTGGCCTGCCGGTCCGGATCATACGCTTCGAGGGCGTCGGTGGCGTTGATCGGCTCGTCGGTCGTGATCGCCTCGGAACTGGCCTCGACCTTGGGGTCGTAGCTCGGCAGTCGGTCGGCCAACAGGTTTGCGACCTTCCCTTTGCCGTCGTCGACGTCTTCCGCGTAGAGCTCGACGAGTAGCGTCGAGTCTGTTCCCTCGGGGAGGATGTCGACGACAGCCTCGAACTCGGCGGTATCGCGGGCCAAATCGAGCAGAATGTCGTCCATCACCTCGACGGCCGCGGGGTCGTGTTCGAGAATCGGCGCGACATCTTTCATTGCCGAGATCACGTCGTCGTAGGTGAGCAAAACGACCGACGTCTCGTTTGGTACGGGCTCCAGCGAAACGGTCGCCTCGGTGACAATACCCAGGCTGCCCTCGCTGCCCGCGAGCAGTCGACCGACGTTGACCTTGCCGCGCTCGTCGACGTCTTCGAGCAGTTTGTCGAAGTTGTACCCCGAGACGTTCCGCATCAGGTCAGGGTATTTGTCCTCGATAGCCTCGCGCTTGTTCTGCAGAACGTCGGAGACAACCCGGTAGACCTGCTGTTTGATCGGGTCGTCGTCGGTGACCTCGGCGGCGCGCTCGTGGAGTTCCTCGATCTCCATCCAGTCGAACGTCGTCAGGGTGCCGTCGGCCAGCACGACCTCCACGGATTCGAGATAGCCGTCGGCCTTCTCGTATTTGAGCGAGTGCGAGCCGGTCGAGTTGTTACCGATACAGCCGCCAAGCACGCTTTTGTCGCCCCATGCGGGATCAGGGGCGTACTTGAGGCCGTGCTCGCTGAGCCGGTTGTTGAGTCGACCAAGGGTGATCCCCGGCTGGGCGGTCGCCGTTTCGGCCTCGGGGTCGACGTCGACGATCTCGTTGAACCGCTTTTTAAAGTCGAGGACGACCGCCTCGTTGACTGTCTGGCCGGCGAGGCTCGTGCCGCCGCCGCGCGGCAGAACGGGGATCTCGTGTTCCCAGCAGTACTCCATGACCGCCTGGACATCGTCGGTCGACTCGGGGACGACGACGCCGATCGGCAGCTGGTGGTACGCGCTGGCGTCGGTCGCAAACAGGTTGCGCGTGTAGCTGTCGAACCGCACGTCGCCGTCGACGAGGGCTTCGAGATCCGCAACGAGCTCCGGGTCCTCGATATCGTCGCTTCGGTAGTCGTAGTTACTGCGCGGATCGCTCGCCGGATCCGGGCGCGGTTCCTCGCCGGGTTGGGTAGTTTTGCTCATGGTATGTATTGACTAGGGGTGTGTTGGTGTACTGGATGAATGAATGTGTGGGTTGGTGGGTTAGAACACGGTCGGGAACACCACGTACACCGCAAGTGTAGTGAGGATGCCACCGCCGATCAGGTAGTACGCAAGCGGTATCAAGTTCAGTCGGATCACCCGCCCAGTCGCACCGACCATCCCGACGGTCGCCAGCGCGGCGATCACGTTGTGGATGGCGATGATGTTACCGATAGCTGCTCCGATCGACTGGGAGGCGACCAGAATCGTCGTCGGCATATCGAGCGCGAGGCCGACCTCGAACTGGAAGGCCGCAAACGTGATGTTGCTCACCGTGATCGAGCCGGCAACGAACGCCCCAACCATTCCGACGGTGGGCGCGATCATCGGGTACGCCGCGCCGAACGTTGAGGCGGTTCCATCCGCCAGCACGACGATCATGCTGCCGTCGACGAGCGCGCCGCCGTGGGCGTCCGTGTTCAGCATGATCTCGACCATTGCGATGACAAAGAACAGCACGATGGCCGGCGAGACGATCTTGCCACCGGCCTCTTTCCATGCGCCGGTGACCTCCGAGCGGTCCATGCCGAACAGCGGGACGGCGACCAGCGCGCTAACGAGGAGCCAGGTGCCGGGGACGTAGGCCCACCGGATCGCGCCCTCTAGTCCGGTGCCGAAGACGTCCCAGCCGATTGCCAGAATCGGGCCTGCCTGGAGGAACGCTGCAAGCGGTTCGATCATCCGGGTGGCGATCAGCAGCACAGCCAGAATGATGTACGGCGACCACGCACGCAGCAGTCCCATCGAGGGCGTCGAGTCGACCCCAGTGTCGGTTCCGGCACCGGCCTCGGATTTGGCCTCTTCGCCGCCGGGTTCAATCGAGCCGACCCAGTGGTCGGGCCACTCGTCGCGTGGCGGGAAGTCCCAGTCGTCTTTCGGTTCGAGGTAACCCGCCTTGAGGAGGCCCACAACAACGCCGCCGCCGATCATCGCCGCGAACAGCGACGGAAGCTCTGGGCCGATGAGATACGCCGTGGCCACGTACGGAATCGCGAAGGCGAATCCGGAGACCACTGCCAGCGGCACCACACTCATCACGGGTTTGATCGTCCGTTCTTCGCCGAAGAAGTAGACGACCATCCCGACCGCCACAAGCGGCATCAGTATGCCCAGTATACCGTTGAACATCGCAGCGTACACGCCAGCCTCAGCCGAGTACTGTGCGACGGTCAGTCCGGTGCCGTCAGCGATCTGCTGTTCGACGGCTCCCAGCGGCGTTTCATAGCCGACAATAATCGGTGTGCCAACCGCGCCGAATACGGTCGCGATTGCGTGGCCGATCAGCGCGGCGATCACCGCCGCCAGCGCGGGGAAGCCAAGCGCGAGCAACAGCGGCGCGACAACCGCTGCGGGCGTTCCGAAGCCGGCGACACCCTCCATAAACGTCGCCAGGAAAAACCCGAGGAGGATAATCTGGACCCGCCGGTCGTCGCTGATCGTCGCAAAGCCGGTGTTGATCCGGTCGACCGCGCCCGAGCGCATCAGGGTATACAAGAGCACGAGCGCGCCGAAGACGATCCAGAGGATCTCGATGGCGGCCATCACGCCTGTCAAACTGGCTGCGGCGACGTACTCCAGTGGCATCCCCCAGACGACAAACGCGATGACGGCCGCTGCAAGCCACGCAATCGGCATCACGCGCGTGGCCTCCCACAGCAGGCCGACCAGCAACACCGCGACGATCAAAAGCGGTGTGAGCGCGAGGAGTGTCTCAAACATTGGTCTCACCACGCAGCCACAATGCCGAACGGTCGGCGAGACTGACAGCATCTATCTGATGGTTGATACACGTCCCGTCGTGGCCTGTTGCCTGTGGCTTTTGTCGCATATTGAATCAGTTACCGCATCACCTGATTGGTCGTGTTGCAAAGCGGTCTAGAGTTTGCCTCTGGTGCTCTCAACTGAGAGTTCACAGCTCATTGCTGTTTTGGTCGATCGTTGGAGCAGTTCGTCAAGGAACGATTGGTAGTACTCTGGATCAGCGTACTTCACCAGCCGAAGCTGGAGTATCGCCTCCAATCCATCCTTTGTCCAGCGCATCCACTGGTTCTTACAGCGCTTGCTGACCTCACCCATCAGCCGTTCGACGGGGTTCGAGGTCCACGGCACCTCGAACCCCTCGACGGCCTGCTCGGCAAACGTCACGATCGACGGCAACCACCGCCGAAGATACCCCGCAGCCTTCCCTGATCCGTACTGATCCAGCTGCCACGCTGTCTTCTTGATGCGCTCGGTCGTTCGCGCGATCCGCTCGCGGATCGCCGCGAACTCTTCTTCTGGACGATGCTTGGCAACAGAGTTCTTCAGATGGAATACCTCGTCGA
The DNA here is from genome assembly GCF_055396225.1 of Halorubrum tibetense. Classification (NCBI taxonomy): domain Archaea; kingdom Methanobacteriati; phylum Methanobacteriota; class Halobacteria; order Halobacteriales; family Haloferacaceae; genus Halorubrum; species Halorubrum tibetense. Next base: position 2,665,048 of record NZ_AP043742.1, read on the forward strand.
TCACTTCCGAGACGATTTCGTTGCGCCGGTCCAGAGAGAACACACCGTCATCCCAGAGGTTGTAATCCAGCGTTCGGCCCACGTGAACGAGGTCAAGCTGATGATCGCGGTGTTCGTCAGTGAATGCCGTGACAATGCCGCTATCGCCGTCACTGACGACCGTCGCGTCGTCAGTGACTGCGTCGATGTCATCAAGTTCGGCAGCTGTCTCATCCCAGTCAGCGTTGACAGAGAGATCCAGCAGGGAGTGTGACTCCTCGGCAGTGTCTTCGCCCAGCGTGGCTTGGACGGAGTGGTACGAGCGGTCCTCGTCTTGACTGTGACACTTCGTGCCGTCTGGAATAATGGCGTCAGCGTCTGTGTTAGCGACACAGTCTGGAAGGAACTGCTTGAGCTCGTTGCCGTATTCTCTGGCGCGGCGATTAATCGTGGTCGGCGACGGCATCCTCTCGAAGATGCCGTCGCCGTGGTCAGCAGCGTCACGGTAACTGAGAGAGGTAGCGAGATCGACGCTCTTGGCGGCGATATCTTGTTGATAGCGGTTCTGCCCGTCGAAGTCGAGAACGTCTTCGACGGGCCGGAAGTAGCTAGATTCGCCCTGGTCAGCGGCGGTATCTTTGACGTAATGAAGGGGAAATTCGTGCTCACCAGCGGTTGTGACGGCTGTGCGGGTATCGGTTCCAGTTCGTTGGAACCTCTGTTGACCGTTGCCGGTGGCATGTTTTTCGCCACAGAGCGCCTCGACGCGGGCCGCGTCGAGGCTCTCGACCAGCCCCTCGAGGAGGACTGATTCGACGTTCTGATCAGTGATGAACTCAGCCAACGTGGCCAGCGGTATCGTTTTGTCGTCGTCGATGCTAACGGTCAACCGCACGTCGATTGTAGCGTGCATGGGTTGCCTCGTAGGTTGGACACCAGAGGCAACCCGTTCCTCACGGGAGCCAGTTGCTACTGAACTCTAGAGGACTTTGTGACACGACCAAATGATTGAAAGATGATGGATATGCCCCCGTTCCTTCGAGAGGTACCGAACGAGGCAACCAGCAACGAACAGGCCACCCGCGAGAAAGTTGAGTCCTACGACAGGGTACTCTGTCGACTGAATGTATCCACGTCTTGCACGATCCCGTCAAAGTCCTCGACGTGCTCGAATCCTTCCAATAGCGAATCGAGGTTCACGCGTAGTTCTGAGAGGTAGTAATCCCCGCCCTGCACGCCGCCCTTCCGCTTGTGGGTCATCGCCAGATTGTATGTATCGAGGTTCGTGAGCTTGTCACGAATACTCCGCGACGTGAGTTGGTTCGTCCCGATCGCGTCAGCGACGCGTTTGTACTCCGAATAGACCTCTTTCGTCCGTGCCGGCGTGTCTCCACGGGATTCGAGTATCGCCAGCGCCATCAAGAGCGCCTGATCGTTGATCGTCAAGTCCTTGAGCTTGTTGACGATATTCACTTCCTCCAGTTCGTCTCGGGCGTTGTCGAGGTGCGCCTCAGTAACGATATCGCTTCCCTCAACGCAAGCAATATCCCCGGCTTCATGCAGGAGTCGAATAGCCTGTCTCGCAGAGCCAGTATCTTTTGCTGTCCACGCGGCAGCCAGCCCGACAACGCCGTCATCGACTGCACCGGGTTTGAACGCGGTTTCGACACGGTCGTACAGAATAGACCGAAGCTCGTCGGCGTCGTATGGATCGAAGTGAACCTCGTTCTCATAGAGGCTGTCCTTCGTTTTTGCGGATAGATCCTGTTTGAACTGGAGGTCATTCGAGATACCGATAATCGATAGGTGCGCGTTCGTGATCTTCCCGTTCGACCGCGCCCGTGGGAGCTGGTACAACAGGTCGTCGTCAGACCCGAGGTTGTCGATTTCGTCGAGGAAGAATACGATGTACCCACCGATTTCATCAAGTCGGCGGAACATCCGCTCGTTGAGATCGGTGAGCGAAAGCCCCTTCGGTCGCTCTGTCGTTTCGGGCTCGATCTCGGTGAGAATTTTCCCGACGGACTGGTAGGCGGTGTTCACGTCTTTCAGCGACACCTCAAACGTCCGGAGGTCGATATCTTTCTCTTGGCAGTAGTTGTGAAGTTCCTTCAACACAACACGGGCGGTGACGGTCTTCCCCTGCCCGGTCTTCCCGGAGATGAGGACGTTCTTCGGTTCGATCCCAGAGCGGATAGTTGTCCGAAAGCTCTTTGCGATCTCTTCCAATTCGGGCTCGCGCTCCGGGAGGCGATCAGGAACCCACTCTTCCATCAACGCGCGCTCGTTCTCGAAGACGTTAGTGTCGGTTTCAAACAGCGACATGGGGCTCTATGTTACGAGTATCATACACACATTCATTTATAAAACCCCTCCTTCCGCATTTTCTCGAACTTCCTCATAAGTCGGGTTTTATATACCACACCCACACCTCGTTTCCGCATAATACTCGCTACTGGGTGTGGGGATACCAGAGCGTCTGTCTCGAAGCCGAATCACACCCTCCCCGATAATCTCACCTCGCTCTTTCCGTATAATTATATATCTTTTGTTTAATGTATTGTTGTTGTTGTGTTGTAGACTGGAGACACCAAAAAACAGCACTATTAGACGATCCGGTACTGGCGTATAGACTCCGTTTAAGTATAATACTCGTGGAGGACCGCTGTTGAGGTCCTCCAAATCACTGGGTGAATAATGCGGAAACGAGGGGTGTGTCCCCGGCTGTGTGTCGTCGTGGCATGTGGAGCCTTCGATTATGCGGAAACAGGGGGTCTGTTGGATATCGACGAGAGGTGTGCTGGTTGTCACGCTCTGTCTTTTTAGCCTCTCTGTCCGAACGATCGAGTATGCACGCACAACCCATTCGTCTTTAGCTAAGACTGGTGGTTATATTTTGATTCAATCTCATTTCTCATAGTATTAGACGGTAGAAAATATCGACTGAGTCGCTCTTGCTACTGAGAACAGACGATTCACACGATTTGAAAACCGTATTTTGCTTCGCAGCGGGCATGTTACGACGGGATCCACCGTCGAAACACGGTTATTTGGTATTCCTGTGAGTATTAACTAAAGACGAATGAGTCAGGGATTTAGTGCCCAGCTGCGGGATGCGTATCGTCGTCTCGGTTGGTATCGATCGGGCCGTAGTCGTAATCCATCCCCACGGGAGTAAAGCCAGGGACGTAGCTGAAGCGTTTGCCAGGCTCTCCGTAGAACATCAAGGGGAGACTCCCCCGATCGTCACGTACCCCATACTCTGGAGGCCATTCGTTGAGTTCAGCCGACAGGCTGTACACTTGGGGTGCAGGAAGCGCACCTCGTTCAAGATCCCGCAGATCGAGGACCCGAACTTCGAAGTGACGGGCGAGTTTCTCAGCCTTCGGTGTGAGCTCGGTTGTATGACAGAGGACCGGCATTGCCCGACAGGCAAACGCTATCGTACACAGCCGGAAGATCGTCGATGGCGTGATCGTGTCGCTTGTCCAGTCTTTACACTGAGCGACAATCCAATCAGTCGGCTGCTGTTGTTTTGGCTTCCGGTTGGCGACGACGTCGACCTCGAGACCGAACAGGTGCTGGCGCGTCGCTGCTCGATACCCCCACCGCATCAACGCGCGCTGGAGTTGATACTCAAGCCATCGCCCATCGCCAACCCCACGCCCAGCCACGTCTGCATAGACAGATCGGTGACTGGAGAGTTTCTCAAGCAGCGTGGAGTTGTCCGTCGACCCCTCAGAAAGTGCGTCCTGAAGAATGACGATGTGGTCTCGAATCGTTTCGAGTGTTTGCTCGATCGAATACTCTTGTGAGGAGTGGTCGTACCCCTGAATGGAGAGATCCTCAAGCAGCCGATCGAGACGTAGTTCGATATGATACAGTGCCTGAGCAGGGCCATCCCACGTCACCACCTCATGATCGCCTTGGGACGGGCGATGCTCTGTATCCGCAAGCTGTCGACGGATCGCTTTGAGCGCGTAAAGCGCGAGGAACAACCGCCGCCGTGTGGTGACAGCTTGGACGGTCGTAAGTGTCTCCTCGTCTGAGAGAGCGTCCCGGAGCGTCTCGATCGCGTCGATAAGCTGGGTGAGTCCACGATCGAATCCCGGTGGAAGCGAGAATGTTTCGTCCGTCATTGAGAGAGCGGGCTGGGAGTGAAGTCGTGGCGAGTCAGTGCGGTTTCTGAGAGCGGTAGGAGCGTTGGCTGTCCGTGAGTGCGAAGGTGGTGGTAGAACTCGTCTGTCGTCGCAGGATACCACTGTGGGCTATCGCGCTCGCGGTAGCGTAGCTCGCCGTCGACGGAAACGACCACGCCCTGCTCGGTGGTGGCCGTCTTCGCGAACACGAGCGCAGGCGGATCCGGACGAGCCCAACTGTCGCGGGTCCACTCGAGCATCGTTTCGATCGGTGTGGGATCGACTGGCTCTGGGTACCGCGCCGCTGCTGGAGCACGTATCTCGACGTTGTCGAGGCGGTCACTCCCACAGGGACGCCACTCAGCGCCAGTCCACTCCCATTCGCGACGGGTCCACGTCTCGCCAGTGCTGTCGGGCTCGAACCGGAGGCGGCGAGGCGGAGCACTCGGTGGGTCCCACTGGAGCAGACACGCCCCGTCATCAGCGAGTGTAGCGTCCTCAGTTCGGCGACGATACGCGAACAGTGCGGCGTCGATTTGTGCCCGTGCCCGCCGTAGTGTGGAGAGTGGGTCATCTCCCGGCATGGAAGGCGCCTCAGAGTCGTTGACTGTCTCGAACAGCCGGTGAAAACTCGTGTCGATGTCTCTGAGCGTCTCCATTTCTGGGTGATACTCGGTCATCGGGATTCCTCCGAATCTGGCTTGTAACACGCAGTCTGGAGTCGGCGGATGTATTCTGCAAGCGGCTCGGTAGCGTCCGTCGGCGTCACCGTTTTTGAACGGTCATCATACGCGATGGCACCGCTCTGATCGAGTTTCTCGAGATGCGCTTGAGTCAGCGAGATGTAGACTGAGGTGCGTTCGTTGCTCCCGATTCTACTGGGGTCGATCGCATTCTCGATGGCAGCGATTTCGACGGCCAGATCACCTGCGGTAGTTGCTCCATGCGACTGTGAGAGTGAGAGCAAGACGCGCCGGCGACGACTGTTTGCGATCGCGTTGAACGCACGGTCTGGATCCATCGGGATGGCAGAAGCGGTCGGATCGTCGGTGGCTTCGGTCACTTAGACCGACCCCACGATGATTGTTCGACCGGCGTTTCGCTGGCGACGGTTCGGCGGGATTTGAGAACTGGACTGTTCGACGCGGTGTGTCAGTGGGTCAGTATCGAATGAGGTACTCTGGAAACCAGAGTTATCACTCCTGACCCTGTTTGGGTTGGTTGCTGTCATTGGGTGGCAGCACGACTCCTCCGGCGTCCAAGCGCCGGAGGGTTCCGTCAGGAATCGTGCATGTCGTGCGTGAGTTGTGGAGAACTGCTTGTAACTTTTATAAGAGTATCACAAACTGGGGGGTCGGTTATTTGGCCATTTGAGGGCCTCTACAGTCAGAATCACCTTGTGTTCTTAATCACCTCTTAAACTACGCTCCATCCACCACCGGTGGGTAAAAACAATCCGTCACTACAGCGGACCTTCTCATTCTACTCATAGACGGAGTAGGCCAAGTGAGTCAGGCCTGAATCTCGAGCCGACACACAAGCGTAGCGACTCGAATTTGACATGGTCGAGGTGGGGTGTTGACAGCTCCTCGACCACAAGGCCCCTGACAGCGCCGTGAGAAACAGTTGACTGCCCAAATGTAGTAACAGACTCAGTCATCTTCCAAATGGCACAGCGGGTCCAGCAGGCGGGCTCACCAACGGTGGTCGAACACCGGCAAGTGGTGGAGGTCTCCAATAAGTTTCCACGATATCCTCACTCAAGTATTCGTTCGTGCTCGTAACTGTGGAAGACCTCAAGAGAGACGCTTTTGAGGGGTGGCGGCCACAAGTGTGACGAGAGTACCGAGGTCCCAGTAGAGTGATTTCGGAAGGGCTCCGCATGAATGTTGATACAGAAACCATCCAGGACCGATGTACCGATCCCGTGTTTGAGCGGGGGCAAACCTATCGCAGGGAGGGACGGATCCAGCAGCTCGACCGGTTCGACGATCTCGTGTCGGCCGTTGTCAGCGGATCGAACCCATACGACGTGACTATCAAATTCGGTGGCCGAACTCTCGAGACTCAGTGTGCCTGTCCATACGACGGCCATGGCGACTGCAAACACGTCGTCGCGGTGCTCCTCGCTATCGCAGGCGACCCGCCAAAAGATGAGAGTGAGCGTATCGAGGCTCTCCTTGCGGACGTCCCTGTCGAAGAGCTGCGTGCGTTCGTCCACGGGATTCTTGCCACTCACAGTACGGTCCGAGAACAGTTTCTCGCGCAGTTCGGTGACGAACACAAATCGGTCAATGAGTACCGCGAGGAAATTAGCCACTTGTTCGAGCAACACGCCGACCCGGTCGTGTTCGAAGCGATCGACTTCTCCCGATTCTTCGATATTGCCGAACAGTACCGTGAGCGCGATCGATACCTCGCCGCTGCGACCGTCTATCGGGCAGTGTTCGAGGAAGTCGATGAGAATTTTAATTGGATCGACGGGTCCTACGACCACTACGCACAGACTCTCCAGACAGCTCTCGATGGATACATCGACTGTGTCTTGGCGACCGATCCCAGTCCCGAGGACTTCGAGACGTACGCGGGTGTTTTGGAAACCCGGGCATCGACAGAGTCAGAGATTAACAACACGCAGTTCTGGCGAGCACTCGACGACCTCGAAGATCGATACGACAAATAGACCACCACGATCTCAAAACAGCGACTCCAACTCCTCGTCGCTATCCATCAGCTCCGAGAAACGGTCCTCGCTCTCGTCAGTGATCTCCCCGAGATTCTGTTGTGCTTCGATTGCGACTTGCTGGAGCTCTTTCACTCTCGGGACGTTCGTCACGCCGCCGAGCAGCACGAGCGCTGCGACCGTCCCTTCCCCACGTCGTGGATAGTCACCACCACGGACCTCCATCGATCCGGTCTGTTCTTCGAGCCACTTGCGACCGTGCTCGATTCCCTTCCGATTGAGATACTCTGGTGGGCCGGCAACCACAAGCAGCGCTCGCTCTGTCCCGCTCACCTCACAGGGCAGCGTGAGTCGACCGAGTGTTGCTTTCCGGACGAGACTCGTGATTCGGTTGGTCGCTTCTGTACTGTCGATCCCGTTATCTGTATTGCCACGGAGTCGCGAGAGCAATCCCTTCCGCTCTGGCTCGTCTACCTCGACGTCGGCGTAGCCTAGCGAAGAGATCCCGCCCCCTTTGAGCGTATTGATGATCTCCGAAGAGTCAACCACGCTTTCAGCGACATCGCTTCCCTCGGTTATCTCGCCCGCACTGAAGAGCACGCCGAACCGCTGGACGAGCTCCTCGTTGATCGCGTCGAACCCTTCGCCAACGGATTCACCCGAGCTGCGCCAAGCGTCGTTGTCAAACAACATGAGGTTGTCCACCTCGTCGACGAACGTCTTGAGCGATCGAGCGGCGTTCAGCGTGTAGATCCCACCCTCGTCACTGCCGGGCAGAATGCCGAGCCCGTACACAGGTTCGGTGTAGATCCGCTTGAGGTTCTTGGCAATCACGGGTGCCCCGCCTGAGCCCGTCCCGCCACCAAGCCCCGCAACGATAAGGAACGCATCGATCTCGTGGACTGGCACTGAGTCGAGTGCTCCTTGGATCTCGTCGATATCCTCCTCGGCCACTTCTGCACCCAGTTCGTTGTCTGCGCCCACGCCGTGTCCCTTCACTCGCGACTGCCCGATCAGAATCCGGCGGTCTGTCGGGAGGTGGTCGATTCCCTGGAGATCTGCTTTCGCCGTGTTGACGGCGATCGCTCCACGAACGATATCTGCGCCTGTCCGTGCGTCGTAGACCAGGAACTCGTCGACCACCTTCCCACCCGCCTGTCCGACCCCGATCAATGCGAGTTTCATGTGAACATCCCACGTGTGACTACGCGGGTTGGACCCATAAAGCTTGGAAGAACACTGGAAAACCGGTGTGGGGGGTCCATGAATAATGTAATCGACCCAGAGCACTCGCAAAATGGTGTGGTCAATGAGAGACAAGACAAAATGGAGTGAACAGCCCTACCGGAACCTGTGTGTCGCGACCCGTCGGCCGTCAGTTCTACTTACTGATTGTAGGGGTGATCTTCTGGGTCGTGGTACCAGCCATCTCCGCCGAAGTACGGATGTGGTGTGACGAGGTCGACCCCAGTCGTTCCTTCGGGCAGGGGCATGTTCCCGATCTTCTCGCTCTGCGCTTCGATCTCCTCGCCGAACTCGCCATCCGTGTTGACATCTATCTCTCGAAGCACCCGCTCGACCTTGATGTTGATCTGCTCCATCTTGATCCGCTGGTGGCGGTTGTTCACTCCTTCTCGAAGGAGGAGTTCATGTGCTCGTGTTTTGGGGATGTCGTGGTAGTCTGCAATCTCATCGATGAGGTCCGCTAATTCGTCGGCTACGTAGCCGGAGATTTTCGTCGGCATCGCGATGTCTCTCGCGTAGTGGGTAATCAATGTGTCTGGTGAGTAACAAGGATTGATAATCAGTAGACATCATCTATAGCACTAGGGACTAGTCACGACTCTCCCAGCAGCGAGTGTCCTCACGTGATACCCAGCCGGACTGTGGAGACGGTCATCGCTGCCCGCCTGGTTGTATCTGCCCCGCCCGTGGCTCGTTGTCTCTGCCTGTCCCCATACTGAAAGTGAGTGGCTGTGTTGACGCGACTGTCTCTGCCGGGCGTCGATCGTCGTTCCTCCGTGGGTGTGCCCACCGGGACGTCTACTCGCTTGGTTGCGATAGCCACTCTGTCCGGACGGGCCACCCTCCCGATCGTCGTCTATCTCGACTTCTGACCGACTCGTCTCTCCCTTGCTAATCCAGTATCTGATTTCTGATATGCGTTCTGCGATATCTCGCTCGATTTTTCTGATCTCTCTTCTTCTCCTGGCTCCGCCCCGTCTCCTCGCCACGCGGTCGACCTTCTGGTCATTTTGCTCTCTAAGCCCCTAACATTGTGAATTCGCGGAACCTAACCGGAGAGGTTGAGAGATATATTAGAACATCTCTAAAGCTCTCTCAGGCCCTCAGAACCCAACCAGCGGGATTATCGGATAGGGTTAGTTAATGAAGAAACACCTCTATAAGCTTCCCCTCTTGTCATTATTGCGTTTGTCAACAAACAAACAATATTCATTACAAAGTACCCCAACCCGCTTCCCGTCATGTCATTATTAGCTGTGTTTTTGGATTCGAGGGTGCTCATTACAAAAGCGTCAAATCTGCCCGCCGTCTGGTCATTATAGGATTAATGAAAATATGCTCCTAACCCGCTCCCGTCTAGTCATTAACCCTTGTTTTCGAAAGTGTCAATGTGTTTGTGAGTGGGATTCTCTGTTTCATTACGATATGCCTGTATTCGGCCTCCGTCGTGTCATTACTGATTTCATGAACACCCCCTGAGTTCACGGTGCTGTCTTGTCATTACATCTTTGATGAGATTGGGTCGGGCTCCTGGATCATCAAGAAATTGGTTAATGATAATCTTCCTAATATCGCCCTCCGTCGTGTCATTAAGGGTTTAATGAGGAGGGGGTACTTTCGCGGTCCCGTCTTGTCATTAATTAGATTCTCTATCCAGCTATTGTTTTATTTATTATATATGGGGCGGTTTCGTTTGTGTATCTGGGTCTGAGAATTGACGCTCGGTGGTCCTGTCGCGTGGGCGGTATCCGCACACGATACAATCTGGGTCGCCTTTCTTCGTTAGTTTGTATTGGTCTCTGCCAGATGAGAGTTCGTTGTATTAGTGATGGATGAAGCTTCTCAGGGTGTGGGTGAAAACAATTCTATGGCCTCAGATTGTTGTTCTAGATGGTCACAGATTGTGGTCTACACGGCCCTAGTTGGCCGTGAGATATTGCTGAGACAACCGCGAGATATTGCTGAGACAACCGCGAGATATTGCTGAGACAACCGCGAGATATTGCTGAGACAACCGCGAGATATTGCTGAGACAACCGCGAGATATTGCTGAGGTGGTTGTTAGTCGTCTCCCAGGTCCTTTCTGAGTTTGTTGATGCTGAAGATTTTCTGCGCGCCTTCTGCGTCAAGTTCGTCGCTGATCTTTTCGAAGTTGTCTGATTCTCGTGCCTCAATATACCCGAGCTGACCAGTGAGCGACGACAGCAGCTTTCGCATCCCGTCGACATCTTTGACGACCCAGATGGCGTCGGCATCTGCGTCTCGGAGTTTGAAGAAGTCGTCTACGACGTGTCGTCGCTTCTCCGGAGACAGCTCAACTTCGATGACTTTGTCTCGATCGTCGGGGGATTCCTCTGTCGCCTCGACGTAGAGATCGAATTTGAGTTCGCTGCCCTCGGGGGTGTAGTACATGTATGTTTCGTAGCCGAGCCCGTCGTAGTATGCGTCGATGAGCCTGACGCCGACCCGGTGTTCCGGGCTTTCCCGACCGTACTCACCACCGTCTCGTGGCGCGAGATTCTTGTCGACGACGACGTTTGCTTCGTCTGTCGGCCAGTAGTACGCCTGTCTGTTACCGAGTTCGAACTTCTCGAGGAAGCCCCACTCGATGAGATCGGGTGCCGTCTCGCTGTACGGAAGGACGTTCATTGTGTCCTTGATGTGGTAGCCAGTCACCCCGTCTGTGAGTGCGTCGAAGACCATCCGGAGGAAGGATTCATGATCGCCTGTGAACTCCTCAGAGTCTTCAGGATTGTCTCCATCACTGTCCGAGTCTTCGTCTTCGTCCGCACCAGGACCGGTCTTCACGCCGCTGTCCATGTCGATCGCTTCGTGCTGGCGGTTGACGCAGTGTCGGTCTCGGCTTCGTTCACGGACTTGTTCACCCCGCGAGCTGACGTTGAACGACCCTGCGTTATGCCCTGGCGGGATGGGAAGCGGACGGAGTGTGAGTATCTCTGGCTTCTGTTTGTGGAAGCCTGTCGACGGGAGTTGGACGAGCCATTCTCCGCGTCGGAGCCCCGCGATACGGTCTTTGATCTCGTCGTTTTCGAGATCTTCATGGAACAGCGACTCGGCTAAGAGGTCGTCCGTCGCGACGTTGCCGATGATCTTCGTGTTGATGTTGTTGAGGATTTCTTTGTACGCCCGCCGGTTGTCCTGTGGATTATCTCCGAGTACCTGCTCGGGATACTGCATGATGAGCCCGAGCGAGAGGTTGAACTCACGCCCCTTCGGGAGGAGTTCTCGGTAGACGATTTCGTTGCGAGCGATGTTCGCAGACTCCTCGATGATGACGTTCGTGATGTATTCATCATCGTCTGGCGTCCAGATTGACTGCGCCGAAGTCCACAGATGAGACAAGAACAGGACGGTGAAGACTTCGCTGCTGGCCCCGCGCAGACTTCCCGTGTCGATGAGGACGACCTTGTTCGAGTTGAGGATGCTCTTCATGTCGAGCATCGGAATCTGCTCTTTGTTGTACCAGTTTGTGTTGTCGTTCCAGTACTCGTCATCGACCGTGTACGACAGCATATCCCAGATGAAGTCGCGCTCTTTCAGCTTTCGGATCCGGTTGAGGACCGCGTCAGTCGTGTTCATGAACTGGCGCGCGTCCTTCTCAAGGTGCGACTCGAGGATGGACTTCACCTGCGTGTCGACCGTTTGCGGGATGGCTTTGAGGACGGTTTCGTAGTCCTCGTCGAGATCTTCGACTTGCTTGCCGTACTTCTGGAAGACCTGTGCGGCCTCCATGAGCTCACCGATCGAGAAGTAATCTTTCCCGTGTTCGCGGTCGAACAGCGCCTTGATTAGGTTGGTGAGGATTTCGTTCGCGACGAACGCTTGTTCGACTGTCTTCTTCCCGAGGACGAATCTGAGTAACTGAAAATAATGGTCGATGATGTCCTGTTTGGCTGTCTCTCGGGTCCGTCCCGCACCCTCTGTGAGCGGCCGTAGGTCGAAGAATGGCATCCCTGGAACCTTGCCCTCCGCTTCTGGAATCTGGATGTATTCGACGTCTGCGAGGTTGCCGAACAATGTCCGGTGACACCGCAGATAGTTCTCACACATCTCGCCGTCCTTGGGATCGATGAGGATTGTCGGCCCCTCGAGATTGTGGTGTGTGGTGAGCATGTCGTTGATTGTCGCGACCGTTTTCCCGCTCCCAGTCGTTGCTGCGCGGATGTAGTGCTGGGTGAGATGATCTGCTGACAGTGAGAGCGCATCCCGCTTCGCGAGGTGGTCCCACCACTCATTTTTGCTCTGGATGGTACTGATCTTGTCCGGCTCGTCGGAGTTATCTCGGAGTGCGGTGACGGCATGACCGATCGTCATGCCGGTCGAGAACTCCTTGAATACTTCCTCGTTTGGCGAGGTGAGCGGGGACTGCGCTGTCGGTCTCCCCCCGGTCCCACCTCGACTCGCTTTCGGCAGCGTGTCGATTGACGGGACCGTGATGAAGTTTGAGAGCTCGTCAATGTTACAGACGAGGATCGGTTTTTGTCGCGACCAGGACTCCAGCCCGTTCGGGTAGGTGATCCCGTGGCTGAGCATCCGCTTGTACTCAGGTTCGTTCGTACCGAGGTAGTTCCCTTCGATTGAGTAGAACTTCCCACTGAGATGGTTGAGTGAATCCTGAAGATTTCGGGCACACTCGGTGTCTGATGTGGCCGCTCGGAGCGTGACGTTGTATGTGTGAGATGGATCTTTCAGGTCGATCTGACCCATCCGTCCCGTGCCTGAGCGGTAGCCCGCAGTCTGTGAGTCGTGGATTGAGCCGCCAATCTCGTTCGGTGTATCACTCCGGTGGCGCTCCTGTCGCTCTTCATCAGAGACGCCGAGGACGCCGTCGAGAACTGTCCGAAGGACAAGTCCGCCGGTCGTGTGGACGCCCTGTTTGAGGTTTCCTTTCTGGCGTTCGGCCTTCGGAGACCAGTCTGCGCGTGGCTCGAAAACCGCTTGAAAGAGGACCGCGCCGTCTGATTGGATGATGGTTTCGAGGAGATTGGAGAGTGGCGAGCGTTCGATCGCTTCGTTGTCGAATGACGAGAGCGTCGTCATCCAGTCTCGTCGTTTCTCCTCGACGCCCTCCCACCGCACCATCTCGGGGACCTCATCGAAGACGTTCGTGATGTCGAAGCTTTCCCGTCCGAACTCGAAGTTCTCTGGATACTGCGATCGTGTGGTGCTTTCGAGTCGGTCGCAGGTGACTTCACCGCGGTCGCCGGGTCCGATGAAGAACTTGAATTGAGCTTCATCCTCCGGTTTGTAGATGATGAACTCGAAGTTTGAGACGGGTTCAATGCCGGCGATATGGAGTTCCATATCGAGTGGGAGCTTGCGCCCGTTTCCGTATCGGTGGAGTCCGTAGAGTTCTCGCTTGACCGTCTCTGAGTTCACCTCCTCACGCACGGGGGTGATCTGAATATATTCTTGTTCGGATTCGATCTGTTCGATGAAGTCTTCCGCTTCGTCAGCATCGATCTCCCCGCTGAGTGAAGCACTAGCGGAGGTCTCGTCAGCATCAGATTTTGGTGTGGAGTCCGCTTCTTCCGCATCAGGTGGTGCATCCGGATTTGTTGGTTCACCGGATTCCGGAGGTACCTCATCATGTTTGTTTTCTTTTTTACACACAGTGATTTTCGACACAACCCTCCTAAATAGCTCTTTTTTGGGGGTCTACAAACTGTTCAATCTATATACTATTCCAGGATTATCCAGATGGAACTACGGTAGCACGTATACTCATTTGAACACGGCCCAGTCAGGTTTGCCGACACGAAGGAAGTGACTGATAGCGACGACGAGACCAATGACGACTCACACCGCAACTGCGTCGTAGCGACTGGGGGTTAGTGCCGAGCGGACCGAGGTCACAACTGGTGAGCTCGGTGATACGCTGCTCCAGTTCTTCGATTTCAGCTTGGATCTCAGTTGTGTCTTCGTCAGCACCAGCGAAAGGTTCCGACCATACCTACCGATTCCGACCGCTCGGTGATAGGCGATCCGCTCTCGTTAACCAACATCTAGTGATGGGAACCGGTAGGTATTGGTTAAGACCGCTTCAACGTTGAGAGGGTCACAGCCTCGGAGGATGGAATTGATGCGTGCCTTCTGTTCGATTCGTCTGTTCTGAATCAAAATCGAGCTGATCTCTCGCGTCGGCTCTGCGCTGGTTCCGCTTCTGGAATATCCCAGACGTCGAGTTCTCTGACCGGCAGAACGTACGCCTTAGGTGGGTTTCAGTTTCGTCCGTTCGGTCGCTCGACACCCTCGGCGGCCGTGATTTCGTCTGTTTTCTCGACTTCGGCGAACAGTTCTCGGTACGCATCGGGCTCAAAGAGGTTGTTTCGGTCGAACAGCTCGCGGGCGGCGTCGGTCAACTGAAAGAACCGGTACGGCTGACCCCGTTCGAGCCCCTCACGATCCTGTTCGATGGCCTCGATCAGTCCCACTTCTTCCAGCCGGATGAGGTGGTCGGTGAGCGTCGACGCTGCGATACTCGGATTGTAGTATTCGAGTTCCTTCTTCGAGGGCGCGCCTTTCGGATGACCGACGATTGTCCCGATGATATTCGCACGGGTCGTGTCGTCGAGGACACTAAACGCTGCGATCGGATCGAGTCCGGCCGAACTCTCGGCTGGCGTGAGCGGGGTGGCGTCGGGCCGGGACATTGTGTCTCTGTGTTTCTCTCCCGATCGGATAACCATTTCGGTGAAACTCGAATTGATGCCCAAAGTGATTGCGTATTCCACTTCCAGTCGTATTTCCGTGCCGTTAGGTGGCGGTGGTGAATGAGGCCCAGTATGAACAACGACGACGCTACCCGTGCAGTCATCGATAAATTGGGTGAACAGCCGGGCGAGACGCTCACACCCGAACGGGTCGAGGCGATCCAGACCGCGATGCACGAGGACCTCGGACGATTCATTAACAACACGTCCTACTTTGTTCTCGGTTCCTACGATGAGGAGGAGCGGCCACGATTGGAGGCTGTTCGCGACCAACTCGCGATCGATGCCGCAGCTTCGAACTCCGATGATGGGGTCGACGCGTTCCTGATGGACGATATTCTGGACATCTCGGAGTTCTTCACGTCGAAATTCAAGCTACTGGTCAGCTATGCGGACCATATCGTGGGGGTGTACGAACATTCCCAAGGCGGGCACGCGTGGGAAGCGGGTTACATCGATCAGCCGACCTATCGAAAACGGACGTGGGCCTTCTATCGAACTTACGAGACTGAGGAGGAACAGTACGCGGCCTACGACGGGATGTTCGCACACTATCTCCTCTCGATGGAGCGCGTGGACCGTGCGTACACGTGGACGACGCCAAAGGAACTTCGTGATTGTGTGGCGGACGCCTACGCACCCGATTGATGCCGATTCAATCCAAAACTGACTCATCCTCGAAGACCGTGAATTCCCACAATCTTGATGGATAGATATTGATGCGTTCCTTTCATTCGACATTATCCATATTGTCCATCCGTCTTTAGTTAAGCGAGAAACCGCGTGATAGCGGCGGCTTATCGAGGCATCTTTCGAAACGAATGAGGAAGTCCAGCCTGTGCACGACAAGGACTCCTCATCTCGGATTATGCGTCGGCTCACTACACTGTTCCTCTGAGTTCCTCGAAGAGCACGCCGAGGAACTCGGCGTGGTCGAACGTGACCGCAAGCTCCAGATCCCTGCCCTCGTTTGGGCGTTCGTGTTCGGCTTCGCCGCAGGCGAAAGCCGAACACTCGCTGGGTTTAGACGCTGTTACAACTCTACTGCCGATGAGACGGTCTCTCCGGGCGGGTTCTATCAGCGGTTGACACCGACGCTTCCGGAGTACCTCCGCGACCTCGTCGAGACCGCGCTCGACGAGGTCGCTGTTCCTACCGCTGTTGACGCTGATCTCGACCGGTTTAGAGACGTGATGATCTCTGATGGAACGGTGTTGCGGTTACACGAATTTCTCTCAGATCAGTTCGAAGCCCGCCGCGAGGAGCAGGCTAGAGCGAAGCTCCACCTGCTCCACAATGCCACAGAGCAGACGATTGAACGGCTTGATAGTGCTAACTAGAAAACGCACGACAGCACCTTGTTCAAAACAGGGCTGTGGCTTGAGAATCGCCTCGTGCTGTTCGATCTCGCCTACTTCAAGTACCGCCGATTTGCGCTGATCGACGAGAACGACGGCTACTTTGTGAGTCGGCTGAAGCAGAGCGCGAATCCGCTGATTACGGGGGAGTTACGGGAATGGCGCGGCTGCGCCATTCCCTTAGAGGGCAAGCAGCTCCGAGCTGTTCTCGATGATCTTGACCGGAAATACATCGATGTGGAGGTCAGAGTCGAATTCAAACGGGGGCCGTACAATGGGACACAGTCGCTAGATACGAAGCGATTTCGCGTCGTCGGCGTCCTCGTCGCGGACGCCGACGACTACCACCTGTACATGACGAATTTAGCGAGGAAAGAGTTCTTTCCGGCGGATTTAGCGGAGATCTACCGCTGTCGGTGGGAAGTTGAGTTGCTGTTCCGGGAGCTGAAGACGCAGTACGAACTGGACGAGTTCGACACGAGTGAGGAACACGTGGTGAGGATCTTATTGTACGCGGCGCTGCTGTCGCTGCTTGTAAGCTGCGATCTGTTGGATCTAGTCACTGAGCAGGCGGATGATGGGCTTGTGTTTCCGACAGAGCGCTGGGCGGCGACCTTCCGGTCGCACGCCCAGCTCATTCTCCACGAACTCGGTGAGTTCCTCGGCTACTCACCACCGCCGCTCCTCGACCGGCTGATCGAAGACGCTCAAAAGATCCACAAGCAACGACCAATCTTACAAGAGACACTCGCTACCGCTACACAACCGAGGTGTGAGGCTTAAATAAAGACGGATGAACAGCCGCTAATCGAGTTCGCCGTACCCGTCTTCTCTCATCAGTTCTGCAACGGCTTCCACGTTGTCAAACGCCGCGAGAAGCGCATACTCACGGGCGTCCGTCTTCGCGATATCATCCGTCCCGAGCTCCGAAGCAAGCTGGCTTCGAAACTCCGCTTCTCGGGCAACGACCTCATCACGAGCGAAGAGCTCAAGCCGGTTGTCTCGTTCGTCCCCGACGTTATTTCGACGAACGAAGTACGGATACCGATGGCTACCTGTCTGGTGTGCTTCGGTATCACCGGCTGTCGAGGTGGTCGTTGTGCTCTCTTCGCTGGTACTGTTCGCATCATTCGCTCTTGGGGAAGTCTGGCCTTCGTCTTCTTCGGCTGAGGTGGCTACCTCGGGTTCCTGATCATCTGCCTCCTCGTTCGCAACATTACCGGCTTCTTCTGGTTCGTCATCTGTTTCTTCCTCCTCGCTGTCTCCGAAGTTGAGGTTTCCTGACCCGGATTTGAATGAATCGCCCCCCATTAGTTAGCCACCTCCGGTTCAGTCGTGAGGTCAGCCCGTATCGTCTCAGTCCCGTAGTCATCGATGTCTAGGACGAGCTCGTCGTTGACGTCGACATCGAACGTCTCTGTCGCTATGAACCCTGCCAGCTGCCAAAGCTTCTCCAACGTCTCGAGTTCACGGTCAGGCACTCTACGTTCTCCCTTCTCTGTGACCATCTCGCCATTCTCTTCGTAGGTCTTCCACCGCTCTTCAACGACTTTGAACGCAGAGCCACGGGCTTCCCACATGGCGTCCATCAGACTCTCTCGCGATCCGATCGAAACTGGCGTTGCGAAGGCGTCCGTATTTTCGAACTGATCGCGATACTGCTTGTGGGCGTTCGTCTGCCCGACTCCGGATGGGACCACACACGAAAGCCCGATTTCGATGTCCAGCGCAGTTTCCATGTTTCCGACCATCTCTTCGAGACCGTCGAGGCTGAGACTTCCCTTTCCAGCTGGCTTAACGGGCGCCACCAGTGTCCGAAGCGCGTAGATGGCATTGTAGAGGAGGTCTTCAGCCCGTGCGTTAGGATCGATGAGGACCGCGTCGTACTTTTCGTTCAACTGCTCTCGCTCCCAGAGGAGATTGTATAGGAGTTCGAAGCGTGGGTACTCTTCACGGGAGATCCCCTTCACCCCCGTTTCGTAGGAGATCTTCTGCTCAAGATTGGAGGTGAAGTCTCCTAGCATGTCGTGGCTCGGAATGACGTCGACGCCCTCCTCGGAGGTCTCGATGAGATCGTCAAAGTCGCCATCAGGCATTTCCAAAATGTGCTTTACGAGATTGTCTGCATCCGGGTCTCCACGATTCTCTCCAATATCGAAGAGTGAGGTGAGGTTGCCTGTCTGAGGGTCTAAGTCGATCACGAGGACATCAAGGCCCATCCGCTTGAGCGCGACTGCGAGATTCGCCGTCATGGTCGTTTTGTACGTCCCCCCGGACTCAGCGTAGATGGCGGTCGTTATCATACACCTGCTCATTTGCATGCCTGTTACATATATCTGTGTCAGACGATCGGGGCAGCAATCTGTAACAGATGTCTGTAATTTATATCTGTGATTTCCTCTGTAGTTCATGGCTAGTAGTGCTGATACCGTAGGATACTGCTCCTATGTCGCAATTATAGAGGTGTAAGAGTGTTCAACAAATTGTCTGTAGTAGCTATCTGTAATTTCTGTCTGTATAGTCCGTCTGGAATAGAAAACTACATTGCGAGTACTCGACCTAGGAATATGTCTGTGGCAATAATCTGTTACAGATATCTGCTACAGGTACCCGTTGCAGATATTTATAACAGAAATCTGGAGTAGGTCTTCACACGAAGTGCAGTAGGAAGTGATCCCAGTTAATCTCTGTAACAGATATACGTTACAGATGTATACCACAGACGCTAATCTGGAATGGGTGTGTGGACATCGATACGTAGAGGAGGTGATCTTAACTTCAGGAGGCCATCTAGTTCGCGGATACAGATACCCGTTACAGATGTCTCGTACAGATATTGGTGACTCTGAAGGAGAACCACAAATTTGGCCACACGTTCTCTTGGATCGCAGGAACCACATCTGGTTCTACCTGATCTCGAGACAGAACTGCGTCAAGCGTGATCATCTTGAAGTGGTCGACGTTTTGTGGAGTTTGAAGTATGGACTATGATCTCGCGTTCATCGACGTAATCGCTAAAGCACATCTGTGGTAGCTATACCTTTGCATCTAGGGAATTGCTAAGCAGACTGAGGGAAATACGCCACCGGTGGCGATCGGCACACAGTAGTTGAGATTGGTGTTCTCAATGCATATGATCCCAATCATCCACCCCACCAATCAATTTTAATTGTACTACATCAATTCTATTGAGGAAGTTTTATGTGACAGCCTTCACCACCAGATATTGCGGTCAAAATCGAGAGACACCACATATAGGGTTAAGATCTTAGAGGATTAAGCAGTGACAACTATGAACTGCCCGGACTGCGGGAACGAGCGAACACGCGTCATCGATACAGGGACCAGTGCCGACGGAACCTCCGTCCGACGGCGCCGCGAGTGTCAACGCTGTTCGTTCCGCTTTACGACCTACGAACGTCCGGAGTGGGAGTCCCTCCAAGTGAAAAAACGCGACGGAACCATCGAATCGTTCGACCGACAGAAACTCCGCGCAGGGATCGAGCGAGCCGTTGAGAAGCGGGATGTAACCGAGACAACAGTGACTGCTCTCGTCGACGATATCGAGAGCGAACTGCAAGGTCGAGAGGCACGTATCGTCTCTTCGAGTCTCATCGGCGAACTCGTTTCTGAGAACCTCCGCACGCTCGATAAGGTAGCCTACATTCGATTTGTCTCCGTTTACAAAGCATTCTCTGAGCCGCAGGAATTCCTGAGAGAACTTGATGCAGTCTTGGATGCAGAACTTGATGACTTCGAAGCCTCGAACAGCTCACTATGACACAAACATACGCAGATCAAACGAATGTTCGGTCAATTCTTGACCGGGCGAGCATGGCCCACGTCCAGACGTACAGAGAACGACGGAAACAGAAACCAACCAACAGAGGACGATTCCTCCGGAGTACGTGCCAATGACTGAAAACAAAACCACAGGCGGAGATCCGGAGACCGACATCTTCTCCGAACGAACGCAGCTCAAACCGTACGAGTACCCCGACGTCATCGAGTACAAAGACGCGATACGGAACAGCTACTGGGTTCACACGGAGTTCAACTTCTCGGGAGACGTGCAGGACTTCAAGGTCAACACGACTCCGGCCGAAAAGACCGTCATCAAGCGGACGATGCTGGCTATCGCGCAGATCGAGGTCCAGGTCAAGACCTTCTGGGCAGAAATCTACGACGAGATGCCCAAAGCGGAGGTTGGGAACGTCGGCATGACCTTCGCCGAGAGCGAGGTCAGACACATGGACGCGTACAGCCACCTCCTCGACATCCTGGGGATCACGGAGGACTTCGAGGAGGTGACCGACGTCCCCGCAATCGAGGAGCGGATCGACTACCTCGACGAGTACCTCGAGAGGAGCGAGAGCGACGACACACAGGAGTACGTGATGAGTCTCCTGCTGTTCTCCACGTTCGTCGAGCACGTCTCGCTGTTCTCGCAGTTCCTCATCATGACGAGCTTCGACAAACACGAAAAGAAGTTCAAGGGGATCGCGAACGCCGTCGAAGCGACCAGCAAGGAGGAGCAGATTCACGGACTGTTCGGTGTCGAACTCGTAGAGATGATTCGCGAGGAGAATCCGGATCTCTTCGACGAGGACTTCGAAGAAGAGGTCCAAGCGGCCTGTCAGCAGGCGTTTGAGGCAGAGATGAAGATACTGGACTGGATCTTCGGTGAGGGCGAACTAGAGTTTCTTCCCCGGGTGCACGTCGACGCGTTCCTGCGGGACCGGTTCAACCAGAGCCTCGAGAACGTCGGTGTCGAGCCGATATTCGACCCGGACGATGACCTGCTCGAGGAGACACGGTGGTTCGACGAGGACATCATGATGACGAAGGACAACGACTTCTTCAGCAAGCGGTCGACCACGTACAACAAACACGCACAGAGCATCACCGCGGAGGACATGTTCTAACGATGGCACAAACAGAACCAGCACTCGACGAGGTCAACCAGCAGCACGAGGAACCGTTCTACTGGCTGAACGAGGACAGCCGAGCGTTCCTCGACGAGGGGTACCTGATCGAGGGTGTCACGGCCGAGGAGCGTGTCAGGGAGATCGCGGAGCGGGCCGAGGAGATCCTGGACGACGACGGCTTCGCGGACAAGTTCTACGACTACATGAGTCGGGGCTTCTACAGCCTCGCGAGTCCGGTGTGGTCGAACTTCGGTCTGGACCGAGGCCTGCCCATCAGCTGCTTCGGTAGCTACATGGAGGACAACATGGAGAGCATCCTCTACACGCAGGCCGAAGTAGGCGAAATGACCAAGCTGGGCGGCGGGACCAGCGGGTACTTCGGCGAGATCCGGCCCCGAGGCAGCCCGATCACGAACAACGGCAAGAGCAACGGAAGCTACAGCTTCACCGAGCTGTTCGACACGATCATCAACGTCGTCAGCCAGGGCGAGACGCGGCGCGGCCAGTTCGCGGGGTACATAGACGTTGAACACGACGATCTGGACGAGTGGCTCAACATCAAGACCGAGGGCGACCCCGTACAGGACATCTACTACGGCGTCATCATCGGTGACGACTGGTTCCGGGCGATGGTCGACGGCGACGAGGAGAAGCGAGAGACGTGGGCAGAAATCATTGAGGCGCGGATCAACATCGGTGTCCCGTACATCATTTTCCGGGACAACATGAACGAAGGTAAGCCACAGGTCTACAAGGACAAGGGCTACGAAATCAATGCCTCCAACCTGTGTACCGAGATTGCACTGCCAGCCACGCCAGATGAGAGTTTCGTCTGTTGTCTCTCATCGATGAATGCGCTCCACTATGACGAGTGGAAGGATACCGACGCAGTGGAAACGCTGACGCGGTTCCTTGATACCGTCATGGAGGAGTTTATTCAAGAGGCGGAGGGGACGCAGTTCATGGATCGCCCGGTGCGGTTTGCGAAACGGCACAGGGCGATCGGCATCGGCGTCCTCGGCTGGCACAGCTACCTCCAGAGCGAGATGATTCCGTTCGACAGCATGGAGGCGATGGAGAAAAACGAGGCAATCTTCCGCACCATCAAGGAGCGAAGTTACGAGGAGAGTCGTCGGCTCGCCGACGAGTTCGGCGAGCCGGAGGTGCTCGAGGGCTACGGTCGCCGGAACGCGACGACGATGAGCGTGGCCCCGACGAAATCCAGCAGTGTCATCCTGGGGCAGGTCAGTCCGAGCATCGAACCGCTGAAATCGAATTACTTCGTCCGCGACGGTGCGAAGCTAAAATCGACGCAGAAGAACCGGTTCCTCGAGGCGATACTGAAACAGCGAGGCAGAGACGAACGCGAGGTCTGGGACAGCATCGCACAGAACGACGGGAGCGTGCAACACCTCGACTGCCTGACCGACGAGGAGAAGGAGGTGTTCAAGACCTTCGCCGAGATCCCACAGATGGCGATCATCAACCAGGCAGCGCAGCGGCAGAAACACATCGATCAGGCACAGAGCCTGAACGTCTCGATCGATCCGAGCGAAGTGAGCGTCAAGGAGATAAACCAGCTCTACATCGAGGCTTGGAAGAAAGGGGTGAAGAGTCTCTACTACCAACACAGCGTGAACGCCGCACAGAAGTTCAGCCGAGACATCCTCGAATGTAAGGCCTGTGAGAGCTGATCCCCCATCGGCCGGTATGATAGAGTGGTCCATGTGACTTCCTCCCCACCCTACTCGCTCGCCGCGCTCGCGGCTCGCTCCTTGAGGGTGGGGCTTCCTGTTTCCACGACGCGCTTTGCAGGAACCGAATGGGTCCCCGTAGGGAGCGCAGTCTCCGCAGGCGTTGATTCGGGACAGCCCGTCCCTACTTGCTTTAGACCGCGTACCAAGATGTTGTACGCCGCGTTCCAGTCCCGGTCGGCGGTGAACCCGCACGACGGGCACGAGTGTTCGCGGACCCAGAGCGGCTTGTCCGTCGAGATACCGCACGCCGCGCACTCCTTGGTCGTTCCCGCTGGTTCGACCGCCACGAAGTGCGTGCCTTCCCGCTCGCACTTGTATTCGAGCATCCGCAGGAACGTTCCCCACGCCGCCCCCGCGCGGTTTCGGGAGTTGCCGGGGAGTTCGACCAAGCCTTTCGCGTCCAAGTCTTCGACCGCCACGAGGTCGTACTCCCGGGCGTAGTAGTTCGAGAGCTTGTGGAGGAAATCGCGGCGCTTCCGGCGGAGGTCGGCGTGCCGCCGCGCGGCGGTCTTGCGCTGTTCCTCCCAGTTGTTCGAGCCGTGTTCTTTCCGCGAGAGGTTGCGTTGGGCGCGTTCCAGCCGCTCTCGCTCGTCGCGTAGGTCCGACGACTCGACCACCGTTCCGTCGGTGTCGTGGGCGTACTTCAGGATACCCACGTCGATACCCACTACGTCGGCCAACTCATCGGGTTTCGCAGGTGGGTCGTTCGGCGTTTCGACGCCGAGGGTGGCGAACCACTCGCCCGTCGGCTCTTGTTTCACCGTGACGGTCTTTATCTCGGCGTCGTCGGGGAGGTCGCGGTGGAAGGTGAGGGGTATCTCGCCAACCTTCGAGAGCCACAGCCGCGTCCGACCACTCGTGTTCTTGAGTTCGAAGCCGGATTGACTGTAGGTGAACGAGTGGTACTCTCCCGATCCCTTCCAGTTGAGCGTCCCGACGCGGTAGCCCTTCTCTTTGCGGCCGCGAAGCGTCGAGAGGTTGTCGTACAGTCGTTGCACGACTTTCTGTAGGACTTTCGAGTGGACTTGCTTGAGGTCGGTCCACCAGTCCTTGAGGTCCGGCAGGCGCTTCTGTTCCGAGTAGGACGACGTGTCGTCTACTCGTTGAGTCGGTGGAGAAAGTGGTTGTAGACCTGCCGGCAGGTATCGACGATCCACGCTAACCGTTCTTCGAGCGCGTCGGACGGTCGGAGTCGATACCTGTAGTTGTAGTTCATGGCCTATTCGTCGTCTTGGTCGGGTTCGGAAACGCGAATGATTTTCACATCAGCGCCGAGCCACCGTCGCGGGACGTAGACGTGTGCGCCGTTGCCGGTGGCGCGAACGTCGCCGTCTACGACTTCGTGGCCGTTGAGTTCGAACCGTTCCATAGACGATGTATAGACTTTGTAGGGACATGAAGATTCCGGACCGTTGGCCTGCGGGCCGAGTGTACCGGGTGTATGAACAGGCGATGACGGCGTTGACGAATCGCTCCGCGATTCGTTCGCACACCAGAAATCTTTGATTTCTGGGGACGCTGTATCCCCTCCCTACTCGCTCCCTCCGGTCGCTCGTTGAGGAAAGGGCCTTAGCGCCTATCTTCAGGTAAGTCAACCTGAACAAGGAAGAGAATTCCTTCGAGACGCAGGTGACCGAATACCAGAGCGGGGGTAGCCTCAATTGGTAACATCCGACCGCGTTCCGCATAGCAACGTGGTCCCCTAGCTGTCTTCGAAGCATGGCTGTACCTCCTGACCGAGGAGACCTTACAGCGTCTCTCGGACGGATTATTCTCGACTAATGTCATCAACAGAGCAATCGCGACAGGATGTCTTTCGGACTATCGCACAGTTACAGCACGTCGAGTGGCCTGCATACGGGTCGACACCACTATACGACCGGAGTTCAGTATCCGCTCTCCAATCGGACATTCGAACCGTCGCTAGAGTCTGGTTCGATCACGACGCCCACGAGTCGATTGCGGAGTTCATATGTCAGTATCCGCTGAAATACGTCGATTTCGAACCGCATGACGAATATTTTGGCTCTACGCGGTATCAGATGCCACAGTTGGTGCGGTTGTTCTTGCTCAAAGAGATTCACGGCTGGGACCACGAAACGGCACTTTTGACGTTCCTCCAACAGCGACCGGCACTTCGACGACACCTCGGTTTTGAGCGTATGCCGAATCAATCGACAGTATGGCGCAGTTGGCACGAGCGGTTCTCTGTCGACCTACGCGAGGCCGTCCAAACGGCAGCTCGAACGATCTTGATCAAGGCCCAGAAGGCGGGTATCGAGATTCCACGAGAACTAGAGCGGAAGCTCAGCTATCGGAACGATAATGAAGACGACTCAGTACCGGACGGTCGGACCGTTCTGGAGCGGGCAAAGAAAATCACCGACTACGTCAGTCGCATCATCTTCCCAGCATTCTCGCTGGATCGTGGAGACGGCTGTGA
The DNA here is from genome assembly GCF_055396225.1 of Halorubrum tibetense. Classification (NCBI taxonomy): domain Archaea; kingdom Methanobacteriati; phylum Methanobacteriota; class Halobacteria; order Halobacteriales; family Haloferacaceae; genus Halorubrum; species Halorubrum tibetense. The sequence goes on from NZ_AP043742.1 coordinate 2,690,314, forward strand.
GATTCACGAGAACGCATACTGGAACTTACAAACGTATCTCGGACTTCGCGAGCGGCTGGCTGCGAACGAAGGAGCCCGCAGTTACATTCATGAGTCAACGCGGGATCGAACACCACTCGGACACGCCCACCGCAGCCACATTCGCGATCTCTCTATCGAGCAGACTCGCGAGATGTACCGACAGGCGATCCGGCACCTCATCGACGAGATTGCAGAGACAGAGGAGTTCTTCCGCGCAGGCATCGTCGCAATCAATATCACCGAAGCCGATCCTTTCGCCGGCGACAGGACCGGGCACGAGGACGAGATCATCGGGACAAAAGAGAACACCGAGGAGTACGCCTACCAATGGGCGACGGTCCAGTTGGTTGGCAATGCCGTCCCAATCGTGCTGGACGCGCGCCCCGTCCGAAAGGGGGAGACACGACTGGAAATCGTTGAGGATCTGCTTGACTCCGCCGAAGAGCTCGTTCACGTCGATAACGTCTTGATGGATCGGGAGTTCGATAGTCAGCACGTTCTGGAGATGATCAGTCAGCGTGGACTCTCGTACGTCGTTCCGAAGCGGATGCAGACCAGCGAGAAGGCTCAGGCGAAGCGATTGCTCCAGCGTGACCAGGACCGATACGAAACCGATCGCAAGCTCCATCTCGGCAAGAACGAATGGCACGAGACGACGCTGATCTACCGGCGGAAAGAGGACTCCGAGCACGACGATCACCGGCAGTACTCGGTGTTTATGACGAATCGAGGGAGCGGGCACCTCACAGAGTACGGCTACCGGTGGGAGATCGAGAGTGGGTACAAGTCGATCAAGCGGTTCATGGCCGCCACGACGTTGAAGCACTTCGGGTTGCGGTTCTTCTACTTCGCGTTCGCCTGTTTGTTGTACTCGATCTAGCGAGCGGTGGACCTGCTTGTGCAGGTCGAATTGACTGGAGAGTACGAGCATGCACCGATCGTGACGGCCGATAATACGCTGACGCTGCTGAAGAAGGAAACAGGAATCGGGTAATAAAGCCCTCAGCCTAGGTTAGCGCAGCATCTGAGTGGCAACACTGTCGGAAGTCGCCGAAATTCGGCTATGGTGTTATCAGTTCAACAAGAATGGCCGCTTGGAGAACGATCTGAGGTAGTTCCCGTTTACCGAATCGGTCAAATCTACGCATTACAGCCCCGCTATACCCGCTGTAGTCTCAACTTCCCAATGGGGTCAGTAGTTGAGACCGGCCTTCTCAATGCATATGGTATTCTGGCGTAGTTCATAAATAGTATGAAGACGTACTCTGGGATAGAACGATGGCACGAATCACCGGGTCATATCCAGACGACCTCGACCTCCTCATCGAGGGTGCTGTTGAGGCTGGTGTGTTTGGTGGCAAGAGCGATGCATTGCGAGAGTTCGTGCGTGAATACTTCGAGGACCACGAGAACGAACGTATTGCAGCTGCGGTGGCTCTCTACGAACGAGAGCGGATCACGCTCGGTGATGCTGCGAGACTCGCTGATGTCGACCGCTGGACAATGCGTGATATCCTCCGTGAGCACGGCGTCGAACTCCGTCTCGGACTCGTTGACGAAGACGACGCAGCCTATGAGGTAGAGGCAGCAAGCGAACTCGAATTCGGTGATGAGGATTCGGACGACGAGGAGTCACGTGCGAAATGACCGGTGATGATATTCCAGCGAACCCGAGCGTCCTGAACACGACTGTCCTCTCGAATTTTGCGTACATCGATCAGCTGTGGGTAGTTGCTGACCTCTCTGGAATCTGTACGGTACCAGTCGTTCGTGAGGAGCTCGAACACGGCGTTGATAACCACCCATATCTCCAGGAAGCACTCGATACGCTTGATAACGAAATCCCAGTCGCGACGATTTCGGATACTGTCGCAAACAGAGAAGCCGTTGTTGGTGGGCATCTTGATCCCGGGGAAGCACAGGCGTTCACCCTCGCCGACGCACACGACGGTCGACTGCTCACAGACGACGGAGATGCCCGGTTGTTTGCGAAAGACCAGGGCGTGACCGTTGTCGGGTCGGTCGGAGTTCTGTTGGCTGCAATCGATGCTGGAAAGATTGATGAAGCGACTGCTGACGTGTGGCTGTCGACCTGGATCGATGAAATTGGGTACTACATCCCGTATCGTACGATCTCGGAGTATCGATGACGGGCTTGATCGAAGTTCGAAACGCCTGATTAGTGTGACCGTGAACACGTCTATTACCAATGAGTGAAGCCGACAGACGGCTGTCCGAAGAGAGTGAACAACGGTTTCTTGACCTGTACGCCCACCTATTGGTGTATGTCAACGATCGATTCGATGTTATCGAAGAGATCGAAACAGTCGCTGACCTCGAACAGCACTATACTGACGAGCTTCTGCCGCTCCGAAACACGCTGTACAACGAGTCAACGACGGACCTGATAGGGGACTTCGTTGAACAGAACCCTGCTGACCTGTCGGAAGCTGATCTCGAGCAGGTCGCAGCATGGACGGACTTCATCACTGGGGAGTTCGTCGTCGTCCGCTATCGTGAAGACGACGCGATCTTCCTGGATTGGACAGAACCGCCGAAAACATACGCAGTCCGCCCAGCTCGGCTACCGTTCGCCGACCTGTGGGATGAATCCGCACTTCCAGTCCCGGTTTCGAGTGTCGCTCTGTTACCATTCGAGGATCAGATCGTCTACGACGGGTGGATCGGAATTAAGAATATCATTTTCGGGGGCTCGCTCAGTACTGACATTGACGACGAGTACGAAGAGGCCAAACATCGCTTCGGCATAATCGACTCGCTTCCAGCACCCGAGGAAGACGAAAAGACGGACGCCGAGGAGTTGCGCTTCTACATGAAGAACAAGCGTAACCGAGAGCGATACGCGTCGGAGATCGAGCATTTACGAGAGAAATCCGACGAATTGGAGCGGATTTACCACCAGGAGATGGGGAAGGCACGAGCCCGAAGCTTGGGTCGCGAACTGCGCGAGTTGGGACTCAATGAAGCCTATGTAGCCATTTACGATGATCGGATTATCACTAGTGCCCCCTCCGAATCCGAGGTTCGCAAGCTACTCGAAGAGATTATGCCCGCTGGGAAGGCTGACCACCCCTACATCTACCACTTCGATCCCTAAACGAGAGTCCACAGCCTACGACTGGAGTTGCGTGACAGTCGACGCGATTTCACTCTTGGTCGGTTCGCTTGAGAACTCAAACACGCTGTCCCCGACACCGAAGGCGTACCTCTGGTAGGAGACATCGACGTGAATCCAGCATTCGACATTGCTGTCTGTCGCCTCATACTCGGCTTCATCTGTATTCTCTCCGTGCTTCAGCACATCGAGCAGGTATTCTTCGATACGTGGCGCATTCGCGATTTGCAGGAGATGGTCGGCAGCGACGTTATCCAACACGTCTGCTGGGGTTCCGTATCCGTCGCCGACGAGATAGAACTCGCCATCGTACTCGTGTGACTCGATCTGAACACGGAGTGCGTACGTCTCAGCCATATCGGTAATTCCGAAGAGCCACGTATCAGACTGTCTGTTACAGAGACTGCCTGCCAGTGGCCGCGTCGTGAACAAGATTTAGTCGGAATGGCTCGCAACCACTGTATATGTCTTTCACCGCCAGCTGGCACACGCTTCTCGAGGAGGTTGACGACCTCCCCGAGAGTGCGACGCTCATTACGCCACTCTCCCATCGGCGATTTCGTATTACTGACGTACAGGACGCTCGCGTCATCATTCAGTTCGAAGACAGAGACGAGACGCGGCCGCTCCAGCGCGACCAGTTCGAAACGCTCTATCGCCGAATCGAGGACGCTCCGGACGGGTTTGATCTTGACCGTCTCCCGGCGGATGCCGATCCATACCCTGCGGTGTTGAGTGTCCATCCACGATTCGAGGTTGATGAGGACGCTGGCATCATCACACAATCAGAGGTCGCGACGGCGACGCAGGTGGTGGGCGCGGAACAGGAACCCACAGACCAAGAACGAACAGAACCCGACGGACTGGATGTCTACTCGGACGCGCTCCTCCTCATCGACGCACTCGAACGTCACGATGTGACAGATCTCCCTGAACTAGAGACGAACGCGTTGGTGAATCTTTACACACTGCTTTCGGATGTGCAGCGAGATGCCAATGATTTCCGCCAAGAGGTCGCGGATGTCCTCCTCGCTCGACTCCATCACGACCGTCCAGTGTCCGGGCAGTACGGCTCTGTCCAACGGACGAGTCGCCGCAACCGCTCGCTCAAAGACGACGAGCAGGTGCTGGAACGGCTCGAGAACGCTGGCATCGACCGTGAGCGTGTACTGAGCGTCGACCGCTCGAAAGTCGATGAAGCACTTGAAGTCACTACGCTCTCCGACTCCGATGTGTACGAGGTCGGAGAAAGCGAATACGTTCGCAAAGCGGAGGTCGATGAAGATGTGAAAGAATCCCGGCTCCAGGGGCTGAAGGACCGACTCGCTGCTAGCGAGGACGATGAGGCGAACCAGCTCCGAGCGGAGATCGAAGAGCTCGAACAGCGTATCGACGATCTCACCAGTTTCCGCACAGGTACGGAGATGCAAGGATGACTGCCTACCGCTTTCGCGTCAAGTTCGACCCCGATCCGACGTCACTGTGGCGGGATCTCGTTGTCGGCGCGGATAGAACTATCACCGAGTTTCAGTCGGCGATCAACCCTGCAGTCGGGCTTGACCAGGGCCACCTCTGGTTCGTCGGAGAGGGTGAAGACTACTGGGACAGCGCCGTCAAATACCAGTGCCCGCAAGAGTACGAGGAGTCGCTTGGTGGCGATCCGGTATTGCGTACGGAACGGATTGAGAATGCCGGTGAGGTGACGATCGGCGAGATGACCCGCCAGCTCGGTCTCGAACAGTACGATCGCATCTGCTATCTCTACGACTACGGTGATGAATGGCGGTTCTACGCCATCTTGAAGGAGGTTCTCAGTGATGAGTCGAGCGACAAAGAACCGGAGATCGTGAAAGAGAAAGGCGATCCTATCGACGACCAGTACGCCTCTCCGGGAACCACTGAAAGCGATCCGCCGCTCCCTGATCCACTCTATTCAGTGCTCCCTGAAACTGCGGTCCCCGTTGCGGATCTTCGTGAGTTGGAGAAGCGCGATGATATCGTCCACGTCATTCCACTACTCAGTCTCGAAACCGGGTTCGGGGCGGTTTGCGAGCGGTTTGCGATTCAGTTCGAGGATACGGGGTACGTCCTCGAAAACTTCCAGCTGGGGTGGCAGGTCGTTGAGGAAGTCGATGGGGTAGACAAGACGGAGGAAGAACTCCTCGCGGCCCTTGCGGACGCAGTACGTGAGTGGCACGCTGAAATCGCAGAGATATCAGGTGCCATGACGGGACAGCATTTCGGTGAAGAGACGGTTGAAGCGATGCACGTCGAATTGGAAGCAGAACTCGAACGGAAGGGATACGGCCACCTGTAGTCTGCTCTCTTGACTGTCCGTCGAAGAGAACGAGTTCTTGGCTGTGAAATGTCCAGCGTCCCGTAGTGGCACCAACCTGTGAGTCTCGGCGCAGCGTCTTTCGTCGGATCGCACACCAGCAGCACGTCGAGTGGCCCACATATGACTCGACACCGCTGTACGATCGAACCTCGCTCGCCGGGGTAGAATCGGACGTTCGAGTCGTCTCAAGTGTCTGGTTTACGCACCCTGACCATGACTCACTCGAACAGTTTGTCTGCTCGATTCCTCTGGCCTACTTCCGCTTCGAGGCCCACGACTGCTACGGAAGTTCGACACACTACGAGATGGATACCCTCTTTCGCGTCTTCGTGCTGAAAGAACTCCACGGATGGAAGCACGAAACATCTCTCGTCGAGTACCTCGATAGCCACCCCGCACTCTGCGGACGCCTAGAGTTGGGGACGGTGCCTGATCAATCGACACTGTGGCGCAGCTGGAACGAGCGCTTCACGCGAGATCTCCGCGAGACGGTCCAGAAAGCGGCTCGAACGATCCTCATCAAAGCGCAAAACGCGGATGTCGCCGTACCACGCGAACCAGAACGAAACCTCCCGCATCGAGGCCACGATGCCGCTGAATCGAACCCTGACGACCAGGCCATTCTCGACAAGGCAGGGACGATTACCAAGCACGTCAGTCGCGTTGTGTTCCCTGCGTTCTCGCTCAACCGCGGCGAGGGCTGTGAGATTCCCGAAAACGCCTACTGGGGCTTACAGACCTACTTAGGACTCCGTGAGAACTTGGCCGCCAACGAGGGCGCTCGAAGCTTCATCCACGAGTCGACGCGTGAGCGAACACCACTCGGGCATGGTCATCGCGACCAGATTCGCGATCTCCCTATCGAGCAGATTCGCGAGATGTACCGACAGGCAATCCGGCAACTCATTAACGAACTCGCGGAGACGGAGGAGTTCTTCCGCGCAGGTATCGTTGCCATCGACATCACCGAGGACGATCCCTTCACGGGCGATAGGACGGACCACGAGGACGAGATTATCGGAACGAAGGAGAAGAACGACGAGTACGCCTACCAGTGGGCGACAGTCCAGCTGGTCGGCAACGCTGTCCCACTCGTGCTCGATGCGCGACCAGTTCGACGAGGCGAGTCACGTAAGGAAATTGTTGAAGATCTGCTTGACTCTGCAGAGGAACTCGTTCACGTCGATAACGTCCTGATGGACAGGGAGTTCGACAGTCAGCACGTCCTGGAGATGATCAGCCAGCGCGGGCTCTCCTACGTCGTCCCAAAGCGGATGCAGACCAGCGAGAAAGCCCAAGCCAAGCGCCTTCTCAAGCGAGGGAAAGATCGCTACGAGACTGATCGAAAACTGCACTTGGGCGACAACGAGTGGCACTCGACGACGCTGATCTACCGTCGGAAAGAGAACTCCGAACACGACGACCATCGGCAATATTCGGTGTTCATGACGAACCGAGGAAGTGGCCTTCTCACTGAGTATGGCTATCGGTGGGAGATCGAGAGCGGCTACAAGTCGATTAAACGATTCATGGCGGCGACGACCTCGAAGAATTTTGGACTGCGATTCTTCTACTTCGCGTTCGCCTGTTTGCTGTACTCGATCTGGCGAGCGGTCGATCTACTCGTGCAGGTCGAGTTGAACGGTGAGTATGAACACTCGCCGATCGTAACGGCTGATAACACGCTGACGCTGGTGAAGAAGGAAACCGGAATCGGATAGTAATGGGGCTCTCCCCGTGGTAGCGTAGCATCTGAGTGGCAATGCTGTCGGACGTCTCCGAAATTCGCGTATATGGTTGTAAGTTCAACAAGACAGGCCGTTTGGTGAGCAATCTGAGTCAGTCTCCACTAATTGAACCGGCCGAAACCACGCATCACAGGCCCGCTAAACCCGCCATAGTCTCAACTTCCAAAGGCTCGGAAGTTTGTATAGCGATATGCGATATACATTCTCCTTTAGTGCGGAATTCCGGCGCTAAGAGACTCCAGATCCTCGAATTCTCCCGATGGCCGAATACAGTAAGTGGTCCTGATTATCCCCGTAATCACGACCACTTTGGAGTACCCAGCCGCCGTCGGTGAAGCACGAATGGTACAATCGGCTCAGAAAGACGCTTCCCTCGGGGTAGAGACGCTACTAGCGGCTGTTCCCCAGCCTGTCTCGGATCTGTTGCGAACTCCAATCTGTCGCCGGAAGCCTTATTATGAATTATCCATAACTCATAATTGAGATGGCGCAATCACCACCCCAATCGGGCCAGCCACCAATTCAGCAGCTCCAGACGGTGGCCAATCTTCTCGAAAATCCCGGACTCGCCCGAATATACGCCTACATCTTGCAGCAGGGCCCCACCACAGTTTCCGAGATTGTCGACGAGCTCGATATCCCGCAGGGAACGACCTACGACTACGTCCAGAACCTCGAAACAGCGGGATTAGTACAGAAAACTCGCGAGCAGCGCCCGTACGGATACGATGCTGAGTCAATCGCTCTCATGCTTTCGGCCGACGGCGAGACCCAAACGATCACGCCAGCACTTATCGCCGCTGTTGCCCGCCGCGAGAAGGACACAGACATCGACGTCTACATTGAGCGCCATGGCCTCGACGGCCTTGCTGTCGCACTCGAATATGCCTACGAGTACGTCGACGGGACGGTCAACCATCGAATTACAGCCCGAGAACTTGACCTCTCTCCGCTTGAAGCCGAGATTATCCTCCAAGCGCTGGAGCCAGTTGCCACCGAGTACGCCGACGCGGCTGCATGACAACGGTCTATATCGCCGATACTGGTGTCTTCGTTCGGTGTGGTGAACCGGACAACAACAAATTTCAACGGCTTCGTCGAGCTCTCCGACAGGCCGATGTCTCGCTGCGGATCCCACAGCGCGTTTACGAGGAGCTTGGGGGCGATCCTGTTGCGGACGAATATCCCTCCGGAAACATACCCTATCCCGATGGATTCGAAGAAGGTTGGATCGTTGTTGCCGACGAGCTCAACTACGCCAATCCACTCGTCTCGACGGTAATGGACAAAACGCGTCGGTTCATCGCCAGCGAGACCGACCGCGACGAGGACAGCATCGAGAAAGCGGATACGGCACTCGTCGGGCTTGCTGCCCAACTACTCGACACTGGACGGGCCGATCACGTTGTGCTCTTAACGACCGACAAACCCGCAGGAGGAGCCGCCGAGACGCTTCTTCCGCAACATGGCTTCAGCGACCGTATCGAGTTTCGCTACGTCAGCGTCGAATATCTCGAAACGATCACAGCCGGCGAATTTCAGTGAACTATTCTCTATGTTCGATATGTGATTACCTACCTCAACCTATATTAAGACAAAGCGCGAACGGTGTTGTATGTCCGAAGACGAATCGAACTCCGAGAGCCTGATGGAACGCCAGACCACGGGTGAAGACCGCGTACGGATGGTTGCTCGACAGCTGTCGGAGCCACAGACGGCCAACTGGATCGCTTCTGAAGCGGGCTGGTCACACAAACCTACTAAGCGCGTCCTCGATCGACTCGTCGACGACGGCATCCTCCACCGTGACGAAAGCGGTACTCACACGACGTATTACCCTGATTACCGCCGCCAAGCGATGCAGGAGGCGATGCGGCTTCGAGACAGCGGGCATACTGTCGAGGAGCTCACGGACCGTCTCGCCGATATGAAGACGCAGATTCGCGACTGGGAGAATGAATTCGAGGTCGAGTCACCGAACCAGCTTCGCGGGACGCTCGCTGACGAGTCTCTTGACGCTGAGGAGGAAGACCATCGCCGTAAGATTGCCGGCGAGTGGGAGCACCTTCAGCGGCGTATCCAGATCGTTGGCTTCGCCATCCGCGAATGGGACTTCCTCGCTCCGACGACAGAGCCCGCTGAGGCCAGTAGCTAACGAATGTCGGTCCCGCATCCAGGTGGTGATCCGAACGCGAACCTCTACGCCCAGCTGAAGCGAGACGTCCTCGACCGTGTTCCCCAGATCACGGCCGTCGAGTACGTTCCTGACGATATCGAGGCCAAGCAGCTGCGGGCGATTTTCGATCCGGCCCGTCTGGATCCCCCGACAGGCCCTGATTCGCCGGAATTGACCGTCAAGTGGTATCGGCAGGACCCTCGCGATTGGTTCCGTATCAACTACACCGACCCGAACACGGGCTTTCACGCCGGTTGGCACCAGGATGAGGACCATCCCGATCTCGGACGGGCGCATTTCCAGTACTCAGTCGCCGATACGGAGGACCGCTGGGGGATTACATTCGAACACGAGACCCCTTCCCTGGTTCTCTGGGAAATCGTCGAAGAGCTCCTCGAGGACGTCCGTCCGACCTACCAGTACGCGAACGAGGAACCATGACACCCCGAGAACGCGCCGATCAGTCACTCACGAATTCCTTCGAGCGCTACCTCCAGGATAAGGGGAAAGGCCGCGGTGGCGATGGTGGGAACTACCGACGCAACGCTGCCCGCGAGCTCGAGCGGTTCGCCGAATGGGTTGCCGGCGACCGCGGCGACGACGACTGGACCGGGATCGTCCCCGACGACGTCGACCGCGAGCCGACCTTCGACGATCTCGATGAACGCGTGTTTCGGGAGTACGCCCGACATCTCGGTGGGGATCGAGGACTCAAGCAGAACACGGTACAAACCTATTACCGCTATATCTCTGCGTGGTGTGGCTGGTGCGTCAACGAGGGCTATCTCGAAGCGCATTACGCGCAACGGGCGAGTGCGATGGCGCCGCTGCCGGAGGACGACGGCCGCAAGCCCGGTGATCAGCAGGCCTGGACATCCGAACAGCGCCACACCCTTACCCAGTACGTCGACGAACGGGTTCGTGATGCCGTCGAAGCGTACACGACACTCCCGGAAGATACTGATCCCCTCGACAAGCAGCGAGCGCGCTACGCAGCGCTGAAGGCGGCTCGTGACCGAGCCCTGGTGTTCGTCCTCGCGTACACGGCCGTTCGTGTCGGGGAACTGCTCCGGGATCCGAACGACCCGCGACGGCGTGGCGTCCGCTGGGAGGACATCTCGCTTGAGGACGGGAGTATGGATGTCTACCGGAAGAAACAGCAGTGGGACGCCGCCAGTCTTCCCGTCCGGTGATCTCACCGCTGCGAAGCTACCGCAAGCTGATGGATCCACCGACGGAGCGGTGGCCCGTCTTTCCGACGTTCGACCAACGGACGCTCGCGACACTCGTACAAGAGGAGCTAGCCGACCGAGGGGAACATCCGGATGCGATCGAGGAGCAACGTGGCAAGTACGTTCGCGACTTTTTACTGGCGCTCAATGAAGATATCCGACCGCCATCGATCACGACAGACGGCGCACGGTCGATTCTGCAGCGACTCTCGGAGGCCGCGGAGATCGATATTGACCATCCGAAACACGACTATCTCGCTCCGCACGGTGGCCGTCGTGGGATGGGCGAGGTGCTAGTCCGCGCGTTCGGGTATACGGTCGCGGCTCGCTATCTCGACAACTCCGAAGAAATGGTCCGAGAGCGCTACTCACATATCGAGGCCGGGGAATTGGGCGATGTCGCTACGGAAGCTCTGGAAGAAATTGACCGATGAGGGGATTACTCCGGGACGAATTGTCCTTGTTGGCTCTGTTGAAATCATCTTCTTCAGACATATTATCGTTTAAAACAGCCGGTCGCTGAAGAGTACTAACTGAACAGACACTGGGTAGTAGATGCTATACGCATATCTCGAATGATTTTCGAAAGGTATGATGCCGATATTAGCTTTCCCGTCTATTTTCCCATTCTAGTTGTAACGCCGAAGCAATGAAACGATGTACCGTCACAACAACGGGAGTGTTGAGGTCCACTACATCAACGTCGGTCAATCGGTTAGTACGCTCATTACGAGTCCTATCGATGGTCCGCACAGGACTACATGACGATGGATCAGGTGCCCTACATCGGGCCCATCTCGCCGTTCTCCGACAACGTCTACGTCGCAGCCGGCTTCAACGGATGGGGAATGACGCACGGAACGGTAGCTGGACTGCTGCTGAGCGACCTGATCGCCGGGCGGGACAACGAGTGGGCGGAGCTGTACGATCCCAACCGGATCCCGCCGTTGAAATCCCTGAAACGGTTGCCCAAGGCGGGTGGCAAAATGATGAAGCAGTTCATCAACGGTCGCCGCAATCCTCGTAAGGCGGAAGATCTGCCGGCTCTCGACCGTGGCGAGGGGACGGTCATGGCCGGAGACGACGAGCCGCTTGGCGTCTACCGAGACAACAACGATGAGTGGCACGCCGTTTCCGGAACCTGTACGTACAGCGGCTGCGTGCTCCGGTGGAACGGCGCCGGGGAAAGCTGGGACTGTCCTTGTGACGGATCCCGGTACACCCCGGAAGGAACGGTCATCGATGGTCCTGCCCAGAAAGACCTCTCCAAGAGGACCGTACCGACACTGGAGAACTGAATGAAATCCATCTGCTAAAGCGGTGGGGCCACTGGTGCACAGAGTCCGTATCTCATTGACGAAGTCCGTATCTCATCGGATCTGTACGCATAGCGTGCACAGGACTCACCGGGGCAGGTCGACTCCACGGTGGCTACATACGGATACTTTTTTATTAGACATAGTATTCTCGGGTTGTATGACTATAGAATATTCGCGCGCCGCCGGGACAGTCCGCAAGTACCTCGGCGCCATGGGGCCCTCCTGGATCGCGGGGGCGATCGCCGCCGGTCCGGCGACGATGGCGAGTCTGATCACTGCGGGGGCGATCTTCGACTATCAACTCCTCTGGGTTGTCGTGCTTTCCGCGTTCGCCGGTGCCCTGGCACAGTACCTCGCGATGCGGCTGGGTCTGCTCACCGAGCGGGGGATTGTCGGCGTCGTCGAGGAACACCTCGGGGAGACCTGGGCGTGGATCCTGGTCGCGGACGTCGTCATCGCGGCCGGTGTCGCCCAGCTCGTCATCATGAACACCGTCGCTTCCGTTTCGGCGACGATCACGGGGATCGACGCACGCCTCTGGGGCGTCGCCTGGGGCGCCATCCTCGTTTTGGGACTGGCCGGTCGGGGGTACCGATTCGTCGAACTCTTCGCGAAGCTGCTGGTGACCGCGGTCGTCTTGGCCTTCGTCGCCTCGCTGTTCGTCGTCTCGATCGACCTTGGCCAGGCCGGCCAGGGGCTGACGCCGACGCTGCCCGGCGGTGGCGCACTGGTCGCTGCGGGCATCCTGGGGGGCGCCGTCCACATCACACTGATCACGATGCACTCCTACACGATGCGAGCCCGGGGCTGGACGGAACGTGACTACGACCTCGCGACGGCGGACGTTCTGGCGTCAATGCTGATCGCGTTCGGCATTTACAGCGTCGCCATCTTCCTCGTCTCAGCGAGTACTCTGACCGATCCGGATCTGACGACCGTCGGTGCGGCCCAGGCCCTCGGGCCCCTAGTCGGTCCGGCCGCCAAGTGGCTGTTCCTGCTCGGCCTTGGCGGTGCAGCCGTCTCGACGCTCGGCGGCAACACCATCGTCCCGCCGTTCCTCGTTGCCGACAAACTCGGCTGGGGCACGACCGTCGAGGATACGCGGTATCGCATGCTCCTCGCAGCCTTTGCCGTACTGTCGGTGCCCGGTGCGTTCATCGGCGGCGAGGTCATCGGACAGCTCGTCCTCGTTCTCGCGCTTGGTACGGTCGGAACGCCCTTCGCCATCGCCATCGTCCTCTACCTATTGAACGCCGAGAGCGTCGGAGCCTCGAACTCGACGCTCGCGAACTTGGGCGGGCTCGCCTTGCTCGCCGTTTCGGGCGGTCTCGCGGCCAACTTCGTCAGGGAGCAGATCGCGACCGGCTTCGATCTGCTTTCCGGACTCGTGTTTGCATTCGCGCTCGTCCTCGCCGCCGCGACGCTCGTCCTCCTCGGACAGTACGTTCGCGAGGAGGTGACTCTGGCGTGACTGGGTTTCTGTTCCCGCTGACCGGCTCGACGCTGATCGTCGGGCCGTCCCAGGCCGGAAAAACCCGTCTCACGGCCCGCGCCCTCGAGGCGTGGGTCGACCGGCACGGCACTGATGATCTCGTGGTTCTGGAGTTCGCGCCCGAACTAGAACGCGACGGCCGGATCCTGGGCGGTCGATTGGACCGTTTCACTACCATTCCCGACGGTGTCTGGCACGGCGTCCTCGACGCGCATGCCCCCCGGGCGGAAGGGGCCGACGAGTCGGAGGCGATTGCGCTTGCGAAGGACAACGCCGAACGCGGTATAGAGATTCTGGACGCCGCCCCGGATCCAAACGCTGTCTTCGTCAACGATGCGACCATCCCGCTCCAGCACGCCGCCGTCGAGGCGGACAAGCTCACAGGATACTGCGACCGTGCGACACGCGCTGTTCTCAACGCGTTCGATTCCGATGAGCTCGGAACGGACGACCCGGTGTCACGTCGGGAACGGGCAGCACTGACGGAACTCCGTTCCTGGGCGGATCGGACGGTCGAACTGGACTGACTGTCGGGAGAGAACGAGGAATTGTCGCATCGATCCGACAGTGAAAACGCAGTCAGCCACAGGTTCGAAGACGTCGACGACGCCCAAAATATAATCCAATGATATAAGTAAGTTATATTTTCACTCGGACGGTACGGCTCGGTAGTGCCATTCAGCGATACCCTCCTTGAGGCGGGACAGGATGTATGGGCGGCCCAGAAGGATCACCCCTTCGTCCGCGAACTCGCGAGCGGGACTCTCGACGAGACGGCGTTTGAGTACTGGGTGAAACAGGACTACCGGTACCTCTTGGACTACGCTCGGCTGTTCGCACTCGCGGGTGCCAAGGCCACTGACGAGGAGACGATGACGCACTTACTCGGCGTGGCCCACCAGGTGCTCGACCACGAAATGGGTCTCCACCGCGACTTTGCGGCCGGCTACGGGATTTCCGACGCCGAGCTCGAAGCAGTCGAGAAGGCGCCCACATGCGTGGCCTACACGAATTTTCTGATCCGGACGGCTTACGAGGGGTCGATCGCGGAGATCGCGGCCGCGATGTACCCGTGCATGCAGGGCTACCTCGACGTCGGAGAGCACATGGCGTCGCTTGCCACCGACGAACACCGGTACACGCCCTTCATCGAGATGTACACCAGCGACGAGTTCCGTGAGGCGACGGACTGGTGTCGCGACTTCGTCGACCGGTGTGGCGAACGGTTCCCCGGCGAACACGACGCGATGAGAGCGGCGTTCCTAACCAGCGCGAAGCTCGAGTATCGGTTCTGGGAGATGGCCTACACGCAGGAAGGGTGGGACCTGTGACGGGTGTCCCCGATAAGTAGACGACTACCGGGCCACCGTCAGCGACCCTCGTTTCACCGACTGGCTGCGGGAGCGTGCCGAACCCAACTGGACGAACGCCGTCGATCATCGGTTCACCCGCGAGCTCGGTAGTGGCGCGCTATCCGAGGCGGTCTTCGCCGAATACCTCGCCCAGGACTACGCGTTCGTGGACGATCTCGTGAGCACGTTCGGCTTCGCAGTGGCCCAAGGCACCCGACGTATCAACGAAGCGCGCGCACGTCGAATTTCTCGGCACCCTGACTGACGAGGAAAACGACTACTTCGAGCGTTCCTTCAGCGCGCTTGGCGTCGACGACGCTCGTTGGAAGGAGCCAGAACTGTCCACGACCACGGCCGCCTTCGCCGACTTGCTCGGTCGCACTGCCCGCGAGGGTGGCTACGCCGAAACACTCGCAGCCATCGTTCCAGCGGAGTGGATCTACGCCGAGTGGGCGACGCGCGAAGCTTCAGCGCACGACTCGACTGCCGGGCTTCCGTTCTACTTCACCGACTGGGTAGCGTTGCACGCGAACCCCTCTTTCAAGGAATTCGTGACGTGGCTCCGTGGTCAGTTGGACGCCCACGGCCCGACGGTCGGGAGGCGCTCAAGGCGGCACTGACCAACTTCGGCTTCATCGCGCACGAAACCGCCGAAACCGACGACGTTGTCTCACGGTTAGAGAACAGCACAGAAGTAGCAAGCAACGCCGACTAACACCCTCTCATCCATCCCGATTCGTCTCACTGCATCCAAACACGCCCGCCGGGCAGTCATCAGGCCGTCGGTGACCCACGACCGAAGTCGTGGAACTCCGCCTTGCTTACCTGTGAAACGCCGAGAAGTCCAACGTCATTACAAGACTTCCCTTCTCCGTCGACTCCCGGAACCGGTCCTCTACGACAGGAATTCGGTCAGGTATTCGGTGAACTCGGCCGTCCGGTCTTCCGGAACCCAGTGGTTGGCTTCGAGGCCGACGAGCTCACACGAGTCGATGTCGGATTCGAGCCGTTCGGCCCACTCGATCGGCTGGAACTCGTCTTCGGTTCCCCATAGAAGGAGCGTGTCAGCCGTCACGGTAGCCGGGTCGACTTCCGTCGTGTGGCACGTGTTCGTCGCGCTCGCGTTGCGGACGACGGAGGTAACCCCCTCCTCGCTGCCCCACGGCGCTTTCATTCCCTCGAGGAACGCCTCGTCGTGGTCGTCGCCGTAGAGCGTGTCGCGGAACAGCCCGTCGAGCATCTCCTGAAGCTCCTCGACACTCGTCTCGCGCGCCGTCTCGGGGAGTCCGAGGTTGGTGATCGTCTGGATCGGCCACGAGTCGTAGGCGACGGAGTTCGACAGCACCAGCCGGTCGACCGCATCGGGCGTCCGGGCCGCGTAGCGCAGCCCGACACCGCCACCCAAGTCGTGCCCGACGAAATCGATTGTGTCGAACCCGAACTCGTCGACGAGCTCTCGGACAGCGAGCTCCTGGGCGCGGATCGACCGATCGAACCCGTCGTACATCGACGAGTTGCCGTAACCGATCATGTCCGCCGCGATCGCGCGCCGGTTCTTCGCGACGGCCTCGAACTGCTCACGGAAGAGATACGAGTTCGTCGGGATTCCGTGGAGGAAGACGACCGGGTCGCCGTCACCCTCGTCCCGGTACGCCATCTCGACGTCGTGGCCGTCGACGGTGACTGTTACGCTGTCCTGCTCCGATTTCCATTCGTCGTACGTCGTTGTCATCGTTTCTCTAAACCCTACTGGATCCTCGACGGGAACTCGCAAAGCTGTGATGCCTATGGTGATAGATCCACACCGGATCAGTCGAGTCCGTCGGGCTACGAACGGCAACAGTTTCGCGAGCAGCGACGCGAGACGAGTACCCGTTTCCGGACGTTCTTCCCGGATAACCACCAGACGGTTCCAGGGGCGATCGTCGACGTAACGGCCGCGCTCGACGCCTGGCGGGTTTGAACTGGCAGTGCTGCCGCGTGCGGGATCTGCCTCACGGCAGCTCGCCAGTCACGTCGACGAGATCCTCCTCGGTTCGCCAGCGATACAGCCGGCCTTCCTGCTCGAACAGTTCGAAGACGCCGTCTTGCATCCAGCCAAACGGATGATCCTCATCCGCATACTTCCGCTTGAGGACGTGGCTTTTCGCGAAGTAATCCGTCGTACCAACGAGCAGCCCTTGTTCAACGAGGAAGTCACTTGGCTCTTTCTCGGCGACGCCGACGAGGTACGTCACGATATCGGCGATCAGACAGAATTTCTGGATGCTGTTATCCCACTCGCCGCGGATGTCGACCATCCGAAACGCGTACGCGTCGGTGCGACGGTTAAGCTGGTCAACTACCAAATTCAGCCGTCGGATCGGCTCACGATCGTAGTTTCCGAGCACGAAGTACGACCGGTCGTGCTCGTAGACCGGCGTCAACTCGCTTAAGGCGTGAAGGATTTCCTCATTGTCGGCCAGCGTTATCTCCTCCTCGTCAAGTTGGTCTTTGGCACTCTTAAGAACGTCAGCAGGCACAGGCGACTTCTCGTCTATCATTATGCAAGCCTCTCATGGTGGAGAGATATGATTTATGGAGTAAGTTACTCGGTCAAGTAAAGAATGTTTACCAGAGAGTGATTTACTCAAGGGTAAATTACTTGTCGCCACACCCCGTACCGTACGGTATGAGCACCGAACTAGGGACCGCTGGAGAGATGGAACCTCGCGAGGTCGTCCACTTCGCCACCCAGCAGACGCGATTCGCCCTTATCAACAACATCCTCCAGCATCCCGACCAGCTTCCGTCGATGCACGAACTCGAGGAACTCAACCCCAGCGTGAGCGAAGCCACCGTCTACAAACACATTCAGAAGCTGATCGACACTGGGATTGTCAAAGAGGTCGCTCTCGATGACGACGAACGCCGCCAGGGGTACCCGTGGAAGTTCTATGGCCTCACCGATGAGGGTCGTGAATTCCTCGACGATCGCAACCTCCTCGCAGCCGAAGAGACGCTGCAAGAGATCTACAAGACGATCTCCAACAAGTCCGAGAAGATGGTCAAGTACGAGAACGCACCTCGGCCCGACGACGCGTAACTGCCCACTCTATTTGTGAATAGTTTGCTATTCACGCGCTTTAGGAGCTGACAGAGCCGAACACAATTAACCAACAGGATTATACATTGGCAGTCTGTGTTGGTTAATACGAAAGTAGCCAATGTCCTACGAACCTCCGACCCCACCGGCAGACCTCGCAACGGAGGTCGTCAACGCGCTTAATGAGTCGACCCCAGAGCATCTTCGAGACGTTGCCACGTACGCTGAAGCGCTAGCCAAGCACAAGGAACGAGAGGCTCGTCTCAAGAAGTCGGCAAATCAAGAGGAGGTCGAAGAGCGACCAGACGATCTCCCAGACGACGTCCCTGCCAAAGCGACAGTCACGATCAAGGAGATCAACGACAATCGCTACTACTACTGGCAGTGGCGGGATGGAGACCAAGTCAAATCCAAGTATAAGTCTCCAGTCAATCCTGACGAGTAGAACGGATAGCTAGCCCGATATTGAGGTCAACACACCCCGTGTGCGAAATGAAATCCTCAGAGAAATCTGGTTAGAACCCCCCGTGTGCGAAATGATTCCACTCTCGATCAAGGCGGACCCCGTGTGAGAGATGAATCAGTTGATGAGTCGAGCGGAGACACCCCGTGTGCGAAATGAAATCGTGAATACTGTTGTCAGACATACTTGGTACATATAACATTTCT
Source organism: Halorubrum tibetense (assembly GCF_055396225.1). Lineage (NCBI taxonomy): Archaea > Methanobacteriati > Methanobacteriota > Halobacteria > Halobacteriales > Haloferacaceae > Halorubrum > Halorubrum tibetense. The sequence goes on from NZ_AP043742.1 coordinate 2,708,882, forward strand.
TCCGGCGGAATCACACCCCGTGTGCGAGATGAATCTAATAGCGGCAACGGTGTCGCCCTGTGTTACTTTCCTTCAAAGAAATCATCTATCTGTGCGTTGACAACAGACTTGATAAGATCACCTTCATTGTCTGCCTCTTCGATCCGTATATCAGCTCGAAGGGTTTCAGCAACCACTCCCGGATCGTCAACGAACGTGTACTCCTTGTGAACGCCGCTCCCGTAGCCGCGTCCCCGCTTTTCTGAGGTGACAAAGTTGTATGTCTCTGCTTCACTCATGTACCGGAGATAGGAGTCGCGCGATTTTGTATCGGCGTCAAGTAAGTCAGTGAGATACTGATACACACGGTATGCAACTGTGCTGGGAACAGCGTTCAGGTTGCGTTGTGAGTAGACGGGGACAATCGCAGTAGCGTAAAGCGAGAGCTTCTTTTGGGTCGACAGTCCCTGCATCTGAGTTAACGTCCGATCCCGTTCCGCTTCTTTCTGGGCATCGCGAACGTGTCCTTCATGAACCGTATCTTCGCCCTCCCGGTCCGCAATCTCGCCTGCTTTCCGGAATAGATCGATCGCTTTCCGCGCGTCACCATGGTCCTGTGCCGCAAACGCTGAGCTAAGTGGAATGATACCGTCTTCAAGGACATCGTCCCGATACGCATCACGACGTCGTCTTAGAATGGACTGTAGTTGATCCGCATCGTAATCCGAGAAGACGACGTCTTGCGGATTGAACGAGCTCTCAGCCCGGCCGTCAAGGTTCTCCATGAACCGGGGATCGTTTGTGAGCGCAGCAACAGACACGTGTCCCTCGATTTGACCGAGTTGTGATGCCCGAGAGAGCTGATAAAGCAGCTTTGAGTATGCTGGTTCATCGTTCGGGTCCCGCTGTCGTCCCACCAGAAGGTCGACCTCATCCAAGATGATAATGACCGAGTCGAAGTTGTTACTCAGGATCTCATAGAACCGGCTGAGTTTCTGGTCTGTCGAGACGCCACTCTGCGGAACACCGACTTCGACGTCGGCTTCATCAGCGGCGTTTTCTACAAGACGATAGACGGCCCTATCGTGTGATTTGATTGTCTGACAGTTGATCTTAATCACGCCAAAACGGTCGTCTTGGGCGTTCGCGAGTTCAAGAACCTGCTGACAGACCGCATTGATGATGAGTGACTTCCCCGTCCCCGATGGCCCGTAGAGAAGCATATTGGGCGGGCGGTTCCCTTGTAATGCCGGTCGGAGATAGGTGATGATGTCGTCCAGCTGGTCATCACGACCGACGATTCGGTCCTCGTCGATGACGGCATCCGGGTCAAGAAGACCCTTATCTCGAAAAACCGAGTTCTGAACGCCCTCCTGGAGACGACCTTTGATAGATTGTGAGAGGGACTGTTGATCGTCGCCGTCAGCCATATTTGCGCAGTTAGGTCGAAACCATAAATAAATATGGGTACCGTGTGCGAGATTAAATTTGCTGAATTCTACCGATACAGACGGTTTTGAGAGGGGTAGATGAAGTAAGGCCGTAACCACGGGCGAAATTAATTAATCGTAGTGACCCCCCGTGTGCGATATGAAATGTCGATCAGGCCATCGAACAACTGTCGATGTCGAGGCGAGACAGAAGGGCTTGCGGAGGTACTCCCCGTGTGGAAGATGAAACACTGGACGTATTCTCGACCAGATGTACCGAAAATACTTCTTGAATATCCCGAGTGGAGGCTGATCTCGTCGATGAGCCACCCCCACACCCCGTGTGCGATATGAATTTGACGAGAAGGTGGGCACGGACGAACCATCCGAAGATGTCGGGATTCAGTGAGAGAGCCCACGAGAAGACGTTAAACCAACAGAGACGTCCAGCTCACGAAGAAATAAAGCCACGGACAAGTTCGGTTATGTCACGAAACAGTATGTTTCGTTTCAACCGACCTTAGCCCCATTGCGGCTATGGTTGACAGAGTAGCTATATAAAAGTTTTCAAAATATAGCCTATCTTGGTATCTCTGTCTTTGAGACCTCTTCTCCGTAAAATCGTGAATTTCCGATGTTTCATAGTCTTTCTTCGACTACCCCCTCTCGCCATCTTCTCGATTTCATATCGCACACGGGGTGTGGGGGTTCGACCTCGTAGGGACCGTGATTAACCAACAAACCACTCCGGATAACCCCTATGTTGGTTAACTATTCTCTGTGTTCGCGTACGCCGTCAACTTCGGTACCCGCGTCTCCGTGAGTTCTCGACGAATCTCCGTCCGATCCCAGCCAAGCGGTGACAGAACACTCTCGACAGCTCTGACGAGTTGCGTCTCGTAGTACGACGCATCGTACGACTCTATCTCTTCGTGGGCTAACGCGACCCGCTCTCGCGAGATATTCTCGTCGTCGACGACTACGTACTCGATGTCCTGTCCTGGGTGGACAGCGAGGTCCTGCTCTCGAGCCCGCTTCAGCGCCGCCACGTTCTGTGTGTTCTGCGTATATCCCTCCAGCGGCTTGGAGACACGATTCCGTTCGACGAGCTTCTCGACCGGCACCGTTCCAGCGTGGAGGCGCTTGATCGCGTCCCGAAGACAGTCGAGTACGGCGTCCGGTGACCGCGTGGCATCGAGCCGGTCGAGACAGTCTCGCTGGACATCCTCGATGAACGGCGGGGTCGAGCGCTGCCGGGCTTCGATGCCCCTGATCTTGAAATCGTCGTCACCAGCGACCTTCCCGAAGTATTTCGTCAACGCGCCGGCGTCGCTCTCGCGCTGCGGCACGAACGCCACCCAGTCGTAGTGGGCTTCGTGTTCGAGCCGGATTTCGACCTCTTCCGTGATTGCCGTCGCGAGTGCTTTGAGGTCCTCGCGGCCCTCGTCGTCGACGTCAGGGTCCGGGGTCACCCAGATGGAGTCGACGATGCCGTGGACGACCCGCCAGCCGCCGGCTTCCAGTCGCTGCTTCGCCGTCAGTAGGATCTCGCGAGCGAACGCGTTGATTGCCTCGTGACACTCGATGCGGCCGAACTTCGCGTTGCTGAACCCCTGATAGCCGAAGCAGGCGACGAGGATCCACTTCAGTGCTCCCGACCGTCCCTCGAGTTCCGCCAGTCGATCCTCGTCGGGGTCGTCTCGATCGTTTTCGCGACGGATGGCCGCCTTGATCTCGTCGCGTGCGTCGATGATCGGCTGTAGCACGTCGACGAGGTAGCCCCGGTCGTCGCAGATCGAGTACCCGAGGCCGGGGACGTCGTCGCGGTCGCTGTGGCAGTTACACCGGATAACGTCCGGCGAGACGTTCCGAGTACAGATGATGTTCGGGTACAACGAGGAGAAGTCGAGTTCGTGGACGTTCTCGTGGAGGCCGACCTCGGGTGCGAAGATGAACCCGCCACGGTCGGCGTCATGAAGCGTCCCCATCGGCTTGAAGAACTCATGGCGCCAGGAGTTCCACGGGACGAGGACGCCACGATCGTGGGCCTCACAGATCTGAATCGCGGTAAGCACATTCCCAATTGACGCCCACGCAAGCTCCTGGATAGGCTTTTTCGAGCGAGAGACGAGATCGAGGACGCCGTTGAGGTTCGTCTCCCCGTAGAAGAACGTGTTCGACTCGTCGATGATCGCCCGGCCGGGCACGTTGTACCGCGCCGGGGAGTGACCGACGCGACCGTAGCTCGAGTACGTCGACTGGGTCGCGAGCTGCAGGTAGTCGACGTCCGGCCACCGACTCAGCGAGAAGTCGTCGACGCCGGCATCCATCGCCATCTCGTACAGCGTCGGGACGATCTCGCTCGTCGAGCAGACTAGAACGTCCGGATCGTGCGCTTCGAGCGCCCCCTGGACGACGGTCAGGATATCCGTCGGCGAGCCGGTGACGGTGTCGCCGGCGACAGACAGTTCCCCATAGACGTCGTTGCTCGTTTCGGTCACCGGGACGCTGAGCCGGAGCGTCGACAGCTCGCTCGCCGGCGTCGGATCGGCGCCGGTCTCCAGACAGTATCGGAACTCTCGCGAGAAGTCGACATTGAAACAGGCGAGATCCCCGACTGGATAGTCCGACAACTGGCGTGCCTGCCGGGCGAGTGGGGTGACGCGGTCGATGTGGGCGACGTCAACCGCGAGAACAGCCTCCTCGTCTCGTCGAAAGCCCGGGCGTCGCGCAACCAGCTCGGTCGCGACGACATCCGGGTGCTGGTCGTACACTGACTGGAGCATCGTGAGGTCGAGGTCGGACGCTGGGTCGCGAGCGGCGACGTAGAAGCGCGGCGAGTAGTCTTCGTGCTCGGTTGCGACGGCGCCGTCGACGGTTGTCTCCCACTCCAGGACGCGGCCGTCGTCCAGAAAGTCGATGCTAAACGCCATCTAGGTCTCTCTGATGTTCGAGTCGCCGATAAGGTGTGGCGTGTCGTTTCCGGGTTTCAACGTATGGCCCCGAGAACGCCTCTACTGGTGTTTTCTGACCGTTTGTCTGTGTTCCGCTACTTCTGGAACAATTTCCGGAATTCACCTGGGTGGATTCAGCCGGTGTGCTTACCCTCTGGGTAATATAGGGATTTGCCAAAGAACTATGTTCCTCTGAACCGTGAGTTTCTATATGAACGACCGAAACCCACCAGATGAGTTTGCAGACGTCAACGAAACGGTTGGCGAGGAGTGGGAAGCAGAAACAACACCCTATGAGCGCATTCGACACGTCGTTGCGCATACGTACAGCCCCGTCTCAGCTGATTCGGTAGCTGACGATGCACGGACTGCTCCAAAGACCGCTCGAAAGCACCTGAACACACTCGCAGACGAGGGGTTTGTCGAGACGACACCCGGCGAACAGGGTGGCACGCTCTATCGGCGCTCACCTGAATCACTCGTCGTCGAACAGGCAGCCGATATCCTTGAGCATGTCTCGACCGACGAACTCGTGGCGCGAATTCAGGAGATGCGCAAGCAGCTCACCGAGTATCGGTCCGAATTCGGTGTTGATTCCCCCGAAGAATTGGCGGTCAACCAGACGAACCAGGCCCTCAGCGAGACCGGGTCCCCACAGGACGAGATCGACCCAGAGGCGATTCGTGAGTGGAAGACGCTCCGACGGAATCTCGCGTTCGCGAACGCTGCCCTCTCGATCGGCAATGCCGAGCAATTCGTCGACAGTGACCGTCGCTCGACTGACGACACCGTCCCTGCCTGAGTAATGCGGGATTCTCCTGACCAAGCAGAAACCCATACTCTTCGGGGGGCTACGGATCGTCCAGCACTGCTGACGATTCGTGACGTCGTCGAGCAAATGGAACCACTTGCGACAGCTAAACTCGACGACTACCTCCACCCATCAGTCCTCGAAGTTATGCTTGACGACGGGCTGTGTGGGGCCGACGAGGCCCGAATCGACATCCAGTGGACGACACGAGATGATTACAAATTCCACTACACGGACACTGAGGGAGTGAATCTACGCTGGGGGAAGCACCCACACGCAGGAGACTACATCCACGTCTCCGGATTAGAACACTATCACCCATCGCCGAATGCGAGTTCTGACCCAGACGAGGTCGAAGAGTCTTGTATCACACAGTCTCCCGAAGAGTTAGTCACTCGCGCCGTCCTCAAACTCTGGCGGGTCGCTTACCACACGGACTCGTATGAGCCACTTAATGCAGGTCGCAACCCGCCGTAGGAACCAACCCGAATGCTTTCCTCCACGACCCCTCTCTGAGAAGCGAGCGCTTCAGGCGATTGGGTCAAGCGATTTCATTGAGAAATCCGACTTCGAGCAGTACTGTTCTGCAAGTTCCATCAACGCTCGAGTCCGTCGGATATCAGCGATGTTGTGGATGATGAGTGGCTCGTAGGCACCCTCCTTCCATGCGGTGACTGCCTCACTACTGTCGATGAATGGGTCAAGCTCGTTCATTCCGGCGTCGATCAGTTCCTCGTAGACGCCGCTCAGTGTATCCTCACTCGTATTGAAGCGTGTCTCGAAGACATCCATCACGTCGACGTATGGCAGCGTTCCAAAGGGCCACTCAATTCCGTGTGTACAGAGCCGTGTGCGAAGGAACGGGAGGTCGAATCCTCCGTTCCACCACTCACCGTTGTACGCAACGAGCTTTGCATCACGTTGGGTGAGTGTCGACGTGACAAACGTCGCCAGTTCGTTCAGGAGTTCCTGTTCGCTGTCGTGAAGTGAGAGCTGAACCGGTGTCTCGAGAGTGTTGTTCAGCTGATCTGCGAGGCCTGCTTGTGATGTCGTTCCGTCTGTATTGAGAAATACTTGCGACGAGACCGCCGAATCGAATCCAACTACTGTGAGTTTATCACCGGCCTGAAATCCCGTTGTTTCGATGTCGAAGGCGATTGTCGTCAACTGAGTCATTCTGACCCTCCAGTGGTACCTTCGGCAGACGATTGCTGCTGTTCGTCCCCAGTTTCCGAAAGCCGTCGCTCAAGCTCTGATAGGCGTTCTTCGTGGTCATCAAGGCGGTTCTCCTGTTCGAGATCGATGCTGAACAGCGCCGGCAGCAGCGGGTTCTGGTGGTTCAACAGCCCGCTCGCGTCGGCGTGCTCGCGGGCGTACTCGAACAGCCGGTCGAATCGCGGCTGGTCGCGACGCCGCAATGCTCGGCGGAACTCCGCCCAGCGCTCCTCGATGGCCCGCAACGCATCCCGGTACGTCGGATTCGTGCGCCCCATCGCTATCGCCCTCCGCCGGTTGCCGTCCACGCATCGAGCAGGGGGTCCGCAGTGGCCGACACCGTCTCACCGTCAACTGTGATCCCCGTCCCGACACCCTCCGGGGTCGGTGTCGACGGCGCCGGCGTCGTCGGTTCCATTCCGACCTGCGTGGCGCGTGCCGCGAGCAGCTGCCGCCAGTACGCGAACGTCGTCTGGTAGTACGCGCCGTCGTCGACGGGATAGACGAGCGTCTCGAAGTCCTCGCCGACGACCCGTGGCCCCATTCGGGTCTGCTCGCACTCCAGGTGGTGGTCGGCGACCGTCGCGACTGACTCGGTGAATTCGTTTCGTTCGTTTCGCGTAACGAGTACCGGGATGTCGTACCCCTCGGCGTAGGTGGACAACCGGGCGAGAGTGCGGGCTTGGAGGGTTTTCGCGTGGGTTTCGCCGAGGGTATCGTCGGCGCGGTACTGGGCGTCGACGGCCGGCGCGACGATGAGGGCGGGCGTGTGGGGCGACGTGTCCTCGTCACGACCTGGCGCCTCTCCACCGGCCGCCCGGGCGTCGGCGGTGGACGTCTGGATCGACTTGTTCACTGCCGTCGGGAGATCACAGACGGCGCCGTAGTGCTGGTAGGCGGTGAATCCGCGTGCCACGTGGATTCGGTTGAGCAACCGTTGACTGGGCGCGATTTGAGCGAGTGTCGTCGTCGTCGCGTGTCCGTTTGCGTCGACCCAGAAGGCGGGCCCGTCGTGCAGGAGGAGATGGTCGAGCACGAGCGACTGCAGGATCGGGACGCCGCGGCCTCCCTCGACGTCGAGTAGCGTGATGCCGTCGTCGAGCTGCGGCAACAACATCTCGTCCGTAGCCGGATCGCCTTGGTCAGCGAGGGTCCGATTGCGGTCAGCGCCCCGGGTCGGCTGGTCCACCGCCAATCGGTTCGACGTTGCGTGTTTTTCCATACTCGATAACGAATTACCTTTTCAATAAGCGATGGCGCGGCGCTTCCGTGTTTCCAGAAAGAAGTGTACCGACCGTTAATTCGAACTCCGTCACCGGATCTTCAGTAGTGGGTGGCTGTTTCCAAGATTCTTTCCGAGGTGGCCGTCACCTTTCGTCGTCTGATTAACCAACAATTCGGCGTATTCTGATAACTTGTTGGTTAAGATCGGTCACCACCACGGTACAGTACTCCGTCTTACGGAGAGCAGTAGTCAGTTCAACGTGCGAAAGGTTCGCGTGGTGTCCCTGTCGCCATGGACGACATCGACCTCCACGAGATCTAACGCGGTGAAGATACGGCTCCAATCTCGGTAGTACAGAGGTGTGTCCTTGTCGACATAGTTCACGTCTGGATCAGACGACGATGAATCGCGTATTGGACCCTCTATCTCCGCTGTGACCAAGATGTTGTTCGTGACTCGAGCTACCTCCTCGAAGACCCACTCGACATCAGGATGGAGGTGTTGGAGCGTTTCGACCGAATACACTGCATCAAACTGTTCATCGTCGAAGTCTCCGATGATATCCTCTATCGCCCCGCAGTGAAACGTTCCGTCGGCTGCGAGTGTGGGATAGGTCTCCCGCATCGTGTCGAATGCCTCGGGGTTGATGTCGACGCCCGAGAGATTTTCGAAGCCGCCGTTGGCGAGGTGTTTGAGATGACGGCCAGACCCACACCCAAGTTCGAGAACAGTTGCGTTACGAGGGAGATGTCCGCTGAGAATATCGCGAATCACGGCACTCGTGTCGTCGGGACCGTAATGTGCGTAGTACGCTGGTGAGTATTCGCCCGCCCGGTCTGTCCACGTGTTTCGGACGGAATGGAGATCCACGTGTACCAACACGGGCAATGGTGTAAAACGCCGTCGAACAACGCCTGACCGCAGAATGGACGTCTTCCGAGCCTCACTATTGATTTATGAGATCGGCGACGCAGCTGTCGAATCGACGAGTGAGTACTCGCGGTCGCGACTCGTGCCTTTTGCTTCAAGGAGGTTGTACTGGGCCATCTTTGAAAGGTAGGTCCGAACGGTGCGCTTCGTCCGCGGATCGTCGACCGCCTGCGTATAGTGGTCGTGGATCTCGCTCGGTCCGAGCGGGCCGTGGTCGCGAACGATATCGTAGACGACCCGCTGGTGTGGGGTGAGTGAATCGAGGCTTTTCTGCTTAATCTGTGCCCGCGCGTCTTCGGCTGCATCGAGGAGGATGTCGTTAGTGATTGCCTCCCGATTCTCGCGGTCAGCCGTGCTGGCTGCGCTGCGAAGCATCCCGATGGCCAGACAGGCATCGCCAGCGGCGGCATCAGCGATCTGATAGAGCTGCTCGTCGGTGATCACGCTGCTCTCAAGCCCCCACTTCGTTCGAGCACTCAGAATGTCGTAGAGTTGCTTGTTGTGGTACTTGTCCATCCGGACGTGTTCGCTGGAGCGAAGCCGACTCACCAGCCGGTCGTCGACGCGGCTGAACAGCTCTTCTTCTTTGTTTGCGATACAGATCACCGAGAACTGCTCCATACTGTGGAGGTCGTAAATGAGCCTCGGATCTTCCAGTTGGTCGACCTCGTCGAGGATGATGACGGTTCGCGGGCCGTCGTGCTGCTGGAGACGGTCGATGAGTTCGTCGTGAGGGGTCGATTGCCGGTGGATGTCGATCGTCGCGCCGATGTCGTCGAGAATTTGGTACAGTGTCCGGAAGCGGCTGTAGTTTCGCCAGCAGTTGACGTAGGTAGCCTCGACATCGAGCACTTCCTCGCGGAGCCGTTCGGTAACGAATTTCGAGACACAGGTTTTACCGACACCGCTCGGGCCGGTGACGATGGCCGTGTCAGCTGGCTCGCCGTTCGTGATCGGTTCGAGAACGCTCGAGAGGTGGTTGACTTCGGCGTCGCGATGCTCGACTTCTCGAGGGACGAACCCGGCACGGAGGACGCGAGCATCACGGATCATCTGTGAGTAGGTAGCTATTCTCTGGGTAAGTGGTAAAAGTGTGACTGGGTAGATTCCGGAAAGCTCCTCATCGCCAGTGAATCTCTTCTTGTATAGTGTCGCTGTCTTCCGATTCTGATTGTGGAAACACACTGTTTCCGGAAACATTCAGAAACCCAGTCAACGGTGTGGTGCTCGCTCTATACTAATCACGATAGCCCGAGCCGGATGGACCCCATGAAGAGTACTGTCTGACGTGCTCATCGAGATCGCTAGGTCGTAGATACAGACAGACAACTCTAGCTCTGGTTGCCTGCGTCAAATACGGCGGCAAAGTCCTCGAGAAGCTCCTGTGGTGACCTCTCATCATCGCGAGATGGAAGTGGTACTTCCCAGCATTCGATTTGGAGTGTGTGCGCATTCGATACCGGCTCCGGATCGGTTACTACATTGAAGATACCGGTGTGATAGATAGCAAGTAGTCGCTGGTCATGAACATCGACATAATCGATACCAGCCCGATCCAGGACTGCTGGAATGTCTGTGGGCGCAGATAGCGAGACAGAGGCGCTTGGAGACGCCGAGTCGCTCATACCTGGGTTTGGTCTATCGCACGGATAAAGACCCGTCTCGGGAACCCACTGTATACAGTATTTGGCCACCAGTCGTTGTCGGTTTATTGGGTCCCGACGAGTACTGGTGTGGGATAGCGATCTCTCACTTCTAGCCGAGATATCACTCATCGATGGGCGTCCCGGTCTTCTCGGCCTCACCCACCCCTCGTTCCGACTGTAAACTGTTCGCCTCATAGGGTTGTCGCAGATCCGGCATAGACAATGGTTGCTGTCGCTTTCTGCTGTTAGCGGTCGAGAAATCGGCGTTTATTGGCGAATCAGTCGCCGAAAGACGATTCGGCTTACCACTAAATGGAAAGTGCGGTACGATAGCAAACAACATGGATCAATATAAACATTGTGGATTGATCGGGGATTCGAGATCGAAAAGATACCACCACGATCGAGATACAGTCGGAACGAGGGGTGGGTGTGGAGCAACAACCGGCGTCGAATCCACCGAGATACACTCGGACTGAGGGGTGTGGGGGCACCGACTGCTTCACTCGATACAGTCGGAACGAGGGGGGATACAACCACGTTCCGACTGTATGTTCCCCTGCTATACGACCATCGAAAACGCGTATTTCGATAGGTTACAGTCGGAACAGGGGTAGATATATGTGGATGGCCTTGGAACGCACGCCTATGGTTGATGATGAGCGTGACGATCCCGCGGACAGCGAGCGGGATTCGTCGGGTGGCGGCGACCCGCTGTTCGCCGAAGCGGGCGTGCTGAACCGGACCGAGCTGATCCGCCGGCCCGAACTTCTCGAAATCTCCACCGTTCCGGGGAGTGATCGGATTGCTGGTCGTACCGAGCAGATCCAGTATGTCGCCAGCAATATCGGGCCGCTGGTAACAAACTCGGAGCCCACTTCGGTGATGATCTACGGGAAGACCGGCACGGGAAAATCCCTCGTGAGCAAACACACCTCCCGCCGCGTCGTCCGTGAGGCAGAATCTCGTGGTACGGATGTCGAAATGGTGTATGTCGACTGCGCACAGCACAACACGGAAGCACAGGCGAGTTCTAAGATCGCCCGCGAGTTGAACGAACTTGCTGGCGAACCCGAGTCCATCCCGATCACCGGGCTCGGGCCGTCCCACTACTACTCATACATCTGGTCGTTATTGGAAGACCACTACGACGGCGGGATCGTCATTCTTGACGAGATCGACCAACTCCAACCAACCGAGGACGCCAACACGCTCCTGATGCAGTTATCTCGGGCTGGAGAAAGCGAAAAGACGGAGTCATACATTGGTGTCATCGGCATCTCGAACAAGGTCGAGTGGGGTGACGAATTAAATTCCCGCGTCCTCTCGTCGCTTGGCAACGAGGAAACGGTTTTCCCACCATACGACGCAAACCAACTTCAGAATATTCTCTCTGCCCGGAAAGACGCGTTTCACGACGGTGTCCTCTCTCCGGAGATCATCCCTCGGACAGCAGCCCTCGCCGCGCGTGAACACGGTGACGCCCGCAAAGCCGTCCGCATCTTGAAGAACGCCGGGAAGCTTGCCGAACAGGAAGGAACCGAACAGGTACAGGAACACCACGTCAACGAAGCGCAACAGAAAGCTGAGGTTGACCGACTTCGTGAACTCCTTGCGACCGACACACCCCACGCTCGGTACGTACTCTTAGCACTCGCGGAGCTGACACAGAATACCGACGAGACGGAGTTCCGAACCACCCGTGTCTACGATGCCTACGTTGAGGTGTGCGAGCAGGAGGCTGCCGACCACCTCAAGATCGACCGTGTTCGCGACTTGCTTCGTGAACACGCGTTCAATGACACCCTTGAATCCACACTGGAAAGCGGCGGACGGGCTGGCGGAACGTACAAGCAACACCGACTCCTGAAAGATCCAACCGTCGTTAAGGAGTCAGTGAAGCGCGAGATGTAGCATATCGGGAAATCAGGTGGGGTAGAGCGAGAACTTCCCCAGTACAATTCCTGTGAGGTAAGACTCTCGATCCTTAACCAATATAGATGGCAGAAACGTCCAGTATGTTGGTTAAGATCGCTCGCCCTTATGTAGAAATGCCGAAAAGTCCCATCGCCAATGGGAGTCTGTTGTTTCACTTGAAACAGTGGTGTGTGAGTTCAATAATTGGTATAGATCGGGTCTGCCCCTCCACCGTTTCCGAAGATTTTGGTCGCGTCGCAAAACCGTTTAGACTTTGCTCACCACCGTCGGAAACTCGACTCACTGAGTCCTTGTTCTGCTGTGAGAGGGCCGTGCACCCGGTGCACGCTAATTAGAAAGTGCGAGAGAGTGAAGGCTAGTCTACGCCTCTTTGAATTCTAAACGACTTTGCGACGCGACCAATATATGAACGACCAGTGAAAAGGTGTACCGGCTAATTCATCGTCGTCAATGTTTGTTTCCCACTGTCTTAGGGAGAGCACCTCCAAATCAATCGGAATCCACCCTTCAGCGAGGGCTGATTCTGTACAGATCGGTCGGGAGCAACGAACCTTCTGTGCTGTACTCATCCTCTGTATCGGTCGGCCCGTTACTGACAGCTGTCGAGTTGGTTATTGATGCCGTGCTGCATACAGGGCGCGTATCTTGCATTTGTGAATACTGCTCTCTCGATCGGCGATTCCCAGCAGTTCATCAACAGTAACCACCGTTTCCCAATGATGCCGAGTTGGTGGGTATACCTACTTTGGTACTACTGGCTCACGTATTACAGTACGTTGTATACTCCGTATCGAATTCTCGTGGCGGTGGTTGCTGGAATTGTGAGTCGATATCCTTCGGTGTATAAGGGTTTTCCAGCACGGTCAACAACCGTTCGAATTTGGATAGAGCCCCAGTTTCGAGATACTCGTCCAGTGCCTCTTCAACCAGATAGTTGCGGGGAATGTACCGCGGATTGGCTTGCTGCATCAACGCTTCATTTAGGCCGACAGCAGCCAGATCATCCCTGAGCTGTTCGAATTCTGTAGTCGCAAACGCTGGATAATCAAACGTACCGGGGACTTCTAATTCGAGGAACGTATTGGTATAGTCCGCGTTCGACTTGCGGAGCCACTCCAGAAATTCATCGACGAGTGCGTCCTCGTCATCCGAGGTGATCCCCAGCTTCTTTCGCATCATCGTGTAGTATTGAGCATCGAATCGATCGTCAAATTCGTCCAGTTTACGTTCAAGTTCATCATACGTGAGCGCCGTCCGTGCACACAGCGGTTGGAGCGCCTCTACGAGGCGTTCGAGATTCCACCGCAAAATGGGTCGCTGGTTGCCGAACGCATATCGCCCGTGCTTGTCGATTGAGCTGAAGACCGCCTCCTCATCGTAGTAATTCATGAACGCACAGGGCCCGTAATCGAACGTTTCTCCATCGATACTCATGTTGTCCGTATTCATCACACCATGGACGAATCCGACACGCAACCAGTCAACAACCATTTCGATCGCTGACTGCATGACTGCATCGAAGAACTCCACATATGTACGATCTTTTTTGTGTAGCTGCGGGTAGTGCCTGTCAATTACATAGTCAGTGAACTGCTGTAGTTCGTCAGATGCTCGGGCTGCGACGTACTGGAAGGTTCCGTACCGAATGTGGCTGTTCATTACTCGGACTAGGACGGCTCCGGGTTCTGTCCGGCGTCGGTTGACCACGTCGTCAGTCTCGACAACCGCAAGACTCCTCGATGTTTTGACGTGTAGATTCCGCATCGCATACGAGTACAGATACTCTCTGAGCATCGAGCTGACAGTTGCGTTTCCATCGCCTCTTCCGGAGTAGGGCGTTCGACCAGACCCTTTCAGTTGAATATCGTATCTACTCCCATCGTGCACGTGCTCGCCGAGTATCATCGCCCTCCCGTCGCCCAAGACGGTAAAACTCCCATACTGGTGACCCGCATATGCTTGGGCGATCGGTTCTTCCAAGCGATCCTGACCTGCCAGCAGCTTCGCATCAAGCTTCGCTGTATCCAACCCAAGGTCAGCGCATAGCTCGTCGTTACGAACCACAATTTCGGGATGAGCGATACTCTTCGGTGTCACTCTCGAATACAGCACCGAGTCTAACTCTTTGTAAGTCGTGTCAAATGAAAAGGTCATTCAGGTCATATAGTGTTCTTTCGCTTGCTTTGATAATTTGTACGGCTCATCCCGCCCATGGGCGTGACAATACGAGCGAATAGGGCCCGATAGAGAGAGAATCTTCATATATCGTCCGTTCGCTGTCGTATTTCCTTTCCAATACCAGCATTGGCCGAGCAGGACGGGCATGCAAGAACGACGCCGTCCTTGTCGCCGAACACATGTGCAAACTGAGCAGAAATATGCTCGCCACAGGTAGCACAATCAGGCATGTGTATCAGTAGAACTCCCGAACGAGATTCGTTGCATTGTCCGGAGCTCCGTCGGGTATGACCGCCATATTGTCTGAGAGCCCTTCACGCTCTTCGTAGGCAACCGAGTGCTCGTCCTGATAGAGTACACCCTGGTACTCTTTATTTCCATCCATAATCATGTCTGTAGCGTCATCGTAAGCCGTTGGATCGTGGTCTGTCTCGGCGAGATCGACAATCGTGTCTCGGAAGTAGTCGTAGGTATCGACGTCGTTAAACGTCACACAAGGGCTGTAGACGTTGACGAAGCCGAACCCGTCGTGTTCGACGGCTTTCTGAACGATCTCGGTGTGGCGCTGGCTGTCCGAACTGAACGACTGGGCAATGAACGTCCCGCCGGCAGCCAGCGCGAGCGCAAGCGGGTTGACCGGCGGCTGTTTCGGCCCCTCGGGCGTCGTCGAGGTTTCGAAGTCCTCACGCGATGTTGGCGAGGCTTGCCCCTTCGTGAGGCCGTAGATGCGGTTGTCCATGACGACATATGTCATATCAACGTTGCGGCGGACCGCGTGGATGAAATGGCCAGCGCCAATCGAGTAGCCATCTCCGTCGCCGCCGGCGACCATCACTTCGAGGTTCGGATTCGCTAGCTTCGCCCCGATTCCCACGGGAAGGGCGCGACCGTGAACGCCGTGGAGTGCGTAGCTGTGCATATAGGTCCCGATCTTCCCGGAACAGCCGATCCCTGCGACGACGAACGTGTTGTCCGGGTCGTTCCCGGTGTTCGCGAGCGCTTTCATCATCCCGTTCATGGTGCCGAAATCCCCACAACCGGGACACCACGTTGGCTGCTTGTCGGATTTGAAGTCAGTGAATCTGATGTCGGTACTCATCACCTTACCGTCCCCCTTCGACCGTATGTAAGAGGACATCTTTCGAGCCGATGCTCGCGGGTGTCGGTCGTTGCGTAATCTGGCTTGGTATCATGCTTTTGAGTTCGTGACTGTCGCGATATCGACGTCTGTTATTCCCTGTGCTTCGATTTTGGCCTTCACTGCCGGTGGGAGCGTTTCCAGTGTCTCGTCAACTTGTGGGTTAATCGGTACGCCGTCAACTTTGATCGCAACCAGCTTGCCACGGCGACCGTGTGCAGCGACTTCGAATTCGAACGGTCGGTCACGTTCATCCATACTGTGGACCCAGACTTTCGCGAGCCCGTTTGCACTCTCCCAGTGAACGCTGTTGACGACGGTGAGACTGCCAGCCGGCGGAACGCAAGAGGAGCCGCATGCTGGGCACTGTGCGGAATGTGGACTTTTACCGATATAGGTATACTCTGCCCCGCACCGGTAGCACTGGAGTGGGAGGGTCATAAGTGGTTCCTCAATCACCCCTCACAGGCGCCCCGCTCGTCCGGGATCGACATCGATGGCGTCGACGGGACACACGTCGACACAAAGCATGCAGTCGATACACTGTGTCTCGTTAATCGGATCGGCTTTGATGTCGCTCTCGGGGTGGCCCGGTGTATCCGTCCACTCGAACACGTCGACGGGACAGTCCTCGAGGCAGGCACCGTCGGCCATACAGATATCGAAGTCGACAGCCACGTGTGTGCCGTGGATTCCCTGCTGTTCCGGTTCGTCGACCGGCCCCCAGACTCGGTGCCCCTCGTGTTGCTCAGCGACATCGCGGTTCGCTTCGAAGTGTGGATCGATAGCCATGAGAATTTCTTGATAAGGGTGGCGTAGTCCAGACGAACTACTATCCGAGCGAGCCCTCCATCTCGAGCTCGACGAGCCGGTTGAGCTCGACGGCGTACTCGATGGGCAGCTCTTCGGTGATCGGCTCGATGAACCCCGAGACGATCATCTGCTTGGCGTCGTCGTCGTCGAGGCCGCGCGACTGCAGGTAGAAGATGTCCTCGTCGCCGATCTTCCCAACGGTCGCCTCGTGGGCGACGTCGACCTTCGACTCGTTGATCTCCATGTACGGCATGGTGTCGGAGGTCGACTCGTTGTCGAACATCAGCGCGTCACACTCAACGGCCGTCGAGGAGTTCTCGGCGCCGTCCGCGATGTGGACGAGGCCGCGGTAGTTCGTGCGACCGCCGTCCTTCGCGATCGACTTCGACTCGACGGTCGACTTGGTGTCCGGCGCGTTGTGGTACACCTTTGCGCCGGTGTCGATGTTCTGCCCCTCGCCCGCGAATGCGATGGTGATGTGGTTGTCGGAGGCGCCGCGGCCCTTCAGGATCGTCGAGGGGTACAGCATCGTCGCCTTCGAGCCCATCGAGCCGGAGATCCACTCCATGCGCCCACCCTTCTCGGCGATGGCGCGCTTCGTGTTCAGGTTGTAGGTGTTCTTCGACCAGTTCTGGACGGTCGAGTACTGGACGTGGGCGTCCTCGTCGACGAACACCTCGACGCCGCCACAGTGAAGATTGAACTTCGAGTACTTCGGCGCCGAGCAGCCCTCGATGTAGTGAACCTCCGAGCCCTCCTCGGCGATGATAAGCGTGTGCTCGAACTGGCCCATCCCCTCGGAGTTCATCCGGAAGTACGCCTGTATGGGCATGTCGACAGTGGTGTTTTCGGGGACGTAGACGAACGAGCCGCCCGACCAGATGGCGCCGTGGAGCGCCGCGAACTTGTTGTCGCTCGGGGGGACGCACTCCGTCATGAAGTGCTTGCGGACGAGCTCCTCGTGCTCTTGGACGGCCTCGTCCATGTTACAGAAGATGACGCCCTTCTCCTCCCACCGCTCCTGCATATTCTGGTAGACGACCTCTGATTCGTACTGCGCGCCGACGCCCGAGAGCGCGTTCTTCTCGGCCTCCGGGATGCCCAGCTTGTCGAACGTGTCCTTGATGTCGTCCGGGAGCTCTGTCCAGTCGTCGACGCCGGCACGAACGTCGACGTCTGGGCGGATGTAGGGAACGATCTCGTCGACATCGACCTCGCTCAAATCCGGCTGGCCGGGCCAGTCAGTTGGCATCGGCATCTCTTGGAACTGCTTGAGCGCGCGCAGGCGCCGCTCTAACATCCACTCCGGTTCGTCTTTGTCCTCCGAGATGACGCGGACCGTCTCCTCGGTGAGGCCCTTTTCGCTTTTGAAGGCGGATTTCTCCTCCTTCTTGAACTCGAAACGAGCCTCGGTGTTCGTCTCTTTGAGATCGTCTTGTTTTGAACTCATCAAAGTATTCTTCAGAGACTACAAATATAAGTGTGGTGTGCTAGAACACTCTTTAGTAACTCATAATGGTTTCTTTAACGAAAATGAATAACTTTGTGTGGTTTAATTTGGTTTCTCTAGTTAGTAGAATTTAATATGTGACGAGAGGGCTATTCCGTACAAACAGGACCGCCGTCACTCGTTAGCGAGAACGACTCGACAGCACTCGATCGCTGCTTCGATGTGGCGGTCGGCGACCACGTCGTCCGTTTCGTCAGCCGACTCAAGCAGTGTAGCAACTTGCTGAACCCGTTTTTGTCTGGTTTGCGTGTCAAGATTGTCACTAGTAGCATCGCGGGCGACGGCTTCAGCCTCTCCGAGCCATCGGTTGGTCGCTGGCGGAACTGGGCGATCTGCGGTCGCAGTTAGATAGGCCGCCAGTGCGTCGACCGCAGCCCGCGGCTCGGTTGGGATGTCAATTTTGTCCGTCATCGTCTGTGTATTGGCGCTTACTGTGAAGAATTGTTGCTCTACAACATCTGCCGACTCACTGACTTCTTGCTGAAAGCTGGCGTCGACGATGAGATGGACTACACACCAGTGTTGACTGCGGGCGAGTGTGTTGAGCTCGTTGCTTCGGCGTTGATTCCACACGACTAACCGGCTGAGCCCTCGCTGAGTCTGCCGTTCGGGAGTGGCAACCCTATTCAGGAGCGCTAAAATCCATACAATTTCTTACGATTTCTCGGTAGTTCGACCAGTAGGATTCAAAATCGGTGCTTAAGTGGTGATGATGACCACGAATAGATAGTTATTCAACCCAAGACTGGCTTATCCTCCGAAACTGTGCAACTACATAACTTCGGAGGATGGATCTCATGCGTGCCTTTGTTTTCCCACAAAAAATTTGATTAAAACCTCGCTAAATCAACAACGGTCCGTCATTCGAGTACCGCTCCAGCAGGCTTGTTTCACCGTGAACTGTTGGCGTGAACTTCGTCGAACAAGTCTGTAACCCGTTGTTCGATATTGTTTCGAATCACACGGACCTGATCGAGATCTTGGCCATCAGGATCTGTTAGCGCCCAGTCGCGAACATCTATCTCTTCAGCATCGAGTTCGAGTGTCGAACAGCCCATTGTGGCGACGACGTCACATGATTCGAGCTCAGTCGTTGAGACTTCTCGGGGGGACTCGATCCGAGAGATCGATCTCGTGGTCTTGCATGACCGTCACGACTTCGTCGTGGACGCTGTCGGCGGGGTGAGTACCACCGGTAATGATCTCAACACTGTCTTCGAGTCCACGACGGTCACGCTCGCGTTCGGCAAACGCTGTCGCCATCTGACTGCGACCAGCATTCTGTACACAAACGAATCCTAGAGTAACCGGCAAATTATCGCTCATAAACAGCAGAATCGATGCTGTCGACTTGAGACCCTATATGTGATGTATATACGTCTCAATAGGTCGACACGGGTCTGAGAGTACTTCTCAGACAGTCGATCAAGAGCCGTTGTACCTGAAGTAACAGCTATACCGGTCCCACTCGCTTGTGGAGGTGTGACTGAATCCGATGAGCGGGCGGACCACCAGATCGCGTTCGTGTGTGTCCAAAACGCAGGACGGAGCCAAATGGCGGCGGCGTTCGCTGAGTGCGAGCGCGACCGTCGCGGTGTGGGCGATCAGATTACGATCGTTACCGGTGGCACACAGCCCGCGGACCACGTTCACGAGATTGTCGTCGAAGCAATGAGAGAACGAGACATCGATCTCAGCGACCGAACGCCGCGAGAGGTAACACCAGACGAGCTACAGGCGGTCGATCTCGTCGTCACGATGGGGTGTTCGGCATCGGACGTGTGCCCGGCGACGTGGAACGGCGAGAATCGCGATTGGGGGCTCGACGATCCCCACGAGCGTCCGATCGAGCAGGTTCGTGAGATCCGTGACGAGATCGAAGAACGCGTCATCGCGCTGTTCGACGAACTCCTGTCGGAGACGCCGTCCGCGGAGTGACGCGATTGGCAGAGTCGTCAGCCGAGGCGACCCCTATCGACCCCCGCTAACAGCAGCCGTCGTCGACACCGCAGACGCTCCCGTAGTCGACACCGATCTCGTCGCCGATCGCCTCGTTACACTGCATCACCATGGTGGTGAACGCGAACTCCGAGGAGGACTCTTTCGCCGCCGCGAGCTCCTCGCCGATCGCCTCGGCGGCCGTGACGACCTCTTCGTCCGTCACTTCGGACTCGCTGGCGTCCTGACCGGAAGCGCTCAACAGCATCCACCTCCGGTGGATCGCGCGAACTCCTCGCCGATCTCGTCGCTGATGGTGTCGTTCGTCCGCTGAAGCAGTTCTATCAGATCGGCCTGTGCGGCCTGCTGACGCTGGATCGTCTCGTTGTTCGACATCTCGGTCTGGAGTTGCTTCAGCTCGGCCATCACCGACTCGTCGAAGCCACCACGCTGCATCTGTTGTTGCTTTCGCTGGTACTCGCGAAGCAGCGCCATCGCGTCGTCATCGTTCTGTAACGCCTCGTCGGCCGCGACGAACTGCTGATACGTCTCAGACTCGCCGAGTGTGTCGAGGAACTCGTGGAGCACCTCCTCGACGTCGGCTTCTACGTCTTCCTCATCGGACACGCCCACGCTGTCCTCGCCCGCACCTTCCACGTCCTGTGCGTCGCTCACGAGGGCGTCACCTCCGGTGCGTCCGCTTCGACCACGTCTGCGAGTCCAGTAATCTCCTCACCGAAGGCGCTGAGTTCTTCGAGCCCGATTGGTTCATCCTGCCGGAGCGGCGCCAACATCAACGGCGCGTCGAACCGGTCTCGAATCTCTTCGAGATACTGGGCCTGCTGGGCGCGCCGGTTCGCGAAGAAGGCGTTGTCGCCGTACTCCTCGGGGAGGAGGTAGTTGGCGACGACCAGCGAGGTCTCGATGCCGACCTGATCTTTGAGGTCGGCGGCAGCCCGGTACGCCTCCATCATCGGGGTGTACTCGGGGTACATCACGAACGCGAATGTGCTCAGTCCGGGATCTTTCATCGTCTCGATGACTTCGTCGTACTGGTCACCCTTGGCGGGCGCGGCGCCCTTCGTCAGCGAACCAAGATCCATGAAACCCTTCCAGTCGGAGGGGAGTTCGAGCAGACGGAGAGTATGACCCGTGGGGGCCGTGTCAAAGACGACGACGTCGTAGCCGTCCTCGTCGAAGTAGCTCACGAACTTCTCTAAGGCGGCCATCTCTTCGGCACACGGCGACTCCAACTCCTCTTCGACGTTCGCGATCGCAGCGTCGACGTCGATCTGCGTGTCGTCTTTGTCCTCGTACATCTCGGTGACGTGGTCGAGGACCTGCTCGCGGTACTCCGCGAGCGCTTTTTCCTGGTCGATCCGCGCCGCGTCGAGGTTCTCCTGACCGACCGAGGTGGGCTCGTGGTCCACGGGCTCGCCGAAGATGTCCTCCAAGTGCGCGGCCGGGTCGGTCGTGACGACAAGCGTCTCGTGACCGGCTTCAGCGAGCTTCGTCGCCGCCGTCGAGGCGACCGTACTCTTGCCGACGCCGCCCTTGCCGGTGAAAAAGAGGTACCGCGTCTCCTCACCGGGCGTGAGCTGGTCGACGACCGCGTCGGCGTCCGCCATCGAATCGAAGTCGGCTGCGCCGTCAGCATCGACATCAGTCGCGGTCCCGACGTCGACGGTTGCTTCCCTGCCGTCGTAGAGGACGCCACCCACGCCGGCAAGCAGGTCGAGGCCGGCGATCTCGCCGGGCTGGAGCGGGTATGTCGCCATCGCGTCCGCGTCGAACTCCTCGCGGGCGCGCTCGATGACTGCCTGCTCGTCCGCACGTTTCCCCTCGAAGAAGGGGTCTTCACACACCGACTCGGGTAAGTAGCCGTTGAGAATCAAGAGCTGCGATTCGATCCCGAGCTCGGCGAGGTCGCTCGCGCTGCGTTCGATTTCGTCGATCGAGGAGTCCTCGGGTTTGCCGACGAACGCGAACGAGGTGCGGTCGTCGTCTTGAAGCGTTTCGATGGCACGCTCGTACTGGACCTTCTTATCCTCCATGGAAGCTGCGGGGCCGATACACGTCGAGCCGCCCTTCTCGAGTTCGGCGTTCCAGTCGGAGGGGAGCTCCATCAGCCGGATGGTGTGGCCCGTCGGTGCCGTGTCGAAGACGACGACGTCGTACTCGGGGCTGTCCATGAAGTCGACGAAGTTGTCGAAGGCGGCGATCTCCTCGACGCAGGGGCTGTTGAGCTGCTCTTCGACGGTCTCGATCGCCTCATCGTCGAGCAGCTCCCGCATCGGTTCGATCGTCTCCTGTCGGTACTCCTCGGCGGCCGTATCGGGGTCGATCTCGATCGCCGAGAGGTTGTCGACACCGTCGATCGCGGTGACCTCGTGGCCGATTTTCTGTCCGAAGATGTCGGAGAGGTTCGGCGCGGGGTCGGTCGTCACGAGAAGCGTGTTGTAGTCGTTGTCGGCGAGCCACGTCGCGGTCGCACAGCTCACGGTGCTCTTGCCGACGCCGCCCTTTCCGCTGAAGAAGACGAACTCGGTGTCGCCGCCGCTCGGTTCGACTACCTCACGCGCGCTCGTTGTTGTCGGATCCGCTGACTGCTCTATTTGTGACATCTATTAGGCCTCCTGTGGGGTGGGGTTTCCGTCGATAGCGGCGGTCAGTTCGTCGTACGAGAGGTACTCCCCCTCGGCGACGATCTCGTCGTCGACGACCGTGATCGGGAGGATCGAGGGGCCGTTCTCCTGAACGCGGTCGTAGATCCGCTGCGTTTCGAGGAACTGGTCGATGTTGTGCTGCATGTTCGCCCGGCTGACCTCGAGGTCGTCGAACGCGTCTTCGAGCTGGTCGAGCGCCGCGCTGACCTCGACGAGTTCGTCGTCGGGATCGGGACCGCAGACGCCGGTGGAGCAACACATCGCTTCTTCGTACAGGGTGAGTTCGGTCATCGTGTGGAGTTGGTCGGCTATGGTCGTCTGAACTATCGTTCGCAGCGGGACGTGACGCCGACGTGTCCCCTTGCGATCGATTCAATTGAACAAATTCTCATACGATTATAAGCCCTTCGATCGGGTGAAGCCCCTCCACGTCGATCGGCTGTCTCCGCGTCGCCCGCGCGATCGGGAGCCCGGCGGACTCGACAGCCGGCGTCACCCAATAAAGCCGTTCGTCGCCCACGATCCCGGTTCGTCGGCACACGTCGCCGTTCGACACTGTGACGCCGGTGCGCTGACGAGGACGAACGCACTCTCCGCATCGCCGTTTCGTATCTGACGCGTCGCCGTCGGCGAGATCCAGACGGCGTCACCGGTCTCGAGTTCGACGGACTCGTCGTCGATAACGACCGTGGCTTCCCCCTCCAAGAGCACGTATATCTCCTCGTGGTCGTCCGCGGCGTGGTCGTGCGGTTTGCTCCGCCACCCGGGCTCACAGCGGGCGATCGACACGCCGACCTGCTGGCTATCGAGTGAGTCGGTGAGCGGTCGCATCGCGCCCGAAACGGGCTCGATATCGGTGTAGTTGACTCGCTTGTAGGACTCTGTCACGCCGAACACCCCGACCGCCGGGAGGCAGACTCGGGTACGACGGCGCTCTCGGTTACCGTTGGAGTCGCCAGCGATCGACGGGTGTTCGCCGAAATGTCTTTGTCTCGCATGCGAGTGTATAGATGAATGATTACTATATCGTTTTCGCTGGTCGCCGCCCACGTCGAGACGGCAGTCCATAACGCTTAATCTCACATCAGTTCAACCGTTCCGTATGTCATCGACCGATCGACTGCGACGGTACGTCACCGACGAGTGCGGGTCCTGTACCGACGAAGACCTGTCCGAGCGGATGGCGGAGCTGGAAGCGTTAAACGAGGCCGCCGGCGGATCGGACGTAGAGAGCGACGTCGAACTGCTGTCGGCGCTTGGCAACGAGACGCGATACAAAATCGTCCGTATGCTACACGCGGCCGAGGGTGAACTGTGTGTGTGTGAGCTCTCGCCGCTGTTAGACGTGAGCGACAGCGCGATCAGCCACGCCCTCTCGAAGCTCACCGACGCCGGTCTCGTCACCCGCCGGAAAGACGGGAAGTGGCGAATGTACCGCGCCACGCCGCGCGCGAACGCCGTCCTCGTCGCGCTCGACGGCTCTCGCTCGCTATAAAAAGCGGCGCGGCGGCTCAGATCAGTCCGGCGAAAACGGTGTTAAACAGTACGCCGACCGTGATTCCGATCGTCACGACCGTCGTCGCGTAGATCGCGAGCAGCCGCCGCTCGAACAGCTTGTTCAACAGGATGAGGTTCGGAATGCTGATTCCGGCACCGCCGATGACGAACGCGATCACCGTGCCGATCGGGATCCCCGCCTCGGTGAGCGAGTGCGCGATCGGTAACATACCGCTGATGCTCACGTACACCGGTGCGCCGGCGAGGGCCGCGAGCGGCGTCGCGAGCGGATTCTCCGGTCCCGCGATCCGCTGGAGGAACTCCGCGGGCACCGCCCCGTGGATCAGCGCGCCGATCGCGATCCCGACGGCGATGTACGGGAGCGTGTCGCGGAAGAAAGAGAGCGCGCCCTCTCCCGCGGCGGTCACGCGCTCTTTGTGACTCCGACGTGTCGCCGTCGTCCCGCACTCGCTACAGCCGGACGCGGCGTCGTCCGCGCCGGCGGCGTCCGTCGCGGACGCCCCGCCGTCGGTCGCGATCTCGCGGCCGCCCGTCGTGATCCGGACGTCCTTCACGTACCCGTCGAGGTCGAACGTGCCGATGATCAGGCCCGCGACGATCGCCGCGAGCAGCGCGGTCGTCACGTACGCGACGGTTACGCCGGTCCCGAACAGGCCGAAGAGAAGGAACACGGCGATCCAGTTGACGATCGGCGAGGCGAGCAGGAACGAGAAGGCCATGCCCGTCGGCGCGCCGGCGCTGAGCAGGCCAGCCAAGATGGGCACGGTCGAACACGAGCAAAAGGGCGTTACTGCCCCGAGCCCCGCCGCGAGGACGTTCCCGCTCCCGTGGTCGCGCGAGCGGAGCATCTCCTCGACGCGCTCGGGCGGGAGGTACTCCTGTGCGAGGCCGACGAGGAACGACGCACCGATGAACAACGGCGTGAGGATTGTCGCGAGATGGAGGAAGTAGCCCCACGAGTCGAGCAGCGCCGCCTCGGTTCCCGGCGGGATCATCGGTTCTCGCCCAACGCCGCGGCCAGATCGAGCAGTTGGAGGCTCGCCGTGTCCGCGATCCGGTAGTACGTCCACTTCCCCTCCTTGCGCGTGCGGACGATTCCCGCGTCACGGAGCGTCCGGAGATGTGACGCGACCGTCGACTGCGGGGCGTCGAGGACGGTCTCCAACTCGCAGGCGCAGAGCTCGCCCTTTCTGAGCGCGTGAACGATTGCGAGCCGCTTCTCGTTGGCCAATGCCTTGAACGATGACAGCTTCGCCTCCATGACCGGGTCGTCGGCGCGTCGCGTCGCCGGGAACGGTCCGTCACAGCAGGCTTCTCCCTCCATCCGTCGAAGCGTTCCGCTGGCAGACTCAGTACCAGTTTGACTCACTGCGTTCGGTTTGTCCGACATCGCGAATTAGTCTTCCGCGCGATTGCCGCCCTCATTCGACGCATCCTCCGTGGTCTCGTCGGCGTCTACCTCCTTGATCTGCAGGTCACAGCAGGTATCGTTGTCACTCGACTCGCCACCGAGCAGTCGGCTGAGTATCGACATACAAATCGATATTTTTCGATGTGACTTAACATATTTGGTTAGATGCACAATCGTAAATACAATTCGAGTCGGAGCGGTAATGCGCTCAAACGACACCCAGACGGTGTTGTTTACGGATCCGAATCGATACCCGTGTCGATAGGTTCTGTGTAACGTGTTTAAGCGTCTCATCGGGTAATATAGTGATAGTAGCGTATGTACCTTATTCCGCTAGTAATAGATGGCGAGTACATCATCGTTTTTGCGCATTTTGGAGATCGTAATTCTCTTTAACGCTTGAAGAATTACTAAAGTGTATGTCAAAGCAGATGGCCGTATCCGACGATCAGGTAGACCGTAGCAATCAGATATCCATCAATGAGTCGCTAAGCGAGGAGAGCAAGCGCCAGCGCGACGGCCCTGACGCAATCGGCGCGTTCGGAACGCGGACCGGCGAGTCGGATCTCGTCTTTTTTCAGGGTATCCTCCCGGAGATCAACGGAGACGTGAAGGGATCGGAGCCGATCGACAAACAAATTGAAATGTGCCTCGACCGGCTCGAACTGATGCTCGAAAACCGCAACACGTCTCTCGACAGCGTGATGAAAGTCGAGATTCAGCTCGCGGATACGGACAGGGCGGGGGCCGTCGACCGGGCGTACGAGTCGCGGTTCGACGACGTCGCGTTCCCGCCGCGGACCGTCGTCGGCGTTTGTTCGTTGCCCGGCGGTGCGAACGTCCAACTCGACGTGATCGCGGCCGAGGAGTGACCGCGGTCGTCAGTTCGGTTCCGTAACAGATCCTGTTTCGTTTCTCCTCCGGCTATGCGGCAAGCCGACAGAACAGTTAATCCGGTCGCGGCGGAACTGGTCGTTTATGGCCGACGCTTCCTCTGACCCGCTCGGCGGAACAGACTTGGATGCCCTGATCGACGACGCGACGACCGCCGCCGACGTGAAGGCGCTGTCGGCGTTCGGATACGAGACGCGCTACCGACTCGTCCGGCTCCTCGTCGAGGCTGACGGGCCGGTCCGATTCGACGCGATCACGCCGTACGTGTCGATAAGTGATAGTGCCGTCAGCCACGCGCTGACACTCCTTTGTGACGCGGGACTCGTCGAAAAAGAAAAGGACGGGAGGTCGCGGAGCTACTCGCCGACAGAGCGTGCGGAGGCCCTCGTCAACGCTCTTGACCGCACGCGATAGGGAAGACAATCGGACCGATAACATGTCCGGTCGGTACGTCGAGCCACGCCGAAACCCTGTCTGCCGGCCGGACGCGTCGGCAGACATGAGACCGATCGTGGTGATCGCTTGAAAACAATTGAAATGCAGGAGCCGGTGGCGCACGTGCATGATGTGGGACAGCTACGAAGTCTACGTCGGGCTCGACTGCAATGAAACGATAAATGTCGAGCAGAATAGTGACGAAGCGAGCGAGGCCACCGTATAACGTCGACTTCCGTAATGAGCGACCTCGCGGTGTTTCCCGTATCTGAGTAGCTGAAGTCGACATATACACGATCAGCTACACATACCGACTCTGGTATGCCAATACGACTTTGATCGGCTCCGGCTTAAGCAGCCGCTCCACTTTGTTTCCGGTTAAATATGTATGTCGAGACAGAGGGATCCAATCCATTTTAATAGATGAACATTTATAAATCTATTGGATAGAAATGCATCCGTACATCGCAGAGGTCATCGGAACAGCGATCCTCATTATATTCGGGGGAGGCGTGGTTGCCAACGTCGTTCTCGACGAGACGAAAGGAAACGGTGGTGGCTGGATCGTCATCACGTGGGGATGGGCGATTGGGGTGTTCATGGGCGTATTCACCATCAGTCAAGTCAGCGGTGGTCACATCAATCCTGCCGTGACGATCGGTCTCGCTGCTGCCGGATTGTTCGATTGGGCGCAGGTCCCACCCTACATTGTCGCACAGACTGTCGGTGGATTCTTGGGAGGCGTAGTGGTATGGCTGGCGTACAAAGACCACTTCGCCGCGACGGAAGACGAAGACGCGAAGCTTGCAATCTTTTCGACCGCTCCGGAGATCCGAAACTATTCGTCCAACCTGTTGACCGAAATCATCGGGACGTTTGTACTGGTTTTCGGGGTGCTATATCTGAACTCTGCGGGATTCTTCGACGCCGCGTCAGGTGAGATACTCCAGTCGATCACAATCGACGGGCAAGAAGTCGGATTCGGTCTCGGGGCGCTGTCGGCGCTCCCGATCGCGCTGGTCGTACTCGGTATCGGGTTGTCGTTGGGTGGCCCCACCGGCTACGCTATCAATCCCGCACGTGATCTTGGACCGCGCATCGCACACGCGGTGCTCCCGTTTCCACACAAGGGATCGTCCGACTGGGCGTATTCTTGGGTGCCTATCGTGGGTCCGATCCTCGGGGCGCTTCTCGCGGCCGGCCTCTATCACCTGCTGTGAGGTGTCGTTCAGCACACGGTCAGGTGTTGTTCAGTCAAGCTGTGTGCTGAGCGTCCGGTTAACACCGGAATTGAGTGTTGAGCGCCTACTCAAAACATACTCTAGTTTTCGCGCACAACACGGTGAACTCACACAACAGTGGTTGAGTACTGCAACCATTGAATAACTGCTCAAATCATAATCAGACGGTGACAGCGGATCCATAGCGATTGCTTGGACATGGTGTAGTGTCTGTGCTTTATTATGTTATATATTATATGCTGGGAGAGATATCGGGCTCAATAAGAGAAAAATACAAGTGTTCATGTTCTAAATCGGTGGTACAGCATGAAGAATGATGATGATTCTATCACTCGTCGACGGTTGCTCGGAGCCGTCGGGACGGCAGGAGCGACGTCAGTCGCGGGGTGCGGATTTCAAGCGCCAACCGCAGAGAATAGCGGGCCAGCGGAATCACCAAGCGAACGCGTCGGTCGAATCGAGCGCTATCCGCGGATTCGCGTTGCGTCAGTGGACGAACTGTCCGTCGGCGACACTGTCGAGTTTGAATACCCGCTCGACGGTTCAGGCACGTTCTTGACCCGTTTATCGGAGGCGGCGAACGGGGGCGTCGGTCCGGGCGACGGCATCGTTGCGTTCAGCAACCTGTGTACGCACATGGGGTGTGCCGTGTCGGGGAACGTCGAATCCGACCGGGGCGTCGCGGGTCCGTGTCCGTGCCATTACACGACGTTTGACCTCGCGAAGGGAGGACTCGTGATCATGGGACCGGCAACGACTGATCTTCCGCAGGTACGACTTGATGTAGAAGACGGTGACGTGTTCGCGACGGGAATGGCTGGCTTGGTACACGGCCGCCGAAACAACTTGGCAGACGGGGAGCCAGTCGAGGAGGAGGGTGAGTGAGGATGGCGGACAACCCGAACACGAATGAGGTTCCCATTCCGCCGGCCGACGCCGAACGATCCTCTCGCTCATGTCGGTACTGTATCGTCGGCTGCAGCTACGAGGTGTTCAAGTGGCCCGTCGGCGAGGAGGGTGGCCCCGACGCCGCGGACAACGCGCTCGACGTCGACTATCCCGCCGGGTACGGCGACTGGCCCTCGCCGAACATGCACCAGATCATCGAGGAGAACGGACAAGAGTACCACGTGATATTCCGGCCGAATCCGGACGCCGAGGTCAACAACGGATCGCACTCGGTCCGGGGCGGGACGCAGGCGCAGTCGTTGTACAGCAAGCACAATGAGGACTACGACGACCGGCTGAAACAGCCGCAGATCCGGATCGGTGGTTCGCTGACCCCCGTCGACTGGGACACGGCCTTGGAGGTCGTTGCGCGGGTTACGGAGTACGCGACCCGCGACGAGCCGAACGGTTACGGGATGAAGATGTACGCCTACCAGTTCGTCGAGAACACCTTCGCGGGGTCAAAGCTGATCTTCGACGTGATCGGCTCGCCGAACTTCGGATTCCACAACCGACCGGCGTACACCCCCGAGAGCCCCGGTGTGGAACACTCCGGGCTGTACGACTGGTCCACATCGTATGAAGACGCCGCTAAGGCAGAGACGATGGTGATCGCGGGGGGAGACCCGTACGAAAATCAAGACGTCTACTTCCACGAGTACGTCGACGCCGGAAGCGCGGACATAATCCAGATCAACCCCCGTCGGACGTTCACTGCGAACTACGCCGAAAACAACGACGGGCTGTTCCTCCAGATCAACGAGGCGACCGATCCGGTCCTGTTGAACGCCATTGCGCGCCACATCGTCGATCAGGGCTGGCACGATCAGGCCTTCGTCGACGAGTGGGTGATGGACGATCGCGACGCGATCGACGAGGAGGGATGGTATCAGGAGGAGTTCGGGATGACGCCCGACGAGTACATCGACCTCCTCCAGTCCGACGATCGATATGCCCCTGAGAATGCTGCGGAGATCACTGGTATTGACGCCACGGACATCCGCGACGCCGCAGAGCGGATCGCCCAGCCCGATAGCGACCAGACACAGACGCTGTTCACTTACGAGAAGGGCCTCATCTGGGGATGGTCCCACGAGAACACCGCGGCGATGGCGAATCTTGCGCTGTTGACCGGCAGCGTCGGCCACGAAGGAACCGGGATCACGCGGCTCGGCGGTCATCAGGAGGGCTGGTGGGAAGGTGGACCGGGCGGTGAGGTTATCGCGGAGCACTCGACGCAGAGCTTCACGGGCGAACACGTTGAAGACGTACCGATCCCGCCGAACACGATCGAACGTGTTCGCAACGGCGAGATCGACCACTGGCACGTGATCGGCAACGACCCGCTCCGGCACGAACACGACACGCAGTCGCTTCGGAATCGGGTCCGCGAGCGAACGAGTGGTTCACAGCCGCAGACCGCTGACGTCGGCGATATCATGGCGGCGTTCCGCGAGCGCATCGACGACGGTGGCATGGTGGTGACTCACCAAGAGATCTACCCGAACTCGACGACGGAGTACGCCGACATCGTGCTGCCGGCGAAGGCGGTCGAAGCCGGCGAGGACAGCAACCACCACCGATGGAATGGCGAGCGGCGGTTCCGCCACTACGCGTCGTTCATGCAGGGACCGCCGAACGCGAGACCGGACTGGGAGATCTTTGCCGACATCGGTCGGCGGCTCGGTGCCAACGACATGGACTGGGAGAGCAGCGACGACCTGTTCGATCACCTCGCCGCCGAGCACGGCGACTCGTACCCGTATCACATCGAGGCGCTCGATGAGAAGGCACAACAGGACGGGACGACGCCGACAGAAGTGATGCGCGATCTCGACGCCGACGGCGTTCGGCTTCCCGCCCGGCTGGAAGACGGCGAGATCGA
This sequence comes from Halorubrum tibetense, assembly GCF_055396225.1. Lineage (NCBI taxonomy): Archaea > Methanobacteriati > Methanobacteriota > Halobacteria > Halobacteriales > Haloferacaceae > Halorubrum > Halorubrum tibetense. Next base: position 2,739,585 of record NZ_AP043742.1, read on the forward strand.
GGGGACGCCGCGACTTCACACGCCCGACGGCGAGGAGATGCCGGGCGACGGGCGGTTCTTCACCGATAGCGGGAAGGCGATCTTCATGCGCGTCGACTGGGACCGAGTCGCGGACGTGTACGAGCAGCTGACGCCCGACTGCGAGGCCGGCGAGCTGTGGGTGACGAACGGTCGGCTCAACCGTCTCTGGCAGAACATGTACACTCACCAGCGGCTGGAGTACATCTCCAAACGGTACGAACAAAACGTACTCCAGCTTCATCCGAACGACGCCGCGGAGCGTGACATCGAAGCGGGCGACCTCGTCGAAGTTATCAACGACGACGTGTACAACCAGTACAGCGAAAACGAGCAGGGGAGTTTCACCGCGGTCGCGTACGTTGTCGACGACGAGGACGCAGTACAGGGCCAGACGGTCCCGGAGGGGCTCGCGTTCACTTACTGGCTGTATCCGGGACAGGTCGCGAACGACATCGTTCCTGGGTATCTCGACCCAGCGAACCCGAATCCCGGATACAAGTACGCCACCGGCCGGGTGCGTCGCCTCGGCGAGAGCGACCAGAAAGACCGTATGAGCTTCCACCCCGAAAACGTGGCTCCAGAATGACGACAGCTGATCACCCTGCCACGCTCGCGGACGGCGACTTCGTGCGGATCGCGTACACGACCCGCGCTACGGAGAGTGGCCACATCGTGGACACGACAGATCCCACGGTTTCGGCGGACGCTAGTATGGACGGGATTGAAGCTGACGGCCCGATCGTCATCGTGCTCGGAGAAGGGCACGTGTTCGAGCCAGTTGAGGAGGCGATACGAGCGGTCGGAGCTGGTGAGTCGACGACCGTCACGGTAAACCCAGACGACGCGTTCGGCGATCGCGACCCACGTAAGCGTGAGGCGGTTCCCGCTTCACTCCTACCGCCGAACCAGCAGGAAGCCGGGCGAACCGTTTCTGTCGCCGGCCGACGGTATACGATCGAGTCCGTCGATGACGAGACCGCTCAGCTCGATTACAACCATCCGCTAGCCGGTGTCACGTTGGAGTACGAGGTGTCCGTCGGCGAACGAGCGACCGGCGACGACCGCGTCGAAGGATTATGCGCACTCCACGGTCTCGACGCCGAAACGGCGTTGACTGACGGTCGCCTTACCGTCTCCGTCACTGCGGCCGAGCCGTCCCGAGACCGCGACCGCAGACTTCGGACGTTCGTCGGCGACGCGATGCGGTTACTCCCGGTCGATGAGGTGTCTGTCACCGAAACGTACTCGACGTAGTCGCTACCTCTTCGAACCCGTGGATACCAAACCTGTGGCTACGCGGTCACTCTTTTCGGCGGTGTAACTGCTGTTCTCGCCGACTCGATCGAACTGGAGCGGATTCGTCGTGTAACCCACAGTACGCAGACTCCGGATGGATGCGGAGTGCTTCAAAAGGTTTTAATATATGAGCAACTGTTCATCTATTATGAGTCAACAGACGACCGGCTCAGAGCCAGATCAGCATCGTACCGACGAGATGTCCTACGAGGCGTCTCTAAGCACAGAAAGCAAGCGTCAGCGCGACGGAACCGGGAACATTGGAGCGTTCGGGAAGCGTACCGGCTCGTCAGATTTGCGCTTTTTTGAGGGTATTCTCCCCGAAGTCGAGGGAGAATTATTGAGCGGTCACTCAATCGAAGAGCAATTCACGACCGCACTTGACAGACTCGAATCGGCTCTCGCCGACAACCGAAACCTGACGCTCAACGACGTGATGAAACTCGAGATCCAGCTCACGGACCCGAGCGCCGCGGAAGCGGTCGATCACGTCTACGAGTCGCGCTTCGACGACGTCGAACTGCCTCCGCGAACCGTCGTCGGCGTCTGCTCGCTCCCCGGCGGTGCGGACGTACAACTCGACGTGATCGCGGCCGAGGAGTAGCCACTTCCGGCGACATCGCCATCCACGTAATGTACACTAACACGCTTCCGACGCTCCAGTATCGATCGCCATCCAATCCCTTCGATGCCGCGGAGGTGACGGCGTCGTGAGCGAGACGCCACACGAGCACGGGCCCGACTGCGGTTGCGACGCCTGTGGCGACCCGCGCTCGATGGACTTCCTCGACAAGTACCTGACCGTCTGGATCTTCGGGGCGATGGCCGTCGGCGTCGGACTCGGGTACGTCGCCCCGAGCGTCGTCGATCCGATCCAAGACTACTACCTCGTCGAGATCGGGCTCATCGCGATGATGTACCCGCCGCTCGCCAAGGTGAACTACCGCCAGTTGCCGCGGGTGTTCTCCCAGTGGCGTATCCTCTCCCTGAGCCTGATACAGAACTGGCTCATCGGGCCGACGCTGATGTTCGCACTCGCGGTGATCTTCTTTAGTGGCATCGTTCCCGTCTTTCCCGCCCGTCCCGAGTACTTCCTCGGGCTGATCTTCATCGGAATGGCCCGCTGTATCGCGATGGTGCTGGTCTGGAACGACCTCGCGGACGGCTCCAGCGAGTACGCCGCGGGCTTGGTCGCGTTCAACAGCGTCTTTCAGATCGTCACCTACGGCGTGTACATCTGGTTTTTCGCGCTGTTTCTGCCGCCGATTCTCGGTCTCGACGCGATGGTCGCCGGGATCGGCGCGTTCGACATCACCGTCCAACAGGTGTTCTGGGCGATCGCGATCTTCCTAGGCATTCCGTTCGCCGGAGGAATCGTGACCCGATTGGGTGGCGTCCGCTCGAAGGGCGAGGAGTGGTACGAAGAGCAGTTCGTCCCGAAAATCAGCCCGCTCACGCTGATCGCACTGCTGTTCACCGTCATCGTGATGTTCGCCACGCAGGGTGACAACATCCTCGCGCAGCCGTTCGACGTGGTGTGGCTCGCGGTCCCCCTCACGATCTACTTCGTCGTGATGTTCCTCGTGAGCTTCGGGATGGGTCGCGGGATCGGTGCCGACTACTCGACGACGACCGCGATCGGCTTTACCGCGGCGTCGAACAACTTCGAGCTCGCGATCGCCGTCGCCGTCGCGGTCTTCGGCGTCAGTTCCGGCGTCGCGTTCGCGACCGTCATCGGCCCGCTTATCGAGGTACCGGTGCTGCTCGCCTTGGTGAAGGTCGCGTTGTATCTCCAAGACCGGTACGACTGGCGGGGATACACGACCGGGCGACTAGACGAGACGACTACGACCGAAGATGGATCCTCAAGCTCCACGGCTGATGACTGATACTTAACCACCCATCCGCCACACGCTTACAATTCATTCGACGATGAGAGAGTATGTTTGTAGTCATGTCGGTATGGTAACTTTGCTATCGACCTCACCATTTTCTAAATGAGTGGTTCCGGCAGTCCTCCTTCCAAAGATGACCCCCGTATGCAGTCTCTGTGCGAAGCGTACCAGCTCGGGATCACCATCCGGGACAGACTCAAAGAAACCGATCTTGTCACCGTATTCGATGATTTCGATCACACGATAGACGCGATCGAAGACGGGTATCCAGCATGGCATCCTGCGCCACTCTCGTTTCGCGCGATGGTGCTCTCGTTCGTGTTCATGGAAATAACGGGTGATTCATACGCCAACTTTACCCGACGACTCACCCGACAACCGGAAGTAGCGACTATCCTCGGCTTCAGTCGAGTGCCCGACGAATCAGCGTTCTCGCGAGCGTGGAAAAACCGATTCGACGACACAGCCCACGAATACGCCCGCGCTGCCGCCCACTTCGTTGTCAAAGAAGTCCACGATCGCGACATCTCAGCGCCGGAGGTGCGGCCTAAGGCAGAGATCGTCGACGACACGCAAGAAGACGCAAACCCAGTAGAAGACAAATCCTTCTCACAGGACGAGATTGTCCAGACAACGCGCCTCGCGCGTGATCACGCCTATGGACACTTCGACTCTGGTCGGGCGTCGAACGCCTCGTACGAGGACACACAATTTTTCGAGCTACAGACGTTCATGGGGATGGTTCGGTGCGGAACCGCACAGGGGGCGACTCGCTTCCAATATCGTCGTGGCGAAGAGTACGGACCGCATGGCGACACCCACCTCCGCACCGTCAAGCAGTTCGAACCTGACGAGTTCATAAACGGCTTCAATGAGACAACGGACCGCTTGCTCTCCGTGATCGCCTCAGAAGCATCGTTCCGCCGGCCAGTCACTGCCGCGATCGATATCACCGCCATTCCCTACTACGGGGATACCGAGGAGATGCCGATGGTCAGCGGGACCAAAGATAGAGACAGTCGAGCCTTCAAATTCGCAACGCTCTCGATCATCGGACAGAATATCCCGCTCGTTCTCGCCGTGGAACCAGTTCGAGAGAGCTCTGAGTGGGATGAGAACCCGTCAAATCAGATCCATCGGACTGTGCGACGGCTCGTTCGACGAGCGAAAGAGCATGTTCCAATCGAGACAGTGCTGTGTGATCGAGAGTTCGATTCGATACAAGTGTTACAGACACTCTCAAACCTCGATGTGAACTACCTCATACCCAAGCGAGTCTCCAGCTCCGAACGGGATGTACTTGAACAAATGGAGGAAGACGACCAAGAGGTGGCTGTTGAGTCGGCTTCTGTCCATGTTGAATCTGGATCACATCCAATGCGGCTCTTGTACGTGCCGTCGACGAGTGGGGAGGGGACAGCCGTCTTCGCGACGAATCTCCGAGTGGGACCCGATAAGGCCGAGGCGTTCTGTAAACGGTATAGTCGCCGGTGGCAAATCGAGAGCGAGTACAAATCGATCAAGGGCGACTTTCTCGCCAAGACCTCCTCGAAAGACTACCGCGTTCGCTTGTTCTACTTCGTGTTTGCCGTACTCTTGTACAATATCTGGCGGCTCACCGACTTCCTGCTGAAAGCGGACACCGACGGCGAGATGGACTACGCACCTGTGATTACTGCGGGTGAGTGTGTTGAGCTCGTTGCCTCAGCATTGATTCCACACGACTAACTCGCTGAGCCCTCGCTGGGTCCGCCGATCAAGAGTGACAACCGTATTCAGCAGCGCCAAAATCCACGCAATTTCGTACGCCGTCCGGCAGTTCGAGAGTAGGGATTCAAAACCGATGCCTGATCGGTGAGAAGCACCACGAATTGATGGCGATTCGATCCAAAACTGGCCTATCTTCCGAAACTGTGGGGATCTACAGGGCGCGAAATCTATATATCGATATACAATATAACAGTATGCCCACACCGGTCAGATAGGCTCTGACCGCCGATATCACTCGATAAGCACTCACAGAATCACATTTCGGACGAAATTACTTACTCTGTCTTATCTCGGTAAGACGGAGTAAACTCCTAGTGACCCCCACCCGTGGCCCCAAACGAGGCAGATCCAGAACTATGGCCGACGCTTCCCTACACAGTCGCTCCAGCCCGATCGCCGCTGCTGGAGCGGCGTTCCGGCGGCACAACCCCCACACCCCGGAGGTCCAATGACGGGCCGCCGCTCCGTCGAGACCGCGATCGACGACACGTTCACGAAGTACCTCACTGACAAGGGCAAAGGCGACGCCGGCGAGCAGGGCGCGTACCGCGCCGACGCCGAACGCGAGCTCCAACGATTCCGCCGCTGGTGTCTCGGACGGACCGCCGACTCGGCGAACGCCTCCCCGCCAGAGTCGTGGTTGGGCGTCGTCGACGGCGACACCATCCGGTTCGCGGACCTCGACACGACGGTGTTCTCGGACTACGCGCGGTATCTCTCAACCGCCGGGTACGCCGCCGGGACGGTGCTCACCTACTACGCGCACGTCGCGTCGTGGTGCGGGTGGGCGCACGCGCAGGGGTACATCCCGCGGCACTATGCCCGGGAGTCGGACGCCGAGGATCCACTCCCCGAGAACGACGGCCGACGTCCAGGAGACCAGCAGGCGTGGGAGCCGATCCACCGCGACCTGATCACGCAGTTCGTCGACCGGCGCGTCTCCGAAGCGTTCGACGCGCTCGGCGCGATCGAGGTCTCCCATACCGACCGGGACGACCCGGAGAGCGAGACGTGGCAGGCCAAACAGCGCGCCCGGTTCGAGGTGTACCAGCGGTGTCGCGAACAGGCGCTCGTCTATGTCGTTGCGTATACGGGCCTGCGCGGGTCGGAGTTCCTTTCGGCACCCAAGGAGGACCGGGAGGGCCGCAACGGGATCCGATGGCGTGACGTGTCGTTCGCGGACAGCAGCGTCACCGTGTTCCGGAAGAGTCGCGAGTGGAAGGAGGCGTCGCTCCCCGAGCCCGTCATCGGTCCCCTGCGCCGGTACGCCGAGGTGCTGGACGTGCCGGACTCGTGGCCGGTGTTCACGACGCTGCACCGGCCGTCACTCGCTTCCCATGTCACTGAGGAGCTCGCGGCCGACGGCCTCAACGACGACGCAATCGAGCGCGTTCGCGCTGGGGCCCCCGACCTGATCGTCGCCGCCGAGCACGACCTCGACGCGCCGAAGCCGCTGACTACCGACGGCGCCCGGTCGATCATGGAACGGCTCTGGACCCACGAAGCGCTCGCTGAGCGTCGCGACGAACTGGACCTCTCACTCGACGGGGACTATCTCGAACTGCACGGCGGGCGCCGGGGCGTCGGGGAGGTACTTGTTCGACAGTTCGGCTACGCCGCGGCCGCACGGTATCTCGACAACAGTGAGGAACAGGTCCGCGAGGCCTACCAGCATATTGAGGCGGCCGAGCGCGCCGACATGGCGACCGAGGCATTCTCTCAGACGGACAACCGGGTAAACGAGCGGTAAGGCCCGGACTCTCTCGTTACTATACAATAGTAACGTACTGAATCAGTGAACCGCCTCGGGGTCAAGCCCCGAGGCTTCCCGTGGGTTAGTCGGACACTCCCTCACGCCCATCGGCCTGATGGCCTCGAACGGTCGCGGGGGTCACGGTCGGCTGGTTCACACAGCCCGATGCCTGCCGTCGCAGTTTCCTAACAGTCGGCAACGTGTTGAGAGCAGGCACATTTCGATCCAACGACTCCAATCCTTTCTTCGCAATATTCACTGCCGCGTTCCGGTCAGCGTGGTCTTGCCGACCACACGCGTTACACTTGAACCGTTTCTTCCGACGATTCGACTGAGCCGTATGCTCACACTTCGAGAAAGAACACATCTGACTGGTGTAAGCCGGGTCTATGTCGTCGCTCGGAATCCCCTCGAACGCCGCTTTGTACGCGACGAACGAGCGAAGTTTGTGAAACGGCAACGAGTGCAACCGACGATTCATCCGAGTGCCGTAATCAATCGAGTCTCGCATATGCTTGAGGTCTTCAAACACAACGAGCGGCGACTCGAATTGCTGAACCCACTCCACGATTCGCCGGGAAATTTGGTGAAGTTGGTCGTGAACATACCGTTCTTCCTTGTCCTCGAGCACTTGGTCGAACGCTGTCTGGCCAGCGTTTTGCATCCGTTTTCGGATCGTGAAGTAGCGATGGCGCTCTTGCTTGATTTCAGGGTAGCCGATGACCACTGAGTCAACGATAGCGTCTTCACGAAGGGCTGAAAGAGCTACACAGTCCTCGTTGATATCCACCCCTACGACAGTCTGAGTGTCGTGTTTGTCTTGAACCGTGGCTTCGAGATGAGTGACGTTGACGTGCAGTTCGTGATTGCCGTTACGCGTCATCGCTTCAGCGGTTCCGACACGCCATTCGTCACTTTCGAGGGCTCGTTCGAGGAGTTCGAGGTTGTCTGGTGCGCCACGAAGTGTACCTTTCACCGGATTGTACGGTTGGGCACTGATTCGGTAGTGTATCTCGTCGTCTTTTAGGGAGAGGTTGTATCCCTCGGTAAAGTTCATTCGCAACGGATATGGCCCAGTTTTCTCGTGACTGGGTGTGTTGTAGTCGTCGCGGTCGTAAGACTGCTGAAGTGCGTCGAGTGCTTTGGCGACGATTCGTTGCGTGGTGTTCTTCACGAGGTCAGCTTCGTCTTCAAGACGTGGTGAGATGTCGTCCCAGTCCATCCCCTCTTTCGCTAACCGGATGGTCTGATTGTACACCCATCGCGCCTCGCGGTACGCTTCGGAAAGAAGTCGCTCATCACCGGATTGGAGTTGAAAGACAAGTGTCTTCGTAAGCGACTTTTCCATACCCTAATCGACGGACGTGGATGTGGTAAAGGTATGGATTAGCGTTGATGGGTTAGGCGTTGTCGGCTTCACCCTCGGGGTCAAGCCCCGAGGCACTCGCCTTGCTCATCTGTAGATCCGTCCGGGGGTACAGTCCAATACCTTCGGCGGGTTAGCTGAGTGGCGTATCAGCACTGCTGGTCAATCCACTGACACCACTTCTCGAAGTCCTCCGCGCCGGACTGCTCTGCGATGTTGCGCAACGTGCCAATTCGGATCCGGTCGTGTTGGGGTACAGAGACGACGCGGACATCATCGTCGTTTGTCGGGTGCTCGTACCGCAGCTTGACGTGGCTACCGGTCCGGTCAACAATAACGAATCGGTTTTTTGTGAGTGCCTTGACGACGTCGCGCCCGGAGAAATCGCGTGACGCCATCCGATTTACTGCATAAAGTCGGGGAGGCCATCGTGCTCATCACGAGCCTGCGCTACCTCATCCGGATCAATACCGAGATTCTCGAGTGCTTTCTCCTCTTCCTCCCGGGTATCGATCGATTCGCCGATCTCCCCCTTGTGGAGCGCGACTGCCTCATCGAGGTTGTCAAGGGCGCCCTGCCTCGTCTCACCTTGGCTCGCAACACCTGTCTCCTCGTCATGGGCGACCCACCAGCCGTCGTCCGCCTGAGTGAGCGTGATAGTTCGCCCACCCTGAGGATCGTCGTTCGTACTCGTTTCAGTGCTCATTACCAGCGTATTACCTGAGTAGTGTGATAAGCATTCGGCCGGTGAACTACCCCACCCTACTCGCCCACTGCATGCGCCGTTCGCTCCTTGAGGGTGGGGCTTCCTGTTTCGATGACGCGCTTTGCAGATACCGAATGAGTATCCGTAGGGAGCGCAGTCTCCACAGGCGTTGATTCGGGCCATCCCAGCCCTAGTTCGGCAAATCCTCTCTGCAAGACGTTCATCGCCGCATTCGCGTCTCGGTCACACGCAAATCCACAACTCGGACACGAGTGTTCTCGTACCCAGATAGGTTTTGCCGTCTCAACACCACACGACGCACACTCCTTTGTCGTTCCCGCTGCGTCGACTTGCACGACGTGTGTCCCGTACAGCTCACCTTTGTATTCGAGTAGGGTGATGAACTGTCGCCACGCCGCAGCCTGTTTATTCCGCGCGTTCCCGTCACCCTGGAGTATCTCAGCAACGTCCAAGTCTTCCACAAACACCGCATCATACTCGGTGGCGAGCCACGTCGTGAGCTTATGCTGGTAATCTAGCACCTTCTGGCGGATGTGGCGTTTGACCTTCGCAACCGTTTTGCGCTGTTTTTCGTCGTTGTTCGACCCGTGTTCCTTCCGCGAAAGTTTTCGTTGCTCCCGGCGGAGTCGGTCGTACTCGTCTTCGAGGTCCAGCCAGTCCACGAGATTCCCGTCCGACGTGTGGATATAGTTCAAGATACCGAGGTCGATACCGACGCTGTTTGTTGTTCCGAGCGTCTCCACGTCCGGTTTTTCGGGCAGGTTTGTCTCATCGGTTTCGAGGCCGAACGAGACGAACCACTCTCCAGTTGTCTCTTTTTTAATCGTGACCTCTTTGATAGAGACTTCGTCAGGGATCTCGCGGTGATAGCGGATTTTGATGTCACCGACTTTGGAGAGCCAGAGGGTCGCACGCCGGCCACTCGTGTTTTTGAGTTCGAAGCCGGACTGCGAATACGTCATACTCTGGTACTCACGCGGCGGTTTCCATTTGAGCATCCCAACCTTGTGTCCGTGCGCTTTCTGATCGGAGAGGTTCGAGAGATTCTGGTAGAACCGTGTGATGGTTCGCTGGAGTGCTTTCGAGTGAACCTCTGTGAACACCGGATATTCATCTTTCCAGTCGGTGAGACGGTCATGATGCTTGTACGCCGATCCGATAGTATCAGCGTCGTTGTGGTTCGTGTATTCGTACCGCGTGAAGTTGTACGCTTGGCGATGAACGTCGATATGGTAGTCCAGTCGCTCCGCTACCTGTTGTGTCGGGAAAGCGCGGTAGCGGTGACTGTATTCCATCGCTGTCTCCTAATTCGGAATGTATTGAGTTAATGGTTTGTACTCCTGTGCGGGCGGTGTTCAGATAAGGATTGAAAGGTGAGGCGGTGCGTTTTCAAAGTGATTCATGCCCGAAAACGACCGCCTCAGCGGCTGTTTAGACGAGATCAACTTAGAGTTTGTGGAGCGAGAAGCAACACCGCGGCTGTTGATGAAGCTCAGTATTCAGCTACATCTGTCTGGATTATCACTTTCGAATACTGTTTCTTTTCTTGAGGTATCCGGTGTTGATCGGGTTCGATCTACCGTCCATAATTGGGTTCATAAGGCTGATCTACAGCCGAAATCTGGTCGGAGTCCGAATCACGTTGCGGTTGATGAAACTGTGATTCAGCTTGATGATGAACAATATTGGCTGTACGCCGCCGTCGATCCTGACTCAAACGATCTGTTACATACAAAGCTTGAACCGACAAGAACGAACGTGATCGCAGATCAGTTTTTTGCGGAACTCCGCGAAAAACACGATGTAGATGACGCGATCTTTCTTGTTGATGGCGCGGTTCCACTTCACCGAGCCTGTGAAAAACACGGCCTCGATTTCAGATACGAACGACATGGAAATCGGAACAGCGTCGAACGTGTCTTTCGTGAGGTAAAACGCAGAACTATCTGTTTCTCAAACTGTTTCAGCAACGCCGAAGCAGAAACTGCAAACGAGTGGCTGAGATCGTTTGCTTTCGCATGGAATCAGCTTATCTGAACACTACCCCTGTGCGGCGATTCATCCCCTCCCTACTCGCTCGCGGTACTCACTCGTGGAGGAAGGGGCATTCTCGCCTCTATTCTGGTAAACGAGCCGTCTTAGATCTTAACCAGTAACTTCAGTGTGAATCTTCAGAACGGAGGTCATCGATAATGGCCGCCATAGAGTCGAGTTGTGTTCGAGAACAAGACCGCCAGTCGGTAGATCATCTGTAGCTGGTTCTCAGTAGCACTGAAACCACGTCGAAGCAGTAGCACTACTCGTCGATGTCGACGACAGTCGATTCCTCGGGGGGAGCGATCTCGATCTCGGCGGCACCGCGCTCGATCTCCCCGGGCGTCCTCTCCTCAGCCTCGGCGAGCAGCGCGGTGAGCTCCTCGTCGGAAATGATGTCGGCGTCGGCAGGGGATTCGCGGCTCATGTCTTCCTCTACCCATTGCGAAGGAATAAACCGGGGTGATGGTTCATCACCATCTGCCAACGACGGCGTCCGTCCTGGTGACCCGAGCACGCTGATCAACGCACAATCGAAACCCCAGCCCCACACTACAACAATCATGACCCGAACACTCTACGTCCGGATCAAGTCCGCGGATTGTAGTGGCCTCGAGGAGCGGCTCGAAGCGATCGACGCTGGCGATGACGTCGAACCCAGCGAGCCAACGCTGTCGATCGAAGACCTCGAGACGTTCGGTCGCGTCTTCCGGTCGACCAGCCTCGAACTCCTCGAAGCAATCGTTGAACACGAGCCGGAGAATATCCGTGAACTCGCTCGCCTCGTCGACCGGAACCCACCGGAGGTCCTCGACAACGTGAACGACCTCGCCGACTACGGGCTTCTCGAGCTCGAAGAGAACGGCAGCGCGAAGCGCCCCGCCGTATGGTACGACGAGATCGACGCCGACCTCCCGCTCACATCGGCGTCGGAACGGGAGCGCAAGGCGAACGCCTGAGCGCTGAGATACCGATGGCTGACGACGTCGAGTTCCCCGGGATGGAGGACCGGCTTGTCGAGTTCTGGGCGAGCGCAGACGAGTACTGGGACGCCGTCGGCGGCGACCCGCCCCGGCCACACTGACCGAATACCAACACACGATACCCCGACCATGACCACACTCCACATCACCGTTGGCGACCGAGAACAACTCCGTGAGGACGCGCTCCAGTTCGTCCAAGATGTCGAGGCCGACGATCTCGACGATCAGGATAGAAAGGCAACGCTCCAGTTCGGCACCTACGACGACTTCGTCGACAGTCTCACGCCGCTGCGCCTTGAGCTCATCCGGGCGATCGCAAAAGAGGCGCCTGAGAGCATGCGCGAGGCAGCGCGTCTCGTCGAGCGTGACGTGTCCGACGTCCACTCGGACCTGAAGCATCTGGAAGTACTGGGCATCCTCATGCTCGAAGAGGGCGGGCCCAGCGGTGCGATTCAACCCGTTGTTCCGTTCGACCGCATCGAGGTCCACATCGACTACCCGCTCATCGATAGCGGTGACGCCGATGGTACTCCCGCGAGCGCGTAGTCACCACCCACCGCTCTCGGAGTGTCCTCGTATGATGGTTACTCACGATTCACAATCACGCTGCTGTCCCGGAACAGTACTTTCGCCCCGCTCGCCCGAACTATAAGTCACAGAGTCTCAAATTTTGAGTAGAGGGAGCACCGCTGAGTCGGTTTTAACAACCAGATCAGCTCTAAAACAGTGTCACACGCTCCCTCTCCCCTCGAAGTAGCCCGTGAACTCGTGAGAATGAGTCCTAATGACCCAGAGACGGTCCGTGGCGACTGCTCGTTCTGTGGCGAGACAGTCACCGGTCGGCACGCAATCATCCACTTTGAGACCGCTGGCGGTGGCCCTGGCGTGTGGGCCGAATGTCCAAGCTGTGGTGAGATCGTTGACCCCACCCATGCTCAGTAAACAGTTCATCCAGCAGATTGTTAGGCTCAAGCCGTCATCGACAACGCACCACGAGTGCCGTCAGTGTGGGTACAGCGTGGAGAAAGAAGTCGATGAATGTCCACAGTGTGGCTCTCACGAGATTGCGGCCTACGATCTTGAGTAATCGCTGAAGTGTTCACGGTTGGTAGAGAAGGTTCTATACCTTATGTATCACCCGAACGCTAACATGGCTCCGATTGTTACATAAGGTATGAAGCAGCCGTCACCACCCACCTCGCTTCCGAAGTATCTCGCAGAGGGGCTCCCAAAACAGGATACGGGGACACTCCAAGAGGTACAGAACTATATTGAGGCGCTCATCGAGTATCGCGACCAGTCGGTCGACACTGACGAGCTTCCCGAGGCTGCCGAGCCCGTCGACGAGCCTGATGGCGCAGGAAGCGGGACCGTTGTCAAAGAGAAAGTCACCTGTGGCGACGACAGCTGTAAATGTGCCAACGGGAATCCCTCGGATATGCACGGTCCGTATCTCTATCGCTACTATCGTGAGAACGGCACGATGAAATCGGAGTACGTCGGTAAGCCAAAAAGTGAGTAGTGGTGAGTCAAGACTACCAAAATTTTGACGACGTCGACCAACAGATATAGGCGATAAATCGACGCTACAGCGCCCGTAAGTCGCGTTCGACGATACTAGCAAACGCGACGTTCTCTTTGACTTGCTCGATCTCGACCGACGGTTCATCACCTGGTTGTCCGCCGGGGACAATCACGACGTAGCCGTGTTCAACCTTCGCGATGCCATCGCCTTGATCACCAGTCGTCTCGATCGTCACATCGCGGACCTCACCCTCATTTACTGGAGGACCGTCCGACGTTAGAGTTTCCTCTTGGGCAGTTGATTGAGGTTGGTCTTGCTGGGTCTCCTGTTCTTTCGAAGATTTCGACGCGAGGATGGCGATCCGGTACGTTTCGTCGACAGCGAGCGTGCCATGTTCGACTTCATTCGACGGAATATCCATGACATATGACCCATCACGTTCTTCGATTTGAGCACTGAACAGAGAACGGAACGAATCAGGAATTTCAGTCATCGGATGTCAGTAGTATAGGAAGCACAGAGTATCTAAATGTCGCGTATTAGAGTGTCGGAGAGACTGGTACTACTGTAGAATGAAGCGGCCGTATCTCAGAAGCTCGGAACAGTGTCTACACACCATAGCGTCCGCTGTTCTCAGAGAGCGGCTAGACGGAACAGCGGACACGGTGGAGTGGTACCCACCGAGTGACCGATAGCGTGAGGGAGAGAACGGCGGACACGGTGGTGTCCACCAGTAGTGTACGACCTAGATAATCAGTGATAGGACCTGATCTGGAGAGGAAAACAATAGAATGGATAATCAGTATTGTTGAACCCTCCCTCCACGGTGTCCGCAGTTCTGTGTAAACTAAGTAGGAGACTTAGTTATGCCACCTACTAATTTAATAGTATAATCTTAAGACTACGAACTAGTAATAGCACAATAGTAATAAAACTATCTATACATTAGAGTCAAAATAGAGTGCTTTGATTACAATTTCTACTAACAGCGGACATAGTGGGGGGAGGGTGTGATGGCGTAATATAAATAAGAAGAGAACAGCAGACACTACGGACAGGGTGGTTTTATATTGGGAGCGATTTATCAACAGACGTACGACGATGGGAATGTTCGAGCGGGACACCGATATTTACCGTGACCGAGACGCCCTTCGTGAGGACTACCAACCCGAGCAACTGGTCGGTCGAGACGAGGAACTCGACACATATCAGACGACCCTACAGCCCGTTATCAACGGCGAGCAACCGAACAACGTCTTTCTCTACGGTAAGACAGGTGTCGGCAAGACAGCTGCAACGCGATATCTACTTGATCATCTTCAGTCCGATGCGGCCGAGTACGACGATATTGATCTCTCGGTAGTTATGCTCAATTGCGACGGCCTGACATCGAGCTATCAGATCGCGACCCGCTTAGTCAACGAGTTCCGGGACGATACCGATCAGATCAGCACGACTGGGTATCCGCGAGCCGCTGTCTATGATATGCTCTGGAACGAGTTAGACACTAATGGGGGGACAATTCTGATCGTCCTTGACGAAGTCGATCACATCGAGGATGACTCCATCCTCTATCAGTTGCCGCGAGCTCGGGCGAATGGCAACCTCGAGACAGCCAAGACTGGGATTATTGGTATCTCAAACGACTTTTCATTTCGTGAGGACCTCTCCCCGAAGGTACGATCTTCACTGTGTGAGGAGGAGATCCACTTTCCTGCTTATGACGCCACAGAACTACAGCAGATTCTCCAGCAACGAGCTGATGTCGCGTTTCACGAGAGCGTTCTTGAGGAAGGCGTCATCCGCCTCTGTGCTGCCTACGGGGCAAAGGATGCCGGCGACGCTAGGCAATCACTCGACCTATTAATGAAAGCAGGAGATATCGCTCGCGATGACTCTGCCGAACACGTCATCGATGAACACGTTCGTCAGGGCCGGACATCACTCGAACGGGGACGAATTCGTGAAGGAATTGGGGGCCTCACCCAGCATGGACACCTCGTGTTGTATGCCGTGTTGACGCTCGATCAGCAGGGAAAGACTCCGGTTCGCTCGCGGGATGTTCGACCCAGATATACGAGTATGGCCGAGCGGGCAGGGATCAACCCGCTCGTTACACGCCGGATGCGTGATCATCTTAGCGAACTCATTATGCTCGGGATTCTTGACGTCACCGAACGCAATGAGGGTCGCCGCGGTGGAACCTACCGCGAGTATTCCGTGTCAATGGATCCAGAGCTAATCATCTCTGCGATGGCTGATACTGTCGAACTCGTTGGAATCCACGAGTCAATAGAGAAGTTGCTTGAGCGAGAATCTACGTCAACCCTGCAAGACTATCAGTAGTTCTCTCCGTGTGTTGATTTCTCCGGACATCGTGGTGTCCGTTCCGCTTGGAGGCACACTCTCGTATGAATCGGTCGGACGATAACAGCGGACAGTCCGGTGTGACGGTAGTTGCGTTCGATTGAAATATGAAGATATGACGCCTTGTTGAACGCAAGGCAGCGTCGGGCTAAATCGACTCTACACAGTCTTACAGCGTTAGAGGCGCTCTTATCTAGAACCGTGAAAAGCGGCCATTTGCGTATACTGGCTTTATCATGAGGAACCAATTAAGCGGTCAACATAAACGGCTAATGGCATGAAACCAGCTGATAGAGCTACTCATTTTCAGGTATCCTGTGTGATACCAAGCAGTCAGCGTTCGGTACTCCCGATTCAATAGCGTACGCTATGGAAATTCGCAGCCGCAGTCCGGACAGAAGGTTTCGTCGCCATCCAGCAGAGAGAGGCACTCAACGCAGAGACGGTTGCTTGGATCGGTGGCGATATCTTCCAGAAAGTCCATCGCAGTCTGTGACGCAGCCCCTGGCCGATAGCCGTTAGCGTACCCCGGCAGTGTTGAGGCCCATTGGACTGTCTCCTCATCATCGACTACCGCAACGTTCCCAGCGATATTGAGTTTCCCGTAGCGTTTGAACGCCTCTGACGGTGTCTGGTCGATAGTTTGGTTTAGAGCACAGTTACGTTTGAGGTCGCGCTCGTAGACATCCTCAGGCGTTGAGGATCGTATTTCGCCTGGGAAGTCCGTGATCGTCCCGTGCTGCTCGTCGATCCGGTCAATCTCGATATCGATGCCGTGCGTATCATACAACGTTCGAAAGAGCCGTAGCGTATGGTCGTGCCATTCTCGGACGTCCGCATCAGCGTAGTAGCGGAGAATCATGTGTCCTGCTCGGTGTTTTCTGCGGCCGCGATGCGGTCCGAGAGGCTTTGGGCGAGCCACTCGTTGGCGAGTTCGCTCGCATAATCGACCATCTCTTGATGGCTCATCCCCTCGGTTCCGAAGGATTTGTAAACGTGCCATTGTTCCGCACTTGGATCAAAGACAATTACATGTGTCTTCGCTTTCATATCCAGCAGGAACGCTTCGATCGTGCCAGGAGACGATCCGCGAGGCGGCCCGGGCGTACGGCGAGGCCGACCGCGCCGCGGTCATCACGGGAATGGGGACGAGCCAGCACCGCTGCGGCACCGACAACGTTCACGCCCTGCTCAACCTCGCGCTGTTGACCGGGAACGTCGGTCGGCCGGGGACCGGCGTGAACCCCCTACGCGGCCAGAACAACGTGCAGGGCGCCAGCGACGTCGGCGGGCTCCCGGGCGTGCTCCCCGGGTACGAGTCCGTGACGGACCCGGACGCCCGCGAGCGCGTTGCCGCGGAGTGGGGCGTCAAGCCGCCCGCCGATCCCGGGCTCACCGAGGTCGAGGCGACGCACCGGTTCGGCGACGAGGTGCGCGCAGCGGTCGTCTTCGGCGAGAACCCGGCGGTCACCGAGCCCAACGCGAGCACGGTCGCGTCGGCGTTCGAGGCGCTCAACTTCTGCGTTGTCATCGACCTGTTCGAGACGGCGACTGCGGCCCACGCCGACGTGGTCCTCCCGGGGAGCGCGTGGGCAGAGAAGGCCGGCACCATCACGAACACCGACCGCCGCGTAATGCGGATGCGCCCTAACGCCGACCTGCCGGGAGACGCCCGGCGCGATCTCGAGGTCCTGTCTGCGCTCGGGCGGCGGCTGACCGACCGGCCCGACACGTTCGACTACGACGGACCGGAAGCGGTCTTCGACGAGCTCGCGCGCGTCGCCCCCATCTACGAGGGGATGAGCTACAGGGGGATCGGCGACGCTACCAGCGCTGGCCGTTCTCGGCCGCGGACGACGCCGGGACGGACGTGTTACACACGGAGAAGTTCCTGACCGGCGAGCGCACCGCGCCCCTCGCCGTTATCGATCCGGTGCCGCCCGCGGACGACCTCAACGCCGGCGAGCTGACGCTGACGACCGGCCGCGTACTCCAGCACTTCAACAGCGGGGCGCTCAGCCGGCGGTCGGACCGGCTGATGGCGATCCGCGGCGAGGACGCGCTTCAGATCCACCCTGACGACGCGGCCGACCGCGGGATCGAGGACGGCGCTCCGGTAACGGTCTCGAACGAGCGCGGGACCGTCGAGGTTACCGCCGAAGTCACCCCCACGGTCCGCGAGGGAGTGACGTTCTGTACGTTCCACTACGTGGAGCCGCTTGCGAACGCATTGACGGGCGACGCGCTCGATCCGGACGCGGGGATTCTCGAATTCAAGCACTCGGCGGTCGCCGTCGAGCCGGTCGCCGAGGGCGACGCGGCCGGCGCCGACCCAACGGGCGTCGTCACCGCCCGATCGGCGTTCATCTCCGATATGACCGCTGACGCTCCACTATCACTCTTGAGAGACGGGTGTCACCTCTTATGTCATGGAAAAGCGGATCGCTCCACATGGCGACATTTGGAGAGTACGGGCGGGGCGACTTCGGGCAGGGCGGTTTAAATGACGGACTCGACGTTTCCGGGCTGGTCGACGAGATCGGACTCGACGGCGACGAGATTGCGTGGCGAAAGGATTTCGTCGGATTCGACGAGGAGGACGAGCGTCGGTTGAGCCGGTACGAGGACGCCTTCGCGGAGAACGCCGAGCAGATCGCCGACGACTTCTACGACAACCTCACAGGTCACCAGCAGACCGTCGACGTGATCAGCCGCTCCGACAAGGGGCTCGAACAGCTCAAGCGGACGCAGTCGGCGTATCTCGTAACGCTCGCCGAGGGTGACTACGGATCGGAGTACTTCGAGGACCGTGCGCGGATCGGGAAGATCCACGACATCCTGGAGATGCCGATGAAACACTACCTCGGCCAGTACGGCGTGTACTACGACCTCATCCTCCCGATTAT
Source organism: Halorubrum tibetense (assembly GCF_055396225.1). NCBI lineage: Archaea > Methanobacteriati > Methanobacteriota > Halobacteria > Halobacteriales > Haloferacaceae > Halorubrum > Halorubrum tibetense. The sequence goes on from NZ_AP043742.1 coordinate 2,758,228, forward strand.
CGGCGACCGACTCACCGACTCGCTCACGGACCGGCTGGCCGACGAGGGCGCCGGTGAGGGAATCGGCGACGCGGTCGAGGCGGCCGTCGAAGAAGAGATCGACGACGCGATCGAGGACCTGCTCTCTATCCTCCGGATCATCAACCTCGACATGCAGGTCGTCACGGACACGTACATCCACTCGTACAGCGAGAAGCTCTCCGACGAAGTCGAGCGGAACAAGCGGCTGATGGCGGATGTGGAAGACGAAGTTCGGGAACCGATCGGCGACCTCCGCGAGTCGGCGGCGGACGTCGCGGACAGCGCCGCCGAAGTCGGTGACGCGTCGGAAGAGCAGTCGCAGCGGGTCAACGAGATCTCCTCGGAGGTGGCGAACCTCTCGGCGACGGTCGAGGAGGTGGCGTCGACCGCCGACGAGGTGGAGCGCACGAGCAGCCGGGCGGAAGCGATGGCCGACGACGGGCGGGAGGCGGCCGACGACGCCGCGGTTGCCATGGACGATATCGGTGACGCCGTCGACGAGGTGGCCGACGACGTCGAGGCGCTCCAAGACCGCGTCGAGGAGATCGACGGGTTCGTCGACGCGATCAACGGGATCGCCGACCAGACCAACCTGCTCGCGCTGAACGCCTCGATTGAGGCCGCTCGGGCCGGCGACGCCGGTTCCGGGTTCGGCGTCGTCGCCGACGAGATCAAATCGCTCGCGGAGGAGTCTCAGCAACACGCGAGCGACATCGAGTCGATGGTGGGCGGGATCCAGACCGACACCGAGGACACCGTCGAGAGCCTCTCGGAGACGACGGAGCGGGTCGACGAGGGGAGCGAGCGCGTCGCCGACGCTACGGAGAACCTCACTGCCATCGCCGAGGCGGTGACGGAGACGGCGGACGGTATCGGCGAGGTCTCGGACGTGACCGACGAACAGGCCGCCGCCGCCGAGGAGATCGCCGCCACGGTCGACGGGGTGGTCGATCAGTCGAACCGCATCACTGAGAAGATGCAGGAGCTGGCGGCCGAAAGCGAGCACCAGTCCGAGGCGGTCGAAACGGTGGAGCAGACCGTGCGCCGGCTGGCTGGAAGCGATCGGGACGACGCCGGATCGGCCGCCGTGTCTCGCACGGACGGCGGGACGGTCAAGAGCGGGACCGACGGCGGAAGGGTGGGGACGGACGGCGATCGGTCGGTTCCGGCGGGACTCCCGGAGGGAATGCCGTCGTTCGTGATCGATCGGCTCTCCGACGAGGAGCTGCAAGCGATCGCAGACGGAGAGATGGAGATGGACGATCTGTGCTGACCGAATCGCCCTGATCGAATCGCTCTGACCGGATCTCCGGCAGTCTGTCACCCGCCGTCCAGAGTCAGGGCGCGAAATACGCGTCCGGACCTCGGATCCCGGTGAGTTCGCGAAGCGGACGGGCGCCACACCGTCCGCAGACGTCCGGTTCCGCGGGGTCGTCGGGGAGCGCAAACACCGTTTCGCAGGCGTCGCAGGCGGCGTATCGGAGCGCAAGTCCCGGCGAGTCAATCATGAATGTGACACGCGGCCGACGCACATGAATCCCGCTCCGGACTATGGCGAGTGAATCTCGATCCGAACGGTGGCGAGGACCGCTGGTCGCGCAACCCCTAAGCCGCGAGCGATCGCACTATCGATCGAGTCGTCCGTACGGGCGCCAGTCATTCGTCTTTAGCTAAGACTCACACCTCGGTTGTGTAGCGGTAGCGAGCGTCTCTTGTAAGATCGGTCGTTGTTGATGGATCTTCTGAGCATCCTCAATGAGCCGCTCCAGCAACGGTGGTGGTGAGTAGCCGAGGTACTCACCGAGTTCGTGGAGAACAAGCTGGACGTGCGACCGGAAGGTCGCCGCCCAGCGTTCCGGTGGAAACACAATCTCGTCGTCAGCCTGCTCGGTGACCAGATCCAACAGCTCACGGCTCACTAGCAGCGACAGCGACGCCGCATACAGCAAAATCTCCACGACAACAGGGTTTCTCGTGTCAAACTCATCTAGTTCGTATTGCGTCTTCAGCTCACAAAACAGCGTTTCTACCTCCCATCGACACCGGTACATCGTTGCGAGATCCGCCGGGAGAAACTCTTCTCTCGGCAGATTTGTGACGTACAGATGGTAGTCGTCGGCGTTCTCGTCGCGGACGCCGACGACGCGAACCTCTTCGACGATCGCCCCAGCCTTATCCATCACTGCCACCTGTGCGTACCGTTTGTGGACGTCGATTCCGAGGTACATGGTTCGTTCACCCGGGACGCCAGTGCGTGAAGCAGAGATTCACCTATTCGGGCTTTCTCGGATGCCGCGCGGCGCGGCATCCGGGCTGTAGCGCCCATGACTCGGCTTCTTTCGCACACGGACCAGTCAGCAGAACGTGCTCTGCGGCACGAAATCCAGGTCGATCTCTTGCGCCCCATATCTTGTTTCACGCTCTCCTAGGGTAGCAGCGTTTCCATCGAGTCAACAGAGCCAATGTTCTCAAAAACGAGAACTCGGTAAGAGGGTCTAAGTACAGGATCACACAGAGCTAATGCATGGAATTAGAAGACGCAGAATCAGCACTTCAGCGGTACATAGAGAATACCCCGAACGGTACAGAGATTCCTGACGAGACGTTCGGGCGGCGACATATTGGTGTGTTGGCTTTCACGCTTGCTTTACTTCCATTTGTTTTTGGAGTCAGTCGGATGGCGGGAGCAGAGTCGATCACTGGTGCGGAATTGCCGGTCATCCCAATGCTGCACTCCGTTGTTGGCACCGGTATCGTGTTCGGATTGGTAGTGATAGCTGCAATTCCGGTACTTCCCCGCCGAATTAGAGCGGCGACAGGCGCGGTCGCGTTCATGGTACAGGGGTCGGTGTTAGCGTACTTTACTGGCGGATTCATCGAGGCACATTTTATCTACTTTGTTGGAGTCGGGGTTGTTGCACTGTATGAAGATTGGGTACCGTTTGCGATCACGATTGGCTACGTTGCCCTCCAGCACAGCGTCTTCGGGCTCATAGAGTGGTTCACAGTCTATAACCATCCGGCTGCGATGGCTAACCCGGTCGTCTGGGGTGGAATACACGCTGTTGGGGTGCTGATGCTTGCGGGGACGATCACGTTCCTCTGGCAGTCTCTCGCAATTCAGCGACAACAGGCTCGCGAGAAGGTCCAAGAGAAACTGGAAGAAGCAGAGGAAGCGAGAGATCGTGCCAAAGAGAAGGAGATAGAGGCGGCCGAACAGCGCGAGGAAATGCAAGAACTCAACGCGGAACTTGAGCAGGCCGCTGCCGACTACCAATCGGTCATGGTTAAGTGTGCGGCCGGTGACTTCACCCGCCGACTTGATACCGATGTAAGCAACGAGGCGATGGCCGAAATAGCCACCACGTTCAACGAAATGGTGGAGGATCTTGAGCTGACGTTCGCGCAGATCCAAGCCTTCGCTGATGAGGTCGCTTCTGCGAGTGAAGATGTGAGTGCATCGACGGCAGAGACGCAGCGTGCGAGCGAGCAAGTTGCGGACTCTATCCAAGCTATTGCGGCAGACGCGGATACACAGCACGGACAGAGCCGAGAGGCATCGAACGAGATGCAGAATCTCTCTGGGACAGTCGAAGAAGTTGCGTCCTCAGCAGACGAAGTTGCTACAGCCTCTCAGAATGCGGTTAAACTCAGTAATAACGGGCAAGAAGCCGCGTCAGAGGCAATTGATGAGATGGAAGAGATCGAGTCCCAGTCTGAACAGACAGTCGATCAGGTCAACACGCTCGCAGGTGAGCTTGATGAAATCGGAGAAGTTGTGGAGTTAATCGAGGATATTGCTGAGCAGACGAATTTACTTGCGCTGAATGCCTCGATAGAAGCGGCTCGCGCTGGTGAGGCGGGATCCGGGTTCGCCGTGGTGGCGGACGAAGTGAAGGGGCTTGCAGAGGAGACTGCGGAGGCTGCTGATGATGTTACCGAGCGGATAGAGCGTGTTCAGTCCAACTCCGATGAGACCGTTGACGATATGGAGTCTATGCAGGACCGGGTTCGTTCGGGCGCTGACACGGTTGAGTCGGCCCTCGCTGCTCTCGATGAGATCACGACCACCGTCGAAGGAGTGAATGATGGTATCCAAGAGATCAGCGACGCAACAGACAGTCAAGCCGCCTCCACAGAGGAAGTCGTAAGCATCGTCGAGGAGGTCGCCAACGCGGCAAATGAAGTGAACAGCGAGTCCGATAATGTCTCAGCAGCAGCCGAAGAACAAACCTCATCACTTGCGGAAGTCTCTCAGAACGCAGACAACCTCAAAGAGCGAGCAGGGAAGCTTCAAGACCGCCTCAGCGGGTTCACCATTGATGCAGAGCCTGACCGGCTCGGAGGTGTAAAGGGTGATAATGCCGGCCCTCAAGCTAGTAGCTCGGTCAGGGTAGTGGGTGACGGCGGCAATACAGAGTGAGATCCTCCTCACTGGCTCTAAAGGCTTGACGGAAACGCTGCTACCCTAGGAGAGCGTGAAACAAGATATGGGGCGCAAGAGACCGATTTGGATTTTGTGCCATCGAGCACGTTCTGTTGAAATTCAATTCTGTAGACGTATTCTCACCTGAAACAGCCGGTTGATGAGAGCTGCGTTTCGAGTATATATGTTGTTATCTGCATTGATAATTACAAGCGAGGATTATTCAATATACTGTACTAGATGAGCATATGTCAGAGCGATCTGAAGGGTATCGATTCCATCTTGAGAAAGCGCTAGAAGCCGATAGTCTCGAAAAGAAAAACTTCCATATTCGACAGGCTCTCCAGATCGCTGTAGTCTACGATGAGCCGAAATAATTAATCTACAAACCTGCTACCCACCAGTTTCCAGCGGAAACCAGATTGTAATTTCGGTGCCGCGTGGCTCACGCTCATCGACGTGGATCTTCCCTCCAGAATGGTTTACTGTCCAGTAGACCAGCCACAATCCCAGTCCACTACCGTGTGAGAGTGTCTCGATAGCCCCTCCCGATTCGAGGACATCTCTGTCAAATTCTGGGATACCCGGACCGTTGTCCCGCACGCTAAGAGTGCCCCATGATCCCTCGACAGCGAGGTTGACACGCACATGGGGGTTTTCGCTGTCGTTGTGGATCACAGCGTTGGTCAACAGCTCTTCAATTGCGGCAGTAATCGATTCGGCTGCAGAGACGACGAGTTGTGTCGGGCCTGTAACGTCGACATCTGCGTTGGGCCAGTCGTCGGCCGTCTCTTTGGCAAGAACCCGAACCACCTGCCCGATATCTACAGAGGTTGGCCCGTGTGAGTCACTAAGAACAGTCGTAATCTCCCGCGACTTCTCACTCGTCGTCAACAGGGTTTCGGCCCGGTCAACGATGGTGCCGGCAGCGGCTTTGGGTTCGCCCTCAAGATTCTTTTGAAGTTGCTCGCCCCGACCATGGATCACGTTCAGCTCGTTGCGGATATTGTGCCGCAGGATGTTATCAAGTACGTGGAGCTGTCGGGTCCGTTCTTCGAGATCAGTCACGTTCCGGCAGATCGCCAGCGTCCCCGCGATCTCTCCGTCCTCGTAGTAGGGGTACCGACTCGTATAGAAGATCGCCTCTCTGTCGCTGTGCTTGAACGTCGGCTCAACGCTGTATTCGACCGGCTGTTCGGTCTCAATCACACGCTGTTTCTGTCGGGCGATCGTCGTGGCAGTTTCTTCGTCCATAAACGCGTATTCGCCGTCGCCGAGCAGTTCATCTCTCGACAGCCCGGCGAACGAACACAGCGCGTCATTAACCAGCCGAAACTCCCCCTCACAGGTCTGGATCATGATCGGATCCTCAAGCCGTTCGATGATATCGCGGTACAACGAGAGCTGACCTTCGAGTTCTTTACGGTCGGTGATATCGGTCTGGACGGCGACAAACGCTCTCGGCTCGCCGTCTTCGACGATCGGTGCGATCGTCTGATCGGCGACGTATTGCGAGCCGTCGCTGCGTTGGTTGGTAATCTCCTCGTGCCACGTGTCACCAGCGGTAATCGTCTCCCAGAGGTCGCTGTAGAAGTCGTCGTCCATCTCTCCGGAGTTGAGAAGATTCGGTGACTCGCCGACAGCCTCGTCTCGGCTGTAGCCCGTGATCGATTCGAACGCCGGATTGACGTAGTTGATCGTCCCGTCCGTGTCGGATATCCAGATCGCGTGACCGGAGGCTTCGACAGCCTGCCTGTACAGTTCCAGCGTCTCCGTCCGTTCTTTGAGGCGCAGCGACTGGGTTCGCAGCCTGACGAGCGCCTGTGTCCGCCACTCTAGTTCGGCCTTTTTGATCGGCATCGAGACCACCTCGTCGGCGGTTTCGAACACGACGCTGTCGGCAATCTCTCCGCTGTCAGTTTCAATGAGTGAAAGGTCTGCCTCCGGTATGAGCAGAAGACACGGCAACAGAGCCGGCTTCGCCTTGCGTTTTCGGGCTCGAAGCGTCTCAGCGTGTGTCTGTAGCATCTCCCCGTCGAGGATACAGCAGTCGAACGTCGCCGTTTCGACCGGCTGGTCCGGATCGACCAGCGTATAGCGGTCATGAGCTTGGATCCACTCAACCACCAACCGTTGATTCCCCTCTCCAGAGAGTAATGGGAACAAGGCTGCCTGCCCAGCGCCATCATCGGGTGAATCGTCCGTAGGGTACGCGTCGTTCATTCACGTCCTCCATCGATTTTGTCCTGTTTCGCCGTCGTCCGTAACTCGACAATAAAAACCGCGCCGGCTGGATCCGCTTCGTCAGGATTATCGAACAATTCGCTCTCCACTCTGTCCTCGATCCAGACATTCCCGCCGTAACTCTCAACAAGACTGTCGACGAGAAATAGACCCATTCCGGTTCCCCCGCTTTCAAGCCCTTTCTCACCCTCCCGGAACAGACTCTCTTTCACATCGTCTGAAATTCCCGGTCCGTTATCAGCCACTCTGATGCGGACTGACTCGTCAGCTTCCTCAACAGTAATCATCACCTTCGGTTGAGCTGTATGGTTGTGCTGGACGGCGTTGTTGACGAGGTTCCGAAACACCGACGAGAGCAACTCGTTCGCCAGCACGTGTGTACCTCGATCGGGTGGATCTGCCATCGTAATCTCGGCATTTGCGAACGTCTCTCGACGCTTTTCAAGTTCCTCACTGAGGATCTGTCGAAGCGGGATTGGCTTGAGGTCCGGCGTCCCGTCACCGTGAATGATTTCTGAGAGGTCTCGGGCGACATTCGTGAGTTCGACGACGTGTCGCCCCGCCCGGAGAATCCTGTCGAGTTTCTCCTGTCCAGTTGGCGTTACCTCATCTTCAAGCATTTCGCCCCACGCGACAACAACGTTCATATCGTTCCGGATGTCGTGTCGGAGAACTCGGTTCAACACCTCGAGTTGCTCGCGTTGCTGGCGGAGACTCTCTTCTAGCTCTCTCAGCTCAGTAATTTCGTGGTTGACGGCGATGAACTGCGTAATCTCTCCATCAGGGCCTTCTACCGGAGCGATCGTCTGTTCGATAACATACCGATCCCCATCTTTTCGACTGTTGATGACTGTACCGTCCCAGACGTCACCCGCTGTGATGGTGTTCCACAACTCCTCATAGAACGCCTCATCGTGTTCACCTGATTTGAGAATGCGCGGGTTGGAACCGACAACTTCCTCGCTCGTATAGCCTGACTGAGATTCAAATCCTTCATTAACGTACTCGATTGTGCCGTCTGTATCGGCAATTAACACCCCGTGACCGGCGTGTTGATCCCGGATCTGTCGGAGTTGTGCGCGCTGATTGTATGCGACAATCGACTGATCTCGAAGGCGGAGAAATGTCTCTAGCTGTTCACTAAGTCGATGTTCTGTGAGTGGCATGTCGATCAATCCGTCAATCGCATCCCACAGTACCGGATGTTCGTTCTGTAGACGAGTGTGAATCTCTTGGTGTTTCGACTCCGGAACTAACAAGAGATACGGGAGAATGATCTGTTCGTCTTCTTTACGCTTCAGAAGTTCCGACCGGTGTTCGTCCAACTGCTTTCTGTCGAGTAGACAGCAATCGAATGTAGCCTCAGCAATATTCGTAGTTTCGACAAGTGTGTACTGATCGTGTGCGGTGAGCCACTCTTCAAGGACACGCTGATTTCCCGGGTCAGTGACCAAAGTGAGCACGCGCTTGGATTCGTCGACTGCTTCCCGATTCGTATGCTGTTCGTTCGTGGGCATGATGTTCGGATCGGCGACTCCTATGACTGTTCTCTCATTTCGTGCGACAGTTACGTCTGTTCGTCGTTGTCAACGTCGTGTTTGCTGGCAGTATCCGTATCGTTCCACTCCGGCGTCCCGGTGAGAATACCCCGAAGCTGCGGAAGAGGCTCTCCGACACGGATCCCGTCCGCCGTAATTTCGAGTTCCCGAAGGCTACGTTCGAAGTCGCTCGTCCGCATCTTCAGCGTCCCGATGACCTTCCGCACCTTCCCGCGATACTCAACGTGACGCAAGAACATGATGTTGTCCGCGAGATTGCTCGTCCGCTCTTCGGTCGCATGGAAGTCTCCAGTGATATTGTGAACCTCATTGACGAGGATCGTGGAGACGCCAGCGGCCCGCAAGAATCGGCCGATCCGCAACAACGCACCCGTCGTGTTGTCAAGCCCACGGAGATTCTCCTGAAACCCTTGTGAGCCATCGATCATCACCACTTCGGTACCGTCGGTGACCGCCTCGCGGACGAGATGCTCGAATTCGCCGACCGTATACTCCTCCGGATCGATTTCGATGATCGAGAGCCGTCCGCTGTCCAGCGCGTCCTGTAGCGGGAGGCCGATCGCATCGGCACGTTTGCGGATGGTCCGCTCTGCCTCTTCGAACTGGAACAGAATGCTCTTTTTGCCCTCAAGAGCCGCCTGAATGAGAAACTGGAGGCCGGTCGTGGTCTTGCCGGCGCCAGTCGGACCGCTGAGTATTGTTACGGTTCCCTGATCTAAGCCACCGTGGAGCAGATCGTCAAGTTCCGCCACGCCCGAAGAGAGCGTCCCCGATTCGACCTCCCGCTCTTGTTCGCCAGGAACGAGTGTCGGCCAGACCGTCAGTCCCTCGTCGGTAATATCGTAGAAGTGATTTCCACGCCGAAACGATGACCCCCGGAACTTAGAGACGTTGACTACCCTGCTTTCGGGGGTCACGTCAAGTGAGATGACAGCGTCGACGAGGAACTGAATATCGTCGTCCGTGATCGAACCGCCAGCCTGCGAAGTGAGCATCACCGTCGCGCCAGCCTCTTTGAGATAGTCGAGGAGGCCAAGAATACCTGATCGGAATTGCCGTTCGTCGCTAGTGAGATATCGAAACTCCGTGATCGGGTCAATCAACACACGATCTGGTTCAATTTCGTCAACTTCACCGCGCAGATCATCAATAAACTCCGGTTGTTCGACTTCCGCTGATTCGAAGACGCTGTAGGAGTTGCGCTCTGAGAACTGCTCTTGTGTCGGCGAGAGGTTATGAAACTGTATCTGCTCGGTATTGAGACCGAACGCGTCGGCTGTTTCTTCGACGTACGCCTGTGGTTCACCCATATTAATGTACAGAGCCGTCTCGCCGGCATCTATCCCTGCCGAAAGGAAGTGTAATCCGAAGATTGTCTTCCCTGAACCCGGCGAGCCACGGACGAGAACGTTCCGACCCCGAATGAGACCACCGTCTAGAATCTCGTCCAAGCCACTGACGCCCGTCGACATTCGTTCAGCCGGCATAATTCAGTATTATCCTTAGTCCACAAATACCTTCTTTAACAGGGCACTTTCGATGGTAACCTTAAGGGACGCCACCCGACAATCACGGGTAATGAGTACCGAGACGTCGCGGGGGCGAGCCTGGCTGATCGCCGCCCGCCCGCAGACGCTTCCCGCGGCGGCCGCACCCGTGATCGTCGGCGTCGGCTTAGCGGTTGAGGCGGGCGAGCTCGCGCTGCTGCCCGCGCTCGCGGCGTTTGTCGGCGCGGCGCTGCTACAGGTCGGCACCAACTTCGCGAACGACTACTACGACGCGATCCAGGGTGCCGACACCGACGACCGCGAGGGGTTCACTCGCGTCGTCGCCAGCGGCCTCATCGAACCCGCGGAGGTTAAACGAGCGATGTGGCTGACGTTCGCCGCGGCCGTCGCCGTCGGCACGTATCTCGTGTCCGTCGGCGGCGTCCCGATTCTCGTGATCGGGCTGGTAAGTGTCGCGGCCGGCATCGCTTACACCGGGGGACCGTATCCCCTCGGCTACCACGGGCTCGGGGACCTGTTCGTCTTCGTGTTCTTCGGTGTGATCGCGGTCACGGGAACGTACTACGTCCAGGCGGCCGCGCTCACCGGCGAGACGTTCCCGCTGTGGATCCCCGACGGGACGGTCACCCTCGCGGCGGTCGTCGCCAGCCTTCCCGTGGCCGCGCTGTCGACGAACATCTTGGTGGTCAACAACGTTCGGGACCGCGAAGAGGACGCAAACACGGGCAAACGAACCCTCGCGGTTCGATTCGGCTACCGATTCTCTCGGATACAGTACCTGTCTCTCGTTGCGCTCGCGTACCTGACCCCGTTCTGGTTCCTCGCGAACGGCTACGGGTACGCGAGCCTCCTCCCGCTCGCCACACTCCCGATCGCGGTCGGCGTGAGCCGGACGGTGCTGACGGAGACGTCGGGCGAGGCGCTCAACCCCGCGCTCGAATCGACCGGAAAACTGCTCGCGGCGTACGCCGTCGCGTTCGCCATCGGCCTCGGGATCTGATGCGGCTCCGTCGGTTCTCCGTCGCGCTGTCGAGCCCGCTCGGGACCGCCCGCGGCGATATACGCGAGCGCGAGGGGTTCCTCGTGGGCGTCGAAAGCGGGGTGGGCGAGGCGACCCCGCTACCCGGCTGGACCGAGTCGCTGGCGGCGTGTGAGTCGGCGCTCGACGCCGCCCGGACGGGACCGGACCCGCCCGCACTCAACGACTTCGACGTCCAGGAGGTTCCCGCGGCCCGCCACGGGCTCGCGCTCGCGCTGGCGGACAGAGCCGCCCGAAACGCGGGCCAATCGCTCGCAGAGCGGCTCGCGCGGCGGTACGAAAACCGGACGGAGTTCCGGCCCCCCGCCGACTCGGTCCCGGTAAACGCGACGGTCGGTGACGGGTCCCCGGAGGAGACGGTCGCCGCGGCGGAACGCGCCGTCGACGAGGGCTTCGACTGCGTGAAAGTAAAAGTTGGCGCGCGCGCAGTCGACGCGGACGTCAGGCGGCTCCGGGCGGTCCGGGCGACGCTCGGGTCCGACGTCGACCTCCGCGCGGACGCGAACGGCGCGTGGGACGCCGGGGCCGCGAGACAGGCGCTCGACAGGCTGGAACCGGTCGACCTCGAGTACATCGAGCAGCCGCTTCCGGCCGCGGAGCTGTCCGAGACCGCCCGGCTCCGGTCGGCGACTGACGTCCCGATCGCTCTCGATGAGTCGCTCGCGACACACTCGGTCGAGACGGTCCTCACGGCCGACGCCGCGGATATCATCGTCCTCAAACCGATGGCGCTCGGCGGACCGGACCGCGCGGTCGACGTCGCGAGGCGTGCTCGCGAGGCGGGCGTCGAGCCGGTCGTCACGACGACGATCGACGCGGTCGTCGCTCGAACCGCCGCGGTCCACGTCGCCGGCGCGATCCCAGATGTGGCCGCCTGTGGACTCGCGACGAGCGGACTGCTCGCGGATGATCTCGCACCGGACCCGTGCCCGGTCGCCGACGGACGGATCGCGGTTCCGGACGGTCCAGGACTCGCCGGCGACGCGTTCCGGGACCTGCTGTGAGTATAGGACGGAGTCGCTCTGTGAGTATAGACCGGAGTCGCTACTGGAAGCCGCGGTCGACGTCGTCGTCCTCGATCAGATCGTCGAGCTCGGCGGAGAGCAGCTGCTCGGCCGCCTCGAAGGTATCACCCAGCTCGTCGAGCGTTTTGGGGCGTCCGTCGAACTCGTAATCCATCGGGCCGAACGCGGGCGAGTCGACGGCCTCCATCACGTCTTCGAAGAGGTGATCGGGGTCCGTCGGTGCCTCTGCGTGGACCTTCAGCGTCTCCTCCAGGCGGGTCGCCATCGTTTTCGCTTCGTCCTCGCTTTCGGGAGGCCGCTGGACCGCGAACCGGCCCGGAGACTCCTCGTCGGGGAGGAGCGGATCGAGCTCGTCGTCGACCTTCCGAGCGACGCGGGTACCGACCCCGCGGAGCTCGCGCGGGTTCTTCGCGTACGTCTTCAGGTGGTAGACGCCGACGCTCGGATGGCCGAAGTAGAGGTCTTCACCGAGCCCGTCGCGACGCGACCCGGCGACCGCGCGCCACCCCTCGGGATCGGTCGAGTCGCTTGCGACGTCCGCGAGGACGTCCTGCCAGTCTCGGACACGCATCTCGTCACTATCTTATAAACGAGCGCGTATGAGCGTGTCGGTGCTCCCGACTCCTGCCGGCCCGCCCGCTCGTCGTCACTCGGATTCGGCTCGGCTCTCGGCGACGAACAGGAGTACGGCGACCGCCGCCAAGGTGAGCGCGAACGCGCCGTTCGCAAGCCCGAGCGCGAGGAACTCCCGCCCGGACAGCACCCAGACGACCCCGAGCGCGAGCACGTGTGCCACCCCGACGAGGTAGAGAGCGGGGCTCCAAAATCGGGTGAGAAACAGGCCGACACCGAACAGGAAGCTCCCGGCAATCGCGAGGAACTGCGGGGCCGTCGTCGCCGTCCAAACCACGAGGTTGACGGCGACGATGCCGACCGAACAGAGGAGTCCGAGCCAGTAGAGCGGCCCCCACGACCCGACCTCGTCGATCCGGAGGATGGGTTCCGATTCGGCGTCGTTCACGGCGGACCCACACGGGGAGATCGCAAAACCGTTTCGCCGGGTGGTCGGCAGAGAAACCGATCCGCTACCGTCGCTCGTACACCGGTTTCCGTCGCGTCTGGACGTACCCGTACACCGCGCGGGTCAGGAGCACCGACCCGACGGCCAACACGATCATCGACACCACCGAGTCGGTGCCGGCGACGAAGTCTGAGACCCCCCACAGCACCATTCCGACGTACAGCGCGACCCTGAACCGGAACGTGTCGAACCCCTCATCAAGGAGTCCCCAGAGGACGACGCCGGCGATGTAGAGACTGACCGCGACCTCGCCCACCGCGGCGAGCCCCTCCTGTCCGATTCGAAAGTAACCGCTCACGATGGACAGCGTCGCCAGCGCGAGGATGATCCCGCCGATCACCTGTCGTCCGTACCGTTCGTACAGCGAATCGCTCATACCCGTACTGACGGCTCCGTATATAAGGAGACTGCGAACCCGTGGCGTCGGAATATGGAAACAGGCGGGTGCGATCGGAAGCGGACCGGCTCGCTCCCGACTCCACCGGCACCGACAGCGTTTTTCGCGGTCGCCGAGGAGAACGGTCGTGAACGTTCGGGGGCCGATCCTCTCCGTCGGAGAGGCGCGGACGGTGTCGACGTCGTACGGCGACCGGGAGCTCCGCGAGCTCCGGATCCGGCCAGAGCGCGGCGCGGCCGACCCCGTCGACGTGACGCTGTGGGGCGACTGGGCCGAGACCGCCGATCACGCCGAACCGGGGATGGAGCTGCTGGTGACCGACGCGGAGACGGACGACTACGGTGGCGAGACGGGGTACGCGACCACCGGCGACTCGTGGGTCGTTCTCGAACCCGATTTCCTCGTGGACGTGACGGGGATCCGCTCGTGGGTCCAGTGTCCTCGGATGTATTACTTAAATAAGCTCTCGGGAATTCCGCTGAACTACCCGGTCGTCAAGGGGACGATCGTCCACGAGGTGTTCGGCGATCTGCTCCGCGGGATGGACCTCGAGGACTCCGTGGCGGACCGCGTCGACGAGGCCGGACTCGAACTCGGACTCCTCGGCTACGAGGCCGACGAAGTCGCCGACGAGGTCCGACGGAACGCGGCCGCGATCGAGGGATGGCTCGCGCAGGGGACGCTGACCGACGGCGACACCTGGCGGTCGGAGTTCACCCTGATCTCGCCGACGTTCGGCTTAAAAGGGCGCGCGGACGCGCTCCGCCGCGGAACCCCCGTCGAGCTCAAGACGGGCAAGAACACGAACCGGGAGCCCCGGTTTCAGGACAAGATCCAGGCGGCCTGTTACGCGCTCATGCTCGAGGAGCGTGGCGTCGACCCCGACATCGGGACGCTGTTGTACACGAAAAACACCGCCCTCGACCGGAACGAGGAGACCGGTGACCTCGCGCCCGCGAAGGAGTTCCCGGTCGGGAACGGCCTCCTGCAGTTCGTCGTCCGCACCCGCAACGAGCTCGCCGCGATGGAGTGGCGCGCGCTCAACGACGCCGGCGAGCGCCCGACCGTCCCCACCGGCTACGAGGCGGACGCGAACTGTAGCTACTGTTTCGAACAGGACACCTGTATGGTGGTCTCCGGCCGCCTGAATCAGGAGTCGAAGGCCGGCCAGGTCGGCGAGCCAGTCCCCGCGGACGAGCGCGACTACTTCGACCGGTTCTACACGGCTATCGAGGAGGAGCGCCGGGAAACCCACGCCGAGTACCGGAAGCTGTGGGAGCAGACGCCCGCGGAACGCGCGGCCGACGACCGCGCGCTGATCGACCTCGAACCGATCGGCCGAACGGAGATCGCCGAGAACCGCTGGCGGCTCACTGCCCGTCGCACCGACGACGCGGTCTCCAAGCTCCGCGAGGGCGACGTGGCGCTCGCGAGCGACGGCGACCCCGTCTCCGGCCACGCCGAGCTCGGCCGCATCCGCGAGCTCGACGAGACGGTCGTCGTCGAGACGGACGAGCCGGTCGAGCTCCGGCGGCTCGACGTGTACCCCTCCGAGATCTCCGTCGACCGGATGCTCACCGCCCTCCACGACGCGGTCCTGAAAGGTGACGACCGTCGGAAAGACGTGGTGTTCGGCCGGCGCGACCCCGCGTTCGCCGACCCACCAGCCGACCGCGGGCCGTACATCGACAACAACGACGCCCAGAACGACGCGGTGTCCCTCGCCGTCGACGCCGAGGACTGCGCGCTGATCCACGGCCCGCCGGGGACCGGCAAGACGTACACGATCGCGCGGGCGATCCGCGCGCTCGTCGCCGACGGAAACCGGGTGTTGCTGTCGGCGTTCACTAACCGGGCGGTCGACAACGCGCTCGAAGCGCTCCGCGATCAGGGGTTCAACGAGGTCCTCCGTGTCGGCACCGAGACCGGCGTTCGCGACGACATGCGCGACGTGCGGCTGGTCCAGCGCGGCGACCCGAACGAGAAGGCGGCGGAGCTGCGGAACGCCCCGGTCGTCGCGGCCACGACCGCCGCCTGCGGCTCCCGCGTGCTGCGCGAGTGCGAGTTCGACGTCGCCGTCGTCGACGAGGCCTCCCAGCTCACGGAGCCGAGCACGCACGCCGCGATCACGCTTGCGGACCGGTTCGTCTTGGTCGGTGATCACGAGCAGCTCCCGCCGGTCGTGCGCGCGGAGAACGAGCTCCGGACCTCCCTGTTCGAGCGACTCATCGAGGAACACCCGGATGCGAGCGTCATGCTCGACCGGCAGTACCGCATGAGTCAGCGGATCCAGGCGTTCGCCTCCGCGGCGTTTTACGACGGCGCGCTCCGCCCCGCGACCCCAGAGGTCGCCGGACAGACGCTCGCGGACCTCGGGATCGACCCTGCGGACCTCCCCGCCGCGCTCCGTGGCGGCGTCTCCTTCATCGATCCGGACGGCGAACGCGACGGTAACCGCAACGTCCGCGAAGCGGAGCGCGTGTCCGCCGTCGTCGACGAGTACCTCGCCGCGGGCGTCGATCCGGACGACATCGGCGTGATCGCCCCGTTCCGCGCACAGGTGGCGGAGATCGCGAGACGGACGGACGTCACCGTCGACACGGTCGACCGGTTTCAGGGCTCCTCGAAGGCGATCATCGTCGTCTCGTTCGTTGCGACAGGCGATCTCGACGGCCCGATATTCGAGGACCACCGCCGAGTGAACGTCGCGCTCACACGCGCGAAAAAGCAGCTCACGCTCGTCGGCGACGCCGAGGCGCTGGGGTCGGATCCGTTCTACGAGCGGATGCTCGACTGGGCGCGGCGGTGAGATCGGTCTCGGCGAGCCCGATCGGCCGCTGTGACCGCTGGCTACGCCGGTTGGGGCGCTTCTCCTCGCTTCGTTCGACGATAGCGGGCACGGCGGGGTGCCCGCGAGCGGTTCGGGCGGGGGTAGCCGTGCTCGCGGGCGAAGCAAAGCGGGCACGGCGGGATTCGAACCCGCGATCGAGAGGTTAGGAACCTCTCGCCCTATCCGCTAGGCCACGTGCCCGAAACGAGAGAGAAAGGGGGTTGCGGGGCCCGGTCGAACGAGTCGGCGCGTTACGCGCTCGATTCCTTTTCGGTTTCGAGCTCTTCTTCTTCGTCGATCGTCGAGTCGGCCGAAACTTCCTCGTCGTCATCGTCGTCCTGCATGTTCTTCAGTTCGTCCTCGACCTCCTCGCGGCCCTTCTTGAACTCGCCCATCGCCTGTCCGGTCGATCGGGCGAGTTTCGGGATCTTGTTCGCGCCGAACAACAGGACCAACACGAGCAGGATGATGAGGAGCTCCGGGCCCACAGGGATGCCGCCTATCAGGGGGGTCACGTCTACCATCTCTACCCGTCCGTAACCTTGTTGCGATTATAGTCTTTTTGCCTTCGAGGGGTGTCCGTCCCGGTGCTCGGGCGGACCGACAGCCCGCCCGATATATACGCGTCCGAAACGATCGAGTCGTATGGTAGATATCGACGATGACACACCGGATTTCACCGCTTCGCTCGTAACCGACGAGCTGGCCCCGTTCCGACTGTCGGAACACCTCGGCGAGGGGCCAGTCGTTCTCGCGTTCTTCCCCGCCGCGTTCTCGGGGACCTGCACCGACGAGATGCGCGCGCTCCGTGACGGGATCGAGCGGTTCGGTCCGGACACCACCGTGTTCGGCGTGAGCACGGATCTCCCGCACGCCCTTCGGGCGTACCGTGAGGAGTACGACCTGCCGTTCCCGCTCGTGGCGGACCCCGATCACCGCGCGGTCGAGGCGTACGACGTCGTCTCCGACTTCGAACGGTACGGTGTCGACGTCGTCGCGCGCCGCGCGGTCTTCGTGATCGACGCGGAGGGAACGGTGACGTATCGATGGCTCGCGGACAACCCGGGCCAAGAGCCGGAGTACGACTCGCTCGTCGCCGCGATCCCCGGATCGACGGCGTCGAACTGATCGATTCGCGGGGTCCGTCACCCGCGGCTACGACTGCTGACTTCCCGCTCCCAGACCTCACTCCGGGTGCTGAAGCCCCTCTAGCGCCTCGGGGTTCTCCATCGAGGAGAGGTCACCGGGATCCTCGCCCCTGTACACGGACTCGATCGCGCGACGGATGATCTTCCCCGACTGCGTCTTCGGGAACGCGTCGACGAACAGCAGCTCGCGGGGACGGAACGGCTTCCCGTGCTCCTCGCCGACCAGCCGCCGGAGCTCCTCGCGAAGCGCGTCGCTCGGTTCGATACCGGGTTCCAAGACGACGTACGCGACGACCGCGGTCCCCGTCGTGTCGTCAGGGACGCCGACGGCGGCCGCCTGGTTGACCGCGTCGTGATCGATGAGGACGCCTTCGATCTCCGCAGGGCCGACCTTCCGGCCGGCGACGTTGAGCGCGTCGTCGGCCCGGCCGTGAAGGAACCAGAACCCGTCTGCGTCCCGCTGGGCGAAATCGCCGTGGTCCCACACGTCTGGCCACGTCGACCAGTACTCCTCGAGGTACCGTTCGTCGCCCGACCAGAGGCTCTTCGTCATCGACGGGCAGGAGTCGCGGGCGACGAGGTAGCCGCGCTCCCCGCTCTCGACGATCGACTCGCCCGCCTCGTTGACGATGTCGATGTCCATGCCGAGCCCGGGGCCGCCGAGCGTACACGGTTTCAGCGGCTGGTTCGGCATCGGCATCAGGAAGCAGCCGCAGATCTCGGTCCCGCCGGAGATGTTGACGATCGGGCACTCGCCGCCGCCGATCGCGTCGTAAAACCAGCGCCACGACTCGGGGTCCCACGGCTCGCCGGTCGATCCGAGGACCCTGAGACTCGACAGGTCGTGTCCCTTGACCCACTGGTCCCCGTGCTTGCGGAGCGCGCGGATCGCGGTCGGCGAGATACCGAACTGCGTGACGCCGTGTCGATCGATCAGCTCCCAGAACCGGTCGGGCTCCGGGTGGTCCGGCGCGCCCTCGTACATCACGACGGTCCCGCCGAACGCGTGGTTCCCGATCAGCGTCCACGGCCCCATCATCCACCCGATGTCCGAGACCCAGAAGAACCGGTCCGCGGGCCGCTGGTCGAACCCGAAGTGGATCTCCTTGGCACACTGTGTGAGCACGCCGGCGTGCGTGTGGACGATTCCCTTCGGCGTTCCCGTCGTCCCGGAGGAGTAGAGGAGCATCGACTCCTGGTTCGACGGGAGTCGCTTCGTGTCGTATGCGGCGGACCGTGATCCGACGGCTGTGGCCCAGGTGATGTCCCGTTCGTCGTTCCACTCGACGGGATCCGTGTGTTCGGTACCCGCGGATCCGCCGCCGTTCGCCGGCGTCGCCCCCAGGCGGTCGTACACCACCGTGTGCTCGACGTGACCGGCCTCATCGATCGCCTCGTCGGCTGTGTGCTTCAGCCGGACCTCGCTCCCCCGGCGATAGAACCCGTCACCGGTGAACAGCACCGTCGGCTCCGCGTCGGCGATCCGCGTCGCCGTCGCCTCCGTGCCGAACCCGGAGAAGATCGGCACGGCGATCGCTCCCACCTTCAGACAGCCGTAGAGGATCGAGACGACCTCGGGGACCATCGGCATGTACAGCGCGACGGTGTCGCCCGTCCCGACGCCGACCGAGTCGAGGTAGTTGGCGATCCGGTTCGACTCACGGCACAGCTCGTGGAACGTGACCTCGCGGACGTCGCCCGGCTCGCCCTCCCAGATCAGCGCGACGCGGTTCCGGTTGGGGGAGTCGACGGTTGCGTGTCGGTCGACGACGTTGTGTGCGACGTTGATCTCGCCGCCCGGATACCACTCCGAGAACTGCGGACCGTCGGTGTCGTCGCGAACCGTCTCGTACTCGGTGTAAAACTCGATATCGAGGTAGTCGACGATCTCGTCCCAGAACCAGTCGACGCCGGACGCCGGCTCCCCGTCCAGTTCGGTCGTCGTCCGCTCGATCAACGACTCGTAGTCGTCGATCCCGTACTCCCGCATGAACGCCGCGACGTTTGTCGACGCCGCGAACGACTCGCTCGGCTCGTGTACGATCTCGTCTATCCCCTCGTACTCGTCCATCTCGTCCGGCCGTTTTCGCGGGGACCATAAGTAATTTTGCTGAGCGTTTCGGCCCAATACCCTCCGCCGGAGTCGCCCGATCGCTCTGCGGCGTCGAGACCGAGTGCG
Source organism: Halorubrum tibetense (assembly GCF_055396225.1). Taxonomy (NCBI): domain Archaea; kingdom Methanobacteriati; phylum Methanobacteriota; class Halobacteria; order Halobacteriales; family Haloferacaceae; genus Halorubrum; species Halorubrum tibetense. The sequence goes on from NZ_AP043742.1 coordinate 2,777,685, forward strand.
ACCGGCTCACTCCGTGTCGGCGTCGGCTCCGTCCGCGTCGGTTCCGTCCGTGTTCGTATCGGATCCGTCATCGCTCCCGTATGCGCCCTCTGGAACGATGTCGACGGACGCAACCCGGTCGTCCGGGTCGAGGTCCATCACGATGACGCCCATCGTGTTGCGGCTCACCGTGGAGATCTCCTCGACCCGGGTGCGCATGATCTGGCCGCCGTCGCTCATCGCCAACAGGTGGTCGCCGTAGGTGACCGCTTCGATGGCGACGACTGACCCGTTCCGATCGCCGGTCTTGATGTCGACGAGTCCCATCCCGTTCCGCGACTGCGGGCGATACTCGTCGAGGTCGGACCGCTTCCCGTAGCCGTTCTCGGTGACGGTCAGCACCCAGTCGTGCCGATCCGCGTCGATCGCGGCGACCCCCGCGACCGCGTCGCCCTCGCGCAGGTCGATTCCGATCACTCCCCGGGCGGTCCGCCCCATCGGCCGCACCTCTTCCTCGTCGAACCGGATCGCCATCCCATCGCGGCTCCCGATGACGATGTGGGTCCCGCCGTCCGTCACCTCGACGTCGACGAGCTCGTCACCGTCCTCCAGCCGGATCGCCCGGATCCCCGTCGACCGGATGTTCTCGAACGCGTCGACGGCCGTCCGCTTGATGTAGCCGTCGCGGGTGACCATCGTGAGGTACTCGTCGTCCGCGAGGTCGTCGGTGTTCACCACCGCCTCGATCTCCTCGCCGTCGTCCATATCGAGCAGGTTGACGGCCGACTTCCCGCGGGCAGTCCGGGACATCTCCGGGATCTCGTACGTCTTCAGCTGGTAGATCTGGCCGTGGTTCGTGAACACGAGGAGGTAGTCGTGGGAGTTCGCGGCGAACACGGATGAGACCCGGTCACCCTCCTTGAGCTCCGTCCCGATGATCCCCTTGCCGCCGCGGTTCTGCGCGCGGAAGGTGGAAAGCGACATCCGCTTGATGTAGTCGTCCTCGCTCATGACGACGACACACTCCTCTTCCGGGATGAGGTCCTCGTGGGTGACCGTCCCCGTGTCCTCGATGAAGCGGGTCCGGCGCTCGTCGGCGTACTCCGCTTTCACGGCCTCGAGCTCGTCGATTATGACCTCGTCGAGCTCGTCGGGGTCGCCGAGGATCGTCTCCAGCCGCTCGATGCGCGCGGTGACGTCGTCGTACTCCGACTCGATCTCCTGGGTCTCCAGCGACGTGAGCGAGCCGAGCTGCATCCGAACGATGTGTTCGGCCTGGGCCTCCGAGAACTCGAAGTCGGCTTCGAGCGCCGCCTTCGCGGCGTCGCGGTCCGCCGAGTCCTGTATCGTCTCGACGACGCTGTCGACGTGTTCGAGCGCCTTCAGCCGCCCTTCGAGGATGTGTGCGCGGTCCTCCTTCTCGTCCAGCTCGTGTCGCGAGCGTCGCCGGACCACGTCCCGACGGTGCTCGACGTAGTGTTCGAGCGTCTCCTTGAGGTCGAGCACCTGCGGCGCGCCGTCGACCAAGGCGAGGTTGATGACGCCGAAGGTGCGCTCGAGGTGGCTCTCCAACAGCTGGTTTTTGACGACCTCGGCCATGGCGTCGCGTTTGAGTTCGACGACGATCCGGATCCCGTCCCGGTCGGACTCGTCCCGCAGGTCGCGGATCCCCTCGATCGCTCCCTCGTTGACGTCGTCGGCGATGCGCTCGACGAGCCGTGACTTGTTCTGCTGGAAGGGGAGCTCCGTGATCACGATCCGGCCAGCCTCCTCGTCGACTTCGAACTCGGCACGAACGCGAACCCGCCCGCGACCCGTCTTGTACGCCTTGTGGACCGCGTTCCGGCCGACGATGTTCGCGCCGGTCGGGAAGTCGGGCCCCTTGACGTGCTCCATCAGGTCCTCGACCGTACAGTCGGGACTTCCGATCAGCTCGACGGTGGCGTCTATCACCTCGCCGAGGTTGTGCGGCGGGATGTTCGTGCTCATTCCGACGGCGATCCCGGAGGAACCGTTTACGAGCAGGTTCGGGAACGCCGCCGGTAACACGTCCGGCTCCATGAGGCGGTCGTCGTAGTTGGCGCTGAAATCGACGGTGTCGCGCTCGATGTCCGCCAACAGCTCCTCCGCGATCGGTGCCATTCGCGCCTCGGTGTACCGCATCGCGGCCGGTGGGTCGCCGTCGACCGAGCCGAAGTTGCCTTGGCCGTCGACGAGCGGGTAGCGCATCGAGAAGTCCTGGGCCATCCGCGCCAACGTGTCGTAGATCGCGCTGTCGCCGTGGGGGTGATAGTCACCCATCGTCTCGCCGACGACGGACGAGGACTTCCGGTGGGCTGACCGTGCGGTGACGCCCGCCTCGTTCATCGCGTAGAGGATCCGCCGATGGACCGGTTTGAGCCCGTCACGCACGTCGGGGAGCGCGCGGCCCGCGATCACGGACATCGCGTAGTCGATGTACGACTGCTCCATCTCGTCCTCGATACGGGCGGTCTCGACTCGCGCGGCCGGGAGCTCGTCCGGGTCCGGGCCGGGGACGTCCGAGCTCATATGTCCACCCACTCCGCTTCGGTCGCGTGCTCCTTGATGAACTGTTTACGCGGCTCGACGGCGTCGCCCATCAACACGTTGAACATGCGGTCGGCGGCCGCCGCGTCGTCGATCGTGATCTGCTTGAGAATGCGGTTTTCGGGGTCCATCGTCGTGTTCCACAGCTGGTCAGGGTTCATCTCGCCGAGCCCTTTGAACCGCTGGGTCTGGTCGGGCTCGCCGCCGCATTCCTCCTCGATGATGCGGTCGCGTTCGGCTTCGGTCATCGCGTCGTACGTCTCCGACCCCTTCCGGATCCGGTACAGCGGCGGCTGGGCGGCGTACACGTACCCGGCCTCGATCAGGGGTTTCATATGCCGATACAGAAGCGTCAACAGGAGCGTCCGGATGTGTGCCCCGTCGACGTCGGCGTCCACGAGCAGGATGATCTTGTTGTACCGGACGTCGTCGATATCGAATTCCTCGCCGATGCCCGCGCCGATAGCCGTGATCAGCGCGCGGATCTCGTCGTTCTCCAGGATGCGGTCGAGTCGGTGTTTCTCGACGTTGAGGATCTTCCCTTTGAGCGGGAGGATCGCCTGGTTCTCGCGGTTGCGGCCCTGCTTCGCTGAGCCGCCCGCCGAGTCGCCCTCGACGACGAACAGTTCCGCCTCCGTGGGGTCGCGGGTCTGGCAGTCGGCGAGCTTGCCGGGCAGCGCCGTCGACTCCAGCGCTGACTTCCGGCGGGTGAGCTCCTCCGCTTTCTTGGCGGCCTTTCGCGCCCGTGCGGCCTCCGCGGCCTTGTGGACGACTTTCCTGGCGGTGTCGGGGTTCTCCTCGAAGAACGTGCCAAGCCGTTCGTGGGTCGCCGACTCGACGACGCCGCGGACCTCGCTGTTACCGAGCTTCGTCTTCGTCTGCCCCTCGAACTGCGGGTCGGGGTGTTTGACGGAGATGACCGCCGTGAGCCCTTCGCGGACGTCCTCGCCCTTGAGGTTCGCGTCGAGGTCGTCGATCAACCCGTGCTCGTTGGCGTAGTCGTTGACGACGCGGGTGAGCGCCGTTTTGAACCCGGTGAGATGTGTCCCGCCCTCGCGGGTGTTGATGTTGTTCGCGAACGCGTGGACGGAGCCCTGGAGCTCCTCCGTCGCCTGCATCGCTACCTCGACGTGGACGCCGTCGTCCTCGCCCTCGAAGTAGATGACCTCCTCGTGGATCGGGGTGCGCGTCTCGTTGAGATAGCCGACGAACTCACGAATCCCGCCGTCGTAGCGGAACGTCTCCGCCTCGTCGCTCCGGTCGTCCGCGAGGGTGATCTCGACGCCGGAGTTGAGGAACGCGAGCTCGCGCAGCCGGTTAGACAGCGTCGAGAACTCGAAGTCCGTCGTCTCGAACACCTCGTCGTCCGGCCAAAAGCGGATATGCGTGCCGGTCGACTCGCCGGACTCCATGTCGCGAACGCGCTCGAACCCGTCAGGGGCGGGCTCGCCCCGCTCGAAGCGGTGCCGGAAGACGCCGCCGTCGCGTTTCACTTCGACCTCCAGTCGCTCGGAGAGCGCGTTGACGACGCTCACGCCGACGCCGTGGAGGCCGCCGGAGACCTGATACGACTTGGAGTCGAACTTCCCGCCGGCGTGGAGGACGGTCATGATGACCTCCAGCGCCGGGCGGTCGTACTTCTCGTGGGTGTCGACGGGGATCCCACGGCCGTCGTCACGAACGCTTACGGAGGCGTCGTCGTGCACCGTGACGTCGATCTCCGAACAGTACCCGGCGAGCGCCTCGTCGATGGCGTTGTCGACGACCTCGTAGACGAGATGGTGGAGCCCGCGTCCGTCCGTCGATCCGATGTACATCGCCGGACGCTTGCGGACGGCCTGCAGACCCTCGAGGACCTGGATTTGGCCCGCTCCGTATTCGTTCTGCTCTGACATAGAACTTACCGAGTCTAATGGGTGCCGGCTTATAAAGACGGCGCACGCGCGCGGGCGTGAGATGACAGGACTGAACCGCCACCCCCAGCGTGACCGGGCCGCCAACCCGAGCACGCCGCGGCACCCCGGCAGCAGGTTCCCGTCGTGCTCCCGTGCGTACCACCCTCAACAACGTTTAAACCGTCTAGCACCCGTATCTGTTGCCATGCACAAAGACGAGCTACTCGAGCTGCACGAACAGATGGTTACGATCATGGAGCACTTCCGCGGTCAGGAAACCGTCGACGACGCGCTGTTCGAACCCTACGACGAGCTTGATGTCGACCCCTCACACGTCCACAAATCGAAGAGCGAACACAAACACGCGGTGTTCGTGCTCGGGAACGCGCTCGCGAACGCGATGAGCGAGGACGAGTTCTCCCCCGCCGGCCGCGTCGGCAAACGGATGAAGGAGCTCGCGGACGACGCCGAGAACAAGATCTGATCCGGTCCCTCTGTCTCGCGTACTGCTCCCCCGCCCGCTGGCCATACACCGTCCACTGACCGGACCTCTCCCGCTCGCCGACCGGACCTCTCCCGCTCGCCGACCCGCGAATTGATATGTCGGGGCTCCTCCTGATCGGGCATGGTTGTCGAGGCGCTGTCGTCCGACACCGCTCACCTCGCGCTCGTCGCCGCCGTCGCCATCGTCGCGCTCGTCGTAATATATACGCTCGACCGGCCGTCAGGCGCGTGGGGGCGGCGGCTCCGCTCGCGGTTCGTGTTCGGTATCCCGTGGGGGACGCTCGTCGCGATCGCGTCCGTGATCGGTGTCTATCTCTTCGTGCAGGACGGGATCACGAACCCGAACCGGCCGGTCGTGATCCCGTTCCGCGCGTGGTCGTACTTCTACCCCGAAGGCGTCCTCTGGTCCGGGTTCGCCCATTCGAGCCGAAGTCACATCACCGGGAACTTGCTGTCGACGCTCGTCGCCGGCACCCTCGCCGAGTACGCGTACGGCCACTACCCGCGAGCGCGCGGCGCGACGACGTTCCGGTCGCTTCGGAACAACCCGTACGTCAGGGCGTTTCTCGTCGTCCCCGGCGCGATCCTGACGTTCGGGTTCGTCTCCTCGCTGTTCGCGCTCGGGCCGGTTATCGGGTTTTCGGGAGTCGTGTTCGCGCTGTGGGGGTTCGCGCTCGTTCATTACCCGGTCGGTACGATCGCCGCGCTGACGGGGTCGACGCTGGTGAGCGTCCTCTATTCGACGATCCGGAGCCCCGTCGAGTTCGCGGAAGCGAGCGCCTCTTACGGCGCGCCGAGCTGGGCGAACATCGCCGTTCAGGGCCACGCGCTGGGGCTGATAGCCGGGATCCTCGTGGCGGTCTGGCTCGTGCGACGACGGCGACGCGCGGGCGACCGGAACGCTCCCGTCGTCGCCGGGATCGTCGCGTTCGGTGCGGTCCTGTTGTTCGGTGCCTCCCGGCGGCTCTGGGCGGTGTACTGGTACCTCGGCAACGACCAGTACGAGCTGTACCGCGCGGTCGGCTTCGCGCTGCTTCTCCTCCTCGCGCTGGTCGTCGCCGTCGCGGTCGCGGGTCGCGAGGAGCCGCTTCGCCCGCAGGCCGCCGTCCCCGACCCCGACACGATCCGGGCGAGCGTCGCGTCGGCGACGCCCGCGGCGATCGGCTTGCTCCTGCTCGTGGCGGCGCTCGCCGCCGTCGCCGGTCCCGGGGTGGTTCCCAACCTCGTCACGGTCGATGAGGGCGAGACCCCGGGCGATCCGATCGAGGTCGAGGGGTACGAGGTGACGTACGCCGAGGACGTTGAGGACCGGATGGTGAGCGTGATCGACGTCGAGGCGTTCGGCCGCACCACGTCCGTGCGGACTTCGGGGGTGATCGTCTCGAACCCCGACAGGGAGATCTGGACGACGGCAGTCTCGCGGGGGAACCTCGCGTTCTGGGGATACCGCGCCGTCGACGTCGGCGGTACCGGCTGGCGGGAGACTGTGTGGGTCCAGCGGACCGGCTGGGTCGCCAGCGGCGGCGGCCCGACCTACCGGGTCGACGGCGTGTACGACGGCGATCGGTCGACCCTGTTCGTCGGCGACCCGGCCGACGCGGAACCGCGGCTCGACGGGCGGAACGTCACCGTCGCCGCCGTCGAGGGCGGGTTCGAGCTGCGCGTCACGCACGATGGGGCGACGGAGACAGCCCCGTTCCCGTCGGCCGAGGGGGCCGTGACGCTCCAGGGGATCGACTTCGTCCGCGAGGACCGGCGACTGTACGCCGAGCGCGGTGATTCCCGTGTCCGAGTGGCGACGCAGGAGCGGTACGAGGGTCGACAGTGAGGCAGTAGTGGGGCTGAAGAATAGGGAAGAACTCGGCAGACGGACCCACGCCCCGCTATCCACCCCACTCGATCCGATACACCTCGACGTCGAGGTCGCGGGAGGCGTCCTCGTGGTGGTCGAACTGGGCGTCGACCGGGAACTCCGCGGCGAACGCGTGAGTCACCTCGCCATCGTTGTCGGCGGCGAACGACTCGACGAACCCTCGGCTTCCGGCGTTGTGAACGGAGTAGGAGACCGCCGCGACCTCGCTCGCGGTCGCGAGGAACGCGCGGTCGGCGTTCCGGTTCCCGTCCTGGGCGCCGAACGGCGGGTTCATCACGACGGTAACCGGGTCCGGGAACCGGACCGGTGCCCGCGTCGCGTCCGCCTGGACCCAGTGAACGGGCGCACTCGCGGCGACGCGTCGCTCGTTCGCGCGCGCCGTCGTCAACGCGTCGCGGTCGAGCTCGACCCCGACGACGCGGGCAGGGCCGCGGAGCGCGGCCGCGAGCGCGAACATCCCCGTGCCTGCGCCGAGATCGAGGACTGTGCGACCGTCGACGTCGCCATGGAGGTCGGCGAGGTGAACGACGTGTGCCGCGAGATCCGGCGGTGTCGGGTACTGTTCGAGCGCGACCTGTGGATCCTCGAAACCGGCGACGACGCCGAGCTTGGTCGCGAGCGACCGTTTCGTTGCCATCGCCTCAGGCGGCGGTGTCGGTTCGGACCAGCTCGACGCCCTCGCGTCGTGCCCGTTCGGCGAGCGCGGCGAGGGTCGGTTCGACCGTTTCCGGGTCGGCGACGTCGCCGACAGTGACTTCCAGCCGACCGGCGCCGAGGAACGCGGCCGCACGGACGAACTCTCGGAGGCGGTCCGCTTCTTCCTGTGCCGCGAGCGCGCAGTCCTCGCCGAAACACGCGTCGACGGCCAGCGTCGCCGGGTGGTACCCACGAGCGGAGAGCTCGGTCTTGAGATCCCGGAGGTGCCCGGGGGCGGTGCTTTCGAGGTCGTCCGCGTCGATGACGACGGGTTCGATCTCCGCTGGCCGACAGCCGTCGAGCGCCGCGTCGATACTCGGTGACTCCGTCGTGCTCATACCTGCCATAGTCTTGGGTTATACAAAAGGCTTTGTAAATGTTTCATAGTAATATTTGATGGGCAGCCGTCGGCGGCGGCGACCGGATTGACACCCGGTGATGACGGCGTGCTCGGGTCGGTTCGAACTCCCCCGTTTCGACCCAGATTGCCACCGCCAGAACCCGCTTGAAACGGCCGATAAAACCCGAATACGGCGATCTAGTCGGTGCGAGTCGAACGTGTTTCTGCGGACTTGGTGTATTATTTGTGAACAAGACTTAAATACGACAATGACCAGAAACCTTATAATGGAACGTCCGAGCAGGCAGCGTCAACAGGAGCGGAATACCGAGCGAGAATCGGACGAGGACGCGGTCACCTGCCCGGAGTGTGATTCGACCGAGATCGTCACCGACGCCGATCAGGAGCTCGTCTGTGAGGACTGTGGACTTGTGTTGGACGAGCGCACGATCGACCGCGGTCCGGAGTGGCGGGCGTTCAACCATTCGGAGCGCCAGTCGAAGTCCCGTGTCGGCGCGCCCATCACGGAGACGATGCACGACAAGGGGTTGACGACGACGATCGACTGGAAAGACAAGGACGCGTACGGGCGGTCGCTCTCCTCGGAGAAACGCTCGCAGATGCACCGACTGCGGAAATGGCAGGAACGGATCCGGACGAAGGACGCGGGCGAGCGCAACCTCCAGTTCGCGCTCTCGGAGATCGACCGGATGGCGAGTGCGCTCGGCGTCCCGCGCTCGGTACGGGAGGTCGCCTCCGTCATCTACCGCCGCGCGCTGAACGAGGACCTGATCCGCGGCCGCTCGATCGAGGGCGTCTCTACCGCCGCCCTCTATGCCGCCTGCCGACAGGAGGGGATCCCCCGCTCGCTCGACGAGGTCGCGGAGGTGTCGCGAGTCCCCCAGAAGGAGATCGGGCGCACGTATCGCTACATCTCCCAGGAGCTCGGCCTGGAGCTCAAACCGGTCGACCCGAAACAGTTCGTCCCCCGCTTCGCCTCCTCCCTCCAGCTCTCCGAGGAAGTACAGTCGAAAGCGACGGAGATCATCGATGTCTCCGCCGAACAGGGCCTGCTCTCGGGAAAGTCCCCGACGGGGTTCGCCGCGGCCGCCATCTACGCCGCGTCGCTGTTGTGTAACGAGAAGAAGACCCAGCGTGAGGTCGCCGACGTCGCACAGGTGACGGAAGTCACCATCCGCAACCGGTATCAGGAACAGATCGAAGCGATGGGCTTCCGGTGACCCGGAAGACGAGCGAATCGCACTCGGTGACGCGGCATGCTGCCCGATCGGACCGGTGGGATCGGGTTTTTAATCCGGTCCGGGCGTATCGCCGATCGATATGTACGACGAGATACTCGTGCCGACGGACGGGAGCCCGGCGTCGGACGCCGCGATCGAACACGCGATCGACATCGCGGCACAGTACGGCGCTCGGCTACACGCGCTGTACGTCGTCGACGGTGCTGCGTACTCCACCCTCGAAGCCGGCTCCGAAATCGTCGTCGAGGCGCTTCAGTCGGAGGGAGAGACGGCGACACGACGCGTGGCAGACGCGGCGACCGACGCCGGCGTCGAGTCGACGACGACCGTGACGACGGGAACCGCGTACCGTTCCATCCGCGAGTACGTCGACGAACACGGGATCGATATGGTCGTGATGGGAACTCACGGCCGCAAAGGCCTGGATCGCTACCTGCTCGGAAGCGTGACCGAACGCGTCGTTCGGACCGCCGACGTCCCCGTCCTTACCGTCCGACAGTCGACGGATGAGTGACTTACGCTTACCGGCGGGATCGGCACCACGCCACCAGGGGGTGTGAGCATGCGGGACTGGCTCTCCCATCGCGTCGTCTCCTCGCCGGACGACGTCGCGCTGGTTCGTGCGGAAGACGGCGAGGCGTGGAGCTACGAGGACCTCGATCGGCTCGTCGCCGAGACCGCCGGTCGACTTCGCGCACACGGTATCGAGGCCGGGGACCGGATCGGCGTGCTCACCCCGCCGTACGTCGGCACGGTCGGTCTGATCCACGCGACGATGCGCATCGGGGCGACGTTCGTCCCGCTCGGCGACCGGCTCACCTCCCGCGAGCTGGGCGAGCGGGTCGACCGCACGGACCTCGCCGCGATCGTCTGCGCTGAGTCGACCGAGGACGACGCGCTGAGCGCCGTCGACGGTGTGCCGGTGTTCTCGGTCGACGACCCCGACGCCGACGCCGTCACCGCCGTCCACGACGTCGAGCCCGAACCGGTCGATCCGCCCGAGTGGTCGTTCGACGACCGGCTGTGTATCCTCTTTACCTCGGGGACGACCGGTGACCCGAAACCGGTGCCGCTGACGGCAGGAAACGTGTACGCCTCCGCGGTCGCGTCCGCGTTCCGGCTCGGCGTCGACCCCGACGACCGGTGGCTCGTCTCGCTCGCGCTCCACCATATGGGCGGGCTCGCGCCGGTGTATCGCTCCGCGCTCTACGGCACGACGCTCGTCCTCCGTGAGGGGTTCGACCCGGGTGGTACCGCCGACGACATCGACCGGTACGACGTGACCGGCGTCTCGCTCGTCCCGACGATGCTCACCCAGATGCTCGACCGGCGCGGGACGCTCTCGGACTCGTTGCGGGTGGTGCTGCTCGGCGGCGCGCCCGCCCCCGACGAGCTGATCGAGCGCTGCCGCGACTACTCGATCCCCGTCCACCCGACCTATGGGATGACCGAGGCCGCCTCACAGGTCGCCACGGCGACGCCACGAGCGACGAAAGGACGGGTCGGGACCGTCGGTCGTCCGCTCTTCGGCACCGACGTGACCGTGGTCGACGAGGACGGGACGCCCGTCGACGCCGGCGAAACCGGCGAGATCGTCGTGGATGGGCCGACGATCACGCCCGGCTACATCGGCACCGATCCCGACGAGTCGTTCGGTCCACACGGGCTCCATACGGGGGACGTCGGTCGGCTCGACGAGGACGGCTACCTTTACGTGTTTAACCGGCTCGACGATCGGATCATCTCCGGCGGCGAGAACGTCGAACCCGGGGAGGTCGCCGACGTGCTCCGGTCACATTCCGCCGTGGCGGACGTCGCCGTCGTCGGCCTCGAAGACGACGTGTGGGGGGAACGGGTCGCTGCGCTCGTCGCGGTCGAGGAAACCGATCTCGGCGGTCCGGACGACGCTCTCGACGAGACGCTGATGTCGTTCGCACGCGACCGTCTCGCCGGATTCAAGCTCCCACGAACGATCGCGTACACCGACGAGCTCCCTCGGACCGTCTCCGGAACCGTCGATCGCGACGTCGTCCGAGAGCGGCTCACCGAGACTGGCCACGACGTGACGGACGGATTCGGCTCCGCCGGGTTCAAACCGGCCGAACCGGAACCCCGAGACGACGACGCGACGGACGACACGGACGGGGCCAAAGAAGACGATGGGGGCCGACCTCCAGAGGACGACTCGCCCCGAAGTGACGACGAGCGTGGCCGGAGCGACCTCACGGCGGCAGTGATCGAGGAGAACGGAGCCGACCCGTCGACGGAGCGTCGGGAGGACGGCAACGCGAAGCCGAGCGACATCGACACGGAGCCTCCGGCTCCGAACGATGACGAACCGACGGACGAGAACGAGTCGCCGGCCGACACCGGTCCGACCGACGGGGACGACTGACACGGTAGGGGAAGACGACGGCCCCGCCGAACGCTTTTCGCTTTCGGAATCGTATCGGACGTGTGGACGCCCCGAGGACGATGTACGTTCCCCAGAACAGCCCCGATCGCTGTCCCGCTTGTGGCGACGACTACGAGTCGGTGTCGCGCCACGCCGACGGGTTCGTCGTCAACCTACTCGATAACGAGCGTTACCGACGGGTGTGTTTCTATCCGGCCCGGAGCGACGACGGCGACCCGGCGCTCGACTGCTTCCACCACACGCACGCGACCGCCACCGGGATGGCCGACGCCGCTGACGACGAACCGGTCGTACCCACGGAGCGCTCCTGAGTCCCGGCACGAAGCGCCCGGACATGGAGTTCACCGTCGTACGGGGAGCCAGCCTCCGGATGAGCTCACGCGTGGCCGACGACGTGCGGAACCGAGCCCCCCAGTGACGGTGCGGTCAGAACCCGTCGTCGGTCGTGATCGAGGTATAGCCACCGATCAGCGCGCCCGACAGGTCGAGGTCCTCGATGGTGGCGTGCTCGTCCACCACGGAGTTGCGAACCGTACAGTCGGTGATCGTCGCGTTCGGGAACACGACGGAGCGATCGAGCGACGAGCCGGTCACCGTCGCGCCGTCCATCACGTGGACCACGTCACCGACCTCGGTGTCCTCGACGGTCGCACCGTCTTCGACGAGCGACCCTCCGTCGAGCGCGTACTCGACGGCGTCGAGGTAGCTCTCCGCGGTTCCGATGTCGAACCACGCGCCGTCGAAGGTGAACGCGTGGACCGGCTGGCGGGACTGAAGCCACTGGATAAACCATCCCGGCTCGTCCGGGTTCTCGCCGTCTTCGAGGTACGTCGCGAGGTCCGGAAGCGTCTCGGCCGGGAACGCGTAACACGCGATCGAGACGAGCGTGCTCTCCGGCTCGTCCGGCTTCTCCTGGAAGTCGACCACCTGGTCGCCGTCGAGACGCACGAGGCCGTACGACTGCGCGCGCTCCTTGGAGCCGACGTCGTACGCGGCGAGCGTCGGCGTCCCTTTGTTCTCGAAGAAGTCGGCGAACTCGGCGAGATCGAAGCTGATCATGTTGTCGCCGGCGACGACGATCAGGTCGTCGTCGACGCCCTCGCGCTCGACGAGCTGGGCGAGCGCGCCGACGACGCCGAACTTCTCGTCCTCCTCGACGGTCTCTTCGACGGAAAGCGTGGGCTTCTCGAACGGGCTCTCGGCGATGTAGTCGGCGAAGGTGTCGGCGAACCGCTCGTTCGTCGAGACGAACACCTCGTCGACGCGGTCGTCGTCTTCCAAGTCGGCGAAGATCTCGTCGATAACGGTCCGTTCTCCGACCGGGAGAAACATCTTGGGTCGATTGCGGGTGATAGGCCACATTCGCGTCGCATACCCCCCTGCGAGTACAACGGCTTTCATGCATCCACGGTCACGCGCCGGTGACATACTTCTTGTGCTCGTGTCAACCCCGGGAAACGCCGTCGGAGTTTTATCCGCTCGCGACTACCCCGCCGCATGGAATCGACCACCCGTCAGCGTATCGCCGAGTCCCTCCGGGAGTCGCCGGCGACCGCGAGCGAGATCGCGGTGGACCTCGCGCTACCGACGCCGACCGTATACGACCACCTCGAACACGTCTCCCGGTCCGTCGACGGCGAGGAGGAGTTCCTCGTCTCCCCGCCCGTCTGCCGGGACTGCGGCTTCGACGGGTTCGACGACCCGGTCAACGAACCGTCGCGCTGTCCCGAGTGTAAACACGAGCGGGTCGACGAGCCGGCGTTCGTGATCCGGTGAGCGGGTGGCTCCCAATGCCTACCCTACAACGCGTCCAGTAGCGTCGCTGCCGCGTCGGCGGACGACTCCGGTCCGCGGGCAGTGATGAGATCGCCGTCGACGGTAACGCTGGTGTCGCCGTCGAGCTCGGCGTCCCAGTCGGCACCGGCGAGGGTCACCTCGTCTTCCACCCAGTACGGGAGCTTTCGACCGTCCGGCATCACGTCGTTATCGTCGACGACCTCGTCCTCCCACGCGTTCGGGAAGCCGGTCACGGAGCGACCCTCGACGAGCGGCGTCCCGTCGGCCTCACGGGTGAACGCGAGGATACCGACCGCGTGACAGACGACGAGCGCGACGCCGTTCTCGCCCGCGACCGCGTCGAGCAGGAGCTGGCGCGCGTGCCGATCCTGGTTCACGTCCCAGACGGTTCCGTGTCCGCCGGGGAAGACGACGGCGTCGTAGCCGTCGGCCTCGACCGTCGCGATCGGCTTCGGGTCGTTGAGTCCGGGATGCGTCTCGTCGACGTCGCGGAGCTCCGCGGCGCGTTCCTCGCCGCCCGCGGCCTCCGGATCGAGCGATGCCTCGTCGACGACCGGCGGCGAGCCGGACGGGGTCGCGACCGTCACGTCGACGCCGGACGATTCGAGCGTCGTCAACGGCTCGATACACTCTTCGGCCCAGTACCCCTCCTCGCTCACGACGAACAGTGCGCTGCTCATGGGTACCCGACGTTGGCGACCGCGACTCAAAAGGGGTGCGCGCCCGGCATCGACGAGGGTGGGCGCGGGGTTTATACCCGATGGCTACGGTGCGGGTCTGCGCGTGCCCGCGAGCGGTCGCCGAAGGCGACCGTGAGCAGCGAGGGACCGCTTGTCCCTCGGGCAACCGGTGCAAAGCGCCGGCGACGGCACCGCGCGAGGTCGGCCGTGAGCGACGGCGACCTATCCGTCTCCGTGGGCGTCCACGACCACGACCTCGCCGTCCTCGACGGTCACGTTGATCAGCGTCTTCACGTTGTAGTCGGTGTCGTCGAGCTCGTTGTCGCCCGCCTTCTTGATGACGGCGACCACGTCGACGACCTCCGCGCCGACCTCGTTCGTGAGCGCGTCGAGAATGGCCTTCATCGTGCCGCCGGTCGAGAGCACGTCGTCCAGCACGAGCACCCGGTCTCCCTCCTCGACGTCGTTGATGTACATCTCCGACTCCGAGTAGCCGGTCTCCTGGAACAACGGGACCTCGCCGTCGAGCCCGTACTGGCGCTTGCGGATGACGACCAGTGGGATGTCGGTCATCAGCGACAGCGCGGTCGAGATGTGGATCCCCATCGCCGCGGGGGTGACGATCTTGTCGACGTTCTCCAGTTCGGCCTTCCGGATGATCCGGATGACGATCTCCCGGAGCAGCTCCGGTTCGAGCATCGGGACGCCGTCGCTTATCGGGTGAACGAAGTACTGGTACTCGCCTTTCTCGATGATCGGGGCGTCGAGGAGCGACTGCCGCAACTGGTCCATGTCGCCGGTACTCGGGCTGATTAATAAAGCGTGGCGGTTGCCGACTCAAGGCCGAGAGCGCTCACGCCGTACTCGCGTGTCGATTCCCCGTACTGCGCTGCCGAGGTCCTACCGAGTCGGTGGTCGGACGGGGTCAGCCCCTGATGCCGTCGTGGATCATCCGCAAGTTACGCTCGATCCCCCAGTCGAATCGACGTTCGATGAGGAACGCGACGACGACGTACACCAGTGCACCCGTGGGGACCAACACGAGGAACTCGACGAGCGGGGACAGGTCCGTCGCGGACGACACGTACCACAGGGTGCCGAACATGACCGCGGCGGCGACGAACGGATACGCGTACTCGGTGTAGAACTGTCTGGACCGCGCTTCGACCAGTCGAGCCGAGAGGTACACGTCGAGCGGCAGCATCGGAAACGCGTACACGGCGACGACCACCAGCGCGGTTCCCTCGAACCCCCACGCTGCGGTGGCCGGCCAGATCAGCACGGCGAGACAGGCGATCCGGAGCAGTCCGGTCTTGACGATGTAGTCGGGACGGCCGAGCGCCTTCCAGACCGGCGGTGTTCAGATAAGGATTGAAAGGTGAGGCGGTGCGTTTTCAAAGTGATCTATGCCCGAAAACGACCGCCTCAGCGGCTGTTTAGACGAGATAAACTTAGACTTTGTGGAGCGAGAAGCAACACCGAAGCTGTTGATGAAGCTCAGTATTCAGCTCCATTTGTCCGGATTATCGCTTTCGAATACTGTTTCGTTTCTTGAGGTATTCGGTGTTGATCGGGTTCGATCTACCGTTCATAATTGGGTTCATAAGGCTGATCTACAGCCGAAATCTGGTCGAAGTCCGAATCACGTTGCGGTTGATGAGACTGTGATTCAACTTGACGATGAACAATATTGGCTGTATGCCGCCGTCGATCCTGACTCAAATGATCTGTTACATACAAAGCTTGAACCAACAAGAACGAACGTGATCGCAGATCAGTTTTTCGCGGAACTCCGCGAAAAACACGATGTAGATGACGCGATCTTTCTCGTCGATGGCGCGGTTCCGCTTCACCGAGCCTGTGAAAAACATAACCTCGATTTCAGATACGAACGACATGGAAATCGGAACAGTGTCGAACGTGTCTTTCGTGAGGTAAAACGCAGAACTATCTGTTTCTCAAACTGTTTCAGCAACGCCGAAGCAGAAACAGCTGACGAGTGGCTGAGATCGTTCGCTTTCGCATGGAATCAGCTTATCTGAACACTACCAATCGAAGGGAGCCGGGATATAACACAACCACGCTCTCGAGTTGAACAGACCCGTCCGAACATGGAGGGACCCGTTATGTACACCGATATCCGTACCACGTCGACCGAAGTGCTGCTTCGAGCCGTCGCCGATCCGAAGCGTCGAGCGATCCTCGAGGAGCTGCGTGCCGTCGAGGAGGACCTCGTCACCGTCGAGCGACTCACCGAGTCGTTCTTTTCGGATGTATCTAGAGACCACTCGGGCGACCAGCGTCGCCGAGCCGCGATCGAGCTGCGCCACACACATCTCCCGAAGCTGGCGGAAGCGAACCTCATCGAGTACGATCGAGTGCACGGAACCGTCTCCTACCGCGGTACCGAACGGACCGAGGCGCTGCTCACCTTCATCGCCAAAACCCTGGAGTGAGGCCCGTGCTCCGAACGGCCCCACTCGGGTCGGACGAACGCTGTCGGACGCCACGAGAGCTCGTCACTCGCCCGCCGCGTCCGTCTCCGCCCCATCCACCCAGACGTGTACCGACCGGTACGCGTTCTCGGCGTTCGGGTCCGTCGGCGGCGCGTCGATGTACAACAGGTAGACGAGTCGGAGCTCCTCGCCGTCCATCTCGGGTGCTATCGCCCGGCGCTGCTCTATCGACTCGCCCGGCTCTAAGCGGGCGGTGAACCGGTCGATCTCGACTCGTTCGACGATCCGTTCCCCGTCGTCATCCAGCCGCTGAAGCTGGGCGACGACCGTGTAGGACTGTGCGTCGGCCTCTCGGTTCTCGATCCCGACACGGACCTCAGCTCCCCCGTCGATCGTGAGTCGCTCCGGGTACTCGTCCGCGACCCCGTTTCCGGTGTCGGGGTCGTCGCCGAGCAGGTAGAACTCGGTGTATCGCTCGCCGCTCGTCGCCGTCGCCGCGGCGAGCCCGATCCCCGCGATGGCCCCGACCAATCCGACGACGAGAAACACGTTGAGCGCCGTCCGAGCGGGACGGTCGGGTTCGCGCACCCACGCGGCCAGTCGTTGTGGGAGTGCGAGCGAAGCAACGCCGAACCGGTCGTCGGGCAGGAGTCGAAGCCGACGAACCGCCGCGACCGCAGAGAGAGCAACGGTCAGGCCCGCGACAGCGAGCAGCATCGCCGTCGGCCGTACCCCCCACCTCGTGTAGTGTGCAAAGAACCCGACGAGCGGAACGAGCACGACGCTGGCCGCGATCGACGCCACGACTCGTTCGAGGCCGCTTATCACGACGGGGCTCATCCGTCGCTCTCGTATCGAGGACAACCGATTCGGGACGTGTGAAGTCCGGCCCGGGAACAGTACTGAAACAAGTGCGTAGCCGGGACAGAAGACGACGAACACCACGCCGAATCCCGTTCGAACGACACCGCCGCCGGTCCAGAAGGCGGCCAGAACGAGCGTTGCGAGCGAAACGAACGTGACGACGAGGAGGTCCAGTGGGAGTCTGTCGGCGGGCGACGGGTCCCCACGGGTGTCGAACGACATGGAGCCAGCTTTCGACCGGCGGTGCTTTGGTAGGCGTCGGCTAACCAGGACGCCCGGACTGACGAGCGGGTCCCCCCGTCGATGTTCGGCCGATAGTCGGCCGCGGAGGGGTCCCCCTCATCCGAGCGCGCGGGCGATCCGTTGGGCCAGTTGGTGCGTTGATCGACCACCGAGAGACGTGAGGAGGTACTTGAAGAACCGCAGTTCCAGCGGGTACTGCGTGACCGCGACCAACAAGAAGCACCGCGCTTCGGTGTAGGAACCGGTGTACAGCGCTGATGAGCCGGTTCGGTACGCGGCCCACGCCCGCATCTTCCGATGAAACGGGCGGCCGTACGACGCCGCGACGTCGTCGAATCGGTCGAGAAAGCTGTAGTATCCTCGACGCTTCTTCTCGAAATCGTCGCTCAGCCGGCCGTGCGACGTGTACTCGTATACGACGAGGGGTTCGGGAAGCCGAACGAACGCGGCATGCTGGGAGACTCGGACGAACCACTCGAGGTCCGCCCAGGCTTCGAACTCCTCGTCGAACGGGACCGCCGTCGCGAGGTCACGTCGAACCATCACGACGGACATCGATCCGACGACGTTTCGACACAGCAAGGCTTTCGTCATGTCCCCGTCGATGCGTGGCGGCGACTCCTCGCGAACGCCGTCCTCGTGGATCGCCTTCAGGCCGGAGTACACGACGCCAGCGTCCTCGTCCGCGGCCTCGAACCCCTCCACCTGTCGTTCGATCTTCTCCGGTACCCACCGGTCGTCGTCGTCGAGAAACGCGACGTACCTCCCGGAGCCCGCCTCGACGCCGGTGTTCCGCGCGGCGTTGACGCCGCGGTTCGTGTCGTGGCGGAGGCACTGGTACCGCACGAGTGACTCGACGTCGAGCCCGGCGAGCGTCTCGCTGGCGGGAGTCTCGGAGCAGTCGTCGACGACGACGAGTTCGATCCGGTCGTACGTCTGCGCGAGCACGCTCTCGACGCTATCGCGCAGGTACGACGGCCGGTTATACGTCGTGACGACCGCGGTGACGAGCGGTCGATCCGGATCGGCGGCCGTCGCGTCCCCCGTACTCCGCATCGTCCCGCCCGTTACGTCCTTCCGCTCCTCGCTGTCTTCCGCGTCCGGCGACGTGCGCGAGCGGGTCGGCAACCACTCGTGGAGATCCCATCGCATATTATGCGCGGTTGTACCAGACGTCGACGTGTGCGTTCGGTTCGTACGACTTTCCGAGGAGGTCAGGACGCCCATCGCCATCGACGTCGATGGCTTTCGCCTCGTGCGTGGGCACCCCGCTCGCGACCACCGTCTCTCTGAAGTCGCCACCGCCCCGGTTCCTAAACAGAACGTGCTGGGCCGTCTCGTCGTTCTCACCGGCCCCCATCTCCGCGACGTACACGTCGAGCGACCCGTTCCCGTCGAAGTCCGCGAGCTGGAGCGTGTGTGGACAGTACAGGTCGTCGTGGAGGACGTGCTCTTCCCAGTCCGGGGGGTCGAACCACGCGACTCGACCCATGCCCTCGCCGAGCAACGGCGAGTCTCCCTCCGCGAACACGAGTTCCGGTTCGCCGTCGTCGTCCACGTCGCCGACGGCGACCCGCGTCCAGTCCCAGCCCGTAACGACGTGCTGGCGGACCCAGCCGGCCGCCACGTCCGGATCGTCCGTGAACCGCGAGTCTCCGTGGTCGTCGCTTCGGGCATCCGAAGGTCCGTCGTCCCGAGTTTGCGAGAGCTCGCCGTCCCGACCGGTCGAGCGTTCGCCGGCCGCGGTGACGGCTGCCGCAGTGCTATCCGCCTGCTGATAAATCGCCGTACCGGCGACGAGTTCGTTGTCGCCGTCGCCGTCCAAGTCCGCGATAGCGAGCCCCTCGACGTCGGTCCGCTGGCTGATCACGGTCAGGCAGTCGCTCGGCCACGGGGACTGTGAAGGGTCCGCCGGAACGTCGTAGTAGAACACCGTCTCGCTCTCTTGTGAGGCCCCGACCACTTCGGGGCGTCCGTCGTTGTCGACGTCTCCGAACACGAGGTCGTGGTACTTCGAGAAATCGTCCGCGATCAGGTGTTCGGTCCACTCGCGTCGCGGGTCGGCCGGTTGTTCGAACCAGTACACGTCGCTCCCGCCGAACCCCTGCCCGACGATCAGGTCGAGGCGGCCGTTGCCGTTCACGTCGCCGAGCGTCGCGCCGAGCGCGTGGAGGTCCGACGCCGACGAGATGGTGTGGCGAGTCCACGACGCGCCGTCGGTGCGATTCCCCCGACCGGGGTTCTCGTACCAGAAGAGGTCGTTCTCGAGGCGTCGAAACAGCCGACCGACGAGCGGTATCGTTCGGTCGCCGAGCACCGGTAGGGCCTCGGCGCCCATCCCGCCGACGATGAGGTCCGGGTAGCCGTCACCGGTGAGGTCGACGGGCTCACAGACGAACAGCCGCCCGCATGGTGGGGTGTCGTCGATCGGTTGATGGTCGAATCGCATTTCGTCGAAGAGAACCCGCCATGGACGCCTTACTATACGCCGAATAACTCGCTACCGAAGACGAGTGGAGCATCGATCCGTCGGTTAGTCCTCGGTTACCCACCGCGACGCGAAACGGCCGGAACGAACACCTCGTGCCGGTCGCGACGGGGGCTGATCACTACCAGAGCGCGCTCGGGCGGTGGCGCGCCGGTCACTCGAACTCGGGGTCGCGCTTCTCGACGAACGCCCGCATCCCCTCGCGCTGGTCGTGGGTGCCGAACAGCCCGGACCACGCTCGCCGTTCGAGCGCCATCCCCGCCGCAGTCGACCCCTCGTGTGCGGCGTTGAGCGCCTCCTTCGCGGCGCGCATCGCGAACGCCGGCTTGGCAGCGAGCTCGGCGGCAAGCGCGTCGACCCGCTCGTCGAACTCGTCGGCCGGTACGACCTCGCCGACGATGCCGGCCTCGGCCGCCGCCTCGGCGTCGAGCCGCTCGCCGAGGAACACCAGTCGTCGGGCGGTCCCGTCGTCGACGAGGCGCGCGAGCCGCTGGGTGCCGCCCCAGCCGGGGATGATCCCGATATCGATCTCCGTCTGGCCGATCACGGCGTCCTCGCTCGCGACGCGGAGGTCCGCGGCGAGCGCGAGCTCGGAGCCACCGCCGAACGCGTAGCCGTCGATCGCCGCGACCACCGGCGCGGGGAACGTCTCGATCGTCTCGGCGATCCGATGGCCAAGCTCCGCGTAGCCTTGCGCCTCCGGCGTCGACAGGTCGGTCATGTAGGAGATGTCCGCGCCCGCCACAAACGCCCGGTCGCCCGCGCCGGCGAGCACGAGCGCACGGACCCCCGCGTCGGCCGCGTCGGCGAGCGCCGCCTCCATCGCCTCCAGCGTCTCCACCGTGAGCGCGTTGAGCGACTCCGGCCGGTCGATCGTGAGCGTCGCGACGTCATCGTCGATATCGAGGGTGACCGTCTCCCACGTCATACGCGACCCCTCGCTCGGCGGCGTGAAAACCGTTCCCCACGGGCGACCCGGAGACCGATCACGACCTCGAGGCCCGGGATCCGTTCAGGCGTCCTCTCGGGTGTCGATTCCCGTATAAATGTACCACGCCGCCGTGTACACGCCGACGAACAGGAGATACCCGACGACCAAGCCGCCGGTCTGACGAGTCCCCAGTCCGCCCGGGAGCGTTCGTGCGAGGACCGCGAGCGCGACGGCGAACACGACGAGCGAGAAGAGCCCCGAAAGGGCGTACACGCCGAGATCGGAGGTGAGACGCTCAAACATACCATACCCAACGGTCTGAGTTTATAAACCGCCGTCGGTTCGGGCGGGGCGGTCGTCGTCCGTGGCGTCGTTTCGCGTGTCGTCGGCCCTCGCGGCGTCATCCGGCCGGCTCCCGTCCGGTGGCTCGACCCCGTCGGCGTCGTATGGGGTTCCATCGGCGTCGTACGGGGTCCCGTCGACGTCGTACGCGCCGCGCCGGCGGAGCTCGCCCGCCTTCCGGAGCACCGCGGGCGTGCGACAGACGCCGGACTCGCCGGCCGCCTGCGCGACCGCACAGTTGTTGCAGTCGGCACAGACGACCCGGGTGTCGGGGTCGCGTCCGGCCCCGAGCAACCGCGCCGGGAGCGCGGGCTCCGCGTAGAACGGCCGGGCCATCCCGACGAGGTCGGCGTCGCGGGCGAGCGTGTCGTCCAGCTGGGCCCGCTCCCGAAGACCGCCCTCACACAACACCGGGGCGTCGATCCGATGTCTGACCCGCCGACAGAGGTCGCGGTTCCACCCGGGCTCGCGACCGTACGCGAACGACTCGACCCAGTTCCCGGCGGCAACGGCGGCCGCACGCGGCAGCGATCCGAACGCCTCCCGGAACCCGTCCCGGAACCGCTCGTCGCGCCACGCGCCCGCCGGGAACGCCCCGCGAACCACGCTCATGTCCCAGAACACGCTCGTCCGGACCGGTACGACGGCGTCGAACGGGCCGTCCGTGCCGGCCAGCCGCTCGCAGGCGGCCACCGCATCGGCGTCCGTCAGATGGGGCCCGATCCCGGGGAGGGTCGGCCGCTCGGAGGGGACTTTCGTGAACAACGGCACGTCGCCCGCGTGCTCACGGACCGCTTCGGCGACGCGTTCGAGGAACGCGATGCCGACGCCCGGCGTCCCCGGTGGACCGATGTCGGCGTCGACCCCGAAGCGGTCCTGGCGGCGGTTGTAGTACGGCGAGAGGAACTGTTGGACGAGGCCCATGTTCGCGCCCGCGACGTGGACCGCGTCGTAGCCCGCGTCGACCGCCCGGGCCGCCGCGCGACCGAACTCCTCCGCGAGCGACTCGACCTCCGCGGTCGTCAGCACCCGGGGGGACAGGTCGAGAAACCCGAGCCGGTCGAGGGCCCGGAGGGTCCGCGGCGGGCGGGAAACGGCGAGCTGGTCGAGCTCCGGGTTCGCCCGGCCGTACGCGTCGTGCCAGACCTCCATCGAGCGGAGCCCGCCGTGTTCCAGCTGGATCGCGATCCGCGAGCCGTGGGCGTGGACGGCGTCCGTGAGGCGACCGAGGTCGGCGACGAACCCGGGGTCGTGGACGCGGGTCATCCCCGGCGCGGCACAGCCGCCCGCCGCGGTGACGATCGTCGCCCCCTGCTGTATCAGCCCCGCGCCGGCGGCCGCGGCCGGTTCGAGGTCGTCGATCAACCGGTCGACCGCGTCGTCGCCGTTGCCGGCACACTCGAGCAGCGGAGCCCGGTACAGCCGGTTCCGGAGCCGGAGCCCCGCGAACGTCAACGGATCGTCGAGCGTAGGGGGTCGCCGAGGCGGGGCGGGTTCGTTCCCCGCCTCCGTGTCGGCGTGTGTGCGGACCCCGTCGACGTGCGTCCGGGTTCCCTTCCCGTCGGCCGTGTCCATACCCGAGGTTGGGGACCGGTCGGTTTCACGGTTCTGGCGGCTGACCCCACCCGTCGATCCGTCGGTTGTCGATCCCACCGGCCCCCTCCCGCTTGCGCCGATTGCAACCCCTATAAGCCCTCAGCCGTAGGTAGGGATATGAACGGGAACCGGTTCGGCCGACTCTTTCAGGTCACCACGTACGGGGAGAGCCACGGGGCGGCGATGGGCGTCACCGTATCGGGCGTCCCCGCCGGCGTCGAGCTCGACGAGGACGCGATCCAAGCACAGCTCGACCGGCGCAAACCCGGGCAGTCGATGATCACGACTTCGCGGGGCGAGTCCGACGAGGTGACGATCAACTCGGGGATCCAGAACGGCTACACTACCGGCACGCCGATCGGTATGGTGATCCAGAACAAGGACGCGCGCTCCGGCAAGTACGAGCCGTACGTCACCGCGCCGCGGCCCTCGCACGGCGATTACACTTACTCCGCGAAGTTCGGCACGCGCAACTGGGGCGGCGGTGGGCGCTCGTCCGCGCGCGAGACGGTGAACTGGGTGGCGGCAGGCGCAGTCGCCGAGCAGGTGCTCGACGCCTCCGAGCACGACGTCGAGATCAAAGCGCACGTCAACCGGATCGGCGATGTCGAGGCCGACGACGTGTCCTTCGAGGAGATCCTCGAGCACTCGGAGGCGAACGACGTGCGATGTGCCGACCCGGAGGCGGCCGCCGAGATGCAGGAGCTGATCGAGACGTATCAGCAGGAAGGTGACTCCATCGGCGGCAGCATCTACTTCGAGTGTCGCGGCGTCCCCCGCGGGCTGGGCGCGCCGCGGTTCGACAGCTTCCCGGCGCGACTCGGCCAAGCGATGTTCTCCATTCCGGCGACGACGGCCGTCGAGTACGGGCTCGGACGGAAAGCGACCGACGTGGCCGGTAGCGACCGCAACGAGGACTGGACGTTCGACGACGGCGAGTCGTTCGAGCACGTCGAAAGCGAGGAGGGGGACCCGGTTCCGGTCGGCAACGACCACGGTGGGCTTCAAGGCGGGATCACCACCGGAGAACCGATCTACGGCGAGGCGACGTGGCACGCGCCCACCTCGATCCCCAAGAAACAGCGCTCCGCAGACTGGGAGGCGGGCGAGGAGAAGGAGGTCCAGGTCGTCGGCCGCCACGACCCCGTGCTCCCGCCGCGAGCCGTCCCCGTCGTCGAGGCGATGCTGTACTGTACCGTGCTCGATTTCATGCTGCTCGGTGGCCGGATCAATCCCGATCGGGTCGACGGGAACCCGGGACAGTACGACACCGAGTACCACCCGAGCAGCCCCCGAAACGAGTAGCGGCCTCCGAGTCACCGCGCCGCTTCCCGCCCCGGTATCGGACTCGTCGCCGATGGCGGGGCCGTGTCACGACGACGGCCGGCTCACACCACGACGAGTTCATCGACGACGACCAACAGGACGAACCCGACGAGGAACGCCGCCGTCGCCGCGTCGGCGTGACCGTGCCCGTGTGAGGCGGGGATCAGCTCGCGGAAGACGACCGCGAGCATCGCGCCGGCCGCGAAGCCGGCGGCGATCGGGAAGAGGCCGGCGGCGATCGACACCAGGGTGAAGCCGAAGACGCTGGCGGCGACCTGCGGGACGAACCCGGAGAGCGCGGTGTACACGAGCACCTTCCCGTTCGACATCCCGGTCTCGCCCATCGGCACCGCGAACGCGAACCCGTCGGGGACGTTCTGTAACCCGATCACGACCGCCAGCAACAGCGCCACTTCCTCTAACCCCGACGCGAACGCGACGCCGATCGCCAATCCCTCCGGGGCGTTGTGGAGAGTGATCGCCCCCCCGATCAGCAGCGCCTTGCGGAGCGCGGAGTCCGGCTCGTCTACCGGCGCGGTCGGGTCGCCGAGCGACGCCTCCGTCACGACCTCCGGGGTCGCGTCGTCGACGGCGGCGGCACGCCCGTCGCTCATGGATGCCGCGTCATCGTCGGTCGCGCCGCCCTCGGGGATCCACTCGCGGTACTGCGCGTGGAGGTGCGGGATGGCGTAGTTGCCGCCCAGAAGCGCGAGTCCGCCGAGAAACACGCCGGCCATCACGGCGGCCAGCGTCCCTTCCTCCATCCCCGGAAGCACCAGCCCGAAGACGCTCGCCGCGACCATTAGCCCCGCCGCCAGGCCTAACGCGGCGTCGTACGTCCGGTGGGTGACGCGGGCTCGGGCGAACACCGGGATCGCGCCGAGCCCGGTGGCGAGGCCGGCCGCTCCCGTGATCGCGACGACCGTCAGGAGATCCGCCATGCACGGTGCTACCGGAGCGGGGGATATAAATACGGCCGACGGCGGTCAGCGTTAGTCGTCGTCAGCGGCAGCGCCGGCGTCCCTGCTCGCCCCGACGTCCGCCTCCTCCTCGATGCTCGGCGGGTACGTGCCGCGGTCGAGTTTCAGATCCGACTGCGGCCGCGCCATACAGGTGAGCGCGAACCGCTCGGCCTCCTCGTCGGTGAGCCCGCGCGCGGCCGGTTGAGTCACCTCGCCTTCGAGTATCTCGGCGGAGCAGGCGAGACACATGCCGACCCGGCAGGAGTACTCCTGGGCGATCCCCTCCTCGATACAGGGTTTGAGGATCGTCTCCGTGTCGGCCACCTCGATCGTCTCGCCGGTGCCGACGAACTCGACGGTGTACTCGGTCATACCCGGAGTTCCCCCCGATTCCTCAAAAAGGGTTCCCCTCGATCGCGTCGTCGTCGCGGGGACGGAACGGCTCCCTCATCGTCGTCGTATCGCCAGTCCGGCGGATCACAGGACGCCGAGGCCTCGGACGATGAGAAGCAGCGAGAGGAGGATGCCGAGGAGTCCGAGCGCGATCGAGACGCGGTCGTTCCTGTAGTTCATATAAACGGTAGACACGCGCGCACTGATATGCGTTGTCCCGGCTGTCCCGCTACGTATCAGCCTCCAACCTCCGCGGTCGCTCGAACGGGAAGTCGACTTACGCTTGATCTTCGGAGTCGTACTGAACGCGACCACCCGAGGATCCGGCGGCGACCGCCGACCGCGACTCCCTCGAACCGGCGTCGTCGACGCGTCGTATCTTATAAGTGGCCGTCGCTGTCGCTCACAGCGCTTATAAGTACGATCTCGTCACCAGCGATCCGACAATTCACGCCCGCCATCCATGATCGCCCCCACGGTACTGTGCGGGATCAGGATCGGGCTCGGATCTAACGCTCGTCGCGGATCTCGACGGAGCCGTCCGCGTCGCTGTCGTCCGTCTCGCTCATCCGCGTCGCTGTCGTCCGTCTCGCTCATCCGCGTCGCTGTCGTCCGTCCCGCTCATCCGCGTCGCTGTCGTCCGTCTCGCTCATCCGCGTCGCTGTCGTCCGTCCCGCCTGTCCGCTCGGTCAGTCCTCCGCGCCTCCCGCCCATCGCAACGACTAATCCGCCGCCGGCCGCTTCGGGAGGTATGAGCGAGAAAGTCACCGCGCGAGCCCACCCGATCCAGGGGCTCGTCAAGTACCACGGGATGCGCGACGAACAGCTGCGGCTCCCGTACCACGACAGCATCAGCCTCTGTACCGCGCCGACAGCGACCACAACGACCGTTGAGTGGGAGCCCGACGCGAGCGAGGACACCTACGTCATCGGCGACGAGGAAGTGGACGGGCGTGCCGCCGAGCGGATCGACATGGTCGTCGACCACGTCCGCGAGCTCGCCGGCTTCGACCACCCGGTCCGGCTCGTGAGCGAGAACTCCTTCCCGTCGAACATCGGCTTCGGCTCCTCCTCCTCTGGGTTCGCCGCGGCGGCGCTGGCGTTGACCGAGGCGGCCGGCCTCGACATGAGCCTCCCCGAGGTGTCGACGGTCGCCCGCCGCGGCTCCTCGTCGGCCGCGCGGTCGGTGACGGGCGCGTACTCCGTGCTCGAAGCCGGTCTCAACGACGAGGACTGTCGCTCGTATCGGCTCGACGTCGGGGAGGGATCGGACGGGTTCGACCCCGAGACGGACCTCCGGATCGTCGCGGCGCACGTCCCGGCGTATAAAGAGACCGAGGAGGCACACCGCGAGGCCGCCGCCAGCCACATGATGCAGGCGCGGACCGCCCACGTACAGGACCAGCTCGTGGAGATGAAGGACGCGCTCCGCGAGGGGGACTTCGCCCGGATCTACGGCACCGCCGAGCGCGACTCCCTGTCGCTGACGGCGACGACGATGACCGGGCCGGCCGGCTGGGTGTACTGGCAGCCGGAGACGATCGAGGTGTTCAACGCCGTCCGAGAGCTACAGAACGAGGGCGTCGACGTTCACTTTTCGACGGACACGGGCGCGTCGGTGTACGTCAACACCCGGCCCGAGCACGTCGACACGGTTCGGTCCCGGATAGACGCGATCGGGATCGACACCGACGTCTGGGAGGTTGGCGGCCCGGCTCACGTCCTCGACGCGAGCGAGGCGCTGTTCTAATAATTTCGGGGTGATCCGCTGCCGCACGCGTGCGTCGGCGTCGGGTCACGGTCTTGGTCGGTAACGGAAGGGGATGGCGACGCGGCGTGTCTAGACGATATCGACAAGGTCGGCAACCGAGTCGACGACCTCGGTCGGCCGATACGCGTACTCCGCCACGTCCTCACGACCCGTCGATCCGGTGAGGACGAGATACGTCGTCAGCCCGGCCTCGATCCCGGCCACCACGTCCGTATCCATTCGGTCGCCGACCATCGCCGTGGATTCCGAGTGGACCCCGATCCGATTCAGCGCGCTCCGGATCATGATCGGGTTGGGTTTACCGACGAAGTACGGTTCCGTACCGGTTGATTCGGTGATGAGCGCCGCAACCGACCCTGTCGCCGGTAGCGGACCATCACTCGATGGGGCGGTCGCGTCCGGATTCGTCACGATAAACCGCGCGCCGGCATTGACCAACTGGACCGCCTCGGTGATGGTCTGGAACGAGTACGTCCGACTCTCGCCCAGAACGACGAAGTCCGGGTCGGTGTCCGTAAGCGTGTACCCGACGTCGTGTAGCGCCGTCTTCAGTCCAGCCTCACCGATCACGTACGCCGAGGCTTCCGGCATCTGGTTCGCGAGGAACTGTGCCGTCGCCACCGCGGAGGTCCAAATCCGATCTTCCGGGACCGCGATATCCACATCGGAGAGACGAGCAGCCAGATCACGCCGCGTGTACATCGAGTTGTTGGTGAGAACGAGAAACTCTCGTCCGTGCTCTCGGATCCGATCGATGAACGCGTCGGCTCCTGGGAGGGCCGCATCATCACGTATCAACACACCGTCCATATCGATCAACCACGTCTCTGGTCGCGGTTCCGGCTCAGTCATCCTTGTGGACACCTATCAGGCACTACCACCGGCAGAAACTTGAGCCTTCGTCGGCACGTTCCGCTGCGCTATCACTCGCGAGGAGGGTCTCACATAAGCGTGATCGAGGCCGAGGTGAACGGCACGCCGACGGCGTCGGTGACACCCGCGAGCGGGAGGACCGCCAGCACGAGGATCGCGGCACCCCAGGCGATGAACCCGATGATCGCCGCGTGGACCCACGACGATCCGTACCGTCGTCGAATGATCCAGATCCACGCGACTAGCGGGATGAACTCGCCGACGAGCGGGATCCACGACAGCAGGAGCTCCGAGAGGCCCCACACGATCGCGCCGAAAAGCGCCGTGAACACGGCGTGACTGTAGTCCCGTGTGTCGGTGACGACGCTGGCGGCGATGAAGATGGCCAACCCCCCGACGAGCAGCCCGACGACGAACGCGATAAGCGACCCGATGAGACTCATGTCCGGGACGTTCGGCTCGGATCCCTTGAGGGTACCGGCGACCGTCGACCGAGGGGAGCCGGGGATCGAACCGCGCGCGTTCAGAGCCGCGATCGGATGTCGTCGGCGACCGCCGACAGCGCCGCCTCCGCGACCGCGACGCGGTCCGAAAGGCTACAGAACCCGTGTGCCATCGCGGGGTAGTGGCGCCCCTCCACCGGAGTCCCTTCCGTCTCGAACCGGTCGACGAGCGCCAACCCGTCGTCCCGTAGCGGGTCGAACCCGGCGGTAACGACCGTCGCGGGCGGGAGGTCGCCCAAGTCATCCGCGCGCAACGGCACCGCGAACGGGTTGGCCGCGTCGACGGGACTCCGGAGGTACTGGTCGTAGAACCACCGCATGTCCTCGCGCGTCAGCAGCGGGCCGGCGGCGTTCTCCCGGTAGGAGTCGGTGTCGAATCCGTGCCCCGCGATCGGGTACAACAGGAACTGTCCGGCGAGCGACGGGCCGCCGTACTCCCGGACACGAAGCGCCGTCGCGAGCGCCAGGGTCGCCCCCGCGCTCGTCCCGCTGACGCCGACCCGGGCGGGATCGCCGCCGAACGACGCCGCGACGTCCGTGGCCCACTCGGCCGCCGCTACCGCCTCGTCGACGGCCACCGGGAACGGGTGTTCCGGCGCGAGCCGGTAGTCGACGGAGACCACGACCGCGGCCGCACGCGTCGCGAGCTCGCGACAGATCCCGTCGACGGAGTCCAGCGTTCCCAGCGTCCACCCGCCGCCATGGAAGTGAACGAGCGTCGGTGCGCCCTCGGCATCGGCTGCGTCGTCAACGGTCGCGGTGCCTCCGTCGGTGTCGGTCGCTTTTCCGGCTCGATCCGCGGTTCCGTCGGCCGGACCTCCTGCTACCGCCGCGGGCGGTCGGTACACCCGAACGGGAACCGGGCCGTGCGGGCCGTCGAACGCCAGATCGCGGACGGTCGCCACCGGCGGCTCCGGATCGCCGGAGAACACCTCGTCCTCCAGTTCCCTGGCGGCGTCTACGGAGAGGGTGTGCCAGTCGGGGAGCCCGAGACCTTCGAGCTCGTCGATGACCGCCGCGAGTTCGGGGTCGAGTTCGGCCGCGCGCATAGGGGGAGCGAGGCGGTGGTCCTTTATCAGTCCGCCGGCTACCACGACCGATGACGGTCCGGCTCGGCTACGAGAACGGAACGATCCGCGTGGACGCCGACGGGGACGACGCGGGTCGGCTCCCGCCGCTTCCCGGCGTCGAGGCGGATCCCCGCTCCGGGATCGCCCGGGCCCCCGCGTACCGATACGCGGCGATCCGTCGCGCGCTCTCGGTCGCCGGGGTCCACGTCGAGGACCGGGTGTTCGACGGCGATCGCGAGGGGCTCGGTCTCACCACCGACTACGACCTCCGCGAGTACCAGGCGGACGCGCTCGCCGCGTGGCGATCCGCTGACGACCGGGGGGTGCTCGAACTGCCGACGGGGGCCGGGAAGACGGTGATCGCGATCCGGGCCATCGTCGAGCTCGGCGTTCCAACGCTGGTCGTCGTCCCCACGGTCGACCTCCTCGACCAGTGGGAACGCGAGCTGGCGACCGAGTTCGACGTGCCGATCGGCCGGTTCGGCGGCGGCGAGCAGCGCCAGGAGGCGATCACGGTGTCGACGTACGACTCGGCGTATCTGAAAGCCGAGGCCGTTGGTGACGCCTTCGAGCTCGTGGTCTTCGACGAGGTTCACCACCTCGGCGGAGAGGGCTATCGGGATATCGCCCGGCTGCTCGCCGCCCCCGCCCGGCTCGGCCTCACAGCGACGTTCGAGCGGCCCGATGGTGCCCACGAGACGATCGCCGAGCTCGTCGGCGAGCGCGTCTACTCGCTCGACGTGGACGACCTCGCTGGCGAGCATCTCGCCCCATACGACGTCCGTCGGATCGAGGTGGAGCTGACTCCGGCCGAACGGGAGCGATACGAGGCGAAACAGGGCGTCTTCGTCGAGTACCTCCGCGAGTCGGGGATCACCTTCACCAGCGGCGAGGACTACCGCAAGCTGGTGTTGCGCTCCGGGAACGATCCCCGCGCCCGAGAGGCGCTGCTCGCGAAGTCGGCGGCCCGTGAGATCATGATGAACGCCGAACGGAAGCTCGACCGGCTCGCGGACCTGCTTCACCGGCACCGCGAGGACCGCGTCATCGTGTTCACCGCCCACACCGACCTCGTCTATCGGATCTCGGAGCGGTTCCTGATCCCGGCGATCACCGCGGAGACGGGCGCGGCGGAGCGCCGCGAGGTCCTCGAACGGTTCCGCGACGGGACTTACTCCCGGGTAGTCGCCGCCAACGTCCTCGACGAGGGGGTAGACGTCCCCGACGCCAACGTCGCCGTGGTGCTCTCCGGCTCGGGAAGCGAGCGGGAGTTCACCCAACGGCTCGGCCGGGTGCTCCGCCCGAAGGCGGACGGCGGACGCGCGATGCTGTACGAGCTCGTCAGCGCCGAGACGGCCGAGGAGCGGGTCGCCGGTCGGCGGCGGTGAGCCGTCTCCGGACCCGGATCTGACGGTCGTCGGCGGAGAGACGCGTGAGTCGGCGGTAGCGGACGTGTGAGTCGGCGGTAGCGGACGTGTGAGTCGACAGGGGCGTCGTATGCGAACACGTTCGGGTCGCCGCTTACGCCGTCCCCTGCCGTACGCCGGAACATGCCCACGAAGACCGAGGAGCGCACGACTGACGGGACTGCCGCCGATTCCGCGGACGCGGCGACATCCGATACGGGGAACACGACGGCATCCGAGCCGGCCGAGACGACCCTCACCGTCAGATGTACTGGCCACGTGCGCCGCGAGCTCGACGGCACCTACGAGTTCGAGTACGCGTTCGGGGGCCACACGCTCCGGGCGTTCCTCGACGAGCTGTTCGAGGAGTACCCCGAGCTCCAGGAGCTCCTGATCGCCGAGACGGAAGCGGAGTCGACCCACAGCGGGTGGGCCCCGACGCCGGAGGAGCTCCCCGGGACCTGGCGCAAAAACCCGGTCGGCGAGCAGACCGTCGCGTACGCCCGGATCCTAGTGAACGGTCGGTTCAACGAGAACGAACGCGGGTTCGACACGGTCCTCGAGGACGGCGACAGGGTCGCGCTCGTCTATCCGTTCATGTTCTGTTGTTGAGCGGGGCCGTCGAACCGGCCCGCCGCGTGCCGCGGGTCGGACACGCTTATTACGAGACAGGACACAGGGTTCGCCGTTCGGCCGGCGTTCAGTCGGTCGGCCCACATATGGCACGCATCCGTCTCCTCGTCGACCTACCCGACGGCCCGTGGATCGCGGACGTCTCACGCGCGTTCCCCGACGCGGTGTTCCGCGTGTTGTCCGCGACCCCCGGCGAGAACGCCGGGTTCGCCCTCGTCCGGATCACCGGCCGACCGGTCGACGAAGTGCTCGCTGCGATGGACGACCACACCGGGCTTGTTGAGTGTTCCGTGATGGTCCGCGAGGCGTCGGACGCCACCGTTCAGATCGAGGCGTCGGCCCCCCTACTTCTCGCCGCCGCACGGGAGGCCGGGATACCGATCGAGATGCCGGTCGAGATCAGCGACGGTGTCGCCACGCTCGACGCCACCGGCGCACACGATCGGCTGTCGGCGTTCGGCGACCAGCTCCGTGCGATGGGACTCGAGTACGACGTCGAGTTCGTTCGTCAGCGCGTAAACCCGAGCCGGCTCCTCACGGAGAACCAGCTCGACCTCCTCGTGACGGCCGTCGAGTGTGGCTACTACGACGTGCCTCGGGGGTGTACGCAGACCCAACTCGCGGCCGAGGCTGGGATCGCGAAGTCGACGTGTAGCGAGACCCTCCAGCGGATCGAACGGACGGTCGTGCGGGAGTTCATCGGCGACCTTCCGACGGTGAGCGGCGAGTTGAAGCGGGAGCTGATGGACCGCTGACGCCGCGGTTCCGGGTTGTGGGGGGCCGCTGATTGCCGCACATCGATCACGTTCCGGTCGAACGGGATCAGCCCTCGTATCCGGCGAGGTCCATCAGCGCCTCGAACTGTTCCGTGTCGAGGGCGTCCTCGTACACGAGTCCGGTGAGCATCCCGCCCGGGTAGGTGTCGCCGTTCATCACGTGGTTCACCTTGTGACAGTGGAGCGCGTAGATCCCCGGGTCGGCGTCGGCGGTAAACTCGATCGTCTTCCGCTCCGCGGGCGCTATCGGCACCACGTCCTCGGCGTAGCGGGCGGACTCGGGGATCACCCCGCCGTCCTTCTCGACGACCTCGAAGCGATGATTGTGCGTGTGCATCGAGTGGGTCTCGTACCCGTTGTTCGTCAGGTGGATCCGCACGCGGTCCCCCTGCTCGACTATCATCGGCGACCCCTCCTCCGGGTGGAGGCTGTACGGCGCGGAACGCCCGTTCACCGTGAACGCGTCGGGGTTTCGGTCCCGATGCGAGAAGGAGACGTCGCCGCCGGCCGTCGACGCCGAGAGTCGGGTGTCCCAGTCTTTCACCGTCAGGAAGAACTCCTTGTCCGGCGGCTCGTAGTCGACGGGGTCCACCCGGAGGATCCCGTACATCCCCAGATCGAGGTGGTTCTGCGTCTGGAAGTGACAGTGGTAGAGGTGGGTACCGGGGACGTTGGCGGTGATCTCGTACGTGTGTTCCTCCCCCGGGCCGACCTGTTTCCCGGTCGTGGTCGGGGCACCGTCGTCCATCCAGCTCTTCCGGAGCGCGTGGACGTGGAACGTGTGTGCCCGGTTGTGCCGCGTGTTGTCGTAGGTGAGCTCCATCTCCGTTCCCTCGGTCACTCTGAGCACCGGGCCGGGAACGCTCGGCTCCGTCTCGGCCGTCTCCCAGCCCCAGACTTCGGGGAGCTCCCACGGGCCGCCCCGCGCGTCCTCGCCGAGCAGCTGATGGCGACACGCCCGGGTCGAGAGCGTCACCGCGCCGTCGCGCTCGTCGAGGTCGACGGTCGTCGGCGGCGCGGTATACGGGTACTCCGTCTCGACCGCTGTCGAGTCGCTCCCGGACCACTGCTCCGGCTGGGCCGTTACCGTCTCCTCGGTCGGTTCCTCCGCTTCGACACCCTGAGACGGCGCGCCGGCACAGCCGGCGAGGCCGGCGGCACCGACCGCGGCAGCCGTCGAAAGGAACGCCCGTCTCGAAGCGGTTC
This sequence comes from Halorubrum tibetense, assembly GCF_055396225.1. Taxonomy (NCBI): domain Archaea; kingdom Methanobacteriati; phylum Methanobacteriota; class Halobacteria; order Halobacteriales; family Haloferacaceae; genus Halorubrum; species Halorubrum tibetense. Next base: position 2,811,534 of record NZ_AP043742.1, read on the forward strand.
GTCGACCGAACGCGTGCAGGCCAGTCATTACGGTTCGACGTCCTCGCTCGGGGGAGTTAACGCAGTCCCGCGCTCTCGGCGGCCGGGAATCCGCCCGTACCGGTTCGACTCTTTATCAGTGCTCGCCGTCAACCGACGACCGTGTTACGCAAGGACCTCCTCCGCGTGTCGAGAGCCGGCGGCGGGTACCGCCCCGAGTTCGTCGACCGCGAGCACCGCCCGCTCGCCGCGCGCGTGCTCGGCGCGTTCGAGGCGTCGGTCGGAGAACCCCGCGCGGTGCTCTCCGAAGCGCTTGACGGGATCGAGGCCGACGCCGACGACTTCAAGCTCGTCCGTGGGCTGGCCGCGCTCGTCGAGCGCGAGTGTACCTTCGAGACGCGCGCGACGGTCCCGCCACCGCGCGTCCGGCGGGCCGCGTTCGAGGCGGCCGAAGCGGTCGGCGTGGCGAGCGAATCGACACGCGACCGGGCGATCGAACGGGCCGCGGACGGGTTGGGTGTCGACTCCGAAGTGATCGACGACGACCTCTACGCCGACCGCGACACGCGACAGGTGCTCGTAGACGCGGACGTGCGGTGGGGCCCCGACACGCTGCTCGACCAGTACAACCTCTCGCTCGCCCAGACTGCGCTGTTCGACGCGACCGAGGTCCGGGTCCGCTCCGCCGATCCCAAGGCGCTCGTGAGCGCCGTCAAACGCCTCGGGCTATTGTACGAGCTCCGACGGACCGACGACGGCCGCGAGCTGGTCGTCACCGGGCCGGATCGGCTGTTTCGCCGGACGCGGCGGTACGGCACCGCGTTCGCGCGGCTCCTCCGTACCGTCGCGAAGACGGCCGAGTGGCGGCTGGAGGCGACGATCGACGACCGAGGAACGGAGCGGACGATGACGCTCTCCGAGCGCGACGTGAGCGTCCCCGGGGTCGACCCCGTGGCGGAGCCCGACTTCGACAGCGGCGTCGAGGCCGACTTCGCCGGACGGTTCCGCGCGCTCGACCTCGACTGGACGCTCGTTCGCGAGCCGGAGCCGCTCGAAACCGGCACGCGGGTGATGATCCCCGACTTCGCGTTCGATTACGACCACGCCGACTTCCGGCTCTACTTCGAGGTGATGGGGTTCTGGACGCCCGAGTACGTCGAGAAGAAGCTCGGCCAGCTCGCGGACGTGGAGGACGTCGACCTCCTCGTCGCGGTCGACGAGAGTCTCGGTGTCGGCGAGGAGATCGCCGCCCGCGACCACCGAGTCGTCACGTACGCCGGCCGGGTCAGGGTGAAGCGCGTCGTCGACGTGTTACGCGAGTACGAGTCCGAGTTCGTCGCGGAAGCGGCAGCGGCGCTCCCGGCCGAGATCGTCCCCGACGACGACGTGGTGACCCTCGAAGCCGTCGCCGAGGGGTACGGGACGGGCGTCGAGGCGCTCGACGGGGCGCGGTTCCCCGCCCACGAGCGCGTGGGGCGGACGCTGGTCCGTCCCGCGGTGTTGGAGACGGTCGCCGACGAGCTCGACTCCGGTATGACGCTCGCCGCCGCCGAGGCGGTCCTCGACGAGTACGGGATCGGCGAGACGAGCGCCGCCCTCTCCCGGCTCGGGTACCGCGTCGAGTGGGAGGGGCTCGGTGGAGGGACGCTTCAGGAGACGGATTCATAAGTGGCGGGTCAGCGGATCCGTCGAACCAGCCCGACAACGAGCACGCCGAGCGCGGCGACGCCGAGCGCGAGGATCCCTCCGACCGTAAGGACGCTGGGGTCCTCCCCGTCGCCGTCTCCTTCGGTGTCGTCTCCCTCGGCGTCGTCCGCGGTCCCCTCCGAGAGGGTCACGTCAGCACCCTCGCCGTCGCCGCCGTCCTCGTCCGCGATCGGGAGCCGCTCCTCGCCGCCGCCGGCCACCTCGATGACGGCTTCGCGGGTCGTCAACACCGGAAGCGGGTACTGGAGCAGCTGGGCCTCGGCGTCGGCGATCCCGATCACCGCGTCCGCCGCGGGCGCGTCGTCGGGCACCTCGAACGTGATCGTCGCCGTCGGGGTCCGGTCGGCCGCGGTGTCGCCGACGCCGCCCGCCGGCGGGTCGCGCTCCGCCGCGACGGTCACCGTTCCGTTCGCTTCGTCGATGGCCGTTCCGTGGCGCACGCTCGTCTCCTCGCCGCGTTCCAGCCAGGGTCCCGGTTCGACATCGACGGCGGTCAACACGTCGGGGTCGTACGCGACCGTGTACTCGTAGGCGACGACGCCGTCGTCGTCGTAGCCACCCATGGCGCGGAACCACACGTTCACCTCGACGGTCTCGCCGCGGTCCGCGTCGGCCTCGTCCGGATCGAACCCGAGGAGCCCGGGATTATCGCCGGCGAACGCGGGGCCAATGGGTGCGGTCAGTCCGGCCGCCAGGACGACACCGACGACGAGGACGAACGCCGCCAGTCGTCCGGCGGCCCGGTGACGCCTCGTGGTCCGCGGCGTCATTCCGGGGCCGTCACCTCGAGGAGGAGTTCGCTCGGGAACGCGTACCCACGTGACGACCGGGTGGCACGGCACGAGACAGGCATATCGGACACTACGGCGGAACGGAAAAGAGGCTGTCCGTGGGTACCCCCGCTACCGTGAGCGGTGACGCGGTCGGATCCGTCGGTCGGCCGAGATCGACGTTGAAGCCGGTCGATCCCCGGTCGAACGGGTGTCGAGCAGCGTCCGCGTTATGGGTAATATATGCACGTACCTGTGACAACGCTATTCTGCCGAATAGCGGAACTACGGAGCCTCTACCTCGGCATCTCGATGCCACTACCGACACCGTTTAGTTTCCCCACCCGGAGCTGGATACACTATGGATCAGACGACACGGCGGACGTTCCTTGCGGGGGCCGCGGGCGCGAGCCTGGCGGGCCTGGCGGGCTGTGCGGACGAGGCGGTCGACGGCAGCTACGAGATCTGGGGTGCGGACCAGGGGACGAACACGATATACATCCACGAGCCGGACGGCGACGGCGGCTTCGAGGCGGTCGACGAGATCGACACCGGCGCGGAGGGCGGCGAGGTGCCGCACATGGTGGATTACACCTCCGACTACGAGTACGCGGCGGTGGCGTGTACGGCGGGCGCGCGGACGCTCGTCTACCGCACCGAGGACCGCGAGCTCGTGGCGAACCTCGAGACCGGCGCTGGCTCGCACTTCGCCGGCTTCTCGCCGGACGACGAGTTCATCCACGTCGACGTTATCGGCGAGGAGGAGATCGTCCGCGTCGACGCCGACCTGGAGAACGAGGAGTTCGAACAGGTGGACGCGATCGACCTCCGTGCGAACGAGACGGTGCTCGACGCGGGGATCGAGGACGGGTCGCCGATCTGTCACCAGTACGCCCAGGACGGTCGGTCGCTGCACACGGTCGGCCCGAGCTACTACGACGCCGCGCTCGTAGTCGTCGACCACGACGACTTCTCCGTCGACCGCGCGTACGCCGGCGAGGAGATCCCGACGAACTGCGGGACGGTGCCACACCCGACCGAGGAGAAGTTCTACCTCACCGCGGGGCTCCCCTCGGACCCGGACGCCGACCCGGACGAGGACCCGCTCGCGGCCGACGGCGTCGGCGACTTCTACGTGTACGACACCGCCGAAGACGAGGTGACTACCGTCGAGTCGACGCAGGGAGTCGACGCGCACGGGTTCTGGTTCACGCCGGACGGCGAGGAGCTGTGGGTGCTCAACCGCGAGACGAACGACGGGCTGATCATCGACCCCGAGACGGACGAAGTGATCGAGGAGATCGACGCCTTCGGCCCCGAGCAGTCGGACGACCCCACCGAGTCCGACGCGCCCGACATCATGTGGGCCTCCCCCGACGGGGAGTACATGTTCGTGACGACGCGCGGCCCGAACCCGCTCTCGGGCGACCCGCACGCCGCCACCGGGATCAATCCCGGCTACGCGGTGTTCGACATCGAGTCGCGCGAGCGCGTGGAGATGGTCCAGCCCGACGGCGACAACCCCGACAGCGACTTCCACGGGATCGGCGTCCGGCCGACCGGCGACGCCGACGGGTTCACCTCGCCCCCGTACTGAGCCGGTCTCCGGAAAGCGGTCCATCCTGTGGCCCGCCCGGCGGCCAACCCGGCAACCGGGCGACGCCTCACTCGACGGGCGACAGCTCCGCGCGACTCCCCTTCGGCACTACCGACCGCAGCTCGTCGTAGAGGTACAGTCCGACCCCGATCGGCGCCCGTTCGCCCGCGATCCGGTGGGCGACTATCAGATACCCCCAGTCGCCGTCCCACTCGGCGAGGTCCTGGTCCTCGCCCGCGACGAACCGGGTGGCCGCCTCGGGGCCGAGCTCGACGACGTTACGCGTGGCGTGCTCGCCGAACCGCTGGACCGCGCGCGTCGTCGGCTTCCAGTGTTCCTGTCGCGTCCGGAGGAACGTCATCCCGATCGCCTCCACCCGACTGGGGTCCGTCGCCTCGCCGTTGAACACCCACACTTTCCCCGCGCCCTTCTCCCAGAACGTGTACTCGCCGAGCACGTCACGCCCGATCCCGAACCGGTCGTCCCACCAGTCGAGCACCTCCTCGCGGCTCGCGCGCCCCTCGACCTCGCGGTCCGCCGGCCTCTCCGGAAGCCGATCGAAGCGCTGGCCGTCGTTGGTGGGTGCGTCGTCGCTCATGCGCCCACCTCGCCCTCGGCGGGGTCGGACGCCGCCGGCTCGGCCTCGGTCTCGCCGCCGACGCGCAGCTTCGCACAGAAGAACCCGCCGGTGTCGTTGTGGTGCGGGTACACCCGGTGGGCGCGCGTGACCGACTCGTCGTACGTCTCGCCGTCCCACTCCGTGACCCCGGAAACGGTCTCCAGGGGGAGATCGAACGCGACGAGCTCGCAGTCCGTCGCGTCGAGGACGTGATCGAGGACCGCCTCGTTCTCCTCAGGCGCGAACGTGCAGGTGGAGTAGACGACGGTGCCGCCCGGCCGAGTCGCCTGGACGGCCCGCGTCAGGACTCCCTTCTGGATCCCGGCGACGGCCTCGACGTGCTCGTACGTCCACTGGTCGAGCACGTCGGGGTTCTTCCGGCACGTGCCCTCACACGAGCAGGGGGCGTCGACAAGCGCGCGGTCGAACTCGTCGAACGCGAGGGGTTTCAGGGAGAAGTTTCGAGCGTCCTGGTTCGTGACGACGGCGTTCGTCACCCCGAGCCGCTCCGCGTTGTGTCGGAGCGCGGAGAGCCGGCCCAGGTTGTTGTCGTTGGCGACGAGCGTTCCCGTGTCGTCCATGTCGTCGGCGATCTGGGTGGTTTTGCTCCCGGGGGCCGCACACGCGTCCCACACCCGGTCGCCGGGCCGCGCGTCGAGCGCGAGTCCCGGGAGTACCGACACCTCCTCTTGGCCGTGGGTCCAGCCGTGGACGTGGGGCCAGTTGCCGCCGGGGTTCCCGTCGGGGAGTCGGAAGAGGCCGTCGTGCCAGTCTACCGGCTCGTAGGTGACGCCCGCGTCCGCGAACGCCTCACGGACGCGTGCGGGCGTCGCGGCGAGCGTGTTCGTGCGGACGACGGACGGGAGCGGCCGATCACAGGCCGCCCGGAACGCCTCGACGTCGTCCACGAGCGGTTCATACCGCTCAAGCGGGTTCATACCCGTCCGTACCGCCTGCCCCGATTAGACGGTTTCGGACGCCGGTCGGCCGACCGTCGATCCCCGCCGCGGCCGCCAGAGGCTTAACATCCCCCCTACCGTACTCGACGGCATGGCGCAGATCTCCATCGTCGACGACGCGATAGAGCTCGACCGACCGGTGCTTGTAGAGGGGTTCCCCGGGGTCGGGCTCGTCGGGAAGATCGCGGCCGACCACCTCGTGGACGTCCACGAGATGCGCCACTACGCGAACGTCCACTGCGAGGGGCTGCCGGAGGTCGCCGTCTATCGGGAGGGTGCGACCGGCGTGACCACGCCGGTCCGGCTGTACGCCGCACCCGACGCCGGACTGGTCGTCCTCCAGAGCGACGTTCCGGTGAACCCGTCTGCGGCCGCGACGTTCGCCGACTGTCTCTCGGACTGGTTCGACGAGACGGGGACGTTCCCGGTGTTCCTCTCCGGGCGACCGAGCGAGCGGGAGACGTCGCCTCCTGCGCTGTACGGCGTCACGGTCGGCGACGGTGGGTCGCGGCTCGCCGACGCCGATGTCGAGGACCCGCCGGAATCGGGGCTCATCTCGGGCCCGACGGGGGCGATGCTCTCGGACGCACTCGAACGTGGCCGCGACGGGGTCGGCCTGATCGTCGAATCCGACCCGCAGTTCCCCGACCCCGAGGCGTCCCGGACGCTGATCGTGGACGGGATCGACCCGATCGCCGGGACGGAGACGCCGACCGACGGGCTCGTCGATCAGGCGACGGAGATACGAGACGCCAAACAGCAGCTCGCCGAGCGGATGCGGCAGGCGACCGAGGAGAGCACGCAGGCCGAGCCGCTGAAGATGTATCAGTAGCTCCCGCGACCCTCGCTCGGGTCGCTGTCGCCGGCGTCGCCGGCTCCACCTGCCTCGCCGTCCCTACTGCTCCGCTCCTCTCGACGTTCCCCGCCGTCCCTACTGCTCCGCTCCTCTCGGCGTTCCCCGCCGTCCTCCAACTCGTCGAGGATCGGTCGGTACTTGAGCTGGATCTCGTCCCACTCCCGGTCCGGGTCGGAGTCGGCGACGACCCCGACGCCGGCGAACAGCGTTGCACGTCGTCGACTCGCCACCGCCGAGCGGATCGCGACCGCGAACGCGCCGTTACCCGCGGCGTCGATCCACCCGACTGGGGCCGCGTACCAACCGCGGTCGAACGGCTCCGTCTCGTGGATCGTCTCCAGCGCCTGCGTCGGGGGAAGCCCGCCGACCGCGGGCGTCGGGTGAAGCGCCTCGACGAGTTCGATCACGTGGCGATCGGCGTCCAGTTCGGCGGTGATCGGCGTGTGGAGGTGTTGAACCGTCGCGAGCCGCCGCACCCGACGTTCCCCCGCGGAGATCGACGCCGCGTACGGCTCCAGCTGCTCGCGGACCGTCTCCGCGACGAGCGTGTGCTCGTGGACGTTCTTCTCGTCCGCCAGCAGCTCCTCGGCTAGCCACTCGTCTTCCGCCGGGGTCTCGCCGCGGCCGGTCGTCCCCGCAAGCGCGTCCGTCTCGACGGTCCGTCCGCGCAGGGAGACCAGTCGCTCCGGGGTCGCACCGAAAAAGACGCTCTCGCCGTCGTCGGGCTCGAAACAGTAGCGGTGGCAGTCGGGGTACTTCTCCGCCAGCCGTTCGACCGTCGCCGCCCGGGGGAAGTCGGCCGCGAGGTCGGCCTCCAGCGCCTGCGCCAACACCACTTTCCGCAGCTCACCGCCGCGGATGCGTTCGACCGCTGCCGAGACGCTCTCGTGCCACGCCTCCCGGCTCGTTGTCCGCCGCTGTCGGCTGATCCCGGGGCGGGGCGGTCGGCGGGGGTCTCCGTGGGCGTCCTCGTCCCCCTCGCCGAGCGCGGCGAGCCTATCGACCTCGCGCTCGAGTCGCGTTTCGACCGCGTCTGGCGACGCGTCCGCCCCCACATCGGTCACCGTGAGCCACGCCCCGTTGTCGGCGAGCGTGAGCTGGACGCGGGGCAACACGAACCGGGCTTCGGGAAACGGCGACCACGGGTCGCCCGCACACGCCCCCTCGTGGAAGGCGAACCCGCCGAAGACGCGGGGACGGGCCGCCTCCGTCCCGGCGTGGACGTCGCCCGCCGAGAACAGCTCCTCGCTCGCCGTCCGGATCGCCGCGAACCGGTCGGGGCCACTCGCGGTGAGCGTCGCCGCCGCGCCGCCGCCGATCACGAGGGCGTCGTCCGGCGCACTCCACGTCGTTCGCGGGGACGGGAGGGTCTCGAACGCCGCCGCAAACGACGGTTCCTCGACCGCCGTCGTACGACTGACGAGCGTCGCGGACGACGCCGATCGCGCCGGTTTCATTGAAAAGGGATCGGGCCCGGGGGCTATTAAGGGTGTCAACTCCGGCGGTCGTGGCAGCGATTCCGCGATCAGCTGTACCGCTCCTCGTTCCACGGGTTCGCGGTGTCGCTGTACCCCCGCTTCTCCCAGTAGCCGAGCTCGCGCTCGGTCAGGAACTCGACACCTGAGACCCACTTCGCCCCCTTATACGCGTACTTGTGCGGGGTGACGACGCGGACCGGCCCGCCGTGATCCGCGGGGAGGTCGTCGCCGTCGTAGCCGTACGCGAACAACACGCCGTCGCGCGTACACTCCGCGAGCGGGAGGTTCGTCGTGTACCCGTCGAGCGCGTGAAAGAGGACGTGTTCGGCGTCGTCGTGGACGCCCGCCCGGTCGACGATCTCCGCGAACTCGACGCCGGTGAACACACAGTCGAGCTTGCTCCACCCCGTCACGCAGTGGAAGTCCTGTCGCTGCGTCGCCGCGGGGAGCTCGCGGAGCGCCGCGAGCGAGAGCGTCAGAGGCGTCTCGACGGCACCCCAGACCTCGAACCGGTCCGCCTCCGGGTCCCACGAGGGCGTTCCGCTCTTCGAGAGCACCGGGAACCGGTCCGTCTCCCGTTGGCCCGGCGGAACTCGCTCCCCGCCGTACGACGTGTAGATATCGGTGAGGTCCTCGATAACAGCGCTCGCGTCGCCGGTCGGTTCGCCATCGGCCGCCTCCGTCTCGGCCGTCGCCCCGTCGGCTCCGGTGTCGGTCATACCTCCCGTAGCAGCCGGAGCAAGGTAGTGGTACCGCTCTCGGGGTCGCGGACCAGGGGAGATCCACAAAACAGTAACTGTGAATCGTATATCGAAAACTCGATTTTCAGTATTAGTAGGATCTATTCGAGATACACACATCTCCGACGCTACATTTATATACTCTATCCCATTAGACCTGAACAGCAAATGCCACGAGTGGAGATAACCGTCCCGGAGCACCTGGAGATGCAGATCACGCAGATGGTAGAGCAGGGCGAGTTCCTCAACCGCGAGGAGGCGATCGAGGAGCTGCTGTCGACGGGTATCAAGGCGTTCAAAACGAGCGGACCGATGGACGAGGACGACTCCGGCGGGTTCGAGGACGAGGGGATGATGGGTCACGAAGACGAGTACGTCTTTTAAGTACACCCGTTCACGTCGAGAATCCGACTCCGGTCGATCCCCGTTTCGTTTGTTTCCGCTGTCCCGCCCCGTTCCTGCCTCGGTACCGCTTATAAATACTCCGCCGCGGCCGCCGCCGCCCGCTGCCCGCCCTCCATCGCCCCTTGGATCGCCGACCACTCGGTGTACTCCCCGGCGAGAACCACCGGCCCGTCCGGGTCGTCCGGGTCGGGAAGTCCCGCGTGAACGCCCGGCGGCTGCGCGAACTGGGCGAACGGGATCCGGTCGACCGCGACCGTCTCGATCCCCTCGAACCCCCGCTCGGGGTACCACGCCGTCAGCGCGTCGCGAACGTCCTCGCGGAGCGCGTCGTCGTCGCGGTCGAGAGCGTCCTCGCCGAGGAACGTCGCACCGAGCAGGGCGCGGTCCGCGGAGGCGTACTCGGATGCGACCTCGCTCATCGGGACGACCGCGTTCGGCGCGTCGTCGGCCGCGTTGAGCAGGATCCGCTTGCCCGTCCCGAACTCGACCCCAGCCGGAAGCGTGTACCACGCGGTGACGTTCGGGACGCCGTCGGACGGGACCGTTTCGACGCCCGTCAGCTTCCGCGCCTCCGGCGGTGTGGTCGCGACCACGACGACGCTTGCGTCGAGCGTCTCGCCGCCCAGCAGCTCGACGCGCGCGCCGTCGGCGGGGCCACCCGACCCGAGCCGGAACCGGCCGCCGGATCCCACGTCGACCGACTCCACGTCCGCGCCGGTCCGAACCTCGACGCCGGCCGTCCGCGCCCGCGTCGCGAGCTGGTCCGCGATCGCGGCCATCCCCTCGGCCGGGACCGCGATCGACCCGCGGCCCATCGCGCGGAACGTGTACTCGAAGACGTGTTTCGAGGTCGACAGCGACCGGTCGAGAGTGATCCCGCCGTAGAAGGGCTCGACGAAGTACTCGATGTACTCCTCGGAGAACCCCCAGTCGGTCAGGTACTCCCGGATCGACCGGTCGGGCCCGGAAAAGAACTCGCGTTCCCCCCGTTTCGAGAGGTCGTACCGCAACGCGAGCGTTCGGAGCTTGTCCGAGAACGACACCTCGTGGTTGAGTGCGGACTCGATCGCCGCGGTCGGCTCCCGCAGCGGGTCCGACAGGACCGCCCGCGAGCCCGGCCGGCAGATCGTCGCGCCCGGCGAGAACGCCCGGAGGTCCAAGGCGTCGACGTCCAGCTCGCGGCGGACGGCGGGATAGCTCGTGAACAACACCTGAAAGCCGCGGTCGAGCGTGAACCCGTCCACCTCGCGGGTTCGGACCCGGCCGCCGAGGTCGGGTCGCCGCTCAAGGAGGGTCACGTCCGCGCCGTCCGCCGCCAGCCGGGTCGCCGAGACGAGCCCGGAGAGCCCGCCGCCGACGACGATCGCGTCTGCGTCCATACGCGGTCGTTCGGGCCGGCCACTTATAAGCGGCGGCGGGACACGGTCCGGGCGCTCCGGCCGACACCGTCGCGCCCGTCGTCGCGGTCGTCCCGGTCCGGCGGTGGTCCCCGAACCTCGCACGTCCGCCGCCACCGCGAAAGGAAGCGATTAGTCGCGCGCGCCACAACGACGGGTATGGAGACGACGGAGGCGTTCCGCGGGCTGGAGAGTCGCTCGTCAGGGCGGGTTCACGAGACGGCGGACCCGACGGGGATCCCCGACGAGGTCGGTCGCGTCGAACCGACCTACGACTACGACGCGGTCGACCCCGCGGACCTGTTCGCGTCGGGCTCTCGCGACGGTCACTGGCGGTTCGACGCGCTCCTCCCGTTCCCGGCGTCGCACGCGCGCTCCGCCAGCGAGGGGTCGACCCCGCTCGTCCCGACCGAGCGACTGGCCGAGGAGCTCGGCGTCGACGCGGTGTACGTCAAAGACGAGGGACGGAACCCGACCGGCACCGTCATCGACCGCGGGATGTCCGTCGCGATGACGGCGGTCGCGGGGGTCGCGGCGACGGGAGCCGACGTGGAGCCGCTCGCCTGCGCGAGCCCCGGCAACGCCGGGCAGTCCATGGCGGCGTACGCCGGTCGGGCGGACCTCCGGTCGTACGCGTTCGTCCCCTCCCGGTGTGCGTTCTCGAACAAGGCGATGACGAACGTCCACGGGGGCGACATGCGCGTCGTCGGCGGGCGGTTCCCCGACGCGGCGGCGGCCGTCGACGAGCAGCTGGCAACTGAGTACACCGACCTGAACGAGTTCGCGACGCCGTACCGACACGAGGGGATCAAAACCGTCGCCTTCGAGCTCGTCGGCGACCTCGAAACGCCGCCCGACGTCGTCGTCGTCCCGACGGGCACCGGCGAGGTGCTCGCGGGTGTTTATAAAGGGTTCGTCGAGCTGACGCGGATCGGGGCGATCGAGTCGGTCCCACGGCTCGTCGCGGCCCAGCCGAGCGGCTGTGCTCCGGTCGTGGCCGCGGTCGACCGCGGGCGCGACGAGCCGGAGCCGTGGTCGACGCCGGACACGATCTGCGGCGAGCTGGAGATCCCCGACCCCGCCGGTGGCGCGGCCGCGGTCGAGGCGGTCACGGAGAGCGGCGGCGACGCGGTGGCCGTCGACGACGACGACATCCTCGCGAGCGCGGTCGCGGTCGCACAGAACGAGGTCATCGAGGTGGGCGCGACGGGCGGTGCCGCTCCCGCGGGTGCGTGGGCGCTCGCCGAGGACGGGTTCTTCGACGGCGACGAGACGGTCGTCCTCCTCAACAGCGACGCCGGACTGAAAACGCCCGACGTGCTCCGCAGCCACCTGATGGGCCAGGGTATATAACGGATTCAACCGAAATGGCCGCGCGTTTCGCGGCTCGCGGACACCTTCCCTTCCGTCGTCGTTCGGATCCGAACGGCCGCGTCGTTCGACCGACGCGACGGTGGATATAACGAACTGCCGCGGGTACCGATCAGTCCCGACGGCGCGTCGCGAGCAGTGCAGCCGCGAGCGCCGCCACGAGCGCGGGAACGACGCCGAAGCCGGGCACTTCGACGCCCGTCTCGTCGTCGTCGATCGCGTCGTCATCAGCCGCGTCGTCCGTGCCCTCCTCCGTCGTGGGCTGTAGCTCCTCGACCGCGTCGGCGAGCGTACTAGTCGACTCGATGACGCTGCGCGGCGCGGGCTGGTTCAGGTAGTTCACGTCCATCACCACGTAGTTCCGCTCGATCCCGGCGGTCGTGCTCGCGTACGGCTCTTCGTCGAGGATCGCCGCGTCCGGATCGGTCACGAGGACCAGTTCGGGGTCGGTTTCGAGAACGACCTCGTCGGACAGCTGCGGGAACCCGTCGCCCTCCGCGGCGGCGACGTTGTCGGTCCCGCCGATCCGCATGATCTCGTCGATGAACGTGTTGTTCGCCGCGACGAACCCGTCACCGAGCGGGTACAGCGCGGCGGGTCGGTCGAGGTCTGCGGTTCGGTCCGTGGTCTCCTCGACCGCGTCGTACATCTCCTCGTTCGTGTCGGCGGCGGCCGCACACGCGTCGATGAGCTGGCCGATCGTCGTCGTCTTGTCGGCGATGTCGTCGACTGACGTCGCCTCGGGGAAGTGATACACCGTTAGGCCGGCCTCACGCAGCGGCTCGACGCTCGCGGCCGAGGCGTTCGGCGACAACACCAGATCCGGCTCCGTCCCGACCACGCGTTCGACATCCGCGCCGAAGTCACCCGAGACGTCCTCCTTCTCGTCGGCCCCGTCGAGGTAGAGCGCGAACCGCGTCACGCCGACGACGCGGTCCCGCTCGCCGAGCTCCCAGACGGTCTGGGCGGCGGACGGGTTCGTGGTGGTGATCCGCTCGGGCGGCTCCTCGAGCGTCACCGTCTCTCCCGTCGCGTCGGTCAGTTCGAGCGGGAACTCACACGTCGCCGGCTCCGTCGGGTCGTCCGCCTGTAGCGGTCCGGCGTCACCCGCGTGGTCGACTGTTGGCTGTACACCCGCCGCCACACCCCCGACGCCGCCCACGAGGGCGGTCGTCACGAGCAGGGCGATCACGATCGTGAAACGCTGTCGCATCGCGTTCAGCACGGTACTCATTCAATAAGTATTTACCTACTACAAGTTTTGTTGTATATCGAATGCGTATCTGGCGACGGGCGGCGGCGTGGTCGGGAGCGCTAGCCGCCGCGCTCGCGCTCGTCGTCGTCGTCAGCGCGGGTATCGGTCCGGTCCGGATCCCGCCTACCGAGGTGGTCAAGGCGGTGCTGAACGCCCTCGTCGTCCCCGCTGGCGTGGAGTTCGGCACCGGCGGGGCGAGCGGGACGGGCGTCCTCTCGGGCTCCGGATCGCTGACGATCCCCCGGCCGACGTTCGTCTACCGATCCCCGTTCTCGTACCCCATCGCCGATGTCCACCAGCGGATCGTCCTCCGGGTCAGGCTGCCGCGGATCCTGCTCGCCGCGCTCGTCGGGTTCGCGCTCGCCGCCGCGGGCACCGTGATGCAGGGGTTCTTCCGCAACCCGATGGCCGACCCGTCGATCATCGGGGTCTCTTCCGGCGCGGCGGTCGGGGCCGTCGCCTTCATCGTCTTCCCGTTCGCGCTGTCGACGACGGTGACGCTTCCCCTCCTCGGCGCGGTCGACCTCGGGCTCTCGCACGGCGCGGGGGTGAGCCTGTTCGCGTTCGTCGGCGCGCTGCTGGCCGCCTTCGGGGTGTACGCGATCGCGACCCGCCACGGTCGGACGCCGGTGGCGACCCTGCTGCTCGCCGGGGTCGCCGTCCAGACGTTCCTCGGCGCGGTTATCTCGTACCTCCAGCTCCAGGCTGGGGAGTCGCTCCGGCGGATCGTGGCGTGGCTGATGGGCCACCTCTCCGGCGCGACGTGGACGGAGGTGGGGGTCACCGCGCTCGTGGTCCCGCCGCTTTTCGTCCTGCTCTTGGCGTACGCGCGCGACCTCAACGTCCTCCTCCTGGGGGAGGAGGAAGCACACGGCCTGGGGGTCGACGTCGAGCGGACGAAGCGGCTGCTGTTGGCCGCCAGCGCGCTCATCACCGCCGCCGGCGTCGCGTTCGCGGGCGTCATCGGCTTCGTCGGCCTGATCGTCCCCCACATGCTCCGACTGGTCGTCGGCCCCGACCACCGGGTGTTACTCCCCACCGCGGCGCTCTCGGGCGGCGCGTTCCTCGTCGCGGCCGACACCGTCGCTCGATACGGTACGACGGAGCTCCCGGTCGGCGTCGTCACCGCCGCGGTCGGCGCGCCCTTCTTCATCTACCTGCTGATGAAACGCGAGGTGCACGAGCTGTGAGCGGCGATGCTCCCGGCGACGTCGCTGCCGGCGTCTCGGGATCGGACACGGACGCGCCCCCGCCCGTCGACGTCAGCGACCTCTCGGTCTCCTTCGGCGACCTCGACGCCGTCCGCGACGTCGACCTGACTGTCGAACACGGGGAGCTCGTCGGGCTCGTCGGGCCGAACGGCGCGGGCAAGACGACGGTGCTACGGGCGATCAAGGGGACGCTCGATCCCGACGCCGGCACGGTCCGGCTGGCCGGCGACCGGGTCACGGCGCTGTCGGCGGCCGAGACGGGGCGACGGGTGGCGAGCGTCCCGCAGGACACCGGCCTCTCGTTCGACTTCCGCGTGCGACACGTCGTCGAGATGGGGCGGACGCCACACCTCGGCCGGTTCTCGGGCCACGATGCGGACGACGTGGCCGCGGTCGACGAGGCGATGGCGGCCGCGGGCGTCGAGCGCTTCGCCGACCGGTCGATCCGAGCGGTGTCCGGCGGGGAGCGCCAGCGGGTCCTCCTCGCGCGGGCGCTCGCACAGGGGACGCCCGTCGTCGTGCTGGACGAACCCACCGCGAGCCTCGACGTGAACCACGCGGTGTCGACGCTCGAACTCGTTCGGTCCCTCGTCGACGAGGGCCGGGCCGCCCTCGCGGCGATCCACGACCTTGACATGGCGGCCCGGTACTGCGACCGGATCGTCCTGATCGCCGACGGCCGCGTTCACGGCGACGGTCCCCCCGAATCCGTTCTCACTCGGGACACGCTCAGTGAAGCGTTCGACGCCGCCGCGTTCGTGGGTCGGAGCCCAGCCACCGGGACCCCCAGCGTCACGGCGTTCCCGCGGACGGAGGACGACGCCGACCCCGCGCGCGTCCACGTCGTCGGCGGCGGGCGACTCGCCGCGCGGGTGGTCGCCCGACTCGCGGCCGCCGGTCACGCCGTCACGCTCGGGGTCGTTCCCGAGGGCGACGCCGCGGCGACCGTCGCCGCCGACACGGTCGCTACATCGGACGCCACCGGTGGCGGGAGCACCGACAGGGCCGACGCCGAACACGGCCTCACGGACGTCTCCAACCCGATCGTGACGGTCCCGTCGTTCGAGCAACCTACGGACGCGGACCGCGAAGCGGCGGCGGCGCTGGCCGCCGCGGCCGACCTCACCGTCCTCGTGGGTGAACCCGCGGAGCCGAATCGGTCGGTCGTCTCGGCGGCGGACCGCGTCGAGCGGGTCGACATCGAGACGACGGCGGAGGGTATCGACGGCGTCCTCGACGCCGTTCGAGCGGCCATCGGGGAGGACGCGAGCCGGGGCGACACGGACTTGAGTGACACACGGACGGAGTCGGGTGAGACCGCGGACCCGCCGTGATCACCCGCCGAGGAAGTCCCGGCGGACGTCCTCGTCGCCGAGCAACACCTCGCCGCGGTCGGTGTACCGGTTCTCACCGTTCACGAGGACGTAGCCGCGGTCACAGCGCCGCAGCGCCTCCTTGGCGTTCTGTTCGACCATGAGTATCGCCGTTCCGGCCTCGTTGATCCGGTCGATCCGGTCGAACATGTCGGCGACGAGGTCGGGCGCGAGCCCCGCCGACGGTTCGTCGAGCAGCAACAGGTCGGGATCGAGCATCAGCGCCCGTCCCATCGCCACCATCTGCCGCTGACCGCCGGAGAGCGTGCCGGCCTTCTGTGACTCACGCTCGCGCAGGATCGGGAACCGCTCGTACACCGCCTCGATCCGGTCTTCCGGCACGCTGTCGAGGATGTACGCCCCCATTTCGAGGTTCTCGCGCACGCTCAACCCGGGGAAGACGTTGTCGTTCTGGGGAACGAACCCGATCCCTTCCCGGATGATCGACTCCGGCGCGAGCCCGTGGATCGGCGTCCCCTCGAACTCGACCGACCCGTCCATGTACGTCGTGAGCCCGAACACCGTCTTCATCACGGTCGATTTACCCGCGCCGTTCGGCCCGACGATGGTGACGTACTCCTCTTCGGCGACGTCGAGGTCGACGTTCGAGAGGATCTGGAGGTCGCCGTAGCCCGCGTCGAGATCGCGGAGCCGGAGCATCGCGTCGCCGACAAGCGTGTGCTCGGTTCCGGCGCCGCCGACCGCGTTCGCATCGGTGTCGATGCGGGTATCGCTGGTCGTATCCGCGTCCGCCGTGGGCTGGTCCTCACCGGTCGTGTCCGCGTCCGCTGCGGCCTTGTCCTCGCCAGTCGTGTCCGCGTCCGCCGCGGACCGCTCCGTGTCACTCATACGTCCTCCCCCAGGTACGCATCGATGACGCGTTCGTTCCGTCTGACGTCCTCCGGGTCCCCTTCGGCCAGTACGCTTCCCTGATGCATGACGATGACGTGTTCACAGTTGTTCATGATGACGTCCATGTCGTGTTCCACGAGGAGGAACGTGTACCCCTCCTCGCGGAGCTGATGGATCCGTTCGAGCAGCTTCTCCTCCAGCGTCGGGTTCACCCCGGCGAGCGGTTCGTCCAGTAGCACCACCTCCGGATCCGTCATGAGCGCCCGGGCCATCTCCAGGAGTTTGCGCTGGCCGCCGGACAGGTTCCCCGCGTACTCCGTGGCGACGTGGTCGATCTCGAAGAACTCCAGCGTCTCCCACGCGCGCTCGCGTATCGCCTCTTCTTCCTCGATCACCGCCCCGCGAAGGCCGGGCGTCACGGACTGTATCGCCGACTCGCCGCGCTGGCCCTTCGGCGCGAGCATGAGGTTCTCGAGCACCGTCATCTCCTCTAACTCGCGGGCGATCTGGAACGTTCGGACCAACCCCTTTCGGGCGATCTGATACGGTTCCATCCCCGTGATCTCCTCGTTCCGGAAGTAGACGTGCCCTCCCGTCGGCTGATGGACGCCGGTGATGCAGTTGAACGTGGTTGATTTTCCGGCCCCGTTGGGCCCGATGAGCCCCGTCAACGACCCCTCCTCCACCTCGAAGGAGGCGCCGTCGACCGCGGTGATCCCGCCGAACCGCTTTACGAGTCCGTCGACGCGCAGGGGGAGCGACCGCGGCGTGCTCCGGGCGTCCGCCTCCGTCTGACTGTCGTCGGGATACGCCGTCTCGGCCGTCGCGTCGATCGCGTCCGGGGTGTCGTCCGCGTCGGAGGTATCGTCCGCATCGGGGATGTCCCGCGCGGTGTTCGCGTCGTGGGCGTCGGTCTCATCGCCCGTCCCGTTCGGCTCACTCATCGTCATCACCTCCCGTGGGGCGGTGAGCGGGATCGACCGCCGCTGCCGACTCCATCCGGTGGCCAAGCAGTCCGTCCGGCCTTCGGTGCATGATGAAGATCAACACTAACCCGAGGAAGACGAACTGGAGCGGCGCGATGTTGTCCGTCGCGAACGCGAGGAACGCGATCGGGTCGAGCGAGGCGACCGCGTCGGCGAACGACGGCGGGGTCGGCGCGTCGATAGTGCCCCGGATCGTCGACCCGACCCGGCGCGGCCCCTCGAACAGCACCGTCGCGAACACGATCCCGCCGAGCACCGCCCCGGTGTTCGAGCCCGCACCACCGATGATAACGGCGACGAAGACGTAGAACGTTAGAAGCGGCATGAACTGCGGGGTCGGCGAGACGTTCCCCTGACTGCCGAACCAGAGGATCCCGGCGAGCCCCATCAGCGCACAGCCGATGGCGAACGTCTTGATCTTGATCAGGTCGACGTTCTTGCCGAGCGAGTCGGCGACGAGCTCGTCCTCACGGATCGCCTTCAGCGTCCGTCCGAACGGCGACCGGCCCAGACGCTCCAAGAGGACGTAGAACCCGACGAGGAAGCCGCCGAGCACGAACACGTACGCCCAGCCGATGAGGATCGTGTGTGAGATCCCCACTCCGCCGTCGCCGAGGACGCCGAACACGGCCGAGCCGAGAGCCGTGGGGTCGCCGGCGCGACCGTCGACCAGGAACAGATCGCGGACGGGGTTGCTCGGCATCCCCATGCCGCGACCGCCGCCGGTTCCCACGCCGATCGACTCCCTGAGGAACGTGTCGAACGCGCTCGACTGGAGCGTCAGCCGGATGATCTCCGAGAACCCGAGCGTGACGATCGCGAGGTAGTCGGCGCGGAGCCGGAGCGCCGGTAGCGCAGCGATCAGCCCGACGATCGCCGCCATCGCCACCCCCGCGATGATCCCGATCGGGAGCGGGAGGCCGAACCCCGGCGGGCCGAACGCCGGTTCCGGGGACCGGACGACGATCCCCATAGTGTACACGCCGACGGCCATGAAGCCGGCGACGCCGATGTTGAACAGCCCCGCGTACCCCCACTGGAGGTTCAACGCGAGCGCGGTGAGCGCGTAGACGAAGCCGAGGAACGTGAGCGTCCGCAACAGCCCGGCGACGCTGTTCAACCCGTCCGTGATCGTGAGCAGCGTCGCGGCCGCGTACACGACCGCCAGCGTGATCAACACCAGTCCGAGGTCGCTTCGCTGGGCGGCGTCCATCACGACGCGATAGACGCCCTCGTCCTCGGACGCCATCTCGGCGTCCCCCTCGTCGCGACCGTCTTCGGGTTCGCTTCCCCCGTCGGTGCGTGGCCGGCGCGTCATGCCGTCGAAACACCTCCGAAGATCCCCTCCGGTTTGAACAGCAACACGAGGATCATAACGGCGAACGCGGCCGCCTCGTTGAAGTCGGAGGGGATCCAGATGGTCGAGGTCGTGAACACGATCCCGATGACGAGACCCCCGGCGATCGCGCCGTACACCGAGCCGATCCCGCCGAGGATCACGGCGGCGAAGATCAGGAGGAGGAGCAGCCAGCCGAAGTCGAACTGGATGGTTCCCCGCAACAGGACGTAGAGGTACCCGGACGCCCCGGCGAGCCCACCGCCGATGATCCAGGTCGCGGTCACGACGCGCTCGGCCGGGATCCCGGTGACGAGCGCGAGGTCCTTGTTGTCGGCCATCGCCCGCATCGCGGTGCCGAGTTTAGTGTGCTGTAACATGAAATGCATGGCGAGCATCAGCCCGACCGCGGCCACGACGAGCGTCAGCTGGTGGGCGTTGATGGAGAGCCCGAGCGTCGGGATCGCCAAGTTGGAAGCGTCGACGCTTGCGGTCACGCCCCGCCGACTCGACCCGTAGACGAACTGTATCAGGTATCGCACGACGAGCGCGGCCCCGATGGAGGCGATGAGCAGCGAGATCCCGCTCCGGTCGCGCATGGGCTTGTAGAACGCCCGGTCCAGCGCGAGCGCGACGAGCGCCGTGATGGCGAAGGCGGCCACGAGCCCGACGAGGATCGCGATCGGCGTCGAGAGGACGTGCGCGCCGATCTCACCGGGGGAGACGCTTCCGGCCCCGCGGACGGTCAGGAGCGCTCGTATCGGTGCCTCGCCGAACGCGGCGATCAGGAAGGCGACCCCCCAGCCGGTGAACGCGCCCGTGCTGACGAGGTCGCCGTGTGAGAAGTTCGCGAACGAGAGGATGCTGTACGTCATCGAGAGTCCGACTCCCGCGAGGCCGATCACCAGCCCGATCACGACCCCGTTCCACAGGTTCGAGCCGAGCCGGCCCGTGGAGACGGAGCCACCGAGCGGGCCGACGGTGATCCCGGCGAGCTTGGCCGCGAGGTCGACGAGCAGGAGGATCCCGAACAGCGCGACGAGGGCGAGCCCCGGCCGCGCTCGTATCGAATCCGTGAGAGTCCGTTCAGTCGTTGCCATGTGTACGTGTCACTTACCCGTCGTCGGGCATCGATGGGTAAATAACTCGCTGTTGTGACAACGCTCGATCCGGCGTTCCGGGCCCCCTACGTGTTCTTGAACCGACATCCTGGCTGACGTGTCAGTTCCGTTGGGAGTGTTCGGTCCCGCCTGACGTGTTCGACGACGATTCCGACCCCCGGTTTCGGGGCCGTCAGTCCCCGCCGGCAGCTCGGGCGTGTCGGCGGGCCGCCTCCGCCGACCGGCCCTCACGCAAGAGGGCCTCGACGAACAGCTCGCCGGCCTTGTAGGAGGACCGAACCATCGGCCCCGAGGCGCAGTAGAGGAAGTCGAACTCCGTCTCGGCCACCTCTCGCCACGTCTCGAAGACGTCGGGGTGGACGTACTCGAACACGTCGAGATGCGAGCGCGACGGCTGGAGGTACTGGCCGAACGTTACCACGTCGACGCCGACCTCGCGGAGGTCACCGAGCGTCCGGTGCACCTCGTGGTCGTACTCGCCGACGCCGAGCATGAGGCTCGTCTTCGTATGGATGTCGCTCTCGCGGTCCACCTGATCGAGCACCGCGAGCGACTGTTCGTACGTCGCCCGCCGGTCCCGAACGGGCCACTGGAGGCGCTCCACCGTCTCGACGTTGTGCGCGATCACGTCCGGTCCCGCGTCGACGATCCGGCGGACTGCCTCGGGGTCGCCCGCGAAGTCGGGGATCAGCGTCTCGACGAGGATCCCGGGGTCGCGTCGTTTGATCTCGCGGATCGTCTCGGCGAAATGTGCGGAGCCGCCGTCCGCGAGGTCGTCGCGGTCGACGGACGTGAGCACGACGTAGTCGAGACCGATCTCCGCGACCGCGTCGGCGACGTTGGCGGGTTCGTCGGTATCCAGCGGGTCCATCCCGCCAGTCTCGACGTCACAGAAGTTACAGCCGCGCGAGCAGCGGTCGCCCATGAGCATGAACGTCGCCGTGCCCGGGCCGTCGCGGCCGGACCAGCATTCGCCCATGTTCGGGCAGTTCGCCTCCTCACAGACGGTGTGGAGGTCGCGGTCGCGGAGCGTCTCCGTGATCTCGGTGAACCGGCTCCCGGACGGTGGGCGGGATTTCAGCCAGTCCGGTTTCCGACGGCCGCGTTGCATACGCTATCCTTGGCGGCCGCGCGCAAAAACGTGCGGGTCAGCGACCCGATCGTATCCGGCACCGGTACTGTTTTATTATGCCTGGACAATCCCGGAACGATACCTGATGTTGGACGTCTCACAGGAGGAGATCACCGACGGCCCGATCGGTCGGGTCCTCCTGTTGCTCGCGGCGCCGCTCGTCGCGCAGAACCTCGTCTACGTCGCCAACGCGCTGATCGACACGTTCTGGCTTGGACGGGTGAGCGAGGAGGCCGTCGCCGCGGTCGGGTTGAGCCTCCCGATCCAGTCGCTGCTCGGCGCGACCGTCGTCGTCGCCGCGGTCGGCACCCAGATCCTCGTCGCCCAGCGGGTCGGCGCGGACGACGAGTCCGGTGCCCGGCGGCTCGCCGTCAACGGCGGGCTCGTCGCGCTCGTGGTCACGGTCGCGGTCGCGGTCCCCGTCGTCGTCTTCGCCGAGGAGCTGGTCGCGACGCTCGGGGCGGACCCGGCGCTCGCGGCCACCACCGCGACGTACCTCGCCATCGTCATCGCGGTGCTCCCCGTGGGGGCGGTCGGCGACACCGTCGAGAACTGCTTCACCGCCTACGGCGACACCCGGGCCGTGCTCCACGTGAGCGTCGCCAGCGTCCTCGTCAACTTGGTCGCCGCGCCCGTGCTCATCTTCGGCGTCGGGCCGGTTCCGGCGCTCGGCGTCGCCGGCGCAGCCCTGGGGACGGCGCTCGCGGGCGTCGTCGGCCTCCTTCACGTGCTCGCGTACGCCGGCGGTATCTACCGGGACACGTTCCGACTCACCCGCGAGGCGTTCGTCTTCGACCCCGCCGATATCCGGGAGGTCGTCTCCGTCGGGCTCCCGCTCGGCGGCCAGCGCGGCGTGAGCGAGCTCGTCCGCGTGCTGGTGGTGGGGCTCGTCGCGATCGCGGGCGGTGCCGCGGGTGTCGCCGCCTACACCGTCGGCGCGCGGGTCGCGACGCTGGCGATCGTTCCGGCGCTCGGGATGCAACAGGCCGCCCAGTCGATGATCGGACAGAACCTCGGGGCCGACGAGCCCGACCGGGCCCGCCGGACGACGACCGTCGGAACCGGGATCGTCGTCGCCGCGTTCCTCGCGCTAGGAGCGGTGCAGTTCTTCTTCGCGGGCGCGATCACCGACCTCTTCGCACCGGACCTGAGCGCGACCGGCCGCGATCTCTCCGTGCTCTACTTACAGCTCTTGGCGGTGACCTACTGGGGGCTCGGTGGCACCTACACGCTGCTCGCGGGGTTCAACGGAGCCTCCCGGACGCGGACCTCGTTCGTTGCCGACGCGATCAAGTACTGGGGGATCCGGTTCCCCATCGCCGTCGCCGCCGTTCCGACGACCGCGACGTTCGGCGCGTTCGGGGTCGCGATCACGCCGGGGCTCGGCTGGGGCGTCGAGGCGGTGTTCTGGGCGGTCGCGATATCGAACGCCGTCGGGTTCCTCGGGCTGGGCGCGTACTTCATATACGCGACGAAACGGGGCATGTTCGAGGCGGCTGCCGAGGACGCGTCGGCCGGAGAAAGCGATGGATCGGCCGGAGAAAGCGACAGGTCGGTCGAGGAAGACGACAGGTCGGTCGAGGAAGACGACGAATCGAGCGGGGAGGGCGGCGGGTCCGGAGAGACGGACGGCGCGTCGACCGCCGCCGACGACGACTGAGACGGTTACCCGAGGTCGGCCGCATCGACGACCGTCGCGAACTCGCCGTTCAGCTGTGCGAGCGCGACCCGATGTGACGTCTCCGGGTCGACTACACCCCCGTCGTGGGCGGTCCGCGCGTGGGCGGCGGTCGCGTCCGCAACGACGGAGACGTCGTATCCGCGGTTCTCCGCCGTCCGGACGGTCGTCGAGACGCAGTGGTCGGTAGTGAGCCCGCAGACGACGAGCGTGTCGTATCCCCGCTCCCGCAGCCAGTCGCCGAGCCCGGAATCGAGAAACGCGCCGTTGACGGATTTCTCGAAGGTCGCCTCGTCCTCCCGGGGTGCCGTCTCGGGTTTCCACGCGAACCCCGGCGAGTCCGGTCGGAGGGGTGAGTCGGGGTCCGTCGACGCGTGTCGGACGTGTGCGACCGGGCGGCCGGTTTCGCGCCACCGCGCTAAGAGGGCGGCGGCGACCGTCTCCGCCTCGGGGTTGTTTCGCTCGCCCCAGCCCGGGTCGTCGAAGCCGACCTGGAAGTCGACGAGGAGGAGGACGGCGTCGTCAGACGGCCCGCCGCGGGTCATTTCGTCGCCTCCGGTGTCCTCGGAGCCCCCGGGGCCCGATCAGTCATCGTCGGCTCCGGTGGCCACGGTGCGGACTCCTGTGGGCGGCTGGTCGTCGTCGGCCAGCCGCCGCCACGCGCCGGGTTCGAGGAGCGGTTCGGGGGCTTTCGGGTGATCGCGGGTCGGGGCAAGCGGGCACTCGTCCGGGCTCTCCGCGTCGTCCTCGCGGAACAGGTACTGTGTCCACTCGCGGTCGCCCTCAACCCCCCAGTCGCCGAGGTCGGCGTGGGGACAGACGCCGTCGTACTCGGTCATCCGCGACCGGATCGTCTCGCGGGCGCGCTGGCCAGCCTCAGTGTCGGCGGTGATCCCCTCGAAGACGGCCCGCGGCTGGAAGGTGATCTCGAGGCCGACCGGCGAGTACCGGCTCTTCCGCTCGTCGTAAAACGGCGCGCGGGAGGTCGGGAACAGCGGCTCGCCGCCGAAACAGAACTCCCACGTCGGGGTGTCCGGATCGGTCGGGATCGACTCCGGCCACGGTTCCGGGTCGTGAACGTGGAGGAACTCCAGGACGTGCCAGAGCCGCTCGTGGTAGTGTGCCTCGCCGGGGTCACCGGCCGGCGGCTTGAAGAACACCGCGAGCGGCGCGCGGTCGGCGTGGTCGGGGTACGTGTCGAGGTACTCAAGCAGGGTGTCACGGAGCCGTAACAGCGCGGCCGGATCGGTGGTCGACTCGCAGGCCGCGTACAGCAGATCGCCCTCCCGTTCGACCTCGATCCCGAAATAACAGGGGAACGGCGAGCCGTCGCGCTCGCCGACCATCGACTCGCGGAACGTCCGGTAGTGGTCCTGTAGCCACTCGGGCGCGTCGTCGAGCCGATCGTGGAGCGTCTCTTGGTCCAACAGCACGCCCTCGGTGCCGGGCTCGTTCATGGTAGATGTGGGTCGTAGACGGGCTTTTGCCTTTCGACGCCCCCAGCGCGGTGGGAACGGTGCGTGAGGACGTTCGAAGGGCGCGTCGACCCGGCCGCTACGAGGTCGGCTCGTGGTCGCGATCCGGCCTTCGATCGCTCCCGTCGCGGTCGGGTCGATCTGCCCGGCGGTCGAAGGCCGCGAGGATCGGGGCGGGGTCCGCGACCCGGGGGATCCGAACCGTCCGGTCGGATAGTTCGATCACGACCGACCGGGTACCGACTCGGCGGTCGATCCGATCGCGCTCGACGCGGAGGTTCGTCTCGTCCCACGGCTCGATCCGCCAGAGCGCCAGCCCGAACAGTCGATCGTACGCGACGACCGCGCGGTCCCCCTCGCTCGCGATCCGGTACTCCACCGCGCCGTACCGGAGCGCCGAGTCGACGATGAGGACAGTTAGCGGCGCGACAACCGCGAACAGTCCGATCACGAGGGCGGAGACACGGTATCCGGCGACGGCGACGAAGGCGGCCACGCCGAGCAGGAGCGCCGCCAGGAGCCACCCGCCCGGCCGGATAGCTTCGGCGAGCGGCCAACCGAAGAGTCGACCAGCGGTGGTCGGACGGCAACGCGTGTCGGGGTCCGGAATCCGGTCCCGTACCGGTTCGTCGGGGGGTGGCTCGTACGCCCAGCCGATGGCGAGGCTCGTCGACTCGTCGAACGCGGCCAGCCGATCGTGATACAGCCCGGCGAGGTCGCCCCCGAACTTGATTAGGACGGCAAGCGCGAGGACGATCGGTCCGAACGTCGCCGGGTCCGCGACCTCGCCGATCGGGGCCTCGGCGATCGCGATCCCGAACGTCGCGAGCAGCACCGTTCCGACCGTCTCCGGACTCGGTCCCTCGGTGCCGGTCAGCGCCAGCAACACCGGGCCCGTAAACACCCACAAGAGCGCGAGGAACGGTGCGATAATCGATAGAACGAGCACCGAAGAGAGGTGGATCCGGACGCCTGTCAGCGGTACGGACACCGAGGCCCGTTTGTCGACGAGCGCTCCGAGGATCAACGCGTCCGTCTCGAGTTCACTCGGTCGGCCGGCGAAGACGCCACGGAGGAGCGCGAACAGCGTCAGGACCCCTAGCTCGAACCAGTAGAGCAGTATCAGCGCCGTCGCGTCCCAGCCGAGCGCGAGGACGCCGACGAGCGGGAACAGGTTCGATATACCGACCGCGAGCGCGGCCGATCGGCTCGCGTTCGGGGATCGGGGGAGGGCGACCACGACGGACAGTCGGCCGGATTATTTATAAACTCCGTCACTGGGTGCTGTACAGCATATATAAACTGGCGTGACCGCTGGAACGACTTGGATATACTCATACTCGTCGTGTACGGACGATCGACCACGGCTAGTCGCACGCGAGTTCGTTGACGACGAGAGCGGTTTATAAGTAGTGTCTTGGATATCGACGGTCCCTTATAAACTACTCCGAACGTGGCGGCGTCGGTAAGCGCTCGGTCACCACCGATCGCTCAGTCCCCGGCGACCGCGAACCGAGACGCGTCGCTATCGGCGGTCGGCGCGGTGAGGGAGGAGACGCCGATCGTGAGGGCCGCCGAGAGGACCATCAGCCCGAGCGCGATGTCCCAGCCACCGGCCACCGACCGGGGAAGCGTCGGAACGAGCGGGAGCACCGAGGAGAACACCACCGTCAGATACGCGACCTGCGGGACGAGCACGCCGACGATCATCCCGTCGCGGGTGGTCCGGTCCCAGTACAGCGCGCAGATCACGGGGAGCGCGAGCAGCGCGAACCCGGAGAACGCGGTGTCGCCGACCTCGATCAGGGTACCGGGTCGGAGCAGGCTGGCGAGGAAGGCGAGCGTCGCGAACGCCGCCACCCCGATCCGCGCGAGCCACGCCTCGCGGCGGGCTGAGGCGTCGGGGTTGACGAACGGTCGGTAGAGGTCCCGCGTGAAGTACGACGATCCGGAGAGCAGCATCGAGTCCGACGACGACATCATCGCGGCCATCGCGCCCGCGATCACGAGCGCGGCGAACCACACCGGCGTGTACTCGTTCAATACGACGGGAAGCACGTTCGCGCCCTCGGGCACGTCGATCGGCATCCCCGCGGCCCACGCGCCGAGCATGAACGCGGGGAGGAACAACAGGAGGACCAGCACGGGCCACAGCGTGAACGACCGCTTGAGCACCGCGCCGCTCTTCGCGACGAAGAACCGCTGGTTGATCTGCGGGAACATCGTCACGCCGAACGCGATGGTGATCGCGGTGGAGATGATGAACCCGGGCGAGTAGAGCCCGCCGCCGAAGCTCCCGAACTCGGGGCGCGCCGCGAGCATGGAGTCGGTGGCCGCGCCCAGCCCGCCGACCGCCGACAGCACCCAGACGGCCGCGATCCAGACGATGGAGAGCATGAACAACCCCTGTACCGTGTCGGTCCACGCGACGCCGCGCATCCCCGCGAGCGTGACGTAGCCGATCATGAAGGCGGTGATCAGCGCCGCGCCGCCCCAGTAGGGGACCGCACCGTTCGTCAGTCCCACGATCGCTTCGCCTGCGCCCATCTGCTGGAGCATGACGTACGGGAACAACCACAACAGGCTGATCCCGGCGACGAGCGCGCGGAGTCCCGCGGAGCCGAACCGGTCACCGAGCATCTCGCCGAGTGTGAGGTAGCCGTTTCTGTTCCCGATCAGCCACTGTTTGTAGCCGATGACGTACCACAACACTGCGAACAGCACGCCGTCTAGCGCGCCCATGACGATCAGCCACTCGGGGCCGGCGGCGTACGCGAGGTTCGGCCCGCCGAAGAACGTGAACGCCGACAGCAACGTGGCGAACGTCGTGAAAAGCAACACGAGCGTCCCGATGGAGCGGCTGGCGAGGTAGTAGTCCTCGGCCGTCGCTTCCGCGACTCGATAGGCGATCAGCCCGATAGCGAGCGCGACGAGCAGGTAGCCGACGACGACGCCGAGCTGGACCGCGAGGCTCACGGCTCCTCACCCCCGCTCGCCGGCCGGCCTCCCGACTCCGAACGCTCCCCGATCGACTCCGCCCCGGCCGTCAGTCCCATCCCGCGCTCCCACGCGCCGCTCGCGACGAACCGGGAGAACAGTACGGTACACAGTCCGAGCCACCCGACGTGCCACCAGATCCACACCGGCAAGCCGGCGACGACGCGGTCGACACCCCACAGCGGCCACGGCACCGCGAACGCGACGAGTATCGCGAACGCCGGTACCCACAAGATATCTCTCCGTGATCGACTCATCAGAAATCTAAATGTAATACACACGGTTAAATCCTACTTTCCTAATTCAGTATAGGGTATCGAAGATAATTATTCTTCAAACGCGCTCGCCGGTGACTCTCCGGTCGACAGGTATTTTTCGGGAACGATCGTAATGGAAACGGGCGGTACGTACCGCCTGTTCAGATCACGATTCACATTCACATGAACGACACAGCCAAATACCTGATCCGTGCCACCATCGCGGCCGACGGCGTCGTCGAGCGGAGCGACGTCGTGGGCGCGGTGTTCGGGCAGACGGAGGGCCTTCTCGGCGACGAGCTGGACCTCCGTGACCTCCAGGACTCCTCGAAAGTGGGACGGATCGACGTCGCGATACAGTCGGAGAACGGTCAGTCCTTCGGCGAGGTGACCGTCGCATCGAGCCTCGACAAGGTCGAGACGGCGATCCTCGCTGCCTCGTTGGAGACTATCGATCGCATCGGCCCGTGTGAGGCGTCAGTCGAGGTGACGAGCATCGAGGACGTACGTGCCGCGAAGCGCCGCGAGGTCGTCGAACGCGCGAAAGAGCTCGTCGCGAGCGGTTTCGAGGAGACGAACCTCGCGAGCACCGACGTGTTAGAGGAGGTCCGCGACGCCGCCCGGATCGAGGGCGTCGCCGACTACGAGGGAGTGCCGGCGGGGCCGCGCGTCAGCGACTCCGACGCCGTGATCGTCGTTGAGGGGCGCGCGGACGTCTCCACGTTGCTCGAGTGCGGGATCAAGAACGCCGTCGCCGTCGAGGGGACGAACGTCCCAGACGCGGTCGCGGCGCTGACCCGCGATCGGACCGTCACCGCGTTCCTCGACGGCGACCGCGGTGGCGAGCTGATCCTCCGCGAGCTCGCTCAGGTCGGCGAGGTGGATTACGTCGCCTTCGCCCCGCCCGGCGAGTCCGTCGAGGACCTCGACCGTGGGGCAGTGTTCGAGGCGCTCCGCGGCAAAGTCCCGTACGAGACGCTCGCCGACGAGCCGAACCTGCGGAAGGCAGCCGGAAACGAACTGGACGGGCGCGACACGGACCCGGAGTCTATCCGATCGTCCGCTGTCGACTCCACTCGTGGAGATGGTTCCGACGGTGACGCGGACGCAGACTCCGAACGCACGACCGACACTGACGTCGGAAGCGAAGCCGACGAGACCGACACCGAACCCAACGCTGACGCCGAGGACGACGTCACAGCGGGATCCACCGACGCCGAAGCGTCGGAGCCAACGGAAGCCTCGGACGCCACTGAAGCGGCGGCTGAAACCGGGGAGCACGACGCTGCCACAGCGACGGAGTCGGCGGATCCCGCGTCCGCCGAGACGCCGTCGGAATCAGCTCCCCGGTCCATGGAGGAACACGTTCAGGAAGTGATCGACGCCGGAAGCGGGCTCGCCCGACTCCTCGGCGACGACCTCTCCATCGGTTCGGAGGTCGACGCCGACGCGGCGTTCGACGCGGTCGAGAGCGCGGACACTCCCCCGCACGCGGTTGTCGTCGACGGGCGGATCGACCAGCGCCTGCTCGATGTCGCCGCACAGCGCGGCGTCACCCGGATGATCGGTCGCGAGGTCGGCGAGTTCGTGAAGCGGCCGATCGGGACTCGCGTCTCGACGGTAGGGGAGACTTCGATCGAGGCCTGACGGCTTCCCGGCCGCTTATACGAGGCCGACCGCGCCCAACAGCGCGAACAGCGCGTCCCCGTAGGTGAGCGAGACGACCAGCCCGGCCGCCATCGGAACGACGAACGGCATTCCCGGCGACACTCGCACCGTCTCCCGGCTCGTCACTACTTCTAACCCGTCGCGAAGGGTCTCCGCGTCGGTCCCGTACGCGCCGTGGTCGATCCCCGTGAGGAACCGTTCGGCAGCCCAGGGGTCACCGATCTCTTCCTCCGACGTCTCGACCACTTCTCCCCCGTCGGTCGCCGGCCCGACGTGTGTCCCACCGTCGGTCGGGTCGAACGTCTCCGACACGCTTTCAGGGTCGCGGTGGCGGTCGGGCTCCGCGCGCAGCTCGGCCAGCGTCGTCCCGCGCCAGCGGAGGTACATCCGGAGGGCGTCGAGGTCGAGCCCGCTTCGTGTCGTCCCCGTCGTGTCCTCGAACAGCCGCCCGTGTCGCTCCGGGAGCGACGCCGTCGAGACGGGGCGCGCGAGGAACATCGTCGTCGACCGCTCCCCGCCCACGAGGTTGTAGGCGGCCAGTCCGACCGGGTACGCGAGCCCGATCAGCACCGTGTTTGTGAGCACCGTCAGCGAGAACACGCCGATCGCGGTCTCGACGGACGGGAGGCTCGCACCCGCGAGCTCGTAGGTCGGGAACGTCGGGAACACGATGGCGATGGCGATCAGCGCCTTGGCGTCCGCCCCGCCGAACGCGCCCAGATACCAGAACGCGTAGCCGAGGGGCGCGACGAACAGCAAACTGATCAGCGTCTGTACGAGGAACAGCCGGGCCTCAAACCCCGCAAAGGGAAAGAACTGGACGGCCTCGACGGCGATCAACAACACCCCGAACGCGTACAGCGGCGGCCAGAGCCGGTTCGGGAGCCGGCGCGTGCGGACGTCCCGAACCGCCGCCCACGCGAACACCGGGACGACGAGCAGCCGGAGCGCGTCCGGCAGGGTCGCGAACATGTCTACACGGGAACGGCGGGGCGAATTAGGCGTTCGGGTTCCGCCATCAGCCCTGATACTCAGCGCGCCGGCCCGGAGGCGCGATGGAGGTACATGTACAGGAGAACGGGGACGATGGTGAACACGAGCGTCGCCAGGAACCACAACACGGCCCGATTGCTCCCGCGGGCTTTCGCGTCGCGGTAGATCCACACCGCGACAGCGAGCACGATCCCGTACACGGCGAGCGTGAGCGGCCACGACCACGGAAGCGCCCCGGAGACGAGCGGATACATACGACACCGTTCGGCCGACGCCGTTTCAGCGCTTCGGCTCCGCCGGGGACGCCGGGGACCGCCAGCAGTACCGCTCGACTCATCGAGTCTCAGCGATCGGTGAGGTCCGCGGTCATCACGAAGTCCGGCTCGGCGCTTACCTCGACTCGGTTGGCCGCGACGTCGCTCACGTGATCGACGGTCTCGGGGATGAACACGCGGACGTGATCCGCGTCGCGGTCGGCCGCGTCCCGGGCGACCGCGTCCAGCAGCGCGCCGACGGCCGCCACGTCGCGCCACGCCGCGCTCCCGTAGATGGCGTGCCGCTCCACAGGGGGTTCATCCTCAGCACTCGTGTCGGCGTCCCCGTCCGCGTCGTCCGCCTCGCGTTCCCATGTCCGAGTGTGGAGGGCGAACCCGGCTATCCCGTCGTCGTCGTCCACCGCCACCAGTCGCTCCTCGTCGCTCGCCGTCGCCACCCGCTCGCGGGTCAACTGCGAGCAGGACCACGACTCGCCGGGGTCGAGCCCCAGCCCGTCGAGGTGATTCCGGGCGTCGCTCCGGCTCCAGAACGCCCACACTGCGTCGGGGTCGGGGTCGTCGACCGCCGCGTTCGGAGGAGTCGCCGGCGCGGCCGCCGGGTCGGGCCGGGCGAACCGGAACTCGGTACCGGGGTCGAAGCCGACCGCTCGCGACTGACCCAGTCCGGCGACGTTCCACGAGAACACCATGTTTCGGCAGACGGTCGCGCCAGCCGCGGCCGCCCAGTCGAGGACGGCCTCGCTGAGCCGGCTGCCGACGCCAAGGCCGCGGGCCGTCGGGTTCACGCGGATCCCCTGTGCCCACGACTCCCACTCGGAGAGCAGCACGCCCTGAACACAGCCGACGACGACCTCCGGCTCGCCGGCCGCGGCCGCGCCGGTCCCGTCGCCGGACACGACGGTCGCGTCGTCGACCTCCGCGTCCCCGATTCTCGCGTCGTCGACTTCCGCGTCCTCGTTCTCCGAACCTCCCTCGGCCGCATCGGGTCCCAAGGCGGCTGTCGCGTCGGCCGCGGCGATCGTCGCCACGAACGTCCGCTGTGCGTCGTCGTCGGAGTTCACCCACTCCGCGAACACGCGCGGGAGGTAGTCGTCGTGGCGGTCACCCCACGTGTCGGCGGTGAACACGGCGACTGCGTCGGCGTCGACGGGACGGGCCTGCCTGACGGCGATCTCGCTCATCCGTCACCTCCAGGGCTGTGACTCGGCGGTCAGCTCCCCCGCGAGCTCGTGTCGCACCGCCGCCGCGGGGTCGTCCGTGTTCGCGAGCGCCCACATCAGCTTCACTTTCGCCGTTCCCGGGAGGGTGTCGCCACCCTCTATCACTCCGGCGTCGAGCAGGTCGCGACCCGTGTCGTACACGCGGTCACACACCCGTCCCTCGAGACACTGACTGGTCATGACGACCGTCGTCCCGTCGGAGACGAGCGACTCGATCCGCGGGATCAGGTCGGTGTGGACGTGTCCGAGCCCCGTCCCCTCGATCACGACGCCCGACATCCCGTCGAGATACCCCCACGCCGCGGGGTCCATTCCCGGCGTGAACTTGACCAGCTCGACATCGTCAGCCATCTCGGGGGTGAGCGTGGGCTCCTCGTTCCCGCGGGGGGCTGGCTCGCGGTTCCAGTCGATCGCCGCGTCCGCCGTGTCCCCGTCCGCACCCGCGTCGGCGGCAGTCTCGTACTCGATGACGCCGAGGGGTTTCGCGCCGACGGTCTCGAAGGCGTCCCGGCGAGAGGTGTGGTTCTTGCGGACGCGGGTGCCGCGGTGGAGCGCGCAGGCGTCGTCGGACTGGTTCGCGTGCATACAGACGAGCGTCTCGGCGTGGTCCGCCTTCGCGGCCTCGACGGCACACACCGCGTTCATCACGTTGTCGGAGGAGGGACGGTCCGCGGAGCGTTGGCTTCCGGTGAACACCACCGGCACTGACGCATCGAGCGCGAACGAGAGCGCCGACGCGGAGTACTGCATCGTGTCCGTCCCGTGCATCACGACTACGCCGTCCGCACCCGCGGCTATCTCCTCGTGGACCGCCTCGGCGAGCTCCCGCCAGATCGACGGCTCCATGTTCTCCGAGAGGATGTTGGCGACGACCCGCCCGCGGTAGTTCGCCCGGCCCGCCAGATCGGGAACCGCGCGCAACACGTCCTCCGCGTCGAAGCGGGCCGTGACCGCGCCGGTCCGGTAGTCGACGGTCGAGGCGATCGTTCCCCCGGTGGAGATGAGCGCGATCGTGGGCAGCTCGTCGTCGAAGGTGACCTCGCTGGACGCGCCGGGGCCGTCCGCCGCGTCCCCGCTCTCCTCCCCGCCGACGTCGCGAACGCCGGACTCAAGTACCTCGATCTCGGCGGCGTCACGGTCGATACCGACGTTGTACCCGCCATCGAGCTTGACGACGAGGTGATCGGGGGTCGTCGAGGGCAACAGGACCCCCTCGTTCGTGACGTCCCCGCGGTCGACGCGGACGCGATCTCCCGGTTGCATACCACTCGATTCCCTGCCGGCGGACTTCAATCCAACCGTTCGTCGCCGAGAGACCGGTTCCGTCGATCGGGTCCGGTGTCCCCCGTCAGACAGGGAGGTCGGCGTCGGGGTCGACGACCCTGTCGGGCTCCGCCGGCGCTCGCCAATCGGTGGTGCGTTCGAGCAGCTGGACGACCATTCGTCCGGTCGCGCCCCAGACGGTGTACCCGTCGACGCGGAAGAAGTGGATCCGGTGGTCGCCGTAGTCGGGATGGACGCGTCGTTCCGACTCGTAGTTCGCGGGATCGGTGAGTCCGCTGACCGGGAGCACCGCTACTTCGGCGACCTCCGACTCGTCCGGGGCGTACTCGCGATCCGGAGCGATCCCGACGAAGGGGCGCACGGCGTAGTCGCTCGTCGTCGTCGTGTCATCGATACGGGCGACGATATCGACCTCTCGGGGGCGGAGGCCGATCTCCTCGTTCGCCTCCCGGAGCGCCGTTTCCCGCAGTGTGGCGTCCATCGGTTCCCGACCACCGCCCGGGAAGCTCATCTGGCCGGGGTGCTCGCCGAGGTGTGCGGCTCGCTTCGTGAACAGCAGGTGTGCCTCCCCGTCGCGTTCGACGACCGGAGTCAACACCGCCGCCTCACGCCGGGCGACGAGCGATGTCGGCGTGAACCGACCGAGCCGCGACAGGTCCATACCGGCCCTGGGTCACACACTCGGTTTAAGCTTTCTCCGATCCTCACCGCGTACAGCTCCCGTACCACCGAGTACACGACTGTCTACTGGGTACACCACTGTCTATCGAGTACGCCACTATCTACTGCGTACACCGCCGTCCACCGAGTGCATCGCCAAAACGGGTCTGTCGCGGTCCGTTTCCGGTCTGTCCCAGGCGTATCGTCGATCAACACCATCGTTCACGAGCTCTCGTTCCCGCCGTCTCAACGGTCCCCGCCATCAGTCGTGTCGCTCTCGGCGTCGCAGTCGGAATCGTCCGCATCCGCATCACTCTCGCAGTC
The DNA here is from genome assembly GCF_055396225.1 of Halorubrum tibetense. NCBI lineage: Archaea > Methanobacteriati > Methanobacteriota > Halobacteria > Halobacteriales > Haloferacaceae > Halorubrum > Halorubrum tibetense. Next base: position 2,845,509 of record NZ_AP043742.1, read on the forward strand.
GGCGTCGTCGTTCGGGTCCGTCTCGCTATCCGCGTCGTCGCCGGACCCCTCGACGTCCGGGACCTCGGTCGTGTCGACGCTGGGAATCCCGCCGATCGCGGTCGCCGCGAGCGCGGCCACGACCACAGTGACCACCACGATAAACACGAACTCCCGGGACTCACGCATATTCGGGTGGTGTGTCTCCACACACAAAGACCGGATCGACGTTTGTGCCGGATATGCCCGAATTAACCAGTATTAACGGGTGTAAAACGGGATATCTGATGGCCAAGCCTCCTCTGAGCTAACGACCCTTCGGACCTTTTAAGCCGCCGACCCACGCTGTGAGAGCTAATGAGCGACGACGACCAGGAGCTCGGGATCACCGAGTCCAAGTCACACAACACCGGCGAGTGGTACGCCGAAGTCGTACGGAAAGCGGGGTTGGCCGACTACGGCCCCGAGGGAATGAGTGGGTTCATCGTGACGCGCCCGCGGGCGTACGCTATCTGGGAGAGACTGCAGGGGTTCCTCGACGCGAAGTTCAAGGACACCGGCGTCCAGAACGCCTACTTCCCGCTTTTTATCCCCGAATCCTACCTCGAACGTGAGAAGGACATCGTTGAGGGGTTCGACCCCGAGGTCGCGTGGGTGACGGAAGCCGGAACGAAGGAGCTCGAGGAGCGGCTCGCCGTTCGACCCACCTCGGAGTCGATCATCACCCCATATATAAGTCAGTGGGTACGGAGCCACCGCGACCTCCCGTTGCGCGTGAACCAGTGGTGTTCGGTCGTCCGGTGGGAGGCGACGGAGACGAAGCCGTTCTTCCGGACCAAGGAGTTCCTCTGGCAGGAGGGCCACACGGCCCACGCCACCGCCGAGGACGCGTGGAACGAGACGATGACCCGACTCGACCAGTACGAGTCGGTGTACGAGGACTTACTCGCTATCCCGGTGTTGAAAGGACAGAAGCCGGACCACGACAAGTTCCCGGGTGCCGACACGACCACGACCGTCGAGGCGCTGATGCCCGACGGGAAGTCGGTCCAAGCCGGCACGTCACATTACCTCGGACAGTCGTTCGCGGAGGCGTTCGACATCACCTTCGCCGACGCCGACGAGAACGAGCGGCTCGCACACACGACGTCGTGGGGGCTCTCCTGGCGCGCGCTCGGTGCCCTCATTATGACTCACTCGGACGAACAGGGCCTCGTGTTGCCGCCGAGCGTGGCACCGACCCAAGTCGTCGTCGTCCCGATCTGGCAGGAAGACACGAAAGACGACGTGTTGGCGTACGCCGAGGGGGTCGCCGACGACCTCGAAGACGCTGGGATCCGGGTCGAGCTCGACGACCGCGACGAGCGCAACCCCGGGTTCAAATTCAACGAACACGAGCTCAACGGCGTCCCTGTCCGCGTCGAGATCGGGCCCTACGAAGTCGATGACGACGAACTCACGCTGAACCACCGGCCGGACGGCGAGGAGCACGTGATAGATCGCGACGGCGTCGCGGAAACGGTCCGTGACCACCTCGACGAGGTGTACGCGAAGCTGTACGCGGCCGCCGAGGAGACGCTCGACGGCGAGGTCCGTACGGCCGACGACCGCGCGGAGATCCTCGGGACGCTCGGCCAGCACGGCGGCTACGTGGAGGCCCCGTGGTGTGGCGACGAGGCCTGTGAGGAGCCGATCAAGGAGCCCATGGCCGCCGAGATCGTCATGGTCCCCTTCGGGGAGGACGACCCGCTCGTCGACGACGCGGGCGATGACCCGGACGACGACGCGGGCAACGACGGGGCCACCTGTGCGATCTGTGGCGACGACGCCGAGCGGACCGCGTACTTCGCGAAGTCGTACTGAGCGGGCGGAACCGAACCGTGTGGCCCCACAAGACCTATCACGGAACTCCCGAATCGTCGGGTATGAGGGGTTGTACGGGTGTCGATACGTCCGACAGTAAAGTCGCGGAGACGGTTCGGCGTGTCGACTGCCGGCTGTCACGGCTCTGTGTGACGCTCGCGCTATCCGCCGTCACCGTCACCGTTGCCGCCGCGGTAGCGTACGGGTTCCAAACGTTCGGTACTCCCGTCTAGCCGGGTTGATCCGGGTTAATTCGGGCTGAACGAGATGACCCTATTTATCCGAGGACGTGTTATAGGGGACCGATGAACCGACGCACGTCGTTGCTCGTGGGGATCGTGGTCATCGGTGTCGCCGCTGTCGCCGTGGCAGGGGTCGCTCCCGTCACCGCGGTGGCCGACTCCGTGACCACGACGGCGGACCACGACGAGTCGGACCGAGCGATCGTTTCCGATGTCGACGAGGATCCCGAAGAGTCGGAAAACGAATCGACCAGCATCCGGCCCGGCGAGCAGTTCGCCGGCGCGGTCGGCGTCCAAGCGGCCGAGATCGACGGGGAGGTAGCGTCGCGCGCCTTCGGACTTCGTCTGGCGGCGGCCGAGACCGACGCGGAACGCGCCGCCGTGATCGCCGATCGGATCGAGCGAAACGAGCGGCAGCTCGACCGGATCGGTGACCAGCAGGCGGAGCTCCGTGACCGACGTGATGCCGGGGAGTTGAGCGACGGCGCGTACGCCGCACGGACCGCACGGACGGTCGCGGAGGTCCGGGCTGTGAACTGGACGACTGACGGGAGCGCCGACGCCGCCGTCGGCCTCTCGGAGGAGCTCCTGGCCGAGCAAGGGGTCGACGCCGACCGTATTCGTGCCCTTCAGGATCAGGCTGACGAGCTGAGCGGTCCGGAGGTCGCGGAGTGGGCTCGTGAGATCGGCGGCAACCGGACGGGCGCGCCGTTCGGACCCGACCGCGGCAACGGCCCCGGTGCGGGTGTCGGAGCACCGGGACCGGGGGACGGTCACTCGGAGAACGGTACTGACTCCTCGGAGCGCGGGAACGAAGCGGCCGACGGGGACCGTGAGTCGGAGCGTGACGACGATAACGAGTCGGAGCGCGGCGGCGACGGTGAGTCGGAGCGCGGGAACGGGTCCGGTGAGCGCGACGACGAAGCGGGGTCGGAGCGCGACGGCGGTGGCCCACCAACGGTGGGGACCGTCGCCATCGGTAGTTCGAGTGTGCTGGTGCATCCGGATTCCTGATCGCCAGTGCGGAACGCAATGCGACGAACCCGAAGGAATTTAGCGGCCGCGACGGTTTCCCCGTTCGTGAAGCGACGGACCATCGTACTCGTCGGCGTCTGCCTACTCGTTTTCAGCGCGGGCGCTGCGGTCTCACTCGGTGCCGCAAGCGCGCCCGGTGGCGACCCCTTCGAGCAGATGGAGATCGAGGCGGAGGACGTCCTGATGGCCGTCGAGGTCGACGCTGACGGCGACGCGATGTGGACGGTCGAGTACCGAACGCGCCTGGCGGACTCGGAGGAGGAGGCTGCGTTCGAGGAGCTCCGTGAGGACATCGAATCCGATCCCGAACCGTACACGGATCGCTTCCGTGAACGGATGGAGCGTACCGCCGAGACGGCCGAGGAGGCGACCGGGCGTGAGATGGCGATCGCGGACGTCTCGGTCCAGGCGGACCGCCGGGAACTCGCGCGGTCGTACGGCGTCGTCACTTACGAGTTCCGCTGGACGGGGTTCGCCGCCGTCGACGGCGACCGGATCACGGCCGGCGACGCGCTCGACGGGCTGTTCCTCGACGACGAGACGTCGTTTATCGTCTCTTGGCCGGACTCACACGCGCTCGTCGATGTCAGCCCTCCGCCCAGCGAAACCAGGGACGGAGCCGTCGTTTGGAACGGCCCGCTGGACTTCACTGCCGACGAACCACGCGTCGCGATCGAACCCGCTGGGGCCGACGGCGGAGTGACGGACGACGGGCCGGCCGGTGACGATGTCGAGGACGGGGACCAGCCGAACGGCGAACAGGGGACCGACGAGTCGGTCTCGGCGGTCACGGTAGTCGCTGTCGTCGCCGCCCTCCTTCTGGTCCTCGGCGGTGCGACGTACTACCGGCGCATGGGGGGCGTCGCCGATGGGACGGGCGAGGGCGATGGCAGCACGTCGACTGGCCGGAGTTCGTCGTCGGGCGGGGACGCCGTCACCGCGACCAACGACGCGGATACTCCCGGATCGGACGTGAGTGACGGGGGACCGACCGACACAGGAGTTGACGACCACGACGGATCCGGTGAGGCCGACGAGGTCGGGGACCCTGACGACGCCGATGACGCGGTCGATCCGGCGCTGTTGAGCAACGAGGAGCAGGTGTTGCGGCTCATCGAGGAACGCGGTGGACGGATGAAACAGGCCGAAGTCGCCGAGGAGCTGGATTGGACGGCCGCGAAAACGAGCCAAGTCGTTACCGGGCTACGCGACGAGGGGACGCTCGACGGGTTCCGGCTCGGACGCGAGAACGTGCTCTCCCTCCCGGACGAGGACCCGACGGGTGCGGACGGAGCACGCGGGGAGGAGACGGAGTAAGCCGGAGGCTCAGAGGTCGCGGGAGCGTCCCAAGTGTTGCAGTTCGCCCCCACACTCGCACCGGCCCGGTGTCTCGCCCCGAGCGCCACATTCGAAACATTCGTACAGTTCTTCGCCACTATTCTTGCAATTCGGTCTCATGTCTCGATGTAACACGCCGAGAGGTATGGCTGTGACCCTAATATGCGTAGTATTGTTTAATCGTGTTACGGGCCCGGGCAAACGAACGATCGGATCCGAGCCGACGGCCGGTCACTGGGGTGGGGTGTCGATCCAGGAGTCGATCAACACCTTGAGGACGCTCGCGAACGCCGTCCGACGGCTCCAGAAGGCGACCTCCCCCGCCGTCGCCCCCTCGCTTTGCACGGCCAACAGGACCGTGTCGCCGTCGACGGCGAGCAGCCGGACGACGGGGAGGTCCGCTTCGTGGGCGTCCTCCGGGACCGGAAACGTCCTGACGGGGGTGTTCTCGTAGTACGCGATCATCTCGGGGTCCGCACTGGCAACGAGGGCGTCGACCCCACCTTCGGCGGCGGCGAACAGCGCCTCGTCGGTCGACTCGTCGTGGTTCCGTCGCTCGACGGCGTACACGATCGACTCCGTCGCGTCGGCCGCGAGCGACCGGATCCGTTCGGTCACCGCGTCCCGCCCCTCGACCGTCCACACCTCTTCTTTTCGCTCGTCGTCGTCGGGACGTTCCGGCTCGATCGCCTCCAACCGCTCGAACGCGCGCTCGCGACGCCGGTCCTGCTGGCGGCGGAGCAGCTCCTCCGCCTCCGCCAGGGGCACGGGTCTGAACCGCTTCGGCGACGCCTGCTGAACGTCGAGGAGCCCCCGTTCTTGGAGGCTCTCGGCCGCGCCGTACACCTGTGACCGCGGGACGTCAGTCGCCTCAGCGATCTCGCGAGCAGTTCCGCGCCCGAGCTTCTCTAACGCGACGAACACGCCCGCCTCGTACGTCGACAGTCCGAGACGCTCCAGCGCCGTCCGGGCCGCCGTCTCGGGTCGTGACTCCCCTGCCGCGTCCCCGTTGTCGCCGGATCCGGTCGCGTCGTCGCTCATGTCGACTCACCCGTCGCGCGACGAGCGCCCCCGAGCCACGGCCTCTCGTGCCAGCCGGGCGCTCGGCGATCCGGACGCGCGTGTCTCGGTCCTCCTCCCGTGTCGTACACCACTGGTCCGTACATCATCCGGTAGGGGTGTTAAACCTGCGTTCACGGCCCGATATCTGCTCCCGGGTCACGCGTCGACCACCTCGCTGGAGTGTGATTCGTCGGAACTCCCCAGGTCGGGGTCGGCATCCGCGACGACTCCGTCGTCGCCGTCGGGAGCGTCGTGGGTCCATCCGAAGTAGCGCTCCCACACGAGCAACGCCGGAGGTAACACGAGCACCGCCGCCAAGAACGAGTACACCACGCTCAACGACGTGAGAAGCCCGAACTGGGCGAGAAGCGGGGTAGCGGACAACACGAGCGCGCCGACCCCACCCGTCGTCGTGACCATGCTCCCGGTCACGCCGCCGCCGGTCCCCCGTAGCGTCCGCAACAGGGCCGTCTCGGCGTCTTCGACCCGATTGAACTCGTCGATAAACCGGTGGGTGATGTGGACCGAGTACGCGATCCCGATCCCGATCGTGATCGAGAGGATCGTCGCCGTCAGGACGTTGAACGGGATCTCCAACACCACCATCGTCGCCGCGAGGAACGCGACGGTGACGACGATGGGGACGACGTTGACGATCCCCAACGACGGACGACCCTCCAACACCCAGTAGACGGCGACGAGGAACGCCGCCGTCACCCCGAGTGCGGTCGCGAGGCTCACGATCGCCGAGGCGAACAACAGGTCCATCACCGATCGGATGACGACGATGTCGCCGGTCGCGGTCGCGTCCTCACGGAAGTCGTCGGCGACCGACCGCGCGTCGTCGACGACGGCCTCTTCCGTCGCGTCCGCCTCCACGTCGTAGACGAACCGCATCGCGGTGCGGTCCTCCGTGACGTACTCCGCCGCCCAGTCACCGACCGGTGAGGCGAGCAGCTCGTCCATCACCACGTCGACGTTCCGGTCCGGAACTCCGTTACCACTCATGTCGTTCGCGGCGACCAGCGCGCCGAACTCCGGGTCCTGGGCGGCGAGTGCGTTCATCGGGTCGAGCACGCTTTCGGCGATCGCCTGCCCGTCCTCTTGGAGGAACGTGTCCGGTGGATCGGTTCCCGCACGATAGGCGGACTCCAAGGCGTGGTCGGCGTCTGCCGGCCCCTCGACGTAGATGGTCACTTGGTCCTCCTCGCCGGTCTCGAAGTTGTCGCCGAGGAAGTTGATCGTCTCCGTCGCGCGGTAGTCGTCGGCGTCGACGACCCCGGTGACGGCGACGTACGGCGGGAGCTCCTCGTAGGGGAGGAAGTCCTCGTCGTCGAACTCCGTCTCGACGTCGGTCGCGACCACCCCGGCGCCGGCAGTCGCGACGAGGATGAGCGCGAGCATCGCCATCGGTGCCTTCCGACCGACGAACAGGCCGACGGGTAGCACCCGGCCGAGCGCGGAGTCCTCGTCGCCGAGCGGCGTGGTCCCGAACTCCGGGATCGACGTGCCCGCGCGGAACTCGTCCATGAGCACCTTCGCGGCGGGTACGAACACCCCGAAGATCAGGAGTGTGAACACGATCCCGATCGCCGTGACGAGCCCGAACTCCTGGATCTGGCCCAGCTCGCTCGTGAGGTTCGCGCCGAACCCGATCGCCGTCGTCCCGGTGACGATGAAGAACGCGACGAGGAGCTGGTCGTTGGCGCGCACCATCGCCTCGCGGATCTCGTACCCCTGCACCCGCTCCTCACGGTATCGGTTGACCGCGTGGATACCGAAGTCGATCCCGACTGCGAGCAGCAGCGGTGGCACCGCGACGGTCATCATCGTGAACGGGATGCCGGCGAGTCCGGCGAACCCGAACGTCCAGATCACCGCCATCACCAGCGCCACCAGCCCGAGCCCCAAGTCGAACGGGTCGCGATAGGCGACGACGAGGAACAGCAGGATCAGCCCGGCGACGGCGGGGACGACGAGCACGAGCGAGTCGACCATCGCCTGTTCGGTCTCGATGTCGACGAGCGCGCCCGTGAACACCGTGAAATCGCCGTGAACCCCATCGGCAACCGTCTCTATCCGCGTGAGCAGCTGGATCTCCGCCTCGGTGTCGGGGGCCTCCGCGAAGTCGACGACCGTGATCGTCGCCGACGCGGAGGGGTCCTGCGTGTTGAGGTCGTCACTGAGGGACTGCGCGCGGTCCGGTTGTTCCTCGAGCAGCGCTCTCGCGGCCGCCCGGACCTCGGTCTCCGTCGCGTCCTCGACCGCTCGGAGTCGTGCCTCGGTGGTCTCCGCGTCCCCGTCGAGCTGCTCGGCGACGGCACCCGCGACGCTCGCCGACTCGCGGACGTCGAGTTCCGAGTGCTCCGCCAGTCGGTGCTCGACCTCGAGCATCGCGATGATCCCGGACCGCGACAGCACGTCGCCCTCTTGGATGAGCTGGACCGACGTCTCCTCGTCCTCAAACGGCGGTTCGAACTCCTCGTTCACGCGGTCGAGCGCTTCCTGCTCCGGGATCCCTTCGGTGAACGCGTCGATATCCGGGTCGGCCTCCACGGCCGCGAGGCCGCCGGCGAACACGCCCGTCAAGACGAGGAACACCGTCACGACCAGCAGCGGGCGGCCGATGATACCCCCGTTGACGGTCTCGACGATCCGCCGGTACCCTCCGCTCATGACTCAGCGGTCGCGGTTCCCGTCGGCGTCGCCGTCGGTCGACTCCCGATCCGACCCGCCGTCCCCCTCGGCGGTGTCCGGCCCGGCCCCGCTCGGCTCCTCCCCGAACAGCGAGTCGAACCCGTCGTCGCCGGCCGAACTCCCGGTGTCCGGGCCGTCGCCGATCGGGTCACTGCTCGGACGGTCGGTCGTCGACGGGCCGGGCGCGGCGGGGGCCGTCTGGTTCCCATCGGCCGTCTTGCTCGCATCGGCCGTCTCGCTCGCATCGGCCATCTCGCTCCCGGCGTCGTCGCCGCCGACGAACGGGACTCCACCACTGCCGTACCGACGCCAGCCGACCACACCAACGACCACGAGAGGGACCAACAGGAGCAGCCCCATACCCAGGATCGACGACCCGTCGTCGTCGACGGCGACGACCTGGACGGGCACGTTCTGCGTCCGCGACATCTGGGTGTCGTTGCGCTCGTCGTCGAAGCGGAAGTCCATCGACACCGGGTACGTCCGCGGGATCGCCCCCTCGTCCGCTTCGAGCTCGAAGGAGAGCCGTTCCGTCTCGCCGGGTTCGAGCTCGGGGATGAACGCCTCGGAGTCGCCGCTATCGAGCGGGCTGTTGGTGAACACTTTCATGCGGATGTTCCGGAGGGTCTGATCGTCGTTATTGCGGACGTCGAACGCGATCACGTCGGCCTCGCCGGCGTCGAGGGTCGCGTCGACGGCCGTCGCCCCTAACCGGTCGCGACGGGGTTGAACGTCGACGGTGACGTCCATCGTGGCGCTCTCGCGCACGTCGTGATGGACGTTCCGGTACCGCACGGACGTCTCCATCGTCCGAGGGCCGGGCTCCGCCTCGCCGGTCGCGCCGACACGGAACGACACCGGGACTCCCTCGCCGGGGTCGAGGCTCCCGACCGCGTACTGGGTCTCGCGTGTGGCGAGCGTGTCGGGTTCGGAGTCGATACGGAGCACCACGCCGTTGACGGACCGGTCGCCCGTGTTAACGAGCTCGCCCTCGAGGTCGCCGTCCTCGCCGACGTACAGCGAGCTCTCGACGTTCTCCATCGCGAACGTCTGCTCGCCGAACGGCTGGAAGCCGAGCTTCAGCGTGCGGTCGGCGCGCTCGTTCCCGTCGTCGTCTTCGTAGTCGATCGTCACTTCGAGCGTGTACTCCCGCTCGATGGCGTCGTCGCTCGCGCTCCCGAGGAACCGGACCGTGGTGGACTCGCCGGCCGGCAGATCGCCGACGAACGCCTCCGACTCGCCGACGTTCGCCCCGCCGGCACCGTCGCCGCCGTCGAACCCGTCCAGCTGAACCCCCTGCAGCTCGGCCCCGGTTCCGAGGTCGGCATCCTCGGCACCCGCACCGATGTCGATGGCACCGTCGGGTGCCGTCACGCTCACCGACGAAACGGTCGCGTTCTCCGGCCCGTGGTTGACGATCTCGAACTCCATCAGCCCGTCATCGTCGATGGCGACGGTGTGATCGACGAGCGTCGCCTCGAACGTTTGTTCCTCCGCCGGCGTCAGCGACGTGAGGAGGGTTCGCGTCGCTTCATCCCCGTCCTCGTCCTCGTACTCGATCTCCACTTCGACCGGATACGCCCGCTGGATCGCGGCGTCGTTCGCCTCGGCGCGGAAGACCAGCTCGGCCGTGTCGCCCGCGTCCCACTCGCCAACGAACGTCTGTGACCCCTGTCCGTCGCTGCCGAACGTGAGGTCGCCGTCGAGCGAGGCGATCGACACCGTCGCGTCCGTCAGGTCCTCGTCGCCCACGTTCTCCACGTCGATCTCGAAGTCGCCGGTGTCCCCGACGGTGACGTCGTGGTCGCGGTCGGTCACCTCGAAGCGCGCCTCGCCGTCGATGTGGATCTGAACGGTGAGTCGCTCGGTGAACGTCGTGGTGCTCTCGCGGAACCGGAGCTCGCCCTCCTCGTCGCGGTCGTAGGTGACGGAGGTCGCGTCCGTGTACTCGATCTCGACGTCGAGCTCGTAGGTGCCCGCGTCGGCGTCGTCGTCGACGCGGATCTCGAACGGGGCCGCCTCCGAGGTGTCGCCGCTGGCGATCGTCCCGAGCGAGCGTTCGTCCGTTCGGACCTCGACCGGGGCGAAGGCGGCCCGCGAGACCTCGACGTCGACGGAGCGGGCCTCGGTCGCCCGGTCGATCGCCTCCTGCGGATGGGTCTCGCCGTCGTCTATCACCTCGCCGTCGTTGCTCACGAACAGGTCGAGCGTCCCCTCCTCGCCGGGGTCGAACCGGTTCTCCGGCGCGCTCACGTCGAGGTCGGCGAGCCCCTCGACCGTCGTCTCGTTCGTTCCGTTGGACTGTGCCGTCACCGTCCAGCCCTCGCCGATCCCGACTGCCGGCACGATCATCCCGGCGACGACGATCAGCGCGATCGCGACGACCCTCGGTGCGTTCCTCCCCGATCGACCCCGTTCCTGACCCGCCATCTATGTTGTTTGTATCTTTCTACTAACAGCCTATATGCCTTCTGATGGGCGATGTCGCTGACGGCGACGAAACCCGGGGAGTAATACGGTCAAATCGAACGGTGGGGGTACAGGGTGGCCACTCGACCGGCTCCGATCGGATCGAGAACTGTAGTGCTCAACGGGGTTGGAACTCCTCGGAGTGCGGTGTTCCGTCAGAAGAGCCGGAGGAGAGGATTGTGAACCACGGTCGCTCCGCTTCGCTTCACTCCCTGATTCAAACCCCTCCCGTGGCTCTTTGACTCCACTTCGTTCCGTTAGAAGAGCCGGAGGAGGGATTTGAACCCTCGACCTATTCCTTACGAAGGAATCGCTCTGCCAGCTGAGCTACTCCGGCACGCAATCAGGTATTGCCCGATGGCAAAAATAAGGGTTCCGAAACGGTGCCGTCGGACCCGCGGGCGCGACCCCCTACATTATAAATAACCAAACGAACGAAATCATACAGAATATTGGACGAAAGTACATTTATATACAACAGACAAGACGTAGTATCCTGTTTATGGCGATGTTATTGGTAGAATATAAGGGCAAAACATAAATACGAGTTCGGACTTCGCTCAGGTGCAGTCGGACGCCGCCCGGACGCCACGACGGCGGGGGTACGATCCCCTCGGGCGGTGTCGGCTCGGTCGGAGCCCGTACCGGGCCTCGCCGTCCATGCCGGCGGTATCCCCCTAGTCCCCGCCGGCCTGGCGAGCGGCCACCCGATCACGGTCGCCGTGTCAGTCACGTCTTCGACGTACCAAGCGCGAAATCGCCTCTGGTCCGCGTTCCCACGGCTGCCTGCCTCTTGTCATGTGAGACGGGCTCTCCTCGCGATCCCTCTCGTGGATCGCGGCCTCCGGTTTCCATTCACTCCGATGCACCACCGACGCGATAGCCTCTCAGCCGGCAGCGATCCGGCCGGGAGCGGCCCGGCCGTCTACGCCCCGATGTCACCGCCCTAGACGGCGCACCGCACCGAGCGCCGCGCGAACCCCATCACCCGCCGCACTCACGGCGGCGGCGGGGCGGACTTCGGCCGGGGCGACCCCCAGCCGGCGCGCGAGCACGCCCGGGCGTGCGTCGGCCCCGAGCACGGCGACGGTCCGCCCTCGGACCCGGATCTCGGTCGTGAGGTCGCCCGCCCGCAGGAACCGAGCGATACCGCCGGGCTCCGAGTCCGCCGGCAACGAGCGGACGACCCGCAGCGCCCCTCGTACCGTCGGCACTTCGAGGAACAGCCGGTCACCCGTCGAGGTGACGTCGATCTCGACCCCCTCGACCGTCAGTGTCAGGTCGTCGGTCGCGACCGACAGCGGGACGACCGGCTCAGTCCTGCTCACGGGTCGTGACCCGAACGGTCCCGTCGAGCCGCCAGCTGGCGTGCTCGACGTCCTCGCCGGTGCCACTCGGGACGTCGACGCTCATCTCCTCGAACTCGTATATTATCTCCGCGTTTCGTCCGGTCAGACGGTCGTACAGGCCGATCGCTAGGTCCGGCCACGTGGTCGTCTCGTCGATGCGCTCCTCCGGTGTGTCACTTTCCGACATGCCATCGATCCATACGGCTCGAACGGACATATAACTTGTCTCCGATCCGAAACGAGACTGCCGGAACCGATGGAACCTCTCGAACGCGGCCTACGCACGCGTCAGTCTGACGTCCAGACACACGTTGTACTCGTGTGGCGCGTACGACCGGACGACCCGTTCCGTCTCCACGACGACGTCGTAGTCGTCGCCGGCGGCTTCCCGGAGCGCCCGCGTACCGGGACCGAACGGGTCGTCCTCGTGTTGAATGTCGTAGTAATGGATCACACACTCGTCGCCGGCCAGCGCGACCGCCGTGTCCAAGAACGCGTCGGCGGAGTGTGGAAGGTTCATCACGAGACGGTCGGCGGCGTCGGCGTACTCGTCGGTCGCCTCGCGAACGTCGCCGGCGACGGGCGTCACTCGGTCGGCCACACCGTTCCGCTCGGCGTTCTCGCGGAGGTACCGGATCGCGACTTCATTGAGGTCGCAGGCGACGACCTCGGCACCGTGTGCCGCCATCGGCACCGCGTACGGGCCGACACCCGCGAACATGTCGACGACGAACTCGTCGGGGTCGACGGTCCCGATCACCCGGTGGCGCTCCGTCGCGAGCCTGGGCGAGAAGTACACCTCGGCGACGTCGAGCAGGAACTCGTGGCCGTACTCGCGGTGGACGGTCTCGGTGCCGGTTCCGGCGAGCACCTCCCACTCGCGGACGCGGAGCTCGCCCTCGATCGGTGACGCCCGGTTCAGGACGGTCGCACACGGGAGGTCGGAGGCCATCACGGCGTCTGCGACCTCGCGGGCGCGGTCGTCGTCGTCCTCGTCGAGAATGACGATATCGCCGAGTCGCTCGATAGAGGGGTCGTAGCCGAGGATGTCGGCAGGGCTCCGCACGCGTTCCCGCTCCGCGGCATCGCGTTCGACGACTCGCTCGGCGAGGTCTCCGGGGACCGCCGCGGGGTCCGTCACGGGGAGGTAGATCGTCCCGTCAGCGACCTCGATCCGGTGATCGCCGTCGAGCACGTCGGCCTCGGCGAGCCGCTCGCGGACGGTCTCGCCCAGCTCGCGTTCGACGGCGACACAGGGAACGGTCATTACTGGAGCGACGACCGGCGACCGCTAAACGCTGACGTTTCGACGAGGGGTGCCTGGTGAGTGGCTTGAGGGCCGAGTGATAAGAACGTGAAAACGTGTGTGGACCGCGCGTCCCCGGTTACAGCTCCAGCACGTCCGACCACTGGCTGGAGTACGACGGCTGCTCGGGCTCGAAGGAGACCCGTTCACGGACCTCGCCGTCGCGCTCCTCGAAGCCGCGGACGTACTCGCCCTCGAGTGCCTGCCCGTAGGCGTCGTTGAGGAACAGCGTCCCCGTGGAGTCGGCACCGACGAGCTCGCCGCGGGCGAGGTCGGCCATCGCGGGGCCTTGCAGGAAGTCGGACGGTGCGGTCCGGAAGATGTAGCCGTCGTCGGCGAGGTTCGTCACGTCCGGGTCCGTCGAGGACGGCGAGATGCCGACCACGCCGTTCGGGATGAGCACCTGATCGGAGACCTGGAGGTTCACGTTCGATGACGCGGGGCCGACGATCGCGGGATACCCCGCGTCGACCAGCGCGTTCGCACCCGAGATCCCCGCTTGGGGGTCGGTCTGTGTATCCTCGACGCGATAGTCGACGGTGACGTCGATCCCCGCGTCGTTGATCTGGTCCGCTGCGAGCAGCGCGCCGTCACGGATCGGGCCGCCGAGCGGGCCGAGGTCGCCGGTCTCCGGCATCAACACGCCGACCATCGCCTCGAACTCGCCGACGCCGACCGGATCCTCGGCAGTCGCCGCGTTGTCCTCGTCGGTGAGCTCGTCGCCGAACTCCAGCGTGTCGAGCGTGACGAGCTCCCCGCCGTCGAAGTCGACGATGTCGTAGGCGGCGGTGACGATGTCGCCGTTGACGTCGAAGTCGACGCTCGACGACGCCCCAACGTAGTGAACCGGGTCGCCGGCGGCGACCGCTTCCACCGCGTCGACGAGCGTCTCCGGACCGAACTGCTCACCGCCGGGGTTCGCGACCGTGCGGACCCGGTCACGGATCGCGGTGCCGTCGTTCTCCCCGGCCGCGACGGCCGCCAGCACGTTGACCGCCATCGCGTCGTACGCCTGCGCCGTGAACACGCCGGGCTCCCGGTCGTAGGCCGCCTCGTACTCGGCCGCGAAGAACTCGGCACCGGGGCCGCCTGCGGAGGGGGCCGTCCCGATGACGTTGTCCATGTCGTTGTCGACCTCGCCCGGCAGGTCCGCGTCGATGAGCCCGTCCGGCACGATGATGTCCACGTCCGGCACGTCGCTCGCGAACTCCGAGTAGAAGTCCCGGAACAGCTGGATCCCCGACTGCGGGAACCCGACGACCATCACCGCGTCCGGCGTCTCCGAACCGTCGCCGCCGTTGTCGTCGCCGTTCCCGGCACCGTTTCCGTCGCCGTTGTCCTCCTCGGTCGTACAGCCGGCCAGCGCCACGACCCCCGCGGCACTGGCTCCCTTGATAACGTCACGCCGTTGTAACTTTCGCGTCATACTGTGAGGTCATACCACACGAGTGTTTATAAACGTGTCTTCGAGGACGATCGATCGTTTCACGAATTATATGAGATCCGCGATCAGTAAACCCGATTCTCGGCATCTCTCAGCCCATTTTTCTCAGCAACCACGTACCGTCGATTGATCCGACGCTTCGACGCGGGCGTCGGTATTACCTTCACGGCGGCCGGATCGTGACCGATACAAAAAGGTAATTCTACAGATACTATTCCGGTGTTCGTGGTCACAGAGGCCGACCGGGGCCCGAGCCAACACGTCGTTCGTCGGTGGATCGCTCGGACCGTGATGCGGTCAGTACCCCTGCGCGTTCCCGTCCTTTCGGGGTTCGGTCGCCGCGGAAAGCGTCCCGGCATCGTCGCGGGCGATCTGGGCACCGCCGAACAGGGTCGGCGAGAGCAGCGTGACGTCGTGGCCCTTCCGGACCAGTTTCGCCGCCACGTCGTCGTCGAAGCGTGGTTCTAACGCGAGCTCACCGCTCTCCCGGTAGCGCCACCGCGGTTCGTCGAGCGCGCGCTGGAGCGGCATCCCGTAGTCGACCATGTTCGAGACAGTCTGAACGTGCCCCTGTGGCTGCATGTACCCACCCATTACGCCGAACGCCGCCCAGTCGTCTTCACCGAACTCGATGAGCCCGGGGATCAGCGTGTGGAACGGCCGCTTGCCGGGCTCTAGGCTGTTCGGGTGGTCGGGATCGAGCGAGAACGACGCGCCACGGTTCTGTAAGGCGATCCCGGTGTCGCCCGCGACGAGCCCGGATCCGAACCCGGCGAACCGGGAGTTGATGTACGAGACGACGTTGCCCTCGTCGTCGGCGACGGTGAGAAGCACCGTGTCGGCGTCCTCGGCGTTCGCGTTCGGCACGCCGAAGCTCACGTCGTGGTTCGCGGTCTCCCCGACCTCGGCCGCACGCGTCGCGGCCCACTCGTCCGAGGCGAGCGGCGGGATCGACTCGTACTC
Source organism: Halorubrum tibetense (assembly GCF_055396225.1). NCBI lineage: Archaea > Methanobacteriati > Methanobacteriota > Halobacteria > Halobacteriales > Haloferacaceae > Halorubrum > Halorubrum tibetense. Next base: position 2,861,256 of record NZ_AP043742.1, read on the forward strand.
GGGATCGGTGATGTAGCGATGGCCGTCGTGGAAAGCCAGCTTCATCGCCTCAGCGAAGTAGTGGACGCGCTCGGCGGAGTCGTACGGGTGCTCGCCCGCCCCCAGCTCCGCGGCGATGTTGAGCGCCTCCAGCGCGATGAGTCCCTGGTTGTTGGGCGGCAGCTCGTACACCTCCGCGCCGTTGTACGTCGTCGACACCGGATCGGGCCATTCGACCTCGAACGCCGCCAGATCGTCGACGGTCATGAACCCGCCCGCCCGCTGCACCTCGTCCGCGATCGCCTCCGCGATCTCCCCTTCGTACACGATGTCCGCGCCCTCCTCGGCGATCCGCTCCATCGACCGCCCGAGCCGCGGGAGGGTCACCTCCTGCCCGACCGTGGGTGCCGCGTCGTCGAACAGGTACGCCTCGCGGGCGTGCGGGTCGGTGAACAGCGACTCGGCGCTCGACCAGTAGGTGGCGATCACCTCCGAGACCGGATACCCCTCCGTGGCGTAGCGGATCGCCGGTCGGAGCGCGTCCGCGAGGGTGAGCCGGCCGAGCTCCTCGATCGTCGCCTCCCAGCCGCGAGCCGTCCCGGGGACGGTGACCGCGTGCGGCCCGTAGAAGGGCATCCCCGCCTCGCCCACGTCGTCGACGGCGTACCCGCCGTCGTCGGGGTAGTAGTCGGCCGCGTCGTCGTCCGCGGCGAGGGCCTCACGGACGTTCTCGATGGTCGCGTCGGCCGGGGCACCGCCGCACGCCCGCATCGCCCCCACGTCGCCATCGGCGGTCCGATACAGGGCGAACACGTCGCCGCCGAGCCCGGTCGAGGTCGGCTCGACGACGTTGAGCGCGGCCGCGGTCGCGACCGCGGCGTCGAAAGCGTTGCCGCCGTCACGGAGCGTCTCGATCCCCGCCTGGCTGGCGAGCGGTTGACTGGTAGCGACGACGCCTCCCTGGCCATAGACGGTTGATCGTCGTGACGCGAACCGATCGGGGTCTGGATCCATACCGATGCTGGCACGTCCACGGGCCTAAAAGGGTGGGCGGATGGATACGGGTCCTCCCGTGATCGACCCATTCAAACGTGGTTGAGAATAGTTAATACATCACAAAATACGATGGATTTATATAGAACCGCGAACGTACTGCCATTTGCATCGGAGGTGGAACCCGATGGCTCTCCCACGCACAGCGAACACGTGGAGCAGTGGACTCGACTTCCCGAACCGACTGTTCGAACGCGGTAGCAACGACTACGAACTGTACGAGCAAGACGGCGAGTTCGTCCTCACCGTGGAGCTCCCCGGGTTCGACCCCGCGGAGATCACTGTCACGTGGGACGACGGCGTCTTGAACGTCGCCGGCGAACACGAGGACGAGTTCCGTAACACGCGCCGGACCTACCACCGTCGGTTCCGGTTCCCGAAAACCGTCGACGACGACGCCATCGAGGCGTCGTATCAGAACGGCATCCTGACGATAACCCTCCCGACCGTCGTCGACGCCGCGGCCACGGGAACCGAGATCGAGATCGAGAGCTGATCCGGGATCGACGCCGCCCGTCGACTCCTAGTCGGGAGTCGGTCCGGTGTCGACGTGTGGCCCGGCTCGTTTTATGAGTCGGCGATACGGCTAGCACAGCCGGTCGGCCGCCGATCTCGCTTATCAGTCACGACCGCGCCAGCGGCGGGTCCAACACCGGTCCGGACGGCCGGAACGGACACGGATTTACGCGTGGCCGTCCTCCGGTCGCCCGTGTCACGGTATCGAGACGTCGTCCTGTTCTTTCTGCTCGCCGGCTTGTGGGGCGGCTCGTTCGTCGCTATCGAGGTCGGCTTGGAGTACTACCCGCCCGTGCTGTACGCGGCCTACCGGTTCGATCTGGCCGCCCTCCTCCTCGTCAGCTACGTCCTCCTGACCGAGCGGGGGCCGCTCCCCCGGACCCGCGGCGACCTCGCTGCGATCGGCTTCAGCGGCGGCCTCTCGGTGGCCGCGAACAACTCGCTGCTGTTCGTCGGCCAGCAGTACACGACGAGCGGGATCGCCGCGATCACCTACAGTCTCGTCCCGATCGCGACCGCGGCGGTCGCGGCGGCGTGGGTCGGTGAGTCGGACCTCGACGCGCGCGGGATGTTGGGTGTCGTCCTCGCGTTCGTCGGCGTCGGACTCGTCGCACAGCCCGACCCGGAGAACCTCGCCGGCGGCGTCACGATCGGTGTCGGGCTCATCTTCATCGGCGTGCTCGCCGTCGCGGTCGGCAGCGTCGGGCTCCGGGTCGTCGAAACCTCCTTTTCCAGTATCGCGCTCACCGGCTGGGCGATGCTGTTCGGCGCGCTCTGTATGCACGGGATCAGCATCGGCGCGGGCGAACCACAGCAGTTACCGGTGACGGCGCTGCCGGCGCTCGTGGCGTTGGTGTTCCTCGGCGTGCTCGCCTCGGCGGTGGCGTACACCATCTACTTCACGCTGCTCGACCGGTTGGGTCCCTTCGAGATCAACCTCGTCTCCTACGTCGTGCCGGTCGTCGCGACGGTGACCGGCGTCCTGCTGCTTTCGGAGCCGGTGACGGCGTTCACCGTCGCCGGCTTCGTCGTCATCGTCGCCGGCTTCGTACTCGTCAAGCGGCACGCGATCGCCGAGGAAGTACCGAAGCTCGTCTCGCGGGCCGGCGGGTTCTTCTGACGGCTCGGATCGTCTAAACTCGAATTGTTGGAGGACTCAGCTCACACCCCCTCCGCGCTTCGGTTCACGGCGCGTTATCGTCGAGCCCGTCGATATCCGCGACGATCCGCGCGCCGTGGTCTTCCGGCGAGACGCCTTCATAGGCGAGAACGACTCGGCCGTCGGTGTCGACGACGTACGTGTTCCGGAACACGCCGTCGAAGGTGTTCCCGAACATGTTCTTCTCGCCGTAGGAGTCGTACGCGCTCGCGACCGCCCCGTCGGGATCCGAGAGCAGGTCGAAGGGGAGGTCGTGTTTCTCGGCGAAGTCGGCGAGGTCGGAGACGGGGTCGTCGCTGACCCCCATCACCGCGATGTCGCGGTTAGCGAAGGCGTCCCACTCGTCGCGGAAACTGCAGGCTTCCGCCGTACAGCCGGGGGTGTCCGCCCGCGGGTAGAAGTACACGACCGTGTACGCCGCGTCGGTGCCGCCGAGGGAGACCGACTCGCCGCGCTGGTTCGTGAGCGTGAACGACGGGGCGTCGTCGCCTGGATCGAGCATGTCCGTCTCTCGCGACGGGAGTCGCTTAGGCGATTCGATCGCGGGTGCGGGTTCGGTCCCGAACCACGACCGGCGTATCCGGCACGACACTGCTCGTCCGTATGCTTTTTACACCACAGCTGCGTCGACCCGGGTATCGATGGCATGGCAGACGACGCCGTACACGGTCCCGCTCCTCGTCGCCGGGTTGGCGTCGTTCGTCTTCGCTGCGTACGTGGTCTCTCGTCGGTTTCACGGCTCCGGACGGCTCGTCTGGTCCTTCTTCGCCGTCGCCGTCGGCGGCGGCACGTGGGCGCTGGCGTACGCGGCTCAACTGTCGGCGACGACGCTCGATGCGACGCTGTTCTGGAACCGCATCGTCTGGGTCGGCGTCGCCGTCCTCGCGACAGCGTGGCCCGCCTTCGTCGCCGCGTACGTGGACCGACCGGCGTGGCTCCGGCTCCCACGGGTCGGGATCCTCGCGTTCGTCCCGACCGTCGTCGTCGTCGCGGTGTGGACGGTCGGATCGGTCCCGCTGTTCTACGAGTCCCCCTCGCTCATCGTGGCCGACGGCGGCTATCTGGTGTTATCGTTCTCGCCGACACCGGGACTGTTGGCGTTCATGGCGTACACCTACGTGGTGAACCTGATCACGTTCGTGGTGCTCGCTCGCACCGCGATACAGCGGACCGGGGTGTTCCGGCGGCAGGCGGCGCTGTTGTTCCTCGCGGGCGTCATCCCGATGGGAGTTGGCGTCCTCAACGTCTGGGGGTCGGTCGGCCCCGCACTCGTCGATCTCACGCCGATCTCCTTCGCCGTGACCTCCGGGCTGTTGGGATGGGTGCTGCTTCGGTACCGGCTCCTGGATCTCTCCCCCGTCGCCCGGAAGGCGGTGTTCGCGAACCTCTCGGACGGGATCGTCGTCGTCGGGAGCGAGAACCGCGTCGTCGACGCGAACGATCGGGCGCGCGAGCTCTTCCCGTCGGTAGGGGTCGGGGAGGCGGTCGAGTCGGCCTTCGAGGGGACTCCCGGGGTCATCGAATCCGTCCGGGGCACCGGTGAGGTAGAGGAGACGCACGTGACGATCGAGAGCGGCTCCGGCCCGCGGTTCCTCACGGTGACGACACACGGACTCTCCGCGCCCGGACTCGCCACGGACGACGCCGAAAGCGGGGTTGTGCTCCTGATCCGCGACATCACCGAACGCGAGACGCTCCAGCGGCGGTATCGCGCCCTGATCGAGAAGTCGCCGAACGTGATCGCGGTCTCGGGCGTGGACGGCTACCTCAGATACGTCAGCCCGTCGATCGAACGACTGCTCGGCCGAGAACCGGCGTCGCTTGAGGGGCGGCCGATCCTCGATCTGGTACACCCGGAGGACCGCGAGGAGAGCCAACGACGGTTCGAGGAAGCGTTCGAAACGGGCGAGCCACAGACGTTCGAACACCGGATCGCCCACGCGAACGGGAACTGGCGGCGCTTCGAGACGGTGATCGAACGGCTGTTCGAGGACGCGAGCGACGAAGTCGTTATCACGGCCACGGACGTGACCGAGGGGAGACGCTACGAACAGCGGCTACAGGTCCTGAACCGTGTGCTTAGACACGATCTAAAGAACGACGCGAACGTGATCGGCGGCTACGCCGACCTCCTCCGCGACCACGTCGACGAGGCCGGCCACGACCACCTCGACGTGATCGACCGCAAGGTGGAGACGCTCACGCACCTCAGTGACCAGGCCCGCGAGATCGACGTGGCGCTCCACGGCGACCCCGATCGCGCTCGGATCGATCTGGCCACGCTCGTACCGCGGCTCTGTACCTCGTTGGAAACCTCGTTTCCGACCGCTACGGTGACGGTGTCGACGCCGAACCGGGCCGTGGTGCTGGCGGACGAGCTGCTCGAATCGGCGATCCGGAACGTTCTGGAGAACGCGGTCGTCCACAACGACGGCGACGCGGCACGGATCGAGGTGACGGTCAGGCAGGCGGACGACGGGTATCGGGTCGAGGTCGCGGACGACGGGCCGGGGATCCCGCCGATCGAGCGGACCGTGTTCACTGAGGGGCGTGAGACCCCGCTCGAACACGCGAGCGGGCTCGGCCTCTGGTTGGTTCACTGGATCGTCACCGGCTCCGGCGGCGAGCTGGAGATCGCCTCCCGGGAACCGACTGGAACCGTCGTTACGATGCGGTTCCCCGGGGCGGAACCGCCGGCATAGGAGAAATCACGGCGGAATCGTCCGCGTAGAGTAGTCCCACGATCGGGCAGGGATCGAGGGGGTGGACGACGGCGAGGGTCGGGAAGGTGGACGGTCATGAACGCAAGCGGCCGGAGCCACCGACTCCTCGTCGTCCGTTCCCGCAACCTCTTTGCGCTCCCTGTTCGAACCGTGGGTTATGAGTCACGGACCCCTCGACGACGACGCGGTCGAGAGCTATCGGGAGGCCGGTGCAGTGCTGGTCGAGGCGATGAACGAGGCCCGGGAGATGGTCGAGCCCGGTCGCACACACCTCGAGGTCGCGGAGTGGGCGGAGGACTACATTCGCGAGCAGGGCGCGGGGATCGCCTTCCCGGTCAACATCAGCGTCGACCCCGAGGCGTCACACGCGACGCCCGGGCGCGACGACGGGACCACGTTCGGGGAGGAGATGGTGTGTCTCGACATCGGCGTCCACGTCGACGGCTACATCGCCGACGCGGCGGTCACCGTCGACCACACGGGGCACACCGAGCTCGTCGAGGCCGCCGAGATGGCGCTGGAAGCCGCCGTCGACGAGGCGGGGCCAGGCGTCGAGGTCGGCGTCGTCGGACGGGCGATCGAGGAGGTGATCCGCGGGTACGGCTACACACCCGTCCTCAACCTCTCCGGACACGGCGTCCAGCGATACGACGCTCACACCGAGCCGAGCGTCCCGAACCGCGGGGTCGACCGGTCCGTCGAGCTGGAACCCGGCCAAGCCATCGCGATCGAGCCGTTCGCCACGGACGGCCGCGGGAAGGTCGGCGAGGGGACCGCCGAGGAGATATACGAGCTCCAGCGGGAACGGAGCGTCCGCGACCGTCGCGCCCGGCAGGCGCTCGAGGAGATCGGCGAGTTCGACGGGCTCCCGTTCGCCGCCCGCTGGCTCTCCGGCGACCGAACCGACATGGCGCTCCGACGGCTGAAACAGGCGAGCGTCGTCAAAGGGTATCCGGTGTTGAAGGAGGACGACGACGCGCTCGTGAGCCAGGCGGAACACACGCTGCTCGTCACCGACGACGGCGTGGAGGTAACGACCGCGGGTATCCACGGCTTCGACTGACCGCGACGGAGTTGACGATACGGGTGACGTTGGTGACGCAGGCGACGCGGGCGATCACGCTGTCGTTCCCGAACCCGCACCCGAACCTGCACCCGCACCCGAACCTGCATCCGCACCCGCACCCGAACCTGCATCCGCACCCGCACCCGAACCCGACCCGCTTTAGACGATCTTCATCATTCGCGTCTCGAACGTCCCGACACGTACTTTCACCCACCCCGCGAGCGCCTCATCCAGATCGGGATCGTCGGTGTCGACCCGGAGTGCGCGCACGTCGTCGAGTTTCGTCCGGGAGGCGACGACCGTGACGTCGCATTCGCGGATCACCGCCGGCGACAGCTGCGGGTTCCCCCGGCCGAACACGAACCCCTGTCCGCCGATCGGCGAGACGACGATGACGTTCTCCTCGCCGAGCGTCGCCAGGATCTCGGCCTCGCTCGCGTCGCGGACGATCACCTCGCCGTCACGCCAGACGTCGACGCCGATGGGGGAGGGCTCGAACCCGAGCTCGGCTTTGATCGCGCCGACGGTCGACCCCGGGCCGAGGACGTACGTCACTCCGTCGCCGTCGCGGTCGCGAATGTCGGCTGCGACCCCCTCGGCGAGCGACTCGACGGTGCCGCTCCCGGTCTGTTTCGACGACTGGAGGTCCTCAGCGACCGGGACGTGAGCGATCCCGCGGAGCTCCGGGTGGACCTCACCCTCGCGGTAGGCGTCCTCGTCGATGTCCATCACTTCGCGGCGCTCGGTCCGCGAGAACGTGGCCGCCACGTCCGCGGCGTCCTCCGGCGAGACAGCAAACACCGAGGAGTACACTTTCACGCCCGCCGGCACCCCGAGCATCGGCACCTCGCTGCCCTCCAGTGCCGCCGCGACGTCCGTGGCCGTCCCGTCGCCACCGACGAACAACACCAGGTCGACATCAGTGTCGCGGAACGCTCGAACCGCTCGACGGGTGTGATCGGCGCTCGTTTCCGCGTGCTCAGCACGCTTCCCGGCCTGCTCCGGGTGACTTCCCGTCTCCGCATCGGTCTCCGCCTCGTCAAACGGGTCGACGACGCGGACCGGCTCGAAGCCCGACTCCCGAACGAGGCGCTCGCCCATGGGCTCGACGACCGTCGAGACGGTCGCTTCCGGCGCGATCTCGGCGAGCCGCGTCAGCGCCCGACGCGCCCGGTCGGGGGCCCGAGGCTCGGCTCCGCGGGCCCGCGCTTCGGCGACCTTCCCGTCGGTCCCTTTCAGCCCGACTCGACCCCCCATTCCGGCTATCGGGTTCACCACGACGCCGACGTGCATACCGGACATTTCGCCGCCGGGCGGTTAAACGGCTCCGGACACGGTTCCCAACCGACCCTCGGATCGGAACGCACCGGGTCGTGCGCGAAGATCAACGTTTAAGACGAGACCCGGACAACCCGCAGGTATGCTACTGTCAACTCTTCAGCCGGAGACGATCGCGGCCACCTCGGCCGCGTTGCTCGCTCTCAGCCTCCTGCTCATCGTCGCATGGGTCGCGTACCTCTATCGCTGACCGGTCTCCCGATCCGACTGACCGGTCTCCCGATCCGACTGACCGGTCTCCCGATCCGACTGACCGGTCTCCCGATCCGACGCGGCCGGTTTCGAGCGCTCCCTGAGCCAGTCGGCGGCCGCCGCCGCTGTCTCCGACTCGCTCGCCGTGATCTTCACGGTCACCCGCTCGCCGGGATACGATCCGACGCTCACGTCGAACCGCTCCTGTAGCTCGGTGAACCGCTCGATGAGCGCGCTCTCCGGCTCCTCGACGTCGACGCTCACGGTGTGTGTCGGCGTCCCCTCGAACTCCGCCGCGACCGTCTCGAACATCGCCTGCATCTCCCGCGGGACGCCCGGCAGGACGTAGACGGACTCGACGACACACCCCGGGGCGACGCCCGCCTCGTTGCGAAGCGGCCGACTCCCGGCCGGGACGTGGGTGGTTCCGGTCACGAGCTCGTCCGCGCTGTACCCTTGGTCGGCGAGCCACGCGGCCGCCTCGTCGTTCGCGACGACCTCACGGCCGAACGCGGCGGCCACCGCCTCCATGGTCACGTCGTCGTGAGTAGGACCGAGCCCGCCGGTGACGACTACCGCGTCATACTCCGCGTGATACTCGTTGACGACACGGGCGATCTCGGCGACCTCGTCCGGAACGACGGTCACGCGTCTGACCGGCACTCCCCGATCGGCGAGGCGGCCGCAGAGCCACGTCGCGTTCGTGTTCTCGGTGTCGCCGACGAGGAGCTCGTCCCCGACGGTGACGACGGCAGCGTTCATACCCGATCGACGCGGTGGCGACTCAAAAGAACGCCGGGTCACGGATACACGGGGACGGTCGCCCGCGACCGCGCCAGGGCGTCCGTAACCCTGTCAGGGCGGCCCGCGGTCGTCGTCCTCGGAGTCGCCCTCGTCTCCGGCGTTCTCGTCGTCGTACACCCCGAGCCCCATCCGCCGTCGCTCCTCCCGGAGCGTCTCCAGCTGTCGCCGGAACCGGAGCGTCCCCGCGATCGCGACGATCGACGCGATGACGACGATCCCGCCGAATATCAGCAGATCGGTCTCCCGGTACGACTGCACGACGAACGACCCGGAGACCGACTCCCAAGTGATACGGTTGCGGCCGTCGACCGTCTCGATCTCGTGGCTCCGCGGCGAGACGTGTCCGACGATCGGAACGTCGGTGCTGAACCCGGGCGGGAGCGTCACCGCGTGTGACCCCTGTACGTACGCGAGGAACGTGAACCGTCTCGGCGATCCAGTGCCCGAGAACGCGAGCTTCCCGTCCTCCATGTCGTCGGCGAATCGGACCCACGTCTCGTCGGGCGTCCGGTCCACCTCGCCGCCGCGGGCGCGGAACTCGCTTCCGTTTATTACCTCACCATCGGCGTACTGGTACCGGAACGCCTCGAACTCTAGAGGCTGGTCACCGGCGTAGACGGTTCCCTCGTACAGGCGGAGCTCGTCGCGTTCGGAGACGTTGTACACCACCTGATACGTGCCGTTCGCGGCGAGGTCGAACTCGGCGTCGCGGTCGGTCTCGAACTCGTACGGCGCGTGCGGCTCCGCGTCCAACGTCGCGTTGTCGACCTCGCCGCCGCCGGTGACGTAGCCGAGACAGCCGGCTGTCACGGCGATGAGCGCGACGGCGGCGACGGCGAGGGCGAAGCGTCGGTTCACGGGTCAGACGACACAGCGCATCTCGGCCGGGAGATAACTGCCGATGGCGGCGAGCAGTCCCGGCGGGTCGGTCCCGTCCGCACAGACGATGCTCTGTTCGAGGAGCCCGAGCCGTTCGACGGTGACGATGTCTTGTGCGTGGCCGGCACGATTCACCGTCGCACGGACTTCGCCACGGGTCGCGGAGTTGACGTTTACCCGCCCGGCTCCGCGCTGCCAGTCGTAGAGGCGGTCACGTTCCGCGTCCGCGAGCCGATGGTCCGCGTCGGACTCGGCGGGGTCTGCATACACGAACCGCAATGGGAGATGCTGGACGAGTCCGAACCGCTCGACGACCTGTTCGGGTGATCCGACACCCAGACCGATCTCGTCGGCCGGAACGCGGATCTCCACCCCGGCGTCGAGCACGAACCCGTCCGCATCCCACGATTCGAGAGTACCGACGTACGTCTCGCCTGCCGTGAACCCCTCGTCGTGGGCGACGATCTCGCCCCACGTCTCCGCGAGGACGTTCCGGGCGACGGTCGCGTCCTCGCCGGTTACGTCCACTTGGACGAACCCGTCGTCGCGGACGCCGACCTGCCAGTCGACCGCGAGATCGCCGACATCGTTGTCGACGAGCGAGTACATACCGTCGAGCGCACGGTCGCGGGCGTCACCCTCGACGTAGCACTTGGTTGCGAGGACGACCATCAGCCGGTCACGTCCACGTTGAGCTCGTCGCGGAGCTCCTCGACGCGTTGGCCCATCGCCTCGCGGAGCCGCTCGTTCTCCATCGCGTCCACCGGCGAGCCACATTCGGGACACTCGAAGCCGAAGTCCATCGCCTCGCCGAACTCGAAGCGGAGCGAACACACCTCGCACAGGTAGAACTCGTGGGTTCGCTCGTACTCCTCGCGCTCCTCTAAGGCGTCGAGCAGCCGGTACATCTCCTCTTGAAGGTTCTCCGGGATGTTGTCGTAGTGGAACGTCCAGAGGTACGTGAGCCACCCTGAGTCCTCGTCGCGGACCCGCCGGTAAGTGGCGAGGTCGTTCTCGTACAGGATGAACAGCGCGCGGCGCACGTCGTTGAGCTCCAATCCGAGCTCCTCGGCCAACTCCTCGTCGGTGACCTCGCCGTCGGGCGGCGCGGCGGCGACCGGCATCCCCGTCGGCCCCACGAGCTCGTGGAGGTACTTCTGGATGACGGGGTCGTTCAGTAGATCCTCAAAAGCCATTGACTGAAACTGGCGGTGGAACGAGGTTAAAAGCTCCGGAAGGGACGGATCGCGTCGCGGCTCGATCGGTCGGGCCGCGATCAGTCGGCCCCGTGGCGGGTCGACCACCTTCAGGAGACAGTAACGGGTCGACCGCCGCTAGCAGACGATGACGGGTCGACCGCCGCTAGCAGACGATGACGGGTCGACCGCCTCCGGCAGACATATACGCCCACGCTCACCGGTTCCGCGTATGGCAGGCGGGCCGACCCGAACGATACGAACCGGCGTCGGAGCGGTGGGGCTCCTCGCGGTCCCGGTACTGCTCGCAGCGCTCCCGATCGTTCCGCTCGCGTGGCTCCTCGACGCCGGGGTCGGCGTCGGTCTCCTCGTCGCCGCGGCCGTCGGAGCACTAGTTTCGGCAGCCCTCGGGCCGATGCTCGTCGATCGGCGGATCGCCCGACTCCCGGACGCCGACCTCGACGAACGGCCCGCCGCGTTCGTCGAGTATCGCGTCGACGAGCTCGCCGACGACATCGGCGTGGACGCCCCCGCAGTGACGATCGTCCGCGCCGACGCCCCCAACGTCGCCGTTACGGACGGGTATCGGGGTGCCCGGATCGTGGCTTCCACGCGACTCCTCTCGTTGCCGGCGGCGGACCGCGATGCCGCTCTCCGACACGCGCTCGTCCGGCTCCGACGGCGGGAGGCCGCGTTCACGACCGCGGTGTTACCGGCCCTCCTCGTCGTCGAGACGGTGGCGCTCCTCGCGACGCTCCTCGTCGGCCGTCGGGTCGACAGAAGCCCGGCCGACCGCCGTGTGAACCGTATCCACGGCTACGAGCCCGACCGCGAACGGATCCCCGCGCCGGTGTACACCGCAGCCGGGTTGCTGCTCTGGTTCCTCCTGCTCCCGGCCTGGACCCCCGCGATCGTCGGTGATCGGCTGTTCGTCGCCGGGCGGCGGCGCGCCGCGGACGCCGCGGTCGCTCGGGTCGGCGAGACGGAGCGCGACGGCCTCGCGAACGCCGTCGCGTTCGCCGGCGACGCCGCCGGTGCGGCCGACTGGCCGCCGCTTTTGGACCGGCTCTCGCTCGTCTCGATGGCGGACGACGAGACGGGCCGCGTCCGCGGCTACAGTCGACAGGAGGCACGGGTCCGGCTCGCACGACTTAGATCGAACGTGGCCTTATAAACGACTCCAGCGAAAGCGTGTCTCAAAACGTCGACAGAGGGGTGTCAAAACGTCGACGGCACCGTCGCGACTGCAGATACCCTGGGTTGCGGTCGCCGTCTCGTTCGGCGGCGACTGAGACACTGATGGTTCCTCGTTCCACTTATATAGTCGGCTGACTCAGCCGGTCGATCCCCGCTGTTGCCGCCCGAGACGCTCACGCCCGGAAGGATTATGCCGAAACTCGCCGAAATCGCCGCTATGTCGTCCCCGAACGGCTCTCCATCGCGAAACGGCGCGCTCGAAACGATTTATAAGCGATACGGTCCCGGACGATTCACAGCTGCCGGGAGCCCGGCGCTCGGCGCAGGCTACGCGGCAGTGATCGCCGCGTTGGCCGCCGCGCTCCTGTACGCGGGCACGACTGTGGCCGCCGACTGGATCGGTGTCGGTTCCGAGCCGGCAGTGATGGCGGCGTTCGCGCTGCTCGTGCTCCCGTTCGTCCTGCCTGCGGCGTTCCTCGTCGGTGTCGTCGGCTGGCGGCTGTTGCCGTCGCGTCGCCCGGTTGCCGGCGCGGTCGCCGGCATCTTCGGGACGATCGCGACGTACCTCCTGACCCTGTTCGGGTTCGGCAGCGTCGTCGTCGGCGCGGCGGTGCTCTCGTTGAGCGGGGCGACGCCGCTCAGCGCGGCCGCGTTCTCATGGGGCGTGATATTCATCGCGTTCACACTTACGTGGTGGATCACGGTCCCGCTCGGCTGTCTCGTGGGCTGGCGGTACGCGTCGGCGGTTCGGGGGAGCGACCACAGCGGGGACGGCTCCGGTGGCGTTCCCTTATAAATAGAACCTACGATTCGTCGGCGTCGACCACGGTTTTGCCGGTCGCCTCCGGGACGACCCGGCGGTCGGCGTCGGTCCACTCCCGGTCGAGCTCCGTCCCCTCGAAGAGTCGATCGAGGAACACGGCGAGGCCGGCGACCTCCGAGTGTGGCTGGTTCGTCACGCCCACGTTGAAATCGGCGCGCTCGTACAGCGCCCACGGTACCTTCTCGCCGCCGACGACGACGAGGAGGTCGCGGGGCGGGGAGGTATCACGGTGGTCGTCCGTACCGTCGATGTCGGTACCGGCGTCGCAGCCGGTGTTGTCGCCGTTGGTGTTGTCGCCGTCAATGTTGTCGCAATGGGTGAGTCCGACCGCCTCCCGGATCGCCGCCTCGACGTCCTGTATCCGCTCGCCGTACATCGTGAGATGGACGACGACCCCGTCGAACTCGCGGACGATGGCCCGCTGGTCCTCGCGGAGTTCGACTGCGAACGGCCCGCCGAACCGGTCCGTGATGTCCCGAACCGTCTCCGCGGACTGCCCCGCGTTGTCGGGAAAGACCGCCCGGTCGGCGCCGAGCGCCCGCGCCGTCAGCCCGACGTGCGTCGTCATCCGGTCGTCGCGTCCGGGCCGGTGGCCGTACCGGAGGACGACGACCTCGCGTTCGTCGTTCATACCCGGGATCCGCGCGGCGGACGGGTGGTACTTTCGATGCGCGGCGGGGTAGCCATATCCACATATATGGATCAGTATCGGTCGTACGTCGATGAGGTAGCCACGTAAGTGAAAGATTCATGGGGCCGGCCGTCGCCGGATCCGGTATGACGAGCGTCAAGGAGTTCCGCGTCGTCGAGCCCGCGACACCCGAGCACCTCGGGCGCGGTCGGTTCGCCTTCACCGACGCCTACTCGGTGTTCGACTGGGGACGGATGCCCGATACCGTGCCCGAGAAGGGCGCAAGCCTCTGTACCATGGGCGCGTTCAACTTCGAACGGCTGGAGTCGGCCGGGATATCCACGCACTACCGTGGCATCGTGGACCCGGCAGCGGTCGGGGCTGGATCCGACCCGGAGGACGCGGTCGTTCCGCTCGCGGACGCCGAGGGGCCGCCGACCGAGATGGCGATCGAGCTGACCCAGGTGCCGGACCTCCCGTATCGCGGCCCCGACGCGGGGTACGACTACGACGCGTTCCACGCCGCCGGCGGAGAGAACTACCTCGTCCCGCTGGAGGTCGTGTTCCGAAACACCGTTCCCGTCGGGTCGAGCCTCCGGCGACGAGTCGAGCCGGCGGCCGTCGGGATCGACGCCGACGAGTGGCCGGAGACGACGGTGGACCTCCCGGAGCCCGTGGTGGAGTTCTCGACGAAGTACGAACGACAGGACCGATACCTCTCGCGCGCCGAAGCGGACCGGATCGCTGGCGTCGCGGACATAGACGCGCTCGAATCGCTCGCCCGCGAGGTGAACCGCGTCGTCACCGACCGTGCCGCCGACGCGGGGTTCGTCCACGAGGACGGGAAGATCGAGTGTCTCTACGTCGACGGGGACCTGCGCGTCGCCGACGTGGTGGGCACTTTCGACGAGAACCGGTTCTCCTACGGCGGCACACAGGTGTCGAAAGAGGTGGTCCGGCAGTGGTATAAGCGCGCTCAGCCGGAGTGGGTCGAGGCCGTCTCGGCGGCGAAGTCGGCCGTCGACGGGCGGGACACGGACGACTGGCGGTCGATCTGTAACGTGGAGCCGATCGCGCTCCCGAAAGACGTTCTCGGGCACGTGACTGATCTGTACGCGGCCGGCGCGAACGCCTACACCGGGACCGACTGGTTCGACGCGCCGCCGATCGACGACGCGGTGGCCGCCGTCGAGGACCTCTAACTCGGCCAGTGCGTGACGGCTACTTCCCTGATCTCGTTGTCACCGCGACTCCTTCTCAGGGTCGTCGCCCAGCCGCCTGAACGAGCGATCGGCGAGCCACACGGACCCGACAGCGATCCCGAACGTCGCTCCCGCGAGGACGGGACCGGGGTCGTACAGGAGCGGCGGGTGGTAGCCGAATCCGTAGTCGACGACGACGTTGGCGACGCCGATCGCGAACGCGACCGCGAGCGCGCCGCGCGTCGTCCGACCGAAGGCGGGGAACAGCAGTGCGAGCCCGACAAAACACAGGTGGGTTCCGAGCACGCCCCAGTAGTAGATCCACGCGTCGGATGCGGTGACGTACGCCTCGAACGCGAGGTTCAGCGAGACCACCGGCCACAGCCCGAACTGCACCAGCCAGACGAACGAGATGGTGTGAAGGTACGCGAGCGCGCGGTTCGTCGGGACCTCCGCGAGCCGCCCGCCCCCGCCGACTGTGGGTAGGAGGGTCGCGAGCGAGAGCGCGCCGAGCGCCACGGCGACCGCCGAGTCGGCGTACAGCGGCCAGAGGAGCGTCGGGACGTCGCCGAGCGTCGGCGCGTAGTAGTCGACGCCGATCAGGAACATGAGGGCGGTCAACGCGAGCACGGCTGCGAGGCTTCGCGTCGTTCCGAGCAGCTCCTCCGCGAGCGCGTTCCTGACCCGCCGACGAACCGCCGGTTCCCGGAGCCGTCCGAGGGCGCGGAGCCGGCCGGGATCGAGAGGTCGCCTCACGGCCGCGATTCGGCTCTCCCGCGGCTAAAACCCCACTGATCCGACAGACGACGTTATCAAACCCGGGTATTTGCGAGACACCTTTTTAACCACGTGTCGGGTGCAATCGGATATGGATCGCACGGACGCCGAGCGCACGCCCGGGGACGAGACGGGCGACGTGGCGCGTTCGGACGCCGACGTCCCGGTAGCGGTAGGACGATACACGTGGCGGGAGTTCCTCCGGGAGCACGGCCACGAGGCGGCCGCCGCCGACCTCTACGAGTGGATACCGGACGTGCCTTCGGTTCCGGCGAGCGTCGTGAAGACACGCGTCGAGGACCCATCGACGCCCGTCGTTCGGGTCGATGGCGTCGAGCGGCCGTACCGTGTCGACGGCGAGACGCCGGTCGATGGTCACGGCACCCCCGATGCCGGCACGCTCGTGATCGGGGGCGACGACGTCGTCGTAAGTGGCTCGGCGGTAGTCGAAGACCGGCGGAGAAGCATCTCGGAACGGCTGGAGTCGGAGCGGGAGGCAGCGGAGCGGGAGGAAGCGGAGCGGGAGGAAGCAGAGCGGGAGGCAGCGGAGCGGGAGGAAGCAGAGCGGGAAGCGGCGGAGCGAGATGGAGAGCAAAAAGCAGCGGAGCGAGAAGCGGCGGGGATAGAATCGGTCGAGCACGAGGCCAAGGACACACCGGCGGACCCGGTGGAGCCCCCGGATGTAGCCGGCTCGGACGACGACTCTGCGACCGACGAACACGGAGATGACTCGTCGACAGCGGATCTCGGATCCGATGACTCCGCAACCGGCGTCGACTCCGAGTCCACGGACCTCCTCGGAGTCGATCCTCCCGGCGAGTCGACCGCGGACGACGACAGGAACCTGTTTGGGTCCCCCAACGACGAGGCGGACGACGACGTAGCCGACTCGGACAACGCCGACTCGGACGACGGCACCGTCACTATCGGCGATGACGGCGACGATGATCGTCGCGGTGAGGGGGACCACGACTCGTCGACCGGCGATGGCGACTCGGACAACGCCGACCCGGACCGGAACGGGGACGTGGCGATCGCGGATGAGAACGGGGACGGGGCGACCACGGACGAGAGCGGAGATACCGCAGAGGAGCGCGACACCGACGAGGAGCGCGACACCGACGAGGAGCGCGACACCGACGGGAACGCGATGACGGACGGCGGCGACGACGTGATCGCGGACGACGGATCGGATTCCGGGCCGGTGCCCTCAGCCCCGGATACGGACGCATCGGACGCATCGGACGAGGCGGACTGGCGCGGGGTGGATGTCGAGGTCGGTCCGGACGGGGTCTCCGGACTCGTCGTGGTCGACGGGGCGGACGTCGAGCCCGTTCCGGCTCGGCCGCCGGCGGCCATCGACTGGGAACGGGTCCCGATCGATCCCGCCACGTTCCTCGGGTTCGACCCCGACGACCTCGGCTACCGGCTGTGGGCCGCCGACGCCGTCGGCGACGCGCTCTGGGACCTGTGTCACGCCCGGTACAACCTCTACGAGGTCCCCGTGCTCAAGGGGTACTACACGTGGGACGACTACGTCGACCAGTGCTACCGCGACGAGGCGGGCGAGCTTCCGACCGACGAGGCGGACGAACCGATACCGTTCACCCACGAGCACAAAGTGGAGGCGTTGGGGTTCGACCCCGACGGGATCGAGGACGTGCTGGCTGCAGGCGCGGACACGGCAGCCCAGCTCTCCGACCTGATCGACGAGCGGACCGTGAACGTGAACCCCGACCTCGACGAGGACGCGTTCTTTTCGACGGCGGACGGCGAGACCACGCTCGCGAACCGATACGACCTGGAGAAGGCGGTTCCGATGGCGAAAAAGACGCATTTCCGTGAGATCGAGCGCTACTGGGTGAACGAGCCGTACGCGTTCGTGATCGTGTTCCGCTCGACGAAGGAGAACGAGGTGAAATACTACGCGGTCCAGCCGTACCTGACCCGGATCGAGTCGGACCTCGCCGAGTTCCTCACCGGGAAGCTCCGGACCTCGATCAAGTACGCCGACGAGTCGATCGCCGGCGGCGACGAGGCGTTCCGCGAGGAGGTCATCGCCGACGAGACGCGGACCCTCCTCGACCGGTATGACCTCTACGAGGAAGACGACGAGGGACTGATCGTCGACCTCATCGACCGACTCGACGGCCGACTCGACCGCGGCGGCGGCTCGGGGAACCGACGCTTCGACCTCGGTCGCCTCGGCGACCGCGTCGGCTTCGACCGGATGGGGCTCGACCGCGTGGGACTCGATCGAATGGATTTCGGCTCGCTCAATGACGGGTTCGAGACGCTTCGCGGCCGAATCGTCGACGCGATCGACTACGAGCCGCCGGACCAGCGCGCGGAGCGCCCGTCGGGGATCAGTGCCCGCCCCGAGCCGGCGGTGCTCGCTGACGACGCGCGGACGCTCTCGCGGTATCAGGTCGAGAAGCTGCTGTACTATCTCAAACGCGACTTCATCGGATACGAGCGGATCGACCCGATCAAACACGACATCAACGTCGAGGACATCTCGTGTGACGGATACGAGTCGCCGGTGTTCGTCTACCACTCCGAGTACGAGCAGATAATCACGAACGTGTACCACGGGACCGACGAGCTCGACGACTTTGTCGTCAAGCTCGCCCAGCGCTCCGGGAAGGGGATCTCGAAGCGGCGGCCACAGGTGGACGCGACGCTGCCGGACGGCTCCCGCGCCCAGCTCACCCTCGGCAAGGAGGTGTCCGACCACGGGACGAACTACACGATCCGTCAGTTCAAGGACGTCCCGTTCACGCCGGTGGACCTCATCAACTGGAAGACGTTCTCGCTCGACGAGATGGCGTTCCTGTGGCTCTGTATCGAGAACAACAAGAACCTGATATTCGCCGGCGGGACCGCCTCCGGGAAGACGACGAGCCTGAACGCCGTCTCGCTTTTCATCCCGTCGAACGCCAAGATCGTCTCGATCGAGGACACTCGCGAGGTCGAGCTCCCACAGCGCAACTGGATCGCCTCGGTCACCCGCCCGTCCTTCTCCGACGACGACAAGGGCGACGTCGACGAGTTCGACCTCCTGGAGGCGGCGCTCCGACAGCGCCCCGACTACATCGTGATGGGCGAGATCCGCGGCGAGGAGGGTCGGACCGCGTTCCAGGTCATGTCGACCGGACACACCACGTACACGACGTTCCACGCCGACTCCGTCGGCGAGGTGCTCAAGCGGTTCACGACGGACCCGATCAACGTCTCGAAGACGATGTTCACCGCCCTCGATCTGGTCTCGATCCAGACGTCGACGCGAGTCCAGGGGCGCAAAGTTCGGCGGAACAAGTCACTCACCGAGATCAACCACTACGACGCCGAGAACGACGAGATCAACGTGCAAGACGTGTATCAGTGGCAGGCGGAGACGGACGAGTTCCTCCAGATGGGCGACTCGAACACGCTCGAAGAGATCATGTTCGACCGGGGGTGGAGCCGGGAGACCCTCAACGACGAGCTCCGGAAGCGGCGACTCGTGCTGGCGTATCTCATCGACCGCGGACTCAACAGCTACGCGCAGGTCGCGGCGACGTTTCAGGCGTTCATCAACGACCCCGAAACGGTGCTCGCGCTCATGGCGAACGACGAGCTGGAACGCTCTCTCGAGGACCTCCGGGAGATGGAGTCGGTCCTGATCAACGTCGACCCCGAGACCGAGGCGATGGTCCCGCGGCCCGACCCCGACGAGGACGGCCGCGAGGAGGCGAAAGCCATTCTGAACTCCGCTGACGACCTCCTCGCCGACTACCGAGGGTCGATCCCCGACTCGGTCGCGGAGGCGCTCCTCGACCTCGGTCCTGCCCGAGACGTTGAGGCCGACCCCGATGCGGACCACGCGACGCTCGCGGAGAACGCTCAAGAGGCGGACGCGCTTGCGTCGGCCCACCAGGAGGCCGATCCGGTCGCTGCCGACCGGCTCGACGAGGCGCTTCGAGCCGGCGTCTCGGCTGCCGCCGCGACCGCAGCGGCGGTCCATGCCGCCGTCGCGTCCACGGGCTCCGATAACGGGACGTCTCCCGACGCCGACGATGGGATGTCTCCCAGCACCAACGATGGACCGTCCAGCGTGAACGATCCGACTGTCGCGACGGGCCGGAACGTACAGGAAGATAGAACCAACACGGTAGCAGCGTCCTCGGACGTGGACGGCGCGCGGACGCTCGAATCGAACGGGGATAGCTCCGATCGGTCGAGCGATCCCGACAGACAAATCGAACAGACCGGTCAGGGAGAGTCGACCACCGCCGACGGCGACAGCGGGATCGACTTCGATCGCCCGTTCGATGGCGCTATCGACGTGATGGGACCGCCTTCCGATATCGACTCTGGCAGTGACAGTCCCGATTCGGAGGCCCGTGGGGAGCGGACCGAAACCAACGGTGCGACCGACGAGAACGGCCGTAGTGACGCCGAGGTCATCACGGACGGCGATACGGTCGATGAGGATACCAAAGAAACCGACGGCGACGACGCCAACGAGACCGACGGCGACGACGCGGCCGGGTCGGAGACGGATATCGACGAGTGGGGATTCGAGACTGTCGAGCCCACCGAGGAGGACGGGTAACATGAGCTCACAGGACGGGTCACCATGAGCCTCGATACGGGGCTTCGGGGCGGGACCGTGGACGACGACCCCCTCGGCCGGCTGTTCTACCCGGCGTTCCGGTTTCTGTTCGATCCCGACGGCGACTTCGTCGGAGACGTCGAGCGGAAGCTCGCGGAGGCCCGGATGCCCGACCCCGTCGAGATGTACGTCTCGCGGTCCCTCGGTGTCGGCTTGCTCGTGGGATTCCTCCTCTGGATCGTCGGGACCGTCATCGGCTACGCCGTGTTCTCTCTCGGGCTGATCGATCCCGAGATGCTGTCGCTCGGGATCCCCTCGCCGAGCCCGGCCGCGACGGAGCTGTTGCGGTCGCTCGTCGTTCCGGGGGCGGTGTTCATCAGCGGGCTGGTGTTCGGGTCGATCGGGTTCGCGCTCGGGTTCGGTGGCCTGATCGCGGTTCCGTACTCCCGGGCGTCGGCGCGGGAACGTGAGATCAACATGCTGCTCGCCGACTCCGTCTCGTTCATGTATGCGCTGTCGGTTGGAGGGCTCAACCAGCTCGAGATCCTGCGAGCGATGGCGACCGCCGAGGACACCTACGGCGAGGTATCGAAAGAGTTCCAGAGCGTGATCAACGAGACGGAGTACTTCGGCACCGACTACCGGAACGCGCTGCGGCAACAGTCGATGGAGACCCCCTCCGACGAGCTGTCGCAGTTCCTCGCGGATATGCTCTCCATCGTCAACTCCGGCGGGGACATGGAGTCGTTCCTGAAGGACAAAAAGGAGAAACACCTCCGTACCTCGAAACAGGAGCGCGAGATGACCCTCGAGACGCTGGAGCTGTTCGGCGAGATGTACATGACGCTCTCGCTTTTCCCCCTGCTTCTCATCGTCATCCTCGTGATCATGGGGATGATGGGCGAGTCGGACGACTTCCTGTTGTACGCCACGGTGTACCTGCTCATCCCGCTCACCGGGCTCGGCTTCCTCGTGCTCGTCTCGACGGTCAAGCAGGACGAACCCGGCGACGGCTACCTCCACCCGGACGGCGGCAGCGAGCGCCTCCGACAGACCAGCCGGGAAGGGCTGTTCCACTTCGGGCTCGTCGAGGCGTTCGTCGGGCGTGGTGGTGTGTTCGACCGGATCCGCGACCGCGAGGGGACGTACAAAACCACGCAGATCCTCGCCGCCCCGCACCACTTCCTCCGGGACAACCCGCTGTACACCCTCGCGCTGACCGTCCCCGCTGCCGGGGCGCTGCTCGCGGTCGCGGTCGCCGCTGGCTCCGCGCCGACGACGTTCGACGGTTGGGTCGACAGCCCGGTGTGGTCCGCGTTCATCTGGGTGTACGTCCCGGCATACGTGACGCTGATCCCGCTGGCGGTGTTCTACGAGTGGGACCAGCGCGCCAAGCGGGCGGTGACCGGGAAGCTCTCGGAGAACCTCCGGAAGCTCTCCTCCGCGAACGACACCGGTCAGACGCTCCTCGAGTCGGTCCGGACGGTCGCGGACACCTCCTCCGGGAAGCTCGCCGACGAGTTCGACGTGATCCACGCGAAAGTGAACTACGGGATGAGCCTCCGCGACGCCCTCGTCGAGTTCAACAACAAGTACGCCGTCCCAAGGCTTGCCCGGACGGTCAAGCTGATCTCCGAGGCACAGGAGGCGTCCTCACAGATCACCGACGTGCTGACGACCGCCGCACAGGCCTCCGAGAATCAGGACGACATCGAGCGCGAGCGACGCTCCAGAACCCGGATGCAGGTCGCGATCATCCTGATGACGTACGTCACCCTGCTGGGTGTGATGGCGATCCTCCAGACGCAGTTCATCGACGTGATGGGCGGGCTGGCGGCCGAGGCGGACGGCGGGTCGGCAGAGGCGGTCGGCGGCGGTGCGGGCCCCGACTTCGGCGGCGGCGTCGACCCGGACGTGCTCTCGATGCTGTTCTTCCACGCGGTGACGATACAGGCCGCCCTCTCCGGGTTCATCAGCGGCTACATCCGGAACGCGAACGTCCTCTCCGGCGTGAAGTTCGCGGTCGTCCTCATGACGCTGGCACTGGGGGTGTGGATATTCGTCGGATGACCCCCGAGCAACCCAATGCCGACCGCGGACGCAACCGTGCACAGACGCAGATCGACTTCGCGGTCGGCGCGGGCGTGTTCCTCGTCGCGCTCGCGTTCGTCATCGCGTTCGTACCGGCGCTGTTCGAGCCGTTCGCCGCCACCGAGAGCGCCTCGCCGATCGTGAGCGACCGGATCGCCGCGGCGACGGTCGACACGCTCGGGGCGTCGTCCGCCGAGGGACTGCACGCGCCGACGGAGCCGGGCGTGCTCTCGCCGGGGTGTACGGTCGCGTTCTTCACCGCGAACACGACGCTCAACGGGACGCTCGACTGCCCGTTCGACGCCGGCGACGACCCGGCCACGCTGTTCGGCCACGACGGGGACGTCCAGGTGATCGTCCACGAACTCGACGGGAGCGCACCGCGCGACGAGACGGAGCTCCCCGGCGTCGACATCGCGACCGAGGCGGGAACGTTCGAGAACGTGACGTTAAGCCGAGCGAGCGCCGATCCACTGGGGGCCACCGACGACACCACGGTCTCGGGACGGATCGTCTCGCTCGACGGCCAACAGTACCGGCTGACGGTGCGGGTGTGGTGACGATGGCCCGAACGATCACCCTCGGAGGCGACGACCGCGGCCAGGCACACACGCTGGAGGCGTTCGTGGCGGCGATCCTGCTCGTCGCGGGGCTCACGTTCGCGCTCCAAGCGACGGCGGTGACTCCGTTGTCCGCGAGCACGTCGAACCAACACATCGAGAACCAGCAGCGCGCGACCGCGACCGACCTCCTCGAGACGAGCGCCGCGAACGGCGACCTCCGCGAGGCGGTGCTGTACTGGGATCCCGGCAACGAGTCGAGGGACTCCGGGTTCGCCGGGACCCGAGAGGGCCTGACGTATCACACCGGGGGCGGGCCGCCGAACGCGTTCGGCGAGGCCCTAGACCGGGCGTTCCTCGAATCCCGGATCGCGTTCAACGTCCACGTGACGTATCACGTCGGGGATCACGCATACGGCGAGAAACCGTTCCGCAGCCAGCGGATGGTGTACATGGGGTCGCCGAGCGACAACGCCGTGACGGCCACCCGGACGGTGACGGTGTCGAACGACACGACCCTGACCGCGCCGGGGTTCGAGGACCGGCGGCTCTCGGACGTCGAACCGGACCCACCCGTAACGGACGGCTTCTACGCCCCTGGCGTCGGCGACGGGCCGACGTACAACTATCTGGAGGTGCGCATCGTCGTATGGCGCATGTGAGCATCGACCTCCCGGACGGCGAGCGCTTCCGCGGGTCGGACCGCGGCCAGCTGCTGGTGGTCGCCGGCCTCGTGATGGCGGTGTCGCTCGTCGCGCTCGTCGTCCTGCTCAACGCCACCATCTACAGCGAGAACGTCGCGACCCGCGGGATCGAGGCGGCGGACGGCGAGGCGACGGAGGTGCGGGCCGCCACCGTCGAGGGCGTCGGCGAGACGATCGACGCGGTGAACCGGGCACACGAGGGTGAGGATCCCCCGACCGACGCGGCTCTCGCCGACATCGACGAGCTCGAGGAGCGGCTCGGTCGAAGCTACGCCAGACGCGGGGCTACGGTACAGCTGGACGCCGATGCCAGCCGCACGAGCGGGGGCGACCGCGTCGACACCGCCGGCAAGGACACCTCGCTCGCGAACGCGACGAACGCGACGTCGTACACCGTGGCAGGGAATATCGACGGCACGCGCGGGTTCGTCCTCGACCTCGAAGTCGACTCGCTCGCGAGCTCGACGGCCGGCGACGCCGCCGACGAGGCGTTCCACGTCGTCGTCGATCCGGCGGGCAACGAGCGCCGCGAGGTGTACGTCTATCGGGACGACGGCTCCGACGATGTCGTCGTCGCGGCCGGCGACGGGGGCGAGGACCCCGCCGTCGTCTGCACTGTCGACCCGGTGGGAGCCGACCGCGTGTCGGTCGACGTTACCGGCGAGCGGCTGGACGGAGAGCCGTGTGTCGGCCTGTGGCCGTCGGACCGACTCGCCCCGGGGAACGAACACACGCTCGAAGTCGGGAACGGCGACGCGGCCGACGGCGTGATACGCGCGACGGTCCGGCCGACGAACACCGAGCTCGTCACCGACGTCGACGACGCCGACACCGCTGGGGCGGTGTACGACGCCACGGTCGACCTCACCTATCGCACCGCCGAGCTGTGGTTCGAGACGACCCTCCGGGTCGCCCCGGGTGAGCCCGATGCGTGAGGGTAGCGGGACCCGAGGTCCGACCCGAGATCCGGCCCGCGGTCGGAGGTCCGTGCCCGACGACGAGCGCGCGGTGAGCACGGCCGTCGGGTACGTGTTGACCCTCGCCATCGGCGCGGTGTTGCTCTCGGGCGTCGTCATCGGGGTCGGCGGGCTGCTCGACTCACAGACCGACCGGGCGGTCCGCGGGGACCTCTCCGTCGTCGGGCAGGGGGTCGTCGCCAACCTCGAGAACACCGACCGGCTCGCTCGGGCGGCGGAGGCTGGGCGGACCGATCCGGCAGTCGATCCGGCGGACGGAACCGCCGTCGTCGAGATCGAGGTCGACCTGCCGAGACGCGTCGCCGGGGTTCCCTACACCGTCGAGGTCGGTCAAGACGCGGTGACGGTCCGGACGGACCGGCCGGCCGCCAGCGTCCGGATCCCGCACGCGGCTCGCGTCGACGTGGCGGAAACGACCCTTCGTGGCGGTCCGCTCCGGATGGCGTACGACGCGGACCCTGACGACCCGGCGAACGGGACACTCGAGGTGACAGAGCAATGACTCGTGGACGCCTCGGTGAAACCGGTGGGGACTCTCCCGACGAACGGGCCGTCAGTGACGTGGTCGGCTACGTGCTCGTGTTCGCGTTGGTGACGGCGACGCTCGCGGCCGTGTTCACGATCGGGTTCGTGGGTTTGGAGGAGCGCCAAGACGCCGAGCGAGTCGAAAACGTCGAGCGGGCCTTCGACGTGCTCGACGACAACGTCCGTGACATCCAGCGCTACGAGGACCCGAGCCGGGCGACGGAGGTCCGGCTCAGCGGGGGTTCGATGTCGCTCGCGGAGCCGACGACCGTCACCGTCGAACAGCTGGACGCCGGGAACAACACGGTGGGGAACGTGACGACGCGAACGTCGAACGCGATCACGTACACCCGGGACGACACGACGATCGGGTACGACATGGGAGCCCGGTTCCGGACGCAGGGAGACACGACGGTGTTCCGCTCCGGTCCGCGGTTCGTCGCGGAGGACGGGAAGACGGTGCTCCCGATCGTCAGAACCCGTCTCGGTGACGGGTCGGACACCGTACGCGGCGACGGGACCGTGCAGGTGTCGACCGAAACCGCCGAGCTCCGGTGGTTCGAGTATCCGGAGTCGGACGTCGACCCCGCCGACGTGGAGGACATCCGGATCCGGATCGACTCCCAGCGGGCGGACGCCTGGGGTGAGTACCTAGAGCGGACAGGCGGGTTCTCCGTCGTAGAGACGGGTGAGACCTCCGTTTCGGCGCGTCTCGAACACGACGACGCCGTCTACATTCGGGTGTACGTGGTCGACGTCTCGTTCCGTCGGTGACCTGTTACGGCACCTACGGTTCCAGTCGGTGACGCGTCGTGAATGGCTCACGCGTGACCTAACAGAGAACCGGGGCGATCAGTCGACCGAGGCGGTCAGTCGAACCGGAGCTCGACCGTGTTCTCGCTCACGTGGAGATACGTGATCGGGTTCTGTCCGGGGCCGCCAGTGATCGTGAGCTGGATCCCGGCGAGGCCGGGATCGTACTCCATCTCGGAGTTCCCACCCAAGTCGACGCGGTCGAACACGAACGAGCCACGGAGCGTGGGGTTCCCGTTGGCTTCGAGGTGCGCGTTCGGCGCGTAGATGATCGCGTCGATCTCCGCGTTCCCGATGCCGTTAGTGTTCTCCGCGACGCCACCGTTCACGTAGAACTGGGTCCGCTGTGCGTCGATTGACGACGCCATCGTCCCTATCGTCGGGTTGTTGAGGTCCCAGTCGCCGTTGATGTAGTACCGGACCTCGTGTTCCGTCTCATCGACGATCTGGAGGTCGCTTCCTCCGCTGTCGAAATCCCCGTCGATGGCGATAACGATGTCCCCTCCCGTCGTGTTGAACTCGACATCTTCAGTGAGGTCGAAGTCGCCGTCGCTGTAGTAGACACCGTCCGTACAGGTGTCGACACCCAAACACTCGGTGATGTCCGCCCCCTCGTCCGCACCGCGTTCGAGCTGGTCATCGATCACGACCGACGGCGACGGATTCGATGCCCCGAGCTCGTACTCGTCCTCGTGCAGCGGGATATCCATGTCCGTGTCGTCGCTGCCGAGCGCGAGCGGCTTGTCGAGTGACACCTCGTCCGGCACGACCAGCCGAGCCGTCGCAGTCCGGTTCTCGTCGTCCTTGCTCACGTCGCCGTCGGCGCGCTGGGAGAAGAAGTCGTACCACCCCTCGTAGTAGTCGCTCTCGATCTCGACGATCACGGTCCCGTTCTGGAGCGGGTTGTCCACGTTCGGGAACACCCGCTCGCCGACGGCCTGTTTGCGGACGACGCCGGTCCCGCGGTTCGGTGCCGCGTCGTCGCCGGTCAACCGGACGATCGGGAACGTGAGCGTGCTCCCGCGGTAGTGGTACTCCGGCGGCGACACCATTCTACCGCGATCACCCTCCAGACTCCAAACGCCGCCGCCCTGTACGGCCACCTGGCGACTATCACCGGTGTACGTCAGCGTGCCGAGGTCGAACGACTCGCTCGCGACCGTTCCGTTCGGATCCTCGATCCGGATCTCGACGTGACCGGCCTCCTCGTCCAACCGGAGGTCGCCGCCGTCGACGTCGCCGAGATCGAACCGCTTGGCGTCGGTCTCGCCGAGCGCGACCAGGCTCGCCTGCGAAGTCAGCTGTGACATCCCGTTCTCGACGCCGGCGGAGCGCGCGTCGTCGGTGACTGCCGCGAGCGCGACGCTGCCCGTCGCCACCGTCACCGTCACAGCGGCGATCGTGATCCCCAGGAGGAACACCGTCCCGAGGACCTCGCTTTGGGCACGCTCACGGCGGAACATACGATCACTTCGTCGTCACAGTATATAAACGTCGACCGCCGAGTATCGAGACTGATAGCACTTGCACGGCCCAACGGCGACATCGACCGATTGCTGGTGGAGCGACCCTGCGACACATCACTTAAGAACGCTCGCGGTCGATTCCGGATATGAGTGACCCCCCAGTGCTCGGCGAGAAACGACGGTTCCGTCGAGCTGCGGGGGTGAACGTCGTCGGGAACACCGCGAAGATCGTCGTCGAGGGGGCCGCCGGGCTCGCGTTCGGGAGCGTGGCGCTGCTTGCCGACGCGGCCCACTCCGTCGCCGACCTCGTCGCCAGCGCCGTCGTGTTCGTGTGGGGTGGGTCGCGGTACGACGGCCCGGACCCGGAACACCCGCACGGCCACCAGCGGATCGAACCGCTGACGGCGCTGTTCGTCGGGGCGATCATCTTCCTGTTGGGTCTCGTTCTCCTGCGCGAGTCGGCTCTCGGCCTGTTCGGCGTGCCTGAAGTCTCCGCCAGCCCCGTGTTGATCGGGGCGCTGCTGTTCGCGATCGCCGATATGTACGCGCTCTACTGGTACACGACGCGAGTGAACACGGATCTCGGATCGACCGCGCTCGCCGCGCTCGCGACCGACTGTCTGAACGACATCTACACGTCGCTCGCCGCGATGGTCGGGGTGCTCGGCGCGCTGTTCGACGTCCCGGTGCTCGACCCGGTCGCGGGCGCGCTCGTGAGCCTGCTCGTGATGTATCAAGGGGTGAACATCGCTCGTGAGAACGTGACGTATCTCGTTGGCGCGGCCCCGCCCGCGGGCGACCGTCAGCGGGTGGTCGGTGCGCTCCGCGAACATCCAGAAGTGGTCGGCGTTCACGACCTTCGCGTGTTCTACGACGGGACGGATCTGGAGGTCGAAGTCCACGTCGAGGTCGACGGCGAGATGACGCTCCGACACGCCCACGACATCGAGACCGAGCTCGTCACCCGGCTGCGGGCGTTGGAGGGAATCGGGGACGTCCACGTGCACCTCGACCCGTCCGGCGTCGGCGAGTGGAAGGACGCGGAGGAGTCGACCCCGACCGGGACCGACTGAGATCACGGCGTCGGCGCGGTGAGGGCTGACCAGCCGCACGGACGCAAACGACTCTCCATTACCCGGCAGCGTGTGGGTTATGCCGCTCACGACCCAACGATCGGTATGTTCGGTCGTCGCTGGTTGGAGATGACGTGGCGCGACGGACTGTTCGTCCACTGGGCGGTCGATCCCGCCCTCGTCGCCGACACGCTTCCCGATAGGCTCCGGGTCGACACGCACGACGGGGACGCGTATCTCGGTGTCGTCCCCTTCGTGATGGCGGATATCCGCCCCCGTGGGTCCCCGATCGGACTCTCCTTTCCGGAGCTGAACCTCAGGACCTACGTCGAAGGGCCGAACGGCCCGGGCGTCTACTTCTACAACCTTGACGCGGCCGATCGCCTCGGGGTTGCGGTGGCACGACGACTCTTCGCGCTCCCGTACTATCGAGCCCGGGTGGAGGTGACTCGTGATGGCGAGGCGGTGCGGTTCTCCAGCGATCGAACGCATCGAGGCGCGCCCGCGGCGACGTTCGACGCGACGTACGAACCGACCGGCGACCCGTTCACACCCGAACCCGGGTCGTTGGCGGCGTTCCTCGTGGAGAACTACCGCTTTTACGCGCGTGGGAACCGGCTGTACTGCGGCGAGATCGGACACGACCCGTGGACGCTTCGGCCGGCGGACGCCGAAATACGGACCAACACGCTGTTCGAGGCGAACGGCTTCGATCGGCCGAAGGGGGACCCGATCGTCCACGCCGCCGACCCGATCGACGTGACCGCGGACCGGATCCGACGGGTCTGACCGGCCGGTGGAATCGGGCCGTCGACGACGTTGACCGGCGATCGGTTCCGATCGACCGGCGGGTCCGGGCTCCCGCAGTCAGGGGAACAGCCCGCGGTACTCGTGTGCGCTCGCGGTTCGCTCCAACGCCAGCGTGTACGCCGCGGTCCGGAGATCTGGGACGTCTCCCACGTCGTACCGCTCGATGGTGTCGTCGAACGCTGAGCCGATGCGTCGTTCCAGCTCCGCGTTGACCGTCTCCAGCGGCCAGGAGAACTCCTGTGCGTTCTGTACCCACTCCAGATACGAGACGATGACGCCGCCGGCGTTCGCGAGGATGTCGGGGACGACGGGGACGTCCCGTCCGGAAAGCACCTCGTCGGCCGCCACCGTCGTCGGTCCATTTGCGGCCTCGACGATCGCGCCCGCCCGCAGGTCGTCCACGTTGTCGGCGGTGATCACGCCCTCGATCGCCGCTGGAACGAGGACGTCCACGTCGAGCGTCAACAGCGTCTCGTTTGTGACGAGCTCCGCGTCGTCCTCGGGCGAACGCTCCGGCTCGCTCCGTGTGTCGCCGGCGGTATACTCCTCGATGAGGCCACCGGCACCGACGTGGTCCGCGAGCGCCGCGACGTCGAGCCCGTCGGGATCGTACGCCGCGCCGGTCACGTCGGAGGTCGCGACGACGGTCGCACCCATCTCGTCGAGGAGCTGAGCCGCGTTCGATCCGACGTTCCCGAACCCCTGGATCGCGACCGTCGCGTCAGTGAGCTCGCGGTCGAGGTACTCGAAGAGGCGCTCGGTGACGATCGAGACGCCGCGACCGGTCGCCTCGACGCGCCCCGGCGTCCCGCCGATCTCGAGCGGCTTGCCGGTGACGACCTGCGGGACCGAGTACCCCTCGTACATCGAGTAGGTGTCCATCATCCACGCCATCGTCTGTGGGTTCGTGTTCATGTCCGGCGCGGGCACGTCGATCTCGGGCCCGATCATCCGCCGGATCCCCTCGGTGTACCGGCGGGTAAGCCGCTCGAGGTCGCGTTCCGTGAGGTCTTTGGGCTCGCAGATGACGCCGCCCTTCGCGCCCCCGTACGGGAGGTCGACGAGCGCCGCTTTCCACGTCATCCAGCCGGCGAGCGCCTCCACTTCCTCCTGTGTCACCGTGGGGTGGTAGCGAACGCCACCCTTGAACGGACCGCGGGCCCCGTCGTACTGACAGCGGTACCCCTCGAACACCTCCACCTCGCCGGATTCGAGCTCGACCGGGAGCGTGACTTTCAGCGTCCGCTCCGGGTGTTTGAGCCGCTCGAAGACGCCCTCGTCGACGTCGGCGTACTCCGCGGCGCGGTCCATCTGCGCGAGCATGTTGTCGAACGGGTCGTCGGCCATCGTCCGCCACTCTCTGGTGACGGGTGATATCGGTTTCGCAAATATTGCGAGGGGCGCGACGGGGTACGCCGCCCGTCGGATGGGGCGAAGACCGAGCCGCATGTCGGGTGCCGCTCCTCCAGCGTTTCGCCGGATCTTATAAGTGACCGTCGACAACGGAGCGGTATGAGACCCGCACACGTGACGGAGGAACGTCGATGACGGCACAGCGGCTACACCCACGCGTCCGGATCGTGTGGGTCGTACGCGCCGTCATCATCGCGTTGTTCCTCTCGGTGCCCGTCGCGGGCGCCCACTACCTCGGCTACCTCCCACGGTGGGTACCGGCCGTCGCCGGCGTGACGTTCGCCCTCCTCGGTGTCATCCACGCCGTCCTCCGATACCGCCGGTGGAGCTACGAGATCCGCGAGGACGCCCTCTACTTGGATCGCGGCGTCATCACGCAAGTCAGAACCACCGTGCCGCTCGTGCGTATCCAACACGTCGACTCCCGGCGCGGCCCGGTCGAACGCGGGGTCGGGTTGGCGTCCTGTGTCGTGTACACCGCCGGCTCGCGCGGCGCGGACGTCCGTATTCCCGGGTTGACCCCCGACGGGGCCAGCGACCTCCGTGAGGAGCTGAAACGACTGGCGATCCGCGCCGACGGGGAGGACGCGGTGTGAAGCTCGCGCCGCAGTCGATCCCGTACCGTGCGCTTCAGCGAGTCCTCGGGATCGTTATCCTGCTGTTCTTTCTCGCGTCCGCCAACGAGTGGGGTGTACTCGTCGGCGGGGCGGTCGCGCTCGCCCTCGTGCTCGTCTCCGTCGGCTACGAGGTCGCCTACTACCGGCGCTTCGAGTACGAGCTCACCGAGGACACGTTAGACATCTCCTCGGGGGTGATCTCCCGGCGCGAACGCGAGATCCCCTATCGGCGGATCCAGAACGTCGACATCAGCCGCAGCGTGATCCAGCGGGCGATCGGCGTCGCCGCCGTCGACTTGGAGACCGCTGGCGGTTCGAGCACCGAAGGGTCGATCCGGTTCGTGACCCCTGAAGAGGCCACGCGGCTCCAGCGCGAGGTCCAACGCCGGAAGTCCGCGGCGTCGACGTCGGCCGACACCGACGAGAACGGCGACCCGGTCGGCCCGACGGAGGAGGACCTGTTCGCGATCTCGCCGCGCGAGCTCGCCCTCGTCGGCGCGCTCTCGTTCGACGGCCGGCTCATCGGCTTACTCGCGTTCCTCGGATCCGGTTCGTTCCCGGTGTTGTCCGGGTTCCTCCCCGACGCGTCGGCCGCGGTGCTCACCGCGTTCGCGATCGTCGCCGTCGGCGTCCTCTTCCTCGCTTCGTGGGTGATCGGTGCGGGACTGGCGTTCTCGAACTACTACGGGTTCCGACTCTCGCGCGCCGGCGACGAGCTCCGCTACGAGCGCGGCTTGTTCCGCCGGTACAGCGGCTCGATCCCGACGGAGAAGGTACAGACCCTGACGGTCTCTGACAACCCGGCGAAACGCCTGCTCGGCTACGCAAGCCTCTCGATCGAAACCGCGGGGTACGCGCCCGGACAAGGCGGCGATTACGGGAGCCAAGCGGCGGTCCCCATCGCGTCGACTGACCGCGTGTACGAGCTGGCCCGCGAGGTCGAGTCGTTCGGCGATCCCGAGTTTAACCGGCCGCCGAAGCGGATCCGGTGGCGGTACGTGTTCCGTTACACGATGGTCCTCGGCGTTCTGGCGGGGATCGCGTTCGCGGTCGACTGGTACGTTACGCCTGATCTCCCCTGGTACGCGGTGCTCGCGCTGCTCGTCGCGGTCCCGCCCGCGGCCCACCTGAAGTGGAAACATCGCGGCTACTGGCTGGGCGAGGACCACCTGTTGACCCGCAACGGGTTCTGGAGTCGCGAAGTGAAGGCGGTCCCGTACTACCGCATCCAGAACGTCATCGACAGCCGGACCGTGTTCCAGCGGCGTTGGAACGTCGCGACGATCGTCGCGGACACCGCCGGAACCGGATCGCTCGTTGGGAGCGACGCCGCCGCGATCGACTTCGACACCGAGGAGGCGATCGCGCTCCGCGACGAGCTCAGAGCCCGGCTGGGGGACGCGCTCGCGGACCGGCGGGCCCGGCGAACCGCGTTCGAGTGGTTCGAGGGGAATATCGGGAGCGACGAGCCGGCGGACGCGATCGGGGACGAATCCAGTGACGAGGAGCCGGTCGAAGACGATGCCGGCGTCGAACCGGCACCGGACGACGCCGACGGCGACGAGTCGACTACGGGCGAACCCCAAGATGATCCGGTGGACGATCTCCCCGACGACGGGGTCGTCCGTCCGGACTTCTCGACGACGACGCGGGACTACTCACAGCCCGCAGAGCGTATCGACACGGGCGAGTACGCCGTCGATCAGTTCCCGTCTGACACCGACGTGGCGCACCGTCCACAGGAGAATTCCGGCGACGAGTCGGCCACCGACGATTCGGAACCCGAGGATCCCTCCGGCGACGCCTCCAGCGAGGCCTCCGACGACGAGTCCGGGAGGTAGCTGACGCCGACTCTCACACGTCGCTGATGCCGACCCTTACGAAGAATACGAGGCGAAAGCCTCGCCCTTCAGGGCGGGGATGAAGCCGACAAACCCTACACAACCGACATTATCAACTATCCCGGCGTCGTATCATGTGGTAAGACAACTCGCGTAAACTCCCAATCGGAAGAACCGGGGCCACTTCCCGCTGATACGGACGGTTCCACGCCCACTACCGGCAAACCCGGTGGGGAGTACGTGGTTGAGGTTCGTCCGCCGTCCTCACAGTACCCCTACCCGTCACTGGAGACGGTCGGCAACGACCGCGCACACGAGGGGGTGACAGCACATCAAAACACGCCCCGTTCGCGGTTGCACTCCGCCCTCGTCGGCGGAGTACGGTCGATGGCACGACCCGTGTCCGCCCCCGTTCCAACCGTGGGCGGTTGCCCGGTATTCGGACGCTTCGGTCAAGCGGTATCGGGTACGGCACAAGCGGATACCGCGTCCATCTCGGACGTTGAATACACCATACCCTCGTTTCGAGGGCCGACGTGTAGCGCACGAACCCGGTACTCACCACGCGAGGTGAGGAAGTTGCCTTCGGGGACTGACGGAACGGCCCGACGCCCCACGAAGGAATCCTCGCGCTTCAGTGCGGGGAGGATGTCAATGGTCGCTGATGCCGACTCTCACTCGTCGAGCAGCTGTTGTGCGATCGTGTTCCGAAGCACCTCGCTCGTCCCCTCGTAGATCTCGTTGAGTTTGGCGTCGCGATAGAACCGCTCGGCGGGGAAGTCCTTGGTGTACCCGTAGCCACCGTGGATCTGGATCCCCTCGTTGGCGACCTCCCGGGAGACCTCCGAGGCGTACAGTTTCGCCTGTGCGGCCTCCTTGATGAATCCCTCGTCCCGCTCCTTCAGATCCGCCGCTTCGTGCATCAGTAGCCGCGCGGCCCGGACCTTGGTGTCCATATCGGCGAGCTTGTGCTGGATCGCCTGGAAGTCGGCGATCGGCCCGCCGAACTGCTCGCGCTCCGTCGCGTACTCCACGGCCGCGTCGAGGGCGGCCTGTGCGATCCCGACCGAGCGCGCCGCGATGGTGATCCGTCCGCCGTTTAACGTCTTGAGCGCTTGGACGAACCCGTCGCCCTCGTCGCCGAGGAGCCGGTCTTCCGGGATCCACATGTCGTCGAACCGGAGCTCGGCCGTCGGACACCCTTTGTCGCCGAGTTTGTCCTCCGTCCCCTCGACGATGAACCCGTCGTCCTCCTCGGGTCGGACGACGAACGACGAGATCCCCTTCCGGCCCGCCTCGGGGTCGGTCTTCGCGAACACGGTCACCGTGTCCGCGACGGACCCGTTCGATATCCACAGCTTCCCGCCGTTCACGACGTAGCCGTCGCCGTCGTGTTCGGCCGTCGTCGACATCGCGGGCACGTCCGAGCCGGCCTCCGCCTCCGACAGCGCGAACGCGCCGATGTCCTCGCCGGTGTTCAGCGGGGTGAGGTACGTCTCCTTTTGTCGCTCGTCGCCGAACGCGTACACCATGTTGCCGGCGAGTGACGTGTGTGCGGCCACGACGGTCCCGAGCCCGCCCGAGCCGCGTGATATCTCCGATAGCCCGATCGCGTAGCTGTGGTAGTCGAGTCCGGGCCCGCCGTACTCTATCGGGAACGGCATCCCCAACAACCCGAGGTCGGCCATTTCGTCGATCAGGTCGGCGGGGAACTCGTCGGCCTCGTCGATCTCGGCGGCCCGCGGGACGACCTCCTCGTCGACGAACTCCGCGACGGTGTCGCGGATCTGCTCCTGCTCCGATGAGAGCGTGAAGTCCATGATCGTTCGTTCGGTCCGGGGAACTTAGCCGTTTTCACGTGTCGCGCACCAGTCGATGTCGACTCGATCGCACGACTGGGGCGGTGTCTCATCCCGAGATCCGCCGGTAGCGACCCGCGATCCTCACCGATCACATGCGGGCACGTGCCGCGAGGCTTTTTTATGGGTCGTACCGTAAGGTCGGGTAACTGAATGAGCGGACGAGAACACTACCCCGCTGAGCCCGACCTCCCGTGGTGTCACGAGGCGGTCCAAGGGGTGTCCCGTACCTTCGCGCTGACCGTCGACGTGTTGGAGGAACCGATGGCCTCACAGATCTGTCTCGGGTACCTGCTTTGTCGGGTCGCCGATACCGTCGAGGACGCAGGGCACATCCCACCCGAGGAACAGACCGCGGTGCTCGAGACGTACAAGCAGGCGATCGACCCGGAGACCGATGTCGGGATCGAACGGTTCCGCACGGAGGTCGACGAGTGGCTCCCGGCCCCCGACGAGCGGAACGACGACTGGGAGGTCGTCGCCGAGTCCCCAACGGTCGTCGCGACGTTCAACGAGCTCGATCCCGACGCACAGGAGGCTATCATCCCGCCCGTCGTCGAGATGGTCGACGGGATGGCGATGTTCCTCGATCGCCACGCCGCGGAAGGAGGCCTCCGGATCGACGACCGCGACGAGCTCGAACAGTACTGCTACTACGCCGCCGGCACCGTGGGGAACCTCATCACCAACCTCCTCACGCGGGGGGACGTCCGCGACGACCGCGCCCGACAGCTCCGGGAGACGGCCGAGGAGTTCGGGCTCCTCTTACAGCTCGTGAACGTCTCGAAGGACGTCTACGACGACTACACCGAGGAGAACAACGTGTACCTCCCCGCCGAGTGGCTGGAGGCGGAGGGCGTCGACCAGGAGGCCGTGATCGATCCGGAGAACCGCGAGTCATCCGCGCGGGTCGTCAACCGTACCGCCGAGTACGCTCGGTCGTTCCTTGACGACGCGCAGGCGTACTTGGAGACGATGCCGCTGTCCCACGGTAACACGATGGAGGCGTGGACGGTACCGTACCTGCTCGCCGTGGGCACGCTCCGCGAGCTCGGCTCCCGTCCGGAGGACGCGCTGACGGAGGCGGGCGTGAAGATCTCCAGACAAGAAGTGTTTGCCGTGATGTCCGTCGCGGGCGACGCCGGACGCGACTCGCTCGCAGAGCTGCGCGAGACGATCGCCAGAACGCCGTATCACCGCGCCGTCGAGCCGGCCGACTAACGCCGCAACCCGCTTTTCGGGCGGTGACGCTGTAGGAACGTCTTTCGAGGGTGCACTGCCAGCGCACAGCCTTCGGAGCCGTACCGCTATAGCCGTGACCGCGCACGCGGCACTGCCGGCACCGACACCTCGATCGTGTCACCCAGCGCCTCGGCCGCGCTCAACAGCCACTCCGCCCGCTCGACGCGCGAGTCGAGGTCCCCTGGCCCGATCCGGTACGCCTCGACCAGCTCCTCCACCGTCGCGCCACCGATCCACTCGTCGAGGATCCGCGCGGTTTTCACCGCCTCCAGCCACCCCTCGAAGTCGTCGGCCTCGCCCATCCGGGTCGTCAGCGCGGCGGCATTGTTGTCGGCAAAGCTATACATCTCGGCCCGCTCGCGGTTCCCGAGATACGTGTCCTGCATGTCCGGGGTGTCACAGACGATCTCGAACGCGGTAAGCGTCGTCGCGCTCGCCATCTCGGCGGCCGTGTGGAGCCCCTCGACGATCCGCTCGCCCGTCTCCGGGCGGACGTACTGTCTGGAGGTCGTCTCGCCGACCGGGGTCGCAACGAGCCGATACGCGTCGACGCCCCCGGTCTCGCGGCGGACCATTCCGGCGTCGACGAGATCGTCGACGGCGACGGCGACCGCGTCGGCCAGGCCGCCGGCACCGGCCTCCCGCGCGTAAAACGTCCCGTCGAACACGTCGAGGATCTCCGCTTCCGTCCCCGCGAACCCGGTCGCGATCGCCGAGAGCACGTGTGTCCGCAGCGACGCGGGGTCGGCGAGCGTTGACTCGACGGCTTCGGGGTCGCCCTCGACGTAGCGCGCTACCAGCTCCGCTCTCGTCGCCGGCTCCCCCACCAGTACCGCCTCGCCGTGCGGATCGAGGCCGGGGCGACCCGCACGGCCGCACATCTGGTGCACTTCGAGTGTCGGCAGCCACTCCATCGACGAGCCGGTGTACCGCCGCTGATCGCGGACGACGACGCGTCTCGCGGGGACGTTGACCCCCGCTGCGAGCGTGGGTGTCGCACAGATACAGGCGATGGAACGCTCGCGGAACCCGCGTTCGACGACCGTCCGATGGCCCGCTCGGAGCCCCGCGTGATGGAACGCGACGCCGGACCGGAGACAGTCGGCGAGCTGTCGACCCGTCAGCGTCCCGTCGATGTCGGCCGCATCGGCGGCCACCCGTGCCGCGTCGTCCTCGATCCCCATCGCCTCGGCCAGCCCTGCGTCCGCGAGATGCTCCGCGAGCGCGGCGGCCTCCGCTCGGGACCGGACGAACGCCAGACACTGCCCGCCGTCCGCGACCGTGTCGGCCACCAATGCTGCCGTGACCGCGGTGTCGTCGGGTCCCTGATCCTGGCTCGGGTCGTCCACATCGCGGCCGTTCGCGTCGACCGGTACGTCCCGCTCCGTCCCGTCGTCGAAGACGACATGGCCCCCGACACAGACGCCGGTGCGGAGGTCGACCGGTCGCCACTCCGACTCGACGAGCGTCGCGTCCAGCCAGTCGGCGATCTCCTCCGGGTTGTCGACGGTCGCGGAGAGCGCGACCACTTGAAGGTCGGATATCCGACGTCTGAGCGTCGCGAGTGTGACCTCGAGAGTCGGTCCCCGTCGTTCCGCGTCGAGAAGATGGACCTCGTCGACGACGACACAGGCGAGGTCGTCCACCCACGTCGCGCCGTTCCGGATCGCGGAGTCCACCTTTTCGCTCGTGGCGACGACCACGTCGTGTCCGGCCAGCTCCTCGCCGGTCGCGTCGAAGTCCCCGGTGGAGATGGCGGCGTCGACGCCCGGTAGTGCCGCGAACGTCTCGTACTTCTCGCGGGCGAGCGCCCGGAGCGGACAGACGTAGAGCCCCGGCCCGTCGGCCGTCATCAGGGCCAACTCGGCGATGAACGTCTTTCCCGAGGCGGTCGGGATCGCGGCGACGACGTTCGCACCGCGGCAGATACCGGCGTCGACGGCAGCCGCCTGGGGCGGGTAGAGCTCGCGGATCCCCGCCTCGGCGACGTGGTCGACAAACGGCCCTGGAAGCGGCAGATCGGAGACACGCATTCGACCGTGAGTTCGGCGCGACCGTATTTAAATAGTGTCCGGGCGTCGAGGAGAGTCTGTGGGT
Organism: Halorubrum tibetense; assembly: GCF_055396225.1. Taxonomy (NCBI): domain Archaea; kingdom Methanobacteriati; phylum Methanobacteriota; class Halobacteria; order Halobacteriales; family Haloferacaceae; genus Halorubrum; species Halorubrum tibetense. The sequence goes on from NZ_AP043742.1 coordinate 2,899,476, forward strand.
CGGGCAACGCCTGTGATCGGGGGTTGTCAGTCGTCGCGTGCCCGAGGTAGGCGAGAAACGCTTACTCGTCGGCGTCGAACTCCCGGAACAGTTCCTCGAAGTCGTCGTCGTCTTCCGTGACCGCGTGAAGCGACTCGTCGACATCCGAACGGAGCCGCTCGATCCGCGTCGAGAGTTCCTGATACTCCTCGTTGTCGGCGAGCTCGCTCGCGCTCTTTTCAGCCTCGAGCATCGCCTTCTTCGAGGTCAACGAGAACAGCTCCTGTACGCCCGAGTCGTACTCGCCGCGGCGGAGGAGTCCCGCGACGGTGTCACGGAGGGTGTCGCTGCTGACGGGTTTGACGAGGTAGTCGTCGAACCCCATCGCGAGGATGTCGAAGTCGGGTTCGACGGCCGTCACCATCGCGACACGGCAGTCGATACCGCGCTCGCGGACCGCCGCGAGAACCTCGTCGCCCGAGAGCCCCGGCATCCGTCTATCGAGGAGAATAGCGCCGACTTCGTCGTCCAAGTCGTCGAGAGTTTCGAGGGCTTCCTGGCCGCCGTATGCGGTGTAGACCTGATAGTCGTCGCCCAGCCACGCGGCGTACAGGTCGGCCAGATCGGGTTCGTCCTCCACCACGAGGACGGTCGGTTGTTCACTCATGGGTCACCCGAGCGACGAGTATCGCTCACACGTTTCGTATCCCCGCGTGCTATATTAAAATACCTCTTCGGTCGCGGTCGGAAGCCGTGTACCGTAGCGGATCTCCGCCATGATCGAGGTGCCAGTCGAGCTCCCGATCCCTTACCGAGGGGCTCGGCGCCCGATCACTCGCTCGGGCTGTAGTTCGGTGCCTCGTCGGTGATCATCACGTCGTGGGGATGGCCCTCTGTCTGGCCCGCAGAGGAGACGCGGACGAACTCCGCACGCTCGTGGACATCGGAGATCGTGTCCGCTCCGACGTACCCCATCCCGGAGCGCATCCCGCCGGTCAGCTGGTGGAGCTCCGACGCGAGCGTCCCCTTGTACGGAGTCGCCGCCTCGACCCCTTCCGGGACGAACTCCTCGTCGTCGTCATCGTCTTTCAGGTACCGGTCGCCGCCGCCGGATTTCATCGCCCCGACGGAGCCCATCCCGCGGTACTGTTTGTACTTCTTTCCTTGCATCGTGATGACGCGACCGGGAGCCTCCTCGGTCCCCGCGAAGTACGACCCGAGCATCACTGCGTCCGCGCCCGCGGCGATCGCCTTGATCGCGTCGCCGGAGTAGCGGATCCCGCCGTCGGCGATGACTGGAACGTCGTGATCGGCGGCGACGTCCGCGACCTCCGAAACGGCCGTGATCTGTGGCATCCCGGCGCCGCTGACGACCCGTGTGGTACAGATCGAGCCGGGTCCGATACCCACTTTCAGCCCATCCGCGAAGTCGACGGCGGCCTCGGCCGCCTCCCGCGTCCCGACGTTGCCGACGACGACGTCGGCGTCGACGGTCCCTTTTATCGCCCTCGCGGAGTCGAGGACGTTGAGGTTGTGTGCGTGTGCACAGTCGATGAACAGGACGTCTACCCCGGCCTCGTCGGCGGCGACCGCCCGCTCCTCCTCGAAGGGACCGACTGCGACGCCGGCGAGCAGTCGGCCGTCCTCGTCGCGAGCGGCGTCCTCGTGCTCTCGGCGCTGGAGCACGCCCTGCATCGTCACCAGCCCGACGAGGCGGTTCCCGTCGGCGACCACCGGGACGCGCTCGATCTTGTGATCGTACATGAGTTCGAGCGCCTCGCGGGCGTTGACCGACTCGGGCGCGGTGATCACCTCGTCCGTCATCGCCTCGCGAACCGCGTCCTCCTCGCCAACCTCCAGATACGGACGGATGTCGGTCCCCGAGATGATCCCGAGGACGGCGTCGCCGTCGTCGACGACCGGGGCCCCGGAGACGCCCTCGCGTTCCATCAGCCGATCGGCTTCCCGGACCGTGTCGTCCGGGGAGACGGTGACGACGTTCTCGCGGCGGATGACGAGCTCGTGGGCTCGTTTGACGCGTTCGACCTCCGCAGCCGTCTCCTCGACGGTCATGTTCCGGTGGAGAACGCCGAGACCACCCTCGCGCGCCATCGCGATGGCGAGGTCGCTCTCGGTGACGGTGTCCATCGCCGCCGAGAGCACGGGAACGGTGAGCTCGACGTTCCGTGACACCCGCGAGGAGAGATCAGCGTCGTCCGGTTCGACGCGGCTCTCCTTCGGTCGCAGCAGCACGTCGTCGAAGGTCAGCGCTTCCGGCACGTCGAGTTTCGAGGAAAACGGATCGGAGTCTGTCGCCATATAAACCGTCGTCACGGGGCAATCAAAAACGTTGCGAGTCGCCATGGACGTGCACCTAATTATCAATCAGTTCGCTTAGTTATACATTCTCGTGGATCGATATCGAACGGATCGAGCAGAGCGGTCCACGGGAATCGATCCGCATGACGCGCTCCGGCCACAAAAGCGATGGATCATCGATGTAAGTCCGGATATACTCCGAGATCGACGGCAGTATTTATATAATCTGGTTACTGAACTGCTGTGTCGTGCGGACAACCCTCACACAAACTTTAACCCAAGCGAAACTGATATATGAAGTATGGACTCCGACAGTCCCGTGAACGTCCGCATCGCCGGTCAGCCGAACCTCGAGCTCGGCGCCCGCTTTACAGCCGGCAATATGCGCAAACCGTTTACATGGACTCGTCGGACCCGTTTCGGATCCGACTCAGTATGCCGGTCCCTCGGCTATCGTGAGTCGCCTGTTTCCTACCGCGCCCCCGTCGGTCACGGGCAACGTCCCTGAATGAGCGTCTCACGTCACCCCGTCGCGCTGCGGTTGGAACAGCGGGTCGGCGGCGCGACGAAGCTGCTCGCTACCGTGATGGCGCTCCCGCTGATCGACGGGATATTCGCGGCGCTCGTCGTCGCAGGGGTGTTGGCGACGCCGACCGGCGTGATCGAGACAGGGATCCTCATCTTCGGCGGTTCGGCCACCATGGCCGTCATCCTCGCCGAGATGGAGGGATCCCGGAAGCAGATGGCGGCGTCGGTGTTGCTCATCGGCGCAGTCATTATCCCGGTCGCCGCGGTCCAGGCGGCGCTCGCCCCGACGCTCGAGGGGTTCTTGAACCTCGATATCTTCGAGCGGTTCGCGGGGCTCGTGATCCTCGCTATCGCGGCGAAGACGGCGAGCGCGGAGTTCGGCGAGTATCTGCCGAGCCCAGGAGTCATCATCGGCCTCGGCCTGATCGCGAGCGTGACCCCGAGCGGATTCGCGATCGAAACCTCGACCGAATACGTCGTTAACGGCACCGCGGCCGCGGCGATCGGCGTCGCCTTCGCGCTCGCCGTTGCGCTGCTCGCCCCACACCTGCGCGGTCGGGTCGACATCGACCGCTTCCGGTTCGGCTCCGCGGTCGCGCTCGGCGTGCTCGCGCTCCCGATCCTGTTGCGGCCGTTCGACCTGATGCAGACGGAAGTCCCAGTCGCGCTGGCGGTGCTCGGCGTCACGGCGCTGTTCGCATATGACCCCGAGGCGGCCGGGATCGCCTCCGACACCGGCTCCGATACGGACGACGACGACCCCGACACCCCGGACGAAGGGGGGTCCCGCGGTGACGGCCCGGCCGACAGCGCGTCGGACGAGGTCGACGTGGGCGACACGCCGGACGCCCCGTCCACCCCGCGGAAGACGCCGCTCGACGCGCCGGAGGTCACCGGCCGTATCGTCGACGACGATGTAGCGGTGACGGCGGCCGAAGACGAGCCCGCGGTGGCGTCCACGGACGACGAGCCGGACGCCGGCGGTGACGACTCCACGGATCCGTTCGTCGAGGACGACTCCCGCGCGCCGTGGCTGTAACCGGGGATCGTCGCGGGTTTTCTCCTCGTGTTCCGACTGCGCCGCGGCCGGCACGGGTGACGGGATTTAGGTAGTTCCGTCGTCTACAGCGGGTATGTCGAACCGCGTCGTGCAAGGTCGAATGGTGACGCCGGCCAAGCTTGCCGAGCTCGTCGAAGGGGAGCCCGTGTTGGAGACGGAGGATATCGCGGACGCCGACCGGGACTGCCCCGATTGTGGCGGCGACGTCATCAGCGTCGGCTACATGCCGAGCGTCACCGAGTTCGTGACCGGATACAAGTGCCAAGAGTGTGATTGGGCGGACGACGATCGGTAGGGACGCGCCGTCGATCCAAGGCTCGTCGACGTGCCGGTGAGCGGGCCGCGGATCGTCCCGGATCGAAACCCCTTTATCCGTGTTTCGGCAACACTTGATCGCAAGATCACGCGGGGCTGTGGCCAAGCCAGGCATGGCGACTGACTCCAGAGGCTACGCCCGGGACGACACTCCAGACTGATATACCGAGCGGCCGACTGATCATCGGTCGTATTGACGACCCTCTGGAGTTCCGAGGCGTACCGGAGATATCAGTCGATCGGGGGTTCAAATCCCTCCGGCCCCATTCTCTGCCGTCGCGAGCACGTTCGAGAGCGGCAGCAGTGTGCTGAGGAGGGATTTGAATCAGGGAGCGCCAGCGACCGTGGTTCATGATCTTCCGGTCCTACTAATAAACCGACTGAACTGAGATCTAGAAAGAGCGTCAACCTTGGCGTGAAGGAAGCGGCCGGGCAAGGGTAACTTGGTGAGTTGAACAATACTCGACCATATGGTCGAAAAGGCCCGTCAGCACGAAGTAGTTTCCCGTGAGGACACGTCGATGGAGCGGCGTGTCCTCGCGGCGTTCTTGACCATACTGGCCTCTCGTACCGGCGAATCAAACCGTTTGTTGATCGTTCGTATGAAGCGAACAGACAGTGCTTTCATCGACTGGATCACCTCTTCGAGCCCGACTGCCGGGATCGACAAGAAATCGCCGTCGATGAGGCGAAAATTGGGACTGATGGCACCGAACATTACGTCTGGGCGTCAGTTGATCGTGGGACGCTCGAAGTGCTGATAGGACCAAATCAGAAACGCGATCCGCGTACGGATCTCGCGGAATCTCGTCGGTGCGACACTCCCACGCCCCTCGTCGACGCCTCGGCTCATCGATCGGATCACGGCCGACCCGTACGTTTATTCTCGCTCCGCCACACCCTCACGGCATGCACGCGGATCGAGCGAACGACGGGGGAGTCTCAGCGTGACGGAGTCGCCCTGTATCGACGTCTGTGAGCTCGAAGGCGGCGAGTGTACCGCCTGCGGGCGCACGCTCGAACAGATCGCAGCGTGGTCCTCGCTCAGCGACGAGGAGCGCCGCGAGATCATGGACGAGTTATAAGCGCCTCCCGAGACCGTCGTCCCGGCTTATATACTCTCTTCTCCCCCACCGCGTCCCCGCTCCGCCGCCGACGTTTTACTCACGCCCGGACACGTCCCCGTATGAGCGCCGACTTGGCGGAGAAGACGGACCGGTACGAGCGAATGCTCGCGGACGCGATCGCGGCGGCCGAACCCCGGCCACCGACGGACACGCCGCTCGGCACAGCCGCCGCCGATGTCTTGGAGATGGCGGAGTCGTATCTGGCGGACGGCCGCCACTTCCGTGCGGACGACGACCCCGTGAACGCGCTGGCGTCGTACTCGTACGGCTACGGCTGGCTCGATGCCGGGGTCCGGATGGGACTGTTCGCGGTGCCCGACGACACCGAGCTGTTCACGACGTGATCCGCCCCGGTGCCCGGGTTGGAATACGACCCGCACCGAACCGGGTTTATATACCCTCGAACGGACGGGATCGGCATGGAGGAGACGGACGAGACGGGGACGGCCGGCGCGACGGAGACGGTCGATAGGACCGGAGTAGCGAACGAGCTCGCCGAGCTGACCGAGCGGCTGGTCGCGATCCCTTCCCACGAGGACGAGACCGCCGCCGGTGACGCGATCGAGGCGTGGCTCCGGGCAGAAACCGACGCGACCGTCGAGCGCGACGCCGTCGGGAACGTGATCGCTTATCAACGAGGACCCGACGGCGACACGGCTCCCGACGGCAGCGACGGGGGTCCCGACGAGGCGGACGCAGTCGACACCCTCGCGCTCGTGGGCCATCACGACGTGGTCCCCCCCGCGGAGCGACAGACGACGGGCGAGGGGACCGCCGGCGAGTACGTCGTCGAGCGGCGTGACGGCCGGATCCACGGCCGGGGTTCGGCGGACATGAAGGGAGCCGTCGCTGCCTGCTTGCTGGCGTTTCGGGACGCGACCCCGCCGCCCGGCCGCGAGCTCGCGGTCGCCTCGTTCGTCGGCGAGGAGGTCGGTGGGGAAGGAGCACGTCACGCGATCGACGCGGGGTTCGTCCCCAACCACGCGCTCGTCGCCGAGGGGTCGACGGACTACTCGAAGCCGGGCGTGACTGACGTCGCCGTCGCTCACAAGGGACGGCGGGCGTCGACGCTCGTGGCGACCGGGACGGCGGCACACGCCTCCGAACCGGAGGCGGGCGAGAACGCGGTGTACCGCGCCTGCGACGCGGTCGCGGTCGTCAGGGAGCTCGACGCGCCGACGGCGACCGTCTTCGGCGAGTCGGTGACGGGCTCCGTCGTCGTGACGAAGCTCCATGGCGGCGAGACCTGGAACGCGGTCCCCGACCGGTGTACGGTTACGATCGACGAGCGGACGGTCCCCAGGGACCGCGCCGATATCAGCCGCGCGACCGATGCGGTTCCCGGCGTCGAGTGGACCGTCGATCAGGACCTCCCGCCGATGGCGTGTCGGGACGCGACGTTCGCGGACGCGGCGCTCGACGCGGCGCGAGCGGTCCACGCCGACCGCGGACTGGACACGCCCGAGCACGTCGTGAAGCCGCACGCGACCGACGCGGGATGGTTGTCGGCCGCCGGAACGGCGGCTGTGGTGTGTGGTCCCTCCGAGCCGGGCGAAGCGCACACCGACACGGAGAGCGTCTCGATCGGTGTCCTCGAACGGTGTTACGAGACCTACCGCGAGCTCGCCGAGCGCGAGTGGTGAGTCGCGGCGGCTACGATCGTTACCCACGGCAGTCGACGACTCCGGTCCGCGGCGATGAGCGGAACGGAGGCGACTGGGAACGCGGCCCCCCGGCCCGCTCCGACCGGTTCGTATGGAAGGGGTTTTATGCGGTCCGCGGGAACTGTGTGCTACTATGGGAGACAAATCGAAGGCCAAAAAGAAGCGTCTGGCGAAGGCGGAGCGCCAGAACACCCGCGTCCCCGCGTGGGTCATGATGAAGACCGACATGAACGTCACGCGAAACCCCAAGCGGCGCAACTGGCGGCGCAACGACCTGGACGAATAAATGAGCACCAGTGAGTTCGAGGAGCGTGTGGTCACCGTCCCGCTCCGTGACGCCAAGGAGAAACCGATCCAACAGCGCGCCGACTACGCCGTGAAGATCGTCCGCGAGCACCTCGCGAAACACTTCTCCGTCGACGGCGAGGAGGTCGTTCTCGACGCCTCGATCAACGAGGCGATCTGGGCGAACGGGCGACAGAACCCGCCGAGCAAGCTCCGCGTCCGTGCGGCCCGGTTCGTCGAGGACGGCGAGCCCGTCGTCGAAGCCGAGCACGCCGAGTAACGTGTTACGGGCGACCTTCACCGGCTCGTCGTACGTGGGGGTCTTCGCCCGCGTCGTCGACGACCTTCTGCTCGTCAGGCCGGACGTCGACGACGACCTCGCCGCGTCCCTCGGCGACGAGCTCGACGCGGACGTGCTTGCGACTACCGTCGGCGGATCGAACACCGTCGGCTCGCTCGTCGCCGGCAACGAGAACGGCGTGCTCGTCTCCGAGCGAGCGACCGAGCGTGAGCGCGAGCGGATCGCCGAGGCCGCGGACCGTGAGGTCCGCGCGCTCCCCGGGCGGATCAACGCCGCCGGCAACGTCGTCCTCGCCAACGACTACGGCGCGTACGTCCACCCGGACCTCCCGCGGGAGGCGATCACGACGATCAAGGAGACGCTGTCCGTGCCCGTCGAGCGCGGCGACCTCGCCGACGTTAGGACCGTGGGGACCGCGGCCGTCGCCAACGACACCGGCGTCCTCTGTCATCCCAAGTCCCGCGAGGCCGAACTTCAGGCGATCGAGGAGGCCCTAGACGTTCGCGCCGACCTCGGGACGATCAACTACGGCGCGCCCCTCGTCGGCTCCGGACTCGTCGCGAACGACGACGGGTACGTCGTGGGCGAGGACACCACCGGCCCCGAGCTCGGCCGGATCGAGGAGACGCTGGGGTTCATCGACTGACTCGTCGGTTCGATCACCTCCACTCCTCCCACCATTTTAACCGACTGGACCGAGTCGTCGCCGGTATGCCCGCGATCGAGTGCCGCGATCTCACGAAGTACTACGGCGAGGTCCGCGGGATCGAAGACGTCTCCTTTACTGTCGAGAACGGCGAGGTGTTCGGGTTCCTCGGTCCGAACGGGGCCGGGAAGACGACCGCGATCCGGACGTTGCTCGGATTCCTTCGGCCGACGGACGGCGGCGGATCGCTCCTCGGCCACGACATCACCGACGGGGCTGCCCTCCAACGCGCTCGCGAACGGATCGGCTACCTGCCCGGCGACCCGGGGCTTGACCGGGACCGAACTGCCGGCGCGTTCCTCGACCATCAGGCCGACCTCCGCGGCGAGGTCCGCCGGGCCGATCTGGTGGCGCGGTTCGGACTCGACGAGTCCCGCCGGATCGGCGACCTCTCGCGGGGAAATCGACAGAAGGTGGCGCTCGTCGCCGCGTTCATGCACGACCCGGAGCTGCTGCTGCTCGACGAGCCGACCTCGGGGCTCGACCCGCTCTTACAGGAGCGGTTCAACGAGCTCGTACGCGAGCGGGTGAACGCGGGCGCGAGCGTCATGCTCTCCTCACACGTCCTCGGCGAGGTCGCCGCGCTCTGTGACCGGGTCGGCGTGATCCGCGACGGGCGACTCGCCGCGGTCGAGTCCGTCGATGCGCTTCGCTCGCGCGGCGGCAAGCAGGTTCGGGTTCGCGTCGCCGAGGACGTCACCCGCGCCGAGTTCGAGATCCGCGGCGTGATGAACCTCCGAATGGGAGAGACCGTCTCGTTCACGTGGACCGGCGAGTACGACGCGCTCGTCGACCTGCTGGGCCGGTTCACGGTTCACGATCTGGAGGTCGTCGACGCCCCGCTGGAGGAGGCGTTCATGACGTTTTACGATGGGGAGCGTGGTGACGGTGCGGACGCTGGAGGTGTATCGTGAGCGACCGGTCCGCGCCGTGGCTCGCGATCGCCCGGTACGAGGCGGCGGGTCGCGCGAGGGGGGCTGGCGTCCTGACGGCGCTGCTTTCGGCGTTCCTGCTCGTCTTCCTCGCGTTCTTCCCGTCGCTCGCGGCCGCCGACATCGATCTCGACGCGTACGTGGACGCGTTCCCGCCCGCGTTCCGCGAGGCGTTCGGGGTCGTCACCATCTCGACGATTGAGGGGTTCCTCGCCGTCGAGTTCTACCAGTTCGCGTGGCTCCTGCTCGTGGGCCTGTACCTCGCGTATTTGAGCGGCGAGAGTATCGCCGGGGACGTGGCGTCGGGCCGGATGGACCTGACGCTCTCGGGACCCGTCCCGCGCCGAGACGTCGTCGTCGGGAAGTTCCTCGGCCTGTGGCCGCTGGTCTTCCTGTTGAACCTCGTACTTCCCTTGGTCGTCTACGCGGGAGTGATCGGCGTCGGCGAGACGATCGCGGTCGAGCGGCTCGTCGTCGTCCACGCGCTCGCGGTCCCGTATCACCTCTCGTGTGTCGCGATCGGCGTCGCCGTCTCGACCATCACCTCCCGGCCCGGGATCGCCCAACGGGTATCGCTCGGAACGCTCTTCGCGCTGTTCATGTTCGAGTCGCTGGCGTCGGTGTCGGAGTACGACTGGCTCGGAGCCGTGAGTCCGACCGCCCACTACGACCCGAGCGCCGTGCTCGTCGCCGGTGAGTACGACTGGGCCGGAGGTGCGGTGCTCCTCGCGGTCACGCTGGCGCTCGTGACCGTCGCAGTCGTCCGGTTCAGTCGGGCTGATCTCTCCTGACTACCGGCAGGCGTTTCGCGTCGCTTAGGGCCGCCCGACGTCGGGACCCGTCCCGTGAGTCGCTCTCCGCTTTTAGGAAGATACTTCCCTGTCCCTACCGGATCCGTGGACATGAGTACCTACACGGTGAGTGGGCGGTTCCAGAGTCGTGACGGCGACCAGCCGTTCACCAAGGACGTCGAAGCGGAGAACGAAGACCTCGCGCGCGAGCGGATATACACGCTCGTGGGGAGCCAGCACAACCGAAAGCGCACCCAGATCGAGATCGAGGAGGTGTCCGCGGCATGATGGGTGGCGGACAACAGCAGCTCCAGCAGCTCTCCCAGGAGCTCCAAGCGCTCGACGAGGAGATCGAGGCGCTCGAAGCCGAGATCGAGGAGTACCGCGAGGAGCAATCCGACATCGACGACGCCGTCGAGGCGATCGAGACGCTCGATACGGGTGCCACGGTTCAGGTCCCGCTCGGGGGCGGCGCGTACGTCCGCGCCGAGGTTCAGGACATCGACGAGATCGTCGTCTCGCTCGGTGGCAACTACTCCGCCGAGCAAGAGCAGGACGACGCCATCGACGTCCTCCGTCGCAAACAGGAGGCGCTCGACGACCGCATCGAGGAGACGCAGGACGAGGTCGACGAGCTCGAATCCGAGAGCAAGGAGCTCGAACAGCAGGCCCAGCAGATGCAACAGCAGATGCAACAACAGCAGATGCAGCAGATGCAGGCCCAGGCCGACGACGAGTGAGGTAATCGACCGTGTTCGACGGACTGAAAGACAAGCTGAACAGCTTCCGGGAGGACGTCGAGGAGTCGACCGACGCCGACGCGGACGCTCCTGAGGAGGCGGACGTCGACGACCCGGCCGAGAGTGACGTCTCCACGGGGTCCGGCGACCGGACCGAAGCGACAGCGTCACCGGTGGAAGAGACCGGCGACGACTCGTCCGAGCCGGACGATTCGACCGAGCCGAGCACCTTCCAGCGCGCGAAGGCGTTCGCGACCGGCCGGATAATCATCGAGGAGGAGGACTTGGAGGACCCGTTGTGGGACCTCGAGATGGCGCTGCTCGAAAGCGACGTGGAAATGAGCGTCGCCGAGCGGATCCTCGAAACCGTCCGCGAGACGATGCTCGGTGAATCCCGAAAACAGGTCGAAACGACCGGCGAGCTCGTCGAGGCGGCGTTACACGACGCCCTGCTCGACGTCATCGCGGTCGGGCAGTTCGACTTCGAGGAGCGCATCGCCGAGGCGGAGAAACCCGTCACGATCGTCTTCACCGGCGTCAACGGCGTGGGGAAGACGACGACGATCGCCAAGCTCTCGGAGTGGCTCGCCGAGCGCGGCTATTCATCGGTGTTGGCGAACGGGGACACGTACCGCGCCGGCGCGAACGAACAGATCGGCGAGCACGCCGACCGCCTCGACCGGCAGCTGATCTCCCACGACCAGGGCGGTGACCCCGCGGCCGTCATCTACGACGGGATCGAGTACGCACAGGCCAACGACATCGATGTCGTGCTCGGCGACACCGCGGGTCGCCTCCACACTAGCGACGACCTCATGGCACAGCTCGAGAAGATCGACCGCGTCGTCGACCCCGACATGACGTTGTTCGTCGACGAGGCGGTCGCCGGGCAGGACGCCGTCAACCGCGCCAAGGAGTTCAACGAGGCCGCGGCGATCGACGGCGCGGTGTTGACGAAGGCGGACGCCGACTCCTCCGGCGGAGCGGCGATATCTATCGCGTACGTCACGGGCAAGCCGATCCTGTTTTTGGGGACCGGACAGGGATACGACGACATCACTCGGTTCGACCCCGAGGCGCTCGTCGACAGCCTTCTCGGCAAGGAGTGAGCGGAAGGCGGCGAACCCCGGACGGCGAGCGGCGTCAGGGCACGACCCCGCCGTCGATCGTCGGCACGCCGTCGGCCGACCCGATCACCCCTCGCCGACCATCCGGTCCTCCTCGTCCCACTCGCGTTCTCTGAGTTCGTACTTCTGGATCTTGCCGGTGGCGGTCGTCGGCAGCGCCGAGACGAACTCGACCTCGCCGGGCGTCTTGTACGTCGCGACACGCTCGCGAACGAACTCGCGGAGCTCCTCTTCGGTCGCGCCTGCGTCGTTCGGATCACCGCTTTCGGGAACGACGAACGCCTTCGGGGTCTCCCCCCACTGGTCGTCGGGGACGGGGATGACGGCGACATCGGAGACGACGTCGTGCTCGAACAGGGTGTCTTCCAGTTCGATCGACGAGATGTTCTCACCGCCGGAGATGATGATGTCCTTCTTGCGGTCCTGGATCGAGACGAACCCGTTCCCGTCGACGACGGCGAGATCGCCCATGTGATAGTAGCCGTCGAGCCGCTCGGAGAACGCCTCCTCAGTCGCGTCGGGCTTGTTCCAGTACCGGTCCATCACCTGGTTCCCGCGGACGACGATCTCCCCGATCGTCTCGCCGTCGGCGGGGACGTCCGCACCGTCCTCGTCGACGACGCGCACGTCCGTCCCGAGATAGCCGATCCCCTGCGTCTTCTTGACGGCGAACCGGCCGTCGGCGTCCGCGTCGAAGTGTCGCTTCGCGTCCGACGTGGTGACGAGCGGTCCCGTTTCCGTCGCACCGTACACGTGCTTCAGGTCCCAGCCGAACGTCTCCTCGACCGTCCGGATCGTGGCTTCGGGCGGGGCGGCACCGGCGGTCGCGACGCGGACGTCGTTGTCTCCCGCGGTCGCACCGCCGTGCTCGTCGTAGTGGTCGCCGAGCATGTTGAGCACCGTCGGCGCGGCACAGAAGTACGAGACGTCTTCCCCGCGGATCCGCTCGAAGACCTCGTCGACATCGACGCCACGGGTACAGACGTGTCTCGCGCCCATCCCCGTGATCGCGTAGATGTGTCCCCACCCGTTGACGTGGAACATCGGCAGTGTCCAGAGATAGACGTCGTCGTCGGTGATCTCCTGGTGGATCGTTATCAGGTACGCGTGGAGCGTTTCCGCGCGGTGGGTCCGACAGACGCCTTTGGGATCCCCCGTCGTCCCGGAGGTGTAGTTGATCGTAATCACGTCGTCCTCCTCCATCTCCGGGCGTTCGACGCCGTTCGGGTCGGCGTCCGCGAGGGCGTCCTCGATCGACTCCCAGTCGCCGTCGACGGCACTCGGGTCGTCAGTGAGGAACGTCGTCGTGGGGACGTCCTCGCGGACTGCCTGAACCTTCCCGGCGTACTCGGCGTCGGCGTAGATCGCATCGACTCCCGCGTCCGAAAGCATGTATGAGAAGTCGTCCGGTGTCAGTCTGTAGTTCAGCGGCGTGTGGATCGCGCCGATCCCCATCGTCCCGTAGGCGGCCTCGAGGTGATAGTGGGTGTTCGGGTCTAACACCGCGACACGGTCCCCCTTCTCGACTCCGCGAGCCTGTAACGCAGCGGAGAAGCGATCGGCCCGCTCGCCGAGCTCCCCGTAGGTGTAGCGGGTGCCGTCCGTGGCGAGCACCGCTTCCTCGTCCGCGTAGTGTCGTCGAGCTCGGTCCAAGAAATCCGTCACCAGTAGTGGCTTTCGCATCGTTCATCACTATCGATCAAACATAAAAAGCGTTTGCGACCGGCGCAACTCGGCCGGATCCGTACGGGGGTTTTATCCGATCGGGCGGCAACTCCGAACGATGACCGACGCGTCCGGCGGCGTTACGTTCAGCGACGGATACGTCGTGCCGATAACCGGGCTGTTGGCGTTCCTGTTCGCGCTGATGGCCGGGATGAGCGTGTTCCCCGCGCTCTCCGGATCCGCTGCCGACCTCGCCCTCCCGATCGTGTTCGGTCTTGCGAGTCTCGTCTGTGTGTGGATCCGGCAACGATACGTCGCGGCCGCCGAGGCGTGACGTCCCCGGGCCGTAACGGGGTTCGCCGTGCGGCAAGTAACCGCACACTGGCGGCGGGATCAGAACCCTTAACAGTTTACCGAGGTTTGTTTCCAGTAGCGGGATGGGATAGCCAGGAGATTCCGCCGGGCTCATAACCCGGAGATCGGTAGTTCAAATCTACCTCCCGCTACTTCTCCTCGAACTGCCGGCGAGAACGGTCGCCTGAACCCGTTTAGCCCCCGGCCTCTCGGCCCAACCCGGAAGCGATTTCCGTCCGCCGGGCGTTCATCCGAACATGGAATACGAATCGAGCCTCGACCGCGCCATGGACGCGGTCCCGGACCTCGGCGGCTCCGACGAGCGGCTGACGGTCCCCGACCCCGAACACCAGAAGGACGGCGCGTTCACTCGACTGACGAACCTCTCCGATATCGCGGACGCGCTCGGACGGGACCCGGAACACGTTCATTCGAAGATCCAACAGGAGCTCGGTACTGCCGGGCAGTACGAGGACGGACGCGCCAGATACAACGGCAACTTCCGTGAACGGGACTTCCAAGCCGCGATCGACTCGTACATCGAGTCGTACGTCACCTGCTCGGAGTGTGGGTTGCCGGACACGCGCCTCGAAACCGAGAACCGCACCCCGATGCTCCGTTGTGAGGCTTGTGGAGCGTTCCGGCCAGTCGCGAAACAGACGACGTCGAACACCCAGCGCCAAGAAGAGGCGATCGAGTCGGGCAAGACGTACGAACTGGAGATCGTCGGCACCGGTCGCAAAGGTGACGGCGTCGCCGAGCGCGGCGAGTACACCGTTTTCGTCCCCGGCGCACAGGAGGGCGAGACGGTTCGTGCGTACATCAAGAACGTCTCCGGCAACCTCGCGTTCGCTCGACGGGAGAACTAACCGTTCACGTTTTCGCTGTCTCAACCGATCCGCCGCTACCCCACCGTTTATCCGACGGTTCGCCGGATCGTTCGTATGGCGACACGAGTTCCTGACACCGAGTTCGACGACCGGCTGGCCGCGATCCGTGACCGGTTGGCGGACACCGATGCCGACGCGGCCGCGTGGTTCGGTGCGACGTCGATCGAGTATCTCACCGGGTTCCATCACATCCAGACGGAACGACCGGTCGTGCTCGCGGTAACGGACGGCCGGATCGAGATCACCGTTCCTCGCCTCGAGGTCGAGCGGGTCGAGCCCAACCCGCGGATCGACCGGGTACACCACTACGCCGATTATCCCGGCGGGAAGCCGATCGAGGTTGCCGTCGGGATGTTTCGGGGCCTCGATGTCGGAGCCGTCGCAGCCGACGCCGATGGCGCTCCCGGCGTGATGGGGTACCAGGGCCCCGCACTCTCGGAGTTCCTGGACGTGGAGTCGCAGTCGTGGGTCGACCGGATGCGCTGGGAGAAATCCGACGCCGAGATCGACTTGATCCGCGAGTCCGCGAAGTGGGCCAACCTCGGACACCGCTACCTCGCGGAGTTCTCCGAGCCCGGCGCGCACCCAGCGACGGTCTCACAGCGTGCGTCCATGGAGGCGTCACGCGCGATGCTCGACACCCTCGGCGACACCTACAGCGTCCGTGTGCGCGGCGACGGTCCCGTTCATGCGGGGTACATCTCCGGCGAGGAGACGGCGCTTCCTCACGGTCACACGCCAAACGAGCGGCTCTCGGAGGGCGACGTCCTGATCACCGGCGCGAGCGCGAACGTCGACGGGTACCGTTCCGAGCTGGAGCGGACGATGTTCGTCGGCGACTACAGCGACGAACAGGCGCACTACTTCGAGCTCATGCTGGAGGCACAGACGCTCGCGATCGACGCGCTCGGTCCGGGCGTCCCCGTTGCCCACGTCGACGAGGTCGTCAACGACTACTTCGAGGAGCAAGGGATCACGGAGCTCGCACAACACCACGTCGGCCACAACATCGGGCTCGGTGGCCACGAGCCGCCGTACATCGACGAAGGGTGGGGGGAGGTCGCCGAGGGAGACGACGCCCTGATGGCACCCGGTCAGGTGTACACGATCGAGCCGGGCATCTACACGGCGGAGTACGGCTATCGCCACTCCGACACGATCGCCGTCACCGAGGACGGTATCGAGTGGCTCACACACTTCCCGCGGGACATCGACGCGAACGTCGTCTGACAGGATCTCCGGGAGTTAATCCACGCGCTCGACGACGATCGGGTGACCGGTCTCCTCGCCGTGTCGGGTCGCGAACTCGTCGGCCGCGTCCCCGACGTCGAACACTCGTTCGGTGGTACAGCGCCGGCAAACGACGTGATACCGTTCGTCCTGCGTTGCGGTTTCCATACTCGGGGGAACTACCCCACCCCGGATAGTTACGATCTCCTTACTCGGCGGTATGGCCGTCCTTCCCGGCGGTTCTGGAGCGTCGGCTCGACTCACCGATCGCCAGCGCTTCGGCCCCGATCGCCGGCCACTCACCTCGCCTCGAACCGGTCGAGCGCGACCGACAGCATGTCAGTGCTCACCGGTTGGAACTCCTGGCGCTCGTGCTCCGGGAGGTAGCCCCGCACGCCGTTCCACGACTCGCGCGCGTAGCGGGCGTCGAGGAGGACTCTAACGCCCCGCTCGTCCGGGCCACGGATCACCCGCCCGATGGCTTGTCGTGCCTTCCGAACCGCCGGAACGGTGAGTGCGGTCTCGAAGCCGGAGTCGAACCGTCGGTCGTACGCGGTGATGACCGCGCGGGTGCGCGGGCGAGCCGTGTTGATGATCGGGACGCCACAGACGACCGCCGCGGCGAGGCGATCGCCCCGGTAGTCGACGCCTTCGGTCAGCGTTCCCCGGAGGCTCGTCACGAGCACTTTGCCCTCGCCGGCGAAGAACGCCGCCTTCAGCGACTCCGTCTCCCTGTCACCCGACGATTCGTCGAGGAGGACCGGCTTGTCGAGGCGTGCTTCGAGCGCGTTCGCCAGCCACGAGGCCTCGGCGTAGTTCGGCGCGCCGACGAGGACGTTCCCGTCGAGTCGGGCGACCGCGGCCGTCGCGTCGAGGTGGGCCAGCCGCGTCTCGTTCCGCTCACCCGGCGCGCCGCGGTTGTCGTGAGTGAACTTCGGTGCGTCGACCGCGAAGCTCGCCCGGTTCTCCGGCGGGAACGTCAGTCCGTACGTCCGCTCGACGACCGGCCGCCCGCGTTCGGCGAGGTGGTCGAGCCCGGTTACCTCCCGGAACACGTCCATCGGCTCGAGCGTGGCGCTCATCACGACGCCGCCGCCGAACTCGCCGAGTCGCTCCCCGATCGGTTCGCTCGGGAGACAGTTGTACAGGGCGAGGCTCGCGTTGTACGCCCGCCGCCAGGAGTCGGGCGGCGCGGTCTCGTCGTCGGTGCGTTCGAGGTCGATGGCTCGGAAGAACTCCTCGTGTCCCTCACGATACCACGCGTTGAGCGTCCGTCCGACACCCGGAGCCGCCCGCCGCTTGTCCTCGTCGGCAAGCGTGTCGAGGACGCGCTTGACGACCGCGCCGACCGCGGGCGCCCGCGACCAGACCCGGTCGTCGTACCCTTCCTCGGTCGCCCACGTCGTGATCGCGTCCTCCCCGGGTTTCTCGGGGTCACGGAGCGGGAGCTCGTCGTCCTCGAGCTCGCGCATCGATGCCCGCCAGTCGTGGTGCTCGCGGTCGAGGTGCGCGGTCACGCGGCGGTCCAGCTCGGACCGGAGGTCCGCGTAGAACTCGCGGACCGCTTCGAGCTCCGCGAGGCTCACGTCGCTGTCGGCCAGCTCCCCACGGACCAGCTCCGCGTCGTCAGACTCCGCACCCTCCGTTTCGAAGGAGAGCGGCTGTACGACGCGGGTTATCTCCGAGACCGCGTCCCGGAGGCTGGCGTCGGCGACCGCGTCGCTGACGAGGTCGCGCACGCGCGGTTCGAGCATGTGCGCCTCGTCGCACACGACGAACGTCGCGTCGTCGAGCAGCGCTCCGGTGAACGTCCCCGTAGTGACGGGGTCGAACGCGTGGTAGTAGTTCCCGATCACGACCTCGACCTCCGGGACGAGTGCGCCCATGACGGAGTGCGGACAGGAGCCGTGGCCCGCAGCCAGTCGCACGAGCTCGTCGGTGTCCACGTGGCCGAGCGCGGTGACATCGAACGGAACCGCCTCCGCCGGGTCGCCGCCGTCGTCCGGGAGATCGTCGAGAAAGCCCGCGTAAAATGGACAGAACTCGGTCCCTTCGAACTCCTCGGTGTCGGGACGGTACGGGGTCGGCTCGCCGTCGACGGTGAGGTACTCGGCATCGCTCCCACCGGAAACGGACGAGGCCGATCCGGAATCCAGCAACCCGACCTGCTGGCTTCGCGCGTCGTCGGCGAGCGCCGCCGCGGTCGTTTTACCACCCTCCCCGGTGAGGTTCCGTGTCCGCTCGCGCAGCCCCTCACACCGCTCGTACACGTTCTTGCGGTCGATCCCGCCACGGTTCTCTCGGGCGTACGGACAGACGTCCGCTTTCCCCACTAGCGTGAGCCCGGACACCGGCTCGTACCCGTCCGGGAGATTCGCGTTGATCGTTTCCAAGTCCGTCTCGAACTGTCGCAGCTGCTGTTTGACGCTCGTGAGTACGAACACGCGTTCGAAGTCGGAGTCGGGGTCCCGGACCCGGTCGATACCCGCCGTCAGCGCGAGCATCGTCTTGCCGGTTCCACACGCGCCCTCCAGCGCGAGGAAGCCCCCGTCGCTGGCGGCCCCGATGGCCGCGTCGATCCCGTCAGCCTGTTCGGGATACGGCTCCGCGTGGCCGAACACGTCGGTCCACGATGGGTCGGCAGTCACTACGGCGGGGTTGTTCCCCCCAGCCGTTAAGGTGTCGGGATCGGGCGACTCGACCGATCGGTCACGCTGCGACATCGCGTGCGATGAAACTATCGAGACGTCGCCGAACCGGTCAGGTCGAACAGACGTCGAAGAGGTCGTCTAGCGAGTCGATCTCCCAGGTCGGCCAGACGTTGAGCTCCCAGTCACGACGGTGCGGCCGGCGGATGAACGCGGAGTCGACGCCGGCGTTCTCGGCGGCCTTGATGTCGGACTCGTTGTCGCCGACGAACAGCGCCGATCCGGCGTCGAGGTCGCTGAGCGCCTGTTCGAGGTAGTGTGGGTTCGGTTTCCGCAGCTGGAGGCTGTGGATCGTCGGTTCGCGCCCGTACGCGGCCCCGAACTGTTCGAACCCCTCGAAATGTTCGACGAGAAAGTCGACCGTCGCCTGCTGGTTCGAGGAGACGATCCCCATCTTTACGTCGAGCTCTTTGAGCGTGTCCAGGTCGTTGTACGGGGTCTTCCGTCCCTCACGTGCCTCCTGCTGTTGGGCGCGCGAGACGACGTCGTCCCGGGTGCGCCAGAACGAGCCGGGGTCGAGATCGTACGTCTGACAGACGGTACCGACGCTACCGGGGGTCGCGCCGATCGTCATCCGCTCTACGTCGTCGGGGTCGGGGTCGTCGACACCACACTCCTCGAACGCGTCCCGGGTCGCTTCCCGGAGCACGTCGAAGCGCGTGCGGCCGACGAGAACACCGTCGTTGTCGAAGACGACGGTATCGTATCTCATATCCTCCGTGGACGCCGAGCACTTAAAAGTGTTTCACCAACGAACGGATCCGATTACAGCCGTCGAAAACCCGTCACACACCTGAATAACGCTCTCATCACGTCGTGTCCGGCTCGCTCGTCAGGTACGAGTCAGGACGGGGACAGCGCTGGGCGGGTCGAAGGCGCTAGGCGGGCCGGAAGCGCTGGGCGGGTCGAAGGTGCTAGACGGGCCGAAAGCGCTGGGCGGGCCGAAAGCGGTAGGGGATCGGGAGCAACACGGACGGGCCCGCCGACATCCTTTATATACGTCTCGCCCCGAACCGTCGTATGCGCGTCAGCGTCATCGGCGGGAGTTCGGTCCCGCCGGACACTGCGGCGGTCGCAACGGAGCTGGGAAGCCTCCTCGCAGATCGGGGACACACGGTCGTCTGTGGCGGACTCGGCGGCGTGATGGAAGCGGTGTGTCGCGGCGCTCGTGAGGCCGGGGGCGAAACGATCGGGATCCTGCCGACGGCGCGCCGCGAGGACGCCAACCCGTACGTCACCACGCCGATCGCGACCGGGCTCGGCCACGCCCGTAACGCCCTCGTCGTACTGAACGGTGACGTCGTGATCGCGATCGACGGGTCAGGGGGGACGCTCTCGGAGATCGGCCTCGCGTTGGCACACGACCGGGTCGTCGCCGGACTCGACACACACGACGTAGACGGTATCGAAGCGGTCGACTCGCCGGCGGCGGCCGTCACCCACGTCGAAACCGCCGCGACCAAGCACGAATAGCTACCCGAGCGACGACCGATCCACTCGCCGGGCGATCACGAACCCGACCACCCCCAGTGGAACGACCGCGGTGATCACGTACGGGGCCGCATACGCCGCGGCGACGACGGCCGCTCTGAGTGCGGTTCCCACGCCGCTCACCGATTCGAGGAACGCGGCCGACACCCCGGTGTCGTACCACGCTTCCGGCTCGTCGGGGTCCACTTCGGGCGGCTCCTCCGCGAGCTGGATCCGGATCGTCGCGAGGGCGACGCGCTCCTCTAATGACGCCAGACGGGCTTCGAGCCGCTCGATCTCTTCTTGGGTGTCCGCGAGCTCCGACTGGACCGCGAGGACGTCTTCGGTCGTGTTCGCGTCCTCGTAGAGGTCACGGAGGCGGTCGCGCTCCGCCTCGCGGTTCTCCAACCGCGCCTCGAGGTCCGCCACCTCCTCGCCGACGTCTCGGCTCTCCGTCGACGCCCGTTCGACCTCGCCGAGCGCTTCTAGGTCGTCCATCGCCGCGTCGAAGTCGTCGCTCGGCACCCGGACGACGAGCTCGCCGACGGTGTACTCCTCGTCGTCGCGCTCGCGGGTCTCCCGTGTCGCCTCGCTCACGAACCCGTCGTACGACGTGACGACGTCTCGAACCTCACCGTCGGCCGACCCGTAGTCGTCGACGGTCAGTGCCAGCTCGCCGGTCCGTATAAGACGCTGCTCGGCCGCGAGAGTCGCCCTCGCGTTCGTCTCTCCGTCAAGCGAGGCGTCCATGTACACCTCGCCGCCGCTGAACCCCGTTCCGTCTCCCACTTCGACCTCATCAAGGGCGTCGTCACCGGAGGGGCCTTCCGTCTCGACCGTCGCTCCGGGTGCGTCATCGGCGTCGCCGAGGCCGGCACAACCCGCCAACAGGACCGTCGCCACCACCGCCGCGACGAGTAGCAGTCGTCTCGTGTGCATGGTCGGCCCGAGGACCGGAACCACGGTAAAAATACGCAAGGCACAAACGCGCGTTTGTGTCTTCGATTTGCGTGGGTAACTGCTGAACCGTCCACCGGCCGGGTCGGCTCGATCGATCCGACTCGGCCGCGCGGCTCGTCACTCCCCGGCGACCGGTTCGATCAGGTCTGGACCGTCCGCACCCGCGGCGTTCACCCGAGTTGACACCGGAAACGCCCGCAGCTCCGCCGCCGGATACGGGTCCAGCAGCGCCGCTGCTTCCGCCGGCTCGCCGTGGAGCCACGTCGATTCCTCCTCGGGCGCGAGGACGACGGCCATTCGATGGTGGAGGTCGGCGACCAGCTCGTTCGGCTCCGTCGTCACGACGGTGAACGTCTCGACGACACCGTCGTCGGACACGCCGTCCGGATCGGCCCCGTCGCCAGTATCGTTCTCCCCGCCGTCAAACGCGCCGAGCCCCGTCTGTGTCGTCTCCGGCGTCGGCGGCCGCCACCGCTCGTACAGCCCCGCCATCGCGAACGGCCGGTCGTCGGCGAACGCGACGCGGTACGGGCGTTTCCGGCCGCCCTCGTCGACCCACTCGTAGAACCCGTCGGCCGGAACCAGACACCGTCGGGACTCGAACGCCTCGGCGAAGCTGCGCTTCTCGCGTACCGTCTCGGCTCGGGCGTTGATGAGCCCGAACGACTCGTCCGCCCAAGACGGTGTCAGCCCCCACTCCATCCACGTCGCCCGTCCCGGCGTACTGTCCGCGATCACCGGGAGCCGTTCGCCTGGCGCGCGGTTGTACCCGGGCTCGTACCGCTCGCCGAACGTCGCGCCGAATCGGGACTCGAGCACGGCCGCGTCGGCGAACAACGTATAGCGTCCACACATATACGACGGAGCTCGGCCGCCACGCGCTTGACATCTTCCCCGCCCTGAAGGGCGAGGATTCCCGACCGCCGTTGGGATATTACGGTTCGCGGCTAACAGCCTGTTCTCGTGGGGCGAAACGGCCCTCTCTACGGTCGAACAGGTGAACCGCTGGCTGTGCCAACCAGCCGTTATCCCTATCGTCGTCCCCAGAACGCGAAGCGTTCTGGTGTGCGGACGAGACGCTTTGCGTCTCGTCAACGCCATCCGTGGCGAGACTCGGGAGTACCTTTTGTCGAATGTTCTCAGCACCATTCACGTCCGCGTTCGCTACTGTACCGCACTCATCGCAGACATACAGACCACGTTCGACACGTTGGCTGTCATCTGTGTGACCGCACGCCGAACACGACTTCGATGTATCCCGTTCCGACACCAACTCCACGTCGATACCCTCGGCTTCCGCCTTGTAGTCCAGAAGCGTTGTGAAGCGGTCGAACGCCCACCCATGCAAGTCGAGATTGCCGTGGTCGCCCCAGTTTCGAGGGTCGCCGTTCTCGTCGTCTTCTCGGATGCCGCCGAGATCGCCAACGACAATCGTTCCGATGCCTCGTTTGACACACTCCTCCACGAGTACTTTCGAGAGGGCGTGCAAGAAGTGCGTCCGACGACCCGTTCGCTTGCGGTCGAGACGAGTGGCTTCACGGGACGAGGAATCGTCGCACTTTGCTTTCTTCTTTGTGAAGTAGTACTCGTCCTCTTTGAGTGCGCCACCGGGATACAACACGGATTCACCGCCGAAGGAGACGGCGGCAAAGTTGCATATCCCGAGGTCAACACCAGCCACCTCGTCTCCCGGCGGTTCCGCGTCGATGGTGGTGCGACAGACGAATTGTAGTCGCCACTCGTCGCGCTTGTAAATGGCGCGAACCTGCTGAATGTCCCACTCGGTCAGGTCAACATCCGGGCGAGTCTGGTACTCGCAGAGGATGAAGTCCGAACGGTGTTCTTTCAGGTTGCGGCCTTTCGAGAGGCGGACACGGGTGAACTGTGCGTCGTGCTTGAAGCCAGCCGTTTTGAACGACACGGTTGAACGCGGGTGGGAGTCTCCGTGTTTCCGGTAGCCGGGCGGTCGGGCACGGTTGTCGCCGTTCCGACGCTTACCGAACCAGCCGTTGAACGCTTCAGCGAGTTCTTCGAGAACGCGCTGACTGGATTGAGAATGCAAGTCCGTATAGCGTTCGTGGCCTTTGAGTTCGGCTTTGAGTTCCCCGTCATCGGGAATCTCGCCCGTTTCGTCCCACTGTTCTTGTGCATAGTAGCGACCGACGTTCCAGAGTTTTGAGGCGGCCCATCCGAGCTGATCGAGGTCGCCACGAACCTGTTGCTGGTTCGTAATCGTGGCCTCGAAGGTTCGGATGGTTCGACTCATTTTCTGGCTTCATAACCAGTTATGGATGCTATTTTCTTAATAGTGACGATTGGCGTGGAATATCCAGCCTTGCTATCGACGGTGGATTGTGTAGGAGTTGTCGGCTGTATCCCCGCCCTAAAGGGCGGGGTTTTAGCCTTGAAACTTCCATAAGTCAGTGGAGAGTGGAGTGCGCGACAATCCGACTTCGCCGTCGAGGGGTTACGAGAGGCCTTCGATGACCTCGCGGTCGACGTCCTCGGCGTCGATCGCCTGCCCGCCGTACGACTCACGGAACGATTCCACGTCCTCGTCCGCGGAGAACGGGATCAGCTCGGGGCCCATCGCTCCGGCGACATCGCTGCCGGCAACGACGGTCAACGACGCGGTGCGAGCGAACGCGTCGCTCTCGACGTGCGACGAGAACAGCACGTCTTCCCCCTCCTCGAACACCTCCTGTTCGACGAGGGAGTAGTCGGTGAGGAACGTCACGACCGGATCACGGTCCGCGTCCACCTCGTCGAACCGATACCGGTACGTACAGGTGCTACTGCAGAACTGTGCCGGGCGGCCCCCCTCAGGCTCGTCGTCAGCGAAGTGGATCTGTCCGACCGGCCCCGGGTGGTCCTCGACGATCATTCCACACTGGTCGCACGAGCGTTCCCCGTCGAGCGACACCGGATCGATCGCCTCCCCGTCCTCGCCGCCGAGGCAGCCGGCGACCGCCACGCTTCCGGCCGCGAAGACGCCCGTCAACACCGTTCGTCGGTTCGTCCCTGAACCGTCGGATTCGTCCATACGCTCGATCGACCGCGCTGCCCGAAATACCCACCGTAGCGGTTCAGTACGGCGTTCGAGGAACAAACCAAACCGTCTATACGCGTGCTTGCACAACGTATCACGTGACACGGATCGACCCGTTCGACGAGGGTTCGCGGCTCGTCGGATGGCTAGCGGTCGCCGTCGTGCTCCTCGCGGCGGTCGTCACGGCCGGCGCGTTCCTCGCCGACCCGACGACGGCGACTCCGGACCCGGTCGCGTACGACGACACCGTCGAGCTCGGCCTCTCGGCGGAGACGGACGCTCAGATGGCCGGTGATGCGACGGTCCCACGTGCACAGGTGTTCTACTCGCAGTACCAGTACGTAGTCGGATACAACGGGGTCGGGACGCTTATCGAGGCGCTCGAACGCGACCGAACGGACCGGCAGTTCGGCTTCCCCCTCGTCGTATACGTGTCGACGTTCGACGGATCAGACCCGACGACGACCGACGATGAGCTGTTCGCGGCGACTGACAACCCGGCGTGGACACCGGCCACCGACGCGGTGTACGTGGTCGGCTCGAACGCGCGCTCCCCGGCAGGCGAGGTGGTCGTCCCCTTCGCGGACCGAACGGCCGCGACGGCGTTCGCCGCAGACCACGGCGGCGAGGTCGTCGACTGGCCCTCGGTCCGCGCGCGCTCGTTCGACATAGACACCGCGGACGCGGTTCGGTCGACGGCAACCGACCGCTGGGTCGCGGCCGACGACCGGATCGCGACCGCCCTCGACCGGATCGACCGGCCCGGTCCGAAGGTGGTCGTCGGCGAGGACGCGCCAACGATCGAGGCGGCCGTCGACGCCGCCCCGGCGGGTGGGACAGTTCGAGTTCCCCCGGGCGTGTACGAGGAGACCCTCGTCATCGACGAACCGGTGACGGTCGTCGGTGAGGACGCGACCGTCCGCGGCAACGGGACCGGGTCGGTGATCGAGGTTCGAGCGCCTGACGTCGGGCTTGTCGGGCTCTCGCTGGCCGGGACCGGGAATGAGACGCGAGACCCAGACGCCGTCGGTGGCCCCGCGGACGAAGACGGGGACTGGGACACGAACGTCCAACTCGGGTACGGCCACGGCGACGCCGGCGTGTCCGCCATCGACGCCCCGGGTCTCGTCGTCGACGACGTCACCATCGAGACGAACGCCAGCGGAGTGTTGTTGCGGTCGGGGTCCGACGCGACGCTCCGAGGAGTCCACGTCCGCGGGGCCGACTCGTGGCGTGACGGGTTTATGGGCGTCGTCGGGATGGAGTCCCGGGTGACGGTCACCGACTCCCGGTTCGAGGACGGACGTGACGGGATCTACCTCCACCGCGCCGACGGTTCGGTCGTCCGGAACTCGACATTCCTCGGGAACCGCTACGGCGTTCACCTGATGTACACCGGGAACACGCTAATCGCCGACAACGTCGCGAGGGAGTCGGTGTACGGCGGTATCACGGTGATGACTCGCCCGGAGGGGAACGCTATCGTCGGGAACGACGTTCGGGATTCCCCGGCCGGGATCCAGGCGTCCGGCACCCGGACCTACGTCGGCTACAACACCCTCGCGAACAATTCCCTCGGCTTCTCGACGAGCTCCCGCAGCTCGCTGTACGAACACAACGTTCTCGTCGACAACGAGGCGGGAGCGCGGGCGACAACGGTCGTCCCGTCGAGCCGTGTCGTCGCCAACGACTTCGTCGGCAACGACGAACACGCCGGCGCGGGCGCGGGGCCGCTCCGCATCTGGGCCGACGGGGACCGGGGCAACTACTGGGAGGGTGCCGACGCCGGGTTCCGTGCGACCGACCGGGCCTACCAGCCGACCTCTCCGGTCGACGCGGCGTTCCATCGCGAGCCGGCGGCGACGACCCTCGCCGAGTCCCCGGCGGTACGCCTGCTTGACCGGCTCCTCGGTACCGTTCCGGGCGCACGTTCCGGGAGCATCATCGATCCGAGCCCGGCCAGCGACCCGTACGACCCCGATCGGATCCGGACCGTTCGCGACGGCGGCGGGCCGGTCCATCCCGACTGGCGGAACGAACTGCTGGAACGAAGCAACACTGACGACGACCCATGACGGACGCACATACGACCCCGGACGAAGCGGGGCACGGACGGCAGAGCGAGGCTGGGAACGGACGGCACGCTGAGGGGGATCGTGGCCGGGACGGAACGACCGAACCCACCCCCGTCGCCACGCTCGATGGTGTTACCCGGACGTACGGTGGGATCGTCGTGCTCGACGATGTCTCCCTATCGATCCGACCCGGGGTCACGGCGGTCGTGGGACCGAACGGATCGGGGAAGTCGACGCTCCTCGGCACGCTCGCTGAGGTGACCCTCCCCGTCGACGGAGCGGTGGATCGCCCGACAGAGACCGACGACAGAGGGGCCGAACTCGGGGACTCCGCCGTCGAACCGAGCCTCGTTCGACGGGTCGGGTACCTCCCGCAACGCGTTCCGTTCCGCGAGTCGTTCACGGCCCGCGAAACGCTCGCGTTCTACGCCCGATTGGTCGGCGACGATCCGGACGCGGCCCTCGAATCCGTCGGTCTGAAGGACGCCTCCGATCGGCGCGTGGGTGCCCTCTCCGGCGGGATGCGTCGGCTGTTGGGGATCGCTCAGGCGACGATAGGCGACCCGCCGCTCGTCGTCCTCGACGAGCCGGCTTCGGGCCTCGATCCCGGGATGCGGGAGCGTGCCTTCCGCCTCGCGGCCGAGAACGCGGCCGGCGGTACCGCCGTCGTGGTCAGCTCACACGACCTCGACCTCGTCGATCGGTACGCCGACCGCGCCGTCGTGCTCGACCGCGGTACCGTCGTCGCTGCCGGGCCGATCGGGTCGCTGTATGCAGAGTACGACGTCGACTCGGTCGAGGGGCTCTATCGCGCGGCGATCCATGGGACTGACAGCGAGTCGGCGGGCGACGCCCCGGACGAACGGGCGGTACACGTCACGGGGGTGTCGGAATGAGAGCGTCGGTGCGCGCGTTCACGACGGTGTTCCGCCGGGAGCTGGCGACGGTCGCCCGGACACCGGGGTACGTCGTGTTGGGCGTCGGGGCGCTCGCGGTGTTCGCCGGGATCACGGTTATCGGTGGGGGCGGGGCGACGGGCGTCGTCCCGGCCGTGGTCGACCTCCTGTTACCAGTCGAAGTGATCGTCCCGCTGATCGCGGCCGTCCTCGGATACCGGGCGCTGCTCGCAGACACCGTGAGTGGCGAGCTCGCGGTGATCCGGACGTATCCCGTCGGAACGACGGCGTACGTTCTCGGGGTCGTGCTGGCCCGGGCGGTGGCGCTGGTGGCACTCGTCGGCGTCCCCCTGGCGCTCGTCGGCGGATACGTCTGGTTGACGGCCAGCCCCGACACCGGGATCTACGCGACTCATCCGGGCGTCGATTCCCCGGCGCTGTACGTCCGGTTCGTTGCGTTCGTCCTCGTGTTCGGCAGCGCGTACCTCGCGATCGCGGCCGCGATTTCGTCGCTAACATCCGGGCGACGATCCGCTCTGGCGCTGGCAGCACTGGTCGTACTCGGCGGCGTCCTCGGTGGCGATCTCGCTGTGCTGCGGTCGTTGTCCGTGGAGGGTGCCGCGGCGACGCTGTCCGGTGCGGTCGCATCGACGCCGAACGGCGCGTTTCGAGGACTGGTCCTCGAACACGTCGTCAGCGTGGCGTTCGCGGCCGACAGCGGGTTCGTGGACACCGGACGGGCGCTCTTCGCCTTGGTTGGGTGGACCCTCGGCGGGCTCGCCGTCGCGATAGCCTCGATCGCGTACGGACGCCGGATCGACGCCACCTTCGAGCGACTTCGGAGGCGGCTCCCGTCATGATTCGACAGTCGTTCTTACCTGACGCCAGAAGAGCTGTTATAGCGGTTGCCTCGGTAGCTCGTGTATGCCGGAACGAATCCTCGTCGCGATGGACGACTCACCCCTCGGCCGCGAATCGCTCGCGTATGCGCTAGACACCTTCCCCGACGCACGGATAACCGTCGTTCACGTCGCGTATCCCGAGATCGACATGCTCCCCGCAAACGCGAGCGAAGTGTACGATGCGGACCCCGACGACCTCGGCGAGGTCGGTGACGAGACCGCCCGTGCGGTGTTCGAGGCGATCCGCGACCTTGCCGGAGACAGGGACCTCACCGTGACGTACCTGCTCGGCGAAACGGATCGCCGACTCGTCGAGTACGCCGAAGCGGGGGAGTTCGATCACGTCGTGATGGGAACTCACGGCCGCGAGGGCCTTTCAAGGGTATTGATCGGCAGCGTCGCGGAGGCGGTCGTCCGGAAGACGGACGTGCCGACGACGCTCGTGAAGTGAGCGGCCGAGCTCGTTCTATTTCTCGGTGGTTATTTCGCCGTGCGTTCTCCATGCGTGATGCCTTATTCTATATTGCGCTATACGATTTATAAGATCGGTGCGAGACAGGTATCCGTCGTTTCAGTACCGACAGATCTCGTCGTGAGCGCTGAGACTACTTAGACACGTGGTGAGCGGCCATCCAGCAGTCGATAGACACTCGCCTCGTACGCCTCTCGCACTTGGTCGCCCCAGTTGTGTGTGTATGTGTCGATCACGTCGTCGGCGACATCGCCGCGTAAGTACTTCACAACGCCGCGATCACCCGTTCTATCCCTGAGATGCGTCGTGAAGAAGTGGCGGAAGTAGTGGGGTGTAACGTTCTCACCCGCGCCACCTCCGGTCCGATACCACCCCGTCTCTCGGGCGTACTGTTCGACGATATGACGAACCGACTGCGGTTCGATCCGTTCGCCCCACCCCTCAGCCGTACCGACGAACAGCGGCTCCGCCGGCGATAGCGTATCGGGACGTATAGCGAGCCAGCGTTTCAACACCGACGCGAGCTCGTCGTCGACGGGAATGACCGTCGCTCGCTTTCGCTTGTTTGAGGCCGTCCGAACCTCGCCGTTCAGCTCCTCACCGACACTTGCGTCGGGCGTTACGTACAGCGAGTTCGGCCGATCCGCCAGTGCCGGGCGCGTTCCGAGCTCGTACAACGCTTCGATCTCCGGATCCGTGATAGTCAGGTCCCGTATATCGAGGTTGCAAAGCTCGCCGACCCGCATCCCCGTTTTCAACAGCGTACAGACGATCGCACGGTGTAACGGATGGGTGATCCCCCTCACGAACTCCCTCATCGCTGGGATCGGAATATCCCGACGAGCGGGGTCTTTGTCCACGGTTTCGTCCATCTCCTCCATCACGAGTGTCATCGGATTCCCGTCGAACGCACCGACCTCAGTCATATACCCGTAAAACCGATGCAGATACGCCGCGTACGTTGCAACCGTACTCTCCGCGACATCCCCTCGAAGCGAATGAACGAACGCCATACAGTCCCTGTGCGTCGCCGTTTTCGGTGAAGTCCGTTCTGGGAGGAACGCCTCGAACCGCCTGAGAACCCGCTCGTACGACTCTCTCGTCCGCTCTGTCTTGCCGTGATACGTCAGGTCCTCGATGAAGTAGCCGACCGGATCCGCCGGGTCGACAGCGGCTGATCTACTCATCGACGAGCGTGTACCCTCCCCGCCGTCCGTTGTAACGGACGCGGTTGTCGTCTTGGAGCGATTCGAGCGTCTCCTCGAGCTGGTCCTCGAAGTCATCGAACACTGCATCGACGAGCTCCTCCCAAGAGCACGGTCGGTCGGATAGTGCCGATTCGATCCGGCTTTCGAGCCCGTGACCCCCAGGGTTAGACCCCTCAGGAGATGCCTCCGAAGGGCTATCCTCGTCTTCGAACGTAAACCCGCGTCTCCCGGCTTGTACCATCGTTCTGACAAACTCGCTCTGTGACATCCCGAGATCGTCGGCGTGTCGCTGCCACCGCTGTTTCTGTTCGGCGGGCACGTACGTTTTCACCGACCGACGTTCGTCGCTCATCTCGTCTCAGTGCTCTCCCGCCGTGGACTTCAATCTGTCCCATATTCCGGGATAAGGTCACTTATACTGGATTCAAGGTCTATACTCCCCGGGAAAATACTTGCATATCTCAAATTCTATACCTGCTAAATCCACTATGTAGTACCCTAATACAAGATATTAATTATCGGTCGCGAGGCTCGGCGTACGACACGTTCGCTTCCTAGATCAGGTAGTTTCAGGTGGTCGGTGTTGGACGTAGGAAAGAGAGTAGTCGTACTCAGTTCATGAATCCTTCCCGGCCCTCGGCCTCTCCCTTCCCGCCCACAGACCGTGTGACAATTGATCCCCGTTAACGCTCCCCGTGTTTATATTGACGGGTCCGGGGCACGGAAGCGTCCGTACTCGTGCGATACCGCCTTAACACAGCGAGACATCGGATCGATGACCTGCGAACGGGGATACGAGGGCGCTAACCGTTGGTCCAGATCGCGGGCTCTCTACGTTGGTCTCGTCATAGCGACTCGATAGCGTCAATGAATGCGGAAGTACACTGCTCGGGCGAGTCTTACTCACTACCGATCGGATACGGTACGGACGTTCATGTGTAGCACGCTGTGGGGAGCTGTCTTGCGATCCTAGTGTGACTCCGACGATCCGAGAATAGCTCCGTGAACCGTTCTACGCGTTGATTGCTTTCGCTATCTGTGTGTAGGAGCCGTATCAACGAACTCCTACGGAAGAACGTTGTACAGAGTCGGATGTTCGACGCGCATTGATCGCTTGCAATAGACGGGTCACCGTCGAGGATCAGCTGGAGACCACCAGTATCCCACGATTCACGGCTCAACCGACCGAATACGTAGGCCGGACGGTCTCGATCGCTTCTCGAACCGTGTCTAACGGTGTATTTCGGACCGCGAACTGCTGTTCACTGCCGTTCGACGACAGAGATGCTGTACGGGCGAACGAGTTTAGAGACGTTTGCCATCGCCATTAGAGAGTGCTACGCCGGTTTCGGTTCGGTACACTGGTGAGGCCCGATCCCTCGTGCTTCTCAGTAACTGAAGGCCTTCACCTAGTGACTCGCCGACTCCTCGCCCCTTGGGTTCGTCAAACGAACATACGACCTCCGTAGGCGTGAGAGCGATGCCGTTTCGAACATCTCGGCTGAGGCGACCTGGTACAAATCTGTTATACTTTACACAACATAATACTGTCCGAACCCGATCTGATAAATCACAATTCGCTATATGGAAAACTCTGCAGACTGATCGAGATGAAACCGTCCGAATCTGACTGAAGCGCTGCTTAGACAGGGATTTCGGAATCGGTGCCGATCCCTTCGAAGACGGCTAACGCACGCTCGATTCCAGGGTGGTCTTCCGCGGTGTTCCGCATAACGACGGTTTCGCTGGGGAAAAGGTGTTCACCCAACTCCAAGCCGTGATCCCGAGCCGTCGATCCGCTTACCGTCAGGTACACGCCGATCCCGGTCTCGGCGATAGCTGCCTCTTCCGACGTTTCCGAAGCGGGATACACGAACTCGACGTCTTCGAGGAGATCCGTTCCGAGTACCGCCGTGACGAGCCGCTCGTACCGAGCGGAGATACACAGCGGTCCATCGTACGCGTCGAGAAACGTTCGATCCAGCGCAGTGCCTGCCGGCAGTACCTCCGGAGCCGCCAGCAGCGTGTGGTACACCGTATCCCCGAGCCCACTTACGACCCGAACGTCCGTGTCCATGGGATCGATCCGGTCGTTCACGTCCGCGAGTCCTGAGAGGCCGCTCGGACGGATCCCGACGACTTCCTCTAAGACCAGATCGGCGGAGTCGAAACCGAGCGCGAACTCGTGGGTTCGAAGCGCCCGGAACGGTTCCTCTCGCCCGACAAGCCTGAAGTCTACGTCGCGGACGCGTACTGTCGCCGAGTCGAAGACGATCCGGCGAGGCTTTCCCGGCCGATCGTCTCGGAGTAGCGTGAACTCCGGGTTGGCCGGGTCCGCCGGGTCCGAGTACGTCGCAAGCCGTTCGTATGGGCCGTGATCCGCCTCGACCGCGTTCTTCGTCACCGCCTTCTCGTACCGTAGCGTGTTGCTCACGGTGTCCGCGAGCGACGCCAGCTCGTCCGTTCCGCCGACATCCGCGAGCCGTTCGAGCACGGCTTCGAGCGGGCGACCCTTCCGCGGAACAGCGACGGGTAACGGATCGGTCATTACCCGACGTGGGCGACCGTCGGTAAAACGGGTTGCGCTTCGGTCCGGTGCTCTGTGCGCGCACTCGACGATCCGATCAGGGCCCGAACGCTTCGTTGAGCCGTTCCCGGAACGCCTCCAGCTCCTCGAGGTGGTCCTGTATCTCGGTTAACTCCGCATCGACATCTTCGAGGTCGTCGCCGAGGCGACTTTCGATATCCGTCAGGCGTGTGTCCACTTCGGCGAGATCGTCCCAGACATCGTCGAACTCCTCGTCGAACCGACCCAGCCGGTCTTCCACGTCGTCGACCCGACCATCCGCCCGGTCGGCGACCGCGGCCGCGTCGTCGACCGACTCGTAGAGGGTTTCGATATCGTCACCGAGGTCATCCACCGTGTCGTCGAGCACCGACAGGTCGCTTTCGACACCCGCAACGTCCTCGACGACGCCCCCGACCGTCTCCTTCGTCTCGTGTACCGTCTCCTCGACCTCCGACACGTCTGTCTCCACTCTTTCCACGGTCGATCGGACGCCGTCGACATCCTCGTGGAGCGTCGAGACCTCCTCGGAGACGGCGTCGACCGATCCTTCGACATCGTCCACAGTGGAGGACATCTCCTCGACCGATCCCTCGACTCGTTCGACCTCGCCGGCGAGCTCTCCGTGTGCGCGCTCGCCCGCGGAGACTCGGTCATCTACCGAACTGAGTTCCGTTTCGACGTCCGCTACCCGCTCGTCGAGGCCGTCGAGGATCTCGCGTGCGGTTCCCTCTTCGTCGATAAACTCCGCGAGGGCGTCGGCGTACGCTTCGATATCGGCGACGCTCGACTGAAGCCGACTGATACGGACATCAACCGATCGTGGGACGCCGCCGATGTCGAGCTCCGAACGAAGGACCGCCAGATCCGCGTCGTCGACCGCCCCGGATCGGATCTCCTCGGCGAGTGTCGACGCGACGCCGCCCGCCGACGTTCCGGCGGCGGGGTCGTCCCCTCCGGCCGCTGCTTCGGGTTCGTTGTCGGACGCCACTTCCGGCTCCGCTGCCCTGTCTTCGGTCGGCACGTCCGCTTCTTCTGACTGGGTATCGGACGCGTCGTCACGGCGCGTCACGGCGGAGACCGTCCCGCCACCGACCGCTCGGGGAGTCGGGACATCCTCGTCTTCGGGGGCGATCCCGTCCTGATCGACGGGGTCGCTCTCGCCCAGCTCGTCACTCTCGTCGGTCGCCTCACCGCTCTCGTCGGTCCCGACCGCCTCACGCTCCATTCCGGGAAGGGTTGCACGGTCGCCGGAGAGGACTTCTCTGACGGCGTCGGTCTCGCCGGCTCCGAGCACGTCTTCGATCTCCTCGCCGACAGGGACGTGTTCGATGACCGGCGCGCCGAGGAACGTCTCGAGATCCGGGTCGTCGTCGCGGATACCGAACACTGTCTCGACCGATTCCCCGGGTTCGAGCACCCGTTCGAACTCGACACGATGGTCCTTGTACGCGGTCCAGTTCTCGCTCTCGTAGTCCGGGTGGAAGCCGATCCGGTCCATCGGGAACGACTCCGGGATCCGGTCGACGATCCGGACCCGAACCGCGTCCTCGCGGTTCGAAGCGAGGTCGTACATCACCGCAGGTACCGGAAACGCGTCGTCGGTAAAGGACTTCTCCACTCGGATCCCGTCCTCGTCGACGGTCGTTGTCGCCTCCGCCGTCCGTTCGTTCATACGGAAACCTCCGTAAGCACGGGCTTAAATTCCACGGGCGATCTCTCAACACCGATAACGGGACGATCGGCCGGAACCGGCGTCCCACAGCCGGTGACCGACCCTTACAACTCGATCCGGTCGCCGATCTCCACGATCTCCAACCGCTGGGGATGCTCGAAGCTCCGGACGTGCTCGTGGAGCGCCGTCGGGTCCGCGGTGAGCCCTTTCCACATGTCCCAGTGGGTCGGAACGAGGCGGTCGAGTTCGAGATCACTCGCGGCCGAGACGATCTCGTTCTCGTCGCTGTACCACTTGGTTCGAACCGGTTCTCCGGTCTCTTTGTCCGGGATCGTCCCGACGGAACCGAACGCGAGGATCCCCAGATCGATGTCGTATTCGGCCGCGAGCTCTCCGAACGTCGAGGACGGTTTGCTGTCGCCCGCGTGGAACACCGTCCCAGTTGGATGTTCAATGACGTAGCCGACGGGGTGGGTCGCGTCCGCGTCGTGTACCTCGACCACGTGAATCGTGAACTCCCCCACCCGGAGTTCGTCTCCTTCAGTCACTTCGAGGAGCTGTTCGTCATCGACGTCCCACTCCTCAGTCCACGATTCCTCGCGCGCGACCGCGAGCGAATCGTCCGGTGCAACGAACTCCGCGTCCGTGTTCGCGAGTATCGGGGCCTGTGAGGGGCCGTGGACGTGATCGGTGTGTTCGTGCGTCGCCAACACCGCATCGGCAGCGTCCACATCTACTGGGTCAAACGGGACCGGGATCATCCGGATCGTCCTCGGTGGGTCTCCCGTCCCGACGTACGGATCGATCCAGAGAACGGTCCCCTCGCGACCCTTGATCACGAACCCGTTACAGCCCAGATACCACAGCGAAACCGTGTCGGGGTCAGCCTCCGCGACCGCGCGCGGTAGCCACGTTCCCCAATCGGATGTCATCATGTCCGGAGCTGTCTCGGCTCACACCGTAACCGTTGCGGAGTCGGACCGGTCACGATCACCAACAGCGAGAGAGACGACTCGTCTCGGACTTATCAATCTCCGACTGCTATATCAACGCAGTAAACTCGCCATGACTGATCACGAACAGGACGACACGCTCAGCGAGCTCGCGACCGCGATCCGCGATGCCGACCGCGTGAGTGTGCTGACTGGTGCCGGACTCTCGGCTGCGTCCGGGATCCCGACCTTTCGCGGCGACGACGGGATCTGGGGGGACGCGTTCGAGGAGGCGGACTTCCACGTTTCCCGGTTCCGCCGGGACCCTGCGGGGTTCTGGGTAGACCGAGTGGCGCTGGCGGAGCGGATGCGTCCACCGGGCGGTGCCTCGCCGAACCCGGCACACTACGCGCTGGCGGCGCTCTCGGACGCGGGGGTCCTCGACGGGGTTATCACCCAGAACACTGACGGGCTTCACGCCGCGGCCGGAACGACCGAAGTCATCGAGCTACACGGCACGAACGCTCGCGTGGAGTGTGCCCAGTGTGGCGACACCGCGGCGGCCGGGCCGGTCCGCGAACGGGTTCGTGGCGGCGAACGCCCACCGACCTGTGACTGCGGCGGCGTGTATAAGCCGGCGGTCGTTCTCTTCGGGGAACCCCTGCCGGCGTACGCACACCGACGGGCACGACGGCACGCTACCGAGAGTGATCTCTTCCTCGTCGCCGGATCGTCGCTGACCGTCGACCCGGCCGCGTCGCTACCGGGACTCGTGGACGGCGAGCTTGCCGTCGTCAACTTCGAGCCGACGCGCTACGTCGACACCGCCGACTACACGTTTCGTGCGGACCTGACGGATCTGCTGCCGTCGTTAGCGGTGCGGGTGCTCGGCGAAGACGCGGACGCTGTCGGCCCGAAGAAATTCTCGGAGTAGGCGTAAGCGGTTATTATCGGCTCACCCGAGGAAATAACGGGCCCACGGGTTGGCCCGGACGAACTGGGTTTCCTCGAGTGCGCGGTCGACGCCGAGAATGCGGCCGGCACCCCACGCGCCGAGACCGAACAGCAGGAGCATGTAGACGAGCGAGCTGTCGACGAAGTAACCGTGGTCGACGGGGAATCCTTGCATGAGTCCGCCCTGCCATGCGGCGGTCCAGAACATCGACATCTGGATCGCACCCATCAGGGCAGCGAAGCGGAAGAACACGCCGAACAGCAGCGCGAGCCCGATCAGGATCTGCCCGAAGATCACGAGCGGGTCGACGATCGCCCCGTAGTTAGCGAACCAGGCAAACAGCCCGCTCAGCGGGTTCGCCTCCGCGATCGCGTTCTGGAGGAACCCCGCCGACGACCACGCCAGCGGGTCCCCGATCCCGCCCTCCAGCAGTTTCTCTAATCCAGCCTGAAGGAACACCCACGCCATCACGACCCGGAGTCCCAGCATCGAGTACGCCAACCACGTCTCCGAGTAATTGAACTCGACGTTTCGACCTAACAGCTCTGCCTGTAGCGTCCGTTCGGACGGTTGTGTCGACATTATGTCACCACCGTGCGCCGGTTCTCTAGTATATATCAAATAACTGTTGGTGAGATCGGGCCCCTACGCTTATCTTTCGTGTCGGCGAACCGGTCCGTATGCTCTCCAGCGACCGGATGGCGGCCGTCGACGCCAATGCGGCAGCCCTCGGGGTCCCGCGCAAACAGCTGATGGAGTCCTCGGGTAACGCCGTCGCCCGTGTGGTTCGCTCCGTCTCGGAGCCGGGAGATCGAGTGGCACTCGTCTGCGGACGTGGCAACAACGGCGGTGACGCGTTCGTCGCTGCCCGGTTTCTGAAGGAGCGAGACGTGACCGTCCGGTTGCTGGGACGTCCCGAATCGATCGGGACGACGATCGCTCGGGAGAACTGGGAAGCGCTCCGAACGGCCGAGCTCTCCGCGGACAGCGTCGTTGACGTCGCTGGCTCAGACCTCGGTCTGAACGCGGCGGACGTCGTCGTCGACGCCCTTCTCGGCACGGGGATCACCGGTAACGTTCGGGCGCCCGAGCGGACCGCCGTCGAGCGTCTGAACGCGGCCGCAGCCGCCGGAGTGACTATAGTGAGTGTTGACGTGCCGACGGGGATCGATGCCGACACGGGACAACCGACCGGGGGAACGGACGGTGTCGCGGTCGACGCCGACCACGTCGTCACTTTTCACGACGAGAAGCCCGGCCTCGGAGCGCTTGACGCGACACTCACCGTGGCCGACATCGGGATTCCGGCGGCAGCGGAACGGTACACCGGCCCCGGCGACCTCCTCGGGCTCGGGCGGGACCCGGACTCGCACAAGGGCGACAACGGCGAGGTGCTCGTCGTCGGCGGCGGACCCTACACCGGTGCACCGTCTCTCTCCGCGCGAGCGGCACTGCGGGCCGGTGCGGACCTCGTCCGCGTTGCGTGCCCGACTGCCGTCGCCGACGCGATACAGGGCTACTCGGCGGACCTCATCGTTCGCGGGCTCGCCGGCGACCGCCTCACCGCGGACCATCTCGGTCGTCTCCTCGACCTCGCGGTGGCGCAAGACGCCGTCGTGATCGGGCCAGGAATGGGCGACGCTGACGACTCCCTCACGCTTGTCCGTCGGTTCCTCGAATCGTACTCGGGCCGAGTGGTCGTCGACGCCGACGCGCTCCGCGTCGTCTCCGACGTCGATACGGACGCCCAGCTGATCTGCACCCCTCATCAGGGCGAGCTCCGTCAGATGGGTGGAGAGACCGCGGAAGACCCGGACGAACGCGCGGAGCTGGTTCGGTCGTTCGCGGCCGGGATCGGACACACCCTGCTGGTGAAAGGCCGGTACGACGTCATCGCGGGGCAGAGCCGTTCGAGCGCTGTCGGTCCCAACGAAGGATCTAACTCGGACGCTCGTACCGGCCCGGACGCTCGTACCGGCCCGGTCGATGTCCGGCTCAACCGGACGGGAAAC
This sequence comes from Halorubrum tibetense, assembly GCF_055396225.1. Classification (NCBI taxonomy): domain Archaea; kingdom Methanobacteriati; phylum Methanobacteriota; class Halobacteria; order Halobacteriales; family Haloferacaceae; genus Halorubrum; species Halorubrum tibetense. The sequence continues at coordinate 2,937,369 of NZ_AP043742.1, forward strand.
CCGGGGATGACCGTCGGCGGCACCGGTGACGTTCTCGCCGGTGTGACCGGAGCACTCGCGGCCCGGACCGACCCGTTCGCGGCCGCCGCCGCTGCCGCATACGTTACGGGGCTCGCCGGTGACGCGGCCGCAGAGACCAACGGGAACGGGCTCGTGGCGACGGATTTAATCGATCGGCTCCCGCAGGCGCTGTACGATGAGTGACGGCACGGCTCCGGACGACGAGCTGACTCACACGACCGCCGACGGCGACGTCCAGATGGTCGACGTCGGCTCGAAACCAGACACCGACAGGCGAGCAGTCGCACATGGAGAGATCCGCCTGACCCCCACGACGATCGAGGCGATCCGTGGCGACGAGATCGGAAAGGGAGACGTCCTCGCGACCGCGCGTGTCGGGGCGATCCAGGCCGTGAAACACACGTGGGAGACGATCCCGATGTGTCACCAGATCCCGATCACGAACGTCGACACCGAGTTCGTGGTCGACGACGACCGCGTTGCGTTGACGGTCACCGTCGAGACGACCGGCAAGACCGGCTGCGAGATGGAGGCGTTGGAGGGCGTGACGACCGGCCTCAACGTCGTCTGGGACATGGTGAAAGCCGCGGAGAAGGACGCCGACGGCGGCTACCCGGATACACGGATCACGGACGTCGCGGTGGTGGAAAAACGGAAGGAGCGTCCGGCGGACGACCCGAATCGGTGAGCGACCCATGGATCGATCCGTCTTCCACGACCTCGGCCTGCTCGGAGTCGGCTGTTTCGGCGGCTGTGCCCTCGTCGCGCTCGGCGGCTGGCTGATCGGGCTCCCGTTCGGGAGCGCGGACGGCTCCCCCGCCGGTATCTACCTCGACTTGGCCGGGCCGGCGTCGGCCGTCTGGCTGGGACTCGCCATCGTTGCCGTCGGGTCCGAGCTAGCGAGGTAGGCGCTCTGGCCCCATGGCCACGCGTCCAGTCGTGGCTGAGCATCCAGCCACGAGAGGACGATTCCCCCTCAGTCGTCCGCGGGGGCGGAGCCGTCGCCGCCGACGGTTACCGCGATCTCCGCGGCGGCGGCCTTGTACTCGGGGATCTTCGCGCGCTCGTCGAGGACGTCGTTCGTGAGACGATTCGCGGAGGCGGCCGCGAAGTGCGGGGTCGTCCAGACGACTCCCTCCTTGATGTCCTCGGTCACCTGTGCTTTCACCTCTATCTCGCCGCGTCGCGATTTGAGCGTCACTAGGTCCCCCTCCTCGATCCCGTAGCGTTCGGCGTCGTTCGGGTGAACGTCGACGAAGTTCTCCGGGTGTTGTCGCGAGAGCGTCGGCGATCGTCGGCTCATCGTTCCCGTGTTGTAGTGCTCCTCCAGCCGGGCCGTGGTGAGTATCAGCGGGTATTCCTCGTCCGGCACCTCCGCGGGCGGCTGGTGGCGGACGCCCTCGATCCGTCCCAGTCCGTTTTCGGTGTCGAAGGTGTCCTCGTAGAGGAACTGGTCCCCCTCGTCACCCTCCTCGTAGCAGGGCCACTGGAGTCCCTCCTCGCCGAGCGCGTCGTAGGTCATCCCGTGGTAGATCGGACACACATCGCGGAGCTCCTCGAAGACGGCCTCGACGTCGTCGAAGCGGAACTCGTCCTCGGTGAACAGGCGGCTTCCGACCTCCATCAGGATGTCGAGGTCGTGTTTCGTGTTCTCGTGAACCTTCTCGACGCCTCGCATCCGCTGGACCCGCCGGTCGGTGTTGGTGACGGTGCCGCCACGTTCCGCCCACGTCGTCGCCGGGAGGACGACGTCGGCGAGCTTTGCGGTCTTCGTCATGAAGATGTCCTGAACGCAGAGGAACTCGAGGTCCTCCTTGAATCGTTTCTCGGTCTCGTTGCCGTCCGGTTCGCTCATGATCGGGTTTTCACCCATTACGTACAACCCGTGGACGGTGTCGCCGATCGAATGTGAGATCTCGACGTTCGTGAGGCCGGGCTCGTCGGGGACCTCGAAGCCCCACGCCTCCTCCACCGATCGCCGGGCCTCGTCGTCGTCGACGAGCTGGTAGCCGGGGAGCACGTTCGGCATCGCACCCACGTCACACGTTCCCTGAACGTTGTTCTGTCCGCGAAGCGGGTTGACCCCGGTGCCCGGCTCGCCGAGATTCCCCGTGATCAGCGCGAGGTTGATCTCGTTCTGGACGTTGTCGACCCCGCAGGTGTGCTGGCTCATCCCCATCCCGGTGAAGATGGCGGCGTTGTTCGCCATCGCGTACTTCTCCGCGGCGAGCTCGATGTCGGCTAACGGCACGCCGCACTCCTCGGCGGCGGCCTCCTTGTCGAAGTCAGCGAGCGTCTCCTTGAGGTGCTCGAACCCCTCCGTCCGCTCCTCGATGAACCCCTCGTCGATCCATCCCGCGTCCGGATCGTCCTTGTGACCGTCGAGGATCGTTTTGAGGACGATGTTGAGGAGCGGGATGTCGGTGCCCGGGTTCAACTGAAGGTGTTGGTGTCGCTCCGTCTCGTCGATCTTGAACGAACGCGTCGTCTTGTTCGCGTGCGGGTCGACCTGTATGACGGTCGCGCCCTCGAGTACTGCCTGTCGGAAGTACTGGCTGTTGGCTATCGGGTGCTGCTCGCCGGGGTTCGCGCCCTGGATCCAGAGCACGTCCGCCGACTCCTCCAAGTCCGCCATGCTGTTGGTCATCGCACCCTGTCCGAGACTGGTTCGAAGCGCCCAGACGGTGGAGGCGTGACACATCCGCGTGCAGTTGTCGACCTGATTCGTGCCGTATCGGCGCGCGAGCTTCTGGAGGAGGTAGTTCTCCTCGTTCATCGTCTTCGAGGAGCCGAAAAAGCCCATCCCGTCCGGACCGTGTCGGTCGCGGATCCGCTCTATCTCCGAGACGATCCGCGAGTACGCTTCCTCCCACGTCGCCTCCCGGAACTCGCCGTCGTCACCCCTGATAAGCGGCTCCGTGAGACGGTCCTCGTGGTCGACGACTTGGGTCGCCGCTCCCCCTTTGATACAGATCCGGCCCTCGTTGACCGGGGCGTCACCCCACGGCCGGAAGTTCACGTCACCTCGATCCTCGCCCTGCTGTATCTGGATCCCGCATCCGACCCCGCAATAGGGGCAGATCGTTTTGACCGCCTCCTCGCCTTCAGTTGACATCCGGATCACCCACTGAGTGTGTGCTCATACCTCATGATCTATGGATCGGGTTGTATGAGTGTGTCGGTGATAGAGGGGGGCGGGGCTTCGGCCCGGTGATGACGGGTGAGTGGGCACGCTGGCCCGACGGTGAGGAGGGAGGGTGCTCCGATAGCAACCATCGAATCCGCACGGAACCGTTAGGTGGTCGGCGGGCGACGGGAGCGGCATGGAGCTCTCTCCGGACGAGGTCGAGGCAGCGATCGAGGCGTACCGGTCGTCCGAGCCGCTGTACACGGTCGAGTCGGAGTCGATCGAGGGCCTCCCGCGTGCGTTTCGGCGAGGTGAGTACGGTCGCCGGGACGCCCAGTGGGTCGTCAGGTGGTTCGGCCGTCGGTACCTGGGCGAGGAGCCACCGGGGTTCGACCGTACCCACCGGGAAGAGCGGTTCGAAGGGGCCGATTTCGAGGCAGTCCGGGACGCGATCGACGAGGCCGTCGCAGCCGACCGCGACGAGTTCGGATCGGCGGTCGACGCGTTGACATCGCTGCCGGGTGTCGACTTCCCGATCGCGTCGGCGTTCCTCGCGTTCGCCAACCCGGAGGTGTTCGTCGTCGTCGACCGCCGAACGTGGCAGGCGGCGCAGTCGCTGACGGATCTGGAGGGGGCGTACCCGGATCCCCCCAACATCGAGCAGTACGAAGCGTTCCTCGATACGTGTCACGTGCTCGCAGACCGCTACGGAGTGGGTCCGTGGGAAGTGTACATGTTCCTCTGGCGACACGGTGCGGCGTCGACAGACCCGGAGTGAGTCGCTGACCCGAAGCGAGTCGTTGGGTCCCGGTTGGAGTTCAGCGACGAACCCGGATCAGACGCGGAGCCACGCCTTCGGGTGTGCTTCCCGGAGGTGGTGTTGGTACGCTCGGATCAGCTCCGGATACGAGTCCGCGACACAGTGCCACTCACAGTGGTCACACGTCCGCTCGACTGCCTCGTCAGCACCCTGTACGTATCCACCCCGACGGTAGGTCACCATCTCAGTCCCCTACTCCTCTTGCGTGCCATCATAGCACACACGCGTCTGAGACGCTTGAACCCGTCGCCCCCATTGGCTACATAATATTGTGATCATTCGTTATAAAATTGTTAAGGGTAATTGACTTGTAAATAGATTTACACTAGATGATGTACATTGGTAACTCGGATCATCTATGAGAGCAGTTGTGTATCAGGGACCGTACGAGGTCGCTGTCGAGGACGTGGAAGAACCGGAGATCCAGCACCCGAACGACGTGGTCGTGGACATCACGACCTCCTGTATCTGTGGGTCGGACCTCCACATGTACGAGGGACGAACCGCGGCCGAGGAGGGGATCGTCTTCGGCCACGAGAACATGGGAATCGTCAGCGAGGTCGGAGAGGCGGTATCCACTTTGGAAGAAGGAGACCGCGTCGTCATGCCGTTCAACGTCTCCTGTGGATTCTGTCAGAACTGTGAGGAAGGGTTCACCGGCTTCTGTACCAACGTCAACCCTGGCTTCGCCGGCGGGGCGTACGGCTACGTCGCCATGGGCCCGTATCCCGGCGGACAGGCCGAGAAACTCCGCGTCCCGTACGCGGACCACAACGCCCTGAAACTGCCGGAGGGCCGCGAACACGAGGACGCGTTCTCGCTGCTCGCGGACATCTTCCCGACGGGCTGGCACGGCACCGAGCTGGCGGACCTCCAGCCGGGGGAGTCGGTCGCCGTCTTCGGCGCAGGCCCGGTGGGGCTGATGGCCGCCTACAGCGCGAAGATCAAGGGTGCGGCGGAGATCTACGTCGTCGACCAGGTTCCGAGCCGACTCGAGCTTGCCGAGGAGCACTGTGACGCTCACGCCATCGACTTCTCCGAGGGCGACCCGGTAGACCAGATCATCGAGGAACACGGCGGGATGGTCGACAAGGGCGTCGACGCCGTCGGATATCAGGCGACCGACCCTGACGACGTCGACGAGAACACCGAGGACTACGCGTACGACCCCGCCAAGGAGAACCCGGCGGTCGTGCTCAACAACCTCATCCGCGTCGTCCGGCCGACGGGACAGCTCGGCGTCCCCGGTCTGTACGTCCCCGAAGACCCCGGTGCGCCCGACGACATGGCGGCACAGGGTCGTCTCGGCATCGACTTCGGGAAGTTCTTCGAGAAAGGCCTGAAATGTGGGACCGGCCAGTGTAACGTGAAAGCGTACAACCGGTACCTGCGCGACATGATCATCGAGGGGCGTGCCGATCCCAGCTGGGTCGTCTCCCACCGCGTGAGCCTCGAGGAAGCGCCCGAGATGTACGAGGCGTTCGACGCCCGCGAGGAAGGGGTCACGAAAGTCCTACTCGAGCCGTAGTCACGGGACACACAGGGACCACGCCCCACGTTCCGACGTTCTCTTGATGCCACACTCCCGCCGAGCGACCGCGAGCACCCGTGATACCGCCGGAACCGGCCGCCAACCCTTATAACTAATCGGTGCGTTCGACCGACTATGTGCCAGTACTGTAACTGGGCGTTTCACGACGGCTGGGGCGAGCTGCTGCAGTACGACGAGACGTACCAGTCGGCGTTCGCGACGGAGTCGGAGTCGACCCACGGGTTCCACGAGGACTGGGACGACCTCCAGGCGGAGCTCGGGATCTGAAACGGCGAGTCGCTCGGCGGTCGGTTGCACGCTGATGGTATATAAGAAGTCCACAGATACGCCCAACCCCTGCCGGAGACGATCCCGTGAGCTCCCTGGAGCCGACGACGTGGGCGGGCGTCACGACACAAACGGGCGTACCGTGCGGCTCGTCGGTTCCGGACCAACGCGTTCCGACAGGAACAGATCGTGAACGCGGGCTCACGCAGCTGAGAGGCGTGGACACCCGACCCGCCGGCCGGTCCGGGTCGCTCTGGAGCGTCCGGTGACTCACCGATGCCAGTTATACCGGAAACACGTCGGCGGCGGTTCGATCGTCCTCGATGGTTCCGCCGTCGTCGACCGTGAGGTCGTCGAGCTCCTCACGCAGTCGCGGCTCGTTCATCTCTTGACCGATGAACACGAGCCGCGTTCGGCGAGTGTCGTCGGGCCCCCACTCGCCGATCGGTCCTGCCTGTACGGAGGGTCCGGCCTGGCTGAGCCCGATCACGTCGTCGGCGCCGACGACGTACGCGACTCCTTTCGCGCGGATCACGGCTCCGTCCCAGTCGTCGACCCAGTCGACGAACGGGCCCGGATCGAACGGTCGGTCGGACCGATACACGAACGAGTCGACGCCGTGGGCGGCGGCCGCACCTTCGGCGTGGTCGTGGTCGTGACCCTCATGGTCGCCGTGGTCGTGGCCCGCGCCGTGCTCGTGAGCCGCCTCGTCCTCGGCGTCCCTGGACCCTGTCCCCTCGCTCTCGGCTATCGCGCGCTTCCAGCCCGCCGAGCGTTTCGCCGCGTCGAAGTCGAACCGACCCGTCCCGAGCACCTCGTCGGGGTCGACCTCCGAGTAGGTCGTTCGGATCCGTTTCGCACGCGGCCCGAGCCGCTCCGCAACGGACTCGATCCGACCGAGCACGTCGTCGGGTACCATATCGGTCTTGTTCAACAACAACACGTCACAGAACTCGATACCCTCGACGAGCACGTCGGCAAGGGGGCGGTCGGAACCGGACTCGACGTTCGCGCCTCCCGGAAGGTCCTCGCCCGCATCGAACTCCTTCCAGAACCCATACGTGTCGAGCACGGTCACCATCGTGTCGAGGCGGAATCGCTCGGTCGGGTCGGCCTCCGTCTCCTCAGTTCCCTCTAGGAACGCGCGGGCGACCGGAACCGGCTCGGAGATGCCCGACGATTCCACGAGCAGATAGTCGAACTCACGGGAGTCGGCGAGGCGTGTCGCTTCCGTGAGCAGGTCGTCCTGTAACCGACAGCAGATACAGCCGTTCGAAAGGTCGACGACTCCCTCCGCCTCGTTCTCGCGGGCGACGAGCTCGGCGTCGACGTTCACCTCGCCCATGTCGTTGAGGATCACCGCGATCCGCCGGTCGCCCGGGTTCGCGAGCAAGTGGTTCACGAGCGTCGTCTTACCGGCGCCGAGGTAGCCACTCAGAACGGTGACGGGTATCCGATCGTCGTGTGTCATACGTGACGTAGTTACATAGGGGACAAATCAAACGATCGATCGGGTGAGATCTGAGCACGGATCCTCGTGGGGTCGATCCCGCAGCGTCCCTGTGGGAGTTCACCGGTTCGATATCGCCGACCCACTTCCGTGGACGGGGCGGCCGATCCCACTACGTCGATCCGGCCGGTACCAGCTCCGCCGCCTTCGACCGGGCGCGGGCGACGATCGACGGCTTGGCCTCGAACGCGACCGTGACGTGGTCGTCGGCGTACGTCTCCTCGTCCACATAGGCGTGGTCGTGGATCCACGAGACGAGGCTCATCGCGTCGTCGGAGACCGGAACCACCAGTCGCTCGCGCTCCCAGTCGGGAAGCTCCGATTCCACGCGGTCTCGCAGCTCGGCGACACCCGCGCCGGTCCGTGCGGAGACGGCGACTGGGTCCGGTGCGAGCCCGGAAAGCGCGGCCCGCTTGTCGGCCAGCTCGCCCGGTGCGAGTCGGTCGATCTTGTTGAACACGGTGACGATGGGGGCTTCGTTGCGCTCGTACAGCGTATCGTGGCTCGTGACGAGTTTCTCGCGCATCTCCGGAACGGGTTCGCTCGCGTCGACGACGAGGAGGACGAGGTCCGCCCGGTACACGGAGTCGAGCGTCGACTCGAACGACTCGACGAGCCAGTGTGGGAGGTCGGCGATGAACCCGACCGTGTCCGTGAGCAGCACGTCGCGTTTCTCCATCTCGGCCCGCCGGGTGGTCGTGCCGAGCGTCGTGAACAGCATGTCCTGCGACTCGGCTGTCGGGTCGAGGTCGGGGTGTCGGTTCGCGTTCTCGTCGACGTCGAGCTCGGCGGCCAGCTGGCGCATCAGTGTCGACTTGCCCGCGTTCGTGTATCCTGCGAGCGCGACGAGATCGAACCCGGAGTCCCGCCGCTGCTCGCGGCGCGCCTGCTCCTTCTCGGCGATCGACTCGAGCTCCTCCTGGATCTCGGATATCTGCCGTTTGATGTCGCGCTCGACGCTCTCGTCGTACTCGCCGAGTCCCATGAACCCGGGGCGCTCGTCGCGCTTCGCGAGGCTCGCCTTCGCCTCGGCTCGGGGGAGCTCGTAGCGCAGCTCCGCGAGCTCGACCTGGAGCTGTGCCTTCCGCGTGTTCGCGCGCTGGCCGAATATCTCGAGGATGAGCGTGAATCGATCGATCACTTCGACGCCTTCGGGGAGCTCCCCGCCGATGTTGAACGTCTGGTACGGGCCGACGTCGTTGTCGACGATCACGGCGGACGCGTCGGTCCGGCGGACCAGGTCCCGCAGCTCCGCGACTTTCCCCTCGCCGAACATGAACGCGGCGTCCTCCGTTCGGGTCTGGGCGAGCTCGCCGACGACCTCGTAGCCCGCGGCGCGCGCGAGCTGCGTTATTTCACTCAGGTCAGCCTCACCGCTGTCGACGCGTTTCGCGACCACCGCACGGCGGCCGTCGGGGTCGCGGTCTGGCGCTCCCCCCTCTCGGTCGGACATGGCCCCGTCGCGAGATCGCCCACCGTCTGACGGGTCGCTCGTCTCGTCGATCGCGTGGTCGCCGCCGGTCATAACAGCAGCTCCCGGGCGGCGTACGCGGCGTGGTGTGCGGCCTGCACTGTTTCGCGTTCGGCTACGCTCTCGACGTATTTAAACTCCGGCTGGAAGCTCAGTCCGACGACCTCGGCGGGCTCCTCGTAGAACTCGCCGCCCTCGGCGACGATCGGCCCACCGGGTGGCTCCGGGAGGTTCCCGACCGCCTCGGCGGTGAGGGCGACGGTCGCCTCCAACGCCGGCCCCTCGCGAACGCTGGCGAACCCGATCCCCTCCACGGAGCGGATGCGAGTCGAGTCGACCGTCGCGTGGACCGCGGCCGCAACCATCAGGTACTCGCCGTCCTCCTCGTGGCGGCCGCTGATATCCACGCCGACGACCTCAGGGGTGGGGATCCTCCACCTCCCGTAATCGATGTCGAACCATGCTACTGATACGTGTCCCATCGCTTTTAATCGTCCGGGCTGTCGGCGGGCGTCCCTACGAGGTTCGGGCCCGATGTCGTGAGTTCCGAAGATCGCTCGCGGAACGCCTGGAAGCCGGCCACTCGTCGAGAAGTATCGTCGAAGGCGGGGTTTTAAACTCGTCTCGACGGTACCTACGGACCGATGGAAGACGACGCCGACGTGTACTACGTCATCAGCGACCTCCACATCGGCGGCGACGAACAACTGGAGGAGGTGGAGTTCCTCGACGAACTGCTGGGGTTCCTCGAACGCCTCGCCGACACGGAGGAGAACGCCGAACTGGTCATAAACGGTGACGCGTTCGGTCTCTGGGAGTTCACCACCGTCGAGGGGATGGAGAAGTTCGACGAGCTGGAGTCGTCGTATCCGGAGCTGTTCGAGCAGCTGCGGCGGACCGGCCAAAACGTCGCGATCACGCTGCTCCCGGGGAATCACGACCACGAGCTCGCCGCCTACGACGAGTACGTCGACCGGTTCGCCGAGTACAACGTCGACCTGGTTCAAGACGAGTCGATGCGGCGACGGGTCGGCGATCGGGTCGTCCACTTCGAACACGGCCACCAGCGGGACCCGAACAACCGGATCGAGGACTGGGGGAACGAGCACGCGACCCCGCTCGGCTACTACTACAACACGCTCGTCACGAGCCGCGCGGGCCGGCTCTCCGATCGCGGCCGGTACAACTGGCTAAAGGACGTACAGGCGGTGACGCCGACGGAGCGGATGCCGATATGGCTCTTCTCGAAATACTTCTACCGCGAGATGAACCCGGTTCTGCGATACGCCCTAGTCCCGTTCCTGTTGTTGTTCAACGTCAGCGTCGTGGTCGCAGTCCTCGCGGCGCTCGACATCGCCGGGATCTGGTCGATGCCCGTCGACCGCACGACTTCGTTCCTCGGACAGTTCGGCACCGCGGGGACTGCGGTCTGGTTCCTGCTCGCGATCAACGTCGTCGTCACCACGCTATTGGTGCTCGTCGCGGTTCCGTTGTACTTCATCCGGCGGGACCTGCGGCGCACGATCGATCGGTTCGGCGTGTTCGAGACGTCGCTGACCGTCGACGCCGAGGGACCGTACGAGTCGGCCGCGCGGGAGACGTTCGAGGCGGACCCCGACGTGGCCGTCTTCTGTTACGGCCACACGCACCGCCCGACCGTCCGGGAGCTCGACGGTGGCGTCCTCGTCAACACCGGGACGTGGCTCAAGCGCCTCCACCGTCGCGACGGGATCATCGGCGTGTTACCGCCGGTGTTTTACCCCACCTACCAGCTCGGCACCGTCCGGATCGCTGACGAGCCCGACGGGGTTGCGGTCGAGTACCGGACGATCGGGAAGCCGAGCCCGGCCGAGGAGGAGCTGACGCTGACTGAGCGGGTGTTCACCGTCGGTCGCGAACCCGACCTCGATATCCCGGATCGGACGGTCATCGGGGACTCGGACGCCAGCGACAACGCGGATCCACTGGACGATGCGACAGCTGCGGACGACGCGGCACCCGCCGACGATGTCGTCGAACCGGACCCTGACCGTTCCCTCAGTCGGTGAGGTATCGCTCCGGTTCCATCCGTGAGAGCCGCATCGCGTTCCCGGTCACGCCGAGGCTCATCCCCATATCGCCGACGATGACGGCAACCGCGACGCTCACGTACCCGAACGGGACGCCGACGGCGAGCAGCGCTTTCACACCGAGACTGCTCCAGACGTTCTGCCGGATCACGTCGTTCGCCTCGTTCGAGAGCGCGTAGAGATACGGCAGCTTCTCGATCTCGTCGCCCATCAACGCGATGTCGGCGGTCTCGATCGCGGTGTCGGTCCCGGCCGCGCCCATCGCGACGGCGACGGTCGCACTCGCCATCGCGGGCGCGTCGTTGATCCCGTCGCCGACCATCGCGACCGAGCCGTGGGTCGCCTCCAGTTCCTCGACGGCGGCGACCTTGTCCCCGGGCAGCAGCTCGGCGTGGTACTCGTCGATCGCCAGCTCGTCGGCGACCGCGCGAGCGGTCCCCTCGTTGTCCCCGGTGAGCATCACGATCGACGACACTCCGAGTCGGCGGAGGTTCGCGATCGCACGCTTCGCCTCCGGCCGGACCGCGTCGGCGATCGCGATCGCGCCGACGAGTCGGTCCTCGGTCCCGACGAGCACGACGGTCTTGCCCGTGCGCTGGAGCGACTCGATCGTCTCCGGGCCGAATTCGGCGTCCGGTCCGGCGTTCGGCCCGTTGAGTTCGACGGCCCCGCCATCGGTGCGTTCGGACGTACCGTGTCCGTCGATATCGGGCACGTCGAAGTCGAAGCCGAGCTCTCCGAACAGGCCGGGATTGCCTGCGTAGTACGTCTCCCCGTCGACACGACCCGTCACACCCTTTCCGGTGAGGCTCTCGAAGCCGATCGTTTCGGGGACCTCGGTATCGCCGGACTCGACCCGCGCGAGGATCGCCTCGGCTATCGGGTGTTCGCTTCGACGTTCGAGCGCCCCTGCATAGCGAAGCACGTCGGCCTCGCTCGCGTCGTCGGCCGGGACGACGTCGGTCACCGTCAGGTCGCCAGTGGTGAGCGTCCCGGTCTTGTCGAACGCGACCGCGTCAACGTCGCCCATCGCTTCGAGGTGGTTGCCACCTTTGATCAGGACTCCGTTGCGGGCAGCGGCAGTGACGCCGGAGGCGACGCTGACCGGCGTGGAGATGACGAACGCGCAGGGACACGCGATAACGAGCAGCGTCAACCCGCGAACAAACCACGTCAGCCGGTCCCCGACGAACGTGTGTTCGACACCCGCAAGCGTGAGTGTCGCGGTTCCGTCGACGAGAAGCGGCGGGAGGAACGCGGTCGCGACCGCGAGGACGACGACGACGGGCGTGTAGTAGCCGGCGAACCGGTCGACGAACTGCTCCTTGTCGGTCGACTTCGCCCCTGCCTCGCGCACGAGGTCGATGATCCGCGAGAGCGTCGACTCCGCGGCCGCACTCGTCGCCTCGATTTCGAGATACCCCGTCTCGTTGAACGTGCCCGCATACACCTCGTCCCGGACGGCCTTGTCGACGGGGACACTTTCGCCCGTGATCGGCGACTGATCGACCGCCGAGGCACCCTCCCGAACCACGCCGTCGACGGGGAGCTTCTCGCCCGGTCGGACGGCGACGCGCTCGCCGACACTCACCTCGTCGATCGGCACCGTGACCTCCCCGCCGTCGCGGATCACCGTCGCTTCCTCCGGGGCGAGCTCCAACAGCTCGCGGAGGGAGTCGCGCGTTCGGTCCATCGCATACCGTTCGAGCAGCTCGGCGATGCTGAACAGGACGGCGAGGGTCGCCGCCTCGATAAACAGTCCGATGGCCGTCGCGGCGACGATGGCCGTCCCCATCAGGAGATCGATGTCCAGACTCCGGTTGCGCGCGGAGTAGTAGCCGCTCCGGACGACGGGGATCCCGCTCGTCACGGTCGCGACGAGGAACGCACCGCCGGCGACGGAAACACCAAAGCCGGCGACCGTCACGAGCGCGTAGTTCAGTCCGGTGAGGACGAACTCGAGGAGGAGTCCGACGGCTAGGAACGCCGCGCCGATCCACGTTCGGACGGCGCGATCGCTCCGCCAGACGTCGGCGGGCTCGGCGACGGCGGGCCGCTCGCTTCCAGCCGCCACGTTCCCAGAGGTGTCCGATTCATCCGTCCCGGCCGACTCATCCGTCCCGGCCGACTCACCCGTCCCGACCGACTCACCCGTTTCGGCCGACTCACTCGTCCGATCCGACCGATCCGCGACGGCGTATCCGGTGCCCTCGACCGCCGCGATCAGGTCAGACTTCCCGACCCGATCGGGATCGTACGTGATCCGCGCGATACCGCTCGTCGGCCGGAGGTCGGCGTCGAGGACGCCGTCGAGGCGGTCAAGTCCCTTGCCGACTTTCGCGGCACAGGAGGGACAGTCCATCTCGGGGACGGTTACGGCGAGCGTAGCCGTCTCGTCACCCGGTTCGCCCGTCGGATCGCTCATTGCCGGGAACTACGGCCCCGACCCGGTTACGTCTTTATTGGAATATGCCAACTGTATGGGTGGATATACCCAATCCCGTTCACGGGTTCGAGAACGACCCGTCGAGGAGTGACCGGCGCTCGACGTGTCGCTCGGCGAGGGCCGCCTCAGCGCGCCGGAGCCGGTACGTGAGCGTGGACCGGGGGACGTCGAGGCGGTCGGCCAGCTCGGCGGCGTCGACCGCGCGCGGCGTCTCGTAGTAGCCGTGTTCGACCGCCGCCCGCAACGCGGCCGCCTGCTCGGACGGAAGTCCCGAATCGAGTTCGTCGCTCGCCGCTCCTGCATCCTCCCTCGACGACCCGGCTTCGCTGATCCGTCGGATATCCATCCGGGCGGCGTCGCCGACGGCGCTCTCGACCGCGTCGAGGAAGCCGCGGACGTCGCTCCCGTCGGTTCCGGCGTGGATCATGCGCCAGCGGTACTCGCGCCTCCGGTGATCGGTCTCGAAAAGGAGGCCCTCGCCGAGGTGGTCGAACGCGAGGTGCGGCACGGAGGTGCAGGTCGGCGTGCGCTCCCAGTATGAGTAACAGACGAGGGTATCGTCCGTGTGTTCGAGCACCCGCGTCGTCTGGGTCGCGCCGCACGGCTCGTCGGCGAGACAGTCCGCGTAGTAATCGGCCGTCAGGAACGCGTCCTCGAGCGCGTCGAGCGTCCCCGGCGTCCCCGTCGCGTGGTCGACGCGCCAGAGGCTCTCCCGGGTGGCGTGTAGCGACAACGACCGTACTCGTGCGTCCGGGTCGGCCGAAAGCACGTCGGCGACCGCGTTCGACTCCGGTTCGTACGTCAGCGAGAAGACGAGTTCGCGCACGGTGACTCCCCCTCCACTGCTCACCGCGCGAGCGGCATGTTGTAGCTCGTCTCCTCGGCCATCACGAGCTCCCACGTCGCCTCGCACTCACAGGAGACCTGCTCGAAGACGCTCGGGTCCTGTCTGAGATCGAAGTCCTTGATCGCCGTCTGGACGCGGTCGTCACACTCGCCGCAGTTGTGCGCGCCGCGATCGGAGCCGTGTCCGACCGGGTCAGAGACGACGATGGCGTCGACGTCGGCGGTCGCTTCGAGGACGTGTGCGACCGTCCAGAGCCAAGGCGGCCGGTAGCCGCCCTCGAAGAACAGCTCGTCGACCATCGTGTAGCGCTGGACGTTCGTCGGGTTCATCGAGACGGTGTGACAGCCGTCGACGTCGGCACACCGTCGGATCGAGTCGATCATGTCGGCGGCGGCCTCGGGCTCGGCGAGGAACGGCGGTTTCAACAGGAGGTACGCTTTGATCCCCACGTCGGCGTCGAACTCGCCGTCCGCCGCGGCCGCCTCCGCGCAGGCGTCCTCGAAGTCGGCGAAGTCGAAGTACTTGTTCACGCAGTCGTGGCGCACCCGGTCGGTCGCGGTTTCCAGGCCGACCGCCACGTCGGTCGCAATCCCGTGTGTCGCGAAGTCGGCGATCTTCTCACGGCTCACGAAGTCGGGAAGCGACTCGACGACGATCCGGTCGCGGTCCGCGAACGTCTCGGCGATGGCGCGACGGGTCTCCGCGGGCACTTCGCGCTCATCGAGAAAGGAGCCGGAGGTGTAGATCTTGATCAGCTCGGCCGGCTCGTCGGCGTTCTCCCGTTCGTGGTCGAGACAGGCGTCGATTTGGGTCATGAGGTCGGCGTGGGCGACGCTTCCCCCCTCGACCGACTCGGCGACGTAGCCGCACATGGTACAGCCGCCCGCGCGGGCCCACCGGCAGCCACCGGTGTTCAGAATGATCGTGAGCGAGTTCACCACTCCGTCCGGGGTGTTGTCCTCGTCGATCCAGACGCGGGTCGGCTCCGTCGGGTCGTACGTCTCCGAGCGCTCGGCGCGGATGTCGCGCATGACGGCGTTGTGCGCGTCCATGCCGCGCCCCTGCTCGTACGCCTCGGGGCTCGGTTGGCTCATTGTCGGGGAGAGCGCCCGGACGCGTAAAGCCGTGTCGTCATCGGGGATCCGACCCGTCGCCGCCCGTGTCCCGAAACGCAAAGCCCATCGCCCGGACGGTGGCTCCCCCGGCGGTCGCCCCGACGGCATTTATGAAGACGTCCCGCCACGCGAACCCGCGCCACGGGATCGCCGCTTGGACGACTTCGATCCCGAGCCCGAACACGGTCGCGACGGCGACGGCGACGACGAGTCCCCGGACCGTCCGGCCGGTCGCTCGCGTGACGAGCGCGGCGAGGACGGCATAGCCCACGAGGTGGAACGGGTCGGTGAGCCCGATCGGACCGAGTGGTTCGAACGGGACGAACCCACCGTTCGCCGAGGAGGCACCACCCGATCCGGGAATGGGAACGACCGAGGAGACGAACACGACGGTGGCGAACGCGACGGCTGGCCGCCACGCTTCGAGCCGGTCGATCCGTCCCGTAGATGACGGCGATCGATCGGTCACTCCCGACCGTTCGCGACCGAGCCGGATAGGGTTCGTGGACGAGCGTTCGATCGGGCACCCGTTGCTCCCGTGTCCCTGATCGACGAACGAAACCACTCGACAACACGCACGGGGCTGAACCGCCGGTATCGACGACGAAACCGCCGGACCGTGAACGGTTTCGGTCCGAGAACCAGTCTCCGTATTTATATATCCCAACCGATCACGTCGATCGGGACGTAACTGGAAAAAGCTTCGGATACACGTGAAGACCTAACACGCTGTGGTCCGTCTATAACGAACGAGCATTACATGACTGAAATGGGTGGCTACAGGGACCGAGTCGCACAGGTCGACCTCGACGCGAGCGAGGTCAATTATCACGGGATCGACCAAGAGGACGCTGAGAAGTACATCGGCGCGCGCGGGCTGGGCGTGAAGTACGTCTTCGAGAAAGGACCGGACGTGGACCCGATGGGACCGGAGAACCGGCTGGCGTTCATGACCGGCCCGCTCACGGGGACGCAGACCGTGATGAGCGGCCGGATCGCACTGGTGACGAAGTCCCCGCTGACGGGGACGGTCACCGACTCACACCACGGCGGCTGGTCCGGAGCGCGGCTCAAGTGGGCCGGCCTCGACGGGATCCTGCTCGACGGCGAGAGCGAGGACCCGGTGTACCTGTTCGTTGAGGACGGAGACATCGAGGTACGCGATGCCTCCCACGTATGGGGGATGGGCGTCCACGACACGATCGAGACGCTCGGTGAGGAGGTCGACGGCTCCGTCGGCAAGAACGTCTCCGTGATGGCGATCGGACAGGGCGGGGAGAACGGTGTCCGCTACGCCTGCGTGATGAACGAGGACGACCGCGCCTCGGGCCGCGGGGGCACCGGTGCGGTGATGGGCTCGAAGAACGTGAAAGCGGTCGTCGTGAAAAGCGGCACCCGGATGCCGAAACCCGCCGACCCCGAGACGTTCCAGAAGGGGTACCAGCAGGCGATGGAGGTCATTCGCGAATCTGACGTCACCGCGCCCAACGAGGGTGGGCTGTCGATGTACGGTACCAACGTCCTGATGAACGCGACCGAGGAGATGGACGGACTGCCGACGAAGAACGCGAAGTTCACCTCCACGGAGGCGTACAACGACGGCGAAGGGATCGACATCGACGCCGAGCGGGTCTCCGGCGAAAACGTCCGCGAGAACATCCTCGTCGATGAACCGACGTGTCACTCCTGTCCGGTCGCCTGCAAGAAGGAAGTCGAGGTACAGATGCATCACAAGGGCGAGGAGATGAACGTCCGCACGGAATCATACGAGTACGAGTCCGCGTGGGCGCTCGGCCCGAACTCCGGGCACTCCGACCGCGACGAGATCGCCCTGATGCTCCAGCGGTGTAACGACGTCGGCGTCGACACCATCGAGGTCGGCAACACGATGGCGATGGCGATGGAGATGACGGAACAGGGGAAACTCGACGTCGGGATCGACTGGGGCGACTCCGAGCGGATGATCGACCTCATCGACGAGATCGGGAACCGGTCGACCGAGCTCGGCGACCTCCTCGCTGAAGGACCCGACCGGATCGGTGAGCGGAAGGACGCCCACGACAACAAGCTCTCCGTCAAGGGCCAGAGCATCGCGGCGTACGACCCGCGCTGTATGAAGGGGATGGCGATCGCGTTCGCCACCTCGAACCGCGGCGCGTGTCACCTCCGCGGGTACACGCCCGCGGCCGAGATCCTCGGGATCCCCGAGAAGGTCGACCCCTACGAGTGGGAGGGGAAAGGCGAGCTCACCGCCACGTTCCAGGACCTCCACGCGATCTCCGACTCGTTCGACATCTGCAAGTTCAACGCGTTCGCGGAGGGGATCGAGGAGTACGTGCTCCAGTACAACGGGATGACCGGCCGCGACGTCACGGAGGACGAGCTGTTCGAGATCGGCGAGCGGATCTACAACCTCGAACGCTACTACAACAACCTCGCCGGCTTCGACGGCGAGGACGACACGCTCCCCGGACGGTTCGTCGAGGGACACCCCGACGCGATCCCCGGACAGGGTGCGAGCGAGGGCGAGCTCGCCGAGCTCGACCTGATGAAAGACGAGTACTACACGCACCGCGAGTGGATCGACGGCGTCGTCCCCGACGAAAAGCTCGACGAACTCGGGATCGACATCGGCCCCGGAACCGGCGTCTCCGCCGGCGACTCCGCCGCGCCCGCCGACGACTAAACTCCTTCCGGTCCGAGCCGTTCTTTTTATTTATCCGCGCCGGAAGCCACCAGTATGGTCCACGATCCGCTCTCCCCCGGCGAGGCGGCCCGAACCCCGCTCGGAATCGGCCTCCTCGGGATCAGCCTCCTCACGTTCGTCTACTCGCTCGTGATCGTCGGGCAAATACTGGTCGGCTTCTGGTCGCTCGTCGCGCTGGGCGGGGCCTACCTCACGTACCGCACCCTCGCCGTCGCCGACTCGTTTGCGGATGCTGCCCAGCGATACGCGGCCGTCCGCGAGCGCGAAGCCGAGGCCGACGAAGCGGACCGGGCGAGCTCGCCCGACGGCCGCGGGGAGATGGGTGCGTCTCGGACGACGAGTCGACTCACGGAGCGGGAGGAGTAGCCCGGACCGTACTATAAGTAGGTAGACGGGGATCTGACCCCTATGAACAGTCGGCACCTCGCGGCGATCGGAACCGGCCTGACGACGTTCCTCGTCGTCACCGCGGCCCTGACGTCCGTCCTCGCCGCCCGGATCGCGTTCTCCGCGATCGTCGCGCTCCCGGTCGGCGCGGTCGCCGGCGGGGTCGTCGCCGTCCTGACGTGGCTCCGGTTCCCGGACGACCCCGATTCGAGGCCCGCCCTCCTCGGCGGGGCCGCGATCGGATACACCGTTCTCGGGGGGCTGCTCGTCCAGTACGCGGTTCCGGCGGCTCGTGGGCTCTTCGATCTACAGGGCCTGTTGGGGATCGCGGGTGTTATCGGGGTCGTCGTCTTCCTCGCGGTCTGGCGGTTCCCCGAGCGGTTCGACGGATGAGCACCCCTGTCCTCGCCACTCTCGCCCGTGCCGATGGCCCTCTCTCTACCCGTGCCGATGTCCCTCTCTCCCTCTACCCGTGCCGATGGCCCACCTGGTTTCAGCTCCACCGTCCACGGAACCGACCCGTCGCTCACGCGAACACGACGAACCGGAACAGCCACAGCGTCACCATCCCCACGGCGATCGTCGCGAACACGTTCTCGGTGCGCCACGCGACGATCCCGGCCGCGATACCCGCGATCAGTCGCTCGTCGGCGAGGGTCGCGACGACTCCCGGCCGAACGGTGAGCAGGTCGGGGACGACGAGCGCCGCGAGGACGGCCGGCGGCACGTACCGAAGCACCCGCGTCACCCGCGGCGGGACCTCGTCGATACGGCCGAACAGGTGGATAAAGGAGAGCCGGAAGCCGTAGGTCGCGACCCCGATGACGAGGATCGCGACCCAGATCCGGGCGGCACCGGGCGAGCCGGGGTCTCCCGCGAGCGCCACGAGCGCCGTCGGATCGACGGCGGCTGTCATGCGATCACCTCCTCGGCGACGAGCCCCGCAACGATCCCCGAGAGCGCGCCGGCTAGCAGGCCGAGATTGAGCGGTAGCCCCGCGGCGACGACCGCGACCGCCCCACCGGCCGCCCCGGCGACGGTCGTCGGCCGGTCCTTCATCGCGGGGACGAGAAGCGCCAAGAAGACGAGCGGGACGGCAAACGTCAGCCCCCACTCCTCGGGGACGCCGGCACCGAGCACGACGCCGACGACGGTTCCGACCTGCCAGACGAGCCATAGCGACCCAGCAGCCCCGAGGTAGTACTTCCAGCGGCTCCGGTCGTCGTGCTCTGCGAACTCCGCCACGGACAGCGCGTACGCCTGGTCGGTGAGGACGTACGCCAGCGCCGCGCGAACTCGGCGGCCGTATCGAGCGAAGTGCGGCGCGATCGACGCCGAGTACATCACCATTCGCAGGTTGATCACCACGGCGGTCCCGATCACGACCGCGAGCGGCGCGTTCGACCCGAGCAGGTCGAGCGCGGCGAGCTGGGAGGCCCCCGCGAACACGATCACGGAGAGGCCGACCGCCTGGGTGAGGGTAAGCCCCGCTTCGACCGCGGCGATCCCGGCGACCAGTGCGAACGGAACGATCCCGAGCAGCAGCGGCGAGACGTCCCGGATCCCCGCCCGCAGGTCCTCATTCACGTCCCGGTCCTCCCCGACCGGCTTCCGGATCGGCGAGAGCCCGCCGGTCGGTCACGGTCATTCGCGCGGGTAGGGGTGTTCGTCGTACTTCGCCGCGAGGTAGTCGGCGTGTTCCAGCTTGGTCGTCGCCTTCCGGACGGTGCCCAGAAGCGAGTGGATCTCCCGTTCGGTGGGGTGAGCCCGTCCCAGCAGACGGCGCACCAACAGCGCGTTCTTCTCCTGTCGGTGCGACCGCTGCCCGGTCGCGTCGAGGAACTCGCCGAAGCGGTCGTGGAGCCGCTCGATGTCCTCCTCCGGCGCGCGCGTAACCGACGCGTCCGGTAGCTGCGTCTCCTCGACGGTCAGGTCGCGGAGCTCGTACAGGAGCACCGTCGCCGCCTGTCCGAGGTTCAACACGGGGTAGTCATCGGCCGCGGGGATCGAACACACCTCGTCGAGCCGGCTGAGCTCGTCGTTGTTGAGGCCGCGCCCTTCACGACCGAAGACGATGGCGGTGGGGGCGTCGACGGTCCGCAGCGACTCTCGCAACTCGACGGGTGTCTTGAACGGCCACCGCTCGTGTCTGCGGTCGTCCTCGCCGGTGATCGCCGTGGTGCCGACGGTGTGGTAGTTCTCGACGACCTCGTCGAACGTCACCTCCTCCGCGTTCGGGAGGACGTCCTCGCGGGCGTGACCCGCGAACCCGTACGCCTCGCCGTCCTCGGAGAGCTCCGGCGGGTCGACGAGCTTCAGGTCCGACAGCCCGAAGTTCTTCATCGCCCGGGCGATCGTGCCGACGTTGCCGGGCGTCTCCGGCTCGACCACGACGACGACCGGCTTCGGGCGAGTGTCGCGTGTCATCGGTCGGAGGGGTACTCCGTGGAGAGGTCGACGCCCGCGTCCTGGAGGTCGGTCTCGCTGACGGGTTCGTCGTCCGGGTCGTTCACGCGCTCGTCCGCCGACCCCTCACCGGCGAGCTCCCGGATGTCGATCCGGTCGCCCTCGAACCCCTCCTCGACCCGGCGCTGGATCTCCTGTTGGTCGGGGAGATCGGGGAGCGCGTCCGGGTCTTCGTCGATGTGCTCGATAGCGGCGTACCCGTCGGGGGCCTCGTTGCCGGCGGCGACCCACTCGTGAAACCGGTCGCCGAACTCGATCGTTCCCGCGTGCTCGCTCCCGCCGGCCTCACGGAACCAGTAGACGAAGTCGGGTTCGTGTGCCGGACACAAGAGGACCTCCCCCCGCGGTTCGCCGTACACGATCTCCGCCTGGTTACAGCGGTGGATCTCGTCTTCCCCGTGTTCGAGGTAGCAGGCGTCACACGGCTCCTCGACGAGCGCGACGAGCCGCACGAGGCGTTCCCGGGGCTCCTCGGGGATCTCCTCCAGCGGCTTCAACTCGCCGTTCTCGGTGATGATCTCGTCCTCGTCGAACCGCCATCCGCGGAGGCCGACGCTCACTTTCGCCATGATGGCGGATAGAGCCGGCGCGGATAAAAGCGCGTCCTTCGCGGCTCCGCGGACGGTTTATCCACCGTTCCGGACGCTACCGACGCTCCCGAACCCTCACCACCTATCGGCCGCTTCGGACGCTCACCACGTCGTCAACGCGGCCCGGCCGTGATCCCGGGCTAGGATCGCGAGGAACGCGAGCACCCCGGTGATCGCGAACGCGCCGCCGACGTAGAACACGGCGGCCATGCTCACTTCGACCATCAGCCAGCCGGCGATGAGTGGGCCCGCGACCGACCCCGGTCGCCACACCAGCTCGCGGATGCCGAAGCTGGAGGCCACGCCGCCCTCGTCGGTCCCTTCGTCGGCGAACAGCGCCATGCTGGCGGGCTCACGGAACGAGTCGGCGACACCGAGCAGCCCCGAAAGCGCGACCAGCGGCAGGTACGCCGGCGGCAAGTCTCCGAGGATCGGGAGCGTCACGTCGGCCCCGAGCGCGACTCCGGCGGCGGGCGCGAGCGGGATCAGGACCGCGATCACCCCGTAGGCACCGCCGCCGGCGAAGACGAACAGCGAGCGGCCGTATCCGTCCGAGAGCCGGCCGGTGAACAGCTGCCCGACCATGTTCGTCGCCTTCTCCGCGGTGACCGTGATCGCGATGGCGATCCCGGCGACACCCAGCCCGCCGGACGCCATCGACGTCCCGGCGTAGATCGGGATCCACGTCCGGACCATCGTCACGGCGAAGGCGTACTGAACGCGGAACGTGGAGATCGTGAGGATCTTCCGGTTGACCGCGAGATCCGAGAACGGGAACCCCTCGACGCGGGTGTCGTCGTCGTCGAGGACGGCCCACGTGACGATCCACGCGAGAATCATCAGAAGCGAGATGACGGTGAAGATCGGACCGAACCCGAACGCGTCGTACACGGCTCCAGCCGAGAGCGACCCCACGATCGAGGCGGCGAAGGACGCCGCGTTCGCCTTGCCGATCTTGTCTGCTCGGGTCCCGACGTCGGCGATCTGTCCGACGAGCGAGAGCGTCATCAGCCCCGCCCCGGTGACGACCACCCCTTGGAGCGCGCGGATCGCGATGAACGACGCCGAGGAGTCGACGAGCGGGAACAGCGCGTACACGCCCGCGCCGACGCCCAGGACGACGAGGAGGACGGTCCGCTTGTCGAAGCGGTCGCCGGCCCATGCGAGCGGGACCACCGCCGCGGTCTGTGCCAGCGTGAACCCCGTCGTGTACATCCCGATGATGAACCCGGCGGAGACGGTGACGCCGAGCACCGTCGTCGCCTGCGGGTCGAGAGTGTTTATGTACGGCCCCAGCAGCGTGATGAGTGTGATGAAACCGAACCCTTCGGCGAACCGGGTGAGATAGAGCGCCCAGAACTGGGATCGGCTGTCGGCGTTGCTCACACACGTAGGCGACCCACTGGTTTAAAAGGGATTTCGGTTCGAAACGTCCTCTCGGTGAGGGAGGTCACAACACGTCGAACTTGTCACGACGATACAGGTCGATCTCTTGGGCCGCCGTCCGAGGGCGCGTCGCCGCGAACACGATCGCTTCGGCGACCTCTTCGGGTTCCGTCACGCTGCCCGGTTCGAATCGCTCCGCGAACGCCTCGCCGCCCTCGCTACCGAACTCGGTTCTGACCTCTGAAGGGTTTATTACGGAGACGGCAACGCCATCGTCGCCGACCTGTGCGGCGACGCTGTGCGCGAACCCGCGAACCCACCACTTCGTCGCGGCGTACACGGGGTTCGACGATCGGGGGTATTTCCCGGCGAAACTGCCGACGACGACCAGCGTGCCGTCGCTCGTTCGGAGGTGTGGAATCGCCTCACGGGTGAGGAAAAACGTTCCGTCGACGTTCGTCTCCTGCATCGCGAAGTACTCCTCGTCGGTCATCGTCGCCACGTCGCTTCCGCGCCCGATCCCCGCGTTAGCGACCACGACATCGAGGCCGCCGAACCGGTCGATAGCCGCCTCGATCGCCGCCGTCGACGTCGCCCGCTCGCGGACGTCGCCGTCGATCACTTCGACTCCGACCTCGTAGCTCGTTTTGAGGTCGTCGGCGAGGCGGTCTAACGCTTCGCGACGCCGAGCGACCAGAACGAGATCCGCACTCTCGGCGGCCAGCGCGCGAGCCGTCGCCGCACCGATCCCCGCGCTCGCGCCGGTCAAGAGCGCCGTCTCCCCGGACAGCCGTGGCGTCGCGGGTCGGGTCGATCCGGCTTCGGACTCCGGTCCGGCAGTCTCGTCACGTGTCGGCATGGATGGACCGTCGGTGACGGGGGAGATAAATACGGGTGTCGAAACCGCGATGATGGGCCGCCGAGCCACCGAGTCCGGTCAGTTGGAGTCACGAGACCGCTTTTGGGTCCTCTCGGAGGCGGTTCCCACGGTGTCAGTTCGGACCCACACGGAACCCTCGGCGGTCGGAACGCTTGCGCGCGTCGCCATATTGAAACCCTCGCCGCGAGTGGTCACGGTATGGACGCCGAGCGCGAGGTACTCGACGTGTTGGCGCGGAACGCCCGCGAGGACATCGACGACATCGCGGCCCAGACGGGCCTCGATGCCGACGCGGTAGCGGACGCCATCGCAGCGCTCGAAGCGAACCACGTCGTACACGGCTACCAGGCCGTGGTCGACTGGGACCGCGTCGACGAGGGCAAGATCCGCGCAGTCGTCGAGATCAACGTCGAGCTCGACCGCGAGACCGGGTACGAGGAGGTCGCGGACCGGATCGCGAAGTTCCCTGCAGTCGACGCGTTACACCTCGTCTCCGGCGACTACGACTTCGCGGTCGAGGTACTCGGCGGGACGATGCAGGACGTCTCCCGATTCATCTCCGAGCAGGTCGCGCCGATGCCGGAGGTCACCCAGACGGTCACCCACTACATCATGGAGACGTACAAGGACGGTGGGGTCCGTTTCGCCGATGGGGACGACGACGACCGACTCTCCGTCTCCCCATGAGGACCGCCGGTCGCGCTCGGGAGCTCCCCGAGTCCGGGATCCGGAAGTTCTTCGAGCTGGCAGAGGCCCGCGACGACGTCATCTCGCTGGGGGTCGGCGAGCCCGATTTCTCCGCGCCGTGGGCCGCTCGCACCGCCGCGATCGACGCACTCGACCGGGGAAAGACCTCTTACACCGCCAACCGCGGGACTGCCGAGCTCCGCGAGGCGGTCGCCGCCCACCACGAGCGGTACGACCAGTCGTACGGCCCGTCCGAGGAGGTGCTCGTCACGACTGGCGCGAGCGAGGCCGTTGACCTCGCGTTTCGCGCGCTCGTCGACCCCGGCGACACCGTCGCGATTCACGAGCCGACGTACATCTCCTACGCGCCCGGCGTCGAACTGGCCGGCGGCGAGCCGCTGTCAGTACCGACACGCGCCGCCGACGACTTCGCGCTCACTCGCGAGCGACTGGAGGCCGCCGGCGCGGCGTCCGCGGACCTCCTCGTCCTTTGCTACCCGAACAATCCGACGGGCGCGGTGATGAGCGACTCGCAGCTGGCCGAGGTCGCCGCGTTCTGTCGGGAGAACGACCTCCGTGTCGTCGCCGACGAGATCTACGCGGCGCTCACCTACACCGGCGACCACGCGTCGATCGCGACCCAACCGGGCATGCGCGAGCGGACGGTCGTCGTCAACGGGTTCTCGAAGGCGTACGCGATGACGGGACTCCGGCTCGGCTACGCGCTCGGCCCCGCCGACGCCATCGACGCGATGAACCGGATCCACCAGTACACGATGCTCTCCGCGCCCACGACGGCCCAACACGCCGCGTTGGAGGCGCTCCGGAGCTGTGACGACGAGGTCAGTGAGATGGTCGGGGAGTACAACCGACGCCGCCGCCTCGTGGTTTCGCGGTTCAACGAGATGGGGCTCGACACGTTCGAGCCGGGCGGTGCCTTCTACGCGTTCCCGAACTGCGGCGGCGACGACGAGGCGTTCGCCGAGGCGCTGTTGGAAGCCGAGGGCGTGGCCGTCGTTCCCGGGTCGGTGTTCGGCGAGGGGGGTAAAGGACATCTCCGCGTGTCGTATGCGACCTCCATGCGCGAGCTGAAGGAGGCGACCTCTCGGATCGCCGACTTCGTCGCCGACCGTCGCTGAGCGGCTCCGACCGCCCAGCTGCGCGGTTCCGATCCGGTTGCCGAAACCCAGTCGCTTCGGGTACGCCGGGGTCTGTCAGTCCGCTTTCGTTCAGTCCGTGTCGTGTGTTACCAAACAGTAATTTTAAATAATTGATATTATACGGTGGAGGTAGTGATACGACATGTTCGGAGGGACGGCGGTTCTTGCGGTCGGAATCGGGATAGGAGCGCTCACACTCGGGGGTATAGCGATCGGTGGATACCTGATCGTTTGGGGACTAAACGGGTTTCGGCAGGGGATATCGGTATGGCGGAGCGATCCGATCCCCATCGAGGAGTCTCACCTCACGGACGGCACTATCGAGATCGAGGGCACCGCCGAAACGCTCGTCGAAACCGCGAGCGCGCCGTACTCCGGCCGAACGTGTCTCGCGTACTCGGCGAAGAAGCAGCGCAAGGAGCGGGAAAAGAACGATGACGGCGAGTGGGAGACGAACTGGAACACCATCTCCTCGCCGAGCGGTTCGGTCCCGTTCAACGTCGTCGACGACACGGGTTCGATCGCGGTCGATCCGGAGGCGGCGACGCTCGGAATGGACGGTGAGTACAGCAACCGGAGCGGGGACATCAAGTACTCGGAGAACCGGATCGACCCCGGCGACGAGGTACACGTGATCGGCCAAAAGCGGTCGGTCACGGAGACGCGCCCCGAGCTTGACGACGCGACCGAGTACATCGGCGACGGCGATGCAGCTCCGACGTTCCGGGTCACGGACGGAAGCGAGCTCGAAACGGTCGTTCGAATGTTCGGCCGATCCGCCGCGAGTATCGTCTTTGGTACGCTCATCGCTGGCATGGCCGGGTTCATGCTTTTAGACACGGTAGCGTAGGCGGCAAGTATCACCGATCGGTGGACGCGACCGATTCGGACCCCGAGGCGACCACCTAGTATATAAACGCGCGTCGAATTCCCGATCATTTACGAACGACTATGATAGATACGGAACGACGTGGGTACATGGAGTTCCAGCTATCCGACGAGCAGCGTCACCTTCGCGAGGAGGTCAGGCGGTTCGCCGACGAGGAGATCCGACCGGTCGCGACCGAACACGACGTCGACGAGTCGTACCCACACGAGGTCATGGAGAAAGCCGCCGGGATGGGGTTGCTCGCGCCGCACGTCCCAGTGGAGTACGGCGGTGTCGGCTACTCCGCGTTGGAGAACGCGATCCTGACCGAGGAGCTGTTCGCGGCGGACCCCGGGATCGGGCTCTGTGTCTCCAGTGCCGGGTTCGGCGCGGAGGCGCTCATGGGGTTCGGTACCGAAGAACAGAAAGCGGAGATACTGCCCGAAGTCACCGCCGGCGACGCGATCATGGCGTCGGCGATCTCGGAGCCACAGGCGGGGTCGGACGTGACGTCGGTGGCGACCAGTGCCGAAAAGGACGGGGACGAGTGGGTGATCAACGGCTCGAAGATGTGGATCACCAACGGCACCGTCGCGGACTACTTCGTCGTCGTCTGTGAGACCGATCCGGAGATCGACGACCGCTACACCGGTTTCTCACAGATCTTGGTCGAGGCCGACCGCGACGGGCTCACTCGCGAGAAGATCACGGGGAAACTCGGTATCCGCGCGAGCGACACCGCAGAGCTCGTCTTCGACGACGTACGGGTCCCCGAGGAGAACCTGATCGGCCAGCGCGGAATGGGCTTTCTCCAGCTGATGGAGTTCTTCGACGAGACCCGGACGGCGGTCGCCGCCCAGGGCGTCGGGATCGCTCGGGGGGCGGCCGAACGCGCGCTCGAGTACGCCGAGGAGCGCGAGCAGTTCGGCCGGTCGATCTCGGATTTCCAGGCGATCAAACACAAGCTCGCGGAGATGCACACCGACACCGAGGCCGCGCGGTGGCTCACCTATCGGTCCGCGTGGGCCGTGGACAACGAGTCGGAGAGCCTGACGGCGCTGGCGTCGATGGCCAAGGAGTTCGCCTCGCGCGTCGCCGTCGATGTCGCGAACGAGGCCGTTCAAGTCCACGGTGGGGCAGGGTTCGTCAACGACCACGACGTCGAGCGGTTCTACCGCGATGCGAAGATCACCCAGATCTACGAGGGTACCTCGGAGATCCAGAAGAACATCATCGCCCGCGAACTGCTCGACGAGGGGTTCTGAGCGGTCCGCGTCGGGAATCGCTATCTCCATACGTTGTGACAGCGAACGCGGAATATGGCGGACGAGATGGACCCCGAACGTCGACTCAAGCAGCAGCGCGACGACCTCGAGCTGTTGAACCAGGTAATGCGCCACGACATCCGCAACGACCTCCAGCTCGTCGGCGCGTACGCGTCGTTGTTGGAGGATCACGTCGACGAGGACGGCGAGGCGTATCTCGAAGTGATCAGAGAGAGCACGGAGAGCGCCGTCGCGCTCACGACGACGGTTCGCGACCTGGCAGAGGTGATGCTTCGTGAGGACGCCCAACAGAGCGGTATCGCCCTCGATCGGGTACTCTCACAGCAAGTCGAGGAGGTGCGCTCGGCGTACGCCGAGGCGGTGTTCACCGTCGAGGGTGCCTTCCCCGAAGCGACGGTGGTCGCCGACGACATGCTGGGCTCGGTGTTTCGGAACCTCCTGCGGAACGCGGTCCAACACAACGACAAGACGCCGCCGAAAGTCGACGTCTCGGCGGCGGTCGACGAGGAAGCCGACGTCGCCGAGGTGCGGATCGCCGACAACGGACCCGGCGTTCCGGCGGAGCACCGCGACGAGATATTCGGAAAAGGTGAGAAAGGGCTCGACAGCCCGGGCGCCGGGATCGGGCTGTACCTCGTCCGATCGCTCGTCGAGACGTACGGCGGCGACGTGTGGGTTCAGGGTAACGAGCCCGAGGGGGCAGTGTTCGCGGTCAGGCTCCCGCTCGCGGAGGGATAGGGACCCCTCGTTTTCGGCTCGCAGCGGGCAGCCGACGGTTCACTGCTCGTCGAACTCCATCGCCACCGAGTTGATACAGAACCGCTTGCCGGTCGGCTCCGGCCCGTCGTCGAACACGTGGCCGAGATGGGAGTCACAGCTCGCACATCGGACTTCGGTACGGCGCATCCCGTGGCTGGTGTCGAGCGTCGTCGTCACCGACTCCTCCTCGGCGGCGTAAAACGCCGGCCAGCCGCAGCCGGACTCGTACTTCGTTTCGGCGTCGAACAACACGGTCCCACAGCCGGCACAGCGGTACTCGCCGTCATCGGGGAGGTGGTCGACGTACTCGCCCGAGAACCGGGCTTCGGTGCCGCTCTCGCGGAGGATCCGGTACTCCTCGTCCGTGAGGCGTTCCCGCCACTCCTCGTCGGTCAACGCCGCCGGGTCAGGGTCGCTCGACTCGCTCATACGCCCGATAGGCACCGCACGGGCAAGGGGGTTGCGGCGGCGGCCGTCGGCCGTCCCCAAACGGTATGCCGTCGGGGTCGGATCGAATACACATGGCGCGAACCGTGACACACGAGGAGCGCGGCCCGGCGGTGCTCGACGAGTCCGACATGGGCGACGACGGAAGGATCTACGTCTGTGAGTGTGGGCTCTCGGATTCGAAGCCGCTCTGTGACGGGTCGCACAACGCGACCGCGGACGAGTCGGACGGCGCCGTCTACGAATACGCCGACGACGACGCGGACGGCGACCGTCGCGTGATCGCCGACATCGTCTACGCCGAGGAGGGATCGGCCGGCACGACTGATTCGACCGATTCGACCGATTCGACGAAGCGGTCCGCCGGGAAGACTGAGTGATCGGTCCGGTTGAGCGAGCTGGCCGGTCGAGCGAGCTGGGCGATCAGATCACGCCCATCGCGTCGAGCCGCTCCGGGAGGTACGTGTCGGTGACGAAATCCAGCCCGCGGCTCGCGAGCGACTGCTGTTCGGACTTCTTTCCGATATCGAGCTGCAGTTCGATCTGCTCTTCCCAGTAGTCGGTCTGGAACCGTGGGTCCTCAAGCTCGGACTCCAGGGCGTTGATGTCGGAGTCGGAAAGCGGGTCCGAGGGGAGGTCGTACTCGACGATGTCCTCCGGCTGGATCCCGACGTACTTCGCTTGCGGCGTGGCGAGGTACTTCGAGAGGTGTGCGGACTTGATCGAACCGTACGCGACGGAGCCGTAGATCCGGTAGGACCACGGGTCGCCGTCGGCGAACACGACGATCGGGACGTCGAGCTCGTCGTGGATCCGTTTCGTGATCCGACGGGTCGCTCGGGCGGGCTGACCCTTGAGGTGGATAACGAGGCAGTCGTACGCCTCGTCGAACCCGTTCTCCACGAGCCGGTCGCGCATCCCGCCGGTCTCGACGGCGAGCGCGAAGTCGATGTCGTGATCGAGGAACTCGATCATGTCCGGGTTGTTCGGGATCTGGTAGCCACCCTCCCCGACGTCCTCTTGACAGTGGATCTCGCGTTCGCCGCGGCGGGTCTGCTCGCGGATCTCCAGCGGGCCCATCAGGGTCGCCCCCGACTCCTCCGGGCGCATGTGGAAGTCCTCGCGGGTGACGCCCGTCACGACCTCCAAGTCCTCGACGAGGTCGTTCGACTCGTCCTGGCTGTTGAACTGCGCCTCGTCGTTGTTCCACGACTCGGAGAGGTAGTACAGCTCCCGCAGCGTCGACGACCGGTCGTCGTCGAGCTGGTTCGCGAGGAACTCGATCGTGTACGCGGCTTTCAACAGTTTTCGAGCCCCGCGCACGGAGTTCGCGCTCCGGGTCGAGGTCCGGTCGCCGTACGTCCAGACCCCGCTCTCCTCGTCGTATTCGATGTTGCTTTTCGTCCGGGTTGGCAGCTGCATCTCCGGGATCGATCCCGCCGCAAACTGGTCGTAGAAGTCGGCGGCCAACTCGATGAGCTCGTCTCGTGCGTCGCTGTCGGTCGTCATTTAGGCGTTCACCGTGAGTTTCTCCGTTTCGACGCCGCCGACGCTGATCTCGAACTCCGCGTCGTCGGCCGCGCAGTACGTCAGTTCCCGTTCGTCGCCCGACGGGATTTCCGGGTTCCACTGGACGAACCACTCGCCGTCCATGTCGACGACCGTCCCCTCCGAGAGGTCGGTCGGTTCGACCGTCAGGATATCCGTGATCTCAACGGTTTCGGCGACGTCCGAGTGGTTCTCGACGACGAGCGTCACCGTCTCTCCGTCCACCTCGCGCTCGACGCTCACGTTGTTCATGATCCGCGCCAACGCGGCGTCGATGTCGGGTCGTGGCCGCTCCGTGACCTCCGACACCTTGTCGGCCATCTCCGGGAGGATCCGGCCGAGGACGTCCTGTTTCTCGCGGCGCTGCTGCATCGAGCGGCGCTTGTTGAGGTACGATTTGAGCTCGCGGGCCGCCTCCCGAACAGCGAGCTCGATCTCGTCCTCTATCGCCGGGACGTTCGCGATGGCGTCCTTCGACTCGCTCGTGAACGGGACGTTCGTGGAGGCGACGTGGATCGAGATCACCGCCGGGCCGTTCGGCATCCCCGACCCGCCGGGCTGGTCGAGCCCGTAGTTCCGCCAGCCGATACCCCGGATCACGTCGGTCGTCGCGCACGCGCCGCGCTGGTACACCAGCGGGACGCGGTTCGCGAACCGGAGGAGCTCGACGCTCCCCTCCGCCGGGATCTCGCCGCCGTAGGCGATCCCGGCCTCGACGATGAACGGGTCGCCGCCGTGGACCTCGGCGTCCCGCGTCGCCGCCGCATAGAAGTCGGCGTCGTACTCCTTCCGGAGCCCGGCCTCCACGAGCTCGGCCGTGATCGGGGCGAGACAGTCGGTCGGCGGCGCGAGGATGTCCGTGTGCCGCATCGCCTCGAGGAGGTCGGCCGCGGCGTCGCGGTCCCCGGCGACCACCCGCACTTTCGGCGGGTCGTCGGGGACGGTCCGGGCGCGCGCCCACACCGCCTCGACGACGTTCTCCCGAGCCGTCTCGCCGAACGTAGCGTCGTGTTGCTCGGCCACGAACGCGGCGGCATCGGCGACGAGCCGCTCGAGGTCGTCGCGAGTGATCCGGCAGGCGGTACCGTCGAGGTCCGCGACTCGACGCGCGAGCGCCTCGGCCATCGCCCGAACCGTCTCGTCGTCCTTGCGCGTGGAGGTCGCCTCGTCGACGAGGGCGTACAGGTCGGTGACGAACACCGAGTCGGACTCTTCTACGCCGTCTTCGCCGTCCGAGTCCCCGTCCCGGCCCTCACGGTCGGTGTCAGTCGCGCCGTCGACGCCGAGTATCGCACCCCACGCGGCGTCGACCGCGTTCTCGCGGACCGTCGATCCGAACGTGCGGCCGGTGTCGTCCTCGACGCCGTCGGCGACGTTGCCGACGATCCGAACCAGCTCGGAGCGCGTCAGGTGGTCGTGGTTCCCCACCGTCTCCGCGACGCCCTCGGCGAACGCGGCGGTCGCCGCCGCGCCCTTGTTGGCGACCGCCGCCTCGATGGCGGTCTCGACGTCGTCAGCGGCCGCCGCGCTGTCCGCGAGTGTCGACCGCGCGGAAGGTGGCGACCAGGCGAGCTCCCGGCCGTAGTACCGGTCACGGAACGCGTCGATGACGCTGTCGGCGGTTTTCTTGCCGACCCGCGTGAACTCCTCTTGGAGGAACCCCGAAAGGGAGTACGACTCCGTCGCCTCCAGCATCTTGATCAATGCGCCGAGCTCGACGCCGTGCGGGTGCGGCCGGATCTCGGAGGTCTCGGCGGGCAGCTCATCCGTCGCACGCTCGAACTTCCACGGCTCGTCGAGTCCCGGTTCGCGCAGCTCGATCCGGGCGTGGGGGTTGACGACGGCGGTGTGTTTGATGTAATCGTGGAGCTGTTGGCGGGCGCGCATGTTCGCCTCCATCTCCAGTTCGATCCGGGTGCCGTGTGGGCGGTCCCAAGAGGTGGTCTCGTCGACGCTGATCTCCGGCTCGTTCGTGTCCGTATCGATGATCAGCTCGAAGTACTGCGCGTCGGACTGCCCCTTCGGCCGGGACGTGATCTTCGCCGGCTGGCCGGAGGTGAGCTGGGAGTAGAGGACCGCCGCGGAGATCCCGATCCCCTGCTGCCCGCGGTTCTGCTCGCGTTTGTGGAACCGCGAGCCGTACAGCAGCTTCCCGAACACCTTCGGGAGCTGTTCTTTCGTGATACCGGGTCCGTTGTCCTCGATCACGAGACGGTAGTAGTCGCCGACCTCCGTGATCTCGACGTAGATGTCGGGGAGAATCCCCGCCTCCTCGGTCGCGTCGAGAGCGTTGTCGACCGCCTCCTTGACGGCGGTGACGAGCCCTCGGGCACCCGAGTCGAACCCGAGCATGTGTTTGTTCTTCTCGAAGAACTCGGCGATGGAGATCTCGCGCTGGCTCTCGGCCAGCTCCTCCGCGATCCCCTCGTCCTCGCCGAGGCTCGACTGGAAGGACGTCATTCGGTAGGCTACCTTCCAGCGACGGGGATAAAAACGAACCGGCAGCGTAGCGAAAGTGGAGCAGCGGATTCCGACCGCTGTGTTGCCAGAGATTCCGCCGTCACATCAGCGACTCGGTGGATCCCACGGCGGGCGGGAGACACTTATCAGTGGGACGCGTTCCGTCGACCGTGATCGAGTTCACCCGGGCGACGTACGACGCCGTCGTGGCGCATGCCCGCGAGGGGGATCCAGCGGAGGTCTGTGGAGTGTTGGTCGGACACCGTGGCACTGACGGGGATCCGAGCGTGGTCACCCGGACGTACGAAACCGAGAACGTCGCCGAGCGGCCGAAAACCCGGTACCGGATCGACCCGGAGGCCCAGCTGGAAGCCATCGAAGCGGCCGAGGGAAACGGACTCGACGTGGTTGGGTTCTATCACTCACACCCCGCGGGACCGCCGTCGCCAAGCGACATCGACATCGGGCGCGCGACGTGGCCCGGCTACTCCTACGTGATCTGCGCGCTGGATGGGTTCCCGTTCGTCGGCTCCTGGCGATGGACTGGGGAGGATCGTCGGTTCGAACAGGAGACGGTCGGGGTGCGCGACGAGGAGTAGGCACGGCCCGAGTCAGGTCGGGGCCGACGGTAACCGCCGGGTAAATGCCCCCCGAGGCCGTAGGGGGGACCGGACCCGATGACACCCGAGCGTACGGACCCCGAGGCGAACCCCGAACCGAACGAGGGAGCCGACGGTCCGCCAGCGGACGGCGACCCCGTCACCCTCGAGGAGATCCCGACGGACCACCCCATCGTGTTGTTCGACGGCGTGTGTAACCTCTGTAACGGCGTCGTCTCCTTCCTGATACCGCGGGATCGGACGGGGCGACTCAGGTTCGCCTCGCTGCAGTCCCCGGTCGGGCAGACGTTGTTGGAACACCACGGTTTCCCGACCGAGGGGTTCGACTCGTTCGTCCTCGTCGACGGGGGCCGGACCTACACCAAATCGAGCGCGGCGATCCGGATCGCGGAGCTGCTGGGTTGGCCGTATCGAGCCGGAACCCTCGGTCGGATCGTGCCGAAGTTCCTCCGCGACCGACTGTACGACGTAGTCGCGAGCAACCGGTACGACTGGTTCGGCCGCAAGGACCAGTGCATGATCCCCGACGAGGACGTCAGCGACCGGTTCCTCTCCTGATCGCCTCCGGTGCGGATCCGATCGAGCCGGGCTCGCCCGTAGATGCCGCGCCGCGACCGATCGCGAAAAGGGTTAGTCCCACACGTCGGTATCGGTGGGTATGCACGCTCGAACGCGCGTCCGAACGGAGGGTCGCTGACGTGGTCGAGGAAGTGACGCCGGCGGAAGTCAACGAACGCGTTTCGGACGGGGACGTCCGCGTGATCGACACCCGGCCGCCGGCGCAGTTCGAACGGGGCCACATTCCCGGCGCGATCAACGTCCCGCTGGGGGAGCTCCCGTCCGAGGTCCCCCGGATGGAGTGGGACGACACCGACGTGGTCTGTGCGTGTCCGATCGGTCAGTCATCCAAACAGGCGGCGATGCTCATCAGCAGCTACGAGGCCGTCGACGACGACGTCCTCGTCGCGAGCATGGCCGGCGGCTACGAGGAGTGGGAGTTCGAACTGGAAACCGGGACGGAACCCGACGCCTGAGGCGGATCATCGCGTGGCCGTCCCTATTGCCCGACGGGCCGTATATAAGTGCTCGCCGAACCGTTCGCGAGCGACCGTGTGTTCATCACACCGCTCGACGGGTCGGATACGAACCGCTCTCGGCGGGGGTACCGGTCACGTGTGAGAGATATACGGGAGGTGAGGGATGCTGTGGTGGCGCGCCCGCGAGGTCGTCGGGCGAGCCCCGACTGCCAAGAGGGACTTCCGGTCCCTCGCTGGAGTTGCGGTCGTCCCGGAGCGAAGCGACGGGCGACCGCGACGAGGCTGGGGAGGCGTGAGGTGCGGTCCCGTTCGCTCCCGCGGTGAACTCGCGTGACTGCCGTCCGGTAGTCGCTGTGCGGGACGAGGGAGAGCAGGTCTCATCGCCGATCCGGTGGAGCCCTCACTGTCGCCGCCGTCGATCCCTTATAAATCCCCTACTGCTCTCAGCTGTTCGCTTATCAATCCCCTTCTTGGCTGGTGTATCCCATACCCGTGCGATCCGCCGTCGTCAGCCGATACGGCGGAGCCACGGCCACTGGTCCGGCCTCTTAGCTGAACCCGTCGACCGTCGCGAGCCGGTCCGATCCGGGAGTCAAGAGATCTCCCAGCAACGAGAGGGTATAAAAGGCGTTCCTCAGAACACGCCGAGGATGAACGCGAGACCCATCGCCACGAGCACCGTAGCGGTCAACAACGGCAGATACGGCGTGTACCGTTCGACCGTCTCCCGGTGACGTTCGTACCCCGCGATCAGCAGCAGCGTCGGAACGAGGATCGCGACGATGACCGCGAGGGAGTACACGAGCATCAGCTCCAAACAGAAGGCGGTCCCGGCGCAGATCGCGAGGATCTGGACCGGCTCCTCGTGAGCGAACCCCAGAAGGAGCGCCGTCCACCCGAGCGCCAGCAACCCCCGATCGGCGTCCGATTCACGGAGATGGCGGTGACCACCGCCGAACAGTCGGTTTCGGATCCGGGTTAACGGTCCACGTGGCGGGGCTTCACCGGAATGGCCGTGCTCGGAGCGGTGCGCGCGCTCGGAGCCGTGGTCAGCGTTGTGCGCGTGGTCGGACTCGTGCGCGTGAGTCTGCGTATGATCGTGATCGGACTCGTGGGCGTGACTGTGATCGTGATCGGACTCGTGGGCGTGGTTGTGCCCCGTTCCGTGCCCACTGCTCCGATATTCGTGGATCCCCAGCAGAATAAGCATGGTCCCCGCGAGATACCGCATCCACGGACCTTCGGCGAACTCCGCGAAGCGGCTGAACCAGAAGTACGCCACCACGAGTGCGACGCTGCTGACGAGATGTCCGACGCCGAGAACGAGCGCTGCGATGGCCCCGTACAGCAACGTCCGCGAACGGCCCAATCCGTAGGTCGCGGCGATCGGCCACCCGTGGTCCGGGAGCACCCCGTGAATAAGCCCGATCGCGACCACGCCGACGACGAGACCGAGATCCATACCGGACCCTCCGTCGAGCCGGTATAAAGACCCTGTTAGCACCGATCCAGGGGGATCGTAATACGTCGATACGGTGGGAAACCACAGCACCCATTCTGTCTCCCTGCGAGTACTACCGTAGACTGATGCGTACCAGCTTCAACATTCCTGACGACGTGCTCGACGAGTTCGATCGGACGTGGCAGGCGGAAGGGTTCGAGTCCCGCTCGCGGGCGGTACGAGAAGCGATGCAGGAGTATATCGAGTCACACACCCAACTGGAAGCGGTGTCGGGGGATGTCACCGCCACGCTTGCGTTCGATTATCGACACGAGGACGTGATCCGCGAGCTCCACGGCGTCCAACACGACTTCCAGGACGTCATCACGACCACGAGCCACACGCACGAGGGGGACTGGTGTCTGGAGACGGTGTTCTGTCGCGGCGAGGCGGCTCGGGTCCGCGAGCTCGTGTATCGGCTTCGCGACTTCGACGCCGTAGGACGGGTGACGGTCCTCTTTCTCCGTTCCTGACTCGGCCAGCAGTGCGGGTACGGCCGATCGGCTCACGGAGCGTCCCGAAGGGTCCGTTCGGCCCGGATCGCCGACAGGTTTCTCCCCGGTGCGTCCCTCCGTTCAGGTATGAGCGATTGGACTGCCGCGGAGATGCCGCGGCTGGACGGGATGACGGTCGTGGTGACCGGCGCGAACAGCGGGCTCGGCTTCGAGGGGACCCGCGAGTTCGCCAGACGGGGCGCGACCGTCGTGATGGCCTGCCGGAGCGTCGAGCGCGGGGAAGACGCCGCCACGGAGCTCCGCGAGACGACACCGGGCGAGCTCGCGCTCGACGTTCGCGAGTGCGACCTGGCCTCGCTCGCGTCCGTCCGCGAGTTCGCCGACGGGATGGTCGCCGACTACGACGCGGTCGATATCCTGTGTAACAACGCCGGCGTGATGGCGATCCCCAGACGTGAGACCGAGGACGGCTTCGAGACGCAGCTCGGGGTGAACCATCTCGGTCACTTCGCACTCACGGGGCGGTTGTTCCCCCTGTTGACCGCCTCGGAGGGGATCGGAGACGAGGCCGAAGCGAGAGTGGTGACCCAGTCGTCGGGCGCACACGAGACGGGCGAGATGGACTTCTCGGACCTCAACTGGGAGGAGTCGTACGGCAAGTGGAAGGCGTACGGCCGGAGCAAGCTCGCGAACCTGCTGTTCGCCTACGAGCTCCAGCGACGGGTCGAGACAGCCACGCCGGACGACGGGTCACCCGCCATCCGGAGCGTCGCCTGTCACCCCGGATACACCGACACGAACCTCCAGATCAGGACCGGCGAGGCAAGCGGGAACCCACTGTTGAAAGCCGGGATGCGCGTCGCCAACGCCGTGTTGGGACAGGACGCCGCGACCGGCGCGGAGCCGATGTTGTACGCCGCGACGGCGGACGTGAGCGGCGGCGCGTACGTCGAACCCGGCGGCCTCATGAACATGCGCGGCCACCCGGTGGTGGGACGCTCGAACGACGCCTCCTACGACCGCGTGGACGCCCGTCGACTCTGGGAGTACTCCGAGGAGGCGACGGGCGTCGAGTTCCCGTTCGAGGGGTGAACTCGGCGTCTGCCCTGCCCTCAATGGAGGGTTCCTTCCCGCACGTGGGCGTCGTAGGCGAACAGCGCGTAGCCGACCGTAACGGGGCGGTATCCGGTCTCCGCCGCGAGCGCGCGGATCGGCTCGATCATCGCGACGTAGTCCGCGGCGTCGAACGACTCTTTACGGCCGTCGAGGTACCCGATCCGCTCTAACGACGCCCACACGCGGGTGTCGACGACCGCGTGTCGGTCGCCGTCGAGTGCGGCCAGCACACACGAAGCGGTCGGCGCTTTGAACCCACGCAGGCCGGCAATGAGCTGGATCTTCGAGAAGTCTCCCTCGACCGTGAGAACGTTCCGCGTCACCTCCCGACACCGCTCTTCGGGGTTGTTTCGCACGTGGTATGCGCTCCGCGTCGACGACTCGTACGCGATGTCGTACAGCTGCTCCCGGGAGAGGCAGCCCTGCTCGCGGTACGTTTCGCCGATCGACTCCAAGCGCTCGGGCAGGACGCCCTGTGTCGACGCGTAGCGGTCGAGGTTCTCGGCGACAAAGGATTCGGGATCGCCCGGGCGGTCGGCCGGCTGATCGACTGGCGGCGCGTCGGCCGAGCGGTCGGCCGAGCGGTCGGCCGATCGTTCAGCGGGTGGATCCTCGGTCATACCGGTCGATCGGTCGGCACGGAAAAAACGGCGGCGATGGACCGCTTCGATCGGTGGAGCCGCTCGAGCGGGTGTGACACTCGGATCGCACCGGTATCGATTGGGCAGTCGCTACGCGGGCAATAATACGCAGGACACGGTTCGAGAACTGTTCGTGCGGTCGGGATCGCCGATTACAGCCGAGTGAGGTTCTTCGCGCGCGGACCCTTGTCCGCTTCCTCGATCTCGAACTCTACCTCTTGGCCTTCCTCGAGGTCCGGGCCGCCGACGTCTTCCATGTGGAAGAACACGTCCTCGTCAGCGTCGTCAGTCTCGATGAATCCGTAACCGCCAGTGTCGTTGAAGAAGTCGACCTTGCCTGTCGCCATCGCACCTGCACAAACGCGTAACCGGGACATAAGTGTTGTGTGTACGGCCACGAGTGGCTTCGGAAAGCCACGAATATCGTGCTTACACACGTTCTACTGTCATTATTCGAGAAATCGAACGTGAACCCGAACCCTCGCCGAGTGTTGCCGGCGAACCCGTCGAGACGACGGTCGTATTCGGGCCCCTGTCGACCACCGTGTAGCACCGAGGTTTGGACGGATCGACGCTTCAGATTTGAAAGTCCCAGTGGGTGAAAAGCAGAGGTATCGTAACCACAATCCGCATGAGTAGGGGGCCCGTAGAACATACATAATGAGCACCCGCACCGCACACCTCGAGATCGGTGGGATGTCCTGCTCGACCTGTTCGGGCACGGTCACGGAAGCCCTCGAATCCCTCGACGGTGTCGAGACGGCGTCGGTCAACTTCGCGACCGACGAGGGAACCGTGGAGTACGACTCCGATCGCGTCGCGCTCGCGGCGGTGTACGACGCCGTGCGTGACGCGGGGTACGACCCGGTCTCCGAGACCGCGACGGTCGGGATCGGCGGGATGTCCTGTTCGACCTGTGCCGCGACCAACGAGGACGCGATCGGCGGGGTCCACGGCGTCATCGACGTCGACGTCAACGCCGCCACCGACGAGGCGCGGGTGGAGTACAACCCGGTCGACACGGACCTCGCTGCCGTGTACGACGCGATCGACGACGCCGGCTTCGATCCGGTTCGGGAGGCGAGTGTAAGTGACGGGGCCGACGGGACGCGTGCCGGCGACCACGCCGGTGGTGGCCGAACGGGCGACGACGCCCGGCAAAGCGCGGCGGAACGGGAGCTCGCCCGCCAGCGACGCCTCGTCATCGGCGGCGGCGTCCTCACCGTTCCGTTCTGGTACCTGATGGGCGGGATGTTCGGGCTGTACGGGGTCCCCGAGTCGCTCGCCGGCGTCGAGATGGGGTGGATCGAGTTCGCGGTCGCGACGGTGCTGATGGGGACGCTCGGAAAGGAGTTCCTCGCCGGTGCGTGGCGCGCGTGGTCGAACGCCCGCGACGTCAACATGGACACGCTGGTGGCGATCGGCACCTCCGCCGGCTATCTGTTCAGCACGGCCGTCCTCCTCGGCCCGCTCGTCGGCTACCCCCTCGTCGGGGACTTCTACTTCGAGGCGGTCGCGTTCATCCTCTGGTTCATCACCGTCGGCAACTGGTTGGAGGCGCGCTCGAAGGCCCGCGCGAGCGACGCGCTCCGCGAGCTCCTCCGGATGAGCGCCGACGAAGCCACACTCGTCGACGACGACGGCACCGAGCGAACGGTTTCCGCCGACGAGATCCGGGTCGGCGACACGATGAAGATACGACCGGGGGAGAAGGTTCCCACCGACGGCGTCGTGATCGACGGCGAGA
The DNA here is from genome assembly GCF_055396225.1 of Halorubrum tibetense. NCBI lineage: Archaea > Methanobacteriati > Methanobacteriota > Halobacteria > Halobacteriales > Haloferacaceae > Halorubrum > Halorubrum tibetense. Next base: position 2,977,362 of record NZ_AP043742.1, read on the forward strand.
GCGCAGTCGACGAGTCGATGCTCACCGGCGAATCGGTCCCGGTCGAGAAGGGACCGGGCGACGAGGTGGTTGGCGCGACCGTCAACGAGAACGGCGTGCTCGTCGTCGAGGCGACGAAGGTCGGGAAGGACACCGCGATCCAGCAGATCGTCGAGCGGGTTCGCGAGGCGCAGTCGCGCCAGCCGGACATCCAGCGACTCGTCGACAGGGTATCGGGCGTGTTCGTTCCGGTCGTCATCGCCAACGCGCTGTTGTGGGCGGCCGTGTGGGCGCTGTTCCCCGAGACGCTCGCCGCGTTCGTGAACTGGCTCCCGCTGTGGACGCCGGTCGGCGGCGGCCCGGTCGCCGGCGGCGTGAGCGTCCTGGAGTTCTCGATGGTGGTGTTCGCCTCCGCGGTGCTCATCGCGTGTCCCTGCGCGCTGGGGTTGGCCACCCCGGCGGCGACGATGGTCGGTTCGACCATCGCCGCGACCAACGGCGTCCTGTTCAAGGGCGGTGATATCCTGGAGCGCGTCCGCGACGTCGACGTCGTCGTGTTCGACAAGACCGGCACGCTCACCCACGGCGAGATGGCGCTGACGGACGTGGTCCCGTTCGATGACGGCGAGCCGGTTCCCGATCGAACGATGGGATCGGAGGCTCCGGACGCGACCCCCGACGGCGGCGTCGCCGTCGGAGACCATGACGACCCGGCGGTCGACGACCCCGCGATCGACGATCCGACGGCCGACGATCCGATGGCTGACGACCCCGTCACGGAACCGGTTACGGACGCCGAAGCGCGACTCCTCCGGGCGGCCGCGGCCGCCGAGTCCGGCAGCGAACACCCGCTCGGCCGAGCGATCGTGGAGGGGGCCCGTGAGCGTGGAATCTCGATCGAGGACCCCGACGCGTTCGAGAACGTCCCCGGCCACGGGATCGAGGCGACGATGCCCGTCGGCGAGGTGCTCGTCGGAAACCGGGCGCTGCTCCGGGAACACGGCATCGACCTCGCGTCCGCGGAGGCGACGATGGAACGGCTCGAACGCGAGGGGAAGACCGCGATGCTCGTCGCCGTCGACGGCGAGCTGGTCGGCGTGCTCGCGACCGCGGACACCGTCCGCGAGAGCGCCCGCGAGACCGTCCAGGAGCTCCGCGACCGAGGTATTCGGGTGTCGATGCTCACCGGGGACAACGAGCGGACTGCCCGCGCCGTGGCCGAGCAGGTCGGGATCGATCCGGACCGGGTGCGCGCAGAGGTCCTCCCCGAAGACAAGGCGGACGCGATCGACGCGATCCAGGCGGACGGAAGCCGCGCGGTGATGGTGGGCGACGGCGTCAACGATGCGCCCGCGCTCACGACCGCGCACGTCGGGATCGCCATCGGCTCGGGGACGGACGTGGCGATCGAGTCCGCGGACGTGACGCTGATGCGTGACGACCCGCGGGACGTGTTGAAGGCGCTCCGGATCTCGGAGGCGACGATCACGAAGGTACGACAGAACCTGTTCTGGGCGTTCGCATACAACGCGACGCTGATCCCGGTCGCGTCGCTCGGGCTGTTGAACCCGGCGCTCGCCGGGTTCGCGATGGCCGGCTCCTCGGTGTCGGTGATGACGAACAGTCTCGCGTTCCGCCGCTGGACTCCCGATTCTGATTACCACTTCCTGCTCGCACGGCCGTTCTACCGGCTGTTCGGGTGAGAACGGCGATCAGCCGAGGGTCGTCACTCCCGCGTCGCCGTCGGGCCTTCGAGCCGTCACTCCCGCGTCGCCGTCGGGCCTTCGAGCCCCCGGAGGACCGCCGCGGTCGTCCGGATCCCGTTCTCGAAACAGTCCAGGTCCAGATGCTCGTTCGGCGAGTGGTTCCCTTGGTCGTGGTTGGCGTACGGGACGACCAGTATCGGGACGTCGGAGAGCGCGTCCAACGTTCGGAAGTAGGCGGCCGGAAGGCTCCCGCCGAGCACCGGCAGCTCGATCGGTGACGCTCCCCAGACGGACTCGAGCGCGTCCGCAACGACCGTCGCTTCGGGGGCGTCGACCGGCGTTTTCACGGGCGGGAACGTGCTCCGCTTCGTGACCGTCAACTCCGGGTTCACTGCCAACAGGTGGTCACGGATCGCCTCGAACACCGCGTCCGGGACCTGGTTCGGAACCAACCGACAGTCGAGCTTCGCGGACGCCTCGTTCGGCAGAACCGTTTTCATCCCCTCGCCTTGGTATCCCCCGGAAAGCCCGTTTATCGTCATGGTCGGGCGCGTGAGCAGCTGCTCGTAGTACGGTACCTCGCCGGCGAGCCGCGAGAGGCCGAGCTCCTCGCGGATCTCGTCGCCATCGTCGGGGATCGCGGCCACCAGCTCGCGGTCGCCGTCGGTTACCTCGATCCCGTCGTGAAAGCCGTCAACGGTGATCTCGTCGGTTCCATCGGCCCGCATCGACGAGAGCCCCGCGACGAGCTCGTTCGTCGCCGCCGGAACCGGCCCCCCGAAGTTGCCCGAGTGGAGGTCCGTGTTCGCCGTTCGGCATTCGACCTCGAACGCGAGCACGCCGCGGTTACCGTAGATGAGCGTCGGGACGCCCCGTCTGCCGGCCCCGGAGTCGTCCCCCGTCGTCCCGGAGTTGTCCCCCATCGCCCCGGAGTCGCCCGTACTCGCTTCGTCGCCGTCGAGAACGGGCCGGGCAACCGCGTGTCGCGGGCCGTCGGCGACGTACACGAGGTCGACATCGGCGAGTACGTCCGGGTCGTCGCGGAGATACGCCCGGAATCCGGCGCTCCCGCTCTCCTCCCCGCCCTCGATCAGGAGCTTCACCCGGACGTCGGGCACGGCGTCCGCGGCGCGGAGGGCATCGACGGCGAACGCGTGTGCGATGAACTGTCCCTTGTTGTCGCCGGCACCGCGGGCGTATATCGCGCCGTCGCGAACGGTCGGCTCGAAGGCGGGCGAGTCCCACTCGTCGGGATCGCCGGGCGGCTGGACGTCGTAATGGCCGTAGAACAGTACCGTCGGCACGTCCGCTCCGGGTTCCCGTCCCGCCCCGTCACGAGCGTCGGCCCCGGCGGGGTCGAACTCGGCGTACACCAGCGGATGCCGGTCCGTTTCGACCCGCGTCGCCCGGAACCCGGCAGCCTCGACCGTGTCGACCACGAGAGCCGCGGCGGCGTCCATCCCCTCCCCGGTCGTCGAGACGCTCGGCTGGGCCAACAGGTCGAACAGCCGCTCGCGGTACCCGTCGAGCCGGTCGTCTATCACGTCGCTGATCGCGCGGTCGTGGCTCATGGTCGCGAGGCCGCGGGCGACCCTCCTCGTCCTTGTGGTTGCGGCATAGCAGAACGACGAAGCGACCCGGTGTCGCGGACCGACGGGGAACGCGGAGTCGACCCGATCGTTCACCGAAACGACAAGGTGACCCCGGCTCGAACCGGTTCACATGGATACCCTCCTGGTCGTCGGCGGTAGCGGGTTCATCGGGCGGGCGATCTGCCGGCTCGCGGTCCGCGAGGGCCACGAGGTCCGGAGCGTTTCGCGGGGCGGGCGTCCCGAGACGGACGCCCCGTGGGCCGACGAGGTCTCGTGGACCAGCGCGGACCTGTTCCGACCCGACGCGTGGCGCGGCCGGCTCGACGGCGTCGACGCGGTCGTCCACTCCGTCGGGATCATCTCCGAGTCGGCCACCGCGGGGGTGACGTTCGAGCGCGTCAACGGGGACAGCGCGATCATCACGGCGCTGGAGGCGGAGCGGGCGAGCGTCGACACGTTCGTCTTCTGCTCCTCCTCGGTGAAGCCGCCCGGCGTCCGGAACGCGTACCTGACAGCGAAACGCCGGGCGGAAACCGCGATCGCCGACCTCGACGTCGACAACGTGACGATCCGGCCCGGCCCGGTGTACGGCCCCGAACAGCCGCATTTCCCAACGCCCGTGAACACGCTGTTACGGTTCATCGCCTCCGTCGACCCGCTGGCCGACCGGTTGGGCGAATCGCGTCCACTCCACGTCGACACGGTCGCGCGGGCCGCGTATCGGACCGCGCTCGATCCCGGGGAGTCGCTGCTCGACGTCGACGACATCCGGACGCTGGGGCGGTAGCAGCGGACCTCGCCGGTGGTCGGGACCCGTTCGGCAGTCGCAGCTCCCGCACCCACGTTCCGTTCGCCGCTTCCTTCCCAACCCGTGCCGCCGCCTCCCGAAGCGTTAGGGGGGTCCCACCCTACAACGCTGACGGAGCCGACCGTGGGCAACGACGACGCGCGGGTCGACATGACGACGGGGGCGATACCGCCGAGGCTGTTCAGCCTCGCGTGGCCGCTCGTCCTCGGAAACCTGCTCCAGACGCTGTACAACCTCGCGGACATGTTCTGGGTCGGCCGGGTGAGCACGGAGGCGGTCGCGGCCGTCTCGCTCATGTTCCCGCTGTCGTGGCTGTTCGTCTCGACCGCGATGGGACTCACGGCGGCGACGATCGCCCTCGTCTCGCAGTACGTCGGTGCCGGCGATGACCGCCGTGCCGACGAGGTCGTCGCCCAGACCGTGTTGCTCGCGACGGTCGTGTCCGTCGTCCTCGCGCTCGTCGGGTTCGCGACCCGTCACTGGCTGTTGTACTGGATCGGCGCGCGCGACGCGGTGTTCGTCGAGGCGCTCGCGTACATCGAGGTGATCTTCTTGACCCTCCCGCTCACCTTCCTCTTTTTCGCGTTCCGGTCTTCACTACAGGGAGCCGGCGACACGAAAACCGCGATGTGGCTGGTGGCGATCTCGGCGGGGATCAACATCGTCATCGATCCCTTCTTCATCCTCGGCTGGGGGCCCTTCCCCGCGCTCGGGACGCAGGGGGCCGCGGTCGCGACGCTTTTGGCCCGGCTGTTCGCCACCGCGATCGGGATCTGGATCCTGCTCAAGGGTGACTGGGGTGTGAAGCTGTACGTCCGTGATCTGAAGCCGAACCCGATGCTGTTACGGAAGCTGATAGACGTCGGCTACCCCGCGACGCTCGACGGGTGGGCGCGGTCGTTCGCGGCGGTCGCGATGGCCGCGCTCGTCGCGCGCTTCGGGCCGGCCGCGACCGCGGCGTACGGGATCGGCGTTCGACTGATGTCCGTCTCGTGGTCGGTCGCGGGCGCGGTCGGGCAGGCGACGGCGACGGGCGTCGGACAGAACCTCGGCGCGAACGCTCCCGATCGTGCGGCGGCAGTCACCCGTGCCGCCACCGCGGGAACGATGCTCCTCCTTGCCGTCGCTGGCGGGTTGGTTTGGCTGTTCCCCGCGGCCGCCATGGGCGTCTTCGTCGACGACCCCGAGACGATCGCCGAGGGTGTCGTCTTCCTCCGGATCGTCGCACTCTCCTGGGCGTTCTTCGGCGGGCTCATGGTGATCCAGGGCGGGTTCCGCGGCGCGGGGAACACCGGGATCGCGATGGTGCTCTCGATGCTCTCGCGATGGGTGTTCAGGATCCCGCTGGCCGCGCTGCTGGCGTTCGGGGCGGTGAGCGTCACGTTCGGCGGGGTCGAAGTCGGTCCGATCGCGGTCCCGGAGATAGCGCTGGGGTACACCGGACTCGACTGGGGCGTCGCGGGGCTCTGGTGGGCGTACGCGGCCGCCGCAGTCGCCTCGTTCGTCGTCGGCGTTGCGTGGTTCCTCAGGGGGACGTGGCGAGAGGGCGTGATCGAGGACGACGAGGAAGCGGCGGAGAAGGGGTCCGTCGCGGGCACGACGGACGACTGAGCACGCCGCGGTGACCTATTTAAACCCTCAGGAGGAGAGACGCTCTGTCCCGTTTTCGGTCAGTGGCAGTTCGAGGGTGGATTTCGGGCGTCGGTATCGCAACACGTGCGATCGGATGTTTATAAGTGAACGAGCGGTGTCGCGTTCAGTCGAACTCGGTGACGACTTCGATCCCGTCGACGCCGTACCCGTCCATGGCCGCGAGGCGGTCCGAAACCTCCGAGAGGGCCAGCTCGCGGCTGACGAGGTCTCCCGGGTCGATCCCGGTCGCCTCGATGAGATCGAAGAGGGCGTCGTAGTTACTCGGCGGCATCCCGCGCGAGCCGACGAACGACACCTCCCAGCGCGTCATCCGGTCCGTCGGCAACGAGACCTCGCCGCGTTCGGCGTCCGTCGTCAGGCCGATCTGGACGTGCGTGCCCCGTGGACGGACCGAGCGCACCGAGTTCCGACACGTCTCGGCGATTCCGAGCGCATCGACGGAGATGTCGACGCCGCCATCCGTGAGTTCGCGGATCCGGTTGGGAACTGACGCGTCGACGTCGTTGGCGTTGGCGTCGGCGTCGTTGGCGTCGGCGTCGTTGGCGTCGGCGTCGTTAGCGTCGGCGTCGTTAGCGTCGTCAGTGCCGTCGCTGATAGAATCGCCGTCGTCGGCCGAATGTGGGGAAACGAGCTCGTCGGCACCGAGCGCGGCGGCCCGGTCCAGCGCGTCGTCGTCGATGTCGACTGCGACGACATGGGCCCCGAGCGCACGTCCGATCTGGACCGCGGAGAGCCCGACACCACCACACCCGTGGACCGCGAGACTCTCGCCCGCGGCCAGTTCGGCACGCTCGGCGAGCGCGTGATACGCGGTCATGTATCGACAGCCGAGCGCCGCCGCGTCGCGTGCGGAGAGCCATGACGGTCGTTCGACGAGATTGTAGTCGGCGTTCGGGACGGCGACCCGTTCCGCGAACGCGCCGGGGGTATCGGATTCGAACCCGAGCGCCCGGCCGTCCGAACACACGTTCCCGTATCCTTGCCGACAGTACTCACAGGTTCCATCGCCGAGCGAGAAGGGAACGACGACGCGATCGCCGGGCGCGAACCGTTCGACGGCTTCGCCGACGGCGACGACCTCCCCCGCGGGTTCGTGGCCGAGGATCTGTCCCCGAGGGACCCTATCGTCCGCCCATTCGCCGTGGCCCTTCCACGCGTGCCAGTCGCTCCGACAGACCCCACAGGCCTCGACGCGAACGACGACGCCGTCCCGATCCGGATCGGGGTCCGGCACGTCCCGAAGGGTCAGCGGTTCCCCGTGCTCCCGAAGCACTGCGGCGTGCATGTCCGTCGATTCGACCGGTCGCATGAAAGAGGTATGCCCTCCGAAACGACCCGATGCGTTCGGGGAGCACGGCGAGACGGATCGGACGGACCCGTGTCGAGGGGACGAACAAACCCGTGTCGAGGGGACGAACAAACCCGAGTTCCGATGAACCGTCACCGTCCTCGCTCAGCGGTTTTCTTTCGCGATCTCAAGGGAGATGAAGAACCCGAAGTACGCAGGGATCCCAGTCAGCATGAACATGTAGTACGCCCAGGTCGGCGCGTCGACGAAGACGAAATCGAACAGCAGCGAGACGAGCGTCACCCACGCGAGCGCGAACACGAGGTCGTGAAACATACCAGTGCGGTTCTCGGAGACGTGCGAGCGGAGGCGATCCGCGATGCTCGGGTCGGGATCGTCCGCCTCCGGTGTGTTCGTGTCGGTCATGAGCGTGTCTCGGGGCGAGACAGGGTCGGTCTTTCGGGATCGGTTCGGGTGTTCGAGGTGAGGGGCTCGCTACCGCCCCTCGACGTAGTCGACGACGAACACCGGGACGTGTGTCGACCGGAGGGTGCGCTCCGTGACGCTGCCCAGCAACGCGCGACGGACGCCGGAGCGACCGTGGCTCCCCATCACGATGAGGTCGATGTCGTTGTTCCGTGCGTAGTTGGCGATCACGTCGTGGGGCTGACCGCCCGCGTGTCGTTCGACGAACTCGAGTCCCGCTTCCTCGGCCCGATCTCGGACGAAATCGGTCGCTTCCGCGGCGTCCTCGGCGAGTTCGGTCATCTCGCCGAACTTCCCCTGACGGATCCGGTCTACTTGCTCGGTCCCGAGACTGTACGCGACCATGTCCGTATCGGCCACGAACAGGGCATGCACTTCCGCGCCGTACTTTTCGGCCAGATCGATCGCGTGGTGGACCGCGTTGTTCGCCACGTCGCTGCCGTCGGTCGGAACGAGTATCTTGTCGTACATGATCAGTCGTCCGCGGGTGCGTCGTCGATCTTCTCGGAAACGACCTGTGCGGCCGTCTTGTCCTTCGGCATCGGTTCAGGGCTGTGACACTGGCGGACCATCCGCTTGGTCCGCAGCGGCGGCTCGTCGGTGACGTACGAGACGAAGATCGTGATCGCGAACACGAGCGGCACGCCGATCAGTCCGGACCCAACCGCGGGCATCCACGTCTCGAGGAACCCGATCCCCAGACCCGCCCCCCCGTTGACCAGCCCGAATTGGCCCTCGTTGAACATGGGGATGAACCAAATGACGATCCCGCTCGTCATGCCGGCGAGCGCGCCCGGACGGTTCGTGTTCTCCCACCAGAGCCCGAGGAAGAACATCGGGAACAACACGATCGCGGCCAGCGAGAACGCGAAGGAGACGAGCGCGGCGATCGGTGCCTGCGGGTTGAGTGCGAACAGGATCGTCAAGAGTCCGATCCCGACGATGCTCAGCCGACCGACGAGCACCTGCTGGCGCTGGGTCGCGTCCTCGTTGATGATGTTCGCGTAGATGTCGTGGGAGATCGCCGACGAGGCGGCGATGAACAGCCCCGCCGTCGTCGCGACGGCGGCCGCGATGCCGCCCGCGGCAACGAACCCGACCAGCCACGTCGGGAGGTTCGCGAGCTGGGCGGCGAGCACGACGATGACGTCGGCTGCGGCCTCGCTCATACCTGGATCACCGTACGTCGGGCCGAACGGCGAGTTGGTGTACAGGTCGGTCCCGAACGCCGCGAACGCGGGCGCGGAGAGGTACAGCACGGCGATGAAGAACAACCCCCAGGTGCAGGACCACCGGGCGGTCCGCTCGTTCTCGACGGTGTAGAACCGGACGAGCACGTGTGGCAGCCCACAGGTGCCGAACGCGAGGCTGAAACAGGTCGCGATCCAGAGGTAGTAGCTGCCGCCGGCGAACGGTGCGGAGAACTCGGTGCTCAGCTCGCTTATCAACATCCCGTACTCGATCTGCGGGAGGATCGTCGAGTACCCGGCCGACCATCCCGTGGCCAGCAGGCCGATGAGGAACGCGCCGATGAGGATGACGTACTGGAGCGCCATGTTCTTCGTCGCACCGAGCATCCCTGAGAGGGTGAGGTACGCGATGGTGACGAGCATGAACAGCACCATCATCGCCTGGTAGGCGCTGAGTCCCGGCAGGGCGATCACGTTGTTGATATCGCCGAGGACGTACATCCCGACGAGGCCCATGCCGCGCGCCTGTCCGAGCGCGTAGACGAACCCGATAAGGAACGTCGTGATCGCCGCGAGCGCGCGGGCGGTGTCGGAGTTGAACCGGTCGCCCACGAAGTCGGGCGCGGTGTACTTCCCGAACCGCCGCATCTGCGCGGCCATGAAGATGAGCAGCACGAAGTACCCCGTCGTCCAGCCGACGACGTACGCGAGCCCGTACACGCCGGAAAGAGCGATGAGGGCCGCCATCCCGAGGTACGACGCTGCGGACATCCAGTTCGCACCGATCGCCATCCCGTTCTCGATGTTCCCGATCGAGCGTCCGGCGACCCACATGTCGTCGGTGTCGGCGACCTTGAACGCGAACCCGACCGCGAGGAACAGCGCCATCATTGAGACGACGATGACACCTGGAACGAGCTTGAATCCGATGTCGAGTCCCTCCGGAAGCAGTTCGTCGGCCTGCATGAGGACGGCCGTGGGAGTCACTCCTCGACACCCCCGTCAGCGGCCGCCGCGGCGTCCGTGTCGCCACCTGCGGCCCGCGCCTCGTTGTCGACCTGCTCGATCCCGTACTTCTCGTCGATCGCGTCCCGCTTTTTCGCGTACCACACCGAAAGCAGCAGGGCGGCCGTCGGACCGCCGATAGCGATCGAGAAGTAGTGGAACGGGAACCCGATCACCGGCATCGCGGTCGTCATCAGGTCGGGCGCGATTCGGGTCGCCGTGATCGGCCCGAACGTGGTGACAACCCAGACGGCGAAGCCGATCCAGATCACCCGAAGGTGGTCCTTCATAAACGGCGTCGCCGGATTCAAGAGGTTGATCTCCACTTCGAGGTAGTCCATCTCCTGTTCTCGTTGCACGTCGCTGGCACCGCCGTCGGTCCGGAGGCGCTCGTCGTCCTCGTGGTGGCTTCCCACGGAAGCCGACTGTGAGTTGTTGTCTGTCATGGATCGTGTGTTGGCTGATCTCGTGTCGATTCGAGTGGTTTCGACTCGTCTCGTAACGGAACGTTTCGATCGGACGGGATGAAATCGGGACCGCCGACTGGAGTGTCCCTGGCCCGCCGGTCAGTTACCTACCTGCTTCTGGATATCGTCGACGATCTCGGGGTTCCGAAGCGTGCTGGTGTTCCCGATCTCCTCGCCGTCCGCGATGTTCTCCAAGAGTCGGCGCATGATCTTCCCGGACCGAGTCTTCGGGAGGTCGGGTGTGAACACGACTTGTTCCGGCCGCGCGATCGGTCCGATCGCGTCCTCGACGCCGGCGATGATCCGCTCACGCAGGTCGTCGTCCCCCTCGTAGCCGTCCTCGGTGATGACGTACGCGTACACGGCCTCGCCTTTGATGTCGTGGTTCCCGCCCACGACCGCCGCCTCGGCGACTCCCTCGACGCCGACGATGGCCGACTCGATCTCCATGGTTCCGAGTCGATGGCCGGAAACGTTGATCACGTCGTCGACCCGTCCGAGCACGGTGATGTAGCCGTCCTCGTCGATCTTCGCGCCGTCCTCCGGGAAGTACACCCAGTCGTCGGGATCGTCGCTGTCCGTGTCGGAGTACTCCGCCCAGTACTCGTTGATGAACCGCTCGTCGTTGCGGTACAGCGTGCGGAGCATACCGGGCCACGGCTTGTTGACCGTGAGATAGCCGGCCTGTCCGGGCTCGACCTCCTCGCCCATCGTGTCGACGATCCGGACGTCGACGCCGGGCAGCGGCGGGCCGGCCGCCCCGGGTTTCATGTCCTTGAGTCCAGGGAGCGTGGTGATCATCATTCCGCCGGTCTCCGTCTGCCACCACGTGTCGACGACGGGACACTCCTCGTCGCCGATGTGTGTGTAGTACCACTTCCACGCGCGCGGATTGATCGGCTCGCCGACCGTCCCGAGCAGCCGCAGCGAGGAGAGGTCGTGCCGGTCGGGGAACTCCGTGCCCCACTTCATGAACGCCCGGATCGCGGTCGGGGCCGTGTACAGCTGGGTCGCGTCGTACTCGTCGACGATCTCCCACAGCCGGTCCTGTTCGGGATGGTCCGGCGTCCCCTCGTACATCATCGTGGTCGTGCCGAGCGCGAGCGGGCCGTAGACGATGTACGAGTGGCCGGTTATCCAGCCGATGTCGGCCGAACAGAAGTACGTGTCTTCCGGCTTGATGTCGAGGACCGCCTGTGAGGTCCACGACACCCACGAGAGGTAGCCGCCCGTCGTGTGTTTCACGCCCTTCGGCTTCCCCGTCGTGCCGGAGGTGTACATCAGGAACAGCATGTCCTCCGCGTCGCGAGTGACCGGGTCGACGTCCGCGCCGGCGTGTTCCTCGACCAGCGTGTCGTAATCGAGCTGGTCGTCCCCGAGGTCGTGACCGAAGTCGTCGTCGTTGGGACCGAGGCGGTCGACGACGACCGTCGTCGTCTCCCCCTCGACGCCCGCGAGTCCCTCGTTCGCCTTGTCGAGGTGGTCGAGCGGGTCGCCGCGGCGGTAGTAGCCGTCACAGGTGACGAGGTACTCGGAGTCCGCCGCGTTCATCCGCGTCGCGAGCGCGTCCGCGGAGAAGCCGGCGAACACGACGCTATGGGGCGCGCCGATCCGGGCACAGGCCAACATCGCCACCGGCAGCTCCGGGATCATCGGCATGTACATGGTGACGACATCGTCCTCCTCGACGCCCTGTGCGCGCAGCGCGGCCGCGAACTCGTTCACTTCGCGATGGAGCTGCTCGTAGGTGTACGTCCGGTTCGCCTCGTCGACCGGCTCGCCCACCCACTCGATGGCGACCTCGTCGCCGCGGTCCTCGAGGTGACGGTCCAGACAGTTCGCGGAGGCGTTCAGCTCCCCATCGGTGAACCACTCGAAAAATGGCGGGTTCGAGTCGTCGAGCACTTGGTCGTAGTCGGTCTCCCAGTCGAGGAGCTCGGCCGCGGCCTCCCAACACTCGGGCCAGTTCTCCTCGAACTCCTCGTACACGTCGGGATCGGTGACGTTCGCGCCCGATACGAACGAGTCGGACGGCTCGAACACCTCCCCCTCCGCGAGTCTCGCTTCCAGTTGACCGTCTTCGGCTGTCATGTGTACGGTCATACACAGCGAACACCCCCACATAAACAACCACCCTAAATACGAAAAACCATGAAGGATCCGCTTCGATCCGTAGGGTTCTACGACCGGGTCGTCCGCAGTTCGGCCTCGAGTACGTGTTTAGCCCGGGCTGATTTCGTCACTGTCTCGTAGATAGAGACACGCGGGGGACACATGGTCCGTCAGCAGGAATCGGGAATGCCTTCTCAGGGATGGTCTCCGAGCAGCGGAGACCATCCCGTTGGCCCTGCTGTCGCCGTTCCGAGGTGGGATCGATGAGCTGGGACGATCTCACCAAGGATGAACTTCTCTCGCGGTTTCTCCAGATGGAGGAGCGAATCAACGAGTTGGAAGAAAAGCTCAACCAGAAAAATGAGCGGATCGAGGAACAGAACGAACGAATAGAGCAGCAGCAAGAGCGGATCGAAGAACTCGAAACACGCCTCCGAAAGTACGAAAATCCACACACTCCACCCAGCAAGCGACGGTCGGGGACCGACGAGTCCCCGACCTCGCAGGATGACGAAGATGACGATGTCCGAACTGACGGCGGCACTCCCGGTCGGAAGGACGGTCACGATCCGGAGTGGCGTTCTACAGCTGATCCCGACGAAGAAATCGAAGTCACCTGTGACTGTTGTCCTGAGTGTGGCGACCACTTCGACGAGTCGGTGGGCGTCAGCCCCCGACTCGTCGAGGAGATCCCTGATCCGCAGCCCCCAGAAATCACTCGGTACAACCGCCACTACTACCAGTGCGATTCCTGTGGAACAGAGACAGTTGCGGCTCACCCCGACTGCCCCGATGAGGGGCAGTTCGGGGTGAACGTCATCGCTCAATCAGCTCTGTCACGGTACGATCACCGCCTTCCCTACCGGAAGATCGCTGACCGCTTCGAGCAGCTGCATGGACTCAAACTCTCGGGTGCATCTGCGTGGCACGCGACCGAGCGCGCTGCGCGCGCCGGTCGCTGTGAGTACGAGCAGATCCGTCAAGAGATCCGAGATGCCGACGTGGTTCATATCGACGAAACAGGCATCAAACGTGACGGTGAGCAGGCATGGATCTGGACGTTCAAGACCGCTCAGCATACGTTATACGCGGTGAGAGAGAGTCGTGGGAGTGATGTTCCCGCGGAAGTCCTCGGTGAGGACTTCGCGGGAACGGTCATCTGTGACGGGTGGACGGCGTACCCAGCTTTCAGCAGCAACCTCCAGCGGTGTTGGGCGCACATTCTTCGAGAGGCTGAAGACGCCGCCGAAAAGCAGGCAGAAGGTGAACCGATCTACCACGCTCTCAGACAGGTGTACGTCGCTCTCCAGGCCCGGCTGGAGAGCGACCCAAGCCCTCGTGAGAGAGCAGACCTCCAGCGTGTGGCGCGAAGAGAGCTTGAATCGCTGATTGAACGGTCAGTACCCGACGGACCAGTGGCAACACTGCTCGGGAAGATCGAAGGAGGTCTCGACCACTGGCTCACCTTCGTCGGTGAGCCAGCGGTCTCTCCGACGAACAATGCCGCAGAGAACGCACTTCGTGAGCCAGTGGTTCTCCGGAAAATCATCGGAACGCTCCGTAATGACCGAGGAATGTTCGTTCACGAGACGATCTTGTCCCTGCTGGCGACGTGGCGCCAGCAGGGACGCAATCCATACGAAGAGCTTCGTCGAGTCGTCAGCAACAATAAGATTATCTCACGGGCTCACGCTGTGCCGGCTGTCGAGACCTCGGGGTAAACACGTACGGCCTCGAAGAGCGTGTCGAGCAGCGCCCGCTGGGCCTTCCGAAGGTGGTTGTGAAACGTTGGCGAGGAAACGTCCATCGCGTCGGCGACCTCTTCGGCGGTGCTCCCGCGGGGCCAGTCGAAGTAGCCGCTGTGGTACGCCGCCGACAGCGTCGCCCACTGGCGGTCGGTGAGTCGGTCGGTGACCCCATCACGCAGCGTCGAGTCGGAGAGCGACGACCGCGTGATCGACTCCTTGCTCGCCAGCCTGACATCGGGGTACGTCGTCCGCAACCCGTCCGCGATCGGTCTGACGTCCGTCCCGTCGGGGAGGTCGGCGACGACGCGAACGTCCCCCTCGGTCGCGGTCGCGTCCCGGACGGTCGCTCCGTGTTCCGTCAGCGCCCGGACGAGCGAGCCGCCCGACACGCGGACGGAGACCGTACAGCCGTCTTCGTGGGTTTCGATCACCCGGATCTGCGAGACGCCGTCGACCGCCGCGACCGCGTCGGCGACCGCCTGTGGCCCCGCGCCGTCGACATCGAGGTAACACCGCGAGGCCGCTTCGGAGACCGTCACCGCCGACGCCAGATCGATACGGCAGCCGAGCGCCGTGCTCGTGCCCGCGAGGAACGCGTCCTCGGCGCTCGTGTGGAACTCGACTTCGGTGACCGCGTCCGAGTGGAGAAGGTCCCGCCACCGCCCGGCAGTGACTCCCCACCCGAGACACCGCCCGATCACCGTGGCCGCCGTCAGTTCCGTCTCTCCGATCTCCCTGTCGCTTAGGAGACACAACGCCCCGTACGTCGCGTCTCCGTGTCCGATCGGGACCGCGAGCAGCGTTCTAGCGCCGCGATCACCGTCTCCCTCCGCCGTGTCGGCAGGATCGTCGGCAGCGGGGTTCGATATCAGCTCACCGTCGTCGAGCAAGCCGGTCACCGGTTCGCCCCCATCGATCGCGCGGTCCCACGGCGACACGGCGTCCCCTGCGACCGGCGGCAGCGACCCGTTCCACGTCTCCAGCCGATCGTCGCCGTCACGCTCGTCGACGGCCGCGATGTCGGTGTCGACGCCGTCACGGGCGGCGACGCCGCGAACCACCCACGCGCATCGCCAGCGCGCCCCGTCCGTCAGACGGTCGACGACGCTCTCGAAAAGCGCGTCACGATCGGTCGCCGTCGGGATCGCCGCGAACGCATCGAGCAGCCAGTCCCGGCCGTCGTCCCGATGTGTCGGGGGATGAGAGCCGTCGGCGGTGACCGTCACCGACCCGTCCTCGTCGACAGCCGGGGCGACCGCCGCCACGATCGCCTCTCCGTCGAGCGGGTCGAGGTACGCGTCGAGCGCGTCCATCGTCGCCCACCCACCGGCTTCACGGACGACGTGGGGATCGATCCCACGTTCGAGAAGCCGCCGAGCGAACCCTTGCCGGAGGTCCCGAGGCGTGATCGACGCGAGCGCGGGGTCGTCGGCGAGCGACGCCGCGCGCTCGGCCGTCTCGCTCACGAGCATCTGAACGCGTCGCGTCGAGAGGTCGACGAACGGCTCGTCGGCGATCAGCTCGGTACTCTCGGCGTATCGTTTGAGCTCGGCGAACAGCGACTGCGGAACGAACGTTTCCCGGCCGATCCCCGCCCCGTCGTCAGCGGTCGGAACCGACAGGACACCCGTTCCCGGGGCCGTTTCCGCCGCCCGGAGGTCACAGGGACGGACACGAGGGATCTCCGCGCTCCGGAGCCCGGCCTCGCCAGCCAGTCTGACGGCGAGCGCGGCGGGATACGTCTCGGCTGCCGTGGCGAGCGCCTCGTGTGCCCCACGCGGGATCTCCCCACCCATCGTTTCGTATTTCAATTGATTGGCGAAACAAAAACCTTCGTGTGCTGCGCTCGTCCGAGCTAGTCGAGGTACTCCGCGGGCGTATCGCGGAATAACCGTCAGATGACGTTTCGCCTCCGTTGAATAAGCCGAAACATCAGCCGTCGTCGGCGTCGAGCACCCGCACGGCTCACTCCTCCTCACGGACCGTGGACTCGATCTCGCCGACGACTTCGGGGTTGCGGAGGGCGCTCACGTCGCCGAACTCCTCTCCCCGGGCGATATCCTCCAGCAGTCGCCGCATGATCTTCCCGGACCGGGTTTTTGGCAGCTCGGGCGTGAACACGACTCGATCGGGGCGGGCGACTTCGCCGACCGCGTTGGCGACTCGGCGTTCGATCGACTCGCGGAGGATCGGGTCAGGGTCGACGTCGCCCCGAGTCGTGACGTACGCGATGACCCCGCCCGAGTCGTCGCCGACCACCGCGGCCTCGGTGACGCCGTCGGCCGCGACGATCGCGGACTCCAGCTCGGCGGTGTTGAACCGGCGGGCACGGACGTTGATCACGTCGTCGACCCGGCCGAGGATCGTGACGTACCCGTCCTCGTCGACAGTCGCCCCGTCGCCGGTGCGGTACCGCCAGCCCTCAGTTGTCTCGGCCCAGTACTCGCGGCGGTACCGCTCGTCGCCCTCGCGGAGTCCGCGACACATCCCGGGCCATGGACGGTCGATCGTTAAGTAGCCGGCCTCGCCCGCCTCCACGGGGTCGCCGTCGCGGTCGACGACCCGCGCGTCGATCCCCGGCAGGGGTGGGCCGACCTTCCCCGGTTTCATGTCGCTCACGCCGGGGAGCGTCGCCAACGCGATCGCCCCCGTCTCGGTTTGCCACCACGTGTCGACGACGGGCGCGTCGCCGCCGCCGACGTGCTCGCGGTACCAGTGCCACGCTTTCGGCGTGATCGACTCGCCGACGGTGCCGAGCAGCCGGATCGACGACAGGTCGTGCGCCTCCGGGTACTCCGCGCCCCACTTCATGAACGACCGGATCGCGGTCGGGGAGGTGTAGAAGACGCTCACGGCGTTGCGCTCGATGAGATCCCACACCCGGTCACGGTCGGGGTAGTCCGGCGACCCCTCGTACAGGACGGTCGTCGTGCCGAGCGCGAGCGGCCCGTACACGCCGTAGGAGTGTCCGGTGATCCAGCCGATGTCCGCCGCACACCAATACGTGTCCGTCGGCCGCACGTCGAGCACGTTCCGGGTCGTCCAGGCAACGTGTGCGAGATAGCCACCGGTGGCGTGTTCGACTCCCTTCGGGCGGCCGGTGGTGCCGGAGGTGTACATCACGAACAGGAGGTCAGTCGCGTCGCGGGCGACCGGCTCGACGGTCTCGCCGTCGTGTGGCGCGAGGAGCGTCCCGTAGTCGTGTTCGTCCTCGCCGAGGGGGACGTCGAGGGCGTCGCCGAGGCGGTCGACGACGACCGTCGCCTCGAGGCTCCCGTCGGCCTGGAGGCGGGCGTTGTCCGCGCGGGACTTCTGGTTGAACGCGTCCTCCCGCCGGTAGTAGCCGTCGCAGGTGACGAGGTACGCGGAGTCGGCGGCGTCGATCCGCGTCGCGAGCGCGTCCGCGGAGAGCCCGGCGAAGACGACGTTGTGGGGCGCACCGATCCGGGCACACGCCAGCATCGTCACGGGCAGCTCCGGGATCATCGGGAGGTAGAGGGTGACGACATCGCCCTCCTCGACGCCGAGCTCGCGGAGCCCTGCCGCGGCGGCGTTCACTTCCCGGTGGAGGTCGGCGTACGTGTACGACCGTCGTTCGCCGCGCTTGCCGAACCACCGGATCGCGAGCTGGTTGCGGCGCTCGTCGAGGTGGCGATCGACGCAGTTGGTCGCGGCGTTGAGCCGGCCGTCCGGGAACCACTGATAAAACGGTGGGTTCGAGTCGTCGAGTACGGTGTCGGGATCGCGCTCCCAGTCGAGCAGGTCGGCGGCGCGTCCCCACGCGTCCGGCCAGTCGCGCTCGAACGCGTCGTACACGTCGTCGTCGTCGGCGACCGCGGCCGACTCGCGGAACTCGTCCGGCGGCTCGACGACCGTCTCGTCGGCGGCGACCGCGTCGGCGTGCCGGCCGTCAGTTCCCGCGTCGTTCATACCAGGGACTCCCGACCGCAGGACCGTATACTTTGTCCGGCGATCGGAGACGGGAGGAAGGCGAGGAGTCCCGGGGAGGGTATATAAACCCATCAGGGCAGGATCGACAGCGAAAGACAGGTGGTGGAGCCGAGAGCGAAACGGAACGCGGGGAGAACCGAAAGCGAGGGAAACGGAACGCGAGGGAAACGGAACGCGAGGGAAACGGAACGCGAGGAAACGAGAGGTGTGGAGAGTCGACGGCGGGTACCGGTCTTCCGATCAGCTGCCGGCAGGTTCCTTCTCCTCCCAGCTCGGCGCGTCCCCGCTCAACAGCGACCGCAGGATCCGGACGACCGCATCCAATCCGTCGCTCGCGTCGACCTCGCCGCGCTCCGCGCTCCGGACGAAGACATCGAGGTCCTCGAGAGTCACCCGCCCCGAGGAAACCGCGTCCGTGATCGTGTCCGTCTCGCTCTCGAATACGCTTATAAGCTCGCTCCCGGTAGTGCTCATCTCGATCGTTACTACAAACCGAGTTAATATATTACTCCCGGTTCGTTCAGTTGGCTCGTGGTGGTCGGCAAGTCGACTCGTGTTCGGCGGGGTGTCGAGCGACCGACGACTCGTTCGGAAACACCTGACCCGAAACCGAGAGCGACGTCGAACGCTCGACTCACCAATAAATCTATAACCCCACACGAGAAACTATTACTTATGATAAACGCCATGACAACCGAGGATCTCGGCGTGATACTCGCCGGGTTGGCTCTCGTACTCATGGGCGTCCTCCGCCTCACAGGACTCCTCACACTCGAAAGTATTCTCTTTATAATTTTTATTATTAGTGCCGTCTACGTCAGTTTCGTTGCAGGATTCCAGTATGGTCAGCCCCGCAGATCTTAGATACACCTCGCTCCTCGCGTTCTTTTTTGCTCTTATTATAGCGGCGGTGTTCCAGTATGCAGATCTCTCCTCACTCTCCACCTGGGCAATGATACTCGGCGGTGTGACTACAGTCGTCCTCAGGGCCAGTGCCGTCAGAATGGAAGAAAGAGAAGAAACTCGACCCGTTCGGCAACGCAGGACGAACGGTCTCACGGAGAAACAACGCGAGGAAGTGCGTCAAGAGATCGAACGCCTCCAGAAGGAGATCACAGCGGAATCCCAGGACGAGGATGCGCAACCTCCGGGTGGGGAACAGGAGGGTCCCGCCACCGATGAAACCGAGAAGGACGAGCGAGATCCGGACACTGAAACCAGCTGAATTCACCCGGTATTTTCATGGAGTACTGACGATCCAATTGTAACGGTAGAGATCACCGCCACTCCGGCTACGTGCTTATAGATAATCGACGATGCCGCAGTGATAGGCCACGGACTCCTGTGATTACTTTATAAATAGTCGCAGGGAACTCAGAGCGGTTCGGGAAGCGAGCGTCAGTTCTCGAAGTCGAGCTCGTCGCCGAACTCGAAGTCGTCGACAGTCACTTCGAGAGTCCGGTCGAGCAGGATCGAGTCGCTTGGCTGGTGGATGACCCGAATACGGACGTCTTCCTCTTCGCCGATCGTGTTATCAGTCCCATCCAATTCAGCCGTCTCCTCGTCACCAACGGAGAACCGGGTTTCGAACTCGTCGGTGGCTTCGCCGCGCTGATCGTCAGGACCGGTTATCAGCACCGTCAGCGACTCCGACGCGATCGAGTCGCCGCCGTTGTGCTCGATCGTCAGGGTCGAGTCCGCGTCCTGGTCGAGGTCCATGGCCAGCTGCGCGGTGGGCTGGTTGTCGCCGAGCTGGTCTCCGAGCCCGAGCACGAACGTGCCGATGACGGCGGCCAGGATCACGGTTATCGCCACCATTAGGATCACGCCGATAACGGGACTCACTGCGCGGTCGTCGGATCGGATGTCTGGTATCATGGGTCGTATCGAACGGTCCCCGAGCGAGCCGTGTCGACTGCCGCCCGGCCACGGTCCGAGGCACCGGTTACGCGTGCTTTGACTGTCTTCAGTTATATACTTGGTCACCCCGGCGTCGGGTCCCAAGGCCGCAACCGTTCATTGTCGGCCGAACGCGGGGGCAGACCCGAGTATCGACAGCGTATTTACGTGACGAACACGTCGGTAGACGTATGACTCTGGTCGTCGTGCCGGTTCGATATCCACTGTCGGCACACTCCGAGCGCACCCTTCGGGAGGGCGTGCGCGTCGCTCAGGAGCGCGACGCCGACCTCACTGTTCTCCACGTCGATCTGTACCAGAACACCGGCGGTGTCTCCCGCAGCGACCTGAAGCGGGCGGTCGAACGCCGGACCGGCTCGCTCGACCGTGCCCGGTTCGTCGTCCGGCGCGGCTTCCTCGTCGAGGAGACGATCCTGGAGGAGATCGTCGCCGAGAACGCGGACGTGGTCGTCATCGGCTCGAAACAGGCGGGTCGGTGGCGGCGGATGGTCCAGAAGTTGCTCTCGGACCCCGACATCGACACGTACCTCCGCGACCAGCTCGACTGTACCGTGATCACCGTCGACGACAGCGGGGCGACGGTTCACGACGCCGAACTCTGACGGATCTCTCGACTCCGCGACACGTCTCCTGCTTCGTTGTGGGTGCCTACTCGGCCTCGTCGTCACCCGCGACCGTGTAGCGCCGATCGTACTCGATAACCGTCGCCACTCGCTCGGCGACGGCGTCACCGAACTCCTGCTCGACGACGTGTAACGCGAGGTCCAGCCCGGAGGTCACCCCACCCGCCGTCAGGAGGTCGCCGTCGTCGACGACCCGCGCGTCGACGACTTCGGCACCCGACTCGCGGAGCTCGTCCATCGCACTCGCGTGGGTGACCGCGCGCCGTCCGTCGGTGACCCCGGCAGTCGCGAGCAGC
Source organism: Halorubrum tibetense (assembly GCF_055396225.1). Taxonomy (NCBI): domain Archaea; kingdom Methanobacteriati; phylum Methanobacteriota; class Halobacteria; order Halobacteriales; family Haloferacaceae; genus Halorubrum; species Halorubrum tibetense. Next base: position 2,998,186 of record NZ_AP043742.1, read on the forward strand.
ATCGACCCGGTACAGACGCTCGCGATCCGCGTTCCAGCCGCGTGGTGAGCGGCGAGCGCGTCGGGAACCACCCCGCGCTGTGCCTCCGCCCAGGCGCTCGCGGTCTCGTCGCGGTCCGTCCACCCGCCGCCCGGTACGACGAGGAGGTCCGGGGCGCTCTCGTCCGTGGGGTCCGGTAGGCGGGCGCTGACGCCGACGCGCGTCCCGTGGCTCGCGGTCACCGACTTCGCTTCGTCGAGAGCGACGTACCGCACACGACCCGCGCGGTCGGATCGAATCGTCTCGGCGTCGGTTGGCGTGTCCGTGGCGTCGGTAGGTGTACCCCCGTCTCCGTCGGCATACTGAAACGCGTAGTCGAACACCTCGTAGGGGCCGATACCGTCGAGCTCGTCGAACCCGTCGTACAGCAACACGTCGACGTTCATACGTCGACTACGGCCGCCGTGAGCAAGGGTGTTGCCGTTCCCGTCCTCGCGGACGCGTGCGCCGTTACTCCTCTGGGTCCTCGCCGCGAGCGCGCTTATACATCGCCAGCGCCTCCTCGCGGCGCTCCGAGTGGTCGACGACGGGCGCGGGGTACTCGGGGGCCGCGTTCGCCCGCTGGGTCGGCGAGCACTCGTGCCACCCGTGGATCACCTCGGGGTCGACGCCGCGGAGCTCCGGGACGTACTCGGTGATGTAGTCGGCGTCGGGGTCGTAGCGTTCCCCCTGTGTCATCGGGTTGAAGATCCGGAAGTAGGGCTGTGCGTCGGTCCCCGTGGAGGCGGCCCACTGCCAGCCACCGTTGTCGTTCGCCGTATCGTGGTCTGCGAGATGCTCTCGGAAGTGGTCGTAGCCGTGTCGCCAGTCCGCGAGCAAGTCCTTCGTGAGGAAGGAGGCGACGATCATCCGCACGCGGTTGTGCATGAACGCCTCCTCGCGCAGCTGGCGCATCCCGGCATCGACGATCGGGTACCCCGTCTCGCCGCGCTTCCACGCCGCGATCTCCTCGGGGTCGTCCCGCCAGTCGATCCCCTCCTCGTACTCCTTGTAGTTCTCGGTCACGACTTCGGGGTTGTGGTACAACACCTGCGTGTAGAACTCCCGCCACGCGAGCTGGCCTTGGAACTCCTCGACGTGGCCTGCCGCCCCCATCTCGTCTGTCCCGTCCGAACCGTCCGTCCCGTCCGAACCGCTCGGTCCATCCGGCTCGTCGGATCTCCCCTCGGCCATCGCCCGCTCCGTGGCGGCGTACACCTCACGGACGCCGATCTCGCCGTACTTCATGAACGTCGAGATCCGGGAGGTGCCCTCTCGAGCCGGGTAGTCCCGGTCGTCGTCGTACGTGAACACGCCGTGGGCGAGGAACGTGTCGAGGCGCTCGCGGGCCGCGTCAGTTCCGGCGGGACCGATCTCGGCGTCCGGTTCCGCGAAACCGAGCGCCGCGGGGGTCGGGAGGTCGCCGACCGTGGGCGTCACAGTCGCAGTACCGCCGTCGGTCGTCCGACGTTCGTCGCCGTCGGCACGAAGCCCATCGTCGTGGGCCGCGTGGAGCGCGTCGACAGTGTCCACGAGCTCGCCGCGGTCGACGAGGTCGGACGCGTCCAGCGTCCGTGCCGGCGGGTCGACCTCGCGGTCGGTCCACTTCCGCCAGTAATACGTGTACACCGAGTACGGGTCCCCGGCGTTCGTTCGGATGGAGTCCGGCGTGTGGAGGACGGAATCGTGGTGTGCTTCCCGCCGGATCCCCGCGTCGTGAAGCGCCTGCCGGACCCCGGCGTCGCGCTCCCGCGCGAGCCCCGAGTAGTCCCGGTTCCAGACGACGCGATCCGCGTCGAGCGCCTCCGCCACACGCGGCAAAACGGTCGCCGGGTCCCCGTGTGTGACGAGGAGGTCGCTCCCGCGGTCGCGATACTCGTCACGCAGCGCGGCCAACCCGTCGAGCAGCCGTCGAACCCTGACGTCGCTCGCGTGTGCGAGGACGTCGTCGTCGAACACGAAGATAGGCACGACCGTGTCGCGGTCGGCGGCCGCGGCGAGCCCGACGTTGTCGGCGAGTCGGAGGTCACGCCGATGCCAGAACAGCTCCATACCGATCACACGGCTGCGGGGAATGTGAAAGCACCGGCCGGCAAGAGGGGAACGCGCAACCAGTGGCCATCCCCTGACCGCCGCTCCGCACGGCTGACGGCTAGAGCCGTCGCCCCCGGGTGTACCGGAGATGAGCGATCGAGGAGACGAGGAGCACGAGCGTTAACGATGCCATGAGCGTTCCGGGACCGAGCGATGGGAACGGCGGCGTCCCCGTCACGAACGCGAGGGTGACGGCCGCGAACAACCCGGACAGGCCGAGATAGAACTCGGACCACGTGAACTCGTTCGCGCCCACGACCTCGAGATACGCCTCGAACCCCTCGGCACCCGGTGCGAGCGTCACGAGACCGCTGTTCCGGTTGTACTCGATCACACCGCTTCGTTCCATCCGCGGGAGGTGTGACTGATACAGCGACGTGTAGAGTCGTTTGCGCTGTGTGTACGTCACTTCGACGGGCTCGATCTCGTTTTCCGCCGCGGCGATCGTCGTCGCCAGCTCCCGGAGCTTGATCTCGCCGCCGTTCTCGGAGAGGAACTGTAAGACGTGTCGTCGCCGACCGTTGCTCAGCAGCGCGAACACTTCGTCGGTGGGGATCGTTTCGACGCCGCTACCATCGTCCGTCGCCGACGCATCGACGTCGTCCAGCTCCTCGTCCGTCGCCGACGCATCGACGTCGTCCAGCTCCTCGTCCGTCGCCGACGCATCGACGTCGTCCAACTCCTCGTCTGCCGCCGACGCATCGATGTCGTCAGCTGAGACGTCTTGCTTAGCCGAAGCGGCTTGCTCGACCGGCCCGTCGGTGTGTTCGTCCGATCCATCGCTCCGTCGTTCCGTCGTTCCGTTCTGATCCATTATGTGTACTTACCTCCACATCTCGCTGTACTTCCAGGAGCCACCGTCCGAAGTATCAGCGTCGGGCTGGAGGGGTAACCCGTGTCCTGCACGCCCCGCATACTGAGCCATTGCACCCGAGATGACTCGCGCGGAGCCCCCGAAATAACCCCGTACTCACTGCTGTTATCGTATCGGCGTCAGCACTTCATCCCCGCCGTGACCACCGGACCGTTTCAGTATCGCTGTCGAGACAAACCACACGCGGGGTATTAACATTTCCCATATATTTGATTAGTGACCGTTTTACATGACTCATAATCGTACACAGCGATTCTCTCAGGCGGTTTCGAGGTTCTCTCATCAAATAGAGTTATTTCACTGATAGTTTTGGATCGGTTCTGCTGCCACCCCGATCCTTCTCTGGCGTGACGGATCGCGGCCGGTCCGGGACACGAATGCGGCGGTATGCGTGTCATACCTATATCCACCGAATGCGTCAGGTGTCGGTATGGAAACGTCCGTTCGGCTTCCGACATGGCTTCGCGATCCACGATACACCGGTGAGAACCGATGCGTTCCCTGTACCGTCGTCAACGTCGTGATCGCGGGAGTCCTCGCCGCAGCGGTCGCAACCCAGTCCGTCGGATTGGGGGGTGTCGTGCTCGCGGTCGCGCTCGTGACGATCGCCGTCCGTGGGTACCTCGTTCCGGGGACGCCAACGCTGACGAAGCGATACCTCCCGGATCGCGTGCTCGCGCTCTTCGATAAGGGGCCCGCCCGCCCCGGTGCAGAGCCGACGGCGACCACGACCGACACGGCGACGACGTTCGACCCGGCGGCAGCGCTGCTCGACTCAGGGGTACTCGTCGACGACCCCGCCGTCGACGACCTCGTCCTCGACGACTCGTTCCGCGCTCGGTGGACCGGACGAGCTCGCGAGCTCGCGGATCGCGACCGCGACGCGGATGGGGCGGCGCTCGCTACGTTCCTCGATGTCGATCCCGAATCGGTGGCGACCGTCGACCGCGGCTACGCGTACGTCGCGTCGATCGACGGCGAGCCGGTCGGCCAGTGGGAGTCACGCCCCGCGTTCCTCATGGATATCGCGGCCTCGGACGTGCTCAGCGGGTACTGGACGGACTGGGACGCGCTCGCGACTGCTCACCAAAGCGAGTTGCTCGGGAACCTCCGGCTGTTCGTGGAGACCTGCCCGACGTGTGACGGGACGGTGACGCTAGACACGACGGTCGTCGAGTCCTGTTGTCGGCAGTACGACGTGCTCGCCGCCACTTGCGATGACTGCGGGGCCCGCCTGTTCGAGGCGGACGTCGACCCGGCGGCGCTCGAACGCGTCGGCGCCTGACCGTTCGAGACGCCCGTCACGCCGCCGACTCAGTTCGCCCGCGTCACTCTCCGGTTCGCCCGCGTCACTCCCCAGTTCGGAACTCGAACCGTACCCCGCCCGACTCGCTCTCGGTTACGCTCACGTCCCAGTCGTGGGCGTCGACGATCCCCTCGACGATGGCGAGTCCGAACCCCGTCCCATCGGGCTGCGTGGTGAACCCGGTCTCGAACACCGCATCGTGCTCATCGTCGGGGATCCCCGGGCCGTCGTCGGCGACGTAGAACCCGTCAGTGAGACCACCGACCCACACGGTGACGCCGCTTCCGCCACGACTGTCCGCCGAGCCGTGCTCGACGCTGTTACGAAACAGGTTCTCCAACAGCTGTCTGAGTCGGTTCCGATCCGCTCGAACCGTCCGATCCGCGTCGACGCGGAGGGTTGCATCCCCGGTGTCAACGATCGTCCACGTCTCCGTCGCAACCTCGTTGAGGGGGACCGACTCGGCCGCGATGTCGGTCGCCCCCTGTTTAGCGAGCGCGAGGATATCCCCGATGAGTTCTTCCATCCGCTCGTGGGCGCTCCCGACGATCCCGAGGTGTTCGTCGACGGCGGTACCGACCTCACCGGCGGCCGCACACTCCTGTCTGGCGATCCCGAGCCGCCCCTGTGCGACGTTGAGCGGGTTCCGGAGATCGTGGCTCACGACGCTCGCGAACTCCTCGAGCCGATCGTTCTGTCGCTCCAGCTCCCGCGTCCGGCGGCGGAGTTCTTGTTCCGTGTCGAGCTGTGCCAGTCTGGCTCGCGCGTGTGCGACGAGCAGCTCGACGGCTCGCCGGTCGTGTTCGTCGAACGCGCCGATCGATTTCGAGGCCGACTGGAACATCCCGGCGTCACCGATCGGCACCGTCAGCACCGACCGGAACTCGGAGTCCGCCGGCGCGGCCGAGTGCTCCCGAACGTCGTCGACGACGTTCGTCTCGCCGGTTCGATACACCTCGGCCGCGACGCTGTCCTCGGCGTCGATCGGCGTCTCCTCGTAGTACCCCTCCCCATCGAGGTTCGACGAAACGGCTCTCGGGACGAGTGTCCCGTCGACGGCCGCGTCGACGATCGCGAAGTCGAACTGGAGGATCCGCTCGACTGCACGGATGACGGTGTCGTACACCTCCTCCGGCGTCGAACACGTACCCATGTCGGTCGCGACCTCGTGTAACGATTCGATCTCGCGTTTCCGCTCACGAAGTCGGTGTTCCGTCGACCGGCGGTGCGGGGGGCGGCGGCAGACACAGACGAGAACCGTTTGCCCGCCGATCTCGCCCTCGTGAACGCTCACGAGGGCCGGAACTTCGTCGCCATCGGCGTGAACCAGCGAGACCTCGGCCCCACCGAAGGATGGGGTCGTTTTCGCCGGGCCACGATCTCTGTCGTCGGTGTCGACGTCGCTAGCTGAGTCCCCCTCGTCATGTGCCTCGGCCCTCGTCTCCGGCCCGAGACCCTCACCGTCCGGTCCCAAGTAGGATCGGATCCCGTCCGACCGGTCCGTGTGGAACCGGCTCGGCACGAGCATCGTCGCCGGTTCGCCGACGAGCGAGCCGGGATTGTAGCCGAGGAGTCGTTCCGTCGCCGGGTTCGCGTAGCGAACGGTTCCCGCGTCGTCGATGGCGATCGTTGCCTCCGGACTGCTTCGAAGCACGCCGCGCTCGAACGCCCCCGTATCCGCCCCCGACTCGGTTCGGGGCGGTGGCCCTGAACGCTGCCCGTCTCCCGCGTCGTTGTCCATCGATCTCGGTGCCTCGCTTACCGATCGTTTTCGTCCCCCGTACATGAATCTGACCCGTCGATCCGGCCTCCGGTGTCGTCGACGCGGTCGGTGTCGTCAGGTCGTGATATCGACCCGGTCCAGCAGGACGTACCCAACGACCAAGACGGCGATCAGCACTCCGAACGCGAGCGCGACGGAGAGCGCCTCGTCGCCCGTCCGGTAGTCGGCGACGCGGAAGCTGATCACCTCCCGCGAGACCGCGATGATCGCGGCGCTCACGACGATCCTGAGCACCGGCTCTTCGCGCGCGTACGCTATGAGCGTCCGATGAACCTCGACGATGATCAACAGGAGAAGCACCGTGTCGAGCAGGTCCACGACGGCGACCGGGTCGGTGAATCGGCCGCTCACGAGCAGCTCGTACAACGAGAGCAGCATGTCGAAGAGGCCGATAACGAATAGCCCGAGGAGGAAGTACGCCGCGCCGAGCACGAGCCACTGCATCGCCCTGGCGGACGGGTCGGTCACCTCTCGGATATCCATCGGTAGTCACCGTACACACGCGGTGGAGCGTGAAACCGTTTGTGCCGAACCGTGTCACGATTCCGTCCCGGCCCGCCTCGAACGGGTCGCGCTATCCTTCCCGTATCCCGGCCAACGTCTCCAGTAACCGAACCGCAGTCGGCTTCGCGAGCGGCTCGTTCGCGTTGCCGCAGTGAGGCGACTGGACGCAGGCCGGGCAGCCCGACTCGCAGCCGCAGCCGTCGATGAGCCGGGCGGTCCGGGTGAGCAGCTCCTCGATCCGGTCGTGGCCTCGGCGCGTGAGCCCGACGCCGCCCGGATAGCCGTCGTAAACGAACACGGCCGGGCCGTCGGTGTGCGGGTGATGCGGCGTCGAGATGCCGCCGACATCGGCGCGGTCACACAGCAGATGAAACGGGAACAGCGAGATGATCCCGTGTTCGGCGGCGTGGATCCCGCCGTTGAACCCGTACTCGCCGCCGAGCCCGACGTCGTCGCCAAGGGTCCGCATCTCGCGCTCGAGGTCCGCCGGAACCGGGAAGTACAGCGCTTTCGTCCGCAGCGTCGTCTCCGGGAGGTCCACGGTCGACTCGCCGAGCGACGTCCCGGTCGTCGCGTCCTTCCGAACGAACCCCGTGATCTGCTCCGTCACGGTGACGTCCGCGAACCGGATCGGCACGTCTGGACGGGCCGGCAGCGTCCGCTCGGCGAGGTCCTCGTTCACGACCATCCCCTTCTCGGAGAGCACCTGCGTGTAGTAGTCCGCCCACGAGGCGTCCAGTTCCGCGATATCGCGGTCGAGGTCGAGTTCCGTTACCTCGTAGGTCCGCCCCTGTTGGTGGTAGATCGCGCCCGGATGGGCGTCCCGGAGCGCGTCCGCGAAGCCCAGCGAGGCGATCGACTCGCCGCTCGACCGGTCGATCAGTTCGATCTCCCGGTCCTCGGCCGTCCGGAGGTTCATCGCGTGTTGGGGGCTCTCCGAATCCGCATGCGTCCAGCGCGTCCCGTCTGCGGCGTCCCGTCGCCGGAGAACGCCGTCGTCGGTCAGGTCGGCGACGATCCCCGGGAACGACGCCCCGAAGAACGCCTCGTCGGCGGGCGAGAGCCAGCGCTCGTCGGCCGCACACGCCACGTGTCGCGGGAGGAGCTGGTCGTTCTCGGGGTCGCAGATCGCGTCCTCCGGCGGGGCCTCGAAGAAGTCCTCGGGGTGAGTCATCAGGTACTGATCGAGCCCGTCCTCGCCGCCGACCATGACGACGAGGGCCGGGTCGGTCCCCCGCCCCGCCCGGCCGGCCTGCTGGAACGCCGACATCCGGGTGCCGGGGTAGCCGTCGAGGATCACGGCGTCGAGCCCACCCACGTCGACGCCGAGCTCGAGCGCGTTCGTCGACCAGACACCCTGCAGGCTCCCGTCGTGGAGGTCGGACTCGATCTCGCGGCGCGTCTCGTCTTTCAGTGCGGCCTGATACGCGCCGACTCTTCCGGCGAGGTCGTGCTGCCCTCGGCTTCGGAGCTCGCTCGCGCTGTCGGTCGCGTACTGCTCGGCGGTCTGTCGCGCCCGCGTGAACGTCAGCGTCTGCCGGCCGCTCTCCACGAGGTCGACGAACAGCCGCTTGCTCTCGGTGTGACTCGACCTCCGCCGCCCGGCGTCCTCGCCCGTTCGGTCCGCCCAGTCGTCGTCGTACTCCGGCGGGTTCCACAGCACCCAGTCGCGCGGGCCGCGCCCGGAGGTGTCCTCGTCGACGAGCGTGATCCCGTCCGGATCGCGGCCGGTGACGGTCGAGACGTGTTCGACCGGGTTGTTGATCGTCGCCGAACAGCAGACGAACGTCGGGTCCGACCCGAATCGCTCGCAGGTTCGAGCGAGCCGCCGGAGAGTCATCGCGACCTGCGAGCCGAACACCCCCCGATAGCTGTGGATCTCGTCGATGACGACGTGCTCCAGCGAGGCAAAGAACCACTCCCAGAGCCGCCCGGCGTACGGCAACAGGGCGTAGTGGAGCATGTCGGGGTTCGAGAGCAGGACGGTGGGTCGGGCGTCCCGCACGTCCCGCTTTTCGGCCCGTGAGAGTCGGCCCGTGTACGACTCGACGGACACCCGACTCCCGAAGCCGAGCCCGTGTGCGAGCGCCGACAACGACTCCTCCTGGTCGGCGATCAGCGCGTTCTGTGGGCCGATATACAGCGTGCGACCGCCGTGATCCATCGCCGCTTCGAACGCGGGGACGGTGTACGCGAGCGACTTGCCGCTCGCGGTCGCGGTCGCGAGCACGACGTCGTCACCATCGCGGACCGCCTCGATGGCGTCCGCCTGATGGCGGTAGAGTCGGTCGACGCCGCGGTCCGCGAGCGCGCCCGCGAGGCGCGGTTCGAGATCGACGTCGGCGAACTCGGGCTCGCGGGCCGGGAGCCGCCGGTAGTCGGCGATCTGTCCCTCGTAGTAGGGGCGGTCACGGAGCCACTCGATGGCGTCTGCCACGTCGACGGATCCACGGGGGCGACGGTCCTAACGGTTGTGGTCCGGGACGTGGTGAGACGATCCGTGGCTGAGACGGGTCGTCGTGGTAACTGAGGGCGAGGGATACCGAAAATACAGTTCTATTGAAATACTCACTAACTGATGTTTTCATCCTCAATCGCCCAGTACAGGAACTGGACGATGTCTTTCGGGAGTAAGTATATCAGATCGCTGGCGGCCAACGGGTATTTAAACAGCCGTGATCGACGGCGACGATCGCCTATATATGTGGTGGCGCGTGCCTCCAAGGCCGCTTCGCGGCCGAGGAGCACGCGCGAGGGAGTCGACTCGGCGCTTATAAGCGCCGAGTCGACGAGGCTGGGGAGGTGTGAGGTGCTGTGCGGTTGCAGGGCTGGGTGGGACTTAAAGTGGCAGTCGCTGCGGGCTGCGCAGGCGACACAAGCACCGCAACGAGGGAGCGAACACCGTGAGCGACCGAGTGAGGAGCGCAGCGAGCGTGCGCAGCCCGCAGCGGCCGGGGCTTTGGAGGCCGTCACCGCAACACCACTCTATCGCATATAAACAGCCGACAGCAACACCACTCTATCGCTTATAAACTACCACTCCACAAACGTGTTATACCCACTCCCGGCATCTCTCAACAAACAGTGTTCACCTATCGGCTGTTCATACCACTTGTACCTGACACAGACAGTGTTAACAGGGCCAAATCCGCAGGCACGGCGAGGAGCCAGACACTGAATCTAGGCGTGAACCGGTCACGAGAGCCTCTCAACTCGGACTCCGAGGATATCTCTCCAGTACGACGGTGACTCCCACGGCGCTCACAGAATATCTGTCGACTGGAACCGGAGATAGCCAAGTCCGAGTGGTAGCACGAGCCAGGCCGCGAGAATGGCGAACCCAGCCCACGTCGGGAGGGAGAATGAGGCCGATACCGGGTACGATAGTAGCTCGTCGAACGTGGGAATTATCGCTCGCGTCGCGTAGTCGACTGCTGCCGTCGGGTTGAGTGCGTGGACAACGATCAGCCAAGGAGGGGCGCCGGAATCTGGGGGCGTGTAGCCGACAGCGATCGTCTGTAGAATTGCCGTCACGATATCCCAGCCTAACTGAAAGACGACGTAGAGGCCCGCCGCACCGATAAACGCCGTCTGCTGAGACCGCATCAGCGACGAGAACCCGATACCGATTGCGACGTAGACCGCACCGTAGAAGACCGTCAATACGGTGTAGAGGACAAACGGGACGGCCGCGAAGGACTCGTAAGTCGACAGTGCGAAGACGGCAACGACGGCGTAGCCACTGAGGATCGCGATAGTCAAAACGGCACACCGGCCGATGAACTTCCCGAAAACGACATCACGGCGTGAGTTCGGTAAGCCGAGCGTGAGCTTGATGCTCCCGCTGTCGCGCTCACCGGCGATGGCCCCGTATGAGATCCCCAACCCCAGCATCGGGACAAAGAAAGCCATCGGCTGACCCATACTGTTGAGCAGTGCCAGCGTGCTGGTCGGAACATCGCTATGGGCGTACATCTGCGGGACGTGCTGAATCGCCGCCCAGAGTCCGGAGACGACGACGAACAACAGCGTGGTAGCGAGGAACGATCCCGAACGGAGCGAGTCGTTGAAGTCTTTTCTGACGACCGCAGGGAGGGACATTTGTCGAATAAGTGCCCGGGTTGTCAATAAACCTTGAGAGCCGCTGGCCCCGGTTTGCCCTCGGTTCCCTGTGTTCGGCACGGCCGCCGAATCCTCTCACTAACGGAGAACCCAGACGGAGATAATAACACCAAAAATAGCTACCTTGTTCGGGTGTTAGCACCATCTCGGGCCAAGGTCCTCGACCTCATCCTCGGTACCGTATCCGGATTTGTGCTCATCGTCGTGAGATCGTACATCGGTACGAAGATGGCGCTACACACCTATTTCAGTCGGGACTATGATCCCGATTCCGCGGAAACCGGACGCGACGTTCCCGGGGAGACGAGGTCGGACGAAACGAACGAGTGACGGGTCAGTCGTCCGCGCTCGGTCGGAGGGCGGACCCTTTCGGGGCCGTCTCGCTCGGCGGTTCGACGGGACCTTCACGGACGACCGGCGGCCAGCGCACCTCGGTCGCGACCGGGTCGTCGAGAGGGAGTTCCATCCGAAGGTCGCCGTGCCGCTCGACCGTCCGGAAACCGACCTCGTGATACACGTTCCGCGCGACGCGGTTCCCGGTCTCGACGTGTAACACGAGCGCCTCACGGTCCGCGGCCGCGGCGTCGGCGACCAGCTGTCGGCAGAGCTCGGTTCCGACGCCCCGTCCCTGCACCGCGGGGTGGACGAACACCGCGATCTCCGGGCGATCAGCGTCCGTGGGAGTGTAAACGGCGTGACCCCGGATCTGGCCGTCTCGTTCGGCGACCACGTTGCTTCCGTCGGCGAGCAGGCCCGTTACCCAGTCGACGCGGCGGTCGTAGTCCGCGGGCGGAATCCCCTGTGCTCGCTCCGCGGTGCCGAAGGACTCGTACATACCGAGGAGACGGTCGATGTCGTTCGGTCCGGCGAACCGGACGGTCCACCGTGCCCCGTGTTTATCGACGAACCGAGGGCATCGCGGCGGGCAGTGAACCGTTCCCTCACACTGATTCCCGTCCCAGCCGTCGCAGGCGACACCGGTCGTGTCGGTCTCCATGTTCGGCCATCGGGGTCGTGTCGTGTTATACCCTGACAACTGTGTTCACTCGGTGGGAACGCCGCCGGCACCAGGCGTCCGGGCGGTCCGGTGGACACTGAGCCGTTCCCGGGTCGGGGGCCGGAGCCACGCTACTCCCGGACCAGCACGATCCCGTCACGGAAGACGGCGTGGTTCGGGAGGACGTGCTCGCCGTCGTCGGTCTCGATGTGGGTGACGAACAGGTCGACCTCCTGAACGATCCCCCGCTGGCCGGCCACCCGAACCTCGTCGCCGATCCCGTACGGCTGGCGCAGGAGGAGGAACACGCCGGCGGCGGCGGCCGCCAACAGGTCCTTCGTCGCCAGCGCGGTCAACACCACCAGCGCGAGCGCGTACGCGCCGAGCAGCACGACGAGCGCGAGCGTCTGGACACCGACCTGCGCGAGCGCGATGAGCGCGGCGACGTAGACGACGCTGTACTTCACGAGCGTCGGGATCACGGTGATCTCGGGGAGTTTGATCTCCCTGAAGCGCTCGGCGACGAGTAGCTCGGCCTTGTCGCCGACGACGACGCCGATGATGACGACGATGACGGCGACGAACAGGCGTGGGACGAACGCGGCGAGGTCGGCCCAGAAGACGTCGGCGAACTCGACCTCGGAAACGCTGAACGCGACGATGATCGTCACGGCGAGGATGAAGTACGTCGACAGCTTCGCGACGATCCGCACCGTCGACGTCCCGAACTCTCGAGCGGTGCGCTCGAACGCGGTCCCTTCGATCGCCTCCGGAACCCCGGCCCGCCGGAGGAGTCGACGATTGACCGCGCCGACGACGTACGCGAGGACGGTCCCGACGACGAGGACCGCGAGCGCCAGCCAGACTCGGTCGGGGACCGCATTCAGCAGTTCGGCGGGCGTCTGTGTAACGGCGGTTCCCACCGAAGCGGACACGGACACGACCGACATCAGTACTCCTCCGGATCGATCTCCAGTACCAGCCGTCCGCCTTTAAACGCCCGAACCAGCCCGTCGGACTCCGATAAGACGATCGCGGTCGCGTTGGTGTCTCGAGTGATCGCGCCGCCGGCCATGTGGCGCGCGCCGAGCCCTTTCGGGATGTCGACGCCCTCGGCGGCCGGTTCGAGGTAGCGGTACGCCGACACGATCTTTCCGGAGTCGGAGACGACGAACGCGCCGTCCAGCCGCGAGAACTCCTTGAGCATGACGTTCACGATCGGGTCGCCGACGTGGACGTGTGACTTCTCGAACGGGTTGTACGAGAGGGCGCGCGATTTGTTCATCACCTTGCCCGCGTCGCCGACGACGAACAGCGCGCCCACCGGCTTCCCCTTCTGTCCCTTCTTGCCCAGCTCGATCGCGACCTCGAACACGTCGCGGATCACGCCGGGGTCGGCACGGGAGTCGACGAACAAATCGTAGATGCCGGATTCTGCGGTCTCGTCGACAGTTACCCGGACGACCGCGTCCGATTCCCCCTCGAAGACGGAGACGACGCAGACGACCTCGTCGCCTTCCGTGAGCAGGTCGGCGTCCATCGCACCCTCGATCCCGAACCGGATCCGATCGCGAACGTCGCGGAACGGTAACGGCAGCTCGACGAACCGCTCCGCGCCGACGTCGTCGTCGGGCGCGGCGACGATGATGTCAGTGTCGTCGTCGCCGTCGTCGACATCGGTGAACCGGTCGTGGAACGAGGCGGTCGGCGAGAACAGGATCACCGCATCGGCGTCCGCGACGAGGTCGGCCAAGTGGTCGGTGAGTGACGCCATCGACCGGATAGGACACCCGCTCGACGTATAATCGTTGTGACGCGTCATACGTGCGTCCGACGCGGTCGCGCGTCGCTTATATGCGTCACGCCCGTCGTTCCGACGAGATGTCGACCCGTGACGCCCTGTGGGCGTACCGCGATCGCTTCGGCGACGCGTTCGGCCGGACGTACTTCCGCCGGTTCGGCGCGGGCGTGGCCTCCAGCGTCGGCCTCGGCACGTACTTCGGCGAGCCGACACCCGAGGTCGACGACGCGTACCGCGCGGTCGTTCGGCTCGCGCTCGCGTCGGGGGTGAACCACCTCGACACCGCCGTGAACTACCGGTGTGGCCGCTCCGAACGTGTCGTCGGCGAGGCGCTCCGTGAGGCGGTCGCCGACGATGTCGTCGATCGCGAGGCGGTCGTGGTGGCGACGAAGGGCGGGTTCCTCCCGTTCGACGGCGAGCGCCCGGACGACCCCGCTCGCTACGTTCGCGAGCGCTTCGTCGACCGCGGGCTCGTCGACCCCGCGGACCTGGCCGGCGGCCACTGTCTCGCGCCCGACTACCTCGCGTGGTCGCTCGACCGTTCGCTGGACCGGTTGGGGCTCGACACGGTCGACTGTTACTACGTCCACAACCCCGAGGCACAGCTCGCGGCGCGGTCGCGTTCGGCCGTTTACGACGCCCTCGAAGCGGCCTTCGAGCGGCTGGAGCGTCGGCGGCTTGCCGGGGACATCGGCCGGTACGGCGTCGCGACGTGGCGGGCGTTCCGCGTGCCCACGGACGACGAGGCGTTCCTCTCGTTACGGGAGGTCCTCGCCCGCGCGGAAGCGGCCGGAGAGGCGGTCGGCCCCGACGACGACCACGGGTTCGAGGCGGTCCAGCTCCCGTTCAACGTTCGGATGGCCGACGCGTTCACGCGGCGGAACCAGCGTCCTCACGGCGAGCCCGACGGTGACCCGATATCGACGCTCGAGTTCGCTCACGAAGCCGGCCTCTCCGTGGTCACGAGCGCGAGCATCGGCCAGGGCGAGCTGGCGGTTTCCGGGGCGATCCCCGACGGCGTCGACGATCGGCTCGCGGGCGACACGCCGGCACAACGTGCGCTCAACTTCGCGCGCAGCGCGCCGGCGGTGACCTGCTCGCTGGTCGGGACGACCGACACTGAACACCTTCGAGAGAACGTCGCCGCGGGAACGTTCGACCCGTTAGGCGCGTCGGCGTTCGACGCGACGTTCGAGTGAACGCGCCGGCAGGGGTATACACCTAGTTGAGAGGGAGGTCGGTTGGGAACGGCTATCGCAGCTCTTTGAACTCGGCTTCACACTCCGGACAGATACGCACGGAGAACACCTCGTCCGGGTCGTTCCGCTTTTTAAGCACTTTCTCACACTCCGCGCAGTTCAGTCGCTCGTAGGTGTCCTTGTACAGGTCACCGTCCCGCAGCGCCTTGCGCGTGGATTTCATGTCTCGGGGTTGATCGCCGGCAGGCATAAAAACCCCGTACGACGTCCGTCGGACCGCTCGACCCCCGTCGCCGGCGGCCGTTTCGCAACCCTTGTAGCCACCCGCCGACAACGCTCACCGTGTCACGGACTCGGTTGTTCGGCTCGCTGTGTGGGCTGGTGTTCCTCGTCAACTTCGCGCGGGTCGTGTTCGCGCCGCTCGTCGGGGAGTTCATCGACGAGTTCACGATCCGCGAGGGGACCGCCGGGCTGATCGTCACGCTCGCGTGGCTCGGCTCCGCATCGCCGCGGATCCCGACCGGCTGGGCGCTCACTCGGGTTTCCCGGGTCTCCGTCGTCCTCGTCTCAGGGGTTACCCTCACGGTCGGCGCGCTCGGCGTCGCGCTCGCGCCCGACGTGACGACGCTGATGATCGCGGCGTTCCTCGTCGGCAGCGCCTCCGGCGTCTACTTCGTCGCCGCCAACCCGTTCGTCTCGGAGCTGTTCCCCGACCGCGTCGGGCGGGTGATGGGCGTTCACGGGATGGCGAGCCAGCTCGCGGCGGTCGCGGCCGCGCCAGTCGTCACCGTCACGCTGTGGTACGATTGGCGGTACGCGTTCTACGGGCTCGCGCTCGCGGCGGCGGCGACCACCGTCGCCTTCGTCCTGCTCGCCCGCCGCACCGATCTCCCCGCGGCCGGTGAAAGCGACACGGAGTTCCTCGCCGGCGCGCGCTCGGAGTGGAAACTGATCACCGCGGGGGTCGTTCTGTTGGGACTGACGAGTTTCGTCTGGCAGGGGCTGTTCAACTTCTACGAGCTGTACATGATCGACAAAGGACTCGCACCTGCGACGGCCCGAAACCTGCTCACCGTCATTTTCGCCGCGGGCGTCCCCGCGTTCCTCGTCTCCGGCGACCTCGCTGACCGGCTCCCCCACGTGCCGTACATCCTCGGGATCGTGACGGCGTTCGTCGCCAGCATCGTCCTCGCGGTGTACGCGACGGGGATCGTCGGGATCGTCGCCGCCAGCCTTCTCGTCGGCTTCACCATCCACATGCTGTTCCCCGCTGGGGACACGTACCTGCTCGACTCGCTGCCCGACGCGACCCGGGCGTCGGCGTACGCGGTTTTCTCCGCGGGGATGATGACGACGCAGGCAGCTGGCTCCTGGGTCGTCGGCGAAGCGATCGAGGCTGGCGTCGCCTACGACACCGTGTTCCTCGCTCTCGCCGGCGGGCTCGGCGGGCTCGTGGCTGTCTATGCGCTGTTGAACGCGATCGGACGAGTTCCGGGCGGGGCGGCGCACCCCTGAACCGGTTAGTCGTCGCGTCGCGGTGTTGTGTCATCGCATCCCGCACTCACGCTGTCGAACCCCGCACTCACGACGTCGGATCCCCCGGTATCGTGCGTATTTAGGGGCTCGTCCCCCTTTGATCCGCTAATGGAGTACGTACAGGAGCGCGTGACGACGCTTCACGCGCTGACGGACCACCGGCCGGACGCCCCCACCGGCCGCGCGGCGGTCGTGGTGCCGATGACGGAACGCGAGTACGGCACGCTCGCGGCCGAGCGCGTCCTTACTGCCCTCGAACGCGTCGACCCCGCACGGGTGATCGTCCCGTTACGAGCGACCCCCGAGCGCGCCGGGCCGTTCGCCGACTGGCTGGACGGGTTCGACCTCAATGTGGAGACGCTGTGGTGTGACGGCCCGCGCCTCGACTCCCTGCTCGGGAACCGGGGCGTCGACGGCGACCGCGGGAAGGGCCGAGACGTGTGGCTCGCGCTCGGCCGGGCGCTGACCGAGGAGTTCGTCGTCGTCCACGACGCGGACACGAAGACGTACTCGCCCGCGTTCGTGAATCGACTGCTGTTCCCGATCGCCCACGGCCACGAGTTCTCGAAGGGGTACTACGCCCGCGTCGAGGACGGGGCGCTATACGGTCGACTGTTCCGGCTCTTTTTCCGGCCGCTCGTCCGCGCGCTCGCAGACGCCCACGACGCCCCGGTGCTCGAGTACTTGGAGGCGTTCCGCTACGCGCTCGCCGGCGAGTTCGCGGCGACGACCGACCTCGTCTCGCGGCTCCGGGTCCAGCGCGGCTGGGGGTTGGAGGTCGGTACGCTCGGCGAGGCGTTCGCTCACGCCGGCTTCGAGGGAAGCGCACAGGTGGACCTCGGGAGGTACGAGCACGACCACCGCTCCGTCGAGGGGCCGACCGGGCTGGCGGACATGAGCCGCGCGGTCGGGGCTGCCACGCTGCGGGCGGTGGCCGACGCCGGCGTCGATGTCGATTACGGGACGCTCCCCGCACGATACCGCGAAACCGCCGATCGACTCGTCCGACGATACGCGACGGACGCGGCGTTCAACGGGTTGGCGTACGACGGCCCGGACGAGCGCGAGCAAGTGGCGACGTACGCCGAGGCGATCGCACCCCCGGAGCCCGACACTCGGCTACCGGCGTGGAACGACGCCCCCCTCGCGCCCGAAGCGGTCGCCGAGGCGGCTCGCGGGGATCTGGAGGCCGTGATCGACGAGAGGGGAGACCGCCCGGCCGACACGGCAGAGTCACCGGCGTCGAACACCGACGGCTCGATCGGGGGTGACGAGTAGTGGCCGACAGTGGGGAGACCGACGACCCCGCGCCCAGTGTTGCCGCCCGCGACGACCTCGCCGGGGTGGTCGACCTGTTCGGCTCGGTAACCCGCGCGGAGCTGTCCCGCGCGCTCTCCGAGCTCGCGTTCAAACGACGGACCGAGGTGGACGACGCGGCGATCGCGGCCGCGATCGACGTCGGTGTCGCGGAGTACGCGATCGTGCCCACGCCCCGATCGGCGGTGTCGGTCGACGGGGATCCCGTCGATCCAACCGACCCCGACGACGATTCGACCGGTTCGGACCGGGACCCGACTTTTCTCGCGGTGGGCCCGGCGGCGTTCCCTCAGCTTCCCGAGGGCGCCGAGGATCTGCCGCACATCCTCGACGTCCCGGACCGCGAGGTCGACCGAGAGGCGTTGTCGGATGCGGTCCTCGATCGGCTCTCGGCCGACGCGATCGACGCGATCAACGCCGGAGACACGGAGCGGCTGGAGACGCTCGCCGACGTCACCTACGACATCGAGGCGTGGGCACCGGTCGACGCCGAACCGATCCGCGAGCGGATCCTCGCCGAGATCGACGGATGAAGAGGGGCATCACCGTTTCGCCAGCGCCGCGCGGTAGTGGTGATTCGAGCCGTCGCCACGAACGATGTCCGTCACCTCCCAACCGGTGCCGATCGCGGCCTCGCGGAGTCTGTCCGGGCTGAACAGCCGCAACTGGAGGATCGGGTTCCGATCCCCCTCGTACTCGAAGAACATCACGCGGTGGGCGAGCCCCGGTGTCGGGTCGTCGCGGTAGCCGATCAGCTCGGCGGTGTCGGGATGGCTTGGGTCGTAACAGTCGACGACCGCCGTAGCGTCCGGCCGAGTGACGAACGCGAGGTCGCCGAGGAACGCCGAGAGCCCACGCATCGACCCCGCGAGGCCGAGCTGTGTCCCGTTCGCGAGCGCCGAGCCGAATCGGTCGCGCCCGAACGTTTCGCGCAGCTCGAACATGTCGGCCTCACGGGCGTCCTCGACGCCACGGTCACGCATCGTCTCCACGAGCGCCGGGCTCGGTTCGATAGCGATCGTCTCGAACCGATCCTGGAAGTACAGCGCGTGTCGGCCGGTCCCGGCACCGAGGTCGACGAGCGGCCCCTGGAGGTGGTCGGCCAGCCAGCCGTTCGTCCCCGCGTCGGGGTCGAACGGGGTGAAGTAGAACGACTCGATCGGGTGTTCGACGGCGGCCGCCCCGTCGGAGTGATAGAGCGGCTCGGTCCGCTCGTCGCGGAAGTGGTCGCGGATCGCCCGGCCGAAGACGTCGGACATACCGGCAGTAGCCGTCGGGGTCACTAAAACCCCGTTCGAGGGTCGGTACCGCGTTGCGAGCCGTCCGAGTAAATCGACCACCTGAGTCGTTCGAGCGGACGGGCGACGCTACCCCTCGAACCCTTCCGCTGCCAGTGCCTCCGCCAGCCCCGCGAGCAGGTACTCGACGTTCTTCGGCCGCGCGGAGTACCCCATACAGCCGATCCGCCAGACCTCACCGGCGAGGTCGCCGAGTCCGGAGGCGACCTCGATGTCGTACTCGGTGAGCAGGTAGTCGATGACTGTAGCGTCGTCGACGCCGTCGGGGACCCGGACCGCGTTGAGGCTGGGGAGCCAGTACGCGTCGGGCGCATTCATTTCCAGGCCGAGCTCCCGCACCCCGGCTTTGAGGTCGCTCGCGATCGCGCGATGGCGGTCCCATCGCGCCTCTATCCCCTCCTCGGCGACGAGGCGAAGCGCCTCCCGAAGCGCGTACACGTTGGTGATCGGGGCAGTGTGGTGGTACGCGCGGTCCTCACCCCAGTACCCCTCCAGCAACGAGAGGTCGAGGTACCACGATCGCGGCTCCGTCTCCCGGTCGAGCACCTTGTCCATCGCGCGGTCGGAGAGGGTGAGCGGGCTCGCGCCCGGGGGACAGGAGAGACACTTCTGTGGCCCCGAGTAGGCGGCGTCGAGGTCCCACTCGTCGACGCGGAACTCCACGCCGCCGAGCGACGTGACCGCGTCGGCGACGACGTACGCGTCGTGGGCGTGCGCGATGTCGGTCAGCTCGGACACGTCGGGCTGTCGCACGCCGGTCGACGTCTCCGCGTGGACGAACCCGAACACGTCCGGCTGGTGGTCGTCGAAGGCGTCCGCAACGTCCGCGGGGTCGAGGGGCTCACCCCACGGGGCGTCGACGGTGACGACCTCCCCGCCTGCCCGCTCGGCCATCGAGGCCATCCGCCCGCCGAAGTAGCCGTTCGTCGGGACGAGGGCGGTGTCGCCGGGCTCGACGAGGTTACCGATGGCGGCCTCCATCGCTGCGGATCCGGTACCCGACACCGGGATCGTCCATTGATTATCGGTGCGGAACGTGTAGCGTAACAGCTCCTGTACCTCGTTCATCACCTCGATGAACGACGGGTCGAGATGGCCGACGAGCGGCGTACTCATCGCGCGCAACACCCGGGGATGGACATCGCTCGGGCCAGGACCCATCAGGGTCCGGTCGGGCGGCGTTAGCTCGCCGACGTCTGGCGGTTCTTCGGCCGGCCGTGACTGCTCCGGCATCTGGCTCATAGATCGACAGGCGCGGGCAACGCGCAAAAGGACGGCGGTCGCGAGGGCGATAACAGGCGGGTGGCTGTGGAAACGAGACCAAGGGCGTTCCGAGGGTACACGGGACGCGAGTCGCGGAGACGCTACTCACGGGACAGGACGACCCCGCGGCGGGTCACTCCGCGAGGAAGTCCGGTTCGGTCCGTTTCTCGTCGCGCTCGGCGACGAGGTGATCGACGAAGGCGTCGGGATCGACCTCGTCGGCCTCGTTCTCGAAGCGGTCACGGACGGAGATCGTCCCGGACGACTCCTCGTCGGGACCGACGATCAGCATGTACGGGAGCCGGTCGTCGTGGCCCTGACGGATCTTGCGGCCGACGGTCCAGTCGCGGTCCTCGACCTCGACGCGGAACCCCTCCTCCGCGAGCGCGTTCTTTACGCGGTGGGCGTACCCGAGCGACTCGTCGGAGACGGGCAGGATCCGGACTTGCTCGGGCGCGAGCCACAGCGGGAAATCCCCGTCGAAATGCTCGATCAGCACCATGAAGAAGCGTTCGTAGGAGCCGTACAGCGCACGGTGGATCATCACCGGCCGGTGCTCCTCGTTGTCCTCGCCGGTGTAGGAGAGATCGAACCGCTCTGGCATGTTGAAATCGAGCTGGACGGTCGGGCCGTCCCACACCCGACCCAGCGCGTCCTCGAAGCCGAAGTCGATCTTCGGGCCGTAAAACGCCCCGTCGCCCGGCTCGATATCGTAGTCGTAGCCGCCGGATTCGAGCACGTCACGGAGCTGTTCCTCGGCGGACTCCCAGATATCGTCGCCGCCGACGGACTTGTCGGGTCGGGTCGCGAGCGCGACGTCGACTTCCAGATCCAGCGTCTCGACCACTTCGAAGATCATGTCGATGACGGACTCGATCTCCGCGCGGATCTGGTCGGGGCGCACGAACAGGTGGCCGTCGTCGATGGTGAACGACCAGACTCGCGAGAGCCCGGAGAGCTCGCCGCGCTGCTCCTTCCGGTACACCTTCCCGTTCTCGAAGTACCGCTTCGGAAGGTCTCGATACGACCAAGTCGACTGGTCGAAGATCGTCGCGTGGCCGGGGCAGTTCATCGGCTTCAGGCCGTACTCCTCGTCGTTCACGTCGAGGAGGAACATGTCGTCCTTGTAGTTCTCGTAGTGGCCCGACTGCTTCCACAGCTCCGTTCGGAACACGTGTGGCGTCTCGACTTCCTCGTACCCGTTCTCACGGTTCAGCTCGTTCGCGAAATCCGAGAGCTCTCGGAGGACGGTCTTGCCCGGCGGGTGATACAGCGGGAGACCGGGACCGGTCACCGTCGGAATCGAGAACAGGTTCATCTCCTGGCCGATCTTTCGGTGGTCGCGCTCTTTGGCCTCCGCGCGCATCTCGAGGTGCTCCGCCAAGGCCGCCTCGGTCGCGAAGGCGGTACCGTACACGCGGGTCAACGTGTCGTTCTCCTCGTCGCCGCGCCAGTACGACGAGGAGATGTTGAGCAGGGTCGCGGCTCCGATCTCGCCCGTGGACTCGACGTGAGGCCCCTGACAGAGGTCCTGCCACCCGTCCTGTTTGTAGAAGGTGACCTCCTCACCGGACGCTTCGTCGTCGAGGATCTCGCGTTTGTACTCGTTTTCGGCGTAGATCTCGCGAGCGTCCTCGCGCGACCGGACGACGCGTTCGATGTCGTAGTCCGCCTCGATGATGGCGTCCATCTCGTCTTCGATAGCCGAGAGGTCGTCCTCGTCGAGGTCGACGTCGGTCACGTCGTAGTAGAACCCCTCGTCGGTGTACGGCCCGATCGTGAGCGTCGCTTCAGGATGGAGCCGCTGGAGGGCCTGTGCAAACACGTGGGCCGCCGAGTGGCGGAGGACTTGGAGGTACTCGTCGGACTGGTCGGTGACGATCTCGATCCGCGCGCCGTCGTAGACCGGGGCGTGCTTCTCGACGAGTTCGCCGTCGATCTTCCCCGCGACGGTGTCGCGACCGAGCCCGGGGCCGATCTCGTAGGCGACGTCCTCGACTGTCGACCCGGACGGGACGTGGAGTTCTGATCCGTCCGGGAGGACGACCGTCACGTCGGCCTGCGCATCGGTCTCGCTCATACCCTTCGGAAGCCGGACGAGCGCCATAAGTGTTGTTCGATCCGTCCGGGATGGGGGCGACGATGTGGGGGATGGAAAAGCACAAACCGACCGGCAACAGTTGCCACTACATGACCGACCACCGCGAGCCCCTCCCCTCCGTGTTGGAGACGATCGGGGAGACCCCGCTCGTCCGGGTCCACGATTCGCCGGACGCGGCCCCGGTGTACGCCAAACTCGAGTCGTTCAATCCGGGTGCGAGCATCAAAGACCGGATCGGGAAGTACATGCTCGAACGCATGCTCGAGGAGGGAACTATCGACCCCGGCGGAACGGTCATCGAGCCGACCGCCGGCAACACCGGGATCGGGATCGCGGTCGCGGCGGGACAGCTCGACCTCAACGCGGTGTTCGTCGTGCCCGAGCGGTTCTCCGTCGAGAAACAACAGCTCATGCGCGCGCTCGGCGCGGACGTGATCAACACGCCGAGCGAGGACGGGATGGGGTTCGCTATCGAGCGCGCCCACCAGCTCGCGGAGGAGCTGGAGAACGCGGTCGTCCCCCAGCAGTTCTCCAACCCGCTCAACGCCGAGGCACACTACGCGACGACCGCCCCAGAGGTCGACGAGGCGCTTGACGGCGAGGTCGGTGCCGTGGTCGCCGGGTGTGGCACCGGCGGCACGCTGATGGGCATGGCCGAGTACTTCCTCGAACGCGACCCCGACACCCACGTCGCCGCCGTCGAACCCGCGGGCTCCGCGTACCGCGAGTTCTTCGGTGAGGACGTCGATCACGAGGAGTACAAGACCGAGGGGATCGGCACCCACGACATCGAGACGAACGAGCTGTTCGACCCCGACCTCGTCGACGAGATCCACGCGATACCCGACCGCGACACTCACGAGGAGATGGCGAGACTCGCCCGCGATGAGGGCCAGCTCGTCGCCTCCTCGGCGGCTGCCAACGCCGTCGCCGCGAAACGGGTCGCCCGGGACATCGCCGAGGGGACGATCGACGCCCCCAGCGACACCGTCGTCACCGTCTTCGCCGACTCCTCTGAGCGGTACCTCTCGAAGGGCGTGTACCGGTCGTTCGAGGAGTGGGAGGGCTGATCCCGGAGTGCTTCGTTGCGGTCGGTGGGCGGGGTGAGTGGGAGTCCAGACCGTCGACGATCCGTCGCCGACCGGAACGCCCCGTTTCCGGGCGAGAACTCGGGACCTATCTACCCGCGGAGCCGCCCGTGTTCGACCTTTAGACACCGATCCTGGACGACCTCGATCCCGTCCGCTTCGGCCGCGGCCGCCGCCGCATCGTGCGTGATCCCCAACTGGAGCCACGCGATCCCGGCGTCCCCGCGCGCCGCATGTCGCTCCCGGACCGCGTTGAGGATCTCCGGGACCTCCTCGCTCGGTCGGAACACGTTCACGAGGTCGATAGTCACGTCGACATCGCCGAGGGCGTCGTAGGCGGGCTCGCCGAGGATCGAGTCCGCGTACGGGTTGACCGGCACGATCCGATAGCCGTGTTTCTGGAGGTACGCGGGCACGTCGTGTGCGGCCTTTCCGGGCGTCGTCGAACAGCCGACGACGGCGATCGTCTCCGCGTCGAGCGCGCGTTCGAGTCCCGCGTCGTTGGTGATCGGCATACGTATGAGTCCGCGACGGAGCGTCCTAAAGCCTCGCGTCCCCGCTTAAGCCAGCCTGATCTCGGGGTCGTCGTCCTCGGAGACGGTGACGATCCCGTCGAATAGCTGCTTGAGCGTGTTGAGGCTTTGCTCGTCGTGGGCCGTCGAGTCGATACTGAACAGTCCGAGCCCGTTCACGCTCTGCACGCGGCCGGTGAACACGTGGAGGAACCGGAACACCGTCTGGAGGTCCGAGTACATCAACAGCGTCGACAGTGAGTGCACCATGATCCGGTTGCGCTCGATCCCACGGTCGCCGAACGCCTGGAGGAACTCGGAGAGCTTGATCCCGATCCCGGTCATGTCGACCGGTGAGGAGGCGTACTTGATCCGGTCGGATTCGCGGACGTCGCCGACGCCCTGCTGCCGGGTGACACAATCGACGACCGCCACCGGCTTTCCCTCGTACGGCGTCCGCTTCTCGTAGTCCTTGAGGACGCGGTCGGCACCGTCCTTCGTGGTGACGACGATCGCCCCCTCGCCCGCGTCCGTGCCGGCCGCGAGGACGTCCATCGCGAGCGAGCGCTTCCCGGTGAGGGGGGGACCGGTGAGAAGCAAGTTCGTTCCCGGTTCCACCTCGACGTCGAGGTGGGGGTTCAGATCATACATGTGTGTCCCTTAACCGCCGTCGAGTCGACTCCGGGCACTCGTACAGTAGACGTGCCGTCCGACCGGGATACATCGACTATAGAGAACATACCCAGACCGAATAATATTCTTTTTGATCGGCGCGCGTCGTGTCCAACGTCGATCGTCACGGGTCCGTCTCGACCAACAAATTCCCGTGCCGGTCGGTGCCGCGAGCGACTCCGGATCGCGGGAGTTAAAACCGTCTGTTGGATACGAACTAATACGGGCGCTTAGCTCAGTCTGGATAGAGTGCTTGGCTTCGGACCAAGTTGTCGGGGGTTCAAATCCTCCAGCGCTCATTTTCTACAAAGGCGTGATCGCCTGACAGCATCGAGTTCGTCGCTTCGATAAACACGGTGTCGTCGGTTTAGCCAGTAGGGAGTACGACGGTTCCTCTATCAGCTGTCGTCGATCCCCACGCGTGCTCCCGTTCATGATAACTGGTTTGTACGGCGAGGACCGCCTGCTAGGGTATGCCTTCCGAGTTCGTCGATCCACCGTCACCGGACACGGTTCTCGAACGGTTCCCGTGGGCTGGTGAGCCGGGCAAGTCCATGGTGATCGGTGCCGACATCGACGCGATCCTGTCGGCGGCGTACCTCGCCGACCGCCTCGACTGGGAGCCGATCGGCTTTTACGCGGGCTTCGACCGCCTCTACACGGTGGATGGCGTCACTCGTGATGAGCTGGTCGACGCCGTCTGGGTGGACCTGGATATCAGCCACCCGGAGATCGCTTCGATCGGTCACCACATCCTGGAGTTCGACGGAACGAACGCGATCGAGCCACACGGGAGCTCGTTGAACCCCAACCTCCTCCGGGGAGTCACGCACGAAGCGTTCTCCCGGAAGTACCCGCTGGGAACGCTCCACCTCGTGACGTGGCTCCACGGCGAGTCGCCGTCCCCGACCCCGACGCAGAAACTACTGTACTGGCTGCCGGACTCGTCGTGGATCAACGCGCAGTCGCATCGGTTCCGGGACAACGTGCGCGACTGGCTGTTCGAATGGGTCCCGATCGAGAGCCTGACGACCTCGTTCGAGTGGACCGACACGGCGTACTTCGAGGAGCGGTTGGCCGACGAGCTCTATCCACGGATCGAACGGACAGGGTTCGAACGGGGGCGCGGACAGGTCACATCGCGCCATCACGGGCTCGGCGGGTACCAGTGTACGTTCGAGGACCCCACCACCAGCCGGAAGGAGCTACAGGGGCTCGTCGACCTCGCCGCGGCGGTAATGGAGTGGGACGCCTTCGATGTTCCCGACGGACTGGTGGAAACGCGAGGAACCCGACACTGGAGCTACTCCTACAGCACGCTCCGGAAAGAGTACGGCGACCTCGACACGTTCCTCAACGCCGAGGACGTGTTCTCGTACGCGATCCCGAACCGGAACACGATCAACTACACGACCGGGATCGATCTCTCGGCGGTCGGGCGAGAACGATAAGCGTCTGACGGCCCATCGAGAGGAGGATCCGACTCGGATCACCCTCGATCGGGCGCGCGCTCGGCCAGTACCGGGATCGCGTCGAGCCGTGCCGCGTCGAGAGCCTCCCAGTCGACCCCGGTCGGCCGTGGAGCGTCGGCCCCCGTTCGGATCACCCGCTCGGGGGTCACGATCAGGTCAATCGGCACGTCGTGTCCGTCCGGCTCGGGGAGCGTCTCCGGGTCGGCGATCGGGGAAGCGGGCCCGTCGAGAACCTGCAGCTCGTGAACGGTCGTCGCGACGGTCGTGTCGTCGTCCACCGCGTCGAGCTCGTGGAGCACGGCCCATTCGAGGTCGCTGTATCCCTCTCCCTTCCCGATCCGCGCACCCTCGGTCGTCACGCCCACGGACCCGGAGACGACGAGGTCGATGTGGGGGACCGATTCGGGTCCGACCGGGACGCCGTGTGCCGACACGCCCGAGACGGTGGTCGCCTCGTCGATGTCGTCCACGTCGTCCGGGTCGAGCCGGAGAAACGGGTCGGGATCGCGGAGCCGGGGTTGCGCCACGAACACCGTCTTGCCGGCACGTAGCGCGGCTCGCCGAACGGGCAGCTGTGGCGCGTCCGGATTCGCCTTCATCGTCTCCGCAGTCTCCCACGCCCCCGTCTCCGTCAGTCGATCACACGCGTCTGTCGCGCCGGCGACGTTCGGGATCCGCCCGTGTGGCGGGAACGGGAACCGGGCCTCCCCGCGGTCCTCGAGCGCGTCCCACACGGCCTCGCGAACGGTCTGCTTATCCATGTCGAAACATTGACCGCCGATGGATTAAACGGCCCGACACGACCGGAGTACGTTCCGATCGGAACGATCTCAACTACCGGGGGATTTATATATCAGTCACGGAACCGTTTGCGGTATGTTAGAAGACGGGCTGTCGTACCCGATACGCGGTGACTGGATCGGTCGAGTGATCATCGGCGGCGTGCTGACGGCATTCTCGGTGTTCCTGATCCCGGTGTTCATCGTCCTCGGCTATCTCGTTCGAGTCCTCGAAACGACGATCGAGGGCGAGGAGACGCCCCCGGAGTTCGAGGACTGGGGAGACATGTTCATGAAAGGGGTCATCGGGACGGTGATCGCGTTCGCGTACACGTTCGTACCGATCACGCTGTACTCGATACTCGCCGTCGTCGTGCTCGGCGTGAGCGGGGCGCTTGGCGGCGATCTGGGTGCCGTCGTCGGCCTCATCGGGGTGTTCATGCTGCTCGCGTTCATCCCCGTCCTGTTCCTGATCTACTACGCGGTGCCGGCGGCGCTCGGCGCGTACGCGACCCGTGGCGAAATCTCCGCGGCGTTCGATGTCGGGCTATTGAAGCCGACGCTGCTGAGCACGGAGTACCTCACCGCCGTGATCCTGCCGATCGTCGTGGCGTTCGTCGTCTGGATCGTCTCGGGCGTCCTCGCGGTGACGGTTATCGGGCTGCTGCTCCTCCCATTCGTCCAGTTCTACGGGCAGGTGGCCGTGTTCCGGATGTTCGGCTCGGCGTTCGCGAGCGTCAACGAGCGGATCGAGTCGGACACCCCGGAGTCGGAGGAACCGCCCACCGACGACACCGTGGTCGCCTGAATCGGTAGATGACGCCGTGATCGCCTGAATCGGCAGATGACGCCGTGATCGCCTGACCCGGCCGCGCGACGCGCCTTTTAACCGGGTCGGCCGTTCAAGGGACGTATGTTCGAGAACCGACCGGACCGCGACGCCGAGGTCGTCCTCGTGGGGCGGTCGAACGTGGGGAAATCCACGCTGATGCGCGAGCTGACGGGCCACGACTTCTCGACCGGCGGGAAGCCGGGCGTGACACGGCAGCCGAACCACTACGACTGGGCGAGCGAGTCGTTCATGTTCACCGACTTACCGGGGTTCGGGTTCATGTCCGGCGTCGAAGCCGATCGCCGTGAGGAGATCAAGACCGACGTCGTGCGGTACGTCGAGGACAACGCCGAGGCGATCCTCGCCGGCGTCGTCGTCATCGACGGGAAAAGTGCGGTCGACATCATCGACCGCCACACGGAGCGCGGGAACGTCCCGCACGACGTGGAGATGTTCGGGTTCCTCCAAGAGGTCGGTGTCGACCCGATCGTCGCCGTGAACAAGACCGACAAGATCGACGACCTCGACGAGCGGCTGGACGCGATCTGCGACCGGCTCGGACTGTACCCGCCGTGGCAGCAGTGGACCGACACGGTCGCGCCGATCTGTGCGAAGCGCGGCGACATCGACGCGCTCGAGTCGTGTCTCCGCGAGCGGTTCCACGACCACAACCGAGACGACCTCCTGAAGTTCGTCTCGTAGCGGGCGGGCTCAGAACTCGAAACCGACGGCGTCGGCGTCCGGCCGGACCGGACTCCGGGGGTACGGTGGCGACGCGTCGGGGTCGTTGTACGCCCGGGGTGCGACATCGTTCGGGGCGTCGGGGTAGAACAGCGCCGCGAGCGTCTGGATCGCGGTTCGGCCGCTCGCCAGCTCGAACTGTCCGCCCCCGTACATCGCGATCCCCTCGCTGCGACAGTACGCGATCGTCTCGAACACCGACTCCAGCGTGCCGAACCGGGAGGGCTTGACGTTACACCAGCCCGGGTCGACGGGGAGCGACTGCAGGGAATCGACACCGTCTATCGGGTAATCGAAGGCGAGCCGGTCCGCCTGGGGCTCGAGAAGTGGCGTCGTCTCCGGGGTGAACGCCGCGTCCTCGACGATCGCGGTCGGGAACGCGGCGAGCACGTCCCGATACAGCTCGGGATCGGCCGGTACGTCGACGTCGGTCCCCTCGTACCACCCTTTGAGATCGAGCACGCGAACGGCGTCCGTCTCGCGGAGCTCGACGAACACGGACTCCGGCCAGTCGGGCGTCGGGTCGAGCTTGAACTCCACGTCGGGGTCGCGTTCGCGCAGCTCTCGTACCCGGTCGGTCGTGGGCGGGTCGCCGAGTCGCGTCGAGACGACGAACCGGACCGGATCGGGTTCGATCCCGAGAAACGCCCCGAGGCTCGTGTCGGCCTGCCGCAAGCCGAGGTCGAGCGCCGCGCTCTCGACCGCCCAGCGACGGTAGTTCCGGGAAGCCTGTTGTTCGGGCGACTTCGCGGCGAACAGGTCGATCTCGTCGAGCGCGGCGGACAGCTCGGCTATCGTCCACTCACCCTCGAGATCGACCGGGTCGGTCCCCGCGAGCGCGTCGTGGTCGGCCGTCTCGTAAGTGACGTCCTCTCCGCGGCCGATGACGCCGTCACCCTCCAGCCGGAACTCCGTCGTCGTTCGCTCGAATCCACTCGTCGTGGCCGCGGTGTACCGTCGACGCCCGACCGACTCGATCGTGACCGCGAGGTCGGCGAGACGCTCATACACGTCCATACCGTCCCGTCGTCGCGTGTACACTTAACTGAACGTGCGCTCGCACCGCCGCCGTCCTCACCGAGCCGGGTTTTCGGGGGCGTCCCGCGCCCGCAACGTCGCCACCCGGGTACCGAGCGCGAGGAACAGCGGGATCACGGTAAGCGTCACTGCCCCGGCGGCCGCGACCTGCAGGACGGTCGTCGTGAACCAGGGCGTGCTCCCTGCGTACGGCACCGACGTGTGGGTAACGTCTCCCACGAGCGGGACGAAGTAGTCCATCAGCAGGTCGACCGTGTACCACGTCGTCGCGATCACGACCGCCTTGACCGGGAAGTCCGTCATCCGGTGGAGCACGAACGCTTGGACCACCATCGCGAGGTGACTCACGAACAAGAACGCGTACATGGCGGGCCCGGAGTTCGCGAGGAACCCCGGAGAGAAGGCGACGAGGACGTACGGCGTCCACAGCCCGAGCTTGATGTTCCCGAAAAAGGCCAGTGTAGCGAGGGTGTCGCTCGACCGGCCGACCGCCCACGACGCCAGCGCCAGCGCGATAAACAGCGTTGCCAGCGGGCTATCGGGGATGAACGGCCACATCTCCACGGGGTGGCGGCCGAACTGGAACCGGTAGTACCAGAAGCCGAACGCGGTCCCCGCCAGGTTGATCGCCACGATGACCCACACGAACCGATAGGCGATATCCTCGAGCGTCTTCGGGAGCGGTGCGGCCCACCGCGGCAACGACTCGCGGTCCGGGGGGTCGCGGCCGAGCGAGCCGACGAGATCCATAGGGCTGAGTCGGACCGGTCGGTCAAAGCGGTGGCGGTCGCGGGTCGGTACGGGATCGGTAGGCCGGACTGGCCCGACGCTCTTCGGCCGCGACGAAAAGGGCTATGGGTGCCGGGCGGAAAGTTTGGGCCATGCGCCCGCGAACGCTGCTCGCACTGCTCCTCGTCGTACCCCTCGTGGACGCGCTGTTCCTCGTCTACGTCGCGACACGACTCGGACCGGCGATGACCGTCGGGCTGGTGGTGTTAACCGCGATCCTCGGGATGCTCCTGTTGCGCGCCGAGGGGCGTGCGACGCTCGCGCGGGTCCAACGGAAGCTCGCGCAGGGACGGCCCCCGACAGATGAGCTGCTCGACGGCGGCCTGTTGATCGCTGCGGGCGCGTTCCTGCTCACGCCGGGGTTGGTCACCGACGCGATCGGGTTCCTGCTCGCGCTCCCGCTCACCCGCGTCCCGATCCGCATGGCCGTCAAGAAGTACGTCGTCGTCCCGTACATCGACCGCGAGACGGGCGGGTTCGCCACTGGAAACGTGTACATCGGCGGGTTTCCGAACGACGGCGAGGGCTCGGGGGTCGGCGGCGCGGCCGGGTTCGGTGACGCCAGCGGGTTCGACGAGAGCGACTTCCCCGGTGACGGGTTCCCCGGCGGGGTGGGTGGCGATGGTGACCCGGACGACGGCGGCGACACGAGTGGTGCGGCCGGGTTCGGCGGCGACAACGGGGACGATAGCGACGATGTCGTCGACGTCGACTACACGGTTGAGGACGACGACGGGCGGAGCGGATAATCGGCGCGTACTGAGCGGTTGTGGGGCGGCGCTTCGAAATCAGGGGCGCTTCGGGGTCGACGGCGTAGTCCCGTCACACGGTCCGTGTGAGAAACCACCGGACGGCGACCTGCTACCGAAAGGAAACCCTTAAAATCCTACCCACGGAACTACTGAATGCGCTCACCTGGGCCAATAGCTCAGTCAGGTTGAGCGCTCGGCTGATAACCGGGAGGTCCACGGTTCAAATCCGTGTTGGCCCACCTTAATTAAACTCGGGCGCGACCCGAGTAAATTGGTGGGCTGGGACTCCCCAGCCACCCAATTTCGGTACTCTACTACTCACGAGCGACCGCTCTCGTGGAATTGTCCGGGAATATTTTGAGCCGGTGGTCCGTGCCGTCCCGCGATCAGGGGTAGCCGAGGTGGTCTCGGCGTGATGTCGCTCCGTTCTGAGCGTGTCCGGAGCGACTGCCTATCGTGCGGTTCCCACGTCCCGGTCGACTTCCGCCGGGTCCACGGCGACGACGATCGGCGCGGCGCGGGTCGCCGGCGTCGACGGCGAAGCCAACCCCGTCGTTCGCGGGCTCCTCGAGCTCGGCGAGCTGCCGACGGTGCTCGTTATGCTCGCCGCGGTCACCGTGTGCTGTCTCGCGTGGCCGACCGCCGCCGACGCGCTCGACGTCTCCCCGTGGGTCGGCTTCGGGGTCGCCGTGATCGGCGCGGTCGTCGCCGCCGTCAACCTGGTGGTGATCCTCGTGTGAGCCTGTTCTCACACGAGTTCCACGAGAACAGCAGTGATGAGTTCGGCACACCAGCTGAGTTTGTCAGACCGATCGCCGAGGCAGTCGGAGGTTTCGATCTAGACCCTGCATCGGGTGCCGAAGCAACGCCACATGCGTCGACGCGTTTCACGAAGAGGACGACGGGCTAAGCCGCGAATGGTTCGGTACCGTTTGGTTGAACCCTCCGTTTTCGGAGAAAGAGCGATGACAGAGACGAACACTGGGTGTTCCTCGCTGCCGAACTCGATACCTAACTCGGTACGAGTTTGTTCGCGTACTCCGAAACAGGTCTGCGAGATACGCGCCCTGTACTCGGCACGGAGCCCGTATCAGCGTTGGAGGGTTTCAACACAGCCGACGAATGAGGTGTTATAAGTCCAGCGGACAGCTTCGCCGAGAATCGCCCGTACGACCGCTCACGCCACCATCTTTAACCGGTCACGGGACAGTGTGTACGTCGATCATGAAGAAACTCATCAACGATCCGGACGACGTCGTCGACGAAATGCTCGACGGGATGCTCGCGGCGTACCCCGACCGGCTCCGCCGGCTCCCCGACACGCAGGTACTCGTCCGCGAGGACGCGCCGCTGGACAAGGTGAACCTCGTCACGGGGGGCGGGAGCGGCCACGAACCGACTCACGCCGGCTACATCGGCGACGGGATGCTCGACGGGGCGGCCGCAGGCGGCGTGTTCTCCTCGCCGACTGCCGACGAGTTCGAGGCGCTGATCGGCGCGTGCGCCGGCGACGAGGGCGTACTCGCCATCATCAAAAACTACGAAGGCGACGTGATGAACTTCGAGACCGCCATCGAGCTGGCGGAGATGGAGGGGATCGAAGTGGAGAGCGTCGTCGTCGACGACGACGTCGCCGTCGAGGACTCGCTGTACACCTCCGGCCGACGGGGCGTCTGCGGGACGATCCTCGTCCACAAGGCTGCGGGCGCGAAAGCCGCAGAGGGCGCGGAGCTGGCGGAGGTCAAACGCGTCGCCGAGAAGGTGATCGACAACGTGGGCACGATGGGGATGGCGCTCACCTCGTGTGTCACGCCGGAGAAGGGTGAGCCGACGTTCGACCTGGGGGACGACGAGATCGAGCTGGGGATCGGGATCCACGGCGAGCCGGGCACCGAGCGCACCGACACGATGCCCGCGGACGAGGTGACGGACGAGCTGACCGAGGCCGTACTGGAGGACCTCGACGTCGAGGAGGGGGCGGAGGTGCTCACGATCGTCAACGGGATGGGCGGCACGCCGGAGATGGAGCTGTTCGTCGTCAATCGGCGGCTTCAAGAACTGCTCGGCGAGCGCGGGATCGAGACGCACGACGCGTGGGTCGGCGATTACATGACCTCGCTCGACATGGCGGGCGTCTCCGTCACGGTGTGCGTGCTCGACGACGAGCTGAAGACGCTGTTCGATGCGCCGGCCGACACCCCCGGACTGAGCGTCCGATGAGCGGGAACGGCGACGCGGTCGTCGCGGCCGTCGAACGGGTCGCGGAGCGGATCGAGGCGGAGCGCGACCACCTCACACAGCTCGACTCCGCCATCGGCGACGCGGACCACGGCGGGAACATGGCGCGGGGGTGGGCGGCCGCCGCTGACGCCGCACACGACCTCGACGACCGGGACCCGGAGACGGTCGCAAAGACGGTCGGGAAGACGCTCATGTCCGAGGTCGGGGGCGCGTCGGGGCCGCTGTTCGGCGGGTCGCTGGTGTTCGCGGGCGCGGAGCTGGAGGGGGGCGTCACCGCCGAGACGGCCGTCGCGTTCGCGGAGACGTATCTGGAGAAGGTGACGGACCGCGGCGACGCCCGCGTCGGTGACGTGACGATGGTGGACGCGCTGACGCCGGCGGTTCACACGTTCAAGAAGTCGATCGAGACCGACGACCGGCCGCCGCTCGAAGCGCTCGCGAGGGCAGTCGACGCAGCAGAGCGCGGTGTGGCGTTCACCGTTCCCCTCCGCGCGCGGAAGGGGCGTGCCTCCTACCTCGGCTGGCGGTCGGTCGGCCACCAGGACCCCGGCGCGACGAGCACGCTGTTCATCCTGGAAGAGCTGCTGGAGACGGCAGCGGATCGGCTCGACGAACCGATCCCGGACGTGGACGCGACCTCGCCGACGATCCCGGACGAGGAGACGGACGGGACGGACGCGGACGGGACGAACAGCAAGGTGGACGCCGAGGGGGACTCGTGAGCGTCGGGCTCGTCGTCGTCTCACACAGCGAGCGCGCGGCGACTGGGATCCGCGAGATCGCCGCCGAGATGGCCGGAGACACTCGCATCGAGGCCGTCGGCGGCGACGGACAGGGTGGGATCGGAACCGTTCCGGACGCGATCACGGCGGCGCTCGCCGCGGCCGACGACGGCGACGGCGTCGTCGTTCTCGTCGACCTCGGCAGCGCGGTGATGAACGCCGATGTGGCGATCGAGATGGCCGACCTCCACGCGGTCATCGCGGACGCACCCGTGCTCGAAGGCGCGGTCAACGCGGCGGTCGCGGCGACCGACCCCGATGCGACCTTGGAGACGGTCAAAGAGCAGGCTGAGGCGGCACGGGAGGTCGAGAAGCTGTAGCGGCCCGCGGACCACCGCTACGTCCCGAGCAGCTCCCGGACCGCTTCGCGGGTCTCACACGCGAGAGCGTCGACTGCGAGCGCGCGGGCTTCGGCCGCGTCGACCTCCCGAGCCCGTCGTTTCACCGCCGGGATCGTCACGGCGCTCATGCTGAGCTCGTCGAGTCCGAGCCCGACGAGCAGCGCCGTCAGCTCCGGGTCGCCGGCCATCTCGCCGCACATCCCGACCCACACGTCCCCGTCTGTGGCCATCGCGGCCGTCGTTGTTCGGTCGATCGCCCGCAACACCGCCGGGTGAAGCGGATCGTGGTAGTCGCCCACCGCGTCGTTCTCGCGGTCGACGGCCATCACGTACTGCGTGAGGTCGTTCGTGCCGATACTGAGAAAATCGAGTCGTGCGGCGAGCGCGTCCGCCACGAACGACGCGGCCGGCGTCTCGACCATGGCCCCGAGCTCCGGTATCGCGTAGTCGATCCCCGCCGCATCGAGGTCGGCCGCGACCGCGTCGATCCGCTCCAGCGCCGCGTCGATCTCCTCGACCCGCGTCGCCATCGGGAACATGACCGCCAAGCGGCCGCCCCCGTCCGTCGCGGCGGCGCGCAACAGCGCCCGCAGCTGCGTCTCGAACAGACCGGCGTGGTCGGACAGCGACAGGCGGATCCCACGTCGACCGAGAAACGGGTTGGTTTCGGCCGGGAGATCGAGGTACGGGACGTCCTTGTCGCCGCCGATGTCGAGCGTCCTGACGACGACCCGGTCGTCGGGGAACGCGTCGAGCGCGGCGGAGACGGCCGCGTACTGTTCCTCCTCGTCGGGCGGGGCCTCGCGATCGAGAAAGAGGAACTCCGTGCGGAACAGCCCGATCCCGTCCGCACCACGGTCGCTCGCCGGGCCGATCTCGGCCGCGCTCCCGACGTTCGCCGCGACCTCGATCGGCGTCCCGTCCCGGGTCGAGACGCGCTCCTCGACGACCGTCGTCTCCGTCCCCTCGGCAGCCGCACGCCGAGACGCGTCGGGATCGACGACGACCTCGCCGGCGTCGCCGTCGACGAGGACGGACGCGCCGTCGGGGATCCCGGCGAGCTCGTCACCGACGCCGACCACGGCCGGGACCGACAGGGATCGCGCGATGATCGCGGCGTGGGCGGTTCGACCGCCGGCCGCGGTCGCGATCCCCGCGATCGCGGCCGGGTCCAGCGTCGCGGTGTCGCTCGGGGTGAGCCGCTCCGCCAGCAGCACGGTTCCCGACGGCAGCGCCGAGAGGTCGACGGTCGCGGCGTCGAGGAGCGCGCGGAGCAGCCGATCCCGGACGTCACGGAGGTCGTCCGCCCGCTCGGCCATCTTCCCCTCCATCCCCTCGAACTGGCCGATAGCCTCGTCGAAGCGGTCGTGAACCGCGTGTTCGGCGAGCGTTCCGGCGTCGATGGCACCCTCGATATCGTCGACGAGCCCCGGGTCGTCGAGGAACGCCTCGTGTGCCTCGAACACCGCGGCTTCCTCCTCCCCGACGCGCTCCATGGCGCGCTCCCGAGCGAGACGGATCCCGTCACGGGCCGCGTCGCGGGCCGCGTCGAACCGTTCGCGTTCGACCGTCGGGTCGACCGCTTCCGCGTCTACCTCCGTGTCCGCCTCCGAGTCGGGTCGCTCTGGGAGCGTCAGCGCCTCGTCGGGCCGGTACCAACGTGCGGTTCCGACGCCGGCCAAGGGCGTACTCCCGACACCGTCGAGCGTTCTCACTCGTCGTCACCGTCCTCGTCATCCTCGACCGGGGTCGTGAGTAGCGCACAGACCGCGTCGAGCGCGGCCGCCGCGTCCGACCCCTCGGCGACGACGCGGACCGACTCGCCGTGCGCGACGTTGAGCCCGGTCACCGAGAGCATGCTGTTGGCCGGGACGAGCTCCCCCGCCTCGGCGGCCACGTGTTCCTCGCTGGGCACTTCCGCCCCGTTTCGTTCGTCCGTCTCCGCTCCGTCGGAGCTCTCGACTCGACCGATCGACACCTCGGCGTCGAACCGATTGGTCGTCTGCACGAGCTTCGAGGCGGGTCGCGCGTGCAATCCCGCTTCCGGCACTACCGTCACGGTACGTTCCATACCCTCCGTAGGTCGGGGGATCGTCTTATAGTTCCTCACGGGAGGTCGGCGTCCACATCCGTCTGGCCATCCACATCCATCCGTCTGGCCATCCACATCCATCCGTCTGGCCATCCACATCCATCCGTCACACGTCGCCCGGTCAGACGACATCGACGACATCGACGACCGTCGCGTCCCGCATCCGGGCGAGAACGATCCGCGGGACGTCGATGGGACGGTCTAACGCCTCTTTCCGGACCACCGCGGCGATCCGTCTCGCGACCGCCTCGTCGGCCTCGTCGTCGACCATGTTCACGAGCGGTATCGCGGTCGCGTCCCCCGGAACGCGTTTCATCCCGCCGCGCTCGTGGGCGAGAACACGGCCGACGATCTCGGGGGTGATCTCGTCGCCGACGGCAGCTCCGGTGATCGCGGCTACCCGCTCCGGGCGGTGGACGACGGCCTCCGTGAGCGGTTCGCCGATGGCGTGGGCGCTCGCGACCGGGACGACCGTGTCCGCGGTCGCTGGAACCTGCGGTTCACGGTCGTTCGGGGCCTTCAACAGTCGGGTTCGTGCCCCGTCCGCCTTGACGAGGACGGGCCCGTCGTGTGCGGAACCGAGCGCGTCGACCGTCTCCGGGTCGTAGCCCAGGTAGCGGTCCTCGCGCTCGCGTTCGGGAACGAGACCGAGCGGGAACGGCGGGTCGGTGTCGAGGGCGACAACCGGGTCGGTCGTGGTTCGGACCGCCGCAACCTGCCGGTCGAAGATCGGGATCCGGACCGTCGCGGTCACCACCGACCGTTCGAGTCGGTTCGCGAGCGCGTACAGCGTGGTCTTCTTTCCGCCCGCGCCGACGAGACAGGTCGTTCCCGTGGCCGCGTCCAACGCGTCGACGACGTTCATGTTCGTCGACGTATCGCCCCGCACGCGTCGAAAACGCGTCGGTCCCGGCAGCCGGTTCCGTTCCAGTAGTCGAGTCGGTTCCGGAGGCCGGTTTGGTCGCGATAGCCGGCTTGGGTCGACCCCACCCCGACCGACGGCTGTCCGGGTCGTCATGTCACCGGTCCGCGGCGACCCAGGGATTCATTCGGCTCGGGGATCAACGGTCGATGATGGACCCACCGGACCGGATCCTGCGGGTCGACCTCGACGATCGACGTGTCGAGAGCGACCCGGTCCCCGACGCGTGGCTGGCGAAGTACGTCGGAGGGAAGGGGCTCGGAGCCCGATATCTCTACGAGGCCGGGGGCGGGATCGACCCGTCATCGCCCGCGAACCCGCTCGCGTTCATGACCGGACCGCTAACGGGATACACGCCCGGTGAACAGCGGTACGCGGCGATCACCAAGTCGCCGCTCACGGGGACGTTCCTCGATTCGTACGGCGGCGGGTCGTTCCCGGCACGCCTCGCTGCGTCGCTCGGGCCGAACCTCGGCGTCATCGTGACCGGGATCGCCGACGAGCCGGTCGTCCTGGCCCTGTCTGACGGGGACGCCAGTATCGAGTCGGCGGCGGCGTTCACGGGGCTCGACGTGGCCGAGACGGACGCCGAGTTCCCCGACAGCGCAGTCGCGTGTATCGGCCCGGCGGGCGAGCGGGAAGTGGCGTACGCCACGATCGCCTCCGACAGCGGTGACCACCACGCCGGTCGGGGCGGGGCGGGCGCGGTGATGGGGGCCAAACGACTGAAGGCGGTCGTCGCTCACGACCCGCCACCGGACCCCGCGGACGGACTCGCCGAGCTCAAGGAACGCGACGCGAGCGCGTTCGCCGACAGCGACGCGGGTCGATGGCTCGCGGCCAGCGACACGCTCGAGACGATCGACTTCGCCAACGAGGCCGGTGTGTTGCCGACGCGGGGCTGGCAGAGCAACCGATTCGAGGGGACCGAGGGGATCGGTGTCGAGGCGGCGACGGAACGTGCGTCCGGCCGGGAGCGTCCCGACGATCCCGTTCCCGGCGGGTTCCGCGTACCGGACGGGAAGTCGGCGTCGGCAACGGACGGGTGCGAACGAGGCGACGACGAAGACGGGAGCGTCCCCCGCGGAGCGACCCCGATCGTCCTCGGCGCGGGGCTCGGGATCGGCGAGTTCGACGCGGTCGCGGCGCTCGGGGAGCTCTGTGACCGGCTGGGCGTCGACGTGATCTCCGCCGGCAACGCCGTCGCGTGGGCGGTTCGTGCCGGTGACGAGGGGGTCATCGACCGTGAGATCCCGTTCGGCGACGAGGCAGTCGCCCGATCACTGATCCAGGAGATCGCCGAGCGGTCGACGCCGCTCGGCGATGCGCTCGCGGATGGGGTCGCGGCGGCCGCGGCGCGGTTCGGCGGGGACGATCTGATCCCGACGGTGAAGGGGATGGAGCTCTCCTCGTACGATCCGCGCGGTGCGACATCGATGGCGCTGGCGTACGCCACCAGCGATCGCGGCGCGTGTCACCGCCGGGCCCGCCCGGTCGAGGTCGACGCGATGGCCCCCGAGCGCCGCGACCCGGACGAGGTCGCAGCCGCAGTCGCCGCCGAACAGGACCGCCGGGCCGCGCTGTGGTGTCTGATCGGCGACGACTTCCTCGAATCGGTGTTCGACCCGCCGGTCGTCGCGGAGTGGCTCGCCGCGCGAGGGTACGACCACACCCCTGCGGACGTAGAGCGGCTCGGCGAGCGCGTCTGGACGCTCGTTCGGTTGTTCAACGTCCGCGAGGGGTTCGACCGGGACGACGACGCGCTCCCCGCGGCGATCACCGGCGCGAGCGGCGAACCGAGTGACGGGGGTGACGAACCCGAGGGAGCCGCCAAATCGGAGGGAGCCGACGGAGACGATGACGTCGACGGCGGAAGCGATGAGAGCCCGCCTCCCGGGATCGATCCCGACGAGTTCGACGACCTGCTCGACCGGTACTACGCGGTCCGCAGCTGGGACGCCGACGGTCGGCCGACGCGCGAGCTGGTCGAGCACCTCAGGCTGGACACCCTTCCGGACCGACCGCGAGTCGGCGAACGCCCGGCGAGTCCGGACGACTGACTCGACGGGGATCGTCACCGAGAGACAGGAACACGTCCCGGACCCGGAACGTCCGTTCGTCTCGCCGCTACGGAGCCGCCTGCTTCGTCGAGACGAGTTCGATCACGTCGCGGTGGGCGAGCTCGTGTCCGGTACCGACCTGTCGGCCGCTCCGACAGTCGGTGCCGTGGAGTAGCCCCTCGCCGATGTCGGAGTGGATGTGGAACGCGAACTCCTCCGTCGTCGCGCCCTCCGGAAGGATGAAGCAGTCGCGGAAGACGCCCTTGTTGTCGTCACGGGTTCCGCTGGCAGTGCCGGGGAAGACGGCGATGCAGCCGAGCACGTCGAAGACGGCGGCTTCCAACGCGTGCTGGACGCCGGTTCCATCGAACGTCGCGACGTGCTCGCGGATCCGTTCGAGTCCCGCCTCCTGCTCGTCGGAGACGTCGCCGACGATCTCGAACGCGTCGTCGCCCGCGGTGTACTCGACGACGCCTGCCTCGTCCGCGTTCTTTAGCGCCTTCTCCGCGTGGGCGCTCGCGGGGACGAACGAGAGGTGGTCGTAGTCGGGGTCCGCCGTGATCGTCTCCCAGTTCGCCCGGGCTTCGGGCGTGTCCATCTTGTTGGCGGCGACGACCATCGGTTTCGTCCGCTTGCGGATCTCGCGTGCGAGCGACGCCCGGTCCGCGTCGTCCCACGCGTCGGGGTCGAGCGCGAGCCCCTCGGCGAGGATCACCTGTTTCATCTCGTCTTTGGAGATCCCGAACGCCGACATCTGCTCGGCGAGCTCTATCTCGATGGCGGCGTCGGCCCCGTGATACCGGGTTTCGAACTTCTCGATCCCCTTCTCTAAGACGTCGAGGTACCACTCGTCGAGCTCCTCCTCTAAGAAGTCGATGTCCTCGCGAGGGTCGTGGCCCTCGGTCGCCTCTCCTTCGATGTCGGTCGTTCCGGAGAAGTCGACGACGTGTACCAACACGTCGGTCTCGTTGAGGTCGGTCAGGAACTGGTTGCCGAGCCCACGTCCCTCGTGAGCCCCGGGGACCAGCCCAGCCACGTCGACGAGCTCGACCGGAACGAACCGCGTTCCATCGCGACAGACGCCGACGCTCGGGGTACACGTCTCGTCGAACTCGGGGGCCGCGCAGTCGACCCGCACGTACGCCTCCCCGACGCTCGGGTCGATCGTCGTGAAGGGATAGGCTCCCTCGGGCACGTCGTTCATCGTCGCCGCATTGAAGAACGTCGACT
Source organism: Halorubrum tibetense (assembly GCF_055396225.1). Lineage (NCBI taxonomy): Archaea > Methanobacteriati > Methanobacteriota > Halobacteria > Halobacteriales > Haloferacaceae > Halorubrum > Halorubrum tibetense. Next base: position 3,038,742 of record NZ_AP043742.1, read on the forward strand.
TGCCCACGGAAGGCTTGCCGACGAGACCGATCCGATAACTCATTACTCTCGGTGGGTCGTCCGCGGTGAAAAACGATGCGAGAGGAGCCTCGCCGCGGGATCGAGTCGCATACCCGGGGGTACTCGACCGAGGAACTCGGGCCAGGCACTCGAATCGGACACCCGTGTCGGGCGCTCGACTCGCGAACGCGGTCACCGATCGGTCGAGCTACGCCTCCCGGAGGTGGTCACAGTCCCCGGCGTGGACGCTGACACGACCGTCTCCGGTCTCGATAACGAGCGCGCCAGGCGGTTCGACGTCGACCGCGGTCCCGACGACGTCGCCGGTCGCCGTCTCCACTCTCACCCGTCGGCCGAGCGTGATCGCCCGCTCACGCCACGCCGGGAGGACCGCGTCCGGGTCGGCACCGAGCTCGGCGAGGCGGTCGAGGAGTCGGATCACGGACCGACGGCGGTCGACGTCCCCTCCGAGCACCGCTCGCAACGACGTGGCCCCCGCGGGCAACGCTTCCGAGTCGATGTTCGCGTTGACCCCGATCCCGACGACGAGCCAGGAGACCCGGTCCGCTTCCCCCTCCATCTCGGTGAGGACCCCGGCGAGCTTCTCGCCGCCCCGTTCCGCGGCGGCCTTGCTCTCGTGAGCGTCCGGATCCGCCCCACCTGTCCGGCGGAGCAACACGTCGTTCGGCCACTTGATCCCGGCGTCGACGCCCGCCGCCCGACAGGCGTCCGTCGTCGCCACGGCGGCCGCGAGAGTCACGAGCGGCGCGCGAGCGGGCGCTATCTTCGGGCGGGTCAACAACGACACCCAGACCCCGCCACTCGGCGCGACCCAGTCGCGGTCGAGCCGACCGCGGCTGCCGGTCTGCTCGTCGGCGACCACGGCGACATCGCTCTGCCCCTCCTCGGCGAGACGTCGGGCGCGGTCGTTCGTCGAGGGGATCGAGTCGTGGTAGTCGACGCCGTACGGCGCGTCGAGACCGAACTCGATCCCGGCCGCACAGTACGCGGGGTCGGTGGGCGCGACGTAGCCGTCGTCGGTCGATCCGACCTCGAACCCCTCCTCACGGAGCGCCTCGACGGCCTTCCAGACGGCGGCTCGCGACACGCCGAGGTCGTCGGCGAGCTCGGGGCCAGAAACGGGCCCGGACCGGAGCGCATCGAGCAGCGCGCGGCGTGTACTCATATCCGGAAGGAGCCGCCGGAGGCCGAAAGCCGTTCGGGTCGGCCGTTCCGGCGACCCCTGATCGGCGCGACACCACCGACCACGGATCGGCCCGACCCACTCCGGCCGCCTCGGGGGTCACACCTTTTGCGGTTCGGTCGAACATAAGCGCATGAGACACGCTGAGGGACCCCTGCTCACGGTGGATCTGACGACACGGCACGCGACCCGAACGCCGATCGACGACGTCCTCGACCAATACATCGGCGGGCGTGGGGTCGCGACCGCGCTCGCCCACGAGCGGATCCCGTTCGACGCCGACCCGTTCGGCCCGGAGAACCGCGCGTACCTCGCTGCCGGCCCGTTCCAGTCCGCGATGACCTCGTTCACCGGTCGGCTGTCGATGACGGGGCTCTCCCCGCTCACCGACGGGCTCGTCTCGACGAACGCGGGCGGCTACCTCTCGCGGGAGTTCGTCGGTGCGGGGATCTCGACCCTCGAGGTCCTCGGCGCGAGCGACGAACTGGTGATACTCCACGTCACCGACGAGGGCGTCGAGTTCGAGGCGGTTCCGGAGCTGCGGGAGGCGACGGTGCCGGAGGTGTCAGACTACGTGGCGGAGACGCGAGGCCTGGGCCCGGAGAACTGTATCGCGATCGGCCCCGCGGGCGAGAACCGCGTCCGGTTCGCGTCGGTGATGACGTACGACTCGCGGGCGTTCGGCCGCGGCGGACTGGGTGCGGTGCTCGGCGCGAAGAACCTGAAGGCGGTCACGTTCACCGGAAACGCGGAGCCCGACATCGAGATCCCGGACCCGCCGGCGATGGACATCCACCGGGAGGCGGCGACCGCCGACGACCGGATGAAGCGGCAGGGGACGACGGGCGGGACCGAGTTCATCAACGAGAACTTCTCGCTGCCGACGCGGTACTTCGAGGAGTACTCCTTCGAGGACGCGGCCGACATCGGCGGGGACGCCGTGGAGGCGAAGAAGTACAAGACCGAGGCGTGCTCGCAGTGTGCGTACGCCTGTAAGCTCCCGACCCGCGACGAGGCGCGCGGGGTGGAGACGGAGGGGCCGGAGTTCGAGACCGTCTACGCGTTCGGGTCGAGTCAGGGCGTCGGGAACATCGTCGACGTGATGCAGGCCAACGAGCTGTGTGACACCCTCGGGATGGACACCATCTCCGCCGGCGTGACCGTCGCCGCCTACCTCAAAAGCGTCGGGGAGTTCGGGAACGCCGAGCTGGCACGGGAGGTGACGGAGCGGATCGCGTATCGCGATCCCGACGACGAGACGGCGGACCTGCTCGCGGAGGGCGTCCACCGCGCCCACGAGGCGCTCGGCGTCGACGACTACACGGTGAAGGGGATGGAGTTCGCCGCCCACGACGGGCGGGTCCTCCACGGACAGGGGCTCTCGTACGCGGTCGCGAACCGCGGTGCCGACCACATGTACGCCGGGATGCTCTCGCCGGAGTACTCCGGCGAGATCGACCCCGAAGGGACGCTCGGGAAGGCCGACCGGCTCGTCGAGCTGGAGAACCACAACGCGATCCGTGACTCCGCGATCGTCTGTTCGTTCGCGGGCGATTACATCACCGACGAGCGGCTCGCGACGATGCTGGGGACGACCTACGCCGAGCTCCTCGCGATCGGTGCCGAAACCGTCCTACGCGAACGACATTTCAACAATCGACGCGGGATCGACGCCGGGGACGACACGCTCCCCTACGAGATCCCCGACCTCGACGCGGCGATACGGGAGTACTACGCCGCCCGCGGGCTCACTGACGACGGGCGGGTTCCCGACGATCGGATCGACCCGACCGCGGTCGGGGGCGCTCCGACTGCGAGCGGTGGGAGTAGCGGTAGCGGCGGAAGTAGTAGCGGCGCGGGCGGGGGTAGCGGCACGAGCGGGGCCGGCGAGGGAGCTAGCCGAGACGCCGGCACGGACGACTGATGACCGCGGCGACCGCCGACGAGGACCCGACCGTCGAGGTCGTCGTCCTCGACGGCGACGACCGGCACGTCCTCGCCGTCGAACGTGGTCGGACGCTGCGTGACGCGCTCCTCGACGCGGACCACTCCCCGTATACGAGCCTGACGAGTCGGCTCAACTGCGGCGGGCGGGGCGCCTGTGCGACCTGTGGCGTTCGCGTTCGCGACGGGCCGGGGCCGGATCACTGGCACGACCGGCTCGCGGCGCGGTTCGGCTACCCGCGACTCTCCTGTCAGGTGACCGTCGATCGACCGATGACCGTCGAACTGGTCGACAAGCGCGTGTGGGGCGGCCGGGAGCCAAACGCGGACCCCGATCCGGACGGCCCTCGGAGCGGCTCCCGCTGAACGGCCGGGAGACACCTCGTTTCCGGTGAAACCGCGGGTTCGGATCGACGGATTCGTCGAGGGGCGTCCATCGGACCGAGCGGACGTGACCGGCGTCCGTGTCGAGGCGGGCGCCGCGAGAGTCGTATATAAGGCCTCCTCCCAGCCATCTGGCATCGCAGTTCCGTTTAACTGGACTTCTTCGGACACGCTCCCGTCTGCAACGGGTTTTCACTGAAGAGTGCGTGTTGAGCGATATCGGGAGTACGTCCCTCAGACCGAGAGCAACGTGGTTGTACTTAAACGGACTGCGAGCGGCCGAGACGATCACTGATAAGTACGGATGCGGTGGCGCGCCCCGGTGAGCGGCCTGCTGGGCCGCTCACCGACGGCGCGAGGGAGCCCGGAACGGCGCTTATAAGCGCCGTTCCGGCGAGGCTGGGGAGGCGTGAGGCTGCAGCACTGTGCGGTGCGGGGTGGGACTCAAAGGGGCAGTCGGGAGGTCGGCGGAAGCGACGTAAGCACCGCAGGGAGCGAGTGAAACGAACGACTGAGGAGCGCAGCGAGCGTGCGCCGACCTCCCGACTGGGGCTTTGGAGGTGTTCACCGTAGAGTCATCGATCACGTATACCCAGCCGCCAGCGACACCACTCTGTCACTTATAAATAACCGATCACCCATCTCAATATACCCACTCCCGAAATATGCCGCTACAGATCCTGTACCGTCCGGAACGGGCCAGATCATATCAGTTGTGGAGAGTTACAACGGAGCCACTGGAGGATACACCTCAGTACGCCGGTCTTCGGAACGATACCGCGACACGTTCGCTGAGGATCGCGTCGGAAAGAGGGATAATCGAACCCGCTGACGCCGGCAGCGACCGCGACGACCGCTGATAAATACCGTCCGACTCGCGCTGTGACAACCCCGAACGCGCATCCGGGCACAAGACCCAAGTCCGCAGAGATGAATATCTTCGGGTATGCAACCCTCCAAAGAGCGGGAGGCAGACGACACGGACCCGCTCGACGACCTCGACGACCTCCTCGACGACGACCTCGCGAGCGGGGGCGGCGACACGGCGTCGGGGGGTGCGGCCGAGACCGCGGCTGACCCGGGTGAAACTACGACTGGCCCGACGACGACCGACGGCGGCGGGAGCGCCGACGGCGGGCGGATCGGGGTCGACGGGCGCTGGTTCTCGTTGAAATCACTCGCGATCGCCCTCGTCGCCGTCGGTATCGGCGTCTTCGTCGGCGGCTCGATCCCGCTCATCGGGGGCACCATCGGGTCGGTCGGCGGGGTCCTGCTCGGCGCGTTCCTCGTCGGACTGGTGTTCTCCTCGCGCAGCTATGCCGAGACCGGCGTTGCAGGGACCGCCGCGGGCGCGATGACGGCCGTGACGAGCGTGCTCGGCGTCGGCTTCCTCCCCATCGGCCTCGACTACCTCTCCGAGTGGGGACTGCCGCTGCTCGCCGTTGGCGGAGGGGTCGGGCTCCTCGTCGCCCTCGTCGGCCACTACTTCGGCCGCGACCTCCGTGCCGGGCTCACGAACGACGTGCCGGAGTAGCGGCCAGCGGACCCGACCGCTTCAGCGACTGCTCTCGCCGGAGCGGCGCACCGTCTGACCGCGCTCCCGCCGGCGGTACCCGACGGGTGGCCGCGTACGGCGTCGGATACGGTCGACGGCGACACCACCGAGATAACCGAATATGACCATCATCGGCGCGTAGGCGATCATGTCCGCGCCGACCCCGACGCTAGTCAGAAACAACAGATCCGGGTTCGCGTCGAGCGAGGGGATCCCGCCGAAGCGGTACACGTAGAACATCGCCGCCATGGGTCCCAACCCGACGAGGACACCGACGAACCCGTTGTTCGCGGCCGCGTCGTAGAACCCGCCACGGGCCGCCGCGACGCCGCCCGCGAGGAACGCCGCCGGGAGATTCCATGCCGGCCGGTCGAACACGAACACGACGGTCGCACAGAGCAGTGTCATCGTCACTACCACCCACGCGACGGTGTCGAGGTCGAACTCGAAGGAGGGATCGAAGGGCTCTCTCATGGGCCGGCGGTTCGGCCGATTCCGATATAAATCACGGTGTCCGCCCCGACCCGCACCCGGCGCGCTACGAGCGCTTTCCGATCTCCTCGCGAAGGACGTCCGAGACGACCTCCCCGTCCGCCTTCCCCCGGAGCGCGCCCATCGCCTCGCCCATCAGCCCGGAGAACGCCCCCATTCCCTCGTCCGCCACCTGATCGGCGTTGCGCTCGACGACCTCGACCACCGCCTCGCGCACCTCGCTTTCGCTCACGCCCGAAAGGCCCGCTTCCTCGACGGCCTCGGCGGCCGACAGCCCGGGGTTCTCCGCGAGCGTCGTCAACACCTCTGGGACACCCTCTTTCGCGAGCTCGCCCGACTCGACGAGTGTGAAGAGATCGAGGAAGTGGTCGTCGGTCAGCTCGTCGACCGGGGCACCCTCCCGGCGGATCTCCGTCGTCGTGGATTCGAGCGTGGTGGCCGCGAACGTCGGGTCGACGCCGCGGTCCACGGCGGTCTCGAACAGCGGGAACCGGCGGCCGAACGCGACCTGCTCGGCCAGCCCGGGGTCGAGACCGAACGACTCGACGTACCGGTCGGTTTTCTCGTCCAACAGCTCGGGCCGGTCTATGTCGGACGGGTCGGGCTCTACTGGCGGGACGTCCGTCTCGGGGTACATCCGGGCGGCACCGGGGAGTGGTCGGAGGTAGCGGGTCGTTCCGTCCTCGTTCGCGCCGCGCGTCTCCTCGGGGACGCCCTCGATCGCCGCGGCGGCGCGCTCGGCAACCGCGTCGATCGCGAGCTCGGCAGTCTCGGGATCGGCGGCAACGATGGCGACCGCGTCCGACTCGTCCACGCCGATCGCCTCGCGAAGGGCCGTGACCTCCGCCTCGGTCACGCCGTACGCGGGGAGCTCGTCGGTGTGGAACACCCCGCCCGCGCCGTGGCGCTTCGCGTGATCCGACAGCTCCGTCCCGAGGCGGCGGTCCGGTTGGATCTCTTGGCCGACCAGCCCGTCGAACCCGTACAGTGGCACCGCGGTGACCGCCCCGCCCGCGTCGAGCGCCCCCCGGATCACGCCGGAGTCCGTGTCGGCGAACGTCTCCGTCACCTCGCGCGGGTCGCCGACCGCGGCGTCGCGCTCGCGGAGCGTATCGCGGATCGCGAGCAGCTCCGCCTGCCGACCGACTTCGCCCCGGACGATATCCTCGATCCCCTGGAGGTCTTGGACGCCTTTCACCTCGACCCGTGCCCCCTCGGCGATCGAGACGTTGACGTCCTGTCGGATCGTCCCGAGCCCGCGTTTGACCGCGCCCGTCGACCGGAGCAGCATCCCGATGCGTTCGGCCGCCGCCTTCGCTTCTTCGGGGCTTCGGATGTCCGGCCCCGTTCCGATCTCGACGAGCGGGACGCCGAGTCTGTCCAGCGAGTAGACGACACCGTCGTCGGTCTCCTCGACCCGTTTGGCGGACTCCTCTTCGAGCATCAGGTCCTCGATCGAGACGGTCCCGTACGACGTCTCGATCTCGCCGCCCTGTCCGAGCAGGATCGACCGCTGGAACCCGGAGGTGTTCGACCCGTCGATCACGAGTTTTCGCATTACGTGCGCCTGATCGACCACGCTCACGTCGAGCAGGTCGGCGATCTGCAGCGCGACTGAGAGGGCCTCATCGTCGACGCGACGGGGGGGCTCGTCGTCCTCCTCAACGAGACACGTCGTGTCGTACGCCAGATACGTGAACTCGCGATCGACCCGGCTCTCCTCGACGGCCGCCCGGTCGAGCTCGCCGAGCTCGCTTTTGGTCGGATGGAGCTGCCGGGTGATCTCCCGTTCCGCCTCCGCGGGCTCGCGCTCGACGGTCGGGGAATCACAGAACAGCTTGGTCGCCGTGTCGAGCTGCTGGTGGATCTCCAACCCGGCGACGAGACCCAGCTCCTCGTGGTCGTACTCGGGGGTCGCGTCCTCGCTCATTAGCCATTGGTCCGGTGCCGCGTGACTAAAAGGGTGGCAGTTCGCGGCGCGAGAGGATATCTCCGGAACCGGTGGTACCGTCGCTCGTCGAGCGGTCGTCGGTAGGAATTGTGCGTGGGTGCTGTCGTAGAGACAACACCGTGCATCGATGGGGTGTGGCCCCGAGCGATGCGTGGGACCGGATTTGAACCGGCGGACCTCTACAGGACAGCGCCCTCAACGCTGCGCCGTTGGCCTGGCTTGGCTACCCACGCTCGCCGTCTTTTCTCGCGTTTTCCCGTACCCCGCCCCCGATTAAAAGCCCTTCCATTCGACACCGCCGTGTCCGGGAGTGACACCGTCGGATCGGCCCCCCGCGCTGCCGAAACCGGCAGCCGTTTGGGGCGGCCGTTCGTGAGGAGATGTATGACCGATTGGGCCCGCGAGAACGTCCCGCTCCTGACCGGCGTCCTCTCAGCCGTCGCGCTCGCGCTCGTCTTCGGTGCCGTCGGCGGCGTCATCCCGAGCTCGATCCTCCCACGGGCGAGCGACGGCGTCCTGGCCGCGATCCCCCATCTCAACGCCGCCATTTCCCTGACGGCGATCGGCACTATCCTTCTCGGCTGGCGTGCCATCTCCCGCGGAAACGTGGAACGTCACCGGGCGTTCATGCTGACCTCCTTCGGCCTCTTCGCCGCGTTCCTCGTCGGCTACCTCTACCGCCTCGTGCTGGTCGGAACCGCCGAGTTCCCGGGGCCGGAAACGGTGTACACGTTCGTGTACCTGCCGTTCCTCGCGATCCACATCCTGCTGGCGATCGTGTGTATCCCGTTCGTCTTCTACGCGTTACTGCTGGCGGCGACGCGGCCGTACACGGAGCTGTACGACACCCGCCACGCGTGGGTCGGGATGGTCGGGGCCGTCCTCTGGTTGATCTCCTTTGGGATGGGAATCGGCGTGTACCTGCTGCTCCATCACGTGTACTGAAACGGGGACGGAGGAACGGCGTCTCGGGTTACCGGTCGTGTTGCGCCTTCCGATGGGCCGCGTAGAACAGCGGCACGAGCAGGGCACCGGCGAACCCGAGGGCGAGCGCGAGCGCCCCGATATCCTCTGGAGAGAGGATCCGGTCGGCCCCGTCCGCGCCTCCTTCGACCTCGACGATCTCGTCGTCGATGTCGCCGATCGCGACGGCACCCTTCATGCCGACGGCCTCGTGGGGCGTACAGACGTAGTTGAACGTGTCGCCCTCCGCGGCGTCGTCGAACGTGTACTCGAACACTTCGCCGGCCTCGCCGACCGGGTCCCCGCTGTCGAAGACGCCGTCGTCATCCTCGACGACGTTGTGGCCGCCACCCTCGCCGGTCCACTCCCAGACGACGGTGGTCCCCGGGTCGATCAGGATCGCCGCGGGGCCGAATCGCAGGCCGTTCTCGCCCGCGCCGACATTGACGTGAACCTCGTCCTCGCCGCGATAGTCGTGCGTGCCGTCGTAGTTGTCCACGTCGTCGAGCCAGCCGTCGTACGCGGCGGCGGCGCTCCCGCTCCCCGCGGCGAGTCCCGCGGCGGCCGCGACACCCGCCGTGCCGGTCCGGAGAAGCCCGCGACGACTCATCGACGCGTCCTGGACGTTCGAACTCATACGGCACTCTCGTGTGGTGCGCGTATTTAAGGTCCCGATACGGTTCGCACGGGGTGGGATCGGTATCGGCTGATTTCGGGCTCTGGGCGGAGACCTGCGGCAGCGCCAACCGAATTCCGTTGTAGCCGATACCCGCCGTCAGTCGTCGTTCGTCACCCGTCGGCGAGCGCTGTCAGGCGATGCTCGGCATCGATCCACGCCACGCGTCAATCGTCGGCCGCCGTCGGCGCGTCCGGAGACGGGGCGTCGATTGACCGATCCGTCTCCTCCCCCTCGACGTCGAACGGGTACTCGCCGGTCACACAGCCGAGACAGAGATCCGCGCGGCTCGACTCCAGCGCGGCCGCGACCGCATCGATCGAGAGGTACGACAGCGAGTCCGCGCCGACTGTATCGCGGATCTCCGCGGTCGACGCGTCCGCCGCGATCAGCTCCTCGCGGGTCGCCATGTCGATGCCGAAGTAGCAGGGGGCGACGATGGGCGGCGCACCGATCCGGAGGTGAACCTCCTCCGCGCCCGCCTCCCGAACCAGCTCGACGAGCTGGGTCGACGTGGTCCCACGGACGATCGAGTCGTCGATGATCGTGACGGTCTTGCCCTCTACCGTCGACCGGATCGGGTTCAGCTTCAGCCGGACCGCGCGCTCGCGTTCGTCCTGCGTCGGCATGATGAACGTCCGGCCGACGTACCGGTTCTTCATCAACCCCTCCGCGAACTCGATCCCCGCCTCGTCATCGGGTCGGGGAGCCCCGTCGGCGTCGGTCTCGGCGGCCGCGTCGGCGTAGCCGGAGGCGAACGCCCGTCCGGAGTCGGGCACGGGCATCACGACGTCCGTCTCGACGCCGGACTCCGCCCAGAGCTGCCGGCCGAGCTCGCGACGGACCTCGTACACGAGCGAGTCGTCGATGACGGAGTCGGGACGCGCGAAGTAGACGTGTTCGAAGAAACAGTGGGCGGTGGCGTCGTTCTCGACGAGCTGATAGGAGTCGTACCCGGAACCGTCGGGCTCCAACACGACGAGCTCGCCGGGGCGGACGTCGCGGATCAGGTCGCCGTCGAGGGTGTCGATAGCGGCCGACTCGCTGGCGATGACGTAGCCGTCCTCGAGCTCCCCCAGACACAGCGGCCGGTTCCCCATGGGGTCACGGAGCCCCAACACGGTGTCGTCGTGCGTGATCGTCAGCGAGTAGGAGCCGTGGATCCGCTGCATGGTGTGTTTCACCGCGCGGACGAGGTCCTCCTCCAAGAGGTTCCGTGCGAGGTCGTGGGCGATCACCTCGGTGTCGCCGTCGGAGGTGAACGCGTGGCCGGCCGCGGCGAGCTCCGCGCGCACCTCGTCGGCGTTCACGAGGTTCCCGTTGTGTGAGAGCCCCAAGGAGCCGGACTTGAACGAGACGGAGAACGGTTGTGCACAGCTCTTGTCCAAGCTCCCGGCGGTCGGGTAGCGGACGTGGCCGATCCCGGTCGACCCAGCGAGCGACTCCAGGTCCCCCGCCTCGAACGCGTCGCCGACGAGCCCGCGCGCGACGTGGCTGTGCTGTTGGAAGCCGTCGTGCGTGACGATCCCCGCCGACTCCTGGCCGCGGTGTTGGAGCGCGTACAGCGCGTAGTACAGCGGCCGTGCGGCCGGTCGTTCCGCGAGAGAGACGCCCACGACGCCGCACTTCTCCCGCGGCTCGTCGTCGGCGTGGTCCCCACCGGATTGCATGGCCGGTTCTGCGCGAGGCGTGAATAAAAACCCTCGTGTTCGTGGCGTTCTCACCGGTTCAGTTGCCGTATCGATCCACGATCGTGGATGGGGAGGTCAGTCAGTCGACTCCCCGACCAGCTCGTCCAGCCGCGCGAAGTACGCTTCCCGTGGCACTTGGTACGCCGCCCGGTAGTCCACGTCGCCGTCAGCGAACCTGGCGGCGGCGTCGACGGCGGCTACGACGGCATCGTCGCGGTCGTCGTACGTCTCCGCGAGCGCCTCCACCTCGGGTTCCAAGAACAGGACGACGTGCCACTCGTCGGTCGCGTACTGGCCCGCCCCGGGCCGTGCCCGCCGCGAGCCGTTCGTCAGGTAGATCGTCGGCAGGCACGCGTCCGGGAGGTCGTCGCCGAAGGCGTCGGGTCGGAACGTGAGGATGACCCGGCCGCTGGGCTCCCGGTTCCACACCTGCCACCCGTCCGGGAGCGATTCGAGACTCATACGCCCACTCGGCGACCGACGCTTGAAAACGTCGCGCTCTCCCGAGGAGTGGACCCGCGATCCGACGGCCGCATCCGACGGTTGCATCTGACGGCTGCATCCGACGGCTACGTCCGACGACCGCGTCCAACAGAGTATCGACCGATCAGTCGACGATCGCCGACCCGCCCGACGGGAGGAACTCTTGGAGCTGGTCGGCGCTCGCCACTTTTCGGACGAACGACTGGTCCGCGAAGCGTTCTTTCAGTTCGCGGTACACCATCATCGCGGCGTCGTTTTGTGCGTACATCCCGGGTTCGAGCGTCACCGACGTGGCCGCGCGGTCGACGATCGCCGACGGTGGTCCCCCGATCGCCCGGGTGACCGGCTCGCACTGGACCCCGACGGCGACCCGACAGGGGACGTCCTCGAAGTACGTCCGCTCGCCGCGGATCACGAAGCTCCCTTTCTCGATGTACTCGCCGCTCTCCGGCGTCTTCGACACTTGGTCGGGCTCGACCATGTACGCGTCGCCCGCGCCACGGCCGTCCTTCCAGTCGGAGGAGTACGACACCGCGAACTGCGCGGCCTCCCGCAGCGTCGAGTCGTCCCAGTCGACGGGGTCCGCCGACTCCGAGGGGCCGGCCGCCTTCAACAGCGTGACCGGGCCGCCGTGGGCCTGGGTGTGGAAGAACCGGTCGTGGTTCCCCATGTACTTCTTCACCAGCTCCTCGTTCTGGTCAGCGTTGCGTCCCCCGATGACGAGGTAGCCGTCCGAAGTGTGGAACCACCGGAACCGCTTGTACCAGTCGTCCGGGCTCCGGATCGGTATCGACGGGCGGGAGAGCCAGTCGGTCTCGTACGTCTCGTCCTCCTCGTCGTCCTCCGCTGCGGCCCCGTCGTCCCCCTCCTCGGCGGCCTCCCACTCGGCTTTCCGTTCCTTGACGGCCGCCAGCTCGGCGCGGGTCGACTCGATCGCCTCCTGTGCCCCCTCTTTTTTCCCCTCGATCCGTTTTGCCTCCTGATACAGCCGGTCCGCGTTCACCTCAACGCCGGTGCTCGCGTCCAGCTCGACGCGAACGGTGTCGGCGGCCCCGCCGTCCCCGCTGTCGCCCGCATCTCCCGCGCCCTCACCACCCGCGTCTGTCTCGAGTGCGACCGTCACCGATCCGTTCCCGCCGTCGACATCGACGACGGCCTCGGCCGCCGCGATCCCTTGATCGGCGCCGGCCTCCAGCGTCTCGCGGATCTCGTCCCAGGACACGTCGTTCTCGCGGGCTTTCCGGACCGTCGAGAGCACCTCGTCGACGAGGTCGTAGTGGGCGTACACGAGCTCCGCGCGCTCGCGTTCCCGCTCCGCCTGCTCTTCGAACCCCTCGATCGCCCCCTGCTGCTGTTCGATGATCCGCTCCTGTTTGGCGATCTCCGCCTCGAAATCCGGACGGGACGGGCTGGCGTCGGCGGGGGCCTCCCCGGCGTCGGTGGCCTCCCGGCCGAGCCGATAAAAGTACTCGTCGACGGCGGCGTTGAAGGAGTCGAAGCCGACGCTCGGGAGCCCCTCGTTCTCCGAGAGCGGGAAGGGGGTGACGTCGACGACGCGCGGGTCGCGGTCGGTCTCGTCGCCGCCATCACTGCTGTCGAGCCGCTCTTCGTACACGCGCGGGTCGATGTCGCCGGATCGTAACCGCTCGCCCAGTCGTTCGAGCGCCTCGTGGAGGTCGCGGAGCTGGTCGTCGGTGGCTTCCCCGACCGGCGTCTCCTTCTCGACGCCCGCACGGGTACACACCTCCTCGGCGTACAGGCCGCCGAGATTGAGCTGGGTCGCGAGCGTCCGCACCACGTCGCTGTCGGACTCCCGCATGTGTCGTTTGAACCCGTCGAGACTCACGTCGAGCGGATTGAGCCGCGACGCCGGGTACTCGTACTGTGCGCCGGGCGCGACGGTCCGCGACTTGAGCCGCACCGTCGACAGCGACCCGACCACCTCGCCCGTCTCGTCGAGGGCCGCGACGTTGCCCTGGCCGAACAGCTCCGCGACGAGCGTCGTGTTCTCGTCCTCCCGCTCGAACTCGAAGGAGAGGATGCGGTCGAACTCGTACTGCGTGACGCCGGCGAAGTCTGCCCCGGAGAGCCGGTTCCGTAGCATCTTCGCGAAGTTCGGCGGGCGACCCGGCGCGTCCGCGACGTGTTCGGGGTCCGCGACGTGGGCCCGTTTGATATCCCCGACCTCGATCATGAGCTCGACCCGACCGTGATCGAAGTCGCGGAGCTTCAGCCGGAGCAGGTCGTCGTCGTAGAGATACGCCTTGTCGACCTTCGCGCCCTCGTACCGACCGAACTCGGTGACGAGCGCGCCGAGGTCGATGCTCGACAGCTCCCGCTTCTGGTCCATACCCAACGGAGACGAGCGGGCCGGAAAAAGGCGTGTCGTTGTAGGGCGGGAGCGAGCGGTCCCTCCGATCGGCACCCGATCAGTCGTCGTCCGCGATCGCTTCGACCGTCCGTAAGGCGTTGATGCGGCCGGCACCGAGCTCCGGATCGCTGCGGCCGTTCGCGAGCTCCGCACCCTGTTTGATCGCGCGCTCGACCTGGTTCGCGTTCGCGTCGGGGTCGAGCTCGCGGACCAGCGCGACGAGTCCGGCGACCTGCGGCGCGGCCATCGACGTACCGGAGATGAAGTCGTACCCCGGCAGCCCGACCGACGACTCCAGGTCGGTCGGCCACGTCGAGAGCACGCCGTTCAACGGGAACGGGATATCGTCCGGTTCGCCCTCCTCGCCCAGCGTCCGTGGGATCGTCTCGTACCAACCGCCCGGTGCCCCGACATCGATGTCGCTCGTGCCGAAGTTCGAGTAAAACGAGAGCGTGTCCGCGGGCGAGGTCGCGCTCACCGTAATCACTGCTGGAACGCTGTTCGGGAGGGTAAAGCCGCTCCCCTGGAGGTTACCTTCGTCGTTGCCGGCACTCCCCGTGATCGCGGTCCCCTGACGGGTCACGCTCTGGAACACGGTCTGGATCTCGGCTTTGAGCTGGTTCAGCGCCGAATCAGGCTGTTGAACGCCCGGGATCCCGAGGCTGAAGTTCGCCGCGTCGGCACCGATCTCGGCGGCGTAGTCGATCCCCGCGAGGATGTCGCCGAACGTCGCTCCACCATCCGCCGGGAACACCCGGATCGGAACGAGCTCCGTGTCAGGCGCGGTCCCCACCACGCCCTCCTCGCCGGTCGCGCCGACCGTTCCGGCGACGTGCGTCCCGTGGAACCCGGAATCGTCCGGGCCGATCTCGGGGACGTCGTCGTCGAGAACGAACGCTTCCCCGAGCTCCTCGTTGACGTTTCCGAGGTCCGGGTGATCGAGGTCGATTCCGGTGTCGACGATCGCGACGCTGGTGCCTTCACCGGTCGCGTACTCGTGTGCCGGGAACACGTCGGTTACCTGCTTATCCCACTGGAGATCCGACAGGGCGGCCCCGTCGCTCGGGAGCTCGTCGGCGTCGGCATCGACCTCCGGACGGTCGAAGTCGACACTCACGTCCGGGGTCGCGTCGGTGATCCCCCTGACTGCAGCCAGATCCGCGGCCGCGCCTTCGGGACCGGTCACGACGAGGACCGATCCCTCGGCGAGCTCGTGGCGGACAGTGAACCCCGCATCCGTGAGATTCGTCGCGGTGCCGTTCCCGTTCGCCCGAACGATGTACTGTACCGCCCCGTCAGCCGCGGACGCCTGGCCGGTGATCGTCGCGATCGCTCCCACACCGGCGGCTCCTTTGATAAATGTGCGTCTTCCGATGTTCATGGTTATTCTCCCCGTGAAGGGCGGTGTTCAGATAAGGATTGAAAGGTGAGGCGGTGCGTTTTCAAAGTGATCTATGCCCGAAAACGACCGCCTCGGCGGCTGTTTAGACGAGATCAACTTAGAGTTTGTGGAGCGAGAAGCAACACCGAAGCTGTTGATGAAGCTCAGTATTCAGCTTCATTTGTCTGGATTATCGCTTTCAAATACTGTTTCTTTTCTTGAGGTATTCGGTGTTGATCGGGTTCGATCTACCGTTCATAACTGGGTTCATAAGGCCGATCTACAGCCGGAATCTGGTCGGAATCCGAATCACGTTGCGGTTGATGAAACTGTGATTCAGCTTGATGATGAACAATATTGGCTGTACGCTGCCGTCGATCCTGAATCAAACGATCTGCTACATACAAAGCTCGAACCGACAAGAACGAACGTGATCGCAGATCAGTTTTTCGCAGAACTCCGCGAAAAACACGATGTAGATGACGCGATCTTTCTCGTTGATGGCGCGGTTCCACTTCACCGAGCTTGTGAAAAACATGGCCTCGATTTCAGATACGAACGACATGGAAATCGGAACAGTGTCGAACGTGTCTTTCGAGAGGTAAAACGACGAACTATCTGTTTCTCAAACTGTTTCAGCAACGCCGAAGCAGAAACTGCTGACGAGTGGCTCAAATCGTTCGCATTCGCATGGAATCAGCTTATCTGAACACTACCCCGTGAAGCAGGGTAACACATAATACGGTTGAGTGAATATAAGTGTTGAACAAGCGGAACCTCATCGCGATGGAAGTACGTATTAACTGAACTACCGACGCCGCCCATCACAGCCGCTTCGACACGTACGGCCCGTCCTGGTGGTAGTCGAGCTCGTTCCGGTAGTACTCGCGCGCCCCGATCCCGGAGATGACCGCGACCTTCCGGAAACCGGCCTCGCGGGCCAGCTCTTCGGCGTGTTCGAGCAGCCGACGGCCGTACCCCTGGTGTTGCCAGTCGCCCTCAGCGCCGATGGCGACTTCGTTACCGTACACGTGGAGTTCGCGGACGAGCGCGGCGTCCGCCAGCTCGGGCCGGATCGCGTCCGTCTCCGTCCCGGGCGTCCCCGGCTGCCCGTCCGCGAAAGAGGGGAACCGGAGCCGGCAGAACCCGACTAACAGGTCCCGCACGGGGTCCTCGAAGGAGATGAACCGCTCCGTCCCGCCCGCGACCTCGTAAGTGAGGACATCCAGCTCGACATCATCGGGATCGGGGTCGTCGTCGTTGTGACCGACTTCGCGGGCCCGAATGTCCCGTTGGGTGATCCCCCGGTCCGCGGCCCGCTGGCTCGCGAGCTGGCGGAGGTTCGACTTCTGGACGCCGGCGTCGATGAAGTCGGCGGGGATGTCGCGCTGGACGCGCTGGAGCCGCGTGTATTTCGGGATCATCCCCATGATCTCGGCGACTAGGTCGGCCGCCTCCTCGCTGGTGAGCGGGTCGAAGTCGTCACGGTGCCATCGGTCGTACACCCGGGTCCCCTCGACGACGAGAGTCGGGTAGATCTTCAGGTAGTCCGGCCGCCAGTCGGGATTCTCGAACAGCTGCCGGAAGTCCTCGAGACACATCTCCCGCGTCATCCCCGGCTGCCCCGGCATCATGTGGAAGCCGACTTTGAACGCGGCGTCGCGAAGCCGGCGGTTGGCGTCCCGGGAGGCGGCGTTGCCGTGGCCGCGGTGCATCTCGCGATTGATCCGTTCGTAGGTGGTCTGGACGCCGACCTCGACTTTGGTGCCGCCGAGGTCGAGCATCCGGTCGATCTGTTCGGGGTCACACCAGTCCGGCTTGGTCTCGAACGTCGTCCCGATGTTGCGGATCGGGTTCGTCTCGTTCTCGGCGATCACGTCCTCCAGGTACTCGAACTCGACGTCGTCCGGAGCGGGCGCGAACGACTCCCCTTCCGCGGGTTCGGGGTCCTTCTCGAGGTCGTAGTCGTTCATCGCCTGCAGCGCGCGCTTGACGAACCACTCCTGGTAGTCGTGTGAGCGCGCCGTCATCGTCCCGCCCATCAGTATCAGCTCGACCTTGTCGACCGGGTGGCCGATCTTGCGGAGCTGTTCGAGCCGGAGCGTCACCTGTCCGTACGGGTCGTAGTCGTTCTGTTTCCCGCGGGCCGCGGCGGGCTCGTGGCCGGTGTATGACTGTGCGGAGGAGAACTCCGAGGCGGGACCGCCGGGGCAGTAGAGACACTTGCCGTGCGGACAGAGCTTCGGCGAGGTCATGATCGCGACCGGCGAGACGCCGGAGGCGGTCCGCACCGGCTTGCGCTGGACCACCGCGATCACCTCGTCGCGCGCCTCGTCGGGTGCGTGATCGAGGATCTCCGTGTTCTTCGGCACCTTCGGCGAGGAGAACTCGGAGCAGGCGTCGAGCTTGGCGGACTCGAGGTCGTCGCGGTCGATCTCGCCGTCGAGGATCCGCTCGACGAGCGCCTCACACGTGGCGACGAACGCGGCCGACTCGGCGTCGGACCCGGACTCCGCGTCGCTCGGCGCGTCGGTACTCATTACACGCCTTTCGACGGGTTCCGGTGTTAAGCGTGTCGGGCGGCTCCCGCAGTCACCGGTCGAGGAACGGCGGCTCGACGACCTCGGCGCGCTTCTCGTCCCCGCGGACGACGACGCTCACCTCGGTCCCCGGTTCGGCGTACGACTCGTGGAGGTACCCCAGCCCGATCGGTTCGCCGAGCGTCGGGCTCATCGTCCCCGAGGTGAGGTGGCCCACTCGGGTCAGGTCGCCGTCGGTCACCGCGTAGCCGTTGCGTGGGACGCCGCGGTCGAGGAGTTTGATCCCGGTAAACGTCTCCGTTGGCCCACCGGACTCCCGCTGGGTTTCGAGCGCGTCTCGACCCACGAACTCGGTGTCGAGTTTCACGACGAACCCGATCCCCGCCTCGTATGGGGTCCGTGGTTCGCTCTCGGGGTCGAAGTCCTGTCCCGAGAGGAGAAACCCCATCTCGGTTCTGAGGGTGTCGCGCGCGCCGAGCCCACAGGGCTGTGCGGCCGTCGGTTCGCCGACGAACGCCGACCAGACCGCGTCGGCCTGACTCGCGGGGCACATGACTTCGAAGCCGTCCTCGCCGGTGTATCCCGTCCGAGCGACCCAGCTCGGGACGCCGCCGACGGTCGCTGTCGTCGCCTCGAACCGCGAGCGGTCGACGACCCGGTCGCCGGTCGCGTCGCTCGCTGCCGTCATCGCCGCGGCCGCGTCCGGCCCCTGAACCGCGACCATCGCCCAGTCAGCCGTCGTGTTCTCGACGGCGGCGTCGAACCCGTTCGCGTCCCGGCACTCGACCCAGCGGTCGAGGGTAGCCGCGTCGTGTCCGGCGTTCGGCACGAAGAGGTAGGCCGGGTCACCGTCCGGCGCGTCGAGGTCGCCGTCGACCCCCGAAAGCGACGCGGCCGCCGACCCCGCGGCCGTCCCGTCCGGGAGTCGGTAGACGACGGTGTCGTCGAGCATGACGCCGTCCGCGTTCGTGATCGCCGCGTACTGGGAGTCGCCCGGGTCGAGCGCGGCCACGTCGTTGGTCGTCAGCCGGTTCATCAGCGTCGTCGCGTCCGGGCCGCTCACCTCGATCTCGCCCATATGTGAGACGTCGAACGCGCCGACCGCCTCGCGGACGGCGGCGTGTTCCTCGCTGATCGAGTCGAACTCGACGGGCATCTGCCAGCCCCCGAAGTCCGTGAACGTCGCGCCGCTCCCCTCGTGGACGCCGTGTAGTGGCGGGGTCCGATCGGTCATGACGGCAGCTCTCCCGCACCGACCTAAGGTCTTGCCATCGGGGGATGACAGGACTCGATTCCGGACCACTCGTGTGGGCGGCGCCCCGTCTCGTCACGCCGACACGCTCAAGTCCGCCCCGAACGCCGTGTGTCTCGTGAGCGATCCCCGTCCCGGTCCGTTCGGACCGTTGGTGGCTGTCGCCATCCTTGCCGCGGTCGCGGTCGCCGCCGGCGGAGCGTGGCCGCCGTTCGTTGCCGTCGAGAGCGACAGTATGGCACCCGGCGTCGAGCGCGGCGATCTCGTGGTCGTCGCCGCGACCGACCGACGGGGCGGGGTGGTCGGGAGCGACGAGGCAGACGCGCCGACGCGACTGGGCGAAACCGGCGACGTGGTCGTGTTCACGTCGCCGACGGAACCGGACCGCCCGATCCTCCACCGCGTGGCGTTCGAGGTGAGTGCCGGCGAGGACTGGACCACACGCGCGGATCCGACCATGCTCACCGCCGACTGTACGGACCTCCGGTCGTGTCCGGCCGCACACGACGGGTACGTGACGTACGGGGACGCGAACGGCGCGTACGACCAGAGTACGGGGATCTCACCCGTCGTCCGTGAGGAGTGGGTTCACGCCAAGGCGGTCGCGTCGATCCCGGTCGTCGGCTACGCCCGGATCGGGGCTGACGCCGCGATCGCCCGATTCGGAGCAGTCATCGCCGGCGCGGGGATCGTGGTTCTACTCGCCGGGATCGGCGGGCTCGGATCCATACTCCTCGGCCGCGTTCGGGACGGTTGGATGGACCGACGGCGGGACGTTCATCGGTCGGGCGAGGAGTGAGTAAACCGCTGCTAAGGGAGGGTCACGGGTAAGCGAGAACGCACTCCCGAGACTCCGGAGTCTCCTGACGGCGAGGGATCTCAGTCGGTTGAGTCGTCGTTATCGCCACCACGCACCGTCGCCGTCGTCGTCCCGTCTGCTTCGGTCGGGGCCGGCATCTCGTCGTCCGTCCCCGCCGACTGCCCGTTTCCCTCCCCGCCCTCCAGGTCGCTATCGTCGGCGTCGAGGGTGACGGAGTCGGTCGCGGCGTTCCGGAGGGCGTCCGACCGGCCGAACGCCCCCGGAGCGATCGCGAGCGTCCGGATCCCGTAGCCGTTGGCGGTCTCCAGTACGGGCTTGAAATCGGTGTCCCGGGAGGCGATCGCGAGCGTCGACATCCGTGCCTCCGCGGCGAACCGGCTGGCGTCGACGGCCAGTTTGACGTCGACGTCGCCGCTGGTGACGATCACCTCGAAGCCGCGCGCCTCCGCCGCCTGGATCAACCCCGGCGTGGCGTGCTCGTCGAGGTAGAGCCGCGTCGTCACGAGCGGCCCCTCCGCCTCCGCGGCCTCTCGAACGTCGTCGAGGTCGACGTCGAACTCGTCGCGCAACACGTTCGGGCCGTCGACGAACAGCGCGACCCCACCCGCGCTCCCGTCCCCCTCGCTGCTGGTGTCCATACGGTTCCGAACGGGGTCGACGGGAAAAGGCGTGCTGATCCGCGCGGCTCCATCCCGTGCCGGGGAAAGGTACAACTCACCGCTACCCGTTGGTCCGAGCGTGCACGACGGTTCCGAGCACAGCCGTCCGTTCGTGACGACCGTCGGGGCGCTCGCGCTCGTCGGCGGCGGCGCGGCCGTCGGAGTAGCCGCGGCGTCGAGCGTCGGGACGTTCCTCGGCATGCTCGCGGGGGGGTTCCTGCTCGGTGTTACCGTCAGCGGGCGACCGCTTCGTGCGGGTGCCGTCGCCGCCGCCACGGCGACGCTCGCGATCCTCGCCGCCGCCGGTGTGCCGGGCGGCGGGGTGACGGGCGGCGCGGCGGCGCTCGGCTCGGTCTCGCCGGGAACACTGGTCGTGTCGCTCGCGCTCAGTGCCGCCGCCGGAGGGTTCGGGGTCCACCTCGGCGACGACCTCCGGGAGGGCCTCTCGACGCCGCTCCCGGAAGCCGAGTCACCGAGGGAGCAGGCGTCCCCCGAAGCGCGTGGGATGCCGGAGCAAGCGACACGCTCGTCGACCGGCGATCGGGCCGCTCGCACCGACGCCGATGTCAACACCGACGCCAGCACCGACGCCGACGCCAGCACCGTCCCCGATGCCAACGCCGACGCCGAGCGGGTCCGCGAGTCGACGGAGGAGTGAGCCCGCAAAGACGCCCTTAGGGAACGCTTCACGCGGGAACCGGGTTCCGGGTCGAACTCCAGATTTATGTGTCACAAGCACTCATGGTAGATAATGACGGATCAGGGGTGGTCGAGACGGGACCTCCTACGAAGCGCGGGGACGGGAGCGCTCGCCTTGGCCGCGGGATCGGTCGTCTACGAGCGGATGTCGCAGTACGTCGTCGGTGTCCGGTCGGATGACGGCGTCAGCGCCGCCGTGTCGGTCTCCGATACCCCCTCGTTCCGGATAGATCTCACCGACCACACGCCGTGGCAGCTGGTCCGTGGGACGTTCTCCGAGGCGCGCACGGAAGCGCTTCGCTCCCGCGACGACGTCGCCTTCGTGCAACGGGACCACTGGCTGGAGACGGTCGACACGCCGACGTCCGACGGGGATCCCGAGCGGACGGTTCCGTGGGGCGTCGACCGTGTCGGCGCGACACGGCTGCACGAAGTCGGCAAAACGGCCGCCGGGGTCGATATCGGGATCGTCGACACCGGGATCAGCGCGACACACCCGGATCTCGCGGACAACCTCGCGCCGCCGTCGGACGCGGGCGCCCACGAGGCGTGGGTCGACTGTCAGGGCGACGAGTGTACTCAGTCGTGGTCGGACGACGCGGGGCACGGGACACACGTCGCGGGGACGGCCGCGGCCGCCGATGGTGGTTCCGGGACGGTCGGCGTCGCGCCGGACGCGACCCTCCACGCGCTGAAAGTGTGTGGAGGTTCCGGAGGGTGCCGCACCTCCGCGGCCGCGAAGGCGATCGAGCACGCCGCGGACAACGACTGGGACGTGGTGAACCTCAGCCTCGGCACCCCACGGCGTTCCCCTGCGCTCCAAGCTGCCGGCGAGTACGCGCTCGAAGCGGGCGTCGTCCCGGTGGCCGCCGCCGGCAACCGGGGACGGCCGGACTCGGTGGGGTATCCCGCCGCGTACGACGAGTTCGTCGGCGTCTCCGCGACGACGATCGACGACGAGCTCGCGGGGTTCTCGAGCCGGGGCGACGGCGTGGATATCGCGGCTCCGGGTGAGGACGTCTGTGCGCCGGTCCCGGACGGATACGAGAGCCTGAGTGGAACGTCGATGGCCGCCCCGCACGTCACCGGCGCGCTCGCACAGGTGATCGCCGACGGGGTCGAACCGTCCGTGGCCGCCGACCGGTTGCGCGAGACGGCCGAGGACGTCGGACTGCCGGCGACCCAGCAGGGGGCCGGACTCCTCGACGTGGCGGCTGCGCTGGGGTACGAACACGACGGGGGAACCGGCGACGGGGTGAGCTGTCCGGCTCCCGGATCCGCCTGAGCCGAGGAGTCGTCGTCGCGGCCGAGAGGGTCGGCCTCCTCGGTGACAGCCTTCCGAGATCACACCGGCGGACCGGACCCGGTCGACTCCACCGCGCGGGTCGGCGAACCGGGACCGCCGGCGTGATCAGTGGACTTTGAGTTCGACCCGTCGGCCGTCCGGATCCCGGACGTACGCCGCCCAGGCGCGGCCGTACGCGCCGTATCGCTCGTACGGCTCACCCTCCTCGATCGGCACACCGTGGTCCCGTAGCCGGTCCAACAGGTCACGGAGCTCGTCGCGAGAGTCCGTGTCGGCCGACCGAACGAGCAGGCAGAGGTGTTCCCCGCCGACCGCGATGTCGTTCTCGTCGGTCGGGACCAAATGGATGTGTCGCCCGCCGGCCTTCACGGCGACGTACGGAACCTCTCCCGCGTCGAACCGGTCCCGATCCCGAACGGGAAGCCCGAGCAGCTCGTGATAGAACGCGAGCGCACGGTCGAGGTCACTCACGCGGATCGCGACGTGGTCGATGTCGACGACGTCCATGGCTGGACCTCGAACCACTGGGATTTACCGGTTGTGGCGGCCTCCCGGGTCACGAGGACCCTCTCAGCCGCCCTCCCGCTCGCGTGCCTACGTGTAGGCCGACCTCGCGAACCTACGAGTCGTCCTCGGGAGTGGTCACGTCCGTTGCGTCGCCCGGACCGTCCAAACGGACATCGTGTCCCGTGTGCCTCGCATGGGTCGTCGCCCAGCGGCGCGCTGGGCGCTCCGAAAGGAACCGATCGCCGCTTGGACACCGTTGACACCGGACGATCCACGGGGTCACGTCGTCCGGGTAATGGCCGGTGTGCCGCTCGTGGTCGAGCGCGAACTGTTCGACGGCCCGGTTGCCGGCGTGTAGCTCGTCGAGCTCGTGGTCGAGCACCCAGTCCCGGCCACATCGACTACAGGAGACGGTCGGGATCCCGTCCTCAGCCGGAGCGAACTCGTCGTCTGTCATAATCGGTCGAGCGCTTCATCGAGGTCGAACTGTTCGGTCCGCTGTTCGAAGCCCTCCCCGTGGCCGTCCGGAGCGGGCGAGTCGGATGTGTCGTCCGTTGACGCCCCCTCAGTCGCCACCGAGACGACCCGAACGAGTTCGTGATCGACTGCGTCGGTCGTCACCGTCGCGTCGAACCGCTCGCGCTCGGCCGCGGGCCCCTCGAACGGGTCGACGTCTTCGATACCGTCGACGGCACTGGCGACCGCGAGACAGACGGCCTCACGGAGTCGGTTCGTCGTCGCCCAGCCGCTCGGCGGAACGCGCGGGAGGTGGGCCTCCCGGAACCGCCACGTCTCGACGGCGAGCGTCGCGTGACAGGGATCCATGTGCTATCGGTTCCAGGAGCGAGACGGGCAAGTGGGTTTCGGCGGGCGGATCACAGAGGAACAAGGAGGAAGCTCACCGCTTCAGTCGTGGGTCACTGACAGCAGCGCGTGTGATCGATCCGTCGTTTCATTCCCATTATATCCCTATTACTTCCTTCCGGACGCCCCGTTTCACTATACGAAGTCTTGAAGTAGGGTGTCCAAGAATTACGGAGTATAATGACGAAGTCAAACGTCTTCACCGTCATTTCCGAACAGAACGATCACGATCACGCCACTGTACGTGCACATCCACGTAACGAGACGTACCACATCGTCGACTACGCCGACGAGAGCGCCCGCGAGACCGTGGCCGACCTCCCGGCCGGCTCAGTGGTCCAGCTGGAGCTGTCGCGGGCGGGCCGCCGCAGCAACGTCTGGCGTGCCGAGTCGATCCACACCGCCGAAACCGACGGGGGAGTGCCGGCCGACTGCGAGTAGCGGACCCCCCGACCCGGCCCGGATCTCTCGATGGCTGTCGCTGTTCTCGTTTCTCAGCTCACCGGCTCCTCCTTCCCCGTTCGACTCCGACTCCCCGCGGCCGGCCGGTCCGACCGGCGCGGCCCGGATCGGCGCGCAAGTACGCCCGTCAGCTCGCGAACGACCGCGTCCGCTACTCCTCCGAGGTCAGCCGCGGGTTCGTTACCGCACCGAGCGCGGCCGAGGAGAAGTCCCGGTAGTACTTCGCGAGCACGCCGCCGTCGTACGGCGGGTCCGGTCGCTCCCACCCCTCCGCACGCTCGTCGAGGTCGTCGTCGGAGAGGTCGACCGTCAGGTCGCGGTTCGGGATGTCGACCGTCACGTGGTCGCCGTCCTCGATCAAACCGATCGGGCCGCCGACCGCGGCTTCCGGCGCGACGTGCCCGATCATCGGTCCGCGTGTGCCGCCGGAGAAGCGTCCGTCCGTGAGCAGGGCCACGTCTTCCTCGTGACCCGCGCCGACGACGGCGGCGGTGACGCCGAGCATCTCGCGCATCCCCGGACCGCCCGTCGGTCCCTCGTTGCGGATGACGATGACGTCTCCGGAACTGATCTCGCCCGACTGGACGTATTCCATCGCGTCCTCCTCGTTCTCGAACACGCGGGCGGGTCCTTCGTGATAGAAGGCGTCGTCACCGGTCACCTTGAGCACCGCGCCGTCGGGTGCGAGGTTCCCTTTCAGGACCTTTATCGCGCCCTCCTCCTCTTTCGGATCGTCGACGGCGTAGAGGAAGTCCGCCTCGATCCCGTCGTCGTCGGGGAGTTCGCCGTTCGACTCCAGTTCGGCGATCTCCTCGGCGATCGTCCGCCCGGTGACGGTCATCGCGTCGCCGTGGAACAGGTCGGCCTCCAACAGCCGACGGATCACGACGGGGACGCCGCCGATCTCGTGGAGGTCGTTCATCACTCGGGAGCCACCGGGCTGGAGGTTCGCGATCTTCGGCGTTCGCCGAGAGATCTCGTCGAAGTCGTCGATCGAGAGGTCGACGTCGGCCTCCGCGGCGAGCGCGAGCAGGTGGAGCACTGCGTTCGTCGAGCCGCCCATCGCGGTCTGGAGCGCGATGGCGTTCTCGAACGACTCCCGCGTGAGGATATCCGAGGGACGGCGATCGTTCTCGATACAGTCGAGGACGAGCTCGCCGGCCCGCTCGGCCACGTCGTAGCGCTCCGCGTCCTCGGCGGGCGGGGAGGCCGACCCGAGGGGCGCGAGTCCGAGCGCCTCCGAGATGGACGCCATCGTGTTCGCCGTGAACATCCCCCCGCACGACCCCGCGCCGGGGCAGGCGTGCCGTTCCAGGTCGTCGAGCTCCTCGCCGCTCATGTCGCCTTCCGCGTACGCGCCGACCCCCTCGAACACTTGGACGATAGTGACGTCGCGGCCCTCGTGTTGGCCGGGCATGATCGACCCGCCGTAGCAGAACACCGAGGGGAGGTCGGTTCGGATCGCCGCCATCATCATGCCGGGGAGGTTCTTGTCACAGCCCGCGACCGTCACCAGCGCGTCCATGCGCTCGCCGAAGGAGACGAGCTCGACGCTGTCAGCGATCACTTCCCGGGAGATCAGACTGGCTTTCATCCCCTCGGTCCCCATCGAGATGGCGTCGGAGATGGTGACGGTCCCGAACTCGATGGGCATCCCGCCCGCGGCGTCGATCCCGTCGATCGCCGCGTCGGCGACGTCGTCGAGATGGACGTTACACGGCGTGATGTCGGCGGCCGGGTTCGGCACGCCCACGATCGGTGAGGAGAGGTCCTCGTCGTCGAACCCCATCGCGCGAAACATCGAGCGGTGGGGCGCGCGGTCCGCGCCCTCGGTCACGTCTCGGCTCCTGAGAGTTTCGTCTTTCTCGCCCGCAAAGCGGTCGCCGTCGCCCCCACGCCGACGACGTGCTGCGTCGCCGTCGGGTTTTGGCTGCTGTTCGCTCATATTCGACCCTGTCGCTCAGGGGTCTTAAACGGCCGCAACGGGGCGAGGGTTGCTCAGTGGGACGAACAAAACAGACGGCTCACCACTCTCGGTCGAAGCTGACATCGACTCCACAGGCGTCCGCGAATCGTCGTAGATGGCGCTGGTTTGGCTCTTTTAAGTGATTCGTGCGAAGGATCGAACGACTCGCACGAACACACCGCCGAATGGGAGCTATTTCACGAGGCGGTAATGAGCCGCGAGAACTTATATACGGGCCGGTGATCGACGTACATGACTCCCGTTTCGAAGTCCGTTCAAATCGGCGACCAACCCGACGACGATAGGATCGCCGACAGGGGTATCGACGCCCGAAACAGAGGGATCCACCGATGATGGGCGGTGCCGGAATGATGGGCGGAATGGGCGTCTGGATGATCGTCTTCCTCTTTGTCACGCTCCTCACTCTTGCTGCCCTGCTCGTGGTTAGCGTTCAGGTAGCGGGTACACTTTCGGCGGAGGACAATAACGAGACGACTAACGCCGACCCCGACGAGACGAAGATCGAACGGCTTCAACGACGATACGCGGAGGGTGATCTCACGGAGGCGGAGTTCGAGCGGGAACTGGAACGCGAGCTGGAACGTGAGGACGCCGACATGGGTGGGTCGCGCGAAACTATCGAGGCAGAACGAACCCGCGAGACGGAGCGGCCGGATAAATAACATTGATCGACAGCGCTGATGGAGCCGCAAACGGGAGGGCAAACCGGCCGAGTCAGGCGAACGCCCGCAAGATTCCCTGGCCGTCGATACTGTCGGCCACGTCCGGAAGCGTCGCGCGCTCGGGGTGAGGCATCAGGACGGCGACCGTCTCGCGCTCGCCGAGGACGCCCGCGACGTTGCCGGTCGAGCCGTTGGGGTTGGCGGCGTCGGTGACGGTGCCGTCCGCGTCACAGTAGCGGAAGAGGACACGGTCGTCGTCGACGAGGTCGTCGTAGGCGTCGTCGTCGATCTCGAAGCGGCCCTCGCCGTGCGCGATGGGGACTTCGATCACGTCGCCCTCGTCGTAGGCGGCGGTCCACGGGGTGTCCGCGCGCTCGACGCGGAGGTGAACCGGCTCACACTGGAAGCGCGCGGAGGCGTTCGTCGTGAACGCGCCGGGGGTGAGCCCGGACTCCGAGCCGATCTGCGCACCGTTACAGACGCCGAGCACCGGGATCCCGTCCTCGGCGGCCGCGCGGACCTCCTGCATGATCGGGGCACGGGCGGCCATCGCGCCGGCGCGCAGGTAGTCGCCGTAGGAGAACCCGCCCGGGAGGACGATCCCCGCCGTATCGGCCGGGAGTCCGTCATCGTGCCAGACGCGCTCGGCGTCGATCCCCAGGTGCTGGAGGGCTCTCACCGCGTCGCGGTCGCAGTTCGACCCCCCGAACTGGACGACCGAGACCGTCATTTCTCCGTCACCGCGACGTCGTAGTCGTGGATCGTCGGGTTCGCGAGCAGCCGTTCGGCCATCTCGTCGGCCCGCTCGGCTGCCTCGTCGGCGTCCGTCGCCTCCAAATCGATCTCGAAGCGGTCGGCCGACCGGAGCGCCGACAGATCGAACCCGAGCCGTTCGAGCGCCTGCTTCGTCGTCTCGGCCTCCGGGTCGAGCACGCCCCGCTTCAGCCGGACCGTCACCGTCGCGGTGAATTCGCTCATCGTTCGACGGTGCGGGGTCGTGTGTAAAAACCGTTTTGGAACGGGTTTTATATCCATACTCGTGGATACATACCGGTCGATCGATCGGGTGGCAGGCTCGGCCCGGAACGAAAGGGGCAAACCCCTCCGGCAGCTTCCGTACCCATATGCCAACGTTCGAACCGGCGGAGGTGATCGGCGCATGACCCGCGAACTGACCGAGATCACGGTCGTCGGAGGAGACGAAACGGGACTCATCGCGCGGGTCACCTCGCTGTTGTTCGAACGCGGGATCAACATCGAGGACCTCGACCAGGCGGTTCGCGACGGCGTTTTCCGGATGACGACCCGAGTCGACACCGCGGAAATGGAGACGTCGAAGGGCGAGCTCCGCCGCGCCCTCGCCGAGCTCGGCCGCGAGCTCGACGTCGACATCCAGGTCCGGTTCCCGAGCGACCGTGAAGCCCGACGCGTCGCGCTACTCGTGACGAAGGAGACGCACGTTCCCGAAGCGCTGCTGAAAGCCGAGGCGAACGGCGAGCTCGCCGACGACGGGGAGGCGGAGATCCCGGTCGTGATCGGGAATCGCGGCGACCTCCGGTCGCTCGCCGAACGGTACGACAAGCCGTTCTACGACGTCGGCGACGGGAGCGGCAACACCGACGAGAAGCGGCTGCTGGACCTGCTCGCGGAGTACGACGTGGACCTGATCGCCTTAGCCCGCTACATGCGGATCCTCTCCCCGGAGGTCGTCTTCCGCTACGAGGGCCGGATCATCAACGTCCACCCCTCCCTGTTGCCGGCGTTCCCCGGCGCGGAGGCGTACCGGCAGGCGAAGGACGCCGGCGTCCGGATCGCGGGCGTCACCTCCCACTACGTGACGACTGACCTCGATCAGGGACCGATCATCGCCCAGCGCGCGTTCGACGTGCCCGACGGGGCCGAAGTCGCCGAGATCAAACGCCGTGGACAGCCGCTCGAAGCCGAGGCGCTGCTGGAGGCGGTACGGCTCCATCTCGCGGACGCCATCGCGGTCCATCGTGGGACCGTCCACGTCCGCGAGAGCGCGGAGCTCGACCCGTCGCTAGGGCTTCCCGCCGCGGCTCGGGAGGCGAACCCGGACGATCCGGTAGACGGGGAGCCGATCGGCCGGTCCGGACCCGCGGCCCCGGAGCACGACTAACCCCGGCGATCGGTGTCGGTACCGACCACGACTTTCTTAACCGCGATCGGTCTATCGTCCGATGATGAACGGGGGAGAGACCGAACGCGACGGGATAGCTGCCGGCGCCCGTGGCTGTGGACACCCCGTCGGCGATGACCCCGTTGGCGATGTCCGCGTCCGTGGACGCGTCGTCACTGACACCCGAGCGCTCGTCAGGAGCGACGAGCGCGTCCTGCTGGTGTTCCTCCTCCTCCTCTCGCTCGTCGCGTTGAGCGTGTTCCTCCACTACGTCGTCTCGCTACTCGGCTCGCTACCGGAGGTCCCGCCGTCGCTCGTCGTCGTGCGCTGACTCGGATCACCTCATATATACGCGCGGACACCGTCGACCCCCCTATGCCGGAGACCGGTCCACAGCGACTCGGTGAGGTGGGACCAGTCAGAACGGTCGGATACGGGCTTCTCGTCGGTTCTGCCGCCTACCTCCTGGCGGCGGTGTACGGCCCGTCGAGCCCAGGGTATCGGATCGCCCTCGCGGTCGCCATCGCAGCTCTGTACATCGGGGCGGTCCACGCCGTCGGCCTGTTACGACGGCGGCGCGTCGGTCGGTGACAGGCGTGAACCGGTACGAACGTTATCCGCTACGAACGCGGTCCGGAACGGGAGACGGGTTGAAATGGCTCCCGCTCGAACGGAGCCCATGGGATTGAAGGAGGACGGTGAAGCGTCGCTTCACGAGATCGACCGCTTCGACGACGGCGTCGGCTGGATCGCGTATCCCGGCGAGACGATGGAACGCGCGAGCCACGCGCTCGCCGTCCCTAACGAGGAGGGAGACGCGGACGACGTGTGGGTGATCGACCCCCTTGACGCGCCGGGACTGGACGAGCTGCTCGCGGAGTTCGGCTCCGTCGCCGGCGTCGTCGTCGGACTCGACAGACACAAACGGGACGCCGCCGAGGTCGCGACCAGACACGACGTCCCGGTGTACGTCCCGGAGTGGATGACGGGCGTCGCGGACGCGATCGACGCCCCCGTGCGCCGGTTCGGGCGTCGGTTGGCCGACTCCGGCTTCGAGACGATCCGGATCCGCGACTCCTCACTCCCGCCGTGGCAGGAGGTCGGGCTGTTCGACGGGGAGACACTCGTGGTCCCCGAGTCGCTCGGCTCCGCGGCGTACTTCCGCGGCGACCGTGAACGGCTCGGAGTCCACCCGATGCTCCGACTGACCCCGCCCCGGGCCGCGCTCGGCGGGCTGGAACCGGACCGAGTGCTCGTCGGCCACGGTGTCGGGGTACATGACGACGCGCCGGCGGCGATCGAAGCCGCTCTCAACGGTTCCCGAAGCAAGGCACCTGGGCTGTACGCGAAGACGCTCCGAACGGCGATCGGGTTGTAACCGGCCGCCGCTACCCCGCGACGGGGCTTTTATATCCACGGACCGTACCGGATCCCGTGATCCACGTCACGCGCGACTTGCTGACGGTGTTGCTCGAGCACGCCGCCGACCGCGACCCGGCCGCGGTGAACCTCCAGCTGTCGGCGACGCGCGCCGGGGAGTTCGAGGAGGAGCTCGGACTCGATCCACAGACCCCGGTGTTGACGCACTTCACCCTTGCCGACGTGGGCGGATCCGTGAACGCGGTGTTCGGGGTGGACCTCGGCACGCCCGCGGGACGGGGACGAGCTCGGTTCCTCTCGCATCCGACCGGGCGGCTCGAGCTCTCGAAGACGGACGACCTCGCGGCGATCGTGCTCGTCACGGTCCCGCCGTACGACGACGACCACGTCGCGGCGTTCGACCGCGCGGGCGACGGGATCGAGCTCGTCGTCCTCGATGCAGTCCCGCCCGAGGAGTCCGTTCCCGAGTGAGCGGTGTCCGTTTCCGAGTACTGGTCACTCGGCGGTGGCCGTCAGCGAGGAACCGGAGGTTAAAGACCACCCGGAGAGTACAGGGCGTCGATGGCAGCACGGCCACCCGGCGGCGGCGGATCCTCGGAGCCCGAGGCGATCGAGTTCGGCATCGCCGCACTCGACGCCCGGATCGAGGACGCGGAGGTGTCGTTCCCGGCAACGACCGAGGAGGTCGTCGACGCGCTCGGGGATCCGGCCGTCCCGTACGACGCGAAAGGTCGAACGATCGTTCTCTCGGAGGCGCTGGACCGGGTTCCACAAACGCAGTTCGAGAACGAGACCGAACTGCTCGACGCGCTGTATCCAGTGTTCGATGAGGCGAGACGAAGCAGCGGCGGGTTCTTGGACGACCTACGCGACGCGCTTCCCTTCTGAGTTCGGGCCCGAACCACGGCCCGGCGGACGCTCAGGGCGTCTGTTGTTCGGCTTCCGCTTCCGGTTCTGCCTCCTGTGGTCCGGTGTCGAGCCGCTCGATGATGTCGTTGACGAGCACGACGTCGCCGACCGCACGCACCCAGCGGTACGGAACGATGACGCCGGTGTTGCCGGCGGCGTGTCCTGCGAACAGCTCTTGGTTGAGCTCCGCGAGCGCGAGGCCGGTGACCGCGCGGGCGTCGAGATCGAGGCGGACGTCCTCGATCTCACCGACGAAAATTCCGTTGTTCGAGTACACCTCTCGGCCGACCAGCGACGTGATCTCCTCGGGGGCAGGGTTCATATCCAGTATCGTCACGAGCGCGCCTATTAAGCGTTCGTTGTCGAACGACGCGCGTCTGACACCTCGCGCGCCCACCCCTCGAAGGACCCGGCGTTCGGCACGGGCGACCCCGGCTGCCGGCTACGCAGTCATTTCGGCGGCGCGACCAGTTCGACGGGATGCTGTGGGGACGCGTCGAGTAACGCGCCGATCTGTTCGTCACAGGAGGTCCCGGACGCGACGACGACCCGCTCGGTCCCCTCGAAGTCGTCGCGGATCGGCTCGCCGACATCCATGCTGAGCTCGTAGTAGTCTGTCTTGTAACCGAACGAGCCGGCCATTCCGCAACACTCCGTGTCGGAAGTCCGCACGTCGTAGCCGAGCCGCTCCATGACCGCCGTCGCGTACTCGCCGACACCGACCGTCCGGGCTTGACAATGCGGGTGATAGGCGACGCCGGGATGGTCGCCAGGTCCGGGCGACCGGAGTCGATCCGGCTCCGCCTCGTTCTCCAGTAAGCCGAACACGTATTCCATGACCTCGTAGCTGGCGTCCGCCAGCCGCTCGTGTGCGTCCTCGTCGAGGAGTCGCCCGTACTCACGTCGGAACATCGCCAGGTCGCTCGGCTCGATCACGACGACGTCGCGGCCGGCGTCGAGGTGCGGTTCGATCCCGTCGGACAGGTCCGCCGCGGCAGCACGAGCGGTTTCGACCATCCCCTGTGAGAGCGGCGGCCGCCCGCTCCCGGGGAGGTCGGGGACGCGGACGTGAATGCCGAGCGCCTCCAACGCCCGGATCGTCGCCTTCCCGCGCTCGACGTCCGAGTAGTTCGTCGCGGTGTCCGGGTAGACGACCGCCTCGCGGGTTGCGGCCCCGGCCGGGACCGCAGCCCCTCCGCGCGTCTCGAACCAGTCGACGAGCGACTCGCTCGCGAACGCGGGGAGTTCGCGCCGACGGTCGATACCTGTGACGCGTTCGAGGACGGTCCGTACCGGACGCGCGTTCGCCAGCCGGTTCGCGACCGGCGCGGTTCGGCTCCCCCACTTCGCGAACGTCGAGTAGTTGCCGACGAACCGGGTCCCGAGGTCGAGACCGGCCGGCTCCTCGTCGGGGACGAGCGTCTCGAACAGCCAGTCCGTCTGTCCCGCCGACACCGTTCCGCGGTTGACCCGGTCGCGGACGACGGTGTTTATCCACGGGATGTCGATGCCGACCGGACACGCTGGCACACATCGCGAACACCCTGTACAGAGATCGTTGAACTCGGCGGCGACATCGAGCCCCTCGATCCCCGCCTCCCAGCCGGTGGCGATACCGCCGGAGTACGTCTCCCCGCCGAACGCGTGACCGCCAACGCTCTGGAAGTTGCCACAGGCGTTCGAGCAGGCGGAACAGCGGATACAGTACAGCGTCTCCCGTAGTTCGTCGTCCTCGCGCATCGCCATGCGGCCGTTGTCGATCAACACGAGGTGGAACGATCGGTCTTGCGCGGAGCCGTCGGCGAGAGGGGGTTCGTCGCCGGCGTCGCCGGTGTCGAACGTCGGGACCGGCGACCCGACCGGCGGCGTCAGCGTCGAGATGTACGAAGTCACGTCCTGCCCGGTCCCCGACCGGCCGATCAGCTCGACGAACGGGGCGAACTCCTCGACGGTCGGCACCACTTTCTCCACGCCCGCGACCGCGACGTGGGTGTCCGTGGCGGTCACGGTCTTCCGGGCGTTGCCCTCGCTCGTGACGAGCAGCAGGGTGCCGGAGTCGGCCGCGATGAAGTTCGCGCCGGTCATCCCGACGTCCGCGCCCTCGATCAGCTCGCCGAGTCGCTCGCGGGCGAAGGCCGTGAGCTCCTCGGCCGTCTCGGGCGGGTCGTCCGGATCGAATCGCTCGGCGAACAGCTCGGCGACCGCCTCGCGCGACTTGTGGATCGCCGGCGCGACGATATGCGAGGGGGCCTCGTCGGCGAGCTGGAGCACCCACTCGCCGAGGTCGGTCTCGACGACGTCGACGCCGTCTGCCTCCAGCGCCTCGTTCACCTCGATCTCCTCGGAGGTCATCGATTTCGATTTGGCCACCCGGTCGGCATCGCGGTCGGCGACGACCTCCCGGATGTACCGGTTCGCGTCGGCCGCGTCGTCGGCGAGGTAGACGGTCCCGCCGTTGGCCTCGACGCGCTCCGTCACCCGGTCGATGAGCGCGGGGAGTCGCTCGACCGCGTCCTCCTTGATCGAGCGCGCCTCTGCTTTCAGCGCCTCGTAGTCGTCGAGTCGGGCAGTAGACTCGTACCGCCCCGCGTTGAATCCGCGGGTGTTCTCGCCGACCGCGTCACCCTCGGTCGCCATCAGATCGCGGAGCCGAGCCGCTCGATCGGTGTCGCTACGCATCGGCGTCACCGTCCGTTCGGTCGTCACCGTCCCGAAGCAACACCACGTGGACCGACTTCGGGCCGTGAGCGCCGTGAACCAACCCGCCCATGTCCGCCGTGGCGCTCGGGCCGGTGGCGAACACGACATCGGTGCCGTCGTCGCGAGCGCGGGGGCCGAGCCAAGCGAACGCGTCCGGCATGTCCACGACCAAGTCGTCCGCGTGGACGACGACGACGTGGCGATCGACGAACAGGCTCACGGGTTCGGTGCCGTCGGCGTCGGCCTCGATCGCGACGCTCCCGTACTCGGCGATCGCGAGCGACGCCCCGGTGACGCCGGTGTGAGCCGCACGGAGGTCCTCGGCGGTGGGCGCGACGTCGACGCGGTCCGGCAGCGACGCCGCCGGAACGTCGAGCGGCACGCCGACTGCGGGCGATCCCGCAGCCGCGTTCACCAGTTCCGCACACTCATCCGGCCGGCCCTCGGAGACGGTCACACCGAGGTCATCGAGTCGGCGTGTGAACGTGCCGACGTCGGCGAGTGACATAGCTGGTCCACCGACGGCGAGTATTTGGCTCTTGCGTCGGTTCCCGCTCGGTCGGATGTTGGCGTTCGGATCCCCGAGAGCCGGGGATGCCCCCACGCGCTTTTATCGGTTCGCCCGTGAGAGTCTCTCATGGCGACACACGGATCGGAGTCAGCGCCGGATCCACTGGACGGTGGCGATTTCGACTACACCGGTGGGGAGACGGAACGGCCGGACCTCGTCGACGCGCTCGATCGGCGGGTCGCGGGGGAGGTGCGGTTCGACGACTACTCGCGGCGGCTGTACGCGACCGATGCATCGGCGTACGAGGTGACCCCGATCGGCGTCGTGTTCCCGGAGTCGACGGCCGACGTCGCTGCAGTCCACGGGTACTGTTTCGCCGAGGGGATCCCGGTGTTACCCCGCGGTGGCGGCACGTCGCTGGCAGGACAGACCGTCAACGAGGCGGTCGTACTCGATCTCACGCGGGAGATGGACGCGATACTCGACGCCGACCCCGACGCTCGAACCGCCCGCGCGGAGGCCGGCGCGTACCTCGGCGACCTCAACGCCGCGGTCGCCGACGCGGGATTGAAGTTCGCACCCGACCCCGCCTGGCGGGACAAATCCGCCCTCGGCGGCGCGATCGGCAACAACACTACCGGGGCGCACTCGCTGAAGTACGGCAAGACCGACCACTACATCGAGGAGGTGGAGGCCGTGTTGGCCGACGGAACGGTAACGACGTTCGGTGAGGTCGCGGTCGAGACGCTCCGCGAGTCCGCGGACCCGGACGCCGAAGACCTGCTCCCGCGGATCCACGCCGAAATCGTCCGGATCCTGGACGAGGAGGCGGGCGCGATCGACGACCGATTCCCCGAAATGAAACGCAACGTCTCCGGGTACAACCTCGACCGACTGCTCGCGGAGTACCGCGGGGAGTACGGGGAGGAGGGAGTAGTGAACCTCGGCCGGCTCATGGCCGGCAGCGAGGGGACGCTCGCGACCGTCACGGAGGCGACGGTGTCGCTCGTCGAGGTGCCCGAGACGAAGGCCGTGGCGTTGCTCACATACGACGACCTGCTGGACGCGATGGAGGACGTCGCGCCGATCCTCGAACACGACCCCGCCGCGGTCGAGGTGATGGACGACGTGTTGCTCGGGCTAGCCGCCGACACGACGGAGTTCGCTGACGTGGTCGCGATGCTGCCCGAGGGAACCGACTCCGTTCTCCTCGTCGAGTTCTACGCCGAGGACGACGCCGACGGCCGGTCGAAGGTCGCGAGGTTGGTCGCCGACCGCGTCACCGGGGCCGCTGACGGCGGGATGACGATCGGGGATCCGGAACCGGGCGCCGCGGAGACGACTGACCAACCGCGCCGCGCGGTGGACGCGATGGAAGCACACGACGCCGACGAGCGCGACCGGTTCTGGAAGATGCGCAAATCGGGGCTCCCGATCCTCCTGTCGCGGACCACCGACGAGAAACACATCGCCTTCATCGAAGACTGTGCGATCCCGCCCGAACACCTCCCGGAGTACACCCGGGAGTTCCAGGAGATCCTGGCCGACAACGACACGTTCGCGTCGTTCTACGCACACGCCGGCCCGGGAGTGCTCCACATCCGACCGCTGATCAACACGAAGGAAGTCGAGGGGGTCGAGACGATGGCCGAGATCGCCGACCGAGTGACGGACGCAGTCGTGCGGTTCGGCGGGTCGGTGTCGGGCGAACACGGAGACGGTCGCGCACGGACACAGTGGAATCGGAAGCTGTACGGCGACGACCTCTGGGACGCGTTCCGGGACCTGAAAACCGCGTTCGACCCCGAGTGGCTGCTCAATACCGGCAACGTCTGCGGCGATTTCGACATGACTGAGCACCTCCGCTTCGATTCCGAGTACGAGGCGGACCCGGGATTCGACCCCGCACTCGAGTGGGCGAACGAGAACGGGATGCAGGGGATGGTCGAGCTCTGTCACGGCTGTGGCGGCTGTCGCGGGCCGCAGTCGACGACCGGCGGCGTGATGTGCCCGACCTACCGTGCCGCCGAGGAGGAGATCCAGTCGACGCGGGGACGGGCGAACGCCCTCCGTGGTGCCATCTCCGGCGAGCTCCCCGACGACCCAACGAACGACGAGTTCGTCACGGAAGTGATGGACCTCTGTGTGGGCTGTAAGGGCTGTGCGAAGGACTGCCCCAGCGGCGTCGACATGGCGAAGCTGAAGACCGAGGTGGAACACGCCCACCACGAGGAGCACGGCGTCGATCTCCGCACCCGCCTGCTAGGCGAGTTCGAACGCCTCGCGCCGCTCGGCTCGCGGTTCGCGCCGTTGTCGAACCTCCCCGGGAAGATCCCCGGGATGGGGACGCTCTTGGAGCGGACGCTCGGCATCGCCAGCGAGCGCGACCTGCCGACGTTCCGCTCGGAGAGCCTGATCGACTGGTTCGACGCCCGCGGCGGCCCAGGGGTGTCGCGTGCCGCCGCCGACCGCGACGTGCTGTTGTTCCCCGACGTGTACACGACCTACACGAACCCGGGCGCGGGGAAGGCCGCGGTGCGGGTGTTGGAGGCCGCGAACTGTCACGTGCGGATCCCCGACGTGACCGGCAGCGGACGACCCCCACACTCGAAGGGGTTGATCGACCGGTCGCGCGCCACCGCCCGCGACACGGCCGAGACGCTCGCGCCCGACGTCGAGGCCGGCTGGGATGTCGTCGTCGTCGAACCCTCCGACGCCGTGATGCTCCAGTCCGACTACCACGACCTCCTCGGGGGCGACGCGAGCGACGTGCCGGATTCCGACGTCGAGGCGCTCGCGGAGAACACCTACGGCGTCATGGAGTACGTCGACGCGCTTCGACTGGACGAAGGGCTCGACTTCGACGCGCCCGGCGAGACGCTCACCTATCACGGCCACTGCCACCAGAAGGCGACGAAGAAGGACCACCACGCGGTCGGCGTGCTCCGCCGCGCCGGCTACGGGGTCGATCCGCTCGACTCGACCTGTTGCGGGATGGCCGGCTC
This sequence comes from Halorubrum tibetense, assembly GCF_055396225.1. NCBI lineage: Archaea > Methanobacteriati > Methanobacteriota > Halobacteria > Halobacteriales > Haloferacaceae > Halorubrum > Halorubrum tibetense. Next base: position 3,076,240 of record NZ_AP043742.1, read on the forward strand.
GTTCGGGTACGAGGCGGAACACTACTCGATGAGCACGGCGATCGGCTCGATCCTCTTCGATCAGGTCGACGAGAGCGACGGCGACACCGTCGTCGCGCCCGGCGCGTCCTGTAGCAGCCAACTGAAGGAGCGCGACGGCGCGGACGAGGAGCCGCCACACCCGGTCGAGAAGCTGGCCGCGGCGCTGGCCTGAGCCGGGATCTCACCGGTCGTCGGATGCACGGGAGCGAGCGGGGAGACCGGTTCGGTCAGCGGGTTCCGACCCGCTACTCCGTCCTGCCGTCGCCGGCGGACGGAGCGATCCGGTCCCACGCTCGCTCCCGTCGACGGTCGAGGAGTCGTTGCATCCCCTTCCCCGGACCGCCTTCGATCGGCCAGCCCTTCGTCCGCCACGCGGGTGGCTCCGGCGAGAACGACGGACAGGACCCGGCGCACTCCCGGTCCGTCGGACATCGATCCTTGGCTCCACAGTATGGAACCAGCCCGCGACCCGCCCGCCGGAGCGCGAAGTGTCGACAGTCGGGGCGCATCGTCTCGTGATACGACCGCCAGCCCTTGCCGTAGGCGCGCTCGGCGATCTCGAGGCGTCGGGTGACGGTCTCCGCATCGCGGCCCGCCGAACCCGTCGGCGCGAGCTCGCTCGGTAACCAGTCGACCGTGGCGGCGTCACGGTCGACGACGGGATCCTCCGTCGTCCCCTCGCTGTCGCCGTCGACTCCCGTTCGGCCGGCCGGGCCGAATCGCGTCGTCAAGATCCCGGCCTCGACGGGCATGGACCGGAGGAGTGCGGGTTCGACACGCTCTCCGGTCGTCTCCGTCGCGAGCCACACCTCGTCAGCGAGTCCCGCCTCGACGTCGTGGGCGAGCTGGTCGGCGAGCGCGTCGGCCGCAGACCGATCGAGATCGGGTTTGTTCTCGATCGCGACGATCCGATCGACCCAGTCGGGGTATGGCCGATGTCGACGGAGCTCGATCCGGTTCCCGCGGCGGCGCGTCTCGATCAGGTCGCGGTCGGCAGCGCGATGGACCGCCTGCCGGACGTAGCGCCACGGATAGCCGGGGTCGGGGAGCGCGTCACGATACCACGCCCACTCGGCCGGCGCACCCCGCACGACGTGGAGGAGGTCGGAGTCGAGCGCGCGCTCGCCGAAGCGTCTGCGAGCCGCGAACGCCGCGGGGTCGACTTCGATCACCACCGTGTCCCACCGTCGCTCACGGGTTCCGAGCTGTCTGGAGACGATCGCAGGTCGTGGGTCCCCGTCGGGCCGCCACGCCAGCTCGGCGAACCGGCAGACGAGCAGCTCGTACCCGAACTCGGCGTCGAGGATCACGATGGGTGGGTTGCGAGGTGTCGTCGAAGGACCGTTCGGCCCTTCAGACGTAGTCGCCGTCGGCCTCCTCTTGAAGCTCGTCGAGGTAGTCGTGTGCCTCCTCTAAGATATCTCTGGGCCCGTCTTGGGTGATCGTGTTGATCGCCTGTTCGTAGTCGCGCCACTGGAGGTCGCGGTGCTCCTTTGAGAGCTCGGCGCTGGCCTCGAACGACCGCGCGATGAACAGGTGAACCGTTTTGTGGATCGTCTTCCCGCCCGCCTCGAAGACGTAGTCGTACTCCTGGCGGAAGCCGTCGATGAGCCGGAAGTCCTCGATTCCGGCCTCCTCCGACACCTCCCTGATCGCCGTCTGCTGGAGCTCCTCGTCCCCCTCGATACCGCCTTTGGGGAACTCCCAGTCCCCCGGTCGGCTCTTCAGGAGCAAGTACTCCCGTTCGCCGCGGGCGTCGCGGAAGAGGATGGCTCCAGCGCTTGTCGCTTCGACCGTCATTACCCTCGGGTAAGCAACCACCCCTAAAGAGGGTGTCGGACTTGCCGGTTCCCAGCCCGTTTCCGGGACTCTCGACCGATCTGCGCGGCCCGCCCGGAGAGGTATTTGACTCCGAACGAGCACCGGCCCGCTCGTGTGCCGGTAGATGCGTTTTTACGCCTCGGGCGACCACCCACGCGTATCTCCCAACTATGACGTTCGTCACGAAACTCGATTTCGCCTCCGGCGACCGCGACGTCCTCGCCGAGACGGTGGCCGAGCTCAAAACCGACCTCGAACGAAAAGGGACCGAATGTAAGGGCCCGCACGCGTCGCCGGCCGAGACCGTTCGCGTGCCGCAGTACAAACGCCTCCGCCCCGGCGACGAGTTCTCCCCGTGGTCGTACGACGTGTACAAGCGGTCGATGGAGATCCACGGCTCCGACGAGATCGCGCGGGACGTCGTCGCCCGCGACTTCCCCGACTCGATCCACGTCGAAGTCGAGGTCGATCGGAAGAAGCCACTCGGGCATCGACGGGACTGAGCGGCGACAACACGGCTCCCTCTCCGGACAGCGACGATACGACGTATCCCGGCTCGGTGGGTTCGACGGCGTTTCCGTCCGCCACTCGATCTTTTAAGTCCGCTCCGGCTCACCCAGTCGTATGAGCGACACCGTCTCTCTCGACGACCCGTACCGCGAGCTCCGGCGTGATCTCCACCGACATCCCGAGCCCGCGTGGTGTGAGTTCTACACGACCGCCCGGATCGTCGAGGCGCTCCGAACACGTGATCTCACCGAGCTTCACGTCGGTCCCGACGCGCTCGCGGGCGACGAGCGCATGAACGTCCCCGACGACGACGAGCTGGAGACGTGGTTCGAGCGCGCTCGCGAGGCGGGCGCGGACCCCACCCTCCTCGAAACGCTCGCCGGCGGCTACACCGGCTGCGTTGCGGTCGCGGAGCGCGGTGAGGGCCCCGTGGTCGGCCTCCGGGTCGACATCGACGCACTCCCGATACCGGAGTCGACGGACGGTAGTCACGTCCCGGCCGCCGAGGGGTTCCGCTCCGGCAACGAGGGGTACATGCACGCCTGTGGTCACGACGCGCACGCGACCATCGGTCTCGGGGTACTCGATGCGGTTCTCGACAGTGACTTTTCCGGCACGCTCAAGGTGTTCTTCCAGCCGTCCGAAGAGCAGGTCTCGGGCGGTAAGCCGATGGCCGACTCCGGCCACCTCGACGACGTCGACTACTTTTATGCGGTCCACATCGGCCTCGACCACCCCTCCGGGGAGGTCGTCTGCGGGATCGACGGCTTTCTGGCGGTTCGCCACTTCCTCGCGGAGTTCGAGGGAGAGCCGGCACACGCGGGTGCCCGACCCGAGCAGGGACGGAACACGGTGCAGGCGATGGCGGCGGCGGTCCAGAACCTGTACGCCATTCCCCGGCACGCCGACGGCCCGACCCGGGTGAACGCCGGGCTCGTCGGCGGCGGCACCGCGACCAACATCATCCCCGAGGAGTCGTACGTGGAGGGGGAGGTGCGGGGCGGCACCACCGAGCTCGCCGCACACATGTCCGATCACGCCGACCGGATACTTCGCTCGGCCGCCGAGATGCACGACGTCGACGTCGACGTGTCGACGAAGGGCGAAGCGCCCTCCGCGGAGAGCGACGCCGAACTCGCGGACGTGGTCCGGGAGGCCGCCGGGGACGTCGCCGGCGTGACCGAGATCGTCGAGCGTGCGGACCTCGGCGGCTCCGAGGACGCCACGTATCTGATGCGACGCGTCCAGGAGCGTGGCGGGCTCGCCTGCTACGTCGGCGTCGGCACCGACCACCCCGGCGGACACCACACCAGCACGTTCGACGTCGTCGAGGACGACGTACGGGTCGGGATCGACGTGCTCTCGGGGGCGATCACGCGCCTCTCGGCGACGCCGGTCTGACCGACGCCGATCCGACCAACGCTGATCCGACCGACGCTGATCCGATCTCGAGGGCGATCCGCTCGTCCCGTGATCAATCTTCCTCGTTCCGGATCGCCCCGTCCGCGTCATGACGCCCGTCCAATCCGAGCGACGGTTCGCTCAGATCCCGGTCGAATTTCGGGGAGAGTTCGGCGTGAGCTGGGCCGTACCCCGGACGAATCCCGGAAATAGTTCATGAACTGGGGCTCCCTCCGTTCGCCCGTAGATGTCCAAGTATGATCGGCGAACGATACTGAAGACGGCCGGCGGGATCGCGATAGTCGGAACCCTCGCCGGCTGTGCCGACGACCCCGAACCCGAGACCGATCCCGATCCCGACGACGGTTCCGTGGATGAGAACGACGGGATGGACGAAGAACCGGCGGACGACACCGAAGACGGATCCGAGGAGGCGGACGCCGCGCTCCGCGTCGCCCACCTCTCGCCGGACGCGCCCAACGTCGACGTGTACGTCGCCGGCGATCCGGTACTCGAGGACGTCCCGTTCCGTGCCGTTAGCGACTACCTCGAACTGCCCGCCGGCGAGTACCCCATCGAGATAACCGCCGCAAGTGACCCTGAAACCGTCGTCTTCGACGAGAGCGTCGACCTTCCGGCGGGGTCGTTCACGGCTACCGCGCTGGGTGAACTGGCCGACGAGAACCAGCCGTTCGGGATCGACGTGTTCGAGGACGACCGATCGGATCCGGGCGAGAACGCCCGAATCAGGCTCGTTCACGCCGCGCCGGACGCGCCGAACGTCGACGTGACCGTCGACGGTGACCCGCTCTTCGAGGACGTTCCGTTCGGTGCCGCCGGAGCGGTCGAGGTCCCCGCTGACGACTACGAACTCGAAATCCGGCCCGCTACCCCCGACATCGACGGCGACGTCGTCGCGACATTCGAGCTTTCCCCCGACGCAGGGACGGTCTACTCCGCGTTCGCCGTGGGCTATCTCGACACGGACGCGGCACCGGCCGCCGAGTCCTTCGACCTCGAAGTGACGGTCGACGCGAGCTACGAGGGCGGAGATGTCTCGGCCGCCATCGACGACTTCCTCGCGGACGCCCGACTGTACGACGGCACGATCGAGGACCACACGGGAGAGGACGAGGTCGTCGTCGACGTCGGTGCGGGCGACGGGCTCGCCTTCGATCCGCCCGCGATCCGGATCGACGCGGGCGCGACGGTTCGCTGGGAGTGGACCGGTGAGGGCGGAGCACACAACGTCGTGTCCACCGAGGACTCGTCCTCGGACTTCGACAGCGGCGACACCGTTGACGACCCGGGCGAGGTGTTCGAACAGTCCTTCGACGATGACGGCATCCAGCTGTACGTCTGTACCCCGCACCGGGGTGCCGGAATGCTCGGCGCGATCGAAGTCGTCGAGTGAGGTGGCTCGCACATCCGTGCCATGGAGCGCCCGATATCCCGGCGGCAAGAGCTCCGTCCGACGGTAGGTTTAGGCGGATTCGGCACCTCGTGTGACTCATGGAGGCCGTACTCTGGTACGTGCTTACCGGAACCCGGGGCGGCCCAAATCGCGTCCGCATTCTACGAGCGATCGACGAACGTCCGCGGAACGCGAACCAACTGGCGGAGCATCTGGAGTTAGACTACACGACGGTTCGCCATCACCTCGACGTGCTCCGGGAACACGACGTGGTCACGCGCACCGGCGACGGCTACGGAACGGTGTACTACCCCACCGAAGGGGTACAGCGGAACTGGGATCTCGTCGAGGAGATCGCGGAGGGATTACCACTATGATCGGGACGACACGCACGGAGAGTGAGAACGGATGGTAGTAGACTGGATAGACGTCGCTCGCGTCAGCGTGTCGCTGAACGTCGTGATGCTGCTGGGGCTTACGTGGGTGTGGGCCCGGAACTACCTCTCGTTCCGGTCGAAACACACGATCGGACTGGCGCTGTTCGGCGTCCTTCTGCTCGCACAGAACGCGCTCTCGCTGTACTTCTACCTGTTTCACCCGGTGTTGGCGGTGTGGTTCGCCACCGACATGCCGCCGCTGGCGTGGCGAGCGAACATCGTCATCCACGTCTTTCAGACCGTCGCGCTCGCGTTCCTGTTGTGGGTGACGTGGGATTAGGGGACCGACCGGGTGTCCGGAGTCAGTACTTCGGGTCCGCGCCCGTCGTCTCGTAGATCCGATCCATCACCGCGTCGCGCTCGTCAGTCCACCTCGCCATCGCGGCGGGGCTCGTCGGATACGAGTCGTAGTGGTCGAGCAGCTCGTCCGCCAGCGACTTCGTCTGATAGAAGTTCCGGATCGTCCCCCAGTAGCCGAAGCTCTGGACCGCGGCTTTCAGCTTCAGGCCGAACGACATCGAGGTCGACCCCTCGTACAGCGCTTCCGCGAGCTTCTCGCCGGGAAGCGACGCGAGCAGGCCCATCAGGTCGTCGACGTCGACCGCGGTCGCGAGGACGTTGTACACGTCGAGGCCGGCGTACCGGCCGCCGAAGTGGTCCATTACTCGCTTGTTGTACCGCCAGAGGTTCTCCTCGCTGACGTCGCCGTCGGAGACCGCCTTCACCGCCTGTTCGCCGGCGTACTTCCCCGCGTACGCGGCCCCGGCGATCCCGCCACCCGTCGTCGGGTTGACGTGCCCCGCGGCGTCGCCGACCGCCATGTACCCCGGTGCGACCGCCGAGTCGTAGGGTCGGCGCGTGGGGAGCGCCGCCCCGAGCTTGTCTTTCACCTCCGCGCCGTCGAACTCGGGCCGGTTCCGGAGGTCACGTTTCAGCGCCTCGACGAGCTGCATCGGCTCCTCGTTCATCTGGAAGCCGAGGCCGACGTTGATCTCCGTGCTCGTTCGCGGGAAGTACCAGAGGTACCCCGCGGCGCGGTCGGTCGCCTTGAACACGAGCGCGTCGTCCCACTCGACCGGCTCCGGCACCTCGACGACTTCCCGGTAGGCCGAACAGAACTGCGAGTAGCGGACGTTGGTGTCGAACGTCGAGCCCTCGAACTCCGCTTTGTCCTGTAACACCGACAGCGACCCCGCGCCGTCGATGACGAGGTCTGCCTCGTACGTCACCGGATCGCCCTTCCGGGCGGCCTTCAGCCCGGTCACTCGGCCGTCGTCGGTCTGGATCACGTCGTTGATCACCGTGTCGTAGTGGAACTCGACGCCGGCGTCCGACGCGCCCTCGATGATCCGACGGCCGTACTCCCAGCGGTCGATGACCGCGAGCTCGCCCGGGACCGGGATCTCGAGGACCGTGTCTTCCTGTGGGATCTCGAACCGGCCGTGGTCGACACCCGTGTTCGTGAACGCGGGTTCCAACCGGTCTTTTGGGATCGCGTCCGGGAAGTTATCCGCGCCCTTTAGCGCGTCGCCGCAGGCGATGTGTCCCGCTTCCTCTGCGTCCTTTCGCTCGACGATGACGACGTCGAGCCCCTCGTTCGCCATCGTCGCGGCGGCGTAACACCCGGCGGTTCCCGCCCCCGCCACGACGACGTCGTACTCGTCGATACTCATTGTCGTGTCCTGTCGGTCCCGGGGCAAAACTCTTTACTCCCGTTTCGGACCTCCGCGGGCCGACGGAATACGGGCGAAAACGGATTCACTTTACATGTCAGTGGTGTCGCTTAGGCGCGTTCCGCGCTACCGTCCGTGTATGACCGGGCTCGACCACGTCGCCGTCGACACGCTCCGCGAATGGCTCCCGGAGGTCCGTGAGGCTCGAACGACGGAAGCGCTCATGGCGGCGATCGCGCACGACAGGGGGATCGATGTCGACGAACTGGCCGCGTGGTACGGCTGGTCGACGGCGGAGGCGACGGCGACGGTCGACGCGATCGACTCGCCGTCGTTCGTCGCCGAGATCGCCCGCCGCGAGGGTGTCGACATGGAGGCGGTCGCGGCGGAGTCGAACCTCTCGACGGCGACCGTGGTCGACTGGTTCGACGGGCTCGGCGATCGTCCCGTTCCCGAGGCCGCCGACGTGATCCGACGGTACGCGGTCGGCTCCGTCGAACCGCTGACGACCGGGTCACCGTCGACGGTGTATCACCTCTCGTACGACGCGCTCGCGGAGCGCGGCTGGTCGCTCGACGACCCCGACCTCTTCGAGAAGGCGGCCGAGTCGGCTCTCGACCTCCCGGAGTACGGTCGGTTCCTCGTCGAAGAGGACGAGTCGATCCTGGAGGCGGCCGAACGCGGCGGGCGGTCCTGGCCCTACGCTTGCCGCGGCGGGGCGTGTTCGAACTGCGCGGTCCTCGTCGTCGACGGCGACGTGGCGATGCCGGGGCAGTCGATACTCTCCGACGAGCAGATCCGCGAGACGAACGCCCGGTTGGCCTGCGTCGGCGTCCCGGTCACCGACGAGGTCCAGATCGTGACCGGTGTGGGGGACCTCAAGGAGTTCGCCGACCTCCGGCTCCCCTCGCCGATGGACGGGGCGGAACCCTCAGCGTAGGGGCGGGGATAGTGGCGACCGCGCGGACAACGCGGTCGGCGGCGGGCGGTCGCTCGGACTCAGTACCTTATATAGTATATAAGTACCCTGAAACAGGGGTATAGATAGTATATAAATACACGGCCAGTTGGCTGTCGAGGGTGTACGATCGGTGCTCGTCCGCCAGCGACACGATCACAGCGAGTCTCACGTCCCCGTCACCACTCGATCCGTCCTTCGATCAGGTATTCGGTCGGTGTCGGACGCCGCTGAACGGTATATAAGTAGTCGCGAACTCCGCCGAACGGTATATAAATAGTCGCGAACGCCTCCTGAGGCGTAGTTAAATAGTCGCTTCGGCGTCGGCGAGCTCGGCGGCGAGCGCCTCGGCGATGCTTCCCTCGGCCTCCTCGACGAACCGGGCCACCTCCGTGCCGTCGGGCGTCTCGACGACGACGGTGGGGATGAGTTCGACCCCGTACGCGTCGACGCCCGGACCTTCCTTGCCGGACGGCCCCTTCGTCACGGGGAACGATTCGATCCGGTCGTCCGGGACGCCGGCGGCGGCGAGCGCCGCTCCGAAAGCGGGCAGCTGCTGTTTGCAGTCGATACACCAGTCGCCGCCCCACACCTTGAACCGGTAGTCGCCGGCCAGCGCGTCCAGCACGGACTGGTCGAAGGAGTCCGGGTCGACTGACGGGTCGGGATCGAGCGTTTGTAGCGTCATAGGCCCATCTACGTGGGCGAGCGGTATTAACGGCGCGGCGGCGGCGACGATGGCCGGGCCTCGGGAGCCGCGGCGGGTCCGAGCCGGAGACCCAACCGGGCAGCCAAAGCGAACGACCGATCCGGATCGAAACCGACCGGCGGCGTTTGCCGCCGTCCGCGGGGCATTTGAGTCGCCGGCCCCTCTCGAAGCTCGATGGACGAGGACATCCTGGAGGGGCTCGGCTCGCCGCTGGTGCGAGTCGACTCGCCGCCGGGAACGACGGTCGCGGCCAAGGTCGAGTCGCGAAACCCGGGTGGGTCCGCGAAGGACCGACCGGCGCTCTACATGGTCGAGGCGGCGGAGCGCGACGGGTCGCTCCAACCGGGCGACGGGATCGTCGAGCCGACCTCCGGCAACACCGGGATCGGGTTAGCGATGGTCGGCGCGGCCAAGGGGTACGACGTCACGCTGGTGATGCCCGAGGGGAAGTCGCGGGAGCGACGCCGGTTGATGCGCGCGTATGGCGCGAGCGTCGAGCTCGTCGACGGCGACATCTCCGCGGCGAGAGCCAGAGCGGACGAGCTCGAACGCGAGAACGGGATGGTCCAGCTTCACCAGTTCGAGAACCCCGCGAACCCCCGCGCACACTACGAGACGACCGGCCCGGAGATCCTCGATCAGGTCGACGACCGTCAGGTCGACGCGCTCGTCGCCGGCGTCGGAACCGGCGGCACGATCACCGGGATCGGCCGACGCCTTCGCGAGGCGTTCCCCGACCTCCGGATCCACGCGGTCGAGCCCGCCGACAACGCAGTCCTTTCCGGCGACCCGCCGGGCGAGGACGCGTTCCAGGGGATGGGGCCGGGGTTCGTCGCCGACAACCTCGACACCGACCTCCTCGACGCGATCCACACCGTCGAGCTCGGCGAGGCGGAGTCGGAGTGCCGCCGGCTCGCCCGCGAGGAAGGGATCCTCGTCGGCCAGTCCTCCGCGGGATCGAACCTCGCCGCGAAACGGGTCGCGGCCGACCTCCGGGACGCGGGCGAGTACGCGGGGACGGAGCCGCTCGTCGTCACCGTCTTCTGGGACAGCGGCGAGCGGTACCTCTCGGCGGGGACGTTCGACCTCCCGGAATGAGCGGGCACTCCGTCGCCCGCATCCTGCCTTTCAATACGACGCGACCCCGATAGAACCCGTGAGCACGCACGCAACCGCAACCCGGGAGGCGGACGGACCCGATCGTCGGTTCGACGGCCCCTGGCTCCGCGTTCTCGCGGTCGCCGTCGGCGGCTGGACCGTCCTCTACGCGCTCGACTGGCTGCTGTTGGAGGCCGGCACTCCCGCCGGTGCCGTCGTTGGGTTCACCCACGCGTACATCCTCGCACCGCTGGCGACCGCGGCGATCCTACTCGACGCGCTGTCGCTCGGCGAGCGGGGGGTCGCCGATTTCGGCCTGTTCAAGTGGCTTTACGCACTCGTTGCGCTGTTCGCCCCACCCGTCGCCGCGGTATACTACGCGCACCGCGAGTGGCTGAAACCCGCGGACCCGAACCTGTTGGGTGACTCGACGAGACGATGACGGTGGGAGGCGGACCACGGGACGATGACGGTGGGACGATGAGCGGGAAAGTCGAAGAGGACGACGGAGCCGTCGAGAGTCTGTTCGTCGCGTCCGAGAGCGGCGCGGATCCGGAGCCGAAACCGCGGGTAGCGATCGTCGACGGCGGGGTCGACGGTGACCGCTACTGCCGCGGTGACGGCCACTTCCAGCTCGACGCCTGCGCGGTCACGCTCGTCGCGGCCGAGGCGATAGCCGCGGTTCGCGAGGAGACGGGGATCGACGTCTCCGACGGGCGACACCGTCGGAACATCGTCGTCCGCGGGTTCGGTGAGGGGATGGACGACCTCCTCGACGCGGAGGTGCGGATCGGCGACGCGCTGGTCCGACCGACACGCCGCCGACCGCCGTGTGCACACGTCGAAGCGCTCGCCGGGGCGGACGGGCTCGCGTCCGCGCTGCGGAACCGTGGCGGGCTGTGTTGTGGCGTCCTCGAACCCGGACCGGTCGCCGTCGGCGACGCGGTTCAGGTGACGGATCCGGACCCGCGGACGGCCGGTGCGGCCATCGCGGATCGGCTGCGTACTCGGGAGAACTCGGAGGGGAAGCAGGGGACCGACGGGGAACACCGCTGAGTGTCACGGCCGTGTGCGTTTGCCCCGTCGTGACTCGGGCTACCCCCCGTCGGGGAAGATGCTCTCCGGGATGTACGCCGAGACGGTCCAGTTCGGCGCGTCGACGACCTCACTTATCTTCAAATCCATCGCGGCGGAACAGAGGATGTACGCCTCCCCGCGGGTGAGGTCGCGCTCAGTCGCGAGGTGGTCGATCATGTGTCGCGTCGCCAGCTTCGTCGCCTCCATCAGGTCGTCCGCGATCCCGGTCGTCCCGTACATCGGCTCGTCCCGGCCGGTCGGCGTGAACGGCCCGGTCGTCTCGAACTGCGGCTGGTCGATCGACATGTCCGTCCGGACCGAGAAGCGAGCGGTGACGAACATCGGCGCTTCGATCCCCGTCACGCACACCTCGCCGTCGCCCTGAGCGGCGTGACAGTCCGCGGTGGAGAACAGCCCCCCGGCGACCTCGACCGGGAGATACACCGTCGAACCGGCGGTCATGTGTTTCACGTCCATGTTCCCGCCCGTCGAACGCGGCGGCAGGGTGTCGTGTTCACCGTCCGTACCGGGCGCGAGGCCGATGACGCCGGGGAACGGGTCGAGCGGCACCTCGATCCCGTTCACGAACTGCCCGACATCGCCCTGGAGATCCCAGACGTGCACGCCCGCGTCCGGGAACTCCTCCGGAAGGAGTCCGAGCCCCATCTCACCCGGCATGAACCCGGTGTACCCCCACCCCTTGTGCTGGAAATCGAGCAGGTCGACCTGAAGGACGTCGCCCGGTTCCGCTCCCTCGACGGCAACGGGGCCCGTCAGCGGGTGGACCGGATCGAAGGAGACGTTCGCAAAGTCGGCAGCGGTCGACTCGACGTCGAGCTGGCGATCGACTGCGTCACGACACTCGAACCGCACGACTGCACCGTCTTCAACCGTCAAAACCGGGTCGAGTGAGTTGTCCCACACTCGGTGGATGTTGCGCTCGGCGTCCGAGAGATGATGATCGACTGTGTAGTCACGGTGGGTGCCGTTCCCCTCCTGATCTGCGCGTGTCATACGTGATCATAGATCGATCGGTGACCACTTAAAAACGCGCGTTGCGGTGGGGTGACGCGGAACCCGAAAGCACGTCCTCCCCCGTCTCGTTGTTCCGTTGTGTACGACTATCACATCCACACGACCTACTCCGATGGGGCGTTTCTGTCGTGGATGGTCGACGCCGCTGCTGACGCCGGTCTCGATGGCGTCGGGATCGCCGACCACTGCAACGTCTCTCCGGACCCGAGTGCCGAACGATACAAGCGCGCCCTTGGATTCAACCTCGATTTGACGCACGAACGCCGCCGGGAGGCGATCGAGCGGATCAGCGAACAGAGAGACATCCGTGTGTTCGACGCCGTCGAGATGGATTACCACCCCGACCACGAGGCGGCGATCGCCTCGTTCCTCGATGAGGTCCCGTTCGATTACGCGATCGGGAGCGTCCATGACCTCGACGGCGCCAACGTCCACACCCGGTCACACTTCGCCGAGAAGGACGACGCGGAGCGCGCGGCGCTCGTCGACCGGTACTTCGAGAAGCTCGTCTCGCTGATCGACTCCGAGCTGTTCGCGATAGCGGCCCATCCGGACCTGATCGAGCGTAACCCCCACCTCCGCGGGTTCGCGACCCCCGATCACTACGAGCGGGTCGCCGACGCGTTCGACCGGTCGCGGACCATCCCCGAGGTGAACGCGGGGCGACTCCTCGACGACTACGGGGAGTTCCATCCGTCGCCGGCGTTCCTCGACGTGTTACTCGACCGCGGGCTTACGATGACCGCCGGCACCGACAGCCACGAACCGGAGGCGATCGAGCCGCGATCGGCCGAGCTCGCTCGCGAGTTCGACGCCCGCGGGATCGAGGTCGCCGACGTATCCGCCGTCGTGGACGCCGGGTAAGCTCAGGTGTACACCCGTCGGGTGCTGACCACCCCGTCCGGGTCGAGGAGCGCCACCGTGTCGCCCGCGTCGTTGAGCGCGGCACGCTCCCGACCGAGGTAGTAGTCCGTGTCGGTGTCGGTTCCGGAGCCGACGTGGATCGTTAGCGTTCCGTCCGGATCCAGCGTGGTCGACGGCAGCTCGTCCCGCTGGCCGCCGCTCAGGTCGATCACGTACCCGGTGAGGTCGACGGGCTCGCTGGCCGCGTTCCGGAGCGTCACCGACTCGTCGAGCGGGTCCCCTCCCGCCTCGTCCGGCCCCGGATCGATGGCGTCGATGACGAGCCCGTCGGGCGTCCCCTCCTCGCCGAAGGCGACGAGGTCGGCGAGGGTGTACCCCTCCGTCTCGGTCAGCTGCGGGAGACTCGGCTCCCAGCCGTCGGGCGCGGCGTTCGGGTACGCGGCCTCGTCGGACTCGATGAGCCCGATAAGCGTCTCCGCGACGATCCGGGTGCCTACCGCGCCGAGGCGTTCGCCGCCGTTCTGATATCGCGCCTCGTCGAGAACGTAGTACCACAGTGGGGCGTGGCCGTCCGCGCCGCGGCCGTGTTTTCGGAGCGCGTCCATGATCGGTGCGTCGTCCCCGAACCCCTCGTTGCGGATCGGGTCGATCCCCATCCGCTCGGCAACGTCCTGGCCCGACGGGAGTCCGAGCGCCCGCCCGCGCTGGAAGTTCCGCATGGCGAGCGAGTCCTCCCCGTCCATCGGGAGCTGGAACAGGGTCGGCGCGAGGAACGGCATCACCTTCCGTGCCGGCTGGTAGTCGCCGTCACCCGTGTCGAGCAGCCGCGTCCAGTCGACGACGAGGTGGCTGGGTACCGGCCGGCCACCTCGGAGGTTTGGCCCGTCACCGGTAGGACCCGGGAACAACCGAACGTTCCCGGACTCCTCGTTGATGTCGAACTCGTGTCGGATGAGCGAGTGGCCGAACCGGAAGCCCGCGCCGGCGAACTCGACGGGGATCGCCACGTCCTTTTCCGGCGGGACGAAGAACCGTCGCCCGTTCTCTTCGATGTCCTCGAGGATGTACGTGTCACACACCCGCGCGAGGAAGTCGTGCCGGACGACCCACTGGTAGTGCCACCTGACGAGCCGCTGTGCCGCCTCGTGGAGCGGTTCGTCGTCCCCCCGGAGCGCGCTTCCCTCAGGCGTCTCGAGGTAGTCGACGACGCGGTTGTGGAAGTTGACGAACGCGAGGTGGAGCTGGGCGATCAACACGTTCTCGTCGTTTCGCGGGTCGCCGATGAGCGCGACCCCCTGCTCGTTGCGCTGGAGGTCGGTCCCGGGGAGCCCGGACAGCCCCCCTGAGTCGGTGTCGGGTGCGACTGCCGAGCCGGTGAGGAGGTGTGCGCTCGCGTGGTGCTCCTGGTCGAACAGGAACGGGGTGACCCCTGGGCCGGTTCGGTACAGCGCGTCGAGATCGAGCGCGGGCGTCCGGAAGTTCCGCAGCGCCGCCGGATCGTTCCGTCGGTCGATGTCCGACGTCGGATCGAACGTGATGTCGTGATCGATGAACTGCCCGAACAGGCCGTACGCCGCGGGAGTTTCGGCGTCCCCCACAGGGTCGTCGGCAGGCTCCATCATCGGGCCGTCACGGTCCCCGTCGGCGGTTACCTCGGTGTCACCCAACGACCGGAGGAACTCGTCCGACCGGTCGTAGACGGGGAGCTCGGGGAACTGGTTACAGAACCGGTGACTCCGAACCCGGCCGATCCGCGTCGTCGCCGCGTCGTTCATGCCCCGGTGTTCGACGCTCCCGTGGATCGGGGTGCTCGCCGAGGTGACGGTGAGCTCGACGGTTCGCTCCTCGCCGTCCTCCCGGATCCGACGCCCGTTGACCGGGTTCTCGGTTCCGCCCTGCGTCGGATCCCGGACGGTGAAGTCGACGTCGCCCGGGTCGAGTCTCGAGCCGCCGTCGGCGACGAGCGGGAACTCCCCGTTCTCGTCGGTGAGCCAGTGTCCCGACGGCTCCGATCCACCTCCCGTGTGACCCACCACGACTCGCCCGCTAAGCGGGGTTCCCGATCCGTCCACGACGAGCCCGAAGACCTCTTGTTCTGGCGACATGGGGCAGAAGTTGCTGGTTGTTGGCTTAATTTTTCCTAAATAAATTCACATCAGATTGAAAAATCAGCTAGTCGAACAGTAGGAACCGGCGGGTCGCTGGTACGATCGGAGTCCGATCCGTCGGATAACAGGACACGAGCCGTGCGCGTCCCGGTTCGTGCCGCTCAGTCGAACAGCGTTTCGCCGTCGACCATATGCTCCTCGACGGCGTCCATGTCGAGGGTCACACCGAGCCCTGGTTCCTCGGGAACCTCGATGTAGCCGTCCTCGATGACGTCTTCCTCGACGAGGTCCGACCACCAGCCGAGCTCGTACGAGTGGTACTCGACCGCGAGCGAGTTCGGAATCGACGCGCCGACGTGTGCCGCAGCCATCGTCGCGACCGGCGAAGCGACGTTGTGCATCGCGACCGGCACGTAGTACTGATTGGCGACGTCTGCGATCTTTCGCGTCTCGCGCATACCGCCCACCTTCGGCAGGTCCGGGGCGACGATATCGACCGCCTGGTTCTCGATGAGCCGGCGGAGCTCCGTAACCCGGTACCGGTTCTCGCCGACCGCGATCGGGGTCGTCGTGTTCTTCGTTACCTCCTCTTGAACTTCGAGGTTCTCCGGAGGAACGGGATCTTCGAGCCACCACACGTCGTACTCTTCGATCGCGTCCGCGAGTCGCTTCGCGGAACCACCGGAGAACGTCCAGTGGCAGTCGAAAGAGACGTCCGCCTTGTCTTTCACTCGCTCGGTCACTGTCTCGACGATCTCCGCTTTGTGCCGGATCTCCCCCGGACGTAGGTGTCGATTCGCGCGGTCCTTTTCCAGTCCCGACGGCACGTCGAGGTCGAATTTCAACGCGTCATAGCCAAGCTCGTCGACGACACGCTCGGCCTCGTCGGCACACGCCTCGGGGTCCGCCTCTTCCTCCGTGTGACAGTCACAATAAACGCGCATCTCGTCGCGGTACTTCCCGCCGAGGAGCTGGTAGGCGGGCACGTCGAGGATCTTCCCCGCGAGGTCATGCAGCGCGACTTCGATGCCGGAGATGGCGGTAACGGTCACACCCTCAACGGAGCCCTCACCGGACATCTTCTGGATGAGGTGCTCATAGAGTCGGTCGATGTCGAGCGGGTTCTCGCCGATGACGAACGGTTTCATCCGCTCGATCAGCTCGGGGACACCGGCACCCCAGTACGCCTCGCCCGTTCCGACCACGCCCGCGTCCGTGTACACTCGGACGAGCGTCCACGGGAAGTTACCGTCGACCATCGTGGTCTGAACGTCCGTGATCTCCACGTCGCGGCCGCCACCGCGCGCTCCGGTTACCCCCATCGTCTCCGAAGAGAGCTCCCGCATCGTGTACTCCGCGTTCGGGTCGTGAAGTGAGTCGTAGTTCCGGCTCATACGAAGAACTTCATTCGAATCAGGGTAAGCGTTTATGTTCCGCTCGGTTGTCGTCTCCGATATCCGCGGATCACCGGCTAAACCCCTAATACCGGCGATCGATCGGGGTATCTGGACACACGGTTCACGTCGCGATCGGATAGGGAGTTTTTCGTAACCCTACGACGAACGGCACCCTATGGTCGAAATAACTGATTCACTTTCGTGCCTCTTTACCGCGGAGCTGGAGACCGACGGCGAGGGGGGGTACGTACTGTCCGTTCCGAAACGCGAGATCGAACACGGGGCCGTGGTGCCCGGCGAGACGTACCGGGTCGCCGTGATCGATCAGGGTACGTCGAGCGCGGAGGGGAAGGAGACCGGCGCTTCACGCGGCCCCACGGATAGCCGACCGTCGTCCGAAAGGGGTAATCGGTCCGCGAGCGACACGACCCCGTCGGGGCCGCCGGTGTCGGAAGGCGAGGTCCGTGACGTCACGATCGAGACGCTCGGCGACAAGGGCGACGGGATCGCCAAGATCGAACGGGGATACGTCGTCATCGTTCCCGACGCCGAGCTCGGCGACGAGGTGACCGTGGAGATCACGAGCGTCCGGGAAAACGTCTCGTTCGCGACCGTCATCGACGAGTAAGTCGGCATCAATGGACGGCCGACGGTGGTCGACGACCGTCCGCCGCTAGGAAAACAGCCGCCGGAGGTGGTCCCGCGAGAAGAACGAGGACGGCTCGTCCATGTGGACGCCGATCTCGCCGGAGAGCGCCCACAACCCCGCGCGCTGTACCGGCTCGGGGAGCGAGTAGCACGCACGGATCGCCTCTCCGAGCCGTATCTCCGTCGCCAGCTCGTCGCGCCACCCCGCCTCGTAGTCGGCGAGACTATCTGGATCTCCCGGGTCGATCGTCGCCGCCGCCACGTCGGCCGCGCGCATCCCGTAAAGGATCCCGCCGCCGGTAAACGGCTTCGTCTGTGCTGCCGCGTCACCGATCAGGAACACGCGCTCGCTCGTCACGGACGCGGGCGGCCCGACCGGGATAACCCCGGAACAGAACGACGCGGTTTCGGCCCCGTACGCGGCGGTCAATCGGTCGAACCGCGCTTTCACGTCGTCGTCCGGCGGGGCGGCGAGTCCGTACTCGACGCCGGCATCCCCGCGCGGGATCCGCCACGCGAAGAAGCGCGGGGCGGTGAGGTGGACGTCGACGTAGTTCCCCTCGTCGGGCTCCGGATCGAAGGCCAGAACGCCGTGGAGCAGCTCGTCGGGTTCGTCGAGGTCGGCGGCACGACGTACCCGGGACGTCGGCCCGTCACACCCCGCGACCATCCGCGCTTCGACCGTCGTCGTCGTCCCTTCGGCGACGCTCGCCTCGACGACGACGCGGTCGTGCCGTTCGTCGATACCGGTGACGGTGTGCCCCTCGCGAACGTCGGCACCGGCGTCGCGGGCACACGCCGCCAGCGTTCGATCCAGCCCCACACGGTCGATGACGTTCGACACCGGCTCTCGCTTATAAAAGTGGTAGGGGGACGACCCGGGACCCTCGGTGTGGAACCGCGCGCCGAACACCCGGTTCTGTAACAACGTCGGACGGGCGTTCTCGGGGACGTACTCCCAGATGTCGGTAGAGACGTGTCCCGAGCAGGCGAGCGGGGTACCGACCTCGCCCTTCTCGAAAACGACGACATCGTGGCCGGCCTCGGCCGCTCGACGGGCGAACCGCGACCCGGCCGGCCCGGCACCGACGACGGCGAAGTCGTACATGTCCGGCCTTACTCGGGCCCGATATATAAATAGCGTATCCCTACTCCCGGAGATACGACGCTCACTTCGTGCCGAACGCGCGGCTCAAGCTCGATCGTCGAGCCACGAGAGCGCGGCGTCGACATCGGTTCTCGGCGGCGAGCACGTGAATCCTTCACAGACGTAAACGGTCGGCGCACCGTCCTCCGCGTCCCGGCCCTTCCAGATCGGCGGTGCCTCGTCGAGGCCGAGCCGGTCCAGCCACCCGTCGAGTCCGGCCGCGGTCGGCGGCCGCGGCGCGACGGTCGCACCCGGCAGGTACCGTTCCCCGAGCGCCTCTCGCCACGCCCGCGGCACCTCCTCGGCCGCGATCGTCACCTCGATCCCACCGGACTCCACGCGCTCCGCTGCCCGCACCAGCGAGACGTGTTCCAGCGGGCTCGCACGGATGCGGTCGGCGTGGGTCCGTACCACTGCCTCGGCGATCGACCGGAAGCGGTCGTCGGTCCGGAACCCGTCGAGGACCGCCAGCGTGTCGGCCGCGACGCCGAGACTCGATGGCGTCGATCGGTCCGCGAACTCCTGTGGACGAGCGAACAGCGTTGCGTCGCCGCTGCTGCCGGGGGAGCCGACCACGTCACCGCCAGAACCCACGTCCCGCGTGAAGTAGATCGTGCCGTCGTCGGCGTCGTAGAACTCCTCGACGATCCCGTCGGCCAGCGCCACGGCGAACGCGAGGGCGTCGAGATCGCCGGTCGCACCGTATGTGTCGAGCGCGCCGCGTGCGAGGAACGCGTAGTCGTCGAGATACCCGGGACCGGCCACGTCACCGTCGATCCACCGCCTGTCGAGCCGGTCGGATTCGGCGTCGTACAGCCGGTCGCGACAGAACTCGAGTGCGTCGACCGCCAGATCCGTGTACGCGTCGCCGAGCACCGTCCCGGCGGCGGCGAACGCGGAGATCGCTCGTCCGTTCCAGGACGCCAAGACCTTCTCGTCGCGGGCGGGACGGGGGCGCTCCTCGCGTGCCTCGAAGAGGGCGTCCCGCGCCTCCGCGAGGAGCTCCTCGATCGCCTCGGGCGAGCGGTCGTGTTCCGCCGCGAGAGAGTCGACCGAGGTGGCGAGCGTCGGGACCGTCGTGCCGCGCTCGAAGTTCCCGCCGGACCGGATCCCGTACCGGGCCTTCACGAGGTCCGCGACCGGTTCGTCCAGAACCGCGTCGACCTCCGCGGGCGTCCACGCGTAGAACGCGCCCTCCAGCGGCTCGTCCGCACTAGATCCCTCTCGGCCGTCGGGGGCTCGGCTCCGGGCGTCGAGCGTGCTGAAGAACCCGCCGTCGGGGTGTCGCAGCTCCCGTTCGAGGAACGTCAACGACTCGGCGGCGACCCGGGCGTACCGGAGGTCGCCCGTGAGGCGGTGTCCGTCGAGGTACACCATGGGGAGCTCGGCGTTGTCGTACAGCATCTTCTCGAAGTGCGGGATCGTCCACGATCGGTCGACGGCGTACCGGTGGAACCCGCCGCCGATCTGGTCGTACATCCCGCCGGAGGCCATCCCGTCGAGGGTGCGCGTGGCCGCTTCGAGGAGGTCGCCGCGACCGGTCCGCCCCGCCGCTCGCAACAGGATGTCGACCCGCCCCGGCATCGGGAACTTCGGCCCGCTGGTTCCGAACCCGCCGTGTTCCGTGTCCGTGCTCCGCATCGCGGCCGCCGCCGCCTCGTCGAGGAGCCCCGCCCCCGGCGGCTCCCCGGGGGAATCGGGGACGGACTCCAGCTCGTCGCGCGCGCTCGTCGTCCATTGCTCGGCACGACGCTCCATCTCCGCGCGCTGTTCCGGGTCGGTCCAAGAGTCCGCGATCCGTCGACAGAGCCCGGGGAACGACGGGCGGTTCCCGCGCGACTCGGGTGGGAAGTACGTCCCGACGTAGAACGGTTCCCCCTCCGGCGTGCACCATGCCGAGAGCGGCCACCCGCCGCCACCCGTCACCAGCTGTGAGACGGTCATGAACGTGCTATCGACATCCGGACGCTCCTCGCGATCGACCTTGACCGGGACGAACGACTCGTTGAGCAGCGCCGCCGTCTCCTCGTCGGCGAAGCTCTCCTCTTCCATCACGTGACACCAGTGGCACGACGAGTAGCCGATGGAGACGAACACGGGGACGTCGTATTCGCGCGCCAGATCGAACGCCTCCTCGCCCCACGGCTGCCAGTTGACCGGGTTGTCGGCGTGCTGTCGGAGGTACGGGCTGGACTCCTCGTCGAGCCGGTTCCGCTCCGTGGGCTGTGACATGGACGCCGTTAGCCCCCCGACCCGAAAAACCCCGGTACACAGACCGCTCGATCGACGGTCGATCCATAAACAGGGATCGAATACCCGATCGAGAGGGTAAGGTTTACACTTGTATGCGGGAATCCGTCGCGCATGACGGAAACCGTACTCCTAGTTGGCGGCGGCGGCCGCGAACACGCTATCGCCCGCGCGCTCGCCGACGACTGCGCGCTGTACGCCTGTGCAAGCAATCGGAACCCCGGGATCCGCCGGCTCGCCGACGGGTTCGAGACGGTCTCGGAGACGGACCCCGAGGGGATCGTCGCGTTCGCGACTGCCGTCGACGCGGACCTCGCGGTCATCGGTCCCGAGTCGGCGCTCGAAGCGGGGGTCGCGGACGCACTCGACGAGGCGGGCGTGTACGCGTTCGGCCCGCGAGAGGCGGAAGCGCGCTTGGAGACGGACAAGGCGTATCAGCGCCGGTTCATGACCGACGCCGACGTCCCCGGCTGCCCCGACTTCGAGGTGTTCGACGACATGGCGGCCGCCTGCGCGTACATCGACGAGTACGATGGCGACCTCGCGGTCAAGCCTGCCGGCCTCACTGGCGGGAAGGGCGTGAAGGTGATCGGCGATCAGGTCACGGCCGAGGAGGCGAAAGCCTACCTCCAGGAGGCGGATTACGATCGTGTCGTCCTCGAGGAGCGACTCGTCGGCGAGGAGTTCACGATACAAGCGTTCGTCGCCGACGGGGAGTTCCGGGCGACCCCCGCGGTCCAGGACCACAAACGCGCCTACGAGGGCGACGAGGGACCGAACACCGGTGGCATGGGATCGTACTCCGACACGGGGCCGTCGCTCCCGTTCATGGAACCGGGTGACTACGAGGCTGCGCTCGGCGTGCTCGACGCCGTCGTCGACGCCCTGCCCGCGTACAAGGGCGTCCTCTACGGGCAGTTCATGCTCACCGCCGAGGGGCCGAAGGTCGTCGAGTTCAACGCCCGCTTCGGCGACCCGGAGGCGATGAACACGCTCCCAGTCCTCGAAACGCCGTTCATCGACGTGCTGGTCGCCGCCCGTGACGGCGACCCGCTCCCGGAGCTCACGTTCTCTGGCGAGGCAACCGTCTGTAAATACGCCGTTCCGGTGGGGTACCCCACTGACCCCGACTCGGGAGCGCGGATCGCCGTCGACGAGGAGCGCGCGGGCGACGCGCTGCTCTACTACGCGAGCGTCGACGAGCGGGAGGACGGCCTCTACACGACGACGTCCCGGTCGTTCGCGGTCGTCGGCCGCGGCGACTCGATCGCCGCCGCGGAGGCACAGGCGGAGGCGGCGCTGTCGGCCGCTGGCGACCGCGTTCGGATCCGCCACGATATCGGGACCTCCGACCTGCTCGACCGGCGGATCGAGCATATGAACGAGCTCCGCGCGTAGCGTCGCTCGTCGCACAGTTCGATGGCGAACAGGCGGTCCCCTGCCGCTACTCACGGCGGCGGACCGCACACCCGCCTTGACCGGCCGTGAGCCGTCGCGTTCGGCAGGGTGGGAGCTGGGCTTGGTATCGCGTATAACATCCCGCACGCGACAGCGACACCCCGCACGCGACAGCGACACCCCGCACGCGACAGCGACACCCCGCACGCGATCCTGGAAGCAGCCGCGGGCGGGTGAGCGGGGCTTATAACCTCGCCGCTACAAGGACTCCGCGTGAGCGACGAAGGGGCCGCTGTCGACCGGAGTGGAGAGCGAGCGGGTGGCGGGACCGACGAGTCCGGTGGCGCTCCCGCCGACGACGGCACGACTCCTCGACGTGACCGATTGGAGCGGCATCACACGGGCGGGGTGCGGAACTCGCTGTGGTCGTGGCCAGACGCGAAGTCACCGCTCGCGGTCGTCCGAAACTACGTGGCGATATCGGCCGCCCGGGTCAGCCCGAGCCTCCGGCTCAAGAACTGGCTGCTCTCTCGGATAGGGGTGACCGTCGGTTCGGGGGTGTCATGGGGGCTCGAGTCGACGCCGGACGTGTTCTGGCCCGAACGGATCACCGTCGGCAACGACGCCATCATCGGCTACGACGCCACGCTGCTGTGTCACGAGTTCCTTCAGGACGAGTACCGACTCGGGGACGTCGTTATCGAGGACCGAGCGATGATCGGCGCGGGTGCGATCGTGCTTCCCGGTGTGACGGTCGGCGAGGAGGCGCGTGTCGCCGCCAACTCGCTCGTGACCGAAGACGTCCCGCCCCGAACGACGGTCGCCGGTGTCCCCGCAGAAGTGGTCTCGCGGGCAGACGCCAACGCGGGCACGGGCGACGCGACGGACAGGAACGCCATCGGCCCCGACTGACCGCTCCGATCAGTTCTCGGACGGCTCGTCGTCGTCCGCGTCGGGCGTCCCGCGGTCGTTCTCGACTCCCGCTTCGCCCTCCGCACCGTTCCCACCCTCGTCGGCCGCAGCTTCCGCCTCCGTGATGTGTGCCTCCGTGCTCACGCTGTCGAGATCCACGCCGACCTCCTCTGCGACCGCATCGAGGACGGCCCGCTGCTCGGCCATCTCGTTTTCGAGCCCCTGGACCCGTTCCGCGGTGTCGTTCACGGTGTCTTGGGTGTCCTCGACTTCGTCGCGGAGCTCGCTGATCTTCTGATACGTCCGTTCTGCCTTGTCGGCAAGCGTCTGGATGCGCTTCGCCGTGTCGCCGAATCCCATATGACCCCCCTCGGCCCGACGCTACCTGTGTGTTTCCGTTCCGGGTGCCGACGATGGACTTTTGCCCGGACCCGGTAAGGAACGGGCATGAGCGTCGATCGGATCCTGTTGACGAACGACGACGGCATCGACGCCGTCGGGTTGCGGGCGGTGCACGACGCCCTCTCCGAGTCGTACGACGTGGTAACGGTCGCGCCCGCGGGCGACCGCTCGTCGATCGGCCGCGCCATCTCTGGCGGCGTCGACGTTCGAGACCACGAGCTGGGGTACGCCGTCGACGGCACGCCGGTCGACTGTGTCGTCGCCGGACTCGACGAGCTCGTCCCCGACGCCGACCTCGTTGTCGCCGGGTGTAACAAGGGCGCGAACCTCGGCTCGTACGTGCTCGGACGGTCGGGAACGGTCTCGGCCGCCGTCGAGGCCGCCTTCTTCGGGGTTCCGGCGATCGCGGCGTCGATGTACGTCCCCGGCGACGACCCGGAGTGGTGGCGAACCGAACTGGCTCCCGAGCGGTTCGCACACGCCGTCGACTCGACACGGTTCCTCGTCGACAACGCGCCGGATGCGGACGTGTTCGACACCGCGGACTACCTCAACGTGAACGCGCCGATCGTGACGAACGACGGCGGAGACAACCAGCCTGCACCGATGCGGGTAACCACGCCCTCGGACTGGTACGGGATGACGGCGAACCGGGGCGAGAGCGAGGACAACGACCCCGATTCGGATGAACCGGAGACCGACCGGATCACGTTCGAGGACCCGATCTGGGGGCGTATGACTCCCGACGAGGTCCCGGACGATCCCGGTACCGATCGGCGGGCGGTCGTCGACGGCGAGGTGTCGGTGTCGCCACTCACGATCCCGCACGCGACCGACCGGAACGACTCGCTCGACAGGCTCGTCGAGTCGTATCGGTCGTAACGGGAGGAGACGCGCGTTCGGACGGGACGGAGCGATCCGGATGCGGCCTACTCGTCGCCCGCGCTGACGGTGACCTGTGCCTCGGCGATGACACGGTCGCCCATCTCGTAGCCAGGTTCGTACACTTCGTGGACCGTCCCCGGCGGCTGGTCGCTCTCGACGCGGAGCATCACCTGGTGGCGCTCGGGGTCGACGTCCGCTCCCGGCTCGGGGTCTATCGGATCGACGCCTTCGTCAGCTAGCACCTCGTCGAACTTCTCTAGCGTCGACTCCACGCCCGGTCGGATGTCGCTCCCCTCCTCCTGATCGAGCGCTCGGAGGAGGTCGTTGCGGACGGGGGCGATCCGCTCGACCAGCGCCTCCGAGGCGCGCTCGCGGATCTCGTCGCGCTTGCGTTTGGCCCGCTGTTTGTAGTTACTGAAGTCGGCACGGACCCGCGCGAGTTTGCTCGTCAGCTCGTCGACCTCCTCGCGGCGCTCGTCGATCTCGGCTTCCAGCTCGGCCACCTCGTCCGCGAGCGCCGCGTCGTGCTCAGCGACACGATCCGCGAGGCTCGGCTCGTCGGACCCCTCGATTCCATTGGCCGCGTCCGATTCTTCCGTCGCGTCCGGCGCGTCCGTCGGGTCCGGCTCGTCTGTCGCCTCCGCCGTGTCGTCGGACTCGGTCGGCTCGACCTCGACGGCGTCGTCATCGCTCATGCCCGATCGAAGTCGGTCGGCGCGTATAAGGGTTGTAGAACGCGACCGCCCGCCACCTGACCGCGAGTTGCCGGGATACTTATCCCGCGCGGATCTACTGCCGCTAATGACCGCGCCGAACCGGAACACGCTGTGGGCACGGGCGATCGTCGACGAGCTCGTTGACGCGGGTGTCGACGCCGTCGTCGTCTCCCCCGGAAGCCGCTCGACGCCGCTGACGGTGGCGGCCGCGCGCCACGAGGAGCTCCACGTCTTCTCGCTGCTCGACGAGCGCTCGGCCGCCTACTTCGCGCTGGGGCGCGCGCGTCGAACGGGCCGCGTGACGCCGCTGATCTGTACGTCGGGCACCGCCGCCGCCAACTACCACCCGGCGGTGATGGAGGCGAGCAACGCCCGCGTCCCGCTGCTCGCGCTCACCGCCGACCGGCCGCCCGAGCTCCGCGATTCGGGCGCGAACCAGACCGCCGACCAGGAGAAACTGTACGGGGACGCGACGCGTTTTTATAAGGACCTCCCCGAGCCCGCCGCCGCCGACCGCGCGCTGCGCTCGGTCCGAACGACGGTCGCCCGAGCGGTCGCAACCGCGGAGGGGAGCGACGCCGGCCCCGTCCACCTCAACGTCCCGTTCGCGAAGCCACTGGAGCCGACGCCCGTCCCGGGCGACGTGCCCGCGGACCTCGATCCGGCCGCGGCGACCGGCCGGAACGGCCCCTACGTCGACGTCACCCCGGGGAGTCCCGAGCCGGACGAGGACGCGCTCCGCGAGTTGGCCGCGGCGCTTTCGGCCGACCGCGGCCTGATCGTTGCCGGGCCCGCGGACCCGCCCGGACTCGACCCGGAGGCCGTCACCGCGCTCGCCCACGCCACCGGCTACCCGGTCCTCGCGGACCCGCTCTCCGGGGTCCGATACGGCGGTCACACCCGTGTCGCGCCCGTGATCGGGTCGTACGACGCGTACCTCTCGGCCGACCTCGCCGGGGAGAGAGGAGGGTGGAGGGACCCCGAGGTCGTCCTCCGGCTCGGCGCGTCGCCGACGTCGAAACCCCTGCGGAAGTACCTCGCCGCGACCGACGCCGACCAGTACGCCGTCGATCCCGCGGGGCGCTGGCGCGAGGCGGAGTTCGCCGCGACCGACCTGGTCGTCGCCGAGCCGAATCGACTTTGTGCACGCCTCTCACGGCTCGTTCCGGGGGGTGGCGGGGATACCGCGTGGCGCGAGCAGTGGGAGGAGGCCGACCGGATCGCCGAGCGGGAAGTCGACGGGGCCTCCGGGTTCCACGAGGGTGACGTCCTCCGAGCCGTCGCCGACGCGGTTCCGGATCCCGCCACGCTGTTCGTCTCCAACTCGATGCCGGTCAGGGATCTCGACCGGTTCGTCCCCCCGTCGACGACGAACCTCACCGTTCTCGGTAACCGTGGCGTCTCGGGGATCGACGGGATCGTCTCCGCGGCACTGGGTGCGGGGTCGGCGACGACCGATGACCTCACACTCGTCGTCGGCGACCTCGCGCTGTATCACGACACCAACGGGCTGCTCGCGATCGACCGCTGCGACGTCGACGTCACTGTCGTCCTCATCAACAACGACGGCGGAGGGATCTTCCACGCGCTCCCGATCGAGGGGTTCGAGCCGCCGTTCACCGAGGCGTTCAAGACGCCACACGGCATCGAGTTCGAACCGATGGCGGCGCTCCACGGGTTGTCCTACACGAGAGTCGATACCCGGGCGACGGGGGAAAGAAGCGTCGGCGGAAGCACCGGTGAATCCGACGACGGCTCCCGGTCGAACCGGCTCGAAGCGATCGAGGCGGCGTACGCCGAGGCGGCCGACGCCGACGGCTCGCACCTCATCGAGGTCCGGACCGACGCCGCGTCGAGCCATCGGACCCGCGAGCGGCTCGCATCGGCGGTCGACCGACGGGTTCGTGAGGCGCTCGGCGCGGACGGGTCCGAGACGGGCCACGACGGTAATCAAACGGACGCCACGGAGCCGGAGGACGGGAAGAAGGACACCGCGGAGCCGGAGGACGGGAAGAAAGACGCTACGGGGGGAGACGAGGGGGTGGGGCGATGAAACGGGAGTGGTTCGCGGTGCTCGGCGTCGGACTCCTCGTGATGTTCGGCGGGGGGACCGCGCTGTTCGGCACGAGCTTCTGGGCGAGCCCATTGCGGGCGGTCCAGGGGGTCCTCCTCATCGCCGGCGGTATCGTGTTCGTCTGGGGTGGCCGCGGCGAGGTGCGGTACGGGCTCGAACCGATCCGGCTGATCGGGCTCGGCAACGTCGCGCTCGGCGGGGTAGTGATTCTCAACGGCGTTTCGACGCTGCTCGGCGGGCTCCCGTCCGAGACGGCAGCGCTCACGGCTGCGCTCGCCGCGGCTGCCGGCGGGTTCGCGCTGGCGTTCATCGGCGGCGGGCTCTACCGCGGTGGCGACGCGATCGATATCGAACTCAGCGACGAGCCGATCATCGGCGACGGCTGATTCGGGTCACGCCACGGTGACCGTCGTCTCCGCGGTCGCGTCGTGGTCCTCGGCCGCGAGCTCGCCGACGACACGGTACTCGCCGGCGGGCGGATCGCTCCACGCTCCCTCGTAGGTCGCCGAGTCGTTCGGATCGAGCGTCTCGCTGCCGAGCACCTGCGTGAACATCCGTCCCTCCGCGTGTCGCCAGACGGAGTCCCCCGTCTCGATGTCGCGCGCGACGAAATCCGCCCGCTGTCCGGTGCGGAACCTGAGCGTCAGCGGCTCGTCGCCGTCGTTCCGAACGGTGAGCGCGAGGGCGATGTCACGGTCGTCTCCGTCTTCGTCGCCGTCGGCGGTCGTCGCCGTGAGGCTGGTGTGTAGCGTGGACATGGATGGCGATGCGCGCGTGAGCGACTTAAACGCTGGCGGCGTAGGGCCGCTCCCGCGACTGCCGCGTGCGCCGGCGGCGTGCGATCCTTATTAACCGGCGGCCCGCCTACGACGACCGTGCAGGTCGTGGGGTACGACGCCGGCGGGGGCGACGGTGAGAACGGGAGTGACGACACCGGCGGCGGGTTCTACGTCGCCACCGACGGCGACGTGGAGTACCTCGACGCGAGCCCGGGAACCGTACTCTCCTATGGCCTCGGCGACCGACGATGTGCGGGTACCGTCCACGAGGGCGGTCACATCGCCTGTGAGAACCCGGACGCGCCCTACTGTGACTCGCACGCTTCCGTCTGGGTGTGCGCGCGGTGTTCCGGAACGTGTCTCAAAGACGAGATGGACTGTCACGAGGAGCATGCGATGTACCTCGCCGGGTTCGCGCCGGACGTGTTCAAGGTGGGCGTCACCCGCCGCTGGCGGCTCGAAACCCGGCTTCGCGAGCAGGGGGCGGATCGTGCGGCCCACGTCCGAACGTTCCCCGACGGCCGGGTCGCCCGCGAGGTCGAAGCCGAGCTCGCGAGCGGCGAGGACCTCGTCGATCGGGTACGGGTTCCGACGAAGCTCGCGGGGTTCGGACGCTCGGTCGACACCGAAGCGTGGGACGCGCTCCTCGACCGGTTCGACCCGATCGAGCGGTTCTCCTTCGACTACGGGCTCGACCTCGCAGACCGGCCCGTCACGGAGACGATGGCCGCCGGCACCGTCCGCGGGTGGAAGGGTCGGGTGCTGGTCCTCGACCGCGACGGCTCCACGTACGCGGTCGACGCGCGGGAGCTGGTCGGCTACGAGCTCACCGAGGAGGTGCCCGAACGCGACCTCCAGTCGAGCCTCGGAGCGTTCGGCGGGTGAGGGAGTGACACACACGACCGGCCGCGGAGCCGATCACTCCGCCTCACCGGCCGACAGGTCGCCGGTACGATCGGGGACGCCGGTGAGCTCCGCTAACGATGCACCGGCGATCCCGACGATCGCGAACTGAACGGTTATCGCGGTCAGTCGACCCACAAACAGCAGGAAACTCTTGACATCCTCCTCCGCCTGAAGGCGGAGGAATCCCGAGCGGTGGGAGTTTCAGGTTTGCAACCACGGTTGCCGCCACTTTACGGGAGTCCGCATCTAACCCAGTCGTCGTGGTCGGTGGCTGTCTGGCGGTGCCAAACCGCCGTTACTCCTATCCTCGGCGTCGGTGACTCCCACCTGTTGTTTTTGCCAGTAGGGAGTCGCTGACACGTCGCCGGACTCAGAGTTATCGTTGGGCTTGCTCAAGCCGACGGGCACAAGACGAACCCTTCGAGGATTCGTGTTCACCGCGTCGGCGTTTCGGATACTACCTCGTTACGAGGGCGGGCAGGCCGCCTCCGAAGGCCGTTCGGAATCCGCTCCGTTCCGACCTGACCCTACCGTTGTATAGCGGTTTTTGACACTTCAAAGTACGCATTGGAAACTCCAACTGAGGCGTCGGAAGTGGGTTGATTCCACGTTGTCGGATTCATCCTGCGGCTAAAGCCGCAGGTATTCTCCTTGAGTTCGTATAACTCCGCCCGCCGGGTCGGACAGTAGATCGCCGCCGACGAGGGCCGAATACGACAGGAACAGGACGAGCACGAGGGCGTATCCGAGCGCACCACCGACCCCGAGCGCGACGAGTAGTTCACGATATCGATGCCGAAGCGCCACCCGGCCGCCGGCCCAGTATCCCAGTAGGAACACGCCGCCGAACCCGACGGCGAACGCTCCGGCATCCAGCAGCCTTCGAACGATCACGACTGATTCGCCGAGGCTGTTCCCCACTGGAACGGGGTCGTCGGCTGCGAGCATCCACTCCGTGATGAATCCCGGCGAGAGATGGAGGAGCGCAAGGACACTCCCGAGGGCGGCGGCTCCGAACCCGATTCGTTTGAGGACCATGTCGGTCTCTGTCCGATAGCGGATATAAATATATTCCGCTGGAGCGAACTGCTCCACGGCGAGGGAGAGCTCGCGAACCGCCGGCTACCCCCCGATCCCGTTCTCGCTCACGAACCGACGGACGCCCGCGTACGCCACGGCGCCGAGGGCGACGTACACGACGACTGTCAACGTCGTTGCGGCGTCGGCGCTGTCGATAGCGAGCCGTGCGACCGCGTTCGTGGGCCCGCCCGCCATCGCGGTCGCACCGCCGAACAGGACGAGGACGGCCACCGAGTAGAGGAACTGCGCGGCCCGCCGGTCGGGCGCGAGCGCGGCGATCCCGGCGGCGACGGCGACGACGAGCGTCGTCAGCGCGGTCATCAACGCGAGTATCGTCCCCACGTTGGCGACGGGCGTGCCGTTCGCTTCGAGCAACAACAGCCACAACAGCGCCTGGCCGGGCGCGATCGCGACTGCCGCCAGCGCCTTGCCGTCGAGGATCTCGCCGACCGTCACGGGCGCGACCCGGAGCAGCTCCATGGTTCCCTCGTCGATCTCCTCCGTGATCGAGTCGACGACGAGCGACCCGGAGATGAACACCGGGAGGAACACCAACACCGGGATCAGCACCGTGTACGTGAACGTGAGGTACGGGCTCGTTCCGCCGCCTTCGGGCAGGGCGAGCGGCGTCTCCGAGAGCGCCTCGGCGCGCGACTCGCGTTCGGCCCGCTCGTACGTCCGTAACAAGTCACGCAGCTGGACGACGATCACCGTCGTCTCCACGGTCGCGTCCGGCGCGACCGCGTCGACCGCGATCCCGCCGCGGTCGTCCGGGTTCGCTATCACGACCGCGTCGGCGGCGTTGCGGTCGAACGCCTCGCGAGCGGCCTCGGGGCTCTCGTACGGCGTTACGGACGCACCTGCGGTGTCGGCGGCGGCGCGTTCGAGATCGGCGACGGCGTCGCCCGCGCCCGCGACTTCCACCTCCGCACCGTCGAGCGCGGCGGGGTCGTACATCGAGACCAGTCCGACGACGAGAAACGAGGAGAAGGCGGCGATGAACAGCTGGATCCCGATCGCAAGCAGGATCGTTTTCTCCGCGCGCAGCCCGCGTATCTCCCGCCTGGCAACCGTCAGACGACTACCCATGGATCCCCAACACCCCCACGTTGTACGCCGCGTGGAGCAGCGTCGCCACCACGAGCGTGCCGGCGTAGTACGTCCGGTTCCGACTCGCCCCGACGGCGGTCACCGCCGTGGTGAACCCGTGGACGACGAGAGGGGCGAGAAACAGCGCGACGAGCAGGGCGGGCGAGAGTCCGGCGACGCCCGCGACCGACCCGAACGCAGCACGGCCCACGTACAGCTCCGTCAGCCCGATCGCCTGGACCACTGCGGTGGCCTTCTCCGCGACGAAAAAGCCCAGCCCGGAGGCGAGTCCGACCGCGAGCGCGACCCGGTCGGTTCGGGCGAACACGCCACGTTCGAAGCCGGCGTACAGGTGAACGCTCTTGGCGACCTCCTCGATGAACGCGATGGTGACGAGCAGCACGGGGATCGACACGGAGACCGGCAGCGCGAACAGGACCGCGACCGCGAGCAGCTCGGCAACGAACACGAAGGGGACCGTACAGGCCGTGAGAAACGCCACTGCACCCACGCCGCGGAGCCGCTCCGGGACCCGCGCCGCGATCCCCGTCGCCGGCGGCCGACGAACGCCCTCACCGACCCCGTACAGCCGGGCCGCGAGCGCGTCGAGGAACTTCCGACCGACCGGTTTCTGGGTAAACAGGTCCTCCTCGCGGTACACTCCGAGCCCGAGTCCGAACAGGAGAACCGACGCGAGCGCGGTCGGCGTCGTCGCGAACAGGAACTCGCCGAGCGAGACCGCCTCTCCCTGGAGATCGAAGACGACGAGCGTGAGCGGCGAGATGAGCGCCACCGGCGTGACGTTGGTGAAGATCGCGGGAACGAACGCGTAGGACGTGAGCAACACGCTCACCGCGACCGTGACGAAGGTGAGCTCCTTGAACGACCGCGCGAACACCGCGCCGACGAACGTCGCCGCGAGGAACGTCGCCGCGATCGGGAGGATCGCCAGCACGGAGACCACGCCGCCGCCTACGAGTCCGGCGATCAGGGCGGTGATGCCGACCGCGACGGCGACGTACGGGAGCGTCTTGCCGGCGACGATATCGACGGGCGCGAGTGGCGTGACGAGCAGCGGCTCCCCGCGCCGATTCGTCCGCTCGTCGAGCACGGACGAGCCGTACGCCTGCACGATGAAGTTCATCGGGACGAGGAAGACGAACGCCAACACCAACGACGCGAACGGGAACGGGGGCGTGATCGATCCGGGCGCGCCGACGGAGTCGCCGCCGAACGCCCCGCCGCCCAGTCCGCCGCCGATCGACGGGACCGCGAGGGCGTCGTCCTCGCCGTTGCCGTCAGTACCGTCCCCTCCGTCGTCGACATCGCCGGTGCCACCGTCGCCACCGTTCGTGCTCCCGTCACCGCTCCCTCCGGCGTCCCCGTCCGCCTCGTCACCGTCCGCACTCCCGTCGTCCGTCCCGACTTCATCCTCGGTCCCCCCGAGCGACGTGTCCGGGAGCGACCCGCCGCGGGTCACGTATCGGAGCGTGACGGACAGCGGGAACGCCGCCGTCTCGTTCGTCTCGGCCGCCATCAGCCGCTCGTTGTGCGCCTCCACGGCCTCCCGGAACTCCGCGGCCGCGGCCTCGCCTTTCCGGGTGTCCGTCGCGACGGCGACGACACCCCCGCCGCGTCCGTCGTCGTGGACGATCAGGTCCGCGGTCGTCCCCAAACTCGCCCGATCGGCGGAAACGAGCGTCAGCGCTGGCTCCGCCTCCACGGCGTCGGCGTACGGCGACCCGTCGTCCACACCGACACGATACACGTCGCGGTCGACGTCGAGGCCGACGACGCCGGCCGCGAGGCCAGCACCGAGGACGCCTCCGGCGACGGCGAACAACGCGACCGCGGCGAGGAGGGTTCGCCGGTCGACCCCGCCCGACGCGCGGGCGGCCTCCCAGCGGGCGACTCGAAGGACGCGGCGGAGTCGCGTGCTCACTTCGACGCCCCCGATCGGCTTCCTCCCGCCTCACTTTCGTGGGCGGGCTCGTGTTCGAACTCCGACCCAGCTTCGGCCTCGGAAGTGCTCTCGACCGCCGATCCGCGCTCGTCCTCGGCGTCGTCCGCCGTCGCGGGCGTTTCGCCGACCGCACCCTCCGCCCCGTGTCGTCCGGGCATCGGACGCCCCACGAGGTCGAGAAAGACGTCCTCGAGGCTGGGTTCGCGCGTCCGGATGTCGACGACCGTCCCGCCCGTGGCGGCGGCCGCTTCCCGCACCCGATCGACGGCATCCATCGTCGGCACCGTCGTGCGGAACCGATCGCCCACCGCCTCAGTGGTCGCGGTTTCGAGGTCGATACCGGGATCCGGGTTCACGTCAGTGTACACGCGATACGTCGTCTCGCCGTGTCGCTCCCGGATCTCGTCGACGGTACCGCGGGCGACGATCCGACCCTCGTTCATGATGATAACGCGGTCACAGACCGACTCGACGTGGTACAGGTTGTGCGCGGAGAAAACGACGGTCTTGCCGGCCGCCCGCAGCTCGCGCGTGAACGCGAGCACGGAGTTCGTAGTCACCGGGTCGAGTCCGGAGGCCGGCTCGTCGTAGATCAGCACGTCGGGGTCGTTGACGAGCGACCGGGCGATCGCCACCTTTCGTTTCATTCCCTTCGAGACATCCCCCAGCCGGCGGTCGCGGTGGTCGAGCTCCAGCCGGTCGAGCGCCGTCCCGATACGCTCGTCCGCGACCGGCCTCGGGACCCCGTAGAGGTCGGCGAAGAACCGAAGGTAGGCCGTCGCGGTCATCTCCTCGTACAGCGGCGATTCTTCCGGAAGGAACCCGAGATGGTGTCGCATCGCGGCCTCGGTGGAGTCGTAGCCGGCCACGCGCGCCTCGCCCGCGGTCGGCTCCACGAGTCCGGCGAGTATCTTCAGCGTCGTCGTCTTCCCGGCACCGTTCGGGCCGACGATGCCGAACACTTCGCCCTCCGCGACGGAGAAGTCGCTGTCGACGACGGCCGCAAACTCGCCGTACGTCTTCCGGAGGCCCGACACCTCGATCATGCGAGCGGCTCCGTCGGCGGCTCGGTTAAACTCACCCCCGCGGCTATCAGCGGCGAGAACGAGAGGCGCTCGGCGGCTCGTAAGTCGGCCGTCGGCTCGGCGTCATCCGTCCGCCCAGACGTCGCCGTGAGCGCGATAGCCGTCGAACTCCCCGCGGGCGATCTCGCGTTCGATCTCCTCGCGAGTCTCTCGGTCGAGCTCCATGAGGTGACACAGCGGATGGCCCGGGGCGGCCACGGGGTTCTCCAACGCGCCGAGGATCAGCCCGTCGAACGGCGCGTCGACGACGTGTTCCTCCGTCTTGAAATGGTTCGTTACCGTACAGATCGTCTCGCCCTCGTGGACGAGCGGGTACGGCCCCCACTCCATCTCGACGAGGCCACCGGCGTCGGCGCGGAGCCACCGCTTCGTGGTGTCGGCGGCGGTGGATTCGAACCAACCCGGCCAGTGGACCGGCTCGGTCGGCAGGAGACCGTACTCCGCGAGGACGCTCTCGACGCCCTCCAACGCCTTCTCGACCAACACCGGCTGGAACCGGTGGGCCCGACCCATCTCGACGGTGACCGTGGGGATCCCGTCGGCGGTCGCGACGGAACGGAGCGAGCCCGCGTCGCCAGTGCCGTACAACACGACGTTGGTCGCGAACGCGCGGGCGAGCCGCTCGATGGCCGTGTTTTCCAAGTCCGCACGGGCGTGATAGATCGTCGTTCGGTTCCGCGTCGAAGTGTGGAAGTCGAGCCCGATGTCACACGGCGCGACGAACCGGCGGTAGATCTCGTTCGCCATTCGGCCGGTAGTGTTCGACCGCTCCCCGCCGGGAAACGACCGGTTCATGTCCTGGTCGTAGATCGGCGTGTACCGCTGTTGGGCCTCGTACGCCGGGACGTTACACACGTGGAGACAGACGATCGTCCCGTGGAGCCCCTCGGGGTCGTATCGCTCGGCAACCTCCTGAACGACTTTCACCCCGTTGAGTTCGTCGCCGTGGATCCCGGCGCTCAGGAACAGCGTCTTCCCCCCGTGTTCCCCGTTGATCACCGTCACCGGGATCTGCACCGGGTCACCGAGATAGCTCTCGCCGACCTCGTACCGGATGTGGCGTTTCTCGCCCGGGTCGACCTCGGCGTCGTACCGGAACGGTTCGGCCGGCTCCGGCTCCGTCACGCCGGGTGGGTCGCTCTCCATGCGAGCCGATCTCGGGTAGTGCGCAAAAACGCATCGACGGAGTCGTGAGCGTCGACCTATACCGATATGACGTCGACAGGCTTACCCCGGTCGTCGCGGATCCCACAGGCATGAACGGCGACCGGGGCGAGGCGAAGGGCGTCGAGCGCGACGGGACGAGTCCCTACGACGTTACCCGCGAGGAGCTCCGGACAACCTTCGACTATCAGGTCGCCCGACTCCAGGAGATCGACACGAAAGCGATCGAGATCCTGAAGGCGAACCTGCTGCTCATCGGCATCCTCGTCACCGGCGGATCGATCCTCGTCCAGACCGACCTAGAGATCGCGGCGTTCCTCAATCCCTTCACCGTCGCCGGGGGGCTGTTGCTCCTCGGCTCGACCGGCCTCGCGGCAGTCACGTACACCGCTTCCGACATCCGCGGGGGCCTCGACGCCGAGGCGATAGAGGCGGCCATCACCGCCCGGTCGTCCGCCGGCGACGACCTGGACGGCGGTGACGACGACAGCGGCGACTTCGACGAGCGACTGATCCGCAGCTACGCCGAGTGGATCGACTACAACGCGCGGGTCACCGCCGTCAACGACCTCCTCGCGACGGTGATGGTGATTTCGGTGTTCGTGGCGTTCGTCTACGTGCTCGCGGGCGGTGTCGTTGCCGCTGCCGATCTCGGAGCCGCGGCCTCGTGGGCGACGTTCTCTGCTCTGACGGTGGCAGTAGGCGTCTTCGCTTGGGTCGTCGTTCACATGGACCATCTCGATGCAGCCCCGAACGCCCAACAAAGACCTTCGAAGGGGTTCGAATCTCCAAGGGGAGAACCCGGCGCGACGGGTCCGCTTCCATCCGTCGAATGCTCGATCCGACCCGAAAAAAGGGGAGAGGAAAAAACGACGAGGACACACCCCGGCGCGATCACTGATCGAATACAACGAAAGCGGGGGCGTCAATCGGTGTACGGTTTCTCGATCTCGCTGTCCCCGCTGATGAGCGCGTTCATACGGCGAGTGATCACCTCAAAAACCGAAATGAGCGGAGAGAGGACCCGCTCGACGGCCCGGATCGGTAACGCGACCGCCAACGACCACTTCTCTGCGTTACCGAGACCGAATGCCTTCGGGACGATCTCGCCGAAGACCAATATGAGGAAGCTCGTGAGGACCGTGGTCACAACGATCGCGGACCCTGACGGGAGATAGCTCGCGATGAGGACGGTCACGATACTCGATATGGCGATGTTAACGACGTTATTACCGACGAGAAGCGTCACCAACAGCCGATGTGGGTCGTCACGGAGTTTCTTCAGTACGTGTGCACGAGAATCGTCCGTCGCGGCCTGCTGCTCGAACCACTCCGAGGATAACGAGAATATCGCGGTCTCGGAACTCGAAAAGAACGCACTGATCGCCAGTAGAACGACAACCGTAGCGATTCCGACCGAGATGAGCACAATACCTACCATGCTCCCTATTTAAATACTACGGACAAGAGCGTATCGGCTACAAACTCCCGACGCTCGCGGCGTGGGGGACGTTCCTCGCGCTTACGGTCGTCATCTCGAGTCGTCCTCTTTCGGGAGCTTCGATACCGACGTTTTATCGGACTCGTTCGACATATGGCGATGGCTCGATAGAAGCGGTGGTGGTCAGTAGGTAGTCCTCAGCGAACAGGTGTTTGGGACGAAAACACGTCCGAAGTGTCGTATACCGATGGAACCGATCCCCGGCGGGACCGTACGTGTGGTTACTCCTCTTCCTCTTCGACGTCCGGGTGTCGTCGGCCTCGTTCCCAGACGGCGTCAGCGGAGGTGTCGTTCGGTGCGGTGTGCGAGACGTCTTTCATGGTGTCGCGATCGGAGTCTGCCATCTTGCGACCGGATAGCCCGGATCTACTTATTAACGCTTCGTGGAAAGAGATAATGATACTCAGTATCATATAAGGGAATTTTAATACACGGTTTATCCGCCTCCAGAACGGAGCGCTCGGCGTGTTCAACAGGGAGACGGCCGAACGCGGGAGGTGGACGTTGGCCCGTACTGGATGTTCGATCCTCGTCGCTCGCGAGGTTCAGGCGTCGCCGGCGACGGCGATGGAGTCGCTTCGCGACACTCGGACGTGGCCCGCGTGGAGCCCGTCGATTACGGCCGTGGAGAGTGAGCATCGCCGTATCCGCGAGGGAACTCGTGGACACGTGCGGGTAGCCGGTGTTCGGGTCCCGTTCCGAGTTACCGCCTGTTCGAGCCGTCGATGGGAGTGGCGCGTCGCGGGCATCCCCGCGACCGGCCATCGGGTGGAAGCGTACGCGGGCGACTCGGAGCGGTGTCGAGTCGGCGTCGAGGTCCCCCTCGCCGCGGCCGGCTACGTCCCCACGTGTAAACGGGCGCTCGACCGGTTCGCCGCGCTCGTCGACCGGAACTGACGGGAGAGGTCCCGTCCCCCGACGGTTTTCCCCGTTCTCACATCCCCGAACCGTCAGTGCTCGTACCCCTCCTCGAACGGATCGATGACGCTGCTTCCGGGGTCGTCCTCGTCGACGGCGAACCCCGGCCCGTTCGTCGCGAGCTCGAAGACGAGTCCGTCCGGGTCGGTGAAGTAGATACTCTCGAAGTACGTCCGGTCTTTCACCTCGGAGACGTTGACCCCGTGCTCGCGGAGGTGTGTCCGCCACTCGCGAAGCGTCTCGCCGTCTTCGACGCCGAACGCGAAGTGGTGGCTCGCTCCGGGCCCCGGCGCGCCCTGTGAGTTCGGATACTCGAAGTAGGTGACGGTGGTCCCGGGTTCGCCCGCGGGCGTCGAGGAAAAGTAGTAGTGGGGCGTCCCCGGGTCGTCGTAGTTCTGCGTCCGTTTGACCGTGTGCCAGCCGAGGACGTCCTCGTAAAAGGCGGTCGTCTCCTCGATGTCGGTACAGATGTTCGTCACGTGGTGCAAGCCGGTGGTCGGCGGCGTATCGCTCATACCCGCGCCTCACCGCCCACGGTCAAAGGTGTTCGTCCCTCCGGGAGCGACCGCATCCCGTCGTCCATCGACGGTCGACCGCGTCTCAGTCGGCTCGTGCGGTTCGACCGAACGGCTCCGATCCATCCGATCCGATGGCGCTCGTGATCCGGTCGGCGGCGCGTTTGGCACCCGGGATGTTCGGCGCGTACGGGCCGACGGTTCCGAGCGCCAACGCGCCCGAGACGTACACCGGGGAGGGACTCCCGTCAGTAGACTGCCACGCCAACGTCGCGTCGTCCAGAACCGGGTGTCCGCGGTATCCACGAGCGAGACCCAACTCGTCGGCCACTCGGTCGACGAACGGGTGCCGAACCGCCGGTTCGAAGCCGGTTGCACAGACGACCCGATCCGCGTCGATGAGCTCGCCGTCCGCGAGACCGACCCTGACACCGTTCGCGACGCCCGTCGCGTCCGCGACCTCCCCTTCGACGATCCGGAGCCGCCCGGCGTCGATCCGGCGGTCAAGCCGGTCGTAGAGGTGTGGCGGCACGGTCGCCACCTGCCTGGCGTCACTGACGGCCGCGAGGCGTTCCCTCGATGCCCGCGGGTGTCGGTGGAGCCTTCGCTCGATGTGGTTCCAGTTCAGCCACGGCGGATCGGCTTCCGACACTTCCCACTCCAGCGGGTGACGGCTCACCAGGGTCACCGGCCGGGTCTCGCTCAGCGTGCAGGCGAGCTGGGCGGCAGTGATCCCGCCTCCAACGACGACGGTCGGCCGGGACGTCCCGGCGTGGTCGAGACCGTTCACGCCGGGGAAGTCACCCCAGACGTGGTCGACACCGTCCACGTCCGACGCCCAGTTTGGGATGTTGAACCGTCCGCCGTGGCCGATCGCGAGCACACCGGTTACGGCGTCGAGCACGTCATCCGAGGTCACGAGCCGGAGCCCGCCCCCGGCCCGTGGGTTGACGGTCTCGACCGTGGCCCGCCGATGAAGCGCGTCGAGCCCCTCGCGTGCTATCACGTGGTCGGCATGGTCGAGGAACAACGACAGCGTCGGTCGTTCCGGGTAGTCGACGGTCGGGCGGAGCTCGTCTTCACGCCCATGCCCTTCTGCGAACGACTCGAGCCCGAACGGTTCCGTCCCGACGTGCTGGACGTACGTCGAGCGCAGCGTCTCCATACCACAGGCGCGTGCCTTCCGACGGAACGAGGCCAAGAGCCGGTCGTTCGGATCGAGGATTACCATCTCTCGACGGTTGAGCGATGTCTCGTCGAGCAGCCGCGCGGCGAGGTGTACCCCGTGGACGCCACCTCCAACGATGGCACAGCGAACGGTGGGGTCGACCGCGTCATCCGGTTGTCTCTCCTCCATGCGAGAACTGATCACCGAAGTGTTAATAACTATTTCTACTACTATAGCAAGAATTATTTATTAAGAGGTGGAAATTGATAACACATGGAGACGGAGACCACACCCGTGACCGTGCTATCGGGGACGCTCGGGGCCGGGAAGACGACGACCCTCAATCACCTGTTGTCCGAGAGCGGCGATCGCGACCTCGCCGTCCTCGTCAACGACATGGGCGAAGTGAACGTCGACGCCGAGCTCGTCGCCGAGTCCTCCGACATCTCGAACGAGGACGAGGAGTTGATCGAGCTCGACGACGGCTGTATCTGCTGTGAGCTCCGTGGTGACCTGTTGGACGCCATCGGTGAGCTCACCAGGGACCGTGAGTTCGACGCGATCGTCGTCGAGTCGACCGGCGTCGCCGAGCCGCTTCCGGTGGCACAGACACTCACGCTCGGGTTCGACCAGTCGGATCTCGACCCCACGGAGTTCTACGAGGAGACCGGGATCGAACCGCTCCAGAACTGTCACATGGACACCGCGGTGACCGTCGTAGACGCTCACCAGTTCCATTCGGCGATGAGCTCTACTGACCTCGTGAGCGACGACGGAACGGAGAAACCACTGGCAGACCTCCTCGTCGAGCAGGTCGAGTTCTGTGACGTGTTGTTGTTGAACAAGTGTGATCTGGTCGACGAGGCTACCCTCGAAGCGATCGAGGAAGTCGTCGAGACGCTCCAGCCACGCGCAGCGATCCTCCGAACGACTCACGGCCAGGTCGATGTCGACGACATCGTCGACACCGGCCGCTTCGATTTCGAGGAGGCCCGGCGCTCCGCCGGGTGGATCAAGGAGCTCCAGGAGCCCCACGCGTCGGCGGAGGAGGAACACGGCGTGACCTCGTTCGTCTTCGAGGCGCGTCGTCCGTTCCACCCGGAGCGGTTCGCTACGCTGCTCGACGAGTTCCCGGAGTCGGTGGTCCGTTCGAAAGGGCACTTCTGGCTGGCGGGTCGCGAGACGGAGGCGATCGCCCTCAACGTGGCGGGCCAATCCGTCAGAGTCGCGCCGGCCGGGCCGTGGATCGCCGCGCTGCCGCCCGAGGAACAGCGGGAGCGCCGCGAGGCGATCCCCGAACTCGACGAGACGTGGGACGACGAGTGGGGTGACCGCGGGACGCAGCTCGTGGTGATCGGCACGGAGATGGACCACGACGAGGTCCGGGAGCGACTCGACGACTGCGTACTCACTGACCGGGAGATGGACGCCGACTGGTCCGCGTTCGAAGACCGGTTCCCGACGTTCGAGCCTCCAGCGGAGGACGCCGCGACAGACGACGCTGCAGCCGACGCGACCACTGACGCCGACGAACAGGAGGAGATCGGCCTTGCCGACTGAGGCTCCTCGCATGCCGGATCGACACGACCGCTCCGGTGTGGACCACGCTGACGCTCCGGATGGACAGTGCCGCACGGTCGTCGAACCGCAGCGGGACGGATCGGAGCTGTGTACGATCTATTCGACGCACCCGGACGACGTGCTGACCGCCACGTGGCTGTCCGCAGCAACCGGGTCGTTTCGATCGCTGGAGGAGTGGCGATGACGGGCGCGTTCCAGCGGGCGGTTAAACGCAACCTCGCTCACGAACGTCGAGCGGAGGCCATCGACACGCTCGCCGCGGACGGACGAGTCAGAGATCTCGCGGTGCTCGTTAGAACCCGGGGGCTCTCCGGGGGACTGCGCCGACGGGCTATCGACGGGCTCGTCAGGTGTGGTGCTGACGAGGCGCTCGAAGCGATCGCTGCCGACGGATCAGTTCCCGAAGCGCTTCGGCGAACGGCGGACCGACGATGACGGACGTGTCCGACGAGCGCGGCGGGGACCGTACTGAGCGACGGGTCTGTCGCGTCAGCGGCCGTGAACAGGGGCTGGTCGGGAAGTACGACATCTACCTCAGTCGGCAGGCATTCCGCGAGATGGCCCGCGACATGGGGTTCGAGAAGTACGACTAGGTTCGCTCCGGCCGGATCAGAGCAGCGGCCGGATCAGAGCAGCGGCCGGATCAGAACAGGCCGATGCCGAGGCCGTACGGCCACGCTGTCCCGCCGACGGCGAGTAGGGCGATCGCTGCACCCGCGCCGTAGACGTTCTTCAGGAACCCGGTCATCTCCGACTGTTTCTCCTCCGGGTCGTCGATCGACCAGAAGTCGTGCATCGTGACGGCGGAGACGAGAAGGAACACCGCGAGTCCGCCGGCTGCCACGACTGGGAACGCGCCGACGACGATCCCCACCCCACCGAGGACGAGGAGGACACCGGAGGCGACCACTGAGAACCGCGGCGCTGGCAGTCCCTTGAACTCGGCGTACCCAGCCATGGTGTCGAGGTCCATGAAGTGGTTGAGCCCCATGAACGCGAGGACGCCGCCGAACAGCAGGCGGCCGAACAGGAACAGTTCGCCGGCGAACGGCGTATCGATCTGAAGCGGTATCGTCGCGATTTCTGCTAACATCGTGTAACCACATATACGGACGTAACCTATATATCGCTTCCCGGACAATAGGGTAAGTAGGTAACATCGATGTCATCGCAGGAACTCGCCGGCTCCGAACCGGCGGACGACACCGAGACAGGGGACACCGGATCGCTCTCGGAAACGCCGTGCCCCGTGATCGACTCGCTCGAACAGATCGGCTCCCGCTGGCGACTCGTCGTCCTCTACGAGCTCCAGAACGGCGAGCGACGGTTCAACGAGCTCAAACGGGAGACCGACGCGAACGCGCGGACCCTCTCCCGCGTCCTCGATGACCTCCAGGAGACCGGCTTCGTCGACCGACGGATGGAGGAGGACGCTCCCGTCGCGACGTACTACAGCCTCACCGAGAAGGGGGAGTCGTTGGCCCCCGTCTTCGGCGAGATCGACGATTGGGCTCACGAGTGGCTCGCCGAGTGTGGGGCGTCGGTGGACACCGACGCGTGATCGCCGAAACCGACACGTTCCTTCACCCCCAACGGCGACCGTGTACGCCGGACTGAAGAACACCCCGTGTTGTCTGTGTGGACGCGAGGAGACGCACACCCGGATCGAGGTGCCACCACGGGCGCTGAAGCTGATGGAGAACGGCGACCCCATCTCGTGGCGGGACGTCGTCGGAAGCGTCACGCTCCGGTTCTGCGCGGACGACTGGGCGCTCGTGAGCGACCTCGC
The DNA here is from genome assembly GCF_055396225.1 of Halorubrum tibetense. NCBI lineage: Archaea > Methanobacteriati > Methanobacteriota > Halobacteria > Halobacteriales > Haloferacaceae > Halorubrum > Halorubrum tibetense. Next base: position 3,118,733 of record NZ_AP043742.1, read on the forward strand.
TGTCGAGATGGATACGCATCCGCTCTCGAAATGTAACGCTGCGCACGTCTCGTTGGACCTGCGTGAGGACCACGAGGCGCTCCTCTCGGCAACGAAGGCGGCGACGGACCAGACCGAACTGGAGTCGAAGCTCGTCGCACGCGCCGAGTCGACGCTGGCGGATGTCGACGACCCGTACACGGAGGATCGCGACGTGGTCGAGGCGATCGTCGTGCTGCGGGCGCTGGAGGAGCTCGGCGTCCGTGACCGGCCGAGTGACCCCGTTCGACCCTGAATCCCCGATTGGAGCGCCTCGTCACCACCGGACGTCGAACCCGTGTATCCCCTCGGGCTCCTCGTGAGTGACGTCAACGTCTTCGACGGCGGCCGCATCGCTCCCCGTGTGACACCAGTCGATCAGTCGCTCGACCGCGGGCTCGGGACCCTCGAAGACGGCTTCCACCCGGCCGTCGTCGAGGTTTCGGACCCAGCCGTCGACGCCCGCCTCGCGGGCAGCGTCCCGCGTCGAGGCCCGGTAGAAGACACCCTGTACACGCCCGGAGACGTACACGTGTGCACGAACCGTCTCGCTCATGGCTCCGCGTTGATCCCGACGGGACCTAAAACGTTGACCGCCGTCTCGGACCGACGCCTACTAACTCCCGGCTCCCGACGTCCCCCACATGGAACTGTTCGGAACCGCGGGGATCCGTGGGAGCGTGGAGGATCGGGTCACCCCGTCGCTCGCGCTCGCGGTCGGCCGCGCGGCGGCGGCGGTGGCACGGGAGCAGGACGACCGGACGGCGTCCGGGAACGGGCGGCGATCGCCGGTTCCAGAGTTCGTTCTCGCACGCGACGGTCGGGTGACGGGCCCGGCGATCGCGGCGGCGATGGAGGCGGGGCTCGCTTCCGGCGGCGCAACGGTGCTCCGAGCCGGGCAGCTGCCGACGCCCGGGCTCGCGTACGCCTCACAGGGCCGGTACGGCGTCATGCTCACCGCCTCGCATAACCCGCCGACGGACAACGGGATCAAGCTGTTCCGGGACGGCGTCGAGTTCGACCGCGGGCTGGAGCGGGCGGTCGAGGCCCGTGTCGCCGACGAGGAGCCCCCAGCGGACTGGGACGCGTGGACGACGACCGAACGGATCGACACCCTGGATACGTATCTCGATGCGGTCGAGGCGTACGCACGGTCGTTCGGTGAGGGAGGTACCGCGCACGGCGAGCCGGATCGAACGGACGACCAGACGAATCGAACGGACGACGAGGACGGCGACACCACCGACCTCGATGGGCTCCGGATCGCCGTCGACTGCGGGAACGGGATGGCCGGGCCGGCGACGCCCACCGTCCTTCGCGAGCTCGGCGCGACCGTCGTGACCCTCAACGGCAACGTCGACGGGCATTTCCCCGGACGCGGCAGCAAGCCGACCCCGGAGACGCTCCGGGACCTCCGCGCGTTCATCGCCGACGCGAACGAGGGGGTCACGGATCCCGGTCGGGCAGGACCCGACGGCGACGCGGAGGGGTTCGCGTTCGGGATCGGTCACGACGGCGACGCCGACCGGTTCGTGCTCGTCGACGCGGACGGCGACGTGGTCCACGAGGACACCGTGTTGGCGATCCTCGCGGAACGATACGTCCGCCGGGCCGACGCGGACGACCCCGTCGTGGTGACGACGCCGAACGCGTCGGGCCGGATCGACGAACGGGTCCGGGCCGCGGGCGGTCGGGTCGAACGCGTCCGGCTCGGCGCGCTCCACGAGGGGATCGCGGCCGTCGAAGCCGACGGGGACGCGGTCGCGTTCGCGGCGGAACCCTGGAAACACGTCCACGTCCCGTTCGGCGGGTGGATCGACGGCGTGTGTTCGGCGGCCGTCCTCGCTCGCCTCATCGGGACCAAGGGACTCGATTCGCTCCGCGACCCGGTGACGGAACGCCCGTACCGGAAGGTCAGCGTCGACTGTCCGGACGACCTGAAGCCGTCGGTGATGGACGGCCTGACCGATCGGCTCCCGGAGGCGTTTCCGGACGCGAGCGTGAACACTGACCACGGGGTCCGCCTGGAGTTCCCGGATGCGGCGTGGACGCTCGTCCGGCCCTCCGGTACCGAGCCGTACGTCAGGGTGTACGCCGAAAGCGAGACGGTCGACGAGCTGGTCGAGGCGGTGGCGTCCGTCGTCTCGGCCGCCGTCGACGACGCGTAGTGTGAACGAGAGGACAGGAGACCGGCCCGACCGACGATTTTAACCGTTCTAGCCGCGCTTTTCAGATCGATATGGGATCAGACTTCGATCGGCGGCGGTTCCTACAGGTGGCCGGTATCGCGGGAGTCGCGGGGCTCGCCGGCTGTACGGGCGGCCCGGAGGACGACGGCGGAAACGGTGCCGGAGACGACGGGTCCGGCGACGACAGTGCTAGCGACGACGGCGATGATGGAACCGCGGAGACGAACGTGGGGATGGTGTACGCGCTCGGTGGTCTCGGCGACGAGTCGTTCAACGACGCGGCACAGCGCGGCATCATCGACGCGGCCGAGGATTTCGACGTCTCGTACGACGAGTCGCAGCCGGCCGACGCCGGCGAGTTCTCGCAGCTCCAGCGGCTGTACGCCGAGTCGACCGACCCCGACTACGACCTCGTCTCGTGTATCGGGTTCGCCCAGCTCGACGCTCTCTCGGAGGTCGCTCCGGACTTCCCCGAGCAGAACTTCATGCTCGTCGACGACAACCTCGACGAGCCGAACGTTGCAAGCTACGAGTTCAAAGAGGAGGAGGGATCGTTCCTCGTCGGTGCGCTCGCCGCACTTCTCAGTAGCCGGTCGTTCAGTGCCGGCGCGGGCGAAACGGCGTCCGATTCGACGAACGTCGGGTTCGTCGGCGGCGTCGACGCGCCGCTCATCCGGCGGTTCCAGGCGGGGTACGAGGCCGGCGTCGACTACGTGAGCGACGACATCGACGTGATCACGAGCTACGTCGGTGATTTCGCCGACCCCTCCGGCGGCCAGGAGGCGGCCCTGTCGATGTACGAGAGCGGCGCGGACGTCGTGTATCACGCGGCGGGCGGTTCCGGCGTCGGCGTCTTCCAGGCGGCACAGGACCAGGGGCGGTTCGCGATCGGCGTCGACTCCGACCAGTCGCTGACGGAGCCCGACTTCGCCGACGTGATCCTCGCGTCGATGGTCAAGCGGGTCGACAGTGCGGTGTACGAGTCGGTCGAGAACGTCGTCAACGACGAGTTCCAGGGGGGCTCACAGGTCGAGCTCGGCCTCGAGGACGAGGGCGTCTCCTGTGTGTACGGCGATGGGATCGGCGACGAGATCCCCGAGGAGGTCAAAACCGAGATCGACGAGATCCGGGACGGGATCATCGCGGGCGACATCGTCGTCCCGGACGATCCCGACGACGTCTGAGCGCCGTCCCACAGTCGGACGGTTCACCCGAATACGATCGGGGAACCGCCGGTTTCGGGTTCGAAACGACAACGAACGGACGGATCCGCTCACGGACCCGACGCGCTTTTTACCTCCGGACCGAGAGGGTGCGTAAATGGAACCCGCGGTCACCCTCGATGGAATCACCAAGCGGTTCCCGGGCGTCGTCGCCAACGACGACGTCGACCTCGTCGTCGAGCGCGGGAGCGTCCACGCGCTGTTGGGCGAGAACGGGGCGGGGAAAACGACGCTGATGAACGTGTTGTACGGGCTGTACCGACCCACTGAGGGGCGTGTCGTGATCGACGGCGAGCCGCGAACGTTCGACTCGCCACGCGACGCTATCAACGCCGGGATCGGGATGATCCATCAGCACTTCATGCTGGTCGAGCCGATGCGGATCTGGGAGAACATCGTCCTCGGGAACGAACCGACGGAGTGGTTCGGTCTCCGTGTGGACGACGAGGGCGCCCACGAGGCGGTTCGCGAGCTGAGCGAGCGGTACGGGTTCGGCGTCGACCCGGACGACCGTGTCGCGGACGTCTCCGTCGGCGTCCAACAGCGCGTCGAGATCCTCAAGGCGCTGTATCGCGGCGCGGACGTGTTGATCCTCGACGAGCCGACGGCCGTGTTGACGCCGCAAGAGGTCGAGGAGCTGTTCGGCGTCTTCGAGGAGCTCACCGCGCAGAACAAGACGATCATCTTCATCACGCACAAGCTCGGCGAGGCGATGCACGCCGCCGACGAGGTGACGGTCCTGCGGGACGGCGTCAACGTGGGAACGGTCGACACCGACACCGTGACCCGCGAGCAGCTGGCCGAGATGATGGTCGGTCGTGAGGTGCTGCTCGAACGCTCGGAGTCGACGTCGACGCCGGGGGATCCGGCGCTCAGCGTCGAGGGGCTCCACGTCGAGGACGATCGCGGCGTCGAAGCCGTCTCCGGCGTGTCGGCGACCGTACGCGAGGGGGAGGTGTTCGGGATCGCGGGCGTCGACGGCAACGGACAGTCACAGCTCGTCGAGGCGATCACCGGGTTACGTCGGCCGACTGCCGGTGCCATCCGGTTTCAGGGCGACTCGATGGTCGGCGTGAGCCGTCGTGAACGGATCGATAGGGGGATGGCATACATTCCCGAAGACCGACACGCGCGCGGACTCGTGATGCCGTACGACCTGGTGCAGAACGGGGTGCTCGGGAGCCAGCACGACGACGGCTTCACCGGCGGGGGCCGGATAGACTGGGAAGCGGCGGGCGAGCACGCGGACGCGATAATCGAGGAGTACGACGTCCGGCCGCCGAACCGCGCGTCCACGGCGGAGTCGCTCTCCGGTGGAAACCAACAGAAGTTCATCGTCGGGCGCGAGTTCGAACGTGACCCCGATCTCGTGGTAGCGACCCACCCGACACGGGGAGTCGACATCGGGTCGACCGAGTTCATCCACGAGCGTCTCCTCGAGCTGCGGTCGGCCGGAAAGGCGGTCCTGCTCGTCTCCTCGAAGCTCGACGAGGTACAGGCGCTGTCGGACCGATTAGCCGTGATGCACGAGGGCGAGTTCACCGGCGTCGTCGACCCCGCAACCGTCACCGAGGAACAGCTCGGGCTGCTGATGGCCGGCGAGTCGCTCGACGACGACGCCGTCGATCACGTCGCGCTCGACGAGGAGGTGTCGGCATGAGTACGGAGCGTGGCGCGGCCCTCCGTGCGAGAGCGTATGAGTTCCTCCGGCGGTTCGTGGGGCTCACAGGCGTCGAACGGCTGCTCATCGCGTTCGCGGCGCTCGTCCTCTCCGTGGCCGTCGGGTTCCTGATCGTGCTCGTCTCCGGCCGGATCGCCGAGTGTTCGACCGCGGCGTGGACGATGCCGATCACTGGGCTCGGGTTCTGTTATGACCCGTTCCAGGTGTACTTCGTGTTGTTCAACGGTGCCTTAGGGAACCCGTTTTACCTCTGGGAGCCCGCCCTCTTGAACCCGGAGTGGCTCCCCGTCACGATCCCGCTTCTCGGGTTCATGCCCGGCTGGAGTCCGCTCAACAACTCGTTCGCGCTCACGATGAGCGAGACGACGCTCCTGATATTCACCGGGCTTTCCGTGGCGGTCGCGTTCCGTGCCGGGCTGTTCAACATCGGAACGCAGGGACAGCTCGTCGTCGGCGGGCTGCTTACCGCGCTCGTGGTCGTCGCGGCCGCGCCGGTGTTCCCGGCGAACCGCGTCGGCGGGCTCGCGCTTATCGCGCTCGGGATCGTCGCCGGCGCGGTCGGGGGCGGGGTCTGGGGGGCGATCCCCGGCGCGTTGAAGGCGTACGCCGACGCCAACGAGGTGATCACGACGATCATGCTGAACTTCATCGCCGCTAACCTCGCCTACGTTCTGGTCTTAGAGGTGTTCCGTGCCGAGGGGTCGTCCGTCGTCGCGACGGAACGCGTCCCCGACTACGCGCGGATCGACCCGTGGTTCTTCCCGACGACCGGCGATTTCGCCGAGGCGGCGCTGTTGATCGGGCTCGTCGTCGTCGTCGGCCTGTACGTGCTCTTGGAGCACACGCCGTTCGGCTACGACCTCCGCGTCAGCGGGATACAGCCGCTTGCCGCCGAGTACGGCGGGGTAAACGCGAAGCTCACGACGGTTCGGGCGATGACGATATCGGGTGCACTCGGCGGGATCGGGGGGAGCATGTGGGTGTTGATGGCGGAGGGCCGATGGCTGGAGTCCGTCCCCGACCTCGGGTTCGACGGGATCGCCGTCTCGATCCTCGCGGGCAACAACCCGCTCGGGGTGTTCCCCGCCGCCGCGCTGTTCGGGGTCTTGAAAGGCGGCGCGCTACAGGTCGGCTTCCAGACGGACGTGCCGCCGGAGTTGATCGGCGTGTTACGCGGACTCATTATCCTGTTCGTGGCGATGCCGGAGTTCTTCCGGCTGATCGGTCGCCGACTCGACGTGGAGGACGGACCCGGTGGGCCCGGCAGCGACCGGGACGGGCCGGGGGAGTCTGTGGATGAGGCCACCGACGCCGGCTCCGACGCCGACGGCTCGGGTTCGACCGATCCGACCGCCGGGAGCGAGGATCCGACCGGTAGTGGCTCCGAGCCGACCCATGGAGGTGAGTCAAGTGCGTAACCCGCTCTCCGCGCTCGACGTCCCGACGGTCACCGATCTCGCCGCGTCGAGTTACACGAAGTCGATCGTCGCGGGCACCGTCGGCCTGCTGGCGCTGCTCGGCGTCCTCGGTGTCGCGTTCCCGGACAGTGTCGCGGGCGACCTCGCCGGGATCGTGTTCTCGACCGGAACCGCCGCCGCGACGATCCGGATCGCGGCCCCGATCGTGCTCGCGGCGCTCGGCGGCATCTTCGCCGAGAAATCCGGCGTGATCAACATCGGCTTGGAGGGGCTGTTGATCATCTCGGCGTTCACCTCGATATACGTCGCCTTCGTGCTCGGGGACGCGGGCGTGCTCGGCGGTCCCGGCCTACTCGTCGTCGGGTTCCTCGCGGGCGTGGTCGCGAGCACGGTGCTCGCGTTCGTCTTTGGGGTCGTCTGTATCGAGTTCAAGGCGGACCAGATCATCGCCGGGTTAGCGATCTGGCTCATCGCGCTTGGACTCGCGCCGTTCCTCTCGACGGTGTTCTTCGGGAGCGTCAACACACCAGGAATCGGGGCGCGCGTGACCTGGCACTACTCGGCGGCGCTGATCCTCGCCGGAACCGCCGGCTCGTGGTGGACGTTGAACCACACCGCGTTCGGGAGTCACCTGCGAGCGGCGGGGGAGAACCCGCGCGCGCTCGACACGGTCGGCGTCTCCGTCCCGCGGATCCGACACGCCGGCGTGTTGCTGTCGGGGGTGTTCGCCGGCGCGGGCGGGAGCCTGCTGGCGCTCGGCGTCGGGCGGTTCGGTGGCTCGGGCGAGACGATGGTCCAGGGCAAGGGGTTCATCGCCATCGTCGTCTACCTGTTCGGCAACTACAACCCCCTCGGCGCGCTCGGCGCGGGGACGCTGTTCGCGGCGCTGGAAGCGAGCCAGACCCGCCTCCAACAGCTCGGCTACGGGATCCCGAGCACGCTGGTCGAGACGATCCCGTACGTGGTCGTTATCCTCGTCCTCGCGCTGGTCGGAAAGACACGGCTACCGGCCGCGGCCGGCGAGCACTACGAGACGGAGGAGTAGCGTCCATCGACGAGCCGTCCGGACCCCCCGGCTACCCTCGCCGTTCACGGCGAGGAGGGTTCAGAGGTCGCGCCACGCACCGAGGAACCGCTGAAGCGCGGTGAGATGTCCGACGATGGCGAGAAGGCCCAACAGCAGGCCGACCACGCCGAAGTCGGCGACGATCGGGGCCGGGTACACCGCCGCGACGAGACCGACGATCCCCATCAGCGCGAGTCGGTCGGCCCGCCCGAGAAGCCCGCCGTACTCGCGCCCGATGCCGACCGCCTGGATCTGGGTGCCGAGATACGACGTCATCAACACGCCGGTGACCGCGAGAAAGCCGAGGGCGTACGCGTCGATCCCGGCGGTGAACCCCGCGATAATGGCGATGTCTGCGTACCGGTCGAGTACGTGATCGAGGAGGTCGCCGCCCGCGGAGGCGACGTCCTGTTCGCGGGCGAGCGCGCCGTCCACGAGATCGAGCCAGCCGTTGAGCAGGACCAACACCGCGCCGGCGGCGTAAAAGACCGGCTCCGCGACCGCGAACGCGACCGCGGCGAGGACCGCGGCGGCGAACGCGAGGAGGCTTACCCCGTCGGGCGAGAGCCCGAGTCGGTCGGCCGTGTGCACCCACGGGCCGAGCATCCGGTCGGCGACCGGCCGGAACCGGTCCAGCGTCACGCGTGCTCACCCCTAGGGGTCGCATTCATCTGACATCCGTCCGGATCGACTCTCCCGTTCATAAATAGTCCGTGAAGTCGACGGTCCCCGCGCTCGGTTCCCGCTCGCCGTCGATGGCCGCCCGGATCGCGTCGGCGACCGTCCCCGGGTCGCGATCGGTAGTGTCGATCTCGTACACCCGCTCGATCCCGTGAGTCGATACGGCTTCGGAGAGGATCACGTCGAGCGCCTCGCTCTCCGCGTTTTCCGTCGCCGTAGACGGGGACTCCCCGCGGTCGAGTAACCGCTCCTCGACCGTCGCCGGGTGACACCGCAACACGACCACCCGATCGGCATCGAAGTGGTGAGCGAGGTGCGAGTCGAGCACGCCCGTCCAGTCGCCGAGCGCATCCGCCACGGCGTCGAGGTCGGCGACGAGCGTGTCACGCTCCGCGTCACGCTCGGTCCACAGATCGTCGTCCGACCGGATCCGCTCGTTGAGGTGGATCACGTCGTACTCGTCCGCGATCAGCGCCGTCGCGGTCGACTTTCCCGTTCCCGGCGTACCGGTAACGGCTACACGGGGGGCGGTTCTCTCGCTCACGCGTCGGCCTCTGCCTCTGGTTCGTGCTCGGCGAGGACGCGGTTGAGTCGCGTCACCGCTTCGCGGGTGTCCTCGCGAGTGCCGGTCGAGATCCGGACGCAGCCGGGCAGCCCGAACGACGTGCAGTCCCGGATGATCACGCCCCCGTGTTTCGCCGCCTCGGCGACCGCGCTCCCGTCCCCCACACGCGCAAGGACGAAGTTGCCGGCGGAGGGGTACGTCTCGGCGTCGAGCTCGTCGGTCATGTACTCGCGGGCCCACCGGGCGGTCTCGACGGACTTCTCGACGTGGTCCGTGTCGTCGAGCGCGGCCAGCGCCGCCCGGCACGCCAGCTCGTTGGCGGCGAAGGGGGTGTTCACCCGAGCGTACGCGCTACCCCAGGCCTCTGGAACGACGCTGTAGCCGATCCGCAGACCGGCGAGGCCGTACGCCTTCGAGAACGTGCGGAGGACGGCGACGTCGTCGCGCTCGCGTACCAAGGGGATCGCGCTGTCGACCGCGGCGAACTCCCCGTACGCCTCGTCGACGACCACGAGCGTCTCCTCGGCGGTCGCGTCCGCGATCGTCCGGACCGCCTCCAGCGGGATCGTCGATCCCGACGGGTTGTGCGGCGAGGTCAAGTAGACGATCCGCTCGCCCCCGTACGCGCTCAATACGGTCTCGGCGTCTTGGGTGAATCCGTCCGCGGCGGACAGCGTGTACTCGGAGACGGTTGCGTGGTGGTACCGTGCGGACATGGCGTAGTACGCGAACCCCGGCGACGGGACGAGCACCGCATCGTCGGGCTCCAACGCCGCCCGTGACAGGTAGTCGATCGAGCCGTCGGCACCGGGCGAGACCCATACCTGTTCCGTGTCGACGTTCCATTCCTCGGCGATCCGTTCAGTGAGGTCGGTGTGGGCGGATTTCGGGTACTGGTGGACGCGGTCGGCGTGCTCCCGGATCGCCTCGACGGCCGCCGGACTCGGGCCGTGCGGGTTCTCGTTCGACGAGAGCTTGATGAGCGCCGAGCGGTCGATCCCGAGCTCGCGGGCGACCTCCTCGACGCCCCGGCCCGGGACGTATGGCGAGTGGTCCGAGAGATCCCGTGGTTGCATGCCATACGCTGGGCGCGCGCCGGCCTTAAGACTGACCGAACCGACCCGGGTCCGGCGGGCCCGGTGTGTCAAGACGAGCCGAACCGGCGCGTCGCCTCCTCGACGACGGACGGTCGGCCGGCGAGCTCGACCGTAACGCCGTCGCCGTCGACCGCATACGTCACGTCCGCGATCACCCCGCGATCGTACGCCCACGAGAGCGTCGACTCCGTCTCACCACTGTTCGGGGCCTCGACCGTCGCGGTCGCCGTCGGCAGGGCGTCCGCCACGGCCGCGGTCAGGTCACCCACCCCGGTTCCATCCCGAGCGCTCGTCGGGATCGGGGGTCGAAGCGAGTCCGCGACCGGGAGGTCGTCGCTCCGGAGCTCGTCGACGACTGTCTCGAACGTCTCGACGACCGTTTCGAGGGCCGCCACGCCGACCCTGTCGACCTTGTTCAACACCGGGACCACCGGCCCGTTCGTCCCCTCGATCGCCGACAGCGACGTGTGGAGCGCCCGGCGGATCGCGGACGGCTCGTCGCTCGCATCGACCACGAGCAGAACGCAGTCGGCCTCGCGAACGGCGTCGATCGTCGCGCGGAACGACCGGATCGCGTCGTGCGGAAGGTCATCGACGAACCCCACCGTGTCCGTTACGAGCGTCCGTCGACCGTCCATCGTCGCCTCGTGGGTCGTCGCCGAGAGCGTCTCGAACAGCCGGTCTCCGGTCGCGAGCGTCGAATCGAGGTCGTCGTGTGTCGCTTCCGACGGCGCGTCCCTCCCGGACGATACCTCCGGTCCGGTAGCTCTGCTCCCGATCTCGCCGTCTACGTCGTCGGCGAGTCGACGGCAGAGCCGGGACTTGCCGGCGTTGGTGTAGCCCGCGACCGCGACGAGGTCGAACCCGGCCTCGCGGCGGCGTGTGCGACGCGCCGCGCGGTCGTCGGTGATGTCGTCGAGGGCGCGCTCGGCCGACTCGATCCGTCGCTCGGCGTCGAGGACGCGGCTGTCGCCCTCCGGCCGGAGTCTCACCTCCTCGGTGTGGTCCCGGGCGATCGCTTCCCGTAGCCGGGGGAGCTCGTACCGCAAGCGGGCGAGCTCGAGCTGGCGGTCGGCCGCCCGCGAGTCGGCGGCGTCGGCGAACCGCTCCATGACGAGCCGCGGCCGGTCGATGACCGCGACGCCCGCGGGCAGCAGTTCGCCCAGCGAGTACGTCTGGCCGGGCGAGAGCTCGCCGTCGTAGATCACGGCGTCGGCGTCGCGCTCGGCCACCAGTCGCATCAGGTCCTCCGCCGCGCCGCGGCCGAGTCCGTACGTGGGGTCTTCCCGGCGACGCTGTGTGATCTCGCCGACGACCGTGTACCCGGTCGCGACCGCGAGCCCCCGGATCTCCGTCGTGTCCGGGGTCGCGTCCCGGTCACGCGCCGCGATGACGGCACGACGGCCGTGAGCGTCCCTCGGGGCCGGATCCGTGTCGGTCCTCGTCGCTGCGTTCGTCGAGTTCGGTTCGCCGGTGTTCGTCGAGTTCGGTTCGCCGGTGTTCGTCGAGTTCGGTTCGCCGGTGTTCGTCGAGTTCGGTTCGCCGGTGTTCGTCGAGTTCGTGTCGTCTCGTGACATACGGTCGGGCGCTCACATCGGCCCGGGGAGGGGAGCGGGTGTGTCGACGAGCCGCACGAACTGATCGCGACTCGGCGGTGACACTACTCCGAGATCGGTCTCGTGGCGATCCGGACGGGGCGTGATCCCGCGTGGGCCGCCCAGTACGCGTCCGACGGCGGCGACGGGATCAGAACGAGACGAAGCGGGTCTCCATACGGATCAGTATCCGATCAGGATATATAAGCGTTCACCGGAAACGTGGTGTGGGACCGTTCCGCATCCGGGGTCGTTCCGGCACGATCCCGAGACCGTTCTCCGAGTGCTCCCGGCGAAAACGTCGGGATTCGGGTAGTTTCCGGAGTCAGGGAATACGCACGTCGTGTCGGAGCGTTCCGACTCCCTCGACGGTCACCTCGACTGTATCGCCGTCGGCGAGCGGGCCGACGCCGTCGGGGGTGCCGGTCGCGATCACGTCCCCCGCCTCGAGCGTCATGTACGTCGTTATCTCCTCGATCAGTGTCGGCACGTCGAACGCGAGCTGGGAGCGATCCCCGGCCTGTTTCCGGTCGCCGTTCACGTGGAGTTCGACACTGGCGTCCGCGGGGACCTCGTCGGGCGTCGCGAGGACGGGGCCGAGCGGCGCGGCGTTATCGAACGCCTTCCCGCGGACCCAGTTCTGCTCGCGGTTCTGGTCGTCACGGTTCGAGAGGTCGTTCATGCAGGTGAAGCCGGCGACGACGTCCATCGCGTCGGCGGCGTCGACGTCCGTACACGCCTCGCCGATGACGACCGCGAGCTCCGCCTCCCAGTCGAGTCGGTCCTTTCCCCCGGGAAGCGTAACCGTCGACCCGTGGCTCGCGAGGGCGTTCGGGGCTTTCAAGAACAGCAGCGGGCGGTCGGGGATCTCGTTGTCGAACTCGGCGGCGTGCTCGGCGTAGTTTCGTCCGACACAGACGATCTTCGTCGGCTCCACGGGCGGGAGCACGTCGATCTCCGGGTGGTCGAGGGCGTACTCGTCGTCGCCGAAGGCGACGGTGTCGCTATCGGGGTCGTATCGTCCCTCACGGACGGAGCCTGCCGGATCGCGGAAGCGGGCGTGATACATGCTCGTTCCGAGGGCCCGGTTGCTAAAAGGACTGCTGGAGTCGGCGATCCCGAGATGCGCCCGTGTCAGCCGCCTCACGGAGCGTGACCCCACGGCTCACGGGTCGGCGATATTCGGGTTCCGCGGCGTGATCGCCGGTGTCACCGCGACGTCCGCCGACGGAGCCGGATCGAGACATCGTTTCCGCCCAGATCGCTCCTGTCGAACGCGAGCTCACCGCCGAACATTTCGACGGTCAGCTCGGTCAACCAGAGCCCGAGCCCGCTCCCGTGGTGTGTCGGCGTTATCTCGGCCCCGTCGCGAATGACGTCCCGTTCATGCGGCGGGATCCGTGGGCCGTCGTCCTCGACGTGGATGATCACCCAGTCGTCGGGGTCGTGGTCGCCGGTATCGATCGCACGATCGATCCGCACGCGAACCCGGGGTGTGGGACTCGGGTTGTGTTCGATCGCGTTGTCGACGAGGCTCTCGATCGCGTATCGGAGACGGCTGTCGGCCAAAACCCGCTTCGAGCCGGCGAAGTCGACGTCGATCGTCGCGTTCGGGGACCGCTGTCGGCGTTCGTCGATGACGGACCGGATGAGCGGTTCCGGATCGATGTGTGCGTCCTCGTCGGTCCGCTGTTGGAGCACCGTTCGGATGTGCCCCGCCTCGTCGGCCAATCGTTCGAGCTCGTGTGCCGCCCGTTCGATGGTCGCCGCGCCCTCGACCGCCTCGCCGTCTGCCTCCGGGATCGCGGCCAACAGCCGGGTCGTGTGCCCCGCAACGAGGTTCGCGTTGTTTCGAAGGTTGTGACGAAGGATCCGGTTGAGTACCTTCAGGCGGCGTTCGTTGCGGGATATCTCCGTGAGATCGGTGTAGACGGCGAAGCCGCCGACCGACTCGCCGACATCCTCATCGTCGGTCCCGCCGCTTCCCTCGTACGGGATCCCGCGATACAGGAACTCCCGAAGCCCGTATTCGGTCTTCCGTGTGACTTTCCGGTAATTGATCTCCCCCTTCGCAGTGCTCTCGTCGAGCGCCGCAGCCTCCGCACGCTTCCACTCGGGAACGACCCACTCGTTGAGCGGTTCGTCACGGATCGCATCGTCGTCGTAGCCGAACACGTCGACAAACGCCCGGTTAGTCCCCATCACTATCGGCGTTCCATCGACCAGTTCGAACTCGACGACCGCGTCCTGTACGTGTTCGATAAGATGTCGATATCGGTCGCTTCCGAGCTCGTCGTGACCGGGGTCCGGATCGTCGACCGAACCCGGATCGTCGTCACGCGTCATGTCGAACTGGCATTGTCACGACTCTCATAGGAGGATACCTATCATAAGCGTGTATTCGCGGGAAGATATTGCGGAACAAACCCGTAAAACTGATCGGACGGGAACCGCAGTGGAAGCGGGAGGTCCGGCGCGCCGGTCGGCGGCGCACGAACCGCCGTTGACATTTATTACCTCGGGTTGTGAACCGTCGGACGCACTATGGAGCTCACTTGGCACGGCCACTCGACGTGGCACGTCGTCGTCGATGACACCGAGCTGTTGATCGATCCGCACTTCGACAACCCGAAGACCGACGTCGACCCCGAGGAGCTCGATCCGGACTATCTCCTGTTGACGCACGGTCATACGGACCACATCTCCGACGCAGACCGCTACGAGGGCGCGACGGTCGTCGCGACGCCGGAGCTCGTGGGGTACGTCCAGGACACGTTCGGCCACGAGGACGCCGTCGGCGGGATGGGGATGAACATCGGTGGCACCGTCGAGTGCGGCGACGCGTGGGTGACGATGGTCCGTGCGGACCACTCCAACGGGATCGACACGGGCTATGGGACCTCCGCCGGGATGCCCGCCGGGTTCGTGATCGGCGATAAGAAACCGACCCAGGAGTCCGACCCGGACTGTACGACGTTCTATCACGCCGGCGACACCGGACTGATGTCCGAGATGGTCGACGTGATCGCACCGTACCTCGAACCGGACGCGGCCGCGCTCCCCACCGGCGACCACTTCACGATGGGACCCGCCGGCGCGGGCATCGCCGCCGACTGGGTCGGTGCCGACGTCGTGTTCCCGATGCACTACGACACGTTCCCGCCGATCGAGATCGACACGCGGGAGTTCGTCAACGAGGTAAAAGCCGCCGGGGCAAACGCGGAGCCGGTCGTGCTCGACGGCGACGAGACGTACGTCGTCGAGCCCTGAACGGGCCGGAATCGAGACGTATCTCGGAACTCGATTTTTTAGAGACGGCCGATACCCCCGATACGTCAGGGTATAGCAACCTTTAGGCCCGCAGGCGACGATCCTCAGGACGTCATGTCCGACATCGAGACCACAACGGTTTCCGAGGACGGGTACGCGTGTACGAGTCAGGTCGGCGAGTTCGACCTCCAGATCGACGCGACCGACGAGACGGGACCGAACCCGAACGCCGCGCTCGTCGCGACGTACGCCTCCTGTTTCATCCCCGCGTTCCGCGTCGGCGGCAGCCAGCGCGGCGAGGAGGAGCTCGGCAAACTCCAGATCGACGCGAGCGCCGAGCTCGACGACGACGACGACCTCGCCGCGATCAGCTTCGACCTCCACGTAGAGGCCGAACTCGACGACGACCAAGTCGCGGAGATCGTCGAGCGCGCGGAAGGTATCTGTCACGTCCACGCCGCACTGAAAGACGAGTTGCAGGCCGACGTGAACGTCCACCCCGGCGCGTTCTGAGCCCGGCCGACCTCACCCTCCGGTCGCCGAGTGCGAGCCGGCTACCGGTCGTCGACGCGGGACTCCACGCCGGTAAAGGTGAAGCGAGCACCACCCTCCTCGCCGGCGTCCACGGCGACGTCCCAACCGTGTGCCTCCGCGACGCCCTCGACGATGGCGAGGCCGAACCCGGTCCCCGATCCCGACGTGGTGTACCCGCTCTCGAAGACGCGCTCGCGCTCGTCGGGCGGGATCCCCGGACCGTCGTCGACGACGTAGAACCCGCCATCGAGATCGTCGACCGTCACGATCACCGGCGGGTCGCCGTGCTCGAACGCGTTCCGAAACAGGTTCTCGAACAGCTGCTTGAGTCGCCCGGGGTCGGCCCGGATCGCGGCCGACGTCTCGACGTCCAGCGACAGCTCCGGCGCGTCGACGTTTTCGCGGGCCTCGCATGCGACGTCAGCCAATCCGACCTGTTTCGACTCCCCGACGGTGCGGCCCTGTCTCGCAAGGGTGAGGACGTCGTCTATCAAGTGTTCCATGTCGTCGAGCGCGCGTTCACACCGATCGAGGTGCGAGAGGTCCCCGGTATCGCGGGCGAGCCGGGTGAACCCGGACAGGACGTTGAGCGGGTTTCTGAGGTCGTGGCTCACGACTTTCGCGAACTCGTCGAGCCGCTCGTTCTCGCGTTCGATCCGACGCTGGTACGCTCGACGCTCGGTGATATCACGGCTGCTTGCGAGGAACCGGTCCTCGCCATGGACGTCGATCCGACGAACGTGGACCTCGACAGGGAGCGTCGAACCGTCCGCGCGCCGATAGCTCGTCTCGATCCGGGCGGTCTCGTCGACCCCCAAGCCCTCCCAGCGTTTCGAGGCGTCCGCGGCGTCCATCTCGACGTCGATCGCCGACACCGACGTGCCGACCAGTGCCTCCGGCTCGTAGCCGAGCTCGTTGCACATCGAGCGGTTCGCCTCGACGATGGTCCCGTCGAGGTCGTGGATCTCCATCATGTCCGGCGACCGCTCGAACAGCGCCTCCAGCCTGGCGGACGTGCGTTCGAGCCGCCGTTCGCGTCGCCGCGCCTCGGTTACGTCCCGGGCGATACAGAGGACCGCGTCGAACTCTCCGTCGACGAACAGGGGAGTCAGGCGGTAATCGACGATCGCGTCCGTTCGGTTCGGGAGGTCCATCCGTATCGTGTCCGCGAGCACGTCGCGGTCGCCGGAAACGAGCGCCGCGAACGGGTCCCCCTCGCTCTCCTCGCGGATCCGGTCCACGAGGACGCTCTCGGATCCCACGAGTTCGTCTCCCGAGCTGCCGTACCCCTCGGTGAGGTAGTCGTTGACGAACACGAACCGTCCCTCGGCGTCGTACAGACAAACCGACTCCGGCATCGCGTCCACCATCCGACGGTACCGTTCGAGGTCGCGCTCCCGTTCCGTTCGGTCGGTCACGTCGATGTGGATCCCGACGGCCCGACGTGGGGCACCGTTCTCGTCGCGCTCGACCACGCGCCCGCGGTCGCGTATCCACTTCCAGTCGCCGGATTTCGTCCGCATCCGGTGGTCACACTCGTAGGCGTCGGTCTCGCCGGCGAGGTGTGGCTCCAGGACGTCCCAGACCGCATCGATGTCGTCGGGGTGGACGCGTTCCTCCCACGCGTCGAGGTCGGCGTCGATCTCCGCGAGCTCGTAGCCGAGCATCGCGGTCCACCCCTCGTCGAACGTCACTTCGTCGGTGCGGAGGTCCCAGTCCCACACGCCGACGTCCGCGCCGTCGAGCGCGAGCGCGAGCCGCTCCGAGGCCTCCTCGAGCTCGCGTTCGCGCTCCTTGCGTTCGGTTACGTCCCTGAAGTAGACGGAGAGATCCGTCTCGGAGGGGTACGCGTGGACCTCGAAATCCGTCTCCAACGGGGCGTACCGGAACTCGAACTCCCGCGGTTTCCCCGTCTCCATCGCCTCCCGATAGGCGTGTTCGAGCTCGCTCCCGACGGTTTCGGGGAACGACTCCCAGACGGTATCGCCGAGGATCGCGTCGGGGTCGCGTTCGAGTATCTCCGCGCCGCGCTCGTTCACGTACGTGAACCGCCACTCCTCGTCGAGGGCGTAGAACGCGTCGGTCATCCGCCCGAGGTGGGCTTCGAGCCGTCGTTCGGCGCGCGCCCGCGAGACGACGTTGCCGATCCGGTTGGCGAGCACCGAGAACTGGTCGGTTCCCGACTCTTTCCGGAGGTAGTCGTCCACGCCCGCCGAGATGGCTTCGCTCGCGACTTCCTCGGACCCGCGACCGGTGAACAGGAGGAAGGGGACGTCGCCGTATCGCTCGCGAACGGTCTTCAAGAACTCGATCCCGTTCGTCCCCGGCATGTCGTAGTCGCTGACGACACAGTCGACCCGGGTCGAGTCCAGCAGCTCAACGGCGTCGGCGACCGTCGTCACCGCGGTCACGTCGAACCGGCCGTCGGACCGTTCGAGAAACGAGCCCGCGAGTTCGGCGAAATCGGGTTCGTCGTCGACATGCAGGACGCGGACCGGCGAGGAGGTGTCCAACGACGCGTCCTCACCGGTCCTCCCGTCGGCCCCGTCGAGTATCTGGATGGTGAAGACCGTCCGACGTGTTAACGGTTCCTCTCTCCGGCGGCGTAGTCGACGACGACTGTCGAGGCGGCATACCCGATGACGCCGACGATGATCCCGGCCACCAGTGCGACGATCGGGTCGCGGGCGAAGACGTACGCCGCGAGGAACGCCACCATCCCGACCGCGTTCCCGCACAACAGCCGGAGGGTTCGATAGCTCGGCGTCCGCGTCGGTCCCGTCGACATACACGGAGTACGGGCACAGGGGATAAAACCGGGAGGGTCGAAGACGACCGTCACGGCCGTCCGCGCTCACCGTTATATGCGATACCGCGTCCAGAGCCGCTATGTCGTCGAGACGAAACGCGACACATCGCGCGGCCGCCCGATGGGTCCGGTGGCTCGCCACGACGATCACGGTCGGACTACTCGCAGCGATCGGCGTTTCACTGGGGGCGTACGGTCGAGGGGTCGCGGTCGTGCTCTCGGACATCGCCGTCGACTCGGCCGGCGTCTGGCCGACGACCGCCGTCCCGAACACGCTGTCGCTCGTCGCTGCCGTCGTGTACGAGGGATCGGTTCTCGCGGGGATACTCGCGGTGGCTGCGGCGGGGTGGCTTGGAGTCGTGCTTGCAGTACGGGTCGGCGCAGGGGTCGTCGCGTCGGTGACGTGGTGAGCACGCGTCGGTGGCGCGGTGAACGTGTGTCGGTGGTCCGGTCCACCCCCGGAACGACTTTTGGCGTCGCCACACAACGGGGACGTATGGTACTGAAGGAATCCGACTCGGAGCTGGACCGCGGCGACACCGCCCCCGCGTTCGATCTTCCGGGGGTCGACGGGGACCGATACACGCTCGACTCGTTCGACACGGACGCCCTGCTCGTCGTGTTCACCTGTAACCACTGCCCGTATGCGAAAGCGAAGTTCGACCTCCTCAACGAGGTCGCCGCGGAGTACGACGACTGTGCCGTCGTCGGTATCAACCCCAACGACGCCGAGGAGTACCCGGAGGACTCCCTGGAAGCGATGCGCGAACACGTCGAGGACGGCACGATCGCGTACGACGCGTACCTCCGTGACGAGACCGCCGACGTGGCGTCGGCGTACGGGGCCGTCTGTACGCCCGACCCGTTCCTGTTCGGTCGCGAGGGCGGCGAGTGGCGACTCCGGTATCACGGCCGACTCGACGACGCGATGAGCCCGGACGACGAGCCGACCGAGTTCTACGTGCGCGAAGCGATCGACGCGGTGTTGGCAGGTGAGTCGGTCGACGTCCCGGATCGCCCCTCCCGCGGATGCTCGATCAAGTGGCCCGAGGAGTGACCGAGCCTGACCGAGCCTGAACTCCCGTTCCGTTACTCGCCCGCCGAGGGGCCCGTCCTCGTCGAGGCGTCGTCCGCGCCGATCTCCTCGGTCACTCGGGCGTGGAACTCCCGGAGGACCGCGGACTCGTCGTCCGCGAGGACGACGTCGGAGTCGACGAGCGTCGCCAGCCCGAACGACAGCGGACTCGGCGAGTCGACCGCGTGGTGAGACACCGCGATCTCGCCGCGTTCGACCCCCGTCAGCACCTCCCGGATCCCCGCAACGTCGAGCCGGTCCTCTAACAGCTCGCGGTACGTCTCCTCCATCACGGCGAACCCCTCGAGCTCGTTCGCGAACGAGAGTAGCATCTCGGCCGACACCTGCTGTTCGGCCGCCGACTTCTCGTACCCCTTGTACCGTTTCAGTATCAGGAGCGATCGCCCGGCATCGATCCGGAAGTAGCGTTTCAGGAGGTCGGTCCCTTCGATCGCGTCCCGGAGGTCCTCGCGGAGCGTCCCCGTGTCGAGGTCGCGGAGCACGCCCGCGACGTCGACCTTTCGGTTGAGCGGGAACGAGAGGCTGAACCCGTTATCGGCGACTGCGACCGCGACGTTGGCGTCCGTGCGGTTCGCGCACTCGGCGGCGACCAGCCGCGAGAGCCCGTCGTTGAACCGCCGGCCGTAGACGGTGTGGACGTAGTATCGACGCTTGTATTCGGCACGGTCGAGCTCCTCCTCGACGGCGATCCGATCGGACGTCGAGACGCTCTCCGCGCCGGCGTACGCGACCTGTTCGTCGTACATCCGGGCCAGTGCCCGGACCGCGTTCTCGTCGAGCGGCAGCTCGCGGAGCCACGCCCGGACCGCGGGCGGTCCCCCGGCCGTCAGTCGTTCCAAGAGTCGCTCGCGAAACGCGAGCACCTCCCGGCCGAGGTCGTACGAGAGGGGGAGCCGTTCGGCGTACCAGGACGGGACCGTCGCGCGCTCGGCCGTCCGGTCGACGTACACCTTCGAGCCGCGGCGGTACCGGAACGCGAACCGTTCGCCGCCGAGCGTGAACACGTCGCCGGACTCCAAAGTGTCGAGGTACGTCTCGTCGAGCGTTCCGACCCACTCGTCGTCGCGGGTGAACACGTCACAGCTGAACGAGTCAGGGATGGTGCCGATGTTCGTCATATAGATGACCCGGGCGAGCCGGCCGCGTTTGCCGATCAGCAGCTCGCCGACGGGGAAGCCCTCGTGGTGGTGCTCGCCGTCCGGCGGGTCGTTCGCGTCGCGCCACACCTTCGGATACACGTTCTTCTCCTCTAGCCCGTCGTAGTCGGCGGTGAGATACCGCATGAGCGTCTCGTACCGGTCCGCACCGTACCGCCGGTACGGCCAGGCACGCCGGAGGACCTCGCGGACCTCCCGATCCGGTCGGACCCGGTTTATCGCCATCCCGTACACGTGTTGGGCGGCGACGTCGTGAGCGTTCTCGGGGACGAACACGCGGTCGACGAACCCCTCCTCGGCGCGCGCGAGCATAGTGGCACACTCGACGAGCTCGTCACGGTCGAGCGCGAACACCCGCCCCTCGACGGTCTCTCCCGGGCTGTGTCCGGCGCGGCCGACCCGCTGGAGCAGCGCCGCGACGGACTTCGGCGAGCCGACCTGAACGACGAGGTCGAGGTGCGGCATGTCGATGCCGAGCTCGAGGCTCGTCGAGGTCGTCACCACGTCCAGCGAGCCGGATTTCAACCCCTCCTCGATCCGAGTGCGCTGGGCCTCGCCGAGGCTCCCGTGGTGACAGCCGGAGTCCGACTCGTCGTAGCCGAACCGCTCGCGGAGCCCCTGAAGCACCCGCTCCGCGCCTGACCGTGAGTTCGTGAACACGAGCGTGTTCGTGTGTCCGGCTATCAGATCGTGGAGGTCGTCGTAGAACCGGTCCGTGACGGCAGAGCCCGGAGTGTGGATGAGGTCGGCCGCCGGCGTCCGGAGTTCGAGGTCGAACTCCCGAACGAACCGGGTGTCGACGAGCTCGTACTCGCGCGGTTCGAGGCCGTCGGGGTCGCCGACCGCGCCGTCGACGCGCTCGCGTCCGACGAGGAACTCGGCGATTTCCTCCAGCGGTTCGACGGTCGCGGAGCAGCCGACCCGCGTGGGAGAGCCCTCGGTCAGCTCCACGAGCCGCTCCAGCGACACTGCGAGGTGAGTGCCGCGCTTGTTCGCCGCCAGCGAGTGGATCTCGTCGACGATCACGTACTCCACCGTCCGGAGCTTCTCCTTGAACTTCGGCGAGTTCAACAGGATCGCGAGCGTCTCGGGCGTGGTGTTGAGGACGTGTGGCGTCCGGTCGAGCATCGCCTGCCGGTCCGCCGAGCTCGTATCGCCGTGTCGGATCGCCTGCCGGACGCCGGGGTCCTCGTCGGCCGGCAGCAGGTCACCGATCCCGGAGAGCGGCGCTTCGAGGTTGCGGGCGATGTCGTTCGCGAGCGATTTGAGCGGCGAGACGTACAGACAGTAGACGGAGTTCTCCAAGTCGCCGGCGCGGTCGCGGGCGAACAGGTCGTCGAGGACGGCGGTGAAGGCGGCCAGCGTCTTGCCGCTCCCCGTCGGCGACGCGACGAGGCAGTTCCGCCCGGCGTCGATATGCGGGATCGCCTCGCGCTGTGGCGGGGTGAACAGGCCGCCGTTCTCCGGAATATGCTCGCCGAACGTCTCGACCCACCACCGCCGAACCGCCGGAGAGAGCCGGGCGAGGACGTCGGCGTCGTCGATCCGAACGCGCTCCGGATCGAACGCCCAGTCGCGGTCGGCGGCGACGTCGGCGAGGAGCCCCCGAGCGATCGTCTCCGGGTCCGGCTCGTCGCTCGATTCGGACCCGTCGGGGGCGTCATCCGTGGGATCGGTCACTGATCGATCGATGGGCGCGCGGACCCAAAGCGGTTGTGTCGGGATCGGTCGACGGGGCGTGAGCGCCGTTAACGTCCCATAGGTGTCGGCGTCGTCGCCGGCAGCTGGAGGCAACGATCGGTGGCGGCCGAAGGTATTTGCCCGGGGCGGCCGAGCGGAACGTATGCTACGCAGTGGGGCGGTGACCGGGTCCGGTCGCCGTGCGGTCGCGCTCGGCCTCCTCGTCGGGATCGTCACGCTTCTCGCGCTCTCGGGCGGGATAGCGGCTCCCGCAAGCGCTGAACACGTCCAGCTGGACTCCGCCGACGAGGAGGCTGGCGTCGAAGCCACCGTCGACGAGGTCCCTATCGACGAGCGAGCGACGGACCCGCTCGCGAACGAGACCGGCACGACATCGGTCGTCGTCCGGTTCCCGCCGATGGAGCCGCGTGACCTCGCCGATACCGACGACGACGAGGTCGTCGAGGAGCTCCGCGAGCACGCGAGCGACGAACGCGTAGCGTTCGAGGCGTTCGCGGCCGGGACGGACCGCCTGACGATCGAGCGGACGTTCTGGCTGGCGAACGCCGTCCTCGTGAGCGTCGACGCCGACGAGACCGACGCGGACGAGCTGCTCTCGGTCGCGAACGTGACCGACGTTCACCGGAACGTCGTGGTCGCGACACATTCGGGGGCTGCAGGCGGCGGAGAGCGTGCTGAGGGCGCGGGGAGCGTGACGGAGTCCGTCGACCGACACCTTGACGCGTCCACCGATCGGTTCCAGGTCGGCACGGAGCCGACTGGGAGTCACACCGACGGGTTGGAGGCGATCGACGTTCCGGCGGCGTGGGAGCGGTTCGACACGCGGGGTGCGGGTGCGACCGTCGCCGTGATCGACACCGGGGTCGACCCCGCCCACCAAGACATCGAGCTTGCCGCCTGGGCGGATTTCGACGAGAACGGGACGCTCGTGAGCGACGACGTCGCCGACGCGACCGACCCGGACGGTCACGGTACGCACGTCGCGGGCACCGTTGCGGGCGGGGAGGCCTCGGGGACCCACATCGGTGTCGCACCGGAGGCGGCGATCCACGGGATCGACGCCTTCGGCGAGGACGGGTCGGCGACGTTCGCGGGGGTCCTGGCGGCGATGGAGCACGCGACGGCGGACGACGACGTGGACGTCCTCCAGATGAGCCTCGGCGCGAACGGGACGTTCCGCGGGTTCATCATGCCGGTTCGAAACGCCCGGGCGGCCGGCTCGATCGTCGTCGCCGCCGCCGGCAACGACGGGGAGAACACCTCCTCGTCGCCGGCGAACGTGTACGACTCGCTCGCGGTCGGTGCGGTCGACACCGACGAGAACCGGACCGTGGCGGCGTTCTCCAGCGGGGAGCCGATCGAGGCGGTCGAGGCCTTCGGCGAGATCCCGGAGGACTGGCCGGAGCAGTACGTCGTGCCGGACGTCTCCGCGCCGGGGGTCGCGGTCGTCAGCGCGGAGTCCGGGACGACGGACGGGTACGTCCGCCGACAGGGGACGAGCATGGCCGCCCCGCACGTCAGCGGAGTGGCTGCGCTCGCGATCGCCGCGACTGACGGCCGGGTCGAGGGGGACGAGCTCCACGACCTCCTCGTCGACACCGCGGTCCACCCGACCGGAGCCGCGGAGCCGGACGCCCGCTACGGCCACGGCGTGGTCGACGGTCCCGCCGCAGTCGAGGCGGCGCTGGCTGCGGCCCCGCCGCCGGAGCCCGTCCCGACGGAAAACGGCGACGAGACGGACGATGAGGAACCGGCCGCCGACGACCGGGTACCCGGATTCGGGGTCGTCCCCGCCGTCGTCGCCGTTCTCGTCGCTCTCCTCGGGTCGCTCGCTGCGGTGCGGGACGGCGGGGACCGCCGGCGTCGAGAGGGATTATAACGAGAACCGCGTTACTCGGAGAACTCCGACAGCGACCCGGAGCGGTCGCCACGATCGTCGGACCCGTCGGTATCGCCGTGATCGGCGTGTTTGGCGTCATCACTGGGCTCCCCGTCGGTCCCGTCCGGCTCGTCCCACGGGGCCGCCGGGTCGACGGGCGCGAGCGCGCGCTCGATCTCGGCCGTCGTGTAGTCGACGTCGCCGTCGAGTTCCATCGCGAGCCGCTGCCAGCGGGCGCTCAGTTCGGCCTCGCCCTCCGGCCCGACGCGCGCGCCGCGGGTCTTGAAAAAGTGGGTCCCCCGTCCGAGCCGTGAGCCCTCGCCGGTGTGTCCGTCGAGGGCGACGTCGAACTCGCCGCCGGGTTGGAGGTCGTCGACCGGGAAGTCGTGGTCCGGTTCCTCGCCACGCTCGCGGGCGGCGGCGCGCTCCTCGGCGGCGGCGGAGAAGTACGCGTCGGCGTTCGCGGCCTCACGAGTGGACTGGGCGCGCGCGGCGGCGAGCGCGGCGTGGACCGCACAGAGGCGACCCTTCCATTCCGACGGCTCCCAGCGCTCCGTCGCCAACTGCTCGTATCGCTCGATCGTCAGGGCGACGTCGTCGCCCGCGCGGAGGTCCTCGACGACGTAGAGGTTCAGCCGGTCCCAGAGGTTCCAGGCGTAGCCGGAGCGGGCGAGCTCCCAGGCGGCCCACGCGGCGACCTCCTCGTCGGAACGCCGCACCGCTTTTTGAAGGAGGCTCGAAACCGCATAGCGGCTGTAGCCGCCGTCGGTTTCGTTCGGCTCCTTGGGGTCGCCGAAGTCGTTCTCGCCGGTCGCGTCCGGCGTGGTGTCGGTTTCGAGGCTGCCGTCGCTACCGAACGTGGCCTGTCTGTCCGCACCGTCGTCTCCCATACGCCCGCTCGCGGGGCGCGCGACTTAAATACCGCGTGGAGTTGTCGGGACACGGCACACCCACTCGAGCTGCCCGCGAAAGGGAACGTTTAAGTCGAATCCAGCGGCTAGAATTTAGTGACCGCCCTTAGCTCAGCCTGGTAGAGCAGCCGACTGTAGATCGGCTTGTCCCCCGTTCAATTCGGGGAGGGCGGACTGGTTTTTCAGTCGGTTCGTAGCCAACTGTGGATCGACTTGTCCCCCGTCCCCGCGAGCGAAGCGAGCGGGGAACAGCGAGTCGCAGCGCCGAGCGAAGCGAGGCGATCGTCTCGCGCGTTTCAATTCGGGGAGGGCGGACTTTTGCTGCGAACGAAGTGAGCAGTCAAAAGACCAATCGACCCGAATTGAGCAGACGAGTCACAGCCCGGAACCGTGAGAGGAACAGATGGGAGGTAGTACACGCAACACTCCGGACATCCCAGTGAAGACATCGACGCCGAAGCGGGTCCCCACAAACGACGGAAATAGGCGACTAGTTATGTCCGATCACAACGTGCTCGGTCACTATGGCACGTACGAGACGCCTCACCAGCCTCTGGAATCGTTCGACAGGGGCGAAGGTCACGATGGTGGCTGCGGCGCTGCTCGTCGTCTGCCTCGTCGTTATCGCCGGCTTCGTCGGGCTCGGAACCGCGCTGTTTTATGACTCCTACCAGTCGTCGTACGGGTTCGAGGCGAGCGTTGACGTCGATGGCGCGACCGAGAACGTTGTCGTCCTTCTTCCCATCGGTGTTCACGACGGTGAGGCGGTCGTCGACGAGCTATACGTAGCCGACAGCGACCGGTTCGTTGGCGTCTCACACGAGGTGGTGGCGACCGACCGCGGCCCGATGCTCCGGATCGAGATCGACGAAGTTCGCGAGGGTCGCGACACGCTCTGGTTCGACTCACGGATCACGTCCGACTGGACGATCGACACGCGGACGCCACGCGGAACGGAGCCCGTTCTCGCCCCGGTTGAGCTCAGTGATCCCGAGCGCGGCGCGGACGACCACGACGACTGGGCGGCGGACCGGTGGCCGGACTACCGGTCCTTCGAAGCCACGAGTCCGGTGTACGTCGAGCACGGCGGCGACGACATCACCTTCGGCGTCATCGTCCGCTACGAGGGAACAAACGAGTGGTGGACGTTCGGGTGGAGTTGGAACACTTACGAGACGTCCGTCGCAGGCGACATAGCCGGGACTGACCCGGGCGGCGAATGGGTCGAGCTCCGCGGTTGGCACACCGAGGGAGTCGGGAGCTACCCGCGGTTCCCGCCGACACCGTCGTGATCCCGGGCCCGCAGCCGATCCGGAGCGGCCTGCACACGAGGGATCAATATATATTGACAATAGTATAATGACTTATATATAATGAACTTTAATTATTAAGTCGTGCCATCCGAATGGGTGGAGCGGGTGGTACGGCGAGAGGTGAAAGGCATGTCACAGAACAGACGGACGACGGACGGGAGTCGTATCGTGAGTAAATCGGTCGAAACGGGCCGACGGAACCTGCTTCGCGGGATCGGCGCGCTCGGACTCGGATCGGCCGCCATCGGAGGCGTACAGGCACGGCCGGATCACGCGGGGTCGGGATCCGCAGCGGAGCCGGTTCCGATATCCGCGCAGTTCTGGTCGTTCAACAATGCGGACCTCACGACGGCGGAACTGATCTACGAGATGGAGAAGGCGGGCTACGACCACTTCGAACCGTTCTCGATCGACGGCGACTCGGACGTTGACGCGATCACGGAGGCGATCGACGAGACCGGCGTGGGAATGGCCAGTGCCCACCAGGGACTCTACGACACGCTCGACGATCCCGAGGGAGTGGCCGAACTGTACCTCCAGTACGGGGAACCCGCACTCATCGAGGCGTACATCAACGGTGACACGTGGAGCACCGAGGAGAGCGTTCTCGAACTCGCTCACGACATCAACACGGCGGCGGACGAGATGGCCGATCAGGGACTCGAGTTCGGGTATCACAACCACGACCACGAGTTCCAAGAGCTCGAGGACGCCGACGAGATCGCCTACGACGTGTTCGCGGAGGCGGTCGAAGATCACGTTCACCTCCAGCTCGACGTCGGCTGGGTAGAGACGGGCGGCGCGAACCCGATCGAGTATATAAGCAGGTATAGTGACGAGATCGACTCCATCCATATGAAGAACATGCGAGACGGTGACTTCGTCGAGATAGACGAGGGTGACGTCAATATGAAGGCCGTCGCCAATGTCGCGCGGGCGACCGCCGATGTCGAGTACCTGGTCTACGAGTACGATTGGGCACCGGAGCCGATCGAGTCGATGAACATCGGTGGCGAGTTCCTCGGTCGATGGAACGGCCCGCCTCGCGGGCGTAACTGACGGACGAACGCCGGGTGGCTACCCCACTCGGTGACGCGCGTTATGCGCCGGACTCGGATCCAATCGATGTGCCGCAATATCACCCGAATCTGCGGGGGCGTCGCGTACGGTCCACTATCCGTGTTAATCTCTACCATCCTCCCTGATTTCTTACATACTACTTTAATATTTATTAGATTAATTACTTAAGGATGTCAGTAGGACAAGAACTCCTCGACGTGCCGTTTCCCGAGATGGTTGCTAGCATGGGCCAGGGTATCGCGGACGCGCAGAACCAGTTGGATATGAACTCCGTGGAGGTCGCGAAGATCCTCGCCGAGACGGAGATCGAAGTCGTGCCGGCGATCACGCGGACGATCGACGCGGACGGTGACGTCACGTACGACTCCGCCGACCCGATCGATGTCTCACTGCTGCAGGCCGGGCTGTTCCCGACGTTCTACCAGTTCTCGGAGGCCGTCATCGAGGTCGAGATGGATATCAAAACGACGACCGAACGCGAGACCGACATCGACGTGAGCGCCAAAGCGAGGGCCGGATTCGGTCTCTGGGGCGGCAGCATCCAGACCGACGTGAGCCACAACCGGAAGTTCGGCAAGGAGGTCCACGGGACGAGCAAGCTGAAGACCACGATGGTCCCGGTGCCGGAGCCACCGTACCTCTTCCCCGCGGTCGAGACCGTCGACAACCGCACGACCGAGTGACCGTCCGCGCCTCCCGCGCGGCGACGAAACACCGCGCAGTCCCGACCGGGGGATACGCGACCAGCCATGCCACAGACACCAATGCCGCCACGAGCCCATCACATACCGCCACGCCGTATCGCCCCCGATCGATCCACCCGAACCGTCGCGGCACTGCCGTTCGGCGACCTCGTGTTCCTGTTGGCCGAAGGGGTCGCGGAGGCCCAGACCGCTCTCGACGCCCACGCCACGGAGACGCGTGAAACACTCTCGGAGACCACGGTCGACGTGGTGCCGACGGTCAACCGCACCATCGACCCCGGCGGGTCGGTGACGACCGAAACCACTCCGGCGGAGTCACGGTCGCTGCTCGAGTTCGGGATCACGCCCGCGTGGTACCGGTTCAGCGAGTCGACTGTCGAGGTCGCAGTCGACATCACCGCCGCGGACGGATCTGGAAGCGGGGACCGAACCGCCAAGGAGGCAGCCGAAGACTGGGCCGCCAACGAGGCAGCCGAGGATCGGACCACCGGCGGCACTACGGAAGACCGGGCCGATCGATCGCTCGATCTGCGCGCCGACACGGGAGCCGGGATCGACGAGCGACGGTTCGACAGGGAAGTCGGGGCGAACGCCCGCCTCGCGGTTCAACTCCGACCGACTCCGTCGCCGGCACGGCTCCGATCGGCGGGCACCTCCGGCGTGGCTCCGACCGACGCCGTCACCGGCAGGACAGGGGCCACCCACCCGGCGAACGAGCGAACCGGTTCCGGAGGAGCCGACCATGGTAACTGACCAGTGGCTCGATCGGCCGCTCAAGGAGTTCATCCGCACGATCGCGTTCTCCGTGGCCGAAGGCCAAGAGGAGTTGGACCAGCGAGCCATGCGGTCGCAGCTGGCGATCGAACGCGAGATCGAGGAGGGCACGCTCGGGTACGACCTCGACGCGTCGTGGCTTCGCTTCTCCGAGGTCGAGGCGGACCTCGAAATGACGCTGTCGATCGAGGGACGCGAGATCCGCGATCCGGAGACCGAGGAGGTTCGCGGCTTCAGGCCCGTCGTGAGCGCGCTACCGCTGAACCACCGTGTCAAACACGAGTACGACGTCGACGCCGAGATCGCCAGCGAGGTACGGCTCCGGATCGCGCCGGTTCCACCGGAGCGCCGACAGCGATGAGCAGTTGGTTCACGAACCGTGCGGACGCGGTCCGTCTCGATGAGACGTTCCAACTGACCGAGGTCCCCCACGTCGACGCCGAGAAGTTCGAGCCCATCGAGCGCGCCGCCATCGAGCGGCTGGTCACCGAACAGCAGGGCTCGCTCGTGCGACTCCAGAGCGACGTCCTCGAGATGCGGGCCGAGCGAACCGCGTTGGAGCGGCAGCTCTCGACGCTCGAATCGGAGCGGGGGCGGTTACAGGAGCGGATCGGCGAGCTCGAGGCGACGCGCCCATCGCTGGAACCGACGGCCGTGTTCTCGAACCTCGGTGCCGCGCTTCAGGAGGTCGACGAGGACCTGAAAGGGGAGCGATACCGCGTGGACGACGTGGACTTCAGGCTCAAGACGAACGTGATCCAGACGGACGAAGGGTTACGGATGCATCTGCCGTCGCTTGACGAGTCGTCGGCGTCGGCCAACCTCAGCGAGGTGTCGTTCCGGCTCCGGGCACCGCGGGGGGAGACCGACGCCGAGCAGCCGAGCTACGTCGACGTGCCGGACCTCCGCGGCGTCCCGTACGAGGTGGCGGCCCGACGGCTCGCGTCTGCCGAACTGACCGTCGGAACGGTCGAACGTGCCGTCGACCCGGACACGACACCCGGGACCGTTATCGAGCAGTTCCCGGACGCGTTCAGCGTCGCCGAGGCGGAGGCCCCGATCGACCTCGTGATCGCCGCCGATCCGGATCCGGGTCCCGACGGGCGAACCGCCGAGAGGGAGACGACCAACGAGACGGAAGGGAGTCAAGATGAGTCCCGAACCGACACGCGAGAGCGTGCTCCACGGTCGGGGGGTGACGCGTCGGAGGACGACGCCCCGACAGCCGACGACGACGAGCGGAACCAGGCGGAGCCGTTCCGGCGAGCGATCGCCGAGGTGGCCCCGGAACACGGGAAAGCCGTCGTGGACCGCCTGCGTCGCGCCGGCGTCACCGACCCCGAATCGCTGCGTCGGTTCGACCCGGACGAGCTCGCGGCGCGACTGTCGATCCCCACCGAGGTGGTCGACGAACTCCAGGCAGAGCTCGGCGGCAAACGGGACCCGGTTCCGTTAGAGGAGGTGTCGGGGATCGGCCCGACCTACGCGGGTCGCCTCCGTGATGCGGGCGTACACGGCGTGTCACAGCTCGCGACGCTCGATCCGGGGACGGTCAGCGACCTCGCCCGGGTGTCGACGGGCCGGGCCGAGGAGTGGATCGAGCAGGCCCGGCGGCTGAGCGGGGAGTCGTGACCCTCGCGGAGCGGTTCGGCGCGTCGATCGAGATCACCGGACCGGACCCGGAGACCGAGGGCTTCTTTCTCGTCACGCGACCGGAGCGCGTCGATCACGAGTCGTTCGTCGCCGGGCTTCTCGGATTGATCGGAAGCGCGGATCGGCTCGTGCTACATCACCCCACGGGGTTCGCCGTCGTCCGGCTCCCGTTCGGTCGGGCCCAACGGCTGAAACGACTGTCGTGGGTCGAGACGGTCGGGGGGATCCGGTTCGACCCCGAGCGACTCGCCGCGGCCACGGGCGTGCCCGCACCGTGATCGGTCCGTCGTTCATCGATCCGTCGTTCACCGACCGGCCCTTCACCGATCCGTCGTTCACCGACCGACCCTTCACCGATCCGTCGTTCACCGACCGACCCTTCACCGATCGCCCTTCACGCACCCCGATCGGGTGGGGGAGCTTCACGCACCCTGATCGGGCGGGGAACTGTGGAATACGAGTAATAGCGAAGCGGTCAGATCCCTTCGATGCGCCGCAGCGTCGCCCGAACCGCTTGCGGCGTCGCGTACGGCCCGCCCTCGACGCGGTGGTCGGCGAGCAGGATCGGGATCGGGTTCTCGCGGAGCGCGGATTTCACGTCGCCGAGGTCGTCGGCGTCGTTGTCGTCGAGCCCGACCGTTCGGGTCAACCGACTCACGGAGACCGACTCGCCGTACGGCACCTCCCGGAGCGCGTCGAGCACTCGACGCTCCTCGGTTGGGACCGTAAGTCCGGTATCGACGTCGTCGAAGTGGTCGCGCTCGCCGCGGAGGTAGTCGCCGATCCGATCGAGGAGCGTGTGGTCCGTGTCGGCGTCGTCCGGGACCGTCTCGGGGAACGAGATCGCGATGACCCGACCGCCGGCGAACCCGACCTCGACCGATCGTTCGAGGCCGTCGTACTCCCGGGCGAACACGCCGGAGACTCCACTAGTGTCCATGCCCGACCGTGAGATCGCCGGCCGTATAACGGATCGGGAGCGGTCTCCCCCGCAACCCTTATGTACAAATGAGTTCATTAGTGTACAGTAATGGAGGAACCAGCCGAGGAGCTCGCGCCGGCGGTCCGGTCGATCCTGTCGGCCGCCCGCGAGCGGGCCGCGACGAGCCACTCGACCGAGGTGCGGATCGACGACCCGCGGGACCTCAACGCCGCCTTCGCGGCGGCCGAGGCCGACGGACGCGTCCCGGTGATAGCCGAGGTTAAACCGACTAGTCCGACGACGGACGGGACCCGCGCCGACGACCCGGTCGCGCTCGCGGAGGGAATGGTCGCGGGTGGGGCGGCCGCGCTCAGCGTGCTCACCGAGCCGGACCATTTCGGCGGGAGCACGGGGACGCTCGAACGCGTCCGCGCAGCGGTCGACGTCCCGGTCCTCCGCAAGGACTTCGTCGTCGACGAGGGGCAGCTCGACGCCGTCGAGAGCGACGTCGTCCTGCTGATCGCGCGGTTCGTCGGCGACGACCTCCCGGATCTCCTCTCGGCCGCCCGGGACCGCGGGTTCCAGGTCCTCGTCGAGGTTCACGACCGCGAGGAGCTGGCCGCCGCCGTCGACGCGGGCGCGGAGTTCATCGGCGTGAACAACCGGGACTTGGCGCGACTGGAGGTCGACCTCGCGACGTTCGAGGAGGTGGCCTCTGCGGTCCCCGACGACGTGACGCTGATCGCGGAGAGCGGGCTCTCGACTCGGGCGGACGTCCGCCGGATGCGAGCGGCGGGCGCGGACGCGCTGTTGATCGGGAGTGCCATCATGGACGGGGACGTCGAGGCGAACACGCGCGAACTGACCGGAGCGAGCGGCGACGACACACGATCGACCGACGACGCGACACACGACACCACAGCCACATGAGCGAAACCGGATCCACGACGAACGAGACGACGGGAGGAGTCGACGAGACAGCCACACTCTCGCGACGACCGGGCCGCGAGCGCGGCCGAAAGGACGGGAAGTTCGGCCGCTACGGCGGTCAGTACGTCCCCGAGGCACTGATGCCCGCGATCGAGGAGCTCGCCGACGCCTACGAGCGGTACGTCCTCGGCAACGAGGACGGGTTCATGGACGAGTTCCGCGAGCGGCTCGCCGACTTCGGCGGGCGACCGACGCCGCTGCAGCGCGCGGACCGACTCTCCGAGCGCTACGGCCGCGACGTGTACCTCAAACGCGAGGACCTGCTCCACGGCGGCGCACACAAGCTGAACAACGCGCTCGGTCAGGTGTTGCTCGCGAAGTACATGGGTAAAGAGCGGATCATCGCGGAGACGGGCGCGGGCCAACACGGCACGGCGACCGCGATGGCGGCCGCCCACCTCGATATGCCGTGTACGATCTACATGGGCGAGCGTGACATCAACCGCCAGCGCCCGAACGTGTTCCGGATGAAGCTCAACGGCTCCGACGTGAAACCAGTCACCGCGGGGCGCGGGACGCTCAAGGAGGCGATCTCGGAGACGATGCGCGACTGGGCCGCGACCGTCGAGGACACCCACTACGTGATCGGCTCCGTCGTCGGGCCCCACCCGTTCCCGGTGATGGTTCGTGACTTCCAGGCGGTCATTTCCGAGGAGGCCCGCGAGCAGGCCTTCGAGAAGACCGGCGCGCTCCCCACCGACGTCGTCGCCTGCGCCGGTGGCGGATCGAACACGATGGGGTCGTTCGCGGCGTTCGTCGACGACGAGTCGGTCGCGCTCCACGCGGTCGAGGCGGGCGGGTCGACGCTCGAAGTCGACGAGGCGGCCGGTGTCGCCCCCAACTCCGCCTCGCTGTTCACGGGCGAAGAGGGCGTCCTCCACGGCGCGCGGACGAAGCTGCTCCAGGACTCGGACGGACAGATCATGGAGAGCCACTCCGTCTCCTCCGGGCTCGACTACGCCGGCGTCGGTCCCGAGCTCGCCTACCTCGTCGACGAGGGACGGGTGACGCCCGTCGCCGTCGACGACGACACGGCGCTCGAAGGGTTCCACCGCCTCTCCTCGACGGAAGGGATCATCCCCGCGCTGGAGACGGCGCACGCGTTCGGCTTCCTCGAGGAGCACCACGAGTCGCTCGGCGACCGGGTGGTCGTGAACGTCTCCGGCCGCGGCGACAAGGACCTCGACGCCGCTATCGAGGAGACGCACGCCCGCGACATCGAGGGCGCGCCGGACATGTCGATGTTCACGGGGGGGATGTAGATGGCGGGGAGTCCGGACGCGTCCGACCGCGAACGGGTCGGCAACAGCGACGCCATCGCGGCGGCGTTCGCGGACGGCCCGGCGTACGTCCCGTACCTCGCGGTCGGTGACCCCGACTACGAGTCCTCGCTCGCGTACGTAGAGGCGCTCGATCGCGGCGGTGCCGACGTCATCGAGCTCGGCCTCCCGTTCTCGGAGCCGATCGCGGAGGGACCGACGATCCAGGGGGCGGTCGTCCGCGCGCTCGACGGCGGGATGACGCCGGACCGCTTCTTCGAGTTCGTCGAGACGCTCGACGTGGACGCGCCGCTCGTCTGTATGACGTACTACAACCTGATCTACCAGTACGGGGCTAGCGAGGCGCGAAGCGCCTCGGACGCGAGCGGCAACGCCGCGAGCCACGACGGGCCGGCGTCGTTCGTCGAGCGGGCCGCCGAGGCCGGCTTGGAGGGGTTCGTCGTTCCCGATCTCCCGGCAGAGGAGGCCGACCCGCTTCGAGAGGCGTGTGACGAGTACGGGCTCGACCTCGTCTTCATCGTCGCGCCGACGACGCGCGGCGAGCGGCTCGAACGGATCATGGAGCGGGTGTCGGGGTACGTGTACGTCCAGGCACGGCTCGGTACCACCGGGGCGAAGTCGGACGTCTCCGACAGCACCGCCGAGAGCCTCGACCGCCTCCGCGAGTACGACGTGCCGAAGGCGGTCGGGTTCGGCATCTCGACCGGCGAACACGCGGAGCGGATCGTCGCCGGCGGGGCGGACGGGATCATCGTCGGCTCCGCGCTCGTCGACATCGTCGCCGAGGGGCACGAAGAGGAGCGCTCCGTCGAGACGGTCGCCGACCAGTTGGCGGCGCTCTCGGAGGAGCTGAAGGCGGGTGCCGAACGCGGGTACGCGACCCGCGTCGGGACGCCGGGATCGTAGCCGCCGATGCGGCGGGTATCGACCGGGTGACCGTCTTCGAGAGAATACGTCCCCGAACGAAACCGACTTACCTCCGATTGACACACTCTCACACAACGAGCCGTTCCACATGACACCAGGACTCACCGCACGACTCGACCGTATCTCGACGAACGACCGCTACCTCATCGTGCCGATGGATCACGGGATCACGATGGGAGCCGTGAAAGGGCTCGTCGACATCGAGTCCACGATCGACGGCGTGACACGCGGCGGCGCCGACGCCGTACTGACACAGAAGGGAATCGCCGACCGGGTTCACGACAACAAGAACGGGGCGGGATACATCGTCCACGCCAACGCCTCGACGACGATCGGCCCCGACGAGAACGACAAGCGGATGACTGCCACGGCCGAGGAGGCGGTTCGCGCCGGCGCGGACGCGGTGTCGCTCCACCTCAACGTCGGCTCCGACTACGAGCCGAAACAGATCGAGGACCTCGCCGCGCTGACCGACGACGCCGACAGGCTCGGCCTCCCCGTCCTCGCGATGGCGTACGCCCGCGGCCCCGGCGTGGACGGAGCGGATCCCGAGTCGCTGGGGCACGCCGTCCGGCTCGCGGAGGAGCTCGGCGCGGACGTGGTGAAGACGGGCTACTCCGGCGACGGCGACTCCTTCGAACGGGTCACCGAGTCCACCAGACTCCCGGTCGTCATCGCCGGCGGGTCGAAAGGGACGGATCGCGAGACGGTCGAGATGGTCCGCGGGGCGATGGACGGCGGCGCGGCCGGCGTCTCCATGGGGCGCTCGATATTCCAGCACGACGACCCCGAAGGTATCGCGAGCGCGGTGTCGGCGATCGTGCACGACGGCGCCGACGTCGACGAGGCGCTCCGGGCCGGCGGGTTCGCCGAGGCGTAATCGGACCGCCCCGGCTGTTCGTTCCGCAGTTTTCAAGCCCGGCCCCCGTGAGTCGATCAGTATGACGCGCACGGTCTGGGTCAAAGCCGACGGCACGGTCGGGGAGTGGAACACACGCAAGCGCCGGATCACGGCCGCGATCGAGGCCGGGGCCGACTGGGTCCTCGTCGACGAGGCGGACGTCGCTCGGGTGCGCGAGCTCGGCGACGTGAACGTCGCGGCGTTTCTCGCGGACGCCGACGTCGTCGACGGGGACGGCGACGACGCCGAGGCCGACGCCTACTTCGTCGGAAAGGACGGCGAGGGGGACGGCACCATCGACCTCCCCGAAGACTTCTCCGGCTCCGCGGACCTGACGACGCTTCGCCGGCGCGACGACCGCGCACAGGGCGCGTACGTCCGAGTGCTCGGCACGGAGTACGAAGCGTTCGCCGAGGAGGCCGCCACGGCCGCCGATTTCACCGTTATCGTCGGCGAGGACTGGTCTATCATCCCGCTGGAGAACCTCATCGCACGCGTTGGCGAGGAGACCCACCTGATCGCCGGCGCGACGACGGCCGCCGAGGCTCGAACTGCCTTCGAAACGCTGGAGATCGGCGCGGACGGCGT
>NZ_AP043743.1:0-25723 GCF_055396225.1 Halorubrum tibetense
CCAGTGAAGACCTCGTCAAGAAGCTCAGCGACGGCTTCGTGGCCGGGTTCGTTGTACAGGAAGGCGATGATCGCTTCAGTGTCGAAGACGTAGCCGCCGCTCATGCGTCCTCGGACGGGCGTAGCCGTTCAGCTCGCTCCTCTTCCTTGCGTTTTTCTTCATCCTTCATCTCACGAACCCGCTCCAGCACTTCACCGCGTTCGTGCTCGCCAGCGTGGATTCCATGTAGCTCATCCGGCGACGGAACCGGCTCGATGATGATACGCCCCTGCTCCTCGTAGACGAACACCTCGCCCGGCGTCTCAATCCCGAACTTCTCGCGCAACCCCTTGGGGATCGTGGCCTGTCCCTTCTGAGATACACGTACTACTCTTGGTTCATTTGTACTACTTGCCATCGTTAGTAGTACCTGTGGGGCTCTGTGTTACTAAATCTACCGCAGTCAAACGGTTTGCGGCTTTATTCGTATTTACCAATCTCACCAGTCTAAGCATCCGTCATAACTGTTAACATTAATATTAAGATTAACTTCTCTCCCCCCCTTGTTAAGATGTTTCCTGAGGTTCAATCTCTATGCCGCTCCCCGTCAACTCTATAAGTATGAAAAAAGTATGTGCTGCTATGCGTGAGCACAAACGCAAGGTGGGCGACCGGGGACAAGTTACGATTCCCAAGGAACTCCGGGATCGTCAAGGCATCAAGGGGGGAGACGAAATCGAGTTCGTGGAAACAGACGACGAAATCGTCATCAAACCCCCGACAGATAAAGAACGACTCGCAGAAGGCTACCGGGAACGTGCGGAACGATCACAGCAGTTGGCCGAGGAGATGGCCCCGGCGTCGTCGGAAGCGACTGACCGCCTTGGGGAAGCCCCTGGCTGGAGCGAGTGACTCCTAGGTGTTGATACGTGAAAGTACGCCGCGGCGACATCGTTGTTGTTGACTTGAGTCCGACGAAAGGGAGCGAACAGCAGGGAACGAACCGCCCCTGTGTAGTTATCCAGAACGACGTGGGGAACAAAAACTCTCCGACCACGATCATCGCTCCGTTCACGAAACAGTACAATCCGACTAACACGTACCCGTTCGAAGTAGAGGTACTGGCATCAAATACAGCGCTCAACCAGGATTCAGTGGCAGACCTCAGCCAAATCCGCGTAGTGGATGTCAACAAGCGGGTGACGACAAATATCGGATCAGTCCCTTCCTCTCGGATGGCAAAAATCGACACGGCGATTAAGACCAGTCTCGGATTGTAATCGTTCGGTTGAATCGACTTGACGAAGGCCCATTGACTGAGTTTGCCAGCGTATAAGACCATTAGCGAGTGTCGACGATACATGAGGGAACGGCAAGCTAAAGCGATCAACGCGCCGTACGTGTGGGTCGCGCGCCTCACCGGATCGGTCAGTGACTACACCGGATTTTGTAGCCGCCAAACAGCGCGTCGGTGGGTCGAGGAGCGAATCGAGACGGACAGCGAGAACGCTGGCTGGACGGTCGGTGAGTCAGTTGATACGTATCACGTTCCGGATCGCCCGGAAGCGGGACGTGTAGAACTCGTCGTCGTTAGTGATGCAACGGCGATCATCCATGAAGACATGTGAATCAAATCGTCTGAGAAAACGATTTGATTTCAGTTGGTCTTCCAAGCACCGCTAAGAACATCACTCACCGCTTCAGCTGTTTCAGACGCATCAATATGAGAATAGGCATCGTGAGTTGTTCGGATAGACTCGTGACGCAACGCTGACTGCGCGAGCTCAGCCGATTCCCGGTAAAGCAGGTCCCCCAATCCTCGTCGAGCTCCGTGCGGTTTCAGATACCCGCCTTCAACATCAATATCAGCCCGTTCACATAGCCGTTCCATCAACGTTCGTGCCCCTCGAACCGTGATGGCAGGCGGTGAAATATCGTACTCCCGGAGAATCTCCTTTGTCGGCTGTTCGTCCAGGAGCGTCTCAATCGCTGATTCTTCCCATCCACGCTGTCCAAGTTCCCTTCGAATCGTTCTGTACAGCGACGGGGCGTGTGCAGTCGGAAACACAGACCAGTCCTTTGAAGCAGGTTGTTGTACGTCGTAGTGACGACGAAGATGATCCCGCGCTTGAGACGGAAGCTGAGCGTATTCCCACTGCTGATTTTTTCCGAGCACGCGTAACGCTCCACTCTCCAGATCGACGCGTTCCCACCGTAGACCCTGTCGCCCGTCTCGGTCATCGTCGGTGTCACGGCAGACTTCTGCTCCCCGCACACCAGTCGAGGCCAATAGTGAGACCAACGCCCGGTTTCGGATAGGAATCGCTGCTGCATCCATCTCGCCGTCATCGAGCCGTTCGTCAATACGCTGAGATAGGTGTGCGAACAACGCTTGGACATCCTTGGGCGTCCAGAATTGCCGATTCGGCTCGGTCGTATCTTCAGGGAGTTCTTTCGTCGCTCTCGTAGCCGCAGCAGGATTCGTATCGATCAGCCCATCTTCGACAGCCCAACTGAGACAGGCCCGGACTGTCGCATAGTACGTGTTTGCAGTCGAGGCAGCGAACTCGCCATTCCGAACGCCCCTACGGAGTTCTTGCGCGTATGCCCGCATCACGCCGTCGTCGATCTGCTCTAATCGAGACAACCCCTGGGGTTCAAGCCACGAAAACCACTGTCCAAGCGCTGCTGAGGCGAGTCCTCGGTAGTTCCCCCCACCTTGCCCCTTGGCCTTCGCTTCCAAGTAACGCTCTACAACGCCGTCAATTCGAACTTCAGAAGCCTTCCCGGGTCGTGTGGTCACGATTCGTGGTCACCTGACAGGAAGGTGGTGCCGGAAACCACTTCTCTTTATCGGTCTAAAGAGAAGTGACTTAACACACCCCATTTCGAGTGAAAACCGCCAGACGGCGTGGTGTTCGACCCTGTCATAAATCACAGACCGCTATATGGAAAGATTTGGGCGCGTTTCGCCAAGCAATTAACCTTAAGGTTAATCTTAAAAGTTGGTCAAAGGGTGGTGGCGGTAGCCTCGTATGATATTAACCAACATCAGCGGAAGTTACGCCTTTGGCCGTTGGTTAAAATAAATGTCCGGGCCTGCCGAGTTTCCGTCGTTAGAGGTGCGGAGTCTCCGAAATCGAGATGTGAGATCCTATGTTGGCCCTTGACACCAACGAAAAGTCTTATTATATGTTGGCGCGTTGTACCAACATAGGTAGCATAGATGGGATCGACGGTCATCTACGAAGACCAAGACACGTTCGACGACGGCACCCGGTACGAGATGATTGCCACCGCCATCCCCAAAAGCGACGACTACCCCGAAGAAGTCAAGTACCGATTCCAGTACATGGCCCAAGACGGTCGTACGCTACTTCGGTTCGACAACTACCCGAACCATCCCGGGGTAGACCACCACCACTACCATACCCCCACCGGTGTCTACGACGACATTGAGTACACCGGCCTCAAAGCCCACGTCCGGCAGTTCTACAACGAGATGGACGACCGCCGCGAGAGGTGACCAACATGCCCGACCAACCTAACACACCTGACGACACCGATGACGCCAACAGCACCGACTCTGAGACCGAGGAGATCGTGGTGGACGACATCGAAGCCGAGGCGGGCTTCCTCGAAGACCGCGATCCTGAGGACTACCCCTCGATGCTCCGAATCACGTCCAACTCCGAACAGGCGCACCGCCAGGACGCTCTCGACCGACTCGACCGCTGGGAAGATGGCGAGGAGATCCCGCACGTCATCAACTTCCAGAACCCGAGTGATCTCCGGGCGCTGCTCACCGACCGCCGCGTCGAACTTCTCAGGAGTATCATGACCGAGCGCCCGGACAGCATCCGCCAACTGGCCGAGCGCTTGGACCGCGATGTCAAGAGCATTCACGACGACCTTCAGGTCCTCGCTGACTACGACATCGTCCACTTCGAACAGGCTGGCCGGGCGAAGCGCCCGTTCGTCCCCTACGACACCATTGAAGTTAGTCTCGAAATTTCGACGCCGCGCCCAGCTGATGACGCTGCGCCGGTCTGAGCGATTCGCCACACGATAGTGATGAATAAATCAGAACCCCCGGACGACTCTGAAAAGGTGGTCGTTGATGTTACCAAGCACGGGCAGACGACCATCCCAAAGCGGTTCCGCGAGAAGCTCGGGATTGAGGCCCCTGGCAAGGTAGTGTTCCGGGAGACCGAGGACGGTGAGATAATTGTCGAACAGGTTCGCTCCCCGAGCGAGATGCGGGGCTTTGCTGCCCGCAGCGAGGCATCTACCGATAAGCCCGCATCCGAGATTCTCCGCGAGAAGCGCGAGCAACACTGCGAAGAGGACCTGGACAAAAAACGAACGAGTACTCACGAAGATCACAACAATGAATGAGAACGTCGATCCTGATGACCCACGACCTGAGGGGCATTATTACATCGCCCGGGACGCCGAGTGGCACTACGTGAACGACGACCTTGCTGAGACGATTTCTTTGGGCCCGGCGACGGACGGCGAGCCGGGCGACGATTGGGTACTATCGTTCACACCTGAAGCCGCGACTCCGGACGAGCGCGAGCGCGTTTGCGTTCGGCTGACACCATGGGCGCTCCACGAGCTGTACATCGAGAGCAAGAACCTGTCACCTGATGCCCGTCAGGCTGGCCACAGCGCCGAGTGCGGGCTCTGCGGGGACCAAGTCCCGCTCGCCCAGGCGTGGCCCGACAACCGGAAAGAACCGTGTCACCCGGAGTGTTACGCCGACGCGTTCGGCGCACCACCGTGGTACGATGGCCGCTAACCAGGGAGACGTAGTCGGTGCTGCGGTTTCGTCTCGCTATAGCTCCTGCCCGCATAAGTATTCTTGAGGCACTGTATATGGTGTATAAGATTAATATTAGGGTTAAGTTAGTGGTGGCGGCCAAGGCCGGAGCCGCTCACCTGTGACGCAGCGGTATCAGGACACGAACTTGAGAACCTCACTGGCTGACCCCGGAACAACACGGATGACCCCGTCTTAACCAACATTCCTGCCGTCGTCTATCTCGGCGTTGGTTAACAGAATAGAAGTGACGCGTCAGAACTCGCGTTCGATCTCTAGTTTCCGCATCGCCTTCTCAAACACTTCTGGATGGCGATGGGCCAATTTCTCTAAATGGTCCCGGATTGACTGCGCAGGATTTGCTTCGACTTCGTCAGCGTTCTGGAGTTCTTGATAGAAGGCATGCATTTCCGTCGTTACTGCAATCCCGACGGTTTTCTCCTTTGGCGCGGACCCGCTGTTGAGTGCGTCCAAGTACTGCTCGGGATCGAACTCATCGTTACTCTCACCAGAACGGGTTGCTTCCTGGTCTTCCTCTGCTGCGTCGAACGCGTCTGTCATCGGGTTATCGCTCATAGTTAATCTTAAGCTTAGTATTATTCTTAGGCGTAGTCTTCAATCGTTTCGTCAGTGATTTCGATTCCTTCGTCAGCAGCGAATTGCCGCGCCCCAGCTCGATATGCATGGTAACACTGCTGGCGGACTGACCGCGGCGTTCCATCTGACCGGTCAACAATCGTCTGAATCGCAGACGCGGTGTACGGGTCTGACAGGTACCCGTCGGTGTACTCTTCGTCACGAGCCCATGCTAACCACCGGGCGATCAACTCTTCTGTCTCCTCGAACCCAAATCGTTCCAACGACCGGTTCTTCGCCACCAACCGAGACGACAAGGTCTGCCGGAGTTCATCAATCCGATCCGCCGCGGTCGGAGTTCCAAACAGGAACAAGATGAACACGGGTTCGCTTTCACCGAGGTCTCCGATACTTTGAAGCCCGGCTAACAGTTGCTCAAACGTCCGCGTATTCCGTGCCGCGTCTTCGAGTTGGTCAACCTGGACGATACACGTCAGACCGGTCTCCTCTAACTGATCAGCAACGTCTTCAACGACTTGCCGAACCTCATCCGTTGGGTGCGGATACGTCTCCGGTACATCGAGCGCCTCGTACTTCGACAGTTCATCCAAGAGCCGCGTGTATAATCGCCGCGTCGTGATGCTTTCGACCTCGCGGATTCGAGCGATAGCGAACTCGTCGCTGCGGGGCCCATCACTCAAAGCGTCGTACACGAGCTCTCGGAAGTGTGTCTTCCCCGCTCCTCGCTTATCGATTACCGAAATGTGCCCAGCACGCGTCAGAATGTGCGAGGCAACCTCTTGGAGAAGTTCCTCGTTGACCCGGACGGCAACGCGCGCGTCGGGAAGCGATTCCGCAGCGAACGGTGTTCGACCCTCAACGAGGCCCAACTGCTCAGCGTACCGAGCGTGAGCAGCCTCGGCGTCATCGAGCGCCGCGGTGAACTGATCCGACATAACACACACAGGTTAACGTTAGCCCTAACCTTAAGATTAAGTCAGACATAGGTTCCGAGTCCGCCAAGAACGAACTTCTCTACACAGCAACAGAGCGGAGCTATATATCTGGGTTGGACAATTCAGATGGCTCGGACATGCCCGAATCGGAGACCAATAATTCGCTTCCGGCTGAACCGCTATCCTTTCGATTGGATCGTGTACAGTTGTTCATACTGTCCACCGTTATCGAGCAGTTCAGTGTGAGTCCCGACCTCAGTCACCTCGCCGTCATCCATCGTGTAGATCCGGTCCGCATTCTGAACCGTAGACAGCCGATGCGCGATAGTGATCATCGCGTAGTCCCGGTCCATCGCTTCAATCGCCACCTGGACTTCCTGTTCCAAGTTCGAGTCAAGATCACTCGTCGCTTCGTCCAAGACCAGCAAGTCAGCATCCTCTAACAACGCTCGCGCCAACGCGACACGTTGCTTCTGTCCCCCAGAGAGTCGGACGCCGTCGTCGCCAACCATCGTGCCGTACCCGTCCGGCAGGTCATCGAAGAATTCGTCAACACGCGCGATCTCGCAGACACGATCTAACTCTGCTTCCGTCACGTCTCGATTCCCAATCGTGAGGTTGTACCGCAGCGTATCGTTGAAGATGAACGGGCTTTGGCGCACAATCGAGAGTCGGTCACGCCACTCGTCGATGTCCATCTCGTGGACCGGGACACCATTCGCCTGAATCTCGCCGTCGTCTACCTCATACAGGCGAGCCAGCAAGGACACGATAGTCGATTTCCCAGCACCGGACTGCCCGACGAACGCGATGAACTCGCCTTTCTTCACCTCGAAGTCAACCCCGCGGAGTATCTGTTCTTCGTCATCGTACGAGAATCGAACGTCATCGAATTTAACGTGGTCAACCTCTGCTGGAACGTCACGGACTGGCTCGTTTGGTTCTTCTTGACTCTCCAACTCTCGGATGAACTTTTGCGTTCGGACGAGATGTGGCAGGTCGTTTTCGAGATTGTAAAACTGCGAATTCAATGAGCTCACTTTCGGACCGAGTTGGAACATAGCAAACAGGAATACACCGAGTGCTCCGACCGACAAGTCCGCAAACGTTAACGCGAGGTATATCAGAACGAACACGGATACAGCGACGCCAAGATTATAGAAATTATTAATCGCAGCCTCGTTACGCCGGAGTTTGATACGAGAATCCGTGAACTGATCGATAGCGTCTGTGAAATCCTGGTACAACTCATCCGCTAGCCCAAAAATCCGAATATCTCTGATCCCCTGTGTCCCCGCCTGTGCCGCTTCCTGTCGCTGTTCGTTTGCCTCGGCAACCAGCTCTCCAATCTCATATCCCGGTTCAACAACGTTCCGAAGCAGCACGGTAAGTCCCCCAAGGACGACAAGCGCGAATATCGTAAGGGTTGGAGCGATCAACAGTGCGATCAGCAAATATGCCAGCGATAAGAAGAGCGTTTGTGTGAGCTTCACAACCCGCTGAATCGCCCGGCCAGCGTAGTTCGTCTGCGTGACAATTGCATTCAGTATATCATCGGAGCCTTCCTCATCAAAATATTCGATGCGGGCATCTAACGCGCTTCCGAACGCTCGCATCTGTAGATCCCGGATGTAGTACGTTCGCAGGGCCTCGCGGAACCAAGCCACAATGAAACTCATCGTGTACCGGGCTGTCATCACGACAGCCACGCCGACAACGACGAACCCAAGGGTGAACGGAATGCCTACCGTTTGATATGCTATTACGAACGCAGCCATAAGACCGTCAGCTTCAGCAACGGGGTCCTCTACCTGAACGATCTCAACGATTGGCAGAATGAAACTCAGACCAACTCCTTCGAGGACTGCAGCAACAAGTCCGAGGCCGATGATCAGTACCGTAAACTTGGGGTTGAA
Organism: Halorubrum tibetense; assembly: GCF_055396225.1. Lineage (NCBI taxonomy): Archaea > Methanobacteriati > Methanobacteriota > Halobacteria > Halobacteriales > Haloferacaceae > Halorubrum > Halorubrum tibetense. Next base: position 8,253 of record NZ_AP043743.1, read on the forward strand.
TCGAGCCACATCGAGAAGCGCATCGATCTTCTCCCGACGAGAGACAGTGTTGTTTTCCGAATCAGACATATGTACCTGTGCGAAGACGCATCTACCACTATGGATGGTACATGACCGACAAAAGTACTCTGACTTCGTTTAGGTCCTTTTGCTACAGCCTTCAATTCCTTAAGCAGCAATCTATCGTGTCCAACTCACCATTCGAAAGGGTAGTCTTTTTTGATTGCTCTACGCATTTGACCGATGTGCAGAATCATAAGATACTCGTGACTGGCGGCGGAGGGTTTATCGGTTCAAATCTTGCGAACCATCTGGCTACAAATAACGATGTGCATGTCATCGATAACGGCTATCTTGGTACCCCCGATAATCTTCAAGCGAACGTGACGTACTCTGAACAGAGCGTCTTAGATGATGAACTTCCAACAAACGTGGATGTCGTTTTCCATCTTGCTGCACTCTCTTCATATGCGATGCACGAAGAAAACCCCCAGCGTGGCGCACGTGTGAATATTGAAGGATTCGTGAACGTGGTCGAACAAGCGCGACAGGACGGTTGCGATACTGTCGTGTATGCGTCAACGTCCTCAATCTATGGAAGCCGAACAAAACCAACACCTGAGGATGTCGAAGTAACAGTTAATACGGGGTACGAAGCTTCGAAAATGGCGCGAGAGCAGTACGCAGAATACTTCTCAAATCACTATGGCATGTCTCTAGCTGGGTTGCGGTATTTTTCGGTGTATCAGGGTTACGGCGGGGCGGAAGAACATAAACAGGAGTACGCGAATATCATTGCTCAGTTTGCCGATGATATTGCAAACGATAGGTCTCCGAAATTATATGGAGATGGTGAACAAACCCGAGACTTCACGCATGTCTCTGATATTGTTCGAGGAACCGAATTAGCGGCTGAAAATGATCTTGACGGAGTCTACAATCTGGGTACGGGAGTACGTCACTCGTTTAATACTGTTGTCGGTCTAATCAATAGTGAATTAGGGAAAGAGATTGAACCGACATATATCGAGAACCCAATTCCGCCCCAAGTCTATGTACATGATACTTGTGCAGACTGTTCCAAAATAAAACGAGAAACTGATTGGACCCCTGAAATTGAACTAGAGGAAGGAATCACGATGGTCTGTGAGAAATATAACTGAAACGAACAACGAGACACTTATACATGTTTAAACAACTTGAGAAAGCGGTTGAATATGGGAAAAGAGAGGGTGTTTATAGTCTTTTACGAGATGGTTTTGTTTATTATTATGATAATAGTGTAGCGAAACATCTCCCGCGGCGAGAAGTTGATTATAATGGGGTTTCAGTACCAGAGGCTCGACTTTTTGACTCTATTTTGCCGTGGAGAGAAGTCAGGCACCGACCTTTGTATGAGACTGGGATAGTCCGAGCGATTGGAAACCACGTACAAAAGACAGATGATGTTACGATCGTGGGAGGGGGAATGGGCATTACTACAATTAAGTGTATACAAAACGTTGGTCAGACATCTAGTGTCACTGTTTACGAAGGCTCAAAAGCCGAATTGGAAAAATTACGTCGGAATTTGAGATACCACAGTTTAGAGCAACGGGCAGATATACACCATTGTATTGTTGGCCCTACAATCAAGTTGCGGGGTGAGTCTAATGGGGCGAATCATATATCACCAAAAGAACTCCAAAGGTGCGATGTCCTTGAATTAGATGTTGAAGGGGCTGAATTGGAGATTCTATCAGAAATAGATATTAGACCTCGGGTGATTATTGTTGAAACTCATGGAAAATACGGCTCTCCTACCAAGGAAGTTTCTACCCTTTTGGATCAGATGGGGTACAACGTAGTAAATAAAGAAGTGGCTGAACAGGGACATTGGAAAGATAATTGCATTAGAGACGATGTTTATGTTCTTACAGCAGTCAACAGACCATGATCGGTAAAGGTCGTTAGGTTAACAACTATGATATGTAACGAGAGGCTGTATCAAAGACATCCAGCTGAAAAAGCGGCTATTCTATAAGCGAATGGAGATTGTTAGCAAAAGTATCTTTAGAATATCTTTCAGCAGAACTCATCAGTATTTCTCTAATACGCTCTTGACGATGTAGGTTGGTGTAGACTTTCTCAAAGTTGTCGATCAAATCATCGGTATCATCATACGTGAGCTCAGGAATTTGGTTGACAACTTCTGTTTGACCACCAGAATTAGGCACAAATGGGATCATTCCAGCTGCAACCATTTCCCCGATCACGATACCAAACCGTTCGTACTCCGTCGCATGAATGCCGAATTTGTGTTCACATAGAATAGCAACTAGCTCTTTGTCTGAAAGTCTCCCTTCATACGTGACGTAGTCTGTGTCTTCACACTTCTTGAGAACCTGATCCGCAAAGTCAGTGTACCGTTCATCTGTGTCACCCACAATATGTAGGTGGACATCGTATCCTCGATCCCTCATTTCTTCTATCGCTTGAATTGACTTCAATTGGTTCTTGCGCGGTGATAGACGACCAACAGTGACGAACCCGTCCTCTCTCTGGTCCCATGGTACCCTTTCAGTCTCAAACTTACCTATATTCACAGGTGGATAGATGGTTTCGGTCGGTATATTATGGGCTTCTTCAAACCGTTTAGCAGTGAAGTCCGAATTCGCAACAAACGTAGAATTTGGATCTTTTCGTTCATTTATATCAACCAGTTTTCTACAGATCCAATCTACAAAATCGGGTATTCCAAAGTAATCCGGAACGTTACTCTCCCTGGTTATTTTGTAGGCATTGTGGCGATAATAGATGATTGGAGTGTTCGAATATTGAATAGTTGGTGTTGATAGATGATTTGTGGATTCTTCATCAGTACTGTCATATGGTAGAGTGGAATATATGTGTCGAAAGCCAATATGTGGACCACGTTCAGTATCGATGACTAGGTCATAATTCTTTAAAACAGATTGATATTCCCTTACAAATATAACGTTAGAAACTTTTGTAATAGCAAGGTCTACTTTGGCTGGAACTGGAATTTTTTCCAGAGTCCAACGAAGTCTATTCAATTTACTCACGGTATAATTATCTGAAAGCACTTCTTGTCTAACGTTTGTCCCAAAGGAGTCGTTTAATGCCTGAAAGTCAATTTCTTTACCGTTAGCCTGGTTTACTAAGAGATCAACATGATGATCGTCTTGTAATGCTTCGACAATTTCAAAACATACTGAGGTATGCCCATCTAATTTTAGAGAGCTGATTGCCACCAAGATGTTTGCCATGTATATCTTTAGCAAGACAATGGAAGAGTCATAAATTCTCCGTAATTCGAATTACTTAGAGTCCGGTGATGTGTCAATCGTTTCGACCTCTACTCCGCGATTTTCAGCTTCCTGAATGAACCTTTTTGAATTTTCACGCATCAACTCGATCTCGTCAATTGCTTTTGACCGAGTAAGACCTTCTATTGTTGGGACTCGCCCGCGAGGCCGCGCATCTTGACGGTCAAGACAAACGTCTGCAGGAGCATCAATGAGAACGAATTTATCAGGTAACGGAAGTCGATCCATAATTCTTGAGGCATCCCAGCCATCAAGTGGCATCAGACGTAAATGAAATTGGTATAATCCGTCGTCAATTACGTAGGTTTCATTATCGGTTAACCGGTCAGAGTGTATTTCGAACCAAGCTGCTTCACGAAGAATGTAGTATAACACATCGTTCTTGTCTTCATAATGCCGGATAATTGGTGCTATTGTCTCCAAAAGCCCTGGATATTTACAGAGAAACTGACGTTCATACTGACCTCTAACACGAGAGACCACCAACTGTATGAGCCGATTCTGAAGACTTTGTGGCAAGTTTGTAAGTATAGCTCGGCCCGGCATAGATTTTAAGAAGCACCGATGCCAGTCATTCCGGCCTGCATACACTTGAGCTGAGTTATATTCGTTAGACACATATGTTGATTTTCCAGCACCTGGCGGACCAATCAATTCAATCGTGTTCATACGGGTATTAAATTCAGAGTGAACATTTGTCTATCGGTCGAATATGAAATCAAGATAAGTATTAGACACAACCTATGACAGTAATTTGAACAGTCTGCCTGCTCCTTTTAATATTCCACCAAAATGTAATCCAACTCTACCGAACAACGAAGCCAATAGTAATTGGAAGTAGTAAAACGAAAAGCCAGGATATGAATAAAAAGCGTTAGCGAACGCGAACACAGCTAAATGAGTCCAATAACTTTCTCTTAAATAGGATCTTCCCAGTTTTTCCCAGCGACTGGCTATTACTTTATTCTTAAATTCTGATGAGTATGATTTATATAAATACTCATAATCTTCTAATATCTGAAGATGAGCTTTATAAGCCTCAGGTGAAGACCCGAGGGTTTCACCCGCTGTTGGACGATTAACCAAGACACTATCCAGATGGCAAAATTTTGTCTGGGAATTTAGTTCTATTTGTAACACAATGTCTGCCCCGCCTGAATATGCTTTCAGCGGGAGAACGTTATCTAAAGCGTCTGATCGGATTAGCATTGAGGTGGTCTGACAAGGATAGCTTTCAAAAGATAAAAGGCTTCTTTGAAATTCTTCCGACACATTATAATTTGGTTTCACAACCTTGTCAGCATCTGTCTCATATATATTACAGAAAACAACCCCACAGTCCTCAGAATCCAATTTTTTTATTTGCTTTTCTATTTTTTTGGGTTCAATCCAATCATCGTCATCAAGTAATTGTATGTATTCACCCCTTGCTTCGGCATAACCAGTATGCCATGGTTCAATAGGGCCTTTATTTTCATTATGTGCAATATACCTCACATCGTCATATTCAGCGACAACTTCCTTTGCATGTGCTACTCCTGAGTCATCAACTACAATCACCTCAATTTTATCATATGTTTGCTCCAGGGTGGATTCTATAGCCCGGCGCAAAAGTCTATTTCGATAATATGTTCTTATGACAACTGACGCTAAATCATTTACTGTCATAACAGAATCACCCTTTGCGCCATAGTACCCGAATTCGGCTGACTCCTTTACAAACGCGCCCTATCACGTATACAGGCCATGTCCGAGGGTCAGCATTGAAGTAATACGCAGGATTCAGCAGTTCCTTGATGATGTCACGATCTGTCTTCCCGTTTTGTTTTGCACGATAGATGTCGGCAGGCCCGAACCGATACTGCTTCCGCCAGTAATCAACGATTCCGTCTGCATAGGGGTGAATGACACCCATCTCTGGCTCGTAATATATGGGGTACTCCTTTTTCACACGTTCGATGAACTCTGTCTCTTCGTGTCCCCACAAGAAGTTTTCATCGAAGTAGCCGACGGTCTCGAACACCTCTCTCCGATACCCCATATTGCATCCAACGACGCCCTCTACGTATTGACCTTCAGCACCGGTTGGGTAGTGAGACGCCATTCTGGAAATCAGTCCATCACCTGGGTGTATCACCTTCCCCGCGACGACAGATTCATCATCAAGAATATTTGCAGCTGCTTGAAGATAGCCATCCATCGGTTTTGCATCATCGTCGATAAATACAATTTTATCGCCACTAGCTTCCTTGATACCCTCATTTCTCGCCTTCGCAATTCCTTTATCACCCCGAATGATCACTTCGTAATCATCGAAATCAGATTCCTCAAACCTCGGCAGACAGAGAATCTCGTCTTCGTCTTTTATTGTAACAATAACGACGCTCAGTTCAGCCATTAGTTCTAATCCTACGCCGACAACAAATCAATATTGTGTTAGAGACGTATCGCTTGGAGAGGAGCCTGTACTCAAACCTTTTCAAGTAGCCGATTTACCCGTCCACTTTAGTGTCAGATGTTAGAGTTCCTGAGCTAGTTCCTCAGCAGCCACTCGAACCGCAGGGCTGCTCTCGTGGGTCGGTTCCCACCCTAGCGCAGCCAGTTTCTCGGTTGAAAGCCGCATTTTCGGTACGTCGCCAGTCCATCCTCGATCACCGCCGGTGTATTCGAACGTCGGATCAACATCTAACACCTCGGAAACGATACCCGCGATCTCGTCTACTGACGTAGTCGTTTTCGTTCCGAGATTGAACGTGTGAACCGGCCCTGACTGCTCGGTCGCGTGCTCGACGATGTAGGACATCGCGTTGACGCAGTCAGTAACGTGCATGTAGGATTTCTCCTGGCGACCGTCACCCAAGATAGTCAGCGACTCTGGATCTGCCCGGAGTTTCTCGATGAAGTCCGGAATCACGGCTCCTCGAAGACGAGGCCCGACGATGTTCGCAAACCGGAAAATATACGCCGTCATTCCGTGAGAATGAGCGTACGTCGAGACGAGTCCTTCTTCACCGAGTTTACTTGCGCCGTACACGCTGATCGGCTCCAGCGGCGCGTAGTCTTCAGGCGTTGGTCGGGGAGCTTCTCCATACACGGTCGATGATGACGCAAACGCGAACTGCTCAACACCGGCTGTTCGGCACTGTTCCAGCAGTAAATGCGTCATCGTCGTGTTTTCCGCGAACTGCCCGCGCGGATCATCGTCATTCGGGTCTTTCCGAGCCGCCAGATGAAACACAATGTCGAGGTCAGCAGTAACCACCTTCTCGACAGCTTCCCGATCCGTTAGATCGGCCTCAATAACCGCCGCGCCGTCTGGAACCCATTCCTGAGTGCTGTTCGAAAAGTCATCCACAACGAGTACGTCATTGTTCGCCTCAAGAAGATTCTCTGTAAGGTGAGAGCCGATGAACCCTGCACCGCCTGTGATCAATATTCGCCGCTGCGAGAGATCCATACGCCTGACATTCCTACGCTAAAAGAAGTGTATTTCGATGATCTGATTCTCTCAACTTTCTACCAGAACCGTCCCAGAGAATGAGGACAATGAGTCGCCGTCGTGACCTACTAACGACCAATTTTGCAAGCGCTTTTTATGACGTGTATAGTAAGTACACCTACCAGTCCCTGCGTATTTGCCCGGTTCAGTATGAGAAGCGGGCCGGTGGTTGGACACCGACCCAGGGGCTGTCTAGAGGGACAACCCATGCAAATCAACGCTGCTGACACAAATGAATCATTCGAACTGACGCGTAGCACCGGGCGTGACGCCGAGGCTGACCTGCTCGATACGCAGGTCCGCGGTGTCCACGTTCTTGAAGCAATCGAACAGAGCGACGAGTTGCGTGACCGACCCGTCCAGGTTCTCTGCCCGAACTGTGGTGGGGAAGTCGAGCGGTACGAAGACGGGCTGCCGTCGTACGTGTCGTGGTTCAAATCGCGGTGTTCGGACTGCGAGGTCGAACTGCGGCGGTGGAGCGCGGTCGCGGTCGATGCCGCGTACACCGAGATGGTGACGCCGTCAGAGCTGGCTGAACTCGTCCAGGCGTACTGGGATCGGCACCTGTGGGACGGGATTCAGACTGCGGAGAACTGTCCCCGGACGCGGGAATTCACCGAGGCGTACTCGAAGCGAGCGCAGCAGTACGGCTGGGAGTGGAGCCCGACCTGTCCCCTCTGTCGACGGACGCTTGACGAACTCGGGATCAGCTGGTTAGACTATCATCATTGGCAGAAAGAGCCTGATGTCGGGATTTGCCTCTGTCGAAGCTGTCACGACGACATCAACGGTGGCGACTGCGACACGAACGTGGACTGGCAGGCACGGAAGCTCGGGTTGAAGAACAAGCACGACTTCCAAATCCTGAGGCTGGCTGCCCGGGAACACTTGGCCGAACCTGCGGCGTCACTCGATTCGTTCGCTGCCCGGCTCGTCGAACGGTATAACCTTATTCAAACCCCCGAGGCCGTTCGAACGATCATCGACCAGGCTCGGGAAAGCGACGAGGTGCAGTCCGTGATCGACCACGAGCTCCCTGACTGTTCCACCCGATGATGTCTGGATTCACTGTCGAGTACTCGCCTGCGTACCGCCCGCGCCGCAGGATTCGATACGAACCGCACGACGACGGGGACGGGTACTGGCGAACCATCGCAGAATGGGACGGCGACCAGTGGTGTGTCGAACGGCGAGAAACGATTACCGATGTCGCGTACGAGGTTGATGCCGACCGGCTCTACTCTGGCCCAGTAGGATAGCGCTGACAAGGTGTCTGACGCGCGGCAGACAAATCTCCAAGAACGGGTGGTCAGGATTACTTACCTTTTTAACGCGCAGGCGGTTACGATTACGTACCACAAGCTAGGCGAAGCAACGCGCCTGAGAAACCACAGGTGCCCGTTTAAGGAGAGGGGCCGCCAAACCAATCTCCTCAAACGGGTGTCCGTACCTGTGGTTTCTCGGTCCTGAGTCAAAAAGGTTCCCTTCCGTTAGGGGTACCTCTGCGCAACGGGCTGGCGTCAGTTGGCGTCGGGTGCAGGAACCACAGGTGAGTCATGAGTACACGCAACCCCGACCCCAACGATCAGACGTATTATCGACCCTCGCAAGGCGTGGAGATCGACCACGAGAGCGAGGTGAAGACGGTAACCAACTTTACAAGCCTTTATATTGATTCGTTCAGAATTTCGAGGCGACGCACACGCCAAGCTAAGGGAAACGTAACCGCACCGAGAAACCGAGAAGGTTGGACACTTCTGGTTTCTCGGGCAACTGAATTAAAGCTTGCCCTCTCGGCCAGCGGCAGCGCTGTCGGTCAGGCCCAGGGCAGCTGTCCCGCGCAACGAGTGTGTGCAGACAGCGTAGCCATGATCGCATTTGCCCACTTCGAGAGACCTCATCTCGGGGACCTAATCGCCCGCTCCGGCAGGGAAGCAGACAGTTCTACCCCTCTGTCCGGCGTGCGGAGCCTACAGTCCCCACCGAGTCGTATCGCTTCTCCTGCTGACGCCAGTTGGCGTCTTGCTGCCGACCACGTGCTGCATCGGCTCTTTCGCCGCGAACGGCAAGCCGGAACTCGCCTCACCAGATCGGAAGTCTGCGACAGCGAGGTGATCCGATGACCGGCGGGTCCTCGCTCGACTGGGCCGGGCTGTACGAGGAGACCCGGAAGTACCTCGGCATTAGCGAGGGAGAACCCGTCCCGGTTGCAGAACTTCGACTTCAGGGTGAAACACTCGGGTACTTCGGTGGCGATCTTCCCGAGGGGCATCCGAAGAAAGACCACGAACGGAAGCAGTTTGCTGGCGAACTTCGACGGCATACCGAACTGGTGCGAACCGGCGACGGTGTGAAGCCAGCTGAGTCTGACTCAGCCGCGACGCCGCCAGCAGCGGGAAGCGACGAAGCCACTCCGGAACCGGACGAAGACAAACCAGCCGTCGAAGAGCGGGCGCGGGAAGCGTTCCGCGTCGCCATCGAGTACTTCCATGAGCAGCTCGACCGGACGATCCGTCCGCATACCGACGACGGTGACTACCCGGACCGACCTACCACGGCGCGTGAATACTTCAACAAGGTTCGCGGGTGGGACGACGAGACGCTTGCAGTGAACAAGCTCGGGTATGCGCCTGCCGGGTCAGGACTCCTCGACAGGATGATCCAGGAAGGGTTCGACCGGGAGACCCTCATCGCTACCGGGCTGTTCAACGACCGGCTTGACCCACTGTGGAAAGGTCGGTACGTGCTCCCGTACTTCGACGGTGACGGAGAGCAGGTGTACGCGATTGCTCGGACGACCGGGACGAAAGGCGGTGGCGCAGCCGGATACGACGGGCATCCGCGCGATTATCTCGCCGGGAAATACGCGAAAGTCCGGCACACTGACGAGCGAGTTCCGTTCGAGGAGCCGATCTGGGGAGAGCACACGCTTGAAGACGGGAAGCCCGTGATCGTTGCAGAAGGGATTGCTGACGCGATCACGGCGCATGAACGCGGGTACGCCGTCCTCTCCCCGGTTGCGAAAGAATTCAAACGGAAACACTTCGGCCCGCTGCTGGACGCGTTAGCGGCGCACGATGTCCCAACGGTCTACGTCATCGCTGACAACGACCCTGTCGGGTTCGGTGAAGTCTCTGAACACGACGGTGACGCTGACCGGATTCGAGATGCTGTCACAATCCCGCCGACCGCGCCGGGAATCGGTGGAGCGCTCCGGACCGCCAGTTACCTCGACGAACACGATGTGACGGTTCGGGTAGCGATGCCGCCTGCACAGCTCGGGACGAAAGCCGACCTTGACGAGTACTTACAGGACTGGGCGGAGACGCCTGCGGCGCTGATACGGAGTGCCCGCCCACCAGAAGCGTTCGTCGGGTTCGAGGCTGCAACGCGCAAAGCGCGTGACCAGGCAGCAACTGGCGAGGCAGACTGGGACGATAACGAGAACGATGACGGGGACGCCGGGAGTGGGTACCGGTCGGCTCTGTGGGAGCTCGATCTCGGTGATCTCCTGAACGCCAGTCAAGGAGACCGCGGGAAGAACCCGCTTGGGCACGTAGGCGACTCGGAGAATTACTTCGTCATTCGTGAAGGCGAGTCAGGCGACCTGGTCGCGCGTGACTACAAGCGCGATGTCGTGTATAACGCGCTCACGTACCTGCTGGTTGACGCCAGCGAACGGTCGGTTGCCAGCCCTGAAGGCCGTCTAACTGACCGCGATGTTTGGTTTGCGTGGAAACAGGCTCGGGACCGCGGTGACCTGAAAGACGGGGACGCTGTTCCTTACCGAGCGCTGCTACACATCGTACGCGCGCGTGACCTCTGCGAGGAACATCGAATCCCGGACTCGACCGATGACAGTCTCCCGGCAGCCGCGTACAACGCAGCGCTAGAGTACGTCAAAGAGACGGTTGGGGACCCTGGCCGGGAACCAGTCGAACCCGGCGGTCGGAACCATCCGGACGAAGTCGATCCAACAACGCTGGATCTCACGCTCGATGCTGAAGTCGCCTGGCGGGGAGCCGGAGCTGTAACACCCAATGATCTTGACGAAGACGCTGAACGCGAATTGAGTCTCCCAACGAGCGACGAGAGCTGGGTGTGTCCAGTTACAGGTGACGCGGTAGACATCGTTCGGGCCGTCGCGCTCGAAGAAGGATTGATCGACCAGGGCGATGAGCGACTCGTTGATGGCGTCTACGATGAAGCGTACAGAATCGCGCGAAACCGGTACGGTGCGCCGCTCCCACAGTACGTATCGCAGGCGACGGCGACGGACAACTGGAACGTCATCCAAAGCGCGGTTTCACAGCTAACCCATTATCATCTCTCCGAAGTCGAATCGGAAGTGACGGGCGACGGAAGCGGTGATTCTGATGTCGTCGCTGAACTCGATCCGTGCTGGGAAGAGTCGAATTCGGGGCGACGCATTGTTGCGTTCCGCAGCGGGGCGTTCTACTGCCGTGAACACGAGCGCGTCCTCGATCCGTTACGGTTCGTCGCCCTCGAAGAAGGCTTGATCAACCACTGCGACGACGGGCTTACAGGCGAAGACTTCCGTGAAGCGTACCACGTCGCCCGCGAACAGCGCGGCGCGCCGCTTCCCGAATGGACCGTCGGAGACCCTGACCACATCCCAGTGCTTCCGCCAGCGGACGACCTTCTCGGGGAGTTCACAACCGATACCAGTGCGCTCGATGAGGCCCGCAGCGATGTCGAGGCGCTGTACTGCGACCTCGCAGACGACCGCTCGAAGGCGAACCTGCTCACCGCGCTGCCAGCGCTCGGAAAGACCACGTCGGTCGTGAAGAACGCGTCCGATCATCCCGCGTTGTACCTCGGAGCGCGCCACGAGTTAATGGATGAAGTCGCCGCGAAGGCTGAAGACTACGGATTGTCTTGGATGCATCTCCCTATTTTTGCTGAAGACAGCATTGATGAGATGGCTGTCCACGACGCTGTCCGGCTCGTCCGTGAAGAAGGGAAGGACATCCTGCGAGACCGGGATGAACTCGTCGAACGCATCGATGCCGATCTTGAAGACGATGAAGATACTGACGACAGCGAGGTACATGTTGAGGGCGACAGCGATGACATCGAGTTGGATCGCGGGAGTTGCCCGACAGCGAACGGCGAGCACGGCGACGCGTGGGCGCTCGTAGTCCACGCTACGCGAGCACTGGGTCATTCGCCTCAAGAGCTACACACACATGCGAAGGCGCTGTTCGGAGAGGACCTACCTTGCCAAGACGACGGGCATGACTGCCCGTATTCGCTGGCGTGGGAAGCGGTCACTGATCCGAAAGCGCCGAAGGACCTGCTGATCGGTCATTACGGCCATGGCCATGTCGCGGGCGCGCGTACCTATTACGAGCGCGAGAACGACCGGACTGAGTTGGAGCCGCGAGTCGTTGCTATCGACGAGTTCCCAGGCGGCGCGTTCGAAGAGCAGTTCAGTGAATCCTTCCTCGATCACGCGACGTGGCTTGCGCGGTCGCTTCATTCCGACGTTGAAGACCGGCAGGATATATTCGAACAGGATCTCTGGAACGACGACGCTGTCCGTGGATGGCTAACCGGGACTGTAACTGATGACATCCCGGCGTTCGAACGTGCGGCCACCCGACTCGATGCGCTTCACGATGCCTTGGAAGTCCTTCACGGAGCAGAACGGTTCTTAGAGGCTCGTACCGAGACAGTCGCAGACCTCGGGCTGACAGACGCGTTAGAAGCGGTTACGCGGCTCCACCCGACGTGGGACGTAGACGCTGTCAGCGCTGCTCGGGAGCAACTCCAAACAGCCATCGACGATGCAAGGCAGGACTCGAACGTCAACACGGCGGTAGTGGACGACGTTGAAGAAGACGTTCTCACCGGGCTGACAGACCTGCTATTCCCGTTCCAAACGATAGACGACCAACAGTTACTCGCGGAGACGCCACCAGCCTGCCTCGAAGGCGACCTCGCCAGCATGTTTGACCAGGCTGTGAACGCCTTCGAAGCCAACCGTGAGGGGGCGGCGGAACTCGTTCAGGCGACGCTGACCGCTGTTGAAGGCGGGGAAGATGGGTGCCGGGAACTCGCTATTCACGCCCGCGACGGGTACGCTCACCCGAAAGCGTACCTGCTGCTGTACGGCACGATAGCTGACGATGACACCGCGACGGAGCTAACCACCGACGCGTTCGGATTCGACCTCGATAGCGACAACGGAACGAACGTGAAGCAGGTCCGTCTCGGACGGAACACAGTACTGGTTGATCGGAACCATCACGGCGCGCTGATCCATGAACCGCCAGAATCCACCGCTCGGAACGGACAGCGGAACTCAGTAATCGGTCTCGACGCAACAGGCCGTGAACACCTGTGGGAACTCGCTATCGGGCAAAACGTTGAACGGCGCGATATTCACGAGACGCCGCGAGCACGCCGAGAGTTCTTACAGCAGACGCTGAACTTACAGGTGGTGCAAACGACGCCGCACACGAAAACCTACGAGGGAAGCACGAAAGGCAAGAACTTCGACGGCGACATCGCCCTGGTTCGAGCCGTCGCAGAAGAGTACGGCGCAGGGCGGTTGCGACGGGATACCCTCACGTCAACGTCGAAACCTGGGGTGATCACCACGAGAGTCGTTCGGCAGGAAATCGAAGACGAAATCGAGGACGACATCAGCGCGATAGATCACTACGGGAACGTTACCGGGTCGAACGCTATGGGCGAGTTGAATCTCGGCGTCGTACTCGGGTGCCAGCACTTCGGAGACTACACGGTCGAAAAATGGGCAGCGCTCGCCGGGGAACAGGTGTCACGAACCGGACGCGGTGAAGCCCTCGACTACGGCTGCCCAACCGGGAATACGTACCTGAAGCATATGCGTCAGGACCAGACCTTGCAAGCAATCCTGCGGTTCGGGCGTGACGAGGAAGGCGCAATCGTGTTCGCTCATACCGCAGCGCTACACGAAGATCTCCCCGTCGTGGGAGACGGAGCCGTCGTTCGAGCGTTCTCTGAGAGTACGCAAGAAGTCGCCCGGGCTGCCCAGCAGTTCCGCGACCAGGAGTTCACCGTAAGCGATCTTGTCGACACAGTCGATTGCTCGCGCCGAACGGTGAGACGAGTTCTTGCGGAGCTCAGCGAGATGGGATACTTAGAACGGCACGACCCAGGTGAAGGGCTGGCAAATGAGTATCACTCCATCGACGAGCCCGGTAGTGGAGATGTGGAGCTCCCGACTATCGATACGCCTGGTACTCAGTCCGAGGAGAACGACTACCCTGGACAAGATTCCTTAGAACAATATTATACGTGGTTTGTCCGGGTTCCCTCACCTCAGAACGAAGATCGGTCTCAACACGGGGTGGGAACAGCAACGCTTCCTGCTCCCGATGAGGTCACAGCTGGTCCGCCCCCCGGGTAACAGCCCCCCTGTCGCTTCAGTCGGGTCTCGAAGGGCGGTATGAACAGCGGTGGCTCTCTGATCGGGCGGATCGACACCGTCAATGAGCTGTTAGTATGGATTCACAGTGGAGACTACCGACTGGCAGCACGACTATTTTGTGCGCCTCTGACGCTGAGCAGGTTAAAATCGGGTGACGGCAATTCATACTGTAGGTCGTACTAGCTAACCAACAAATGAGTAGATTCGGGTGTTTGTTGGTTAGTATGACGGATGGTATTCTTCCAGACCCACCCGAGGGGACTGAGCTCGCTCGATGGGCCAGCGACGGACAACGACATGAGCGTGCGAACATCGTGACGTTCGTTCATCCAAAACAGAAGTACAGTCTCGCGGTAGATGTAGACGATCCCGTCTACGGCTACCTCATTCGCCTCTGGACAGTTGACGAAGACGGTCGGGATGAACGTATCGGCCAGACCGTTGTTGATGATCGTGATTTCGCACTCCAGGTGGCGAGTGAAATGGCTGCTGCGGCTGATGAACTCGCGGCAGTCCACCGGAAGCCAAGTCTCGGTCCCGACGTCGTATACCGTGAAGATGTTGACCGGGGCGAGCCAGACGTACCAGAGGAATGGGACGATAACGATGCGTGGGAAGAAGCACTCGAAAACGCGTTCGAAGCGGCTGACATCCCCCGGTCGAAAGGGACGCTCACAACGAAGACAATCGATGGTCGGGACTATTACTACCTTCAGTGGCGTGAGGGTGAGACGATCACGTCGCAGTACGTCGCCCCTGTGAATCCGCGCTAACCAACAAACCCATTTCATCGTTGTATTTGTTGGTTAGTTTGTGAAGCCGGTCTGAAATCTGCTAGGAGTCGCTGTCACGATGGCGATGATAGGAAATCGATACAGAACCGGCGATGAGGTGGTTGCTACACAGGTCGGGGGTACGTATTCACGACCTGGGGGACAGACTGACAGTACGACTATATTGTAAAGGGAAGCTCTCCCGCATCCCAGCCGGATGTGTCAACACCTAATCTGTAGTCGTACAAGCTAACCAACAATCGGTCCTTTCGAGTTGGCTTGTTGGTTAGTGGGTAGTAGTTGGGACACAGGAAAAGTATCGACACACAACCCGAGATGAAGCGAGGAGTGGGTTACGGGATTGGGAATATGGCCGCTGATAGTCTGTAGCTTGGAGTGACAGCACGACCGTACTGTACAGGTGGTTTGGGCTATCCGACGCAGGGGTGTGCCCGGGGAACCGCCCGCAAGTGCGTTCGTTATCGTACTTCAGAGCACTCAATCTGCTGTCGCCACGTAAATAAGTACAGGTTGAACGCAGCTGGCGCGCGCGGTTCAGAGGCCGAAGATGAGTCCGAAGTTTACAGACAGTGGGAACACAATCAGCAGGAAGTACATGGCAACTCCCTTGCCGAACTTCGTCGCATCGGGTGCTGCCCCACCATTGCTCACCCAGTGTTCGTTCCACTCTCTGCGAAGCCGACTACGAATTGTTGAGGCGCTTCGAAGCGTTCCGTAAGCAGTAGCTCCACCGAGGCCGATGACTGACAGCGTTGTACTGTCATCACTATCTTGGTCGAGGAAGGTATCGAGTTCACTGTTCACCCAATCGGCTCGATGCTTACCGGGTTCAGGATCGCGTGACCGGGGGACTCGGTGAGGGTTTTCAACATCGACCAGCGTTGTCGCCCTTGTGACGGGAGCTCCATCTTTCGTTTCGACGCGATCTGAATCACGGTCGATGTGTCCCGGCAGCTCGTGATCAGTCGGATCGTAATGGATCTGATCTTCGTTCGGAAAGCCAGCACGACCGTACGGTAGGTTCACGTCGCGTGGGTGATGCAACGGGATTGGCTTGTTTTCCTGCTCTCGGTGCCGCTCCCGGCGAGCCTCTTCATCGTACGCGTCGCCGTCAGGGGTGACCGGGTAGAATGGTTCATTCTGGAACGGAAGCGGGTTAGCGATGACTGGGAACTGATGCTCGGGGTCCTCGGGTACGACGGGTGGGGCTTCGTCGCCTTTCCCCATGACGTGATACAGCTTCCAGGTATTGATGCGACCGCTTTTCGCTATGTAGTACAACGCTGTCTGTAGGTCTTGCCAGCCAGCAAGATCACGGAGCATCTTCACATCGACCGACGCGTCAGCGAGGAACGTCTCTCCTGTCGCCCGCAAACGGTGGGCAGAAACCTTCGATGGGTCAACACCGTCGGCGTTTTCTGCGGCCTCTTTCAGCAGCCGGTTGATGGAATATTGATTCCAATCGAGGCAATCCAGCTCGTCGAAAAACGCCACCAGACAGGCAGTGATTCGATACGACCAGCCGAACGCAATTACGCGTGCTGACCGATCATACTTCGGTGACCACTTTATCGTGCAGACTATCTCCTGCAAGTTCTCGGGGGTGCAGAACTCAGCTTGTTCTGTTACTTCTTCTCGCTCTTTGGCTGTCAGGTTCTTCCAAGAGACGCCGGATTCCCATTCACCGGCGTCTTGCAGTTCCTTCAATCCTTTTCGACCCCATACATCAAGCGCGCCAATCCAGCATCGTTTACATCCGCAGGGATCGAATGCGGGGATGCAGATCTCTCCGCGTTTCCAATCGATCCAGGATTCACGCAGATGCTGAATTTCTTGCAGTCGCATCCCAAGTCGCCCTGCAAGCAAGATTACATAGCATGCAATCAGGCGACGTGTGGGATCGTCGATTCGAAGCGCCCCGATGTATAGGCGGAAGTACGTATCAACACCGAGGGCGTCTGCTGCTGACGGTTTTCTATCGTGGGCTGTCACACACAATTTAAACCTACAGTTATTTAAAAGGGTTAGTTTGGAGAAGTTGACATGAAATAGTGTCGTTGGGTAGAGAGAGTTTCTACACACCGTGGTCTCGGAACCGGTGCAGGTCAACTTCGATAGGGAGCTCGTCAAAGTCATCGTCAGCCCCGGCGACGAGCGTCGCGTCACGTTCGCGGGCGAGCGCAACAGCGTACGCGTCGGCCAGTGAGATGCTCCCATCGGCTTTCACTTCTGCTGCCAGTCGCCAGTCAGCTGCTTCAAGCTCCAATCCCTGCCGTTCAAGAGCACGAATGTCTCGATCAGCTTCCCGCAGCGAGGCGTCTGTCGGAACGTCATCGACGCCTTCGAACCGAGCAATGAGATAGAACACTTCACTCGCGTTTGTCTCGGTAAGGAATCCGTTAGCGTCG